>NZ_JBKBFD010000001.1:4800000-7318753 GCF_047302815.1 Duganella sp. CT11-25
CTGGCACGAGAACGCGCACGAGTTCCGCCTGACGCCGTGGCACAACGATCCGGTCAGCGACGGCAGCGGCGAAGCGTTCTACCTGCGCGATGAGCAGAGCGGCCAGTTCTGGTCGCCGACCGCCTTGCCGGCGCGCGGCAACGGCGTCTACGTCACGCGGCACGGCTTCGGCTACAGCGTGTTCGAACATATCGAGGCCGGCATCTACACCGAGATGACCACCTTCGTCGCAGTCGATGCGCCGATCAAGTACACGGTGCTCAAGGTGCGCAACGATTCGCTGGTGACGCGGCGCCTGTCGGCCACCGGCTACGTCGAGTGGGTGCTGGGCGACATGCGCTCCAAGTCCGGCATGCACATCATCACCGAGGTCGATCCGGTCAGCGGCGCGATGTTCGCCAAGAACCCCTACAACACCGAGTTCACCGGCCGCGTCGCCTTCTTCAATTGCGACGCCACGCTGCGCAGCGTCAGCGGCGACCGCACCGAGTTCATGGGCCGCAACGGCACCTTGGCCGCGCCGGCCGCGCTGCGCCGTTCGCGCCTGTCGGGCAAGGTCGGCGCCGGGCTCGATGCCTGCGCCGCGATCCAGGCCCCGTTCGACCTGCTGCCGGGTCAGGAGCGCGAGATCGTCTTCGTGCTGGGCGTGGCGGGCCGACGCAATGCGGATGCCAGCAGCCTGGTACAGAAGCATCGCAGCGCCGGCGCCGCACAGGAAGCGCTGGCCGCCGTCCACGCGCATTGGCAACAGACACTGGGCGCGGTGCAGATCCAGACGCCGGAACCGGAACTGGACGTCATCGCCAATGGCTGGCTGATGTACCAGACCATCGCCTGCCGCATCTGGGCGCGCAGCGGCTACTACCAGTCCGGCGGCGCCTTCGGCTTCCGCGACCAACTGCAGGATGCGATGGCCACCATCCACACGCAACCGCAGCTGCTGCGCGACCAGCTGATGCTCTGCGCCGCGCACCAGTTCCTGGAAGGCGATGTGCAGCACTGGTGGCATCCGCCGTCGGACCGTGGCGTGCGCACGCACTGCTCGGACGACTACCTCTGGCTGCCGCTGGGCGCCTGGCGCTATGTGATCGGCACCGGCGACATCGGCGTGCTGGATGAAACGGCGCCTTACCTGGAAGGGCGTCCCGTCAAGCCGGAAGAGGATTCGTACTACGACATGCCGGCCCGCTCCAGCGAGCAAGGCACGCTGTACGACCATTGCGTGCGGGCGATCCGCAACGGCCTGCGCTTCGGCGAGCACGGCCTGCCGCTGATCGGTTCCTGCGACTGGAACGATGGCATGGACAAGGTCGGCGAACATGGCAAGGGGGAGAGTGTGTGGCTGGCCTTCTTCCTGTGCGAAGTGCTGAAGCGCTTCGCCGAAGTGGCGGAGCTGCGCCATGACGTGGACTTCGCGACCGAATGCCGCGACCATGCGAAGAAGCTGGCCGCCAACGTCGAGCAGAACGCATGGGACGGCGAATGGTATCGCCGCGCCTACTTCGACGACGGCACGCCGCTTGGCTCGCACACCAACGAGGAATGCCAGATCGACTCGATCTCGCAAAGCTGGGGCGTGCTGTCCGGCGCCGCCGATCCGGTGCGGGTACGCGGCGCGATGGAGCAGGTCAACCAGCGCCTGGTGCGGCGTGACTCAGGGATCATCCAGCTGCTCGATCCGCCGTTCGACAAGAACGGGCCGAATCCGGGCTACATCCGTGGTTACGTGCCGGGCGTGCGCGAGAACGGTGGCCAGTACACCCACGCCGCGATCTGGACCGCGATGGCCTTCGCCCGCCTGGGCGACACGGAACGCGCATGGGAACTGGCGCGCATGATCAATCCGGTCATGCACGGCGGGACGGCGGAAGGCGCGGCGAAATACAAGGTGGAGCCGTACGTGGTGACGGCCGACGTCTACGCGGTGGCGCCGCACGTGGGGCGCGGCGGCTGGAGCTGGTACACCGGCTCGTCGGGCTGGATGTACCGCCTGATCATCGAATCGCTATTGGGATTGACGCGCACCGCGCATCACCTGACGATGGCGCCGCGCATGCCGGAAGGCTGGAACACGTTCACGCTGAGCTACCGCCATGGCGGTTCGACGTATGTGATCCGCGTGGTGAAGGCCGAGGGCGGGGCGCCGTTGCTGACGGTGGACGGCGTGCCGCAGCACGACCAGATGATAGAACTGAGCGATACCGGCAGCGTGCACCAGGTCGAACTGCTGCTGCCGCCGGCGTCCCATTCTTAACATTCTGTCCCATTCCGGACATTTTCAGCATCGCCGCAACAGCAGGTAGCATAAGGCTTCCTGCTGTTGCGGCGCACTCTCCGGGCGTCGGCACATTTATTTGAAAGACATCTGAATAGCCAAGAATAATCGTATTTGTTTGTCATCTTCCTGTCATGCATAGTTGCCAAGATTGGCATTCCCAACCGCAGAGAGAGGAGAGAAAACAATGAACAAATCTAAGTTGCTGTCCCGGCTTGCGATGGCGTTAATGTTGTCCTCCGGGGTCACCAGCGTGGCCCATGCGTCCAAGGCCGATCACCATGAATTCGAGGCGACGCTGCACGCGCCGTTCACCGCCGACGCCAGCGGCGGCCAGGATCGTCCCGAGGCACGTACCTTCAAGCTGGCGTTCGATTTTCCGCTGCTGGAGAGCGAGCAGGATGTGAACTGGCGGCTGGAACTGGTCAGCCCGGACGGCGTGGTGGTGCAGCAGTGGCAGGGTGTGCAGCGCATCGGCGGCAAGCCGGTCGATGTCGCCATCGCCTGGGACGGCCGCGCCAACGGCTTGATCCTGAGCGACGGCGTGTACCAGGCGCGCATGCGCGCCGTGACCGGCGACGAGGCCATCGAGCAAAGCTGGGACATCTCCGTGGGCCAGGCGCAGGCGCAGCCCATGCCCGCCTTCAAGGCGCTGCCGACGTCGCACCCAGTGGCGCGCGCGGCGCGTACCGACGGCAGGGTGGTGCAGGGTGCGGTGGCGGCGACGGCATCGCTGCCGTACACCGTCTACCTCGGCAACCTGCACAGCCAGACCAATCACAGCGACGGCGGCGGTCCGCTGGCCAGCTGCACCGGCGCGCAGAATCCGCAAAGCGCGGCGCTCGGCCCGGCCGACGCCTATGCCTACGCGCAGGGCAGGGGCCTCGATTTCCTGATGGCGTCCGAGCACAATCACATGTACGACGGTTCCGACAGCACCAACGCCTCGGCCGATCCTGCCGTCGCCAAGGCGCTGTTCCAGTCCGGCCTGACCGCGGCCGCGAACTACAACAGCGCCCACCCCGGCTTCCTGGGGATGTATGGCCTGGAGTGGGGCGTCATCAACAACGGCGGCCATATGAACATCTTCAACACCACCGAGCTGCTGGGCTGGGAGAGCAACAGCAGCGGCCAGCTGATCGCCGACACGCTGACGCCGAAGAACGACTATGCCGCCGTGTACACGCTGATGCGCCAGCGCGGCTGGGTGGGCCAGTTCAATCATCCGGAAACCTCCGGCCAGTTCCTGGTCAACAGCACGCCGTTCGGCTTCACGGCGGACGGCGACCAGGCCATGGCCCTGTGCGAGGTGCTCAACACCTCCGCCTTCTCGACCAACACCAGCGAGACCGAGACCAGCCGCAGCACCTACGAAGGCGCCTGCAACAAGGCGCTGGAGGCGGGCTTCCACGTGGCCTTCTCCACCGACCAGGATAACCACTGCGCCAACTGGGGCGCCTCGTACACCAATCGCACCGGTGTGCTGATCCCGACCGGCACCACGCTGTCGTCAGCCAGCATGATCGCCGCCATCAAGGCGCGCCGCGTGTTCGCGACCATGGACAAGACCTCGCAACTGATCCTGACCGCCAACGGCCATGTGATGGGCGAGCGCTTCACCAACAGCGGCACGCTGAACCTGATCGCCAACTTCGCCAGCAGCAGCGGCAAGACGGTATCGACGGTGAAGATCTACGAGGGTGTACCGGGCCGCAACGGCACGGTGACGCAGCTCTCCACCACCGCCAGCACCACGCTCACGCCTGCAGTCGGCGAGCACTTTTACTACGCCAAGCTGACGCAGAACGACGGCAATATCCTGTGGTCGGCGCCGATCTGGGTCACGCAGACCAGCGGCGGCGGCACCACGCCGCCGGTGGCGACGGAGCTGATCGTCAATGGTGGATTCGAATCGGGCGCCGCGTCATGGACGGCGACGTCCGGCGTGATCTCATCGGATGCGAGCCAGGCGGGGCATGGCGGCACCTACAAGGCATGGCTGGACGGCTACGGCAGCGCGCATACCGATACGCTGTACCAAGCGGTGACGATCCCGTCGTCCGCCGCCAGCGCCAATCTGTCGTTCTGGCTGAAGGTGGTCTCCAGCGAAACCACGACCACCACCGCCTACGACACGCTGAAGGTGCAGGTGCGCAGCACGGCCAACGCGGTGTTGGCCACGCTGGGCACCTACTCGAACCTGAACAAGGGCAGCGCCTACGTGCAGAAGAGTTTCGACCTGTCGGCCTACAAGGGCCAGACGGTGCGCATCTACTTTGAAGGGGTGGAAGGATCGACGGTAGCGACGTCCTTCCTGATCGATGACGTTAGTCTGATCGCGCAGTAAGCCTGAGGCTTACGCTTACTTGGTCCAGGGCTTGGACGGCGTGGCGCCGCGTCGGCCAAGCGCTAGCAACATCGCCAGGCCAAGCAGCATGAGTTTGTAGTGGATGGGTTCCGGCACGGGCGACGGTGCCGGGGCGTTTGCCGCAGGACGGGACATGGCCTGTGCCTGCGTGGGGGCAGACCGTACGGCGGCCTGCTGATATGGGGACGATGCCTGCACATGGGTTACCGCGGTGATCACGGCAGGGCTGGCGTGAACGTTCAACATGGCGGCGGCGCACAATGCCAGCGCCGCCAATTTGCTCATCAATGCCATATAACCTCGCAATCTGTATCCAAAGAACAATAATAATATATTGTTAATGTTGATTGGTCGGTGCGGCAACGCACAGAAAAAATGTAAATTTTCGGGCGTTACATACCCAGTTTTTCGCCTGCGCCCAGCAGCGTAGCCACTCCCAGCACGGCAAATATAAATGCTGCAATGCCATGTACGAGCTTGAGCGGGACCCGGTTGGCGATCTTGTCGCCCAGGTAAACCGCCGGCACATTGGCCAGCATCATGCCGAAGGTGGTGCCGCAGACCACGGCCACCAGGCTGTCGTAGCGGGCCGCCAGCGCCACCGTGGCGACCTGGGTCTTGTCGCCCATCTCGGCGATGAAGAAGGCGATCAGCGTGGTCAGGAACACGCCGTATTTGGCCAGCGGGACGTCGTCATCGTCGATCTTGTCCGGCACCAGCGTCCACGCGGCCATTGCGATGAAGGACGCGCCCAGCACCCAGCGCAGCACATTGGGCCCGAGCAGGCTGGTGATCCAGGTGCCGATGGCGGCCGCAAACGCATGGTTGGCGATGGTGGCGACGAAAATCGCGGCGATGATGGGCAGCGGGCGGCGGAACTTGGCGGCCAGGACGAAGGCGAGCAGCTGGGTTTTGTCGCCGATTTCAGCGAGAGCGACGATGCCTGTGGAGACGAGGAAAGCTTCCATTGGGTTTGTATGAAGTACGCGGGCCGGAACGATTAACCAATGATCCAAGCGCGGCTCCGGCCCAGAATGGCCGCGCTGTGATCATGGTCTCGTCAAGTTTTTCAACCACCTGCACCACGGTCTGCGGACCGATTATGTTGACACAGGTTCTCGCGCCAGGGATGACGCAAGCCGACTACTCCCCAATTTCAGGCGGCATCATATCATAGGTTAGCCGCTGTACACATCGCAGATACATGGCTATGCTATTCTGCTTCGCGCCTGTGCAATTCATAGAAAAGATCACCATGCCTATCAAGAAGACCATGTCCGCGCTCGTGCTATCCGCACTGATGTCGCTTGCCGCCCACGCCGACCCGTTGAGCTACGCCCGCTACGACCAGGTGCGCACCAGCGACCTGTATCTGGACCTGAAGGCCGACTTCGGCCACAAGACCCTGGGCGGCTACGCCGAACTGACGCTGAACTGGATCGACAAGTCGGCCCGCACGCTGGTGCTGGACACGAATGAGCTGAGCATCTCCAAGGTGCAGGTGCAGAACCCCGCCGGCCGCTGGGTCGCCGCCTCCTTCATGCTCGACAAGCTGGATGTGGAAAAGGGCCGCGCGCTGCGCATCGCCCTGCCGTTCCAGCCGCAGAAGGTGCGCGTGTACTACCGCACCGCGCCGTCCGCCGCCGCGCTGCAATGGATGTCGCCGGAGCAGACCATGTCCGGCAAGCGGCCGTTCATGTTCAGCCAGTCGGAAGACATCCACGCCCGCTCGTGGGCGCCGGTGCAGGACACGCCCGCCGTGCGCTTCACCTACAGCGCCCGCATCGACGCGCCGGCCGGCCTGCGCGTGGTGATGAGCGCCGAGAACGACCAGAACGCCACCGGTGCCGGCGGCTGGAAATTCAAGATGGCGCAGCCGATTCCATCGTACCTGCTGGCGATCGCCATCGGCGAGATCGAAGTGCGCAACCTCGGCCCGCGCTCCTCCGTCTACGCCGAACCCGCGCGCATCGAAGCCGCCGCCAACGAACTGTCCGACACCGAAAAAATGATCTCTGCAGCGGAAAGCCTGTACGGCCCGTATCGCTGGGACCGATACGACATGATCGTGCTGCCGCCGTCGTTCCCGTTCGGCGGCATGGAGAACCCGCGCCTGACCTTCCTCACGCCGACCATGATCGCCGGCGACAAGAGCCTGGTCGACCTGATCGCGCATGAACTGGCGCACTCGTGGTCCGGCAACCTGGTGACCAACGCCTCGTGGAAGCACATGTGGCTCAACGAAGGCTTCACCACCTACGTCACCACCCGCATCGTCGAGAAGCTGTACGGCGAAGAAGTCGCCGAGATGAACCTGCAAGTGGAGCAGGAAGAAGCGATGGCGTCGCTGCCCGCCATCCCGCCGGCCAAGCAGGTACTGGCCACGCGCGGCGCGGACAACGATCCGAAAGCCTACTCCGACGGCGGCCTGATTTATCCGAAGGGCGCATGGTTGCTGCGCACGCTGGAGCAGCGCGCCGGACGCGAAGTGTTCGATCCGTTCCTGCGCGGCTGGTTCGACTCGCACGCCTTCAAGTCGGCCACCACCGACGAATTCGTCGACTACCTGAAAAAGAACCTGCTGGACGCGCATCCTGAATACATGGCGCCGGCCGAGCTGGAAGAATGGCTGTACGGTCCTGGCATTCCAGCCACCGCCAAGCACGCGGCCTCGCCGCGCCTGGCCGCGCTGGACGAGCAGCGCACCGCATGGCTCAAGGGCGAGCTGCCGACCGCTGGTCTGAACGGCAAGAACTGGATCGCACTGGAGTGGATGCACTTCCTGAACGACATCGACGGCAAGGCCAACGCCACGCAGATGGCGGAGCTGGACCAGGCATTCGGCCTGGCCAAGAGCGGCAACAACGAAATCGCGTTCCGCTTCTACCTGGGCGCCGTCAAGGCAGGCTACAACGTGCGCGAACCGCTCAACACCTTCCTGATGAGCGTAGGCCGCCAGAAGTTCGTCGTGCCGCTGTACACCGCGCTGCTGAAGAACCCGGCCGACAAGGACTGGGCCAAAGCCGTCTATGCCAAGGCGCGCACGCACTATCACCCTGTAACGCAGGCATCGGTCGACAAACAGTTTAAAAAATAATGACATTTTCCCGCACTTTTGTATCGGCCGCGCTGGCGCTGGCCTTCATCGGCACGGAGGTCGGCGCAACCATTGCAGCACCTGCCGCCGCCCCTGTCGCCGTCATCTCGCCAGCCTCCGCCGCCCCCGCGTTTAACCTGGACGCCGACGTCAACCGCGTCCTGAAGGCCTTCGACGTGCCCGGCATCGCCATCGCCATCGTCAAGGACGGCAAGGTCGTCGTCGCCAAGGGCTACGGCGTGTGCAAGCTGGGCGACCCGAAACCGGTCGACGGCAAGACGCTGTTTGAAGTCGCCTCCAATTCCAAGGCCTTCACGGCCGCCGCGCTGGCGATGCTGGTCGACGAAGGCAAGATCGCCTGGGACGATCCGGTCACCAAGCACCTGCCGGGCTTCCAGATGCACGACTCCTACGTCACCGGCGCCATGACCGTACGCGACCTGCTCACGCACCGCAGCGGCCTTGGCCTGGGCGCGGGCGACCTGCTGTGGTGGCCGAGCACCAACTTCAGCACCGACGAAATCATCACCCAACTGCGCCACGTCAAGCCGGCCACCAGCTTCCGCGCCAGCTACGCGTACGACAACCTGCTCTACATCGTCGCCGGCAAGATCATCGCCGAGAAGACCGGCAAGCCATGGGGCGCGGCCATCCACGACCGCATCCTCGCGCCGCTGGGCATGAGCGGCACCAAGACCAGCGTCGCCGACATGCTGGCCACGGACGACTACTCCGCACCGCACAGCAAGATCAACGACAAGGCCGCCGTGGTCAAGCCGATGCCGGTACCGAACGCGGTCGGCGCGGTCGGCATCAACACCAACGCCGAAGACATCGCGCGCTGGATGAACGTGCTGCTCAACCAGGGCAAGATGGAAAACGGCACACAGCTGATCAGCGCCAAGCAGGCGGCGGAACTGTGGACCGAGCAGACGCCGATGCGTATCCGCGAACCGAAGCCGGGCCTGGAAGCGACCAAGCCGAACTTCTACGCCTATGGCCTCGGCTTCAACCTGCGCGACTACAAAGGCCGCAAGATCGCCATGCACGGCGGCGCGCTGCAGGGCTTCTACTCGACGGTGCTGATGGTGCCGGAAGAGAAGCTCGGCATCGCCATCCTCACCAACGCCGAGAACAGCCCGGCGATGGCGTCGATCTACTACCGCATCCTGGATCAGTACCTGAGCGTGGCGCCGCGCGACTGGATCAAGCTGTACGCCGACCAGGAAGCGGCGGCGCACAAGGAAGAGCTGGAGCGGCAGGGCAAAGAGGTAGCGGCGCGCGCCGCCAAATCTTCGCCATCGCTGCCGCTGGCGGCCTACGACGGCGAGTATGAGGACGCGTGGTACGGCAAGGTCACGATCCGCGCGGAAGGCAAGAAGCGCATCATGCGCTTCACGCGCACGTCGGACCTGACGGGAGAGCTGGAGCACTTCCAGCACGACACCTTCATCGTCCGCTGGAAGGAGCGCAACTTCAACGCCGACGCCTACGTCAGCTTTGCGCTCAATCCCGACGGCAGCATCGAGCGCATGAAGATGGCGCCGATTTCGACCGAGACGGACTTCAGCTATGACTTCAAGGATCTAACCTTCACACCTGTGAAGGCGGCGGTGAAGTAGAGGAGTTTGTTGCAGCCTGGTACAGCGTAATCCCATCAGCCAGCATGTTGTGCTTCAACTGCTGGTCGGCGACTTCGTGATGCAGCGACACGTCCAATCTGAAGATGATGGGCAAATCGTCGAGCGCCATCCATAGCTTTGAAAACTCGTGCGTCTCCATCATCGGAGCCAGTACTGCCAAATCGATATCCGAGCCAGGGCGGAAGTCCCCGTGTGCACGCGAACCGTAGATCAGCACACGATCGATGTCGGCAAACTGCGAAAATACCTCACGCAGATCATTCAGAATCTCCGCGCTCAGGCCGAACGTCAATGTATTCTTGGCTAAAGCTCCCATATGTGTGCCTTTTCCGCCAGTGCACGGAATAATTGGATCCCGTTGTTTTTGATAAAGCGATAAACCTGCACCGCTTTGGCTTCATCGTAAGTGTGACTGGTGAGATTGCGCATCCGGTGTAACTGGCTCCAGACATTGCCATCGGCCAGCAGGCCTTGTTCAAGCGCCGCATTCAGAGTGCGTTCAGGACTGTGATGTCCTTGGTCTCCAGCCAAAGCTTGAGTGCCTTCCACGCCAGCTCATAGGTGAATTCAAAACGTTGAATCGTTGTGTCGCGCATGAAGGAATCTTCGGGCTGCATGAGCGCTTCTTTCACCTACCGGGGCGAGTACGAGGTCGAGTGGTACAGACCCAGTCACGGTCCGCGCGGAAGTCCGGAAGCGTATCATTAGCTACGCGCACCGGGGACCTGACGGTAGCAATGGCTGCGATATCTGTTCGTTTGCTCGATGAATTGACCCACTCAGTTTGACCCGCCTTCCACTGCCTGGCAAACGCTGCCACGCGATCGTAGGATCCTTCATATCCCAGCTCCTTCAGGTCCGCGTGGATCTGTTTCAAACTACGGCGCTGCTTACGCGGCTTGCCCGTCTCGGCCTTGAGCCATCCTGATAACTGCACGGAATATTTATCCAGCCCGCTCGCTATACGGCGTTCCGCATAGCTAGGCTCGGTGGTCTCCGAACGCAAGTAGCGCCGGACGGTGTTACGTGAGATGCCCAGCCTTCTGGCAATCTCCCGTAGGGGAATCTGGTCACGAATGTGCCAGCGTCGAATTATGCCTAGTAACGCCACGTTGATCACTCCGTTCTCCTGCCGATGAGACAGGTCGAATTGTGCTCTTCACGTGGGTCAGATTCAGTTGCAAATTACTGGGGAAAGTGGGTCAATTTTCGGTGCAAATCAACAGGTTGGGTTCTGATTGCACTCACTGGAGTGTCGAGCTGGCGAAAGATCTTAAGTTGTTCTTGCTTTAACCGAATGAAAAAAAAGGCTCCTAGGAGCCTTTTTTTCATTACTTGGACAATTTCCTTACCAATCTGTCACAGTTTTCTTTGCGGTATCGACAGACACTGTAAACTCAAACGTCGATGTTGCCAGCACGCAGCGCGTTGTTCTCAATGAACGCTCGGCGAGGCTCCACATCATCACCCATCAGCGTCGTAAAGATCTGATCCGCAGCAATCGCGTCCTCGATCTGCACCTTCAGCAAGCGGCGCACGGTCGGATCCATGGTGGTTTCCCACAGCTGCTCCGGATTCATCTCGCCCAGACCTTTGTAGCGCTGCTTGGATACCACACGCTCCGCCTCATCACGCAGCCACTGCATCGCCTGGTGGAAGTCGACCACGGCCGATTCCTTGGTACGATCGCCTTCGCCGCGGCGCACGTACGCGCCTTCGCCGATCAGACCCTTGAACGTGGCTGCCGCGCTGGCCAGGACGTTGTAGTCCGCGCCCTGCACGAAGTCGGCGTCGATCGCGCTGACCTTGATGTTGCCGTGGTGCATACGCTCGATGCGCAGCGCGTGCTTCTCGGACAGCTCGTCCGAAATCACCGTGACCTTGACCGCGATGTCGTTGATCTCGGCCACCAGCGCGCGGGCCGATGCCTCGGCCTGCTCTTGCGTGTCCAGGTTCAGGGTCACGCCGGTCATGATGGCGGTCAGCGCGGCGCGGTCGATCACGCGCGTCAGGCGCGTCATGATGACGTTGGCCAGGTTGAACTGGCGTACCAGTTCGCCCAGCGGCTCGCCGACGATCGGATCGGCGCCTTCGCGCGGCATCAGCGCGGCGGTGTTGAGCGCCACGTTCATCATGTAGCTGGCTTCTTCCGCGTCATCCTTCAGGTAGCGCTCGTCGCGGCCGGCCTTGACCTTGTACAGCGGCGGTTGCGCGATGTAGATGTGGCCGCGCTCGACCAGCTGTGGCATCTGGCGGTAGAACAGCGTCAGCAGCAGCGTGCGGATGTGGGCGCCGTCGACGTCCGCATCGGTCATGATGATGATGCGGTGGTAGCGCAGCTTTTCGACGTTGAATTCGTCCGGGCCGATCGAGGTGCCCAGCGTGGCGATCAGCGTGGTGATCTGTTCCGACGACAGCATCTTTTCGAAGCGCGCCTTTTCCACGTTCAGCACCTTGCCGCGCAGCGGCAGGATGGCCTGGAACTTGCGGTCGCGGCCCTGCTTGGCGGAGCCGCCTGCGGAGTCACCCTCGACGATGTACAGTTCGCACAGCGCCGGGTCTTTTTCCTGGCAGTCGGCCAGCTTGGCCGACAGGCCCAGGCCGTCCATGACGCCTTTGCGGCGGGTCAGGTCGCGGGCCTTGCGGGCCGCTTCGCGCGCGCGCGCCGCTTCGACGATCTTGCCGCAGATGATCTTGGCGTCGTTCGGTTTTTCCTGCAGGTAGTCCGACAGCGTCTTGGCGACGATCTCTTCGACCGGGCCGCGCACTTCCGACGAGACCAGCTTGTCCTTGGTCTGCGACGAGAACTTCGGCTCCGGCACCTTGACCGACAGCACGCAGGTCAGGCCTTCGCGCATGTCGTCGCCGGAGATTTCAACCTTGGCTTTCTTGGCGAATTCCTGCTCGTCGATGTATTTGTTGATGACGCGGGTCATCGCGGCGCGCAGGCCGGTCAGGTGGGTGCCGCCGTCGCGCTGCGGGATGTTGTTGGTGAAGCACAGCACCTGCTCGTTGTAGGCGTCGTTCCATTGCATCGAGACGTCGACCGAGATGTTGGTGCCCTGGTCCGACAGGCGTTCGCCGGTGGCCTGGAACACGGTCGGGTGCAGCACGGTCTTGGCTTTGTTGATGTATTCGACGAAGCCGCGGGTGCCGCCTTCGAACGCGAAGATCTCTTCCTTGCCGTTGCGCTGGTCGGTCAGCTTGATGTTGACGCCGTTATTCAGGAACGACAGTTCGCGGATGCGCTTGGCCAGGATTTCGTAGTGGAATTCGACGTGCGTGAAGATTTCTTCGTCGGCCCAGAAGTGGACGTCGGTGCCGCGCTTGTCGGTTTCGCCGATGACCTTGATCGGCGAGACGGCGAAGCCGTCCTTCTCTTCCAGTTCGCGGTTCTGCGGCACGCCGCGCACGAATTCCATGTAGTGCACTTTGCCGTCGCGGCGGATGGTCAGCTTGAGCAGCTTGGACAGCGCGTTGACGCACGAGACGCCCACGCCGTGCAGGCCGCCCGAGACCTTGTACGAGTTCTGGTCGAACTTGCCGCCGGCGTGCAGTTCGGTCATGACGATCTCGGCGGCGGAGCGCTTCGGATCGTGCTTGTCGTCCATCTTCAGGCCGGTCGGCACGCCGCGGCCGTTGTCGGTGATCGAGATCGAGTTGTCCGAGTGGATCGTGACGTGGATTTCCGTGCAGTGGCCGGCCAGCGATTCGTCGATCGAGTTGTCCAGCACTTCGAACACCAAGTGATGCAGGCCGGTGCCGTCGGAGGTGTCGCCGATGTACATGCCGGGACGCTTGCGGACGGCTTCCAGGCCTTCGAGGATCTGAATGGATGCTGCGCCGTATTCTTCGGTTTTGGCCGGTACTGGTACTGGATTCTCTTCTGGGATGGCGGACATGTGCTGCTTTCTCAATGGGACGAATTACTGGGAAACTTCCCCGTCGTCCCCGCGCAGGCGGGGATCCATGTCGAGTATCTTATGACGCTCAGCATGGATTCCCGCTTGCGCGGGAATGACGGCGACGGTGCTGCTGTTACGATTTTATATGCGCATCGGCATGACGACGTACTTGAAGTCGGCATTGTCCGGGATCGAGATCAGCGCCGACGAGTTCGAATCGCCGAGCGCGACGTTGACCTGGTCGCATTTCAGGTTGTTCAATACATCCAACAGGTAGGTCACGTTGAAGCCGATGTCGACGCTGTCGCCGCCGTAGTCGATTTCCAGTTCTTCGACCGCTTCTTCCTGGTCGGCGTTGGTCGAGCTGATCTTCATGCTGCCCGGGGTGATGATGCAGCGTACGCCCTTGAACTTGTCGCTGGTCATGATGGCGGCGCGTTGCAGCGAACGCAGCAGCTCATCGCGGCCGATCGTGAATTCGTTCTTGTAACCCTTAGGGATCACGCGCGTGTAGTCGGGGAACTTGCCTTCGACCAGCTTCGAGATCAGCTCGATGTCGGCGAAGGTCAGCTTGACCTGGTTGGCGGCGATGTCCAGCTGGACCGTCTCGTCGTTTTCTTCCAGCAGGCGCTGCAGTTCGATGATGGTCTTGCGCGGGATGATGACTTCCTGGCGCTCGAACGATTGCTCGGTCTCGACCTGGCAGAACGCCAGGCGGTGGCCGTCGGTGGCTACGGCGATCACGTTCTTGCCGTCCAGGACCAGCAGCAGGCCGTTCAGGTAGTAGCGGATGTCCTGCTGGGCCATCGAGAAGTGCACCATGTTGAACAGGTGCTTCAGGGTCTTTTGCGGCAGCGTGACGCTGGCGGTGAAGGTCTCGGCCTGCTGCACGGTCGGGAATTCTTCGGCGGCCAGCGTTTGCAGCGCGAAGCGCGATTTGCCGGTCTGTACCGTCAGGCGCTTGTTCAGCAGGGTCATCGTGACGTCGCCCGATTCCGGCAGCGCGCGCAGGATGTCGAGCAGCTTGCGCGCGGCGACGGTGGTGCCGGTCACTTCGCTGCCGGAGCCGATCTCGGCGTTGGTGGTGATCTGGACCTCAGTGTCGGTCGACAGGAAGGATACGCTTTCGCCCTCTTTGCGGATGAGGATATTGGCCAGAATCGGCATAGTGTGCCGACGCTCGACAATACCGCTCACGATCTGCAGTGGCCGGAGAAGGGTATCTCGGGTGGTTTTGACCAATTGCATAGATTGTCCTCAATAGTAAAGATTAAGACGGATTAAACGATATTTTTATAGCAAGTTTGCCTTGTGAGCAGTCGTGCATGGTTGCCTGAATCATAAAGGCAAACCATGCGTCAGGCTAGCCCTTCAGCGTCTGTTCCAGCACGTGCAGTTCGTGGTTGCATTCCGGGTTCTTGGTGCGGTCCAGCGCGATCTTGCGCACGGCGTGCAGCACGGTCGTGTGGTCGCGTCCGCCGAACAGCTCGCCGATCTCCGGCAGGCTCTTCTGCGTCAATTCCTTGGCCAGGTACATGGCGATCTGGCGCGGCCGCGCGATGTTCGCGGGACGGCGCTTCGAGTACATGTCGGCAACCTTGATGTTGAAGAAGTCGGCCACCGTTTTCTGGATGTTTTCCACGGAAATCTGGCGGTTCTGCACCGACAGCAAGTCCTTCAGCGCTTCCTTCACGATATCGATCGTGATGTCCTTGCCGTGGAAGCGCGAGTACGCCAGGATCTTGCGCAGCGCGCCTTCCAGCTCGCGCACGTTGGAGCGCAGGTGCTTGGCCACGAAGAAGGCGACGTCGTCCGAGAAGGTCACGCCTTCCTGCTTGGCTTTCTTCAGCAAAATCGCGACGCGCATTTCCAGCTCGGGCGGTTCGATGGCGACCGTCAGGCCGGAGTCGAAGCGCGAGATCAGGCGGTCGTCCATGCCGGTGATTTCCTTCGGATAGGTATCCGAGGTGATGATGATCTGTTTCTTGGCGGCGATCAGGGCCTCGAACGCATAGAAGAACTCTTCCTGCGTGCGGCTTTTGCCGCCAAAGAATTGAATATCATCGATCAGCAGCATGTCGAGCGAGTGATAGTAGTGCTTGAAATCGTCGAAGCCCTTGCGCTGGTAGGCCGTCACCACGTCGCGCACGTACTGCTCGGCGTGGATGTAGCGGATCTTGGCGCCCGGCTGGTCGGCCATCACCTGGTTGCCGATGGCGTGGATCAAGTGGGTCTTACCCAGGCCGACGCCGCCGTAGAAGAACAGCGGGTTGTACGACACGCCCGGGTTGTTGGCCACTTGAATGGCGGCGGCGCGCGCCAGCTGGTTGGCCTTACCGGTCACGAAGCTGTCGAAGGTCAGGTCGGTGTTGATGCGGCTCTGCTCGCGGCGCGGGGCGGCCGAGGCCGGCAGCTCGGGCACCGACGGCACCGGGTCGTTGGCGCGCACATTGATGTCCGGCACGCCGCCGTTGTATTCCGGCGCCGGCACGACGGCCTTGGCCTTGACCGCCGTCGACATGCGCGGATCGAGCACGAACTGCACTTCGGTCGGCGCCTCCCAGTACTGGCAGGCCAGGGCGGTGATGCGGCTGGCGAACTGGCTCTTGACCCAGTCCAGCTTGAAGCGATTCGGGGCGGCCACACGCAACTTGCCCGCCTCGTAGTCGAGGGGGATGAGCGGTTTAATCCACGCGCTGAATTGTTGCGGCGTCAGTTCCAACTCCAACTGTGCGGAGCAGGTCTGCCAGAAATTTTCCATGAATCTTTATCTATGTTCTTACTGCTAATCAGGGTGGGATAACTTCGAGGTTCTCCACACGTAACGCGCTATTCTACTCTCGACCGCCAAAGTTATCCACAGGCACGACGCTTATTTTTCTCACTTTTGGCGTGGCCCGGGCGGCGGGCGGGGGCAGTCAGTTGTTGACAAGCGGGACCGAAATGCTGATAATTCAGGGTTCCCCGCCCGTATTCCTTGTTTATTCACATGGACGTCAATATGGAGTAAGCGTGGATTTAGCGGGCGATGAGATGGACCCAGCTTGTGCCGGAGCGTTGGCATAGGTGCGCGAAGTGTCATTGGCACCAAAAACTGACGGGGCCACAACCCGATTTTGCATTTTTTTCTGCTTTAAGCGAGACCAACATGAAACGTACTTACCAACCTTCCGTCGTACGCCGCAAGCGTACCCACGGCTTCCGCGCTCGTATGGCTACCCGTGGTGGCCGTGATGTGCTCAACGCACGTCGCGCAAAAGGCCGCAAGCGTCTGGCTGTATAAGCCAACTGCTTGTTAGCTGATCGCGTGGAAAGCTGTATTTCAAGCGGCTCGACAGGCGAAGGTTCACACGACTTCGCGCGCGTTCGGCGTATCGTTAAAACGGATGAATTTTCATCCGTTTTTCGTTTGCGCCCTACGCAAAAAAGCGCGCACTTCGTGCTCTACACCCGTCTGAACGACTTGCCGCATGCGCGGCTGGGCGTCGTGGTGGCCAAGCGCTTTGCGCCGCGCGCCGTGACGCGCAACACGATCAAGCGCGTCACCCGCGAACTGTTCCGCCAGACCGGCCTGCCGGCCATCGATTGCCTGGTGCGCCTGTCCAAGCCGGTCAACAGCAAGGACGGACCCGCCACCACTGCAAAGCTGAAAGCGGCCTTGCGGGTGGAACTGGCACGCATGTTCGCCCAGGCCAAGGCGGCCAAGCTGCACCCGAGGCAGCCTGCGCCCTTGCCTTCGCCGGCGCCGTCACCACATACAGCGCCATGAAAAAAGTTCTCCGCTTCCTGTTGCGTTTCTATCAACTGGCGATCAGCCCGATGATGACGCCGAGCTGCCGGTTTTACCCGAGCTGCTCGAACTACGCGCTGGAAGCGTTGCAAGTCCACGGCGCCGCCAAGGGCAGCCTGCTGGCGCTCAAGCGCGTGTGCCGTTGCCATCCCTGGAATGACGGCGGTGTCGATCCGGTGCCCCCGGCCGGCAAATCGAATTCTTCAACGACCGCTTGCGGTTGCAACCACTCCTGATAAATACCTAATGGATATCAATAAACGTACCATCCTGTGGATCGTGTTTGCCGTGTCGCTGTTCGTTCTTTGGAACAACTGGCAGGTTTCGACTGGGCATCCGTCGATGTTCGCTCCGCAGCCTGCGCCGACGGCCAAGGCGCCTGAGACCAAGAAATCCGATGTGCCGGCCGCTGCCGCCGCAGGCGCCGCCGCCGTGCCTGGCGCCGCCACCGCAGCCGCCGACGCGACCGCCAGCCAGTTCAAGAGCGAGCGCATCACCATCACGACCGATGTGATCCGTGCCGATATCGATACCCAGGGCGGCGTGATCAAGCGCCTGGAGCTGTTGAAGTACAAGGAAAACGGCCATCCGGGCTGGTTCAACGGCTGCTTCGGCCTGTTCGAATCCTGCAAGCCTGGCGACAACAACAAGAACGTCGTGCTGTTCGACGTCGACGCCGCCACCGGCAAGACCTATCTGGCCCAGACCGGCCTGATCGGCGCGCCTAACCTGCCTAACCACATCAGCGGTTTCGTCGCCAAGCCGGGTCCGCGCATGCTGAACGACGGCAACCAGATCCAGCTGGTGCTGGAGTCGGAAGAGGGCGGCGTCAAGCTGACCAAGACCTTCACCTTCAAGCGCGGCGACTACGTGATCGACGTGCGCCACGACGTGACCAACGTCGGCACGGCGCCGGTCAGCCCGACCCTGTACCTGCGCCTGGCGCACGACGGCAACAAGCCGGCCGGCGACTCGTTCTTCAACAGCAGCTACACCGGCCCGACCCTGTACACCGAAGAGAAGCACTACGAGAAGCTGAAATTCGAGACGCTGGAAAAAGAAGCGGTCCAGGCCGCCAAGACCGGCAAGCCGATGCTGCAGGAACACGCGACCAAGGCCGACAACGGCTGGATCGCGATTTCGCAGCACTTCTTCGTCTCGGCCTTCGTGCCGCAGGACAAGCTGGAACGTGAAATCACCACGGAAAAAATCGACACCAACGTGTACGGCATCGGCGTCAAGCAGCCGCTGGGCACGCTGGCGCCGGGCGCCACCGTCAGCAATGACGCCAAGCTGTATTCGGGTCCGCAGGAATCGAAGCTGCTGGAGCCGGTATCGAAGGGCCTGGAGCTGGTCAAGGATTACAACTGGCTGACCGTGATCGCCAAGCCGATGTTCTGGGTGATGGAAAAGATCCACTCGGTGCTGGGCAACTGGGGCTGGACCATCATCGCCTTCACCATCCTGATCAAGCTGCTGTTCTTCCCGCTGTCGGCCGCCGGTTACCGCAGCATGGCCAAGGTCAAGCTGGTCACGCCGAAGATGCAGGCGATCCGCGAGCGCTATAAAGGCGATCCGGCCAAGATGAACCAGGCCACCATGGAACTGTACAAGGCCGAGAAGATCAACCCGCTGGGCGGCTGCCTGCCTATCCTGGTGCAGATGCCGGTCTTCATCGCCCTGTACTGGGTGCTGCAAGCGTCGGTCGAAATCCGCGGCGCGCCGTGGATCGGCTGGATCACCGACCTGGCCCAGCATGACCCTTACTGCATCCTGCCGGTGCTGTATGCGATCTCGATGTACATCACCACCAAGCTGAACCCGGCGCCTGCCGATCCGATGCAAGCGAAGATGATGTTGTTCATGCCGCTGGCGTTCTCGGTCATGTTCTTCTTCTTCCCGTCCGGCCTGGTGCTGTACTGGGTAGTGAACAACGTGCTGTCGATCGCTCAGCAGTATGTGATCTCGAAGAAATTCGCCGTGGCTGAGCCTGCCAAGGCGTAAACGGCTCACGCTGTTGTTGCTTAAAAGCCCGTGTTGATCGCGGGCTTTTTTTATATCCTCTACAATCTCCCTATGAATCTCGACTCTTCCCCTATCGCCGCCATCGCCACAGCACCTGGGCGCGGCGGCATCGGCGTCGTGCGCGCCTCCGGCAAAGACCTGAAACCGCTGATCGCCGCCTTGTTCGGCGCCACCGCATTGCAGCCGCGCCACGCCACCTACATCCCGTTCAAGCAGGCCGACGGCGCCATCATCGACCAGGGCATCGCCATCTGGTTCAAGGGCCCGAACTCGTACACCGGGGAAGACGTGCTGGAACTGCAGGGCCACGGCGGCCCGATCGTGCTGCAACTGCTGCTGGCGCGCGTGCTGGAAGCGGGTGCCGGGATGGGCCTGCGCCTGGCCGAGCCGGGCGAATTCACGCGCCGCGCCTACCTCAACGACAAGCTCGACCTGGCGCAAGCCGAAGCCGTCGCCGACCTGATCGACGCCTCGACCGAAGCGGCCGCCAAGTCCGCGTCGCAATCGCTGTCGGGCGCGTTCTCGAAGACGGTCAACAATCTGGTCGACGGCGTGACGGGCCTGCGCATGCTGGTCGAAGCCACGCTGGACTTCCCGGAAGAAGAGATCGACTTCCTGGAGAAATCCGACGCGCGCGGCCAGCTGGCCGGCATCGTCAGCGCGCTGGAGCAAGTGTTCCGGCAGGCGGCGCAAGGCGCGCTGCTGCGCGAGGGCTTGAACGTGGTGCTGGTCGGACAGCCCAACGTCGGCAAGTCGTCGCTGCTGAACGCGCTCGCCGGCACGGACGTCGCCATCGTCACGCCGATCGCCGGCACCACGCGCGACAAGGTCACCGAGACCATCCAGATCGAAGGCATACCGCTCAACATCATCGACACCGCCGGTATCCGCGCGGCCGACGAATCGGTGGACGTGGTCGAACGCATCGGCATCGAACGTACCTGGGGCGAGGTCGGCAAGGCCGACGTCATCCTGCACCTGCTGGACGCCGACCACGGCCCGTCGCGCGCCGACGAAAACATCGTCGCCGCCTTCCCGGCCGGCGTACCGGTGCTGCGCATCTGGAACAAGATCGACTTATCCGGCCACAAGCCGGCGGTGGACGCGATGGAAGACGCCACGCACGTCTACCTGTCGGCGCACGAGCACATCGGCATCGACCTGCTGCGCGCGGAACTGCTGCGCATCGCCGGCTGGCAGCAGACGGGCGAATCGCTCTACCTGGCGCGCGAACGCCATTTGATCGCGCTGAAGAACGCCGGCGCCCACCTCGCCCGCGCCGGCGAGCACGCCGCGCAAAACGACCAGTCGCTGGACCTGTTCGCCGAAGAACTGCGCCTGGCGCAAGTCCAACTATCGAGCATCACCGGCGCCTTTTCCTCCGACGACCTGCTGGGCGTCATCTTCAGCCGCTTCTGTATCGGCAAATAACTCCGGGGTCAGGTCCAGAACGCGGACACGAGCTCTGCCGTTTGCAGTTGAGCTCGTGTCCGCGTTCTGGACCTGACCCCGTTTTTTGTTCGCAAATACCCCCCCCTTCCTGTCCTGGACACACTTTACGTCCAGAGGGCGGCTTCGTTTCGATTCTGCGGACGGTACAATGGGCTGCTATTTTGGCGTCCACTACGCTGTGCAGAATCGAACCCAATGATCACCGAACCCAAGCAGAATATTGTCGTTGAGGCCGAGCGTCTGCGGCTGTTCATTTCCAGCGTCACCGATTACGCCATCTACATGCTGTCGGCCGAGGGCATCGTCGCCAGCTGGAACGCCGGCGCCCAGCGCTTCAAGGGCTATACGCCCGAGGAAATCATCGGCGAACATTTCTCCCGCTTCTACACCGACGAGGACCGCGCGGCCGGCCGCCCGGCGTTCGCGCTGAATTCGGCGATCAACGAGGGCAAGTTCGAGGACGAGGGCTGGCGCGTGCGCAAGGATGGCACCCGGTTCTGGGCCAGCGTCCTGATCGACCCGATCCGCGACGAGCACGGCGTGCTGCTGGGCTTTACCAAGATCACGCGCGACATCACCGACCGCCGCAAGGCGCAGGAGGAATTGCACGCCAGCGAGGAGCGCTTCCGCCTGCTGGTGCAGGGCGTCACCGACTACGCGATCTATATGCTGTCCACGGACGGCATGGTGACCAACTGGAACGAGGGCGCCCGGCGCATCAAGGGGTATGCCGCGGACGAAGTGGTCGGCTCGCATTTTTCGCGCTTCTATACCGAGGAAGACCAGCGTGCCGGCCTGCCGATGCGGGCGCTGGAGACCGCCCGCATGGCGGGGCGGTTTGAAAGAGAGGGTTGGCGCCTGCGCAAGGGCGGCGAGCGTTTCTGGGCCCATGTGGTCATCGATCCGATCTACGATTCGATGGGCGAACTGATCGGCTATGCCAAGGTGACGCGCGACGTGACCGAACGGCGCAACGCCGAGGAGACGCTGGCGCGCGCCAGGGACGCCTTGCACCAGTCGCAGAAGCTGGAGGCGATCGGCAAGCTGACCGGCGGCATCGCCCACGATTTCAATAACCTGCTGAGCGTGATCGTCAACGGCATCGAGCTGCTGCGCCTCGGCGTCGACCGCGAGAGCCAGCTCAGGGCGATCGCCGGCATGGAACGCGCGGCCGACCGCGGCGCCAACCTGACGCAACAGCTGCTGGCCTTCGCGCGCCAGCAGCCGCTGAAGCCGAGCGTGATGAACCTGAACCGCACGCTGACCGGGTTCGAGGCGGTGCTGCGCCGGGCGATACCCAGCTCGATGCAACTGGACTTGCGCCTTGGGCCGAACGTGCCCGACATCATGGCCGACGTCACGCAGCTTGAGGCCGCCGTGCTCAATCTGGTCGTCAATGCCCGCGACGCGATAGGCACCAACGGCACGATCACCATCACGGTCGATGTCGCCGACGGTATTCCGGATAGCGGGCGTCCGCCCGGCAGCTATGTGCGGCTGCGCGTGCGCGATACCGGCGAGGGCATGACGGAGGAAGTGATCACGCGGGCGGTCGAGCCGTTCTTCACCACCAAGGACGTCGGCAAGGGCACCGGATTGGGACTCAGCCAGGCTTACGGCTTGGCGCAGCAGGCCGAGGGCGACCTGCGCATCCAGTCGACACTGGGCGAGGGGACCGAGATCTCCCTGTATTTCCCGGCGATGGCCTTGGGCGAGGACACCCTCCCGGGCGCCGACGCCATGGAGAAAGTGCTGGTCGTCGATGACCAGCCGGAAGTGCTGGAAGTGGCGGTGCACCTGTTCACCAGCCTCGGATACGAGGTACTGCCGGCGAACAATGGCACGGAGGCGCTGGACCTGATGCATCGCCATCCCGACATCGCCATTTTATTCAGCGACATCGTGATGCCGGGCATGAGCGGCATCGAACTGGCCAGGCAGGCCTCCGCCCACCTGCCGGACATCAAGATCCTGCTGACCTCCGGCTACGCCGCTTCCGCCCTCGAGAAGCATGGCGAGGGGGCGATGCAGTATGGCGTGATCAACAAGCCATACCGCCTGTCGGACATCATCAAGCAGCTGAAAGCGCTGCACTGACGATCAATACGGTGAACCGGTCACGTCCAGGTCCAGCTTCCAGACCGATCCGGCGCCGGTGATGTACAGCGTCTTGCCGTCGGTGCCGCCGAACGCGGCGTTGGTGACGTTGGCGTCCACCTTGATGGTGGCGATCTGCTTGCCGGCCGGCGTGAACACCCGCAGGCGCTGGTCGGTGTGCTCGGTCACGTAGATATTGCCGTGGCAATCGACCGCCATGCCGTCCGGGATGCCGAGCCTGGCCACCAGGTCGTGCCCCTTTTGCGGTTTGCCGCCGACGATCTTGTAGGCGCGCAGCACGCCGTGGTCATCGACCATGCCGTTCACATACAGCACATCGCCCTTCGGCGACAACGACACTCCGTTTGGGTTCTTCAGCGTGTCATCCACCACCGTCACGCCGCCGTCCTTGGCCACGCGGTACACGCGGGTCTTGTCCTGCCCGCCCGGCGCGGCGGTGCGCTGGAAGTCCGGGTCGCTGAAGTACAGCGTGCCGTCGGCGGCCAGCGCCATGTCGTTCGGCGAGTTGAACACGTTGCCGTTGTACTTGCCGACCACGTCGCTGCGCTTGCCGTCCAGCGTGTAGCGCGACACGCTCTTGTACTTGTGCGTGGCCGCCAGGATGTTGCCGTCGGCATCCACCGCCAGGCCGTTGCTGCCGCTGTCCTCGATCACGGTGGTAACGTTTCCGCTTGCATCCAGTTTACGGATCCGCGAAGGGAAGCCAGGCCCGAACGTGAAGTCCGAGAAGTACAGCGCGTCCTTGATCCATACCGGGCCTTCGTACAGGCCGGGCTCTTTGCTGGTGGCGTTGGCGGCGACGATGCGCGTCGCCGCCAGTTCGCCCGACGGCGCTGCGCCCTTGCAGGCGGCGGTTGCGGCGAAGGCCGAAGGCACGGCCAGCACGGCCGCCAAAGTGATGACGAGATTACGCAGTTTCATTGACGCTTTCTTCAGGTTTATGGACGATCACGCAATCGCGACCGGCGTGTTTTGCGGCATACAAACAACTGTCGGCGGCGGCCAGCATGGCGGCGGCGTCGCACAGGCGGTCCTTGTCGAAGCTGGCCACGCCGATGCTCATCGTCACATGCGGGCGCGCGGCGGCCGGCGAGTGGGTGATGGCCAGCGAGGCGATCCTGGCGCGGATGGTTTCGGCGACCTGCGCCGCCTGCTCCTGCGCGGTGTCCGGCAGCACGGCGGCAAACTCTTCGCCGCCGTAGCGCGCCGCGAGGTCGGCCGGGCGCTGCAGCGCGGCGGCGAAGGCCTCCGCCACGTGTATCAGGCAGGCGTCGCCCTGCTGGTGGCCGAAGTGGTCGTTATACGCCTTGAACGAATCGATATCCATCAGCAGCAGCGACAGCTGGCCGTCGTTGCGGATCGCCCGGCGCAGCTCCCGGTCCAGCGCGACGTCGAAGTGGCGGCGGTTGGCGATGCCGGTCAGGCCGTCCACATACGATTGCGCGCGCAGCGCTTCGGCCTGGCCGCGCAGCTGGCGCTCGCGGCCCACGGTGGTGCTGATGTCGCTGACTTCGATCAGGCAGTAGCGCTCCTTGCCTTCGGTGAACGGCGTCACCGATACCGCCTGCTCGATGCGCTCGCCACCCCAGGTGCCGGTCGGATACAGCGGGAAGGGGGACGGGTTCAGCGACGGCGACAGCTGCTGCGGCAGGTTGCTTTGCATGGCGCTGTGCACCGCCTGCTCCAGCCGGTGGCCGCGCAGCTCGGAGAACAGGTCGAACAGTTCGCTGGTATGCACGCGGTGCGCGGACAGGCCGGAGTGGCTGGCCATCCACTGGTTCCACAGGACGATGCGCTGGTTGGCATCGAGTACGATCAAGCCCAGCTTCGCCAGTCCGAGCACGCGGCCCGACAAGTGGGCGTGGCTGGTGGCAGGCAGTTGAGGGGCGAGGGCGTTTTCTTGCATGCGAGCTTTCCTGCAGGGAAAAATTATCGTGACACGATTATAAGCGTTTGACCAACTTGCACCGCACTATCATTCCCGGCTTTTTGATTAAAAAATATTTCCTCATTCGGGAGAGCGGCGTAACTGCCGCCAGACGGGCATTTTTTGCCGGAGGGGCGGATGTAGGCGTCGCGCCGAACCTGCTATTATTGATCGTCGCAAATCATTGTGCGGTTTCAGGCAACGTCGCTGGAAACCTCACTGTATTGAGAATTCTCATGCGTGCGGCAATTCCGCTGAAGTAACCTTGCAACTGACCTGAGCACTGCCTGGAAAGGAGGGGATCGTGGAACCGACACAAGACAGCGTACCGGATGACGGCGCCGGCGTTCCGCCGTCCGCCACCGCCGCCGCGCCCGGCATCGCCGCGCGCGCCCGGCAGGCATTGCCGCCCAAGGGTTCATGCTGGTATTGCGAAAAGCCGCTCGACAATGTGCGCCGCTTTTGCGACAAGGAATGCGCCGACGCCTTCGATGAAGAAAAGGAATACACCCGCTAAGGGGTGTTACGCGGTCGCCGCCTGCAGCGTGGCCAGCGCCGTTTCAAAATCGAACTGGTGCGCCGCTTCCGTCATCTCCTGAAACACCGCCACCCCGAGACTGGCCGCCAGCACCGTGGCCGACTGCTCCAGCACGTCGATCGCCGCGCCGTCGCCTTCTTCCAGCAGCCGCGCCAGGTGCTGCAGCAGCATGCGCGTTTCCGGCACCGGCGAGGCCGGCGCCTGCGTCTGCGCAAGATGGGCCAGCGCCTGTTGCTGTTCGTCCTCCAGCAAGCCGTCGATCACGGGAATCAGGTTGCGCAGCGCCTGCTCCAGCTGGGCCAGCGGCGCCGAATACACGCTGGGCGGACCGGCGCACGCCGCTTCCAGTGCCGTCGCCAGCAGGTACACCTGCTGCGCGCCTATCATGCCGGCCGCACCCTTGAGCGTGTGGACGATGCGCTGCGCATGGCCGGCCTCGCCGGCGGCCAGCGCCTGGCGCGCCTGTCCGGCGCTGTCCGGATAGCGCTGGCGGAAGCGGCCCAGGATCTGCAGGTACAGGGCGTGGTCGCCCATCAGCTGTTGCAAGCCGGTTTCTACCTGCAGGATATGGCCGCCGTCGGGAATGGTCAGTGTCATGCCGATACGATAGCAGACCCGTCGCCGCTGGTAGTTGGCGTCATGCAACAACGGAGGCCTTTATTTGGTGGTGAACGACCAGTTGCGCGTGACGGCCATGCCGGACACCGTGCCGCTGAAGCTGACATCGTAGATGGTGGCGTTCCTGAGCGGCGCCAGCGGCACGATGGCGGCGCCGCTCCTGCCCGTGTCGCCGTCGGTGGCGTTGCTGAGCAGGCGCACGGCGAGCGTGCTGCCGCCGCGCGGCGCCACGCTAAAGTTTTGCACCGTCACGCCGCTGCCGCCGTTGTCGGCGTGTACGCTGATCGGGTAGCCGACCTCGTTCTGCCCCGGCACCGGATCGGGCGATTCGCTGTCGCTGAAAAAATTGGTCGGCACGTTGACCTGGTTGTTGACCGGATAGACGACGAACTGGCCGGCGCCCAGGCCGCTGTAGCCGTTGACCACGGTGAAGTCGGCGGTGAAATAGGTATAGCCGTTGGACGTGGTGGCCGCGCCGGCGCCGATTTCCTTGAAGATCGGCTCGAAGATCACGAAGCGGTGGTAGATGGCGGCGATCAATTCCTCGGCCTGGTAAAAGCCGGTGCTGTTGGAGGTGGCGGAAATCACCTCGCCGAGCGCATAGGGGCGGATCAGCGCATAGTTCGCGGCGGTGAGCCGGTCGGTCAGCGTCACGCCGGTAAAGCCGGGCTGGCCGGGCGTCTGCTCGTGGGTGATGGTGTTGTTGGTGCGCTGGTAGTCGGAATGTCCCTGCGCGGCCGCATCGATCCTGCTGTTGCGCACCAGCACCGACAGCCCCAGCTGGGCGCGGCGATAGTTGATCCAGTTGTAGCCGTCGAGCGCGTTGTTGCCGGTCAGCGTGGGCGCGCCCGGTTCCTGCATCGGTGCCGACGGCGTGGTGGTCGGGCCGGTCACGGCGGTGGTGTCGCTGCCGCCGCCTCCGCCGCAAGCGGCCAGCAGCAGCGTTGCCAGCAGCGCGGCCAGCGGTAGTCGCCATTTCATCATGATGGACTCCTGTGTAGTGCCCCCGATTTTAGGACGGATTTCAAATCGGCAGCACTCGTTAGATGCGAACCACGCGGGGTAAAATGGTAAGCTTGCCTTTTTTGATTGCGTCCAATTTGAAGCCCTTACACCAACAGCGCATGCAGCGCGCCAAATTCGCCTTGCCCAGCATGGTCACGCTGATGTCGATCGCCTGCGGTTTCGGCAGCATCGTCATCTCGGTCGATAACGCGTTGGTCGGCTCGGCGCAGGACTACCGCCTGGCCGCCATCCTGCTGGTGCTGGCCGGCGTGTTCGACGCGCTCGACGGCTTCGTGGCGCGCGCCACCAACACCGCTTCCGAATTCGGCATGCAGCTCGACTCCATCGCCGACGTGATGAACTTCGGCTGCGCGCCGGGGCTGCTGTTGTACTGCTACGGCTTCGTGCAACTGGGCGTGGACCATCCGACGCTGCTGCGCATGGGCGGCATCGCCAGCTTCTTCTTTGTCGCCTGCGGGGCGCTGCGGCTGGCGCGCTTCAATGTCATGGTGGGGCGCACCGATCCGCGCTACTTCGTCGGCATGCCGATCACGGCGGGCGCGGCCTGCGTGGCTTCGGTGGTGGTGGCGTGGCCGGATCCGGCGGCGTCGATGCTGCATGCCGGCCTGATCGTGCTGCTGCTGTTCGTGGTCGGCGGCCTGATGGTGTCGACCGTGCGCTTTCCCAGCTCCAAGCAAAAGAAAAGCTGGGGCGCGCTGGCCGCGCTGCTGGTCAACCTGGGATTGCTGGCGTGGCTGCAGGCCAGTTATTTCGTGCTGTTCTTCGCCGTCTATATCGCCGGCACGCTGGCGCTGAACCTGGCCTGGAAAAGCGGCTGGAAGGGCGTCGCCCCGCCAGCCGTGTATGAAGACTAAGGACTAAGCTTCCATTACGCCACTTCGTGACCGCGCGCCGCGCGCAGGATCTCGAACCACTGGCTGCGGCTCAAGCTGAACTGGGTCGCCTGCACCGCTTCCGCCACCGCCTCGATGCGGCCCGAACCGGTCAACGGGACAGGGCGGCTCGGCAGCTGCATAATCCACGCGAACACCACGCTGCCGAACGGGCGCTGCAGTTCGTCGGCCACCTTCTGGATCGCCGCGCGCACGCGCGCGCCGTCCGCATCGCCGCTGCTGAACAAACGGCCGCCGGCCAGCGGCGACCAGATCATCGGCGCCACGCCCAAGTCTTGCAGGCCATCGAAGGTTTCATCGAACATCGGCGCCACATTCAGCGGCGAGAACTCGACCTGGTTGGTGGCCAGCGTGATGCGGCGGTTCAGGCTCTCGAACTGGTGGCGGCTGAAATTTGACACGCCGAAATGCTTGACCTTGCCGTCCTGCCGCAGGCGCTGGAAGGCGCCGGCGATGTCGTCGAAGTCCATCAGCGGATCCGGGCGGTGGATCAGCAGCAGGTCGAGGTGGTCGGTGCCCAGCTGGCGCAGCGAGTTTTCCGCCGACGCGATGATGTGGCTGGCGCTGGTGTCATAGTGCTGGATCGTATGCTCCGGGCGCGCCGCGTTGACCAGCTTGATGCCGCACTTGCTGACGATCTGCATGCGCGCGCGCAGCGACGGCTGCAGCGCCAGCGCCTCGCCGAACACCGCTTCGACGCCATAGCCGCCGTAGATGTCGGCGTGGTCGAAACTGGTCACGCCCATCGCCAGCGCCTGTTCTATCCAGGTCACGCGCTGCTGCGGCGTCAGCTTCCATTCATTCATGCGCCACATGCCGGCCACGATGCGCGACAGCGTCGGGCCGCCTTTGCTGGTGGCGATGGACGGGCAGGACAGATCGGTCGTTGCAACGGTGCTCATGAGCGGACTTTCAGGGTTGAAGGAATGCGGAGATTATAACGACAAGCTTGTACTTTAGTTACTTTCAATGCTAGTGGTTTTTTCGGCAGGAATGTTTTCGGGCCGGGATTTCATTGTATGATCGGTAAAACAATGCGGCACCGGACGGAGGAATCAATGGGATTTTTATCGTTTCTGAAATCAAAACCGGAACCTGAAACCGTCGCCGCCGCCCCCGCCGCGGCGTCCGCGCCGGTATCCGCTCCGGCACCGGCGCCGGGCGGCGACAGCGCCGCCATCGTGGTGCGCTCCGAGATCGTCGACGAGCGCCACCGCCTGTGCGGCTACCGTTTCTCCGTGCCCTTCGGCGGCAACCGCGCGCCCTTGCCGGAAACCGTATTCATCGAAACCCTGGTCGCCGCGCATATGCCGGAGTTTGCGCAGCAGCGCATCGCGCTGGTGCAGATCAGCCCGGACGCGGTGGTGTTCAACCGCCACCTGCCGCTGGTCGCGCCGCACACCATCTTCATGCTGGACCGCAAGAGCGCCAATTTGCCGGTGGAGCAACTGGCCGGCCGCATGGCGGCATTGCGCGAGTCCGGCTGCAAGGTGGCGCTGCGCGGCGTGTCGCTGGATACCGAGGATGCGGCGCTGATGGCGCTGTGCGACGTCGCCATGCTGTACCTGAATGAACATACGCTGGCCGAGTTCCAGTCGCTGACCAAGCAGCTGCGCATGCGCTATCCCGACATGAAGCTGGCGGTCGACGGCGTCGAGTCGTGGGACGAGCAGCGCATGTGCATGTCGTGGGGCTGCAATTACTTCATGGGCCATTTCCTGACCACCAGCGACAAGGTGGATCCGGACGCCAAGGTCGACCAAAGCCGCATGACCTCGATCGAGCTGCTGAATCTGCTGCGCTCCGATGCCGAGCTGCCGGCGCTGATCGAGGTGGCCAAGCGCGATCCCGGCATGACTTATCAGGTGCTGAACTGGGCCAACGCGCCGAGCAACGGCCAGAGCACCAAGGTGACCAGCTTGCAGCAAGCCTTCATGGTGCTGGGCCGTAACCAGCTGTATCGCGGGCTGACGGTATCGATGTTCCGCCTGGGCGGCGGCGCCAACAAGGACCGCGACGAGTCGCTGCTGGAAGTGGCGCTGACGCGCGCGCGTTTCCTGGAGACCTGCAGCGCGCTGCCGCAGGCCAAGCGCGATGAATTGTTCCTGGTGGGTTTGCTGTCGCTGTTCGATGCGCTGCTGGGCGTGCCGATGGCCAGCCTGGTGGGCAAGATGCATCTGTCGGACGAGATCCGCGACGTGCTGCTGGGCAGCGAGGGCGTCTACGGCCCTTACCTGATGATGGTGATGCTGCTGGAGCGCGACAAGGTCGAGCGCGCGATCGAGATCGCCGAGAAGCTGGGGATCGATGTCGATGGGCTGGGCGCGGTGGGCCAGGCGGCGTTCAAGTGGGCGCAGGAGTCGATGCACCACACCAACGCGGAAGATTAAAAAAGCCCGCGTGCCCTGCGACGGCCAAGGCCGCCGCACGGTCACGCGGGCTTTTTCATGCGTTTATTTCAGCCAGAGGCGGATCGAATCCCAGGCGCGGCCGAAGATCGAGGCCTGGTCCACCGTCTCCAGCGCCACCACCGGCAGTTCCAGCAGCGGCTTGCCGTCCACCACCATCTTCAGCGTGCCGACGCGGCTGTTCTGCGCCAGCGGCGCGACCAGCGGATCCTTGCGTTCCAGCGCCGGCTTCATCTTGGCGGCCACGCCCTTCGGCACGGTCACCAGCACGTCGTTCGGGAAGCCGATCTTGACGGTGCTCTTGGAACCCTTCCAGATTTCCGGCTCGGCGATCGCCTGGCCCTTCGAGTACAGCTTGACCGTGTCGAAGTTCTGGAAGCCCCAGTTCAGCAGCTTCTGGCTTTCCTGCGTGCGCGACTGGTCGGACGAGGTGCCCAGCACCACCGAGATCAGGCGGCGCTCGCTGGCGCCGTTCGGGCGGTGCGCCGAGGCGATCATGCAATAGCCGGCGGCGTCGGTGTGGCCGGTCTTCATGCCGTCCACGGTCGGATCCAGCCACAGCAAACGGTTGCGGTTCGGCTGGGTGATCTTGTTGTAGGTGAAGCTCTTGACCGAATCGATCTTGTAGAACTCCGGGAAGTCCAGGATCACGCGCTTGGCCAGCACCGACAGGTCTTGCGCGGTCGAATAGTTTTCCGGGCTGGGCAGGCCGTGCGGATTGGCGAAGTGGGTCGAGGTCAGGCCCATGCGCTGGGCTTCCTTGTTCATCTGCGCCACGAAGGCGGACTCGTCGCCGGCGACGGCTTCGGCCAGCGCCACGGCGGCGTCGTTACCCGATTGCACCATCAGGCCGTACAGCAGGTCGTTGATGCTGACCGGCGTGGCCGGGTCGATGAACATCTTCGAGCTGCTCGAATCGACCTTCCAGGCCTTGGTCGAGACGTTGACCATCTGCTTCAGGTCGATCTTCTTGTCGCGCAGCGCGCCGAAGGTGACGTAGGCGGTCATGATCTTGGTCAGCGAGGCCGGCTCGATGCGGGCGTTCGGATCCTGCGAGGCGATGATCTGGCCGCTGGTGGCGTCCAGCAGCAGCCAGGACTTGGCGGCGATGGTCGGGGCCGGCAGCGTTTGCGCGACGGCGGCGCTCATCAACATCACACTGGTGGCCAGAGCCGCGATAATTTTTTTCATGTGGTCGTGTTCGGTGGAAAGTTAAAAGCGTGGGAATTATAGGGCTTTAGTCCGCTGTTGCGGTGTCCGTTTCATCTTCGGCAACATCGGTCGGGCGGTGCCACAGCTGCACGACCCAGCTCTTGATGTGCTGCAGCTTGCGGTGGAAGAAGTGGTCGGCGCCGGGAATCACGATCACCGGGATGTCCTGCGGGCGCAGCCAGTCCAGCACGTCGACCAGCGGGATGGTGTCGTCCTGCTCGCCGTGGATCAGGATGGTGTCGGCCGGAATGGCCGCCATTTCCCACTTCTTGGCGGCGGCGCCGACCAGCACCAGGCGCTCGGCCGGGTTGCCGGCGGCGGCCAGGCGCTGCGCCAGGTGCGACTGCACGAAGGTGCCGAACGAGAAACCCGCCAGCGCCACCGGCAGGCCCGGATATGTGGCCGTCATCCACGCATGCAGCAGCGCCATGTCGTCGGTCTCGCCGATGCCGTGGTCATGCACGCCTTCCGAGGCGCCGACGCCGCGGAAGTTGATGCGCGCCACCACGTAGCCGAGGTTGACGAAGGTGCGCATCAGCGTGACGGCCACCTTGTTGTCCATCGTGCCGCCGTACAGCGGATGCGGGTGGGCCACCAGCGCGATGCCGCGCGGCGCGCCGGCCGGCTGGTCGATCAAGCCTTCCATTTGGCCGGCGGCGCCGGCCAGGGTAAATTTTTCGCTTTTGTTCATAGGGTCAGATCTTGAGACGTTCGACAACCTTGCCCTGCACCAGGTGGGTGTCGATGATTTCGTCGATGTCGCTGGTATCGACATAGGTGTACCAGGTGCCTTCCGGATAAACCACCAGCACCGGGCCTTCTTCGCAGCGGTCGAGGCAGCCGGCCTGGTTGATGCGGACCTTGCCCGCGCCGTTCAGGTTGAGTTCCTTGCAGCGCTTCTTCGCGTGTTTTTGCGCGGTTTCCGCGCCGTGGTCGCCGCAGCTGTTGCGGCCGTCGTCACGCTTGTTCATGCAGAAGAAGACGTGGTGCTTGAAATAGGGGGTGTCGCTCATGGCATTACCTCTGGAAAGTCGTAGCCGCTATGATACCCGTGCTTGGCTCGCGGCGTTGAGCTTGTGGGCCGGCAACCATAGGAACCAGACGGCGAAGAACGGCCACAGCAGCGACAGGAATTGCGCCGCGCCGTTGAAGTTCAGGAACTTGCCCTGTACCCATGTTTGCAAAGTGGCCACGAAATACGGGTTGGCCGGCGTGGTGTTGACGATGATCAGGCTCAGCAGCAGGGTGGCGATCGCCAGCCGCCGCTGCGCCACGTGCGGCGCGAACGCCAGGCCGGCCAGCATGATGGCGCCGATCAGGAAGCCGCCCTGGGCGCCGGGCGTGATCCAGGCGAAGGCGTTTTCCGGCGAGAACAGCAGCGCCGTCGCCAGCGCCTTGACCACGATGGCGGCGGCGATCATGGCGCCCACCAGCAGGCCGCGCGGGGCCGGCCTGCGCAGCAGGCACAGCAGGGTCAGCACCGCGCCCACCATGCCGCAGGCGGTGATGATGGTTTCGGACAGCCAGTACTGCTCCACCGTCAGCACCGCGTCCGGCCGCACGAAGCTGGCCAGGTCGATGTCCATGTCCAGCAGTTCCGACAGCCAGTCCGACAGGATGGGCAGCAGCTGGCCGAGGCCGAACAAAAAGCTTTGCGGATAGATCTGCGCCAGCGGCCACAGCGCCAGCAGCACCAGGCCCTGGCTGGCGTGCGGCGCGAACCAAGCCTGGCGCAGGCGCTGCAGCTGGCTTTGGTCGAGCAGGCGGCGCACCGTCAGCACGCCGATCAACGCGCCCAGCGAACAGCCGGCGGCGTTGGTGTAGAAGTCCAGGTTGGACGAGACGCGGCTGGGCAGGTAGGTCTGCACCGCCTCCATCGTGCCCGACACCAGCAGGCCGCACACGCTGGCCAGCAGCAGGGCCCACACGCCTTTGACGCGCGGGTACAGCGCGTAGACGATCAGGACCCCGAGCGGCACGTAGCCGACGATGTTGATGATGGCGTCGAACTTGGTCCAGTAGCGCGGCATGCTGGTCGACTCGAGGAAGATCAGCGGCGACAAGCCCTGGTTGTGCCAGCCGGAGAACGGGAACCAGCTGGCGTAGACGATCAGGAACAGATAGGCCAGCAGCGCCGCGCGCGTGAACGGCGACGTCTTGCCGGCCGGGGCCAGTGGACCCGGTGCCGGCGGTTGGTCGGGCGCGGCTTCCGTCATTCCTTCGAAGGCGGCAGCGCCGCCAGCCATGCCAGCACGTCGGCGGCCACCGCGTCGGCAGCGTCGGCCAGCGCGCTGGCGCCGCCGGCGGCATCGGCGCTGGCGGCGGGCACGCTGCGGCTGAAGGTCTTCTGGTCCATCAGCTTGTGGCTGCGGAACACCGAGGCGCGCAGGCGCAGCACGCCGCTGCTGCTGGTGGCCGTGTCGAAGTTCTGCGTGAAGTCTTCCACCTCCATGCGCAGCAGGTTGGTGCTGGCGGCGGCGTCGGTGGTCGACAGTACCTTGACGCCGGCCTGCGCGATGCGCGCCTTCATGCGCTGGGTCAGCAGCTGCAGCGGGGTGCTGGTCCACTGGTTGTAGGCGTAGGGGCGCGATTGGCGCGCATCGGCGTACAGCAGGCGGTAGTGCATGCGCTCCGAATCCAGCGCGGCCGGGCCGCTGATGTCGGCGACGATGATGGCGGCCGGATTGGTGGTCTGAACGGAGGCCGAAGCGGCCGGCAGCGGGCCGAAATCGTACTGCGCGGTCGACGGACCCTTGCTGGCGCAGGCGCCGAGCAGGAGCGCGATGGCGGTGGCGGCGATGCGGGTGCGGATGGCAGGAATCATCTGGTTATCCTTATTTGGTCGGAGCGGTAAAGCCTTCTTCGCCGGGACCCGGCGGCGCGCCTGGGGCGCCGAAGATCAGGCTTTGCGGACGGTCGTTGATCTTGTTCATGGTCTTGCGCAGCGCGCGCATCGACGAGCGGGTGTCGTCGGACAGCGAGTTCACCTGCGGCAGCGTGTCCAGTTCCAGGCCGCCGGCCACCGCCTCGACCGAGCCGCCGATGCGTTCCACCGTGCCGGTGATGCGGGCTATCGGCCCGCCCGGAGCCTGCAGGCTGGTGGTCAGCTTGTTGACATCGTTGGCCAGCGCGGTGACGGAGTTCAGCGTTTTTTGCGTCTGCTCGGCCAGTGCCGGCAGCTTGTCGATGGTCGGCTTCAGCTTCTGCGGCAGCTCGCGGTATTCGTTGGCGGTTTCGCTGACGTCGGAGAAGGCGGCCAGCATGGTCTTCTGGTTTTCAGGGCTGAGCAGCGTGTTCAGCCGGCGCGTGACTTCCTCGGTCTGGGTCAGGATTTCCTTGCCGCGTTTTTCCAGCTGGTCGAAGAAGCCCTGGCGCAGCGGGATGCGGGCCGGCTTGTCGGCGCTGGTGGGCAGCAGCGGCGAGCCGACCTGGTCGTCGTCCAGCTGGATGAAGGCGATGCCGGTCACGCCCTGGTAGCCCAGCGTGGCGAAGGTGGTCTTGGTGATCGGCGCGTCGGTGTTGATGTTGAGCGTGACGAGGATCTGGCCGGTGACCTGCTGGTCGAAGGCGATGTCGCCGACCTTGCCGACCTCCAGGCCGCGGTAGCGCACCGGCGCCTGCGGATTCAGGCCCGGCACCGATTGCGCGGTGGCGATCACGTAGGGAATGCGTTCGACGCGGTCGCGGTTGAACCAAAGCCCGAACAGGATCGCCGCTATCAATAGCGTGATCGTGAAGAAGCCGGTGGTGAGGGCGTGAGATCGGTTTTCCATCAGTGCTCCGTTGGTGTTTTTTGGTCCAGCGCTTCCAGCGCGCGGCGGCCGCGGTCGCCAAGGAAGAACTCCTTGATAAAGGGATGATCGACCTTCAGCACGTCCTGCAGGGGACCGAGCGCAATCACGTGTTTTTCGGCCAGCACGGCGATGCGGGTCGACAGCGCGAACAGCGTGTCGAGGTCGTGCGTGACCATCACCACCGTCAGCCCCAGTTCGCGGTGCAGCGACTTGATCAGCGCGACGAAGGCTTCGGACAAATCGGGATCGAGGCCGGCGGTCGGCTCGTCGAGGAACAGCAGTTTCGGTTCGAGCGCCAGCGCGCGCGCCAGCGCCACGCGCTTGACCATGCCGCCGGACAGGTCGGACGGCATCTTGTTCGCGTGCTCCGGGCCGAGGCCGACCATGTTCATCTTCAGCAGCACGGCGTCGCGGACCAGGTCTTCCGGCAGCGTGTGCAGCTCGCGCATCGGCTGGGCGATATTGTCGAACACCGTCAGCGCGGAATACAGCGCGCCCTGCTGGAACAGCATGCCCCAGTGATTGCGCAGCTGCTGCAGCTGGTCGGAATCGATTTCGCTGATGTCCTCGCCGAACACGCGCACGCAGCCGCGCGCCGGGCGTTCGAGGCCCAGCATCTGCCGCACCAGCGTGGTCTTGCCGGTGCCGGAGCCGCCGACGATGGACATGATCTCGCCCTGCTCGATCTCCAGGTTCAGATCCTGGTGCACCACGGTGCGGCCGTACTTGGTCCACAGGCCGGTGATCTCGACCACCGGCACGCTGCCGTCCAGCGTCAGTTCGCCGGTGCCGGGACCGCAGGAGCTTTCGTATTCGCTCATTTGAACCCCACGCCGCTGAAGATGATCGCGAACACGGCGTCGGCCAGGATCACTGCGGTGATCGCGGTGACCACCGAGGTGGTGGTGCCGCGCCCCAGGCTTTCCGTGTTCGGTTTGATACGCAAGCCGAAATGGCAGGACACCAGCGCGATCAGGATGCCGAACACGACGCCCTTGCCCAAACCGATGACGTAATTGGCCAGCGCCACCGCGTCGGGCAGCTTGCCGATGAAGTATTGCGGAGACATGTTCAGTTCAGCCTTGGCCGATATCATGCCGCCGATCAGCGCCATCGTATCGGTCCAGATCACCAACAGCGGCATGGCGATCGCCAGTGCCAGCACTTTCGGCATGATCAGGCGGAAGCCGTGCGAGATGCCCATCACCAGCATCGCATCGAGTTCCTCGGTTACGCGCATCACACCCAACTGCGCGGTGATGGCGGAGCCGGAGCGGCCAGCCACCAGGATGGCGGCCAGCAGTGGCCCGAGTTCGCGGATAATGCTGATGCCGAGCAGATTGACCAGGAAGACGTCGCCGCCGAAGGCGCGCAGCTGCTGCGCCGACAGATAGGAAAACACCACGCCGATCAGGAAGCCGACCAGCGCCGTGATGCCCAGCGCCTGGAAGCCGGCGTGGAATATGTTCGCGGAGATTTCCTTCCACGGCCCGCGCGCGGGGTTGCGGATGAAGCGGCCCGTGTCCAGCGTGACCTGGCCGATCAGGCGGATGAAGGCGGCCATGTGCTCGAAGAACAGCAGCATCGCGAAGCCGAGCTTCATCACCCACGTCAGGCGCTGCTGGCGCGGGCGCGGGAGTTCCAGCTTGCCGGTGGTTTCGAGGCGCTTGAAGAATTCTTCCTGGCCCGGCGCCAGCTGCAGGCTGGCGGGGCGGGCCTTGCCCCAGGCGTTCCAGAACAACTGGGCGCCGATGTGGTCCATGCTGTCGATGGCCGACAAGTCCCACTTGATGTTATCGGCGGAGATGGATTTCAGTACCGCGGTAATGGTGGCCATGGCCTTGCCCTGCGCCAGCGCATGGACTTGCCAGGTGCCGCCAGCGGCGACGGCACCGGAGTTGAGGGTCAGGGTAGGCTCTTGGGCAGTAGGCATACCGCCAGTTTAAGGGAGTTTGCGCCTGACCGCTACCAATGTTCATGCCCGGGGTGCGCTGCCGCGCTCTGGCAAAAGGCGGAAGGGCGGGGCGGTGCCTCAGGCGGCCAGCCTGCGGGCCTGGCGCTTGGGCGCCGGCGTCTCGACGACTTTTGGTTTCGGCCCCGCATAATCGCTGGCCAGCAGGGCGTCGGCGGCATCCTTCTCCATGCCCTGGGTTTGCAGGTATCGGGACACCATCGCCACCAGCCGTTCCAGCGCGATACGGTGGGTCGCATCGGTATTCGCGTACAGCCAGTCGGAGAACGCCATGAAGCGCTCGAACGCCGAATCGCCCAGCAGCACCGGCAGCGTGTGGCCGAAGCGGCCCGAGTTGGCCACCAGGTCCCAGTAGCGTGCAAAGCGCACCAGCCGCTGCATGGTCGGGAAGTCGATGTCGCGGTTGGCCAGGATGGTGTACGGCGCATACGGCTCGAACACCAGTCCGAACTCCTGCGTATGGCGGATGATCGGCGTGCCGCGCAGCCGCTTCAGGATGCCGAACTGGATCTCGTGCGGATTCAGCGCCCACAGCTTGTTGAAGCCGATGGCGAAGCTCTCCACCGTCTCACCCGGCAGGCCGGCGATCAGGTCCACGTGCATGTGCGCGTTGGATTGCTCGGTCAGCCAGCGGATATTGTCGGCCGCCTTCTGGTTATCCTGCTTGCGGCTGACCAGCGTCTGCACTTCCGGGTTGAAGCTCTGGATGCCGATCTCGAACTGCAGCGCGCCGTGCGGGAATTTGCTGATGCCCTCTTTTAGTGCGTCCGGCAGATGGTCCGGCACCAGCTCGAAGTGGGCGTACACCGGATCGTCCGGATTGGCCTCCAGCTTATCGAGGAAGAACTGCATGATCTTCAGGCTGGTCTTGATGTTCAGGTTAAACGTGCGATCGACGAACTTGAACAGCCGCGCGCCGCGCGCATGCAGCGATTCCATCTCCGCCAGGAAGCTCTCCAGCGCGAACGGCCACGCCGTCTTGTCCAGGGCGGACAGGCAGAACTCGCACTTGAACGGGCAGCCGCGCGAAGCCTCCACATAGATCGTGCGGTTCTTGATATCGTCGTCGCTGTACAGCGAGTAGGGCAGCTTGATCTCGGCCATCGGCGGCTGAACGCCGGCGTGGATCTTCATCAGCGGCTTGGGGCCGTTGAGGATCTCGCCGCACAGCTTGGGGAAGGTCACATCGCCCCAGCCGGTGATCAGGTAGTCGGCCAGCTTGACGATTTCCTGCTCGTTCGATTCGTAGGACACCTCCGGCCCGCCCAGCACCACCGTCACCTGCGGCGCGACGCGCTTCAGCATGGCGACGACCTTGGTGGTTTCCTCGACGTTCCATATATAGATGCCGAAGCCGACGATCTTCGGCGCATGCGCCAGGATGCGTTCGACGATTTCGGTGGTCTTGGCGCCGATGACGAATTCCTGCAGGCGCGTCTGTTCCTGCAGCGATCCCATATTCGCTAGTAGATAGCGCAGCCCCAGCGAAGCGTGGGTGTAGCGGGCGTTGAGGGTGGTCAGCAGGATGGTCATGGCACGGCGTGGGGGACAGGCAAAGGACGTATTTTACGCCTGTCCCCCGTCGCGCCGTGGTTTTACAGCTTGAAGTTGCCGTCGTTACGGTCGGTTACGCCACTGCAGGTGGCCGGTGTGGTCAGCTCGCGGTTGCCCGAGGACGTGACCTGGTTGCTCTCCCAGGCCGCCGTGCTGCCGTTCCACTTGACGTACTTGTACTGCACCGCCGTGCCGGCCGGCAGCGTCACCGTGCCGCTCCATGGCACGTTGGCGCCGCTGCCCTGGATCGCCAGCGCGAAGCCGCTGGCCGGGGTCCAGTTGCCGATCGCCGCCTGGCTGCCGACCAGGTACAGGTTCTGGCCGGTCACCGTGCTGGCATTGGCGATGGTGAACTTGACCTGGCAGCCGCTCGCCGCCGGCGTCGGCACGCTGAGCGCCGCGCTGGCCGCCGAGATATTGCCCGCCGCGTCATAGGCCTGCACCGTGTAGCTGTAGGTGGTCGACGCGGCCAGGCCGGTATCGGCGTAGCTGGTGCTGCTGCTGGTGCCCACTTGCGCGCCGTTGCGCAGCACCTTGTAGCCGGTGACGCCGACATTGTCGGTCGACGCGGTCCACGACAGCGTGAGCGAGGACGCGGTGACGTTGCTGGCCGCCAGGCCATCCGGCACCGTCGGCGCGGCGTTCTCGACGCCGGCGCACGGGTTGGTGGTGGTGATCGCGCCCGCGTTCACGGCCGCTACACCGGCGGCCAGCGCGTAGTTGCCGCCGCCGTTGTTGTCCCAGGTGCCGGAGCCGTTGTTGAAGGTCGCCGCCAGCCCAGCGGCGGCGCCCAGCGATACCACTTTCGACTTCCAGCCGGTGCAGGCGCTGTCCATCGCCACGCCGGGCGAGACGGTCCAGGTTCCGCCGGTCGGCGCGTAGTGCAGGTAGACCGCGCTCCAGTTGGCGTTGTTCTTGTAGTAGACCGTGGCGCTGTTGTTGACGATCGCCGTGGTGGTCACGCTCAGCGCCGTGCTGGCCGCGGAGACATTGGCCGCCGCGTCGAAGGCCTTGACCGTGTAGCTGTAGGTGGTCGATGCCGCGACGGTGGCGTCGGTGTAGCTGGCGCCGCTGGCCACGCTGGCGATCTGCGTGCCGTTGCGGAAGACATAGTAGCCGGTGACGCCGACGTTGTCGGTGGCCGCCGTCCAGCTCAGCGTGACGCTGTTGGCGCCCACCGCGCTGGAAGCCAGGCCGGCCGGAGCGGCTGGCGCCGTGGTGTCGGCGACGCAGGGATTGACGCCGCTGGTGACCGCGCCGTTCTCCACGTCGACGATGCCGGTGCCCAGTGTGTAGTTCTTGCCGCCGTTGTTGTCCCAGGTGCCGGAGCCGTTGTTGAAGGTCGCCGTCAGGCCGGTGGCGCTGGCCAGGTTGGCGGTGTAGGTGGTCCAGCCGGTGCAGGCCAGCGCCATGGCGACGCCGGGGACCGTGGTCCAGGTGCCGCCGGTCGGCGCGTAGTGCATATTGGCGGTGGTCCAGCCGGTCGGCAGGCGGTAGTAGACCTTGGCGATATTGCCGGCGGCCGTCGTGACCGATGCCGCGGCCGATGCCGCCGAGACGTTGCCCGCCGCGTCCAGCGCCTTGACCGTGTAGCTGTAGGCGGTGGCCGGCGTCAGGCCGCTGTCGGCAAAGCTCGTGCCGCCGCTGACGCCGACCTGCACGCCGTTGCGGAACACCTGGTACTGCGCCACGCCGTAGTTGTCGGTCGCGGCGGCCCACGCCAGCGTCAGGCTGCTGGACGTGATGGCGGAGGCGGCCGGCGTGCCCGGTGCGCCAGGTGCGACGGTGTCGGCCGCCTGCGTGGTGACGGCCTTGTTCGGGCTGGCGCTGGACTGGTTGCCTGCCGCGTCATACGCCACCACCGCGTAGGTATAGGCGGTGGAAGGCGCCAGGCCGCTGTCGGTATAGCTGGCGGTGGCGCTGGTGCCGACCTGCACGCTGTTACGGAAGATCTTGTAGCCGGTGACGCCGACGTTGTCGGTGGCGGCCGGCCAGGCCAGCGTGACCGAACGGTCGGTAATGGTGGACGCCGTGATCGCGCCCGGCGCGCCAGGCGCGGTCGAGTCGATCACCAGGAATGGATACACGCCGGCCACTGTGCCGTTGGCGTCTTCCACGAAGCCCGAGCCGGTGGTGGTCGGCGTGTACTTGCCGGCGCCGACGTAGACCTGCTGGATTTCCGAGCGCGTGACATTGCCCTTGCTGTCGGTCGCCTCGACGTAGTAGTCCAGCAGCTGGTTGCGGTAGTTCGACAGGTAGGTGTAATACAGGTCGCCGATCTCCTGCGCCGGCAGCACGGCCAGCGTGTCCTTGGTGGTGGCGTTCCAGGCCACGCCGTTCATGTCGGCCTGCAGGTCGCGCACCTGCATGTTGTACTCGTCCCATGCGCCGACATTGCCGGGCGCGATGGACAGGCCGGCTACGCCCGCCATCGCGGCCGGATCGTAGACCTTGTAGGTGTCGTCGCTGGCATTGATGGTGTTGCTGCTGTGGACCCGCACCTTGACCTTGGCGCTGCTGATGCCGGAGACGTCATAGGCATAGGTGTAGATGGCGAAGTCGTTGCTGTAGTGCTGGATGGTCCAGCCTTCCGCCTTGGAAGCGTTGACCGAGCCGGGATTGTACGGATAGCGTTGCGGCCACCACACCGATGGCCCGGTATGGTCCTGCGCCAGGTTCGCCTGCACATACGGCTTGGAGAAGGCCAGCGAGTTGTTGAAGGCCAGCGTAGGCTTGACGCTGTCGTCCTTGTTCTCGTCGTAGTAGCCGAAGCCGGAATCCATCGCCGGCAGCAGGAAGTACCACGCCAGTTCGGCCGGATTGGCGCCGCCCGCATAGTCGGCGGCGGCATTGCCCTTGACCGGATAGGACATCATCCACGGATTGAGCTGGTTGCCAGGATAGGTGACCTGGTTGTCCAGCGTGGTGCTTGGCGACCAATGATTCGGGTGGCCGTCCAGCCAGATTTGCTCGGCGGTTTTGGCGTAGTTCATGGACGCCTGCAGCAGCGCGAAGTTACGCTCCAAATAGTGCCAGCCATATTCGAACGATACGGTGGCGCCTTCCTGCAGGCCCTTCAGGTTGACCTTGGGCGCGAGGCTCAGGCCATTGACGCGGTTGAAATCGGCGAACTGGCCTTTCCAGATCAGGAACGGCAGCCGCCAGTGATACCAGGTCGGATCCGACGAGGAGTCGCGCGTGTCGACCCAGGAGCCGTCCTGCACGTGCTGTACGTCGCTGGCCGGAATCGGCTTGGCTTTCAGGTATTCGTCGATGCCCAGGCAGTAGCCGTTGCCGGAGCAGGTGGTGTTGTGGCCCGCCTGCCAGGTCGACAGCGCGCCGGCGCGGCCGCCGGAATTGTCGCCGTCGTGCGCGACCACGAAGAACTGGCGCGGCTCCAGTGCCGCATAGGGCGCGATCTCGTCGACCGTGGTCGAGCCTTCCCAGCCTTCCAGCCAGGAGCCGTTCTGGCTGACCGGGATGCCGGCGATCTTGCTGACCGCGCCGGTGGCGGGATCGACCGCGCGCACCCAGTGCGGCGTCGAGGCGAACGGGAATTTGTTGACGATGACCTGCTGCTCATGCGCCATGCCGGCCGCGACCCAGCTGCCGGTGGTGGAGGTGTTTTGCAGGTCGGCGCGGTTGGGCGGCGAGACGATGGTGTCGCCGGTCGCGTCGTAGGTGGCGTACGGATAATCCTTCAGCGTGCGCGAGTAGTGGTTATTGCCCAGCACCGACCATTGCACGCCCAGCTTGGCCAGCGTCGGGATCAGGCGCTCGGAGAATCCCAGCTCGGTGGGGAAGAAGCCCTTGGACGAGACGAAGTTCCCGCCGAGGAAATACGGTTGGGCCAGCGTGGCGTTCTGGTAGATCAGATCCTTGAGGAAGTAGTCCGGTCCGACCAGCGGTCCCATCGTGTGGTGGCCGGTGAAGTGGACCGTATCGAGTGTGCGGTAGTTATTGGTGGTCTTGAGCGTGCTGAAGGTATTGGCCCACGACTGTCCCCAGGACGGGTTGCTGTAGCCGGGCACGTTCTGCAGCGTCGCCAGGCTCTGCACGTTGTTGATCACGGCGCCGGACATGGTCACGTGCACCTGGCCCTTGGCGCCGGACCAGCTCTGCATCTCGTTGGCCACCTGCATGGGCCAGTACTGGTAGGCGCCGGTCTTGGCGTCCGGCGTGTAATAAGTCACCAGGTCGTCGTGCGGCATGATGCCGCCGCCCAGCGAGGCCGGCAGGTAATAGCTGTAGCCGGACGGCGGATTGGTCTTCAGGTTGATGACTTCGCCGTCATAGGTATAGCGGATCGGCGCGCCGACGGCGGTGCCGTTGTACTTGGCCGTGACGTCGACCGCATAGAACGGCCAGAAGTTCGGCATATGGTTGTGATACACATGGGCCGCCGGAATGGTGCCGGACGACGCCAGGCCGGGGAAGCCGGTGGCAAACAAGCCCGCGAGGCAGAGCGCCAGCGGTTTTTTACGAAGTTGCATGGTCCATATCTCCTTTTTAGTTTTGACTACATAAGTACTGCGCACAACAAAATTGGATAGGCGTAGCTGCGCCTCGCGGACCGGTGCGATTCAAAACAAAGAGGGGATGTGTCCAGTGGTGTACTTCAGCTACCTTGATAGTCACTCGGATAGCAAGGTGAGTAGGTAGAATCTACGCTTGTGGTATTTTTAAGTCAATGTTTACCGTTTTGTTTGATGTAGTTTACCTACAATTAAAAACTTCTTGCGTGTTCGTCAGTGGGTTTGCTATAGTTCGGCCCCTCGCAGAACAACGCATCGAAATGTGAAGTAAAGCGAGGGGTTGACGAGATAAACGAAACACTTCATAATCTCGCTTCTGTGCTGATGAACACAACGCTTCTTCAGCAGGCAACACCGAATTGAAGTTCTTTAAAAATTAACAGTCGATAAGTGTGGACGTTTGATGAGAGTGCACGCGGAACTTCGGTTCCGCGATACTTAAAATATCAAATGTTCACAAGAAGTAATGAAATAGGCGCTATGAAAATAGTGGCCTGTCAGTATTTTGAGTGAGCGACCCGTCGAAAGACGGTGACACGAAAGTGTCAAATAAACAGAGATTAAACTGAAGAGTTTGATCCTGGCTCAGATTGAACGCTGGCGGCATGCCTTACACATGCAAGTCGAACGGCAGCGCGGGGCAACCTGGCGGCGAGTGGCGAACGGGTGAGTAATATATCGGAACGTACCCTGGAGTGGGGGATAACGTAGCGAAAGTTACGCTAATACCGCATACGATCTAAGGATGAAAGCAGGGGACCGCAAGGCCTTGTGCTCCTGGAGCGGCCGATATCTGATTAGCTAGTTGGTGGGGTAAAGGCCCACCAAGGCATCGATCAGTAGCTGGTCTGAGAGGACGACCAGCCACACTGGAACTGAGACACGGTCCAGACTCCTACGGGAGGCAGCAGTGGGGAATTTTGGACAATGGGCGCAAGCCTGATCCAGCAATGCCGCGTGAGTGAAGAAGGCCTTCGGGTTGTAAAGCTCTTTTGTCAGGGAAGAAACGGTGGGGGCTAATATCCCTTGCTAATGACGGTACCTGAAGAATAAGCACCGGCTAACTACGTGCCAGCAGCCGCGGTAATACGTAGGGTGCAAGCGTTAATCGGAATTACTGGGCGTAAAGCGTGCGCAGGCGGTTTTGTAAGTCTGTCGTGAAATCCCCGGGCTCAACCTGGGAATGGCGATGGAGACTGCAAGGCTAGAGTTTGGCAGAGGGGGGTAGAATTCCACGTGTAGCAGTGAAATGCGTAGATATGTGGAGGAACACCGATGGCGAAGGCAGCCCCCTGGGTCAAAACTGACGCTCATGCACGAAAGCGTGGGGAGCAAACAGGATTAGATACCCTGGTAGTCCACGCCCTAAACGATGTCTACTAGTTGTCGGGTCTTAATTGACTTGGTAACGCAGCTAACGCGTGAAGTAGACCGCCTGGGGAGTACGGTCGCAAGATTAAAACTCAAAGGAATTGACGGGGACCCGCACAAGCGGTGGATGATGTGGATTAATTCGATGCAACGCGAAAAACCTTACCTACCCTTGACATGGATGGAATCCTTGAGAGATTGAGGAGTGCCCGAAAGGGAACCATTACACAGGTGCTGCATGGCTGTCGTCAGCTCGTGTCGTGAGATGTTGGGTTAAGTCCCGCAACGAGCGCAACCCTTGTCATTAGTTGCTACGAAAGGGCACTCTAATGAGACTGCCGGTGACAAACCGGAGGAAGGTGGGGATGACGTCAAGTCCTCATGGCCCTTATGGGTAGGGCTTCACACGTCATACAATGGTACATACAGAGGGCCGCCAACCCGCGAGGGGGAGCTAATCCCAGAAAGTGTATCGTAGTCCGGATTGTAGTCTGCAACTCGACTGCATGAAGTTGGAATCGCTAGTAATCGCGGATCAGCATGTCGCGGTGAATACGTTCCCGGGTCTTGTACACACCGCCCGTCACACCATGGGAGCGGGTTTTACCAGAAGTAGGTAGCTTAACCGCAAGGAGGGCGCTTACCACGGTAGGATTCGTGACTGGGGTGAAGTCGTAACAAGGTAGCCGTATCGGAAGGTGCGGCTGGATCACCTCCTTTCTAGAGTGGCACGGTCAGCAATGACCAGCTCATCAAGCGTTCACACTTATCGACTGTCAATAGATAGAGAACAGCAATATTGGGGCTGTAGCTCAGCTGGTTAGAGCACCGTGTTGATAACGCGGGGGTCGTTGGTTCGAGTCCAACCAGCCCTACCAGTGGTACCCATTGGGGGGATTAGCTCAGTTGGGAGAGCACCTGCTTTGCAAGCAGGGGGTCGTCGGTTCGATCCCGTCATCCTCCACCAAATGCTTTTACGTAAGCCGATCAGGTTTAGGTAAGAGCAGTTCTCGTTCTTTAACAATCTGGAAGAAGTAAGTAAATTTTTATTGATCGCAACACCGACAGGTGGTGCGATGGGTAATGATTGTATGTATCAACAAACGCAACAACGTAGTACTTCTTATTCCTATAAACGCTCCTTGTTTAGTCGCAGGGGCTAACGTTATAGGGACAAGTGAATAAGTGCACATGGTGGATGCCTTGGCGATTACAGGCGATGAAGGACGTAGTAGCTTGCGATAAGCTGCGGGGAGCTAGCAAACAAGCTTTGATCCGCAGATTTCCGAATGGGGAAACCCGGCCCTTTGGGTCATTGCATGCTGAATACATAGGCATGCAAAGCGAACGCGGCGAACTGAAACATCTAAGTAGCTGCAGGAAAATAAATCAACCGAGATTCCCAAAGTAGTGGCGAGCGAAATGGGAAGAGCCTGTACGTTTTAGCATGACGCATAACAGAATCCACTGGAAATTGGAGCCATAGCGGGTGATAGCCCCGTATGTGAAATGCGATGTGTGGAACTAAGCGTACGACAAGTAGGGCGGGACACGAGAAATCCTGTCTGAATATGGGGGGACCATCCTCCAAGGCTAAATACTCGTAATCGACCGATAGTGAACCAGTACCGTGAGGGAAAGGCGAAAAGAACCCCGGGAGGGGAGTGAAATAGATCCTGAAACCGTGTGCATACAAACAGTAGGAGCGGACTTGTTCCGTGACTGCGTACCTTTTGTATAATGGGTCAGCGACTTACATTCAGTGGCAAGGTTAACCATATAGGGAAGCCGTAGAGAAATCGAGTCCGAACAGGGCGATAGTCGCTGGGTGTAGACCCGAAACCAAGTGATCTACTCATGGCCAGGATGAAGGTGCGGTAACACGCACTGGAGGTCCGAACCCACTAATGTTGAAAAATTAGGGGATGAGCTGTGGGTAGGGGTGAAAGGCTAAACAAACTTGGAAATAGCTGGTTCTCTCCGAAAACTATTTAGGTAGTGCCTCAAGTATCACCATCGGGGGTAGAGCACTGTTATGGCTAGGGGGTCATCGCGACTTACCAAACCATTGCAAACTCCGAATACCGATGAGTGCGAGCTTGGGAGACAGACGTCGGGTGCTAACGTCCGGCGTCAAGAGGGAAACAACCCAGACCGCCAGCTAAGGTCCCAAAGATTGGCTAAGTGGAAAACGAAGTGGGAAGGCTAAAACAGTCAGGATGTTGGCTTAGAAGCAGCCATCATTTAAAGAAAGCGTAATAGCTCACTGATCGAGTCGTCCTGCGCGGAAGATGTAACGGGGCTAAGCCAGTCACCGAAGCTGCGGATATGCGTAAGCATATGGTAGGAGAGCGTTCTGTAAGCCTGCGAAGGTGTCTTGTAAAGGATGCTGGAGGTATCAGAAGTGCGAATGCTGACATGAGTAGCGATAATGGGGGTGAAAAGCCCCCACGCCGTAAGCCCAAGGTTTCCTGTTCAACGTTCATCGGAGCAGGGTGAGTCGGCCCCTAAGGCGAGGCAGAGATGCGTAGCTGATGGGAAGCAGGTTAATATTCCTGCACCGTCGTATGATGCGATGGGGGGACGGATCGCGGAAGGTTGTCTGCCTGTTGGAATAGGCAGTTTCTGGTTCATAGAAGGCGCTTAGGCAAATCCGGGCGCGGGATTCAAGGGACTGGGACGAGGCACTTAGGTGCTGAAGCAATCGGAAGTGGTTCCAAGAAAAGCCTCTAAGCTTCAGTCATACGAGACCGTACCGCAAACCGACACAGGTGGGCGAGATGAGTATTCTAAGGCGCTTGAGAGAACTCGGGAGAAGGAACTCGGCAAATTGGTACCGTAACTTCGGGAAAAGGTACGCCCTTGTAGCTTGACTGGCTTGCGCCAGAAGGGTGAACGGGTTGCAATAAACTGGTGGCTGCGACTGTTTAATAAAAACACAGCACTCTGCAAACACGAAAGTGGACGTATAGGGTGTGACGCCTGCCCGGTGCTGGAAGATTAAATGATGGGGTGCAAGCTCTTGATTGAAGTCCCAGTAAACGGCGGCCGTAACTATAACGGTCCTAAGGTAGCGAAATTCCTTGTCGGGTAAGTTCCGACCTGCACGAATGGCGTAACGATGGCCACACTGTCTCCTCCCGAGACTCAGCGAAGTTGAAGTGTTTGTGATGATGCAATCTACCCGCGGCTAGACGGAAAGACCCCATGAACCTTTACTGTAGCTTTGCATTGGACTTTGAATCAATCTGTGTAGGATAGGTGGGAGGCTTTGAAGCGGGGACGCCAGTTCTCGTGGAGCCAACCTTGAAATACCACCCTGGTTCATTTGAGGTTCTAACCTTGGCCCGTTATCCGGGTCGGGGACAGTGCATGGTAGGCAGTTTGACTGGGGCGGTCTCCTCCTAAAGTGTAACGGAGGAGTTCGAAGGTACGCTAGGTACGGTCGGACATCGTGCTAATAGTGCAATGGCATAAGCGTGCTTAACTGCGAGACTGACAAGTCGAGCAGGTACGAAAGTAGGACATAGTGATCCGGTGGTTCTGTATGGAAGGGCCATCGCTCAACGGATAAAAGGTACTCTGGGGATAACAGGCTGATTCCTCCCAAGAGTTCATATCGACGGGGGAGTTTGGCACCTCGATGTCGGCTCATCACATCCTGGGGCTGTAGCCGGTCCCAAGGGTATGGCTGTTCGCCATTTAAAGTGGTACGTGAGCTGGGTTTAAAACGTCGTGAGACAGTTTGGTCCCTATCTGCCGTGGGCGTTGGAAATTTGAAGGGGGCTGCTCCTAGTACGAGAGGACCGGAGTGGACAGACCTCTGGTGTACCGGTTGTCACGCCAGTGGCATTGCCGGGTAGCTAAGTCTGGAAGAGATAACCGCTGAAAGCATCTAAGCGGGAAACTTGCCTTGAGATGAGATTTCCCAGAGCCTTGAGCTCTTTGAAGGGTCGTTCGAGACCAGGACGTTGATAGGTCAGGTGTGGAAGTGCAGTAATGCATTAAGCTAACTGATACTAATTGCCCGTACGGCTTGTCCCTATAACCTTAGCAGGGTGTAGAGAATGAGGAGTACGTTGGAACGTTCGTTGATACAACTTCATTACCCATTTACTTGCTTCTCCAGATTCCGAGATGGCGCCACGCGCCGCTCTTACAAGTCAAAGCTTGATGACCATAGCAAGTTGGTCCCACCCCTTCCCATCCCGAACAGGACCGTGAAACAACTCTGCGCCGATGATAGTGCTGCAACCAGTGTGAAAGTAGGTTATCGTCAAGCTAGTTATATAAAGAAGCCCCTTCCGGTGATCCGGTCGGGGCTTTTTTGCGTCTGTCACAAGCATGTAACGTGTTGTCGCTAGACTTGCCCAATTTCTAATTGGGGACTTGATAACATGAAAAAACTTTCCTTGGTGTCGCTGGCTGTATTCTCGGTTCTCGCCGGGTGCGGCAGCAGCGACAATGCGCCGGCCGAAGCCGCCAAGACGCCGATGACCGGTGTATTCCTGGACGGCGCGGTGGAGAATCTGGACTATGTCGCCGGCACCGCCGCGAAGGCCAGCACAAATGCCAAGGGCGAGTTCACATGCTACGCTGGCGACACCGTCACCTTTAGCGTCGGCGGCATTGCGCTGGGCAGCGCCGCTTGCGCCGCCACCATCACGCCGCTGCAGCTGGCCGGCGTTACCGACGTCAAGGATGCCAAAGTGGTCAACCGCCTGCTTGCCCTGCAACTGCTGGATGACGACAGCGACCCGGCTAACGGCATCAAGCTGACCGCCGATGTGAAAACCGCGTTGGCCGCCAAGAGCGCCGACTTCAACGCCGCCGCCGCCACCTTCAACACCGCGATGAGCGGCAACCTGGCCGCCGCCGGCGCCAAGTACGCCGCCCGCACCGTGGACGACAGCCGCCGCGCGCTGGTGCGTGAACACTTTGAAGATACGCTGGCCTCCAAGGTCGGCACGCCGGTCAACGAGACCTTCAGCCAGACCACGCCGCTGGGCGCCGTCGCCGTCACCGTGACGCGCTACCAGATGCAGGCGGCGAACAGCTACTACATTCCATACGAAGGTACGAACGCCAAGGTGAAGGAAGATTTCCCGCTGGGCTTCCTGCCATCCTACGGTTCGTCGATCGCTTTCAAGGGCACCAACGCCAACGGCGACCTGGAGTTCTACGGCCTGACCGACCGTGGCCCTAACGGCGACGGCCCGAACCTGCCGGCGCTGAGCGGCAGCGGCGTCACCGGCGCCAAGATCTTCCCGTCGCCGAGCTTTGCTCCGGCCTTCGGCGTGATCACGGTCGGCAAGAACGGCGCGGTGCTGACTGCGTCGACGCCGATCAAGGTCTCGGCCACGGTCAACGCGTCCGGCCTGCCGGTGGCGCCTGGCGCGGTCGGCAATTCGTCCGAGTTGCCGGTGATGGATACGATGAAATACGATGCCACCAGCAAGGCGACCTTCAACGCCGGCGGCATCGACAGCGAAGCCATCGTGGTCGACAAGAAGCGCAACGTGCTGTGGGTGTCCGACGAATACGGCCCGTTCATCGTCAAGATCGATCCGGCCACCGGCATCATCCTGAACAAGTACGCACCGGGCAGCGGCCTGCCGGACATCTTCCTGAAGCGCCGCGCCAACCGCGGCATGGAAGGCCTGGCGCTGGACACCACGACCGACAAGCTGCATGGCTTCCTGCAAAGCCCGCTGACCGACGGTAACGCGAATTATTCGGTGACCGGCAAGAGCGAGGCGGTCGAACGCTTTGCGCGCTTCACACGCTGGGTGGAATTCGATCCCAGCACCGGCACCTCCGGCAAGATGTACGCGTATCCGTTGGACGCCGCCGACTACCAGGACGGCCGCACCGGCAACGCCAAGCTGGGCGATGTGGTCGCGCTGGGCAATGGCAAGTTCATCGTGATCGAGCAGGGCGCGGCGCCTGGCGGCAAGGTGTTCAACAAGCTGATGCTGGTGGAGATCGGCACGGCGACCGATATCGCCGGCGCCGCCTACAACGTGACCACCTCCGACCTGGAGAAAAGCAGCATGGGCGGCGTGGCGGTGAACGGCGCCGATTGGAAGTCGGTGACGACGCTGAAGAAAACCCTGCTGCTGGATCTGAACGCGATCGGCTGGCTGGCGGAAAAGGCCGAGGGCCTGACCATCGTCGATGGCAATACGCTGGCACTGGCGAATGACAACGACTTCGGCTTGAAGACCAAGGTCTATACCGCCGCCGGCGTGGCGGTGGAGGATGCCGATGTCACCAAGTGCAATATCGATGCGAGCGGCGCCATCATCACCAGCAGCAGCGCGGGCTGCACGGCGGGGAACACGATACGCGTCGCACGCGGCACGGACCTTGAGCGTCCTAGCCGCCTGTGGCTGATCAAGTTCACCAAGGCGCTGACTTCGTTCTGAGCCGTCGTCCCCGCGCAGGCGGGGATCCATACGCCGCAGGCAAGCAGCGGCGGCATGGATTCCCGCCTGCGCGGGAATGACGACTAGCGCGTCGTCGCGTTCTGCTCGGCGATCAGCCTGGCGATCTGCGAATCGGTCTTCACCGGTTCGATCAGCAGCACCTGCTGGCGGTTGATCTGCATGCGGTCCGGGTTGTGCGCCTCGCCGCCGCGCTTGATCAGCACGCTGGTGACTGCCTTGGTCTCCGGATTCTGCCGTCCCTGGATATAGAACACATCGCGCAGTGTCACATAGTCGCTGCCGCTCCCTTCCATGCGGCCGTAAAACATCTGGCCGTTTGCCAGCGCCACCGCCTGGTACGGCGTGTCCAGTTCCGGCGCCTTGTGGCCGAACGCGATGCTGCACGCGGCGGCGGCAATGACCACGCTGCTGATGGCCGTGATGGCGGCCGCTATTTTCTGCATGAAGACTCCCCGATGATCAAAGTGCCCGGCAGCTTATCAGCTTCCCGGCGCCGCGCACAGGCACGCGACAGCCAGGCAACAGCGTCACAAGCTTGTAATAATTTTATGAGATATTGAAAGTTTGCTCACATAACAAACGGGACAAACCATGCCGATCGCCTCGCCGAAATCTTCTTCCGCCATTCAATTCCTGTTGCTCGCGGCAACACTGCCGATGGCGGCCTCCGCAGCGGATTTCCCGGGCACGATCAGCGATGCCAACACCAAGGTGCAAACGCTGGCGGCCGGCCAGACCGGCACCGTCGCCAGCGGCGGCACGCTGACCATCGGCGGCGACAAGGTGGCGGTCACGATCACCGGCAATGGCGCGACGCTGAACAACCTGGGCGCGATCAAGCAGACCGGCACCGGCCGCGTGGTCCGCGACAATACCGGCGTGAGCAACCTGGTCATCAACAATGGCAGCACCGTCAACGCCACCGCGCTGATGCAGGCGGCCGACGCCGACGTGATCCAGATGAACAAGGCTAGCGCCAGCGTCACGCTGAACAACTATGGTTCGCTGATTTCCGTGAACGCCAGCGCGGGCGGCGCGCAGGCGGTGGATTTCGCGGCGATCACTTCGGGCGCGAACATCGTCAACAACTACGCCGGCGGCGTGCTGAAGGCCACCGAGGCGGATGCCGTGCGCACCGGCGTGAACGGCGTGGTGAATAACCTGGGCACCATCCGGTCCGTCACCACCACCGGCAACAGCAGCGACGCCATCGACGCGCAAAACAATTCCGGCGCGCAGATCGTCAACGGCGCCACCGGCTTGATCGAAGGCGGCCGTCACGGCATCACCGGCGGCCAGCTGGATGCCTCGTCGTACTTTGCCATCAGCGTGACCAACAATGCCGGCGGCATTATTCGCGGCATCAACGGTTCCGGCATCAACCTGGACGGTTTCAATGGCAAGCAGTCGGCCACCATCGTCAACCACGGCACGATCTCCGGCGAGGGCGTGACCGGCGACGGCGATGGCCTCGATGTGGACGGCATCGCCAACATCACCAATACCGGCATCATCCGCTCGGTCAACGCCTACAGCGCGCTGGCCGACGGCCTGGCATACAGCGAAGGCATCAGCGTCGGCGGCGGCACCATCGTCAACTCGGGCACGATCGAGGGACTGGTCAAGGCCGGCAACAACAACGCGGTCGGACGTGGCATCACGCTGGCCGGCAACGACCTGAGCAACGGCACGCGCGAAGGCTTGTACGCCAACGCCACCATCACCAACCAGGCCGGCGGCCTGATCCGCGGCCAGAGCGATTCGGCCATCGTCACCGTCGGCGCAGCCAGCGGCTACAAGGTCACCATCAATAACAACGCCGGCGCCACCATCCAGGGCGGCGGCGCGGCCAACGCCGCCATCAAGACCGGCGCCGACAATACCGTCATCGTCACCGCCGGCATCATCAACGGCGCCAGCAGCGGCAAGGCGATCGAGATGGGCAGCGGCGTCAACAGCCTGACCATCACCGGCGGCAGCATCACCGGCAGCATCAACGGCGGCAGCGGCGGCGCGAACACCATGGTGGTCAATCCGGGCGCGGGCAACAGCTTTGCCTACGCCGGCTCGATTTCCAACTTCAGCAAGGTCGAGATCGCGAGCGGCGACGTGGCCCTGTCCGGCGTGAGCAGCTACTCCGGCGCGACGCAGCTGAGCGGCGGCGTGCTGACGCTGGACGGCGCCAACCGCTTGTCCGCCGACAGCGCGCTGCTGCTGAACGGCGGCACGCTGCGCCTGACCAACGCCGGCGGCGCCAACGGCCAGGGTTTCGCCAGCCTGTCGCTGACCGACGATTCCTCGGTGCTGCTGGGCGGCTCGTCTCTGACCTTCGGCGCGCTGGGCGCCATCGTCGGCGGCAAGACGCTGTCGTTCACTGAAGCGGCCTCGGGCGCTTACGCCTTCCGCCTGCTGGGCGATTATTCGTCGGACGCCGCCTTCCTGCTGCTGCTCGGTTCCACCCATATCGACGGCCTGTCGGCCCGCTACAGCTTTGACGGCACCTACACCGCCGTCAGCGCGGTGGCGGCCGCAGTACCTGAGCCTGCCACCTATGCGATGTTGTTTGCGGGCCTCGGCCTGGTGGCGGCGATCATGCGCCGCCGCCGCATTGTTTAGCGCACGTCAAGGCGGTTGTTCTGCCGGGTTGCTACCTTCTCAGGGATGACCTTGGAAGGAACTACCGATGGAATATGCCCAGCTGACACCTGGCCGCCGTTTTGCCCCCCTCCATAGCTTGTTGTACTACAGCCAGCGCATCGTCACCCAACCGTCGGTGCGCCGGCTGGTGGTGCGTGCGCTGAGCGGCGCGCTGCGGCTGCGTCAGGGATCGGGAAAAGACTTGTGGGCCGCCACCGCCGCCGAAGACGCCTCCCTGCTGGACCTGAGCCGGACCGGCTACGCTCCACTGGGCAACCTGCTCGACCCCGGGCAGTGCGGCGATATCCGCGCCTTTCTCGACGACAAGCCGCTGTTCGACCGCGACCGCGTGCGCAAAGGCTTCCGGCTGGCGCAGGCGCCCGACGGCGTGCGCGTGGCCGATTACCATTTGCGCGACGTGGTCGCCTGTCCGCATGTCCTGGCGCTGGCCAACAGTCCACCGTTGCTGGGCCTGGCCGCGCGCTACATGGCGTGCAAGCCGACGATTTCCGCGCTGGGCTTGCGCTGGTCGTTTCCACAACTGAGCGAGAGCAGCGTCCTGCAGGCGTTTCACCGCGACTCGGAAGATTGGCGCTACCTGAAGGTGCTGGTCTACCTGACCGATGTCGACGACCATGCCGGGCCGCATGTGTACCTGCATGGCAGTCATTTGACGCGGGCACCGGTGCGCTTGCGGTTTTATAGCGACCGCGAAATTGCCGACACCTATGGTGCGGACAAGCTGTTGACGGCGATCGGCAAGTGCGGCTTTTGCTTCGCGGTCGACACCGCCGGCATCCACAAGGGAACGGCGCCGTCGCGCCAGCCCCGGCTGATGTTGCAGATCCAGTATTCGCTGCTGCCCAGCTATGCCTACCGCTATGCGCCGGAATCCTATGACGGGCCGCTGGCGCTGGACCGTTACGTCAACCGTCTGATCGTTCGACAGGCGGGCTAGCCTTGCCTTTGCTGATCGATTCTCCGTCTTCCTTGCGCAGGGTCCAGAAAGTCAGCGACGACAGCAGGGTCAGTATCGCCAGCGCGATGAAGGCATGGTGCAGGGCCGAGGTCAGCGCCAGGCGGTCCGACTGCGGCAGGTCGCCGAGGAACCAGCCGGTGATCAGCGAGCCAGCGGCCAGGCCGAAGCTGGCTGACAGCTGCTGCATCGAACTGGCGATGGTGCTGGCCATGCTGGAATCGGCGTTCTCGACGTCGGCGTAGGCGATGCTGTTCATGCTGGAGAACTGCAGCGAGTTGAAGAAGCCCAGGCACAATCCGATCATCACGATCACATAGATCGGCGTGCCTTGCCCGACGAAGGCGTACAGGCCGATGGTCAGGCCGATCAGCAGCGTGTTGATGGTCAGGACCTGGCGGTAGCCGAAGCGCGCCAGCACCCGCACCGAGATGAACTTCATGCCCATCGCGGCGGCGGCGGCGGGCATCATCAGCAAGCCCGATTGCCAGGCCGGCAGGCCGAGACCCAGCTGGTACAACAGCGGCAGCAGGAAGGGCAGGCCGCCGACGCCGATGCGCGTGATGAAGCCGCCCGCGACCGACACGCGGAAGGTGCGGATTTTGAACAAGGCCAGGCGCAGCAAGGGGAATGGCGCCTCCTTCGCATGCCATACATAGGCGGCCAGCAGGCAGCAGGAGATCAGCAGCAGCACCGAGGCCGAGGTCACGTCGAGTTTGTGTTCGCCGAATACCTCCAGCAGCCATGACAGCAGCGCGATGCCGGTGCCGAACAATACGAGGCCGATCAGGTCCAGCGGCCGGACGCTGTCGCCGCGATAGTCCGGCATGTAGCGGTGGGCCAGGAACATCGCCGCCAGCCCCACCGGCACGTTGACGAAGAAGATCTCGCGCCACGACAGCCAGTGCACGATCAGGCCGCCGACCGTGGGGCCGAGCAGGGGGCCGATCAGGGCGGGGATGATGACGAAGTTCATCGCCGCCAGCAGTTCGTTCCTGGGGAAGGTGCGGATGATGGTCAGGCGTCCGACCGGCATCATCATCGCCGCGCCGACGCCCTGCAGCAGCCGCGAGGCGACCAGCATCGGCGAGTTGACCGACAGGCCGCACAGCACGGAGGCGAAGGTGAAGATCGCGATGGCGCTCATGAACACGCGCCGCGTGCCGAAGCGGTCCGCCATCCAGCCGCTGACCGGGATCGCGACGGCGAGGCTGAGGATGTAGCTGGTGACCACGGCTTTCAAACTGAGCGGCGTGACATGCAGGCTGGCCGCCATCGCGGGGATCGCCGTGTTGACGATCGTGGAGTCCAGCTGCTCCATGAAGAGCGCGGTGGCGACTACCCAGGGCAGGTAGCTCTTGGCGGCGGATGGGTTCATACCCGTGATTGTCACACAAAAGATATGGGACGGTCATATGGGCGTCATCTACCGGGCGTAAGTTGCGCACATCGATATGGCCGATGGGAGTTGACATGGATGCTAAACCACCTGTTCCGCCTATGCCGCCGGGACGCCGCACCTTTATCCGCCGTATGGCCGCTTCCACCGCGCTGCTGGGCGCCGGTGCGGCGGGCCTGGGCGGCTGCACCAGCACCGCCGCCGGCATGGGGGACGGTGCCGCTTTCGGTTTTCACCATGGCGTGGCCAGCGGCGATCCACTGAGCGACCGCGTGATCCTGTGGACCCGCGTGACGCCGCGCCGCAACGACGAGACGGCCGACATCGCGGTGCGCTGGCAGATGGCGACCGACCCGGCGATGCAGATGGTGGTGGCCAGCGGCAGCCTGGCGACGTCGGCGAGCAAGGATTACACCGTCAAGGTCGATGCGGCGGGCCTGCTGCCGGGGCATGTGTACTACTACCAGTTTTCGATCGACGGCGGGAAGTCGGTGGTGGGCCGCACCAAGACGCTGGCGCGCGCCGATGCGCGCCAGGTGCGACTGGCCGTGTTCTCCTGCTCGAACTATCCGTCCGGGTACTTCAACGTCTACGCCGATGCCGCGCGCCAGGACGATATCGACGCCGCGCTGCACATCGGCGACTACATCTATGAATACGAAAGCACCGGCTACGCCTGCGGCAATGCGGAGGCGTTGGGGCGCGTGTCGGAGCCGCGCGAGCTGCTGCTGCGGTTGGACGACTACCGCCGCCGCTACGCGCAGTACCGCTCCGATCCCGACCTGCAGGCGGTGCACGCCGCCATGCCCTTCATCACCGTGTGGGACGACCACGAATTTGCCGACGACACCTGGCGCGACGGCTCGGTCGACCACAAGGCCGGCGTGTTCGGTCCCTTCGAGCTGCGCAAGCTGGCGGCGCTGACCGCCTATCACGAGTGGATGCCGATCCGCGTGCCGGATGCGTCGACGCCGGACAAGATCTATCGCTCGTTCGACTTCGGTGGCGTGGTATCGCTGCATATGCTGGATACGCGCCTGATCGCGCGCGACCAGCAGCTGATGATGTCCTCCTACTACGACGAGAACAAGCATTTCGACGTGGAGAAGTACAAGCAGGATGTGTGCTCGCCGCGCCGCCAGATGATAGGCCGCGAGCAGATGGCGTGGCTGGAGAACCGGGTCGAGAGCTCCAGCGCGCGCTGGCAGATGCTGGGCCAGCAGGTGCTGATGGCGCGCATGGAGTATCCGACCGCCGTGGTCATGGGCGAGTGCAACTGCACCGACTACTCCGCGCTGAAGCAGCGCGCGGCCGCGGATCCATCCTGCATCAACGACAAAGAGAAGCGGTGGCTGGCCGCGCCGACCTTGCCCTGCTACCTGGATTCGTGGGACGGCTACCAGAGCGACCGCGAGCAGGTTTTCGAGATGATGCGGAAGCACCGCAAAAACCTGGTCGTGCTGGCGGGCGATACGCACAACGCCTGGGCCAGCGACCTGCATGATGCGCAGGGCCGGCAGGTCGGCGTGGAGTTCGCGACGGCGTCGGTGTCGTCGCCGGGCATGGAAGGTTCATACCCGGACCGCGATCCGGAGGATGTGGCCAACATGATGGTCGACCTGATCGCGCCGCTGTACTACGCGCAGACCAGCAAGCGTGGCTACATGATCGTCACCGCCAGCCATGAGCAGGTGCGCTGCGACTGGCGGTTTGTGGATACGGTCCTCAAGCACGAATTCACGGCGGCGACGGAGCGCAGCCTGCGCACCTTGCCGGGGCCGGGCAACCGCAGGATAGAGGAGTGCGCCGGCGCTTAGAGCGTCGCGGCGGGATGGTCCCAGTGGTCTTCGAACAGGATGTCGCTAAGCGGGCGGCGCTGGTCCCACTTTTCCAGTTCCAGCATCGGCGCGGTGTAGAACTCGTGTACCTGGCCGACGCACAGCACGGCGATGGGCTGGCTGCCATCGGGCATGCCGCAGATCTCGCGCAGCTGCTGCGGATCGAACATCGATACCCAGCCGGCGCCGATGCCTTCCGCGCGCGCGGCCAGCCAGAAGTTTTGCAGCGCGCAGGAGGCCGAGGCCAGGTCCATCTCCGGCATGGTGCGGCGGCCGAAGACGTACTGGTCGCGCTTGTCGACCAGGCCGACCACCAGCACCTCCGCGCAGGCGAGTATGCCTTCGACCTTGAGTTGCATGAATTCCTCGGCGCGCTTGCCCAGCGCTTCGGCGGTCTTGATGCGTTCTGCGTTGACATGCTGGTGGATGCGCGTGCGGAGTGCCGCATCGGCGATGCGGATGAAACGCCACGGCTGCATCAAGCCGACGCTGGGACCGTTGTGGGCGGCTTCGATGAAGCGCTGCAGCTGACCCGGCGCCAGCGGGCCGGGTTTGAAATGGCGGACATCGCGGCGCTCGCGGATGGCGCGGTAGACGCCTGCTATTTCGGCGTCGGTAAAGGCGTGCGGATTCATTTTTTACTCTTCAGTGCGACCAGTGCGTCCAGCAGCGGCTGGGTGGCGTCGGCGATGCGATCCAGGCTGGCTTCGCGCAGCGCGCTGGTGTCGACGGTGTTGTGCGTGTTCAGGCCGGCCCAGCGCAGCAGCGCGCTGCAGGCTTGCGGCGTGTCGAACAGGCCGTGCAGGTAAGTGCCGAGGATCTGGCCGTCGGCCGAAAGCGCGCCCTCCGGCCGGCCGTCGATGACGAAGGCGGGCGCTGCGAGCGCGCTGCCGGTGGAGATACCCATATGGATTTCGTAGCCGCTGACGGCGGCGCCGTCAGCGTCGAAGGCGCAACTGCCGTGCACTTGCACCAGCCGCTTGTCGGCGGTCATTTCGGTTGTCATGTCGAGCAGGCCGAGGGCCGGTGAGACGCCGGCCTTGCCTTCCATGCCCAGCGGGTCGGTGACGCTGCGGCCCAGCATCTGGAAGCCACCGCACACGCCGATCACCTTGCCGCCGTAGCGCAGGTGGCGGCTGATCGCTTCCGGCCAGCCCTGGACGCGCAGCCAATCGAGGTCGCCGCGAGTGTTCTTGCTGCCGGGGAGGATGATCAGGTCGGCGGCGGGGATAGGTTCGCCCTGGCGCACGAAATGCAGGTCGACGTCGGGATGCGCGCGCAAGGCGTCGAAGTCGGTGTGGTTGCTCATGCGCGGCAGGCTCGGGACCACCACGCGGAAAGCGCCGCGCTCGGCCTGCACCGGCTGCACCGCGTCTTCCGCATCGAGGAACAGGCCGTGCAGGTAGGGCAGCACCGCCAGCACCGGCTTGCCGGTTTGCTGTTCCAGCCATTCCAGTCCCGGCTCCAGCAGCTTGATGTCGCCACGGAAGCGGTTGATGACAAAGCCGATGGTGCGTGCGCGCTCGCTATCCGACAGGCAGGACAAGGTGCCGACGATGTGGGCGAACACGCCGCCACGGTCGATGTCCGCCACCAGTATCACGGGACAGTCGACTTTTTCGGCGAAGCCCATATTGGCGATGTCGCGGTCGCGCAGGTTGATCTCCGCCGGGCTGCCGGCGCCTTCGACGATGATGCTGTCGTATTGCGCCAGCAGGCGGTCATGCGATTCCAGCACGGCTTGCATCGCCACGGTTTTGTATTGATGATAGTCGCGCGCGTTCATCTCGGCGCGCACCTTGCCGTGGATGATGACTTGCGCGCCGATGTCGCTCGATGGCTTGAGCAGGATCGGATTCATGTCGGTGTGCGGCGCCAGGCCGGCGGCGATCGCCTGCAGCGCCTGCGCGCGGCCGATCTCGCCGCCGTCGGCGGTGACGGCGCTGTTGAGCGCCATGTTCTGCGGCTTGAACGGCGCCACGCGCACGCCCTGCCGTTTAAGCAGGCGGCACAGGGCCGCGACCACGGTGCTCTTGCCGGCGTCGGAGGTGGTGCCCTGTACCATCAGGGTGGAGTAGGGAAAGCGCATATCAGTTCTTGCGGTGCTGGCGCGCCTGTTCGAGTTTCTGGCACAGGGCCGTGGCGCCGGCGACCATGCGCGGGCCGGCGCGGTTCAGCAGCTCGCCGTCCAGCCGGAACAGGTTGTCGTTCTTGACCGCCAGCATATTGGGGTAGGGCCGCCACAGGTCGATGCTGCCGTAGTCTTTTTCGCTGGTGCCGAAGATCGCTTCCGGGTCCGCTTGCAGCACGGCTTCCACGCTGACCACCGGCGCAGTCACTTTCAGGTCGCCGAAGATGTTGACTCCGCCGCACAGCCGGATGGCGTCGCTGACGATGGATTTGTTACTGAGCGTGTAAAGCGGCTTGTCCCATACCTGATAGAACAGCTTTACCGGTGGGCGCGCCGAGTACTGCTTGGCCAGCGCCGCGAATTGCCTGCGGATTTCGTCGGCGGCGGGTTGCGCCACTTTTTCGGTTCCCATCAACTGGCCTAGTCGCACCAGGTTCTCGGAAATGCCGTCAAGCTTGAGCGGCTCGCTGTGGTAGATCGGTATGCCGAGCTGGCGCAGCATCTCGATTTGCCGCTCGGCGCTGCCATGCATCCAGATGACGATCAGGTCCGGCTTCATGGCGATCACGCGCTCCATGTCGATCTGGCGGTTGTCGCCCACGCGCGGGATTTTTTTCGCCGCTTCAGGGTAGTCGCTGTAGGTGACCGCGCCGACGATCTTGTCTGCGCCGCCCGCCGCGAAAAGCAGTTCCGTCACATGGGGCGCCATCGCCAGGACGCGCTGGGCAGGCTTTTGCAGCGTGATGGTGTTGCCGTCGTCATCGCGCACGGTGATGGCGGCGCTGGCCGTTGTCGCAGCCGTCGCGATGGCTGCGCACGCGGCCAGTTTCATGATCGTCAGTTTATTCATTTGTCGGTCCATTCAGTGAGTGCTGTTCGCAGGCGCTGCCAGCCTGCTTCGTCGGGCGGCAGTCCAAGCCGGACGCCGCGTGCCGCGTGTTTGAAAAGCCGGATCCAGATACCGCGTTCGGCCATGTGCCGCCAGAATTCCTCTGCGCGCGGCTCCGCCCACCACTGGAACAGCGGCGTGCCGGTCGATAGGATGCCGTGCGCGGCCAATAGCGCTTGCAGCCGTTCGCCGCCGGCATGCAGCTGGCGGCGCGTATCGGCCTGCCATGCCTCGTCGCGTAGCGCGGCCAGCGCGATGTGCTGGGCCGGGCCGCTGATGGTCCAGGGACCCAGCTGGTCGGCCAGGGCGTGCAGCAGATCGGCATGTGCCGCGACAAAGCCGAGGCGGATGCCGGCCAGGCCGAAGAACTTGCCGACAGAGCGCAGCACGATCAGGCCGGGACGGTTGCTGTACGCGGCGATGCTGTTGTGCTGCTCCGTGTCGCCGAAGGCTTCGTCGACCACCAGCCAGCCGCCGCGCGCCGCCAGTTGTTCGGCCCATTGCAGCAGTTGCGCTGCCGGCACCACGGCGCCGGTAGGATTGTTGGGATTGATAACCACCATGACGTCGCTGTGGGCGACCGCCGCATCCAGTTCCGGGTAGGGCGTTTGCGTCAGCGTGTGACCGTGGCTGCTCCAGTGGTGCGCGTGTTCCGCATACGATGGCGCGGAGACCGTCACGCGCGATGGCTTGCGCAGCCGGGGCAGGGCTTGTATCGCCGCCTGCGTGCCGGCCACGGGCAGCATCAGCGGCGCGCCGTAGTAGGCGGCAGCGGCTGCCGCCAGTTCGGGATCGGGTTCCGGCAGCCGGTGCCAGGCGTTGCCCGGCAGCGCGGGCGCCGGATACCAGTGCGGGTTGATGCCGGTCGACAGGTCGAGCCAGTCGTCGCGGCCGAAGCGCTGTGCGGCGTCGCGCAGGTTGCCGCCGTGTTCAAGCATGGGTATACCTCGCCAGTGCCGCGCAGGCGCAGGCCACCGCCAGCCATAGCGTGGTGGTGTGGACCACCAGATGCCATGCGCGGCGGATGTCCGCACCGGTGGCAGGCAGGCCTGCTCCCAACGGTGGACGGTGTTCGACCTCGCCGTCGTAGATGGCGGCGCCGCCCAGTTGCACGCCGAGCGCGCCGGCGCCGCTGGACATGACCGGACCGGCGTTGGGGCTGCTCCATGCCGGCGCTTGCGCGCGCCAGCATTGCCATGCGCGGCGCTTGCCTTCGAGGCCAGGCGCCAGCAGTACGTAGGATAGTGCGGTCAGGCGCGCGGGAATATAGTTGAGGGCATCGTCGACACGGGCGGAGGTGCAGCCGAATTGCAGCAGGCGCGCAGTGCGGTAGCCCCACATCGCGTCGAGCGTGTTCGCCATGCGGAACAGCACCGCGCCGGGACCGCCGGCGACGATGAACCAGCACAGCGTGCCGAAGACGGCGTCGTTGCCGTTTTCCAGCAGGGATTCGGCGCTGGCCTTGGTCAGTTCGACTTCGCTGGCGCTGGTGGTGTCGCGGCTGACGATGCGGGCGGTCAGCAGGCGGGCGTTGGGGAGGTCGTTCTGCGCGAGCGCATCGGCGATCGGCAGGTTGTGGTCGCGCAGGCTGCGCAGGCCGAGGCAGAAGTACAGCATGACGGCATGGGCGGCGGCTTGCGCGGCAAGGCCGGGCACAAGCCGGGCCAGCATCCAGACCACCAGTGCCGACAATGCAGTCAGCGGCAGCACGGCCAGCATCCACGCCAGCGCGCCGCGCCAGAAACGCAGCTTGCCGCGATTGAGGCGTTTTTCCAGCGCGATGGCCAGGTTGCCGAAGCCGACCAGCGGATGCCAGCGCCGCGCTTCGCCCAACATCAGGTCAAGCAGCACGCCGGCGACCATCAGCCAGGCGATCGCGAAAAAGCTCAAGTCACTCAGCACGGCGCGCCTTTGAGAACCAGCGGCAGGCCGGCGGCGACAAACACGGCGCGGTCGCAGATCGCCGCGACCGATTGATTCAATCGCCCCTGTTCATCCATGAAGCAGCGCGATACGGCCCCCATCGGCATGATGCCCAGGCCGACTTCGTTCGATACCAGTATCACGTCGCTGGCGCACTTGGTCAGCGCGCTGGCCAGCATGTCATGCTGTTCGTGGAACAATGCGGGCAGCACGATCTCGCCGACATCGGGGTACTCCTCGCCGCCGCTGAACAACAGGTTGCTGAGCCAGAGCGTCAGGCAGTCGACCATGATGACGCGGTCCGGCGAGGACCAGCGCAGCAGCTGGTTGCCCAGTGCCAGCGGTTCCTCGACGGTGATCCATTCCGGCGGCCGGCCGGCGCGGTGATGCGCGATGCGCGCCGCCATCTCGCTGTCGCCGGCGGTGGCCGTGGCGATGTAGACGACTTCCTTGCCGGATTCGGCGGCGAGCCGCTCGGCATAGGCGCTTTTGCCCGAGCGCGCACCGCCCAGAACCAGTGTACGTGTCATGACCCACTCCTTGAGAACAAGGCGGCGACCGCCGCCGGGTTGGATGGAAAGTAAGCGTGAAAATACGAAGCCGTCAACGAGCCGACGCGATACCAGGCCTCTCCCTGTATAGCGGAGGGATGCTTGACGGTGTGTGCCGCCGGCGCGACCGCCGTCTCCAGCTTCGAATAGTGAAAGGTGTGGCCGCGCAAGATGCCTTGCTCCGTCGGCAGTCCTTGCGAGCCGAGGCCGGCAAGGCGCGGCTGCATCGCCACCGCGCCTTGCAGCAGGCCGGCCATGTCCCATACGGCGCCGGATTGGTCGGCCAGCGTATCGGCCAGCGCCATCATGCCGCCGCATTCGGCGACGATGGGCATGCCTTCGGCGTGTGCGGAACGGATGGACGACCGCCATGCGGCGGCCCGCGACAGCGCCTCCGCATGCAGTTCGGGATAGCCGCCCGGCAGGTAGACGGCGTCGGCTTCCGCAGGCAGCGCTTCGTCGGCCAGCGGCGAAAAGAATTTCAGCGTCGCGCCGAGCGAGCGCAGCGTGTCCAGGTTGGCCGGATAGATGAACATGAACGCCGGGTCGCGCGCGACGGCGATGGTTTTCCCGGCCAGCAGCGGTGCTGGCGCGGCTGGCGCTGGAGGGATCTCGATGCGCACGGGACGAAGCTGCTCCCAGGCCGCCTCGTCGAATACCAGCTGGTCGGCCAGGTTGTCGAGCAGTGCATCGATATCGCTGACTTCTCCCGGCAGCACCAGGCCCAGATGCCGTTCCGGCAGCGACCTGGCCTGACGCGGCAGCGTGGCAAACAGCGGAATATCGCGCAGCGAGGCGGCGACCATTTTCGCGTGGCCTTCGCTGGCGACGCGGTTGGCGATCACACCCGCCATCTCGACCGGGCCGTAGTCGCGCAGGCCGTGCACCAGCGCACCGGCGGTTTGCGCCATCGCGGAAGCGTCGATCACCGCCATCACCGGCACGCCGAACTCGCGCGCAAGGTCGGCTGACGACGGCGTGCCGTCATACAGTCCCATCACGCCTTCGAGCAGGATCACGTCCGTTTCGGCGGCGGCTTGCGCCAGCTGGTCGCGGCACAGGTCCTTGCCGACCATCCAAAGGTCCAGCGAACGCACCGGCGCGCCGCTGGCGCGTTCCAGCAGCATGGGGTCGATGAAATCCGGACCGCACTTGAACACGCGCACGCGCTTGCCCATGCGGACCAGTTTGCGCGCCAGCGCCGCCGTCACGGTGGTCTTGCCCTGGCCTGAAGCCACGGCCGCCACCAGCAATGCTTTCACTTCAACGTGCGTCGCCATTACCACTCGGTCCCCGCTTGCGCGACGATGCCGGACTTGAAGGCGTGCTTGACGACTTCCATTTCGGTGACGGTATCGGCGATGGCGATCAGTTCCGGCGGCGCGCCACGGCCGGTGATGACGACGTGCTGCATCGGCGGACGCGCCAGCAGGTCGTTGATGACGGTCTCCACATCCAGGTAGCGGTACTTCAGCGCGATGTTCAGTTCATCGAACAGCACCAGGCCGACTTCGGGATCGGCCAGGAACTTCTTCGCCTGTTCCCATGCCAGCTGCGCCTTGGCGATATCGCGTTCGCGGTTCTGGGTCTCCCAGGTATAGCCTTCGCCCATCGCGTGGAAGCTGATCTCGTCCGGGAAGCGGCGCAGGAATTTCTCTTCGCCGGTCTGCATCGCGCCCTTGATGAACTGCACCACGCCGACCTTCATGCCATGGCCCATCGCGCGGATCGCCATGCCGAAGCCGCTGGAGCTCTTGCCCTTGCCGTTGCCGGTATTGACGATGATGATGCCGATCTGCTTGTCGGCGGCGGCGATCTTGGCGTCGATGATGGCTTTCTTGCGTTCCATGCGCACGCGGTGCCGTTCGTTCAGGGCATTGAGTGCATTCTGTTCTTCTGGATTCAGGTCGTTCATGCGGTGTCCTCGGTGGGAATAAAGATGCTGCGCTTGCCGTGCCGGATGATGTCGATAGGATGGCCGAGGTACTCGCTCAGGATCCCGGCCCGCATGACTTCTTCGGTGGTTCCCGCCAGCCAGCGGCCATCGCCCATCAGCAGCAGCGCGTGGGTGGAGACGCTGTGCGCAAGCGTCAGGTCGTGGCCGACCATGACGGCGGTCTTGCCCTGCTGGCGGCACAGGCGCGCGAGCAGGCCCATGACGCTGACCTGGTGCGCCAGGTCCAGCGCGTTGGCCGGTTCGTCGAGCAGCAGCAGCGGCGTGTCCTGCGCCAGCATGGCTGCAATCGCCACGCGCTGGCGCTCGCCACCGGACAGGGTACGCACGTCGCGTTCGGCCAGGTCTGAGACTTCCATCGCCTCCAGCGCCTTGACGGCGATGGCATGGTCGTCGCTGTCTTCCCAATAGCGGTTGCTGTGGTACGGATGGCGCGCCGACAGCACGGTCTCGATCACGCTGTAGGCGAAGGCGTCGCTGCGGCTCTGCGCCAGGAAGGCTCGCTGGCGCGCCAGCTCGGCCAGCGGCCATTCGGCCAACGGGCGTTTTCCGATCTCGATGTGGCCGCCGTCCGGCGCGCGCAGGCCTGCCAGGGCGCGCAGCAAGGTGCTCTTGCCGGCGCCGTTGCGGCCGATGACGCTCCAGCATTCGCCATCCCGCACTTGCCAGTTCAGGTCCGCGATCAGCTGGCGCTGGCCGATTTTCAGGGAGAGGTGATGAGTGGCGATCATTATTTGCGCAGCCGATGTAGTTGATACAGGAAGACCGGCGCGCCGATCAGCGCCGTGACCACGCCCACCGGCAGCTGCTGCGGCGCGATGATGGTGCGGGCCAGCGTGTCGGCCAGCAGCAGGAAGGTGCCGCCGGCCAGCGCCGCAGCAGGAATCAGTACGCGGTGATCCGGGCCGACCGCGAAGCGGCAGGCGTGCGGCACGATAAGGCCGACGAAGCCGATGCTGCCGGCGCTGGTGACGGCGCTGGCGGTCAGCAGGCCGGACGTGAAGAACAGTCCCTTGCGCAAGGCGCCGACGCGGATGCCCAGCGTGGAGGCGGCTTCGGCGTGCAAGGCCATGACGTTCATGGCGCGCGCGCTGCGCAGCGCGAAGGCCATGGCGGCACCCAGCACCACCCACGGCAGCCAGCGCAGCGGCGCGCCGGACAGGTCGCCGATCATCCAGAACACCATGCTGCGCAAACGGCTTTCCGGCGCGATCGACAGCATCAGCGTCACCAGCGCCATGCAGGCGGACAGCAGGATCGCTCCGGTCAACAACAACAGGGATGCGCCGCCTTCGGCGGCGGTGCCGCCGCGCAGGTCGCGCCGGGCCAGCATGTACAGCATCATCGAGACGATCACCGCGCCGGCGAAGGCGGAGGCGTCGACCACCCAGGCGGCGCACATGAACATCAGCGCGGCCAGCGCGCCGACCGAGGCGCCGCCGGAGATGCCCAGCACGTAGGGGTCGGCCAGCGGGTTGCGCAGCAGCGCCTGCATCATCACGCCGGCCAGCGACAGGGCGGCGCCGGTGACGAAGGCGGTGGTGGCGCGGCTGATGCGCAGCTCGACCAAGGTGGAGGCCAGCGATGAGGACTGGCCATGCAGCAGGTCATTGACTGCTGCGGGAATATCGGAAAACGGAATCGAGACCGAACCGGTCATGCCCGAGAAAACCAGGCTGGCAAGCGCGAACAGGACCAACCCGGTCAGGGTGACGGTGGCGCGCTGTCGCAGGTTGCGTGAGAAAGAATGCATGCACTACTTTCAAAAAAATCCGCCGGAAGCGGGAAAGTCCACTTCCGGCAGGTTACACCATACTCTTACTTGTAGCCGTAGCGGATCCCGGCAAATACCTTGGATCCCGGCGTGGCGTAGTTGCGCGCCAGGTCGTACTGCTTGTCGCCGACGTTGTTCCAGCGGACCAGCGCCGACCAGTCGCGTGTGAAGGCGTAGGTTGCGTACAGGTTCACCAGGCCGTAGCCGCCCAGGCGGTTCTTGTTGGCGGCGTCGTCAAAACGGTCGCCGGACAGTTCCAGCTCCACGCCGGCCTTCAGCGCGCCGATGCCGTAATCGGCGGTGAGGTTGCCGTGCTTTTTCGAACGGCGGGCCAGGCGCTTGTTGGTGGTTTCATCCTTTGGATCCTGCAGGTCGATGCTGGCGGTCAGGTTGACGCCGGCCAGCTTGGTGGCGCCGCCGATGGTCAGGCCTTCCAGCAGCGCGTGGTTGACGTTGTAGGCGCAGCCGTTCTTGTAGTCCACCGTGCCGAACGGGCAGGGCGTGGTGTTGACCAGCAGGTCGGTCAGGCGGTTGTGATAGTAGCTGGCGCTCAGCGCGTTGACGCCGTTGTCGTAGCGCAGGCCGATTTCCGCGTTCTTGCCCAGCTCCGGCTTGTTGGCCGGGTTGCCGTATGCCGGGTAGTACAACTCATTGTAGGTCGGCGCGCGGAAGCTGGTGCCGTAGCTGGCGGTGGCGCGCAGCTGCTGCGTGAAGTTGTAGCCGTAGCCCAGCGAACCGGTGTTCTTCGAGCCGTACACCGATTTGTCGCGGCGCACGCTGGCGTTGAACAGGTTGGCGCCGCGGCGGGCGTTGTACGAGGCGGCGAAGGAGTTGGTGGTGCGATCGCGGTTCAAGGCGATGGAGCCATTGGTCTGGACTTCTTCCTTGCGGTGGTCGTACAGCAGTTGCAGCACGTCGTCGCCGATCTGCACGTCGTTCTGCAGCGTGATGTCGGTCTGCTTGGTGTTGATCTGCGAATAGCCCGATGCGGCGGCGCTGCTGTAGTTGGCGCCTTCGTCCTTGCTTTGCGAGTACTGCAACAGCGTGTTCACGAACGGCAGGAACTGCGCCTTGCCGTAGATCGAGGCGTTCTCGATCTTGGCTTCGCTGCGCACGTCGTAGGCGGAAGCGCCGCCGTCGTACTGCGAATCGAGTTTGCTGTGCAGGAAAAGCGCGCCGGCTTCGTAGCCTTGGGCCAGTTGCAGGCTGAATTGGCCGGAGACGTTTTCCTTGTCGTAGCCGTCGCGGTCCGCGTTGTACGAGGAACTGCCCGGCCGGGTGGCCGAGAAGCCGTCCGATTTTTCCTTGCCTGCGCTGATGGCGTAGCTGAAGCTGTGCGCACCGCCGGTGGCGCCGGACAGCGTGGCGTCGGCTTCGCGGGTCTTGTCGCTGCCGTAGCCGGCGAAGGCGGTTACCGCAGGCGCTCCCTGGCCCTTCTTGGTGAAGATCTGGATCACGCCGCCGATGGCGTCGGCGCCGTACAGGGAGCTCAATGGGCCGTAGACGATCTCGATATGGTCGATGGCGGTCAGCGGGATGGCGCTCCAGTTGGCGGCGCCGGTGGTGGACGAGCCGATACGCACGCCGTCGACCAGCACGATGTTCTGGTTGCTGTTGGCGCCGCGGATGTAGACGCTGGACGAGGTGCCTGCGCCGCCGTTGCGGGCGATCTCGATGCCGCGCTGGCGCTGCAGCAGGTCGATGATCGAGCCAGCGCCGGATTGCGAGATCTGTTCAGCGCTGATGGTGACGCTGTCGCTGATGACATCGGCCAGCGGCTGCGGCGAGCGGGTGGCGGTGACCAGCACGGTGCCGGAGGTGGTTGGTTCAGCGTGGGCGTAGCAGGCGGCCAAGGCCAGCGCCAGCGACGACAAGGCCGCCGGACGGGAGATACGAAGGGTCATGATCATTTTTCTGTAAGTAGCAACCGGCCGACGTCCCCGTAGGCCAATTGTGAACAGAAGCGGAAAACAGGGAGGGACGCAGAACCGGGGCGGCGCCTGTCGGCCCGCTGGTCCGTGTCGCGCACATCCCGTTCGCTCACTTCCACCTGATTTGGCCGGTATCCGGGCTGGCAAGTTAGACCGCCTCACCTTCCCATGCAAAGCACAGTGGTTGTCAGAGGTGGTTTGTCGCGTGATCGGCGACACTTGCTTACCGTTGCGGGGGCAGCACACGTGGGCCCTCTATTGAGTCGGAGGCTTCGTGTTTCCCGTTTAACTGCGCGTCTGGACAGACGCGCGGGCACCAAAACGACGCCATTATACGGGTTTGCGGTGTGCTTAGTGTGGCAGGATCAGCGTCGACCCGTATGGGATGTTGTGGGCGGCCTGCGCCGCATGCAGGGCCATTTCGACCGGCGCCAGGCCGCTGTGGCAGGCGGATAGCAAGCGCATGGCTCCCGCGTGGCAGACGACGATGGCGCTGCGTTCGCCCAGCTGGCGCTGGAGGTCGGCGTGAAAGGCTGCGATGCGGACCGCCATTTGCAGTACGCTCTCGCCGCCGCCGGGCTGGTAGTGGACGACGTCCTCGGCCCAGGCGTCGATGCCGGCGCGTGGAATGGCGTCCCACGGCTGCATCTCCCATGTGCCGAAATCCATTTCGACCAGGCGGGCGTCGTATATAGGTGCGGAAGAGAGGCGGTCGGCCAGTTCGGCGCAGCGGCGCAGGGGGCTGGCGTAGAGCGGCAGTCCGGGCGGCAGCGAGACGCGCAGTGCGGCCAGGGTCTGCTCCAGTTGTGCCGGCGCGACGGCGAGATCGGTGCGGCCGTAGCACACGCCCGATGCGACCAGCGGCTGCGGATGGCGGACCAGTATCAGCTGCATGGTTTATATCGGCAGCGCACTGTGGTGCAGGCTGGCCAGCGCGCACAGGTAGAACATCGCCTCGCTGACCTGCTGTACGGCGCCCAGGCAGTCACCCGTATATCCGCCGATGCGGCGGACGAACTTGCGGGCCAGCCAGATGGTGGCGATGGCGGCGACGATCACGCCGGCGATCAACGCATTCCAGGTCAGCCAACGCATCGACACCATGGCCAGCGCGGGAATGGCGGCGGTGATGGCGGCGATCGAGAACTCGGCGTTACTCATTTGTTGCGCCAGCGGCTTGGCCTTGCCTTCTGCGCGGGCGTAGTCGAGGCGCCAGATCAGCGCGGTCGCCATCAGCCGGGACAGCGGATGTGCGACGAACAGCGCACCGATGGCGGCCAGCGGAGGCAGCATGGACAACGTGGCCAGCTTGAGCGCGAGCAGGCAGATGGTGCCGATCGCTCCATAGGCGCCGATGCGCGAATCCTTCATGATCTCCAGCACCCGCTCCGGCGTCATGCCGCCGCCGAAGCCGTCGCACATATCGGCAAAGCCGTCTTCATGGAAGGCGCCGGTGGCGTAGATGCCGGCGGCGGTGGAGAGGATGACGGCGACCGGCGCCGGCAGGAACCACGCCGCCGCCGCATACGTTGCGCCGGTGATGACGGCGACCACCAACCCGACCAGCGGGAAGTAGCGCGACGCCTGGTTCAGCCACGCGGGATCGAAGCCCACCCAGCCCGGTATCGGCAGGCGGGTAAAGAACTGCAGCGCGGTGAAGAACAGGCGGAGCTGGTGCATGGGACTTACTCGGACTTTTCGCTGACCTGGGCCGACTCGAACGTGGCCATCTGGTTCAGGAAGTTGACCGACGCGTGCAGCAGCGGCAGTGCCAGCGCGCAGCCGGTGCCTTCGCCGAGGCGCAGGCCCAGTTGCAGCAGCGGCTTGGCGCCCAGCGCGGCCAGCATCTGTTTGTGGCCGCTCTCGTCGGAACAGTGCGAGAACACGCAGTAGTCGAGGATGGCCGGCTGCATACGCGCCGCAACCAGCAGCGCGCTGGTGACGATGAAGCCATCGATCAGCAGCACCTTGCGCAGCTCGGCCGCTTTCAGCATGGCGCCGGCCATCATCGCGATTTCCAATCCGCCGAAGGTGGCCAGCACGTCCAGTGGCTCGCTGATGTCGACGTGCCGGGCGACGGCGGCCTCGATCACGCGCTGCTTGTGCAGGATGCCGTCGGCGGAAAGGCCGGTGCCGGCGCCCACGCATTGCGCAACCGGGATGCCGGTCAGCTTGTGCATCAGCGCGGCGGCGGCGGTAGTATTACCGATGCCCATCTCGCCGAAGCCGACCACGTTGCCATCCAGTTCAGCAGCCAGCGCCATCCCGGCAGCCAGCGCGGCTTCGCAGGTGGCGCGGCTCATGGCCGGTTGCTGTGCGAAGTTCTGTGTGCCGTTTGCCAGCTTGCGGTCGGTCAGGCCGTCGCGCGGGCCGAAGTCGTGATTGACGCCGGCGTCGATCACGCGCAGCTCGCAATGGTTCTGGGCGGCGAAGACATTAATAGCGGCGCCGCCTGCGAGGAAATTCTCGACCATCTGCCAGGTCACATCCTGTGGATAGGCGGAGACGCCTTCCGCGACGATGCCGTGATCGGCGGCGAAGACCAGGATGGCAGGCTGGATCAATGCGACGTCGCGCGTGTTCTGTATTAAGCCTATCTGTTTAGCCAATGATTCCAATACGCCCAGGCTGCCCAATGGCTTGGTCTTATTATTAATGGCTTTGTCGAGCAGGGCGCTGAGCGCCGGGTTATCGGTTGTTGGAATAAACATGGGCTGCTTAATAAAATCGATGAAGCGGCTATTTTACCCTTGCCAGCTCACAGGGCCTTTGCTATAGTTCGCCTCCCCGCAAAACGGAGCATGCAAATGCGAAGTGAGCGAGGAAAAAGAAGAGCTTGACGAGATGTGCGAAACGCCTCATAATCTTGCCTCTTCGCTGATGAACACAACGCTTCTTCAGCAAGCAGTACCGAATTGAGTTCTTTAAAAATTAACAGTCGATAAGTGTGGACGTTTGATGAGAGTGCACGCGGAGCTTCGGTTCCGCGATACTTAAAATATCAAATGTTCACAAGAAGTAATGAAATAGGCGCTATGAAAATAGTGGCCTGTCAGTATTTTGAGTGAGCGACCCGTCGAAAGACGGTGACACGAAAGTGTCAAATAAACAGAGATTAAACTGAAGAGTTTGATCCTGGCTCAGATTGAACGCTGGCGGCATGCCTTACACATGCAAGTCGAACGGCAGCGCGGGGCAACCTGGCGGCGAGTGGCGAACGGGTGAGTAATATATCGGAACGTACCCTGGAGTGGGGGATAACGTAGCGAAAGTTACGCTAATACCGCATACGATCTAAGGATGAAAGCAGGGGACCTTCGGGCCTTGTGCTCCTGGAGCGGCCGATATCTGATTAGCTAGTTGGTGGGGTAAAGGCCCACCAAGGCATCGATCAGTAGCTGGTCTGAGAGGACGACCAGCCACACTGGAACTGAGACACGGTCCAGACTCCTACGGGAGGCAGCAGTGGGGAATTTTGGACAATGGGCGCAAGCCTGATCCAGCAATGCCGCGTGAGTGAAGAAGGCCTTCGGGTTGTAAAGCTCTTTTGTCAGGGAAGAAACGGTGGGGGCTAATATCCCCTGCTAATGACGGTACCTGAAGAATAAGCACCGGCTAACTACGTGCCAGCAGCCGCGGTAATACGTAGGGTGCAAGCGTTAATCGGAATTACTGGGCGTAAAGCGTGCGCAGGCGGTTTTGTAAGTCTGTCGTGAAATCCCCGGGCTCAACCTGGGAATGGCGATGGAGACTGCAAGGCTAGAGTTTGGCAGAGGGGGGTAGAATTCCACGTGTAGCAGTGAAATGCGTAGATATGTGGAGGAACACCGATGGCGAAGGCAGCCCCCTGGGTCAAAACTGACGCTCATGCACGAAAGCGTGGGGAGCAAACAGGATTAGATACCCTGGTAGTCCACGCCCTAAACGATGTCTACTAGTTGTCGGGTCTTAATTGACTTGGTAACGCAGCTAACGCGTGAAGTAGACCGCCTGGGGAGTACGGTCGCAAGATTAAAACTCAAAGGAATTGACGGGGACCCGCACAAGCGGTGGATGATGTGGATTAATTCGATGCAACGCGAAAAACCTTACCTACCCTTGACATGGATGGAATCCCCGAGAGATTGGGGAGTGCCCGAAAGGGAACCATTACACAGGTGCTGCATGGCTGTCGTCAGCTCGTGTCGTGAGATGTTGGGTTAAGTCCCGCAACGAGCGCAACCCTTGTCATTAGTTGCTACGAAAGGGCACTCTAATGAGACTGCCGGTGACAAACCGGAGGAAGGTGGGGATGACGTCAAGTCCTCATGGCCCTTATGGGTAGGGCTTCACACGTCATACAATGGTACATACAGAGGGCCGCCAACCCGCGAGGGGGAGCTAATCCCAGAAAGTGTATCGTAGTCCGGATTGTAGTCTGCAACTCGACTGCATGAAGTTGGAATCGCTAGTAATCGCGGATCAGCATGTCGCGGTGAATACGTTCCCGGGTCTTGTACACACCGCCCGTCACACCATGGGAGCGGGTTTTACCAGAAGTAGGTAGCTTAACCGCAAGGAGGGCGCTTACCACGGTAGGATTCGTGACTGGGGTGAAGTCGTAACAAGGTAGCCGTATCGGAAGGTGCGGCTGGATCACCTCCTTTCTAGAGTGGCACGGTCAGCAATGACCAGCTCATCAAGCGTTCACACTTATCGACTGTCAATATAGAAGAGAACAGCAATATTGGGGCTGTAGCTCAGCTGGTTAGAGCACCGTGTTGATAACGCGGGGGTCGTTGGTTCGAGTCCAACCAGCCCTACCAGTGGTACCCATTGGGGGATTAGCTCAGCTGGGAGAGCACCTGCTTTGCAAGCAGGGGGTCGTCGGTTCGATCCCGTCATCCTCCACCAAATGCTTTTACGTAAGCCGATCAGGTTTAGGTAAGAGCAGTTCTCGTTCTTTAACAATCTGGAAGAAGTAAGTAAATTTTTATTGATCGCAACACCGACAGGTGGTGCGATGGGTAATGATTGTATGTATCAACAAACGCAACAACGTAGTACTTCTTATTCCTATAAACGCTCCTTGTTTAGTCGCAGGGGCTAACGTTATAGGGACAAGTGAATAAGTGCACATGGTGGATGCCTTGGCGATTACAGGCGATGAAGGACGTAGTAGCTTGCGATAAGCTGCGGGGAGCTAGCAAACAAGCTTTGATCCGCAGATTTCCGAATGGGGAAACCCGGCCTTTTAGGTCATTGCATGCTGAATACATAGGCATGCAAAGCGAACGCGGCGAACTGAAACATCTAAGTAGCTGCAGGAAAATAAATCAACCGAGATTCCCAAAGTAGTGGCGAGCGAAATGGGAAGAGCCTGTACGTTTTAGCATGACGCATAACAGAATCCTCTGGAAATAGGAACCATAGCGGGTGATAGTCCCGTATGTGAAATGCGATGTGTGGAACTAAGCGTACGACAAGTAGGGCGGGACACGAGAAATCCTGTCTGAATATGGGGGGACCATCCTCCAAGGCTAAATACTCGTAATCGACCGATAGTGAACCAGTACCGTGAGGGAAAGGCGAAAAGAACCCCGGGAGGGGAGTGAAATAGATCCTGAAACCGTGTGCATACAAACAGTAGGAGCGGACTTGTTCCGTGACTGCGTACCTTTTGTATAATGGGTCAGCGACTTACATTCAGTGGCAAGGTTAACCATATAGGGAAGCCGTAGAGAAATCGAGTCCGAACAGGGCGATAGTCGCTGGGTGTAGACCCGAAACCAAGTGATCTACTCATGGCCAGGATGAAGGTGCGGTAACACGCACTGGAGGTCCGAACCCACTAATGTTGAAAAATTAGGGGATGAGCTGTGGGTAGGGGTGAAAGGCTAAACAAACTTGGAAATAGCTGGTTCTCTCCGAAAACTATTTAGGTAGTGCCTCAAGTATCACCATCGGGGGTAGAGCACTGTTATGGCTAGGGGGTCATCGCGACTTACCAAACCATTGCAAACTCCGAATACCGATGAGTGCGAGCTTGGGAGACAGACGTCGGGTGCTAACGTCCGGCGTCAAGAGGGAAACAACCCAGACCGCCAGCTAAGGTCCCAAAGATTGGCTAAGTGGAAAACGAAGTGGGAAGGCTAAAACAGTCAGGATGTTGGCTTAGAAGCAGCCATCATTTAAAGAAAGCGTAATAGCTCACTGATCGAGTCGTCCTGCGCGGAAGATGTAACGGGGCTAAGCCAGTCACCGAAGCTGCGGATATCCGTAAGGATATGGTAGGAGAGCGTTCTGTAAGCCTGCGAAGGTGTCTTGTAAAGGATGCTGGAGGTATCAGAAGTGCGAATGCTGACATGAGTAGCGATAATGGGGGTGAAAAGCCCCCACGCCGTAAGCCCAAGGTTTCCTGTTCAACGTTCATCGGAGCAGGGTGAGTCGGCCCCTAAGGCGAGGCAGAGATGCGTAGCTGATGGGAAGCAGGTTAATATTCCTGCACCGTCGTATGATGCGATGGGGGGACGGATCGCGGAAGGTTGTCTGCCTGTTGGAATAGGCAGTTTCTGGTTCATAGAAGGCGCTTAGGCAAATCCGGGCGCGGAATTCAAGGGACTGGGACGAGGCACTTAGGTGCTGAAGCAATCGGAAGTGGTTCCAAGAAAAGCCTCTAAGCTTCAGTCATACGAGACCGTACCGCAAACCGACACAGGTGGGCGAGATGAGTATTCTAAGGCGCTTGAGAGAACTCGGGAGAAGGAACTCGGCAAATTGGTACCGTAACTTCGGGAAAAGGTACGCCCTTGTAGCTTGACCGGCTTGCGCCGGAAGGGTGAACGGGTTGCAATAAACTGGTGGCTGCGACTGTTTAATAAAAACACAGCACTCTGCAAACACGAAAGTGGACGTATAGGGTGTGACGCCTGCCCGGTGCTGGAAGATTAAATGATGGGGTGCAAGCTCTTGATTGAAGTCCCAGTAAACGGCGGCCGTAACTATAACGGTCCTAAGGTAGCGAAATTCCTTGTCGGGTAAGTTCCGACCTGCACGAATGGCGTAACGATGGCCACACTGTCTCCTCCCGAGACTCAGCGAAGTTGAAGTGTTTGTGATGATGCAATCTACCCGCGGCTAGACGGAAAGACCCCATGAACCTTTACTGTAGCTTTGCATTGGACTTTGAATCAATCTGTGTAGGATAGGTGGGAGGCTTTGAAGCGGGGACGCCAGTTCTCGTGGAGCCAACCTTGAAATACCACCCTGGTTCATTTGAGGTTCTAACCTTGGCCCGTTATCCGGGTCGGGGACAGTGCATGGTAGGCAGTTTGACTGGGGCGGTCTCCTCCTAAAGTGTAACGGAGGAGTTCGAAGGTACGCTAGGTACGGTCGGACATCGTGCTAATAGTGCAATGGCATAAGCGTGCTTAACTGCGAGACTGACAAGTCGAGCAGGTACGAAAGTAGGACATAGTGATCCGGTGGTTCTGTATGGAAGGGCCATCGCTCAACGGATAAAAGGTACTCTGGGGATAACAGGCTGATTCCTCCCAAGAGTTCATATCGACGGGGGAGTTTGGCACCTCGATGTCGGCTCATCACATCCTGGGGCTGTAGCCGGTCCCAAGGGTATGGCTGTTCGCCATTTAAAGTGGTACGTGAGCTGGGTTTAAAACGTCGTGAGACAGTTTGGTCCCTATCTGCCGTGGGCGTTGGAAATTTGAAGGGGGCTGCTCCTAGTACGAGAGGACCGGAGTGGACAGACCTCTGGTGTACCGGTTGTCACGCCAGTGGCATTGCCGGGTAGCTAAGTCTGGAAGAGATAACCGCTGAAAGCATCTAAGCGGGAAACTTGCCTTGAGATGAGATTTCCCAGAGCCTTGAGCTCTTTGAAGGGTCGTTCGAGACCAGGACGTTGATAGGTCAGGTGTGGAAGTGCAGTAATGCATTAAGCTAACTGATACTAATTGCCCGTACGGCTTGTCCCTATAACCTTAGCAGGGTGTAGAGAATGAGAAGTATGTTGGAACGTTCGTTGATACAACTTCATTACCCATTTACTTGCTTCTCCCAGATTCCGAGATGGCGCCACGCGCCGCTCTTACAAGTCAAAGCTTGATGACCATAGCAAGTTGGTCCCACCCCTTCCCATCCCGAACAGGACCGTGAAACAACTCTGCGCCGATGATAGTGCTGCAACCAGTGTGAAAGTAGGTTATCGTCAAGCTAGTTATTAGAAAAAGCCCCTTCCGGTGATCCGGTCGGGGCTTTTTTGCGTTCAAACGCTTATAAAGAATGTATTATTGTCTTCTTTGTAATCGAGGATGGCAATGAAAACTACCTTGCAAGCTGCATCTCTCTGCTCCCTGGCTGTGCTGCTCGCCGCCTGCGGCGGCTCGAATACCGAATCGCCGGCGCTGAAGAGCCCTCCGCAAGCAATGCGTAGTGCCGCGACCACTGCGTCGGACGCTTCCTATGTGGCCGTTGTGCAAAGTCTTTATGTCGGTTTTTTTGGGCGCCCAGCCGATTCTCCAGGATTGACCTTCTGGGTCACCGCGCTCAAGAACAAGAATTTACCAGCGACGATCCCTGAACTACTCGCCGGCTATTCCAGTAATGCGGATATCCGAACCGTCGTCGATTCCTTTGCCAACAGCGCGGAATCGAAGGGACTGTATGTCGCCAATAATGCATCGTTTATCAACGCCGTGTACTTGAATATCTTTAACCGGAACGCCGAAGCGGGCGGTCGTGAATTCTGGTCTGGCTTCCTGGATCGCAGCGAGATTTCCCGCGCCCAGGCGGTGCTCTGGATACTGGGCGGCGGACAGAATGACGATGCCGTTGTGGGGCTCAAAAAAGTACAGGCCGCCACGACATTGACGTCCTTGCTTAACACTGAGTTGATAATCCACAACTACAGCGGTGATCAGATGAACGAGGCGGCGCGCGCGCTGCTCGGTACCATCACAGCGACCACCGACATGGCGGCCTTCCGTGCCGACATCGATGCGTTCATCGCGTCGTTGGGCGGCAGCGACTTTCCATTCCCGGCCGTAACGCGCTACGTCGGCTACCACTATCTGCAGGACATGAGCAACGCACCGGCTTACGCCGCCAGCTTCAGCTATAGCTCGGGCGGTATTGTGGGGCCGGCCAACAACGGCAAGCTGACCTACGGCGTGACGCCGCAAACGGTCACCTGGTCGCGCGACCCTGTTGCGCGCGTGCTGACTTTCGCCGCGCCCGTCGTCGCCAGCGTCAACCTGCCGGCGACGGCTTTTCCGCCAACGCTTACCATGCTGTGCACGGCGGTGCCAGGCGCCAATGGCAGCGTGACCAAGTCGACGGATGTGTTGGTCTCGCGTTATGCCACCCAACTGCTCGACGCCACGCAACTGGCCAGCCAGACGCTGTCCGTCTATCGCGAAGATTGCGTCACCGGCGGCAGCCATGTGCAGTCCTTCGTGTTCGACGCCGCCGGCAATGGCACGTTCACTTCCGCGTCTGGAACACTGACCTTTGACGCCAAGTCCGTGACCGCCGCGCTGAACGGCCAGGTGCTGGTGGATGTGTCCACCGGCAAGTACCTGGTGTTTTCCGCCTACCGTTACACCCGCGCCGACAGCACGGTGGGCTACGCCATCGTCCAGCATCTGGGTAATCATCTGACGGCGGTGAGCGACGGCGTGATCGCCGTCTGGGCGCAGGAATAAGCGCGGCGTCTATTTGAGCGGCGCGGCCATCGGCAGCGTCAGCGTGAAGCGGGTGCCGCCACCCACTTCGCTGCTGACGTTGATGCTGCCGCCGAGAATTTCCGTGACGATGTTGTGGACGATGTTCAGGCCGAGACCGGAGCCGCCGACCCCCATCTTGGTGGTGAAGAAGGGATCGAAGATGCGCGGCACATCGTCGGGCGCAATGCCGACGCCGTGGTCTTCCACGCTCAGCGTCACCCACCCTTGCGCCGACAGCTGCGCCGCCACCGCGATCAAGCCCTCGCTGCGTCCTTCATAGCCATGCAGGATGGCATTGTTAATCAGGTTGGTGACGACCTGTCCCAGCGGACCAGGATAACTCTCCATCATCAGATCGGCCGGCACCCGCTGCTGGATCACAAACGGCGTGCGCTTGATGGTCGGCTGCAGCGTCAGCAGATTGCCGGCGATGACTTCGGTCAGCAAGAAGCTGCGCCGCTGCGAGCTGGTCTGGTCGACCGCGACCTGCTTGAAGTTGGTGACGATGTCGGCCGCGCGATGGAGGTTGCGGCTCAGGATGTCGACCGACAGGCGCGCGTTCTCGATGTAGTGCTCGAACTCCTTGCGCGTCACGCCGCGCTCGGTGCCCAGGTGCTGGCCGATATCCTCGGTCTGCATTTCAAAGGTGGTGGCCGCCATCAGGCTGTTGCCGATCGGCGTGTTGAGTTCGTGCGCGATGCCGGCCACCAGCGCGCCCAGGCCCGCCAGCTTCTCGTTGCGCACCAGGTCTTCGCGCGCCTTCGCCAGCGTCGCGATCATGTCCTGCAGTTCGCGGTTGGCGCGGCGCAGCGCCAGATGCGTGTTGATCCGCGCGAGCACTTCTTCGATTTGAAACGGCTTGGTGATGTAGTCGACCCCGCCGGCGTCGAAGCCGGTGACTTTCTGCTTGGGATCGGTGAGGCCGGTCATGAAGATGACCGGGATATCCTTGGTGGTCTTGCCGGCCTTGAGGCGGCGGCAGGCTTCGAAGCCGTCGATGCCGGGCATGACGACGTCAAGCAGTATCAGGTCCGGCTCGGCGAACTCTGCGCGCATCAGGCCTTCGGCCGCGGTCTGCGCCAGCACGATCAGAAAGCCGTGCCGTTCCAGTCTATCCAGCAGCGCCGCCAGATATGACAGGGAGTCATCGACGATCAGGATCGTCGGCATCGGCACAGCGGGGACATCTCTATGATTCATCGCGCACCCGAGCTTTTCACGGTGGAGACAGTATATTCATACTGTCCGGCACGTGGTGAAAAAAGCAGCGGCAGCGTTGTCTTTTAGAACAGCCCCAGGCCCTTGAGCATGACCGCCAGGATCAGCAGCGGCGACACATAGCGCAGCAGGAAGAGCACTACACGCGCGGTGCCGGCATTGGCCAGCGTGCCGTTGTTGGAGACGGCGCGGATGAACTGGTCGGCGCCCCATACCCAGCTCACAAACGCGGCTAGCAAAATGCCACCCAGTGGCAGCAGCACGTTGGACGAGACAAAGTCGAACAGGTCGAACATATTCATGTTGAACAGCTTGAAGCCGGCCAGCACGTTGTTGGTCAGCGCGCAGGTCGAGCCCAGCAGCATCAGGCCGGCGATGGTCATCAGCGTCGCCTTTGCGCGGCTCATGCCCAGGCGCTCGTGCAGGATCACGACCGGCACTTCCATCAGCGACAGCATGGCGCCGGTGGCGGCGACCGAGGCCAGCACAAAGAAGGCGATCATCAGCAGCTGGCCGCCGGGGATCTGCGAGAACACGGCGGGGATGGTGATGAACACCAGCGCGGGACCGGCAGCAGGTTCGAAGCCGAAGGTGAACACCGCCGGGAAGATGGCGATGCCGGCCAGCATGGAGACGCACAGGTCGGCGGCCATCACGCGCACCGTGGTTTGCGGGATGTTCTGATCGTCGCGGAAGTAGGAGCCGTAAGTCATCATCGTGCCCATGCCTAGCGATAGCTTGAAGAAGGCCAGGCCCATCGCGGTGAGGATGACGCCGGACGTGATCTTGCTGAAGTCGGGACGGAACAGGAAGGCCAGGCCGTCGGCCGCCTTGTCCAGCGACAGGCTGACGGCGCACAGCAGCAGCAACAGCAGGAACAGGACGGGCATCAGTTTCTTGGCGATGCCCTCGATGCCTTTGGTCACCCCCATCAGCAGGATGCCGCCGATGAATACCAGCACCGCCCATTGCCACAGCAGCGATTGCAGCGGGTCGCTGATCAGCGTGCCGAATGCGCTTTCTGTGACGTGGCGATCGCTGCTGAGGATGGAGCCGCCAATGGCCTTGAATACATACGCAAAGACCCAGGCCACGACTTCGGAATAGAAGGACAGGATCAGGAAGGCGGCGGCCATGCCGGCGACGCCGACCAGCCACCACGGCAACGATTTTTTCGGTGCGAGGTTTTGCAGCGCGGTGATGGGATTAGCTTTGGCGGTACGACCCAATGTGATCTCCGCAATCATGACGGGCAGGCCGATGAGCAATGTGGCCAGCAGATAAATCAGCAGGAAACCGGCGCCGCCATTGGCGCCCGTCAGATACGGGAACTTCCAGATATTACCGAGGCCGACGGCCGAACCCAGCGTCGCCGCCAGCACGCCGAAGCTGGAACTAAAGCCTCCCCGCTTGATTGTGATGTTACTCATTGCTGCTTCCTGGTGGATCGAAAGGGCGCGATTGTAGCAGTTCGAAAATAAGCCTTGCGGATATCGATGGGCCTTTGCTATAGTTCGCCTCCCCGCAAAACGGTGCATGCAAATGCGAAGTGAGCGAGGAAAAAGAAGAGCTTGACGAGATGTACGAAACGCCTCATAATCTTGCCTCTTCGCTGATGAACACAACGCTTCTTCAGCAAGCAGTACCGAATTGAGTTCTTTAAAAATTAACAGTCGATAAGTGTGGACGTTTGATGAGAGTGCACGCGGAGCTTCGGTTCCGCGATACTTAAAATATCAAATGTTCACAAGAAGTAATGAAATAGGCGCTACGCAAGTAGTGGCCTGTCAGTATTTTGAGTGAGCGACCCGTCGAAAGACGGTGACACGAAAGTGTCAAATAAACAGAGATTAAACTGAAGAGTTTGATCCTGGCTCAGATTGAACGCTGGCGGCATGCCTTACACATGCAAGTCGAACGGCAGCGCGGGGCAACCTGGCGGCGAGTGGCGAACGGGTGAGTAATATATCGGAACGTACCCTGGAGTGGGGGATAACGTAGCGAAAGTTACGCTAATACCGCATACGATCTAAGGATGAAAGCAGGGGACCTTCGGGCCTTGTGCTCCTGGAGCGGCCGATATCTGATTAGCTAGTTGGTGGGGTAAAGGCCCACCAAGGCATCGATCAGTAGCTGGTCTGAGAGGACGACCAGCCACACTGGAACTGAGACACGGTCCAGACTCCTACGGGAGGCAGCAGTGGGGAATTTTGGACAATGGGCGCAAGCCTGATCCAGCAATGCCGCGTGAGTGAAGAAGGCCTTCGGGTTGTAAAGCTCTTTTGTCAGGGAAGAAACGGTGGGGGCTAATATCCCCTGCTAATGACGGTACCTGAAGAATAAGCACCGGCTAACTACGTGCCAGCAGCCGCGGTAATACGTAGGGTGCAAGCGTTAATCGGAATTACTGGGCGTAAAGCGTGCGCAGGCGGTTTTGTAAGTCTGTCGTGAAATCCCCGGGCTCAACCTGGGAATGGCGATGGAGACTGCAAGGCTAGAGTTTGGCAGAGGGGGGTAGAATTCCACGTGTAGCAGTGAAATGCGTAGATATGTGGAGGAACACCGATGGCGAAGGCAGCCCCCTGGGTCAAAACTGACGCTCATGCACGAAAGCGTGGGGAGCAAACAGGATTAGATACCCTGGTAGTCCACGCCCTAAACGATGTCTACTAGTTGTCGGGTCTTAATTGACTTGGTAACGCAGCTAACGCGTGAAGTAGACCGCCTGGGGAGTACGGTCGCAAGATTAAAACTCAAAGGAATTGACGGGGACCCGCACAAGCGGTGGATGATGTGGATTAATTCGATGCAACGCGAAAAACCTTACCTACCCTTGACATGGATGGAATCCCCGAGAGATTGGGGAGTGCCCGAAAGGGAACCATTACACAGGTGCTGCATGGCTGTCGTCAGCTCGTGTCGTGAGATGTTGGGTTAAGTCCCGCAACGAGCGCAACCCTTGTCATTAGTTGCTACGAAAGGGCACTCTAATGAGACTGCCGGTGACAAACCGGAGGAAGGTGGGGATGACGTCAAGTCCTCATGGCCCTTATGGGTAGGGCTTCACACGTCATACAATGGTACATACAGAGGGCCGCCAACCCGCGAGGGGGAGCTAATCCCAGAAAGTGTATCGTAGTCCGGATTGTAGTCTGCAACTCGACTGCATGAAGTTGGAATCGCTAGTAATCGCGGATCAGCATGTCGCGGTGAATACGTTCCCGGGTCTTGTACACACCGCCCGTCACACCATGGGAGCGGGTTTTACCAGAAGTAGGTAGCTTAACCGCAAGGAGGGCGCTTACCACGGTAGGATTCGTGACTGGGGTGAAGTCGTAACAAGGTAGCCGTATCGGAAGGTGCGGCTGGATCACCTCCTTTCTAGAGTCGCACGATGATGCAAATCATCATTCATCAAGCGTTCACACTTATCGACTGTCAATATAGAAGAGAACAGCAATATTGGGGCTGTAGCTCAGCTGGTTAGAGCACCGTGTTGATAACGCGGGGGTCGTTGGTTCGAGTCCAACCAGCCCTACCAGTGGTACCCATTGGGGGGATTAGCTCAGCTGGGAGAGCACCTGCTTTGCAAGCAGGGGGTCGTCGGTTCGATCCCGTCATCCTCCACCAAATGCTTTTACGTAAGCCGATCAGGTTTAGGTAAGAGCAGTTCTCGTTCTTTAACAATCTGGAAGAAGTAAGTAAATTTTTATTGATCGCAACACCGACAGGTGGTGCGATGGGTAATGATTGTATGTATCAACAAACGCAACAACGTAGTACTTCTTATTCCTATAAACGCTCCTTGTTTAGTCGCAGGGGCTAACGTTATAGGGACAAGTGAATAAGTGCACATGGTGGATGCCTTGGCGATTACAGGCGATGAAGGACGTAGTAGCTTGCGATAAGCTGCGGGGAGCTAGCAAACAAGCTTTGATCCGCAGATTTCCGAATGGGGAAACCCGGCCCTTTGGGTCATTGCATGCTGAATACATAGGCATGCAAAGCGAACGCGGCGAACTGAAACATCTAAGTAGCTGCAGGAAAATAAATCAACCGAGATTCCCAAAGTAGTGGCGAGCGAAATGGGAAGAGCCTGTACGTTTTAGCATGACGCATAACAGAATCCACTGGAAATTGGAGCCATAGCGGGTGATAGCCCCGTATGTGAAATGCGATGTGTGGAACTAAGCGTACGACAAGTAGGGCGGGACACGAGAAATCCTGTCTGAATATGGGGGGACCATCCTCCAAGGCTAAATACTCGTAATCGACCGATAGTGAACCAGTACCGTGAGGGAAAGGCGAAAAGAACCCCGGGAGGGGAGTGAAATAGATCCTGAAACCGTGTGCATACAAACAGTAGGAGCGGACTTGTTCCGTGACTGCGTACCTTTTGTATAATGGGTCAGCGACTTACATTCAGTGGCAAGGTTAACCATATAGGGAAGCCGTAGAGAAATCGAGTCCGAACAGGGCGATAGTCGCTGGGTGTAGACCCGAAACCAAGTGATCTACTCATGGCCAGGATGAAGGTGCGGTAACACGCACTGGAGGTCCGAACCCACTAATGTTGAAAAATTAGGGGATGAGCTGTGGGTAGGGGTGAAAGGCTAAACAAACTTGGAAATAGCTGGTTCTCTCCGAAAACTATTTAGGTAGTGCCTCAAGTATCACCATCGGGGGTAGAGCACTGTTATGGCTAGGGGGTCATCGCGACTTACCAAACCATTGCAAACTCCGAATACCGATGAGTGCGAGCTTGGGAGACAGACGTCGGGTGCTAACGTCCGGCGTCAAGAGGGAAACAACCCAGACCGCCAGCTAAGGTCCCAAAGATTGGCTAAGTGGAAAACGAAGTGGGAAGGCTAAAACAGTCAGGATGTTGGCTTAGAAGCAGCCATCATTTAAAGAAAGCGTAATAGCTCACTGATCGAGTCGTCCTGCGCGGAAGATGTAACGGGGCTAAGCCAGTCACCGAAGCTGCGGATATGCGTAAGCATATGGTAGGAGAGCGTTCTGTAAGCCTGCGAAGGTGTCTTGTAAAGGATGCTGGAGGTATCAGAAGTGCGAATGCTGACATGAGTAGCGATAATGGGGGTGAAAAGCCCCCACGCCGTAAGCCCAAGGTTTCCTGTTCAACGTTCATCGGAGCAGGGTGAGTCGGCCCCTAAGGCGAGGCAGAGATGCGTAGCTGATGGGAAGCAGGTTAATATTCCTGCACCGTCGTATGATGCGATGGGGGGACGGATCGCGGAAGGTTGTCTGCCTGTTGGAATAGGCAGTTTCTGGTTCATAGAAGGCGCTTAGGCAAATCCGGGCGCGGGATTCAAGGGACTGGGACGAGGCACTTAGGTGCTGAAGCAATCGGAAGTGGTTCCAAGAAAAGCCTCTAAGCTTCAGTCATACGAGACCGTACCGCAAACCGACACAGGTGGGCGAGATGAGTATTCTAAGGCGCTTGAGAGAACTCGGGAGAAGGAACTCGGCAAATTGGTACCGTAACTTCGGGAAAAGGTACGCCCTTGTAGCTTGACTGGCTTGCGCCAGAAGGGTGAACGGGTTGCAATAAACTGGTGGCTGCGACTGTTTAATAAAAACACAGCACTCTGCAAACACGAAAGTGGACGTATAGGGTGTGACGCCTGCCCGGTGCTGGAAGATTAAATGATGGGGTGCAAGCTCTTGATTGAAGTCCCAGTAAACGGCGGCCGTAACTATAACGGTCCTAAGGTAGCGAAATTCCTTGTCGGGTAAGTTCCGACCTGCACGAATGGCGTAACGATGGCCACACTGTCTCCTCCCGAGACTCAGCGAAGTTGAAGTGTTTGTGATGATGCAATCTACCCGCGGCTAGACGGAAAGACCCCATGAACCTTTACTGTAGCTTTGCATTGGACTTTGAATCAATCTGTGTAGGATAGGTGGGAGGCTTTGAAGCGGGGACGCCAGTTCTCGTGGAGCCAACCTTGAAATACCACCCTGGTTCATTTGAGGTTCTAACCTTGGCCCGTTATCCGGGTCGGGGACAGTGCATGGTAGGCAGTTTGACTGGGGCGGTCTCCTCCTAAAGTGTAACGGAGGAGTTCGAAGGTACGCTAGGTACGGTCGGACATCGTGCTAATAGTGCAATGGCATAAGCGTGCTTAACTGCGAGACTGACAAGTCGAGCAGGTACGAAAGTAGGACATAGTGATCCGGTGGTTCTGTATGGAAGGGCCATCGCTCAACGGATAAAAGGTACTCTGGGGATAACAGGCTGATTCCTCCCAAGAGTTCATATCGACGGGGGAGTTTGGCACCTCGATGTCGGCTCATCACATCCTGGGGCTGTAGCCGGTCCCAAGGGTATGGCTGTTCGCCATTTAAAGTGGTACGTGAGCTGGGTTTAAAACGTCGTGAGACAGTTTGGTCCCTATCTGCCGTGGGCGTTGGAAATTTGAAGGGGGCTGCTCCTAGTACGAGAGGACCGGAGTGGACAGACCTCTGGTGTACCGGTTGTCACGCCAGTGGCATTGCCGGGTAGCTAAGTCTGGAAGAGATAACCGCTGAAAGCATCTAAGCGGGAAACTTGCCTTGAGATGAGATTTCCCAGAGCCTTGAGCTCTTTGAAGGGTCGTTCGAGACCAGGACGTTGATAGGTCAGGTGTGGAAGTGCAGTAATGCATTAAGCTAACTGATACTAATTGCCCGTACGGCTTGTCCCTATAACCTTAGCAGGGTATAGAGAATGAGAAGTACGTTGGAACGTTCGTTGATACAACTTCATTACCAAACAAATTTACTGCATAAACGATATAAATCGTTTATAATACTTCCTCCAGATTCTTGGCGGCGCGGAAAAAGACGCGACGCCTGTACAAGTCAAAGCTTGATGACCATAGCAAGTTGGTCCCACCCCTTCCCATCCCGAACAGGACCGTGAAACAACTCTGCGCCGATGATAGTGCTGCAACCAGTGTGAAAGTAGGTTATCGTCAAGCTAGTTATTAGAAAAAGCCCCTTCCGGTGATCCGGTCGGGGCTTTTTTGCGTCTAAAATTTATTTGCAGTATCAAAAAGCTACGCGACATTTTAGATACACCTTTGCTTTTGATCTGTGGAAACTAAAGGTGTACCATGTGTCCTTTCGCGCATGCTTCAAACCTCAATGAAAAATAAAACAGCCCAACCAATGCTGTATCGCGCCCTGGCGTCCGCGGGCGTCGTTGCATCCATCCTGATCTGGTCGCCGGCCCGTGCCGATGAACTGGCCGACGTCAGCAAGCTGGCCAAGTCCGGCAAGGTGGTCGAAGCACTGAACAAAACCAATGAGTACCTGGCCAAACACCCGGCCGATCCGCAGATGCGCTTCATGAGGGGCGTGTTGTTGGCGGAGCAGGGCAAGTCGGAAGAGGCCATCGCCATCTTCAGCAAGCTGACCGAAGATTACAAGGATTTGCCGGAACCGTATAACAACCTGGCCGTGCTGTATGCGGCCAAGGGTGATTACGACAAGGCGCGGGTGACGCTGGAAAAAGCCATCCGTACGAATCCGAGCTATATGACCGCCTACGAGAACCTGGGCGACATCTACGGCAAGATGGCCAGCCAGGCGTATGACAAGGCGTTGGCGCTGGGTGCCAACAATGCGCCGGCGCAGTCCAAGCTGACCTTGCTGCGTACGTTCTCCAGCAGCACCGGCGCCAAGAGCGCCGCGCCGGAGACCTCGGTGGCTGCGGTGGCTGCATCGGTGCCCGCCCGTCCGGCTGTCGCCAGCACGCAACCGCCTTTGATTTCGAAGATTCCGCCGGCCTCCGCACAACCGAATGCGCCGCAACGCATCCCGGCACTGTCGGTATCGCCGCCGCCGCCCGCTCCGCCTAAATTGGCAGCTGCGCCCGTAGCTGCGCCAACGCCAGCGCCGCTGGCGGCCAAGCCGCTGCCGACGCCGGTTCCGGCACCCGCGCCAGCGCCAGTCAAGATTGCCGCAGCGCCCGTGCCGGCGCCTGTGCCCGCACCGGTCAAGGTCGCGCCTGCGCCCGTTCCTGCGCCAGCGCCGGTCGCCGCCGCACCGGCCAAGCCGGCGCCGGTTGTCGTCGCCAAGGCCGAGCCGGCGAAACCAGTCAAGGTGGAGCCGCCTAAGCCGGCCAAGCCGGACACGTCCGAGCGCGATGAGGTCATGGCGCAAGTAAACGGCTGGGCCAAGGCCTGGACCGCCCAAAACGTCGATTCCTACCTGGGCTACTACAGCCAGCAGTTCGAGCCGCCGAAGGGCTTGTCGCGCAAGGCGTGGGCGGACGAACGTCGCGCCCGTATCGAAGGCAAGGGCCGCATCCGCGTGGAAGTGGGCTCGCCTGAAGTGGTGGTGAACGGGAACACGGCGAAAGTGACTTTCCGCCAGACCTATGAGTCGGACCGCCTGACGGCCAGAAGCCGGAAGACGCTCGTGCTGATCAGAAATGGTGGAAAATGGCAGATCAAGCAGGAGTCCTCGGGTAGCTGATGTCATACTTTAGATTTATGCAACGATGGCGCGCCGGCAGCGTGCTGTGCGCGGTTCTTCTCAGTTTATTGGGAGGGGAGGCCAGTTACGCCGCAAAAAAGCCGGTACGGGCGCAAGCCGTCCGTAAAGCCGGCCCGGAGGAGCAACTCTCCGACATCTACAAAGAGCTGTCGCAGAACAACCTGCGCGTGGCCCAGAAAAAGGCCGATGCGTTGGTCGAGGCCTATCCGAGTTTCCGCCTGGGTCACCTGGTGCGCGGCGACATCCTGCTGATGCATACCCGCTCGGTGACGATGCTGGGCGCCGCCGTGCCGCCGGGCTCGGACGGCAAGCTGGCGGACCTGCGCCGCGAGGCGGCGGTGCGCTTGCAGGCAGAGCCCGGCCGTCCCTCCGAGGCGCTGTTGCCGCGCGCGCTGCTGCAGATGCGCAAGGACCAGCGGCATGCGCTGATCGTCGACGCCAAGCATTCGCGCCTGTATTTGTACGAGAACCGCAACGACCAGCTGCGCCTGCTGCAGGACTTCTACGTCAGCCAGGGCAAGCTGGGCATCAACAAGCTCAAGGAAGGCGATATGCGCACGCCGGTCGGCGTGTACTACATCATCGGCCATCTGCCCGGCATCAAGCTGCCCGACATGTATGGCAAGGGCGCGCTGCCGCTGGATTATCCGAACGACTGGGACAAGGTGCAGGGCCGCAGCGGTTCCGGCATCTGGGTGCACGGCACGCCGCCGGAAACCTTCAGCCGTCCGCCGCTGTCGACCGACGGCTGCGTGGTGGTCAGCAATGACGACCTGAACTTCCTGACCCGCACGGTGGAGATCGGCAAGACGCCGATCCTGATCGGCGACCAGGTGGAGTTTGTCAGCAAGGAGCAGATGGAGCGCGACCTGCGCGTGGCCAGCTCGCTGGTGGAGTCCTGGCGGCGCGATGTCGAGAACCGCGACGACGCCAGCCTGAAGGCGCTGTATTCGCCGCGCTTCAAGTCGGCGGCCGATGAGGATGTGGCGACCTGGCTGGCCAAGAATCAATTCCTGCCGGGTGCGAAGAAGATCGTGGTGAAGGTCAGCGATACCAGTTATTTCCGCCAGCCTAGCCAGGAAGAAGTCATCGTCAGCAATTTCACGCAACAGACCGTGGTCGGCAAATACCGCCACGCGGTGCGCAAGAAACAGTACTGGGCCAAGGAAGGCAAGAACTGGAAGATCGTCGCCGAATCGAACGTCTAAAAAACGGGGTCAGGCCTGACCCCGGAGTTCTTAGAAGTGGTAGGCCACTTTGAGTTCGAGGAAGTTCACGCCCGAGTTCGGCTTTTTGTAGCCGCCGTTCGAGAAGTGCTGCAGCTTGACCGCGGCTTCCCAGTTGTTGTCGAACACATAGCCCATGGCGATGTGGTCGCCGAACTGGAAGTGGGTCGACAGGCGGTTGTCGCTGTTGTTGTACAGCTTGGACAGCAGGTGCACGCCGATGCCGCCTTCGTAGTAGATGCCCTTCTTGTTGTCGTTCTGGAAGCGGAACACCGGGGTGAAGCCGATATCCCACAGCTTGTGTTCTACGCCCAGCTGGTTCATGTAGCGGTTTTCCTGCCAGATGCCGGTGCTGGCTTCCCAGTAGCCGCTCAGATTGGTACCGTTCGACTGGAACCATTTGGTATCCCAATCCTTGGCGGCGCTGAAGCGCACCATTTGCACGTGTTCGCCGGCGGCGACGTCGACCGATACGGAGTCGACCAGTTTGTCATCGGCAAACGCAACCTGGGTGGCCAGCAGCGCGGCGGCTGCCGCAATCATTTTTTTATTGAACATAGTATCCTTGCAATGTTAGTGCTGTATATCTCAGTTTTATACGGCTGCCGAGATTGTACCGGGGTTCTTGAAAAAATTCCGGCGGGCTGTTAATTGATTATGTCAGGAGCAGGAATTGTCTACGCGAATCGCTTTTCTGGGTATTGGCTTGATGGGGGAGCCGATGGTGCGCCGGTTGCTGGCCGCCGGTTTTCCTGTGACGGTATGGAACCGTACCTTTGCCAAGGCCGAAGCACTGGCGGCGGCCGGCGCGCAGCCGGTGGCCGCGCTGGGCGAGGCGGTGCGCGATGCGCGGATCGTCATTTCGATGCTGGAGGCCGGCCCCACCGTCGGCCAAGTGCTGCGGGACGCCTTGCCGGCGCTGGCGCCCGACGCGCTATGGGTGGACATGAGCTCGACGCAGCAGGCCGAGGCGCAGGCCTTCCATGCGCTGCTGGCGGACCAGGGCCGGCGCTTTGTCGATGCGCCGGTGTCCGGCGGCGTCGGCGGCGCGGCGGCGGGCACGCTGGCGATCATGGCGGGCGGCGGCGCGGCTGATTTCGCCGAGGCGGAACCGGTGCTGGCGGCGATGGGCCGCGCGACCCTGGTCGGCCCGGCCGGCAGCGGCCAGGTGGCCAAGCTGTGCAATCAGTTGATCGTCGGCGCCACCATCAATATCGTGGCCGAGGCGATGCTGCTGGCGCAGGCCGCGGGCGCGGATCCGGCGGCGATGCGCGCGGCGATACGCGGCGGTTTCGCGGAGAGCAAGATCCTGGAGGTGCATGGACAGCGCATGCTGGAGCGGAATTTCGTCGCCGGCGGCAAGGTGGCGACGCAACTGAAGGATCAGCGCAATATCCTGGCGGCGGCCGATGCGGCCGGCGTGACCTTGCCGCTGACGGAACTGGTGACGGCGCGCTACCAGACGCTGGCGAAGACCATTCCGCAAGCCGATCATTCGGCGGCGCTGCTGGGGCTGGAGCAGCTGAATCCCGGGCAGCGCGTGGGCGCCGCCCCGGACCGTCTGGCTTAACCCTGCGGCAGGCTGGTTTCCACCAGCCGCACCCAGAAGCTGGCGCCGACCGGCAGCAGGTTGTCGTTGAAGTCGTAGCTGCCGTTATGCAGCACGCACGGGCCGAGGCCGTGGCCGCCGTCGCGGTGGTCGCCTTCGCCATTGCCGATGAAGATGTAGCAGCCCGGCTTGGCTTGCAGGAAGTAAGCGAAGTCTTCCGCGCCCATGGTCGGCTCGACGTTGTCGTCGACCTTGTCGGCGCCGACCACGGCCTTCATCACCTCGACCGCGAATTTCGTTTCCTTCGGATGGTTGACCAGCGGCGGATAGTTGCGGCGGAACTTGAATTCCACTTCGGCGCCGAACGCGGCCGCCGTGTGCGTGGCGATTTCTTCCATGCGCTGTTCGATCAGGTCCAGCACCGTCGTGGTGAAGGTGCGCACGGTGCCGACCATTTTCGCTTCGTCGGGAATCACGTTGGTGGCGCTGCCGGCATGGATCTGCGTGATCGACAGCACGGCGGTATCCAGCGGACTCTTCTGGCGGCTGATGATGGTCTGCCAGCTTTGCGCGATCTGCACCGCCGTCATCACCGGATCGATGCCCTTGTGCGGCTGGGCCGCGTGTGCGCCCTTGCCCTTGACGGTGACATAGAACTCGTTACTGGAAGCCATCATCGGCCCCTCGACCACGCTCATGTGGCCGGCCGGGATGCCGGGCCAGTTGTGCATGCCGTAGATGGCGTCCATCGGGCATTGCTCGAACAGGCCGTCCTCGATCATGCGCTTGGCGCCGGCGCCGCCTTCCTCGGCCGGCTGGAACACCAGGTAGACGGTGCCGTCGAAGTTGCGGTTTTCCGCCAGGTGCTTGGCCGCGCCCAGCAGCATCGCGGTGTGGCCGTCATGGCCGCAGGCGTGCATCTTGCCGGGATGGCGCGAAGCGTGCGGGAAGGTATTGATTTCCTGCATGGGCAGCGCGTCCATGTCGGCGCGCAGGCCGATGGCGCGCGGCGACTTGCCGTTCTTGATGATGCCGACTACGCCCGTCAGGCCGAGGCCGCGAATGACGGGGATGCCCCATTCGCTGAGCTTGTCGGCGACGACGTCGGAGGTACGCTGTTCTTCGTAGCAAAGTTCGGGGTGGGCGTGCAGGTCGCGCCTGATCTGCTGCAATTCGGATTGAAATGCAATAATAGGATCTACCAGTTTCATGCTGCTTCTCCAGTATTGGGTTCGCTTGCTTTTTAAGCATCGAGAATAGCCATTGTAGCCCTTGTCGTACAAGTTAAGCCAGCGCAGTACGCTTGATCGGAATCGTTTACGATACGGTCTTCAGTAAATGCTTTTTGGATCCGAGAGATGACAACCACACAAGTTCGCGCGACCTGTCCGCTCGACTGTCCCGATACCTGCGCGCTGCTGGTGACGGTCGAGGATGGCGTGGCCACCGCCGTCAAGGGCGACCCCGACCACCCGACCACGGCCGGCGTGTTGTGCACCAAGGTGTCGCGCTACACCGAGCGCACCTACCACGCAGACCGTTTGCTGCACCCGCTGCGCCGCGTCGGCAAAAAGGGCGAGGGCAACTTCGAGCGCATCAGCTGGGAGGAGGCGCTGGCCACCGTCGCCGCCAGGCTCAAGTCGATCGCCGAACGGGCGCCGGAAGCGATCCTGCCATACAGCTACTGCGGCACGATGGGGCTGGTGCAGGGCGAGTCGATGTCGTCGCGCTTCTTCAACAAGATCGGCGCCTCGCTGCTGGACCGCACCATCTGCGCGACGGCCGGTTTCACCGGCTACAAGTACACCATCGGCGGCTCGGTCGGCACCGACATGGAGCAGTTCCAGAACGCCAGGCTGATCCTGATCTGGGGCGGCAACCCGATCGCTTCCAACCTGCACTTCTGGACCCGCGCGCAGGAAGCCAAGCGCAACGGCGCCCGGCTGATCGCCATCGATCCCTATCGTTCGCTGACGGCGGAGAAATGCCACCAGCACATCGCGCTGCTGCCGGGCACCGACGCCGCGCTGGCGCTGGGCATGATGCATGTGCTGATCGCCGAGGACCTGCTGGACCACGACTACATCGCCAGCTACACGCTGGGCTTCGAGGAATTGAAACAGCGCGCGGCCGAATGGACCCCGGAACGCACCGCCGACACCTGCGGCATCACGGTGGCCGAAGTGGTCGACCTGGCGCGCCTGTACGGCGGCATGGCCAAGGCCGGCGAGCCGGTGGCGATCCGCACCAACTACGGCGTGCAGCGCGTGCGCGGCGGCGGCATGTCGGTGCGCAATATCGCCTGCCTGCCGGCGCTGGTGGGCGCCTGGCGCCACGCGGCCGGCGGCATCCAGCTGTCGTCCAGCGGTTCCTTCCCGACCCAGAAGGCGGCCCTGCAGCGACCCGACCTGCTGAAGAAACTGCCGCGCACCATCAACATGACCACCATCGGCGACGACCTGCTGCGCGCCAGCTCGCCGGAGTTCGGGCCGGAGGTCGAGGCGGTGATCGTCTACAACGCCAACCCGGTGGCGATCGCGCCCGATTCGTCGAAGGTGATGGCCGGCTTTGCGCGCGAGGATTTGTTCACGGTGGTGCTGGAGCAGTTCCAGACCGACACCGCCGACTATGCCGACATCGTGCTGCCGGCCACCACGCAGCTGGAGCACGTCGACGCCCACACCTCCTACGGCCACCTGTACATGATGGCCAACAACGCCGCCATCGCGCCGATGGGCGAGGCCAAGGCCAACACCGAGATCTTCCGCCTGTTGGCGGCGGCGATGGGCTTCGACGATCCGTGCTTCAAGGACAGCGACGACCAGCTGGCCGCCATCGCCTTCAACAAGCAGGACGCGCGCGCGATCCACTTCGATTGGGAATCGCTGAAGCTCAAGGGCTGGCAAAAACTGGCGATGCCGGACGCGCCGTTCGCGCAGGGCGGCTTCCCTACGCCGTCCGGCAAGTGCGAGTTCTATTCCGCGCAGATGCAAGCCGACGGACTCGATCCGCTGCCGACCTATCTGCCGCCGTATGAATCGGTGGCCAGCAATCCGGAGCTGGCGTCGCGCTATCCGCTGGCGATGATTTCTCCGCCGGCGCGCAACTTCCTCAACTCCACCTTCGTCAACGTCAAGAGCCTGCGTTCGGCCGAGGGCGAGCCGCACCTGGACATCCATCCGGACGATGCCTCGGCGCGCGCCATCGCCGACGGCGACATGGTGCGTATCTTCAATGACCGCGGCACCTTCATCGCCAAGGCGCGCGTGACGGACAAGGCGCGCGCGGGGCTGGTGGTCGGCTTGTCGGTGTGGTGGAAAAAGCTGGCCAGGGATGGCAAGAACGCCAATGAGGTCACCAGCCAACAGTTAACCGATATGGGCCGCGCCCCAACTTTTTACGATACACTGGTACAAGTCGAAAGAGTCGCTGCTTGAAGGTAATGTATGCGCAATCTTGTCCGCAGTATCATCCGCGCCAGGTACTGGCTGGCGGCGGGCTGTGCAGTATTACTGCTGGCGGGTTGCGCGCAATTGAGGTACTACATGCAGGCCGCGCAAGGCCAGTATGCGCTGTGGTCGGACGCCCGTCCGATTGACGACTGGCTGGGCGATCCAAGCACCGATCCCCAGCTCAAGGCCCGCCTGGAGAAGGCCCTGTTGATACGCAAGTTCGCGGTCAAGGAACTGGGCCTGCCCGATAACGCCAGCTACAAGAACTACGCCGCCCTGTCGCGGCCCTTCGTGCTGTGGAACGTGGTGGCGACGCCGGAACTGTCGCTGCGGCCGATCCAGTGGTGTTTCCCGATCGCCGGCTGCGTCAGTTATCGCGGCTACTACAGCAAGGACGACGCGATGGCCTATGCCGATGAACTGCGCAAGGAGGGCAACGACGTGCAGGTGGGCGGCGTGCCGGCGTATTCGACGCTGGGCTGGTTCAGCGATCCGCTGCTGTCGACCTTCATCAATTATTCCGACGCCGAACTGGCGCGCATGGTGTTCCACGAGCTGGCGCACCAGGTGGTGTATGTGCAGGGCGATTCGCAATTCAACGAAGGCTTCGCGACGGCGGTGGAGGAGGCCGGCGTGGCGCGCTGGCTGGAGTTGTACGGCACCGATCCGATGCGCGAGGGCTATATCCGCTACAACGCGCGGCGCCAGGATTTCCTCGAGCTGCTGGTGCGCCACCGCAAGATGCTGGCCGACCTGTACGCCGGCAAGACCAGCACCCGCCACAAGCGGGCGGAAAAGGTGCGCATCTTTGCCCACCTGAAATCGGACTACGCCAAACTCAAGGAAAGCTGGGGCGGCTACGCCGGCTACGACCGTTGGTTTGCCGAGCCCTTAACCAACGCTCACCTCAGTGCTGTGGCAACTTACCACGATTATTTGCCTGCCTTCCGCGCGCTGCTAAAGCAAGAACGAACGTTCGTGCGATTTTATGGTGCAGTGCAAAAAATAGCAACTCTTGATCTAGTTCAACGTCGGCAGCAGTTGGATCAACTGGGTCGCCCGGTAATGCTCAACGCGGAGACCGGCAAGGAAGCGGTGGCGCCGGCGGAAGGCACGCATTGATGCTGCGGCGCAGCATAAAAACCCGTTAGAAGGGGCGTTCTAAATATGGTTAAATGCGCTTGCGTCCGAGCTTGCTGCCCGATAGCATCGCATCATAAGTAGGCTAGGATCCTTCGCATAGACGAAAGACCGCACCCTGAACCGGCACTGTGCGCCGGACCTTACAACGATAATATTCGAGACAAAGAGGCACAGGATGGAGAAAATCTGGTTGAAGTCGTATCCGCCCGGCATGCAAACCGAGATCGATACTAGTCAGTACCGCTCGCTGGTGCAGCTGCTGGAAGAGTCCTTCCACAAGTTTGCAGACCGCAACGCCTACGTCTGCATGGACAAATTCCTCACCTATGCCGAGGTCGACGCGTATTCCAAGCGGCTCGGCGCCTGGTTGCAAAGCCGCGGGCTGAAGAAGGGCGCGCGCGTGGCCATCATGATGCCGAACGTGCTGCAGTACCCGATCGCGATCGCGGCCATCCTGCGCGCCGGCTACACGGTGGTCAACATCAATCCGCTGTACACGCCGCGCGAGCTGGAGCACCAGCTGAACGATTCGGGCAGCGAGGCGATCCTGATCCTGGAGAACTTTGCGACGACGCTGGAGCAGGTGCTGGGCAAGACCCAGGTCAAGCACATCGTGGTGGCCAGCATGGGCGAGATGCTCGGCGGCCTGAAGGGCCCGCTGGTCAATTTCGTGGTGCGCAACGTCAAGAAGATGGTGCCGCCGTTCTCGCTGCCGAACGCGGTGCGCTTCAAGGATGCACTGTCGCAGGGCGGCGCGATGAAGTTGACGCCGGTGGAACTGAACGAGGCCGATCCCGCCTTCCTGCAGTACACGGGCGGCACGACCGGCGTCTCGAAAGGCGCGACGCTGACGCACAAGAACATCGTCGCCAACCTGCTGCAGAGCGAGGCGTGGTCGCAGCCGGCGCTGGGCGGATCGAGCGAGCAGACCACCATCGTCTGCGCGCTGCCGCTGTATCACATCTTCGCGCTGACCTGTTGCGCGATGTGGGGCACCCGGGTCGGCGCGTTGAATATCCTGATCCCGAATCCGCGCGACATCGGCGGCTTCATCAAGGAGCTGGCGAAGTACAAGTTCAACATGCTGCCGGCGGTGAACACGCTGTACAACGCGTTGCTGAACCATGCGGATTTCGTCCATCTGGATTTCTCGCAGCTGAAGATCTGCAACGGCGGCGGCATGGCGGTGCAGCAGGCCGTCAACGACAAGTGGCTGAAGGTCACCGGCGTGTCCATCATCGAAGGCTATGGCTTGTCCGAAACCTCGCCGGTGGCCACCTGCAACCGCGCCGACAACAAGACGTTCACGGCCACCATCGGCTTGCCGGTGCCGTCGACCGACATCGCCATCCTGGATGACGACGGCAACGAAGTGGCGCTGGGCGAACCGGGCGAGATCGCGATCCGCGGCCCGCAGGTGATGGCCGGCTACTGGAACCGGCCGGACGAGACGGCCAAGGTGATGACGCCGGACGGCTACTTCAAATCCGGCGACGTCGGCGTGATGGACGCCAGCGGCTTCGTCAAGATCGTCGACCGCAAGAAGGACATGATCCTGGTGTCCGGCTTTAACGTCTATCCGAACGAGCTGGAGGGCGTGATCGCGGCCCACCCGGGCGTGCTGGAGTGCGCGTGTATCGGCGTGCCGGACGAGCATTCGGGCGAGGCCGTCAAGGTGTTCGTGGTCCGCAAGGATCCGAACCTGACCGTCGAGCAGCTGATGGCGTATTGCAAGGAACAATTCACCGGCTATAAAAAGCCGAAATATATCGAGTTCCGCGAGGAATTACCAAAAACCAATGTCGGGAAAATCCTGCGCCGCATGCTGCGCGACGAACAACCCGGCGATAAGAAAAAGGCTGCATAAAGATGGAAAAGATTTGGCTGAAGTCGTACCCCGAAGGCGTCCCCACGGAAATCGATAGCACGCAATATCGTTCGGTCACGCACTTGCTGGAAGAGTCCTTCCGCAAGTTCGCCGACCGCAACGCCTTCGTGTGCATGGACAAGTTCCTGACCTACGGCGAGCTGGATCAACTGTCGCAGAAGATGGGCGCCTGGCTGCAGAGCAAGGGCCTGCAGCCGGGCGCGCGCGTGGCGATCATGCTGCCGAACGTGCTGCAATATCCGGTGGCGATGGCGGCCATCCTGCGCGCCGGCTACACGGTGGTCAACGTCAACCCACTGTATACGCCGCGCGAGTTGCAGCACCAGCTGGTGGACTCCGGCTCGGAAGCCATCATCGTGCTGGAAAACTTCGCCACCACGGTGGAGCAGGTGGTGGCGCAGACCCAGGTCAAGCACGTGATCGTGGCCACCATGGGCGACATGCTGGGCATGCTGAAAGGCGCGATCGTCAACCTGGTGGTGCGCAAGGTCAAGAAGATGGTGCCGGCGTTCTCGCTGCCTGGCTCGGTGTCCTTCAAGCAGGTGATCGCCGAAGGCGCGGGCATGACCTTGCAGCCGGCCAAGCAGGGCCACGACGATATCGCCTTCCTGCAATACACGGGCGGCACCACGGGCGTGTCCAAGGGCGCGATCCTGCTGCATCGCAATGTGATCGCCAACGTGCTGCAAAACGAAGCCTGGCTGCAGATGAAGCCGCAGGCCGACCAGGTCGTGTTCGTGTGCGCGCTGCCGCTGTACCACATCTACTCGCTGACCATCAGCGCCTTCATGGGCATGCGCATGGGCGGCCTGAACCTGCTGGTGCCGAATCCGCGCGACATTCCGGGCTTCGTCAAGGAACTGGCCAAGTACAAGGTGGCGGTGTTCCCGGCCGTGAACACGCTGTACAACGCGCTGCTGAACAATCCGGACTTCCCGAAGCTGGACTTCTCCAGCTACAAGATTTGCAACGGCGGCGGCATGGCCGTGCAGCAGGCCGTGGCCGACCGCTGGCTGAAGATCACCGGCACGCCGATCATCGAAGGCTACGGCCTGTCGGAGACGTCGCCTGTGGCCACCGCCAATCGTGTGGACATCAAGGAATTCACCGGCACCATCGGCCTGCCGATCCCGTCGACCGAAGTGGCGATCCTGGACGACGACGGCAATCCGCTGCCGCTGGGTTCGACCGGCGAGATCGCGATCCGCGGCCCGCAGGTGATGGCCGGCTACTGGAACCGTCCGGACGAGACCGCCAAATCGATGACGACAGACGGCTTCTTCAAGACCGGCGACGTCGGCATCATGGACCAGCGCGGCTACACCAAGATCGTCGACCGCAAGAAGGACATGATCATCGTCTCCGGCTTCAACGTCTATCCGAACGAAGTCGAAGGCGTGGTGGCGGCGCACCCTGGCGTGCTGGAAGTGGCGTGCATCGGCGTGCCGGACAAGAACTCCGGCGAAGCGGTCAAGCTGTTCGTGGTGCGCAAGGATCCGAACCTGACGGCCGAGCAGATCCTGGACTTCTGCAAGCACGAGCTGACGGCATACAAGAAGCCGAAGTACATCGAGTTCCGCGACGAGCTGCCGAAGACCAACGTCGGCAAGATCCTGCGCCGCCAGCTGCGCGACGAAAAAGCCGCCGCCTGATCAAAGCGGGGTCAACAGCCCGGTATAAAAAATCGCCTGCTAGCCAGGCGATTTTTTTTGTGCGCAGGCCAGCCGCTTTTGCCGCAGCGCGGCGGCCAGCCGCTGCCGTACTTCGTGATCGTGGTCGAGATAACCTTCCTTGTTGGCGCGGCGGGCACAAGCTGCCCAGTGCTCGTCGTCCACTTCCTGCAGCCGCTCGAACTCGGCCAGCGACAGCATGACCACCTGCCCATGGTCAGGCTTTTCCACGACGATGGTTTGCGTCAGCGCGCGATGCAGATAGCTATCGAGCTCCTGCGCAATCTCACTCTCTGTGACTTTCAACATGGAGCGCCTCCTGTTTGATGTTGCCAATCCAGTATAGGCTGCGGTCCGTTCAATTCAAGCCTGGCTTGCCGTCGCGGACCACAAAACTGGCGGCGGTGGCGATCGCGCTGGCGTTGTCATGGACATCGTCCAGCGCCAGGAACAGCGTCGTGGTCTCGGCAGGCGTGATATCGAGCAACATGAAGCCGCGCTTGTCGCTGCGGCCATACTTGATGCCGTGGTTCATCGATACATATTGCTCGGTGCGGGCCTGAGGACGCGACGGCGAGGTCACCGAGGTGCCGCAGAATTCCGTCGCCAGCACTGGATTGGTGGGCGAGCTCGGCCGCGTGGGATTGCGGTTCAGCTCGCAGGCGAAGAAGCTGTGCACGTCACCGGACAGCACCAGCGGGTTGCTGGCGCGGCTGGTGTGCAGCGCATCGAACAGCTGCTGGCGCGCCATGGGATAGCCGTCCCAGCCATCGGTCCAGAAACGGCCGTCGCCCGGCTTGAGGATGGGCAACTGGCTGTTCTGCGCCATCAGCGTCTGCTGGGCCAGGATGTTCCAGCGCGCCTGCGATGACGACAGTCCCTGCGCCAGCCATTGCTGCTGCTCGTTGCCGAGCATGCTGCGGCCGGCGTCGCGCAGCGTGGGGCAGTCGCGCAGCATGACCGAGCTGGAGCCGCCCCGCGCGGCAGGCGAGCAGGCTTCGTAGGCGCGGTACTGGCGGTCGTCCAGCACGTGGAAGCGCGCCAGCCGGCCCCAGTCGTATCGCTGGTAGATGCGCATGCGGGCGAAGTCGCCGGCCCTGGGCACGGACAGCCGCAGCGGCATATGTTCGTAGAAGGCCTGGTAGGCGGCCGCGCGGCGCTGCAGGAATTGCGGGTCGAGGCGCTCGTCGCGGTCGTTGGCGTAGTCGTTGGCCACTTCGTGGTCGTCCCAGGTGACGATCCACGGCGCGGCCAGGTGGGCGGCCTGCAAATCGCGATCGGTCTTGTACTGGGCGTAACGGGCGCGGTAATCGGCCAGCGTGAAGCTTTCAGCGGTCCGTACGGCGCCTTTCGGGTGCTGCAGCTGGTACGGCCCCCACTCGTAGATGTAGTCGCCCAGGAAGGCCACCAGGTCGGGCGCGGCGGCGGCGATGTGGCGGTGGGCGGCATAGGTGCCGAATTCCCAGTGCTGGCAGGAGGCCACGGCCAGCTTGAGGCGCTCCGGCATGACGTTGTCGGCGGGCGCGGTGCGGGTGCGGCCGACCGGGCTGACGGCGTCGCCCAGCATGAAGCGGTACCAGTACCAGCGGTCCGGCTTGAGGCCGGTGATGTCGACGTGGACGCTGTGCGCCAGTTCGGGCGGCGCGCTGGCCGTGCCCTTGGCGGCGATGCGGCTGAAGCGCTCGTCCTCGGCCATCTCCCAGCGCACGCTGTAGGCCAGTTGCGGCATGGCGGCGGCGTTGAGCGGATCGGGCAGGATGCGGGTCCAGATGACGACCGCGTCCGACAGCGGCGAGCCCGAGGCGACGCCGAGGCTGAACGGATACGTCGCGCCGGCCTTCTGCGCGAGGGCGCTGTTGCTGGCGCTGGTGAACGCAGCCAGCGCGCCCAGGCGTGCGGCGGTGGCGAGGAAGATGCGGCGCTGGTCGTCCATCCGGGCGGGCCGCGGCGGATCAGGTATTCATCAGCGTTTCGATCGGCGGCACCTTGCGCGGCTTGCGGTCGGAATCGGTGGCGACATAGGTCAGCGTGGCCTCGGTCACCTTGACGGTATCGGCCTGCAGGCGGTTGCGCTCGGCGTACACCTCGACGTTGACGGTGATGGACGTATTGCCAACCTTGACAATATCAGCATAGAACGACAGCAGGTCGCCGACGAACACCGGGTTCTTGAACACGAAGGAGTTCACCGAGATGGTGGCGACGCGGCCATTGGCGCGGCGCGTGGCCGGCAGCGAACCGGCGATGTCGACCTGGGCCATGATCCAGCCGCCGAACACGTCGCCATACACATTGGCGTCGGACGGCGACGGCATCATGCGCAGTTCCGGCATTTTCCCGGCCGGCAGGCCGCGGTTGACGGTATTGATGGCGATTGGCGTTGGATTTTCGGGCGTGGTCATCGTGAATTCTCTTCAGGGGCTACAATTACCGGGATTGAACCATAAAAAGCCGATATCCGCCATGCGCCGTTACCCGAACTCCCCGCCCGCCTCCGCCGGCACTGCACCGTCCGCCCCCACCCGCAGCGATACCGCCACCCTGAAAACCCTGATCCCCTACCTGTGGGTCTACAAGTGGCGCGTGCTGCTGGCGCTGGCTTGCCTGGTCGGCGCCAAGCTGGCCAACGTCGGCGTGCCGGTGGTGATGAAGCGGCTGATCGACTCGCTGACCATCTCGCCGTCCCATCCGCAGGCGCTGCTGGTGCTGCCGCTGGCCGCGCTGGTGGCGTACGGCGTGCTGCGCGTGTCGACCACGCTGTTCACGGAGCTGCGCGAGTTCCTGTTCGCGCGCGTGACCCAGCGCGCCGTGCGCACCATCGCGCTGCAGGTGTTCCGCCATCTGCATGCGCTGTCGCTGCGCTTCCACCTGAACCGCCAGACCGGCGGCATGACGCGCGATATCGAACGCGGCACGCGCGCGGTCGGCTCGCTGATCTCCTACACGCTGTTCAACATCCTGCCGACGCTGGTGGAGATCACGCTGGTGCTGGGCTACCTCGTCACGCACTACGATATCTGGTTCTCGGTGATTACCTTCGTGGCGCTGGTGTCCTACATCACGTTCACCATCGTCATCACCAACTGGCGTACGCACTTCCGCCGCACCATGAACGAGCTGGATTCCAAGGCCAACACCAAGGCCATCGATTCGCTGATCAACTACGAGACCGTCAAATACTTCGGCAACGAGGATTACGAGGCCAAGCGCTACGACGAGGGCTTGCAGAGCTATGAGAGCGCCGCCGTCAAATCGCAGACGTCGCTGTCGCTGCTGAATACCGGGCAGTCGATGATCATCGCGGTCGCCGTGACGCTGATCCTGTGGCGCGCCACGGTGGGCGTGATCGCCGGCCAGATGACGCTGGGCGACCTGGTGCTGGTGAACTCCTTCATGATCCAGCTGTACATTCCGCTCAACTTCCTCGGCGTGATCTACCGCGAGATCAAGCAAAGCCTGGCCGACATGGAGAAGCTGTTCGCGCTGCTGGACCAGAACAAGGAAATCGCCGACGCGCCGGACGCGCAGCCGCTGGTCACGCATGGCGCGCAGGTGCGCTTCAACCGCGTCGACTTCAGCTACGAATCCAAGCGCCAGATCCTGTTCGACGTCGACTTCACCATCGCGCCGGGCACCACGACGGCGGTAGTGGGACATAGCGGTTCGGGCAAGTCGACCTTGTCGCGCTTGCTGTTCCGCTTCTACGAAGTCAACGCCGGCGGCATCACCATCGACGGCCAGGATCTGCGCTCGCTGACCCAGGATTCGGTGCGCCACGCGATCGGCATCGTGCCGCAGGATACGGTGCTGTTCAACGACACCATCGAATACAACATCGCCTACGGCAAGCCGGGCGCCACGCACGAGGAGATCGTCGCCGTCGCGCGCGCCGCGTCGATCCACGATTTCATCGACAGCCTGCCGGACGGCTACGCCACCATGGTCGGCGAGCGCGGTTTGAAGCTGTCCGGCGGCGAGAAGCAGCGCGTGGCGATCGCCCGCACGCTGCTGAAGAATCCCGCCATCCTGATCTTCGACGAAGCCACGTCGGCGCTGGACTCCAAGGCCGAGCAGGCGATCCAGGCGCAGTTGAAGGAAATCGCCAAGAGCCGCACCACGATGGTGATCGCGCACCGCCTGTCCACGGTGGCCGACGCGCAGCAGATCATCGTGCTCGATCACGGCCGCATCGTCGAACGCGGCACGCATCAATCGCTGTTGGCAGCGGACGGCTTGTATGCTCAAATGTGGGAACGCCAGCAAGCCAAGGCTGACGAAGATGAAGTGATGAATGCAGTTTAATTTCCAATATCTTTCCACATAAGGAATCGACCATGAAGTCTCGTTTTGTCCTGGGTGCCGTTACCGCCTTGATGGCCTGCGTGCAAAGCGCCTACGCCGCCGATCCTACTGAACAGCAGTTCCGCTCCCTCTACAAAGAGCTGGTCGAAACCAATACCACCTTGTCCGCCGGCAGCTGCACGCTGGCCGCCGAGCGCATCGCCACGCGCTTGAAGGCGGCAGGCTTCCCGGACGCGGACCTGCATCCGTTCGCCGATCCGGCGCATCCGAAGGAGGGCGGCCTGGTCGCGATCCTGCCGGGCCGCGATCCGAAGGCCAAGGCCATCCTGCTGCTGGCGCACATCGACGTGGTCGAAGCCAAGCGCGAAGACTGGGTGCGCGATCCGTTCACGCTGGTCGAGGAAGACGGCAAGTTCTACGCGCGCGGCGCATTGGACGACAAGGCGCAGGCGGCCATCTGGGCCGACAGCTTCGTGCGCTTCAAGCAGGAAGGCTACAAGCCGCGCCATACGCTGAAGATGGCGCTGACCTGCGGCGAGGAGACCGCCGGCGCCTTCAACGGCGCCGAGTGGCTGACCAAGAACCGCCGCGAACTGATCGACGCCGGCTATGCGCTGAACGAAGGCGCGGGCGGCGAACTGAATGCGGCCGGCAAGCGCGTCTCGATGACGGTGCAGGCGGGCGAGAAGGTGGCGCAGAACTATCGCCTGGAAGTGATCAATCGCGGCGGCCACAGCTCGCGTCCGATGAAGGACAACGCCATCTACCACCTGGCCGGCGCCTTGAAGAATATCGAGGCGTTCGAGTTCCCGATCCAGCTGGCCGACGGCAGCCGCGGCTACCTGAAGGGCATGTCGAAGATCCAGGCCGCGGCGGGCCACAAGGATATCGCCGATGCGATGCTGGCGGTGGTGAAGGATCCGGCCGACACCAAGGCGGTGGCGCTGGTGTCGTCCAGCGATCCTAGCTGGGCGGCGATGCTGCACACCACCTGCGTGGCGACCATGCTGGATGCCGGCCATGCCACCAACGCGCTGCCGCAGCGCGCCCGCGCCAACGTCAACTGCCGCATCTTCCCGGGCGTGACGCAGGAGACCGTGCGCGAGGCGCTGGCCAAGGCGATCAACGATCCGGCGGTGAAGGTGGAAACGCTGGAGATTCGCGGCGAAAACTCGGCGCCGCCCGAGCTGACCAAGGCGATCCTGGAGCCGGTCGAGAAGCTGACCGCGAAGATGTGGCCAGGCGTGCCGGTGATGCCTATCCTGCAGTCAGGCGCCACCGACGGCCAGTTCCTGAACGCGGCCGGCATTCCGACCTACGGCATCAGCGGCATCTTCCTGACGCCGGACCTGGGCAATATCCACGGCCTGAACGAATACATCGGCGTGCAGTCGCTGATGGAAGGCCGCATCTTCCTGCACGACCTGGTCAAGACCTACGCCGAGCAGATCTAGGCCAGCGCGCGGTACTGGAAGTCCAGCACGCGTACAGCGCCTTCACCGGCGCTGTACACCGCCGGCTGCAGGCTGAGGAAGCCGCCGAAGACGTTGTGGTGCATGCCGGAGGTTTCCATCTGCCACGGGTGCTGGATCCATTTGCCGTCGTCCAGCGCGTAGAAGAACGTCACGATGTGCTGGTCGTTCCTGACGCGGATGCGCACCGTGGAGGCTTTCACTGCTTCGCGCATCCAGCTTTGCTCCCTCGCGTAGTGATAGGTCAGCATATGCGTGGTGCTGAAGCCGACGCCGACGAACATATGCTCGTTGTAGTGCAGCAGCAGGCCGCCGTGGCCTGCGCCGCTGATCTCCAGCGTGACGGTCGCTTCGTAGCTGCGGTCGCCGACGATGCAGGACAGCGGCGAACTGTCCGCGGGCGACGTGCCTTTGCCGGTGATGCTCGCTGAGCCCTTCTCGAAACGCACGCGTTTCATCTCGTCCGGTCCCGGATTGAAGAAGCACCATTGCACGCCGAATTTTTCTTTCGTTAGCGCGCCCGATTTGGCGAAGCCTGCCGGCCCGGCGACACCTTTCTTCGGCATCGGCAACGGCGAGGACAGGTCGCCGCCCTTGGGCTTGAACCAGCCGTCCGCCGTCCATTCGATCGGTTCGAGCAGGCATTGGCGGCCCAGCGTGCGATAGCCGTTTTCATAGCCGTGATAGACCATCCACCAATCGCCGGCAGGCCCTTCTACCAGCGTGGCGTGGCCGCGCGACCACCACATCTCGTCGGCGCTTTTAGTGCGCACCAGCGGATTTTGCGGGCAGTTCTCCCACGGGCCGTGGATGGAGCGCGAGCGCGCGGCGATCACCATGTGGCTGGTCGGCGGGCCGGAGGTGCCGCCGACCGCCAGCACCAGGTAGAACCAGCCGTTGCGCCGCAACAGCTTCGGTCCCTCGGGCGCGAACATTTCCACCACCCAGTCGGACGGATAGCGCCATGGTTCGTAGACTTTCTCCAGCGTGCCGACAGTCGCCAGGCCGTCGTCGGTCAGGCCGATGCGGCGCACGCCGTTGACGAACAGGTAGCGCTTGCCGTCCTCGCCGACCGCGTGGCCGGGATCGATGGCGTCGATATGCAGGTCGATCGGCTCGCTCCACGGGCCTTTGATGTTGTCGGCCCAGATCACGAAGATGGTGCCTTTGCCATTCGGCGTGGCGGGGATGTAGATGAAATAACGACCGTTGTGCTTGACCAGGTCCATGGCCCAGACGCTGCCGATCGGTTTGGTCAGCGCCGGTCCGACCGGCACCCAGTTCACCAGGTCGCGCGAGTGCCAGATGATGGCGCCGGGGTAGGACAGGAAGGACGAAAACGTCATGTAGTAATCGTCGCCGTCCTTGAGGATGGTCGGATCGGGATGGTCGCCCGACAGGATCGGGTTGAGGAAAGTGCCGTTGCCGAGGTCCGCCTTGCGCTGGCCTTCGATGCCGCGTCCCCAGGTGGGCTTGGCGTGGGCCGCCAGCGGCGCCAGTGCGGCGCCCGACAGTAGCGTCTTCAGCGCAGTGCGCCGTGTTGATTTCATTGTGTCCCCGCGTATAAGTTTGATGACGCAAATGGTGCCCCGTCGTGCAGGGCCATGCAATTATGAAACTCACCAATCCGAATAATGATTCCACACAATTACGGCTGCGGTTGCTTGCCGTGAGGTGGCGCAAGGCGCATCATGACTATTCAGATTAAGTTGATGGTTATTGGGGCGATGAGCGCTTCCTATTACGTCGGCGCTGTGATCGGGAGTATCGCTGTTGCTACGGGGCGCAGTCTGTCAGGAGGAACTTCTCTCTCCGATGTCCTGCTTAACGCACAGATGAATCATCTGCATCGCCCTTGGCTACCTGCCGTCATGATCCGTCATCCCGAGATTTACAGGAAGCGCCGCATCGCGCAGGCGGGGAGATGAAAGTGAAGGATGGGTTACTGCTACTGATTACGGGCTTGCTTTGCGCGGGGGGCGCAGCGCTGTTCTTCAGGTTTTTCGGCAACGAGGCTTTCAACGTCATCATATTGGTGACACTGGTGTCAGTCCTTGTGGACAACGCGCGTTTGCGGCGCAGGTTGCGTGAGATGGGGGCCAAGCCGGAGGGCAAGCGCACTTGGTTGTGACGAAAAAAAGGCCACCGCGAGGTGGCCTTCTGTTTGGTGGCGCCGCTTACGGTAGCGGTGCGTCCGCCAGTTCTTCGACCTTGAGCGGATCGACCAGCTCACCCTCCCACTTGGCGACGACCGCAGTGGCGACGCCATTGCCGATGACGTTGGTGGCGGAGCGCGCCATGTCCAGGAAATGGTCGATGCCCAGCAACAGCAGCATGCCCGCTTCCGGAATGTTGAACTGGCTCAGCGTCGCGGCGATCACCACCAGCGAGGCGCGCGGCACACCGGCCATGCCCTTGGAGGTCAGCATCAACACCATCATCATGGTCATCTGCTGGCCCAGCGACATCTCGATGCCGTAAGCCTGCGCGATGAACACGGTGGCGAAGGTGCAGTACATCATCGAGCCGTCGAGGTTGAACGAGTAGCCTATCGGCAGCACGAACGCGGCGATGCGGTTGCGCACGCCGAAACGCTCCAGGCCTTCCAGCGTCTTCGGATACGCCGCTTCGCTCGATGCGGTGGAGAACGCCAGCAGCGCCGGGCCGCGCATCTCCTTCATCAGGCCGAACACGCGGCCCTTGAGGAACAGGAAACCGATGAACACCAGCAGCGACCACAGCAGCGCGATGCCGAAGTAGAACTCGGCCATGAAGACGCCGTAGGTGGACAGCACGCCCAGGCCGCTCTTGGCGATCACGCCGGCCACTGCCGCGAACACGGCGATCGGCGCGAACTTCATCACGTAGCCGGTTACTTTCAGCATCACGTGGGCCACGCCGTCCAGCGCTTCGACCAGCGGGTTGGCCTTGGCGCCGACCGCGGCGGCGGCCGAACCGAAGAACAGCGAGAAGATGACGATCTGCAGGATCTCGTTCTTGGCCATGCCGTCGACGATGGAGGACGGCACCAGGTGGGTGACGAAGTCCTTCAGGCTCAGGCTGGAGGTGGCCAGGTCGGCCTTGGCGGCGGTGGCGGCCATGTGGCCCAGCAGCGCGTCGCCAGGACGGAACAGGTTGACCAGGATCAGGCCCAGGCTCAGCGACATTAGCGAGGCCAGGAAGAACCAGCCCAGAGTCTTGATGCCGATGCGGCCCACTTCGGAAGCGTCGCCCATGCGGGCGATGCCGACCACCAGCGTCGAGAACACCAGCGGTGCGATAATCATCTTGATCAGTCGCAGGAACAGCGTGGTGACCAGCGACAGGGTCTCTGCAAAGCCGACCGGGTTGGCCAGATGGTCATGGGCGAAGTAGCCGGTAATGATACCCAGCGCCAGGCCCAGGAGGATGTAAGTGGTCAATCGGCTTTTTTTCTGCATGTTCTGAATTCCCGTGGTAGTGTCTCTTTGGACGCAGGCTGACGCAGGGTAGTCTGCGGTAGCGCAATCTGGTACAAAATAATGTCATTTCCCATCTATGTGGGGGTATGATCCTGCCAATGTTAGCCTTGTAAGCTGATGAAACATTAAGCAAGTTCCGCAGTATATATGATCGCGATAAAAAATCTTAATAAATGGTACGGCCAGTTTCAGGTATTGGCTGATTGCAACACCAACGTGGCCAAGGGCGACGTCATGGTGATTTGCGGTCCGTCCGGCTCGGGCAAGTCGACGCTGATCAAGACCGTCAACGGGCTGGAGCCGTTCCAGCAGGGCGAGATACTGGTCGACGGCGTCTCGGTCGGCGCGAAGGGCACGGATCTGCCCAAGCTGCGGGCGCGCATCGGCATGGTGTTCCAGAACTTCGAGCTGTTCCCGCATCTGTCGGTGCGGCAGAACCTGACGCTGGGCCAGACCAAGGTGCTGGGCCGCAGCGAAGACGAGGCCAACGCGCGCGGCCTGCAGTACCTGGACCGGGTCGGCCTGCTGGCGCAGCAGGACAAGTATCCGAACCAGCTGTCAGGCGGCCAGCAGCAGCGCGTGGCGATCGCCCGCGCGCTGTCGATGGATCCGATTGCGATGTTGTTCGACGAACCGACGTCTGCGCTGGATCCGGAGATGATCAACGAGGTGCTGGATGTGATGGTCGGCCTGGCGCAAGAAGGCATGACCATGATGGTGGTGACGCACGAAATGGGCTTCGCAAAGAAAGTGGCGAACCGGGTGGTCTTCATGGACAAGGGCAGTATCCTGGAGGACTGCGGCAAGGATGAATTCTTCGGCGCCCCGCGTTCCGAGCGCGCGCGCGATTTCCTGGCGAGGATCATCCACTAGCAATGTAGTAGCTTGGCGCTCGGTGCATTTTTTCTGCTTAGGGAGGAATCATGTCATTACCGCGAGTACTCATTCTTCTGATCCTGGCCTGTCTCGGCGGCCAGGCCGCAGCGCAGGACGCCGGCGGCACGCTGGCCAAGATCAAGCGCACCGGCGCCATCACGCTCGGCGTGCGCGACGGCTCGATTCCCTTCTCCTACCTCGACGACAAGCAGCAGTACCAGGGCTACTCGGTCGACCTGTGCATGAAGATCGTGGCGGCGGTGCAGAAGCACCTCGGCACCACGGTGAAGGTGGCGATGAATCCGGTCACCTCCGCCAACCGCATCCCGCTGATGGCCAACGGCACCATCGACCTCGAATGCGGCTCCACCACCAACAACGCCGAGCGCCAGAAGCAGGTGGCGTTCGCGCCCACCATGTTCGTGATCGGCAGCCGGCTGCTGTCGAAGAAATCGTCCAACATCAGCAGCCTGGCCGACATGAAGGGCAAGACCCTGGTGGCGACCGCCGGCACCACCACCCTCAAGCAGATGACCATGCTGAACGCCGAGAAAAAACTGGGCATGAACATCGTGGTAGGCAAGGACCATCCGGAATCGTTCTTGATGATGGAAACCGGCCGCGCCGCCGCCGAGGCCAACGACGATATCCTGCTGGCCAGCCAGGTCGCCAGCGCGCGCAATCCGGGCGAGTACGTGATCGGCAAGGAGGCGTTGTCGGTCGAGCCTTACGGGATCATGATGCGGCGCGGCGATCCGGCCTTCAAGGCGGTGGTGGATGCGGCGCTGGTGCAGGTCTACCAGTCGGCCGAGTTTCCCAAGCTTTACCAGAAGTGGTTCCAGAGCCCCATTCCGCCGAAGGGCATCAACCTTAACTTCCCGATGCCGGAGCAGCTCAAGGCCGTCATCGCCAAGCCCACCGATTCGCCTGATCCGGCCGCGTATTCCGCAAGCACCGCGGCGCGATGAACTATCACTGGAACTGGCGCATCTTCGGCGAGCTGTCGCCGGACGGTGTTCATACCTACTGGGACACGCTGATGTCCGGCCTGGCGTGGACGCTGGCGACCTCGCTGGCCGGCTGGGTGATGGCGCTGGTGCTGGGATTCGCCGTCGGCGCGCTGCGCACGCTGCCGGGGCGCGTTCTGCCGTTGCTGGGCACCGCCTATGTTGAATTGTTCCGCAACGTGCCGCTGCTGGTGCAGATGTTCCTGTGGTTCTTCGTCGCGCCCGAGCTGCTGCCGCAGGCGGCGGGCGACTGGCTGAAGGCGTTGCCGAACGCGCCTTTCGTCACGGCGGTGGTGTGCCTCGGATTCTTCACGTCGGCGCGGGTGGCGGTGCAGGTGACGGCCGGCATACAGGCGCTGGCCGGCGGACAGCGTCTTGCCGCGCTGGCGCTGGGGCTGGACCTGCCGCAGACCTATCGTTTCGTGCTGCTGCCGCTGGCGCTGCGCATCATCCTGCCACCGCTGACCAGCGAGTTCCTCAACATCATCAAGAACAGTTCCGTCGCGCTGACCATCGGCCTGATGGAGCTGACCGCCAGCGCGCGCGCGATCCAGGAGTTTTCGTTCCAGGTGTTCGAGGCGTTTTCCGCCGCCACGCTGATCTACGTGCTGGCCAACCTGGTGGTGATCGCCGCCATGCGCCTGCTGGAGCGGCGGCTGGCGCTGCCCGGCACCTTGGGAGCGCGCTGATGTTCACGCACTTCGACTTCGACGTCATCGGCCGCTCGTGGGTCTACCTGTTCCAGGTCGGCATGGCGTTCACGCTGGAGCTGACGGTGCTGGCCATGATCGGCGGCGTGGCGCTGGGGACCTTGCTGGCGCTGGGCCGCATGTCTAGCTTCAGGCCGCTGGCGCTGGTGGCCGCCGCCTACGTCAACCTGATACGCGCGGTGCCGCTGGTGCTGGTGATCTTCTGGTTCTATTTCCTGGTGCCGTATCTGGCTGCGTGGGTGATCGGCGCGGCGGAGCCGGTCAAGGTCGGCACGTTCTGGTCGGCGCTGATTACCTTCACGTTGTTCCAGGCGGCGTACTACTGCGAGATCATGCGCGGCGGCATACAGTCCATCCCGCGCGGGCAAGTGCTGGCGGCACAGGCGCTGGGCCTGAACTACTGGCAGGTGATGGGCCGCATCGTGCTGCCGCAAGCCTTCCGCAACATGCTGCCGGTGCTGCTGACGCAGACCATCGTGCTGTTCCAGGACGTGTCGCTGGTGTATGTGCTGTCGGTGCCGGATTTCGTCGGCGCGGCCAGCAAAGTGGCGCAGCGCGACGGCCGGCTTGTGGAAATGTACACCTTTGTGGCGCTGGTTTACTTTGTGTTGTGCTGCTTGCTTTCATGGCTGGCAAGGCAGCTGCAAAAGCGTGTCGCCATCGTGCGCTAGACTCTGATAGTATCCTCGCCACCGAATAATTCACACGGGGACATCGCATGCCATCCATGAAAAAAATAGCAGGCGCCATGCTGGCGCTTGGCCTCCTCTCCGGCGTGCACGCCGCCGACAAAATCGCCGCGGACCTGGTGCTGACGCAAGCGACGCTGATCGACGTCGCGGGCGGCAAGGCCGTCAAGGGCAAGTCCGTCGTGCTCAAGGGCGACACCATCATCGCCGTGGTCGACGACCGCAAGTTGTCCGATTACTCGGCCAGGAAAACCATCCGCCTGCCGGGCAAGTACCTGATGCCGGGCCTGTGGGATACGCATGTGCACTTCGGCGGAGGTCCCGCGCTGATCGAAGAGAACAAGCATCTGCTGGCGCTGTACCTGGCCAACGGCATCACCTCCGTGCGCGATTGCGCGGGCGATTTGCCGGACACCGTGCTGCAATGGCGCGACCAGATCAAGAACGGCCAGCTGGAAGGCCCAACCATCTTCACCTCGGGCGCCAAGCTGGAAGGCTATAAGCCGCTGTGGAAGGGGACCATCGAAGTCGGCACGCCTGAAGAGGTGAGCAAGGCGCTGGATGGCCTGCAGGCGCAGAAGGTGGACTTTGTGAAGATCACCGAAAACACGCTGAAGCCGGAGATCTACCTGGAAGCGCTGCGCCAGGCCAAGGAGCGCGGCATGCGCACATCCGGCCACATCCCGGTGCAGCTGACACTGGCGCAGATGTTCGATGCGGGGCTGGGCACGGTGGAGCATCAGTCGTATCTGCTGCGTTCCTCGACGCCCAAGGAAAAAGCGCTGACCGAACAGGTGGCTGCCGGCACGCTGACCGGCAAGGAAGCGATGAAGCAGAGCCTCGCAAGCTATGACGAGGCGACCGCGCGCGCATCGTTCCGCTATATGGCCTCCAAGGGGACTGCGGTAGTGCCGACGCTGTCGGTGTCGCGTGTGGTGGCCTACCTGGACCGCGACGATCATTCGAAGGATCCGGCCTTGCAGTACATCGGCAAAGGCCTGCGCGCGACCTACGAATGGCGCGTGCAGCGCGCGGCGCAGGACGATGCCGCGGCGATCGCGCAGCGCAAGGCGGTGTTCGAGAAATCCGCGTCGCTGCTGCCGATACTGGCGTCGGAAGGCGTCAGCATCATTGCCGGCACGGACGCGGGCTTCTTGAATTCGTACGACTATCCGGGCCAGGCGCTGCACGATGAAATCGGCCTGTACGTGCAGTACGGCCTGACGCCGGTGCAGGCGCTGCAAACGGCGGTGGTCAATGGCCCGCGCTTCCTCGGCAAGCTGGATCGCTACGGCAGCCTGGAGGCCGGCAAGTCGGCCGACCTGCTGGTGCTGGACGCGAACCCGCTGCAAGACATCGCCGCCACGCGCAAGATCCGCACCGTCGTCAGCCGCGGCACCGTCTACGACCGCGCGCATCTCGACAAGATGCTGGCCGAAACCAAGGCCTGGGCTGCGCAGACGACCGCGCCATAACTATTCGTGGTGAGACCACATGCGCAGAATGCGAACGATATGCTGATCCGGGAAAACCTCGTAGACGAGGCGGTGATGTATGTTGATCCTGCGTGAATAGGTGCCCGCCATATCGCCAACCAGTTTTTCAAATGGCGGTGGGCGGGTGAATGGATCGTTGACCAGGATATCCAGCAGACAACAGGTATAAAGTTTCCTGAATCGCTGACCAGTCTTCTGCCGATACGAGAACGGCGTTATTGCGCTTGCCGGTGATGGTCACAGGTACGTGGCTGGCCGCAGTCTCGTCGATCAGATTATGAAGTTGTGCGCGCGCATCGCTGGCGGAGATGGTATCCATGACGGCTCCCTGAGAATGGTGATTTAAACGTACGCTTTTGCGTACGAGCAGTCAAGCGACCGGCGCAAAAGGGTAAAATGCCGGTATTCGACCTTTGAAAGCCTGCAGCCATGTCCGACATCGAACAAACTCCCGACAGCATCACCATCGCCCGCCCGGACGACTGGCACCTGCATTTGCGCGACGGCGCGACGCTGGCCAGCGTGCTGCCGCACAGCGCCCGCCAGTTCGGCCGCGCCATCGTGATGCCAAATTTGAAACCGCCGGTCACCACCACCGCCGCCGCCGAAGCGTATCGCAACCGCATCCTGGCCGCGCTGCCGGCTGGTATGAAGTTCGAGCCGCTGATGACGCTGTACCTGACCAACAACACGCCGCCGGACGAAATCCTGCGTGCGCAGGAAAGCGGCATCGTCCACGCGGTCAAGCTGTATCCGGCCGGCGCCACCACCAATTCGGACGCCGGCGTGACCGACCTCTCCAACTGCTACAAGACGCTGGAGATGATGCAGGAAGTGGGCATGCCTTTCCTGGTCCACGGCGAAGTTACCGACCAGGACATCGACCTGTTCGACCGTGAAGCCGTCTTCATCGAGCGCGTAATGCGCCCGCTGCGCCGCGACTTCCCGGCGCTGAACATCGTCTTCGAACACATCACCACCAAGCACGCCGCGCAGTACGTGGCGGAAGCCGAAGGCCCGATCGCCGCGACCATCACCGCGCATCACCTGCTGTACAACCGCAACGACATCTTCAAGGGCGGCATCCGTCCTCACTACTACTGCCTGCCGGTGCTGAAGCGCGAAGAACACCGCCTGGCGCTGGTCACCGCCGCCACCAGCGGCGACGAACGCTTCTTCCTCGGCACCGACTCCGCGCCGCATGCACAGGGCGCCAAGGAAGCCGCTTGCGGCTGCGCCGGCTGCTACACCGCGCTGCACGCGATGGAGCTGTATGCCGAAGCCTTCGAGCGCGCCGGCGCGCTGGACAAGCTGGAAGCCTTCGCCAGCTTCAACGGCCCGGCTTTCTACGGCCTGCCGCGCAACGAGGGCACCATCACCCTCAAGCGCGAGCAGTGGACGCTGCCGGAAACACTGCCGCTGGCGGACCAGCAGGTGGTGCCGCTCAACGCCGGCGAAACCATCAACTGGAAAATGGTATAAGCAGTGCTGCAAACGATAGACTGGTCGCACCCGTGGTACGAGTCTGTGCGGACCGCGGCCGGCCAGTTGTCAGCGGATGTCCACTTCCGCGATGATTTCAATACGCAGGCCGCCGCACTGGGCCTGCGCAATCACCAAGGCCTGCCGCTGTCTTTCGTGCCGCAGGAAGCCCTTCCTGAAGGCACAGCCTACGAAGCCTTCATCGGCGCCACCGGCGGCGTGCCTACCCGCGACAACCTGCACGACTTCTTCAATGGCCTGGTGTGGCTCAGCTTCCCGCGCATCAAGGTGCAGCTGAACGCCTTGCAGGCGGCGCAGATCGCGCTGGACGGCGTCGGCAAGTCGCGCGGTCCCGCGCGCGATGGCGCCACCATCTTCGACGAAAACGCCGCCTTGCTGGTGGTGCGCGACTGCGCCGCAGGCCATATGCTGACGGAGGCGCTGCGCGATCACCAATGGCATGAGGCCTTTGTCGGCCGGCGCGCCAGCTTCGGTCCTGATGCCCAGGTCTGGCTGTTCGGCCACGCGCTGATGGAAAAGCTGGTCGCGCCGCGCAAGGCGATCACCGCGCATACCCGCGTGGTGGTGGCTGGCGACGATTTCTTCGCGCTGGGTCACGATGAGCGGCTTGCATGGCTGGACCAGACGGTCGCGCAGGGGCTGGCGACGCATGGTTTAAGCACAGCCGACTTCACGCCGATGCAGGTGCTGGGCGTGCCGGGCTGGTGGCCCGGCCAGGACGACGATTTCTACAACGATGCAACGGTGTTCCGCCCAAAGCGGGTGTCCGCAGTAAAATAACAGCTTCGATTTCAACCAATTGGCCGCCGACGCGGCAGAAAGAGCACGCCATGACGCAGGTAATTCGCTGGGGTATTCTGGGTACGGGCAAGATCGCCAAGGCCTTCGCCGCCGCACTGAAAGATACGCCTGACGCAAAACTGGCTGCCGTTGCCTCGCGCACTGTGGATAGCGCTACCAAATTCGGCCAGGAGTACGGCGCCGAGCGCTTCCACGGCAGCTACCAGGCGCTGGCCGACGATCCCGAGGTCGATGTCATCTACATCGGCACGCCGCACCCCATGCACCACGAGAACGCGCTGATGTGCCTCAACGGCGGCAAGGCCGTGCTGGTGGAGAAATCGTTCACCATGAACCGCCGCCAGGCCGAGGACATCATCAACCTGGCGCGCCAGAAGAAGCTGTTCGTCATGGAGGCGATGTGGACGCGCTTCATGCCGGCCGTGGTCGAAGCCAAGCGTATCGTCGACAGTGGCGAGATCGGCGTGCCGGCCAACGTCACCGCCGATTTCGGCTTCACCTCGGATGCCGGTCCCGAGCACCGCCTGTTCGCGCCGGAGCTGGGCGGCGGCGCGCTGCTGGACCTCGGCATTTACCCGCTGTCGATGTCGTCGTTCTTCCTCGGCCCGGTCACCGCCGTGAAGGCGCAGGCCGAGATGGGGCCGACCGGCGTCGACATGCAGACCGCGTTCACGCTGTCGCACAAGGACGGCGGCGTATCGTCGTGTGCCTGCAGCCTGCGTTCGCGCACGCCGACCGAGCTGACGATCTCCGGTTCCAAAGGCTTCGTGCGCCTGCACGACCGCTTCCACAATACCGAGACCATCACGGTCACGGTGGTGGACGGCGCCGCGCGCAATGAACGCACGCTGACGCTGCCGCGCAGCGGCAACGGCTACACGCACGAAGCGCAGGAAGTCGGCCGTTGCATCCGCGCCGGCCTGATCGAAAGCCCGGTCATGCCGCACGGGGAAACGCTGTCCATCATGGGCACGCTGGACGAGATCCGCGCACAGATCGGCCTGCGCTACAGCGCCGACAACTAAGCCGCGCCAAGCGCGGGTGCGCGGAACTGGTTAAAATCGTCGGATATCATTCTAATAACCAGGGATACACCATGTTCGTCGCCACCCGCGCACCCTCTCTGAAAACCGTGCTGATCGCCACCGGCGTCGTCCTGACGCTGGCCATGGGCGTGCGCCACGGCTTCGGCTTCTGGATGCAACCCATCTCCACCGCCAACGGCTGGACGCGCGAAACCTATTCGCTGGCGCAGGCGATGCAAAACCTGATGTGGGGCGCCATCGGCCCGTTCGCCGGCATGGCGGCGGACCGCTTCGGCACCATGCGCGTGGTGCTGGTCGGCGCGGCAAGCTACGCGGTCGGGCTGGTGTGGATGGCGACGATGACCAACCCGACATTGTTCGTGGTGGGCTCCGGCATCTTCATCGGCCTAGGCCTGGCGTGCACCGCGTTCGGCGCGGTCAGCGGCATCATCGGCCGCGTGGCGCCGGCGGAAAAGCGCTCGTGGGCATTCGGCATCTCGGGCGCGGCCAGCTCCTTCGGCCAGTTCATGATGATGCCGGTCGAGCAGAAGCTGATCTCGGCGGTCGGCTGGGAGAACGCCTTCTTCGTGCTGGGCGGATTGCTGGTGCTGCTGATGGTGCCGATGGCCTTCTACCTGCGTGAACCGGCGGTCGAGCATGGCCATGGCCCGCAGCAAAGCATCCGCGAGGCGGCCAGCGAGGCGTTGGGCAACCGCTCCTTCCTGCTGCTGGTGGCGGGTTATTTCGTCTGCGGCTTCCAGGTGGTGTTCATCGGCGTGCACCTGCCGGCCTACCTCAAGGACAAGGGCATCATCAATCCAAGCGTCGCCGTGCTGGCGCTGGCGTTGATCGGCTTGTTCAACATCTTCGGCTCCTACTACGCTGGCAAGCTGGGCGGGCGTTTGCCCAAGCGCTACCTGCTGTCGTCGATCTACTTCTCGCGCGCGGTGGTCATCAGCCTGTTCCTGCTGGCGCCGTTGACGCCGTTCTCGGTCTATGTGTTTGCGGCGGCGATGGGCGTGCTGTGGCTGTCGACGGTGCCGCTGACGAACGGGATCATCGCCGGGGTGTTCGGCGTCAAGCACATGTCGATGCTGGCGGGGATCGTCTTCTTCTCGCACCAGTTGGGCAGCTTCCTCGGCGTGTGGCTGGGCGGGTATCTGTATGCGCAGCAAGGCAGCTATGACATCGTCTGGGGCATCGCGATTGCGCTGGGTGTGATGGCGGGGCTGGTCAACCTGCCGATCAACGAACGCGCGCTGGTGCGCGGCGAACTGAAGGCGGCATGATCATGAAAACCTGGCTGCTGCGAGCGGCCGGCGCCCTGGTGCTGGCGCTGGCGTTCACAGGCTATCTGCAGCCCGACTTCCTGGTCGACCTGGCCAACCGCTTCTACATGTGCTTTTAAATCCGGGGTCAGGTCCAGAACCCGGACACGAGCTCTGCACTATCTCGATAACGGCTGAGCCTGTGTCCGGATTCTGGACCTGACCCCGGAGTTTAGACTTTGAGGAACTCTTCGCGGCCGCCTAGCCAGCGGGCGAGGTGGGCTTCGACGGTGGCGGCTTTTTCGGGGCTGTCGGCGTGCAGCAGGTCGTGGGCGACGTCGCGCGCCTGGTCGACCAGCCAGCCGTCCGTTTCCAGGTCGGCGAAGCGCAGCATGGCCTGGCCCGACTGGCGGGCGCCGAGGAATTCACCGGGGCCGCGGATTTCCAGGTCGCGACGCGCGATTTCAAAACCGTCCGTGGTTTCGCGCATCGTCATCAGGCGCTGCTTGGCGATACCGCCCAATGGGCTTTGATACAGCAGCAGGCACACGCTGGCCGCCGAGCCCCGGCCCACGCGGCCGCGCAGCTGGTGCAGTTGCGATAGCCCGAAACGCTCCGCATGTTCGATCACCATCAGCGACGCATTCGGCACGTCGACGCCGACTTCGATCACCGTCGTCGCGACCAGCACCTGCATTTCGTTGGCGCTGAAGGCGTCCATTACCGTTTGCTTTTCCGCCGGCTTGAGGCGGCCGTGCACCAGGCCGACGTTAAGGTCGGGCAGGGCTTCGGCCAGCAGGGCGTGCGTGTCGGTCGCGGTTTGCAGCTGCAGCGCTTCCGATTCTTCGATCAGCGGACAGACCCAGTAAATCTGCTTGCCTTCCAGCGCTGCGGCGTGCACGCGCTCGATCACTTCGTCGCGGCGGTTCTGGTCGATGGCGCGCGTGACGATCGGCGTGCGGCCCGGTGGAAGCTCGTCGATCACCGACACTTCCAGGTCGGCGTAATAAGTCATCGCCAGCGTGCGCGGGATCGGCGTGGCCGACATCATCAGCTGGTGCGGGACCGCGCCTTCGTTGCCCTTGTTGCGCAAGGTCAGGCGCTGGCCGACGCCGAAGCGGTGCTGCTCATCGACGATGACCAGGCCGAGGTTGGCGAAGATCACCGCTTCCTGGATCAGCGCGTGCGTGCCGATCACCAGCTGCGCTTCGCCCGATTCGATCAGCGCGTAGGCGGTCAGCTTGTCCTTTTTCTTCAAGCTGCCCGTCAGCCACGCGACCTTGACGCCCAGCGGCTCCATCCACGCGGCGATCTTGCGGAAATGCTGGTCGGCGAGGATTTCGGTCGGCGCCATCAGCGCTGCCTGGAAGCCGCTGTCGATCGCCTGCGCGGCGGCCAGCGCCGAGACCACGGTCTTGCCGCTGCCGACGTCGCCCTGCAGCAGCCGCTGCATCGGATACGGATGGCGCAGGTCGGCGCGGATTTCGGTCAGTACGCGCTGCTGCGCGCCGGTCAGCTGGAACGGCAGCGCCGCCTGGAATTTCTCCGACAGCGCGCCGACCACCTTCAACGCCGCCGCACCCTTGGAGCGGCGCGCGCGCTGTGCGCGCTTCAACGACAACTGCTGCGCCAGCAGCTCGTCGAATTTCACCCGCGTCCACGCCGGATGCGAGCGGTCGGCCAGCGCGTGTTCGTCCACTTGCTGCGGCGGGTAGTGCAGCAGCTTCACCGCCGGTTCGAAGTCCGACAGCTGCATCGAAGCGCGCAACTCCGCCGGCAGCGTGTCGGTCCAGTCGACACGCTTCATCGCGTCGCCGATGGCGCGCCGCAGTATCGGCTGCGACAGCCCTTCGCCCGCCGGATACACCGGCGTCAATGAGGTCGGCAACGGCGCGCCTTCGTTGACCACCTTGTAGGCCGGGTGCACCATCTCGGCGCCGAAGAAGCCGTGTTTCAGCTCGCCGCGCGCGCGCACCCGCGTACCCTCGGCCAGCTGCTTGACCTGGCTGCCGTAGAAGTTCATGAAGCGCAGCTGCAAGTCCCCCGTCTCATCGGCGATATGCACCAGCAGCTGCTTGCGCGGCTTGTAGGTGATCTCGTTCTTGATGACCACGCCCTCGACCTGCGAGGTGTCGCCGCCGTGCAGGCGCGCTTCCTCGATGGTGATGACTTGCGTCTCATCCTCGTAGCGCATCGGCAGGTGCAGCACCAGGTCCATGTCCGTGTGCAGCCCGAGCTTGGCCAGCTTGGCTTCGGGACTGACGGTCTTTTTAACGGTTTTCGGCGTTGAAACGGGCATATTGGAGCGTTTTTCGAGCACTAGCGTAAAATAGAGGGTTGGCCGCGATTAAGCGACGGCAGCAACGCCGGTATTGTAAGGCTTTAGGCCCTCAACTGGGTTTTTAAACAGTATTTAGAAGTTAGCCATGTATTCGCTCTCCGATTTTGATTTTAACTTGCCGCAAGAACGCATTGCGCAATTCCCGCTGCCGGACCGCAGCGCCTCCCGCCTGCTGCATCTGGACGGCGAGCGGATCATCGACCGCCAGTTCGCCGATATCGTCGGCCTGCTGCAGGCCGGCGATCTGCTGGTGATGAACGATACCCGCGTGCTGAAAGCGCGGTTCTTCGGCGTGAAGGACAGCGGCGGCAAGATCGAGGCACTGGTCGAGCGCGTGCTGGACAACCGCACCGTGCTGGCCCAGGTGCGCGCCTCGAAGTCGCCGGGACCGGGCGTGAAGATCCGCCTGGCCGATGCCTTCGACGTCACGGTCGGCGCGCGCGCCGGCGAGTTCTTCACGCTGCACTTCGATGCCGACGTGTTCGACCTGATCGAGGCGCACGGCCGTTTGCCGCTGCCGCCCTACATCGAGCATGACGCCGATTCGTTCGACGAGACCCGCTACCAAACCGTCTTCAACAAGGTGCCGGGCGCGGTGGCCGCGCCGACCGCCGGCCTGCACTTCGACGAGAAGCTGCTGGCCGAGCTGAAGGCCAAGGGCGTCAACTTCGCCTACGTCACGCTGCACGTCGGCGCCGGCACCTTCCAGCCGGTGCGCGCCGAGGTGCTGGCCGAGCACAAGATGCATACCGAGTGGTACACCATGCCGCAGGAAACCGTGGACGCCGTGCGCGCCACCCGCGCCGCCGGCCGCGACGTGGTGGCGGTCGGCACCACCAGCCTGCGCGCGCTGGAGTCGGCCTCGCAGAGCGGCCAGCTGGAGGCGGGCAGCGCCGATACCGCGCTGTTCATCACGCCCGGCTACCAGTTCAAGACGGTGACCCGCCTGATCACCAATTTCCACCTGCCTAAATCGACGCTGCTGATGCTGGTGTCGGCCTTCGCCGGTTTTGAAGAGATCCGCAAGGCCTACGCCCACGCGATCGACCATGAATACCGCTTCTTCAGCTATGGCGACGCCATGCTGCTGACGACGCAAGCACGAGCAAAATAAGGAACTACATGCTGGAATTTACATTACACAAGACCGATAGCAGCGGCCTGACCAAGGCGCGCCGCGGCGAGGTGAAACTGAACCACGGCGTGGTCCAGACCCCGATTTTCATGCCGGTCGGCACCTACGGTTCGGTCAAGGCGATGTCGCCGCTGGAACTGAAGGAAATCGATGCGCAGATCATCCTGGGCAATACCTTCCACCTGTGGCTGCGCCCGGGCAACGATGTCATGGCCAAGTTCGGCGGCCTGCACGATTTCATGGGCTGGGACAAGCCCATCCTGACCGATTCCGGCGGTTTCCAGGTGTTTTCGCTGGGCGCGATGCGCAAGATCACCGAAGAGGGCGTGCATTTCAATTCGCCGATCAACGGCGACAAGCTGTTCCTGTCGCCGGAAGTGTCGATGCAGATCCAGCGCGTGCTGAATTCCGACATCGTCATGCAGTTCGACGAATGTACCCCGTACGAAATCGATGGCCGCCCGGCCACTCTTGATGAGGCGGCAAGGTCGATGCGCATGTCCTTGCGCTGGGCGCAACGGTCGCATGACGAGTTCCATCGCGGCGAGAACCCGAACGCGCTGTTCGGCATCGTCCAGGGCGGCATGTTCGAAAACCTGCGCGACGAATCGCTGGCCGGCCTGGAGGAGATCGACTTCCCCGGCATCGCCATCGGCGGCCTGTCGGTGGGCGAGCCGAAGGAAGACATGATGCGCATGCTGCAGCACGTCGGTCCGCGCCTGCCGGCCAACAAGCCGCACTACCTGATGGGCGTCGGCACGCCGGAAGACCTGGTGGCCGGCGTCTCCAACGGCGTCGACATGTTCGACTGCGTGATGCCGACCCGTAACGCCCGCAACGGCTGGATATTCACCCGCTTCGGCGACGTCAAGATCAAGAACGCCCGTTATAAGGAAGACAAGGAACCGCTGGACAGCACCTGCTCCTGCTATGCCTGCCGCAACTTCTCGCGCGCCTACCTGCACCACCTGAACCGTACCCAGGAAATCCTGGGCGCGCGCCTGAACACCATCCACAACCTGCACTACTACCTGGACATCATGCGCCAGATGCGCGAGGCGCTGGATGAGGACCGTTTTCACGCCTGGACCTTGCAATTTCACGCAGAGAGGGCACGTGGGGTGTAAAAGTCCTAACGGCTTCTTGCCAGTGCTAGAATACAGCGCTGTTTTTTCAAACTATACCTATCGGAGTCACCTGTGTTCATTTCCAATGCTTATGCCCAATCCAATCCACTCGAAGCGCTCGGCGGCGCCGGCGGCTTCCTGGGCCAGTATGGTTTCCTGATTCTGATGTTCGTGGCGATGTACTTCCTGATGATCCGTCCTCAGCAGAAGCGCGCCAAGGAACAAAAGGCCATGATGGAAGCGCTGGCCAAGGGCGACGAAGTGGTGACCGCCGGCGGCGTGCTGGGCAAGATCACCAAGATCGCCGACCTGTACATCACCCTGGAAATCTCCAGCGGTGCGGAACTGGTGGTTCAGAAGAACTCGATCACCCTGGTCCTGCCTAAGGGCACCCTGAAGACGCTGTAATCCCGCCGGCCCGCGTCCGCGCGGGCCCTCCGACGTCTGCTATCGAACGCTAGAACAATATGAATCGCTATCCAGTCTGGAAATACATCCTTATCGCCGTAGCCATCCTGCTGGGCGCGCTGTTTACCGCGCCTAACTACTTCGGCGAATCGCCGGCGGTGCAGGTCACGAGCGGCAAGTCGACCGTCAAGATGACGTCCGACATGGCGGCCAAGGTGGCCGACGTGCTGACCAAGGAAGGCATCGCCAACAACGGCATCGCCTTCGACGGCAGCGGCACCTACGCTTCCGTGCGCGCCCGTTTCGCCACGCCCGACATCCAGTTCCGCGCCAAGTCCGTGCTGGAAAAAGGCCTGAACGCCGATCCGGCCGATCCGACCTACCTGGTGGCGTTGAACCTGCAATCGGACACCCCTAAATGGATGCAAAGCCTGCATGCGCTGCCGATGTACCTCGGCCTCGACTTGCGCGGCGGCGTGCACTTCCTGATGCAGGTGGACGCCAAGGCCGTGCTGACCAAGCGCGTGCAGGGCATCCAGGCCGCGGCCCGCAGCTCGCTGCGCGACAAGAACGTGCGCCACGCCGGCATCGACCTGGTCGGCGACACCATCGAAATCAAATTCCGCGACGATGCCACCCGCCAGAAGGCCAAGGATGTGCTGGCCGGCCAGGTTTCCGACCTGTTGTTCGTCGATTCCGGCAGCGGCGACGCGCTCAAGACCGTCGTCAGCCTCAAGCCTGTCGCGCTGAAGCAGACCGTCGATGAGGGCGTCAAGCAGAACATCTCCACCCTGTCCAAGCGCGTCAACGAGCTGGGCGTGGCAGAGCCTATCATCCAGCAGCAAGGCCCCGACCGCATCGTGGTCCAACTGCCTGGCGTGCAGGACGTGGCCCGCGCGCGCGCCGTGATCGGCCGCACCGCGACCCTGGAAGTGCGCATGGTCGACGAATCGGTGACCCCGGGCACCGAATTGTCGGCAGCGATTCCATTTAACTCCGAGCTGTTCACCGTCGGCAAAGGCGTGCCGGTCGTGCTGACCAAGGATGTGGTGCTGACCGGCGATTACATCTCCAGCGCCACCGCCAGCCTGGACCAGAATGGTCAGCCTGCCGTCGGTATCGACCTGAACGGCGACGGCGGCCGACGCATGCGCGACGCCACCCGCGAACGCGTGGGCAAGAAAATGGCCATCGTGCTGAAGGAAAAGGGCAAGCCGGAAGTGCTGTCGGTTGCCACCATCCAGAGCGAACTGGGTAGCCGCTTCCAGATCACCGGCATGGGCAATGCGGAGAACTCGGCCGAACTGGCGCTGCTGCTGCGCTCCGGCGCGCTGGCCGCGCCGATGGAAGTGATCGAGGAACGCACCATCGGCCCGCAACTGGGCGCCGAAAACATCGACAAGGGCCTGCATTCGACCATGTACGGCTTCGCCGCGATCGCGATCTTCATGATCGCCTACTACATGATGTTCGGCTTCTTCAGCGTGCTGGCGCTGGCCTGCAACCTGTTGCTGCTGGTGGCGCTGCTGTCGCTGATGCAGGCGACCCTGACCCTGCCGGGCATGGCCGCTATCGCGCTGGCGCTGGGTATGGCGATCGACTCCAACGTGCTGATCAACGAGCGTATCCGCGAAGAGCTGCGCGCAGGCGCCACGCCGCAGGGCGCGATCGCCGCCGGCTTCGACCGCGCATGGGCCACCATCATCGACTCCAACGTCACCACGCTGATCGTCGGCGTGGCGCTGTGGGTGTTCGGCTCGGGTCCGATCCGCGGCTTCGCCGTGGTGCACACGCTGGGTATCCTGACGTCGATGTTCTCCGCTGTGTTTATCTCGCGCGGCGTGGTCAACCTCTGGTACGGCCGTAAGAAGAAGCTGCAATCGATCGCTATCGGCACCGTCTGGGTGCCTGGCCTGACGAAATAACTCAGAGGCTCACGACATGGAATTTTTCCGCATTAAAAAAGACATACCGTTCATGCGCCACGCGCTGGTGTTCAACGTCATTTCGGCGTTGACCTTCGTGGCGGCCGTGTTCTTCCTGCTGCATCGCGGGCTGCATTTCTCGGTGGAATTCACCGGCGGCACCGTGATGGAGCTGAAGTACCAACAGGCGGCGAATCTGGAAAAGATACGCCACACGCTGGAGACCATCGGCTACGAGCAGCCTGAAGCCACCGGTTTCGGCACCGCGCACGACGTGATGTTGCGTCTGCCGGTGGTCAAGAACATCACCTCCAAGGATGCTTCGGCGCTGGTGTTCGATGCGCTGTGCAAGGCCGAAAGCGGCGCGCTGAAGCAGGTCGACAACGTGACCGCCAAGGGCGAGCACGTGGTCAAGCAATCGTGCAGCGATGCTGCCGGCGCTGAACTGGTGTCGCTGCAGAAAGTGGAATTCGTCGGCCCGCAGGTCGGCGACGAGCTGACGCAGAACGGCCTGAATGCGCTGGTGATGGTGATCATCGGCGTGATGATCTATCTGGCCGTGCGCTTCGAATGGAAATTCGCAGTGGCGGCGATTATCGCGAACTTGCACGACGTGGTCATCATCCTGGGCTTCTTCGCCTTCTTCCAGTGGGAGTTCTCGCTGACGGTGCTGGCCGGTGTGCTGGCGGTGCTGGGCTACTCGGTCAACGAATCGGTGGTGATCTTCGACCGTATCCGCGAAAACTTCCGCAAGCAGCGCAAGGCGTCGGTGCATGAAGTGATCGACAACGCGATCACCTCGACCATCTCGCGTACCATCATCACCCACGGCTGCACGCAGATGATGGTGCTGTCGATGCTGTTCCTGGGCGGTCCGACGCTGCACTACTTCGCGATGGCGCTGACCATCGGTATCTGCTTCGGTATCTACTCGTCGGTGTTCGTGGCTGCCGCAGTGGCCATGTGGCTGGGCGTGAAGCGCGAAGACCTGATCAAGCCGATCAAGGAAAAAGACGAAACGGATGGCGCTGTAGTCTAAGCATCTCCGGCTTCGCAAAAAAATCCCTCCCCGGCGTTCGCGCCCGGGAGGGATTTTTCTTTATTTGGTGCGCACGACCATGTCGTACAGCGCCTGCGCCGCCGGCGACAGGTGGCCGGCCTTGCGCGTGATGAGCGCCAGCTGGCGCGAGATGACAGGGTCTTTCAGCTTGATGATGCGCAGGCGCGGATAGCTGCCCTTTTGTATGCCGAGATTGGGCACGATGGCGGCCGAGATGCCCGACGCCACCAGGCCGACGGCGGTGGAACTGCGCTGGACCTCATATTGGAAGTGCAGCGTCAGGTTCAGGCTCTTGCTGCCCAGGTAGCTGTCCAGCACGGCGCGGTTGCCGTTGACGTCGCCGGAGAAGATCAGCGGATAGGGTTGGATCTGCGCCCAGGTCAGCGCGCGGCGCCGCGCCAGCGGATGATCGTCGCGGCACACCAGCACGAACTGGTCTTCCAGCAGCGGCACCGAGGTCAGTTCCGGGTGATTGGAGCCGGCCAGGTTGATGCCGAATTCCGCCTCCCTGCGCAGCACCGTCTCGGCCACCCGCGATGAGGCGTGGTCGAGAATCTTGATGCGGTTGTCGGGGAAGCGCGCCGAGTATTCCTGGATGATCTGCGGCAGGTATTGTATGCCCACCGTCGGCACGCAGGCGATCGTCACGTCGCCGCGCCGGGCCTTGCCGGTCTCGCGGATTTCGTTCAGCGTCGACGACAGTTCCTGCAGCAGGCGCCGCGCCTGCGGCAGGAAATCCTTGCCGATGCTGGTCAGCGCGATCGAGCGCGTGGTGCGCTCGACCAGCTTGACGCCGAGGAAATCCTCCAGGTTGCGCAGGCGTTGCGTGACGGCGGTTTGCGTGACGTGCAGCGTTTCCGCCGCTTTCTGGAAGCCGCCCTGGTCCGCAATCGCGACAAATGCCTGCACGCCGAGTATGTCGATTTTCATTAGTAAAATGAATGAATAGTCTAAATAAACTCATTTTACTTATATTTCACCAGGGACGAAAATTCGTCCCGTGAACAAGCCAACCTTACCGACCATCTTCCTGGTCTTCTCCAAACTGGCGCTGATGGGCTTTGGCGGCGTGATGCCGTTCGCCTACCGCGCACTGGTCGAACAGCAAAAATGGCTGACGGCGGAGGAGTTTGCACATTACCTCGCCGTGAGCCAGATGCTGCCGGGGCCCAGCATCTGCAACGTCTCCCTGATGGTGGGCAACCGCTATGCGGGTATCGCCGGCGCGCTGGCCGCGATCAGCGGCCTGATCATCGGACCGTTCTTCATTGTGCTCGGGCTGGGCATCGTGTACCAGCGCTTCGGCGAGTTGCCGCTGTTCCGGCACGCCATCGGCGGCATGGCTGCGGTGGCGTCGGGACTGATCCTGGCGACGGCGGCAAAAATGGCGATGTCCTTGTTCGCCAAGGCCGACTGGCATGACCGCCGCTATCGCCTGAAGGCGGCGTTGCTGGTGCTGGCCTTTATCGGCCTGGGGCTGCTGCAGTGGAAGCTGCTCGTTGTCTTTTGCCTGCTGGCGCCCTTGGGCACGGCGGCCGCATATCTGATGGGAGAAAAAAATGAATGAGCAATCTCCGGTTGGCCAACTGTCGCTGCACATCGCGGTGATGTCGCTGACGGCGGTGGGCGGCGGCGTGGTGCTGCTCGGCCCGCAGGTCGGCCACTACGTCGTCGAAGGCCAGCATTGGCTGACCAACGAACAGTTTGCCGCCGCATATGCGATCGCGCAGGCGGCCCCGGGGCCCAACCTGCTGTTCATTTCGCTGGTCGGCTGGCTGGTCGCCGGCTGGTCCGGTGCGATCATGACCACGCTGGCGGTGCTGGTGCCATCGACGCTGCTCACGCTGACGGCGGTTCGCATGAATACCGCGCGCATCAGCGGCCGCCTGTCGGCGGCGTTGAGCAGCGCGTTCGCTCCTATATCGATAGGCTTTCTGGCCGCCACCGGCTGGCTGTTTGCGCAGATGTCCAACGCGGATTGGCGCGCGGGCCTGCTGACCGTCGTGTCCGCCGTGATCCTGTTGCGCACCAAATTGAATCCCGTGCTGCTGATCGCCGCAGGCGCCGCGCTGGGGATGGCGCAACCGTAGTCCTTGCCGCACCATTCGCGTGCGGCGCTGCAGGACTCTGCCCTGGCGCCTGCTGGCATGTTGCTTGCATAATGGTTAATACTTCGGAGGAGCGAACTATGAAACCAACTTTGCAGCAAACGCTGGGCACGTTTCAACTGTGGGGCATCGCGGTCGGGCTGGTGATTTCGGGCGAATATTTCGGCTGGAGCTACGGCTGGGCTTCGGCCGGTACGCTGGGCTTTACCGTCACGGCGCTGTTCATCGCCGCGATGTACGCGACTTTCATCTTCAGCTTCACCGAACTGACCACGTCGATTCCGCACGCCGGCGGACCATTCGCCTACAGCAAGCGGGCGTTCGGGCCGGCCGGCGGCTACCTGGCCGGGGCGGCGACGCTGATCGAGTTTGTGTTCGCGCCGCCGGCGATCGCGCTGGCCATCGGCGCCTACCTGAACGTGCAGTTTCCAACGGTCGATCCCAAGCTGGCGGCGGTCGGCGCCTACCTGGTCTTCATGGCGCTGAATATCCTCGGTGTGCAGGTCGCGGCCACGTTTGAATTGCTGGTGACCCTGCTGGCGATCTTCGAGCTGCTGGTGTTCATGGGCGTGGTGTCGCCGGGCTTCTCGGCGGCGAACTTCGTCAAGGGCGGCTGGGCGGGACAGGATCATTTCAGCATGGCCGCGATACCGGGCATGTTCGCGGCGATTCCGTTTGCGATCTGGTTCTTCCTGGCGATCGAGGGCGTGGCGATGGCGGCGGAGGAGGCCAAGGATCCGCAGCGCTCCATTCCGATCGCCTACATCGCCGGCATCATCACGCTGGTGCTGCTGGCGGTCGGCGTGATGGTGTTTGCCGGCGGCGCGGGCGACTGGACCAGGCTGTCCAACATCAACGACCCGCTGCCGCAGGCGATGAAGGCCATCGTCGGCGAAAACAGCAACTGGCTGCACATGCTGGTGTGGCTCGGGCTGTTCGGCCTGATCGCATCCTTCCACGGCATCATCCTCGGCTACTCGCGGCAGATCTATGCGCTGGCGCGCGAGGCTTACCTGCCGTCGTATTTCGCGAAGATACACCCGCGCTTCAAGACGCCGCATCGCGCCATCCTGGCCGGCGGCGTGGTCGGCATCGCGGCGATCTACAGCGATGAGCTGATCAAGATCGGCGGCCAGACGCTGACCGCGAATATCGTGACGATGTCGGTGTTCGGCGCGATTACGATGTACATCATCAGCATGCTGAGCCTCTTCAAGCTGCGCCGCGCTGAGCCGGACATGGCGCGGCCGTTCCGGGCGCCGTTCTATCCGGTGTTTCCGGCGTTCGCACTGGTGGGCGCGATTGTCTGCATGGCGACCATGATCTATTACAATCCCCTGATATTCGGCTTGTTCGCGATCTTCCTGGCCTGTGGTTATGGTTTCTTCCTGACCACAAAAGCCAAACGCCTGGAGCGCGCGGCAGCGTAATCGAAAGGGGAGCGATGGGCAGCTTTTCGCACACGGTCGGCAGCAGGACGTATCAGTTCCGCGATCTGAAGGACTTGCTGGCCAAGGCGACGCCGGCGCGTTCGGGCGACTATCTCGCCGGCCTCGGCGCGGCCAGCGCCGAGGAGCGCGTGGCGGCGCAGATGACGCTGGCCACGCTGCCGCTGACCACCTTTGTCAATGAATCGGTGATTCCTTACGAGCAGGACGAGGTGACGCGGCTGATCGTCGATACGCATGATGCGGCCGCCTTCGCGCCCATTGCGCATCTGGCCGTGGGCGATTTCCGCAACTGGCTGCTAAGCGACGAGACCGACACCGCAGCGCTGATGGCGCTGTCGCCGGGGATCACGCCGGAGATGGCGGCGGCCGTGTCCAAGATCATGCGCGTGCAGGACCTGGTGCTGGTGGCCAGGAAGTGCAGCGTGACGACGCGCTTCCGCAATACCATCGGTCTGCCGGGGCGGATGTCCACGCGCCTGCAGCCCAACCATCCGACCGACGATGCGACCGGCATCGCGGCCAGCCTGCTCGACGGCCTGCTGTACGGCAGCGGCGACGCCGTCATCGGCATCAATCCGGCCACCGACAATGTGCCGCAGGTGATCAGGATCGTCTCCATGCTGGACGAGATCATCGCGCGCTACGACATCCCCACGCAGTCCTGCGTGTTGACCCATGTGACCAACACCATTGCCGCCATCGAGCGCGGCGCGCCGGTGGATCTGGTGTTCCAGTCGATCGCGGGCACCGAGGCGGCCAACGCGGGCTTCGGGGTGACGCTGTCGCTGCTGGCCGAGGCGCGGCAGGCGGCGCTGTCCCTGAAGCGCGGCACGGTCGGCGATAACGTGATGTATTTCGAGACGGGGCAGGGCAGCGCGCTGTCTGCCAATGCGCACCACGGCGTCGACCAGCAGACCTGCGAGGCGCGCGCCTACGCGGTGGCGCGGCGCTTCCAGCCGCTGCTGGTGAATTCGGTGGTGGGCTTCATCGGGCCGGAGTATCTGTACGACGGCAAGCAGATCACGCGGGCCGGGCTGGAGGATCATTTTTGCGCCAAGCTGCTTGGCCTGCCGATGGGCTGCGATGTCTGCTACACCAATCACGCCGAGGCGGACCAGGACGACATGGACGTGCTGCTGACCATGCTCGGCGCGGCGGGCTGCACGTTCGTGATGGGCGTGCCGGGCGCGGACGACATCATGCTCAATTACCAGACCACGTCGTTCCATGACGCGCTGTATGCGCGGCGCGTGCTGGGCTTGAAGCCGGCGCCGGAGTTTGAGGCGTGGCTGCAGGCGATGGACATCTTCGAAGGCGATCGGCCGAGCGGCAAGCTGCCAGCGGCGTTCAGCAATGCCTTGCTGCGGTTGAAGGCACATGAGTAGCGATCTGCCGGCGGGCGGACGCGCGGACGGACCTGCGGCGCTGGGCGTGACGGAGAATCCCTGGCTGCCGCTGCGGCGCTTTACGGCGGCGCGCATCGCGCTGGGACGCAGTGGCGTGAGCCAGCCGACCGCGTCGCAACTGGCGTTCCAGCTGGCGCATGCGCGTGCGCGCGACGCTGTGCATCTGGCGCTCGATCACAAGGCGCTGGCGGCGAAGCTGAGCGAGGCATGCGGCCAGCCTTGCGTGAGCCTGCACAGCGCTGCTGAGAACCGCCACGTCTACCTGCAGCGCCCTGACCTGGGCCGCAAGCTCGACGACGCGTCGCGGCAAACGTTGGAGGCATTGCAGTGCGCGAGCGCCGCCGCGCCTGGCCCTCTGCTCGTCTCCGCGCCCGCCGGGTCGCCGTTGCCGGGCTACGACCTCGCACTTGTCGTAGCAGACGGCCTGTCGGCGCTGGCCATCGAACAGAACGCGCTGCCCTTGCTGCGCGCGCTGATGGTCCGCCTGTCGGCCGAGCAGTGGAACATCGCGCCGCTGGCCATCGTGCGGCAAGGCCGCGTCGCGGTTGGCGACGAGGTCGCGCATTTGCTGGGGGCACGCGCCGTCGTCGTCCTGATCGGCGAACGCCCCGGCCTCAGCTCGCCGGACAGCATGGGCCTCTATCTGACCTGGGCGCCGCGCCCCGGCCTCACCGACGCCAGCCGCAATTGCATCTCGAATGTGCGGCCGGCGGGCTTGACCTGCGAGGCCGCAGCGTTCAAGCTTCACTACCTGTTGTCCGAGTCGCGCAAACGCCAGCTCTCCGGCGTCGCGCTGAAGGACGAAACTGCAGACGAGAGCGCCCAACTGGAGGCGCCACCGCGCAACTTCCTGTTGGAGTGAGACCTTAACGATGAGCCGCACCGGCCGACTTTTCCTATTGATGGACGCGATGCGCGGCTACCGCCGTCCCGTCACCGCCGCCCGCCTGGCCGAACAGCTGGGCGTCTCCGAACGCACCATCTACCGCGACATCCAGACCCTGACCGGCCTTGGCGCACCGCTGGAAGGCGAAGCGGGCGTGGGCTACATGCTGAAGGCGGGCTTCTTCCTGCCGCCGCTGATGTTCGGCGCCGACGAACTGGAGGCGCTGGTGCTGGGCGCGCGCTGGGTGCGAAGACAGGGCGATGAATCGCTGGCCGTCGCCGCCAACAGCGCCCTGGCCAAGATCGCCGCCGCGACGCCGAAAGACCTGCGCGACGACATGGCGGAAACCAGCTTGTGGGTGCCGATGGGAATGGACCAGTCGGCGCCGAGCGACGTCCACGTGCGCCCGGTGCGCGAGGCGATCCGCTACCAGCACCGGCTGCGCATGGCCTACCAGGATGAACACGGCAAGCCGTCGGACCGTATCGTCTGGCCGTTCGCGCTGGCTTTCCTGGAGGGCAAGCGCTTGCTGGCCGCGTGGTGCGAGATGCGCATGGCGTTCCGCCACTTCCGCATCGACCGCATCGCCTCCGTGGAGTCGCTGGGGCAGCGCTATCCGGCGCGTCGGCACGATCTGTTGAAGACTTGGCGCAAGGAACACAATATCCGCGAAGACTACTGACAAAAACTGTCGCGGCCTGGTCTTACGATGAAGTCCTCAACCCACTCATCGGAGACTTCACATGCGCTTATATCACCACCCCGCTTCTTCCAACGGCCGCCGCGTGATGCTGGCCGCCATCCATATGGGCTCGCAACTGGAGCTGACTGAAGTCAACCTGATGAACCAGGAAGACCGCCGCCGGCTGGTAGCGCTCAATCCCAACAGCAAGGTGCCGGTGCTGCAGGACGGCGAGTTCACGCTGTGGGAATCCTGCGCCATCATGCAGTACCTGGCCGACCGCACCCACGGCCAGAAGCTGTATCCCGACAACATCCTGGTGCGTGCCGACATCAACCGCTGGATGTTGTGGACCTGCCAGCATTTCTCGCCGGCGCTGGGCGTCATCGTCTATGAAAACATCTGGAAGGGCTTGACCGGCAACGGCGGTCCCGATCAGCAGGAGATCGATCGCGCCGGCCGCCAGGTGGCGCAGTTTGCCGCCGTGCTGGAGCAGCACCTTGCCGGCCGCGACTGGCTGGTCGGCGACCAGCTCAGTCTGGCCGATTTCGCGGTGGCCGCATCGCTGATGTACACCGAGCAAGCTAAGTTGCCGGTCACTCAGTACCCGAAGCTGATGGCGTGGTATGGCCGCATCCAGCAACTGGACGCATGGAAGCAAACCGTGCCGGTTTGGTAATGTTGAAAAAAAGATGCAGTTATGTGAACTGGCGCACAGAGCGGACGGGGCAGGGCGGGTATTCTGGACTTGTCTCCTCTGGAGGAGATCCCTAGTTTTGGACTTCGCCCGCTGCCTAGCGGGCTTTTTTTTGCCTACAGCATCAGCACCGAGTACAGCGACTGCACTTCCAGCGCCGATTCGGTCATGATGGCGTGCAGCGTGCCTTCGCCGACCACGAAGTCGATGGTGCGCGCACCCTGCAGCGTGGTGGCGCCGGGACGCTGGTGCAGCGGAGAATGGACCGGCGCCAGGTCGTTGGCCAGCAGCAGCGTGTCGCCCAGCGTTTCCGGCGGCAGCGCCCGCAGGCCGACCCACATCGCCTCAAGGGACTTGTAGACGCCGTCCGGTACGCCCAGCTTGGTCAGCACGCCGCGGCCGATCTCGACCTCGCCATGCTCGACCCAATCCTCCGGTTCGCCTTCCATCACTTCCGGATACTCGCCGGCGCAGGACAGCATGTAGAAGCCCGCCACCTCGTGCACGATGCCGGCGAACAGCGCGGTATCCGGATCGACGTGGGTGACGCGGCGCGCGATCACCTGCGACAGCGCCGCCACATGCGCGGTGTGCTCCCACAATTGGTTGACCTTGGCGAGCAGCTTGGGATCGGTGACCTGGTTGCCGATCTGGCGCACGATCAGCGCCGCGACCAGCGATTGCAAGGTGCGCACGCCGAGCCGCTGCACCGCCGCGCGCACGCTGGAAATTTCAGTACCGGAACGGTTGTAGGCGACCGAGTTGGCGATGGCGACGCTGCGCGCCGCCAGCAACGGGTCTGCCTGGATCAGCTTGGCCGCCGCTTCAAAATGGCAGTCGGGATCGCTCAGCGCCTGCTGCAGGCGCAGCGAAGCGTTGACGTTGGCCGGGAACGTCAGTTCCCCCCGGCTCGCCTGAGCAGCGATAGTCTTGAAGGCGTCGAGTCTGTCCATGCAAAAAAATTATACTCTCGAATATTGCCCATAGGCACTTTTTCTGAAAATACTTTTCTGCGACGCAACGCGCGCCTTCGGCGGGTTTTTACTGCTCGCTGAAGATGGCGTCGCAGCCGTCCTGGGTGGCGTCGGTGTCTTGCAATTCGTCGACCAGGCCCAGGTCGAACAGCTCTTCGATGGCGTTCATGAAGCTGTTGTGCTTGGTCGCGCCGATCAGGCGATAGATTTCACCGGCTTCATTGCGGACGCCGATGAGCAGTTTTTCCTGGCGCACTTCGTCCGGGGTGGCGACGTTGAGCAGCAGGTTGCCGATAATGTGTTTGTCGAACTTGGCAGGCTTTTTGCCTTCGAGCAGAGTCGTTTTCAAATGATTTCCTTGGTTGAGTCGAGGGTGGACGGGCATCCGGGTCCGCCGTTCATAATCACAGTTTTGAGCTTGGACAGGCTTTTTTCAAGGTCGGCGAAGTCGTCGTCGCTATATTGCGCAAACGCTTTGCCGCTTTCCGCGATGACGTGAGGGAACACCGTGCAAAACACCTGCTCGCCTTCGCGGGTCAAACGGACAAAGAAGGAACGTTTGTCGCAGTCGCTGCGCTGACGTTCCACCAGGCCTTTTTGTTCCAGCCGCTCGATCACGCCGGTCAGCGTCCCCTTGGTGATCAGCGTCTTGTCGCCCAATTCCTTGTAAGACATGCCGGGCGTATTGCCCAGCGTGGCGATGATGTCGAACTGGGCGTGCGTCAAGCCGCTCCGGCGCACGTATTCGCCGGAGAGCCGTTCATAGCCCTGCATGCATTCGGCCAGCAGCCGGATACTTTTCAAGAATCGTTCACCCATAGACCGTGATTATAGCCGGTTCGCACTAGCGGCCCCCGGCGAGGTAAGATATGCCGGACTACAATATTGACAAGAAAACCCATGCCTCAACACTTGCGCGGCATCGCCGCACTGCTGATCGTGACCCTGGTCTGGGGCACGACTTTCCCCGCCATGAAGGACATGACCGGCTATCTGTCGGCCAGCTGGATCGTGCTGTGCCGCTTCGCGCTGGCCAGCCTGTTGCTGCTGCCTTTCCTGTGGCGCGCCCGCTGGCGCGACCTGCGCTGGGGCGCCGCGGCCGGCTTTGTGTTGTTCCTGTGCTACGTCTTCCAGATCGAAGGGCTGGCGCTGACCAGCTCCAACCGCAACGCCTTCGTTACCGGCCTCAACGTGCTGGTGCCGCCGCTGCTGGGCGTCCTGCTGGGGGCGAAGCTGGAGCGCCGCATCCTCTACGCGCTGGTGCTGGCGCTGGCCGGCCTGTTCGCGCTGTGCTGGGAGGGCAGTTTCACCTGGGGCCGCGGCGATACGCTGGCGCTGCTGTGCGCGCTGTTCTTCGGCATCTACGTCAAGCTGATGGAAACCACCACCCGCAAGGTCGAGAAACTGATGGTGCTGACCGCCTCGCAGATCGTCACGGTGGCGCTGTGCGCCGCCGGCTGGCTGCTGATACGCGAGGTGCCGCTGGGCGTGGCCGAGCGCAGCCAGGATCTGCCGGATTACATCGCCTACATTTCCAAGGGCTTGCAGATGTACAGCGTCAACCTGATCTACCTCGGCGTGATCGCGACAGCGGCCATCATCTCGCTGCAAACCTGGGGCCAGAGCCGCAGCAGCGCCAACGAGGCGGCCGTGATCTACGCCTTCGAGCCGGGCTGCGCGGCGATCTTCGCCTATTTCTGGCTGGGCGAGACGCTGGCATGGAACGGCCTGCTCGGCGCGGCGCTGCTGATCTCCGGTATGATAGTGAGCCAGTGGAGCACCGAACGTCCCGCCGCCGCCCTGGCGCCGGAGTAGCCGGGCCGCACTTAACTATAAAGATGCCTTTGTCGCCCGATGTCCTTCGCTAATCTTTCCGGTCTTGCCCAGCAGCGGCCTTTGCGCGTGCTGCTGGTGAACGCGGGCGAGGCGGACGCGATCACCTGGGCCGGCCTGGTGCAGCCGCTGCGCCTGGCCGCCGCCACGCTGGGCCGCGATGTGCTGCAGCTGCAAACCATGACCCCCGCGCAAGTGGTGCTGGCCCAGCCGGGCTGGCATCTGGCCTTGCTGGTGGCCGACGAGGAACAGGCGCCGCTGGCGCCCGAGCTGAGCCGCGCCGTCATCGAGCGCTGCCGCTCGGCCGACTACTGGGGCGGCGTCGGCGCCGGCGTGCTGTGGCTGGCCGCCGCCGGGCTGATGGCCGGCGTGCGCATCGCGCTGCCGTGGGCCTTGTACGCCGATACCGAGGGCATCAGCGAACGCGCCATCCTGACCCCGCATTTGTTCGAGCTGGACGGCCGCCACCTGAGCTGCTGCGGCGGCGCCGCCTCCATCGATTTCTCGCTGACCTTGATCGAGAGCCTGTTCGGCGCCACCGCGCAGGCGGCCATCAAGGAGAGCCTGTGCATCGAGCGTGTGCGTGGCCACGAGGAGCGTCAGCGGGTCGCCCTGCAGGCCCGCTTCGGCGCCTTGCAGCCGCGCCTGTCCGAGGCGGTGACGCTGATGGAAACCAATATCGAGGAACCGCTGTCCACCGACGACATCGCCAACCTGGTCGGCCTGTCGCGCCGCCAGCTGGAGCGCTTGTTCAAGCAATACCTCGGCAGCCTGCCGTCGCGCTACTACCTGGAGCTGCGCCTGCAGCGCGCGCGCCAGCTGCTGCTGGAGACGAATCATTCGATCGTGCAGGTGGGGCTGATGTGCGGCTTCTCGTCCGGCTCGCATTTTTCCACCGCCTTCGGCGCGCTGTTCGGCAATACGCCGCGCGAGGAACGCCAGCGCAAGCTGATGCCGCCGGCCGGCTGACTACTGCGGCGGCAGCGGGACCTCGGCATGGGCCAGCGCGGCGTGTTCCCGCACCGGCACCATGCCGTGCGCGGCGACCGCCGTGCTGTCGGTCAGGTCGGGCGCGCACACCGGCAGCGTCATGTGGAAAGCGGTGCCCTGGCCGGCGTCGCTATGCACCACGATATGGCCGCCCAGCACGCCGGTCACCAGGGTTTGCACGATGTACAGGCCGAGTCCCGAGCCGCCCTGGCCGAGCCGGGTGGTGAAGAAGGGATCGTAGATCTTGTTGCGGAATTCGGCCGGGATGCCGGCGCCGTCGTCGGCATAGTGCAGCTCGATGCGGTCGCCGTGCAACCGGGCCTGTATCCGCACCGTCCCGTTCGCGGTGCCGGCGAAGCCGTGCACCAGCGTGTTCTCCAGCAGGTTGGAGACGACTTGCGCCAGCGGGCCGGGGAAGCTGTCCAGCGCCAGGCTGTCGTCGATCTCCAGTTCGATACGGTGGGCCGTGCTTTTCCAGGCGTTGTGGTGGGTGGCGATCACTTCCTCCACCGTGCGCCGCAGCGGGAAACGGCGCCGCCGCGCGCTGGCCTGGTCCACCGCCAGTTCCTTGAAATTGTCGATCAGCCCGGCCGCGCGGTAGGCGTTGCGCTCGATGATGTCGCAGGCCTGCAGGCATTGGCCGATGAAATCGTCGGCGCTGGAACGCTTCAGCGTGCCGGCCGACAAGCCATGGCGGAACGCTGTCAGGTGTGCCTTCAGGGTGGTGGACGCGGTCAGCGTGCTGCCCAGCGGTGTATTCAGCTCGTGCGCGATGCCGGCCACCAGCCGTCCCAGCGACGCCACTTTTTCCGTCTGCACCAGCTGGTCGGCGGCGGTGCGCAAATCCTCGTTGGCCTGCTGCAGTTCGGCGGTGCGCTGCCGGACCCGCAGTTCCAGCGCCGCGTTCAGCTGCTGGATTTCCTCCTCGCGCGCGCGGCGCATCTGCACCTCGCCGTGCAGCTCGGCGGTGCGGCGCTTGACCATCCGCCGCAGCTGCAAGATGAACAGCAGCGCGAACAGCATCGCCAGCCCCAGCGCGTACAGCGGCCGGTAGTCGGTCTCATGGTCGTAGCGCACCACGGCCCATTTCTGGCGGAATCCGTCACGCTCGCTTTTCGGTATCGCGGCCAGCGCCTGGTTCAGGATCGGCAGCAGCTCGGCCCAGTCGCTGCGCACGCCCATGCCGATGCGGTAGGTATAGTCGGTTTCGCCGGACACGCGGATATCGCCGCTGCCCAGCTCGACCAACTGGTGGGCGCCGGTCAGCAGCGGCCCGGCCACGGCGCTGACCTGGCCCTGGCGCAGCAGCTTGGTCGCTTCGCGGAAGTTATCGGTCGGGACCGCCTGTATCGTCGGCCAGTCGCGCTGCATGGCCTCGACGATGCTGGCGCGCGAGCTGACCGCGACCCGCTTGCCGGCCAATGCGCTCAGGCCGCCCGTGGCCATGGCGCCGCCCACGGTGTACAGCACCACGGGCGTGCTCAGGTAAGGCTCGGTCACCAGCATGAAGCGCTGGCGGTTCGGGGTCTGGGAAATCGCCGACATCATGTCGACGTCGCGCCGCTCGACCTGGCCGACCAGTTCGGCCACGCTCTTGCCCTGCACCAGCGTGAAGTGCACGCCCAGCATTTCCTCCACGCGGCGCAGGAACTCGATCGCGATGCCGCCCGGCTTGCCATCCTCGCCCAGGAATTCAACCGGGGCGCGGCCGATATCGACCCCGACCCGTATCACCGGGTGGGCCGCCAGCCAGCTGCGCTGGGCCGGCGTCAGCGCCAGTTCGCGCTGCACGCTGGCGCCCTCGGCGCCGCCCAGCCAGCGCGCCCGTATCCGTTCATGGTCGGCGGCCGGAATGGCGGCCACGCCCTTGTTGACGATGGACAGCAGTTCCGGCGCATCGTTGCGCAACGCCAGGCGGATCGTGGCCGCCTCCGAATCGTAGTACAGCAGCGCGATCTTCAGCGGCGCGCTCGCCGTGCCCAGCGCCCGCTGCACCACCGGCAGGTCGTCGAAATAACCATCGGCCTGGCCCTGCAGCAAGCGCTCCATGCCCTGCTGCGGGTTGTCGACCTCGATCACCGTGCAGCTCGGACAGCGCGCCCGCAGCACCGGCACCCGCACCGTGCCGCGCACCACGGCCACGCGCTGCGTGCCCAGGCTGCTCAGGCTATGGACGTCGGCATGGTCGCTGCGGGTTGCCATGGCGATGGGCAATTCGAGATAGGGCGCCGAGAAATTCAGCTGGCCCCTGCGTTCGGGCCGGTCGCGCGCGCACAGCACGCCGTCGACCTTGTGTTCCATGCCCTTGGTCAGCGCCTCGTTCCAGCTCGAGCCCTCATAGCGGAAGCGCAGGCCGGTGTAGCGCGCTACCAGCTCCGCATACTCGAAGCAGGCGCCGGCATAGGAGGCGCCGTCGGCATCGGCGCGGCGGAAGATCATGGGCGGGTTGTGCTGGTCCAGGGCCATGTTCAGCACCGGATGGGCTTGCAGCCAGTCCTGTTCCTGTTGCGTCAGTGCCACATGGGGGCCGGCCGATGCCGGCTGCGCACACACGGGCAGGACGCAGCACAGCGCGACAGTGGTGCAAAGGGCGGTCAGCAATGCTGTCGCGTAGGGCATTTAGCGGGTAACCTTGGAGGTTGCAAAGCGTTTCATCCAAGCATAACTGAGTTTGCAGTCAGAGAATAGTTGCAGCTAGCCGATGACTGCGCCGCCGAGCGGGGACCTATGCGTATCTTCACCGATGGACGATGGCGCCGGGCCGCCTGCCTGGCCGTCGTGGGTGCGGCGCTGTTGCCGCTGCCGGCACAGGCCCAGCTGACCGTGTTCGGCGTGCTCGATACCTTTGCCACCCGCCTGCATGCCGACGGCCTGGAACCGGTGGTCCGCCTCGACGCCAGCGGCCTGTTGGCCAGCCGGATCGGCCTGCGCGGGCGCGAGGAGCTGGGCGGCGGCTGGCGTGGCCAGTTCCTGCTGGAAGCGGGACTGGACGGCGATGTCGGCGGCCAGGCCGACAGCAACCGCCTGTTCAACCGGCAGGCCTGGCTGGGCCTGGCGGGAGCGCCGGGCGAGTTGCGCCTGGGACGGCAGAACACCCCGCAGTTTTACATGAATGGCAAGTTTGACGCCTTCACCAGCGCCACCCAGGCTTCGGGCTGGAACAATCTGTTCGGCGCGCCGCCCCGGATCGACAATGCGATCGGCTATTTCTCCCCCGCCTGGCATGGCTTGACCTTGCAGGCGCTGGTGGCGCGCGGCGCCAGCGGCGGCGCGGCTCCCGCCGCCGAGGTGGCGGCCAACCAGAGCACGCACCTGGCCGCCGAAGCCGTGGGCGAGGGCTGGTACTGGGGCGCCAACTATCAACTGGTGAAGAATGCCGGCCTGCCCTACAGCGCGCGCCGTAGCAGCATGGGCGGTTCGTGGGATGCAGGCCATGGCTGGACCCTGTTTGCCGCGGCCGGACGCGAAACCCGCTCCGACGCCAGCCAGCATAGCGCCGTGTATTCGCTCTCGCTGCGCTACCGGGCCGCCGGACCCCACTCGGTGTCGGTAGGCTGGGCCGGCCTGCGCGACCGCCTGGCCGGCCCCGGCCACGGCGATGCCGACCAGTTGAGCGCGCTGTACCTGTACCTGCTGTCGACCCGCACCACCTTGTATGGCGCGCTGGCCCATCTCAACCAGCAGGGCCGGCGCAACAGTTTCGCGCTGGTGGGCGCGGCGGTGGTGGCGCCCGGCGCCCAAATCCGCTCGCCGCTGCCGGGCGGCGACCTCCGTGGCGTCCAGATGGGTATCCTGCACACCTTCTGATGTTTTCGACAAGCTTACTTTGCGGCTAAAAGTGAAAATCCTTGTCGCCATTAGAAAAGAGTTTTAGCATGCCGCTTTTTATAATGGGTCTACGCGGCGCTGTGCCGCACCGTACCCAACATTGATAGGGAATGCCATGAACGCCAAGCTCGATACGACCGTAACCACCCGTCCTGTGACTCGTCAGACCTTTGATGAAGTCCTGGTGCCTACTTACGCACCTGCGGCCATGGTTCCAGTCCGAGGCGCTGGCCTGGACCTGTGGGACCAGAGTGGCAAGCATTACCTGGACTTCACCTCCGGCATCGCGGTCGCCGCGCTGGGCCATTGCAACCCGATCATCGTCGAGGCGCTGACCCGCCAGGCCAACACCCTGTGGCACCTGGGCAATGGCTACACCAACGAGCCGGTGCTGCGCCTGGGCCTGGCGCTGACCGAAGCGACCTTCGCCGACCGCGCCTTCTTCTGCAACTCCGGCGCCGAAGCCAACGAAGCGGCGCTGAAGCTGGCGCGCAAGTACGCCCACACCAAGTTCGGCGCGCACAAGTCGCGCATCGTGTCGTGCTACCAGTCGTTCCACGGCCGCACGCTGTTCACCGTGTCCGTCGGCGGCCAGTCGAAGTACACCGAAGGCTTCGAGCCGCTGCCGCCGTCGATCGACCACATCACCTATAACGATATTGAGTCCGCGCGCGCCGCCATCGGCGACGACGTCTGCGCCGTGATCGTCGAACCGCTGCAAGGCGAGGGCGGCGTGGTGCCGGGCGACAAGGCCTTCCTGCAAGAGCTGCGCGACCTGTGCGACAAGACCGGCGCCTTGCTGATCTTCGACGAAGTGCAGTGCGGCATGGGCCGCACCGGCGACCTGTTCCACTACATGACCTACGGCATCACCCCGGACGTGCTGACCTCGGCCAAGGCGCTGGGCAACGGCTATCCGATCGGCGCCATGCTGACCACCCACGAACTGGGCGCGACGCTGGGCGTCGGTTCGCACGGCACCACCTACGGCGGCAACCCGCTGGCCACGAGCGTGGCGCTGGCCGTGCTGGACACCATCAACCAGCCGGCCTTCCTGGCCCGCGTGAAGGAAGCCGGCGCCAAGCTGCGTTCGACCATGGAAAAGCTGATCGCCGACTACCCGCAAGTGTTCACGCAAGTGCGCGGCGCCGGCCTGCTGCTGGGCATGGTCGTGACCGACGCCTGGAAAGGCCGTTCGAAGGATATCCAGAAAGCCGCTGAAGCCAACGGCATGATGGTGCTGATCGCCGGCATGGACGTGGTGCGCCTGGCGCCTGCGCTGATCGTGACCGACGCGCAGATCGCCGAAGCCGACCGCATCCTGCGCCTGTCGCTGGACGGCATGATCAAGGCGGCCTAAGAAGCACCCGGCGGCGGATACGATCCGCCGCCTTTCATTTCGGCCCGCGCATATCGAAGCATAGGCGCCGGGCCAGTTCGCATTCTCAAGGAGTTCTCATGTATGTAGTCCGTCCGGTTGAACTTGCGGATATTGCTGCCCTCGAAGCGCTGGCCGCAGTGCCCATGCCGGGAGTGCATACCCTGCCGAAGACGCGCGAGAAGATCCTCGCCATGATCGAGCGTTCGATCGCGTCGTTCGCCGCGCACGTCGATATCCCCAGCGAGGAAGCCTACGTGCTGGTGCTCGAATCGCCGGCCGACAAAACCATCGTCGGCACCGCCGCGATGTTCGCCGCCGCCGGTTCCAACGGCACCTATTTCTCCTTCCGCAACGACGTGATCCAGCAGGTCTCGCGCGACCTGAACATCAGCCACAGCGTGCACGCGCTGACGCTGTGCTCCGAGCTGACCGGCTATTCGCAGCTGTCCAGCTTCTACGTCGGCGAACGCGAACACGGCACGCCGGAAGCGGCGCTGCTGTCGCGCGCGCGCCTGATGTTCGCCGTGCTGGCGCCGCACCGCTTCGCCGACCGCTTCTTCGTACCACTGGCCGGCGTGACCGACGGCGACGGCGGCTCGCCGTTCTGGGACGCGCTGGGCCGCAAGTTCTTCCAGATGGATTTCCTCGACGCCGAGCGCGTCATCGGCGGCGCGCGCAACCGCACGCTGATCGTCGAGCTGATGCCGCACTATCCGGTCTACGTGCCGCTGCTGCCGGGCGACGCGCAGGCGGCGATGGGCCAGATCCATCCATCGGGCGAGCTGGCGTTCAACCTGCTGACGGCCGAAGGCTTCGAAGCCGACGACTACATCGACATCTTCGACGGCGGCCCGATCCTGCAGGCGCACAAGAATTCGCTGCGCACCTTCACCGGCGCGCTGCAGCGCCGCGTGGCGACGTCGGTGGAGCAGCCGGACCGCGGCCGCGAGCCGCAACTGCGCTACGCCGTGTCGTCCGGCTCCGAACACAACTTCCGCGCGGTGATCACGCATTGCCCGTCGCTGGAATCGCAACTCAGCGCGGCGCTGCCTGTCGACGTGCAGGAAGCGCTGCAAGTCGCCGAAGGCGACACCGTCATCTGCGTCAGAATCTAAGAGTGGACAACCTATGCTAGTAGTACGCGCAATCAAAGCCGATGACCTCGACGCCCTCTATGTGATGGCCACGCAGGTCGGCAGCGGCATGACCACCCTCAAGCCGGACATGAAGATGATGGGCGACCGCGTCGCCATCGCCGTCGCCTCGTTCGCCGAAACCATCGCGCCGGAAAAGCGCGACTATATGTTCGTGATGGAGGATACCGACACGGGGCGCCTGGCCGGCGTGTGCGCCATCAAGGGCGCGGTCGGCCTGACGGAGCCGTTCTACAATTACCGCATCGGCACGCTGGTGCACTCCAGCCGCGAGCTCGATGTGTTCACGCGCATGGAAACGCTGTACCTGTCGAACGACCTGACCGGCAGCACCGAACTGTGCTCGCTGTTCCTGCATCCCGACTACCGCACCGGCAACAACGGCAAGCTGTTGTCCAAGAGCCGCTTCCTGTTCATCGCGCAGTTCCCGCACCTGTTCACCGAGAAGCTGATCGCGGAAATGCGCGGCTATCAGGAGGAGGGCGGACGTTCGCCGTTCTATGAAGGCCTGGGCCGCCATTTCTTCAAGATGGATTTCGACCACGTCGACGACCTGACCGCGGTCGGCAAGAAGTCCTTCATCGCCGAGCTGATGCCGCGCCAGCCGCTGTACGTGGCTTACCTGCCGGACGATGCGCAGCAGGTGATCGGCAAGGTCCACACCTCGACCGCGCCGGCGCGCCGCCTGCTGGAGCAGGAAGGCATGTACTTCGAAGGCTATGTCGATATCTTCGACGCCGGCCCGGTGCTGCAAGCCCGCGTGTCCGAACTGCGCGCCATGCGCGACAGCACGCTGGCCGAGATCGGCCCGGCCACCGACTGGGATTCTGCCTGCGCGCCGGAGACGGTGGCCGCCGAGCCGATGCTGGTGTCGAACACCGTGCTGAAAGATTTTCGCATGATCCTGTCGCAGTCGGTGCCGGTCAACGGCACCGTCGCGCTGCCGGAGGCGGAGCAGCAGCTCCTGCGTTGCCACACCGGCGACACCGTGCGCACCTTGACTCTCAATCTGAGGAAGAATCCCCATGTCTAACGTTCACAGTAACTTCATCAACGGCGAATGGCTCGCCGGCAGCGGCGCCGAACTGGTGACCATCGATCCATCGAACGGCAAGCAGACCTGGGCCAGCAAGGAATCGACCGCGCAGGACGTGGGTCGCGCATGCGAAGCCGCGCGCGACGCGTTCGAAGCCTGGGCCTTGATGCCGCTGGCCGACCGTATCGCCGTCTGCACCCGCTTCCGCGACCTGCTGAAGCAGGATGCTGAGGAGCTGGCGCTGCTGATCTCCGAAGAAGTGGGCAAGCCGCTGTGGGAGGCACGCACCGAAGTCACGACCATGGCCAACAAGATCGATATCTCGGTCCAGGCCTACGGCGCGCGCACCGGCGAGACGCAGAACAAAGTGGCCGACGGCGAGGCCGTGCTGCGCCATCGTCCGCATGGCGTGTTCGGCGTGTTTGGCCCGTACAACTTCCCGGGCCACCTGCCGAACGGTCATATCGTGCCGGCGCTGATCGCCGGGAACACCGTGATCTTCAAGCCGAGCGAGTACGCGCCGCGCACCGCCGTCAAGACCGTGCAGCTGTGGGAGAAGGCTGGCCTGCCCAAGGGCGTGATCAACCTGATCAACGGCGGCCGCGACGCGGGCGTCGCGCTGGGCCAGAACGCGCTGCTGGACGGCGTGCTGTTCACCGGCAGCTGCCAGACCGGCTCCGCGCTGCACAAGCAGTTCGGCGGCCAGCCGGGCAAGATGCTGGCGCTGGAGATGGGCGGGAACAATCCGTTGGTGGTGTGGGACGTCAAGGATATCGACGCCGCCGTGTTCATGGCGATTTCGTCGGCCTTCATCTCGGCCGGCCAGCGCTGCACCTGCGCGCGCCGCCTGATCGTGCGCGAAGGCGCCGAGGGCGATGCGATCGTCAAGCGCCTGGTCGATGTGGCCAGCCGCCTGACCATCGGCGCGTCGGCTGCGGAACCCGCGCCGTTCATGGGCCCTGTGGTTTCGTCCGCCGTGGCCAAGCGTCTGGTGCAGGCGCAAGCCGACATGATCGCCAAGGGCGGCAAGAGCCTGCTGGAGATGCGTCACCTGGAGGTCAATAGCGGCTTCGTCTCCGCCGGCATCGTCGATGTCACGAACGCCAAGGGCATCCCGGACGAGGAGTGGTTCGGCCCGTTGCTGCAGGTGATACGCGTCGCCGATTTCGACAGCGCGATCAAGGCCGCCAACGCCACCGAGTTCGGCCTGGCCTCGGCGCTGATCTCCAACGACGAAAACCTGTGGAAGATCTTCCAGGTGCGCGCACGCGCCGGCATCGTCAACTGGAACCGTCCCACCACCGGCGCCGCCAGCAGCGCGCCGTTCGGCGGCGTGGGCAAATCGGGCAACCACCGCCCGAGCGCCTACTACGCTGCGGACTACTGCGCCTACCCGGTCGCATCGATTGAAAACAACGTACTTGAAATGCCTGCGAAGCTTTCGCCGGGCATGCACTTCTAAGGAATAGCTTCATGCGCGCACGCGAATTCAACTTCGACGGCCTGGTCGGCCCATCGCACAACTACGCCGGCCTGTCGTTCGGTAACGTGGCCTCGTTCAGCAACGTCAAGAGCGCGTCCAATCCGAAGCTGGCCGCGCTGCAAGGCCTGGCCAAGATGCGCGCGCTGGCTGCGCGCGGCTTCGGCCAGGCGCTGTTGCCGCCGCAGGATCGTCCGAATTTCCGTCTGCTGCGCAGCATCGGCTTTACCGGCAGCGACGCCGAAGTGCTGGCCAAGGCCGCCAGGGAAGCGCCGGTGATCCTGGCGTGCGCGTATTCGGCTTCGCCGATGTGGACCGCGAACGCGGCGACGGTCAGCCCGTCCGCCGACAGCGCCGACGGCCGCGCGCACTTCACCGCCGCCAACCTGAATAACAAGCTGCACCGCGCTTTCGAGCACGCGCAGTCGGCACGTTCGCTGCGCGCCATCTTCAAGGACGAGAAACACTTCGCCGTGCACGATGCGCTGCCAGGCACGCCGGCGTTCGGCGACGAGGGCGCCGCCAATCACACGCGCTTGTGCAAGGACCATGGCAGCGCCGCCGTCGAGATGTTCGTCTACGGCCGCACCGAGTTCGATGCGTCGGCTTCCGCGCCGAAAAAATACCCGGCCCGCCAGACGCTGGAAGCGTCGCAGGCCGTGGCCCGCCTGCATGGCCTGTCGGCCGAGCGCACCGTCTACATCCAGCAGAATCCGGACGTGATCGACCAGGGTGTGTTCCACAACGACGTCATCGCTGTCGGCAACGGCGATGTGCTGTTCTATCATGAGCAGGCGTTCGCCGACGAAGCGGGCGGCCTCGATCAGCTGCGCCGCGCGATGGGCGGCGTCGGTGCGGAGTTGAATGCGATCCGCGTCGATACGTCGGCGGTGTCGGTGGCCGATGCGGTGGCCAGCTACCTGTTCAACAGCCAGCTGCTGTCCAAGGACAACGGCAAGATGGCGCTCGTGATTCCGCAGGAATGCCAGGAGAACGCCGCGGTGGAGGCTTACCTGCAAGGCCTGGTCGCCAGCGGCGACGCGGTCGACGAACTGATTCACTTCGACCTGCGCCAGTCGATGCGCAACGGTGGCGGCCCCGCGTGCCTGCGCCTGCGCGTGGCGCTGACCGACGCCGAAGCGGCAGCCATGCATCAAGGCGTGGTGATGACCGAGGCGCTGTATCACACGCTGGTGGCGTGGGTGGAAAAACACTACCGCGACCGGCTGGAACCGTCCGACCTGGCCGATCCCGCGCTGGCGATCGAAGTCCACACCGCGCTGGAAGATTTGAGCCGCATTTTGGGCCTGCCCGGCCTGTACGATTTGTAATCCGGATTTTCGCCCCCATCTGGCGATTTGGTGTCTAATAACACTCGACCTCCGCCGCGTAGCCACAAGCCGGCGCGGCGCTGCAACATAAAATACTCATAACGTATTGGAGAAGCAAAGATGAAACAAATGCCACAAGACCTGCGCAAACAGACGCTGGATTTGGTCAACGCAAGCAAGCCCGCCAGCGACGGCACCCAGGTCGCGGCGCTGATCAGCGCCTGGCTCGGTTCCCTGGACGACGAGGACCTGGCGGGCACCTCGCCCGATAGCCTGGCGCCGGTATTGTGGGACGGTTTCACCTTTGCTTCCAAGCGCACCGGCTCCGGCGCGCAGATCGCCAAGCTGCGCTACGCGGACGGCCGCGGCGGCATGGCCACCGCGCTGCTGATCCTGAACGACGACGCGCCTTACCTGGTCGACTCCATCGTCATGGCCATGCGCAAGCTGCACGTTTCCGCCAACGGCGTATTGAACTCGGTGCTGCCGGTCGCGCGCAATGCGGACGGCGTGGTCACCGCGGTCGGCAACGCCGGCGACAAGCTCGAATCCTACGTCCTGTGCCTGCTGTCCGAAGACTTGCAGGACTCCGAGCTGGGCATGCTGGTTGAGCGTATCGAGATGGTCTCGCGCGACGCCGCCGTGGTCCGCCGCGACAAGGCAGCGATGCAGGCGCACTTCAGCCGCATCGGCGCCGAAGCCGCCACGCATGGCGAAGAAGGCAAGGAAGTCGCCGCTTTCCTGGAATGGGCCAAGACCGAAGGCTTCGAGCCGTTCGGCTACGCCTACTATCAAGTCAAGCCGGGCGTGCGCGAGCTGGAACGCGACATCCCTAGCCGCATCGGCGTGCTGCAGGATACCTCGCACCCGGTCTACGGCACCTGCCTGGCCAACATCCCCGGCGATTTCGACACGCTGTCCAAACGCGCCCACACGCTGTCCATTGTCAAGGCCGACGTCGAAGGCACCTTGCACCGCGACCAGCAGCTGGACTTTGTCGGCGTGCGCCACACCGACGCGCAAGGCGCGATCCTCGGCGAATACTGCTTTGTCGGCCTGTTCACCCGGGCCGCCACCGCCACGCCGCTGAACCGCCTGCCGTTCGCGCGCGGCCGCGTCGCCAAGGTGCTGAGCATCGCCGGCGTGCGCCAGGAAGGTTTCCGTGCCGAGAAATTCATCGAGATCCTGGAGTCGCTGCCGCGCACCGAAGCGCTGGAAGCGGAACCTGAATGGCTGGCCGAAGTCTGCGGCGCCGTCGTGTCGCTCTACAAGCAGCCGCGCACCAAGGTGTTCGCCCGCCGCGACGTTTATGCGCGCCACCTGAACGTGTTGGTTTATCTGTCGCGCGAACGTTACAGCGCAAGCGTCGCCTCCGCGCTGGCCAAGACGCTGCAAGCCAGCTCCGGCGCGCAGCACGTCAGTTCGCAAACGCTGGTGGCCGACGGCCCGCTGGCCCGCGTCTACCTGATCGCCCACGGCGCGCGCTATCCGCTGGACCTGGAAACCGACATCCAGCAACCACTGACCTCCGTACTGGACGGCTGGCACACGCAATTCTCCGAACTGGCCGACGCCGTGCCGAACGTGCCGGTGCGCGCGCATCTGCGCCGCATGTGCGCCACGCTGCCGACCGACTATGTCGCCTCGACCGCGCCGCAGGCCGCCTTCCACGACCTGCAGGCGATCCTGGCCAACACCGATCCATCGCGCGTGGACGTGCGTGTGGAAACCGTGGCCGACGCCACCACGATCCGCTTGTATTCCGTCGACCGCGTGCCGTCGCTGTCGACCATCCTGCCGGCGCTGCACAACGCCGGTGTTTCCATCGACCGCGAGCAGGCGCACTCGATCCGCATGGACGGCCAGCGTCACTTTGTCACCAGCCTGTCGGTGGACACCGCCAGCGGCGCCAACCTGGCCAAGCCGGAAATCGTGCCGGTCGCGCAGGAACTGTTTGCCGCGCTGTTCAACAACGAAGCCGAAGACGGCCGCCTGAACGGCCTGGTCATCGAGGGCGGCCTGAGCGTGCGCGAAGTGCAGCTGGTACGCGCCTACATGAGCTACTGGCGCCAGACCGGCACCCGCTTCTCGGTGCGCTACATCGCCGAGACGCTGCGCAAGCAGCCGGTGATCGTCAAGGAGCTGGTGGACGCGTTCCTGCAGCGCTTCAACCCTGCGCTGGACGACGCCACCCGCGCCGCCGCGCTGGATACGCTGGCCGGCATCAAGAACCGCCTGCCGGAAATCAATCACGCCGACAGTGAAGAAGTGCTGGGCGCGATGATCGACCTGATCGCCGCAACGCTGCGCACCAACTACTTCCAGAACGACCAGAAGGGCGACAAGATCATCTTCAAGTTCGACACCAGCAATCTGTCGCTGGTGCCGGAGCCGCGTCCGTTCCGCGAGATCTTCGTGTTCTCGCGCCGCTTCGAGGGCGTGCACCTGCGCGGCGGCCCGGTCGCCCGTGGCGGCCTGCGCTGGTCGGACCGCATGGAAGACTACCGCACCGAAGTCCTCGGCCTGGTGAAGGCGCAAATGGTGAAAAACGCCGTCATCGTGCCGGCCGGCGCCAAGGGCGGCTTCGTTTGCAAGCAGATGCCGAAGGACGCCGTGCGCGAAACCATCGCTGCCGAAGGCGAAGCAGTCTACCGCCTGTTCATCGCCAGCCTGCTGGAACTGACCGACAACCGCGTGCTGGGCAAGATCGTTTCGCCGGCGGACACCATCTGCTACGACGGCAGCGACCCGTACCTGGTGGTGGCCGCCGACAAGGGCACCGCGACCTTCTCCGACATCGCCAACGGCATCGCCGTGCAGCGCGGCTTCTGGCTGGGCGACGCGTTCGCATCGGGCGGCTCGAACGGCTACGACCACAAGAAGATGGGCATCACCGCCAAGGGCGCGTTCGAGGCCGTCAAGCGCCACTTCTACGAAATGGACCACGATATCCACGCCACGCCGGTGACCATGGTGGGCGTGGGCGATATGTCGGGCGACGTGTTCGGCAACGGCGCGCTGCTGTCGCGCAAACTGAAGATCGTCGCGGCCTTCGATCACCGCCATATCTTCCTCGATCCGAATCCGGACATGGAAAAATCCTTCGTTGAACGCGAGCGCATGTTCGCGCTGCCGCGCTCCTCGTGGGACGACTACAACAAGGAACTGATCTCGGCCGGCGGCGGCGTGTATCCGCGTACCGCACGCAGCATCGAACTGTCGCCGCAGATCCGCGCCGCGCTGGACATCGAGGAAACCTCGCTGCCGCCGGAGGAACTGATGCACCGCATCCTGCTGGCGCCGGTGGACCTGTTCTACAACGGCGGTATCGGCACCTACATCAAGGCCTCGACCGAATCGCACGCGCAGGTCAAGGACCGCGCCAACGACAACATCCGCGTCGACGGCAACCAGTTGCGCTGCAAGGTCGTGGCGGAAGGCGGCAACCTGGGCGCGACCCAGGCCGGCCGTATCGAGTTCGCGCTGTCGGGCGGCCGCATCTTCACCGATGCGATCGACAACTCGGCCGGCGTGGATTGCTCCGACCATGAAGTGAATGCGAAGATGTGGCTGGACGTGGAAATGAACGCCGGCCAGCTGAGCGAAGCGGACCGCAACCGCGTGCTGAACGAAATGACCGCCGACATCGAACGCCTGGTCCTGCGCGACAACACGCTGCAAACGCAGCTGCTGGTGCGCGAAGCGCAGGCGCAGACCGACGCCGCCGTGCAAGACGGCTACGCCTCGCTGATCGCCTTCCTGGAAGAAGAGGGTGCGCTGTCGCGCGAACTGGAGCAGCTGCCGTCGGTGGCCGAGCTGGCGCGCCGCAAGGCCGACGGCCGCGCCCTGACCACGCCGGAACTGGCGGTGGTCATCGCCAACGTCAAGAACCGCTACAAGCGCATCCTGTCGGCGCTGCCACTGACGGAGAACAGCTGGGCCGAGTCGGTGCTGAAGCCGTACTTCCCGGACCTGCTGGTGGCGACCCGTCCCGCGCTGGCGCACCCGCTGGCCAACGCCATCCTGGCGACCGTGCTGGCCAATGAATCGGTCAACCGCTGCGGTCCGTTGATGCTGCGCCAGCTGGCCGGCGAACATGGCGTCGATGAATCGGATGTGATCCTGGCGTGGGGCCAGGCCTGGTCGGCGCTGAACCTGGCGCCGATCTTCACCGCGCTGGATGCCGATGCATTGAAAGTGCCGCGCGCCGTATCGATCAAGGTCGACGGCCGCACCCGCGTGCTGCAGAAGGCGGTCATCGAAGGCGCGCTGTCGGTGCCTGCCGAGCAGCTGAACAACGGCGTGGGCGAGTTGACCCGCCTGTTCGCCAAGCCGGAGACGCTGGCGCAACTGACGCCGGCCGACGGCCAGTCGGATGCGGACATCACCGCCGGCCTGCGCGCTGCATTCGGCCAGGCGTGGAAAGCGGTCGACGCGATCGAATCGGTGGCGGCGTTTGTGTTTGCCGCCTTGTCGGTATCGCGTCCTCAAGGCATGGATTTGCCGGCCTTCCTGCAAGTCGGCCTGGCGCTGCGCGCGCAAGTCGGCATCGATACGCTGGAGCGCGGCCTGAAACTGCCGGCCACCAGCCGTTCGCAGGAGCAGTTGCGCAGCTACGCGCAGAACGCGCTGCGCCGCACGCAGCAACGCCTGCTGTCGCAGGTGCTGCAGCATGCGACCGGCGGCCATACGGCGGCGGAAGCGGTGGAAGTCGTCGCCAACACGCTGGGCCTGTCGGGCTATGCGGCGGCGACGGACCTGGAGCAGGCGATGCTGGATGTCTGGGCCTTGTCCGAGGCGACCAGCGCCGGCACCGCGCCGCTGGCGGCTTGACGGGATGATCCTGTGAGCCAGTTGCCTGCAGCTTTGCCGGAAGAGGTACGCGCACTCGCCGAAGCGGATTTCAGCGCCGTCGCGGCGCGCTTTACGGCGGCCGGTTTTGCGGTGACGCAGCCGGCCGACGGTATTCTCACCATCAAGGCTGCGGGCGATCGTTCCAGCGTGCTGATTTCGGTCGGCGTGCATGGCGACGAGACGGGACCGATCGAGATGGTCGCGTACCTGCTGGACGCCTTGTCGCGCCAGGCGTCCGCGCTGGCGGTCAACCTGATGCTTTGCGTCGGCAATATCGGCGCGATCCGCGCCGGCAAGCGCTTCATCGATGCGGACCTGAACCGCATGTTCCGCGTTGAGCGGGGCACGCTGGCCGGCGCCGCCGAGGCGGCGCGCGCCGATGCGATGATCGCGGCGACCGCCGCCTTCTTCGCGGACGCGGGGCCGGTGCGCTGGCATCTGGACCTGCATACGGCGATCCGGCCGTCCGTGTATCCGATGTTTGCCATCGTCCCCGAGATCATCGCCGACGCGCCGCGCCGGACGCTGATCGAGTGGCTCGGCTTGGCCGGCATCGGCGCGGTGATCATGAATCCGGCGTCGGTCGGCACCTACAGCTACTACTCCGCCGAACATCACGCCGCCGCCGGCACCACGGTGGAGCTGGGCCGCATCGGCACGCTGGGCCAGAACGACCTGTCGCAATTTGCCGACGCGTCGCTGGCGCTGGACGATCTGCTGCGCGGCGCGCCCAGGCGCGAAGCGATGCAATCGCCGCACGTCTTCAGCACCGCGCGCCAGATCATCAAGTTGAGCGACCAGTTCCAGATGGCCTTCGGCAAGGACACGCACAACTTCACCGCCCTCAAGCAGGGCGAGGAAATCGCCCGCGACGGCGACACCATCTATACAGTCCAGCATCCCGAGGAGCTGGTGGTGTTTCCCAATCCCGACGTCCGCGTCGGCCTGCGCGCCGGCCTGATGGTCGTCCGCATCGGCTAGGCTTGTAAAATTGGCAAACACAAGGTAGGCTTGCGCCGTTAATTTTTTTCGATACGCAGACCGACCATGGCCACCACGAACGACGACTTCCCAAACAACTCCACGACCACCGGCACGCTGGTGGTCGACGGTGGCTATGTGCCGGGACGGATAGACACTTTCGGCGATCATGACTGGCTCAAGGTCACCCTGATCACCGGGCAAACATACAGCTTCTACCTGAACAGCGGCGACAGGGGCCCGGATGATTTGTCTACGCAGTCGGGCAACGCATCGCTGGTCCTGTATGACTATGCCGGCAACGCGGTCGCCTCCAACGTCGGCGCGCACTCGGTGTTTACGCACACGCGGTATTTCAACTTCACCGCGCCATCGGCCGGCGATTACTACCTGGACGTCAGCGACGTCATGGGCGCCAATGTCGGAAATTATGCGGTGAAGGCGGTTCACGGCATGACCGACGACTATCCCAACACGGTCGCCACCAGCGGCAAGATCGCGGTCAACGGCCAGGCCACCGGTACGCTGCAAACAGGGCTTGATATCGACTGGTTCAAGACCACGCTGCAGAAAGGGCACAGCTACATCATCGAATTGCTGGGCAAGGAGGGCGGCGGCGGCACACTGGGGCCGAACGACGCGCTCTACTTGCAGCTGTTCTCGCCGGCGCAGGCCGATCTTGGCAGCATCGGCAGCGTGGGCAGCCCCCAAGGCAATCCGACCCTGTACGTTACCGCCGCGGCCAGCGGCGACTATATCGTGGATGTGGAAAGCATGGACTGGCTCCATGATCAAGGCGGCAGCTATACGGTCAGGGTGACCGAGGTGCCGGTCGACGATTATGCCGGCGACCTGAATGAACAGGCGGCCAGGCTGGCGGTCGGCGCCACGCTGAAGGGGACGCTTGGCCATCCAGGCGACGTCGACGCCTTCAGGATGGAGGTGCAGGCGGGGCAGCAGTACCTGATCTCGCTGAAGGATGCCGGCCATGCCTTCATGACCGTGTACGACAGCGACTACCATGGCCAGAGCACCTCGGTGCGGTCCGCCGACGACACGGGGCAGGTGATCTACACCGCGCAGAAATCCGGCACGCTTTTCGTGCAGCTCGCCAGCACCGACGGCTCGACCGGGAAATACAGCCTGTCGGCGCAGACGATCGAGCCGGAGACGACGGCGCCGAAACTGGTCTCCGTCAAGATTGCGACGGAAGGCGGCTTCTGGCAGCCGGGCAGCGACATCGTCATCTCCTTCAATGAAGCCATCAGGGCCGAGATCGGCGGCATGATACTCTACGACGGCACCCACTTCCGCAGCTACGGTCCGGGCTACACGAATCTCTCGGTGGACGGCAATGTCCTGACCTGGCACATGCCGGATACGCTGGATCCCGATTCCGATTTCACGCTGGAGATTCCCGAAGGGCTGGTGAAGGACCTGGCCGGCAATCCGCTGGCCGCCTCGGGCAGCTTCGAGCTGAAAACCCGCAGCGCCGACCTGCAGTTGGGCGGCACGGCCGGCGCCGACAAGTTCACCGCCAATAGCAGCGGCTACGACACCTTCGACGGCCAGGGCGGCGTCGACACGGTGAGCTACGCCGGCAAGCGCGCCGATTTCACGCTAAGCCACAGCGGCACGACCTTTACCGTCAAGGACAACAGCGGCGTGCTGGGCAGCGACAAGCTGGTCAACGTCGAACGCCTGGTCTTCAGCGACGCGACCATGGCGCTGGATGTCGACGGCGTCGCCGGCCAGGCTTACCGCCTGTACCAGGCCGCGTTCGACCGCGCCCCGGACCAGGGCGGACTGGGCTTCTGGATCTCGCACATGGATACGGACACGACCCTGAACCAGGCCGCGGCGTTCTTCCTGAACAGCCCGGAGTTCGTCGCCAAGTATGGCGTCACGACCGACCAGGAGTTCGTGACCAAGTTGTACGCCAACGTGCTGCATCGCGCGCCGGATGCCGACGGCATGAAGTTCTGGACCGGGCACCTGGCCAGCGACACCACGCGCGCGGCGGCGCTGGCCTACTTCTCCGAAAGCCCGGAGAACCACGCTGCGCTGGCGACCATCATCGGCAACGGTTTCGAGTATCAGCCGATGGCTTGATCGCGCTTGCGCTACACTCGCAGTTCTGTTCCTAACCGTTTGGAGTTTGCGATGTCGCTATCGATGCATCAGGTTTCGGTGCCCGTGTTTGTGCGCGGGTTGAATGTGCTGGCGGATTTGCTGAAGAAGGCGGAGGCCTATGTCGAGCAGCATGGCTCGGTGCCGGATGCCATGATCTCGGCGCGGCTGGCCGACGATATGCTGCCGCTGTCGGCGCAGGTGCAGCGCGCCAGCGATACGTCGAAGATGTCGGTGGAGCGCCTCAGCGGCGTGCCGGCGCCCAGGTTCGAAGATAACGAGACGTCCTTCGATCAGCTGCAGGAACGCATCGCCAATACCATCGCCTATCTCAACAGCGTCGACGCCGCGCGGTTCGACGGCAGCGAGGCGCGCGCGATCCAACTTAATTTTGGTTCGTTCGCGCCCGAGTTCAAGGGCGACGAATATCTGCTGACCTTCGCGCTGCCGAACTTCTACTTTCACATCGTCACCGCCCACGACATCCTGCGCAATCAGGGCGTGCCGGTCGGCAAGCGCGACTATCTCGGGCCGTTCGCCGCTTAAGCGCGCACCATCAGGGCGGTGATGGTTGCCGCCAGGCCGATCAGGATCACAGCGGCGCCCGCCACTGCGGGATGAAAACGGCGGGATACGGTGGGGATTTTTTTGATCGGCATGGCGGGCTCCTTCTTGGCTGTAAGTAACACTTGCCTCAAGAGTATCTTGTTGGGTCTTTGCCATCTATACACGCCGCTGTATCAAAAGTAAGCAACTGTAACGCAGCCCTTACGGGGCTTGGCTTCCGAGTTGTTTTTCTGGCACAAAATTACTTTATGGCGATGGGCTGGAAAGCCCTATAATCCCTGTGTTTTTGCCCGAACAATTTCCCACAAGGATAGCCTGTGAACCAAACGCTGGTCCAGAAACTGACCCGTACCAAGCCGGTCGTTAATACAGTAGAACAAGCTCCCAGCAGCAATGGCCTGCACCGCTCGATAGGCCTGTTTCCCCTGACCATGATAGGCGTCGGCGCCACGATCGGCACCGGCATCTTTTTCACGATGGTTGAAGCCGTGCCAAAAGCCGGTCCATCCGTGATCCTGTCGTTCCTGATCGCCGCCATCACCGCCGGCCTGACCGCGCTGTGCTACGCCGAGCTGTCGTTCCGCATTCCGGCGTCCGGCTCCTCGTATTCGTTCGCGTACGCGACCGTCGGCGAATTCCTGGCCTTCATCATGGCCGCCTGCCTGCTGCTGGAATACGGCCTGGCCGCCAGCGCGACAGCGATCGGCTGGTCCGACTACCTGAACAACTTCCTCAACAACGCCTTCGGCTGGCACATCCCCGAGATGCTGCGCTCGCCGATGATCGTGTCGACCGCGCACGGCATCGAGATCCGCGGCGGCCACGTCAACCTGCCGCCCATCCTGCTGGTGTGCCTGTGCTGCCTGCTGCTGATCCGCGGCACCAAGGAATCGGCCACCACCAACGCCGTCATGGTGCTGATCAAGCTGGCGATCCTGATCTTCTTCGTGGTGATCGCCTTCTCCGGCTTCGACATCAACAACTTCCATCCGTTCTTCAGCCCGGACAACGGCGCGCACATCACCGGCATGGCCGGCGTGACGGCGGCGGCGGCGACCGTGTTCTTCTCCTTCATCGGCCTGGACACCGTGGCCACCGCCGGCGAAGAAGTCCGCAACCCGACCCGCAACGTGCCGATCGGCATTCTTGCCGCGCTGGGTATCGTGACGCTGTTCTACATGCTGGTGGCGGTGGCCGCGATGGGCGCGCAGCCGGCGTCCAAGTTCGCCGGGCAGGAAGCCGGCCTGGCCGTGATCCTGCAAAACGTCACCGGCAAGACCTGGCCCGCGCTGGTGCTGGCGGCGGGCGCGGTGATTTCGGTGTTCAGCGTGACGCTGGTGACGATCTACGGCCAGACCCGCATCCTGTACGCGATCTCGAAAGACGGCCTGATCTCGCCGGCGTTCCGTAAAGTGAACGCGCGTACCGCCTCGCCGGTGCAGAACACGCTGATCGTGTCGATCGTGGTCGGCCTGGTCGCCGGCTTCGTGGACGCGACCTTCCTGTGGGATATGGTCAGCATGGGTACGCTGACGGCGTTCATCGTGGTGTCGCTGGCGGTGCCGGTGATGCGCCACAAGGAAGGCGCTTCCGGTGTCAAAGGTTTCCGCGTGCCGTTCGGTCCCTACTTCGTGCCGGGCCTGAGTATCGGCGCCTGCCTGTATTTGATGTTTGGCCTGTCGATGACGACCTACACCATCTTCATCATCTGGATGAGCGCCGCGATCCTGACTTACTTCCTGTACGGCATGCGCAATTCGCGGCTGAACCAGGCGCAGTAAGCAGTTTCGGAGGTAAAAAAAGCCCCGGCCGCTTGCGCGCGCCGGGGCTTTTTTGCCATTTTGCTCTGTGACTGTGCAGCTTATGCTTCGTCTTTTTCAGGCTTGGCGCCCAGGTACAGACGCAGGACGAGGCCGGACAGGGCGATGGCGGCAGGCAGGTTTTCGATGATGGTCAGCATGGTGATCTCCAGTAAGTGAAATTCAATTAACCGCGGGATGCGAAGAAGCGCAATTCGGCGGACAGACTAGGCGAGTGGCGCTCGCAGTCATTTGCCAGGCGATTCAGCCACCAGATGGTTTCTTCTTTGTTGCGCTGCGATACAACTGGCTCGGCGGCAACAGCCGTTTGTGGCTTGACGGCGAACAGTGCGGCGACCAGCTGGCGGACAGCGGTGGCAACATTGCTTGCGTAGCTAGGGGTAGCGAAGTCGTTGTAGGTCAGGTTGTTCGTTGCGCTCATCAGAAGCTCCATAAATGTTTGTTTGTTGCGTTGCAGTATGCGCGGATTTCAGTAATAAGAAAACTTTTGATTTATGATACGTGCCATAAGTTTTTTATATAACTGAGTGTTTCCCCTATGAAGTCGCAGTTCTTTAAGGCAACTATTTGGGCCGGATATTTTTTACCGGATAGCATCATTCAGGTATGATCGCTGTCCATTTAGCAATGATTTAATGGAGTCCGGATGTCCCTGCGCACGAAATTCATGCTGGCTTTGCTGTTGACCGGATTGGCTGCGGTGGCCATGGTGGGCGGGCTGGCCTACGCCGGCATGACCAAGAAGGTCGACACCATCCGGCGCGAGATGGCGGCCGAGCATTTCCACAGCGCCGTCACCGATTACCTGCAAAAGTACGGCAACTGGCGCGCCGGGCAGGACGCGGAGCCGTTCGATCAATTCATGAGCGCCCGCAGGGGCAACGACCGTCCGCCGCCGCCACCGCGAGGCGAGGGCCATCGCCCACCGCCGCCGGGACCGGGTCCGGGCGGCGAGCCGCCGTTCCGCTTCATCCTGGCCGACCAGAACTACCGTGTGCTGCTGGGCGCCGGCGTCTATCGTCACGACGAGGTGCTGCCGGAGGCCGCGCGCAAGGAAGCGCGCCCGGTGACGGTCGGCGGCCGCATCGTCGCCTATGTCTCTCCCGAGGGCGTGCTCACGCCGAGCAAGCAGGAGCAGCAATACCTGGACGCGATGCGCGATGCGCTGCTGGCCGGCGTGACCGGCGCGGCGGTGGTCGCGCTGGCACTGGGCTTTCTATTGAGCCGAGGCTTGAGCCGCACATTGAGCCACCTGACCAGCGCGGTGCGCGCCATGCACGGCGGCTCGCTGCTGCAGCGCGTGCCGGTCGAGGGCAAGGACGAAGTGGCGGCGCTGGCCATCGCCTTCAACGACATGAGCGAGAAGCTGGCGCGCAGCCACGAGGAATTGAACGAATCGCACCAGACCATCCTGGCGCAGGCCGAGCAGATGCGGGAGCTGAGCGTGCGCGATGCGCTGACCAAGCTGCACAACCGCCGCCACTTCGACGAGCAGGCCAGCACGCTGTTCAGCCATGCGGTGCGCCACAAGCGGCCCTTCAGCGTGGTGATCGGCGATATCGATTTCTTCAAGCGCATCAACGACCAGTTCTCGCACGCCACCGGCGACCTGGTGCTGCGCCAGGTCGGCGAGATCCTGCGCAGCCATATGCGCTTGAGCGACCTGGTGGCGCGCTACGGCGGCGAGGAGTTCGTCATCGCCTTCCCCGAGACCGAGCTGCCGCAAGCGGCCGCGCTGTGCGACAAGCTGCGGGCGATGATCGAGGGCTTCCCCTGGCACCAGTTGCATCCCGACCTGAAGGTGACGATGAGCATGGGCGTGTACGCCGATCTCGCCGCCGGCACGGCCGAGGCGATGCTGCAGAAGGCCGATGCGATGCTGTACCGCGCCAAACAGACAGGCCGCAACCGCGTCTGCTTCGTCTGATTACTTGCGGTCCAGCCAGCGGCCGCCGAACATGGTGCACATCAGCGAGAGCACGATCAGCGCGATGCCGGCCCACTGCCAGCCGGTGATGGTGTCGCCCAGTACCAGCATGCCGGCGCTGATGCCGACCACCGGCACGCCGAGGCTGAACGGCGCGACGCGGTTGACCGGGTGGCGCTTCAACAGCCGCGTCCACATGGCGTAGCCGAGGATGGTGGCCATCCAGCCCAGGTAGGCGACGGCGACCCAGGTGGTGAAGGGTGCGGCGGTCCATTGCCAGCGCGTGGACGGATCGTCGAACGCCAGCGACAGCAGGATGAACGGGATGACGGGCACCAGGCTGCACCACACCATGAAGCTGATCACGTCGAATTGCGGCGTGGCCTGCTGCGCGCGGCGCACCACGATATTCGACGCGGCCCACATGGCGGCGCCGGCGAGGCACAGCACAAAGCCGCCGGCCGTGGTGCCGCCCGCGTGGCCGGGCTCCACATAGTTCATGCCGAAGCAGACCAGGCCGGCGGCGGCCAGCAGCAAGCCCGCCTGCAAGGCGCGGCTGGCGCGTTCGTGCAGCAGCACGAAGCCGAAGAAGGCGGTGAAGAAAACCTGCGTCTGCAGGATCACCGAGGCCAGCGAGGCAGACATGCCGACCTTCAGCGACAGGAACAGCAATCCGAACTGGCCGACGCCCTGGCACAGGCCGTAGGCGACCAGCCATTTGAGCGGCAGCTTGGGCGGGCGGATGAAGATAATCAGCGGCAGCACGGCGAACACGTAGCGCGCGGCGCCCATCTGGAACGGCGTCAGGTTGCGCAGGCCGACTTTCATCGCGACGAAGTTGGTGCCCCAGATCACGACGACGAACAGGGCGGAGACCAGGTCGCGTGTGGTGAAGCCGGCGGGAGAGGTGTTTGCGCTCATGCCGGCTATGGTATCAGGCTATGCGACGTCGCGGACGATGGCCTCGCTGTGGACGATGATCTTGACGGCGTCCGCCTGCAGCAGGCGGATGCGGCGCTGGACCAGCGGCCAGCCGGACCACGGCACGCTGGCGGCATCGGCTGCCGCAGCGGCGGCCTGCGGGGCCGTAGCCGTAGCCGCGGCCAGCGTGCCGGCACCAGTCTGGCGCGCCAGCGCGGCCTGGGGCGCCAGCGCCTGCGTCAGGATGCCGACCACCTGGTCGTGGCTCTCGCCCAGCATGGCGTTGACCGGACCGGCCGGCAACTCCTTCGCATGGCGGCGCAGGATTGCGCGCAGGGCCGCCACGTGGGCCACCAGCAGGTAGTTCTGCACGATGAACAGGTTGATGTCCTCCACCGCGCGCTGCTTGCGGGCCGGTTCGTCCAGCATGCGCACCAGCGCGGAACTGAGCGAGGCCAGGCTGTCCATCAGGCGCTTGCGTTCGATGCGGTAGGCGAAATCGTCCTTGCCTTTGCCTTGCAGCAGATCGAAGCTGGCCTGCATGTAGCGCAGGTTCACGTCCAGCACTTCGCGTATCAGGCGCGGCAAGGTCTGGTACTCCCAGCTGGCCAGCACGAAGCTGAACGCGGTCGCCACGGCCGCGCCGATGAAGGTATCGATCAGGCGCTCCATGATCAGGTCCTGGTTGCCCGGCGCGATCAGGTGCATCTGCAGCAGGATCATGATGCTGACCGCGATCGCCGCGTAGCGGTAGCGCAGGTAGATGAAGGTCGGCGTGGCCACCGTCGACAAGATCAGGAAGCCCAGTATCACCGCCGGGTAGTTGAGGAACTTGATGATCAGCGCCGTGATCACGCAGCCGATGATGGTGCCGATGATGCGGTCGCTGCGGCGCTGCTTGGTCATGCTGAAGCTGGGCTTGAGGATGATCACGATGGTCAGCACGATCCAGTAGCTGTGCGCCGCATACGGCAGCCAGGCCGCCACCGCCAGGCCGACCGAGATCGCCATCGCCACCCGCAGCGAGAAGCGGAAGATCGGCGAATCCATGCGCAGGTGCGACAGGATCATGCGCAGCTCGTACTTCTGCTGCGACAGGAAGGGACCCATGTCGGCGTCGATCCAGAACGGCGTGGTGTCGTAGGCCTTCTGGCTGGCCTGGTGCAGCTCGCCGATCATCTTGATGATGGCGCGGATCTTGTTGCGCTGCGCGCGCAGCACGGCCAGCGCTTCCTGTTGCGGCTTGCCTTCGGCGATGCGCAGCTGGATCGCGGCCAGCTCCGCCTCGATGGCGTCCAGTTCCGGCTCGTAGGTGATCTCGGCGTAGGAGGCCTTCTTGCGCGTGACGTCGTAGGCCACCGATTCGATATCGCGCGCGGCCTTGTAGGCCAGGTCGTGCAGCGTTTTCAGCACCGGCGAATCGGCCAGGTGCATGCGCAGCTGCGCGTAGTCGGTGTGGGTCGAGAGGATCAGTTCATACAGGTCCAGCATGCAGACGTGGACCTGCACCACGATCGCGTCCTTGCTGTTCTGGTGCGCGCGCAGGATCAGGTCGCGCGAGGCCTGCTGGCGGTCGGCCAGCAGGCTTTGATGGCGTATCAGCTTGTTGAATTGTTCGCTCAGGTTGTAGCGCGTGTCGTAGAAGTCGGCCTTGATGTCGATGTAGGCGGCCAGCTCGAACAGGGCCTCCGCCAGCACCTGCTGCTTGATGCGGTGGCGCAGTATCCACGAGATCCCCATCGCGTAGGCCAGGTAGGCCACGGCGCCCAGCGTGAACAGGCCGGTGTGGATGAAGGACTCGCGCACCGACATATCGTGTTCCATCGACATGGTCATGATGAACAGCGTGGCCAGTTGCAGCGGCATCGACTTCTTGCCGTAGACGACCATCATGCAGGCCAGGAAGCTGATCACCACCAGCATCGTCATCAGCAGCCAATGCAGCTGCGCGGACAAGCTGATGAGCAGCGTGACGGCGCTGCACAGCAGTACCGAGGCGCTCATCTCGTTGAACTTGTGGCGCAGTGGGCTGGGCATGTCCATCAGCGCGGTGCAGAGCGCGCCGATGCAGACCGTCATGGCGGTGGCCATGCCGGAGAATTGCAGCGTGATGACGGTGACGCCGACCAGGCCCGCGGCAAAGCGCAGGCCAAGGTAGAAGTAGTGGCTGTAAAAGAAGGTTCGCGGATTGAGCGCGTAGTGCATGGCTGTGACCTTGTGGGCAAGCTGGCATGCCTGCTTCGGGATCGCCGAGGCAGGCATGTGGGTAACGCAGTTTTTACTTTTTTAGAAGACCGACAGCACCGGATAGCGGCGCCATTCCGGCTCGGCGTGGCGCTTGCCGTTTTCGAAGATGAAGCCCAGTACCTTTTCCTGGTCCGACAGCAGCGCGGGATTGGCGGCCTTCCAGGCGTCGAACTTCGCTTTCAGCTCAGGCTCGGTTTCCAGCATCTCCATCGCCAGGTCTTCGAACACGTAGTCGGAGAAGGCTTCCTTCTTTTCCAGCACGCTGTTGAAGAAGCCCCAGCGGAAGAAGGAGTCATGGCCTTGCGGTTCCAGCGTCTCGACGGCGTAGCGGGCATTGGCCTGCTTGAGCGGGATGAAATAGTCGCCCGGCTGCACGGTGAAGCTGGCGGTGCGCGCCTCCAGTTCCACCACGTCGTGGTACATATGGCCTTCGTAGGCGTTCGGGCGCGAGGTGACGGCGGCGATGTGATAGTACTGGGCTTCGACGGTCGAGGCTTCGTCGAAGCGGGCCATCTCGACGCCGTTCCACTGCAGGCGCTCGATCGCTTCGCGCCAGGCTTGCGGCACGATATAGCCTTTCGGGGCGCGCACTGTCACGGACGGCACGAAGCTGTTGTAGTAGGCGATGTCCTTTTCCCACGGCTGCGAACGGTCGTAGGACAGGCGCTGATAGTTGCCCAGCAGGCTGGCGCTGCGCTTGGCGGCGTAGCCCTTGAAGCGGAAGGTCGACGGATTGGCTTCATCCATCTTCCAGTTCACGGCCCACTCGGTGGCGCTGGCGGCTTGCTCTTTGGCCTCGGCGCGCAGCTTCCGGATTTGCCCGCCGTGCGCGACGGTGAAGGCCATCGTCACGTCCAGCAGCGCGCGCATCGAGTCGTAGCGGTCCTTGAAGGGCTTGAGCATGTGCGTCTCCGGCATGAAGCCGATCACGTGGTGCAGCGCCGCGAAGCCGGTCGAGAAGCGCGGCACTTCCAGGAACTCGGCGATGCCGTCGTCCGGCGTGTCCCGCACCGGGTTGACGTAAGGGCAGGTCGGCCAGCCTTTCGCTTCCATCTGCGCGTAGATGTGCGGCAGCATGGTCTCGCGCAGGAAGGGGCCGAGGCCGTAGCCCAGCTTGTCCGCCTGCGTGTGGATCAGGGTCATCGTGTACGGGTAGTCGGCGCCGTTCGAGGTGTGGGTGTCGACCATCACGTCCGGATCCCAGCTGGTCACCAGCTGGTTGAACATTTGCGCGTTGAGCGTGTCGCACTTGATGAAGTCGCGGTTCAGGTCCAGGTGGCGGCTGTTGCCGCGGAAGCCGAACTGCTCCGGGCCGTCCTGGTTGACGCGCGAGGTGTCGGCGCGGTTCAGCGCGCCGTCGACGTTGTACAGCGGGACGAACAGCAGCACGGTGTCGCCGAGCGCCGCCAGGCGGGCCGGATCGAAGCACAGGTCGCGCACGATGGCCATGCAGGCATCCACGCCTTCGGGTTCGCCGGGGTGGATGCCGTTGTTGTTGAAGAAGACGGTGCGGCCCTCGGCCTTGATCTGGGCGCGGTCGAACACGCCGTCCGGGCTGACCACGCCGGCGTGCACCGGGATGCCGCCGTCGGACACGCCGATCTGCTCAAAACGCAGCACCTGCGGGAAGCGCTGCGCCAGCTCCTGGTAGAACGCGATGCATTCGGTCCACAGGGTGGTTTGATTTTGATTGCCTTTTTCATAAGGCGTTGGCATGTCTGGGTGCATGGCGGTCTGGATCTCAGAGGGAATTGGGGGGAATGGCGCACTGGGTAAGTGCGCTGTCGAGGGCGGAATTGTATCATTCGTGCCCGATTTTTGAGCGGCGCTGGCTGCCGGCCGCGCGCCCGCTTCCCCCGCACCGCTTACTTCCTGGCGTTGGTTTCCACCCAGGCGGCGAAGGCGTCGGCGAATTTCTTCAGATACTGCCTGGTGCTATCGTTGTTGAGCTTGCCGTCGGCGCCGAGCAGGTTGGCGGCGCCGCCGATATACGCTTCCGGCTGCTGCAGCAACGGCATGTCGAGGAACACCATCGACTGGCGCAGGTGGTGGTTGGCGCCGAAACCGCCGGTCGCGCCCGGCGAGACGCTGACGATGGCGGCCGGCTTGCCGCTCCAGGCGCTGCTGCCGTAGGGGCGCGAGCCGACGTCGATGGCGTTCTTCAGCGGCGCCGGCACGGAGCGGTTGTATTCCGGCGTGAAGAACAGCACGCCGTCGGCATCCTTGATGCGCTGGCGGAAATGGGTCCACGCCTGCGGCGCGATGGCGCCGTTTTCCTCCAGGTCCTGGTTGTACAGGGCCAGCTCGCCGATCTCGACGATTTCGAAGGTCAGCGACGGCGGCGCCAGCGCGATCAGTTCGTGGGCGAATTTGCGGTTGAGCGAATCCTTGCGCAGGCTGCCGATCACTACGGCGATTTTCTTGGCGGGCATGACAACTCCTTACGGTGGTTGAGCGGAAACGTTAATGTAACCGATCCATGAAAAAAGCCACGCCGCGTTTCCGGGGCATGGCCTTTTGGCAGAGGCGATGAACGCTTATTCGGCGTTCATTTCCTTCAGCAGGTTGTCGGCGTGGTCGACGTGTTTCATATTCCACAGGATGTAGCGCAGGTCGACCTGGATGTCGCGGGTCATGGCCTTGTTGAAGTCCCAGTCAGAGATGATGGAGTCCAGCGTGCCGTCGAAGGCCAGGCCGATCCACTCGCCCTTGGCGTTCAGCGCGGCCGAGCCGGAGTTGCCGCCGGTGATGTCCAGCGTGGCCAGGTAGGCCACCGGCACCGACTTCAGCTTAGGATCGGCGTACTTGCCGAAGTCCTTGGCCTTGATCGCTTTCAGCTGCGCGGCCGGGGCGTTGAACTCGCCCTGGCCGGTGGCTTTGGCGGCGACGCCGGCCACGGTGGTGAAGGCCTTCCAGGTGGTGCCGTCGGCGCCCGGATCGCGGCCGGCGATCTGGCCGAAGGTCACGCGCAGGGTGCTGTTGGCGTCAGGGTAGACGGCCTGGCCCTTGCCGTGCATGTAGGCGATCTTGGCTTTCATATAGCTGCCGTAGGCTTGCTGCAGCTTGCCGCCCAGTTCTTCCTCTTCCGCTTCCGACTTCAGGTCTGCCTCGTACAGCGCGACGGCGGCCTTGATGAAGCTGTCGTTGCTGGCCTTGAAGTCTTCCGGCTTGCGCTCGATCCAGCTGTTGCGTTCGGCGGCGTCGCCCAGCTTGCTGCCGGCGTACAGCTTATCCAGTGCCGACTGCAGGTCGGCCTTGCCCATGCCATCCTTGATGCCGACCACGGCGTCAAAGGCGGCGTTGCGCGAGGCGGCAGGCTGCGCCGCGTACTTGGCCAGGAAGTTCAGCACCAGCGCCTTGTCGACTTTTTCGTCGTAGTTGCGCACCAGCGCGGCCACGGAGGACTTGATGCGCGGCACGTCGCGCACCTGGTAGCCGGACTTGCGCTCGACGTCAGGCTTGGTGTTTTCGTTGGCCAGGCGGTACAGCATGCGCGCGGTGTTCAGCAGGCGCGGCTTGGAGCGATCCAGGTCGAAATCGCGCTTGACGTCGGCATCACGCTGGGCGATCAGCTTTTCCACCGCCTCGATGTCGGCGGCGTACTCGGCCTTGCGTTTGGCGTCGGCGTTGATCCAGGTCTTCAGCGCCTCATGCTCGGCGGTCTTGCGCGCCAGCAGGTCGCTGCCGGCGTACGAGTCCAGCATGCCCTGGCGGTTCTTGTAGTAGTTGTTGATGCTGGCCACTTGCGAAGCGTACTTCAGCGCGGTGTCCTTGTTGTCCCTGGTGGCCTCGGCGATGATGGCCAGGCTCTCGCCCGATGCCTTGACGAAGGCCGGATAGTTCCAGTCGAAGGTGAACGCCACTTCCGACGGCAGGCGGTGGCGGTTGGTGCGGCCGGGGTAGCCCAGCGCCATGATGAAGTCGCCCTCCTTGACGCCTTCCTTGGCCAGCTTCAGGAAGTGCTGCGGCACGTAGGGGACGTTGTCCTTGCTGTAGTCGGCGGCCTTGCCGTCCTTGCTGACGTAGGCGCGGTAGAAGCCGTAATCGCCGGTGTGGCGCGGCCACATCCAGTTATCGGTGTCGCCGCCGAACTTGCCCACGCCTTCAGGCGGCGCGTGCACCAGGCGCACGTCGCGGATTTCCAGCTGCTTGCTGAGGTAGAACTCCAGGCCGCCGTAGAACGACGACACGGTGCAGCGGTGGCCGGCGTCTTTTTCGCACTCGGCCTGGATGGATTTCTGGTTCTTCTCGATCGCGTCGCTGCGCTTCTTGCCGGTCAGCTTGGCGACCTCCGGGGTGATGACCTGCTTGCTGACATCGGTCACGGCCTTGGTCACGAAGATGCGGCTGCCCGGCGCTGCCGGCAGCTCCTCGGCCAGGTTATGCGCCAGGAAGCCGTTGGCCAGCAGGTCGCGCTCCGGCGTGGAATTGTGCGCCACGCTGCCGTAGACGCAGTGGTGGTTGGTGGCGACCAGGCCCAGCGGCGACACAAAGGAAGCCGAGCAGCCGCCCAGGCTGACGATGGCGCCGGCCGGGAACTCGGTCAGCTTGGTCAGCGTGGCGGGATCCAGCTTCAGGCCGGCGGCTTTCAATTGCTTGGCTACTTGTGGCAGCTGTTGTGGCATCCACATGCCTTCATCGGCATGGGCTGCGGTGCTCAGGATGGCGAGCGCGATCAGTGTCTTATGCATTTTTGTATTGTCTCTCGTGGTAGTGAGGGGAACAGCGCCGAGGAGTATAGCAATAAAAAAATCCGGGGTCAGGTCCAGAACGCGGACACAGGCTCTGCTATTGGCAGTTGAGCTCGTGTCCGCGTTCTGGACCTGACCCCGGAGTTCGGGGCGAGGCGGGAGGGGCTTAGTCGGCTTTGATGGCTTCGATCTGGATCGCCAGCTTGACTTCGGGGGCGAAGGCCGGGGTGCCGTAGTTCAGGCCGAAGTCGGTGCGCTTGAATTCGGCCGTGGCGTTGGCGCCGCAGACTTCCTTCTTGTAGCGCGGATGCATGATGCAGTTGAACTTGTCGACCTTGAGCGCGACCGGCTTGGTCACGCCCAGCATCGTCAGCTCGCCGTCGACAGCGACCAGCTTGTCACCCTCGAACTTGAACGACTTGCTCTTGTAGGTGATGGTCGGGAATTTCTCGACGTTGAACATGTCCGGGCCCTTGGCGTGGCTGTTCATCTTGTCGAAGCCGAAGTCGATCGAGGCCGGGTCGATGGCCAGGTCCAGCGCGCCGGTCTTGGCGGCGCGGTCCATGGTGACGGTGCCGCTGGTCTTGTCGAACTTGCCGCGCCATACCGACAGGCCCATGTGGTCGGCCTCGAAGCTCGGGTAGGTGTGCGTCGGATCGACGTTGTAGGTGGCGGCGATGGCGGACGTGGCCGAGGCGGCCAGCAGCGTTGCGATCAGGATCTGCAGTTTCATTCGTGGGTCTCCCTTGTGGTTTATTGGCCTGCTACTACGTGGAACTTGATGGTGACGTCGTCGGCCACCATGCTGGTGTCTTTCCATTCGCCTTCGCCGATGTTGTAGGCCAGGCGCTTGATCGGCAGCGCGCCGTCAAACACTTGCTTGCCGCCTTCGGTCTTGACCGCCAGCGGGAAGGTGATGTCGGCGCTCTTGCCCTTGATGGTCAGCTTGCCGGTGACGGTCAGCTTGCCGGCGCCGGCGCTCTTGATCGCGGTCGAGACGAAGGTGGCTTTCGGGAATTGCGCCGAGTTGAACCATTCCTTCTTGGCGACTTCCTTGTTGTACTCCGGATCGCCCATGTCCAGGCTGGCGGTGTCCACTTCGACGCTGGCCTTGGAGGCGTCCGGCTTGGCGGCGTCGTAGTCGATGGCGACCGTGTATTTCTTGAACTTGGATTCGATCGGCACGTTCATTTGCTTGAAGGTGGCCGAGACGGTGCTCTTGGCCGGATCGGTCTTCAGGGCGGCGGCGCTGGCGGCAAAGGCGACACCCAGCAGCGATACGAGGGCGATTTTTTTCATATTGTTCATGGTGGGCTCCAGTGGGTGATTACAGCGGCAGCATGCGTTTGAGCGTGACGTCGCGGTCGATAAAGTGATGCTTGAGTGCCGCCAGCGCGTGGGCGACCACTGCGGCTGCCATCGTCATGTTGAGAACATAATGAACGGTTTTTAAGATGGGCTTAAGCTCGGTGTTCGGCTCGAACGGCGCCGGCATCTGGAACAGGCCCAGGTAGACCACCGGCACGCCGGCCGCATAGCTGTACAGGTAGCCGGAGACCGGCACCGCGAAGATCAGGAAGTACAGCAGGTAGTGCATGCCCTCGGCCAGCTTGTGCTGCAGCGGCGGAATGCTGACCAGCGCCGGCGGCGGCTTATGGGTGAGGCGCCACAGCACCCGCAGCACGGCGATGCCCAGTATCGTCACGCCCAGCCATTTGTGCCAGGAAAAGTACTTGAGCTTGGTCGGCGAGAAGCCGGGGATGCCGACCATGGTCAGCCCGAGACAGAAGGTGGCGATGATCAGCACGGCGGTCAGCCAGTGCAGCAACATCGCGGTTTTGGTATAGCGTGGCATAAAGCGGCTCCGGAAAAATAGTACGTGTTAGGACTAATATACCAAAGAAATGTAAGGCTTGCTTGCCGGGCGAAAAAAAGCCCCCGGGACTGGCGTCGTCGGGGGCTAGTGTAAGCGAGATTGCTTTTTTACATCAGATGGCTTTTGCCAGAGACGCGGCGATGCCGATGTAGTTGGCCGGGGTCATGTCCAGCAGCAAGTCCTTGGCGTCTTGCGGAATGCTGAGGCCGGTGATGAAGTCGCGCAGCGCGTCTTTCGAGATGCCTTTGCCGCGGGTCAGCTCTTTCAGCTGCTCGTACGGGTTCTCGATGCCGTAGCGGCGCATCACGGTCTGCACCGGCTCGGCCAGCACTTCCCAGTTGGCGTCGAGGTCGGCCGCCAGGCGGGCCGGATTGACTTCCAGCTTGTTCAGGCCGCGCAGGCAGCTGTCGTAGGCCAGCAGCGTGTAGCCGAAGCCGACGCCGATGTTGCGCAGCACGGTCGAGTCGGTCAGGTCGCGCTGCAGGCGCGAGACCGGCAGTTTTTCCGACAGGTGCTTCAGCACGGCGTTGGCCAGGCCCAGGTTGCCTTCGGAGTTTTCGAAGTCGATCGGGTTGACCTTGTGCGGCATGGTCGACGAACCGATTTCGCCGGCCTTCAGCTTTTGCTTGAAGTAGCCCAGCGAGACGTAGCTCCAGATGTCGCGGTTCAGGTCCAGCAGGATGGTGTTGACGCGGGCGAAGGCGTCGAACAGCTCGGCCATGTAGTCGTGCGGTTCGATCTGGATGGTGTACGGGTTGAACACCAGGCCCAGGCGCTGCTCGATGACCTTCTGCGAGAACGCCGCCCAGTCGAACGACGGGTAGGCCGACAGGTGGGCGTTGTAGTTGCCGACCGCGCCGTTCATCTTGCCGAGGATCTCGACCTGCTCGATGCGCTTGATGGCGCGCTGCAGGCGGGCGACGACGTTGGCCATTTCCTTGCCCAGGGTGGTCGGGCTGGCGGTCTGGCCGTGGGTGCGCGACAGCATCGGCAGGTCGGCGTTGGCGTGGGCGATCTCGGTCAGCTTGGCGATGACGTTGCGCAGCGACGGCAGCATGACGCTGTCGCGGGCCGCCTTCAGCATCATGCCGTGCGAAGTGTTGTTGATGTCTTCCGAGGTGCAGGCGAAGTGGATGAATTCCGACGCGGCCACCAGTTCCGGCACGTCCTTGACCTGCTCCTTGAGCCAGTACTCCACGGCCTTGACGTCGTGGTTGGTGACGGCTTCGATTTCCTTGATGCGGGCGGCGTCTTGTTCGGTGAAGTCGCTGGCGATCTTGTCCAGCAGGGCGGAGCCGGCGGCCGAGAACGGCTTGATTTCAGCGAAACCGGCCAGCGACAGCGCCTGCAGCCAGGAGATTTCTACTTTGACGCGGTGGTGCATGAAGCCCGATTCGGACAGGATGGGACGCAGCAGGTCGGTTTTACCGGCGTAGCGGCCGTCCAGCGGCGACAGCGCCGACAGCGTGGAGTAAGGAGTAGTGGTCATGATGGGAAGAGGGCAGGGTTAAAATTGCGCAAAGGTAGATTTTACCATTGGCGGGCCGCCGACCCGCCGATGTTATACTGTGGCCTGTTCTTCCTCTATAAGTCTCTATGAAACTCATCGGTTCCCTCGCCAGTCCTTATGTCCGTAAAGTTCGCGTTGTCCTGGCGGAAAAAAAGCTCGACTACCAGTTTGAATTGGAAAACGTGTGGGCTGCGGATACCACGATCGATCAGCTCAACCCGCTGGGCAAGGTGCCCAGCCTGATCATGGAAGACGGCAACGTGATGATCGATTCGCGTGTCATGGTCGAATATCTCGATACGCTGACGCCGGTCTGCAAGCTGCTGCCGCCGAACGGCCGCGACCGCGCCGACATCAAGTGCTGGGAAGCGCTGGCCGACGGCATGCTGGACGCCGCCGTCAGCGTGCGCCTGGAGCGCGTCATGCGCCCGGTCGAGAAGCAAAGCGAAGAATGGATGGCGCGCCAGATGCGCAAGGTGCAGCTGGGCCTGGCCGCGCTGTCGGCCAAGCTGGGCGAGCAGCCATACTGCGCCGGCGTGCACTACTCGCTGGCCGACGTGGCGGTGGGCTGCACGCTGGGCTGGCTGTCGTTCCGCTTCCCGGAAATCACCTGGCGCGACGATTACGCCAACCTGGCGCGCCTGTACGACAAGCTGTCCGAACGCCAGTCGTTCAAGGACACCGTTCCGTCCGCGTAAGCCGATGCCCAAGACCACGCCGCCCGACGCGGATAGCTCCGCCCAGCAGCGGCGCTTGCAGATGGCCGACATCGCGCGGCTGGCCGGGGTCTCCACCTCGACCGTGTCGCGGGCGCTGGCGGGCAGCAAGCTGATCAGCGAAGAGACGCGCGTGCGCATCATGGAGCTGGCGCGTTCGCTCAAGTACAACATCAATATCGGCGCGCAAAACCTGCGCATGAAGCAGAACCGCACGGTCGGCGTGGTGGTGCCCTACGATTCGGCCACGCGCCAGCACCTGTCCGATCCGTTCTTCCTGTCCATGCTGGGCAGCCTGGCCGATGCGCTGACCGAGCAGGGTTTCGACATGCTGGTCTCGCGGGTCGACGCCGAGGAGCTGGACGCGGCCGCCGCGCCCTTCGATACGGGCCGCGTGATCGGCATCGTGCTGATCGGCCAGTGGCGCCACCATGAACAACTGAACCAGCTGGCGGCGCGCCATGTGCCGATCGTGGTGTGGGGCGCGCAATTGCCGCAGCAGCTGTATTGCACCGTCGGCGGCGACAACCTGGCCGGCGGCGAGCTGGCCGGCGCGCACCTGATCGCGCAGGGCCGCAAGAACATCGCCTTCTTCGGCGACATCAACCTGCCGGAAGTGGGCCAGCGCTACGCCGGCCTTTGCAAGGCGCTGACGGCGGCCGGCATCGGCGTCGATCCGCGCCTGCAGGTTTCCGTGTCCTTCCTGCCGGAGGGCGGCCGCGAGGCCGTGCAGGAACTGCTGCGCCGCGACGTCCCGTTCGACGCCGTCTTCGCCGGCAGCGACCTGATGGCCATGACCGCCATCAACACCCTGCGCCAGCTCGGCATGGACGTGCCCGGCCGGGTGGCGGTGGTCGGCTATGACGATATCGAGCTGGCCAGCTACTTCCATCCGCCGCTGAGCACCGTGCGGCAGCCCATCCGCGAGGCCGGCCGGGCGCTGGTGGCCTCCCTGCTTGGATTGACCGAAGGCCGTCCCGCGCCTTCGCTGCAACTCCCTACCCAGCTGATCGTCCGCGCCAGTTCTGTCTGATTTATGCAACCGTTTGCATTTGGCTCATAGAGAGCAATGTAAAGTCTTTTTGCAAAGTTATGCAATCGATTGCATTAAATGTGTTTTCAGTGAATAATGGCGCATCTGCTCAATAAAAGAGCAGTTCAAAACGACAATAATCTGGAGACGACAATGGAATATCGCACCATCAAACTGGGCGGCATCGCTGCCGCCGTCGCATCGGCAATCCTGCACATGGGCGGCGCCGCAGCGCAGGAAACCCCGCCGGCCGACGGCCTCAACATGGAACGCGTGGTGGTCACCGGCAGCACCGGCGGCTCGTCGAAAATGAAATCCAGCGTCTCCATCAGCACGCTGGACGGCGACGTGATCAAGAACAGCGCGCCGATGAGCGCGGCCGAAGTGCTGCGCTCGGTGCCGGGCGTGCGCTCGGAATCGTCGGGCGGCGAGGGCAACGCCAACATCACGGTGCGCGGCGTGCCGATTTCGGCCGGCGGCGCGCGCTACGTGCAAATCCAGGAGGACGGCCTGCCGGTGCTGCAATCGGGTGATTTCAACTTCATCACGCCGGACAGCTATGTGAAGATCGACGGCACGCTGGACCACCTGGAAGTGGTGCGCGGCGGTTCGGCGTCGACGCTGGCCACCAACGCGCCGGGCGGCATCGTCAACTTCATCACCAAGACAGGCGAAGAGAAGGGCGGCCATGTCGGCATCAGCCGTGGCCTGGGCTACGACCAGACGCGCTACGACTTCGACTACGGCGCGCCGATCTCGGACAAGACCCGTTTCTTCATCGGCGGCAGCTACCGCACCGGCGAAGGCGTGCGCGATACCGGCATGAGCACCGAGAGCGGCGGCCAGATCCGCGGCAATCTGACGCATCAACTGGACAATGGCTTTATCCGTTTGTCGTTCAAGCACCTGGACGACCAGTCGCCGACCGCGCTGCCGGTGCCGGTACAGGTGGTAAACCAGCAGATCCAGGAAATCCCCGGCATCGATCCGCGCAAGGTGACGTTCTATTCGCCGTACTGGGTGCGCGATGTCACGCTGGGCAAGAACAACACGCCGGTCTCCACCAACGTCAACGACGGCCTGCGCGTGAAGAGCGATTCGATCGGCCTGGAAGGCTCGTTCGACCTGGGCGACGGCTGGAACCTGAGCGACAAGTTCCGTACTTCCGACAACAGCGGCCGCTTCACCGGCGTCTTCGCCGGTAACAACGGCACGGTCGGCAGCTATGTGTTCGCGACCGGTCCGAACAAGGGCAAGGCCTACAACGGCCGCGCCTTCTCCGCCGTGGTGTTCAACACCTCGATCGACGATGCCGGCAATACGCTGAACGACACCAAGCTGGCCAAGACCTTCAAGCTGGCCGACGGCGCCAAGCTGACCACCACCGCAGGGCTGTACCTGTCGACGCAGAAGCTGGCGCTGACCTGGAACTTCAACGAGTACCTGATGCAGGCCACCGGCGACAAACCGGCGCTGCTGCAGACGGCGAGCGCCACGCCCGGCCTGGTCGGCCCGGCTTTCGGCGGCTGCTGTTCGCGTGCGGTCGACATGGAATACAAACTGACCTCGCCTTACCTGAACCTGGGCTATGAAGCCGGTCCGCTGAACCTGGACGCCAGCATCCGCCAGGACCGCCAGCAAGCCAGCGGCACGGCCAATATCGCCAGCAGCAGCGGCGGCACGCTGCGCTACGATCCGGCCACCGAGCAACTGGTCGACTACAAGATCAACCACACCTCGTATTCGGTGGGCGGCAACTACCGCGTGACCAGCAACCTGGCGGCGTTTGCGCGCGTCAGCGACGGCGTCTCCTTCAACGCCGACCGCATCCTGTTCGGCACCCCGCTGGACGGCAGCGCGCCGATCAACATCAACACCGTAAAGCAGATCGAGGGCGGCGTCAAATGGCGCAGCGGCGGCGTCAGCACCTTCGTGACGCTGTTCCAGGCCAAGACCGACGAGAGCAACTACGAAGCGACCACGCAGCGCAGCACCTCCAACAAGTACGACGCCAAGGGCGTCGAGCTGGAAGGCGCCTACAATGCCGGCGGCTTCCGCGTCACCGGCGGCATGACCTACACCGACGCCAAGATCACCGGCACGGCCGCCGCGGACGTGGCCAATATCGGTAAGACGCCGCGCCGCCAGGCCAAGGTGATCTACCAGATCGCGCCGACCTACAGCTTCGGCGACGCCACGATCGGCGCCAGCCTGATCGGCACCGGCAAGTCGTGGGGCGACGATGCGCACACCATCGTGCTGCCTTCCTATGCGGTGGTGAACGCCTTCGCCAATTACCAGCTCACGGAGAAAGCCACCGTGTCGCTGAGCGTGAATAATCTGTTCAACAAGATCGGCTACACCGAGGTGGAAGGCGACGGCCACGCCGCGCGCTCCATCACCGGCCGTGCCGCCAAAGTCAGCCTGTCCTATGCCTTCTAAAGTCATGTCGGACCGTATGCTCGCGGTCCTTTCCGATGCCCTGCGGCCGCAAGCCGCGCGGCGCCTGGCGATCCATGAGCCGGTGCTGCGCCGGCTGCTGGCCGGCCTGTATGGCGGGCGCGCCGATTTCGACGCGTGGCTGGGCGAGCTGATGGCGTCGCTGGGCGCGCTGTATTCGGCGCGGCCGGCGGAGCTGCGCGCGCTGGATGAACAGCGCGCGGCGCAGCCGGAGTGGTTCCTCAGCCAGCGCATGCTGGGCTATTGCGCCTATGTGCAGAACTTCGGCGGCGACTTGAACGGCGTGGCGGCGCGCATTCCGTACCTGCGGGAGCTGGGGGTCAGCTATCTGCACCTGCTGCCGTTCCTGCGTGCGCGGGCCGGCGAGAACGACGGCGGCTTCGCCGTCTCCAGTTTCGACGACGTCGAACCCGCGCTGGGCAGCAACGCCGATCTCGACGCCTTGACGACGGAGTTGCGCGCGGCGGGCGTCAGCCTGTGCTCGGACTTCATCCTCAACCACGTTGCCGACGATCACGCCTGGGCGCTGGCCGCCAAGGCCGGCGATGCGCAGGCGAAGGCGATGTTCCTGACCTTCCCCGACCGCGCCATGCCGGACCGCCATGAGCGCACGCTGGGCCAGGTGTTTCCCCAGGTCGCGCCGGGCAATTTCAGTTTTGTCGAAGCGCTGGACAGCTGGGTGTGGACCACCTTCTATCCCTACCAGTGGGACCTGAACTACGCCAACCCGGCGGTGTTCGCCGAGATGGCCGCCGCGCTGCTGCGCCTGGCCAATCGCGGCATCGAAGTATTCCGCCTCGACTCCACCGCCTTCCTGTGGAAGCGCGAAGGCAGCAACAGCATGAACCAGCCGGAGGCGCACCAGATCCTGCAAGCCTTGCGCGCGATCGTCGACATCGTCGCGCCGGGCGTGCTGCTGAAGGCGGAAGCCATCGTGCCGACGCGCGAGCTGCCGGCCTACCTGGGCAGCGCCGACGCGCCGGAATGCCACATCGCCTATCACAGCAGTCTGATGGCGGCCGGCTGGGTGGCGCTGGCGGAGCAGGGCACGGGCGTGCTGCGCGAGGTGATCCGCAACACGCCGCAACTGCCGCCCGCCGCGACGTGGCTGAGCTATGTGCGCTGCCATGACGACATCGGCTGGAACGTATTGCGCGCGGAAGCCTCCGCTGATGGCCGGGACAGCGCCGCGCGGCTGGCGCGCGTGGCGCGCTTCTTCAGCGGCGCCGAAGGCAGTTATGCGTCCGGCGCCGCTTTCCAGAGCAGCGACCCGAACGCTGCGCACGGCAGCAACGGCATGGCGGCATCGCTGACCGGCCTGCAGACGGCCGACACCGAGGAGGAGCGCGCGCTGGCGCTGCGCCGCATGCTGCTGCTGCACGGCCTGGCGCTGAGCTTCGGCGCGCTGCCGGTGCTGTACATGGGCGACGAGCTGGCGATGGAAAACGACTACAGCTATCTGCACCGCCCGCAGCATGCGATGGACAGCCGCTGGCTGCAACGCCCGGCATTCGACCGCGCGCGCTGGAAAGAACGCGACTACGCCGGCAGCGTGGCCGGGCAGATGCACCAGCGGCTGGCGCAACTGCTGCGCATCCGCCGGCAGCACGAGGCGCTGGCCGCCGACGCGCCGCGCACCTTGCTGGCCGATGCGCCCGACGGCATGCTGGCGCTGGCGCGCGGCGAGCGCTTTTTGACCTTGATGAATTTCTCCGGCCAGCCGCAATCGTATGCGTTGCAAGGCCGCTGGACTGATTGCACAGACAGCCGCATACTGGAAGGGCTGGTGACGCTGGCGCCGTATGCGATGCACTGGCTGGAACGTGGAGCGACAGCATGAGCGAACAAACCATCGCCGTATTCGGCGAAGCGCTGGTGGACGATTTCATCACCGAACAGGTGGTCGGCGGCGCGCCGTTCAACGTGGCGCGCAACCTGGCGGCGTTCGGCGTCGCCACGCTGATGGTCACGCGCGTCGGCGAGGACAAGAACGGTGCGCTGATGCGCGGCGAGTTCGAACGCTTCGGCATGAGCGAGGCCGGCCTGCAGATCGATCCGCGCGAAGCCACCGGCCGCGTGGTGGTCGAGCGCAACGCCGACGGCCATCGCTTCATCATCCTGCCCGACCAGGCCTACGACTATGTGGAGACCGCGCCCGCGCTGGCGGCGCTGGCCGCCGCGCAACCGGGCGTGATCTACTTCGGCACCATGGCGCAGCGTCACGAGCGTTCGCGCGGCAGCTTGCGCGCGATGCTGGAGGCGTCCACCGCGCAGCGCTATCTGGACCTGAATGTGCGCGACGGCCAGGTCACCGAGCGCATCGCCCACGAATCGCTGCACCTGGCCGATGTGGTCAAGGTCAACGAGGACGAGCTGCAAGACCTGTTCAGCTGGTACACCCACACCAAGCCGGATACCGCGGCTGCCGGCGACCCGGCGATGGCCGACGCCTGCCTGACGCTGATGCGCATCTTCTCGCTGCAAGGCCTGATCGTCACGCTGGGCGAGCGCGGCGCGCTGCACTTCGCCGCCGACGGCACGGTCACCGCGAACCACGCATGCCACACGCCCGCGCGCATCGTCGACACGGTCGGCGCGGGCGACGCCTTCTCCGCCGTGTTCCTGCTCGGTCAAGCGCTGGACTGGCCGTTGGCGCTGACGCTGGCGCGCGCCAACGCCTTTGCCGGCGCCATCTGCGGCGTGTCCGGCGCGGTGCCGGACGACGTGGCGTTCTACGCGCCGTGGCTCGCCTGCTGGCGGGCGGGTGGCGTGCTGCCGGGAGCCGCGTCATGAAACCGCATCTGTCGTTCTGGCAGATCGTCAACATGAACATCGGATTCTTCGGCATCCAGTTCAGTTTCGGCCTGCAGCAGAGCAGCATGAGCCCCATCTACAAGTACCTGGGCGCGGACGAGGCCAGCCTGCCTTACCTGTGGCTGGCGGGGCCGATGACCGGCCTGCTGGTGCAGCCGTTGATCGGCGCCATGAGCGACCGCACGGTGACGCGCTGGGGCCGGCGCACGCCGTACTTCCTGATCGGCGCCATCCTGTGCAGCCTCGGGCTGCTGGCGATGCCGTTCAGCCCCACGCTGTGGATGGCCGCCAGCCTGCTGTGGATACTGGACGCGGCCAACAACGTGACGATGGAGCCGTACCGCGCCTTCGTCAGCGACAAGCTGGCGCCCAGGCAGCATTCGGTCGGCTTCCTGACGCAGAGCGCCTTCACGGGACTGGGGCAGACGCTGGCCTACCTGACGCCGTCGCTGCTGGTCTGGCTGGGCATGAACAAGGACGCCGTCAACGGCAGCCATATTCCGCACATCGTCATCGTCGCCTTCCTGATCGGCGCGGTGTTCTCGATCAGCTCCGTGCTGTGGACGCTGAAGACCACGCCGGAAAATCCGCTCGGCGCCGAAGAGCTGCGCGAGATCCGCGCGCGGCCGGCCGGCTGGCGCCACACGCTGGGCGACATCGCCAGCGCGGTGCGCGAGATGCCGCCGACCATGCGCCAACTGGCGTGGGTCAAGCTGTTCCAGTGGTATGCGATGTTCTGCTATTGGCAGTACATCATGCTGTCGCTGTCGACCACCCTGTACGGCACCACCGACCAGGCGTCGCAGGGCTTCCGCGACGCCGGCCTGCTGGCGGGGCAGGTGGGCGCCTTCTACAACTTCATCGCGTTCATCGGCGCGCTGGCGCTGGTGCCGTTCACGCGCCGCTACGGTCCCAAGCTGACGCACAGCGCCTGCCTGGCGCTGGCCGGCGCCGCCATGCTGAGCATCCCGCTGATCCACACGCCGGCGCTGCTGTTCGTGCCGATGGTGGGCATCGGCCTGGCTTGGGCCAGCATCATGGGCAATCCGTATGTGATGCTGGCGGGCTGCATTCCACCCGAACGCACCGGCGTCTACATGGGCATCTTCAATATGTTCATCGTGATCCCGATGATCATCCAGATCTTCACGCTGCCGCTGTACTACCGCAGCCTGCTGGGCGGGAATCCGGAAAACGTGATCCGCCTGGCCGGCGGCCTGATGATCTGCGGCGCGGTGGCCGTGCTGATGGTGAGGATAAAAAGGCCGCAGGCGGCGGCCGTTCAGCCAGCGGCTGTTTCAGCGCCATGATCGCCGGCTGACCTGACCACCCGAAAACCAAGATCGTCGATCGCGAATGTCGGGTGGCTGCGGCGGCGGTTGGTGGCCAGGCAGCCGCGTTCCGTATCGGACCAGCCGCCGCCGCGAAAGATCCGGTAGCTGCCATACACGGCGGGGTCGTACTGGTCGTGGCACCACTCCCAGACGTTGCCGAGCATGTCGTGCAAACCCCAGTCATTGGCCTGCTTCAGGCCGACCGGCCGCGTTCCCTCACCGGCGTTGTCGCGATACCAGGCGATCTGCTCAAGGTCGCCGTATCGCGCGCCCTGGCTGCCGGCGCGGCAGGCGTATTCCCACTCGGCTTCGGTCGGCAGGCGGTACCCGGTGCCGGCCGGGATGGGCGCGGCGTCATCCTGGCCGGGATCGAGGCGGTAGCAGGCGGTCAGGCCGCTCGCCGCCGACAGCAGGTTGCAGAATGTGACGGCGTCCAGCCATGACACGTTGACCACCGGATGGTCGCCGGCCCGCGACGGCGACGGCCATTGCCCAGCCAGTGCCGCAAATTGCGCCTGCGTGACCGGGTGGCTGGCCATGGCATAGCGCTGCAATTCCACCACCCATGCCGCGCCGGTCCGGTCATCGCGCATGGCGATGGTCCCGGGCGGAATCTCCACCATCGTCAACTTTTCCATGCAACTCCATAAAAAAAACGCCGGGCTGGGCCCGGCGCATTGCAACGTGATTCCTGGCTAATGGCTTAGCCTTCGTTCATCTGGCTTTGCAGATAGTTCTGGATGCCGATCTTGCCGATCAGGTCCAGCTGGGTTTCCAGCCAGTCGATGTGCTCTTCGGTGTCTTCCAGGATCATCAGCAGCAGGTCGCGCGACACGTAGTCGGCTGCCTTCTCGGCGGCGGCGATGCCTTCCTTGACGGTGATCTGCGCGCCTTTTTCCAGCTTCAGGTCGCAGCCGATCATTTCTTCGGTGTTCTCGCCGATCATGATCTTGTGCATGGCTTGCAGGTTAGGCAGGCCGTCCAGCATCAGGATGCGGTCGATCAGTTTGTCGGCGTGCTTCATTTCGCCGATCGATTCTTCGTATTCCTTCTTGGCGATCTTTTCCAGACCCCAGTGGCGGTACATGCGCGAGTGGAGGAAGTACTGGTTGATAGCGGTGAGTTCGTTGGTCAGCTGAGCATTCAGCAAGCGGATAACTTCTTGGTCGCCCTTCATGGGAGGCTTTCTACAATGGTTGCGGGAATAGCCGCATTTTGCCACGAACAGGACGGCAACGTGTAGCGATTGCAGCGGAATTCCGTCCAAAGCGTACCAATATCCCCGGACTGAGACGAGTGGTGCAAATGAAAACAATTAACGTTCGCATCACTCCTTGCCGCCGCCTGTGTGAGGCAACCCACTGAGCGTGGAGGCCGGCGGGACTAGGATGGCAGTTCACCCTACAGGAGCCCGCCATGGATTCGATCAACGCCCAGCAGACAGAAACCCATCACCAGGATCTTATCGGCGAAGACGCCGTCAAGAAAATCAAGGAGTTCGTCGACAGTACGCCCGGCTGCTTCTTTTGCACCAGCGATGCGGCGGGCGGCCCCGGCGACGCGCGGCCGATGACGGCGCTGCAGGTCGACGCACTGGGCAACCTGTGGTTCATCAGCGCCGGCGACAGCTTGAAGAACCAGGAGCTGGCGGCCGATCCGTCGGCGACCTTGTACTTCCAGGGCTCGGCGCACGCGGAGTTCATGCACCTGGAAGGCATCGCCACGGTGACGCGCGATCCGGTCAAGATCAAGGAATTGTGGAGTTTTACGATGAAGACCTGGTTCACCGGCGGCGAGGACGATCCGCGCATCACGGTGATCAAGTTCGCGCCGACCTACGGCTACTACTGGGATACCAAGCATGGCCGCGCGGTGGCCAGCGTCAAGATGCTGATCGGCGCCGTGATCGGCAAGACGATGGACGACTCCATCGAGGGCAGGCTGGACCTGTGAGGCTGGTGAGCCTTTAACCCAGCTGGAAATTGATCGGCACCAGCGCGTACACGGCGACCGGCTTGCCATCTTCGATGTGCGGTTTGTACAGCGCGCGCAGCACGGCCTGGCGGCCGGCTTCGTCCAGGTTGGCGGAGCCGGACGACTTCTGCACCACCACCTGTTCGGCCAATCCTTTTTCACCAATCAGCACGCGCAGCGTGACGGTGCCGGTTTCGCCCATGCGGCGGGCGATGCTCGGGTACACCGGTTGCGGCGCGCGGATGTATTCCACGCCAGAGACGGTCTTCGGCGACGAAGGCGCGGGCGGCGCCGGCGGCGCGACCGGCGACGGTGCGGCGGTCGACGGCGTGGCGTCGGCGGTGCGCGGCGTCGGCGGCGGCAGCGTGATGGTCGGTTCGGTCTGGACGATGTTCAGCTGCGGCAGCGGCGGCACGAAGGTCGGCGTCTTCTGCACCACCGGCACGGTCTTCGGCGGCGGTGGCGGCGTTTGCTTCAGCGGTTCCGGCGAGGCGACAAAGGTGATGTTGACCACTTGCGGCAGGATCGCGTGCGTGACGTTGCGCAGCATGCCGGAGTTGATCAGGTAAAACAGCACGGCATGACCCAGGACGATTGCCGCAAACGGCGCAAACCTGCGGCCGTTGCTGCGCCATTGCGCGGTGAGCTTGCGGGCCAGGCCGCGATCGTCGTCGGACAGCGCGGCGGCTGTCCGGCCGTAGGTCATTGTGTTCATATTAGCTGGTGAAGACCGGGCGTTTCAGCTCGGTGGCTTTCAGTTCGGCGCTCGCCGCGATGGCGGCCAGGTGCTCGTTGAGGATGTCTTCCGCGCAGGAAAAACATTGACCGCAGCAGGTCGCAACGCCCAAGTCGCGGCGCAGTTCTTCCATCGTCGTCGATCCCAATTCCATGGCTTGACGGATTTCACGATCAGAGATGTTGTTGCAAACACAAACAATCATTGATGCACCTTCTGGCTAGGCTGATAAAAGAGACTACAAGTCTGAATGACATGATTGCCTGCTACTTAATGCGAATCATTATCATTATTTGTATACTGCCCGATTTTTGGGCGGGATGCAAGCGCAAATAGAAGTAATTCGCATTACCGTTTATAATGCTAGTATCTTATTTCCGGCGAGAACGCGCTCTTGCAGTTCGCCGGCTCTGACCGGATTTGCTCATGACGCATGCTGTTCCCCTGATTACCCTGGACGCCCTCAACGTCGGCGCCTACGCCACCGTGGTGCGCGTCTCGCCGGGCGACGTCGCAGATGACGGCGCCGCCCTGGCGCGCCGCCTGATGGAACTGGGTTTTGTGCCCGGCGAAAAAATCCGCATGCTCAAGCGCGGCATGCCGGGCGGCGAGCCGCTGGCGATCAAAGTCGGCAACTCCACTTTCGCATTGCGCCGCTTCGAAGCGGCGCTGATCTCGATTCAACCGGAATAAATAATGGGTGCAGTAGAAAAAGCGGTGCCGGAGGCGCCAGTCCAATCCAAGACGCCGATGGTGGCCTTGCTGGGCAATCCGAATTGCGGCAAGACCGCCCTATTCAACCGCCTGACGGGCGCGCGCCAGAAGGTGGCCAACTACGCCGGCGTGACCATCGAGCGCAAGGAAGGCTCGTTCCACTCGCCGGACGGCCACAGCTTCCGCGTACTGGACCTGCCGGGTGCCTATAGCCTGTCGGCGCATACGCCGGACGAGGAAATCACGCGTGACGTGGTGGCCGGGCTGCGCCCCGGCGACGCGGCGCCGGACCTGGTGGTGTGCGTGGTCAACGCCACCAACCTGCGCCTGAACCTGCGCCTGGTGCTGGAGATCAAGCGCCTGGGCCTGCCGATGATACTGGCGCTGAACATGGTCGACGTCGCCAAGAAGCGCGGCATCACGATCGACGCCGACCGCCTGGCCCAGGAGCTGGGCATGCCGGTGGTGGAAACCGTGGCGGTGCAGGCCGGCGGCGAGAAGTCGCTGCTGCGCGCGCTGGACGGCATGTGGCCGCTGCATGTGGCCCAGCCGAACCCGCTGTCGGCGATCGACGCGGTCGGCGTGGAAGAGACGCAGCGCGAAGTGCGCCGCATCCTGGCGCTGGTCAGCAGCGACGCCAACGATACCGGCAACCTGACCGAAAAGATCGACAACGTGGTGCTGCATCCGGTGGTCGGCCCGGTCATCCTGGCGGTGCTGATGTTCCTGGTGTTCCAGGCGGTGTTCAGCTGGGCCAATGTGCCGATGGACATGATCAAGGACGGCGTCGACGGCGTCGGCCAGCTGGTCAAGGGCGCGATGGCCGACGGCCTGCTGCGCAGCCTGCTGGTGGAGGGCGTGCTGGGCGGCGCCGGCAGCGTGCTGGTGTTCCTGCCGCAGATCCTGATCCTGTTCTTCTTCATCCTGGTGCTGGAAGACTGCGGCTACCTGCCGCGCGCGGCCTTCCTGCTGGATCGCCTGATGGGCGGCGTCGGCCTGTCGGGCCGCGCCTTCATTCCGCTGCTGTCCAGCTTTGCCTGCGCGATTCCCGGCATCATGGCGGCGCGCACCATCCAGAACCCGCGCGACCGCCTGGTGACCATCATGATCGCGCCGCTGATGACCTGCTCGGCGCGCCTGCCGGTGTATGCGCTGATCATCGCCGCCTTCATTCCCGAGCGCGAGGTGGGCGGCTTCCTGAGCCTGCAGGGCCTGGTGCTGTTCGCGCTGTACTTCGCCGGCATCGCCTCGGCCATGGCGGTGGCCTGGTTCTTCAAGCGCACGCTGGGCTCCAGGCACCAGCAGCCGCTGATGCTGGAACTGCCGGCCTATCACTGGCCGCACCTGCGGAACCTGGCGCTGGGCCTGTGGGAGCGTTGCAAGATCTTCCTGTCGCGCGTCGGCACCATCATCCTGACCTTGATGATACTGCTGTGGTTCCTCAGCACCTTCCCGGGCGCGCCGGAAGGCGCCACGCATCCGCCCATCTATTACAGCATGGCGGGCATCCTGGGCCGCGGCCTGGAATACGTGTTCGCGCCGATCGGCTTCAACTGGCAGATCTGCATCGCGCTGGTGCCGGGCCTGGCCGCGCGCGAAGTGGCGGTTGGCGCGCTGGGCACGGTGTACGCGCTGTCGCAGAGCGGCGACGAACTGGCGCAGTCGCTGACGCCCATCATCGCCTCGACCTGGGCGCTGCCGACCGCCTTGTCGCTGCTGGCCTGGTATGTGTTTGCGCCGCAGTGCATGTCGACCTTGTCGGTGGTGCGCCGCGAGACCAACAGCATGCGCTATCCGCTGCTGATGGCCGGTTATATGTTTGCGCTGGCCTACGCGGCGTCGTTCCTGACGTACCGCGTCGCGCTGGCGATGGGAGGCTGATATGTGGCAGCAAGTGATCGTGGCGGTGATTGTGGCGGCGGCGGTGCTGCACTTCTGCACCAAGTATCTGCCGGCGGCGTGGCGCCGGCAGATCGTCTATTTCCTGGCCCAGCGCGGCTTCGACGAGAAGAAAACAGCGAAACTGTTTAACACGAAATCGAGCTGCGGCGACGGCTGCGGCAGCTGCGGCTCGTGCGGAACCACGCCGGCCGCCGCGCCATCCTCCGACGCCAACGCGCCGCTCAAGCGCGTCATCAAGCTGCACGTGCAGCGCTGATCCCTGCGGCGGCGCTAAGCCGCGACCTCCAGCTCGTTTAGTCTTTTCTGCGGATGATTGATTTTTCAATTTCTGCGGATAAGATTAATTATGGAGATCAGCTTTGATCCCAAGAAAGACAAGATCAACCGGCAGAAGCACGGGATCCCGCTGTCCGCCGCAGCCGCGTTTCAATGGGATGCTGCGGTGATCTGGCCAGATCAGCGTTATCACTATTCAGAACTTCGTGAGTGCGCGATAGGTCTTATTGGATATCGCTTGTATCACGTGACTTTCGTTGATCATGGAAATAAACGGCGCATCATTAGTCTACGCAAGGCGAACGCTGTCGAGGAGTTTCGTTATGTTGGACAAAAGTAAAATTATTTTGGTGACGCCGGAAGAGGACGCGGCAATCACTGCTGCGGCGTTATCCGACCCCGATGCGCAGCCGTTGACCGAGGAGCAATTGGCGCAGTTCCGACCTTGGCGCTTGCGGCTGCTACCGCCACCGGGATCGCCGAAAGTATCGCTGACGATCGACTACGACGCGGATCTGATCGACGTCTTCAAGAGCACCGGCGAGGGTTGGGAAGTCGGCATGAACGCCGTACTGCGAGAGTGGGCCATTCGCCGCGGCTACCTGCCTTTCCCTGACTAACACAGCGGATTGAACGACTCCGCCTGCGCCATCGGCCAGTACAGGCCGAACACCGGCGGCAGGCGCGCGAGCTGGCTCGGGTCGAGCAGCTCGCCCGGCTCCAGATACGGCAGCAGCGCCGACGCCAGCTTGACCTGGTTGGCCGAGATGCGCCGCACCAGGTGGCGCGGCTTCAGTTGCGACGGATGCGTCAGCCCGGCGGCGGCGATCAGCTGCGCCAGCGCCTTCAAGGTGTTTTCATGGAAGTTGGCCACGCGCCGCGTCTTGTCCGGCACCACCAGCGCGCGCTGGCGGTTCTTGTCCTGGGTGGCGACGCCGGTCGGGCAGTGGTCGGTGTGGCAGCTTTGCGACTGGATGCAGCCCAGCGCGAACATGAAGCCGCGCGCCGAGTTGCACCAGTCGGCGCCGAGCGCGATGGTGCGCGCGATGTCGAAGGCGGTGATGATCTTGCCCGAGGCGCCGATCTTGACCTTGTCGCGCAGGTTGGCGCCGACCAGCGTGTTGTGCACCAGCAGCAGCGCTTCCTGCAGCGGCGTGCCGATATGGTCGGTGAACTCGACCGGCGCCGCGCCGGTGCCGCCTTCGCCGCCGTCGACCACGATGAAGTCCGGCGTGATGCCGGTCGCCAGCATGGCCTTGACGATGCCGAAGAATTCCCACGGGTGGCCGATGGCCAGTTTGAAGCCGGTCGGCTTGCCGCCGGACAGGGTGCGCAGCCTGTCGATGAAGGCCAGCATTTCCAGCGGCGTGCTGAAGGCCGAGTGGGTCGACGGCGAGATGCAGTCCTGGCCGAGCGTGACGCCGCGCGTGGTGGCGATCTCGATCGTGACCTTGGCGCCCGGCAGCACGCCGCCGTGGCCGGGCTTGGCGCCCTGCGACAGCTTCAGTTCGATCATCTTGACTTGCGGCGTGGTGGCGTTGGCGATGAAGTTCGCTTCCGAGAACGAGCCGTCGGCGTTGCGGCAGCCGAAGTAGCCGGAGCCGATCTCCCACACCAGGTCGCCGCCGTTCTGGCGGTGGTAGGGGCTGATGCTGCCTTCGCCGGTGTCGTGCATGAAGCCGCCGGCCTTGGCGCCGCCGTTGAGCGCCAGGATGGCGTTGGCCGACAGCGCGCCAAAGCTCATCGCCGAGATGTTGAACACGCTGGCCGAATACGGTTGCGCGCGCGGGCAGTCCGGGTGGTTGCCGATCTCGATGCGGAAGTCGTGGTTCTGTTCGGCCGCCGGGCTGATCGAGTGGTTGATCCATTCGTAGCCGGCCGCGTAGACGTCGAGCTGGGTGCCGAAGGGACGCTTGTCGGTGTCCATCTTGGCGCGCTGGTAGACGATGCTGCGCTGGTTGCGCGAGAACGGCGCGGCCACGGTGTCGTCCTCCAGCAGGTATTGGCGGATCTCCGGGCGGATCGATTCGAAGAAGAAGCGGAAGTGCGCCAGGATCGGGTAGTTGCGGCGCAGGGCGCGCTTGGTTTGCAGCAGGTCGGTGATGCCGACGATGGTCAGCGCGCCGGCGATCACCGGTATCCACCAGGGGGCGGCCAGGACCAGCGAGGCCAGCAAGGTGACGACGGCGGCGATAAAGGTGAGGTAACGCGGTGAAAACAAGTTCATGGACACTCCGGTTGGCGGCAGGCTGGGGATGAGTGTACTGCTGTTTCCTTATGGAATCCATCAGTCTGTCGGGAGGCCACGCAACAGGGGCAACAATGCTAAGCTAGCGGGATTGCGGCGCACGGCCGTTCTTTTTTCGGGATATCCACATGATCGTTGTCCACCATCTCAATAATTCGCGTTCGCAGCGTGTGCTCTGGCTGCTGGAGGAGCTGGGCCTGGAATACGAGATCGTGCGCTACCAGCGCGACAAGAAGACCATGCTGGCGCCGCCGGAGTTGCGGGCGATCCACCCGCTGGGCAAGTCGCCGGTGATCAGCGACGGCGGGATCGTGGTGGCCGAGTCGGGCGCGATCGTCGAGTACCTGATCGAGACTTACGGCAATGGCCGCTTGGTGCCGCCGGCCGGCACGGCGGAGCGCCGCCGCTGGACCTATTTCCTGCATTACGCGGAAGGCTCGGCGATGGCGCCGCTGTTGATGAAACTGATTTTCGACCGTGTGGAGACCAGCCCGGCGCCGTTCTTCGTCAAGCCGATCGCGCGCGGCATCGCGCAAAAGGTCAAGGGCAGTTATATCCTGCCGCAGATCGAGGCGCATTTGAATTACCTGGAGTCCGAGTTGAGCAAGACGCCGTGGTTTGCCGGCGCCGAGTTCACCGCGGCCGACATCCAGATGAGCTTTCCGCTGGAGGCGGCGTCCGCGCGCGGCGGCCTGGACGCGAACCGCCCGAACCTGACCGCCTTCCTCAAGCGCATCCACAGCCGCCCGGCCTTCCAGCGCGCGCTGGAGCGCGGCGGTCCCTACGAGTTGCTGAAATAATTTCCTGGAAGCATTCTGACGAGGTAAGATGTTTATCTAATCATAAACATCTGAAGGTTTGCCCATGCTCAAGCGTCTCGCGTTGCTCGCTGTTTTCTCCATGTTGTTTACGGGTTGTGCGATCCAGCAGACCGTCAAGCCGGTCGAGCGCTTTACCGACAAGAAGGTCTGCATCATCGACAACCCGGCGGTGAAGGAAGGTTTCATGGTCTCCTATAAGCAGGCGCTCGAATCGAAAGGGTATGTGGCGCAGCAGATGCCTGCCAGTGCGTCCATCGTCGAATGCCCGATCACGTCGACCTACACGGCCAACTGGCGCTGGGACCTGGCAATGTACATGACCTACGCGAACATCAAGGTCTACAACGGCGGCAAGCCGATCGGCGAAGCCATCTACGACGCCAACCGCGCCGGCATGAACACCGGAAAATTCATCAACGCCGACCACAAGATCCGCGAATTGGTCGACCAGCTGTTCCCCGGCGGCGCCGGCCAGTAATCGGCCGTTACCAGGTAGGGGGCGACGATGTCGCCTTCGTTCAGTATCACGCCGCGGATGCCATGCCGATTCAGCCAAGACTTGAGGCAGGTCGGGTAGAATGGCGGCTTGAACAAGCCCGGATGATTGTTGAACATGGGTAGACTCCTTGCCATCGACGGCCTCAATATCGTGCGCCGCGTCTACGAAGCCAGCCCCGAACCCGATAGCCCTGAAAAGGCCGAGATCGCGCTGCGCCACGCGCTGTCCTCCTTCCGCAAACTGGTCAACGACCACGAACCGACCCATGTGCTGCCTGCCTTCGATTTCGGCGGCCGCACCTGGCGCCACGCGCTGTACGCCGGCTACCGCGAAGGCCGCGCGCCGATGCCGTCGCCGCTGCGCGAGGCGCTGCCCGATTTCTATGACAAGCTGCGCGGCCTCGGCCTGCACGTGGTGTCGCTGCCCGAGGTCGAGGCCGACGACGTGATCGGCACCGTGGTGCTGCGCTGGCTGGCCGACGGCCGCGGCGAAGCCACCGTCGCCAGCACCGACAAGGACCTGCACGGCCTGATCGCGCAGGGCGCGCGCGTGTGGGACCACTTCAAGAGCGAATGGCACGACCAGGCCTGGGTCGAGCGGAAATGGGGCGTGCCGCCGGACCAGCTGCCGGACCTGCTGGCGCTGATGGGCGACGTCACCGACTCGATACCGGGCGTCTCCAAGGTCGGCGTGAAAACCGCCGCCCGACTGTTGCGTACATACGGCACTCTGGACGGGATCATGGCCGGCGCCGGCATTCTGAAGGATACGCTGGGCGAAACACTACGAAAAGAACGCGAAATGCTGTATCTTTCTCGACAATTGGTGCAATTAAAAACGGACGTGCGGGTCGGCGTGACCTGGAACATGCTGGCTTGGGAAAAATAAGCGCGCGCCACTGATACAAGGTTTGCAAGATGTTAAAAGCGGTCATTATCGATTCCAGCGCTGTCGCCCGCGGCCTGCTCAACACCGTGCTGATCGACGGCGGTTATGACGTGGTGGGCCAGGCCCACACCTGCGCCAACGGCATGGCGCTGCTGATCAAGTACCAGCCGCACATCGTCTGCATCGCCCGCGAGCAGATGGAGAGCGGCGAGGACGTGGTGCGCGAAATCAAGACCAACTGGCCGAAGACCCTGATCTTCATGGTCTCCAGCGAATTCGACGCCACCACCATCCAGCAGGCGCACGCGATGGGCGTGAGCGGTTTCATCGTCAAGCCGTTCAAGGCCGACACCGTGCTCAATACGATACGCAACGTGGTGATCGCGATGGTCAAGCGCCAGCGCGCGGCCATGGCCAAGGAGAACGGCGCAACCGATGCGCCGGAAGGCGGCGACGGAGAATCCGCCGCCGACTAAGCGCTCACATAAGATCAGCCAGCGACGAAGGTCGAGCTGTCGATGATGCCGCCGCCCAGGCAGACGTCGCCGTCGTACAGCACGGCCGACTGGCCCGGCGTCACCGCCCATTGGGCATCCATGAACTTCAGCGCGAAATCGGAATCGCCTTCCGGCGCGATCTCGCACGCCACGTCGGCTTGGCGGTAGCGGGTCTTGGCCGCCATCGCGCGCGGCGACGGCGCTTCGCCGGCGACCCAGCTGGCCTGGTCGGCGCGCAAGGTCGACGACAGCAGCCACGGGTGTTCGTGGCCCTGCACGATGTACAGCGTGTTCTCGGCCACGTCCTTCTTCGCCACATACCAGGCGTCGCTGCTGCCGTCCGGGTTCTTGTACGCCTTCATGCCGCCGACGCCGATGCCCTTGCGCTGGCCCAGCGTGTAGAACGACAGGCCGACGTGCTCGCCGACCACCTTGCCGTCCGGCGTCTTCATCGGGCCCGGCTTGTACGACAGGTAGCGGTTCAGGAATTCGCGGAACGGCCGCTCGCCGATGAAGCAGATGCCGGTCGAGTCCTTCTTGGCCGCGTTCGGCAGCTTCAGCTTTTCAGCGATCTGGCGCACTTCGGTCTTCGGGATCTCGCCCAGCGGGAACAGCGTCTTCGACAACTGCGCCTGGTTCAGGCGGTGCAGGAAGTAGCTCTGGTCCTTGGTGTGGTCGACGGCTTTGAGCAGTTCGTGCCGGTCGCCGTTCCGGCGCACGCGCGCATAGTGGCCGGTGGCGATCAGGTCGGCGCCCAGGTGCATGGCGTGGTCGAGGAAGGCCTTGAACTTGATCTCGGCGTTGCACAGCACGTCCGGGTTCGGCGTGCGGCCGGCCTGGTATTCGCGCAGGAAGTCGGCGAACACGCGGTCCTTGTATTCGCTGGCGAAGTTGACCGCCTCGATGTCGACGCCGATGACGTCGGCCACGCTGGCGGCGTCGATCCAGTCCTGGCGCGTCGAGCAGTATTCGGAATCGTCGTCGTCTTCCCAGTTCTTCATGAACAGGCCGACCACGTCGTAGCCCTGCTCCTTGAGCATCCACGCCGCGACCGAGGAATCGACCCCGCCCGACATACCGATCACGACTTTTTTCTTGCCCATTACTTTTCCTATCTTCTATCCATTGGCGGTGCTCACCGCCTCCTTGAAGACGGAAGCGTGTGTTTGTATCAGTTCCAGCGGGGCGCGGCGCCCGGCCAGGTATTCGTCCACGCATTGCAGCACGGTCGGGCTGCGGTGACGGTCGGCACAGGCGGCCAATTCGTCGCGCGTCAGCCACATGGTGCGCAAAATCCCCTCATCCAGCGGACGGTCGTGCAGGGCGCCCGGCACGCCGCAGAAGGTGAAGCGCAGATACGTCACTTCCTCGCCGGTGCGGTTGGAGGTGTAGCGCGACATATACATGCCCACCAGCGCGGTCGGCGTGAAGTCGTAGGCGGTCTCCTCCAGCGTTTCGCGGATCACGGCCTGTTCCAGCGATTCGTGCGGGTCCAGGTGGCCGGCGGGCTGGTTAATGCGGATGCCGTCGCTGGTTTCTTCTTCGATCAGCAAAAACTTGCCATCCTTTTCGACGATGGCGGCAACAGTAACAGAGGGTTTCCAGATACGCGGCATGAGTCATCCTTGAAAGAGCCGACATTTTAGCCTGTTCCAGCCATTTGGTTTGAAACCAGCAGGCCACATTGCGCTAGCGCAGCACTTTAAATGCCAATTGATGATAAATAGTAATAGTTGTAGTGATAAAACCGCTATTTATTGATAAATAAGTATTAAGTATGATGGGGCCAACGAGGGGCGGTTCAGGCCCAGCATTTCCGTGTTAGATTCTAGTCAGTTTATCAATCATTTGGAGGCAACATGAGAATAAGCATACCGGCCGAGACCAGGCCGGGAGAGACCCGGGTGGCGGCAACGCCCGAGACCGTCAAGAAGCTCGCCGCCAAGCACCAGGTGGTGGTGCAGTCGGGCGCCGGCGTGACGGCCTCCGTCACCGACGAGGCTTACGCGGCGGCCGGGGCCCAGATCGTCGCGGCGGCGGAAGCCTGGAGCGCCGATGTCATTCTTAAGGTGCGTGCCCCGAATGCGGAAGAACGCGCGCAGATCAAGCCGGGCACGGTGGTGATCGGCATGCTCAATCCATTTGATGCGGAAAACAACGCGGCCATGGCGGCGGCCGGGCTGCAAGCCTTCGCGCTGGAAGCCGTGCCGCGCATCACGCGCGCGCAGTCGATGGACGTGCTGTCGTCGCAGGCCAACATCGCCGGCTACAAGGCGGTGATGGTGGCGGCCAACACCTATCAACGTTTCATGCCGATGCTGATGACGGCGGCCGGCACCGTCAAGGCCGCGCGCGTGCTGATCATGGGCGTCGGCGTGGCCGGCCTGCAGGCGATCGCGACCGCCAAGCGCCTAGGCGCGGTGATCGAGGCGTCCGACGTGCGGCCGCCGGTGAAGGAGCAGGTGGAGTCGCTGGGCGCCAAGTTCATCGACGTACCCTTCATCACCGATGAAGAAAAGGAAATCGCGCAGGGCGTGGGCGGCTACGCGCGGCCGATGCCGGCCGACTGGATGCGCCGCCAATCCGAGCTGGTGCACGAGCGCGCCAAGCTGGCCGACATCATCATCACCACCGCGCTGATCCCGGGTCGTCCGGCGCCGGTGCTGATTTCCGAAGAGACGGTGAAGGCGATGAAGCCGGGCTCCGTGATCGTCGACCTGGCCGTGTCGCAGGGCGGCAACTGCCCGCTGTCGGAACTGAACAAAACCGTGGTCAAGCACGGCGTGCACATCGTCGGCGAGCCGGACCTGGCGACCCTGGTGGCGGCCGACGCGTCGGCGCTGTATGCGCGCAACGTGCTGGACTTCCTCAAGCTGATCATCGACAAGGAAGACAAGCTGGTGATCGACCGCGAAGATGACATCATCAAGGCCACGCTGCTGTGCACCGGCGGCGAGCTCTTAAGAAAATAAGAAGGAGAACATCATGGAAATCAGCCACACCATCATCAACCTCATCATCTTCGTGCTGGCCATCTACGTCGGCTACCACGTGGTCTGGACCGTCACGCCGGCGCTGCATACGCCGCTGATGGCCGTCACCAACGCCATCTCGGCGATCATCATCGTCGGCGCCATGCTGGCCGCTTCGCTGACCGAAGGACCGGTCGGCCAGATCGCCGGCACCGTCGCGGTGGCGCTGGCCGCCGTCAATGTGTTCGGCGGATTCCTGGTCACGCAGCGCATGCTGGAGATGTTCAGGAAAAAAGAACCGAAGGCCAAGCCTGCGGCGGCGGCCAAGCTGGCGGGGGAGGAAGCATGAATTTCATCTCCCTGAACCTGGTGACGATGATGTACCTCATCGCATCGGTGTGCTTTATCCAGGCCTTGAAAGGGCTGTCGTCGCCGGGCACGGCGCGTACCGGTAATGCCTTCGGCATGTCGGGCATGGCGATCGCGTTCGTCACCACCATCGCCCTGATCCTGAAGCTGAAGTCGGAAGCGGCGGCCGCCGGCACCGGCGGCGGCATGGGGCTGGCGCTGGTGGCCGTGGGCGTGATCGTCGGCGGCGGCATCGGCGCGGTGCTGGCGAAAAAGGTCGAGATGACCAAGATGCCGGAACTGGTCGCGGCGATGCACTCGCTGATCGGCCTGGCCGCCGTGTGTATCGCGGTGGCGGCGGTGTCGGAGCCGCACGCCTTCGGCATCGCCGCCGCCGGCGAGGCGCTGCCGTTCGGCAACCGCATCGAACTGTTCATCGGTACCTTCGTCGGCGCGATCACGTTCTCCGGTTCGGTGATCGCGTTCGGCAAGCTGTCGGGCAAGTACAAGTTCCGCCTGTTCCAGGGCGCGCCGGTCAGCTTCGCCGGCCAGCACATGCTGAACCTGATCCTGGCCATCGTCATGGTCGGCCTCGGCCTGGTGTTCTGCTTCGCCGGCGGCACCGAGCCGGCATGGACGCCGTTCCTGATCATGACCGCGATCGCCTTCGTGCTGGGCGTGCTGATCATCATCCCGATCGGCGGCGCCGACATGCCGGTGGTGGTGTCGATGCTGAACTCCTACTCCGGCTGGGCGGCGGCGGGCATCGGCTTCTCGCTGAACAACTCGATGCTGATCATCGCCGGTTCGCTGGTCGGTTCGTCCGGCGCGATCCTGTCGTACATCATGTGCAAGGCGATGAACCGTTCGTTCTTCAACGTGATCCTGGGCGGCTTCGGCGGCGCCCCGGCGGAAGCGGCCGGCGGCGGCTCGAAGGAGCAGCGCCCGGTCAAGTCCGGTTCGGCCGACGATGCCTCGTTCATCATGGCCAATGCCGAAAGCGTGATCATCGTGCCGGGCTACGGCCTGGCCGTGGCGCGCGCGCAGCACTCGCTGAAGGAACTGGTCGAGAAGCTGACGCACAAGGGCGTGACCGTGAAGTACGCGATCCACCCGGTGGCGGGCCGCATGCCGGGCCACATGAACGTGCTGCTGGCCGAGGCCGAGGTGCCGTACGACCAGGTGTTCGAGATGGAGGACATCAACGGCGAGTTCGGCCAGACCGACGTGGTGCTGATCCTGGGCGCCAACGACGTGGTCAACCCGGCCGCCAAGGATCCGAAATCGCCGATCGCCGGCATGCCGATCCTGGAGGCGTACAAGGCCAAGAGCATCATCGTCAACAAGCGCTCGATGGCTTCCGGCTATGCCGGCCTGGACAATGAGCTGTTCTACCAGGCCAACACCATGATGGTGTTCGGCGACGCCAAGAAGGTCATCGAGGACATGGTCAAAGCGGTCGAATAAACCGCCTTCGCCAAGTGAAAAAGGCCGGCCCCGCTACAGCGGGCCGGCCTTTTTTTCGTCAAGCGGCGTGGTTCTCCGCGCGCTTATCGATAGACGCGGATGTAGTCGACGTCCACATTGACCTGCTGGGTGTGGCCGTGCTGCTGCGCGCCGATGATCATGAACAGCTTCTGGGTTTTGCAGACGTTCGGGGTCGGCCACGAGTGCATGGCCTTGCCGTCGAGATACCAGGTGATGGTGTTGGTGGTCCAGAGCAAGCCATAGGTATGCCACTGCGAGTAATCAACACCGGGCGTCTGGTCGACATTGTTGCTGTTGATGGTCCTGTCGGGCCAGCGCCAATCGACCACCGAGCCGGCGAACACCGAACCGTAGTTCGGATAGGCCTCGAAGATATCGATTTCGCAGAAGTTGTTCTCGTTGACCAGGGCGTGTTCGCTGCTTTCCAGCCACCAGGCGGAGAAATTGTCCATCACGTTATTCCATTTGATGCGCGCCTCGAAATAGCCGAGGTTGAACAAGGTGTGGGGTCCGCCCTTGCGGTTGAGCGTGGTCAGCCAGGATTCGTGTTCGTCGGTCGGCAGCACCGTCGCCGTCAAGACCGAATTGGCGACCGTGTAGCGGGACATGGGCGATGGCGATTCATACCAGATGCCGTTGTACCAGCGATAGGTGCCGCCGCCGTCGGGGCTGATATTCGCCGTATTGAATTCATCCGAGAAAATCAGCTGGTTGAAGCCCGCGGCCGATGCCACGGCGGGAACGCCGCCGGAAGGGGGCGGTGGCGGCGGTGGCGTGGGACTGGTCGTTACCGCCGAGTAGGAGCACGACTTCGCCAGCGTCGGCAGGGGATCGCCGAAGACCGCGTTGGTGCAGGCGATGGTGTTGGTGGCGACCTTGGTGAAGTAGGTGCCGTTGTTGCCGTAGCGTACTTGCTGGGTGCCGGGGAAGTTGCACTGTCCGCCTTCCGTCGCGCACACCGTCCAGGTGGGCGTTGGAGGCGTCGCCGCCGACGCATACCAGCAATACTTTGCCAGCGTCGGCAAGGGGTCGCCGAATACCGCGTTGGTGCAAGCGATGCTGCCGGTCGCGGTCTTGGTGTTGTAAGTGCCGTTGTTGCCATAGCGCACTTGCTGGGTGCCCGAGAAGGAGCACACGCCGCCCTCGGACGCGCACTGTGTCCAGGTCAGGGTAGGCGCCGGCGCCGGCGCGATCTCCGGGCCGTAGGAGCAGGACTTCGTGAGGGTCGGCAAGGGGTCGCCGAATACGGCATTGGTGCACGCTATCGATCCGGTCGCGGTCTTGGTGAAGTAAGTGCCATTGTTGCCATAGCGTACTTGCCGGGTGCCGGAGAAGGTGCAGGTTCCGCCCTCCGAGGCGCAAGGCGTCCATGTGGTGGTGTCAGCGGCGGTGACGGCCGCCGCCAGCAACGCCGTCTTTTCCGCGCTGATCTGGTTTTTGCCCGCCTTATCGCCCCCGCCGCAGGCTGTCAGCGCCGCCAATACGCCGGCGAGTAATATGCTGGCACATGTCGAATTATAAAATATAAAGTTATCCATTGAATCCCTCTGTTAATGAAGTGGCATTGAGTTGAATCAAAATATCTCTATCCAAAACGAGTAGGGGATTCTAGGTTTTAAATTTTGAATATTCAAGAGAAATTTCGCATTGTGAAATTTCCATGGAATAACAATAATCTTTATCTTCTTATATAATCGCGAATAAAAAAATTTACGCTAAGAAATTTATTTTTCCGTGAATTTATGAGTATTTGCGACGCGGTGCAAATTCTCCATGGATATATGAAAATATTTTCAATGAGATTACTGTTTTTATTGATATGGTAACTGATTGTTTTATTCAGGCGAGCTGTGGCGCTAGCCAGCACCCGGATGGCGATTCCGGGTCCGGGAGGCCGGGGAGGGGCTTAGAACTGCTTGCCGTGCACGGTCACCAGAGGGGAGTTCCTGATCTTTTCCATCACTGCGGCTTCGTTCCTGATGAATAAGGTATTGCCTGAGCTTAGATTCTTTCCATTGAGATTGGTGAGGCTGCGCCGGAATGGATCGTAGGAATATGTTTTAAAACCGTGGTCGAACATCATTTCCAATATGCGCGACTCATCGTAGCGATATCTGTTGCCGCTTCCATTTAATTCGAGAATCACGGAATGAAGACTGGGTTTTTTTAATGTCTCGACCGCGCCGCCCAAGACCGGCGTTTCATAGCCTTCGACGTCGATCTTAATAAGCGTCGGCGCTTCGTTTTCAAGCACCGAATCCAGAGTCAATAAATCCACGGCGATGGTATTGCCATGTTTTTCGCTTTGCGCGACCACATGGTTGACGGTGTCCATATCGCTGGTGAATTCGATGGTTCCCTTTTCGCTGCCAAGTCCGACATTGAGGCATGTGACGCGGCTGCCCAGGTGATTGAGCCGGATATTGTTCACCAGCTTGGCGAAGGTCGCCGGGATGGGCTCGAAGGCGTAGCCGCTGGCGCCTACGGCGGAGCACGCGAGTATGGTGTACGACCCCGAATTGGCGCCGATATCGATAAATAGATCGTCATCCCTGAGCACGTGGAGCAGGAAGCCCATATCGGGAAAATCATGCAGTCCCGTGTAAATATTTCCGGTGAGCCCGGTTTCACCCGTGCGCACCAGAAATTTCGAATCGTTGACCCACTCATAAACGATCTCGCTATCGATCAGGCGGCTACCCAACTGCCATTTCCCAAAGCGAACAATCGCCTCGAGCTTTGCATCCTGATTCAGGGGATGGCTGGTAATGAATTTCAATAGGCTCACTAACGACATCGCATTCTCCTTGTTTGCGTGCGGTGAAAGAATTGTCCGGGCTGGTGGAGCGGGGAGGCTTAATGTTGGGGATGGCTGTCTAGGCGATTGCGGGCAAAGTCGGCCGGATATGCATGGCGGGCGGCGCTGTCCGAGCCGGTCGCCGCCGCGATGATGGAATGCATGACCTTTTCATTGGTGATGGCGTTGCGCTGACCGCGCAGCCGGCCCCGTTCGGCGATCGCCAGGCGCCTGGCCTCGTCGCCCAGCAGGCGCTTGCATTGCTCGATGCATTCGTCGGCGTCGCGCCAGAAGATCGCCTCTTCGCCCTCCACGTAGAAACGCTGGTGGACGCTGGTCCGCTCCGCGCACAGCAATCCCGCCAGCGCCGGAATTTCCGCCGAGCGGTTGGTCCAGAGATCGCGGTTTCCTTTCGACAGCAGCCCCAGGCTGATCCTGGCGCACTGGATGGCCTTGGCGTAGTCCTCGCCCTCCAGGCCGGGGCCGCGCCAGGCCTGCCGCAGGCGCGGCCATTCCGGCGCCCTGTGCCAGCGGTTGCCGTAAATCGACAGCGGCAAACCGCCCTCCACCAGCGCGGCCAGGAAGGCGCCGCGCTGCTCCATCCAGGTGCCGACAAAGACGATCTCGGAAGCCCATTTCTGCCGGTCGAGGTCGCTAAGCGGCAGCGGCGCATGCGCGACCTCGTCCGACGAGAGGCAGGTCAGGAAAACCGATCTGGCGCCGCCGGCATAGGCCTCGGCGACATTCACTTCCCGTATCACGACGTTGATGTCGTATTCCGGCAAGGCCCGCAGATAGAGCCTGAAGCGGCCCTTGTCGCGGCCGCCGAAGGGATCATCATTCACGTAAGAAATGACCTTGGCGCAATTTTTTTTCAGGGCGGACACGGTGACCGGCCCGATCAGCTCGCCCTGGTCCACGATGCAGAGATCGTAGCGCGCCTCGCCGATGCGGCGCAGCAGGCGTTGCCTGACCGTGGCGTCGAACAGTTCGCCGCCGATGTTCCAGGCGACGCGATCGACCCAAGGGGAACGCGGCAGCAGTTGCCGGGGATCGAGCAGTTCCACCTGGTGCCCCAGCCTGACGCAGGCATTTGCGCGCTGCGCGGAACCCCAGAGGCGGGATCCGATCCACAGGATCTTCATGGCGCGCCCCTGGCGAGGAAAAGAATGGGGGGGAAATGCGGAGGAGTGGCCGCGTTCTGCGGCCGGGAATTCAGATGGAGGATAGGGAGCATGCGCATAGTGTCGGCGGGACGTCGGTCCGGTCGTGATCGAACAAGGGGGATGCGCGTGCAGCGCACGGACGAATGTACGCGAGCAGGGTATCTCGACCTTGTTGCGTGTCAAAGTGGCATGGATTTCGCGCCTGAGGCTACATTTTTGGTAGCCACGGAAGGGAAGGGGGCCGCCTCAGGCATCAATACAATTCACAATTTGTGAATGTCACATTAGGTTTGGGCCGATTGTCGGTGGTGTTGGTGAAGCATAAGATGGCTGCACTCACCCACACAAGGAGCCTCACCATGAACCGCTTACAAAACAAAGTTGCAATCGTCACTGGCGCATCTTCCGGCATCGGCCGCGCCACCGCCAAACTGTTCGCCGCTGAAGGCGCCAAGGTCGTGGTCGCCGCGCGCCGCCAGGCCGAGCTCGATACGCTGGTCGCCGAGATCGTCGCCGACGGCGGCAAGGCCATCGCGCTGTCCGGCGACGTCACGTCCGAAGCGTTCAATGCGCAACTGGTTGCGGCGGCCGTCGAAGCCTACGGCCGCCTGGACATCGCCTACAACAACGCCGGCACGCTGGGCGAAATGGGCGCGACCAGCGGCGTCTCCGAGCAGGGCTGGAACGACACGCTGGCCGCCAACCTGACCAGCGCCTTCCTCGGCGCCAAGCATCAAGTCCCTGAAATGATCAAGCATGGCGGCGGTTCGGTGATCTTCACCTCGACCTTTGTCGGCTACAGCTTCGCCTTCCCGGGCGTGGCCGCCTACGCAGCCAGCAAGGCCGGCCTGATCGGCTTGACGCAGGCGCTGGCGGCGGAATACGGCCCGCAAGGCGTGCGCGTGAACGCGGTGCTGCCGGGCGCTGTCGACACCGCGATGTACCGCGACATGAACAACACGCCGGAATCGGCGTCCTTCGTCACCAACCTGCATGCGCTGAAACGCGTGGCGCAACCGGAAGAACTGGCGCGCTCGGTGCTGTACCTGGCGTCGGACGATGCGTCCTTCGTCACCGGCACCGCGTCGCTGGTCGACGGCGGCGCGTCGATCACGCGGACTTGATGCGGGCTAGCGGCGGCCGTACATCATCAGCTCGGCCAGCACGCCGCGGGCCGGGCCGATCATGTCGATCGCGGCCAGCGACAGGCCCAGCAGCGCTTGCGCGGGGGAATCGTTGGCGAACACGCGCGCCATGGTGTCGGTCAGGCGTACCGTGGTGCCGCGATCCTGCGCGCGCAAGGCGGTGAATTGCGCCAGCATGGCGGGCGTGGCGCCTTGCGCCAGCAGGCGCGCCAGCACGGTGGCGTCGCGCAGGCCGAGGTTCAGGCCCTGGCCGGCGACCGGATGCAGCGTTTGCGCGGCGTTGCCGATGGCGACGGTGCGCGCGGTGCTGCGCGGATCGGCATTCAATCCCAGCGAGAAGGCCAGGCGCGCGCTGGCGTGCGTGAAACGGCCGACGCGCTCGCCGAAAGCGGCGCCCAGTTCCTGCAGGAAGGCCGCATCGTCCAGCGACAGCAGATGCGCGGCCGTGTCGGGCCGCACGCACCACACCAGCGAATATTCCTCGCCTTGCGGCAGCAGCGCCAGCGGGCCCTGCTCGGTAAAGCGTTCAAACGCGCGGTGCGCGATGGCGCGGCTGCCGCGCACTTGGGCGATGATCGCGGTCTGCTGGTAGTCGCGGCGCTGGGCTTTGCTTTCCTGATCGCTGAACAGGCCGCCTTCGGCCTGCACCACGATGGCGGCGTGCAGCACACGCGGCGCGTCGCCGGCCGTGGTCAGCGCGACTGCGTCGGCCAGCTCGTCGAGCGCCGCCACGCGGGCCGGCCGCAGCATCGCGACGCCGGCGCGTTCGCACACCGCGCCCAGCGCCGCCACCAGGTCGCCGTAGCGGGTGACGTAGCCGAGCGCCGGCAGCCGGTGCTCGTCGCGCGTGATCAGGCTGCGGCCGAACTGGCCGCGGCGCGAGACGTGGATTTCATGAATGGCGGTCGCGGCCACCGGCCAGGCGCCGATGTCTTCCAGTATCTGGCGGCTGCCCCAGGACAGCGCGATCGAGCGCGGGTCCTTGCCTGCCTGCGCCAGCGTCTTGGCGTCGACCAGCGCGATGCGGGCGGCCGGCACGCCGCGCCTGGCCAGCAGCGCGGCCAGCGCCATGCCGGCCGGACCGGCGCCGCAGATGGCGACGTCGAAATGAGTCGTTTCTGTCATTGCATCAGTTGTTCGATGTCGGCCACGGTCTTGGGCGCGGTGCTCAGTATCGTGTGGCCGCCGGCGGTGATCAGCACATCGTCTTCGATGCGGATGCCGGTGTTCCAATATTCCTCGGGCACGCCTTCGGCCGGGCGCACGTAGATGCCCGGCTCCACCGTCACCACCATGCCCGGCTGCAGCGCGCGCGAGGGCTTGCCGGCGGCGGCCGTGTCGCGGTACTGGCCGACGTCGTGCACGTCCATGCCCAGCCAGTGGCCGGTGCCGTGCATGTAGAACTGCAGGTGGCGCTTGTCGGCGATGGCGTCGGCCGCATTGCCGTGCTTGTTCCTGTCGAGCAGGCCCAGGTCCAGCATGCCCTGCGCCAGCACCTGCACGGCCGCCTCGTGGGCGCCGGCGTAGGGCAGGCCGGGGGCGATGGCCTTGAGCGCGGCCGACTGCGCCGCCAGCACCAGTTCGTACAAGCGCTTTTGCGGCGCGCTGAAGCGGCCGTTGACCGGCCAGGTGCGCGTGATGTCGGAGGCATAGCCGTCGAACTCGCAGCCGGCGTCGATCAGCACCAGCTCGCCGTCCTTGCAGCGGGCGTTGTTGGCGCTGTAGTGCAGCACGCAGGCGTTGGCGCCGGCCGCGACGATGGAATTGTAGGCCGGCGCCTGTGCGCCGTTGCGGCGGAAGTCGTACAGCAGTTCCGCTTCCAGCTCGTATTCGAACATGCCGGGCCGCGCGGCGCGCATGGCCCGCGCGTGCGCCTGCGACGAGATGGCGGCGGCGCGCAGCATCAGCGCCTGCTCGCCGTCGTCCTTGATCACGCGCATTTCATCGATCAGCGGCAGCAGGTCGACGGCGGACGCCGGCGGTGTCACGCCGCTGCGCGCCAGGCGCCGCACATTGCCCAGCCAGAGCTTGACCTGGGCGTCGAGCGCGGCGTTGCTGCCCAGCGCGTAGTACAGCGCCGGCGCGTCGGCCAGCAGCTTGCTGATTTCGCCGTCCAGTTCTTCGATGGCGTAGGCGGCGTCGAAGCCGAAGGCCGCGCGCGCGCCGTCCGGGCCGTGGCGGAAGCCTTCCCAGATTTCGCGCTCGGGGTTTTTCTGGCGGCAGAACAGGATGGCGCGCGCCGGCGCATCGCCGCGCGCCGCCACCAGCACCAGCGTGCTGTCCGGTTCCGTGAAGCCGGTCAGGTAGTAGAAATAGCTGTCGTGCCGGTACAGGTAGTCGCTGTCGCTGTTGCGCGCCACTTCCGGCGCGGTCGGCAGCACCGCCACCGCGCCCGGCGGCATCTGCGCCAGCAGGCGCGCGCGCCGCGCGGCGTAGGCCGACATCACTGCACGCCCTTGGCGGCCGCCAGGCGCGAGGCCGGCGGCGCGTTCAGCAGGTCGAGCTGCCGCACGGTGCCGAGGTTGTGCCACTCGCCTTCGTAGACTTCGCCGCCAACCTGTTTCCTGTCGGCGTACTGGCGGATCAGCGGCCCCAGCTTGGCGTATGCGCCGGGCGCGATGCCGTCGAACATTTCCATGCGGTAGACGCCGATGTTGCCGAAGGTCCATTTCGGCGCGCCCTCGTTGCTCACCGAGTACATGGTCAGCCCGAAATCGCCGTCCGGATGGAAGTCGGGATTCGGCACCAGGTACAGCCAGCAGATGTCGCGCTGGTCGGCCGGGTAGGGATTGCCCCACATATCCTTGTCGTGCAACACATCCTTGACCTGCTCGAAGTCGAAGTAGGGCACATAGATGTCGCCCGAGACCGCGACGAACGGCTCCTCGCCCAGCAGGTGGCGCGCGGTGGCGATGCCGCCGGCCGTTTCCAGCCCGGTTTCCTCGCGCGAGTACATCAGCCGGGCGCCGAACTGGCTGCCGTCGCCCAGCGCCGCTTCAATCTGGTCGCCCAGGTGCGCGTGGTTGATGACGATCTCGGTGATGCCGGCCCGCACCAGGTTGAGGATGTGCCAGACGATCAGCGGCCGGCCGCGCACCTTGAGCAGCGGCTTGGGCGTGGTGTCGGTCAAGGGACGCATCCGCTCGCCGCGTCCGGCGGCGAAGATCATGGCTTTCATGGCTGCGGCCCCGTTCAGAAGGTGTAGCCGACTTGCGGCTTCTTGTCTTCCAGCAAGTCCAGCAGGCGCACCAGCGGCTTCAGGTCCTTGTAGCGGCCGGCGGTCTTGCGCACGTAGTCCATCACGGTCGGCAGGTCGTCCAGGTACTGGGCCTTGCCGTCGCGGTAGTTGAGGCGGCAGAACAGGCCGAGGATCTTCAGGTGGCGCTGCAGGCCCATGTATTCGAAGTCCTTGTAGAAGGCGTCGATGTCCTGGTTGACCGGCAGGCCGGCCGACTTGGCGTGCTGCCAGTAGCGGATGGCCCAGTCCAGCACCAGCTCCTCGTCCCACTGCACGTAGGCGTCCCGCAGCAGCGAGGCCAGGTCGTAGGTCACGGGGCCGTACAGCGCGTCCTGGAAATCGAGCACGCCCGGGTTGCCGGCGTCCATCCACATCAGGTTGCGGGAATGGAAGTCGCGGTGCACATACACCTGCTGCTGGGCCGTGACGTTGGCCAGGATGGCGTCGAACACGGCCTGCAGCTCGGCGGCCTGCTTGTCGCTCAGCGTGGCGTTCAGGTGCTTGCCGATGTACCACTCGGGGAACAGGTTCATTTCGCGCAGCAGGAAGGCGCGGTCGTATTCGGGCAGCACGTCCGGCTGGCTGGTGGCCTGGAACTTGACCAGCGCCTCCAGCGCCTCGGCGTACATGGTCGAGGCGTTGTCGTGGTCCAGCACCTGCAGATAGGTGGTGACGCCGAGGTCGGACATCAGCATGAAGCCGCGCTCGTAGTCGGTGGCGACGATGCGCGGCACCGAGACGCCGGCATGCGTGAGCATTTCGTCCAGCTTGACGTAGGCCAGCACGTTTTCGCGCTCGGGCGGCGCGTCCATGACGATCAGGGTCTCGCCCAGGCTGGTTTGATGCTCAGGCAAAACGTTGACACGGAAGTAACGGCGGAAGCTGGCGTCGGCCGAAGCCGGGCGCGCACTTGCCACATCGACCACGTCGAGGGTGGACAGCCAGCCGGTGAGCAGCGCCAGCCGCAGGTCCGCCGACTGCGCGGGAGATGTATCTGAAGTTAAATTCTGTAATAAAGACATTGATGCGGGCCTTGGAAACCGGTGTGAGGTGAAGATTCCCATATAATAAGGGATTCAAATTAAAAAATCGCCTTTCATGGTGTTTCCTCCCTTCTTTTCATGAGTCGCATGCGCTGGCTTCTGGCCCCCCCCACCACCACGCAAAGCTGGGCGTACGCCCTGACTGCCATCGTCACTGTTTCGGCAGTGCCCGCCCACGCCCAGAGCCAGCTCAAGCAGCGCCCGCCGCGCGTGGAGGACAAGAACGCCGTCACCACGGTCAAGGCCGAGGACATCGGTGGCCGTCCCGAGCGTGAAGTGACGCTGGAGCGGGACGCCGAGCTGGTCAAGGACAAGACCAAGATCAACGCCGACACGGCCTGCTACCGCCAGGTCGAGGACGAGGTCGAGGCCAAGGGCAATGTGAAAATCTGGCGCTTCGGCGACTATTTCACCGGCGACGAGCTGAAACTGAACCTGGACACCGGCAAGGGCTACATGCTCAACCCGACCTACAAGCTGGAAGCGAACAGCGGCCAGGGCAAGGCCGAGCGCATCAACTTCATCAATGAAGACGAGGCGGTGGTGGTCAACGGCACCTACAGCACCTGCCAGGGCTACGACCCGGACTGGTATCTGCGCTCGAGCACGCTGAACCTCGATTCCGGCCGCGACGTCGGCACCGCCGGCACCACCATCATCTATTTCAAGGACGTGCCGATCCTGGGCACGCCGGCGCTGTCGTTCTCGCTGTCGGGCGCGCGCCGCTCCGGCTGGCTGTCGCCGACGCCGGGCTTCGGCTCCAAGAACGGCGCCGAGCTGGTGGTGCCGTACTACTTCAACATCGCGCCCAACCGCGACCTGACGCTGTACCCGAAGATCATCGCCAACCGCGGCATCCAGATCGGCGCCAACGCCCGCTACCTGGGCGAGACCGACGGCGGCCTGTACCAGGGCGAAACGTACCTGGAGTACCTGCCGCACGACCGCGAGTACGCCAAGGCCAACCCGGACGTCAAGAGCGACCGTTGGATGATCAAGAGCAACCATACCCAGGACCTGAGCAAGGACTGGTCGTACGGCTGGAGCATCCGCGCGGCGTCGGATGACAACTACCCCAACGATTTCTCCAAGACCGTGTCGAGCTCGACCGAGCGCCAGCTGCTGCGCGAGCTGCGCACCGACTACCACGGCGACTACTGGACGCTGACCGCCCGCGTGCAAAAGTACCAGGTGCTGCAGGATCCGGAATCGGTGGTCGATCCGTCGCTGACGGTGACCCGCCCGTATGACCGCCTGCCGGCGATCAATTTCCACGCCGCCCAGTACGACGTGGCCGGCGGCTTCGACTGGGCCTTCGACAGCGAACTGACGCGCTTCTACCACCCGACGCTGATCACCGGCACCCGGCTGGTGGCGATACCGCAGCTGAGCTATCCGATCATCGGGCCGAGCTATTTCATCACGCCCAAGGTGATGGTCAACATGGCCAGCTACCAGATGGACGCGTTTGGAACCGATCCGTCCGGCAACCTGTCGCGCGCGGTCCCGACCTTCTCGCTGGACTCGGGCCTGGTGTTCGAGCGCGACATCAAGTGGGGCGGCAAGGCCATGACGCAGACGCTGGAGCCGCGCCTGTTCTACGTGAACACGCCGTACCGCGACCAGAGCAAGTTCCCGACCTTCGACACCGACGCCGCCACCTTCAACTTCAGCCAGATCTTCAGCGAAAACCGCTTCGTCGGCTCGGACCGCATCGGCGACGCCAACCAGCTGACCGCCGCGCTGACCTCGCGCTTCCTCGACGCCAACGGCGCCGAGGCGCTGCGCCTGGCGTTCGGCCAGCGCTTCTACTTCCGCGACCAGAAGGTGCAGCTCGATTCGTCGACGCCGGTGGTGGACGCCCATTCGGACATCTTGCTGGCCGCCACCGGCCGCATCTCGGAGACCTGGACCTTCGACAGCGCGGTGCAGTACAACCCGAGCCTGAGCCGGGTGGTGTCGGAAAGCTATACCGCGCAATGGGTGCCGGGCTCGAAGAAGGTGCTGAACCTGGGCTACCGCTACCTGCGCGACAGTTTCAAGAATATCGAGCTGTCGAGCCAGTGGCCGATCTTCCAGCGCTGGTACGGCGTCGGCCGGGTCAGCTACTCGGTGCAGGACAAGAAGATCCTCGAAAGCCTGCTCGGCCTCGAATACAACGCCGACTGCTGGGTGTTCCGCACCGGCGCGCAGCGCTTCGTGACCACCTCGACCAAGGCGTCGACGCAGATCTTCTTCCAGCTGGAACTGAACGGCCTGTCGCACCTGGGCGTGGGCAGCCCGCTGGAAGCGATGAAGAGCAGCATTCCCGGTTATCAGCGTTTGAACGAGGGCTACGCCCGCTAAAGCAAGGCATCCTGGCGTCCGCCGCGCAACACCGGCAGCGGGCGTTTTTTGATTTTTTTACACCTGACTCAAGAGCGTTCTACCATGCGTAATGCCAGTATGTATCAGATGAAATTCCAAATGAAAATCCTCGCAGTCCTGTTGTGCACGGCCGCCCTGGGCGGTTGCAGCCTGTTCTCGTCGAAAAAGAAACCTGAGCCGGCGCCCGCGGTGGCGCCCGCTGCCGCCGCCTTGAACACCACCCCGGCGGCGCCGGCCAAGCCCAAGGCCGACGGCGCCGGCTTCCTGCCGCCAGGCGAAAGCGGCAACGTCGCCATCGATTCCATCGTCGTCGTCGTCAACGACGAGGTCATCACCCAGCGCGAGCTGGCCAACCGCATCAAGGCCGCCATCGCCCGCATGAAGGCGCAGAACGTGCAGATGCCGGAAGCGGCCGACCTGCGCCGCCAGCTGCTCGAACGCATGATCGTCGAGCGCTCGCAACTGCAGATGGCCAAGGAAATGGGCGTGCGCGTCGACGACCTGCAACTGGACCGCGCCATCGCCCGCATCGCCGAAGCGCAAAAACTCAGCGTGCAGGACCTGCGCAACCAGATGGAAAAGGACGGCACCACCTTCGCCGCCTTCCGCGAGGAAATCCGCGAAGAGATCATCATGCAGCGCCTGCGCGAGCATGAGGTCGACGCCAAGCTGCAGATCTCGGAGGCCGAGGTGGACAGCTTCATGGCCGCCGAAAAAGCCGCCGCCGCCGAGCAGTTCGAAGTGAACATCTCGCAGATCATGGTGCGCATTCCGGACAACGCCACCGCCGAAGTGATCGCCCAGCGCCGCGCGCGCGCCGAGGAAGTGATGCGCCAGCTGCGCACCGGCGCCGACTTCGCCAAGATGGCCGGCACCTATTCCGACGCTTCCGACGCGCTGCAGGGCGGCGTGGTCGGCTGGCGCCAGCCCGAGCGCCTGCCGCCGGTGTTCGCCGAAGCGCTGGCCAAGCTTAAGGCCGGCCAGGTCACGCCGATCATCAAGAGCACCGGCGCCTTCCACATCCTGAAGGTGGTCGACCGCCGCAGCCTGGCCGAGGCGCAAGCCGTGGCCGCCGTGCAGCAGACCCACGCGCGCCACATCCTGATCAAGGTGACGCCGACCATGAGCGCGGCCGACGCCAAGCGCAAGCTGATGGAGCTGAAGGAACGCCTGGACAACAACGCCGCCAAGTTCGAAGACCTGGCGCGCCTGGTGTCGAACGACGGTTCGGCCTCCAAGGGCGGCGACCTGGGCTGGCTGTATCCGGGCGACACCATGCCGGAATTCGAGGCGGCGATGAACAACCTGAAGATCGGCGAAGTGAGCCAGCCGGTGGAAACCAGCTTCGGCGTGCACCTGATCGAAGTGCTGGAGCGTAAGAGCGACGACGTCTCGAAGGAGCGCGAGCGCAACAACGCGCGCCAGGCCATCCGCGAACGCAAGATGGAAGAAGCGACCGAGAGCTGGCAGCGCGAAGTGCGCGACCGCGCCTACGTCGAGTACCGTACCGACGACGGCGTCAACGCCACCAAGTAAGCGGACAGGGGAGCATTCATGAGCGCCAATCTGACAACCCGGCGCACAGGAGTGCGCCCCGCCATCGCCGTCACCGTCGGCGAGCCGGCCGGCATCGGCCCGGAAATCGCGATCCGCGCCGCCTGGGCGCGCCGCAACGACGTCAATTGCGTGCTGCTGGGCGACGCCGCCTTCCTGGCCATGACGGCCGGCTACATCGACCCCGAGATCAAGCTGTCGGCGCTGTCGCTGCAGGCGGTGCGCAACGGCGGCCTGCCGCATTTCGGCCCGGGCCGCATCAGCGTGATCGACGTGCCGCTGGCCGCGCACGTGGTGCCCGGCAAGCTGGACCAGGAAAACGGCCGCAGCGTGCTGGCCACGCTGGACGCTGCCATCGAAGGCGTGCGGGCCGGCTGGTTCGAGGCCGTGGTCACCGCGCCGCTGCAAAAGAGCACCATCAACGATGCCGGCGTCAAATTCTCCGGCCACACCGAATACTTCGCCGACCAGACGCAAACCCCGCAAGTGGTGATGATGCTGGCCGGCCAGCCGGCCTCGCCGCCGGGGGCGCCGCCGCTGCGGGTGGCGCTGGCGACCACCCACCTGGCGCTGAAGGACGTCGCCGCCGCGCTCAGCCAGGATGGACTGGCGCGCGTGCTCGACATCATCGACCGCGACCTGAAAACCAAGTTCGGCATCGCCGCGCCGCGCATCCTGCTGTGCGGCCTGAACCCGCACGCGGGCGAGGGCGGCTACCTCGGACGCGAGGACATCGATGTCATCGCCCCGGCCATCGCGGCGGCGCAGGCGCGCGGCATCGATGCCCGCGGCCCGTATCCGGCCGACACGCTGTTCCAGCCCAAATACCTGAAAGACGCCGACTGCGTGCTGGCCATGTACCACGACCAGGGCTTGCCGGTGCTGAAGTACGCCACCTTCGGCCAGGGCGTCAACATCACGCTGGGCCTGCCGCTGATACGCACCTCGGTCGACCACGGCACGGCGCTGGACCTGGCCGCCCAAGGCCTGGGTCTGGCCGACTGCGGCAGCATGGAAACGGCGATCGACACCGCCGTCGCCATGGCCGATGCCGCCAGCCGCGCCGCCTCCTAATTACCCTCTCAAACAAGAACAACCATGAAACACGTCGCCCGCAAACGCTTCGGCCAAAACTTCCTGCACGATAAATACGTCCTCTCCAGCATCACCGAAGCCATCGATCCGGCGCCGGACGACGCCATGGTCGAAATCGGCCCCGGCCTGGGCGCCATGACCGAGCAGCTGATGCGCACGCTGAAGATGATGCACGTGGTCGAACTGGACCGCGACCTGGTGGCGCGCCTGGAAAAGACCTACAACCCGGCCAAGCTGACCATCCACGCCGGCGACGCGCTGAAGTTCGACTTCGGCACGATTCCCGTGCCGGCCGGCCAGAAGCTGCGTATCGTCGGCAACCTGCCGTACAACATCTCCAGCCCGCTGCTGTTCCACCTGGCGACGTTCGCGCCGCAGGTGCGGGACCAGCACTTCATGCTGCAAAAAGAGGTGGTGGAGCGCATGGTGGCCGGGCCGGGCAGCAAGACCTACGGCCGCCTGTCGGTGATGCTGCAATGGCGCTACGATATGTCGCTGCTGTTCGTGGTGCCGCCGGAAGCGTTCGATCCGCCGCCGAAGGTGGAATCGGCGATCGTGCGCATGATCCCGGTCGCCAACCCGCTGCCGTGCGACGGCCCGACGCTGGAAGCGGTGGTGCTGAAAGCGTTCTCGCAGCGCCGCAAGGTGATCCGCAACTGCCTGGCCGGCATGTTCACCGAAGAGCAGATCGTCGCCGCCGGCATCGACCCGACCGACCGCCCGGAAGCCGTCGGCCTGGCCCAGTACGTCGCGCTGGCGAACCTGCTCAAAGCCGTGCCCCCAAGCGCATAGGCAAAAAAAAGCCCGCTGGTTAAAGCGGGCTAAATCCAATTCTCTTGCAAGAAGTGGAGGAGACAAGTGCAGTATGCTGCGTCGCGGCATATAACGCCACTTTATTTTTCCAATATCGATCATTTCGATATCGAATATCTCTCCACTACCCGCCGCTTGCCGTGGCGGCGCGCGGCGGTCTGGCCTGTTACGGCGTGGCAGGTGTCGGCACGCAGGTGAGCACCAGGTTGCTGACTGCGGCTTCGTGCATCACGCCGGTGCCGTTGGCGATAGTGCAAGTCAGGCCGGTCGGCTGCGACTGCACCGTCACGCCGTAAGCCTGGCCATCGGCCACGGTGCCGAGCGTGAAGTCGCCGGTGCCGGTGGCGGCGGTGGTGGCGTTGGCGCTGCTGATCGTCACCGCACCGCCGGCGGTGCCGTTGAGCAGGGTCACGGCACGCGCGACGCCGGCGCTGTCGGCCGTCAGGCCGGTGAACTGGCCGCCCAGCGTGTAGGTGTTTTGGCTGCAAGTCACCCCTGCCTGGATGGTGACCGTATGGCCGGCCGAGCCGCTGCCGTTGACCACGCTGCAGGTCATGTGGGCCGGATTAGTCTGCACCGTGATGTTGTACTCGGTGCCGTAGTCGATCTGCTGCGCGAAGGCGAAAGTGGTCGCGCCGACCGGCACGGTCACGGTGTTGCCGCCGTTGGCCAGCACCAGGCCGGAGTTGTTCAGGCCGCTCACAAGACCTTGCACGGTGAACTGGGCCTTGCCGCCGCAACCTGCCAGCGCTGCCGCCAGCGCCATCGCCGCACCGGCGCTTGCATACGAAAATTTCATGTATTTCTCCAAAAATTAAACCGGACGTACGCGATTATTTGCAAGTGACATACATTTGCAGCGCGTCGGTGGCTGGCATGTTGCCGACCGCCTTGGTGGGATCGACGGTGCAGGTCTGGCCGGCCGGCTGGGACAGCACGGTGACGCCGAACGGCGAGCCATTCGGTACCTTGGTCGGGAAGGTGTAGGCCACGTCGGCGCCGCCGTTCGCCACCACGCCGACCGTGTCCGGGCCGTTGGCCAGGACCAGGCCGTTGCTCTTGAGGCCGTAGACCACGCCGCCCAGGGTGTAGGGGTCGTTGGTGCAGCTGACCACGATGCGGTAGGCGGTATAGGCGTTGGCCTTGCCGGTGTTGTCCGTCAGCGTGCAAGTGGCATTGGCCGGCGGGGTCTTGATCTGGATGTTGAATTGCTCATCCGTGCCGGCCAGCTTGGTGAAGGCGATGATGCTGGTGCCGATCGGCACCGGCAGCAGTTCGCCAGTGTTGGTGTTGGTCAGGACCAGGCCGTCCTTGGTCACGCCGCTCAGGCTGACGGTCAGCTGCAGGCTGCCGTCGCCGCCGCCGCAGGCGCTGAGAATGACGGCACACAGCAGGGCGAGGCCCGAACGCAGATACAAACTTTTCATAAAAATCTCTCTCCAAAACGAATAGGGCCGGCTGCACGCGCGGGTCCAGCATGATACACGGTGTCGGCCGTATTTTAGTGCATTTGCAACCTGTGGGCCGCTGAGCGATGTAACAGCTTGTGTCCGTCCCGCTTATTTGACCTGCGGCATGATGCATGACGAGCGGCGGCCGTCGATGCGGCAACTGTTGCGGACCTTGCCCTGCAGGTCGTGCACCAGCACGTGCCATTGCTCCGGCCCGCGCCGTTCCATGGTCATGAAGCCGAAGCCGTCGACCCAGGAGCTGAAACTGTCGACCACCGCGCCGGGCGCCGGCGTCGCGCCCGGCGGCAGGCGCTCGGGCAGCGGCACGGTATCCTCGGCGGTGCCGGAAAAGCCGGCGATGAACTGGCTCGGATGGCCGCTGGAGAAGCTGACCTGCTCCCACAGATGTACATGGCCGGACAGCACGGTCTGGACGGCGGCCGGCAGCAACTGCGGATTGAGCGAGCCGAAACTGGCTTGCAGGCCGGCGTCGCCCGGCAGCAGCACGATCGGGCCGCCGTTCTTGCGGTCGGCGCCCATGCCCAGCAGCGGGTGGTGGACCACGCCGATGTTGCGCGGCGCCTGCTGCGACAGCGCATCGAGCTTGCGGTACAGGTCGCGGTACTTGTCGTAGCCCAGGTCGCCCGGCTGCAAGCCTTTCCAGGTGGTGGCGGCGGTATCCATTACGAGCAGCTGGGTGGCCTGGCCGATCGGCACCGCGTAGGGATCGCTGTAGTTGCCGGTGGCGTCGTCGGCGTCGGCATTGCAGTCGCGCCCGGCCCGCAGCGGGCGCGGGTCGAGGAAACGCCAGTAGCCCTGGCCGCCGCGCGTGCAGCTTTCATGGTTGCCGCGCGCCATGATCCACGGCGCCGCCTGCAGCAGCCGGGCGCCGGGGGCGAAGAAATCGGCGTCCCAGGCGTCCCAGCCGTAGCCCCAGGGGCTGCCGGCGCAACCGGTGTTGCTTTCGGGGCAGAGATTCTCGCGGTAATGGTAGTCGCCGACGTGGATCACCAGGTCGGGCTGCCATGCGGCGGCCTGCTCGGCGACGGTGGCGAACGGATATTGGGCCGGGTCGTTGCAGGGCTGGTAGCTGTTGCTGCTCTTTTGCAGGCGGCAGCCGGTGTCGCCGATGACGACGATGCGCTGTGGCTCGGCCTTGGGCAGCGGCAGCGCACGGCCCAGCACCGAGGCGCTGGCGGCGCCGGCCGGCAGCGGCGCTTCGCAGGTCAGCAACGGGAAGGCGGCCGGCTTGGAGTCGGCCGGCGCGGACGGCGTGCCGCGCAGTGGGATCGTCGCGGCCGGCGCGCGCAGGGTCATGGCCTGGCTGCGCTGGTCGATCTCGATGGCCGGGCAGGCGGGGGCGTCGATCAGCACCCGGGCGACGGCGGCGCCGTTCTCGCCCAGCACGACGAAGGAGGCAAAGGCGGGCGGCGGGCCGGACGGGGCGGTGGCGCAGCCGGCCAGCAGGGCGGCCAGCGCGGCCCAACGGCAAGAATTAGTCGATAGCACAGGAGCTCCAGCAGGGGAATCCGATAATTTACCATGCCGTCATGGCAAGGCGATCGGTGCGACAATACAGGGATTCCACATTTTCCCCGACCGCCATGACCCCACGCCGCCCGCTCGCCCTGCTGTTCGACCTTGACGATACCCTGTGGCCGATCGGCCCGGTGATCGCGGCGGCTGAGCTCAGCTGGCACGCCTGGCTGGCCGAGCATGCGCCCGGGGTGGCGCAGCGGTTCAGCGTCGCCGAGCTGCGAGCCCGCCGCATGGCGCTGCTGGAGCAGCGGCCCGAGCTGGTGGCGGACCTGTACAAGCTGCGCCGCGTGGCGCTGGAGGCGGTGTTCGCCGAAACCGGCGAGGATCCGGCCCACATTGACGGCGCCATGCAGCACTTCCACGTGCTGCGCAACGCCGTCACGCCGTTTGCCGACGTGCTGCCGGTGCTGCCGTTGCTGCAGGGCATGCTGCGGCTGGGCGTCATCACCAACGGCAATGCCGATCTTGAAGTCATCGGCCTGCACCACCATTTCGACTATGCGCTGGCGTCGGCCACGTTCGGCCGCGCCAAGCCCGACCCGGCCATCTTCCTGGCCGCCTGCGAAGCGATGGGGGTGGCACCGCGGGACGCCGTGTATGTCGGCGACGACCTGCGGCTGGACGTGCAGGGCGCCCAGGGCGCCGGCCTGCGCGCGGTCTGGATGAACCGCAACGGCAGCGACGCCCACCTGGCGGCCGGCGTGGCGCCGGACGCGATCTGCACGACATTTGACGAACTTTTGGCCTGGATAAAAGAGCAATTGCGGCATTGAGGCCACGCGGCGGCCCCCGGCGGGCGCGGAGCGTGCATAATAAGCAGAAATCAACAGCGCTACCCACACAGCAATGCAACTCGACACTCGCGCCCAAACCCTGCTCAAAGCCCTGGTGGAACGCTATATCGCGGACGGCCAGCCGGTAGGCTCGCGCGCGCTTTCCAAGATCTCCGGCCTCGACCTGTCGCCGGCCACCATCCGCAACATCATGGCCGACCTGGAGGAACTGGGCTACGTCGCCAGTCCGCACACCTCGGCCGGCCGCGTGCCGACGCCGCGCGGCTACCGCATCTTCGTCGATACGCTGCTGACGGTGCAGCACCTGGATGAGCAATCGGTCGAAGGCCGCATGCGCCTGCAGGCCCCGCAGCCGCAGAAGATGATTTCCAACGCGGCGCAGATGCTGTCGTCGCTGTCGCAGTTCGCCGGCGTGGTCCTGAGCCCGCGGCGCGAATCGGTGTTCCAGCAGATCGAGTTCCTGCGGCTGGGCGAGAAGCGCATCCTGCTGGTGATCGTCGGCCCGACCGGCGACGTGCAGAACCGCCTGCTGCTGACCGATGTCGATTACAGCCCGGCGCAGCTGATCCAGTCGGCCAACTATATCAACCAGAACTACGGCGGCCTGGCCTTCGACGAGGTGCACACGCGCCTGCAGAACGAAGTGCGCCAGCTGCGCGACGACATGGGCCGGCTGATGCAGGCGGCGGTGGAGGCGGGCAGCGAGGCGATGGCCGACAATTCGGAGGACATGGTCATTTCCGGCGAGCGCAACCTGCTGTCGGTCAGCGACCTGTCGTCGAACATGACGTCGCTGCGGCAGATGTTCGACATGTTCGAGCAGAAGACGGGGCTGATGCAGCTGCTCGACGTCTCGAGCAAGGCCAGCGGGGTGCAGATCTATATCGGCGGCGAGTCGAGCCTGGTGCCGATGGACGAGATGAGCGTGGTCACCGCGCCGTACACGGCCAACGGCAAGATCGTCGGCACGCTGGGGGTGATCGGCCCGACGCGCATGGCGTATGAGCGGGTGATACCGATCGTCGACATCACCGCCAAGCTGCTGTCGAATGCGCTAAGCCACAACTAAACTCCGGGGTCAGGTCCAAAAAACGGACACGGGCTCTACCGTAGCGGCTGCTACGGTAGAGCCCGTGTCCGTTTTTTGGACCTGACCCCGGATTGCTTTTATGGCCGGTGCGGGCAGGCCGTCTTGGTGCAGTTGCCGTAGATGGCCAGCGCGTGCTCGGCGATCTTGAAGCCGCGCTCCTTGGCCACCATCTGCTGGCGGGTTTCGATTTCCTCGTCGAAGAATTCTTCCACGCGGCCGCAATCGAGGCAGACCAGGTGGTCGTGGTGCGAACCCTCGTTCAGCTCGAAGATGGCCTTGCCGGTTTCGAAGTGGTTGCGGTTCAGCAGGCCGGCCTGTTCAAACTGGGTCAGCACGCGGTAGACGGTGGCCAGGCCGACGTCCATATTATCCGCCAGCAGGATCTTGTAGACATCCTCCGCGGTCAGGTGGCGCACTTCGCTGTTCTGGAAGATGTCCAGGATTTTGAGGCGTGGCAGCGTGGCTTTCAGGCCGCTGGCCTTCAGATCGGTCGGATTGTTACCCATATTGGAGACTCTTAGATGTAGTTGGCGGTAGCTAGCCCACAGTTTAACGCACTCCGGGGAGCGCCGCACCTCCTATTCTCCCTGTGCCCGCCCGCCGGGCTTTGCAATGTTTTACATTTGTGCTTTGTAAAACAAGGACATATCGGCGGTTTTACGGGATAATGCCCTGCTTCGTACCTTGTGCTTTATGATATAGCGTTTTTCGGCACTTCCGCTCGACCAGATTGAGGACACTTATGCGCGTCACCCAGGCTTTATCGCAGTCTTTGTTGCACCGTTTTACTCCCGTCGCTGGCGCTGTGTGCGTCGCGCTGGCGCTGGGCGGCTGTGCCTCCAATACCACCCTGGGCGAGAAATCGACCGAAGTGAAGGAAACCGGTACCACGCTGGACGCCAACAAGGGCGCGCAAACCACCACCATCACGCCGCTGCAGAAGTTCATGTGGTTCTTCTCGCCATACCGTCCGGACATTCAGCAAGGTAACTTTGTTTCCGAAGAAATGTTGTCGCAACTGAAAGCCGGCATGACGCGCGACCAGGTCCGCTTCATCTTCGGCACCGCGCTGCTGGCCGACCCGTTCCACGGCGACCGCTGGGACTACGCCTTCCGCCTGGCCAAGGGCAACGGCGAAATCACCACCAGCCGCGTGATCGTGTTCTTCGACAAGGAAGGCAAGGTGGCGCGCTGGGAAGGCGGCAACCTGCCGACCGAAAAAGAATACATCGCCCGCATCGCCGGCCCGGCGCCGAAAGTGAAGAAGGACCTGAGCGTGCCGGACGCCAAGCCGGTGGGCAATACCTCGCCTATCCCGGCCGGCAGCGACAACGCCGCCGCTTCCCCGGTGGGCGTGACGGTGACCAACGACAAGAAATAACAAGGAAGTACGTATGACCGAACTGAACATCGCCATCGCCGGCGCCGGCGGCCGCATGGGCCGCATCCTGATCGAAGCGGTGCAGAACGCCGACGACGCGCGCCTGTCCGGCGCCCTCGACCGCGCAGGCAGTGAAGCGGCCGACGCCGCCGCCTTCCTCGGCAAGCCGGCCGGCGTGCCGGTCGAGTCCGACCTGGCCAAGGGCCTGGCCGGCGCCCGCTACCTGATCGACTTCACCCGTCCGGAAGCGACCTTGCAGCACCTGGCCTACTGCGCCGAACACGGCATCAAGCTGGTGATCGGCACCACCGGTTTCGACGACGCCGGCAAGGCCGCCATCGCCGAAGCGGCCAAGAAGACCGCGATCGTGTTCTCGCCCAACTTCAGCGTCGGCGTCAACGTCACGATGAAGCTGCTGGAGCAGGCCGCCAGGGCGCTGTCCACCGGCTACGATATCGAAGTGATCGAAGCGCACCACCGCTTCAAGGTCGACGCCCCGTCCGGCACCGCGCTGAAAATGGGCGAAGTGATCGCCGGTGCGCTCGGCCGCGACCTGAAGGACTGTGCCGTCTACGCGCGCGAAGGCGTGACCGGCGAACGCGATCCTTCGTCGATCGGCTTCGCCACCATCCGCGGCGGCGACATCGTCGGCGACCACACCGTGCTGTTCGCCGGCATCGGCGAGCGCATCGAGATCAGCCACAAGTCCAGCAGCCGCGTGACCTACGCGCACGGCGCGCTGCGCGCCTGCCGCTTCCTGGCCGACAAGCCGGCCGGCCTGTTCGATATGTATGACGTGCTGGGGCTGAACAACTGATGAATCCCGTCCTCGACAGCCAATTCACCCTGTCCCGTTTCTGGGAGCAGGGCGACAGCATCAGCCACGCCGTGGCTTTCATACTGTTGGCGATGTCGTTGGTGAGCTGGTTCTTCATCCTGGCCAAGGCCTACGCGGCCTGGCGCATCCGCCGCAGCGCGCCGGCGGTGCAGGCCTTCTGGGAGGCGCCGACCATGCAGGACGGCGTCGCCGCGCTGTCGCTGGCCGATCCCGAGCAAATTTACACGCCATTGGCGCAGCAGGGCGCGGCCCAGCTGAAGGTGGCGGACCGGCCGTCGCTGGGCGGCGAAATGAACCACGCGGCGCAAGTCACGCGCGTGTTGCGCGTGGCGATCCAGGCGTCGACCAACCGCCTCGAAGGCGGCCTGACGCTGCTGGCGTCGATCGGCGCCACCGCGCCCTTCGTCGGCCTGCTGGGCACGGTCTGGGGCATTTACCACGCGCTGGCCAACGTGTCGGCGCACGGCACGGTGCAGATCGACAAGGTGGCCGGCCCGGTGGGCGAGGCGCTGATCATGACCGCCATCGGCCTGGCGGTGGCGATACCCGCCGTGCTGGCGTATAACGGTTTCAACCGCGTCAACCGGCTGACCTTGTCCGAGCTGGACGCCTTCGCGCACGACCTGCACGCGTATCTGACCAAGTAACTGAGTAAGTAAATCACTGCCGGGAGCAAGCATGAGCTTTGGCGCATTCAACCACCACCGCAATCCGGGCCCGATGGCCGACATCAACGTCACGCCGATGGTGGACGTGATGCTGGTGCTGCTGGTGATCTTCATCCTCAGCGCGCCGATGTTCACCAGCGCGGTCCAGCTGGAGCTGCCGAAGGCGCAGGCGCAAAGCGCGCCGGCGCAGCCGGCCGCCACGGTCACGCTGTCGATCGACGGCAAGGGCAAGATCTTCTGGAATAACGATCCGGTCGAGCGGGACGCGCTGGAAGCGCGGCTGGTCGATGCGGCTAAACTGGACCCGCAGCCGGAACTGCAACTGCGCGCCGACAAGGACACCCGCTATGAAGTGGTGGCCCAGGTGATGGCGGCGGCGCAGGCGCATGGATTAACGAAATTGGGCTTCGTCACCGATCCCAGGGAGAAAAAATAATATGGCAACCGCAGAATTGAACGGCGCGGCGATCACCGATTTCACCACCTTCCACGCGGCCTGCAAGGCGGCGCTTGGCTTCCCTGAAACGTACGGCAACACCATGGACGCCTGGGTCGATTGCCTGAGCTACCTGCGCGACGAAGACGGCATGAGCCAGTTCCGCCTGAAGCCGAACGAGGTGCTGGAGATCGTCATCAAGGATGCCGGGGCCATGAAGGCCGCCGTCCCCGACATCCTGGAAGAGGTGACCTACTGCGTGGCCGGCATCAACGAGCGCTATGACGACTACGGCGAGAAGCCGGCCCTGAAGCTTACGCTGCGCTAACCGGGGCGGTGCCGGCCGGCACGGCGTTCGGGATCTGCGACCTGGCGCCGGTCTCGCCGGGCGCCAGCGTCAGCACCTCGAAGCCGGTTTCGGTCACCGCCACCATGTGCTCCCATTGCGCCGACAGCGATTTGTCGCGCGTCTCGACGGTCCAGCCGTCGCTCAATTCCCTGGTCGCCGCCTTGCCGGCGTTGATCATCGGCTCGATCGTGAACAGCATGCCCGGCTTCAGCACGATGCCCTGGCCCGGACGGCCATAGTGCGTCACCTGCGGCTCTTCGTGGTAGACCATGCCGATGCCGTGGCCGCAGTAATCCAGCACCACGCTGTAGCCGGCCTTCTCGGCCACGGTCTGGATCGCGAAGCCCACATCGCCCAAGGTCGCGCGCGGCTTGACGGCACGGATGCCGGCCCACATCGCCGCATAGGTGGTCTCGACCAGCTTGCGCGCCGACTTCGACGGCTCGCCGACGTAGTACATGCGGCTGGTGTCGCCGTGCCAGCCATCCTTGATGACGGCGACGTCGATGTTGATGATGTCGCCTTCCTTGAGGATCAGCGCTTCCGACGGAATGCCGTGGCACACCACGTGGTTGACCGAGCTGCACACGGTGGCCGGGAAGCCGCCGTAGCCGACGTTGGCCGGGATCGCCTGCTGCACGTTGACGATGTAGTCGTTGCACAGCTTGTCGAGGTAGGCCGTGCTGACGCCGGGCTTGACGTGCGGCGCGATCATGGTCAGCACGTCGGCCGCCAGCTGGGCGGCGACGCGCGCCATGACGATTTGTTCGGGCGACTTGATCGGATTGGCGTTGCGGCGGGACATGGGACTACCTCTTTATTTTGCAGAGGCAGTAGTGTGCCACAACAAGCGCTAGCGCACCGCTTTCACATCGAAGTGGGGGTTGTCGATCAGGCAAAGCAGGTTGCCGAACGGGTCTGCCAGTTCCACCGTCTTGATGTTCTCGCCCACGTCCTGGATGGCGCCGTGCACGGTGGCGCCCAGCGCGGTGATGCGGGCGACCTCGGCCTCGATGTCGTCCACGCCCCAGTAGACCATGCTGCCGGTGGTGCCCGGCGCGCCGTCCGGAATCAGGCCCAGCTCGAAACCGCCGATGTTGAAGCCGACATAGAACGGCTGGTCGAAATACGGCGCCGTGTCGAAAACCTTGGCGTACCACGCCTTGGCGGCGGCCAGGTCGGCCACCGGGTAAGCCACCGTACGTAATCCCTTGATCATGCTTGTCTCCGCAAAGATGTTGAAAACATCATCTTGGCACATCGTCAGCCGGCGTGATTGTAAAAATGGAAGCGTTCGGGCGCGCTGCCGGCGAATTCCTGGAAGTCGTGGATCAGATGCGATTGGTCGAAATAGCCGCACTCCAGCGCCAGTTGTGCCCAGTCGGGCGCCGGCATGGTTTTCAGCGCGGCCGTGGCGCGGCGGAAGCGGCAGATGCGGGCGTACAGCTTGGGCGACAGGCCGACCTGGTCGCGGAACTGCGCCGCCACGTGCTGGCGCGACACGCCCAGCCTTGCCGCCAGGTCCTCGATGCGCAGGCCGCCGCCGCTAGCGTCCAGCGCATGCAGCGCGCGCCGCACCAGCGTATCGGCCGCCGGCCGCGCGCCGCCGGCGTGCAGGCGGCGCAGCAATTCCCGCTCGATCAGCGCCAGGCGCGCGCGGTCGGGGGCGTCGTCGGTCCACAGCGCGTCGGCCAGCCGGTCGGCGTCGCTGCGACCCCACAGCAGGTCGATATCGGCGCGCTGGTCGGTCAGCGCCTGCAGCGGCGCGGCCAGGAAGGCGCCCGCCGCCCCCGGCTTGAAGCGCACCGCCACGGTCCGCACCGGCCCGGCGCTGGCCACCTGGATGGCCGTGCTCATCATGCCGACCGCGAATCCCGGCTGGCCACCGTCCTGCCACAGGATGTCGATGCAGTTATCCGGCAGCACGCGGTGGGTGCCGGCGCCGGCCGGCGCGCGGGCCGTCCACATGCAGTCGACATGGGCCGCGAGAGCGGGATGGGGAGGATATTCACGGTAGTGCATCGCCCGAGTATGCCACGAGCCGGAACGCCGGCGCTGAATCGTGCAGGCCTTGCCGCCGGCTTCGGGTATGCTTCCAGGAATGATATCAATACGGCAATCATGAGGACGACTTATCGTGGGTGAGAAGGCGATTATCCGGCTGGGCGACAAGACCTCGCATAACGGCACGGTGCTGGAGGGCTACCAGGACAATATTTGCATGGGCAAGCCGATCGCGGGCGTCGGCCACAAGGTCAGTTGTCCCAAGTGTCCGGGCACGCATACCATCGTCGAGGGCGCGCGCAGCTTCTTCGTGCTGGGCGTGAACGTGGCCGTGGAGGGCATGAAGACCTCGTGCGGCGCGGTGCTGGTCGCCAGCCAGCAGACCGATACGGCCGAAGCGGGCGGTGGCGGTGGCGGTGGCGGGGGCGGCGGCGGCGCGGGAGCGGCCACTGCTGCTGCGGCGGCCGCCGCGCCGGCAATCGCCGCCGCCGCAGCGGCGGCGCTGGCCGCCAGCAAATTCGACGAACAATTCCAGCTGGTCGACAAGCGCGGCAAGCCGCTGGCCAATGCCGCCTACAAGATCGTGTCGGCCAGCGGCATCACGGTCGAGGGCGTGACCGACGCCGAGGGCAAGACCCAGCGCGTCAAGACCGCCGCCGAAGAACAACTGCAGATTTTCCTGAAGAGCTGACCATGGCTGAATATCTCTTGGTGGGCACCGCCGTCTCCAATCCCGTCGCCACGTCGCTGGCGAAGGTGCAGGTGGAAGACTTGCTGTGCTCCATCACCATCGTGCCGAACGAGCAGGACGACAACCTGCCCATCATCCAGAAAGCCTCGCGCACTCTGAACAACAAGGTGCTGTACCACCTGAAACTGAAGGCCAGGCTGGTCCAGCATGCCGACGGCAAGCCGGCGCCCGATCATGCGCTGGCGCTCAAGTCCAGCCGCGCGGCCGACAAGCTGACCGTGCCGCCCAAGACCGACGCCAACGGCGAACTGGTGTTCACCATCGATACCCGCGAAAAGGGCGAGGCCGTCATCACCACCACCACCGGCGGCGTCACGCTGGCGGAGTTCAAGGTCACGTTCAAGGAGGCCTGGTACGAGGCGACCTTCAAGATCACCGGCTACAACGTCTGCGACGAGGCCGACTTCGACGGCAAGCTGGTCGACGGCGGCGGGCTGGATGAGAAGCACAAGGAAGATTTCCTGTTCAGCGCGGCCGGCGTGCCGATGCAGGGCACCGGCAAGACCACCCAGGGAAAATATATCCGCCTCGACGCCTTCGAGGGCGGCTGGCACCGCAACGCCAAGGGCAACCGCGACGTCGTCAACACGCAATCGACCGTCACCTTCAAGTATGCCGATGGTGTGATAGGCTCGTTCAATCCGGTCAGCGCCAACCATTCGATCGCGGTCGATCCGACCGTGATCCCGAAAAAGGGCAAGGTCAACATCGAAGCCGTCGGCGACCGCTTTGCCGACGACCGGGGCAGCGCGATCCAGGGTTATCACATCGATAATTTCCTCGGGGCCGGCAAGGCGGTGGTGACCGCCTGGACCACCGGCGAGGTCAACGGCACGCAGCGCCGCGTCAAGTATTTGGGAGAATGAATATGAACCGACTTCGCAAGCTGGCCGCATTGTCCGCATTCGCCGCGCTGGCGCTGTGCGCGCAGGCGCAGGCCGCCGCGCTGAAGGACGCCTACGTGGACGACAACGGCAACGTCCACGTCGTCACGGCGGCGGGCAAGGACTTGCGCGTGGCCCAGGGCGCCCGCGCCAGCAGCGCCAAGCTGGCGCCGGACGGCGGCAGCGCCGCCTGGATGGTGATGGCCGCCCCGCCGGCCCAGGGCGAGAGCGAGGCCGGCTCCAGCGAGATCCGCCTGTACCGCAACGGCAAGTCGCGCGCGATCAAGTGTGAGCCCTTCATCCGCGACTTCTGGTTCTGGAAAAAAGGCAGCCGGATCGCCATCGACTGTGGCGGCAGCCACTTTGCCGGGCGCGAGATCCTGTACGACGCCAAGTCGCTGAAACGGCTGGAAAGCTTCGACCAGGCCGACGTGCCGGTCGAAAAACGGCCGGACTGGTCGTCTTCCAGCGACCGCTACAAGGAAGACTAGCGGCTATCTTCGGCCCAAGGCGGGGCCGGCGCGCTCAGCGGGGGCATGAACCGGTATAATGTCCGGTTCATATTCACTTTTGGCCGTTCATTGATCATGCAAGATAAATATAGTCCCGCCGACGTAGAAAAAGCCGCGCAATCCCACTGGAAGGCGATCGACGCCTACAAGGCCGTCGAACACGACCCGCGTTTCCCGAAAGGGAAGTACTACGCCTGCTCGATGCTGCCTTACCCATCGGGCAAGCTGCACATGGGCCACGTCCGCAACTATACGATCAACGACGTGATGTACCGCTACCTGCGCATGAACGGCTACAACGTGCTGATGCCGATGGGCTGGGACGCGTTCGGCATGCCGGCGGAAAACGCGGCGATGGCCAACAACGTGCCGCCGGCGCAGTGGACCTATTCCAACATCGCCCACATGCGCGAGCAGATGGAATCGATGGGCCTGGCGATCGACTGGTCGCGCGAAATGACCGCGTGCAAGCCGGAATATTACAAGTGGAACCAGTGGATGTTCCTCAAGATGCTGGAAAAAGGCATCATCTACAAGAAGACCGGCACCGTGAACTGGGATCCGATCGACCAGACCGTGCTGGCCAACGAGCAGGTGGTCGACGGCCGCGGCTGGCGTTCGGGCGCGCTGATCGAAAAGCGCGAGATCCCGATGTACTACGCCCGCATCACCGACTACGCCGACGAGCTGCTGGCCTATGTCGACGACAAGCTGCCGGGCTGGCCTGAGCGCGTGCGCACCATGCAGACCAACTGGATCGGCAAGTCGACCGGCGTGCGCTTCGCCTTCCCGCACCAGATCAAGGGCGCCGACGGCGCGCTGATCCAGGACGGCAAGATGTACGTCTTCACCACCCGCCCGGACACCATCATGGGCGTGACCTTCTGCGCCGTGGCGGCCGAGCACCCGCTGGCGATCCACGCCGCGCAGACCAATCCGGCGCTGGCCGCGTTCAACGCCGAGTGCAAGCTGGGTTCCGTGATCGAAGCCGACATGGCGACGATGGAGAAGAAGGGCATGCCGACCGGCTTGTTCGTCACCCATCCGCTGACCGGCGAGCAGGTCGAGGTCTGGGTCGGCAACTACGTGCTGATCACCTACGGCGACGGCGCCGTGATGGGCGTGCCCGCGCACGACGAGCGCGATTTCGCGTTCGCCAAAAAATACAATCTGCCGATCAAGCAGGTCATCAAGGCCGAGGGCAAGGAGTTCTCCACCGAGGCATGGCAGGAATGGTACGGCGACAAGGAAGTCTCGGTCGTCACCAACTCCGGCAAGTACGACGGCTTGCACTACGCCGACGCGGTCGATGCCGTGGCCGCCGACATGGAAGCCAAGGGCCTGGGCGAGAAGAAGATCACCTTCCGCCTGCGCGACTGGGGCATCTCGCGCCAGCGCTACTGGGGCACGCCGATCCCGATGATCCACTGCGGCGATTGCGGCGTGGTGCCGGTGCCGGAAAAAGACCTGCCGGTGGTGCTGCCGGAAGACTGCGTACCTGACGGTACCGGCAATCCGCTGAACAAATACGAAGCCTTCCTGAAGTGCGACTGCCCGCAGTGCGGCAAGCCCGCGCGCCGCGAGACCGATACGATGGACACCTTCGTCGATTCGTCGTGGTACTACATGCGCTATACCTCGCCGGGCGCCGACAAGGCCATGGTCGACCAGCGCAACGACTACTGGATGCCGATGGACCAGTACATCGGCGGTATCGAACACGCGGTCATGCACCTGCTGTACGCGCGCTTCTGGACCAAGATCATGCGCGACTTCGGCCTGGTCAAGTTCGATGAGCCGTTCACCAACCTGCTGACCCAGGGCATGGTGCTGAACGAGACCTACTACCGCGAAGACGCGGCCGGCAAGAAGACCTGGTTCAACCCGGCCGACGTCGACCTGACGCTGGACGACAAGGGCCGTCCGCAAGGCGCCGTGTCCAAGGCCGACGGCCAGCCGGTGCTGATCGGCGGCACCGAGAAGATGTCGAAGTCGAAGAACAATGGCATCGACCCTGCGGCGCAGATCGAGCAGTACGGCGCCGACACCGCGCGCCTGTTCACCATGTTCGCCTCGCCGCCGGAACAGACGCTGGAATGGTCGGGCAGCGGCGTCGAAGGCGCCAACCGCTTCCTGCGCCGCGTGTGGGCCTTCGGCTACGCGCAGCGCGAGGCCATCGCCGCCGCCGGCGCGCCGCTGACCGCCGTCGCCAGCACCGACGCCGGCAAGACCCTGCGCCGCGAGCTGCACAAGGTACTGCAGCAGGCCGACTACGACGTCAAGCGCATCCAGTACAACACCGTGGTGTCGGCCTGCATGAAGATGCTGAACACGCTGGAGTCGGCCAAGGACGCGGATGGCGCGTCGCTGGCGGAAGGCTACGCGATCTTCCTGCGCCTGCTGAATCCCGTGGCGCCGCACATCACCCACGTGCTGTGGGAAGAGCTGGGCTACGCCAAGGCGCACGGCGACATCCTCAACGTGCAGTGGCCGCAAGTCGACCCTGCGGCGCTGGAGCAGGCCGAGATCGAGATGATGATCCAAGTGAACGGCAAGCTGCGCGGCAGCGTGGTCGTGGCCAAGACCGCCGACAAGGCGAGCATCGAGGCGGCGGCGCTGGCCAACGAAGCGGTGCAGAAGTTCATCGAAGGTACGCCGAAGAAGATCATCGTCGTGCCGGGCAAATTGATCAACATCGTGGTTTAAACGGGTTTACGAACATGGCGACGAATATGGCAAACTTGTTCCGGCGCGGCCGGGTGTACGCAGCGGTGCTGGCGGTTGCGCTGACGGTGTCGGGCTGCGGCTTCCACCTGCGCGGCGACAGCGGCCATTACACGCTGCCGTTCCCGTCGCTCTACGTCGGATTGCCGGAGTCGTCGCCATTGGCGATCGATTTGAAGCGCAACATCCGCGCCAACGGCGGCACCACGGTGGTCGGCACCGCGCGTGAAGCCGACGGCGTGGTCGAAGTCCTGTCCAATCCGGAGAAGACCAAGACCAAGTCCATCCTGTCGCTGAACAGCAATGGCCGTGTGCGTCAGTATCTGCTGACCTACAGCATCGTGTTCCGCGTGCTGGACAAGCAGGGCGCCGAGCTTCTGGGCCCGACCCAGATCACGCTGACCCGGCCGATCGACTTTAACGAAACCCAGCTGCTGGCCAAGGAGCAGGAAGAGGCGCTGCTGTACAAGGACATGCAGACCGACCTGGTGCAGCAGATGATGCGCCGCATCGCTGCCGTCAAGACGGCGGGCGTGTCGCTGCCGCCGCCGCCCGCCGCCAATCCGCCAGCCGCGCCGGCAGTGCCGATTCTGTAAGGGCGGACGATGCAATTGCGCCTGGAAGCGCTGGACGGCCATTTAAGCAAATCGCTGTCGCAGCTGTACGTGATCACCAGCGACGAGCATTTGCTGGCGCTGGAAGCGGCGGACAAGATCCGCAAGGCCGCGCGCGCGCAGGGCTATTCCGAGCGCGACGTGCTGACCGTGGAGCGCAGCTTCAAGTGGGGCGAGCTGCTGGCGTCCAACCAGGCGCTGTCGCTGTTCGGCGACAAGAAGCTGATCGAGCTGCGCATCCCGACCGGCAAGCCGGGCAAGGATGGCGGCGCGGCGCTGCAAAATTATGTCAAGGATCTGAGTCCGGACAACCTGACTTTGATCACGCTGCCGAAGCTGGACTGGCAGACGCAGAAGGCGGCCTGGGTCGCCAGCCTGCAACAAGCCGCGGTGTATATCGACATCGCGCAGGTGGAACGGGCGCAGTTGCCCAATTGGATAGGCCAGCGCCTTGCCGCACAAGGGCAGAGCGCGGACCGGCAGAGCATCGATTTCATCGCCGATCGCGTTGAAGGCAACCTGCTTGCGGCCCATCAGGAGATACAGAAACTCGCCTTGCTGCACGAGCCGGGCAAGCTTGCCTACGAGCAGGTGCACGACGCGGTGCTGAATGTGGCGCGCTACGATGTGTTCAAGCTCAGCGAGGCCATGCTGTCGGGCGATCCGGCGCGGCTGGTGCGCATGCTGGAAGGCTTGAAGGGCGAGGGCGAAGCGCTGCCGCTGGTGCTGTGGGCCGTGTCGGAGGAAATCCGCACGCTGCTCAAGCTGAAGGCGGGCATGGCGCAAGGCCGTCCTCTCGGCGCGCTGCTCAAGGAGTACCGCATCTGGGGACCGAAGGAACGCATGATGGATCCTGCGCTGCGCCGCATTTCGCTTCCGACGCTGGAAGCGGCAATGAAGGACGCCGCGCAGGTCGACAAGATGATCAAAGGGCTGCGCGCAAAGGCGCATTCCGGCGATGCGTGGGACGCGATGCTGCAGCTGGCGTTGAAAGTCGCACGCGGTTAAGGAAGCTACCGATGGATATCAAGCACTACATGGAACAACTGGGCCAGCAGGCGCGCAAGGCGTCGCGCGCCATGGCCAAGGCCGACAGCGCCACGCGCAACCGCGCGCTGACGCTGATCGCCGATGCGATCGAGCGCGACGCCGCACAACTGCGCGCCGCCAACCAGCTGGATATGGACGCGGCGGCCGCCAACGGCCTGGCGCCGGCCATGCTGGACCGCCTGGCCTTGTCGGACAAGGCCATCGCCACGATGGTGGAGGGCCTGCGCCAGATCGTCGCGCTGCCGGACCCCATCGGCGAAATCTCCGGTTTGAAATTCCGCCCGTCGGGCATCCAGGTCGGCCAGATGCGCGTGCCGCTGGGCGTGATCGGCATCATCTATGAATCGCGCCCCAATGTGACGGTGGACGCGGCCGGCCTGTGCATCAAGAGCGGCAACGCCACCATCCTGCGCGGCGGTTCGGAAGCGATCCACTGCAACCGCGCGCTGGCCAAGCTGGTCAAGGAAGGCCTGCTGGGGGCAGGCCTTCCGGCCGACGGCGTGCAGGTGGTGGACACCACCGACCGCGCCGCGGTCGGCGCCCTGATCACCATGCCGCAGTATGTGGACGTGATCGTGCCGCGCGGCGGCAAGGGCTTGATCGCGCGCCTGATGGAAGAGGCGACCGTGCCGATGATCAAGCACCTGGACGGCATCTGCCACGTCTACATCGACGCCAAGGCCGACCTGAAGAAGGCGGTCGACATCGGCTTCAACGCCAAGTGCCACCGCTACGGCACCTGCAACACGATGGAAACGCTGCTGGTGGCGCGCGCGATCGCGCCGGCGGTGCTGCCGGAACTGGCCAGGCTGTACGCGACCAAGCAGGTCGAGCTGCGCGCCGATCCGGAGGCGATGGCCATCCTCGCGGGCTACCCGCACCTGGCCGCCGCCACCGAGGAAGACTGGTCGACCGAGTACCTGGCCGCGATCCTGTCGGTGAAGATCGTCGCCGGCATCGACGAGGCGATGGAGCATATCAATCACTACTCGTCCAGGCACACCGAGTCGATCATCACGGAAGACCATACGGACGCGATGCGCTTCCTGCGCGAAGTCGATTCGGCGTCGGTGATGATCAACGCCTCGACGCGCTTCGCCGACGGTTTCGAATACGGCCTGGGCGCGGAGATCGGCATCTCCAACGACAAGCTGCACGCGCGCGGCCCGGTTGGCCTGGAAGGTTTGACCTCGATGAAGTACGTGGTGTTCGGCCACGGTGAAGTTCGTTCATAAGGATCGCTATGCTCTGGATTAAAGCGCTGCACATATTCTTCGTCATGTCCTGGATGGCCGGCGTGTTCTACCTGCCGCGCATCTTCGTCAACCTGGCGATGGAAACCAACGAAGTGTCGACGCAGCGCTTGCTGACCATGGCGCGCAAGCTGTATCGCTTCTCGATGTGGCTGTCGGTGTTTGCGGTGGTGTTCGGCGCGATCCTGGTCTACATGCAGTACGGCGCGCATATGCCCGGCTGGCTGCATGCCAAGCTGTTCCTGGTGGTGCTGGTGATCGGCTACCACCACGCCTGCGGCTCGATACTCAAGAAGTTCGAGAAGGGCGTCAATACGCGCAGCCACAAGTGGTTCCGCGTGTTCAACGAAGCGCCGGTGTTCATGCTGCTGGCGATCGTGCTGCTGGTGGTCGTCAAACCCTTCTGATCGGAGTGTCATGAGTAAAGTTTGCCAGTATTTTTTCGCTACCCATTCGCCGTGGACCTACCTGGGCCACGAGCGCCTGATCGAGATCGCGCGCAAGAACGGCGCGCAGATCGAGGTGCGGCCTTTTGATCTGGGCAAGGTGTTCGGCGTGTCCGGCGGACTGCCGCTGGCCAAGCGCGCGCCGCAGCGCCAGGCCTATCGCCTGACGGAGCTGGCGCGCTGGTCGGCGTTCCTCGGCATTCCGCTGAATCCGCAGCCGAAGTTTTTCCCGGTGTCGCCGGAGCTGGCGAACAAGATGGTGGTGGCGGCGCGCCTGACCAACGGCGTCGACGTGGCGCTGGAACTGGCCGGCGCCATCATGCGCGGCCTGTGGGCGGAAGACAAGAATATCGGCGATGAAGATACGCTGGTGCAGATCGCGGGCAGCTGCGATCTCGATGGCCGCGCGCTGATCAAATCGGCGGAGACGGCCAGCGTGCAGGCCGAGTACGACCGCAATACGGAAGACGCAACGGCGGCCAGCGTGTTCGGCTCGCCGTGGTATGTGGTGGATGGAGAAAGCTTCTGGGGCCAGGATAGACTGGACTTCCTGGAGCGGGAATTGCAGAAGTAACTATGTAGTAAAAGCGACGCCGCGCCACCCCGGGTCGGCGCGCATTTTTTAACGGACAAAAGGTACACCTATGGCTTCCTATTTTTGCCCATGCCCGCGCGGCATGGAAGCGGCTTTGGCCGAAGAACTGGGTGAAATCGCCCAACTGAGCACCACCATGAAGGTGCACAATCAAGTCCCCGGCGGCGTGCACTGCTCCGGCGACCTGATCGATTCCTATCGCATCAACCTGCATTCGCGCATCGCGTCGCGCGTGCTGATGCGCATGGCCGTCACCGGCTACCAGAACGAGAACGATATCTACGACCTGGTGCTGGCGCAGGAATGGGAAAACTGGTTCACCTACGACCACACCATCCGCGTCGATGTCACCGCCGTGAAGTCCCCGCTGAAAAGCCTGGAGTTCACCACCCTGAAGATCAAGGATGCGATCTGCGACCGCTTCCGCGACCAGTTCGACAAGCGTCCTTCCGTGAACACCAAGGAACCGGACATGCGCATCGTCGGCTTCCTCGACGCGCGCCAGTTCATCATCTACCTGGATACCTCGGGCGAGGCGCTGTTCAAGCGCGGCTGGCGCGAAGAGACCGGCGACGCGCCGCTGCGCGAGAACCTGGCCGCCGGCCTGCTGCGCGTGTCGGGCTGGAAGCCTGGCATGCCGTTGTTCGACCCGATGTGCGGCTCCGGCACCATCCTGTGCGAAGCGGCGCAGATGGTGCAGGGCATCCCGCCTGGCGCGCGCCGCCGCTTTGCGTTCGAGGCCTTCAACGACTTCGATCCGGCGCCGTGGAACGAGATGAAGAATTCGATCAAGGCCAATCCGCTGCCGGAATCGCCGACCATCTTCGGCTCCGATATTTCGGGCGACATGGTGGCGATGACGCGCCATAACCTGAAGTGCGCCGGCATCATGTTCGACGTGCCGCTGAAGCAGATCGAGGCGCAGGAAGTGAAGGCGCCGACCGAGCAGCCGGGCATCCTGCTGACCAATCCTCCATACGGCGAACGTATCGGCGTGCGCGGCGACTCGTCGCTGCCCGAGGACGAACTGGCGACCGGTTTCTACTCGGCGCTGAGCACCACCTTGAAGCAGCGCTTCGCCGGCTGGACGGTGTTCCTGTTCACGGCCGACCTGGGCCTGCCGAAGCTGCTGCGCCTGAAGGAATCGCGCAAGACGCCGTTCTTCAATGGCGCGCTGGAATGCCGTTTGTTCCGCTTCGATATGGTGGCGGGCTTCAACCGCCGCGAAGCCGCCAAGCCTAAAGAAGTCTAAGCCAGGAAATCCGCGCGGCCGCCCGGCGGAGCGCCGCGCGGTCGCGTCACAAGGAAAACGTTTAATGTTCCCTACGCCTCCCGCCAGTCTTCCCCCGGATCCCGTCGTGGAGGTGCCGCCGCCGCCGCCTCACCACATGAAGGTGCTGAGCGCCGCGGCGCTGGCCACCATCCTCGCCGCGCTGTCGATGATCGGGCCGTTCTCGATCGACGCCTACCTGCCGGCCTTCCCCAACATCCAGGCCACGCTGCGCGCGACGCCGCTGGAAGTCCAGCAAAGCCTGACCTTCTACATGCTGGCCTTCGCCGGCATGGTGCTGTGGCACGGCGCATTGTCGGACGCCTTCGGCCGCCGCAACGTGATCCTGGTCTCGCTGGTGATGTTCGCCATCGGCACGCTGGGCTGCGCCGCCGCGCACACGGTCCACTACCTGTGGGTGTTCCGCATCATGCAGGGCATTTCGGCCGGCGCCGGCGTGGTGGTCGGCCGCGCCATCATCCGCGACCTGTACGAGGCTGCCGCCGCCGCGCGCCTGCTGTCGATGGTCACGATGATCTTCTCGATCGCGCCCGCCATCGCGCCGATACTGGGCGGCTGGATCGTCACGCTGTTCGACTGGCGCGCGATCTTCCTGTCGCTGCTGGCCTACAGCGTGCTGCTGTTCCTGTACTGCTACCGCAATCTGCCGGAGACGCTGCCGCCGCATAAACGCCAGCCGTTCAACCCGCGCTACCTGGCGCGCAACTACGGCGAGATCCTGCGCTCGCCGCTGTTCCACATGAAGTCCGGCGTGGTGGCGCTGAACTTCGCCGGCCTGTTCGTGTACATCTCGGCGGCGCCGGTGTTCCTGCCCCAGCACCTGGGCCTGGGACCGTCGCAGTTCGGCTGGCTGTTCATTCCATCGGTGGGCGGGATCTTCCTCGGCGCGCTGGCGGCGAACCGGATCGCCGGGAAAATGACATTTTCGCGACAGATCGGCATCGGCTTTTGTTTCCTGCTCGCCGCCTCGACATTTAACCTTTTGTACCACCTGTGGCTGCCGCCTTCGCTGCCGTGGTCGGTCGCGCCGATGTTCTTCTACACCTTCGGCATGTCGGTGGTCGCGCCGGGGGCAACCTTGCTGGCATTGGACTTGTTCCCGCACATCCGCGGCACCGTGGCATCCTGCCAATCTTTCGCCGTGACCCTGCTCGGCGCGCTGGTGGCGGGGGTGATTTCGCCCTTCCTATCACACTCCGTGTTGTGGCTAGCCGCAGGACAGATGGCATTTAGCACCTCTGCTCTCGTTTTGTGGTTGACGTCGCGGCTATACCGGCGCATGCTTCTACGCCATCCGGCTCGATAATTATTAACGGCAGGAAATTGAGTTAGTTTAGGAAGAAATCTTCCTTGCTGTTAAGTTATCATGACACTTTATGATAATATAATTTTTTATGGCAATCTTTCCGGGCCCAAAACCTGCCTGGAAGGCGCATTAATCCTGAACCGTGGTGGTACTTTGCCGTTGAGTGCCTCCCCCTATTCGACATCACTTGGCGGCAATGCTTGATACGATGCATCAACAATCTGACCATGATATTCGCAATCGACTGCTGATTGCCCGTCTGCCGGCCATGCCGCAGATACTCATCAAGTTGATTGAGCACTTGCAGGCCGACGACGCCGGCATGCCGGAGCTGGCCGCGCTCATCGCCAAGGACGCGGCGATGACCAGCAAGATCCTGACCGTCGCCAACAGCTCGGCCTACCACCGCAACCAGCGCACGGTCGGCCTGGAGCAATCGCTGGTGTCGCTCGGCACCGACATGATCAAGACGCTGGTCATCAGCGAATCCGTGTTCCAGACCTTTAACAGCTTCCCGCATTCGAGCAGCACCGACCTGCGCGGCTTCTGGAAAGGCTCGCTGACCACCGCCGTCATCGCGCGCGACATCGCCAAGCAGATGGAGTACGGGCATGTCGAGGAAGCCTACCTGGCCGGCCTGCTGCACAACGTCGGCCGCCTGGCGCTGCTGGCGACCGCGCCGAAGGAGTATTCGTTCAACTTCATGGCGCGCGACGACGAAGACCTGTGCGCCGTCGAGCAGCGCACGCTGCAGATCACCCACTCGGAAGCGGGCGCCTGGCTGATCGAGCGCTGGCACCTGGATTCCTTCCTGGCCGACAGCGTGCTGTATCACCACGAGCCGATCGCGCGCCTGGAATCGGCGCATCCGCTGATCCGCATCGTGCGCCTGGCGCACCTGCTGTGCTGCCACGAAGACCAGCAGCAGGCCATCGAGGATGCCGCCCATCTGGTCGGCCTGGATGGCGAGACGCTGGAACTGATCATCAAGAACGCCGCCCGCCAGGTGGAGAAGTCGGCCGCCTACCTGGGCATCGACCTGGCCGGTGCCGACGATGTGCCGGTGCCCGCGGCCTACGCGCCGCCGGCGGTCGATCCGGTGCAGCAGCGCCTGTCCGAGGAAGTGCGCAACATGGTGCTGGTGTCCGAGATGGGCCAGACCTTCGCGCGCCAGCACGGTGAGGCCGGCCTGCTGGAAGCGATGACGCGCTCGGCGCGCATCCTGTTCGATTTTGAAACCGCCGTGGTACTGATGGAGAATCCGACCGGCCACGAGTTGCACGGCATGGCGGTCGGCGAGCACCAGCAACGGCTGGCCGAATTCGCGATCCCGCTGGCCAAGGGCGGCGCGGTGGCGGCGTCGGCGCTGGAGCGCAAGCTGGCCTACATCAGCCGCGAGGATCAAGCGCTGAACGTGGCGGAGGAGCAGCTGTTCCGCATCCTCGGCACCGAGAGCATGGTGTGCCTGCCCCTGATCGCCAACCAGCGCTGCCTGGGCATGCTGATCGGCGGCGCGCCGGCCTGGCAGATGGCCGGCTTCCAGAAGCGCGAGCGCTTCCTGCAGTCGTTCGGCACGCAGGCGGCCGCCGCGCTGGAAACGGCGATCAGCGAGCGCGGTCACGCCAAGCGCCAGATCGCCCATGTGGCCGAGGAATACCGCGAAGCCTCGCGCCGCGTGGTGCACGAGGTGAACAACCCGCTGTCGATCATCAAGAATTACCTGTCGGTCCTGGACGGCAAGCTGGCCAAGCGCGAGCCGGTGGTCGGCGAGATGTCGATCCTGAACGAGGAAATCGACCGCGTCGGACAACTGATCAACGGCCTGGCCGACCTGCAGCCGACCGAGAGCTCGCGCGTGACCGATGTCGGCCGCGTGGTGGACGACGTGCTGCGCCTGTTCCGCGCCACCGACTTCGTGCCGGCCTCGGTGCAGATCGTGGTGCGCATGCAGGAAGAGCCGGCCGAGATCGACGGCGACGCCGACCTGCTCAAGCAGATCCTGGTCAACCTGGTCAAGAACGCGGTCGAGGCCCTGACCGACGGCGGCAAGATCGAGATTTCGAATCGCGGGCACGTCAACCGCGAACGCAAGCTGTATCTGGAGCTGGTCATCAGCGACTCTGGTCCCGGCCTGTCGGCCGAGGTGCTGGCCAACCTGTTCTCGCCGGTGCGCAGCGCCAAGGAAGGCGCGCACCACGGCCTGGGCCTGTCCATCGTCCACAGCCTGGTCAAGAAAATGCAGGGCCTGATTACCTGCCGTTCTGGAAAAACGGGTACCACCTTTGAAATTCTGCTGCCCGCCCGTGGCAGCACCAGTCAAGTCGCCGGCGTGTCAACGCGGGCGATGGATTCAGTTTAAGGCCATGATGAACCTGAACCCTGCCGGCTTAGCCGCCTTCGATCCGAGTTCCAGCGACCACGCCCCCGTCGCTCTCCCCACCGATAACTGTCCCCGCATCCTGCTCGTCGACGACGAGCCGCGCTTGCTGTCGTCGCTGTACGAACTGCTGCGCGACCGCGACTATCACCTGGTGACGGCGACCTGCGGCAGCGAGGCGCTGGCCCAGCTGACCAAGCTGAAATTCGATCTGATCCTGCTCGACCTGCGCCTGCCCGACATGAGCGGCCACGAGATCATGGACTTCATCAACGCCAAGGAAATCGACGGCGACGTGATCGTGATGAGCGGCGACGTCGGCATCGAGGCGGCGATCGGTGCCCTGAAGCGCGGCGCCTACGACTACCTGCGCAAGCCTTACAGCCGCGAAGAGCTGCTCAAGACGGTGGAGAACGCGCTGCAGAAGCGCCGCCTGGCCATCGACAACGAGCGCATCGCCTCCAAGCTGGAAAACTCCGAGAAGATGTACCGCTACCTGGTGGACAGCTCGCCGGACATCATCTATACGCTGAACCACGAAGGCAAATTCACCTTCGTGAACGACCGCGTGCAGCAGCTGCTGGGCTTTACCCGCGAAGAACTGATCGGCCGCCACTACTCGGTGCTGGTGCACGACGAGGACCAGGAGCGCGCGCGCTACGCCTTCAACGAGCGCCGCGTCGACGAACGCGCCTCGCGCAACGTCGAGCTGCGCCTGAAGTGCAATACCGGCGGCGGCATCGAGCGCACCTTCAACAACACGCTGATGACGATTTCGCTCAACGCGATCGGCATGCACATCCCGGACCACGAGGTGAAGAAGCACGAGTTCTTCGGCACCTACGGCGTGGCGCGCGACATCACCGACCGCAAGCGCGCCGAGGAAGTGATCTCCTACCAGGCCTACCACGACATCCTGACCGACCTGCCGAACCGCATGCTGTTCAAGGACCGCCTGGGCCTGGCCGTGATCCAGGCCAAGCGTAAGCTGACCGAGCTGGCCGTGATGTTCGTCGACCTGGACCGCTTCAAGCTGGTCAACGATACGCTGGGCCACGTCAAGGGCGACGAGCTGCTGCAGCAGGTGGCGACGCGCCTGAAGGATTGCCTGCGCCGCGGCGATACGCTGGCGCGCCAGGGCGGCGACGAGTTCACCATCGTGCTGCCGGAGCTGCGCGACCGCCAGGACGCCAAGGCCATCGCCGACAAGTTCCTCGAAAGCCTGCACAAACCGTTCGACCTCGATGGCCATGAGGTGCATATCTCGGCCTCGATTGGTATCGCTATCTATCCGGGCGACGGCGAGACCATCGACGAGCTGCTGCGCCATGCCGACATCGCCATGTACCAGGTCAAGGCGCTGGGCAAGAACGGCCACAGCTTCTATCACAACTCGATGCTGGACGTGTCGCACCAGAAGATCGCGCTGGAGCAGAGCCTGCGCAAGGCGCTGGAGCTGAACGAGCTGGAGATGTACTACCAGCCGCAGGTCGACGTGGCTTCCGGCCGTATCATCGGCGCCGAAGGCCTGATGCGCTGGAACCATCCGCAGCGCGGGCTGCTGTCGGCCGGCGAGTTCCTGCCGTTCGCCGAAGAGAATGGCCTGATGCTGCCGATCTCCGACTGGATGCTGGGCGCGCTGTGCCGCGACCTGCTGCAGTGGAACGCCGCCGGCGGTGATGCGATCCGTCTGTCGCTGAACCTGTCGCCGCAATACCTGGACCGCGGCGACTTCTTCGAGAAGATGCGCGGCGCGCTGACGCGCTACGGCATTTCGCCGGCGCAGATCGAAGTCGAGATCACCGAGAACATCTGCATCCGCAATCCGCAGTACGCGATCGAGCAGCTGAACAAGCTTTGCCAGCTGGGCGTGTCGGTGGCGATCGACGATTTCGGCACCGGCTATTCGTCGCTGTCGTACCTGCACCGCTTCCCGATCCACACCATCAAGATCGACCAGTCCTTCGTCAAGGAGATCCATGACGAGAACGGCCACTACCCGGTGATTTTGGCGATTATCTCGATCGCCCGCGGCCTCGGCCTGCACCTGGTGGCGGAAGGCGTGGAGACCGACGTGCAGGCGCGCTACCTGCAGGCCAACGGCTGCACCACGATGCAGGGCTACCTGTACCATCGCCCGATTTCGCTGTCCAGTTTCATCGACGTGCTGCAGGACCAGAACCGCCAGCTGGCGCCATCCAGCGTCCACCTGCACGCAGTGCCGGCCATCGATCCCCAACCAGCGATGATCGCGATTCAAGCCTGACCCGAGAATGACGAAATACAGTCCCAACGAAGCCGACGCGAACAACGGCAGCACCTATACAGCCGAGTTCTTGCGCGTCAAGGGACTGGCCGAGCGCGGCGTCGCCAATGCCCAGCACAGCCTGGGCTTCATGTACTTCAACGGCCAGGGCGTGGCGCAGAGCTACGAGCTGGCCGTGGTCTGGTATCGCCAGGCCGCGCAGTCCGGCCTCGAACACGCGCAGTACAACCTGGGCGTGATGTACCAGAAGGGCCAGGGCGTCGAGCAGAATTACCAGGAGGCCGCCGCGTGGTACCAGCTGGCCGCCGAACAGGGCTACGCCGCCGCGCAGTACAACCTGGGCTGGCTGTACGCCAAGGGCCAGGGCATCGACGCCGATACGCAGAAAGCCATGCACTGGTTCAGCAAGGCCGCCGACCAGGGCGACGCCGGCGCGCAAAACAATCTCGGCATGATGTACGACACCGGCAAGGGCGTGCCACAGGACTTCAAGCAGGCCATCGCCTGGTACCGCAAGGCGGCCGAGCAGGGCTACCCGCGCGCGCAGTTCAACCTCGGCCTGCGCTACGACAACGGCCAGGGCGTGCCGCAGGACGTGGGCCAGGCGATGTCGTGGTACCGCAAGGCGGCCGACCAGGGCTATGCGCCGGCGCAGTTCAACCTGGCGCTGCGCTTCGACAAGGGCGACGGCATCACGCAGGACAGCCAGAAGGCCATCCTCTGGTACCGCCGCGCGGCCGAGCAGGATCACGCCAGCTCGCAGTTCAACCTGGGCCTGATCTACGACAACGGCCAGGGCGTGCCGCGCGACGAGCAGAAGGCGCTGGACTGGTACCGCAAGGCGGCCGAGCAGGGCCACGCGGCGGCGCAGAACAATCTCGGCCTGCGCTACGATCACGGCCAGGGCGTCGAGCAGGATTACGAGCAGGCGCAGTTCTGGTATCGCAAGGCGGCGGAGCAGGGCTTCCCCGGCGCGCAATACCATCTGGGCTTGCTGTACGACGCCGGCCACGGCGTGGTGACCGATCATCAGGAAGCGATCTTCTGGTACCGCAAGGCTGCCGACCAGGGACATCTGCGCGCGCAGTTCGACCTCGGCCTGCGCTATGAAACGGGAGGCGGCGTGCCGCAGGACTATCGCAAGGCGATGGCCTGGTACCGCCGCGCCGCCGAGCAGGATTATGCGGCGGCCCAGTACAGCCTTGGCCTGCTGTTCGATAACGACGAAGGACCGCAGCCCGATTGCGCGCAGGCCAACGCCTGGTACGCCAAGGCGGCGGAGCAGGGCCACACCCAGGCGCAGTTCGCGCTGGGGCTGCGCTACGATAATGGCCAGGGCCTGCCGCAGGATTACGCCAAGGCGCACCACTGGTACCTGCAGGCCGCAGGGCAGGGCCACGCGCGCGCGCAGTTCAACCTCGGGCTGATGTTCCTGTTCGGCCAGGGCGTGCGCGCCGATGTCGGCCAGGCCTGGATGTGGCTGGCGATGGCGGAGCGCAGCGGTTTCGCCGCCGCCGGGCGCTATCTGAAAAACGCCGCTGCGCGCATGGACAGCACCCAGCTGGCGCTGGTGCGCGAGCGCATGGAAACGCTGCCGGGCTAAAGCCGCCGCAACTCAAGTTCAATCCCGCCCTGCCGTAAATGAATGATCAACCGCATTCCGTGGTTGCGACACCGGCAGCGGCATGCAGATCAACACCAACCTGTCCTCCTTGAACGCCCAGCGCAGCCTCGCGCGCTCGGGTGAGGATCAGGCCGTGCATCTGCAACGGCTGTCCAGCGGGAAGCGCATCAACTCCGCGCGCGACGATGCGGCGGGGCTGTCCGTCAGCGCGCGCATGACGTCCGGTATCAATGGCATGCGGCGGGCGAATCAAAATATCAATGATGGCATCTCGCTATTGCAGGTGGCCGATGGCGCGGCCGGCCAGCTGCACGCCAACTTCCAGCGCATGCGCGAGCTGGCGGTGCAGGCGGCCAACGATACCAACAGCCAGATCGACCGCGCGGCCATCCAGCGCGAAGCCGATGCGCTGGCGGCGTCGAACGTCGACATCGTTGACGGCGCGCGCTTCAATGACCAGAAGCTGCTGGACGGATCCTTCTCGCGGCAGTTGCAGGTCGGCGCCGATGCAGGTCAGACGATGCCGCTGGATATCCCGCAGGCGCTGATACAGAAGGGTTATTCGCTGGGCCTGGTCAACGTCGCGCCGCAGCAGTCCACTGCGGTCGGTACGGCGGTGCTGGGTGCGATCAGGTACGGCGATGTGGTGATTAACAACGCGGTGGTGGGCGCCTCGACGGCGGGGGGGCAAGCGGGGCAGGGGGCCGGCAGCGCCTATGCGGTGGCGGCGGCGATCAATTTCGCCAATGTGCGCAACGTTTCCGCCAGCGCGGCCAATACGCTGGACGGCACGGCCGGGGTGGCGGTGGCGTTGCCTGCCGCCGCCTTCTCCGTCAATGGCGTCGACGTCGGCGCGATCTCCGGGCTGACCGCCGTCGCGCGCGCCGCCAGCGCCGCCGGCGCGATCAGCGCGACAGCGGCAACCAGCGGCGTCAGCGCCAGCGCCAGCGGCGACGTGCTGACACTGAGTTCGGCCGATGGGCGCGATATCATCCTCAGCCAGTCGCAGGCCGGCGCGGTGGAATCGCTGGGCCTGACGGTGGGGACGCACACGGGCACGGTGACGGTGACCGAGGCGCCGCGGCCGGGCTCGCACGTCATGCGCATCGGCGGCGCCAATCCGTCGACGGCAGGGCTGAGCGCCGGCAAGCAGGCGTCGGTGATCATGGGGCCACCTGATATGCAGCTGCAAACAATCTACACGCCGGGCGAGCCGGCGCTGGACTTGTCGACCTTCAGCGGCGCCAGCGATGCGCTGGACTACCTCGACGCCAAGATCGGCGAAGTGAGCACCCTCCGCGCGCTGCTGGGCGCGACCAGCAACCGCTTGACGGCCGCCGCCGGCAATGCCGAAAACACGGCCAGCAATCTGTCGGCGGCGCGCTCGCGCATCCTCGACACCGACTACGCCGCCGAGACCGTGCAGCTGACGCGCAGCCAGATCTTGCAGCAGGCCGGCATGTCCATGATCGCCCAGGCCAATGCGCTGCCGGGACAGGCCTTGCTGCTGCTGCGCTAATCCCGTCCCGGCGCGGAGAGGTGGCCGACCTGGTAGACCTGCTCCGGCGAGTCCGCCGGCGGCGCATCGCGCCACAGGCACAGGCGCACGATGCTCCATGTCACCGGCTCGAAGCCGATCACCACCGCCAGCGCGCCGCGTTCCAGCGCCTGCCGCGCGTACTCCCGCTCCCGCTCGCGCAACTCCGCCAATGCGCTGTAGGGCGCGATGCTGTCCATGCCGCGGGTGGCGTAGCGCGCCTGCCGTAGCTTGTCGCCGACGCTGGCGTGCCATGGCGTCCAGGTGCGCACCGACGGCCAGCCGAAGGCTTGCGTGACGCTGGCGAACCCCGGGCCGTTGAGGAAGCCGTGCATCGCTTCCTCGTCCTGCCACAGGTAGAACGGCGCGTAGGTATTCTCCGCCGCCGCACCGCGTTCCGCGTGCAGGTAGGCCTTGAACACCAGGCCCGGCAAGTGATCCAGCAGCGGCCCTTTGGCGGCGATGCGTTCGCGGACGATGGCCATGTCGTAGTCGGCCGGCAGCACAAAGCTGTATTGCATCGCGATCATGACGTCATCGCTTTCAGCAGGGAGGGCACCGGCTTGCCGCCGCTCATGGACCATTCGTCGCCCAGCGCGGTGTTGATGACCACCATCAGGTCTTCCGGGCGCAGGCCCGGCGCCACGCCCAGGCGCTCCGCCAGGCGCTGGTAGAACGCCTGCTTGACCGCCGTGCTGCGCGGCTTGCCGGTGGTGATGGCGATCAGGACGAAATCGTCGGAGCGCGGCCCGCTCGAACCCGGGGCGAGCTCGTAGGAGCGGTCGAAGATCAGCTCATGCGGCTCGTGCTGGTGGATGACCTGGAAGCGGTCCGTCTCCGGCACATTGAAGGTTTCCACCATCGCGTAGTGCAGGCTGTCCGCCAACGCGCGCAGGTAGTCGGGCGATTTCCCTTTCAGGAGAGAGATACGGCTGTATGGCATGACGGGCCTCCTTTTTTCAATTGACACGCACAAGATACAGGCCTATTTTTATCCTGAAAATCAGGAATATTTTGATAAACAGTTCGATAAATCAGGATGGTTATGCGACGTATCACCTTTGACCTGGATGTGCTGCGCACCTTTGTCACCGGCGTCGACATGGGCAGCTTCGCCAAGGCGGCGGACCGGCTCGGGCGTTCGACCTCGGCCGTCAGCGCGCAATTGAAAAAACTGGAGGACCAGCTGGGCATGCCGGTGCTGCGCAAGGAAGGGCGCGGCATGGTGACGACATCGGCGGGGGAGGCGCTGCTGGGCTACGCGCGCCGCCTGCTGGAGCTGAACGACGAGGCGGCGACGGCGGTGCGCGGCGCCGAGCTGGCGGGCAGCGTGCGGCTGGGGATGCAGGAGGATTTCGGCGAGCATATCCTGACCGACGTGCTGGGCCGCTTCGCCCGCGTGCATCCGAAGCTGCGCATCGAAGCGCAGGTGGCGCGCAATGCCGAGTTGATGGCGCAGCTGGCCGGCGGCCGCCTGGACCTGGCGCTGGCCTGGGAGTATGTCGGCACCGCGCCGCCGACCCCGTACGGGCAGGAGGTGGCGCGGCTGCCGCTGCGCTGGATCTGCGCGGCGGAAGGCGTACCGCCGCCGCTGGCAGGCGGCGCCGCCGAACCGCTGCCGCTGGTGCTGATGGAGGCGCCGTGCATGATGCGGTCGGCGGCCATCGGTGCGCTGGACCGCGCCGGCATCGCCTGGCGCATCGCCTTCAGCAGCCCGAGCCTGGGCGGCGTATGGGCGGCGGTGGCGGCGGGGCTGGGCGTGACGGTGCGGACTTCGCTGGCGTTGCAGCCGTCGCTGCGGGTGCTGGAGGCGCCCGGCCTGCCACCGCTGCCGGAGATCGGCCTGCGCCTGCATCGCGGCGCGGAGGAACTGGACCCGCCCGCGCAGCGCCTGCACGACATCGTGCTGGAGGCGCTGGCGCCGTTGCTGGACTGAGACCTTGCTGCTTGACCTTAAGGTTTGACCTTGACCCCGGCCAGCTGGGCCACGCCGGCCAGCGTGGTCTGGGCCGCGTTGAGGCCCAGCAGGAAGTCCTTGTCCGAATAGTTCGCGTAGTTGTCGGTCGGCTGGTGCCAGTTCGGATTCCAGCCAGCGCCGATCTGCTGCCCGCGCTCGTTCTCGCGCAGCGAAATCGACGGCACCAGGTCCATGAACGGCGTCGAGTCGGTATTGGTCATGTGGAAGCCTACGGCGGCCGGGTAGTTGGTCGCGTACTTGTCGTTGGCGGCGCGGAAGGCCCAGGCCAGCTTGGCCGAACCTTCGGCCTGCTTCGAGGTCGACTGGTATTCGATATTGACATCCGCTTCAAGGCGCTGCTCCGGCGGCGCCACGAACACCGGCTGGCCCTTGTCGTCGACCACCGGCTTGCCGTAGCCGTCGACCTTTTGGAACGGCATGCCGTGGTCGAACATCATCATGTCGTGCTGGATCATGCCCAGCCACTTCGGCTCCGGATACCTGCCCGAGCCCTTGGGCGATTCGATGCCTTGCAAATCCTTGCGCTGGTTGGCGTAGGCGGCCGCGCCATTCAGGCCGGTCTCCTCGTTGTTCCACAGGATGAAGCGGATCGAGCGTCCCGTCTCCACGCCCGGCATGCTGAAGATGCGCGCCAGTTCCATCACCAGCGCGGTGCCCGAACCGTCGTCGTTGGCGGCTTCGCCGAAACCGATGCCGTCCATGTGGGCGCTGACGATGTACATTTCCTCGGGATGTGTGGCGCCGACCTTGGTGCAGTAGACGTTCTCGCGCAGCGAGGTGCCGACCGGCGTCTGCTCGGCGTTCAGCGCGCGCAGTCTCTCGTCCGGCTGCCGCATCGGATCGGTGTTGACGCCGGTCGGGATGCGGTTGCCGAACAGCGTGCTGCCGCCCTGGCCTGGAGGGCCGCCGGCGCCGCCGCTTGGAATGCCGGGCGCGCGCTTGGGCGCCGGTTCGCCGGGTGCCGGCTGGGTGTACTGGTACTGCAGGCGTTCGGTGTTGGTGCAGCCGTAGGATTTTAGCTGCGTCTCGATCCAGTCGAGCGCCTGGCGGTTGCGCGCCGTTCCTTGGCGGCGGTCGCCGAAGCGGGTCAGGCTCTTGATGGTGGCCTTGTACTTTTCCAAATCGAGATGGCCGACCAGCGTGGAGATGGGATCGGCGGCGGCCGGTGCTTGGGCATGGACGGCGGGCGCCGCGAACGCAAGCGCGACGCTCAACGCTACAACTGGTTTCATGGGACATCCTTCAAGGTAAAAGAGGCCCGGCCATTCTGCATCAGATGCAGGGGTTTGGGAAGTTCTTAGCGCTTCGGCGGCTGAAACTGTCCGCGCGCCAGGCTGTCCGCGCTGTTGCCCGCCTGGTCTTGCCGGCGCGGGTCGGCGCCTTGCTGCACCAGCGCCTGCAGGATTTCGGTGCGCTGGAACAGCGCCGCGTACATGGCGGCGGTCTGGCCGGCGTTGTTGGGTTTATCCGGCTGGCAGCCGGCCGCCATCAAGCGGCGCGCGATGCGCAACTCGCCCTTGAAGATGGCGCCCATCAGGGCGGTGTTGCCGCGCTGGTCTTCCGCGCAGGCGTTGGCGCCGGACGCCAGCAGCAGTTCCACCGCGTCGGACTGGCCGTGATAGGCGGCCAGGATCAGCGCCGTGTAACCCTTGGCGTCGCGGGTGTTGAGATCGTAGCCGATGCCGATGAACTCCTTCAGCATGGCGGTATCGCCGCGGCGCGCGGCACCGAAGTAGTAATCCTGCAGTTGCTGCCGCAGTTGTGGCGTCGGCTCGGCGGCGGGGGCCGCACCCACCGGCGGTGCGCCCAGCAGTGCCAGCACCAGCATCAGTGTGGCGATGACGGTATAGCGTTGCATGTCGTTCTCCTTGGAGGCAGGCGGCCGCGCATGGCGGCCGCCACAGGGCCTACTCGCTGAGCGAAGCGGCCAGTTTGCTCACGGCGTCGACGTTGCCGCCCACGGCCAGGGTGATGGCCTTGCCGTAGGCCGCGTCGGCCTTGTAGAAGTGCGACAGCATGGCGTCGCGGATGACCGGGTTCTTCACCTGGCCAAGGTCGCCGGCCAGGTTCGTCACCAGGTTCTTTTGCTGCTGCGGATCGAGGCTGCGGTAAAACTCGCCGGCCTGGCGGAAGTTCAGCGTCTTGGCGATGCGCTGCTGCTGCGTGGTGCCGGATAGCGGCGACTGGCTGGACTTGTTGGCTGGCGCCTCGCTCAGCATGGCGCTGCGGCTGGGCTCATAGTTGACGGTGCCGGTGCGCTGGCCGGCGTTCAGCGCGCCGTCCTGGTTGTGGTTGGCCGCGGCAGTGCGCGGACGGTTGATCGGCAACTGCAGCGCGTTGGCACCGACCCGGTACATCTGCGTGTCGGCATAGGAGAACATACGGCCTTGCAGCAAGCGGTCTTCCGAGGCCTCGATGCCCGGCACCAGGTTGGACGGGGCGAACGCGCTTTGCTCGGTCTCCTGGAAGATGTTGGCCGGATTGCGGTTCAGCGTCATGGTGCCGATCCTGGTTTCCGGGACACCGGTCCAGACCTTGGTCGGATCGAGCGCGTCGAAATCGAAGCTGGCCAACTGCTCGGGCTTGAGCACCTGCACATACAAATCCCAGCGCGGATAATCCTTGCGGCTGATGGCCGCGATCAGGTCGGCCGACAAATGGTTGAAGTCCTTGCCCTGGACGGCGGTGGCTTCGGCGCCGGTTAGGTTGTGCTCACCCTGCAGCGACTTCCAGTGGAACTTGACGTAGTTGACCTGGCCGCTCGCGTTGACGAACTTGTAGGCGTGGACGCCATTGCCGTCCATCGTGCGGTAGCTCTTGGGCGTGCCCAGGTCGGAGTAGACGCGGGTCAGCATGTGGGTCGATTCCGGCACCAGCGAGAAGAAATCGAAGTAGCGGTTCGGGTCCTGGATATTGCTGTCCGGCGCCGGCTTGAGCGAGTGCACCATGTCCGGGAACTTGATGGCGTCGCGGATGAAGAAGATCGGCAGGTTATTCCCGACCAGGTCCCAGTTGCCTTCGCTGGTGTAGAACTTGGTGGCGAAGCCGCGCGGGTCGCGCAGGGTTTCCGGTGAGTGGTTGCCGTGGATGACGGTGGAGAAACGCACGAACACCGGCGTCTCCGCTCCCTTGGTGAAGACCTGGGCGCGGGTCAGGGCAGAGATGTCGGCGCTGGCGACGAACACGCCGTGGGCGCCGGTGCCGCGCGCATGCACCACGCGCTCGGGCACGCGCTCGCGGTCGAAGCGCTGCAGCTTTTGCAGCAGCTGCACATCCTGCAGCAGAGTAGGGCCGGCCGGGCCGGCGGTCTGGGAGTTCTGGTTGTCGCCGACGGGCGCGCCGTTGTCGCGGGTCAGCGTGGTGGCGGCTTGCGTAGACAGCGGCAGCAGGGCGCAAAGCGCGACGGCGGCGCAGGCCGATGCCGCACGGTGGGGGAACAGTGTCATTTTTGTCTCCTTCGTTGTAGGAAAACTCAGTCTACTGAAGGAGGGTTTATTTAAGAAGTTGATTAATTAAATGAAATCGATAGCATTTACACTATTTGCATATCGAAAGTAGCGGGCAAAAACCCTTTGGGAAGCCGGGGCGGTGAGCTTATAATGCGTGCGATTGTGCGGCTGTAGCTCAATGGATAGAGTATTGGCCTCCGAAGCCAAGGGTTGTGGGTTCGATCCCCGCCAGCCGCACCACCCCCCCTCAAAAAAACTACCCCAAGCCTCAGGCACGCCGGGCCAGCGGCGCATCGGCGCGCGCGAGCGGTATCGCCTTGCCTGGCTTCGTCGGCACCAGGCTGGCGTGGGCCTTGCCCTGCGCGCCGGCCTGCGGCGGCAGCTTGAATACGGCCAGCGCCTTGGCCATCGCCTGCGCCTGCACATCCAGTACCCCGGTGGCTGCCGACGCCTCCTCGACCATCTGCGCGTTCTGGCGGGTCACCTCATCCAGTTGCATGATGGCGTCCTTGACCTGTTTGACGCCGCTGCTCTGCTCGCGCGTCGAACCGCTGATTTCACCCATGATGGAGGCGACGCGGCCGATGGCCTCGATCACCGCATCCATATCCTGCCCGGCCGTGCCGGCCATGCCGGCGCCGACCTCGATCTTGCCGGCCGAGGTGTCGATCAAGGCCTTGATCTCCTTGGCGGCGGCCGCGCTGCGCTGGGCCAGGTTGCGTACTTCGCTGGCGACGACGGCGAAGCCGCGGCCTTGTTCGCCGGCGCGGGCCGCTTCGACGGCGGCGTTCAGCGCCAGGATATTGGTCTGGAAGGCGATGCCTTCAATCAGGCTGATGATGTCGACGATCTGGCGCGAGGAATTGCTGATGTCGTTCATGGCCGTCACCACTTGCGCCACCGCCACGCCGGTGCGTTCGGCCAGCGCGGTCGCCTCGCTCGCCACGCCGCTGGCGGTGTTGACGTTGTCGGCGGTCTGGCTGACCGTATCGGTGATCTGGCCCATGTTGGCCGAGGTCTGTTCCAGGTTGGCCGCCTGCGCCTCGGTGCGTGCAGACAGATCGACATTGGCGGTGCGCACCAGCGTGGTGGTGCTGCGGGTCAGCGTGAAGTTGCTGCGGATGTCGACCAGGATGGACGCCAGGTTCAGGTTCAACTGGCGCACGAAGGCTTGCAGCTGGCCCAGCTCGTCGTGGCGGTCAACCGCCATGCGGGTGGTCAGGTCGCCGCCGGCCAGGATGCGGGCGGCATTGATGCTGGCCTGGATAGGCGCGACCACGGCCCGGTGCAGATTGCGCCAGCCGTACAGGGCCAGCGCCGCCATCAGCAGCGCCTGCACATGCAGGGCGCTGTCGGAATAGGGCAGCACGGCATGGGCCGCCATGGACAGCGCCAGCGCCGCCATGCTGCCGAAGCACAGGGCCAGCCGCTGCGCCAGCGTGATGTCGCGCAAGGCGTTGGCCAATCTGCGCCAGCCGCGCGCGGCGGCGGCGCCGCGCAGGATGCGGATGCCTTCCGGGTTGCTGCCCTTGACGGTGCGGTAGAGCTGCTCGGCTTCCTGGATCTGTTCGCGCTTGGGCTTGGTGCACACCGACATGAAGCCGGTCGTCCTGCCCTTTTCGATCACCGGCGTGACGTTCGCAATGCACCAGAAGAAACCGCCATCCTTGCGGCTGTACTTGACCAGGCCGCGCCATGGCTCGCCCGACAGCACCGTGCGCCACATGTCGGCATCCACCTCGGGCGGCATGTCGGCGTGGTACAGCGCATTTTGCTTGCGTCCGCTCAGTTCCTGGTCCGCGAAACCGCTGGCCTCGATGAAGGTGGCGTTGGCGTAGGTCAGATGACCCTGGAGGTCACTTGTGGTGACGATGGGCTTGCCGTCTTCAAGGACGGTTTCGCTACTGGTCGCATGGGTGGTGCGCATGGATGGTCCTGTGCATGGGATTGACGAATGTGGTCTGCATACTAACAGAGTTAAGTGTCAAGTAATTTCCCAATAGTATGATTTTTGCACGGGCGCAACACTGTTTGTTACAACCGGGACTTACTGCTAGTGGTCGTCGGGATCGGTCCACAATTCCATGTACTGTTCCGACCGGTTCAGCAAGTCCTGGTCCATGTTTGCCAGGCGGTCCACGGGAGGATGGATCGGGTGCGGGTTGAAGGCGCTGTAGCCCAGGCCCATGCGTCCGTCCGGGATCGCATAGCCGGTGAATTCCAGGATCGTCGGCATCAGGTCGAAGTGCAGCAGTTGTTTGCGGTTCGGTGCCGGCGCGTCTTTCGAGATGAAGCTGTTGAAGATGGTCCGTTCGGAGAGCTGCGACAGCTGTGGCGTCAGCGGGTTCTTGCGTGACAGGTGGTCGCCGAGGATGACGATGTTGGTGTTTTCCAGATAGCCGTTGTCCTTGGCATAGCGCACGAACTCGGCCACCTCTTGCGCGGTGCAGGACACCACGCCGTCAAACCCGGAAAACCCTTTCTTCGCACAGCTGTCCGACAGGTGGCCTTCCGGTTCGTGCGTGTCGACGGTGAGCAGCGTCAGGTTGAATTTCTGGCCCGAGCCCGACAGCTCGCGCAGCTTGGTTTTCGCGCGCGCAAACAGGTCGACGTCGTACAAACCCCAGCCGTTCATGTCGCTGGCCGCCACGCCGCTCTTGAGCCACTCGTCGCGGCCGTAGACTTCATGATAGTGATGCTGGTTGAGGAACTTGTCCTTGCCGGCGAAATTGGTCGAGGCACCGCCCATGAAAACGTTGCGATAGCCGCGCTGCTCCAGCAAGTCGGTCAGGCAGACCGCGTTCTTGAGGAAGGAGCTGAGCGCCTGGCCCTGCGTGTTGCCGTCGAAGATGGTCACCCGTTCCAGCGGCACGCCGCACTGCGTCGCCACGATGGCGGCGATGGTCCAGCCGGTGCCCGGCGCTTGCTGATAGTCGGCGAAACTGATCCCGTTCAGCGCGGTCAGCGGCGCCAGTAGATCGCGCTTGAAGGCGGACTTGGCGGAATAGCCCTGCTCCAGGCTTTCGACATAGATCAGCACCAGGTTCTTCGGCTTTTGCGCCGCCACGGCGACCGACGCCGGCTGAACGTAATTGGCGCCGAAATAATCCGGGCCGAAGTCGGAGGACAGGTATTTGAAGGCGGAGACGTCGCAGACCCAGAACGTCGTCGCGCCAAGCACCAGCAGCTGCGGGAACCAGCGATGGATGCGGTAGCACAGCACGCGGCAACACTGCGGCGCCCGGGCGATGGCCTGCCGCACCTTGGGCTCAACGTAGAACAGCAGCGCCAGGAAGACCAGCGGCGCCATCACGCACCAACGGACGAAGCGCCACGTGACCGCAGGGTCCACGGTGTCCATCAGCTCGATGCCAAAATTGACATGGTAGGCAATCTGGTTCAGGTCGGGCTGGCCGAACGAACGGTGCAGCCAGTAGCTGAAGCAAAGGGGAAAAAGCGCCAGCAAGTACAGGCTGCTGCGTATCAGACGGGGACCGGTCATTTTTTGGGACAAGTAGGTGGATCAAGTACCTATCTTCCCAATTGCAATTGTCTGCAACATTGCCGGCGGCCACCGTTTTGTATCGAAGTGTTGTGTCGCGCTTACATGGATTTACGTCCGGGGATGTGGACTGCATCGGTTTGCGCGAAATCGTCCATGAGAACCACTCCAGCGCCGGCATTTGTCAACGACGTGCAAAGCCGCGTAGAATGCGTGGCACGCGGGTGTAGCTCAATGGTAGAGCAGAAGCTTCCCAAGCTTACGACGAGGGTTCGATTCCCTTCACCCGCTCCAGCAAACATCACCCCTTGCCAGGCGTCGACTTGATCAGGTTGTCGCGCAGTCGGGCTACGGCTTTCTGCACAATAGGGAACTCTTCGGCGGTCAGCCCGGTCGCGGCGCGCAGGTTCTTGTTGAACGCGCTTTCGCGCAGGGCGCGGCCTTCCGGCGTCAGGCCGACCCGCACCTGGCGCTCGTCGGCGGCGTCGCGCGCGCGGTTGACGTAGCCCATCGCTTCCAGTTTCTTCAGGATCGGCGTCAGCGTGTTCGATTCCAGGAACAACTTCTCACCCAGGCCGCTGACGGTCTGGTCATCCTCTTCCCATAGCGCGATGATGGTGATGTACTGCGTGTACGTCAGGCCCAGCTCATCCAGGATGGGCTTGTAGGCCTTGCCGAAGGCCAGATTGGCCGAGTAGACCGCAAAACACAGGAAATCCGCCAGTTGCGGTACGTTAGTTTTGGTTGTCATATGGCACCTCACGTTGTCGATGCATGGATTATACATCGGATACGATTTAATCGAGAAAGCTTGACACATAAAAAAATTCAGGTAATATACATCGCATCCGCTGTAATCGGATGCGCTAAATAATCCAACCAAACAGGAGCACCACCATGAGCAAAGTTCTGTACACCGGCAAAACCCATACCACCGGCGGCCGCGAAGGCCAGTCCCGCAGCGACGACGGCCGTCTGGACATCCAGCTGTCCTCGCCCGGCACCAGCGGCAAGGGCACCAATCCCGAGCAGCTGTTCGCGGCAGGCTGGTCGGCCTGCTTCATCGGCGCGATGGGCCTGGCGGCCGGCGCCATGAAGATCGCGCTGCCGAAGGACCTGGCGGTCGATGCGGAAGTGGACCTGGTGAACGGCGACGGCGCATACTTCCTGCAAGCGCGCCTCAATGTCAGCCTGCCGGGCCTGGACCGCGAGACGGCGCGGGCGATCGTGGATGCCGCGCACCAGACTTGCCCATACTCCAAGCTCACGCGCGGCAATATCGACGTTGAGATCAACCTGGTCTGAGAAGAGGAGCGCGCCATGTCCACCGATTTGCTGAAAGGTTCCTGCCACTGCGGCGCCGTGAAATTTGAAGTGCGCACCGCGCTGACGCCGGCCGCGCGCTGCAACTGCAGCCTGTGCCGCCGCAAGGGCGCGCTGATGTCGCCGGCTTTCGCGGCGGCCGAACTGAAAATCGTGCAGGGCGAGGACGCGCTGACGCTGTACCAGTTCAACACCCGCGTGGCGAAGCATTACTTCTGCAAGCACTGCGGCATCTATCCGTTCCATCAAACGCGCAAGGATCCGCTGCTGTGGCGCGTGAACATCGGCTGCCTGGAAGGCGTCGATCCCTATTCATTGGACGCCGGCGTCAATGACGGCGCCAGCCTTTCCACCATCCTGGAGGACGCATGAACATCACCCGACGCAATCTTCTGGCCGGCGCTTTCGCCGCAGCCGGCCTGGCCGCCACCGAACTGCCTTTCATGAAGCTGGCGCAAGCCGCCAACGTGCCACAGGCGCTGGCGCCGATCAAGCAGATCCGCGCCGGTGAGCTGGATGTGGGCTACTACGAGGCCGGCCCGACCGACGGCAAGCCGGTGCTGTTGCTGCATGGCTGGCCTTATGACATCCACAGCTTCGCAGACGTCGCGCCGCTGCTGGCGGTGAAAGGCTACCGCGTGATCGTGCCGCACCTGCGCGGCCATGGCACCACGCGCTTCCTGTCGGATGCCACTTTCCGCAACGGCCAACAGGCGGCGGTGGCGCTGGACATCATCGCGCTGATGGACGCGCTGAAAATCGACAAGGCGATTTTGGCAGGCTACGACTGGGGCGCGCGCACCGCCAACATCATCGCGGCTCTGTGGCCTGAGCGCTGCAAGGCCATGGTGTCGGTGAACGGCTATCTGATCAACAACCGCGAGCGCAACAAGCTTCCGCTGTCGCCGAAAGCGGAGCATGGCTGGTGGTATCAGTTCTACTTCGCCACCGAGCGTGGCCAGGCGGGCTACCAGGCCAATCGCCGCGAATTCGGCAACCTGATATGGAAGGCCAATTCGCCAGTGTGGAACTTCGACCAGGCCACCTTCGACCGCAGCGCGGCTTCGTGGGACAACCCGGACTACATCGCCATCGTGATCCACAATTACCGCTGGCGCCTGAGCATCGCCGAGGGCGATCCGAAGTACGACGCGCTGGAGAAGAAGCTGGCCGCCGGCCCGGTGATCGGCGTACCGACGATCACGCTGGACGGCGACAGCGATGGCGTGGCGCCTGCGACAGACGGCAAGGCTTATGCCGCCAAATTCTCCGGCAAGCGCACGCACCGCGTGATCAAGGGCGTGGGCCACAACCTGCCGCAGGAAGCGCCGCAGGAATTTGCCCAGGCCGTGATCGATGTCGACCGCCTTTAATGCACGAACAGCGCGATCAGGATGACGATGGGTAGCGGGATGCCGAGTAACAGCAGTAGGATAGAGCGCATCTTGTTCTCCTTGGTTTAACGGGCAGGGCGCAGCACGACACGCGCGTCATCGCGCTGACGGCCGCCGATGGTGGCGCTCAGCGCGGCGATGAAGGCGCCCAGCAGCAGCGCCACGAACATCCACAGCGCCGAATGCGCAGCGGTCTTGCGCGCTTCATCGGCGAGCGCCGTGGCCTTGGCTTTCGCTTCGTTGGCCGCTTGCATGGCCTGGGCGTAGATCAGGTCCACACGCTGCTGCGCGTCGGCCGGCGCCAGGCCGCTGCGCTGTGCGACCAGCTGGGCCAGGTAGATGCGGTCATCCGCGCTGATTTTTCCCACTGCCAGATTGGCGAGCAGGATGCGGTTGATCTCATTGCGCTGCGCGTCCGTGGCGCTGTCGCCGCTCGACGAGCGCAGGACCATGTCGGCATAGTAGGTATTGGCGCGGCCGCCGGCGGCTGCGATTGCCGGTACGCCTGCCGTCAGCGCGGAAGACGCGGCCGCGCCGGTGTCGATCGCGCCGCTCAGTGCTGCGCGCGCGCCGCCGGCCAGCACGGCCACCGTGATCAGCGTCGCGACCGACCATGCCAGCAGACCGTGCGCGGTGTCGCGGAAGTGCACTTCGTCGCCATGCACGGCGGCCCATTTCACGCGCAGGCGGCCGGCCATGTAGCCGCCGATGCCGGATGCGGCCAGCTGCATGAAGGCGATCCATACTATGCTGGCGGTGCCCAACGGCGTGGCGTTGTACTGGTAGGGCGAGACGGACGACAGCCCGAGACCCATGCCGAGTATCAGCAGGATGAAGGACAGCGCGGCGGCCGCTGCGGCGCCGGCAAAGATGGCGCCCCATGACACGCCGGAAGTGTAGCCGTCGCCGGTTTCGCCGCCGACGGCGATGGCGCCGGGTATAACTGGTTGAGCTTGCATGATTTCTCCTTGAGGTTCTTTTGACGACCAAGCAGGATCGATCATGCGCCGGCCGGCGCGCCGGGTATGTTCGCGTTCGTACGGATAGCGCGTTCTGGATGCGGGTAAAGCACTTGCCGTATACTTGCTGGCTGCGACATATCTGATCCAACCCGGAAAAATCCTCATGAATTCAGTCGGCCCGAAACAGCGCTTGTCCACTCGTCTTGCCTTCCTGGCCGCAGGCCTGGCCATGTCGGCCTGGGCGCCGCTGGTGCCGTTCGCCAAATCGCGGCTGGCGCTGGGCGAGGCGGAGTTGGGGCTGCTGTTGCTGTGCCTTGGTGCGGGCTCGCTGATGGCGATGCCGGCGACCGGCCTGCTGGCGTCGCGCTTCGGTTGCCGACTGGTGGTGCTGGTCTCCGGCGCGCTCACTTGCCTGATCCTGCCCGGCCTGGCGTTCGCGCCCACGCCGGCGCTACTGGGATTGACGCTGTTCTGCTTCGGCGCCGCATTGGGCACGCTGGATGTGGCGATGAATGTGCAGGCGGTGATCGTCGAACGCGAGAGCGGCGGTTCGCTGATGTCGGGCTTCCATGGCTTGTTCAGCGTCGGCGGCTTTATCGGCGCGGGCCTGATGGCGCTGATGCTGTGGGCCGGCATGAGCCCCGTCTCTTCCAGCGCGGCGATCTCGGTACTGGTGGCCTTGTCGCTGGCGGTTTGCTCGCCGCACCTGCTGCACGAACCGGATGCCTCCGAGCGCGATGCGCCGCTGTTCGTGGTGCCGCACGGCGCGGTGATCTTTATCGGCGTGCTGTGCTTCCTGTGCTTCCTGGCCGAAGGCGCGATCCTCGACTGGAGCGCCTTGCTGTTGACGGCGGAGCAGGGCATGGACGCCAGCCGCGCCGGTCTCGGTTACGCGGCGTTTGCGATTGCGATGACGGTGGGCCGCCTGACCGGCGACCGGGTGGTGCGCCAGCTGGGCGGCAAGCGCGTGATGCTGCTGGGCGGCTTGTGCGGCGCCTGCGGCTTCTTCGCGGCGGTGCTGGCGCCGTCGGTGCCGCTGGCGCTGGTGGGCTTTGTGCTGATTGGCCTGGGCGCGTCGAACATCGTGCCTATCCTATTCACCGCCGCCGGCAACCAGAGCACGATGCCGGCCAGCCTGGCCATCGGCGCCATCACCACGCTGGGCTACGCCGGCATCCTGGCCGGACCGGCGGCGATCGGTTTCGTCGCCCACGCGGTCAGCCTGAACATGGCCTTTGCCGGATTGGGCTGTGCCATGCTGGTGATCGCCGCCAGCGCCCGGCTGGGCGCGGCGACCAGAAAAGCCTAGGCGCTCTTGCGCTCGCCGCGTTGAAGGAAGTGCTCGACCATCGCGCGGTGCGTCGGCAGATCCGCCAGCGCGCGCTGCGACATCTGCTCGATCATCTGGAACTCCTTGCGCGCTTCCTCGAAGCGCGGCAGCGTGCGGCCGTTGGCGTACTGGCTGGTCGGATACTCCATCCCGTACAGCACATACTGCCAGCTTGACGGCGGATACATCTCGTAGTCGACCACGAAGTCCATGCGGTGCGGCGCGCGCGTGCGCCACATGGCCAGCTTGTGCTGCAGCGATTCCGGGATGCTGGCCGGGCTGGTGTTATCGATCCAGAACTGGTTGTCCTTGCGCTGTGTGAGACAGTAGTGCAGCTTGACGAAATCGACGATGCGCTCGTAGCGCGCCTTCATCATCTCGTTGAACACCTTGGCCACCGGCGCCATGTCGCCGTCGTGCGGGAACAGGTAGCTGACCAGGTAGGCCGCCGTTTCAATCAGCCCGATGCCGGACGATTCCAGCGGCTCCAGGAAGCCGCCCGACAATCCCACCGCCACGCAGTTCTTCACCCAGTGCAGTTCGCGGTAGCCGACATTGAGCTTGAGCTGACGCGGATTGAGATCATCGCCGGCCGGGCCGATGTACTTGCGCAGCACTTCTTCGGCGCGGGTGTCGTCGGTATGACGGCTGGAGTAGACGTAGCCGATGCCGCGCCGTTGGTGCAGGCCGATATCCCAGGTCCATCCCGCTTCGTGCGCGGAGGCGATCGTATAGGATGGGATGGGCGCGTCCGCGCGGTCGTACGGCACCTGCATCGCGAGCGCGCGGTCGACGAACAGCACGTCGTTGATATTGCGGAAGGGTGTGCCCAGCGCATCGCCGATCAGCGCGGCGCGGAAGCCGGTGCAGTCGACATACAGGTCGGCAGTCAAGACGCCGGCTTCCTTGGTGTGCACCGCGCCGATCGCCCCTTGCTCGTCCAGCTCCACCCGTTCCACCGTGGCCTGCACATGCTGGACCCCCAGGGATTGGGCGTGGGTGGAAAGCAGGGCGGCGAATTTGCCGGCGTCGAAATGGTAGGCGTAGTTCAGGGGGCCCATGAAGTCGGCGTCGCCCGGACGCTTGGGCGCGTGCGAGGCGTCGGCCACGCGCTTCTGCATGGTCGCGGCGGCGGCGAAGCCAGCGCCGGGCGCGGCCGCGCCTTGCAGCCAGTAGGGCAGCAGTTCGGGGCCGCCGGGACGCTGGCTTGGCAGGCTGAAGGGATGGAAGTAGTGGTCGTTGCCGGGCGCGCCCGGTTCGCGCACCCAGTCGTTGAAGCGGATGCCCTGCTTGAAGGTGGCGTTGCATTCGCGGATGAAGCGCGCCTCATCGATGCCGATGGCGGCCAGCGTGCCGCGGATCGACGGGAAGGTGCCTTCTCCGACACCGATGATGCCGATTTCCCAGGACTCGACCAGGGTGATGCGCACGCTGTCGGCGTCCGCGCCGGTGCCCATCGCGCGGGCCAAAAAGGCCGCTGTAAGCCAGCCGGCGGTACCGCCGCCGACGATCAGCACGTTCTTGACGCCAGATTTTGGTAACGTTTTCATTGCGTGTCCTGTCTCCGTGAAGTAGCATGCGCGCCTCTGTGGAATCCTACTCTGATACCAAGGATACAACGCCGCTACAATTTTTAAATTGACATCGGTGATACGAATTATGTACCATGAAATCGATTTCACAAATACAGAAAACGATTTCATCAGATTTGAAAACGTTTTCAAGCAATATGAAATCGTTTTCTACGATAAATGTGGCACCGCCCTTCCCCTCGGCGATCGCTACCAAAAGGAGACTTATGAACGTCCACGTACCACAGTCCGGGAAGCGCTTGCCGTCCCCGATCCAAATCGCCATCCTCGCCCTGATGGCTGGCACCAACGTCGCCTACGCAGCCGATGCACAAGTCGCTCCGGCAGCCGAGCAGGCCGCTCCTGCCGCAGCGGCCGACACCGGCAAAATCACCGAGGTGTACGTCACCGCCACCAAACGTACCACGTCGCTGCAAAAGACCCCGGTCGCGGTGACCGCGCTGAACGCCGCTGCGCTGGATGACAATCACGTACAAACCATCCAGGACGTCGTCAATCTGGTGCCTGGCTTCTCGGCCACCGGCCAGGGCGACCATGGCGTGATCACCATGACCATGCGCGGCATCGGCAACGACAGCGCCAAGACCGAATATGCGGATCCTGAAGTCGCCACCTTCGTCGACGGCATCTACTCGCCGCGTCCAGAAGGCGCGACCGCGCTGTTGTTCGACCTGGAAGCGATCGAAGTCCTGCGCGGACCGCAAGGCACGCTGTGGGGCCGCAACTCGACCGTCGGCGCCGTCAACATGCAGACCGTGAAGCCGGAAATCGGCAGCACCTCCGGCAACTTCGAGATGGGCTATGGTAACTACGCCCGCCTCGGCGCGCGCGGCGCGGTCAACATCCCGGTCAGCGACACGATGGCGCTGCGCGTGGCGGTGGTGCACGAGCAGCATGACGGCTATGTCGACTATCAGTCGGCGCCGACGCCGACGCTGGCGCAGCAGCATGCGGCGGCCGATCCGGTCATCGCCGCATGGAACGCCGCGCATCCGGGCAACCCGATCGGCTTCCAGGCACTGAACCCTAACCTGTACGTGCGCAACGGCCAGAAGTACAGCGCGCAGGACCAGAGCGCGGCGCGCCTGAGCTTCCTGTGGAACGTCACGCCGGGCCTGAAGTGGAACCTCGCGTACGAGCACTACATGGACCGTGGCACGCCGAGCATGAACCTGTTGCAGCAGCAGCGCCCGGGCCAGGAATTCTGGTCGGCGCTGATCGACACCGCACCGAACGTCAACCGCGATTCGAACTCGGTGCGCAGCCGCGTGGACTACCAGATCAACAACGATGTGGCGCTGGCCTACATCGCCGGCTACTCCCGCTTCAACGGCTCGTCGACCTTCGACCAGGACGGCGGCGCCAACCCGGCCACCAGCTTCACCACCAGCAGCAACGTCACCGGCACCGGCGGCTTCCAGGCGAATAACACAGTCTGGTCCAAGTACAAGAACTACAGCCACGAGCTGGAAATCCAATCGACCGGCAAGCGCGACGTCGACTGGTTGCTCGGCCTGTACTACGCGAACGAAGACAACGGCATCCGTTTCGACATTCCGATCATGAACGGCACCGAGCAGGGCACCGTGAGCTGGCAGGGTTCCTTCATCCAGCCTAAGGAAACCGTGGATTCGAAAGCGGTGTTCGGCCAGACCACCTGGAATGCGAGCGATGCGCTGCACCTGACCGTCGGCGCGCGCTACACCTCGGACAAGCGCACCAATGAGGGCGGCACCAACAACAGCTTCACCGATGCGAATGCGCCGCAAGTTCCGGTGAATCCTTCGATGAACCCGCTGTCGCCGGCGTCCGGCTTCACGACCTACCAGCGCAACGATGGCGAATTCAAGGATCACAAGCTGACCGGCCTGGTTCGCCTGAGCTATGAAATCGACAAGAACAACATGGTGTTCGGCAGCGTTTCGACCGGCTACAAATCGGGCGGCCTGCAGGATGGCGGCGTGCCATATGGTTCCGAGACGTTGACCAACTTTGAAATCGGCTCCAAGAGCACCTTCCTGGGCGGTTCGCTGCGGGTGAACAACTCGGCGTACTACGAGAAGTTCAAGGGCTTCCAGTTCAGCGCGCCGGTAACCTTCGCCGACGGCAACCGTGGCCTCGCCACCAGCAACGCCGAAGGCGCCAAGGTATGGGGTCTGGAAACCGAGATCGCCGCCAAGATCACCCGCGAAGACCGCGTGCAGTTCACCGCCGCCTACACCAACGCCACGCTGAAGAAGCTGATCGGCGGCAGTAACGACTACGTGCTGCCTGCCTGCACGGCGCCTGGCATCACCAACCCTTGCCTGGACGTGACGGGCAACGACATGCCGCACTCGCCGAAATTCAGCGCACAGCTGATGTACCAGCACAGCTTCGCGCTGGACAGCGGCACGCTGATTCCTCGCATCAGCGCCCACTACGAAACCGCCAGCTGGCTGAGCGTGTTCAACCTGGGTGAGCCGGATCGTCAGAAGGCGTACACCCGTACCGACCTGGGTCTGCGTTTCGACGCCAACTCGAAGTGGTACTTCGACGCCTTCGTCCGCAATGCGGAAGATGCGAAGATCAAGACCAGCGCGATGAACGCCAACGGCCCGTGGCAAGCGCAGTACCTGCCGCCGCGCACCTTCGGCATCAACGTCGGCAAGTCGTTCTAAGCAAAGAGTTTTTCATGTAGTTCCAGTGTTGTCTGTGGTCTTCCAACCCCTCGTGCCTTTACCGGCCGAGGGGTTTTTTTTATGCGATACTCGGGCGTGTGTTTTCCTGCCGAGGTTTTAATGGTTTCCCGTATCCTGCTCGCCGCCGCGCTGCTGGTTTTGCACGGCGTGGCGTCCGCCGCGCCATGTGTCGAGCCGCCGCCCGATCCTGCCAACACCTATGACGCGCAGCATACCTACGACAAGCTGGTGAAGGACTATCCATTCATCCGGATCGCCGGCGCGGCGCTGCCCGACGGCGTGCGCAAGGTCGCCGACCAGACCTACGTTCAATACGGGGCGCGTTGCCTGAAGCTGGATATGTATCTGCCGGCGGGGCGGCGCTTGCCGGTGGTGGTGCTGGTGCATGGCGGCGGCTGGCGCTCGGGCTTCAGATCCGAGTTCGCGCCGATGGCGGTGCGGCTGGCGCAGCGCGGCTATGCGGCGGTCACGGTCAGCTATCGTTTGTCCGGTGAAGCGCGGTATCCCGCAGCGATCGAGGACGTGCAGGCGGCGGTGCGCTGGGTGCGCGAGAATGCGGAACGGTACGGCATCGATCCTCAGCGCATAGCCTTGGCGGGCGGCTCGGCAGGCGGGCAGATTGCCAGCCTGGCGGCGGTGACGGGGCAGGGGAGCAGCGCCGTGCAGGCCGTGATCAACATCGACGGCCTGTCGGATTTCACGACGGAGCTGGCGCTCAAGTATGAAGACGATGCGAAGAAAAACCCATCGTCGGCCGGTGCCTGGTTCGGCGGCCGCTATGGGGAAAAGACAGCGTTATGGCGCGAAGCCTCGCCGATCCAGTACGTCAAGCCTGGCATGCCACCGATACTCTTCATCGGCAGCGCCCAACCGCGCTTCTCCGCCGGCCGCGAAGAGATGATGGCTCGCATGGCGCAGGCGGGTGTGGCCAGCCGCAAGCTGATCCTGCCCGACACGCCGCACTCGTTCTGGCTATTCGATCCCTGGCTACAACCCACGGTCGACGCCACCATCAACTTCCTGGTGTCAGTGCCGACATTCGGACACGGGCTCTAGCGTACTAAGGCAGAGTTCGTGTCCGAATGTCGGCACTGACACCGAAGTTAGTCTTTGTTGTGGAACGGGGCGAACCAGGTGACCAGGAAGGATGGAATCGTGGCGGCCATCACCAGCCAGAAGTAGTGTACGTAGCCCAGCGATTGCTGCAGGTGGCCGCTGACGACGCCGGTGACCATCATGCACAGGCCCATCAGGCCCGTGCCGAAGGCGTAGTGCGTGGTGGTGTATTTGCCCGGCGCCAGTTGCTGCATCAGGTAGATCATGAAGCCGACCGAGCCGAAGCCGAAGAAGAATTTTTCCACCGCGACGCCGGCGCTGATGATGAGCAAATTGCTTGGCTGGTAAATGCTCATCAGCAGGAAGGTGACGTTGGGGATGTTGACCGCGCAGCACAGGATGAACAGGGTCGCCGGCAACCCGCGGCGGGCGACGAAGATCCCGCCCAGCAGCGATCCAAGCAGCACCGCGATCAGGCCGTAGGTGCCGTAGATCAGGCCCAGCATCTCGTTCGACAGTCCCAGCCCGCCCTGCGCCACCGGATCGACCATGAAGAAGGGGCCGATCTTTTCCAGCAGGCCGATACTGAGGCGGAACACGAACGCGAACGCCACCATCAGCCACACGTCGCGCTTCTGGAAGAAGGTGACGAAGGAGTCCTTGAGGATGAAGGCCGCTTCGCCCACCGAGGTCGGCGCGTTTTCCGCCTTGGCGCCGTCCGGCATGACGCGCATGTGCCACAGCGCGGTGACGATGGTGATGGCGGCGACGATGAAGAAGATGATGCGCCACGAGTCGATCCACTCCGGACCGAACACGCCGGCCTGGTGATGGAAGTAGTGCGTGTGCAGCCAGCCGCTCAGGTACACCATGCCGCCCGAGGCGACGATGGGGCCGACGTTCCAGCTCAAACTCTGGATGCCGCAGAACAGCGATTGCGTCTTCGAGTCCAGCGAGGTGACGTACACGCCGTCCGAGGCGATGTCCTGCGTGGCGCCGACCAGCGACAGTATCCCGAACAGGAACACCATGATGACCATGTAGTCCGGCAGCGACATCGCCAGCGCGACGCCGGCGAAGCCGGTGCCGACGATCAGCTGCGCGCATAGCACGAAGAACTTCTTGGTGCGGTACATTTCCACGAACGGCGCGAACAGCGGCTTGATGGTGTACGCCAGGATCAGGTAGCTGGCGTATTGTGCCGCCTGGCCGTTGTCCATGCCGAGGTTCTTGAACATGATGGAGGTGACGCTGGTCAGCATCATGTAGGTCAGCGCCATCGAGAAGTAGCCGCTCGGGACCCACAGCATCGGTGTGCCGCGCGCGAACATGGCGCGGAACAGCGACTGCTGCTCGCCCGGCGCTACGGTGGAAGATGCTGAAGCGGCCTGCTGCTCTTGCGGCACGGCGGATGGTGCGGTTGTCATGATGTCGTCCTCGTTATTCTCTGTGGAGTGTAGCACTTGGCTCTGCGGCCAATATTGAAACGGGAACCGCCGGCACGGGGCCGGCGGCATACTACGGTTGCGCTGCTCAGGCGGCGTGCGCGGTGCGCTGCGGACGCTGTTGGACCAGGTAGTCCTTGTACCACAGGGCGCTGTGCTTCAAGGTGCGCTTCTGCGTCTCATAGTCGACGTGGACGATGCCGAAGCGCTTGGCGTAGCCCGAGTTCCATTCGAAGTTGTCCAGCAGGCTCCAGAGGAAGTAGCCCTGGATGTCCACGCCTTGCAGGCGGGCGTCGTTCAGCGCCTTCAGGTGGCGCAGCACGAAGTCGATGCGCGCTTCGTCCGGGATCTCGCCGTTGACGATGGTGTCCGGATTGGCCATGCCGTTTTCGGTGATGTAGATCGGCGGCAGCTCGTATGCCGCGTTCAGTTTCAGCAGCAGTTCGGTCAGGCCGTCCGGGAAGATCTCCCAACCCATGTCGGTCTTGCCCAGTTTGCATTCCGGCTGGCGCGGCGGCGTCTCGGTGCTGCAGAACGCGCGGAAGTAGTAGTTCACGCCCAGGAAATCGATCTTCTGGTGTGCGATGGCCAGGTCGCCGTCCTGCACCACCGGCGCGTTGTCGCCGTGGACCTTGAGTGCCAGTTCCGGGTACGTGCCTTTGAAGATGGGATCCATGAACCATTCGACCGAGCGCGAATATTCGAATTCGGCGGCGGCGATATCGGCCGCGCTGTCGGTGGCCGGATCGGCGGTCCACTGGTTCAGCACGATGCCCAGCTGGGCCGAGCTGCCGACCTTGCGCATGGCGCTCATCGCCAGGCCGTGCGACAGCACCAGGTGGTGCGAGACCTGGACCGATTGCTTCAGGTCCGCCACGCCGGGCGCGAACTGCGCGTTGCCGTAGCCGAGGTTGGCCGTGCACCACGGCTCGTTGTGCGTTGCAATCGTTTTCAGGCGATTGCCGAAGCGGCGCGCCACTTCGGCCGCGTATTCGGCGAAGTGGTAGGCGGTCTCGCGGTTCAACCAGCCGCCGTCGTCCTGCAGGCCTTGCGGCAGGTCCCAGTGGTAAAGGGTGACGTGGGCGTCGATGTTCTTGCTTTCCAGTTCGGTCAGCAGGCGGTCGTAGAAGGCGAAGCCGGCTTCGTTCCAGGCGCCTTTGCCTTGCGGCTGCACGCGCGCCCAGGCCATCGAGAAGCGGTAGGCGTCCACGCCCAGGCCGGACATAATGGCCACGTCTTCGGGATAGCGGTTGTAGTGGTCGCAGGCGACGTCGCCGTTGCTGCCGTCGATGACTTTGCCCGGAGTGTGGCTGAAGGTGTCCCAGATCGACGGGCCTTTGCCGTCGGCGGTGGCGCCGCCTTCAATCTGGAAGGCGCTGGTGGCGACGCCCCAGGTAAACGAGGGCGGAAATTGCGTGAAATCGGTCATGTGTATCGTTTTTATAGGTTTAACGGGTGCGGGAGAGGACATTTTGACGTTTGAAAACGATTTCACGCCTCATGTGACGATTAGACCTCAAGTCAATCTGAGTGTCAATCGATTTGCGGAGGTGAGGGTTTTTGCGGGTTTGGACACTGATATAATGCTGCCTCATTGTTTTTTACCGACTATCTTCCTCCCATGTCTTCCGATACCCCTAAAGACGGCCCGGCGCGGCCTATGCTGTATGACCCGACCGAACACCGCATCCGCAGCTTCGTCACCCGCGCCGGCCGCCTGTCGACTGCACAGGCGCGCGCGCTGGAAGAGCTGAGCCCGAAGTTCATGATCGAATACGCCAAGGCGCCGCTCGACTATGAACAGGTGTTCGGCCGCAAGGCGCCGGTGGTGCTGGAAATCGGCTTCGGCATGGGCGGCACCACGGCCCACATCGCCGGCGTGATGCCGGAGAAGGACTTCATCGGCGTGGAAGTGCACACGCCCGGCGTGGGCAGCCTGCTCAAGCTGATCGAAGAGCAGGGTTTGACCAACCTGAAGGCGATCCAGCACGACGCGGTGGAAGTGCTGAACCAGATGATCCCGGACGGCTCGCTGCACGGCGTGCATATCTATTTCCCGGACCCTTGGCACAAGGCGCGCCACAACAAGCGCCGCCTGATCCAGGCGCCGTTCGTCAAGCTGCTGGTGCGGAAGCTGGCCGTGGGCGGCTACCTGCATTGCGCCACCGACTGGGAAGACTACGCGGTGCAGATGCTGGAAGTGCTGGGCGCGGAAGAGGGCTTGCGGAACACGGCCGACGGCTACGCGCCGCAGCCGGCGTATCGTCCGTTGACCAAGTTTGAAAACCGCGGCCTGAAGCTGGGCCACGGCGTGTGGGATCTGGTCTTCAACAAGAAATAACTACTTGGGCAGCCTGGCGATGGCGGCGTTCAGGCGCTTGAACACATCGTCGGGCACCGCCTTGCTGCACCACAGGCGACGTTCGTAGCCTTTGTACAGGTCCGAGAAGTAGATGCGCTGGTAGCTGCCTGCGGGCGTGCCGGATGCCTTGATCGCTTCCTCGGCCTCCTCCTCGCTGATGAAGAAGTAGTCGATGCGGCGCTGGCGCAGCATCTCCAGCAGCTGCACAGCGCTGGCCGTGGTGCTGATGGCCTGGGTCTTGTAGCGGATCAGCGCGCGGTCGATCTGCGTACCGTAGGAGACGCCTTTGCGCACCATGACGCGCAGGCGCTGGTCGGTCAGCGTATCCTTCAGGTCTTCCTCGTTGTGCATGGCCGGATTGCCGGCCCATGTCAGCGCGAACGGGCGCTTGTCCTCATAAATCACTTCGGTGAATTTTCCGATGCGCTCGCGCTCCGGCGTTTGCAGCCAGCTCAGCATGCAGGCCGGTTGTTCGTTCGCCTTCAGCAGCGCCATCTGGTTCTTGGCCAAGGTTTGGCGGACCTCGTAGCGGATGCCGGCGGCGGTCAGCGCGGCGATCGCCGGCTTGGCGGCAAGGCCGGTCAGCACGCCGCGCGAGTCGGCGTAGTGCAGCGGCGGGCTTTGGATATAGTGCAGCACCAGCGGTTCCGCGGCGCTTGCTGCGCCGGTTGCGAAACTGACCAGCAGCAGCAACGTTTTCATTTTTCCAGCGTCTCCATGTCCAACGCGACGATGTAAGCCAGGCGCTTGCCTTCCCACAGGCCGCCGCCGCGCACTTGCGCGTCGCAGGTGGTGAGCAGGCCGTCGATCTCGTCGCGCTTCAGGTTCTCGCGGAACTTGACCGAGGCTTTCTGTGACAGGTAGCCGGCCATGCGGCCATCGAGGAAAACGGCGACGGCGGCGCCTTCGTAAGGATTCAGATCGTCCAGCATCAGCGTGGCCAGGTAGGGCGCGGCTGCGGCTTTATCGCCGTGCGCGCCGGCCAGTTCCTTCAGCGTGCCCTGGTAGCGCGATTCGTTGACCACTTCGACCAGGAAGCGGCCGCCGTCGGACAGGTGCCGCGCCGCCGCGCCTTGCGGCAGCTTGGGCTCGTACGGCGTGGCGGAGCGCGCCGGCAGCTGCATCGGCTTGGCCGGATTGGTCTTGATGATCGCGTACACCACCAGTCCGGTGACGGCGATGATCAGCAGGGTGAGGATGATTTGCATGGTGCGCGTGTTCTTATAAAGGCCGTCATCTTAACGCATGCCCTCGGCCTGATACACAATTTTGCCGCCCACGACGGTTTGCAGCACCTTGATGTTGGCGATGTCCTCGGCCGGGATGGTGAAGAAGTTCCGGTCCAGGACGATCATGTCGGCCAGCTTGCCCACTTCCAGCGATCCGGTCAGCGTTTCCTGGCGCAGCGTGTAGGCCGCGTTCAGCGTGATGGCGCGCAGCGCGGCGGCGCGCGGCATGCCGGGCTGCGTTCCCAGCCTGCCGGCGTATTCCTTGCCGGCGTCCGGCGCGGCGGTGCGGGTGACGCCGACCTTGAGCGCGAACCATTCGTCGAGCGGATCGACCGGCCAATCGCTGCCGTAGGCGATGCGCGCGCCGGCGTCCAGCAGCTGCACGTGCGGCTCGACGAGGGCATAGCGCGCGGGGCCCATGTAGTCCTTCAGCGCGCCGACCGTATCGGGCGCCGGTTTCCCCCACTGGAAGGACAGCACCGGCGTCACGTCCAGCCTGGCGAAACGCGGATAGTCGGCCGGATCGACGATTTCATCGTGCGCCAGCGCCGGCCGCACGGCCTTGCCGGCCGGCGTGGCGCGCAGCTGCTCGATGGCGTCCAGCGTTTCGCGCACGGCGCGGTCGCCGTCGACGTGGATGTGCGGATCGATGCGGGCCTTGGCCAGTTCGGCCAGCGTGGTTTTCAGGGCATCCTGCGAGAAGTAGCTGGCCGGGCCGGTGCTGTCGCCGGGCTTCCAGTCGGGCTTTTCAGCCGTGCCTTTGTTGACCAGGTAGGGCTCCAGCATGGTGCCGGTGAAGGCCGGGGCGGAGATCACGCCGTCCATGAACAGCTTGGCATGGCGCACCTGCATCGATGGCGCGACCTTGGTCGGTCCCTGGTCGAACTGCTTCTGCTGTTTCAGCAGCTCGGCGACGGCGCTTTTCGGCGTGGCGCCTTTGTCCAGGTCGATCAGCACCGCGAAGTGCGCGCGCGCAGTCAGCTTGCCCTGCTTGTACAGGTCGGCGAAGGCGGTCATGGTTTCAGGGTCGGTGTAGGCGTCGAGGAAGCTGGTGATGCCCTGCTTGCGCATCGCCGCCAGCGCGGCCTTGGATGCGGCCAGGTTTTCGGCCACCGTCAGCGGCGGCAGCAGGTTCATGGCCAGGTCCTGCGCGGCGTCTTCCAGCAGGCCGGTGGCGTTGCCCTTGGCGTCGCGGGTGATCTTGCCGCCGGCCGGGTCGGGCGTGTCGCGCGCGATCCCGGCCGTCTGGATGCCCTTGGTGTTCAGCAGCGCGGAGTGGCCGAAGGAGGAGCGCACGATGATGGGGCGGTCTGTCTTCAGCGCATCGAGCGTGGCGGCGGTGGTTTCCACTCCGTCCGGCAGCATGCCTTGCTGGAACCAGTTGACGACCACCAGCCAGCGGTCGGCGCCGGACTTTTTATCCTTGTCGATGCAAGCCTGGATGCGCGACTGGAATTGCGGCACGGTGAGGTTCTGGTAATCCAGGCTGCAGTTTAGCAGGCGGCTGCCGCCGGACTGCGGGTGCATATGGCCGTCGATCAGTCCCGGCATCAGCATGCGGCCCTGCAGGTCGATCACCTTGGAGGCCTTGCCCGCCAGCGCCGCCACGCCGGCGTTGTCGCCGACGTAGACGATGCGGCCCTTGCGCACGGCCAGCGCCTGCCGCACGCTATCCTTGGCATCGACCGTGTAGACATAGCCGTTGCGGTAGATGGTATCGGCCGGCGCCGGTGCGCCGTGGGCCGATGCCGCCAGTGTCATGGTCAGTGCTGCGATGCAGGCCTTGCCGCTCATGCGTTCCCCTCGTTTATTGTGTCTATGTCGCTCCCAACGGCTTGGCGCGCGGAGCCGGCTGCAGGAATGCCAGCAGGTTCCCCGCCAGGACCAGCGCCAGTCCGCCCAATGCCAGCGGCGTCCAATGGTAGCCTTCGTAGATGGTCGAAATGGTCAATGCCACGATGGGGAATAATACCGTGGAATAGGCCGCGCGGTCCGGTCCTATGCGGCCGACCAGCAGCAAATAGGCGGTGAAGCCGATCACCGAGCCGGGGATCGCCAGGTAGAGCAGGGCGCCGAGGTAGCGCGGCGACGGATCGAGCGCGAACGGCATGCCCAGCGCCAGGGCGGCGACGCCCAGCGTGGTCGAGCCGATCAGCATGGCCCAGGTGTTGGTCAGCCACGGCGTCAGGCCCAGCGTCTGCATGCGGCTGGAGAGCAGGTTCCCGCAGGAGAAGCACAGCGTGCCGCCCAATGTGAGCGCAAGGCCCATCAGCACCTTGCTGTCGTTCCAGTGGCCCGCCATCTGCGGCGCGAACAGCATCACGATGCCGGCCAGGCCGAGCAGGGCGCCCATCATCACCTGGCGGCGGATCGGGCGGCCGAGGAAGATGCGGCCGTTGATGGCGTTCCACAGCGGGGCGGTGGAGAACACCACCGCTTCCAGTCCGCTGGTGACCCACTGGCTGGCGTAGTAGAAGCACAGGAAGTTCAGGCAGAACAGCGCGATCCCCTGCGCGAACAGATAGGGCCACGCCTGGCGCGGCGGCCACCACGGCTTGCGGGTGATGAGCAGGAATCCCATCAGCACGGCGGCGGCCAGCCAGAAGCGGTAGGCGATGGACACCGGCGCCGGTACGGAGCCGAGCTGGAAGGTGATGGCGATCCAGGTGGTGCCCCAGATCAGGACCGTCAGGAGGTAGAGGAATAGGTTCATGCCGCCAGCATGCCGGGCGCGGGCCTGCGGCGCTTGTCTGAAATTGCGCATTTGCGGCCGCCGCCAGCGCGCCAAGGGGGCTCCGTGCTAGACTTTATCCATCATGCCAGCCCGTCCCTCCACCGCCGCCCCCATCTACCCGTCGTATGCGCCGGAAGGCACGCTGTCGCATTCCGTGTTCAAGACGATGTCGGAAACCGATGCGGAACTGGAGCGCTTCGCCTGGCTGGGGGATGAATTGGCGGTGGCCATCTGGCGCCGCGATACGCCGATCGCCGAGACCAGCTACGACCGGCCAGGCCACCATACGCTGTCCTACTACATGGACGGCGGCTACCGTACCGAGCGCAGCGAGCTGCCCGGTTTGTACGGCGCCCCGAAGCGGCTATGCACGCTGCCGGACTGGCACGAGTCCAGCTGGACGGTGCGCGGCCGGATGCACTTCATGCACATCTACTTCCTGCCGGAGCACTTCACGCGGCGCGCGGTGGTGGAGCTGGACCGCGAACCGCGCGAGCTGACGCTGGCCGACCGCACGTATTTCGAACATGAGCGCATCGGGCATCTGTGCGCGTCGCTGGCGGCGATGCCCTGGAACGATCCGGATTCACTCCTGCGCGCCAACGAGATCACGCACGAAACGCTGAGCCACCTGCTGCATGCGCAATCGATGCCGCAGCACCAGCCGCGCGTGCGCGGCGGCCTGGCGCCGGCCGTGCGGCGCCGGCTGGCGGACTATATCGAAGCGAACCTGGCGCAGAATATCTCGCTGGGCATGCTGGCGCAGCTGGCCAATATGTCGGAGTACCACCTGGCGCGGATGTTCAGGATATCGTTCGGCATGCCGCCATCGGCGTGGATCGCGGCGCGCCGCGTCGAGCACGCGCGCCTGCTGTTGAAGACCACCGGCCAGCCCTTGCAGCAGATCGCCGACGCCTGCGGCTACGCGGACCTGAGTCACTTCAGCCACCGCTTCCGCGACAGCGTCGGCGCGCCGCCGAGCCGCTACCGCAGCATCGTCGCCGCTTAGTTTTTCTCGAACGAGAAGCCGGGCGCGTACAGGTGGTAGCCGTCGAAGTCCTGCTTGCCGATCTCCGCGCCATGGCTGCGGGCGATGGCGTAGGCCATGCTGAAGTGGAAGTAGAAGTTGGGCAGGATGTAGAGGTTCAGGTATTCATCGGCCGGCAGCGCGATGTCGGCGAAGCCGGCGCGGTCGCGGCAGATGCGGCTGGCATCACCGTCGAACCGTGACGGCGGGATCGCGGCGATGTAGCGCATCGTGTCATCGATCTGCGCCGCCAGCGCGGCGTAGGAAATTTCCTCGCGCTCGAAGCTGGTGGGCGGCAGGCCGGCCAGCGGGCAGCAGCCGCGCAGCGCGAAGTTGGCGGTGGCGCGCACCTGCGACGCGAACGGCAACATGTCCTGGTGCAGCCGCGCGGTGAGCGCCGCCGGGCCGCCGGCCCCGATTTTCTCCAGCATGCCGCGCAACTGCGCAAGCGAACGGTTGAAGACGGCGGCCGGACCCACGGCTTAATCCATCTCGCTGATCATGGCGACGATCTCGTCGCCATAGGACGCCAGCTTCTTCTCGCCGACGCCGGAGATGCCGCGCAGGTCGGACAGCGTGGTCGGACGCGCCTTGGCGATCTCGCGCAGCGTGGCGTCGTTGAAGATGATGTAGGCCGCGACATCGTGCGCGCGCGCCGTCTCCACGCGCCACCAGCGCAGCTTGTCGAAGATGGCCTGCTCGCGCGGCGACAGGTCGCTCTCGACGTAGCCTTTCGATGCCTTGCTCGGCGCCTTCTGCTTGACCGGTTTCTGGTACTGGCGCAGCTGCACCTTCTGCCCGCCTTTTAACACCGGGCGCGCGGCGTCGGTCAGCTTCAGCGAGCTGTATTGTTCATGGTCGACCGTCACCAGGCCGAGCGCGATCACCTGGCGCAGGATCGCGCGCCATTCCTGCTCGCTGCGGTCGGCGCCGATGCCGAACACCGACAGCGAATCGTGATGCCAGGTCTTGATGCGGTCCGTCTCGACGCCGCGCAGCACCTCGATCACGTGGCCGGCCGCGAAGCGCTGGTCGACCCGGTACACCGCCGACAGCAGCTTCTGCACCGGCACCGTGCCGTCGAAGGAGATCGGCGGAATCAAACAGGTATCGCAGTTGCCGCACGGGCCGGAGGCCTCGCCGAAGTAATCGAGCAGGCGCACGCGCCGGCAGCTCAGCGTCTCGCACAGGCCCAGCATCGCATCGAGCTTGTTGCCCAGCACGCGCTTGAAGGTTTCGTCGGCTTCCGATTCGTCGATCATGCGGCGCTGGAGCACCACGTCCTGCAGGCCGTAGGCCATCCAGGCGCTGGACGGATCGCCGTCGCGGCCCGCGCGTCCGGTCTCCTGGTAGTAGCCTTCGATGCTTTTCGGCAGATCCAGGTGGCAGACGAAGCGCACGTTCGGCTTGTCGATGCCCATGCCGAACGCGATGGTGGCGCACATGACGATGTTTTCTTCGCGCAGGAACCTGGCCTGGTTGGCGGCGCGCTTGGCGTGCTCCATGCCGGCGTGGTAGGCCATGGCGCGCACGCCGTTCTCGTTCAGGAACTCGGCGGTCTCCTCGACCTTCTTGCGCGACAGGCAGTAGACGATGCCGCAGTCGCCGCCATGCTCGGTGGTGATGAAGTCCAGCAGCTGCTTGCGGCCGTTGGCCTTTTCGACGATCTGGTAGCGGATGTTCGGACGGTCGAACGAGGACACGAACTGCGCCGCGTCCTCCAGCTTCAGGCGGTGCACGATCTCGGCGCGCGTCTGCGGATCGGCGGTCGCCGTCAGCGCGATGCGCGGCACGTTCGGGAACTGCTCGTGCAGCACCGACAGCTTGATGTATTCCGGCCGGAAGTCGTGGCCCCATTGCGAGACGCAGTGCGCCTCGTCGATGGCGAACAGCGCGATCTTCGAGGCCTGGAACAGGTTCAGGCAGCGTTCCGTCATCAGGCGCTCGGGCGCCACGTAGACCAGGTCGATCTCGCCGGTGCGCACCAGGCGCTCGATGCGGTTGGCTTCTTCGTAGGTCTGGGTGGAATTCAGGAACGCCGCGCGCACGCCGACCTCGGCCAGCGCGTCGACCTGGTCCTGCATCAGCGCGATCAGCGGCGAGACGACCACGCCGACGCCGTCGCGCACCAGCGCCGGGATTTGATAGCACAGCGACTTGCCGCCGCCGGTGGGCATCAGGACCAGCGCATCGCCGCCGCCGCTCACATGGCCGACGATCTCCGCCTGCTGGCCGCGGAAGACCGGGTAGCCGAACACGGTTTGCAGCAGATGGAGGGCGCGTTCGTTATTTTCCTGATGACTCATTTTTCTACTTCTACAACAAAGGTTTTTAGTCGGCCCAGACGATCACGCCGAAATAGGCCGTAATCAGCACCAGCAGGCCGAAAGCGATACGGTACCACGCAAACACGGTGAAGGTGTGGGAGCTGATATAACGCAGCAGCCAGCGCACGCACAGGAAGGCCGAGATGAAGGCGGCCACGGTGCCGACCGAGAACAGCGGCAGGTCGGAGGCCGACAGCAGCGCACGGTGCTTGTACAGCGAATAGATGGTGGCGCCCAACAGCGTCGGGATCGCCAGGAAGAATGAAAACTCGGTGGCGACCTGGCGCGAGAAGCCGAAGATCATGCTGCCCATGATGGTGGCGCCGGAGCGGCTGGTGCCCGGGATCAGCGCGAAGGCCTGGGCGAAGCCGATCTTCAGCGCGTCGGCCGGCTTGATGTCGTCCACCGAGGTGATGCGGGCCATGGTCGGATTGTCCTTTTCGCGCTTTTCCACCCACAGGATGACGAAGCCGCCGACGATGAAGGCCAGCGCCACCGGCACCGGCGCGAACAGCAAGGCCGTGATCGACTTGGCGAACAGCACGCCCAGGATCGCGGCCGGCAGGAAGGCGATCAGCACATTGAGCGCGAAGCGCTGCTGCCGCTTGTCGCTGAACAGGCCGCTCAACACGGCGGCGATGCGCGCGCGGTATTCCCAGACCACGGCCAGCATGGCGCCGGCCTGGATGACGATCTCGAACACTTTCATTTTCTCTTCCATGCCGTGGAAACCCAGCAGGTGCTCCGCCAGGATCAGGTGGCCGGTCGAGGAAATCGGCAGGAATTCCGTGAAACCTTCGACCAGACCCATGACGACGGCTTTGAGAGCGAGAACAATATCCATGAATTAAGTATTTACGCGTGGAAGTTTGTGGGAAAGACAAGATGCGGGGACAGCCGGGGTCGAAGCTTACCATGTTCGGCCCGCTGTTTTCTGAATCTGACTCAAGCGTAACGCGGATTTGTGCATTGCAGCGCAAAGTAGCGGACGGCGCGGGCGCCGGCGCCATAAAAAAACGCCCCCGTAGGGGCGTTGAAAGGGACAATGTCGATGTCCGGCCTGGCGATTACCAGTTGGCTAGCAGCGTGTACTTGCCGTTGGTGGCGCCGGTGCCGCCGCTGTAATAGATCACCTTGGCGTACAGGGTGCCGGCCGTGCCGTAGGTGACGCTGTCGGTCTGTCCCGTGCCCTTGGCACTGGACGCCACCTTGGTGCCGGCGCTGTTGTACAACTCCAGGTCGTAGTCCGAGCTGGCGTTCGGGGCCAGCGTCGCGGTCAGGGTTTTGCCGGCCGGCAACGTGATCTTGTAGTAATCCACGTCCGACGAGGCGCTGAACGTGCCGTTGACCGTGGTGCCGGCGGTGGCCACGGCTTGCGCGGTGGCGGTGGTGTTGTTGCTCTCCACCTCGGCGATGGTGGGGCCGCTCACCACCGACGACAGGATGTTTTGCGCCTCGAACTTGGCCTGGAAGGTGTTGGCGTAGCTCAGGTCCGCCGGGAACAGCGTCTTGGCCGCGTTGACGATGGCGGTGGCCATGGCCGGCATCTTGATGTTGCTGCCCAGACCGAAGTGCGCCTCGAGGATGATCTGGTCGATGTTGGCGCGCGGCTTGCCGGCGGCGATCAGCGCCTTCATCGATTCATACAGCGGCGCCGACCACAGCTCGTCCGACTGGAAGGTCACGCCGCCCTCGGTCACCGACTGGTGCGCGGCGTAGGTCTTGCTGGCGTTGTACTTGGCGGTGGTGCGGTTCAGCAGGCGGCCGTCCCAGCAGGCGCCGTGGCCGTCCCAGCTGAAGGCCCACTCGGGGTGGTAGATCTTGCCGTTCGGCGTGCTGTAGGAGTACGAGGCGGCCCAGTAGTCGCCGAAGCCTTCGCCCATGGCGCCGGTGTCGCCGCCGCTCCAGCCGGAATTGATGTTGGCCTGGATGCCGTGGCCGTATTCGTGCAGGATCACGTCCGCGTCCTCGCTGTCGTTGACGCAGCCGTGGCCGAAGGCCAGGTAGTCGCTGCTGCCGCTGCTGTAGTGCGAGTTGTCGTCGCCGTTGACGCCGTCGGTGTCGACGTCCAGCGGACGGTTGATGATGGACTTGGTGCCGGTGAAGCCGAGCGACTGGATATAGCGCTGGCTCTGGTCCAGGTGGAAGTAGACGTTGGTGTCGTCGAAGGCGTTGCTGCCGCGCTTGGCCGTCCATACGCCGTTGGTGGTGGTGCTGGGCGCGGTGGCCGGCGCCTCGATGTTCTTGATGTTGACGAACGGGCCGCTCAGCTTGTACACGCCGGCGGTCACCGTCAGGTCGCGCAGGGTCTTGGTCGAGTAGGCGGCGTCGAAGGCGCTGGCGGGCGAGGTGTCGGTCAGCGCATCGGTATTCAGCGCCGTGCGCGGATCGGGATCGAAGGCGTAGCCGGAACCGTTGATGCCGGACGCCGCGGCCGCGGCTTGCACGGCCAGCGCCGTGCGCTGCGACTGGCTGGAGCGCATCGCGTTGGTGGCGGCCTGGCGGTCCAGCACGGCGCCGGTCGTCTTGGCGCGCGCGGCCAGCGAGCGCTCGCCCTTGCGCGGCAGCGAGGTGGTGTAGGAATCGATGACGGCGCCGTCATGCGCGTTCAGGTATTGGACGAAGCCGCCGGTCGGCATCTGCGCTTCGATGCGCACTTTGCGCGCCAGTTGCACGCCGTCCTTGGTCGGCATCCACACCAGTTCGGTGGACGGGGCGTCCACCAGCGCGTGCTGCACCTTCATATTGCTCCAGGCCTGGTCCAGCGCCTGGTCTTCGCTGATCTGGGACTGGTTGTACAGCTGGTTGACGGCGTTGGCGTCGACCTTGTCGGAGATGTAGCGGGTTTCGTTGTAGATTTTTTGCAGTTGGCCGTTCTTGCCGATGGAAACGATGATCTCGGCGCGGTCGACCGGCAGTCCGCGCAGCATTTGCTGGTAGTGATAGTGTTTGCCGGTCAGCGATTCCTGCACTTTCACCAGCTTCAGGTTGTTCAGCGAGGCGGGCAGGCCGAAGTGGGCTGCGGTCTGGCGCAGCACATCGTCGGCCGATTTGGCGGAGGCGCCGGAGAACACCGTCAGGTTGTCGACGGCATAGCTGTCGGCGTGCGCGGTGCCCGCGTAAGCCAGGATGATCAGGGAAGCAAGTAGTGGGCGGGCGTATGGGCGCATGCTGCAGGAACTCCTAAAAAAAGGTTTGGCGACTGGTGCTCAACGAGTATATCCACGCCTTTTTGCCAAGTGTGAAATCATGCGTTTTTAGACATTTTTCAGGATTCTGTTAAAAATGAGACATGGCGGCCGTGCGCGCGCGGCGCTAAGATGGGACCCAAACAAGCTACAGGAACGCGCCATGCACAGACTGTTTTCCCTGCTTACGCTGGCCGCGCTGGCGTCCGGCTGCGCCATGGCGCAAGCGCCCAAGCCGATCGAGGATGTGGAACCGGAAGTGACGCAGGAAGTGTCCGCCGCCGTGGCCAGGCTGGCGGCCGAGCAGACGATCGCGCCGGCGGCCGAGGGCGCCGCATTGCTGCGCGCCTGCCCCGTGCCGACGCCGCTGGAACTGCTGCGGCGCAGTGTGGACGGCGAAGAGCGCACCTACCTTTACCGCGTGCGCTGCGGCGGCGCGCTGCTGGTTTCGGCCACCTATGGCAAAAGCCGGGCCATCAAGCGCCTGCAGGTGAAGCCGGAATAAAAAGCCCCCTGGCCGCGCATAGGGGCGACGGCAGGGGGAAAAGAAACCGATGGCGGCTGTTCGGCCGCAGTCCGGTCGCGAGGGAGATGCTCTTTCAACCGGTGTCAGTGCCGACATTCAGACACGGGCTCTGCCGCTGCAAAGCAGAGTTCGTGTCCGAATGTCGGCACTGACACCGAAGTGTTTTAGAAGGTCATGTCCAGACGGGCGCCGAAGTAGCGCTGGAAGTCGCGCGGCGGCAGCCATTCCGTGGTGTTGACCACCAGCGGCGTGTTGGGCGCCTTGCTGCTCCAGTTGCTGTTGGCGTAGCCGTTGTTCAGGCCGGACGCGTAGCGCTTGTCGAACAGGTTGTTGACCAGGAAGGTGACCTTGTAGCGGTCCTGCTTGTCCTTGACCCCGAAGCTCAGGTTGCTGATGCTGTACGAACCCTGGATCGTCATCGGGTCCTGGCTCAGCGAGAACTGCGTGCGGCTCTGGTAGCGCGTCGAGCCGGCGATGAAGCCGTTGAAGCTTTGCGACGCCAGCATCAGGTCGTACTGGCCGCCCAGGTTGACCTTGACCTTGGGCGCGTTCGGCAGCGTCTTGCCGGCCAGGTTCTGGACGTTGGTGTTGTTGAACTTCGGACTGTTGGCGCAGCCGGGTCCCGGCACGGTGCCGGTGCCGGTGGCGTTCAGCACGTTGTAGCACGGACCGTTTTCGAACGACTGGATGGTGGCTTCGGTGTAGGCGAAGCTGCCGTTCAGCTGCAACTCGCGGCTGACGCGGATGCTACCCTCGGCCTCGAAGCCCTGGGTGCGCAGGCCGCCGATGCTGTTCAGGCCGGTGCGGTAGGTGCCGTCGGCGTCAAAGAAGCTGGCCGATTGCTGGAAGTTGCGGAAGTTGGTGCGGAACAGCGCCAGGCTGAACATCGCGCGGTTGTCCAGCAGGCTTTGCTTCAGGCCGATCTCGTAGCTGCGCGCCGTTTCCGGCTTGACCGCCGGCAGCTTGGCGGTGGCGGCGGTGAAGCCCGAGGTCAGGTCGTAGGCCACGCCCTTGTGGCCGGTCGAGGCCATGCCGTACACCATCGTATCCTTGTTGACGCGGTGTTCCAGCCCCAGCTTGCCGGTGACGCTCTTGTCGTTGTCGTCCTTGGTGTAGAACTCGGTCGTGGCGTGCGCTTGCGGCGGCACCGTGTAGCGGCGGAAGTTGTAGCCGGTGTCTTCGTCGTTGTAGCGGGCGCCGACGATCAGGCTGGTGCTCGGGATGAAGTCCCACGAGCCCTGGCCGTAGATGGCCTTGCTGGTGTTGTAGGCGTCGGCGCCGTAGGCGGTGCCGTAGGCCTGGATCAGCGGCGCCTTGGTCAGCTCGCGGGTCAGCGCGTTCTTGCCGTACCACAGGCCGGCCACGTAGCGCACCGCGCCCTTGTCCGGCGAGGTCAGGCGGAATTCCTGCGTGGTCGAGGCGACGTCGAAGAAGCCATACTGGTACAGGCCGCCGTGCATGCCGGTCGGCTGGCCGTTGGGCAGCAGCAGGAAGGGCAGGATGTCGATGTCGGTGTTGTCGTTGTCCTGGTAGTCGTCCATGTGGTACTTGCTGTAGGACGAGATCGAGCTCAGCGTGTGGCCGGCCAGCGGGCTGTTGTCGTCGAAGGCCCAGTCCAGCTTGATGCCGGTGCCGGCGTCGTGGAACTTGCCGCCGGTCGGGTAGTCGTTGCGCACGTCGCGGTTGCCCGGACCGATGTTGATGCCGGCCAGCACCAGCGAGGCCGGCAGTTGCGGCGCGTTGCGGTAGATGCCGCCCGGCGACATATAGCTGTAGGCGGTCGAGCAGCAGAACTTCTCGGTGCGGTTGTAGTGCGGCGTCAGGGTCAAGGTCAGCTGGTCCATCGGTTGCCATTCCAGCTTGCCGCTGATGTTGTCGCCCTTGCTGCCATTCAGCTTGCCGCCGGTGGTCAGGTCGTTCAGCGTGCCCTGGTAGCTGGTCTTGCTGGCGGCCAGGCGCAGGCGCAGCGTGTCCGACACGGCGCCGCCGACGCTGAAGCCGGCGCGCCATTCGTTGTCGTTGGTGACGTAGGTGGTGACGTTGGTCTTGATCGGGCCGCCGATCGGCTTGGTGGTGATGTTGATCGCGCCGGCGATCGAGCTCTTGCCGAACAGCGTGCTCTGCGGGCCCTTCAGCACCTCGATGCGGCCGACGTCGGCCAGGTCCTTGAAGGCGCCGGCCTGCATGCCCTGCGGGATGTCGTCGACGATCACCGAAACGTCGGCCTCGACGCCGATGCCCAGCGAGAAGGTGCCGATGCCGCGCATGTTGATGCTGAAGTTGCCCGGCTGCGTGCCGTAGGACAGCGTCAGCGCCGGCGACAGCGACGGGATGTCTTCCAGGTCGCGCACGTTGGCGCGCTGCAGGACGGCGTCGCCCAGCACGGTGATCGAGGCGGGCACGTCCTGCAGGTTCTGCGCGCGCTTGTTGGCGGTGACGACGACGGTGTCAAGCTTGCCGGTGTCGGCCGGCGCGGCTTGCTGCTGCGCGTAGGCGCTGCTCATGCCCAGGAGGGCGAGGGCGACGGCGGCGGTGATGCGCCGTGGCGCTGGTAAGGCGTTGTTCGTGGATTGCATGGTTGTCTCCGATTTTATTAGTGTGTTTTCGGTGCTGGTGATGCGGTTAAACTAGTTTGTGGTAGCGCTTCCATTTCAGGTTAAAAAAATCCGCCGGCGTCTTCGGACCGCCGGCGGGCTCGATCTATTTGCTGCTGACTTTCAGTGGGGCCTTCAGTTTTTGCGCGTAGTTGCGGACATAGGCTTCCCATGCCGCGCCGTCGGCGAAGTCGCCGCTCTTGCTCCAGCCTGCGCCGAAGTAGTAGACGAAGGGCTTGCCCGGCTGCGCGTTGCCCAAGGTGAGCTGCTGCTTGTCGGTCACCGCGAAGCCGCTGGCGCCGGCCGGCAGGATCACGCCGCAGCCGATGTTGCCGTCTTCGCCGTGCGCGGGCTCCCAGTAGCTTGCCCAGCCGCCGGCGGCGTCGGTGGCGTACTTGCCGTCGCCGTTGCGCTGCGTGATGCCCACGCCCACCGTCAACGGCGCCTTGCCGGTGCCGGCGTACCTGGCTTCCACGCGGGTCATGTTGGAGCCGGCGTCGATCGAATAGCGCTTCACTTCCGACACCATGCGGCCGCTGCCCGCGTCCCACTTGCCGAAGCTCAGTTCAAACACGGAGCGCAGCGGGCCGTCGGTCAGCACTTTCCAGTTCTGGAAGTTGGACGAGTTATGCAGCGCACCGTCGGCGTAGAGGGTGGTGCCGCCGCAGCCGCGGCTCTGGCCGACGTCGTAGTAGTCCAGGCCTTCGCCGAAGTCGTGGTGATATTCGCCGCGCTTGTACCATTTATCGACCACCGGCGTGCGCACCTTCTTGACCCACACGTCGACGCCGCTGCTGATCAGGTGTTCCTTCGGATCCTTGATGATGGCCGGGCCGTACACGCGGTGCGCGGTACGGTCGCTCTCCCAGGCGAAATCGTCCAGGCGTTCCGGCACGAAGCGCGCGTGCGTCTTGACGTCGGCCGGCGGCACGGCGGCCAGGCGGTCGGCCGGCAGCACCAGGTAGCGGTGCGTCTCGCCCGCAGCCAGGTTCACCGGGAACAGCAGCTGCTTGCCGATCACTTGCGAGTTGATGATGGCCGACGTGGTGGCGTCCATCACCACCGGCTTGTTGATGCCCGCGCCGAGTTTGACCTCGGCCAGCTCGTCGCCGCGCACGCCGTTGCTCTCGTTGCTGACGCTGACCACCTGCGGCCTGGTCTTCTCCAGCACGGCCATGCGATATACCTCGCTGCCGGCCAGCAGGAAGCCGCCGACGCCGTAGACTTCGGTCAGGTTGTCGTCGAAGACCTTCGGCGCCAGCCCGATCGGCTGCACGTGGGTCAGCTTGCCGTCGGCCTGCACATTGCCGACCAGCGCGGTCCATGCTTTCCGCACGGCGGGCTTGTAGGCCTTGGCGTCCAGCAGGCCCTGGTTCACGCCCCAGGCGAAGGCATAGGCATACAGCGCCGAGCCGCTCGATTCCTTCATCGGATAGGTGTCGGGATCCAGCAGGCTGGCGCGCCACAGGCCGTCCGGCTGCTGCAGCGTCAGCAGCTTGGCCGACATCTCCTTGTACTGCTGCTCGAAGCGCGGACGTTCAGGATGGTTCGCCGGCAGGTATTGCAGCATGCGCACCAGGCCGCCCATCACCCAGCCGTTGCCGCGTCCCCAGTAGACCTTCTTGCCGTTGGCTTCGCGCTTGTTGAAGTAGTTCGAGTCGCGGAAGTACAGATGCTCTTCCTTGTCGTACAGGTAGTCCGAGGTCACCCACCACTCGCTGATCGCGAAGTCGATGTAGCGCTGGTCACCGGTGATGGCCCACAGGCGCAGCCAGGTCGGTGGGCCCATGTACAGCGCGTCGCACCACGACCAGCGGTCCTGGTTGCCCTTGACGGTGAATTCCAGCGTGCCGCTGCGGCGGTTGGCCAGGATGTCGTCGAAGCTTGCGCGCAGCGGGCCGATCATCTTGTTTTCGCGCAGCTGCAGATACAGCTCGGCGTAGGTCTGGCCGACGATGTGGTCGTCGGCGTGGTAGTGGTTCGGACCCAGCTTCCAGTCGTTCTTCTCGCCCATGGCGATCATCGCATCGCGGTATTTGCGGTCGCCGGAGATGTTCGCCAGCGCCATGATGCCGTTGTAGCCGACCGCCTGCGTCCAGTCGTCCGGACGGTGCTTGCTCGGATTGGCCAGCTGCCAGTCGGCCACGCGCTGCATCGCACCCAGCACCGCCTTGGGATTGATGGCGGCCGACGGCGCCGCCGTCTCCGTGGCCGGAGTCTCGGCGGCAAAAGCGGGAACGGCTTGGAACATGGCCGCCACGGCGGCCAGTACGGCGATACGCAGATGCGATTGATTCATGTGGGCGTCTCTTTATATTTTTGTGAGAAAAGGACTTGCTGGCTTACTTGTACATCGGTCCGGCGGTGACGAACGGGCCGCCCTGGTAGATGGTCGGCGCATCGCCCTTGGCCGGATAGTCGGCGCTGTTCGGGAAGTTGGCGGCGAACTCGCTGGAGCTGTGCTTGGGCACATAGCCCAGGTGCGCGGCGTGCTTGTTGTCCCACCACTTGGTGGCGTTGTCCGAGGTGCCGAAGGTGATGGTATGGCCGACGCGCGCCGTGAACAGCGAGCAGCGGATCAGCTCCACCAGGTCGTCGTAGGCCAGGTAGGTGACCATCATGCGCGGGTTCTTAGGCTCCGGGAAGGAGGAACCGATGCGCAGGCAGACGGTCTCGGTGCCGAAACGGTCGTAGTAGTAGCGCGACAGCGCCTCGCCGAAGGCTTTCGAGACGCCGTAGAAGCCGTCCGGGCGCAGCGGCATGTTGGCGTCGACCAGGTCGGTGGTCTCGTAGAAGCCGACCACGTGGCTGGAGCTGGCGTAGATCACGCGCTTGACGCCGTTCTTGTGGATCGCTTCGTACAGGTGGTGCAGGCCGAGGATGTTGGCGTTCATGATCGGCTCGAACTTGTCTTCCACCGAAATGCCGCCGAAATGCAGCACGGCGTCCACGCCTTCCATCATCTTCATGACATTGTCACGGTCGCCCAGGTCGCCGATAACGATTTCCTCGCCGTCGCGCGCCGGGCCGAGATCCTTGACGTCGTTCAGGCGGACCACGTCGGCCCATTCCTTGGCGCGTTCGCGCAGGACGGTGCCTAGGCCGCCGCCGGCGCCCGTCAGCAGGATGCGTTTGAATGGTTTAGCGCTGGTAGTAGTGGTCATGGTTGCTTTTATAGGGTTGAAAGGGTATTGTGGTTAAACGTTTAATCGCCAGTATAGCGAAAATATTTTTGAGGTCAATCGGTTCATGAAAAAACCCGTCCCCACCATCCGCGACGTGGCGGCCGCCGCAGGCGTGTCCACCGCGACGGTGTCCAAATTCGTCAACGGCGCGCAACGCTTTTCGCCGGCGGTGGAGGCGGCCATCAGCAAGGTGATCGCGGAACTGGGCTACCGCACCAATCCCCTGGCCCAGTCGATGATCACCGGCCGCACGCAGAGCATCGGCGTCTCGGTGCTGGATGTGAGCAATCCGCACTTCGCCAGCGTGGTCAAGGGTGCCAACCGCGTGGCCCAGGAGCATGGCTATAACCTGCTGCTGGTCGACACCGAGGAAAACCCGGACCGCGAGCGCCCGCTGCTGGAGGCGCTGAGCCGCCGCGTGGATGGCATGATCGTCAACTCGCGCATCCCGGAGGCAGAGATGGACTGGATGACGGAGCTGGGCAAGCCGCTGGTGTTCTTCGGCCGGCTGGCGCATTACGACATTCCCTGCGTAACGGGCGACGACCATCGCGGCGCCAGCATGCTGACGCGCCACCTGGTCACGCTGGGCCACCGCAAGATCGCCTACCTGGGCTTTTCCAAGTCGCGCCGCGACGAGGGGCGCCTGGCCGGCATCCGCGAATGCCTGTCGGCGCACGGCTTGCCGCTGACCGTGTACGACGGCAGCGCGCCGTCGGCGCAGGAGGGGGAGCGCGTGTGCTCGTCGGTCATGCTGGGCGAGGATCATCCCGATGCGCTGATCTGCTACAACGACCTGATGGCGCTGGGTTTCATGAAGGCGGCGCAGATACTGGGCTTCCGCGTGCCGGCCGATATCTCGCTGGCCGGCTTCGACAACATCGCTTTCGCCAACTACACCTCGCCGCCGCTGACCACCGTGGACCTGCAAAGCGAGCGCCTGGGCGGCATCGCGGTCGAACAGCTGATCGCGCAGATCGAAGGCAAGCCGCCCGCAGGCTTCAGCATGATCGAGCCGCAGCTGATACTGCGCAGCTCCACCGCCAACCGCAACCGCCAGGCCTGAATTTTTTCGCGGCGGGCTTTACTCGCCAGAAAAAATCACATACCATCAGTTAAACGTTTTCCAAAATAATTCAACTCAGAGACCCACGACTCCATGATTTCCTTCCGCCTTAATCCTGTCGCGCTGGCCGTGCTGCTGGCCGTCGCTCCCGCTTCCGCCGTGCTGGCCCAAACCGCTCAACTGCCATCGCCGGCGAACTACGTGCCGCCGCTGGCGACCACGCCGATGAACCGCATCGTGCAGGACAACGCCTACAAGCAGCTGGATTACTTCTTCAAGAAGCTGGTGGCGGAAAAGGAGAACATCGTCATGGACGGCCAGGCGCCGTTCAAGAGCAACGACAAATTCCTGCCCGGTAAAGTGGCGGCGGGCCTGGGCCACGTGCTGCTCAACACCGCCAAGGACGATCCGGAGCTGGCGCAAAAGCTCAAGGACTACCGCGACATCGCCGATATGACGGTCGGCATGGACAACCACACCTGGGGCATCTATTACTACATCGGCACCCTGGTCAAGCTGAAGGAAGCGGGCCTGCTGGAGCGCGCCATCAGCCCGGCCACGCTGGAGAAGCTGCGCAAGCAGCTGGACTGGCGCACCTTCGTCACTGTGCCGCAGTACGATCTGATCAACTTGCCGACTAATTACTACGGTGTCGCCTTCAGCATCGCGCGCTTGCGTATGATGATGGGTTGGGAAGACGACAGCGCAGGCAAGATCCTGCTCGATAAAATGCTCACGCATTACAAAAAATACTCCGGCAAGTTCGGCTTCTCCGACGAGACCGACGGCGAGGGTCGCTTCGACCGCTACAGCATCCTGCTGATCGCGGAGATCTGCGAGCGCTTCCTGGAAACCGGCCTGCAGCCGACCGACGAGTTGAAAGTCCTGCTGCGCAAGGCCGCCGACATCGCGCTCAACGTCGGCAATACCGCCGGCGACGGCTTCAGCTTCGGCCGCAGCCTCGGGCCGTACGGCGAGACGGCGCTGGTCGAGATCCTGTCCGTCTCCGCCTACCTGGACGTGCTGACGCCGGAAGAGAAGCAGTACGCCTACGCCTTCTCCTCGCGCGTGGCCGCGCGCTACATGGACTTCTGGTACGACCCGGCCATGCATTCGCTGGATATGTGGGGCAAGGGCCGCCGCACCGACACGTATCGCGGCAAGCACCGCATCCTCGGCGAAAACTTCTCGCTGCTGCACCAGCTGATCTACACCAACGATACCTGGAACAAGGCCGGCTTCAAGGACGTGCAGCCGAAGGCCGATCTGCAGGCCTGGCTGGACAAGACCCGTCCGCAGTTCAGCACCACCACCTTCGCCCAGGGCGAGTACGATCGCGCGCTGGCGATTTTCCGCGATGGCAAGCACGTGGTCAGCCTGAACATGATCAACGGCGGCATCAGCCAGCATAACAACAGCCCTTACTACCCGCTGCCTTTCGCGCCGGGTATCATCTCCGGCATCGCCGACGACGGCGGCGTGCATCCGCAACTGCTGCCGAAGTTCACCATGGCCGACGGCGCGCAGCTGATCGGCGCGGCATGGATCAAGGACATCAAGACCGTCAAGGACGGCCAGCGCTACGTCGTCACCTATCGCCAGGATGAGCTGGACCGCCTGGGCAAAAAAGGCCCGGTCAAGGACGCGCGCATCAAGCTGGAAACCACCTACACACTGGAACACGGCCAGCTGACCCGTACCGACATCTACAAGCCGGTGGGCACGCAGGAAGTGGAGAAGGTCACGCTGGAATTCGCGTCCTTCTCGGAACAGGCTACTATGAGCGGCAATACCGTGACCTTCGCCAAGGGCGATGTGAACGAATACAGTGTCAGCGGCCTCCAGCAATGCCAGGTCGCGCCGACCAGTGGCACCAAGGATTTCATGGCGACCTACGGCGCGATGAAGTCCCTGGTCACCTGCAGCACCGGCAAGCTGACGATGAAAGAGCCGCTGACGATCAAGTGGACCGTCAAGTATCACTAAGGATTTCGCATGCCGCACCTGAAGATCGAATACACCGCCAACCTGGATGCGCACACCGACATCGGTGAACTGTGCAAGACGCTGTCGCACACGCTGGTCACGCTAAAGGACGCCGGCGGCACGCTGGTGTTCCCGCTGTACGGCACGCGCGTGCTGGCGTGTCCGGCGGCGCAGTACGCGGTGGCGGACGGGGAGCAGGGGCGGGCATTCGTCTACATGAATATGCGCGTCACGCCGGGCCGCAGCGATGCGCTGATAGAGGCGGTGGGCGACGCCGTGCTGGCCGCGGCGAAGGTGCATCTGGCGCCGGTCCTGGACCGGCTGCCGGTGCGCCTGACGCTGCACATCGACGCCACGCCACCAGGCTACGAAGGTAAATTCAGCAGTTAAATAAGAAGAAGGTAGGAGACAATCGATGCGTAATGTATGGAAGATGCTGTTGTTATCGGGCTGCCTGTCGGCGGCCGTTGCGGCGTGGGCGCAGGACGACCAGGCGCCTGGCCAGGCCAACACGGTGAAGGGCGGCGGCGCGCGCGCCGAGCTGGCCAAGCAGCCGCCTATGCTGCAGAACATTTACGGCCGCACGCATTTGCTGCTAGACGGGCGCTGGAACTACATTATCGATCCCTACGAGACCGGCTTCTACAACTACCGCCGCCAGGCCTTCGACCAAACGGGCAACGGCACCGGCGGCTTCTTCGACGACCGCAAGCAGAAGGACAAGGACGAGCTGATCGAGTATAGCTTCGACGGTTCGCCGACGCTGGCGATTCCCGGCGACTGGAACTCGCAGAATCCGAAGCTGGAAAATTACGAAGGCACGGTGTGGATGCGCCAGCAGTTCAACTCCACGCCCAAGGAAGGCAAGCGCTACTTCCTCTACTTCGGCGCGGTCAACTATGAAGCGCACGTCTACCTGAACGGCAAGAAGCTCGGCAGCCACAAGGGCGGCTTCACGCCATTCCAGTTTGAAGTGACGGGCCGCCTGCAGAACGGCCAGAACACCGTCATCGTCAAGGCCGACAACACGCGCCACCAGGACGATATCCCGACCGTGAATACCGACTGGTGGAACTACGGCGGCATCACGCGCGACGTGATGCTGGCCGAAACGCCGGACACCTATATCGCCGACTACAAGGTCCAACTGGCCAAGGGCGACATGGGCCGCATCGAAGGCTATGTGCAGATGACCGGCGCCCAGCGCGCGCAGGACGTGACGATCTCGATCGCCGAACTGGGCGTCAAGGCCGTGGTGCGCACCAACGCCGAGGGCCGCGCGGCGATCAGCATTCCGCTGCCGAAGAACAAGGTGCGCTACTGGTCGCCGGAAGATCCGAAGCTGTACGCCGTCGCCATCGCCGGTGCGACCGACAAGCTGAATGACCGCATCGGCCTGCGTACCATCGAGACGCGCGGCCACGACATCCTGTTGAACGGGAAGTCGATCTTCCTGCGCGGGATCTCGATGCACGACGAGAATCCGCTGATCCCGGGCCGCCTGCGCGGCGAAGGCGACATGCGCATGATGCTGCAATGGGCCAAGGAGATGAACTGCAACTACGTCCGCCTGGCGCACTACCCGCACAGCGAGGAAATGATCAAGCTGGCCGACGAAATGGGCATGCTGGTATGGGCCGAGGTGCCGGTGTACTGGACCATCTCGTGGGAGAAGCCGGAAGTCTTCGCCAACGCCAACCAGCAGCTGACCGACCTGGTGGTGCGCGACAAGAACCGCGCCAGCGTCATCATCTGGTCGATCGGGAATGAAACGCCGGTCAGCGCACCGCGCAATACCTTCATGGGCAAGCTGGCCGATACCGTGCGTTCGCTGGACAGCACCCGCCTGGTCGGCGCAGCGCTGGAAGTGCATCGCTCCGGCAGCGTCATCACGGTGGAAGATCCGCTGGCCGACAAGATCGATCTGGCCAGCTTCAACCAATACGCCGGCTGGTACTGGACCAACAACAAGGAAATGAACAACTACTCCTTCAAGGTCGATTACAACAAGCCGGTGATCGTGACCGAGTTCGGCGCCGATGCGCTGGGTGGACTGCATGCGGACACCGACACGCGCTGGAGCGAGGAGTACCAGGACCAGTTGTACAAGAATACGTTCAAGATGCTGGACGCGATTCCGGGCCTGCGCGGCATGACGCCGTGGGTGCTGGCCGACTTCCGTTCGCCGCGTCGCCCGCATCCGTACTACCAGGACTTCTGGAACCGTAAAGGTCTCGTCTCGGAAACCGGCAAGAAGAAGCTGGCGTTCTACACGCTGAAGTCCTACTACGACCAAAAACAGCAGCAGTACAAATAAGCTCAAATAAACCATGAAAAAACAAATCATGATGCGCACCCTCGCGGTGGCGATTGGTACCGCTACCGCCGCTTTGTTCCCTATGGTGGCGAACGCGCAGGACGCGCAGATCGAGCGCAAGGTCGATGCGCTGATGAAGCAGATGACGGTGGCAGAGAAGGTCGGCCAACTGCATCAACTCTCCGGCCGCCAGTTCACCGGCCCGACCAGCAGCGAGTACGCCGACAAGCTGGCGGATATCCGCAGCGGCAAGGTCGGCTCGATGCTGAACGTGAAGGGCGTGGCGGACACCCGCGAGATCCAGGCGCTGGCCCTGAAATCGCGCCTGAAGATTCCGCTGCTGTTCAGTCTTGACGTGATCCATGGCTACCAGACCGTGTTTCCTGTGCCGCTGGGCGAATCGGCATCGTGGGACATGGAAGCGATCGAACTGTCGGCGCACATCGCCGCGCGCGAGGCCGCCGCTTCCGGCATCCACTGGACCTTTGCGCCCATGGTCGACGTGGCGCGCGATCCGCGCTGGGGCCGCGTGATGGAAGGCGCGGGCGAGGATACCTTCCTCGGCTCGAAGATCGCCGCCGCGCGCGTGCATGGTTTTCAGGGTAAAAAGCTGGGCGACGCCGATTCCGTGATGGCCACCGCCAAGCACTTCGCCGCCTATGGCGCCGCTGTCGCCGGCCGTGACTACAACGCGGTCGACATGAGCGAGCAGCAGCTGTTCGAAGTCTACCTGCCGCCGTTCAAGGCCGCGCTGGACGCGGGCGCCGCGACTTTCATGAACTCCTTCAACACGCTGAACGGCATACCGGCCACCGGCAACGCCTTCCTTCAGCGCGACATCCTGAAGGGCGCCTGGAAGTACAAGGGCTTCGTCGTCAGTGACTGGGGCTCGGTGCGCGAGATGGTGCCGCATGGTTATGCGACCGACCTGGCCGACGCCGCCGTCAAGGCCATCAACGCCGGCAGCGACATGGACATGGAAGGCTACGCCTACAGCAATCACCTGGAAGCCGCCGTCAAATCCGGCAAGGTGAAGATGAAGACGCTGGACGATGCCGTGCACCGTGTCTTGTACAAGAAGTTTGAGCTCGGCCTGTTCGACGATCCCTACCGCTATTCGGACGCCGCGCGCGAGAAGACTGTGCTGAGCGATCCGTCGCACCGCGCCGCCGCGCTGGACGTGGCGCAGAAGTCGATCGTGCTGCTGAAGAATGAAGGAAAACTGCTGCCGCTGTCGCGCGAGGCCAAACGCATCGCCGTCATCGGTCCGCTGGCCGACGCGCAGCGCGACCTGGAAGGCGGCTGGGTGGTGCAGGGTGAGCGCGCAAAGGTAGTCAGTATCCTGGAAGGTATCCGCAGCCACGCCGGCAAGGCGGAGGTCAGCTACGCACAGGCCTGCGCCAGCCCTTGTGCCACCACCGAAGGCTTTGCCGGCGCCGTCGCCGCCGCTGCCAAGGCCGACGTCATCGTGCTGGCCGTCGGCGAGACGTGGGACCTGAGCGGCGAAGCCAAGTCGCGCACCGACATCACGCTGCCGGGCAAGCAGGAAGAATTGTTCGCCGCGCTGAAGGCGACCGGCAAGCCGGTCGCGGTGGTCATGCTGGCCGGCCGTCCGCTGGTGTTCAACACCATCGCCGACCGCGCGGACGCGATCCTGTACGCCTGGTTCCCAGGCAGCGAAGGCGGCAACGCCGTCGCCAATGTGCTGTTCGGCGATTACAACCCGTCGGGCAAGCTGCCGATTACCTTCCCGCGCAGCGTCGGCCAGATTCCGATCTCGTACGCGCAGTACAACACCGGACGTCCTGTCACCGACGAGAAGAACGTTGTCTATAAATCGGCCTATATCGATTCCGTCAACACGCCGCGCTATGCCTTCGGCCATGGCTTGAGCTATACCGATTTCAAATACTCGGGCCTCGCGCTCAAGGGCGAAACGCTGTCCTTCGACCTGGCCAATACCGGCAAGGCCGCTGGCACGGAGATCGTCCAGCTTTACCTGCGCGACATGGTCTCGTCGGTGGTGCGGCCTTTGAAGGAGTTGAAGGGCTTCCAGAAGATCTCGCTGAAGCCGGGCGAACAGCGGCGCGTCAGCTTCACCGTGGATCGCGAACTGCTGTCGTTCTTCAACAGCAAGCTGCAGTGGGGCGCGGAAGCGGGTGAATTCAAACTGATGGTCGGCAGCGCCTCGGACGACATCCGCCTCGAAACCACGTACACACTCAAATAAAAACATCATGAACAAACCAACTGCATCGCCAGTCGTCACCGCCATGCGCGTTATTCCCGTCGCTGGACGGGACAGCATGCTGCTCAACCTGAGCGGCGCGCATGCGCCTTACTTCACCCGCAACCTGCTGATCCTGACCGACAGCGCCGGCAACCAGGGCGTGGGCGAAGTGCCGGGCGGCGAAGCGATCCGCAAGACGCTGGAGGACGCGCAGCAACTGATCGTCGGCCAACCCATCGGCCAGTACAACGCGGTGCTGAACAAGGTGCGCAACGCCTTCGCCGACCGCGACAGCGGCGGGCGCGGCCTGCAAACCTTCGACCTGCGCATCGCGATTCACGCTGTTACCGCTATCGAGTGCGCGTTGCTGGATCTGCTGGGCCAGCACCTGGATGTGCCGCTGGCGGCCCTGCTCGGCGATGGCCAGCAGCGCGCGCAGGTGCCGATGCTGGGTTACCTGTTCTACATCGGCGACCGCAACGTCACCGACCTGCCGTATGACAGCGATCCAGGGGGCGCCGATGCGTGGGCACGCCTGCGGCATGAGAAGGCGATGGATGCCAAGGCCGTGGTCGCGCTGGCCGAAGCGGCGTATGAACGCTACGGCTTCAAGGACTTCAAGCTGAAAGGCGGCGTGCTGCGCGGCGAAGAGGAAATCGAAGCCGTCACCGCGATTGCCGAGCGTTTCCCCGATGCGCGCGTGACGCTCGATCCGAACGGCGGCTGGCTGCTGAAGGATGCGATCCGCCTGTGCCGTGACCAAGGACATGTGCTGGCGTATGCCGAAGATCCGTGCGGCGCCGAGAACGGCTACTCGGGCCGCGAAGTGATGGCCGAGTTCCGTCGCGCCACCGGCCTGCCGACCGCCACCAACATGATCGCCACCGACTGGCGCGAGCTGGGTCATGCGATCCAGCTGCAGTCGGTGGACATCCCGTTGGCCGATCCGCACTTCTGGACCATGCAGGGATCGGTGCGCGTGGCGCAGCTGTGCCATGAGTGGGGCATGACGTGGGGCTCGCACTCCAACAACCACTTCGACGTATCGCTGGCGATGTTCACGCACGTCGCCGCCGCCGCACCGGGCAAGATCACCGCCATCGACACGCACTGGATCTGGCAGGACGGCCAGCGCCTGACCAAGGCGCCGCTGCAAATCGTCGGCGGCCTGGTGGATGTGCCGAAGAAGCCAGGCCTGGGCGTGGAGCTGGACATGGTGGAAGTCGAAGCGGCGCACCAGCGCTACCTCGGCATGGGCCTCGGCGCGCGCAACGACGCGGTGGCGATGCAGTTCCTGATCCCTGGCTGGAGTTTCGACGCCAAGCGTCCGTGCCTGGTGCGTTAAGTGTGCGTTTTATCCAGCGCCTGCTGCATCTCGGCGATTTCATCGAGCAGCCAGGCGCGGAAGCGGGCCACCTTGGTCATCTCTTCCTTGCCGCGGCCGACCAGCAGGCGGTAGCCGCGCGAGTAGGGCGCGTCAAAGCACTTCAGCATCAGCAGCGCGCCGCTGCGCAGGTCTTCGTAGGCGACCGCATACGAGATCAGGCTCACGCCCTGTCCCGCGATCGCCGCCTGCGCCAGTACCGCGAAGTTGGTGTAGCTGCGCGACAGGTCGTACTTCCCCTTTGCGACGTGGTTGGCCTTCAGCAGCTTGATCCAGTCGTCGGTCGAGTTATCGTATAGCAGCGGGAAACGCTGCAGGTCGGCCAGCGTTAGCGCCTCCTGGCCCGGCGCCAGCAGCGTCGGGCTGTAGACCGCCACCAGGCGGTCACGGAACAACACGCCGCTGTCGGTGGCTTCCACGTTGTAGAAGCGCAGCGCGACGTCGACGCTACCATCCTCCATGTTCATGATCTTGTCGCTGGAATCGATGCGGATATCGAGTTCAGGATACAGCTTGGTAAAGCGGCTGATGCGCGGCACCAGCCATTTGATCGCCAGCGAATGCGTGGTCGAAATGCGCAGGGTCTTTTCCTCGTCGCCGCCTTGCAGCGCTTCGACCTTCTGCCGCAACTCGCCCAGCATGCGGCTGACCGTCGCCGCCAGATCGCGTCCCTTGTCGGTCAGCGCGATGTGGCGCGGATGGCGCACGAACAGCTCGAAGCCGAGCGCCTCTTCCAGCTGCTTGACCTGCAGGCTGATCGCCGCCGGCGTCTTGTGCAGCTCCTGCGCGGCCAGCTTGAAACTCCCCCAGCGCGCCGCGCAATCGAAGTCCATCAGGCCGGAAAGGGAACGCAGCGGTTTGCTCATGGTGAGGGTTTAGGCTAAGTTTTTCTTATTCATTTGTCGAAAATAACTCGTTTGATAACACTTCGAGTCAGGCGGAGAATATACCCCATGCACTGGTAAAACGCCATGCAGCAGCTTTTTTATGGAGGTCGCCATGTCCCACCCCGCCATCCCAGTACCAAAAGAAACTTGCCCTCGCGATTGCGCTACGCCGGCGAAGGAACCGTTGTTGCCTAAATTTTCAGCGGAATTAATGAAGTTGCTGGCGCAGCTGGAAGCGCGCCGCTGATGAGCCTAGTGCGGCGCGGTGGCGCGTTCGAGGTCGGCCAGCCAGATCATGGCCGACTCGCGCGAACTGCCGCACATTTCGGCTGACGGCTGCAGGCCGCCGCAGAAGGCGGGCCGTTCGGGACGGCCGAAGATCTTGCAGCGATTGTCGTCCGCCAGCTGGATGCAGCGCACGCCGGCCGGTTTGCCCTTGGGCATACCGGGTATCGGGCTGGTGATGGACGGAGCGGTGCAACAGGCGCCGCAGCCCTGGCGGCACTCTGTCGCGGCAGTGATGGTATTCATAGGGCCGATATTTTACCCGGCTTTGCCGGCGGCTAGCCATTTTGCCACCGCTTGCGCGACCCAGGCGCCGTCGTCCAGCGGCAGGTCATGGCCTGCGCCTGGATGCACAAGGTGTTCGGCTTGCCATGCGCGGGCGAGGTTGGCGGAGCAGCGGTGGTCGACCAGTTGATCGCCGGCGCTGGCCAGTACCAGCAGCGGCGCGGCGGGGCGCTCGTTCGGCGCATGGAAGCGGGCGGCGGACCACAACTGGCGCAGTGCGTTCTTGCGAGTGACCGGGAATTCGCGTTGATAGTCCAGCCAGCGCTGCAGCAGCCCCGCGCGTTCGGCGGCGTCCCCTTCGCGACTGGTCAGGCGCAGGATCAGGCGCTCCTGGTTTTCCACGCCCCCTTGCAGCATCAGCTTCAATATCGACGGATAGTTTTGCCAGCGCAGCCGCTGGTGGAAGCGGCTGTATGGCCGCATGCTGGTATTGATCAGCACACAGCGCGCCACTTCCTGCGGATAGCGGCTGGCCCATTCCACCGCGACCATGCCGCCCAGCGATAAGGCCAGCAGCGAGTAGGGCGCCGGCACGCCGCGCGCCTTCAAATCCTGGCGGCAGAACTCCACCATCGCCGCCACCGTGGTCGCGCTTTGCATGGCGTGACGCTGGCCATTGCCCGGCAGGTCGGGCGTGACGATGACGGCGTCCGGCACGGCGCGCGCCAGCTCGCCGGGGAAGCGTCCCCAGTGGCGTTGTTCGCGCATCAGGCCGCGCAGCAGGACCCAGCTGCTCATGCGAGGCTTCTCATGCGTCATACCATTGCGCCAGTGCGCGACGGTGCTGGATCTTGCGCGCCAGTCCTTCCGGCATCCAGCGCCCGTGGCTATTGGCCGCGCGCATCAGGAAGTCGAACAGGATCAGATGCCGCCGCAGCACGCGCTGCAAGCGGTGCTTGGCGGTCGGATTGAACATGGCGATGCGGTCGAAGATCTGGCGCGGGTTCTTCTTCACCCACAGCCACGATCCCATCTCCAGCGTCAGCGGCAGGAACACGCGGTCGTTGTAGCTGGTGCCGTTCAAATACAGGTAGTCCCACAGGTCGCCGTGCGTGCGGTACTGGCGGCTCTGAGGCTCGAACACGTAGTTGTGATTCGGGTAGCTCTGGCTGAACAGTTCTTCCAGCGCGCCGATGTCGGCCAGGTGCGGAATCGGCGCGGCCGTGTGCGCGTGCGGGAACCAGATGCGGTCGCGCAGGCCGAAGCCCGAGTGGCAATCGAGCGCCATGCTGAACTGGCGCGTCAGCAGTTCGCGTTCCACCAGGCCGCAGACGGCCTGGCTCTCCGGCTCCATCGGCGCGCCTTCTGCGCCGCGATACCAGGGCAGGTGATGGCTGTAGCGCTGCCCGCCCAGCATGAACGGCACCTTGTCGACGGCGCTCAGCGGCGCGTTGCGCATCAGGTCCACGCCTTGCGGATTGCAGCGCGTGGCCTGCCACATGCCGCCCGGGTTCACCAGCGGCATGAACACCAGCCGCATCGATTCCAGTTGCTGGTGCAGGGTGCTGTCCCAGCGCAGCCGTGCCAGCAGGCTTTCCATGAACGACAGCACGACCTGCGTGCCGATGCGTTCCAGCCCGTGGATGCCGCCGAAGAAGCCCAGCGCCGGCACGTCCGGGCTCGGATTGCCGAGCGCGATCGAATACACGGGGAACTGGCGGCCGTCCATCGCCACCGTGCAGGAAGTTTCAACTTCGAGATGCTTCCCGCCTTCGTCGATCAGACGCTTCAGGGTGATCAGTTCAGGCAGGTTCTTCTCGGGCATAGGGCACGGCGCAGAAAGATATGACCGACAGTGTAGCCGATATTGTCAGTGCTCCGGCGCGGCCAACGCCAGCAATGTCTCGCGGAAGTTGGCCACCAGCGGCCGCAGGTTGATGCGGTGCCAGGCCGCCCACAGCGGCGAACGATAGCTGAACCACGGCAGCTCGCGCAGCACCACGCCCGGCGGGATCTGATGGCGCAGGCCTTGCTGCACCATCGCCATCCCCAGCCCGGCCGCGACCAGGCCCAGCGCCGTCATCGGCTCGCTCGCTTCCATCTGGATGTTGGGCGTGAAGCCTGCGCGCGCGCAGGCGGCGATGAAGTCGTCGTGCTTGAGGCCCGTATCCTGATGGCGCAAGGCGATCCAGTCCTGCCCCGTCAGGTCGGTCGGCGTCAGTGCCGCCAGCGCGTTGAGCGGATGCGATTCCGGCATCGCCAGCATCATCGGATCGTTGAGCACCTGCGCCGATTCCAGGTCGGGATCGTTGGCGGCCGGCGGTTCGCACACCAGCGCGATATCCAGGCTGCGCTGGCGCAGCCCTTCCAGTTGTTCCGTCGAGTGCAGGCTGTAGAGCGCCACATGCACCGACGGCCGCGTCGCGCGCAAGGTGCGCAGGCCGGCCGGCAGCACGCCGGCGTGCATGGCGTTCTCGATGTAGCCGATGCACAGGCCGCCCTCGTCGCCGCGGCCGAGCCGCTTGGCCAGCGCTTCGAGCCGCTTGGCGTGGGTGAGGAAGGCCTGCGTCTCGGCCAGGAAGGTGCGGCCGTCGCGCGTCAGGCGGATGCGCTGCTGGCTGCGCTCGAACAGCGTCAGTCCGAGCTTTTCCTCCAGCTGGGCGATCTGCCTGCTGAGCGGCGATTGCGAGATGTGCAGCCGCTCGGCCGCGCGCCCCACATGCTCTTCCTCGGCGACGGTGACGAAATATTGAAGTTGGCGGATGTCTAACATATCAGACCTAAAAGGACTCAAGGTTTGCAAATTATGTCTTGGACAGTCTTATCCAGTCAATCTAAACTTGCTTCACTTTCTTCATTAATAAAAGGAATCAAGATGAGTATCCGTCACAAACTGCAAGGCAAACTGGGTTTCGGCACCGCGCCGCTGGGTAATATGTTCCGCGACATTCCTGAGGCGGAGGCGCTGGCTACCGTGGATGCGGCGTGGGGGCAGGGCATCCGCTTCTTCGACACGGCGCCGTTCTACGGCGCGGGCCTGGCCGAGATCCGCCTGGGCGATGCGCTGGCCGGCCGCAACCGCGACGACTATGTACTGAGCACCAAGGTCGGCCGCGTGATTCTCGACGAACTGGAAGATCCGGCCGCGCGCGACCTGGGCGAAAAGGGCGGCGTGTTTGAATTCGGCTTGAAAAACAAGATCGTCAACGACTACAGCGCCGATGCGACGCTGCGTTCCATCGAGGACAGCCTGAAACGCCTGAAGACCGACCGCCTGGATATCGTCTGGGTACATGACGTCGCGCAGGATTTCTATGGCGATGAATGGCTGGCGCAATTCGAGATCGCCCGCACCGGCGCCTTCCGTGCGTTGAGCCGCCTGCGCGACGAAGGCGTGATCCAGGGCTGGGGCCTGGGCGTGAACCGCGTCGAACCGCTGGAGCTGACGCTGGACCTGAACGAGCCGAAACCGGACGCCTTCCTGCTGGCGGGCCGCTATACGCTGCTCGACCATGAGCGTTCGCTGCAGCGCCTGATGCCCGCCGCAGCGAAGCAGAATGTCGACATCGTCGTCGGCGGCCCATACAGCTCGGGCATCCTGGCGGGCGGCGCGCACTTCGAGTACCAGAAGGCCTCGCCGGAAATCATCGCCAAAGTCGAGCGCATCAAGGCCGTCGCGCAGCGGCATGGCATCAGCGTCAAGGCGGCGGCCTTGCAGTTCGCGCTGGCGCATCCCGCGGTGGCTTCGGTGATCCCGGGCGCCAGCCGTCCCGAGCGCATCGCCGAGGACCACGCGGCGCTGAATGAACCCGTGCCTGCCGCGTTCTGGCAGGAGATGCGTGAACAGAAGCTGGTGGCGCCGGATGCACCGCTGCCAGGCGACAGCAAGAAGGAGCAATAACATGGCCAGCACTATCGCAAGTATCGAGATTCCCGTTTCGGCGGACCGCGTGTGGCAACTGATCGGCGGCTTCAATTCGCTGCCCGACTGGCTGCCTTACATTCCGGGCAGCGAACTGAGTGAGGGCGGCCGTGTCCGCACCCTGGCCAATCCCGCCGGCGAAGTGATCGTCGAAAGGCTGGAAGCCTTTAGCGACAAGGAGCGCTTCTACAGTTACTCGATCCTGAAGGCGCCTTTTCCGGCCAAGGATTACTTCGCGACGATCCGTGTGAAGCCAGCCGCCGGCGGTGCCGTGGTCGAGTGGTCCGGCAGCTTTACGCCGGTCGGCGTCAGCGAGGATGAAGTCACGCAGCTGTTCCACGGCATATATGCCGATGGCCTGAAGGCGCTGAAGAAGTCCGTCATGGCGGTGCCTGCGCTCGGCATCGGCACCTTCCGCCTGCAGGGCGATGTCGTCATCGATTCGGTACGCAACGGACTTGAAGCAGGCTACCGCGTCCTCGACACCGCGCAGATCTATGGCAACGAGGCGGAAGTCGGCGCCGCGATCGCCGCGAGCGGCGTGCCGCGTTCGGAGCTGTTCATCACCACCAAGATCTGGATCGAGAACCTGCCGCGCGACAAGCTGATTCCCAGCCTGAAGGAAAGCCTGGCCAAGCTGCGCACTGACTATGTCGACCTGACGCTGATCCACTGGCCGTCGCCTGGCGGCGCGGTGCCGGTGGCCGAGTTCATGGCAGCGCTGGCCGAAGCCAAGGCGCAGGGGCTGACGCGCCAGATCGGCGTCTCCAACTTTACGGTGGCGCTGATGCGGCAGGCGATAGACGCGGTGGGGGCGGACGCCATCGCCACCAACCAGATCGAACTGCATCCGTATCTGCAAAACCGCGAGGTGGTGGAGTTCGCGCGCAGCCAGGGCATTCACATCACGTCGTACATGACGCTGGCCTACGGCAAAGTGCTGAACGATCCGGTGATCCTGCGGATCGCAGGGCGCCTCAACGCCACACCGGCGCAAGTCGCGCTGGCATGGGCGATAAAGCTGGGCTACGCGGTGATTCCATCGTCGACCAAGCGCGCCAACCTGGACAGCAATCTGAAAGCGCTGGACTTGAAACTGAGCGACGAAGACATGGCGCAGATCGCCGCGCTGGATCGCAACGAACGCCTGACCAGCCCCGAAGGCCTGGCGCCGGACTGGGACTAAGCCAGATCCCGGCACACCAGCGCGATCTGCTCCCGCAGCCAGCGCTGGGCCGGGTGTCCATCGTTACGCCGGTGCCAGTGCAGTACGAATGGCACCGGCGCCAGGTCGATTTCCGCCGGCAGCGGCAGCGCCGCCAGCGCCGCGCGCATGCCGCTTGCCTGCACGGCGCCTTCCATCATCGTCGCCAGCAGATCGCTGTGGGCGACGATGCCCGGCGCAGCATACATCTGCGGCAGCGTGACGGCGATCTCGCGCTTGCTGCCCAACTGCGCAAGCTTCATGTCGACGTGGCCGACGCCGTCGCCCTCCGGCGATACCAGCAGGTGCCGGCATGACAAAAAACGCTCCAGCGTCATTTTCTTGTTCGCGAGTGGATGATTCTTGCGCACCACGCAGACAAAGCGTTCTTCAAATAACGGCATGGTAGGAATGCGCGGCGTGATGCCGCCGGGGACGCCGATCGCCGCATCGGCTTCGCCGGCATCGAGCAGCGAGAGTGCATCCTCGCGCGCGGTGAACGACCTGACCTTCAGCGTGACGCCCGGAGCCTGTTTGGCCAATCGCTTCAGCAACTGCGGCAGCATGACGAAGGCGGGATGATCGGACAACCCCAGCGTGAAGCGCACCGTGGAACGGGCCGGATCGAAATCTTGCGTGAAGTCCAGCGTACGCTGGATGCTGGCCAGGGCCTTGCCCAGCGGCGCCGCCAGTTCCAGCGCGCGCGGCGTCGGCTGCAGGCCTGCGGCGCTGCGCACAAACAGCTCATCCTTCAGCAGCAGGCGCAGGCGCGACAAGGCCGCGCTCATGGCGGGCTGGGTGCGGCCGATGCGAACCCCGGCGCGTGTGACATTGCGCTCGCACATCAGGGCGTCGAAGGCGACCAGCAGGTTGAGGTCTATTCCATGTAAATCCATGAAATGGATAATACCGCATATCCATTATCGATTGGACTTGCGCTGGTGATGATCGCTAAAGTGGCTGGGTCAACCACTTGAACAGAAAGCACATCATGGACAACGGCCTTACCACCGCCCAGCAACAAGCCATCGAAACGCTGTACCGCGCCTTCAACGAACAGGATCCGGATTTGCTCGACCAGGCATTGGTGCCTGATTGGCAGGATATCCCGCTGGGACCGGACCAGCAGCCCGGCCTGGCCGGCATGAAGCCCATCGTCGCCATGTTCGGCATCGCCTTCCCGGATGTGAGGATCACGATCCAGGACATCTTCGGCCGCGACGGCCACGCGGCGGTGCGCGCGCAGATCACCGGCACGCACCGGGGGGAGTTCTTCGGCATTCCGCCGACCGGCAAGCCGATCGCGATCGCCATTCACGAGTTCCACTATCTGACGGCGGACCGCATCACCCACACCTGGCACCTCGAAGACTGGTTCGGCATGCTGAACCAGATCGGCGCCTGGCCGCCGGCCTAAGCCATCAGCCCGGGCAGGCTGGCGGCCAGCGCGTCGATGGCGACGCGTGTCTTCAGTGGCAGTTGCGGCGACTGCAGCCACATCGCGTAATGGTCGTAGACGAGCGGCGGCTGATCCTGCAGCACGCGTACCAGGCTGCCGTCGTTGAGCGGCTGGCGCACCAGCCAGCGCGGCAGCCAAGCGAGCCCGCTGCCGTCGACGGCGGCACCGGCTATCGCGGCCAGGTCATCGAAACGGCAGCGGTGGCGCGGCATGAACTCGGCGAAACCGCCATCGGGCTGGGGGAAGCGCCAAGGTTGGGGATGGCCGAAGCGGGCAAACATGATGGCTTGGTGTGCTGTGAGGGCTTCCGGCGTGGCCGGCGTGCCATGGGCCGCAAGATATGCAGGCGCCGCGCACACCACCATGTCGTCGCTGCACAGCCGGCGCGCGACGACGCCGGCCTGGTCGCCCATGCCGCCGCCATGCCGCGACAGGCTGCGGATCGCCAGGTCGACGCCGTCGCCGGCCAGGTCGGCAAAGCCGTCGCTGAACGACAGCTCCAGCTCCAGCGCCGGATGCTTCTGCGTCAGTGCCATCAGCACCGGCAGTGCGCAGACACGGCCGAACAACTGCGGCACGCTCACGCGCAGCTTGCCGGCGGGTTCGGCCAGCTGTTCCGCCGCCATGGCATCGGCCGCGTCCACGTCGGCGAGGATGGATCGACAGCGGTCGTAGTACGCGCGGCCGAAATCGGTCAGGCTTTGGCGGCGCGTGGTGCGGTTGAGCAGGCGCACGCCCAAGTGCTGCTCCAGGAACTGGATATGCTTGCCGACCATCGGCGCGGACAGGTCCAGCGTCTCGGCGGCGGCCGCGAAGGAGCCCAGGTCCACCGCCCGGACGAATACCGTCATGCTGGTCAAACGGTCCAATTAAAAACTCCTGGTTTTTTCTGTCATACCGAAAGGCCACTTTATCGCTGAAATGAGCGGGAAGATAATCGATTCCATCAAAATTATATAGGAATTGACTGTCATGACACGCATCGTAAAGTTCCATGAGTTTGGCTCCGCGGACGTGCTCCGCATCGAGCATGAGGACCTGCCCGCGCCCGGTGAAGGCGAGGTGCAGATCCGCGTGAAGGCGCTGGGATTGAACCGCGCGGAAATCCTGATGCGTTCGGGGACCTATATCGAAACGCCATCCCTGCCTTCGGGACTGGGGCTGGAGGCGGCCGGCATCGTTGTGCGCGTCGGCCCCGGCGTGACCGCGTTCCGGGAAGGCGACGCCGTCAGCGTCATGCCGCCAATCTCGATGGCGCAGCGGCCTGCCTATGCCGAAATGCTGAACTATCCTGCGGACCTGGTGGTACGCCATCCGGCGGCGTTGAACTGGGAGGCCGCAGCCGCGACATGGATGCAGTACCTGACCGCCTACGGCGGCTTGATCGACATTGCCGGCCTCGCGGCAGGGGAATTGGTGGTGATCACCGCGGCTTCCAGCAGCGTGGGCTTGGCCGCGATCCAGATCGCCAATCTGATCGGCGCCGTGCCGGTCGCCGTGACACGCCGTTCCGGCAAGGCTGATGCGCTAAGGGCTGCCGGTGCGCATCACGTCATCGCGTCGGAGGAAGAAGACCTGGCTGCGCGCCTGCACCAGATTTCCGCTGGACGCGGAGTGAGGGTGGTGTTCGACGCGGTGGCCGGACCCTCGTTCGAGCCACTGACCACGGCAATGGCCGGCGGCGGCATCCTGATCGAGTACGGCGGCTTGAGCGCCAGGCCGACGCCATTCCCCTTGGCCAGTGTGCTTGGCAAGAGCCTGACCCTGCGTGGCTACCTGGTGCACGAGATACTACGCGACCGGCGGAAACTGCAGGCCGCCCAGCGGTTCATACTCGACGGCCTGGCCGGCGGTGCCCTGTCGCCCATCATCTCGCGGGTCTTTTCCTTCGAGCAGATCGCCGACGCCCATCGCTACATGGAGACCAATGAGCAGATGGGCAAGGTCGTGGTTACGGTTTGATCACCGCCACCGCGCCGCCGGACGGCGCCAGCTTCAAGGTGAGGCTTTGCGCGGCCGAGACCTTGCTGTCGCTGGCCTTGAGGCGGTTGGCGTCGGCGCCGTCCTGCAGCAGGTGCGCGTTGTAGGCGCCCTTGCCGAGGAAGGACAGCGGCACCTTCAGCGTGCGGGGCGCTTCGTTGGTCATCGCGCCGATGTACCAGGTGTCGCCCTTGCGGCGGGCCGAGACGATGTACTGGCCGATATCGCCCGCCAGTATGCGGGTTTCGTCCCACGACGTCGGCACGGCCTGGATGAACTCCGCGCCGTCGGCGTTCTTGTAAGCTGCCGGCGCATCGGACACCATCTGGAACGGGCTGTCATAGACCACGTACATGGCCACGGCCTGGCCGCGCGTGGTCATCACCATCGGTTCGTGATTGCGATGCTTGAACCCGGCCGGCGTGGCGTTGCGGAAGCCGCCCGGCGTGTAGTCCATCGGCCCGAGGATCATGCGCGTGAACGGCAGCGTGACGTTGTGCGTGGCCGTGATGCGCGCGCTCCACTTGTTGTTCTCGGCACCGAGCACGCCTTCCTGCGTGATGTAGTTCGGCCAGGTGCGGTTCAGGCCATTCGGCGGATAGGCGCCATGCAGGTCGACCATCAGGCGGTGCGCGGCGGCCTTCTCCAGCACCTTGTGATACCAGTCGACCATCTCCTGGTCGTTGCGGTTCATGAAGTCCACCTTGACGCCCTTGACGCCCCAGGCTTCGTACTGCGCGAAGGCGGCGTCCATCTGGTTGTCCAGCTGCTGCCATTGCAACCAGAGCCACACGCCCACGCCTTGCGACCTGGCGTATTGGAGCAGGGCGGGCATGTCCAATTCCGGTTTGGCGCGCGTGACGTCCGCCTTCGGATTCGGCTCGATATCGCTGCCGACCGACCAGCCTTCGTCGATCAGGATATCGTCCAGCTTCATCTGCTTGGAGAAGTCGATGAAGGCCTTGTAGGTGGCGGTGTTGACGCCGGCATTCGGCACGTCGACGGCCCAGTCGTTCCACCAGTCCCACGAGGTCTTGGACGGCTTGATCCAGCTGGTGTCCTTGATCTGCGACGGCGCGGCCAGCGTCGGGATCAGCGAGGAAGCGGCCAGGTCGCCCGGCGTGTCGCCCAGCATGACCACGCGCCATGGCGTCTTGAATCCCTGTCCCTTCAGCTGCACGTTGGCCGAGACGGTTTTGCGGAAGCGGAAATCGCGGTCGTTGTCGAAGCGCGGCGGCAGCGTGACCATCACGCCAAGGCCCGCGTCGCCGCGGCCGGACAGGAAGAAGCCAGGATAATCCTTGACGTCCGATTCGGCGATGGCGAAGGTGGTCTGGCCGGCGCCGGTCTTGCACACCAGCGGCGCCATGTAGTTGTGGAAGTTGCGGATCTTCGACGCCTTGGTCAGGTCGTACTCGGCCTCGAAGCTGGTGTCGAAGCGGCCCATGTTGGCGCCCCAGCAGTCGTAGTCTTTGGCGAAGTTGAACTGCGTGCTTTCATTCATCACCTTGAACGCGCCGACGCCGGCCTGCTCCGGCACGGCGTAGCGGAAGGCGACGCCGTTGTCGTAGGCGCGCACCAGCAGGTGGAAATTGAGCGGCTTGCCGGCGGCGGAGAAGGCCAGGTCGGACTGGCTGTAGTGGTCGGGCGCGCTGCGCGCCTTGCCGACCACGATGTCGTAGGTGTCGTTGGCACTGGCCTCGGCGTGGCCGGTCAGCTTCGCGCCGGGACCGATGGCGGCGATGTCCAGGTTCAGGCCCAGCGGCGACGGCTCGATGATGGTCTTGCCGTTGCGGCTGACGGCCCAGGTCAGCTTGTCGCTGTCGATGGTGACCACGCTGCGGCCATCGGGCGATTTGACGGTGACGGTGTCGGCCCAGGCCGGAGCCGATAGTGCGGTGGTCAGGGCGAGCAGGGTGGCGGCGCGGACGTGATCTGGCATGGTGGCTTGTCTCCGATTTATGGACGTTATTTTGGATCGTCGCCCATTCTGGGATGAGTCCGCCAGCGCCGCAATTGCGAAATTCACCAAGCGCTCACATGATTTGTGGTTCCTTGATTTTTCTTCAGATGGCGTTCGCCGCCAGATTTCATACTCGACCGGGCATATTTCGAGGAGGCTATCATGGCGGATCATCTGTGCGTCGTTTGCGATTCCGGCATGAAGGCCGGCCTCGCCTCATGGCATTTCATCTGCGCGTCGTGCGGCTACGAGGGCACCACGCTGGCGCCACGCATCAACGATCAGGCCGCATACGGCATGCTCAACGAGGCCGCGCGGGAGGAGGGGCTCAAAGACCTGCGCGCGGAAAATTTCCGCGTGATCCTGCAAGCCATCCGGCGCTTGGTCGATCCCGTGAATAAAACCCTGCTGGATGTGGGCAGCGCACATGGCTGGTTCCTGCAGGCGGCAGCGCCTTCGTTCATGGTGACGGGCATCGAGCCGGACGAGGAAGTCGCGGCGCGCGCCAGGCTGGGCGGCCACGCCATCCGGACCGGTTTTTTCCCGGAGGTACTCAACGAACACGAGCGGTTCGACGTGATCGTCTTCAACGATGTGATTGAACATATCCCGGCGGTTGGCGCGGCGATGGATGCTTGCATTGCGCATCTCAACCGCGATGGATTGCTGGTGCTGAACCTGCCGTCGAGCGCGGGATTTTTCTACCGGTTGGCCAAGGTGCTGGCGCGCCTCGGCTGGCGGCATCCGTTTGAACGGATGTGGCAGAAGGATTTGCCATCGCCGCATGTGCATTACTTCAGTCCTGGCAATCTTCTCAAGCTGGCGCGGGACCGGCGCTTTCAGCTGATGGCAACGTTTGAGCTGCCGTCCGTCAGGGCCCGAGGCTTGCTCGCGCGCATGCGGTGGGCGGGTACGCTGAGCGGCATCGGCCTGTGGGTACAGTACATCTGCATCCTCGCCGCCTTGCCGTTCATACGGCTGTTCCGCAGCGATATCCAGGTGGCGATCTTCCGCAGCCGCCGATAAGTCATTTGGTGATGGACTTGACAAGGTTGTCGCGGACTTTGACTACAGCTTCGCGCGTTGTATTGAATCCTTCGGTGGAAAGTCCGCAGGCGTCAAACAGCGGGCTGCTTAAATCAAACGCCTTTTCCCGCAGATGCCGGCCGTCGGCAGTCAGCTTGATGCGGACGTGCCGTTCGTTCGCCGCGTCCCGTTCGCGGCTCACGTATCCCATCGCTTCCAGTTTCTTCAGGAGCGGAGTGAGCGTATTCGACTCCAGGAACAACTTCTCGCCTAGGTCGGACACCGTTTGATTGTCCTGCTCCCATAGCGCGACAACAGCGATGTACTGCGTATAGGTGAGACCTAACTGATCGAGTATCGGCTTGTAGGCTTTGCCGAATGCGAGGTTGGCGGAATACACGGCGAAGCACAGAAAATCTGCAAGCTTGGTGTCTTTCTTCCGGTCAAGTTCAGATGCCTGGAACATGGTGTGGCCTATGGGGAGGTGTGTGTATCCCCATTATACATGGCGCATGCGATTAAATCGCACTAGTGCTTTGATCTGTCGTTTGAACTACCTGCACATGCTCTTGCGCCAATGCCAATGGGCGCCGCCATCGGGTTTGCTTGCTCTACCCGCAGTGTTACTTGACGCTGGCAAGCCTTGCGTCTATATTAATGACTTATAAGTAAGTTATTAATAAGTACACCCATGCAAGCCTCTCAAGACACCAAGCCACGCTGGGAGCGGCGCAAGGATGCGCGGCCGCAGGAATTGCTGGCGGCGGCGCTGGAACAGTTCGTCGAGCGCGGCTATGCCGCCACCCGCCTGGAAGACGTGGCCAAGCGCGCCGGCGTTTCCAAAGGCACGCTGTATCTCTATTTCGCCAATAAGGAAGAGCTGTTCAAGGCGGTCGTCCGCGAGAACATCGTCGCCACCATCGGCGAGGCCGAGCAGGATGCCGCCACCTTCGACGGCCCCAGCGGCGAGCTGCTGGGCGCGCTGCTGATGAAGTGGTGGACCGAGGTCTGCGCCACGCCGCTGGGCGGCATCACCAAGCTGATGCTCGCAGAAGGCAACAACTTCCCCGAACTTGCACTGTTTTATAACGAAGAAGTGGTGGCGCGCGGCAGCAGCCTGTTCACCCGCGTGCTGGCGCGCGGCGTCGAGAGCGGCGAGTTCAGGCCGGTCGATCCGGTGGTGATGACCCAGGTGCTGATCGCCCCGGTGATGATGCTGCTGATGTGGACCCACTCCTATATGCCGACCTGCGACATGCCGCCGGTGGCGCCGGAAGTGTTCATGGAAACCTTCATCCAGACCACGCTGCGCGGCCTGAAAGCTGACGCGCCGTGAACCGCCAGTCCTTGCTTTTTCCATCCAGCTTGCCATTTTGGTAGGTTCATCCCCCTTAAACTGCAGACTGTCGCAATTTCCCGCGAACCAGCCGTCTAATCGTTAATATGTGCCTCGATGCCAGTTCAACGATAAAATGACGGATTATTTAATCCCGACCCGAGTCATAAGATGAATATCGAACAAGCCCGCTTCAACATGATCGAACAGCAAATCCGTCCTTGGGACGTCCTGGACCCTGAGGTGCTGGAGCTGCTGCACGTAGTGAAACGCGAGAACTTCGTGCCTGCCGCGCACAAGGCGCTGGCCTTCGTTGACGCTGAAATCCCGCTGCCGGGCGGTCAGGCCATGCTGAACCCGAAGGTGGAAGCGCGTCTGCTGCAGGACGTCAACCTGAAGAAGCATGAGAGCGTGCTGGAAATCGGCACCGGCTCCGGCTATATGGCGGCGCTGCTGGCGCACAAGGGCCGTCACGTGACGACCGTGGAAGTGTCGCCGGAGCTGAAGGCGCTGGCGGAAAAGAATTTGGCCGACAACGGCGTGACCAATGTGACCGTGGAACTGGGCAATGGCGCCCAGGGCTGGACCAACGGCGCGCCGTTCGACGTGATCGTGGTGTCGGCGTCGCTGCCGGTGCTGCCGGAAGCGCTGTTGCAACAATTGAAAGTGGGCGGCCGCCTGGCAGTCATCATCGGCCAGTCGCCGGCGATGAAGGCGCAGCTGATCACCCGTACCGGCGAAGCCGGCTACGACACCCGCACGCTGTTTGAAACCGATGTGAAAGCGCTGTCGTCGGCAACGACGCCGTCGACCTTCACGTTCTAAGGTCAGCGTCATGCAGCAGATTACTGCCCTGGAACTGGCCGACTGGCTGGCGGACGACGCGCGGCCCAGCCCGATGTTGCTGGACGTGCGAGAAAACTGGGAATTCGAGACCTGCCGTATCGACGGCTCGGTCCAGATCCCGATGAATACCATACCGGCGCGCATCGACGACCTGGATGAGGATGCGGCGATCGTCTGCATCTGCCATCACGGCGCGCGCAGTATGCAGGTGGCCGCCTTCCTGGAGCGTAACGGCTTCGGCAAGATGGTCAACCTGACGGGCGGCATCCATGCCTGGGCGCTGCAAGTCGACGGCACGATGGCCAAATACTGAGGGCATGCTCTCGGGGCCGCCGGCTGGCGGCGGGCGCGGCGCTAAGGTAGCAGTGTTTTTGATTTGATCAACTTTTTTGATGACTCCAACGGAGAATGCAATGCAGAGACCCCTTATCGCCGTGCTGATCACCAGCGCCTTTTTGACGCTCAACGCACAGGCGGCCGACCTGATCCAGGTGTACCAGCAGGCACTGGCCAATGACGCCACGTACGCCAGCGCGCGCTCCTCACTGGAAGCCGGTCGCGAGCGGATCACCCAGGGCCGCGCGGGTCTGCTGCCCACCATTAGCGCCAACGGTTCGTACACCCGCAACAACGGCGAGTTCATCCCGGTCAACGAGGGCGTGCTGGACGTGGTCGACGGCCAGATCGTGATCCCGACCCGCCAAAACCAGGACAACACCAACAAGACCTACACCGTGTCGCTGACCCAGCCGGTGTTCAACCTGGGCCTGTGGCAGACCTACCAGCAGAGCAAGCTGTCGCAGGCGATTGCCGAGGCGACCTTCGCCCAGGCCCGCCTGGACTTGATCACCCGCGTCTCGCAAGCCTATTTCGACGTGCTGACGGCGCAGGACAACCTGACCTCGACCCAGGCGCAGAAAGTGGCGACCACCGAACAGCTGGCGTCGGCCAAGCGCAACTTCGAGGTCGGCACCCAGACCATCACCGACACGCACGAAGCGCAGGCGGCCTACGATCTGGTGGTGGCGCAGGAATTCGCCGCCATCAACGACCTGGAAAACAAGCGCACCGCGCTGCAGGTCATCGTCGGCAAGGCGCCGGGCGAACTGGCGCCGCTGCGCACCGGCGTGACCATCAACCCGCCGGAGCCGGCCGTCGTCGAGCCGTGGATTTCGTCGGCCGAAGGCCAGAACTATTCCGTGATTTCGGCCCAGCTGTCGCTGGAAATCGCCAAGCGCGAAATCGCGCGCAACCGCGCCAATCACCTGCCGACCGCGAACCTGACGGCGATCGCCCAGCGCGTCGAAGTGACGGGCGGCGCGGTCAACAACGGCACGACCAATAACAAGGGCATCGGCCTGACCCTGAATGTGCCGATCTTCAACGGCTTCGCCGTCACCAGCAAGGTGCGCGAAACCATCGCCTTGGAAGACAAGGCCCGCAACGACCTGGAGGCGATCAAGCGCGCCGCGTCGCAGAACGCCCGCCAGGCCTATCTGGGCATGAACAGCGGCCTGGCGCAGGTCAAGGCGCTGGAAGCGGCGGAAGTGTCGAGCAAGTCGTCGCTGGATTCGAACAAGCTGGGTTACCAGGTCGGCGTGCGGATCAACATCGACGTGCTGAATGCCCAGAAGCTGCTGTATTCGACCCAGAAGGACCTGTCCAAGGCCCGCTACGACACCATCATGAACGGCCTGCGCCTGAAATCGGCGGCCGGTACGCTGAAGGAAGAAGACCTGGGTCCGGTCAACGCGCTGCTGGCGCACTAAAAAACCAAGCCGGCGCAAGCCGGCTTTTTTACGGCCATATTGTTGGCCTTAATTGCATAGTCATAGCAGTTTTCATGTCTTTATTCATTGTGCGCGCAGGGTGATACTTCTCTCACACCAACCCCACTTTGAAGGAGCAAGACCATGAAATCGACTCAACAGCAAGTTGCCATCGTCACCGGCGCTTCCCGCGGCATCGGCGCTGCCATCGCCCAACGCCTGGCCAGGGACGGCTACGCGGTGGTCGTCAACTACGCCGGCAACGCCGCCGAGGCCGACAAGGTCGTCAGCGCCATCGCGGCGGACGGCGGCGCCGCCATCGCCATCCAGGCCGACGTGGCCGACCCGGCCGCCGTGCGCCGCCTGTTCGACGACACCATCGCCAAGCTGGGCCGCGTCGACGTGCTGGTCAACAACGCCGGCATCATGCCGCCGGCGCTGCCGCACCTGGCCGACACCGACGACCAGACCTTCGACCGCCTGTTCTCGGTCAACGTCAAAGGCAGCTTCAACACCATGCGCGAAGCCGCCGCCAAGCTGCGGCACGGCGGCCGCATCATCAACTTCTCCACCAGCGTGATCGGGCTGGCGCTGCCGGGCTATGCCGTGTACGCCGCCACCAAGGGCGCGATCGAAGTCATGACCAACATCCTGGCCAAGGAACTGCGCGGCAAGAACATCACGGTCAACGCGGTGGCGCCCGGCCCCACCGCCACCGCGCTGTACCTTGACGGCAAAACGCCGGAAACCATCGAGCGCGCGGCGAAGGCGCCGCCGCTGGAACGCCTGGGCCAGCCGGAAGACATCGCCGCGGCGGTGTCCTTCCTGGCCGGCGCCGACGGCGGCTGGATCAACGGTCAAACCCTGCGCGCCAACGGCGGCGTGGTCTAACGCCGAACGCATCCAAGGAGAACATCATGAGCAAATCCATCGTCCTCGTCACCGGTGCGGGCACCGGCATCGGCCACCTTTCCGTCAAGGCGCTGGCGCTGGCCGGCCACGCGGTCTACGCCTCGATGCGCGATATCGGCGGCCGCAACGCCGCCAAGGTGCGCGAGCTGCGCGACTGGGCTTTCGCCAACGGCGCCGATGTGCGCGCCGTCGAGCTGGATGTGTTGTCGCAGGCCTCGGCCGACGCGGCGGTTGCCACCATCGTCGCCGAGCGCGGCCGGCTGGACGCGGTGGTGCACAACGCCGGCCACCTGGTGATCGGCCCCACCGAAGCGTTCACGCCGGAAGAAATCGCCCGCGTGTTCGACACCAACTTCCTCGGCAACCAGCGCGTCAACAAGGCGGTGCTGCCGGTGATGCGCAAACAAGAGCAGGGGTTGGTGTTGTGGGTCAGCAGCACCACGGCACGCGGCGGCTTCCCGCCGTTCCTCGGGCCTTACGCGGCGGCCAAGGCGGCGATGGATTCGATGGCGGTGACGATGGCGTATGAATTGTCGCGCTTCAATATCGAAACCTCGATTGTCGTGCCGGGCGCGTTCACGTCGGGCACCGACCACTTCGCCAACGCCGGCAAGCCGGCCGACGAAGCCACCAGCGCGGCCTACGCCCGCTATGACGGCTTGATGGACAAGGTCGGCGCGCGCCTGACGGAACTGATGCCGCCGGCAGCCGATCCGGCGGCGGTGGCGGCCGACATCGCCCGCATCGTCGGCTTGCCGCACGGCACGCGCCCGTTCCGCTCGATCACCGATTTCATCGATGACGGCGCCGCGGCGGTGACCGAGGTGGCCGAGCGCGTGCGGGAGGAGTTCGCCGAGCGCATAGGCATCGCCGACTTGCTCAAGCCTTCGCTGGCGGTTTAAAGACCGGCGCCGGCGGCGTTGAAGCTACGTTCGATCAGTTCGATCTTGTAGCCGTCCGGGTCCGTGACAAAGGCGATCACCGTCGAGCCGCCTTTGACCGGACCCGGCTCGCGCGTGACGGCGCCGCCGTTGGCCTTGACCGCTTCGCAGGCCGAGTAGATGTCGTCCGCCGAAATCGCGATGTGGCCGTAGGCGGTGCCCAGGTCGTAGCTGGTGGTGCCGTAGTTGTAGGTCAGCTCCAGTTCGGCGTGGTCCGGGTTCGCGCCGTAGCCGAGGAAAGCCAGCGTGTATTTGTACTCGGGATTGTCGCTGGTGCGCAGCAGCTTCATGCCCAGCACCTTGGTGTAGAAATCGATGGAGCGGGGCAGGTCGCCGACCCGCAGCATGGTGTGCAGAATACGCATCGTGGTCTTTCGTGAGGAACGGAGAAACCCGAATTCTATGCGTTTTGCGGCAATCCTGCTCAGGCTTCCAGCCGCGCATCCATCGTGATCTCGGTATTGAGCAGCTTGGAGACCGGGCAATTGAGCTTGGCCTTGAGCGCCGCTTCATCGAATTTTTTCTGGTCCGCGCCCGGTATCGTGGCCACCAGGTCCAGGTGCACCGCCGTGATGGCGAAGCCGCCGTCGACCTTGTCCAGCGTGACGGTGGCGGTGGTGGCGAGGTTCCTGGCGGTCAGGCCGGCTTCCGCCAGGATGCCGGACAGCGCCATCGTGAAGCAGCCCGCGTGCGCGGCGCCGATCAGTTCTTCCGGATTGGTGCCGGGACCGTCCTCAAAGCGGGTGTGAAAGCCGTACTGCACGTGGTCCATCGCGCCGCTCTCGGTGGAGATGTTGCCGCCGCCGTCTTTCAGGCCGCCGCTCCAGATTGCTGATCCGCTGCGTTGATTGCTCATGATGATCTCCGTATGGTGGGAAGGTCATCATGCTCCGGCGGCAACGGCGCTTCCGTTCGTTGCCGCACCCTGCTTGCTCAGCGGCCGGCGCTCTTGGCCGCGGCCGGCGCCACGCGCCAGACGACGTTGCCGACGTCGTCCGCCACCAGCAGCGCGCCCTGTCTGTCGACCGCGACGCCGACCGGCCGGCCCTGCGCCTTGCCGTCCTTGTCGAGGAAGCCGTACAGGAAGTCCTGCGGCGGCCCGGACGGCTTGCCGCCGCTGAACGGCACGAACACCACCTTGTAGCCGCTGTGCGGCTTGCGGTTCCACGAGCCGTGCTGGCCGATGAACACGCCGCCCTGGTAGGCTTGCGGGAACAGCTTGCCTTCATAGAACGCCAGCCCCAGCGAGGCGGTGTGGCCGCCGAGCGCATAGTCGGGCGGAATGGCCTTGGCCACCAGCTCCGGCTTGGGCGGCGAGACGCGGGTGTCGACGTTCTGGCCGAAATAGCTGTACGGCCAGCCATAGAAGCCGCCTTCCTTCACCGAGGTCATATAGTCCGGCACCAGGTCGTTGCCCAGTTCGTCGCGCTCGTTCACGGCGGTCCACAACGTCCCGGTCTGCGGCTCCCAGCCCATGCCGTTGGGATTGCGCAGGCCGGTGGCGTACAGGCGCGATTTGCTGGTGGCGATCTCCAGCTGCCAGATCGCGGCGCGGCCGGCTTCCTCCTCCATGCCGTTCTCGCCGACATTGCTGTTGGAGCCGACCGTGACGTACAGGTACTTGCCATCCGGGCTGGCGATGATGTTCTTGGTCCAATGGTGGTTGCGCGTGCCGGCCGGCAGGTCCATCACCTTGACGCCGGGCGTGGCGATCGACGTCGCGCCTTCCTGGTAGGGGAAGCGCAGCACGGCGTCGGTCGCCGCCACGTACAGGTTGCCGCCGACCAGCGCCATGCCGAACGGCGAGTTCACGCCCTGGATGAAGACGGTCTTGCTTTGCGCCGCGCCGTTGGCGTCCAGCCCGCGCAGCAGCGTGATGCGGTTGGCCGACTGGCTGACCGCGCCGGCCTTCTTCATCTGCGATTTCATGATCTTGCCCTTGATGCCTTTTTCATCGTCGGGCTTGGGCGGGGCGTTGGTCTCGGCCACCAGCACGTCGCCGTTGGGCAGCGTGTAGACCCAGCGCGGATGCTCGAGCCCGCGCGCATAGGCGGTCACGCCGAAGCCGGCCGGCGCCTGCGGCTGCCCCTGCGCCGGCCACGGCGCGGCCGGCGCCACGTTGACGGTGGGGATCAGCGAGCGCTCGGGCTTGGGCAACACCGGATTGGGGCCGAAGCCGGTCGGGTAGGTTTGCGCCAGCGCAGCCTGCGGCGCCAGCACGGCGCATATCATGGCGGCGGCGATGGTGGTCTGCCCCATGATCAGTCCCGTTTGACGTTGGCTTGTGGGCGCGCGCTCGCCGACGGCTTGGCTTTCTGCACGCCGGGCTGGTTGTGCAGGTCGGTGTCGACCATGCCGCTGTCGATGTCGGCGGCGGCCTGCTTCATCACGCTGCGCGGCTTCGGGCTTTGCGCATCGGGCGACTCGTCGCGCTCGTGCGGCATGCGCTTGGCGCCGTCGTTCTTGACCTTGGCGTCGGTATTGACGTGTTCATCTTTCATGACGGTCTCCTTTGGTGTTCAAGCGCATCTTATAGAGTTGGTTTTGTGTCAGTCGCCACATTGAATTTTGACAACTACCGGGTGAAGTCGTTTATCATTTAGCCACTTTTCATCATCGGGAATATCTGCATGAGCACTGCTGTGAAGGACGCCAACTGCCCCAACTGCGAGGCGCCGCTGGGCGGCAACTTCTGCGCCAACTGCGGCCAGGAGGCCACCCTGCACCACGCCAGCACGCGCGAGTTCCTGCATGAATTCATCGGCCACTACGTGGCGCTGGAGGGCAAGCTGTGGGGCTCCCTGTCGCGCCTGCTGTTCCGTCCTGGCCTGCTGACCAACGAATACATCCGAGGCCGCCGCGTGCGCTTCTTGCAGCCGCTGCGGCTGTACCTGACGTTGAGCCTGTTGTTCTTCGCCTTGCTGAAGATCACCGGCAGCTTCGATCCCAGCGCGGGAGAGGGGGCCAGTCCAGATACCGCCAGCGTCAAGGCGGCGGTGGACGCGACCGACAAGGTCGCCGATGCGCAGGCCAAGGTGGCCGGCACGCTGCAGCCGCTGGACGCAGACGCGGCGCGCGGCAAGGCCGCGGCCGAGGCGGCGATCGACGAGATGAAGAAGGAAGTCACGCTGGACGACACCGCTTCCACCACCAAATGGGACAAGCGCGAGGAGGGCGGCGAACATCTGAACGCCGCCGACATCGACAACTGGCTGAGCGACTGGCCGCGCGTGCGCCATCAGTGGCATGAATTCGACAAGCTGCCGGGCGAGCAGCAGATGAAGGTGTTCAAGGACGGCTTCTATCGCTACGCGCCGTACGCGATCTTCTGCCTGATGCCGGTGTTCGCGATGTTCCTCAAGGTGCTCTACCTGGGATCGGGACGGCGCTTCGGCGAACACGTGCTGTTCGCGCTGCATTCCAACGCCTTCGCCTTCTTCATGTTCTGCGTGATGCTGCTGGTGCCGTTCACCTTCGTCAGGCTGGTGCTGTGGTGCTGGCTGCTGGGCTACCTGCCGTGGGCGATGCGGCGCGTGTATCACAAGGGCCGCTTCGGCACCTTCTGGCGCTGGTCGGTGCTGATGTTCTGCTACGGCCTGTCGCTGCTGCTGGCGGTCGGGTTCTCGATGGCGATGGGGGTCATGAACGTCGGCCACTAGGCCCGCGCGGACTTGCATAAGGCACTGTTTAAATGTACAGTGATGGCGCTAGCGGGTGATAGCAGAAGCCGGCGATATGGGTTACCCTGCTGCGTGTCGCCGACCTCACCCTTTTGCCGAGATTTTTATGACCGCCACGCACGCTGTTTATCAAACCATCGCACTGGTTGTGCGCCAGAATACCGACGGCATCGCCGAATCGGTGGGCAGCGTGGTGGACTTCCTGCACCAGGGCGGCTATGCGGTGGTGTTCGAAGAGCAGACCGCCGCGCACCTGGAGCTGAAACCGGGCAAGGTGCGCGTGATGAGCGCCACCGAGATCGGCGCCCACTGCGACGCCGCCATCGTCATGGGCGGCGACGGCACCATGCTGGGCATCGCGCGCCAGCTGGCGCCGTTCGATGTCCCGCTGATCGGCATCAACCAGGGCCGTCTCGGCTTCATGACCGACATCACGCTGGAGGACATGCTGCCGGTGCTGGCCAAGATTCTGGGCGGCAGCTACAAGGCCGAGCGCCGCACCTTGCTGGAAGGGCGCGTGCGCCGCAACGGCGAAACCATCCACGTCGGCCTGGCGGTCAACGATGTCGTGGTGGCGCGCGGCGCCGGCGCCGGCATGGCCGAGCTGCGTGTCGATGTCGACGGCCACTTCATGTACAACCAGCGTTCCGACGGCCTGATCATCTCGACCCCGACCGGCTCCACCGCCTACGCGCTGTCGGCCGGCGGGCCGTTGCTGCATCCCAGCCTGGGCGGCGTGGTGCTGGTGCCGATCGCGCCGCACGCGCTGTCGAACCGGCCGATCGTGCTGCCCGAGTCCAGCGAGATCGTCATCGAAATCGTGCGCGGGCGCGACATCAGCGTCAACTTCGACATGCAGACCTTCGCCAGCCTGCAGGCGCAGGACCAGATCGTGATCCAGCGCTCGCCGCACGCGATCACCTTCCTGCATCCGGAGGACTGGAGCTACTACAACACCCTGCGCGAAAAACTGCACTGGAACGAGTATCCGTCCGGTGAAGGCAAACTCAATTAATTACTCTTCAGGCCTCCATGCTCCGCACCCTGTCCATCCGTGATTTCGTCATCGTCGACACCATCGAACTGGAATTCGCCGCCGGCTTTACCGTCTTCACCGGCGAGACCGGGGCCGGCAAATCGATCCTGATCGACGCGCTGACGCTGGCGCTGGGCGGGCGCGGCGACGCCAGCGTGGTGCGCGAGGGCGCGGCCAAGGCCGACATCACGGCCGACTTCGCGCTCAGCAAGCAGGCGCGCGACTGGCTGGCGGCCAATGAATTCGCGGTGGAGGAGGGCGGCGCGCTGCTGCGCCGCGTGATCGACAACGCCGGCCGCAGCAAGGCCTACATCAACGGCATCGCGGCGACTGCGGCGCAGCTGCGCGAGATCGGCGACATGCTGGTCGACATCCACGGCCAGCACGCGCACCAATCGCTGATGAAGACCGAGGCGCAGCGCGCGCTGCTGGACGGCCAGGCCGGCGCGGCCGGCGAGGCCAGGGCGGTGGCGCTGGCCTACAAGGCGTGGCGCGCGCTGGGCAAGCAGCTGGAGGAATTCGAAACCAACGCGGCCAACGTGCTGTATGAGCGCGAGCGGCTGGAGTGGCAGGTCAACGAGCTGGAAAAGCTGGCTGTCAAGCCGGGCGAGTGGGCGGAGGTCAGCAACGAGCAAAGCCGCCTGTCGCACGCCGCCAGCCTGCTGGAAGGCGCGCAGGAAGCGCTGGCCGCGATCTCCGAATCCGAAGACCATCCGATCCTGTCGCAGCTGTCGTCGCTGAACCAGAAGCTGGGCAAGCTGGCGGGCATCGATACCGGCCTGCAGGCGATCGTGGACCTGATCGAGCCGGCGCGCATCCAGCTGCAGGAAGCGGTGTATGCGCTGAACGATTATCTGGACCGCGTGGACCTGGATCCGGCGCGCCTGCACCAGGTGGAAGCGCGGATGGACGCGATCCACTCGGCGGCGCGCAAGTTCCGCGTCACCGAGGAGCAGCTGCCGGAGGAGCACGCGAAGCTGGCGGAACGCCTGTCGCAGATCGCCGACGCCAGCGATATCGAAGGCTTGCGCAAGCAGGAGCAAAAGCTCAAGGCCGCGTACATGGAGGAAGCGCAGCGGCTGTCGAAGACGCGCGCCAAGGCCGCGCGCCTGCTGAGCGATGCCGTCACCAAGGCGATGCAGGAACTGAACATGACGGGCGGCCGCTTCGAAGTCGCGCTGAACGCGGTCGACGCTAGCGCCTACGGATTGGAGCAGGTGGAATTCCTGGTCGCCGGCCACGCGGGCGTGGCGCCGCGGCCGTTGGCCAAGGTGGCGTCGGGCGGCGAGCTGGCGCGCATCTCGCTGGCGATCTCGGTCATCACCTCCAACGCGACCACCACGCCGACGCTGATCTTCGACGAAGTGGACAGCGGCATCGGCGGCGGCGTGGCGGAAGTCGTGGGACGCCTGTTGCGCCGGCTGGGGCAGGAGCGGCAAGTGCTGTGCGTGACGCACCTGCCGCAGGTGGCCAGCCAGGCCGGCCAGCACTTCCAGGTCGCCAAGGGCACGCTCGCCAACGGCAAGACCGCCTCCCGCATCGACGTGCTGGACGCCAAGGCACGGGTCGAGGAAGTGGCGCGCATGCTGGGCGGCCTGGAAATCACCGCCACCACCCGCAAGCACGCCCGCGAGCTGCTGGCGTCTTGACACGGCTCGGGCTCGTGTCGTCAATAAGGGCTATGATTGAGCATTGGCCGTTTACAACGGAGGCGATGATGAGCTTGGTGCAATCGGTTGAGCGGTTCGCGCGCATCGAAGCGCGCCTTGACGTCATCGAGGCGACGATGGCTACCAAAGCCGACCTTGCCGCTCTCGAAACCAGGTTAATAAAGTGGTTCGTCGCCACTGCCTTTGCGATGAGCACTATCGTGGCGTCGATCGCTTTCGCCGCCGGGAGGTTTATACATTAAGATGGCGGCTGACCATACTCACCTCATCCGCCTTCATGACCTTCCAAAAAGAACCTCCTTACAAGCACGGCGCGGTTGGCCGTAGCGCCATCGTGCTGGTCAACCTGGGCACGCCCGACGCGCCCACCCGTTCCGCCGTGCGCCGCTACCTGAAGGAGTTCCTGTCCGACCCGCGCGTGGTCGAGATCCCGAGGATCGTCTGGTGGTTCATCCTCAACCTGATCATCCTGCCGTTCCGCTCCGGCCAGTCGGCAAAAAAATACGCCTCGATCTGGACCCGCGAAGGTTCGCCTTTGAAAGTGCATACGGCCGCGCAGGCGCAATACCTGCGCGGCGCGCTCGGCGAACGCGGCCACCAGGACTTAACCGTGGCCATGGCCATGCGCTACGGTTCGCCGTCGCTGCCCGACGTGCTGGGCAAGCTGAAGGCCGACGGCTGCGACCGCATCCTGGTGCTGCCCGCCTATCCGCAATACTCCGGCACCACCACCGCCTCCATCTGCGACGCGGTGTTCGATCACTACGGCGCGGTGCGCAACATCCCCGAGCTGCGCTTCGTGCGCAACTACCACGACCACGACGGCTATATCCGCGCGCTGCAGCAGTCGGTCCTCAACCACTGGGAAAGCAACGGCCGCCCGGACAAGCTGGTGATGAGCTTCCACGGCGTGCCCAAGCGCACGCTGCTGCTGGGCGACCCCTACCACTGCGAGTGCCTGAAGACCGCGCGCCTGCTGGCCGCCGCCCTGAAGCTGACGCCGGACCAATACGTGGTCACGTTCCAGTCGCGCTTCGGCAAGGCCGAGTGGCTGCAGCCGTACACCGCGCCGACCGTCGCCCAGCTGGCGCGCGACGGCGTCAAGCGCGTCGACGTCATCTGCCCCGGCTTCATCAGCGATTGCCTGGAGACGCTGGAAGAAATCTCGATGGAAGTGCGGCACGACTTCGAACAGGCTGGCGGCGGCCAGGGCGCCGGGTTCCACTACATCCCCTGCCTGAACGAATCCCCGGCGTGGATCGCCGCGCTGGCGGAAATCGCCGAACAGCACATGATAGGCTGGCCGACCCAGATGTCGCCGTCCCAGCGCGACCTGCTCAAAAAAGAGGCGGAAACCGCCCGCACCACCGCCTTGCAACGCGGCGCCGCCGACTGAAAAGAGACAATCCCGCCACAGCAGCCCCGTCGCACCGTAATCAGCACTTGCGGGTGACGAGTGCCAGCCTGTTAAAATAGCCGGCTGATGAAATGACGGCACTGATTAAATGGTGAGCAGAATAACCCTTGAAAAGGTAGGTTATCGCCCCATTTGCAGCCAGTGCAGTAACAAAAGTAATGTCAAACAAATACGATTGTAGGAGTCTCTAGATGCAAGATCAGGAAAATCAAGCCGTACCACCTAATCCAGAGGCGGCCGCAGCCGCTGCGTCGGCCCCGCCATCGACCCCGGATCAACCGTCGCTGGAAGAGCAGCTGTCGGCCACCGAAGCGAAATTGGCTGAAATGCACGACGCCTTCATGCGCGCCAAGGCCGACGGTGAAAACATCCGTCGCCGCGCCCAGGAAGACGTGGCCAAGGCCCATAAGTTCGCCGTTGAAAGCTTCGCCGAGGCCATGGTGCCGGTCAAGGACAGCCTGGAAATGGCGCTGAAAGTCGAAGCTCCGTCGGTCGAATCGCTGAAGGAAGGCGTCGAGATGACGCTGAAGCAACTGACTTCGGCCTTCGAGAAAAACCGCCTGCTGGAGATCCTGCCGGCCCAGGGCGAAAAGCTGGACCCGAACAAGCACCAGGCCGTGGCCGTGGTGCCTGCCGACCAGGAAGCCAATACGGTCGTTTCCGTACTGCAAAAAGGCTATATGATCGCGGACCGCCTGCTGCGTCCCGCCATCGTGACGGCGGCCCAGGCCAAGTAACACTGCAATCAAGCACTTGAAAACATACAGTTTTTCCACATATTAGTACCATCTGAACTTAGCAAAAAGGAAGAAAAATCATGGGTAGAATTATCGGTATCGATCTGGGAACCACAAATTCCTGCGTTTCCATCATGGAAAACGGTCAGCCAAAGGTAATCGAAAACGCCGAAGGTGCACGTACGACGCCATCGATCATTGCTTACCAAGAAGATGGTGAAATCCTGGTCGGTTCGCCGGCCAAGCGCCAGGCGGTGACCAATCCTAAAAACACGCTGTTCGCCGTGAAGCGCCTGATTGGCCGCAAATTCGACGAAAAAGAAGTACAGAAGGACATCGGCCTGATGCCTTACACGATCACCAAAGCCGACAACGGCGATGCGTGGATCGGCGTGCGCGACAAGAAACTGGCGCCACAGCAAATCTCGGCCGAAGTGCTGCGCAAGATGAAGAAAACGGCGGAAGACTACCTCGGTGAAGAAGTCACCGAAGCCGTGATCACCGTGCCGGCCTACTTCAACGACTCGCAGCGCCAGGCGACCAAGGACGCCGGCCGCATCGCCGGCCTGGACGTCAAGCGCATCATCAACGAGCCGACCGCCGCGGCGCTGGCGTTCGGCCTCGACAAGAACGAAAAGGGCGACCGCAAGATCGCCGTGTATGACCTGGGCGGCGGCACCTTCGACGTCTCGATCATCGAGATCGCCGACGTCGATGGCGAAAAGCAATTCGAAGTGCTGGCCACCAACGGCGACACCTTCCTGGGCGGCGAAGACTTCGACCAGCGCATCATCGATTACATCATCGACGAATTCAAGAAGATCAACGGCCTGGATCTGAAAAAAGATCCGATCGCCCTGCAGCGCATCAAGGCTTCGGCCGAGCGCGCGAAGATCGAACTGTCGTCGTCGCAACAGACCGAAATCAACGAGCCGTACATCGCCATGGCGAACGGCGCGCCGGTCCACCTGACCCTGAAAATGACCCGCGCCAAGCTGGAATCGCTGGTGGAAGAGCTGATCATCGCGACCATCGAGCCTTGCCGCATCGCGATCAAGGACGCCGGCGTCAAGGTGACCGACATCGACGACATCATCCTGGTCGGCGGTATGACCCGCATGCCCAAGGTGCAGGAAAAAGTCAAAGAGTTCTTCGGCAAGGATCCACGCAAGGACGTGAACCCGGACGAAGCGGTCGCCGTCGGCGCCGCGATCCAGGGTTCGGTGCTGTCGGGCGAGCGCAAGGACTTGCTGCTGCTGGACGTCACCCCGCTGTCGCTGGGTATCGAAACCCTGGGCGGCGTGATGACCAAGATGATCCACAAGAACACCACGATTCCTACCAAGTTCTCGCAAGTGTTCTCGACCGCCGACGACAACCAGCCTGCGGTGACCATCAAGGTCTACCAGGGCGAGCGTGAAATCGCGGCCGGCAACAAGGGCCTGGGCGAATTCAACCTGGAAGGCATCCCGCCGGCGGCACGCGGCACGCCGCAGATCGAAGTGACCTTCGACATCGACGCCAACGGCATCCTGCACGTCGGCGCCAAGGACAAGGCCACCGGCAAAGAGAACAAGATCACGATCAAGGCCAACTCCGGCCTGACCGAGGCTGAAATCCAGAAGATGGTGAAGGATGCCGAAGTCAACGCCGAAGAAGACAAGAAAGTGAAAGAGCTGGCCGAGTCGCGCAACCAGGCCGACGCGCTGGTGCACTCGACCCGCAAGTCGCTGACCGAATACGGCGACAAGCTGGAAGCGGGCGAGAAAGAGAAGATCGAAGCGGCGATCACCGAGCTGGAAGCCTCGATCAAGTCGGGCGACAAGGCCGACATCGACGCCAAGGTCGCATCGCTGTCGACCGCTTCGCAGAAGCTGGGCGAGAAGATGTACGCTGACATGCAGGCGCAGCAAGCCGCAGCCGGCGGCGCCGAAGGTGGCGCCGGCGGTCAAGGCGCAGGCGCCGAGCAGGCCAAGCCGCAGGACGACGTGGTCGACGCCGACTTCAAAGAAGTCAAAGACAGCAAGTAAGACACGTCATTCCCGCACAGGCGGGAATCCATACCGGGCCGAATCTGGATACCCGGCATGGGTCCCCGCATTCGCGGGGACGACCGCGCCGAGCCGTGTTGCCGCATAAACGGCGCCGGCTCGGCTTTTTAGCATAATCAGCACACAGTAAAAATACAGCAAGGTCCCGACAATATGGCAAAGCGTGATTTCTACGAGACACTTGGTGTCGCAAAAAACGCGTCGGAAGACGAGATCAAGAAGTCCTATCGCAAACTGGCGATGAAGTACCACCCGGACCGCAATCCGGACAGCAAAGAGTCGGAAGAAAAATTCAAGGAAGTCAAAGAAGCCTACGAGATGCTGACCAATCCGGAGAAGCGCGAAGCGTATGACCGTTACGGTCACGCCGGCGTCGATCCGAACATGGGCGGCGGTGGCGGCTTCGGCGGCGGCGCCGGCGGTTTCGGCGACGCCTTCGGCGACATCTTCGGCGATATCTTCGGCGGCGGCGGCCGCGGTCGCAGCCAGGGCCCGCAGGTGTATCGCGGCGCCGACCTGCGCTACAACCTGGAGATCACGCTGGAGCAGGCGGCGCACGGTTTCGACACCACCATCCGCGTGCCGTCGTGGGACAAGTGCGACACCTGCCACGGTTCCGGCGCCAAGCCGGGCACCTCGCCGGTCACCTGCTCGACCTGCGCCGGTCATGGCCAGGTGCGCATGCAGCAGGGCTTCTTCAGCATCCAGCAGACCTGCCCGAAATGCCACGGCACCGGCAAGATCATTCCCGAGCCATGCGCCGCATGCTCGGGCCAGGGCCGCATCAAGCGCAACAAGACGCTGGAAGTGAAGATCCCGGTCGGTATCGACAACGGCATGCGCATCCGCTCGTCCGGCAACGGCGAACCGGGCACCAACGGCGGACCGTCGGGCGATCTGTATGTGGAGATCCACATCAAGCCGCACAGCGTGTTCCAGCGCGAAGGCGACGACCTGCATTGCGAAATGCCGATCTCCTTCGCCAAGGCGGCCCTGGGCGGCGACATCGAAGTGCCGACGTTGTCTGGTAAAGTATCGTTCACGATCCCTGAAGGCACCCAGTCGGGCAAGACCTTCCGCCTCAAGGGCAAGGGCATCAAGGGCGTGCGTTCCGGCTTCGCGGGCGATCTGTTCTGCCACGTGGCGGTCGAGACGCCGGTCAAGCTGACCGAGAAGCAGAAGGACATGCTGCGCGATTTCGAGAAGCTGACCACCGAAGGCGGTTCGAAGCACAGCCCGCAAAGCAAAACCTGGCGCGACAAGGTGAAAGACTTCTTTGAGTAACCGTTAAGTAACTGCGGCGTCACGCAGTCTTGGTAATATCGGACCGCCGTCCTGCCTTTCCGGCAGACCGGCGGTCTTCTTATGTACGAGAGGAGCATCATGAGTGATCTGGACATCAGCAATTCCCCCCTGCGCGGCCTGTTGGAGAACAACCGCCGCTGGGCCGAATCGGAAGTCGAGCGCGATCCCGACTTCTTCAACCGCCTGGCGCAGCAAGCTTCGCCGGAATACCTGTGGATCGGCTGCTCGGACAGCCGGGTGCCGGCCAACGAGCTGCTGGGCCTTGCGCCGGGCGACGTCTTCGTCCACCGCAATATCGCCAACGTGGTGGTGCACTCGGACCTGAACTGCCTGTCGGTGCTGCAGTTCGCGATCGAGGTACTCAAGGTCAAGCACGTGATCATCGTCGGCCACTACGGCTGCAAGGGCGTGCACGCCGCCATGACCGGCACGCGCTTCGGCCTGGTCGACAACTGGCTGCGCCACGTGCAGGACGTGCACCAGAAGCATGAGCGCTACATGGGCGACGTCCTGCCGAGCAAGCAGCGCTCCGAGCGCCTGTGCGAGCTGAATGTGGTGGAGCAGGTCTCCAACGTGTGCCAGACCACCATCGTGCAGGACGCATGGGACCGTGGCCAGGAACTGACGGTGCACGGCTGGGTCTACGGCCTGAAGGACGGCAAGCTGCACGACCTGGGCATGACCGTCACCGCCGCCCACGAACTGGCGCCGCGCGTCAGCAATCGCCTGGCCGTGTACGAAGCCGAGATCGGCTGATTCCGCACCATCGCCGCCGGCCCCGCCGGCGGCTTTCCAGCCTGGCCACTGCCGCCAGACCATCCAGGACCGCTTCCTTTAAACCGCAATTTTTCACAACGATACGGCGTCAAATATTTATATAAGCACTTATATAAATGGTGCTAGTATAGCCACATGAAACAAGGACTCGGAACCCAATTGCGTCACCTGATCGAGCTGCTCGATGGCGCGGTCCAGCAATCCTATGTGGACGCGGGCCTGGATTACCGGCCGCGCTACACGCCGGTGATGCGGGTGTTGGCGCAGCAGCAAAGCGCGACCATCGGCGAACTGGCGGCGCTGGCGGGCATCACGCAGCCGGCGGCGACGCAAACGGTGGCGTTGATGAAGAAGGAGGGGCTGCTGCTGGTGGCGGCCGGCGGCGAAGATGGCCGCCAGCGCGTGGTGCGCCTGAGCCGCCAGGGCGAGGCCATGCTGCCACGCCTGCAGGCGTGCTGGCAGGCGACCAAGCGCGCGGCCGATAGCCTGGATGCGGAGCTGGACTTCCCTTTGTCGGAGTCTCTGGCGCAGGCCATCACTGTCCTTAAGCAGCACTCCTTCGGCGACCGCATCCGCGCCGCAAACAAGAAAGTATGACCAACTTCCTGACGAAAGCGACCATGGAAAATACTCTGGGCATCACAAGCAACAAACCGACGCTGGCATCGCGCCTGATGGCAAATCCGCTGGTCCGCATCGTGCTCGGCATCGTGCTGACCTTCGCCGCCGTGCCGCTGACGATGATCATCGTCTCCAGGCTGGTGGAGAAGCCGTATCGCATCGCGTGGCCGCAGCTGCTGGCCGCGGTCTTTGTGTGGTTCGGCTACCGCTTCTATGTTCGCCGCATTGAAAAACGGCAGCCGACCGAACTGGCGATGCCGGGCATGGCGCGTGAACTGGGCACCGGCCTGCTGCTCGGCGCCGGGCTGGTCGCGCTGACCTTTGCCGTGCTGGCGGCGTTGGGCGCCTACCGCTTCGACGGCGTCAACGCCGTCGGCATCATGATACTGGTGCCGCTGGCCGAGCTGGTGCTGGTCGGCATGGCCGAGGAGATGGTGTTTCGAGGTGTGATATTCGGCGTCACCGAACGCTCGCTGGGCAGCAAGGCTGCCCTCGTAATCTCGGCGCTGGTGTTCAGCCTGGGCCACCTGCCGAATGAGGGCATCTCCGTGCTGGCGGTCGCCGTGATCGCCGCCTATGGCGTGCTGCAGGCCGCGCTTTATATGAAGACACGCCGCCTGTGGGTCTGCATCGGCACCCACATCGCGTGGAACTACTGCGTCAGCCAGGTGTTCTCATCGACCGTGTCGGGCCATACAGCCACCGGCGGCCTGCTGCGCGGCGAGTTGGTGGGCAATGCGATGCTGACCGGCGGCGCATTCGGCGTGGAAGGCTCGCTGATTGCCCTGCTGCTGATCGCCGCCGCCGCCGCGTTCCTGCTGCGCCGGGCTTACCGGAATATCTGAGATTCGCATATCCATATCGGATAAGCTTCGTTTTCTAAATATGGAGAGCGGCATAGACTAGGCGCATACTCATTAATGGGCGTGTGCCATGTCTGCCGTTCTCCAGGATACCTTCGAGGTCGAACTCTTTGATGCGCCATTGGGCGCGGAGATTATCGGCCTTGACCTGAACCATCCACTGTCGCAGCGCGACTTCGAGCGCATCCACAAGGCGCATCTGGACCATCACCTGCTGGTGTTCCGCGACCAGCGCATCACGCCGCAGCAACAGGTCGATTTCAGCCGCCGCTTCGGCCCGCTGCAGATCCATGTGCTGCGCAATTTCCAGCTGCCTTCCAACCCGGAGGTGCTGATCATCTCCAACATCATCGAGGACGGCAAGCCGATCGGCCTCGGTGACGCCGGCCATTTCTGGCATTCCGATCTGTCGTACAAGGAAACGCCGAGCCTCGGCTCGATGCTGCACGCGCAGGAGCTGCCGGCGGAAGGCGGCGATACGCTGTTCGCCAATATGCACCTGGCCTGGGACACGCTGCCTGCGGCCTTGCGCCACGCGGTGCAGGATGCGCGCGCCGAACACAGTTACCTGGCGCAGTACGAGGAACTGCGCCGCCGCAGCCCGTTTCGTCCGGCGCTGACGCAGGCGCAGATCGACGAGGTCAAGCCGGTCGTGCATCCGGTGGTGCGCACGCATCCCGAGACGGGCCGCAAGGCGCTGTTCGTCAGCGAGCATTTCACCACGCGCATCGTCGGCATTCCCGAAGACGAGAGCCGCGCGCTGCTGGATGAACTGTACGCGCACAGCGTGCTGCCGGAGCATGTGTACCGCCATCGCTGGGCGCCGCACGACATGGTGTTCTGGGATAACCGCTCGCTGATGCATCTGGCGGGCGGCACGCCGGAGCATCTGCGCCGCAAGCTGTATCGCACCACGATCGAAGGCAATGTGCCTTTCTAAAGCCAGGAAAAACAAGGAAACCCATGTCCAGACTGATCCCCCGTACGATTGCCGCCGCTCTCGCCTTGAGCTTCGCCATCGCCGCGCCAGCGCAGGCCGAAGGCCGCATCCGCATCGCCGAGCAATTCGGCGTGGTCTACCTGCTGCTGAATATCGCGCAGGACCAGCAGCTGATCGAGAAACAGGGCAAGAAGGCCGGCGTCGACATCACGGTCGAGCGCACCCAGTTGTCCGGCGGCTCGGCGGTGAATGATGCGCTGCTGTCCGGCGCCATCGATATCGCCGGCGCCGGCGTCGGCCCGCTGCTGACGATCTGGGACCGCACCGCCGGCAAGCAGAACGTCAAGGGCGTGGCGTCGCTGGGCAGCTTCCCGTACTACCTGGTCAGCAACAACCCCAAGGTGAAGAGCATCGCCGACCTGACCGAGAAGGACCGCATCGCGCTGCCTGCGGTGACGGTGTCGGTGCAGTCGCGCATCCTGCAGTACGCGGCGGCCAAGCAGTGGGGCGACAAGGAGTTTGCGCGCCTCGATAAATACACCCAGACCTTGCCGCACCCGGATGCGACGGCGGCCGTCATCGCCGGCGGCACGGAGATCAACGGCCACTTCGGCAATCCGCCGTTCCAGGAGCAGGAGCTGGCCGGCAATCCGCATGCGCACATCATCCTGAATTCCTACGACGTGCTGGGCGGCCCGAGCTCCGCCACCGTGCTGTATGCGACCGAGAAGTTCCGCAACGATAATCCGAAGACCTATCGCGCCTTCACCGCCGCGCTGGCCGAGGCGGCGCAGTACGCGACCAGCAATCCGGAAGGCGCCGCCGACGCGTATATCCGCATCAGCAAGAGCAAGGTCGATCGCGCGCTGCTGCTGAAGATCATCAAGAACCCGCAGGTGCAGTTCAGCGTCGCGCCGCAGAACACGTATGGACTGTCGCAGTTCCTGTACCGCGTGGGCGCGATCAAGAAGCAGCCGGCCAGCTGGCGCGACTACTTCTTCGACGATCCCGTCATCACGCAGGGCGGCTGAGATCATGAGCTTCCAGGTCGTTCGGCCCACCGTCGGTGTGGAGCCCTTGTTGAAGGCGGAGGGCGTGAGCCTGGAATACGGCGCCACGCGCGCCACGCATGACGTCAGCTTCGACGTCTATCGCGGCGACCGGTTTGTGCTGCTGGGGCCTTCGGGCTGCGGCAAGTCCTCGCTGCTGAAGGCGGCGGCGGGTTTCATCAAGCCAAGCGCGGGACGCATCAGCATCGACGGCAAGACGGTCGAGGGACCGGGGCCGGAGCGCATCGTGGTGTTCCAGGAATTCGACCAGCTGCCGCCGTGGAAGACGGTCAAGGAAAACGTCATGTTCCCGCTGCTGATGACCAGGCGCCTGAATCGCCACGAGGCCGAGCACCGCGCCATGCACTGGATCGCTAAGGTGGGCCTGGGCGGCTTTGAGAACGCCCATCCGCACACGCTGTCCGGCGGCATGAAGCAGCGCGTGGCGATCGCGCGCGCACTGGCCATGCAGCCGGAAGTGCTGTTGATGGACGAGCCGTTCGCCGCGCTCGATGCGCTCACCCGCCGCAACATGCAGGAAGAGCTGGGACGCTTGTGGGAAGAGCTGCGCTTTACCCTGCTGTTCGTCACGCATTCGATCGAGGAGGCGCTGGTGGTCGGCAATCGCATCCTGCTGTTGTCGCCGCATCCGGGGCAGGTGAGGGCGGAGTTGAACAGCCACCAGTTCGGCCTGCACAGCGCGGGCAGTGCGGAGTTCCAGGCCGCCGCGCAGCGCATCCACGGCTTGCTGTTCGGCGAGCCTGCCGCCGCGTCACCCGCGAACGGTGGCGCCGTCATACCCGCGCAGGCGGGTATCCATGCCGAGCATGCCGGCGCGCGTTCCATGGGGCCCCGCCTGCGCGGGGACGACGGGCGAGGAGCTGGACTATGAGCCTGGTCCTCGATCCGCCGATCAGGCAGGAATACGAATACGCCACCGCGCCGGCCGCGCCGCGCGTCGCCAATACGACGCCGCCGCTGGCGCAGCGCGCGTGGCGGCAGGCCTGGCTGCGCAAGGCCGCGATCCTGGCCGTACTGGCCGTGGTGTGGGAAGCGCTCGCGCGCTGGCAGGCCAACGACCTGCTGCTGCCGGGCTTCCTGCAGACCGCGCAAGCCTTCGCCGACGGCATCGTCAGCGGCGAGCTGCTCGACCGCGTGCGCATCTCGCTCGCCGTGCTGCTGCAAGGCTATGTGGCCGGCATCGCCGCCGCTTTCGTGCTGACCGCGCTGGCCGCCTCCACCCGCATCGGCCGCGACCTGCTGGAGACGCTGACCTCGATGTTCAACCCGCTGCCCGCCATCGCGCTGCTGCCGCTGGCGCTGTTGTGGTTCGGCCTCGGGCGCGGCAGCCTGATCTTCGTCATCGTGCATGCGGTGCTGTGGCCGCTGGCGCTGGGCGCCTACGCCGGCTTCCAGAGCGTGCCTGAAACGCTGCGCATGGCCGGCCGCAACTACGGCCTGAGCGGGCTGCGGCTGGTGCTGCACATCCTGGTGCCGGCCGCGCTGCCGTCCATCCTGTCCGGCCTGAAGATAGGCTGGGCGTTCGCGTGGCGCACGCTGATCGCCGCCGAGCTGGTGTTCGGCACCACGGCCGGCCAGGGCGGCCTGGGCTGGTACATCTTCCAGAACCGCAACGAGCTCTACACCGACAAGGTGTTCGCCGGCCTGGCCGCCGTGATCCTGATCGGACTGCTGGTGGAAAACGTCGTATTCCGTCCACTGGAAGCGCTTACGGTACGGCGCTGGGGCATGCAACGTTAGGGGTTGTACTGGCAGAATGCGGTCGTTGTGCCGTAGAATCTGCAAATGCACATCAAATTTACTGGTTTGATTCTTGCTTGCAGCAAGGACATGGACCACATCACCCCCTCGGCCGGCCATGCGTAATCTGCGTATCGTCGTCGTCAACGCCATCATTCACGCCGAAGACGAGGGTGATGAGGCACTGCAGGCGCAGGTCGAGCGGGCCCGCGCGCTGCGCATCGGCCTGCTCGAAGCGGGCTATGACATCATCGCCTCGCTGCCGCCGGATATGTACTTGCCGGAGCGTATTGCTCAGCTGCAACCAGACATGATCATCGTCGATGCCGAGTCCGACGCGCGCGACGTGCTCGAACACATCGTCATCGCCACGCGCGACGAGCGCCGTCCCATCGTCATGTTCACCGAAAGCGAAGACACGGAGAGCATGGAGGCGGCGGTGGCGGCCGGCGTGTCGGCCTATATCGTGGCCGGGCTGCAGAGCGACCGCATCAAGCCGGTGCTGCAGGTGGCGCTGGCGCGCTTCAAGCGCGAGCAAAAGCTGCTGGAGGAGCTGTCCGATACCAAGAGCAAGCTGGCCGAGCGCAAGATTATCGAACGTGCAAAAGGCTTGCTGATGGAGCGCCAGCGCTACACCGAAGAGCAAGCCTACCAAAAGCTGCGCAGCATGGCCATGAGCAAGAACCTGAAGCTTTCGGAAGTTGCACAACGCATAATAGACGTAGAAGATCTGCTAGGCTAAACCCGCCCAAAATGATGCACTGCGCAATCGCGGTGCATTTTTCGCTCCACCGCGCAGCGCCCCTCGCAACCGCATTTTTCCTCGCTTTCACTCTGTAAACCCCCTCCAAAAGTTGCTGGCACGGACCTTGCGTTACTCACGGTATGCGCAATGCTGCGCACGATGAGCCCCGCCAACGGCGGTGGGGAGCACCAGACAACGACGTCTACACTCATGAATTCGTTCATGTGGGTAGACTTTTTTTTTGCCGTTTTGTCTTGCTGATTACATGAGGGATTTGCGATGGAATACAAAGAACCAAAAGCGGGCAGCGTCCTGCCATCCGACGCCAGCGCCAAAGAGGGCGTGAACACCAAACGTCGGCAGATTATTCACGGAGCAGGTCTAGTAGCGGGAGGAAGCATGTTGGGATTGTCGACGGGGGGCGTGTGGGCGGCGGGTTCGGATAAGCCGGAGAAGGAAGAAGTCAAGATCGGCTTCATTCCGCTGACCGATTGCGCCTCGGTGGTGATGGCGTCGGTGCTGGGCTTCGACAAGAAGTACGGCGTCAAGTTCGTGCTGAGCAAAGAGGCTTCCTGGGCCGGCGTGCGCGACAAGCTGGCCAACGGCGATCTCGATGCAGCCCATGTGCTGTATGGCCTGCTGTACGGCGTCCAGATGGGCATCGGCGGCCAGAAAAAGGACATGGCCGTCCTCATGGGCTTGAACAACAACGGACAGGCGATCACGCTGTCGAAGAAACTGGCCGACAAGGGCGCGGTCGATGGCGCGTCGCTGGCCAAGCTGATGCAGACCGACAAGCGCGAATACACCTTCGCCCAGACCTTCCCGACCGGCACCCATGCGATGTGGCTTTACTACTGGCTGGCCGCCAACGGCATCAACCCGATGAAGGACGCCAAAGTGATTACCGTGCCGCCGCCGCAGATGGTGGCCAATATGCGCGTCGGTAACATGGACGGCTTCTGCGTGGGCGAGCCTTGGGGCCATCGCGCGATCATGGACGGCATCGGCATCACCGCCACCACCACGCAGGACATCTGGAAGGATCACCCGGAGAAGGTGCTGGGCTCGACGCTGGAATTCGCCAAGAAGTACCCGAACACCTGCCGCGCGATGATGGCGGCCATCCTCGAAGCGAGCAAATGGATCGACGCCTCGCTGGCCAACAAGAACAAGATGGCCGAGGTCATCGCCGACAAATCATACGTCAATACCAGCAAGGATGCGATCGACCAGCGCATCATGGGCCGCTACCAGAATGGCCTGGGCAAGACCTGGGACGACGCCAATCACATGAAGTTCTACAACGATGGCGCGGTCAACTTCCCGTACCTGTCGGACGGTATGTGGTTCATGACGCAGCACCGCCGCTGGGGCCTGCTGAAGGACGATCCGGACTACCTGGCCGTGGCCACCTCGGTCAACCAGATCGACCTGTACAAGGATGCGGCGGCGATGACCAAGACGCCGGTGCCGAAAAGCCCGCTGCGCACCTCAAAGCTGATGGATGGTTCCGTATGGGACGGCAAGAACCCGAAAGCGTTCGCCGCCTCGTTCAAGATCAAAGCCTGATACAGGAGATGCCATGAACGCCATGCTTAAACCTGATAGTGCCGAGCCGGTGGCTGCCGCCGCCGCATCGACCGAAGCCGCTGCGTCGACCCGCCGTCCACGCCGTCCGCTCGCCGCCAACACCACGGCGCGCGCCCGCGCCCAGGTCTCCGCCACCGCCATGAAGATCGTCGCGCCGCTGGTGGGCGCCGCCTTGCTGGTGCTGGTGTGGCAGCTGATCACGGTGAACAACACCGCCTTCCCTACGCCGCTGGTTACGCTGCAGGAAGCGGTCAAGCTGTTCTCCGATCCGTTCTACCGCAACAGCCCGAACGACCAGGGCATAGGCTGGAACCTGCTGGCGTCGCTGCAGCGGGTGGCTATCGGTTTCGGACTGGCGGCGCTGGTCGGCATTCCGCTGGGCTTCGTGATCGGCCGCGTGCAGTTCGTCGGCAGCATGTTCGGCCCGATCATCAGCCTGCTCAAGCCGGTGTCGCCGCTGGCCTGGCTGCCGATCGGACTGCTGGTGTTCAAGTCGGCCAACCCGGCGGCGATCTGGTCGATCTTCATCTGCTCGATCTGGCCGATGATCATCAACACAGCCGTCGGCGTGCAGCGCGTGCCGCAGGATTACATGAACGTGGCGCGCGTGCTGAACCTGTCGGAGTGGAAGGTGCTGACCAAGATCCTGCTGCCGTCGGCGCTGCCCTACATCCTGACCGGCGTGCGTCTGTCGATCGGCACCGCGTGGCTGGTGATCGTCGCGGCGGAAATGCTGACCGGCGGCGTGGGCATCGGCTTCTGGGTCTGGGACGAGTGGAACAACCTGAATGTACCGCACATCATCATCGCCATCGTCGCCATCGGCATGGTCGGCCTGATGCTGGAGCAGGCGCTGATGGCGCTGGCCCGTGCCTTTACCTACGAACAAGTATCCAACTAAGGAGCACTGTCATGGACGATCCGAAATTCATCGATATCGAAGGCGTGGAGATGGTCTTCCACACCAAGAAGGGCATCTTCCACGCGCTGCGTGAAATCGACCTGACGGTGCGCAAGGGCGAATTCATCACGCTGATCGGCCACTCGGGCTGCGGCAAATCGACGCTGCTCAACCTGATCGCCGGCCTGCTGAAACCGACCGACGGCGTGCTGTTGTGCGCCAACCGCGAGATCGCCGGACCGTCGCCGGAGCGCTCGGTGGTGTTCCAGAACCACTCGCTGCTGCCGTGGCTGACCTGTTACGAGAACATCCACCTCGGCGTCGAGCGCGTGTTCGGCAAGACCGAATCGAAAGCCCGGCTGCGCGAGCGCACCATGCAGGCGCTGGCCCTGGTCAGCCTGACGGCGGCCGAAGGCAAGCGTCCGCACGAGATCTCGGGCGGCATGAAGCAGCGCGTCGGCATCGCCCGCGCACTGGCGATGGAGCCGAAAGTGCTGCTGATGGACGAACCGTTCGGCGCGCTCGACGCGCTGACCCGCGCCCACCTGCAGGACGAGCTGCTGAAGATCGTCGCCGCCACCAAGTCCACCGTGGTGATGGTCACGCACGATGTCGACGAGGCGGTGCTGCTGTCGGACCGCATCGTCATGATGACCAACGGCCCGGCCGCCACCATCGGCGAAATCGTCGAGGTGCGGCTGGAGCGTCCGCGCGACCGCGTGGCGCTGGCGCAGGACGCGCGCTACACCGAGTACCGCACGGCGGTGCTGGAGTTCCTGTACCGCAAGCAGGCCCATCCTGCGAAGGAAGCCGCTTGATGGAGATGTCCACGCGCTCCCTGGTGCCGGAAGGCGCCGCAAGCAAGGTGCTGACCGGCGAAGTATTCAGCGCCTTGATCAACCTGTCGGGCCGGCGCCGCTTCACGTCGCAGCGCATCGTGCTGTACGCGCTGCTCGCATCGCAGGGGCACGAGGGCGGCGCGGCGACGGCGCAGGAAGCGCTGGCGCTGTTCCGCGGCGCGCACAAATCGCTGCTGAGCGAGGCGGACGGCTTGCCGGGCGTGTTCTGCCCGGAGCTGCAGGAAGCCTACTTCGGCAAGATGGACGGCGACCGCGAGATCGTCGCCTTCGCCGACCTGGGCGAGCGGACCTTGAAGGCGGTCGCCCAGGGCTCGCCGCAGGCGGCCGAACTGCTGGCGGAGCTGGTGCGCATCACCACGCCGACGCTGGGGATCCTGAATACGATCACCGGCATCTACGAGGAACAGGCCAAGCAGAACGCGCGCAAGGTGCGCAAGCAGCTGCGCGGCGTGATCACCGACATTGAAACCATCAACCGCCAGGCGCGGATGGTGGCCTTCAACGCGCGCATCGTGGCGGCGCGCGCCGGACAGGCCGGCAAGGAATTTTCGGTGGTGGCGGGCGTACTGTCCAACATCACCGGCGAAATCGATGAAATGGTCAGCGCCGCGCTGGCCGCCGCAGGTTAGTATTCAAAGGAGAACATCATGAGCAGCGTGACTTTGGTAGGCGCCGGTCCAGGCGATCCGGAACTGTTGACGTTAAAGGCCGTCCGCGCCATCGAGCGCGCCGACGTCGTGCTGATCGATGACCTGGTCAACCCCGAGATCCTCGGCTATGCGCCGGCGGGCGCGCGCGTGATCCAAGTCGGCAAGCGCGGTGGTTGCGCCTCCACGCCGCAGGAATTCATCGAGCGCCTGATGATCGCCGAAGCGCGCGCAGGCCACCGCGTGGTGCGGCTCAAGGGCGGCGATCCGTATATGTTCGGCCGCGGCGGCGAAGAACGCGAGTCGCTGCGCGCACACGGCATCGAGGTCGAGGTGGTGCCGGGCATCAGCAGCGGCCTCGCCGCGCCGACCAGCATCGGCGTCCCGGTCACGCACCGCAGCTGGAGCCAGGGCGTCACGTTCGTCACGGGCCACGGCAAGGACGCCGCGTCCGAACCGAACTGGCAGGCGCTGGCGCAAAGCAAGCTGACGCTGGTGATCTATATGGGCGTCGCCCGCGTCGACGCCATCCAGGCCGGCCTGTTGGCCGGTGGCGCGGCGGCCGACACGCCGGTCGCGGTGGTGCAGTCGGCCACGCGCGAGCAGCAGCGCCAGTTGCTGACCACCCTGGGCCAGCTGCCGCAAGCCCTGCGCGACAGCGGCTTGGGCAGCCCGAGCATCATCGTGGTCGGCGACGTCGTGCGCTGCGCCGACGCATGGCACCACCACCTTGGTGTCAGTGCCGACATTCAGACACGGGCCCATGCATAAAATCCTGCCGACGGTTCGGCTTGTGTCCGAATGTCGGCACTGACACCGCACCGGGAATGCGCACCGATAGCGTGCATCGTGCACCGCAACATCGCACCATGACCCGCCCTGTAATTTCCTTATTGAAACGTTTACCCCCTCTATCCCTCTGTAGAGCGCATTCCAGCGCTCTGGCACGGCTCTTGCAATAGAGAGGATAAGGGATCAACGACGATCCCCCCAAAATACTCAGCTGGTCCAAAGACGGACTGGCAGGACAACGGCGTCCGCCCAACCTGGTCTTTGCGACTGCGGTTGTGCGGACGCCTTTTTGTTTTCTGAACGGGATAAACAATGGCCAGCAAAGCTACCAGCATCAAGCTCTTCTCGATTTCAACGCCTCAGATGCGGGCGTTTCACTTGACCTGGATGGCGTTCTTCGTCTGTTTCTTCGCCTGGTTCGCCTGCGCGCCGCTGATGCCGGTGATTAAAGGCGAATTCGGCCTGAGCGTCGCGCAGATCGCCAACATCAACATCGCCGCCGTCGCCATCACCATCATCGTGCGCCTGATCATCGGCCCGCTGTGCGACCACTTCGGCCCGCGCAAAGCCTATACCGGCTTGCTGCTGCTGGGTTCCATCCCGGTGATCGGCGTGGCCTTCGCCCAGAGCTACGAGAGCTTCCTGTTCTTCCGCCTCGGTATCGGCGCGGCCGGCGCCAGCTTCGTCATCACGCAGTACCACACCTCGGTGATGTTCGCGCCCAAGGTGGTGGGCACCGCCAACGCCGCAGCCGCTGGCTGGGGCAACGCCGGCGGCGGCGCCGCGCAAGCGCTGATGCCGCTGCTGATGACGGCCATGATCATGCTGGGCGTGAGCGAGGGCTTCGGCTGGCGCGCCGCGCTGATCGTGCCGGGCGTGCTGATGATCGTCATGGCCGGCGTCTACTACCGCTACACCCAGGACTGCCCGCAAGGTAACTACAGCGACCTGCGCGCCGCCGGCGTCACCATCGAAGGCGGCAAGAAGGGCGGCTGGGACAGTTTCAAGCTGGCCTCCGCCAACTACCGCGTATGGCTGCTGTTCATCACCTACGGCGCCTGCTTCGGCATCGAGATCTTCATCCACAACATCGCCGCCGTCTACTATGTCGACCACTTCAAACTGACGCTGGCGCAAGCCGGCATGGCGGCGGGCAGCTTCGGCCTGCTGGCGCTGTTCGCCCGCGCGCTGGGCGGCTGGGTGTCGGACAAATTCGCCGCCGCCGGCAACCTGAATAACCGCGTCACGCTGCTGTTCGCACTGATGCTGGGCGAAGGCGCCGGCCTGCTGATGTTCGCCCACGCAGAAAGCGCCATGCTGGCGATCGGCGCCATGCTGTTCTTCGGCCTGTTCACCCACATGGCTTGCGGCGCCACCTACGCCATCGTGCCTTTCGTCGACAAGCGCGCCCTGGGCGGCGTGGCCGGCATCATCGGCGCGGGCGGCAACGTCGGCGCGGTGGCCGCCGGTTTCCTGATGAAGGGCACGGGCAATGTGCAGCAAACCCTGAGCATCCTCGGCATCCTGGTCGCCATCTCGGCACTGTGCGCACTGGCTGCGCGCTTCAGCAAGGAAGCCATCGAAGAATCCGCAATCCCCGCCAAGCTGGCAGCCTAAAGGAACAAGCACTATGAAAATTATCGTCATCGGCCACGGCATGGTAGGCCACAAATTCCTGGAAAGCCTGGCCAACAGCGGCGCCGCCCACCTGCAGGTGACGGTGCTGTGCGAAGAGCCGCGCCCCGCCTACGACCGGGTTCACCTGTCCGAGTTCTTCGCCGGCAAATCGGCGGACGACCTGTCGCTGGTGAAGCCCGGCTTCTTCGAACGCGACGACATGGTGCTGCGCCTGAACACCCGCGCCACCGCCATCGATACGAAAGCGAAGACCGTCACCATCGCCAGCGGCGATGTGCTGGACTACGACAAGCTGGTGATCGCCACCGGTTCGTTCCCGTTCGTGCCGCCGCTGCCGGGCAAGGAGCGCAAGGACTGCTTCGTCTACCGCACCATCGAGGACCTGGAAGCGATGCTCGAATGCGGCAACCGCTCGAAGACCGGCGTGGTGATCGGCGGCGGCCTGCTGGGTCTCGAATGCGCCAAGGCGCTGCGCGACATGAACCTGGAAACCCACGTGGTCGAGTTCTCGCCGCGCCTGATGGCGGTGCAGGTCGACGACGGCGGCGCGCGCGTACTGCGCCGTAAGATCGAAGACCTGGGCGTGACCGTCCACACCGGCAAGAACACCACCGCCATCGTCGATGGCGTCGATGGCACCCACCGCATGGAGTTCGCCGACGGCGGCCACCTGGACGCGGACATGATCGTGTTCTCGGCCGGTATCCGCCCGCGCGACATGATCGCCCGCGAAGCCGGCCTGACCATCGGCCCGCGCGGCGGCATCGAGATCAACAACAACTGCGTCACCTCCGACCCGAACGTCTACGCCATCGGCGAATGCGCGCTGTGGGGCGGCTTGATCTTCGGCCTGGTGGCGCCGGGCTATGAAATGGCGCGCGTCGCGGCCAAGCACATGCTGGGCGAAGCGGGAGAGTTCTCCGGCGCCGACATGAGCACCAAGCTGAAACTGATGGGCGTGGACGTGGCCAGTATCGGCGACCCGCACGGCAAGGCCGAAGGCAGCCATTCCTACCAGTTCATCGATGAGCGCAAGCAGATCTACAAGAAGATCGTGGTCTCCGACTGCGGCAAGTACCTGCTGGGCGGCGTGATGGTGGGCGATGCGGCCGAATACGGCACGCTGCTGCAGATGATGCTGAATAAGATCGAGCTGCCGGAATCGCCGGAGTTCCTGATCCTGCCGCAGTCCGACGGCGCGGCCAAGCCGGCGCTGGGCGTCGACGCGCTGCCGGATTCGGCGCAGATCTGCTCCTGCAACGACGTCTCCAAGGGCGCGCTGTGCAAGGCGGTGGCCGGCGGCGTCACCACCATCGGCGAACTGAAAAGCTGCACCGGCGCCGGCACCTCCTGCGGCGGCTGCGTGCCGCTGGTCACGCAGGTGATGAAGGCCGAGATGAAGAAGCTGGGCATGGAAGTCAACAACCATGTCTGCGAGCACTTCGCCTACTCGCGCCAGGAGCTGTTCCATGTGATCAAGGCCGGCCAGATCAAGAGCTTCGGCGACCTGCTGCACAAGCACGGCAAGGGCCTGGGCTGCGACGTGTGCAAGCCGCTGGCCGCCAGCATCCTGGCGTCGGTGTACAACGACTTCGTGCTGAAGAAGGAACACGCCAGCCTGCAGGACACCAACGACTACTTCCTCGGCAATATCCAGAAGGACGGCACCTACTCGGTGGTGCCGCGCATGCCGGGCGGCGAAGTCACCGCCGATGGCCTGATCGCGGTCGGCACGGTCGCCAAGAAGTACGGCCTGTACACCAAGATCACGGGCGGCGCCCGCGTCGATATGTTCGGCGCCCGCGTCGAGCAGTTGCCGCTGATCTGGGAAGAGCTGATCGCCGCCGGCTTCGAATCCGGCCACGCCTACGGCAAGTCGCTGCGCACCGTGAAGTCCTGCGTCGGTTCGACCTGGTGCCGCTACGGCGTCGATGACTCGATCGGCCTGGCCATCGAACTGGAAAACCGCTACAAGGGCCTGCGCACGCCGCACAAGATCAAGTTCGGCGTGTCCGGCTGCACCCGCGAGTGCGCCGAAGCGCAGGGCAAGGACGTCGGCGTGATCGCCACCGAGAAGGGCTGGAACCTCTACGTTTGCGGCAACGGCGGCATGAAGCCGCGCCACGCCGAGCTGCTGGCGACGGACCTGGACAAGGCCACGCTGGTCAAGTACATCGACCGCTTCCTGATGTTCTACACCCGCACCGGCGACCGCCTGCAGCGCACCAGCACCTGGCGCGAGAACCTGGAAGGCGGCCTGGATTACCTGAAGCAGGTCGTCGTCAACGACAAGCTGGGTATCGCCGCCGACCTGGAAGCGGACATGCAGCACGTGGTCAACACCTACGCGTGCGAGTGGAAGGAAGCGGTCGAGAATCCGGAAACCCGCAAGCGCTTCCGCACCTTCGTCAATAGCGACAAGGGCGACGCAAACGTATTGTTCATGGAAGAGCGCGGCCAGATTCGTCCGGCCACCGTGGAAGAGCGCAAGCGCGTGATTCCGATCGCCGTCAAGGCAGCTTGAGGAGAAGATTATGCATCGCGACATTCAAACCGATAAATGGATCGCCGTCTGCAACCTGGACGAGATCGTGCCCAACACCGGCGTGTGCGCCTTGCTGAATGACGCGCAGGTCGCCGTGTTCCACGTCGACGACGGCAACGCGCGCGTGTTCGCCATCGATAACTACGATCCGAATTCGGAAGCGGCCGTGCTGTCGCGCGGCCTGGTGGGCAGCCTGGGCGAACGCATCGTGGTGGCCTCGCCGATCTACAAGCAGCACTTCGACCTGCAGACCGGCGAGTGCCTGGAAGCGCCGGAGCATTCGGTCGGCACCTACCCGGCGCGCATCGCCGAGGGCAAAGTCTGGGTCGGCCTATGAAACCCGCACTGGTCGTGATCGGCAACGGCATGGCCGGCATGCGTACCGTCGAGGAGCTGCACAAGCTGGCGCCGGATATGTATGACATCACCGTATTCGGCGCCGAGCCGCACGGTAACTACAACCGCATCCTGCTGTCGCCTGTGCTGGCCGGCGAGAAGAGCATGGAAGACATCATGCTCAACACGCGCGAATGGTACGTCCAGCACGGCATCACGCTGCATGCGGGCGATCCGGTCGAGCATATCGACCGCCGCAATCGCATCGTGCGCGCGCGTTCCGGCCTGGAGGTGCGCTACGACCGCCTGCTGATCGCCACCGGCTCCAAGCCCTTCATCATTCCGGTGCCGGGCCATCAGCTGCGCGGCGTGCTGGCCTTCCGCGACATCCAGGACGTGGAAACCATGCTGGCGATGGCGCGCAACCACCGCCACGCGGTGGTCATCGGCGGCGGCCTGCTTGGCCTGGAAGCGGCCAACGGCCTGCAGCGCCAGGGGATGTCGGTCACCGTGGTGCACGTCACCGACGCGCTGATGAACCAGCAGCTCGACAAGCCTGCCGCGCTGCTCCTGCAAAAGGCGCTGGAAGCCAAGGGGCTGAAGTTCATGATGAGCGCGCAGACCGAGGAGATCGTCGGCCCGGACCGCGTGACCGCCGTGCGTTTCAAGGACGGCACCGTGATTCCGGCCGACCTGGTGGTGATGACCGCCGGCGTGCGTCCGAATATCGACCTGGCCAAGTCGGCCGGCCTGCATTGCGAACGCGCCATCGTGGTCGACGACACGCTGCAAACCTACGATCCCCGCGTCTACGCGGTGGGCGAGTGCGTGCAGCACCGCAGCGCCACCTTCGGCCTGGTGGCGCCGATCTGGGACCAGGCGCGCGTCTGCGGCGCCCACCTGGCCGGCGCCGGCGTGCGCCGCTATGTGCAGCAGACTTCCCCCACGCGCCTGAAGGTCACCGGCGTCGACCTGTACTCGGTCGGCGATTTCATCGGCGGCGAAGGCAGCGAAGACCTGGTGCTGCGCGATGCGCGCCGCGGCGTCTACAAGCGCCTGGTATTGAAGGATAATCGTGTTACCGGCGCCGTGCTGTACGGCGACGTCAAGGATGGCCCGTGGTACTTCGGTTTGATACAGAACCGTACCGACATTACGCCGATCCGGCAAAACCTGTTGTTTGGCGAAGCGCTGTCCGCGCGCGCCGCATGATTTGAGCGAGAAGCATCTTGAACCTGTCCACTGACCATCTTGCAGTACGCACTACCTGCGCATATTGCGGCGTAGGCTGCGGCGTGCAGGCCACGCCCAAGGCCGACGGCACGATCGCCATCGCCGGCGACAAGCTGCATCCGGCCAACAAGGGACGCCTGTGCGTCAAGGGTTCCGCCTTGGGCGAGACGGTGGGCCTGGAAGGCCGCCTGCTGTATCCGCAGGTGCGCGAGGCCGACGGCCTGCGCCGCGTCTCCTGGGACGATGCGCTGGACAAGGTGGCGCAAAGCTGGCGCGCCATCATCGACGAGCATGGCCCGGACGCCGTGGCGCTGTACGTATCGGGCCAGCTGCTGACCGAGGACTACTACGTCGCCAACAAGCTGATGAAGGGCTACATCGGCAGCGCCAACATCGACACCAACTCGCGGTTGTGCATGTCGTCGGCGGTTGCCGGCTACAAGCGCGCCTTCGGCGAAGACCTGGTGCCGCTGTGCTACGACGACCTGGAACTGGCCGACATGGTGGTGCTGGTCGGCTCGAACACGGCATGGTGCCATCCGATCCTGTTCCAGCGCATCCTCAAGGCCAAGGAAGCGCGCCCGGAGATGAAGCTGGTGGTGATCGATCCGCGCCGCACCGCGACCTGCGAGCTGGCCGACCTGCACCTGCCGGTCAAGGCCGGCACCGACGTCTGGCTGTTCAACGGCCTGCTGAGCTATCTGTCGCGCATCGGCGCGGTCGATCCGGGCTTTATCGCGCAGCACACCAACGGCTTCGACGCCGCGCTGGACATGGCCAACCTCGATTGCAGCGATCCGGTCGCCGTGGCCAGGATCTGCCGCATCGAGCTGCCGGTGCTGATGGAGTTCTACGAATCGTTCGCCTCCACGCGCAAGACCATCACCGCCTACTCGATGGGCGTGAACCAGTCCTCGGCCGGCACCGACAAGGTCAACGCCATCATCAACTGCCACCTGGTCGGCGGCCGTATCGGCAAGCCGGGCATGGGCCCGTTCTCGATCACCGGCCAGCCGAACGCCATGGGCGGACGCGAAGTCGGCGGCCTGGCCAACATGCTGGCCGCGCACATGGACCTGGAGCGCGCCGATCACCGCAACGTGGTGCAGACCTTCTGGGATTCGCCGGCGATGGCCGACAAGGCCGGCCTGAAGGCGGTCGACCTGTTCAGGGCGATCGAGGACGGCAAGGTCAAGGCGGTGTGGGTGATCGCCACCAATCCTATCGTCAGCCTGCCGGACGCCGACCAGGCGCGGCGCGCGCTGGAGAAGTGCGAGCTGGTGGTCGCCAGCGACATCATGCAAAGCACCGACACCAACGCCTATGCCGACGTGCTGCTGCCGGCGCTGGGCTGGGGTGAAAAGGACGGTACCGTCACCAACTCCGAGCGCCGCATCTCGCGCCAGCGCGCCTTCCTGCCGGCGCCCGGCGAGGCGCTGCCGGACTGGAAGATCCTGTCGCTGTTCGCGCAGAAGATGGGTTTCAGCGGCTTCGATTTCTGCGGCGCCCACGGCGTGTTCGACGAGCATGCGCGCCTGAGCGGCTTCCGCAACGCCGTCGGCGACGTGCCGCGCGCGTTCGACATGTCCGGCCTGGGTGGCCTCAAACAGCGCGAGTACGACGACCTCGAACCGACCCAGTGGCCGGTGCGCCGCGCCGCCTCGGGTGAGCTGCAGGTGGAAGCGCGCCTGTTCAAGGATCACTGCTTCGCGCACGCCGACGGCAAGGCGCGTTTCATCACCACCGCGCCGCGCGCACCGGCCAATCCCGTCTGCGAGGATTATCCGCTGTCGCTCAACACCGGCCGCGTGCGCGACCAGTGGCACACCATGACGCGCACCGGAAAATCGGCCACGCTGGCCGACCACATCGCCGAATCCTTCGTCGACATGCATCCGCAGGACGCGCTGCTGAGCGGCGTGCGCGAGGGCGAGCTGGCGCGCATCAGCTCCGCATGGGGCGCGATGGTGGCGCGCGTGCAGCACGGCGGCGGCATCCCGCGCGGCAGTGTCTTCATTCCTATCCATTGGTCGGGCCAGACCTCGTCCGATGCGCGCGTCGGTGCGCTGGTCAACCCGGTGGTCGATCCGGTCTCGGGCGAGCCGGAATTCAAGCATACGCCGGTGCGCATCGAGCAGTTCCGCGTCAACTGGCATGGCTTCATCCTCAGCCGCGATGAGCTGGATCTCGACAGCGTGGCGCACTGGACCCGGATCCAGGGCCGCGAGTTCGCGCGCTACGAGCTGGCCGGCCGCAACACCATCAAGGACTTCAGCGGCTGGGCGCGCGAACTGCTGGGCGTGCAGGACATGGACGCCGACTGGCTCGAATACGAGGACCGCACCGCCGGCGTGTACCGCGCCGTGCACGTGGTGAACGACCGCATCGAGCAATGCGTGTTCCTGTCGCCGCGCCAGGACATGCCGTCGCGCGCATGGCTGGCCAGCCTGTTCGTCAAGGAGCTGCTGAGCGAAATCGACCGCGTCGGCCTGCTGGTCGGCATGCCGGTGGAGAAGGGCGCCGACACCGGCCCCACCGTGTGCTCCTGCTTCGGCGTGGGCCGCAACACGATCTGCAGCGCCATCCTGGAAAAGGACTTGAAGACGGTGCCGGAAGTGACGGCCTGCCTGAAAGCCGGCGGCAATTGCGGCTCGTGCGTACCCGAGATCAAGAAGATACTGGTGCAGACCCGGGTGGAGGCGGAGGAGGCAAAATTGTAATTATGGTAAATTAGACTATCGATCGCTTGATCATGACCACAGAGAGCGAACATGTCTATCCGTGAAAACTTCTCCGATGCCGATATGGACCAGTGGCTCAACGAGAACCGAGTCACTGAAATTGAATGCCTGGTGCCCGATCTGACGGGCGTGGCGCGCGGTAAGATCCTGCCGCGCGCCAAATTCACCCAGGAGCGCGGCATGCGCATCCCCGAGGCGGTGCTGGGCATGACCGTCACCGGCAACTACCCGACCGAGGACGTGGCCTACGACCGCGCCATCTCCAACACCGACCGCGACATGATCCTGCGCGCGGATCCCGGCAGCATCACCACCGTGCCGTGGGCGATCGACCCGACCGCGCAGGTGATCCACGATTGCTACTTCGCCGACGGCACGCTGGTCGATTTCGCCCCGCGCTCGGTGCTGCGGCGTGTGCTCAAGCTGTACGCGGACCGCGGCTGGAAGCCGGTGGTGGGCCCTGAGCTGGAGTTCTACCTGACGGAAAAGAACATCGATCCCGACTTGCCGCTGAAGGCGCCGGTGGGCCGCAGCGGCCGCGCCGAGACCAGCCGCCAGGTCTACAGCATCGACGCCGTCAACGAGTTCGATCCGCTGTTCGAGGATATCTACGACTACTGCGCGCTGATGAATCTCGATGTCGACACGCTGATCCACGAAACCGGCGCCGGCCAGATGGGCTTGAACTTCCAGCACGGCGACCCGCTGGCGCTGGCCGACAACGTGTTCTACTTCAAGCGCACGTTGCGCGAGGCGGCGCTCAAGCACGATATGTACGCAACCTTCATGGCCAAGCCGATGGCGGGCGAGCCGGGATCGGCGATGCATGTGCACCAGAGCGTGAGCGACGCCGTCACCGGCCGCAATATTTTCACCGCCCCGGACGGCGCGCCGTCGGCCATCTTCAAGCACTACATCGGCGGCCTGCAGCGCTACACGCCGGCGGTGATGGCGATCATGGCGCCCTATGTGAACTCGTATCGCCGCATCGTGCGCCACACGGCCGCGCCGATCAACATCCAGTGGGGCATGGACAACCGCACGGTGGGCTTCCGCATCCCGATCTCCGGCGTCGAGCAGCGCCGGGTCGAGAACCGCATCATCGGCGCCGACGCCAACCCCTACCTGGCGATGGCGGTGACGCTGGCCTGCGGCTATCTCGGCATGGTGGACCAGCTGGAGCCGACGCCGATGATCACCGGCAGCGCCTATGACCACGTTTATGAACTGCCGCAAGGCCTGCCGCAGGCGCTGGAGCTGTTGCGGCGCGAGGACCGGCTGCGCGACGTGCTGGGCGAGCGCTTCATCGATGTCTATACGGCGATTAAGGAGCTGGAGCACCAGGAATTCATGACCGTCATCAGCCCGTGGGAGCGGGAACACCTGTTGTTGCATGTCTGATTCGGCGTCCACCAGCGCCCGCGCTGCATTTATAATCATGGGTTCGGAAAAACGGGCGGCCCGCGGACGGCTGCCTTTTTGATATATTATTAATATCATTTATATTTCAATAACATGACCATAGAGCGAGCTGCTGAACCCTTCCTCCTGATCCGCAACCTGATTAAGGAATTCGACGGCGTCCGTGCCGTCAATGACGTCTCGGTCGCGATCAACAAGGGCGAGATCTTCGCTCTGCTGGGCAGCTCCGGCTGCGGCAAGTCGACGCTGCTGCGCATGCTGGCCGGCTTCGAGACGCCGACCCAGGGCAGCATCACGCTGGGCGGCAAGGATATCGTCAGCGTGCCGCCGCACCAGCGCCCGATCAACATGATGTTCCAGTCGTACGCGCTGTTCCCGCATCTGTCGGTGTGGGACAACATCGCCTTCGGCCTGCGCCGCGACGGCCTGCCGAAGGACGAAATCGCCGCGCGCGTGGAGCAGATGCTGGCGCTGGTGCAGTTGCAGGCCTACGGCAAGCGCAAGCCGCACCAGCTGTCCGGCGGCCAGCAGCAGCGCGTGGCGCTGGCGCGCAGCTTGGCCAAGCGTCCGCAGTTGCTGTTGCTGGACGAGCCGCTGGGCGCCCTGGACAAGAAATTGCGCGAACGCACCCAGATGGAGCTGGTCGGCATCATCGAGGAAGTGGGCGTCACCTGCGTGATGGTGACCCACGACCAGGACGAGGCGATGAGCATGGCGACCCGCATCGCGGTGATGAGCGAAGGCCGCATCCTGCAGGTCGGCGCGCCGGGCGAAATCTACGAGACGCCGAATTGCCGTTTCGTGGCGGACTTCATCGGCAGCGTCAACCTGTTCAACGGCAGCGTGGCGGAAGATGAGCCGGACCACGTCATCATCGATACGCCGGAGGGCAGGCACTACGTCACCCACGGCATCACCGGCACCATGGGCATGCCGGTATCGGTGGCCGTGCGTCCCGAAAAAATCGCGCTGCAGACCGAGGCGCCGACGCAGGAGCAGCGCGCCAACGCCAGCGAGCATGGCTACAACTGCGTGCAGGGCGTGGTCACCGGCATCGCCTACTTCGGCAACGAGACCAGCTACCATGTGCAGCTGGACAGCGGCACGGTGCTGAAGGCCACGCGCACCAACGCGGCGCGCCATGACGATTCCGCGCTCAAGCGCGAGCAGCGCGTGTTCGCGTGGTGGGACGGCGCCGACGTCGTCGTGCTGACCAGCTAAGGCGGAGCGCAGCCATGAACTTTCTCAAGAACCTGCTGTCGCTGCGATGGATCACCGGCCGCCGCGTCGTGATCGCCGTGCCGTTCCTGTGGCTGACCTTTGCCTTCCTGGTGCCGTTCCTGATCGTCTTGCGCATCAGCTTCACCGAGGCGGACAACGGCGGCAACCCGTTCGGCACCTTGATGACGCTGGTGGACGGCGTCGTCACGCTCAAGGTCAAGATCTCCAACTACCTGTTCATCGCGGAAGATGAACTGTATGCGCTGACTTATCTGAACTCGCTCAAGTTCGCCGCGATCACGGCGGCGCTGTGCCTGGTCATCGGCTATCCGTTCGCCTACTTCATGGCGCGCGCCAGGCCGACGGTGCGCCCGGTGCTGCTGATGCTGGTGATGATGCCGTTCTGGACCTCCTTCCTGCTGCGTATCTACGCATGGAAGGGCATCCTGGCCAATCACGGCATCCTCAACAGCTTCCTGCTCGGCATAGGCGCGATCAGCGAGCCGCTGCATTTGATGAACACGCAGTTCTCGCTCATCATCGGCATGGTCTACGCCTACCTGCCGTTCATGATCCTGCCGCTGTACGCCAACCTGGTGAAGATGGACGTGCGCTTCCTGGAAGCGGCCGCCGACCTGGGCGCCACGCCGCTGCAGGCGTTCTGGCGCATCACGGTGCCGCTGTCGAAGTCGGGCATCATCGCCGGCACCATGCTGGTGTTCATCCCGGCGGTGGGCGAGTACGTGATCCCGGAACTGCTGGGCGGTCCGGAAACGCTGATGATCGGCCGCCAGCTGTGGGACGAGTTCTTCACCAATAACGACTGGCCGCTGGCGTCCTCGGTGACGGTGGTGGTGATCATGCTGATCCTGGTGCCGATGGCGATCTTCAATAAATACAAGGCGGACCAGGAGGCACGTTCGTGAGCGCTAAATTTAACTTCGTGCAGCGCTGGTTCGGGCGCGGCTGGCTGTCGATGGGTTATCTGTTCCTGTACCTGCCCATCGTCGTGCTGGTGGTGTTCTCGTTTAACAGCTCGCGCCAGGACATGGTGTGGAGCGGCTTTTCCACGCAGTGGTATGCGGAACTGATGAACGACTCGGAGATCATCGGCGGCTTCGGCCTGTCGTTGCGCATCGCGCTGCTGACGGCGTTCGCTTCCGTCACGCTGGGCACCTTCGCCGCGTTCGTGCTGCACCGCTACCAGCGCTTCGCCGGCCGTACGCTGTTCTCCGGCATGGTCAGCGCGCCGCTGGTGATGCCCGAGGTGATCATCGGCCTGTCGCTGCTGCTGATGCTGGTGTCGGTGCAGAAGATATTCGGCTTCCCGGAGCGCGGCCTGATGACGATCTGGCTGGGCCACACGCTGCTGGGCATGGCCTATGCGGCGGTGGTGGTGCAGTCACGCCTGCAGGAGATGGACAAGTCGCTGGAGGAAGCGGCGATGGACCTGGGCTGCAAGCCGTACCAGGTGTTCTTCCTGGTGACGCTGCCGAACATCAAGCAGGCGCTGGGATCCGCCTGGTTGCTGACGTTTACACTGTCGCTGGACGACGTGGTGCTGTCGGCCTTCCTGTCCGGTCCCGGCTCGTCGACCATGCCGATCGTGATCTTCTCGCGCGCCCGCCTGGGCCTGGACCCGCGCGTCAACGCGGTGGCCGCGTTGACGATCCTGGTGGTGTCCATCGGCGTGATCGCCTCCAGCCTGTACATCGCCCGCAGCGAGCGGCTGCGGCAGAAGCAGGTCGCCTCGGCGGCCAAGGGTTAATCGGCGTAGCCCTGCCGGTACTCCCACCAGGCGCTGGCGATGAAGATCGCCGCGCCGCACCACAGGACGGCGGGCAGCGCATTGATGCCCGCCGTTTGCATTAATACCCCCGTCAGCAAAGGGCCGCCGGCGCTGGTGATGCCCCAGCTGGCGTTGACCACGGCGCTGGCCGCGACCAGCGACTGGCCTTTGAAGCGCTCACCGCAGGCCACCAGCGACAGCATGTAGATCGCGCCCGCCGTGGCACCCAGCATCAGCAGCAGCGCCCACCACAGCCATGGCGTGCCGGCGGCGAAAGGCAGCAGCGGCAGCAGCACGCAGACCGCGATGCCGCAGCCGACATGCACGCGGCGCCGGCCCACATGGTCGGCCAGCCAGCCGAACACGAACTGCAGCGCCGTGTCGCCGACCAGCACCACCGTCGCCGACAGCAGCGCCAGTTCGGTGACGATCCCCTGGCGCATCGCATACAGCGGCAACAGGCTCAATGCCAGCGTGTCGAACAGCGCGAAGAAGGCGGCGCCGATGGCGATCATCCACATGCGCGGCAGGATGCGCTGCCAGGCCACATGCGGCTCATCTTCATCGCCATGGCCGGTTTCGGTGATCAACAGCATGCCGGGCAGCGCAAGCAGGAACAGCGCGCCGCAGGCGGCGAACGGCAGGGCGATCCGATTGGCCACGCCCGCCACCAGCGCGGGACCGATCAGCTGGAACAGCGTGAAGCTGGTGGTGTACATCGCCACCACGCGCCCGCGCGAATTGACCGGCGCCAGCCGGTTGACCCAGGCTTCGCCGATGGTGAACAGCACGCCCATGCAGGCGCCGAACACGAAGCGCAGCAAGCCCCATAACAGCAGGCTGTCGGTGACCTCCATCAGCGCGGTCGACAATCCACCGGCGACGATGGCGCCTATCATGCAGCCGCGCGGGCCGTGGCCGGCCACCCAGCGCGACACGAACGGCGCCGCAGCCAGGATGCCGAAGGCGCTGACGGCGGTGATGATGCCGATGATGTCGGTGCCGACGCCGCGCTGGTGCAGCGTCAGCGCGGTCAGCGGGATGGTCGCGCCCAGCCCGAGGCCGACCACGCCGATGCTGGCCACCAGTGCGATGAAATCGCGCCACGCCATGGTCTTCATGCGCGCACTCCCGACAGGATGACGGCCGCGAGCAGCGGGGCGAATTCCGCGATTTTCTCCGGCGTGCAGTAGGCGTAGCCGACCAGCAGGCCGCGCCGCACCGGTGGCGCCAGGTAATAGGCGGAGAGCGCCTTGACCTGGATGCCCGATTCGGCCGCCAGCTTTTCCAGCGCCACGTCGTCGACGTCGTCCGGCAGTTCAAGTACCAGGTGCAAGCCCGATTCCTCGCGCGAGATGGTCACGGGCTGCCCAGCCAGGCGCTGCTCCAGCGTGCGGCGCAACAGCTCGCGCCGCGCGCCGTAGGTCTGTCGTATCTTGCGGATGTGGGTCGTGAAGTGGCCCAGCGCGATGAAGTCGGCCAGCGCCGCCTGCACCATCAACTGGCCGGGCCGCTGCAGGTCGTACAGCGCGCTCTTGAAAGCGGCTATCAGCGCCGGCGGCACCACCAGGTAGCCGACCTTGATGCCGGGGTAGAGCACCTTGGAGAAGGTGCCCATGTAGAGCACGCGGTCGTCGTTGTCCAATCCCTGCAGCGCGGCCAGCGGCCGGCCGGTGTAGCGGAACTCGCTGTCGTAGTCGTCTTCCAGTATCCACGCGTTCTTGCGCACGGCGACGTCGAGCAGTGCGCGGCGGCGCGCAAGACTCATCACGGCGCCGGTCGGATACTGGTGCGAGGGCGTCACGTAGATCAGGCGCGGCCTGGTGGCCAGGTCTGCGGCTTCCAGCGCCATGCCGTCGGCGTCGACGGTAATCGGATGCAGCTTCAGCTCACGCGCCTGGAACGCGCGGCGCGCCCCCCAGTAGCAGGGGTCCTCGACCCATGCGGTGTCGCCGGCGTCGGCCAGCAGTTGCGCGCACAGGTCCAGCGATTGCTGGGTGCCGGCGGTAATCATCACCTGTTCCACCTCGACCTTGACGGAGCGCGACATGCGCAGGTAGTCGGTGACGGCCTGGCGCAGCGGCAGGTAGCCGCCGGACTGGCCGTAGTCCAGCAATTCGCCGCGCGCTTCGCGCCAGACGCGGTTCTGCAGCCGCTGCCACAGCTTGAACGGGAACGATGAAAAGTCCGCGTCGCCGGCAAACGGCTGGATCTCGAAGCGGGGGCCGGCGGCGTAGCTGGTCAGTTCCTGGCCACGCCGGGACAGCGGAACGGTTCGCGGCGTGGTGCGGCCCGCGCGCGGCGCCGATCCGCCACCGCGCATGCTGGCGCTGCGCGCCTGCAGATCCGCGACGTAGGTGCCGCTGCCCAGCGTACTGCTGACATACCCCTCCGCCGCCAGCTGCTCGAACGCGGCGATCACGGTATTGCGCGAGATGCCGAGGTCGCGCGCCAGGTCGCGGCTGGACGGCAGTTTGCTGCCGGCGCCGAGCTGCTGTTGATGGATTGCGGCCTTGGCCGCCTCGTACAAGCGGCGCTGTTGCGACAGCTTTGGGTGGAAATCGGCTTGCGCCAGCACGTGGCCCAGCAGATCGGAAGTGGGGGACATGAGGAAGTGGTTCTAACGATTATCAATAAGTGGCACTCGCAATGATACCAAAATGCGCATATCATTGACTGAAATCCAATAGATGAAAGCTTCTATGCGTCGCCCCATCGTCCTGGTCCCTGCATGCGTCAACCAGATTGGCGCCCATCCGTATCACACGGCGCAGCTGAAGTACGTGGCCGCCGTCGCCGATGGCGCCAACTGCGCGCCGCTGATCATCCCGGCGCTGGGTGCCGCCACCGACATCGACGCGCTGCTGGCGGTGGCCGACGGCGTCATGCTGACCGGTTCCCCGTCCAACGTGCACGCCGGCCTGTATGGCGAAGCGCTGCTGGATCCATCGCTGCCGCTGGATGCGGCGCGCGATGCCACCACGCTGCCGTTGATACGCGCGGCGATCCAGCGCGGCATTCCGTTGCTGGCGATCTGCCGCGGCTTCCAGGAAGTGAACGTGGCGCTGGGCGGTACGCTGCACCAAGCGGTGCATCACGTGACCGGCATGGCCGACCACCGCGAACAGAAGAGCCACACGCTGGAGCAGCAGTACGCGCCATCGCATCGCGTACTGCTGGACCCCGGCGGGCGCATGGCGCAAATACTGGGCGGGATCTCCGAGATCATGGTCAATTCGCTGCATGGCCAGGGCATCAACCGGCTGGCGCCAGGCCTGGCAGTGGAAGCGCGCGCCGACGACGGCCTGGTGGAAGCCTACCGCGTCGCGGACGCCATCGGATTTACGCTCGCGGTACAGTGGCACCCGGAGTGGCGGTTCTCCGAGAACCCCGACTCCATCAAATTATTCACGGCCTTTGGCGAGGCTTGCACGAAGTATCAACACATCCGATAAAAACAAAATGAGAGAAGCACATGGCAATTCGCGAAAATTTTACCTACACCGATATGGACCTGTGGCTCAACGAGAAGCACGTCACGGAAATTGAATGCCTGGTACCCGACTTGACCGGCGTGGCGCGCGGGAAGATCCTCCCGCGCGGTAAATTCACCCAGGAGCGCGGCATGCGCATCCCGGAAGCGGTGCTCGGCATGACCGTGACCGGCAACTACCCGGTGGAAGACGCGGGCTACGACCGCGCCATCTCCACCACCGATCGCGACATGGTCCTCAAGGCCGATCCGACCACCATCACCATGGTGCCGTGGGCCACCGATCCGACCGCGCAGGTCATCCATGACTGCTATTTCTCCGACGGCCGCCTGGTCGACTTCGCGCCGCGCTCCGTGCTGCGGCGCGTGCTCAAGCTGTACGCCGACAAAGGCTGGAAGCCTGTCGTGGCGCCGGAACTGGAGTTCTACCTGACCGCGAAGAACAGTGATCCGGACCTGCCGTTGAAACCACCCATCGGCCGCAGCGGCCGCGCCGAGACCAGCCGCCAGGTCTACAGCATCGACGCGGTCAATGAATTCGATCCGCTGTTCGAGGACATCTACGATTACTGCGAGATGATGAACCTCGACGTCGACACGCTGATTCACGAAATCGGCGCAGGCCAGATGGAGATCAACTTCCTGCACGGTGATCCCCTGGGCCTGGCCGACAAGGTGTTCTTCTTCAAGCGTACCTTGCGCGAGGCGGCGCTGAAGCACGATATGTACGCGACCTTCATGGCCAAGCCGATGGCGGGCGAGCCGGGTTCCGCGATGCATGTGCACCAGAGCGTGGTGGACGTCAAGACCGGCAAGAACATCTTCAGCGCGGAAGACGGTTCGGCCGCGCCGATCTTCAAGCATTACATCGGCGGCCTGCAGCGCTATATGCCGTCGGCGATGGCCATCGTTGCGCCTTACGTCAATTCGTACCGCCGCATCGTGCGCCACACGGCGGCGCCGATCAACATCCAGTGGGGCATGGATAACCGCACCGTTGGTTTCCGCGTGCCGGAATCGGGTGTGCAGGACCGTCGCGTCGAGAACCGCATCATCGGCGCGGATGCCAATCCCTACCTGGCGCTGGCGGTGACGCTGGCCTGCGGCTATCTCGGCATGACCGAGCAGCTGGAGCCGACGCCGATGACCGTCGGCAGTGCCTACGACCTGAAGGTCGAACTGCCGCAAGGCCTGCCGGAAGCGCTGCAACTGCTGCGCGGCGAGGACAAGCTGCGCAGCGTGCTGGGCGAGCGCTTCATCGACGTCTACTCCGCGATCAAGGATCTGGAGCACCAGGAATTCATGACCGTCATCAGTCCGTGGGAGCGCGAGCACCTGCTGCTGCACGTCTAAAAGGAGAGAACATGGCCAACACGGAATACGATACCGCCGCCATCCAGAAGCTGGATACGGCTCACTACATGCATCCATTCACCGACCACAAGGCGCTGGGCGACAAGGGCGCGCGCGTGATGGTGCGCGGCGAGGGCATCTATCTGTGGGACTCGCAGGGCAAGAAGATCCTGGACGGCATGTCCGGCCTGTGGTGCGTCAATGTGGGCTATGGCCGCACCAGCATCTCCAAGGCGGTCTACCAGCAGATGGAGACGCTGCCGTTCTATAACAGCTTCTTCAACACCACCAACGTGCCGGCGGTGCAGCTGGCCGCCAAGCTGGCGCAGGTATCGCCGCCGCAGTTCAATCACGTTTACTTCACCGGATCGGGCTCGGAGGGCAACGACACCAATCTGCGCATGGTGCGCCGCTATTGGGATGTGCTGGGCTACAAGGACCGCCACACCATCATCAGCCGCCACAACGCCTATCACGGCAGCACCGTGGCCGGTGCGTCGCTGGGCGGCATGGATGGCATGCATGCGCAGGGCGGCTTGCCGATTCCCGGCATCGTCCACATCGGCCAGCCGAGTTATCTGGAGTCCGGGCGCGGTATGACGGAGGACGAATTCGGCATCGAGGCCGCGTCGTGGCTGGAGAAAAAAATCCTCGAAGTCGGCCCGGACAAGGTCGCGGCGTTTATCGGCGAGCCGATTCAGGGTGCCGGCGGCGTCATTATCCCGCCCGCCACCTACTGGCCTGAGATCCAGCGCATCTGCGACAAGTACGGCATCCTGCTGATCGCCGATGAAGTCATCTGCGGCTTCGGCCGGCTGGGCAAGTGGTTTGCGTCCGAGCTGTTCGGCATCAAGCCGGATCTGATCACGTTTGCCAAGGGCGTGACGTCGGGCTATGTGCCGCTGGGCGGCGTGCTGGTCGGCGACCGCGTGGCCAAGGTGCTGATCGAGCAGGGCGGCGAGTTCAATCACGGCTTTACGTATTCCGGGCACCCGGTCGCCTGCGCGGCGGCACTGGAAAACATCCGCATCATCGAGGACGAAAAGCTGGTCGAGCGCGTCGCCAATGACACCGGGCCTTATCTGAAGCAGTGCTTTGCCGGGCTGGCCGGCCACCCGTTGGTCGGCTATGCCGACAGCTGCGGCTTTGTCGCCGGGCTGAATCTGGTGCGCAGCAAAGGTGCGACGGTGCACGACAATGTACTTTTCGACGAAGAGCAGGCGGTAGGCATGATCTGCCGCGGCTATATGTTCAACAATGGCATGATCATGCGCGCCGTCGGCGACCGCATGATTGTCGCCCCGCCGCTGGTGATGACGACCGCGCAGATCGATGAAATGGTGGCGCTGATACGTCACTGCCTCGACCTGACGTACGCCGACCTCAAAGAGCGCGGCTGGGTATGAGGAGAGAATGATGACGACAACATCGTGGCATGAACGGGCGGCGGCCCTGCAGATCGATGGCCGCGCCTTTATCGGCGGCCAGCGCGTATGGGCCAAGTCCGAGCAGCAGTTTGAGAACCTGTCGCCGATAGACGGACGCGAGCTGGGCATGGTGGCGCGCTGCGACGGCGCCGATGTCGATGCGGCCGTGGCTGCGGCGCGCGCGGCGTTCGATGACCGCCGCTGGGCCGGCAAGTCGCCGGCGCAGCGCAAGCGCGTGCTGATCAAGTTCGCGGACCTGATCCAGAAGTACGGCCCCGAGCTGGCGCTGCTGGAAACGCTGGACATGGGCAAGCCGATCAAGTACAGCCAGAGCGTGGACGTGGGCGCGACCGCCAACTGCATCCGCTGGTACGGCGAGGCGATCGACAAGATCTACGACGAGATCGCGCCGACCGCCGAGAACAGCTTGGCGTTGATCACGCGCGAACCGGTCGGCGTGGTGGCGGCCATCGTGCCGTGGAATTATCCGATGATCATGGCGGCGTGGAAGATCGCGCCGGCGCTGGCCACCGGTAACAGCGTGGTGCTCAAGCCGTCCGAGAAGTCGCCGCTGACGGCGTTGCGGCTGGCCGATATCGCGCTGGAGGCGGGCATCCCGGCCGGCGTGCTCAACGTGCTGCCGGGTTACGGCCATGAAGCCGGCGCCGCGCTGGCGCTGCACATGGATGTGGATTGCATCGGTTTTACCGGATCCACCCGCGTCGGCAAGCAGATCCTGCAGATGGCCGGCCAGTCCAACCTGAAGCGGGCGTGGACCGAGTTGGGTGGCAAGTCCGCCAACATCGTCTGCGCCGATTGTCCCGACCTGGATGCCGCGGTGGCGTCGGCCATCGGCTCGATTTATTTCAACCAGGGCGAGAGCTGCAACGCGCCTTCGCGCCTGTTCGTCGAAGCGTCGATCAAGGACCGCTTCATCGAGAAGGCGCTGGCGATGATGCCGAAGTTCCAGCCCGGCGATCCGCTGGACGAGAGCACGGTGATGGGCGCGATCGTCGATTCAACGCAGCTGAAGACCGTGATGGGTTATATCGACTCCGGTCATTCGGATGGCGCCAGGCTGTTGTGGGGCGGTCGGCAGGTGGATGGCGAAACCGGCGGCTACTACGTCGAGCCGACGCTGTTCGATCAGGTCGACAGCAGCATGACCATCGCGCGTGAAGAGATCTTCGGGCCGGTGCTGTCGGTGCTGACGTTCACCGACCTGAAGGAGGCCGTCAGGCAGGCCAATGCCACCACCTACGGTTTGCAGGCCGCCGTGTGGACGGCCGACATGAGCAAGGCGATCCAGACCGCGCGTGCGCTGCGTGCCGGCACCGTGCACGTGAACCAGTACGACGGCGACGACATCACCGTGCCGTTCGGCGGCTACAAGCAGTCCGGCAATGGCCGCGACAAGTCGCTGCACGCATTCGACAAATACACCGAACTTAAAACGACATGGATACAAATCGGCTAGAAAAACTACAGGGCGAACTGGCCGGGCAAGGCGTGCGCTTCGTGTTCGCGCAGTTCACGGATATTCACGGCGCGGCCAAGGGCAAGCTGATACCGCTGGCGCACCTCGGCGATATCGTATCGCCGGGCGCCGGCTTTTCGGGGCCGTCGATCTGGGGCACGGGCTTGCCGCGCAACGGTCCGCGTTCCGAATACTATGGCCGCGCCGACCTGTCGACGCTTCAGCCCATGCCGTGGCTGCCGGGCTACGCCCGCGTGGCGCTGGACGGTCATGTGGCGGGCCAGCCGTTCGATGTCTGTCCGCGCCAGGTGCTGCGCAAGCAGGTGGCGCGTCTCGCGGCACATGGCTGGGCGCTGAACGCCGGCCTGGAGCCGGAGTTCTTCCTGCTGCAGAAAGGCGCCAGCGGCTACGACGCCGAAGCCGCCGACACGCTGGAAAAGCCGTCATACGATACGAAGAGCCTGTTGCGCCGCCGCGCCTTCCTCGACAAGCTGACTACCTCGCTGGACCAGTGCGGTCTCGGCGTATTCCAGATCGATCACGAGGATGCGACCGGCCAGTTCGAAGTCAACTACAAGTACGCGGACGCGCTGAAGGCGGCCGACAATTTCATGCTCTTCAAGATGGCGGCGCATCACATCGCCGAAGAGGAGGGCATGCTGTTCTCGATGATGCCCAAGCCGTTTGCGGATCGTCCCGGCAGCGGCCTGCATTTCCACCTGTCTCTGGCGGATGCGCAAGGCGAGCCGGTATTCGCCTTGAACGACGGCGCGGAGCAGGGTGGCCGCGGCCTCGGGCTGTCGCCGCTGGCCTATCACTTCATGGCCGGCCTGCTGCACCATGCGCCGGCGCTGACCGCGCTGTGCGCGCCTACCGTCAATTCGTACAAGCGCCTGATGTGCGGGCGGTCGCTGTCCGGCACCAGTTGGGCGCCGGCGTTCATCGGCTACGGCGACAACAACCGCACGGTGGTGGCGCGCGTGGTCTACCAGCGCATCGAGTGGCGCCTGCCGGACAGTTCCGCCAATCCCTACCTTGCGCTGGCGGGTGTGATCGCCGCTGGCCTCGACGGCATCGAGAACAAGCTGGAGGCGGCCGATCCGGTCAACCACGATGTCTACGAAATGAGCGATGCGCAGCGCACCGAACTAGGGTTGAAGATCCTGCCGCAAAACCTCGGCGAGGCCGCTGCCGCGCTAAAGGCCGACAGCGTGCTGGCAGCGGCGCTGGGCGGGGACTTCGTCAAGGAATTCGTCGCGTTGAAAAGCGCGGAGTGGATCGAATACAGCCAGCACGTCAGCGCCTGGGAAACCGCGCGCTATCTGGACCGCTTCTAGGAGCATGCAATGAGTCAGGCGATGAAGGACTTTCTACGGGATCGCAATATCCACGAAGTGGAGTGCGTCATCGCCGACATGACCGGCATCGCGCGCGGGAAGATCCTGCCCAAGGATCTGTTCCTCAGCGAAGGCGAGATGCGCCTGCCCAAGAGCGTGCTGCTCAACACCGTCAACGGCGAGCAGCCGAACAATCTGCCCTACGTCGGCGCCACTGATCCCGACATGATCTGCGTGCCGGACCTGGCCACGCTGCGGCAAGTGCCATGGGCTGCGGAGAACGTCGCGCTGGTGATCCACGACTGCCAGAACTTCGACGGTACGCCGGTCGGCCTGTCGCCGCGCGCGGTGCTGCGCCAGGTGCTTAAACTGTATGCGGAGCGCGGCTGGCAGCCGGTGGTGGCGCCGGAGATGGAGTTCTATCTGGTCGCCCGCAGCAGCAATCCGCACGAGCCGTTGACGCCACCGCTGGGCCGCAGCGGCAAGACCGAATCGGGCCGGCAGTCGTACTCCATCGACGCGGTCAACGATTTCGACCCCTTTTTCCTGGAGCTGTCCGCCTTCTGCAAGCAGCATGATCTGGGTGTGGAAACGCTGATCCATGAAGCGGGCGCCGGCCAGATGGAGATCAATTTCACGCACGGCGAAGCGCTGGAGTTGGCCGACCGCGTGTTCCTGTTCAAGCGCGCGGTGCGCGAGACGGCGCTGCGGCACGGGATCTTTGCCACCTTCATGGCCAAGCCGATGGAGACGGAGCCGGGCAGCGCGATGCACATCCACCAAAGCGTGCTGGATGTGGCCACCGGCGAGAACATCTTCAGCCGGGCGGACGGCGAGGCCAGCGATTTGTTCTTCAACTATATCGCGGGACTGGAGCGGTACGCGGCGGCGGCCACGCTGCTGTTTGCGCCGCACGTGAACTCCTACCGCAGGCTGTCGCGCTATATGTCGGCGCCGACCAATGTGCATTGGGGCTACGACAACCGCACCTGCGGCATCCGCATTCCCAATTCCGCGCCGGTCAACCGCCGGGTCGAGAACCGCGTACCCGGCGTGGACGTCAATCCCTACCTGGCGATGGCCGCCACGCTGGCCTGCGGCTATCTCGGCATGACGCAGCAACTGACGCCTTCGCCGCCAACGGCGGACAGCGCGGAGCATGTACACGACCAGCTGCCGCGCAACCTGGAGGACGCCATCCTGCGCCTGCGCGAATGCAAGCCGTTGAGCGATATCCTGGGTGAGCTGTTCGTGCAGGCCTTCTGCGAGGTGAAGGAGCTGGAGTTCGCCACGTACAGCCGCGTCATCAGCTCGTGGGAGCGCGAGCATTTGATGCTGCTGGTGTAATCATGGCCGGCACGCGCGATGGATTGAACTGGCCGCGTGCGCAAGCGCTGGCCGCCGCCGAACGCGCCAGCTATATCGCGCGCAATCCTGCATCGGAAAAGCTGGCGGGGCAGGCCGCGCAGCATCTGCTGTTCGGCGTGCCGATGCACTGGATGAACGACTGGTCGACGCCGTTTCCGCTGACGGTGCGGGAGGCCTCGGGCGCCCGCTTCCGCGATGCGGACGGCCATGACTACGTGGACTTCTGCCTCGGCGACACCGGCGCCATGTTCGGCCACGCGCCGCAGCCGGTGGCACAAGCCGTCGCCCGCCAGTCCACGCGCGGCTACACCGCCATGCTGCCATCCGAAGATGCGGCGCCGGTCGCGGCGGAGCTGGCCCGCCGCTTCGGTCTGCCGTACTGGCAGTTCGCGCTGTCGGCGTCGGACGCCAACCGTTTCGTGCTGCGCTGGTTGCGGGCCGCCACCGGCCGCAGCAAGGTACTGGTCTTCAACGGCTGCTATCACGGCACCGTGGACGACGTCTTTGTCGATCTGGTCGACGGTGTGCCGATGCAGCGTGACAGCCTGCTGGGGCAAGTGCACAAGCTCACCGCGCATACCGTTGTGGTGGAGTTCAACGACCTGCCGGCGCTGGAGGCGGCGCTTGCGCAAGGCGACATCGCTTGCGTGCTGGCCGAACCAGTGATGACCAATATCGGCATGGTGCTGCCGCAGCCCGGCTACTGGGAGGCGGCGCAGCGGATCATCAAGCGCCATGGCACGCTATTGGTGATCGACGAAACGCACACCATCAGCAGCGGGCCCGGAGGCTATGCGCAGGCGCACGGTATGCGGCCGGATGCGCTGGTGCTCGGCAAGCCGATCGGCGGCGGTATTCCTTGCGCGGTATATGGATTCACCGAGGAGCTGGCGCGGCGCGTGGAGCATGCGAAGCATAGCGCACCGCCCGGCCATTCCGGCGTCGGCACCACGCTCAGCGCCAATATGTTCGCGATGGCCGCGATGCGCGCGAACCTGGAACAGGTGATGACAGGGCAAGCCTACCAGAACATGTTCGCGCTGGCGGCAAAATTGGCCCACGGCTTGCGCGCGGTGATCGCGCGCCACCAGCTGCCTTGGTGCGTCACGCAAGTCGGCGCCCGCACCGAATTCCAGTTCACTCCGGCCGCGCCATGCAACGGCAGCGAAGCGCAAGCGATCCTGGACAGCGAGCTGGAACAAATCATCCACCTCTACCTGCTCAACCGCGGCCTGCTGATCACGCCGTTCCACAACATGCTGCTGGTGTGTCCAGACACCACTGCCGGCGACGTAGCCCGCTTACTGTCCACGTTTGACGCCTGCCTCGTCCAGCTTATTTGAGCTATATTAAGCGATGGTTTACAAATATGTGTAAAATAAATAAAAATGTAAACCGCAGTCGGACGGTGCAAGGGGCAAATCATGATAGGACAACGGCTCTACCGGGCGCGTAAGGCGGCCGGCCTTTCTTTGCGCGAACTGGCTGAGAAGGTCGGTTTGTCTCATGCAGCCATCAAAAAATATGAGGATGAACTGGCGGTTCCCAATTCCACTACTTTGATCAAGCTGGCGCAGGCGCTGCAGGTTCGGATTGAATACTTCTTTCGCCCCGAGACCGCTGCGTTGGATGATATCGAGTATCGCAAATGCGGATCGCTCCCGAAGAAGCGCCTCGAGGCTATTGAACATGAAGTGATCGATCATATCGAACGTCGGATGGAGCTTGAGGGATTGTTTCCAACGCCGCCGTTGGCGGAATTCGCTCCTGTAGCGGGTTTGCCAGAGAAGATATCTGACTTTGCGCAGATTGAAGACGTCGCGGAGCGAGTGCGCAACGCCTGGGCGCTGGGTTATGCGCCAATCCGAGAGTTGATCGATGTGTTGGAGACGCATGGTATTCGCGTGTTTTTGATCGACGCGAATGCGGATGCCAAGTTCGATGGGCTTGCCGCATCGGTCAATGGCATGCCGGTGATTGTGGTGGGCAGTAATTGGCCGGGAGACCGGCAGCGCTTCACGATGGCGCATGAGCTTGGGCACTTAATGCTGGCCGGACGCTTGGCGGATGATGTCAACGAAGAACAGGCCTGCAATCGTTTTGCAGGCGCGTTTCTGGTACCGCGCCAATCGGCATTGCAGGAGCTTGGGCGGCTCCGCAATTTCATTGAGCTTAAAGAGCTGGCTTTGCTGAAGGACGAGTTTGGATTGAGCATGAGTGGCGTGCTGTATCGTGCCCGTGATCTAGGGATTGTGACGTCCACATGGCGCGACCAGCAGGCGCGCCTGTTTCGCTCCCAGGGCTGGCACATTACGGAGCCCGGCGCTGCTTATCCGGTCGAACAGCCACACGTTTTTGAGCAATTAGTATTTCATGCGTTGGCCGAGGATTATATAGGCGAATCCAAAGCGGCTGAACTACTGGGCATGCAGCTTGGGGCCTTCCGTAAGATGCGGTGTCTGGAAGGCGGCCATGCTGCTGCTCATCAGTGATGCCAATATTCTGATTGATATGGAAGTCGGCGGCCTGCTGGCGTCGATGTTTAGCATGGCGTATCGCTTCGCAGTCCCAGATGTGTTGTATGCCGAGGAGTTGGAAAGTGAGCATGCTGACTTGCTGGAAATGGGGCTGCAATCCATAACGCTTGAGGAAGACCTGGTAACCGAGGTAATGGCGATGTCGCAGAGGCACCGCCGGCCTAGTCGCAATGACCTCTTCGCATTGGTTTTGGCGTCAAGCGAAGAGTGTCCCTTGCTTACTGGCGATAAGGATTTGCGTGCAGCTGCGGAGGCGGAAGGCGTAACCGCGTGCGGCACGCTCTGGCTTGTGACCGAAATGGTGCGCGCGCAGAAAGTTTCAACGCAGGTAGCGCGGGCCGCGTATCAGCGCATGCGCGATAGCGGCCGCAGGTTGCCTTGGGATCAGGCCGAGCAGATGTTGGTCGATCTGGATGCGGCGGGGCTTAGAAGCAGTGCTCCAGCGCCGGGAAGCTGCCGTCCTTGACGGCAGCGACGTAGGCGGTGATGGCGGCGTCGATGCTGGTCTGGCCTTCCATGAAGTTCTTCACGAAGCGCGCTTTGCGGCCCGGGAACACGCCCAGCAGGTCGTGCATCACCAGCACCTGGCCGGAACAGTCCGGGCCCGCGCCGATGCCGATCGTCGGTACCGATAGCAGATCGGTGACTTCCTTGCCCAGCTGCGCCGGAATCGCCTCGAGCAGCACGATCGAGGCGCCGGCCGCCTGCATGCGCAGCGCATCCGCCTTCAGCAGGTCGGCGCTTTCGGTGGTCTTGCCCTGGACTTTGTAGCCGCCCAGCTGGTGCACAGATTGCGGCGTCAGGCCCAGGTGGGCGCAGACCGGTATCGCGCGGTCGGTCAGGAAGCGCACGGTGTCGGCCAGCCAGGCGCCGCCTTCGATCTTGATCATGTGCGCGCCGGCCTGCATCACTTGCACGGCGTTGGCGTACGCGGTTTCCGGTGTGCCGTAGGCGCCGAACGGCAGGTCAGCCATGATCATCGCCGACTTGCTGCCGCGCGCGACCGCGGCGGTGTGATAGGCGACTTCTGCGACCGTGACCGGCAGCGTCGACTGGTGGCCGTTGCAGACCATGCCCAGCGAATCGCCGATCAGCAGGATTTCCACGCCGTTGCGGTCCATCAGCGCGGCGAAGCTGGCGTCGTAGCAGGTCAGCATGGTGATCTTTTCGCCGGCGGCACGGTGCGCGGTCAGCGTCGTGACGGTGACGGCCTTGGCGGCGGCTGATTTAGCCGGTGCAGGTGCGGTGGTGGCGGCGGGCTTTTGGCTCGCGGCCAGTTCGTTTCCTTGCAAATAACCAGACATGGTGGGTCCTTTTAGTGATGAGGTCAGACCGCGATAGTGTATTCCTGATTGCTATCGCGTGCAGAAAGTCAAATGACGGGGCTGATGCCTTGGTCTGCGACGCCGGCCGCGTACTGCTGCGCCGCGCCGCGCCCGGGAATGTGGATCGCCGGCGCCAGCTCCAGCAGCGGCACCAGCACGAAGGCGCGCTCGGTCATGCGCGGGTGCGGCACCGTCAGCGTCGGGCTGGCGATGACGGCGTCGCCGTACAGCAGCAGGTCGAGGTCGAGCGTGCGCGGGGCGTTGCGGTAAGGGCGTTCGCGGCCGTGCGCCTGCTCGATGCCGTGCAGCGCCCGCAGCAGCGCCTCGGCATCCAGCGTGGTGGCGACGCGGGCCACGGCGTTGATGTAGTCGTCGCCGCTGGAATCGATGGGCGCGGTGCGGTACAGGCTGGAGGAGGCCATCAGCGTGCAGCCGGGCAGGCGCCGCAGGCGCTCCAGCGCGTCGGCCACATTGGCGCGCGCGTCGCCGAGGTTGGCGCCGATGCCGATGTAGGCGATGCTGAAGGCGAAGCCGTCTTCAGCTGTTTTGCCGATGATGCTCATGAGGTGTGCGCTCAGCCGGGCTCAGTTCAGTCGTCGCCGCCGCCACCGGCGTCGCCGCCCGTAGCGCCTTCCGCGCCGCCCGAACCTTTGCGGTTGCCGCGGCGCGGGCCGCGCTTGCGCTTGACGCCGCCGGCCGCGGACGGCTGATTGGCCGAGGCCACCAGGTCTTCGCGCGTGGCTTCGTCGCCTTCATAGAAGGCGGTCCACCATTCGCCGATTTCGGCGTCGATCTCGCCGGAAGCGCAGCGCAGCAGCAGGAAGTCGTAGCCGGCGCGGAAGCGCAGGTGCTCCAGCAGCTTGTACGGCGACTTGCCGGTGCGGCGCTCGAAGCGCGGCTGCATCGACCAGATGTCGCGCATGTCGGAGCCGATCTTGCGCTGCAAGGCCAGTTTTTCGGTCTGCGAATCGAGCACGTCGTCGGCTGCCAGGTGCAGCGCCGGGATGGTCTGCTCGCCGGACGCGCGGTAGGCGGTCCACTTCTCCAGCACCTGGTGCCACAGCAGCGACGCGAACAGGAAGCCGGGCGACACCGTCTTGCCGGCGTGGATGCGGGCGTCGGTCGAGTCCAGCGCCAGCGTCACGAACTTGACGCCCAGCGGCTGTTCCAGCACCACGTCCAGCAGTGGCAGCAGGCCGTGGTGCAGGCCTTCCTTGCGCAGCTGCTGCAAACAGGCCAGCGCCTGGCCGCTCATCAAGAGCTTCAGCATCTCGTCGAACACGCGCGCGGCCGGCACGTTGTTGATCAGCGGCGCCATGATGGCGATCGGCGCGCCGGTCGCCGGTTCGATGGTGAATTTGAGCTTGGCGGCGAAGCGCACCACGCGCAGCATGCGCACCGGGTCCTCGCGGTAGCGCGCTTCCGGCTGGCCGATGATGCGCAGCGTCTTGGCGCGGATGTCCTCGATGCCGCCGTGGTAGTCCAGCACCTGCTGGTTGGCCGGGTTGTAGTACATGGCGTTGATGGTGAAGTCGCGTCGCACCGCGTCCTCCGCCTGCGAGCCGAAGGTGTTGTCGCGCAGGACGCGGCCATGTTCATCCTTGGGCGCGTTGTCCGAGGTGGTGCCGCGGAAGGTGGTCACCTCCAGCAAATCCTGGCCGAACATCACGTGCACGATCTGGAAGCGCTTGCCGATGATGAAGGCGCGGCGGAACAGCTTGCGCACCTGCTCGGGCGTGGCGTTGGTGGCGATGTCGAAGTCTTTCGGCTTCACCCCCAGCAGCAGGTCGCGCACGGCGCCGCCGACCACGAAGGCCTCGAAGCCGGCTTCCTGCAGGGTGCTGGTGACGCGCACCGCGTTGTTCGACAGCAGGCGCGGGTCGATGCCGTGGGCGTCCGGGCCGAGCACCACCGGCGTGCCGGTGTCGCGCACGCTCTTGTCTTTGGTACCCAGGATTTTGCGGATCAGTTTCTTAATCATTGAATAGGTCAATTAATGGCCAGCCATGCGCGGCGGCGTGCGTTTTCAGTTGAGCGTTCGGATTGGTGGCGACCGGATGGCTGACGATGGACATCAGCGGCAGGTCGTTGTGCGAGTCGCTGTAGAAGTGGACGGTGTCGAAGTCTTCCAGCTTCTTGTCCATCGCCGCCAGCCAGGCCTGGGTGTGGACGATCTTGCCCGGGCCCTGGGTCGGCGTGCCAAGCAGCTTGCCGGTCAGGTTGCCGTCGGCGTCGATCTCCGGCATGGCGGCGATCAGGTGCTGCACGCCCAGCGCCTTGGCGATCGGCGCGGTGACGAAGTGGTTGGTGGCGGTGACGATGGCCACCAGGTCGCCGGCGTCGCGATGCTTTTGCAGCAGCGCGCGCGCGGACGGGCGGATCGCCGGGGCGATCACCTCGGCCATGTACTGCGCCTGCATCTGTTCCAGTTTTTCGCGCGGGAAGCCGGCCAGTGTGCCGAGCGCGAACTCCAGGTACTCGACCGGGTCCAGCGTGCCGGCCTGGTACTGGGCGAAGAATTCATCGTTGCGGCGGGCGAAGGCGACGGCGTCCACGGCGCCGATGCGCACCAAAAACTGACCCCATTCGTAGTCGGAGTCGATCGGCAGCAGGGTGTGGTCGAGGTCAAATAAGGCTAGATTCATCATTCTTTCGCTTCCGCCTGCAACCACTCGCGCAACAGCGGAAGGGTGATCGGGCGTTGGGTTTCAAGGGAATATTGGTCCAGCGAGTCCAGCATGGTCGACAACGACCGCATGTCGCGCTGAAAGTGGGACAGCAAGTAGGGTATCACGCCGGGCGACAGCGTCAAGCCGCGCGCGGTGGCGGCGGCCGTCAGCGCGGCCACCTTTTCATCGTCGCTCAGGCCGTGGACCTGGTAGATCAGGCCCCAGCCCATGCGCGTGCGCAGGTCCTCGCGCACTGGCAGCACGGCCGGCGCGACGGCGCCGCTGCACACCATGAAGGCGTGGTTGGCACGGATTTCGTTGAACAGCGCGAAGGCGTCGATCTGCGCCAGCGGCGACAGTTTTTCGCAATCGTCGAGCAGGTACAGGTCCACTTCCGGCGAATACACGAACTCCGACTCGATCGAGAACGGCGAGATATAGCGCGCGCGCAGCTGTTCCGCCTCGCCGCCGGCGCTGGCCAGTGCTTTCAGCAGATGGGTCTTGCCGACGCCGCCGGCACCCCACAGGTAGGCGAAGTGCTCGCGCGACGAACGATCGGCGAACTGCGCCATCAGCGCTGCCGCCTCGGCATTCTGTCCCACCTCGAACGATGCGAGGCTGTGCGCCTGGTCCGCGCCTAAATCGAGCACCAGCTGTTTCATGGCGTTCGCCTGATTGTGATCTTTTGCATAACGTTTTTCGGTTTCACGTCACGCATTATAGAAGCTGCTGCTCAGGTAGTGGCGGCGCAAGTGCTTAAATGCCACCATCAGCACCGCCGAAGCGGGCAAGGCCAGCAGCACGCCGACAAAGCCGAACAGCTGGCCGAAGGCCAGCAAGGCGAAGATCACGGCCAGCGGATTGAGGCCGATGCGCTCGCCCACCAGGCGCGGCGTCAGGAAGAATCCCTCGATGACCTGGCCGGCACCGTAGATGACGGCCACCGCGACCACGCCGCTCCAGTCGGTGAACTGCAGCACCGCCGAGATCAGCGCCAGCACCAGCCCGAGGCCGAAGCCCAGGTAGGGGATGAACACCAGCAGGCCGGTGATGATCCCGACCGGCAGCGCGACGTCGAAGCCGGCGATCGCCAGCGCCACCGAGTAGTACACCGCCAGCACCACCATCACCAGCAGCTGGCCGCGCAGGTACTGGGCCAGCAGGGTATCGACCTCGCGCGCCATGCCCATGGTGGCGCCGATATAGCGGCGCGGCACGCAGCCGGCGATACGGGCCAGCATCGGGTGCCAGTCCAGCAGCAGGTAGAACAGCACCACCGGGATCAGCACCAGCGTGGCGATCCAGCCCAGCACCGCGGTGCCGCCGACGCGGGCCGAATTGAGCACGGCGCTCCAGATGGCGTCGCCGGAAGCGGCCATCTGCTCGGAGGCCAGCTGCTTGATGCCGGCGCTGTCGAGCCGCACCTTGACGCCCAGCTCCTGCAGCTTGGGCGCCAGCATATCGTTGGCCTTGGCCAGGAAGGCCGGGATCTGCGCCTGCAGCAGCGGGATTTCCTTCTGCAGCACCGGCACCGCGATCAGCACCAGCGCGGCGATCGCCGCGAAAAACAGCACCACCACGATCACCACCGACAGCGCGCGCGGCATGCCGAGGCGGCGCCAGCGCAGCCGGTCGAGGCGGTCGACCCCGGGATTGAGCGCATAGGCGAAGATGGCGGCCGCCAGGAACGGCGTCAGGACCGGACCGAGGGTGATGAGGAGGAACAGGAATGCTGCCCAAACCGCTATCCAAAATGCCGTTTGCTTTTGCTCTACCGAGAGGGGAAATGGCATGGAGTGTGATTTAGATGGTTAAAAACGGCTGTTGGACGGGGCATTTTGATAAAATAGCGGATTGACCGGGTTTTTGCGCTGTTTTTGCGCGTTTTCGTGGGTGTTTGTTGCCAAATCATTACGAAATCGGTCTCCGCCTTCTATTTTACCGCCTCCGCTGCGAAATACACCATGAGCCAAACTTCTAATGTTTCCCTGTCCTACCGTGACGCCGGCGTCGATATCGACGCGGGCGACGCTTTAGTCGAAGCCATCAAGCCCTTTGCCAAGCGCACCCTGCGCGAAGGCGTGATGGGCGGCTTGGGCGGTTTCGGCGCGATGTTCGAGATCAGCAAAAAGTACAAGGAGCCGGTCTTGGTGTCCGGCACCGACGGCGTGGGCACCAAGCTGAAGCTGGCGTTCGAGCTGAACCGTCACGACACGGTGGGCATCGACCTGGTCGCCATGAGCGTCAACGACATCCTGGTGCAGGGCGCCGAGCCGCTGTTCTTCCTCGACTACTTCGCCTGCGGCAAGCTGGACGTGGCCATCGCCACCGACGTCATCAAGGGCATCGCCCAAGGCTGCGAACAGGCCGGTTGCGCGCTGATCGGCGGCGAAACCGCTGAAATGCCATCGATGTACCCGGCCGGCGAATACGACCTGGCCGGTTTCGCGGTCGGCGCGGTGGAAAAATCCAAGATCATCGACGGCACCAAGATCGCTCCGGGCGACGTCATCCTGGGCCTGGCCTCGTCGGGCGTGCACTCCAACGGTTACTCGCTGGTGCGCAAGATCATCGAAGTGGCCAAGCCGGACCTGGAAGGCGACTTCCACGGCCGCAAGCTGGCCGACGTGCTGATGCAGCCGACCCGTATCTACGTCAAGCCGCTGCTGGCGCTGATGGACGCGATGGAAGTCAAAGGCATGGTGCACATCACCGGCGGCGGCCTGGTCGAGAACATCCCGCGCGTGCTGCAGCCCGGCCTGGTGGCCGAGCTGGACTCGAAGGCATGGACGCTGCCGCCGCTGTTCACCTGGCTGCAACAGCACGGCGGCGTCGCCGACGCTGAAATGCACCGCGTGTTCAACTGCGGCATCGGCATGACCGTGATCGTCTCGCAGGAAAACGCCGCCGCCGCGATCGCCCAGCTGCAGGCTGCCGGCGAAACCGTCTACACCATCGGCAAGATCCGCGCCCGCGTCGGCGACGAGCACCAGACCATCGTCGTCTAAGCGCCAGCCGATCCAGAAAAACGGACCATGCCTCGCGGCGTGGTCCGTTTTTTTTCGCCTGCATGAATTACATGATGTATCAAGTGAGTTTCCATGTGCCTCATTTATTGCTCTTCGTGGAATAAGTATAGTGGACTCATCCTATCCAACCACAACAAGGAGCAACACATGAAACTGATCTTCGCCGGCGACCCGATGTGCTCGTGGTGCTATGGCTTCGGCAAGGAGCTGGGCGCCCTGATGGACCGCCATCCCGAGCTGCCGCTGCACATCCTGGTGGGCGGCGTGCGCGCCGGCGCCACCGACCTGCTCGACGACGGCGGCAAGCAGTTCCGCCTGACGCACTGGGCGCGGGTCGAGGAGGCCAGCGGCCTGCCGTTCAACCGCGTAGCCTTCGTGGCGCGCCAGAACTTCGTCTACGACACCGAGCCGGTCTGCCGCGCCGTGGTGGCCGCGCAGCGGCTGGCGCCGGCCGCCGACCAGCTGGCCGTGTTCCGCGCGCTGCAGCACGCCTTCTATGTCGACGGTCTCGACACCACCAGCGGCGATGTGCTGGCCGGGGCCGCCGTCGCGGCGCTGGCGCGGCAGGGCATCGACTTGCCGCCGGCGGCGTTCCGCGCCGAGTGGGACCACGCCGCCACCATCGCCGCCACCGCCGCCCAGTTCGCCGAAGTGCGCGCCATGGGCATCCGCAGCTTCCCGGCCTTGCTGCTGGAAGTGGACGGCCGGGTGATCGAAATCAGCCCCGGCTACGCCCACGTGGATCAGCTCGACCGCCAATTGCAATCGGCTTTGCAGCAATCCGCCGCAGCGGCGTGAGCGCGCCATGTTGAAGAAATTCGTACGCAGTATCTTTCAGGAGAACACCATGAACTCGACTATCGTCATCGTCTACCACAGCGGCTACGGCCATACCTCCAAGATCGCCGAAGCGGTGGCGGCCGGCAGCGGCGGCCAATTGCTGGCCATCGACGCCGAGGGCAATCTGCCGGAAGGCGGCTGGGACCAGCTGGCCGCGGCCGGCACCATCATCTTCGGCAGCCCGACCTATATGGGCAACGTCAGCTGGCAGTTCAAGCGCTTCGCCGACGCCAGCTCCGCCGTCTGGTTCAAGCAGGGCTGGAAGGACAAGCTGGGCGCCGCCTTCACCAATTCGGCGTCGGTGGCCGGCGACAAGCAGACCACGCTGTACACGCTGTTCACGCTGGCGCAGCAGCACGGCATGCTGTGGGCCGGCACCGGCATGATGCCCAGCAACGCCAAGAGCGCGACCCGCGACGACATCAACTACCTGTCGTCGTTCGCCGGCCTGGCCACCGCGGCGCCGTCCGACGCCACGGTCGACGAGATACCGGCCGGCGACCTGGCCACCGCGCGCCTGTTCGGCGAGCGCATCCGCCAGGCCGGCGCCCGGCTGGCTTAAACCCTTCATCGTGACCAAGGGGAGCCGAACATGCATAGCGATCAAGCTCCGGGCAGCGCCGTCACGGTTGCCGAAGCCTACCTGCAGGCGGTCTACCGCGGCGATACCGCCGCGCTGGCCGGTCTGTTCGACGTCCACGCGCAAGTGTATGGCGATATAGACGGACGGCCGTACCACAAGCCGATCGCCGACTACATCGCCGGTGTCGGCGCGCGCCAGAGTCCGCAGGCGCTGGGCGAGCCCTACCGCATGCGGGTGCTGGCGCTGGACCTGCAGGATGGCATCGCCATGGCCAAGCTGCGCTCGCCGATGTTGGGCTTCAACTACATGTTGTACCTGACGCTGCGCCGCAACGGTGAAGGCTGGCTCATCGTCAACAAGACCTTCGTCCACCGCAGCGTGGAATAGTCCGGCGGCGCGGGATTTTTCATACCAGGGTCACATGCGGGCGTCACACTGCCGGGTTGCAAAGAACCGAGGCCCGCATGAGCTACCTGAAAAAACTGAGCTGTCTCCTGATGTTCGCCGCCGGCTGCGCGGCGGCCGAGCCCGTCCGCACGCCGCTGATCCTGGTGTCGCTGGACGGCTTCCGTCCGGATTACCTGGAGCGCGGCGTCACCCCCAACCTGAACCGCCTGGCCGCCGATGGCGCGCGCGCGGTGGCGATGCGGCCATCCTTTCCTTCGGTGACGTTCCCGAACCACTACACGCTGGTCACCGGCTTGCGGCCCGACCATCACGGCATCGTCGACAACACGATGACCGATGCCGCGATCCCGGACGTGCGCTTCAGCCTGGGCAACGCGGCGGCGGTCACCGACCGCCGCTGGTGGGACCAGGCCGAGCCGGTGTGGGTGACGGCGGAACTGCGCGGCATCCGCAGCGCGACGATGTTCTGGCCCGGCTCGGAAGCGGCGATCCACGGCGTGCGGCCGTCCGTGTCGCCGCGCTTCGACGGCAAGATGCCCGCCGCCGAGCGTGTCGACACGCTGCTGTCCTGGCTGGACCGTCCGGCGGCGGAAGCGTTCGGCTTCTTCACGCTGTATTTCGATGACGTCGACCATGCGGGCCACACTGCCGGTCCGGCGGCCGCGGAGACCACGCAGGCTGTCGCCCGCGTCGACCAGGCGGTCGGCCGCTTGCTGGAGGGGCTCAAGCGGCGCAACGTCGACGCCAATATCGTGATCGTCTCCGACCACGGCATGGCGCAGCTCAGTAGCGAGCGTGTGATACGCATGGACCAGCTGGCGCCGGAAGGCAGTTATCGCCAGGTGACCAGTGGTTCTTACACCGGGATGGAGGCGAAGCCGGGGCAGGAAGCGCTGCTGGCGGCAGCGTTGCTGAAACCGCAGGAACACATGCAATGCTGGCGCAAGGCCGCGATTCCCGCGCGGCTCGCGTATGGCGGCAATGCGCGGGTGCCGGCCTTCCTGTGCCTGGCCGATCCCGGCTGGACGGTGGTGTTCAGCGACCAGGGCGCAGCGCGCCTCAAGGGTGGCGCGCACGGCTACGACAATGCGGCGCCCGACATGGCCGCCACCTTCATCGCCGCCGGCCCGGCCTTCCGCGCCGGCGTCGTGTTACCGGCGTTCGACAATGTCGACGTCTATCCGCTGCTGATGCGCTTGCTGAACCTGGAACCGCTGCACTCGGACGGCGATATCGCGCCGCTGCTGCCGGCGTTGCGCTAAACCATCCGGGGTCAGGTCCAAAACCCGGACACGGTCTCATCCATACGGGAGGTTACGGTTAAGCTCGTGTCCGGATTCTGGACCTGACCCCGGAGTTGCGGAGTTGCGGCTTCAGCGGGGCGGCGGGCCGCCTTCGGGCAGGGCGGCGACGACGTCGCCCATTTTCTTGCAGACGCCGCTGACGGTTTCGCCGCGACGGCCGGTGAACTGGACCTTGGCGCCTTCGGCCTTGCCCTTGCAGGCGGCCACCGCTTCCGGCGGCGGGCCCGGCGGCGGGCCGTCCGGACGCTGCTTGTCGTTTTGGGCCGATGCGCTCAGCGAGGCGCCGGCCAGCGCCGCCCACAGCATCCAGTGCTTGATGATCTTCATGAAATCTCCGTGTCAGTTGAAGACTGGATTGTCCGCCGGCGAGCTGTTAGACGGCGTCAACGCGCTGTAAAGCCCGGTAAAGCTAGCGCTTGAGGATCTTTTCCACCCGCGCCGGCCGCAGCCGGAACGCGTCCGGCATGCCGGAGCCCAGCAGCGGCCGCAGGTACAGGCGGAAGGCGTCGGTGACGTCGGTGCCGCTGGCGCTGATGAACCGGTCCTCCATCACGCGCGTCTTGCCGGCCACGTCGGCCAGCGCCTGCAGTTCGTAGTCGACCGCGTAGTGGCCGTTGCGCTTGATCGCCACCGAACCGTCGCGCCCGCCCCACATGGCGTACTGCACCGCCTTTTCGCCCACTTCACGCGCCTCGCGCTGGTCGACGTCCGACACGCAGCCGATGAAGGAGCGCTGCAGGTAGCCGAAGGTATCGCCGCGCACGCGCTTGATGCCGAGCTTGGCCTTGATCTCGTCGCACAGCAGGTCGGCCAGCGCGCCGGTGCCGGACAGCTGTACGTTGCCGTGCGCGTCGCGCTCGACTTCCTTGGCCAGCAGCGACGCGATCGCTTCGCCGGACGCGTCGTGGATGCCTTCCGAGACCGCGATCACGCAGCGGCCGTAACGTTCATACACCGCCTTGACGTCGGCCAGGAACTGTTCCAGCGAGAACACCCGCTCCGGCAGGTAGATCAGGTGCGGGCCGTCGTCGTCGAATTTCTTGCCCAGCGCGGCGGCGGCGGTCAGGAAGCCGGCGTGCCGGCCCATCACCACGCCCACGTAGACGCCGGGCAGCGAGGCGTTGTCGAGGTTGGCGCCGGCGAAGGCCTGCGCGACGAAGCGCGCGGCCGACGGGAAGCCCGGCGTGTGGTCGTTGCCGACCAGGTCGTTGTCGATGGTCTTGGGAATGTGGATGCAGCGCAGCGGATAGCCGGCCGCCTGCGCCTGCTCGCTGACGATGCGCACCGTGTCGGACGAATCGTTGCCGCCGATGTAGTAGAACTGCTCGATCTCGTGTGCGCGCAAGACCTTGAAGATTTCCTCGCAGTACGGCAGGTCCGGCTTGTCGCGCGTCGAGCCCAGCGCGGAGGATGGCGTGGCCGCCACCAGCTCCAGGTTGTGGCTGGTTTCCCGGGTCAGGTCGACCAGGTCTTCGTTGATGATGCCGCGCACGCCGTGCATGGCGCCGTAGACGCGGGTGACGTCGCGGAAGCGGCGCGCCTCCAGCACCACCCCCGCCAGCGACTGGTTGATGACGGCGGTCGGACCGCCTCCCTGTGCGACCAGAATTTTTCCCGACGACATGCTCGCTCCTCCGTGGTTCGTTAAACAGGCAGGCTTGCTGAACCCAGACTATAGCGCGAGTTTCAGTGCGCGCCGATATTCTTGTCGAGGAAACGCTCCACCCGGCCCCAGAAGTCGACGCGGTTCTTCGGCAGCGCCCAGCCGTGGCCTTCCTCCTCGTATTCGATCCACTCGACGTTGGGGTTGGTCTGCTTGACGGCCTTGTAGAACTTGGTGCCGTGCGGCAGCGGCACGCGCATGTCGGCGCCGCCGTAGGCCAGCAGCAGCGGCTGCGTGATGCGGGCCGCTTGCAGCAGCGGCGAGGTGGCTTTCAGCTGTTCGGCGTCCTTGACCTGGTCGCCCACCAGCGACGGCATGCCGTACTGCTTCCAGCCGTCCGGCAGGTCGGAGCTGAAGTTCCAGTGGCCGTCGTACAGCAGGTTGATGTCGGTGACGCCGGCCCAGTCGATGCCGCACTTGTACAGGTCGGGGTCGTTGATCAGGCCCATCAGGGTGGCGTAGCCGCCGTAGCTGGCGCCGGCGATGCAGATCCGCCTGGCATCGGCATAGCCCTGGGCGATGGCCCAGCGCGTGCCATCGGCGATATCGTCCTGCATCTTCAAGCCCCATTGCTTCCAGCCGGCGCGGAAGTGCCTGGCGCCGAAGCCGGTGCTGCCGCGGTATTCCGGCTCCAGCACGGCGTAGCCGCGCGAGGCCAGGAATTGCACGTCGGCGTCCCAGCCCCAGCTTTTGCCGCGCACATACGGGCCGCCGTGCACCAGCACCACCAGCGGCAGGTTCTTGCCGGCGCCCTGCGGCACGGTCAGCCAGGCCGGGATGTCGAGGCCGTCGCGCGCCTTGTAGTGCACCAGCGTCTGCTGCGCCATCTGCTGCGCCTGGATTTTCGGGTGGCTGCCGCCGACCACGGTCAGCTTCCCGGTCTCGCTGTTGTACAGCATGGTGCGCGACGGGAACAGATCGGAATACGCCACCACCAGCACCCACGGCGATTCCGGCCGCACCGGCGGCGTCAGCAGGTTGACGGTGTTGGGCAGCATGCCGTCGATCTTGTCCTGCATGGCTTTCATGCCCTTGTCGAACCAGGTCGTGCCCTGGGCGTCGGTCAGGTGGCGGATGCCCAGCAGCTTGTCCTTGCTCATGATCAGGCGGCCGCTGAAGTCATAGCCATCCAGCGCCACCAGCGGGCTGTCGGCCACCTTGCCGGCGGCTAGATCGTAGGTGTACAGCGCCGACTTGTCCTTGCCGGCGTGGCTGACGACGTACAGCGTGCCGTCCGGGCCGAAGGCCATCGGCGTGAAGGCGCCCTTGCCGCCGGTGTAGGTGCCGTAGTTGGTCAGCGGGCGCCAGTGCTGCTGCTGGGCCGGATCGCGGTAGTAAATCGTGCTGACGCCCTTGTCCACGGTGGTGGTCAGGCGCGGCTCGCCGTTGTTGTCCAGCAGCCAGTGCATGCTGGCGCCGGGCCGCTCGAAGGAGGTGATGCGGCCGGTCAACGTGTTGAGGCGCTGCAGGTCGACATAGTCGACCTGGCCGGGACCGGAATACGAGGTGTAGACCACGTACACGTATTCGCTGTCCTGGGCGTTGCGCTGCCCGAGCAGGTAGGTATTCCACGGCAGCAGCTCGCGGTTGCCCAGCGCGCCCATGCCGACGGTGATGAAGGGCTTGCCGCTGCGGCTGACCAGCTGGCGGAACTTGCTGCCGTCGCGGTTGATCGCGTACAAGCCGGGCGCGTAGCGCAGGTCGCCCTGGCCGACGCTGCGGTCGGTGGCGGTGAACACCAGGCGGTCGTCGTTGACCCACTCGAACTGGCCGATGTCGGCGTCGCTGAAGTTGCCCACCGCCAGCACCTTGCTGTCGCTCAGCGTGACCACGGCCAGGCGGTCGCGCTGGTCCTTGTCCTTGGCGGCCACGCGCACGGCCAGGTACTTGCCGCTGGGCGAGAGCAGGGCGCCGCTGAACTCGGGATTTTCAAAAAAATCCGCGATCGGCGGGCGTGCCGCCGGCTCGGCGGCAAAGGCGGAGCAGCTGAGGACGGCGGCACAGGCGAGCAGAACGATGGCTTTGAAGCGCATGATGTCAGTTGTGAAATAAATAATCCGTGCACGATATCATCAAGTTATCAAATCCGCCACAAGCCATATGTATCATCGCGGCGCGGCGCCGATATTCTTGTCCAGGAATTTCTCGACCCGGCCCCAGAAGTCGATGCGGTTCTTCGGCAGCGCCCAGCCGTGGCCTTCCTCCTCGTACTCGACCCATTCGACGTTGGGGTTGGTCTGCCTGACCGCCTTGTAGAACTTGCTGCCGTGCGACAGCGGCACGCGCAGGTCGGCGCCGCCATGGGCCAGCAGCAGCGGCTGCGTGATGCGGGCCGCCTGCAGCAGCGGCGAGGTGGCCTTCAGCTGTTCCGCGTCCTTGACCTGGTCGCCGATCAGCACCGGCATGCCGTATTGCTTCCACTCCTCCGAGGCGTCGGAGACGGTGAACCAGCCGGGGTCGTACATCAGGTTGATGTCGGTGACGCCGGACCAGCTGATGCCGCACTTGTACAGGTCCGCATCGTTGACCAGGCCCATCAGCGCGGAATAGCCGCCGTAGCTGCCGCCGGCGATGCAGATGCGCTTGGGGTCGGCGACGCCCTGGGCGCTGGCCCAGCGCGCGCCGTCGGCGATATCGTCCTGCATCTTCAAGCCCCATTGCTTCCAGCCGGCGTGGAAATGGCGGGAGCCGAAGCCGACGCTGCCGCGGTATTCCGGCTGCAGCACGGCGTAGCCGCGCGATGCCAGGAACTGCGCTTCGGCATCCCAGCCCCAGCTGCCGCCGCGCACGTAAGGGCCGCCGTGCACCAGCATGACGAGCGGCAGGTTCTTGCCGGCGCCCTGCGGCAGCGTCAGCCAGGCGGGAATGTCCAGGCCGTCGCGCGCCTTGTAGTGCACCAGCTGCTCGCGCGCCATCTGGGCCGGCTGGATTTTCGGATGGCTGGCGCCGATCGCGTTCAGCTCCCGGGTCTCGCTGTTGTACAGCATGGTGCGCAGCGGGAAGATATCGGAATACGCCTCCACCAGCACCCACGGCGAGCCCGGCTTGGCGGGCAAGGTCAGCAGATTGACGGTGTTGGGCAGGATCTCGTCGAGATGCGCCTGCATCGCCTGCATGTCCTGGTCCAGCCAGTTGGTGCCGCGCGAGTCGGTCAGGTAGCGGATGCCGATCAGCTTGTCCTTGCCCATGATCAGCTCGCCGCCGAAGTCATAGCCCTCGAGTTGCACCACCGGCTTGTCGGACAGCTTGTTGGCGGCGAAATCAAAGGTGTACACGGCCGCCTTGTCCTTGCCGGCGTTGGCGACGACATACAGCGTGCCGTCCGGGCCGAAGGCCAGCGGGGCGAACGCGCCCTTGCCGCCGATGAAGGCGTTGAACTTGACCAGCTGGCGCCAGGCCTGGTCCCGGGCCGGATCGCGGTAGACGACGCTCTTGACGCCGTCCTTGACGACGATCGCCAGGCGCGGCTCGCCGTTATTGTCCAGCAGCCAGCTCCTGGTGGCGCCCGGACGCGGGAGCGGCGTGACGCGCCCGGTCACCGTGTTCAGCAGCTGCAGCTCGACGTAGTCGGTTTGCCCCGCCGAGCCGACCGGATGGGTCACGTAGATCGAGTCCGTATCCTGGGCGCTGCGCTGGCCCAGCATATAGGTGTTCCACGGCAGCAGCACGCGGCCGGTCCTGGAGCCGGTACTGCCGGTGCGGCTGGCCAGCTGGATGTAGTGGGTGCCGTCGCGGTTGATGGCGTACAGGCCGGACGCATAGACCGTGTCGGCCTGGCCGACGGTGCGGTCGGTGGCGCTGAGCGCCAAGCGCTCGTCGTTGACCCATTCAAACCTGCCGATGTCGGCGTCGGTGAAGCTGCAGATCGATTGCACCTTGCCGCTGCTCAGCGTGACGACGGCCAGCCGGTCGCGCTGGTCTTTGCCGCCCATGCGCACGGCCAGGTAATTGCCGCTCGGCGACAGCTTGGCGCCGCTGAAGGCCGGGTTCTCGAAAAAATCGCCGATCGCGGGGCGGGCGGCGCTGGCCGGCGCATCGGCCGCCAGCAGCGGCAAGTGCAGCGCCGCCAGCAGCAGGAAGGGTGCAAAACGCATGGTCTCGATTATGAAAATAATAATTGCATCAAGATAACATCAAGCCCTGGCCGCCGCCACGGCGGGAATGTATCTTATTGTTCCGGCGCGCGGATGTAGTCGACCAGCGCCTGCGCCTGGCGGTTCGGGGCCGGCGTCAGCAGGCTGACCGCGACGATGGTCAGCAGGCCGGCCGGCACGCCGAAGATGCCGGCCGAGATGGGGGCGATGTGGAACCACTGGCCGGCCGCCGCGCCGCCCAGGACGGGGTTGGTGTGCAGCATGTAGTAGACGCAGACCACGAAGCCGGCCGCCATGCCGGCGAGCGCGCCCTGGTGGTTGGCGCGCTTCCAGAACACGCCCAGCACCAGCGCCGGGAACAGCGTCGAGCCGGCCAGCGAGAAGGCCGCGCCCACCAGCGACAGGATGTCGCCCGGCTTGGTCGAGGCGGCGTAGGCGGCGATGAAGGCGACCGCCAGCAGCAGCAGCTTGGAGATCGTCACCCGCTTCTGGGTCGAGGCGCTGCGGTCGACCAGCTTGTAGTAGACGTCGTGCGACAGCGCGTTGGAGATCGCCAGCAGCAGGCCGTCGGCGGTCGACAGCGCGGCGGCCAGGCCGCCGGCCGCCACCAGCCCGGAGATCACATACGGCAGGCCGGCGATCTCCGGCGTCGCCAGCACCAGCACGTCGGCGTCGATGGTGATCTCGGCCAGCTGCACCACGCCGTCGCGGTTGATGTCGCTGATGCCGAACAGCGGATTGAGCTTGTCGACGTTGGTCCAGTACGACACCCAGTTGGGCAGGTGGGCGTAGTCGATGCCGACCAGCGAGGTGTAGATGTCGTATTTGACCAGCACCGCCAGCGCCGGGATGGTCAGGTAGATCAGCAGGATGAAGAACAGCGTCCAGAACACCGACACCCGCGTCTCGTGCACCGACGGCGTGGTGTAGGAGCGCATCAATATGTGCGGCAGCGCGGCCGTGCCCAGCATCAGGCAAAACACCAGCGCCAGGAAGTTGTTGCGCTTGATGTCCGAGGTCTCGGGATCGCCGGGGTAGGGCGTGGCGTGCGGCGTGATCGGTTCGGCGCGGACCAGGTTCTGGGCGACGGCGTCGGACCACAGGCGCTGCGCTTCGTCGGCGGTTTTCGGGTAGGCGATCAGGGCCCGCTCGGCGCTGCGGATTTCCAGCAGCGAGGCGTTGCGCAGCTTGACGCCGTCGAGCTTGCGCTGGACGTCGATGCGGCCCGCCTCCCACGAGGCCGGCAGGGCGTTGACGCGGGCCTGGTAGTCGGCGGCGCGCTGGCGGAAGATGGCGCGCACCTCGGCTTCCTTGGGATCGTCCTGCAGCACGCTTTCGCGCGCGCTCAATTGCGGCAGCAGCTTGCCGTAGGCGACCTGCGGGATCGGGTTGTCGCTGTGCTTGGCCGACAGCCAGATGGCCGGAATCAGGAAGGCCACCAGGATGATGATGTACTGCGCCACCTGGGTCCAGGTGATGGCGCGCATGCCGCCGAGGAAGGAGCAGACCAGGATGCTGGCCAGGCCGAGGAAGATGCCGACCGAGAAATCGACGCCGGTGAAGCGCGAGGCGATCAATCCCACCGCGTAGATCTGCGCCACCACGTAGATGAAGGAGACCATGATGGTGGCGAGCACCGCCAGCACCCGCACCGCGCGGCCGCCGGCGTGGTTGTCCTCGCCGCCGTAGCGGGCGGCCAGGAAGTCGGGGATGGTGTACTGGGCGAACTTGCGCAGATACGGCGCGATCAGCAGCGCCACCAGGCAGTAGCCGCCGGTCCAGCCCATGATGTAGGCCAGGCCGTCGAAGCCGTGCAGGTACAGGCCGCCGGCCAGGCTGATGAAGCTGGCGGCGGAGATCCAGTCGGCGGCGGTGGCCATGCCGTTGAACATGGCCGGCACGCGCCGCCCGGCCACATAGTATTCGAGCACGTTGGAGGTGCGGCTCAGCACGCCGATCGAGGCGTACAGCACGATGGTGGCGAACATGAACAGATAGCCTATCCACACGCGCGGCATGCCTTCCTGCTCCAGCGCGGCGAGCGAGATCAGGAAGCAGGCGAAGCCCGCCGTGAACATCATGTAGTAGCTGCGCAGGCGCTGGAAGAAGGTGCGGGAGGATTTCAAGCGCGGGGCTCCGGATGGTCGGCGGCGGCCTGGTCGAGCCGGCGCATGCGCCAGGCGTAGACGGCCAGGATGGCGAGATAGACCAGCGACGCGCCCTGCGCCGCCAGGTAGAACGACAGCGGCCAGCCGAACACGCTCAAGCCGGTCAGCTCGCGCGCGAAGAAGGCGGCGCAGAACGTCGTCAACAGCCACAGCATGAGCAGCAGCGCCGTCATGCGGCGCGTCCTGTGCCAGTGCTGCTGGCGGGTCAATGGCGGATTAACCATAGTACGGCGGCTCGCTGTCGGCTTCCGGCGGCGCCGGCGGCAACGGGAAGGTCAGGCGGAACAGCGCGCCCGGCAGCTTGGGCTGCGTGGCGCGCGGATTGCTGAAGATGTCGACCTCGGCGCCGTGCTGCTGGGCGATCTCGCGCACGATCGCCAGTCCCAGGCCGCTGCCTTCGGCGCTGTTGCCGAGGATGCGGTAGAAGCGCTCGAACACCCGCTCGCGCTCCGGCGGCGCGATGCCGGGGCCGGTGTCCTCCACTTCCAGGTAGCCTTGCTCGCCCTCGCCGCCGCGCACCCGCACCGTGACGCTGCCGCCGGCCGGCGTGTAGCGCAGCGCGTTGTCGATCAGGTTGGACAGCAGCTCGCGCAGCATGGTCGGATTGCCGACGATGTGCACCGGATCCGGCGGCGCTTCGAAGCCGAGGTCGATCTTGTGCGCGAACGAGGCTTGCACCCAGTCCTGCACCACGCCGCGCGCCAGCTCGGCCAGTTCCAGCGGCAGCATCGCCGTGCCGGCCTGCGGCTGGTTCTCGGCGCGCGCCAGGGCCAGCAGCTGGTTGACCAGCCGCGTGGCCGCCTCCGAACTCTTGGCCAGCTGTTCCAGCGAGCGGTGGATTTCGCCGCTGTCGGTCTGGCGCAGCGCCAGCTCCGACTGCATGCGCATGCCCGCCAGCGGCGTGCGCATCTGGTGCGCGGCGTCGGCGATGAAGCGCTTCTGCATCTCGATCGACAAGGACAGCCGCGACAGCATCTCGTTGAGCGAACGCACCAGCGGCGAGATTTCCTCCGGCACCTGGTTGGAGGCGATCGGGCTGAGGTCGTCCGAACCGCGGGCGCGGATGCGCTCCTGCAGCTGGGCCAGCGGCGACAGTCCGCGTGCCAGGGCGAACCACACCAGGGCCAGCACGATGGGCAGGATGATGAACTGCGGCAGGATCACGCCCTTGATGATTTCATTGGCCAGCTGGGCGCGCTTTTCCAGCGTCTCGGCCACCTGCACCAGCGCCAGCTGCGGCTCGTCGGCGGTATGCCGTTCCAGCCGCACATAGGCAAAGGCGATCCGCACCGGCGTGCCGTGCATGCTGTCGTTGCGGAAGCGCACGCTGCCGGCGCGGAACTTGTCTTCCTCCTCCAGCGGCAGCGGCATGTCGCGGTCGCCGTCGATGTGCTCGCCGCGCGGGCCCTGGATCTGGAAGTAGACGTTGTCGATGTCGTCGGCGCGCAGGATGTCGCGCGCCGAGCCGGACAGGCTCTTGATGATGCGGCCGTCGACCGAGCGCACCTGCTGCGCCAGCACGGTGACGCTGTCCTCCAGCGCGTGGTCGAACGGCTGGTTGGCGATGGACTTGGCCACCAGGTAGGTGATCGCGATGCTCATCGGCCACAGCAGCAGCAGCGGCGCCAGCATCCAGTCGAGGATCTCGCCGAACAGCGAGTGCTGGATGCCTTCGTCGGCTTCGGCCGCCGGCGGCTGGTAGTCGAGCTGGGAATCGAGCCGGGACTCCGGGCCGGCATCGGCCGATTCCGGCGTCGGCTCGGCCTGGGCCGCGGGCTGCGGGTTCACTTGCTGGCGTCCCCGGCTTCGGCGTTGGCGCGCGCGGCTTCCGAATATTTCTCCAGGCAATAGCCCAGCCCGCGCACGGTGGCGATGCGGATGCCGCCCACCTCGATCTTCTTGCGCAGCCGGTGCACATAGACTTCGATGGCGTTGTTGCTGACTTCCTCGCCCCATTCGCACAGGTGGTCGACCAGCTGTTCCTTGGAAACAAGGCGGCCGGTGCGCGCCAGCAGGATTTCCAGCAGGCCCAGCTCGCGCGCCGACAGGTCCAGCATCTGCTCGCCGATGTAGGCGCTGCGGCCGACCTGGTCGTAGGACAGCGGACCGTGCTTGATGACGGTGGCGCCGCCGCCGGCGCCGCGCCGGGTCAGCGCCCGCACCCGGGCCTCCAGTTCGGACAGCGCGAACGGCTTGGCCATGTAATCGTCGGCGCCCAGGTCGAGGCCGTTGACGCGCTGCTCGATCGAATCGGCCGCCGTCAGGATCAGCACCGGCAGCAGCGAGGAGCGCGCGCGCAGGCGGCGCAGCACCTCCAGCCCGGACAGCTTGGGCAGGCCCAGGTCGAGGATCAGCAGGTCGAATTCCTGGGTCGACAGCGCGGTGTCGGCCTCCTGGCCGTTGCGCACGCAATCGATGGCGTAGCCGGATTGACGCAGCGAACGGGTCAGCCCGTCGGCCAGCACGCTATCGTCCTCTGCAAGTAAAATTCGCATCTCAAACACTCCGGCTGCACAAGATTGTATTGTGTTTCATTTTCCGCAAGGTGGCGAGTTTTTGTGCGATTTCAAAGATTGTTCAAAAATCGTGCTTGCATTAAGCACTGTTTTTTTATACAGTGCTACCTGTACGAACGAACTGCACTCACCTCTATCCGCGGAAAGCACATTATGGACGATAAAAAAGCTGTTGTACCTGCATCTGAAAAAGCCAAGGCGCTGGCCGCCGCGCTGGCCCAGATCGAAAAACAATTCGGCAAAGGCTCCGTAATGCGCATGGACGCCAGCACGCCGATGGAGGAAGTACAGGTCGTGTCGACCGGCTCGCTCGGCCTGGACATCGCGCTGGGCGTCGGCGGCCTGCCGCGCGGCCGCGTGGTGGAAATCTACGGCCCTGAATCGTCGGGCAAGACCACGCTGACCCTGCAAACCATCGCGGAAATGCAAAAACTGGGCGGCACCTGCGCCTTTATCGACGCCGAACACGCGCTGGACGTCGGCTATGCCCAAAAACTGGGCGTCAACCTGCACGAACTGCTGATCTCGCAGCCGGACACCGGCGAACAAGCGCTGGAAATCTGCGATGCGCTGGTGCGTTCGGGCTCGGTCGACATGGTGGTGATCGACTCGGTCGCCGCGCTGACGCCGCGCGCCGAGATCGAGGGCGACATGGGCGACTCGCTGCCGGGCCTGCAAGCCCGCCTGATGTCGCAAGCGCTGCGCAAGCTGACCGGTTCGATCAACCGCACCAACACCCTGGTCATCTTCATCAACCAGATCCGCATGAAGATCGGCGTCATGTTCGGTTCGCCGGAAACCACCACCGGCGGCAACGCGCTGAAGTTCTACGCCTCGGTGCGCCTGGACATCCGCCGCACCGGCTCGATCAAGTCGGGCGACGAGGTGATCGGCAACGAAACCAAGGTCAAGGTCGTCAAGAACAAGATCGCGCCGCCGTTCAAGGAAGCGCACTTCGACATCCTGTACGGCGCCGGCACCTCGCGCGAAGGCGAGATCCTGGACCTGGGCGTGGAAGCGAAGATCGTCGAGAAATCGGGTTCGTGGTACAGCTACAACGGTGAGCGCGTCGGCCAGGGCAAGGACAACGCCCGCATCTTCCTGCAGGAGCGTCCGGCGCTGGCGTGGGAAATCGAAAACAAGGTGCGCGAATCGCTGGGCGTGCGCGCGCTGCCGCCGCTGGCCGCCGACAAGGGCGAGACCGTCGTCAAGCTGAAAGCGGTCGACAAAGCCGATAAAGCCGACAAGGCCGACGCCGCGTAAAGCCTGTCGTTCCCGCGAACGCGGGAATCCATGCTGAGCAAGCGTTCTATGGGCTCCCGCCTGCGCGGGGGCGACGGAGCAACCACCGCGCTGTTTTTGCAGCCGGTGGTTTTTCTCATTGTGCAGAGGGTTTGATGGCAGCACCTCAACTGAGCCTGAAGGCGCGCGCGCTGCGCTTTCTGTCGATGCGCGAACACAGCCGGCTGGAGCTGGGCCGCAAGCTGTCGCGCTACGCGGAAGAGGGCGACGACATCGAAGCGCTGCTCGACCTGCTGGAAAAAAACAACTGGCTGTCGCAGGAACGCTTCTCCGAATCGCTGATCCACCGCCGCGAAGCCCGCTTCGGCAACAGCCGCATCGTCGCCGAGCTGCAAAGCCACGGCGTCAACGGCGAAGCGCTGCAGGAACTCAAGGCCGGCCTGGCCGATAGCGAAATCGCCCGCGCCTGCGAAGTCTGGCAGCGCAAATTCGGCACCGTGGCGGCCGACCAGCAGGAACGCAACAAGCAGATGCGCTTCCTGATGCAGCGCGGCTTCTCCCAGCGCGCCGTGCAAAAGGCGCTGAAAGGCGCCGATTTCGACGACTGAGATGACACGCGACCTGCCCAAGGCACTGCTACTGGCAACCTGGCTCTGGCTGCCCAGCCTGGCGGTGCTGAGCACCGACCATCTGCAGGACGGCGACGAAGTATTCGCGCTGCTGGCGTTTTCCTTGTTCCTGCTGGCCGCGCCGCTGACGCTGGTGCCGCGCATCCGCCTGTATTTCCTACTGTGGTCGCCGCTGGCGCTGCTGGTGCCGCTGTACTGCTATCTGACGCTGGCCTACGGCAGCGTGCCGGGCGATGCGCTGCTGTCGGCCGCGCTGCACACCAGCCCGTCGATGAGCTGGCAGGTGGTGACGTCCTTCGGCTGGCGCATCTGGCTGGTGCCGGCCGCCCTGCTGGCCTACCTGATGCTGGCGCAGTCGCTGAACCGCGATTGGCGGCTGGCCCCGGAGACGCGCAAGCGCCTGCTGGCGCTGCTGCTGCTGATCGCCATGCTGGCGCTGGTGGGCCGGCAGACGGTGGCGCAGCGCCTGCGCCTGCCGCCGCTGTTCGAGCAGTCCACCGCCAACCTGGCGTTCCCCAGCGGACTGGCGCTGTCGCTGGCGCGACTGGCGCGGCATGCGGCGCAGCCCGGCGGCTTCGTCAGCGTGCATGGGCGTCCCGCCGCCGGCGGCCAGCCGCTGCTGGTGGTGCTGGTGGTGGGCGAGAGCTTGCGCAGCGACCACCTTGGCCTCAACGGCTATGCGCGCGACACCACGCCGCGGCTGGCGGCGCTGGGGCCGGACCTGCTGAGCTTCCCGGATGTGGCCTCGACCGGCAACTGGACCGAGCACGCCGTGCCCGGCATCGTCTCGCTGCGGCTTGGCGCGCAGCGCGCCAGCGTGCTGCAAACCTTTGCCGAGGCCGGATACCGCACCGCCTGGCTGTCCAACCAGGAAGCGTTCCCGTACAGCCGCACGGCCGATGTGGCCGAGCACGCCATCGATGCGCAGGATTTTCATTTGCGCACGGATGCCAACCTGCTGCCCATGTTTACCTCCTTTGTGCGCCAGGCCGGGCCGCGCCAGCTGGTGGTGCTGCACATGATAGGCAGCCATATTCCGTATGAAGAGCGCTACACCGCCGCGTCGCGCGTGTTCACGCCGACGCTGGGCGACGGCGGCATAAAGCAGCCGCTGCCGGCGGACAAGCAAGCCGCGATCAACTCCTACGACAACACGGTGATCGAGACCGACAAGTTTCTGGCGCGCGTGATCGAGGTGCTGCGCGGCGAGCAGCGGCCGGCGATCGTGCTGTTCACCTCGGACCACGGCGAGAACCTGTTCGACGACGAGCGCCATTTGTTCATGCATGCGCAAAAAGGGCCGACCCGCTACGACACCCATGTGCCGCTGCTGGCCTGGATGAACCCGCCGTACCGGGCGGCCTATCCGGCGGTGGCGCAAGCCTTGCACGCCAACCGGCTCAAGAAAATCGGCCATGCCAGCCTATTTCCATCGCTGCTGGACATCGGCGCCGTCAGCTGGGACGGGCGCGACGCGCGCAACAGTTTCGCCGCGCCCGAATATATCGAGGGCAAGCGCGACGTGGCCATCGACCTGTACTCCGATACACCCTACGACAGCCTGAAATAGCCCCGCCGCAGTGATTGATTTGGTTCAAGTTGGCATCAGGCACATCGCAACTCCAGCCGGGGTGTGCTACACTTTTAGGGTTTTTGCAGCACCGCGGGTGCGGTGGTTGTCCGTAGAAGCTGCGGCAACGTGCGTTTTTGATAAGAGAAATGCGCCAGGCTGCTAACTAACTAACCGCGTAAGCGGTATCGTCTTATGTCCCTGTCAACTCCAGTTTCCCGACGTGCGCTGCGGCACACGCGCGCAATTGCCGTCCAAGCGTACGCACGCGATGACGGCTTGTGGGATCTTGACGCCCATATCACCGATATCAAGCAACACGACACCGTGCTGGCCTCCGGCCCGCGTGCCGCCGGCACCCCCCTGCATGACCTGTTCCTGCGCCTGACCGTCGATCTGCAACTGACCATCGTCGATGCCGAAGCCGTATCCGATGCCGTCCCCTATCCCGGCCACTGCGACACCATTGCCCCCGATTACAAACAACAGCTCGTCGGCCTGAACCTGATGAAGGGTTTCCGTCACGAGCTCAAGCAACGCCTGGCCGGCATGTCCGGCTGCACCCATTTGACCGAACTGGCGCAGATCCTGCCCACGGCGGCGGTGCAGGCGTTTGCCAACGATGTCTGGTCGACCAACGATGCGGCTACCGAGACCCAAGGCGTGCCGCGCCAAAAGCCGTTTCAACTCGACAAATGCCATGCCCTGCGCACCGACGGCGGGGCAGTGGCGCAGTTTTACCCGCGCTGGGTGGCCAAAGCAGCACCGGGTAGCGCATAGCAATACCTGCTTACAGAGTATCAACCTCAGCTTCATACATTTCGCAGTATCAACCGATTTTTACACATCAGCATCAGAAGGGAAGCCAGCATGAAAATCCATGAGTATCAAGGCAAAGAAATCCTCCGAAAATACGGAGTGACGGTTCCGCGCGGTATCCCGTGCCTGTCCGTTGAAGAAGCAGTCAAAGCTGCAGAAACCTTGGGCGGCCCAGTATGGGTTGTGAAAGCTCAAATCCACGCCGGTGGCCGTGGTAAAGGCGGCGGCGTGAAAGTTGCGAAGTCGCTGGAACAAGTTAAAGAATACGCTGAGCAAATCCTGGGCATGCAGCTGGTCACGCACCAGACCGGCCCTGAAGGCCAGAAAGTACGCCGCCTGCTGATCGAAGAAGGCGCGGACATCAAGAAAGAACTGTACGTGTCGATGGTGACCGATCGCGTATCGCAGCGCGTCGTGCTGATGGCTTCCTCCGAAGGCGGCATGGACATCGAAGAAGTTGCCGAGTCCCACCCGGAACTGCTGCACTCGATCGCCATCGACCCATCCGTCGGCCTGACCGACGCCGATGCCGATGCGATCGCCGCTAAAATCGGCGTGCCTGCCGAATCGATCGCCGACGCCCGCGTCAACCTGCAAGGCCTGTACAAAGCCTACTGGGAAACCGACTCGTCGCTGGCCGAAATCAACCCGCTGATCCTGACCGGTTCGGGCAAGGTCATCGCACTGGACGCCAAGTTCAACTTCGACGCCAACTCGCTGTTCCGTCAACCGGACATCCTGGCTTACCGCGACCTGGACGAAGAAGATCCAGCCGAAGTCGAAGCGTCGAAATTCGACCTGGCCTACATCTCGCTGGACGGCAACATCGGCTGCCTGGTGAACGGCGCCGGCCTGGCCATGGCCACCATGGACACCATCAAGCTGTTCGGCGGCGAGCCTGCCAACTTCCTGGACGTCGGCGGCGGCGCCACGGCTGAGAAAGTGACCGAAGCGTTCAAGATCATGCTGAAAAACCCAGGCCTGAAAGCCATCCTGGTGAACATCTTCGGCGGCATCATGCGTTGCGACGTCATCGCCGAAGGCGTGATCACCGCGTCGAAAGCCGTTTCGCTGAAAGTGCCGCTGGTTGTGCGCATGAAGGGCACCAACGAAGACCTGGGCAAAAAGATGCTGGCCGATTCCGGTCTGCCTATCATCGCAGCCGACACCATGGAAGATGCAGCGAAGAGCGTCGTAGCAGCCGCTGCCGGTCAAGCTTAATTAAGGAATCAACATGTCCATTCTGATCAATAAAGATACCAAAGTCGTTACCCAAGGGATCACCGGCAAGACCGGCCAGTTCCACACCCGCGGTTGCCGTGACTACGCGAACGGCAAAAATGCCTTCGTCGCAGGCGTGAACCCAAAGAAAGCCGGCGAAGATTTCGAAGGCATTCCAATTTTCGCTAACGTTGCAGAAGCCAAGAAAGAAACCGGCGCCAACGTTTCCGTGATCTACGTACCGCCGGCAGGCGCCGCCGCCGCGATCTGGGAAGCTGTCGAAGCCGAACTGGATCTGGCGATTTGCATCACCGAAGGCATTCCTGTCCGCGACATGATGGCCCTGAAGGACCGCATGGCCAAGGCCGGCTCGAAAACCCTGCTGCTGGGCCCTAACTGCCCAGGCCTGATCACCCCTGACGAAATCAAGATCGGCATCATGCCAGGCCACATCCACCGCAAGGGCCGGATCGGCGTGGTTTCGCGTTCGGGCACCCTGACCTATGAAGCAGTCGGTCAGCTGACCGCGCTGGGCCTGGGCCAATCGTCGGCAGTCGGCATCGGCGGCGACCCGATCAACGGTCTGAAGCACATCGACGTCATGAAGATGTTCAACGACGATCCTGACACCGACGCGGTCATCATGATCGGCGAAATCGGCGGTCCGGACGAAGCCAACGCGGCTTACTGGATCAAAGACAACATGAAAAAACCAGTGGTCGGCTTCATCGCCGGTGTGACCGCTCCTCCGGGCAAGCGCATGGGTCACGCCGGCGCGCTGATCTCCGGCGGCGCCGATACCGCGCAAGCCAAACTGGAAATCATGGAAGCTTGCGGCATCACCGTGACCAAAAACCCGTCGGAAATGGCGCGTCTGCTGAAAGCCATGCTGTAATCACAGCCTGCCTTAGTGTGGAATAAAAAGCCCCGTGTGCGCATGCGACGCTGAAGATCGTCGCAAGCCACACGGGGCTTTTTTTGGAGTCGACAGGAGAAAATGCGTTGGCGAAGATCATCATCTCGCGGGATGGACAAATAGAGCAGCAAGTGCAACTGAGCAAGGAGCGGATGACCCTGGGCCGTCACCCGCGCAACGACATCGTCCTGTCGCATCCGGCCGTCAGCGGCGAGCATGCGGTCATCGTCACCATCCTCGACGATTCCTTCCTCGAGGACCTGCACAGCACCAACGGCACCTTTGTCAACGGCCACCGCATCGGCAAGCACTTCCTGCAGCACCAGGACGTGGTCAAGATGGCCAGGTTCCAGGTCGAGTTCGTGGCCGACGGCGTGCGTCCGCTGGCCGCCGCCCAGCCGGTGCTGGCGGAAATCGAAGTATTAAACGGCAACAACGCCGGCAAACACGTGGCGCTGACCAAGCCGCAGACCACGCTCGGCCGCGCCGGCGTGCAGGTGGTGGTCATCCACCGTCATCCCGAACTGTATACGATCACCCACGTCGAAGGCGACCAGCCGCCGCTGCTGAACGGCGTGGCGCTGTCGAAGCAGCCCGAGCGGCTCAATCATGGCGACGTCATCGACCTCAGCGGAACGCAAATGGCCTTCCGGGTCGCCTGACAAAATTTGTCAGTCGATGCCATCCTGACAAATTGTGGCGCTGGGACTGACAAAAATTGGCAGTTTTGGCGAGGTTTTGCTGATTATTTAGGCAATATTAGGTTGGCACAACAATTGCTAAATGGAAAGTGTCCTAACCAATTCTGTTTAACCTCTCGGAGTCGCACATGAAATCCATGAAAATGATGAAAAAACAAGCACAAGCCGGCTTCACCCTGATCGAACTGATGATCGTGGTCGCCATTATCGGTATTCTGGCCGCTGTCGCCATTCCAGCGTACAGCGATTACACCGCCAAGGCCAAGGTCGCCAATGCGCTGTCGTCGGTCGATTCGCTGAAAACCGCCGTGGCGGTTTGCGCCCAGGAAGCCGGCGGCGTCCTGACTACTTGCAACAGTGGTGGTTCCGTTCCTGTTAGCTTCACTAAAACCAAGGAAGCTGAATCGGTTACCGTTCTCGGTAGCGGCGTGATCGCGCTGACCTTGGCACCAAGTGGTTTGGGTGACGGCGTTGATGGCAAGGTGATCACCTTCACGCCAGATTTGCCAGCTGGCGGCACCGCATTGACCTGGGCCACGTCGACGACGGTGACCAACACTGCCGCCAAGGCCGCAATTCTGAAGAACAACAAAGCGCCTTAATTCAGGTGCAGCATAAAAAAACCAGGCTTCGGCCTGGTTTTTTTTCGTCCCTGCAAAGACTCCGCACATCAAATATTTGTCAGCTACGCTGTTGCACTGACAAAAAATGGCAGGCCGGACGACAAAAAACGGCAGTTTTAACGCTGATTTGCTTATTTTTTAGGCGGAAAGGGGGTGGCACATCAATTGCTCATTACCTAGTGTCTTACCTGATTCGTGTTTAACCCCAAAGGAGTCGCAAAATGAAATCCATGAAAATGATGAAGAAACAAGCACAGGCCGGCTTCACCCTGATCGAACTGATGATCGTGGTCGCCATTATCGGTATTCTGGCCGCTGTCGCCATTCCTGCTTACAGCGATTACACCGCCAAGGCCAAGGTCGCCAATGCACTGTCGTCGGTGGACTCGCTGAAAACCGCCGTGGCGGTTTGCGCCCAGGAAGCCGGCGGCGTCCTGACGACTTGCAACAGTGGCGGCGCCGTGCCCGTCAGCTTCACCAAAACCAAGGAAGCTGAATCGGTTACCGTTCTCGGTAGCGGCGTGATCGCGTTGACCTTGGCACCAAGTGGTTTGGGTGACGGCGTTGATGGCAAGGTGATCACCTTCACGCCAGATTTGCCAGCTGGCGGCACCGCATTGACCTGGGCCACGTCGACGACGGTGACCAACGCCGCCGCCAAAGCCGCAATCGAGAAGAACAACAAAGCTCCTTAATTCAGGTGCAGCATAAAAAAACCAGGCTTCGGCCTGGTTTTTTTTCGTCCCGACAAAGCCGCCTGGAATCAGACGATCTTCTGGCGGTCGGCGATCAGCGCTTCGTAGGTCAGGTTTTGCAGCATCGTGTAGTGGACCGGATCGAGGTCGATGAATTGCACGCCATAGGTGAACACTTCCGGCTTGTCGCCGGTCGCCGGCTTGACGATGTTGATGTTGCGGATAGTCGCATTCGGGTTGATGCGCACCTGGCGGTTGCCGGGCTGGGCGATCAGGTAGAACGACAGGCCGACCTGGGCATCGTCTTCCGACAGCTTCTTGGCCGACTCGATCAGCGCGCCGGACACGCTCAGGTTTACCAGGAACACGGAAGTCGCGCCGGCCGGCGTCGACACCTGGGCCGGAATATCGACCTTGACCCGCATCGCCGCGCGCAGGCTGGTGCCCTGGATGGACACCGGGAACGACAGGTGGACGTAGAACAGCGGGCGCGGAAAGACGCGCTGCACGACGCACGAGAACGAGCACACGTTCACGCCGGAAAACACGCGGATGGTCAGCTTGTCGCCATCGTTGAGGGCAATCGGCGAGCCGTTCTCGAACGGCACCTTGACGATCATGTACTCATCCTTGACCCAGCCGATCAGCGTGGAAAAATGCTGGATAGGCTTGATCGTGCGATGCGTGATGAACTGTATCCTGCCTCCCACCTGCAGGTTCATCTGCTCGAATTCGTATTCCTGAGTCTTGGCTTCGCTCGGTGGAGGAGTGCTACTCATTCACATTCTTTCTCGTATGCGCCTGGCATCTACGGCAAGGCCTGGCGCCAAAAAATTGTTTCCGTAGCACTAATTATATACCCGCCAATGAAGGGTAACAATCAGACAATACAATGAGTTGCTAATTGGTCGCAGGTCTCCGCGGGCGGCGCTCTGGCCCTGCAAACACACTATGATCGAGTAATGAAAGGGAAGAAAGATGATTGCTGAAGCGATGGCTTTACTTCAGCAATTTATGAACGTCCGGCGCTCGACGTCGTTGTCGGCTTCTCATCGGAGTCTGGGGCGAGATGGCTTTCAGTAAAATTATTGCCTGCCTACATAAATCTTCGTTCGGGTATCCAAAGGCAGAGATGGCGACAACGGTTCCGTCAGTGTCTTGCAACCGCCAGCGCCAGGGCATTTTCGTCTTTCGGCAACTATCTTCATAGAGTTCGAACCACATATTGACCTCGCCAAAAAAACTCTGATGTTACTCAGCATTCAGGCTCAGGAGTGCGCAATAAGCTTGATCGACATCAATACCATGGATGGCAATGCCTGTCGGCGAAATTCTCGACCATTGCAGGCGAACAAAAAAAGCACGGTTACTTGCAATATGAAACTAAGTATTTGTTGTATTTACATCCCTCATTGCGCAACCTGAATTCCCCGGCCGGATCAGCAACTTAACTCGTCGCGCTCCAGTCGCCCGATTTGCCGCCGTGCTTCTCCATCACACGGATCTCGCCCATGACCATGCCCCGGTCGACGGCCTTGCACATGTCATACACAGTCAGCAGGCCGATTTGCACCGCAGTGAGCGCTTCCATTTCCACTCCGGTCTTGCCGTAGGTCTCGACCTGCGCCTTGCAGTGGACGCTGGAATTGCCGACATCGGTTTCGAAATCCACCGTCACGCGCGTCAGCGCCAGCGGGTGGCACAGCGGCACCAGGTCGCTGGTGCGCTTGGACGCCATGATGGCGGCGATGCGGGCGATGCCCAGCACGTCGCCTTTCTTGGCCGTGCCGCTGGTGATGATGGCCAGCGTTTCCGGTTTCATGCGGATGGTGCCGCTGGCCAGCGCGATGCGGTGGGTTTCGGCCTTGGCGCCGACATCGACCATGTGCGCCTGTCCGCCGGCGTCAAAGTGGGTCAGTTGCTCGGCGGGCGCTGCGGTTTTGTCTGCGGTCATGATGGAGGCGAGGTGGGCGAAAAATGAGACATAATAGGCGCTCTGCGTCAGCGCCCGGGTTGCGGGTATCATATCATCGTGAATGCAAAACGTTTTCCTGCCGTCTCCCCGAGTCGCCGCTCGCCGCGCATGCGCGCGATCGCTGCCGCCCTGCTGGTCGCCATGCCGATGGCGATGGCGCAGAACGTGCTCGGCCCGGCCAAGATTCCCAACCTGCCGGCCCTCGGCGATACCGAACGCCAGGACCTGTCGCCGCTGATGGAGCGCAAGCTGGGCGAGGAGATCATGCGCGATATCCGCCGCGACCGCGATTTCCTCGACGACGGCCCCATCCTCGAATACCTGAACACCTTCGGCAACGCGCTGGTGGCGGCCCGTCCGGGCGCGCGCGGCGAGGCCAATTTCGATTACTACTTCTTCGCCGTGCGCGATCCGCAACTGAACGCGTTCGCGCTGCCGGGCGGCTTCATCGCCGTGCACTCGGCGCTGCTGCTGGCGGCGCAGTCCGAGTCCGAACTGGCCTCGGTGCTGGGCCACGAGATCGGCCACGTCGCGCAGCGCCACATCGCGCGCTCGATCGGCCAGCAGAAGCAGGATGCGCTGATCCCGCTGGCGGCGATGATCCTGGCGGCGCTGGCCTCCAAGGCCGGCGGCGATGCGGCCATCGGCGTGTTCATGGGCGGCCAGGGCCTGGCGATCCAGCGACAGCTCAATTTCGGCCGCGACGCCGAGCGCGAGGCCGACCGCATCGGCTTCCAGATCATGGGCGAGGCCGGCTACGACACCTCGGGTATGGTGGCCTTCTTCCAGCGCATGCAGACCGCGACCCGCAACTACAGCGACCTGGTGCCGGCCTATCTGCAAAGCCACCCGCTGACCACCGAGCGCATCGCCGACATCCAGGCCCGCATCCGCGAGCAGCCGTACAAGCAGCGCCAGGACAGCCTGGATTTCTACCTGGTCCGTTCGCGCGCGCGCGTGCTGCAGGATCCGACCTCGCAGGGCTATGTGGAAGCCAGGCAGTTCTTCGAGCAGCAGATGCTGCAGGAAAACCGCCAGCAGAAGACGGCCGGCCAGTACGGCATGGCTTTCCTGTCGCTGAAACAAGGCGACACCGCCAACGCGCAGGTCTGGCTGGACAAGGCGCGCGCGACGTTCGACAAGCCGCCGGCGGCCGGCGTCTTCGCGGCGGCGCCACCCAAGGCGTCGGATTCGATCTTCATCGCGACCTCGATCGAGATCAAGCTGGCGCAGCCGGACGACAAGGCGATGATCGACAAGGCGCTGGCCGAAGCCGAGGCCGCGCATCAGAAGTTCCCGCTGTCGCGCGGTCTTGCGCACCAGTACGGCGAGGCCTTGATCGCGGCCGGCAAGCTGGAAGAGGCGGGTGTCTATCTGCGCGAGCAGGTGCAGCTATACCGCGAAGATCCGGATGCCTACGATTTGCTGGCGCAAACCTATTCCAAGCAGGGCAAGCAGGCCTTGCAGCATATCGCGCTGGCCGAGTCGTATGTGCTGCAGGGCGGCGTGCTGTCGGCGCTGGACCAGTTGAGCTATGCGCGCAAGGCGCCCGATGCGTCGTTCTACGACCAGGCCGTGATCGATGCCCGCGAGCGCGAGCTGCAGGCGCGCCGCCGCGAGGAAATGGGCGACAAGGGCAAGAAGGATATGGCGGAATCGCGCCCGGCGTTCAAGGCGGAGATGCGCTCCGGCGAAGATCCGGCCACCACCAGCAAGAATCCGTTCGACCGCCTGCGCCAGAATTCCGAGCTTACGCCGGCGTGGCCGCCGGTACGCTGATGTAGCCGAAGCGCGCCGCCAGCCGATCGGCGGCGATGCGCCGCACGGCGTTGCCCTGCAGCGTCAGCGCGCCCGGCGTCGCGCCCTCCATCCATGCCAGCAAGGCCTCGTCCGATGCCGGCGCGCCGTCCATCTGCAACTGCGGCAGCACCTGCGCGAAGTCGCGGTCGTCCAGTTGCGCGACCACTGCGCCGCTGCGCAGGACCAGCGCCCCCGTTTCCGTCAGCACCGCGTCATCGATGGCGCCAAGCGCGGCGCCGGTATGCAGCAGCCAGCCCGCCGCCGGATCGGTGCGGACGATGTACGGCGTCGCCTCCAGCTGCACATACACGCGCTGCGGGCCGTTCTGGAAATACCAGCAGCCCCGTTCATCGGCCGCGTAGTTGCGCACGATGAAGGCCACCAGCGCCGCGTGGTGCAGTTTATCGCCGGGCAGGTTCAGGTGTTGCGCGCGCTCGTCGCGCATGCGCCAGTTGCCGCGCGCGTCCAGCCCCAGCCAGCCGTAGCAGTGGGGCACGTTCGGCCACTTGCTCAGCGCCTGCTTGACGATGTCATCCATGCTGCTCCAGTCGCGCGTCGTTCGTTGCGCCTTGCATCGCGCCTTCCATAAAGTGGATCAGGCGTTGCGGCAGCCAGTCGATCTTGCCCGGCAGTCCGCCGACGGCGAAGCCGACATGGCCGCCTTCGGCGGGATAGTCCAGCACCACGCGCGACGCCGCGCGCTGCGGCAGATGGCGGCCCGGCAGGAAGGGATCGTTCTTCGCGTTCAGCACCAGGGTCGGCACCGTGATGTCGTTGAGGATGTGCTTGGCGCTTGCGCGGTCCCAGTAGTCGTCGGTGTTGCGGTAGCCGTGCAGCGGCGCGGTCACCACGTTGTCGAAGGCGTACAGGTCGCGCGCGGCGTGCAGCGCGTCGAGGTCGAACAGGCCGGGGAATTGCTTGAGCTTGGCCACGCACTTGGGCTTGAGCGTTTGCAGGAACATGCGCGTGTAGATCATGTTCAGGCCGCTCGACAGCGAGACGCCGCCTTGCGCCAGGTCCAGCGGCGCGGAGACCGCGCAGGCCGCGTCGACAAAGTCGGCCTGGTGCTGCGATTCGCCCAGCCAGCGCAGCAGCGCGTTGCCGCCCAGCGAGACGCCGGCCGCGTAGAACTTGCCCGTGTCGTGGCGCGCGTGCAGGCGGCGGATGATCCAGTCGATCTCGGCGGCGTCGCCCGAGTGGTAGAAGCGCGGTGCGCGGTTGGCTTCGCCGGAGCAGCCGCGGAAGTGCGGCACGGCGCCGGACCAGCCGCGCGCGGCGACGTTGGCCATCAGGGCGCGCGCGTAGTGGCTGTCGGACGAGCCTTCGAGGCCGTGGAACAGCACCACGAACGGCTTGCCCGGCTGGCCGTCGACAAAATCGATGTCGACGAAATCGCCGTCCGGCGCATTCCAGCGCTCGCGGCGGAACCGGACCGCCGGCTTGGCGATGCAGACGGCCGGGTAGATGGTCTGGAGATGGCCGCTGGGCAGCCAGAAAGGTGCGGAGTACTTCACGGCGGGGACTTGGATGTTAGTGCAGTATCTGCGCCCGCGTATCGACCGGCACCGGGCCTGGCGCGACCGACACATGGTGCAGCACGATGCGCCAGCCGCGCGGCGTCTTGCTGTAGACGTTGGTGGCGAGCAGGTGCGCCGGTTCGCCGCTGGCGGCGGTGGTGCCTTCGACCACCGTGTGCACCGAACTCATCAGCGTATGCGTTTCATGCAGCTGCGACGGCAGGATGTGCAGGCCGCCATGTTCCAGGATGGCTTGCCAGGACGCGCGGATCGCCGCGTGCCCGATCAGGCGCGGCCCGCCCGGATGCACGCAGACGATCTCGTCGTCATCGGCCCACAGGGCCATCAGCGCATCCAGGTCGGCGCGGTTCAGCGCGTCGTAAAACGCGGCTTCCGTCTCGACGGCGCTGCCATTCATCTGCTTGAGTCGTTTGGTGGGCATGCTGGCTCCGGACGCGCTGCTGGCGGGGTGGATTAGTGGTGGCCGACGACGGTGCCCGGCTTCAGGCGGTAGGCGGTGCCGCAGTAGGGGCACTTGGCGATGCCGTCATGGTTGAATTCCAGGAAAACGCGCGGATGCGACGACCACAGCGGCATGGCCGGGTTCGGGCAGTGGGCCGGCAAATCCTTGCCTTCGAGTTCAACGGCGTTGGCGGCGGCGGACGTGTTGGCGTTGGTCATATTCTTTGTGCTCCGAAAGGCTAGGGGAAAACCACGATTTTAACGGATTCGCGCATTGAGCAAAAATCATCGGTAAAATAGCGCCTCCACAATCCCGGTGCGACCTGCTATGTGGCAGGAATGCCACAGCCTTCCACATGACCGAATCGAGCCGCGCAGCCCCGTCCCCTTACGTGGCGGAACACCACGAACCGTCCTGGCGCGAGGGCGTCAAGACCGGCATGCCGTCGCTGTTCGGCATCGGCGCCTGGGGCCTGGTGGTCGGCATCGCGATGGTCAAGTCCGGGCTGACGATCCCGCAGGCGCTGGGCATGACCCTGGTGGTGTTCGCCGGCTCGGCCCAGCTGGCGGCGCTGCCGCTGATCGCCTCGGGCGCGCCGATCTGGGTCATTTTCGCCACCGCGCTGGTGGTCAACCTGCGTTTCGTGATCTTTTCGGCCCTGCTGGCGCCGCACTTCGCCCACCTGCCGTGGCGCAAGCGCCTGCTGCTGGGCTATGTCGCGGGCGACATGACGGTGGCGCTGTTCCTGCAAAAATATCCTTCCGAGGCGCCGCAGGTCGGCAAGTTGTCCTATCTGAAAGGCCTGCTGTACCCGAACTGGGCTTCCTGGCAGGTCGGCTCGATCGCCGGCATCTTCCTCGGCAGCGCCGTGCCGCCGGAATGGGGGCTGGGCTTTGCCGGCACGCTGGCCATCATCTGCGTGATGATCCCGCTGACGATAGGCCGGCCGGCGCTGTGCGGCGTGCTGGTGGCCGGCGCCGTGTCGGTGCTGGCGGCCGGGCTGCCGTACAAGCTGGGCCTGCTGCTGGCGGTGCTGGTGGGCATGCTGACCGCGATGGCGGTCGAAGAGGGCGGCGAAAAATGGCGTAGTAAAGGAAAACAGCATGGCTGATTGGGAAATCTGGGTCGTCATCGGCGTGCTGGCGCTGGCCACCGCCTGCACCCGCAGTTCGTTCTGGCTGGTCGGCCAGCACATCACCATCCCGAAACGGGTGCAGGAGATGCTGCGCTATGCCCCGGCCTGCGCACTGGCCGCCATCGTGGCGCCGGACCTGATCCTCGGCGCCAACGGTCAACCGCTGCTGGATTTGAGCAATCTCAAACTGGTATCTGGGATTGTTGCTACGATCTATTATTTGCTGCGACGCAATATGTTGGAAACCATCATATTCGGCATGGCTTTCTTCACGGCACTACGCTTGCTACTTGTAGTTCAATAACAGAAAAATCACGCCGGGCTTGCGGTAAAATAGCGCTCTTTCTTCAACTCGACCTTGGGTAGCCATGTCCGCTGTTTTGAACTTCATCCGTCTGCAAGACCTCATCGCCCAGAACGCGCTGCAAGGCAAGCGTGTTTTCATCCGCGCCGATCTGAACGTGCCACAGGATGATGCGGGCAATATCACCGAAGATACGCGCATCCGCGCTTCCGTGCCGGCGATCAAGGCCGCCGCCGCCGCCGGCGCCAAAGTGATGGTCACGTCCCACCTGGGCCGTCCGACCGAAGGCGAGTTCAAGCCGGAAGACAGCCTGGCGCCGGTCGCCCAGCGTTTGGCCGAGCTGCTGGGCCAGCCTGTAGAGTTGAAACAGAACTGGGTCGACGGCGCCGGCCTCGAAGGCCTGCAGGCCGGCCAGGTGGTATTGCTGGAAAACGTACGCGTCAACAAGGGCGAAAAGAAGAACAGCGACGAACTGGCGCAGAAAATGGCCGCTTTGTGCGACATCTACGTCAACGACGCTTTCGGCACCGCGCACCGCGCCGAAGCTTCGACGCACGGCATCGCCAAATTCGCACCGGTCGCCGCGGCCGGCCCGCTGCTGGCAGCCGAGCTGGACGCGCTGGGCAAGGCGCTGGGCGCCCCGAACCGTCCGCTGCTGGCCATCGTCGCCGGCTCGAAAGTGTCCTCCAAGCTGTCGATCCTGAAGGCGCTGGCCGACAAGGTCGATAACCTGATCGTCGGCGGCGGCATCGCCAACACCTTCATGAAGGCCGTCGGCCTGAACATCGGCAAGTCGCTGGTGGAAAACGACTTGGTCGACGAAGCCAAGGCCATCATCGAGATCATGGCCAAGCGCGGCGCGCAAGTGCCGATCCCGGTCGATGTCGTGTGCGCCAAGGAATTCTCGCCAACCGCCGTGGCCACCGTCAAGGACGTGGCCGACGTCGCCGACGACGACATGATCCTGGATATCGGTCCCAAGACCGCCGCCACGCTGGCCGCGCAGATCGGCGCCGCCGGCACCATCGTCTGGAACGGCCCGGTCGGCGTGTTCGAGTTCGACCAGTTCGGCGAAGGCACCAAGACGCTGGCGCTGGCGATCGCCGCCTCCAAGGCGTTCTCGATCGCCGGCGGTGGCGACACCCTGGCCGCGATCGCCAAGTACAACATCACCGAACAGATCGGTTATATCTCCACCGGCGGCGGCGCTTTCCTGGAATTCCTGGAAGGGAAGACCCTGCCTGCGGTCGAGATCCTGACCCAGCGCGCAGGGGCGAACTAAGCGCGAAGTAAGAATAAGTAAATAGCACGGTCGTGCGGTGTAGCAAATTAACAGTAAAATCCAGTTAATGCCTGAGAAGGACGTGAAAAATGAAGCTTTGCTACATATTTCATGTCCTTACCGCAACAAACAGCGCAGCTTTTCCTGGTTCCCGCCCATCGCGGGAACTGTTCGCATGACCCAACGCTAAGGAATCCTCATGTCTCGTGGTACCAAAATTGTCGCAACGATCGGCCCAGCTTCCACCGACTTCAACGTCCTGGTCAAAATGATACGTGCCGGCGTCGACGTCGTGCGCTTGAATTTCTCGCACGGCAAGGCGCAGGATCACATCGACCGCGCCAACCTGGTGCGCGAAGCCGCCGCCGAGTGCGGCCGCGAAGTGGCGATCATGGCGGACATGCAGGGTCCTAAAATCCGCGTCGGCAAGTTCGAAAATGGTAAGATCGAACTGGCGAACGGCGATAAATTCATCCTCGACGCCAAGTGGGGCGAAAACGGCGAACTGGGCAACCAGGAACGCGTCGGCCTGGACTACAAGGCCTTGCCGCAGGATCTGCGTCCGGACGACAAGCTGCTGCTGAACGACGGCCTGATCGTGCTGGTGGTCGACAAGATCATCGGCCACGAGATTTACACCACCGTGAAAATCGGCGGCGAGCTGTCCAATAACAAGGGCATCAATCGCCAGGGCGGCGGCTTGACCGCGCCGGCGCTGACCGCCAAGGACATGGAAGACATCAAGACGGCAATGAGTTTCCAGGCCGATTACCTGGCGATCTCGTTCCCGAAAAGCGCGACCGACATGGAAATGGCGCGCCAGCTGGCCAACATCGCCGGCGAGCCGTTCGGCCACAAGCCGCTGATGATCGCCAAGATCGAGCGCGCCGAAGCGATCCCTGCGCTGCAGGAGATCCTCGACGCTTCCGACGGCATCATGGTGGCCCGCGGCGACCTGGCGGTTGAGGTGGGCAACGCGGCCGTGCCGGCGCTGCAGAAACGCATGATCAAGATGGCGCGCGAGTCGAACAAGCTGGCGATCACCGCGACCCAGATGATGGAGTCGATGATCTTCAACGCCGTGCCGACCCGCGCCGAAGTCTCGGACGTGGCCAACGCGGTGCTGGACGGCACCGACGCGGTGATGACCTCGGCGGAAACCGCCTCGGGCCGCTACCCGATCGAGACCGTGGAAATGATGGCCGCCATTTGCGTGGAAGCCGAGCAGTCCGAGTACAACAAACTGGACGCCGACTTCCTGAATGCGACCTTTACCCGTATCGACCAGTCGATCGCGTACGGCGCCCTGTTCACCGCGCACCACCTGGCGGTCAAGGCGATCGTGGCGTTGACCGAGTCCGGCTCGACGGCGTTGTGGATGAGCCGTCACAACATTGATACGCCGATCTACGCACTGACGCCGAGCACCACGACCTTGCGCAAAGTGGCGCTGTACCGCAACGTCAAGGCATACAATCTGCAACAGCAGGGCGGCAGCGCGGCCGTGCTGAAGCAGGCCGAGGACTTGCTGGTCAAGAACGGCATCGTCAAGAAGGGCGACATGATCGTCGTGACCTGGGGCGAGCCGATGGGCCAGGTCGGCGGCACCAATGCGCTGAAGATCGTCAAGGTTGGAGAATTTAGTTAAGTAAGTCCGATAGCGCCGCGCCCCGGAAGGGCGCGGCAACGCTCCGGCAACCAAGTTTTTTTATTGTTTGGAGTATTACCATGTCCCTCGTATCCATGCGTCAACTGCTGGACCATGCCGCCGAAAACGGCTATGGCATCCCTGCTTTCAACGTCAACAATCTGGAGCAAGTGCAGGCCATCATGGCCGCCGCCGATGCGCTCAACAGCCCGGTCATCATGCAAGCGTCGGCCGGCGCCCGCAAGTATGCAGGCGAAGCCTTCCTGCGCCACCTGATCGACGCCGCGGTCGAAGCCTACCCGCACATCCCGGTCGTCATGCACCAGGACCACGGCCAGTCGCCGGCGGTCTGCCAGGCCGCGATCCGCTCCGGCTTCACCTCGGTGATGATGGACGGTTCGCTGGAAGCGGACGGCAAGTCGGTCGCATCGTACGAGTACAACGTCGAAGTATCGAAGGAAGTGGTCAAGTTCTCGCACGCCATCGGCGTCACGGTGGAAGCGGAACTGGGCGTGCTCGGTTCGCTGGAAACCATGAAGGGCGACAAGGAAGACGGCCACGGCGCCGACGGCACCATGACCCGCGAACAGCTGCTGACCGACGTGGCCCAGGCCGCCGACTTCGTGCAGCGCACCCAATGCGACGCGCTGGCGATCGCCATCGGCACCTCGCACGGCGCCTACAAGTTCACCCGCAAGCCGACCGGCGACATCCTGGCCATCGACCGCATCAAGGAAATCCACACCCGCATCCCGAACACCCACCTGGTGATGCACGGTTCGTCGTCGGTGCCGCAGGAACTGCTGGCCATCATCCGCGAATTCGGCGGCGACATGAAGGAAACCTACGGCGTGCCGGTCGAAGAAATCCAGGAAGGCATCCGCCACGGCGTCCGCAAGATCAACATCGACACCGACATCCGCCTGGCGATGACGGCCGCGACCCGTAAATTCCTGTTCGAGAACCCGTCGAAGTTCGACCCGCGCGACTTCCTGAAGCCGGCCCGCGCCGCCGCCGAGCTGATCGTGCGCGCCCGCTTCCAGGCGTTCGGCTGCGAAGGCCAGGCGTCGAAAATCAAGGTCATTCCACTGGAAAAAATGGCCGAGCGTTACAAGGCCGGTGAGCTGGCCCAGATTGTGAAGTAAAATTCTGTTTGGAACGGGCAAGAGGAATTTCCTCCAGCCCGATTTTCTCGACCGGCGTGCGAGGCTTCCACCTCCCGCCGGTTTCGCTTTTATCAACACATCCCCCGCTATGAACAGCCTCTACCAAACCTCGATCCACTCCCTGCCACTGCTCGGCCACGGCAAAGTCCGCGACAACTACGCTGTCGGCGACGACAAGATCCTGATCGTCACCACCGACCGCCTGTCGGCCTTCGACGTCGTCATGAACGAGCCTATCCCCGGCAAGGGCAAGGTTTTGAACCAGATGAGCGATTTCTGGTTCGAGAAACTCGGCCACATCGTGCCCAACCACCTGACCGGCGTCGCGCCGGAGTCCGTGGTCGCACCCGAGGAAGTGGAGCAGGTGACGGGCCGTGCCGTGGTCGCCAAGCGCCTGAAGCCGATCATGGTCGAGGCGGTGGTGCGCGGTTACATCATCGGTTCGGGCTGGAAAGACTACCAGGACACCGGCAGCATCTGCGGCATCACGCTGCCGGCCGGCCTGCAACAGGCCGAGAAACTGCCGGAGCCGCTGTTCACGCCGGCCGCCAAGGCCGACCTGGGCGAGCATGATGAAAACATCAGCTTTGCCGAAATGGAAACCCGCATCGGCGCCGAGCTGGCCGCCAGGATGCGCGACGTCAGCATCCAGCTGTACAAGGCCGCCGCCGACTACGCCGCCACGCGCGGCATCATCATCGCCGACACCAAGTTCGAGTTCGGCCTGGACGACAACGGCGTCATGCACCTGATGGACGAAGTGCTGACCGCCGACTCGTCGCGCTTCTGGCCCGCCGATTCCTACCAGCCGGGCATGTCGCCGCCGTCGTTCGACAAGCAATTCGTGCGCGATTACCTGGAAACGCTGACCTGGGGCAAGACCGCACCGGCGCCGGCGCTGCCGGCCGACGTCATCGACAAAACCCAGGCCAAGTACTTCGAAGCCATCGAGCGCCTGACCGGCGAGAAGCTGAAGGCCTGACATGACTGACCAGAGCAAGCCGCTGGTCGGCGTCATCATGGGCTCGTCCTCGGACTGGGACGTGATGCAAAACGCGGTCGCCATCCTCAAGCAGTTCGGCGTGCCGTTTGAAGCGCAGGTGATTTCGGCGCACCGCATGCCCGACGAGATGTACGCCTACGCCAAGAGCGCCCGCGCGCGCGGCCTGCGCGCCATCATCGCCGGCGCCGGCGGCGCCGCCCACCTGCCGGGCATGGTGGCCGCGATGACCATCGTGCCGGTGCTGGGCGTGCCTGTGCCGTCCAAATACCTGCGCGGCGAAGACTCCATGCTGTCCATCCTGCAAATGCCGAAGGGCGTGCCGGTGTCGACCTTCGCCATCGGCGAAGCCGGCGCCGCCAACGCCGCGCTGACCGCGGTGGCGATGATCGCCGCCAACGACGACGCGCTGGCCGACAAGCTGGAAGCCTTCCGCGTCACGCAAACCGAAGCCGCCAAGGCCATGACTTTACCGCTGGAATAAATGAGTAATCAGAAGTCTCCCCTCCTGCCCACCGCCAACCCGCCAGCCTGGCTGGGCGTGATGGGCGGCGGCCAGCTCGGCCGCATGTTCGCCCAGGCCGCGCAAAGCATGGGTTATCAAGTAGCGGTTCTTGAACCGGCCGACGCCTGCCCCGCAGGGCAGGTCGCGCAGCGCCTGGTCAACGCCGGCTACAGCGATGCCGCCGGCCTCGACGCGCTGGCCGCGCAATGCCTGGCCGTCACCACCGAATTCGAGAACGTGCCGGCCGACAGCCTGTCGCGCCTGGCCAAGCGGGTCTTCGTGGCGCCGGACGCGCATGGCGTGTCGGTGGCGCAGGACCGCATCGCGGAAAAACGCTTCTTCGTCGATTGCGCGCCCAGGTCGGGCGTGATGCCGGCGCCGCACAAGGTCATCGCCACGCTGGAAGATATCGACGCCATCGGCGACGATCTGCTGCCGGGTATCTTGAAAACCGTACGCATGGGTTACGACGGCAAGGGCCAGGTGCGCGTGCGCTCGCGTGACGACGTGCGCGCCGCCTTCGACAGCATGGACCAGGTCACCTGCCTGCTGGAAAAGATGCTGCCGCTGGCCTATGAAGTCTCGGTGCTGACCGCGCGCGGCGCCGACGGCGAATCGGTGGTCTACCCGATCGCCGAGAACGTGCACCGCGACGGCATCCTGTTCACCACCACCGTGCCCGGCCCGAACGTGACCGACGCCTGCGCCACGCTGGCGCAGCGGGCGGCGCAGGCTATCGTCGCCGAGCTCGGTTATGTCGGCGTGCTGTGCATCGAGTTCTTCGTGCTGGAAGACGGTTCGCTGGTGGTCAATGAAATGGCGCCGCGTCCGCACAACAGCGGCCACTACACGATGGACGCCTGCGTCACCAGCCAGTTCGCGCAGCAGGTCCGCGCCATGGCGCGCCTGCCGCTGGGCGACGTGCGCCAGCATTCGCCGGCTGTCATGCTCAACATCCTGGGCGACGTCTGGTTCAGCGACGACAGCGACGCCACGCGCGAACCGGCATGGAACGACGTGCTGGCGCTGCCGGGCGCCTGCCTGCACCTGTACGGCAAGGACGACCCGCGCCGCGCGCGCAAGATGGGCCACCTGACCTTCATCGCGCCGACCCTGGCGCAAGCGCAGCGGCAGCTGGACGCCGCCTGCGTGATCCTGGGCATCCCATCGTGAAACAGCAGGCCGCGGCAGTCGCCGGCCAGGCCGCCATCGCCACGGCGGCGGCGATCCTGGAGGAGGGCGGCCTGGTGGCGTTCCCCACCGAGACCGTGTACGGCCTCGGCGCCGACGCCGAGAACCCGGCGGCGGTAGCCCGCATCTACGAAGCCAAGGGCCGTCCCAACGACCATCCGGTGATCGTGCACGTGGCGCCCGGCGCCGACCTCGATTACTGGACCACCGACATCCCGGCCGCCGCGCGCCAGCTGGCGCAAGCCTTCTGGCCCGGCCCGCTGACCCTGATCCTGAAGCGCGCCGCCCACATTCCCGACGCCGTCTCCGGCGGCCAGGACACGGTCGGCATCCGCTGCCCGTCGCACCCGGTCGCGATCGCCCTGCTGAGCGCCTTCAAGGGCGGCAAGGGCGGCGTGGCGGCGCCGTCGGCCAACAAGTTCGGCAACGTCAGCCCGACCACCGCGCAGCATGTGCGCGACGAGTTCGGCCTGTCCGACGACGAGGCGTCAAGCGAGGAAGCCTGCACCGCCTCCTTGCTGAGCACCGTGCTGGAAGGCGGCCCCAGCCAGGTCGGCATCGAATCGACCATCGTCGACCTGTCGCGCCTGGCCACGCACGGCCCGGTGCTGCTGCGTCCCGGCCACATCAGCGCGCAGCAGATCGCCGACGTCATCGGCCTGCTGCCGGCCGCGCCGGACCAGGCCGCGCCGCGCGCGTCCGGCACGCTGGAGTCGCACTATGCGCCGCGCACGCCGGTCACCATGCTGGAGCACGACGCGCTGCTGGCCGCCCTCGCCGACTTGCACAATAAAAGCGTGAAAGTTGCCGTCATCAGCCATGCGCTGCCGGCATTGCTGACGCCGCAGCAAAGACTGCCGGCCGATCCGGCCGGCTACGCCTACGGCATTTATGCCGCCTTGCGCGCGATGGACCAGACCGGCTCCGGCCTGATCCTGGTTGAAACGCCGCCGCAGGATGCGTCCTGGCAGGGCGTCAACGACCGCCTGCGCCGCTCGGTGTTCGGCTCGGCCGGCGTGATCGCCGCGCTACTGAAAGGCTAAGTTACAATTTTCACTAGCCGTCGTAATGAGATCAGATTGTTGACCTGCTAAGATGAGCTGCTGCCGGTCGAAAACCTCGCCCGGCCATCTTGCAAGGAATGCGATATGCGCGGTGCTCGGCTGGCTCTGGTTTCTTTGACGGTATTGCTGGTTTCATGCGGCGGCGGTGGCGGCGGCTCGGGCAGCGGCACCACGGTGCTCACGCCGGTACAGCCGCCGACGTCCTTGCGCGGCGTCGCCATCGGCGGCCCAACGCTGGTGCCGGCCACGGTCAGCGCCGGCGTCACCGTCAACACGCTCGACCCCGCCACGCTGAAGACGCTGCTCGACAGCACGGTCGTGCTCGGCAGTTCCTTCACCAGCACGCCCGTGTGCGCCATCACCACCTACACCCTCAAGTACCACACCATCGACTCGCTGGCCGCCGACACCAGCGCCAGCACCGCCATCATGGTGCCATCCGGTACGAACGCCGCCTGCCAGGGCAATCGTCCGGTGTTGCTGTACGCGCACGGCACCTCGGTACAGAAAAGCACCGACATGGCCAACCTGTCGTCCACCGAGCCGCGCCTGGTGGCCGCCATGTTCGCCGCCCAGGGCTACATCGTGGTGGCGCCGAACTATGCCGGCTACGCCGGTTCCACGCTGGACTACCACGCCTACCTGGACGCCGCGCAGCAGGCCGGCGACATGATCGATGCGCTGCGTGCCGCGCGCGGCGTGTTCGGCGGCATCAACGCCGGCGCCTCCAGCCGCTTGATGGTGACCGGCTATTCGCAGGGCGGTCATGTGGCGATGGCGACACAGCGCGCCATGCAAACCCAGTACGCCAGCGAATTCGCCGTGACGGCGGCGGCGCCGCTGTCGGGGCCGTATGCGCTGTTGCAATTCGGCGACGCCATTTTCAATGGTGCGCCCACCGTGGGATCGAGCGGCTTCATGCCGATGCTGATCAACGCCGGCCAGCGCGCCGGCGCCGCCATCTACGGCAGCACCAGCGACGTCTACGAGGCGAAATACGCCACCGGCATCGACACGCTGCTGCCCGGCACGCAAAGCCTGGGCGACCTGGTCGATGCCGGCAAGCTGCCGAACGACGTGTTGTTCGACACCGATTCGCTGCCGCAAACGGCCGGCTACGGCAGCTTCTTCGGTGCCGATCACCTGATCAAGACCAGCTACCGCAATACCTACCTGGCCGACCTCAAGGCCAATCCGTGCAACGCCAGCGCCGCCGCGCCGCTCAACTGCGCGCCGGCGCAGCCCCTGCGCAAATGGCTGTTGAAGAACGATCTGCGCACCTACGCGCCGGCCGTGCCGACCTTGCTGTGCGGCGGCAACGCCGATCCGCTGGTGCCGTATGCCAATACCAGCGCCGCCAGTGCCTACTTCCGCGCGCAAGGCATGAGCGCGGCGCTGCTGACGGTGCTGGATGTGGACGACAATTCGGTGCTCGGCGGCTTCCAGGCCACGCGGGCGGAATTTGCCGCCGCCAAGGCGCTGCTGCGCCAGGTCAAGCTGGCGCAGACCGGCAGCGCGGAGGCGGCCAACCAGGCGGTCAGGGACAGTTATCACGCCGGCCTGGTGGCGCCGTTTTGCCTGCGCGAAGCACGTATCTTCTTCGATTCCGCACCAAGCCGGTGAGTCCGGTTTTGGCCAGGATAGCCTTGCACCGAGCAAGCGTTCCTTTTTCCTCACAAACGCTGCTTTTTACTTGTGTTCCTCTATACAAGATTACCTAACGCTGGCATATTAGTTGGGTTGCGAATAGCACGGCCGTTCGTATCATACGACAAAAAAATATTTCTAGGAGACAACATGCGTCATACCAAACTTGCACTCGCTGCAATGACACTGGCCGTCCTCGCGGGTTGCGGCGGTACCGACCCGGCCCCGGGTGATCAATCCATCAAGAACAAATTCAGCGCGCAAGTGTCGTTCGGCGACAGCCTGTCCGACGTCGGCTCTTACAATGTCGGCACGATCGCCGCACTGAAGGGCGGCAAGTTCACCATCAACGGCGACAACACCTCCGTCAACGCAACGCTGACCGGCCGCAACTGGACCGAGCTGCTGGCCGCCCAGCTGGGCGTGGCCGCGCCGTGCGCCGCCGTCACCGGCCTCGATGGCGACGCCAGCAAAGGATTCTCGGTGCCGCAAGTCGCCCACGCCGGCTGCTACGGCTATGCCCAGGGTGGTTCCCGCGTGACCAACCCTGTCGGCCCGAACAACAAGCTGACCGGCAGCGCGCTGGGCGCGCTGACGATCCCAGTCGTGACCCAGATCGCCAACCACCTGAAAGCGGTCGGCGGCAAGTTCAAGGGCGACGAAATGGTGCTGGTCATGGCCGGCGGTAACGACGCGCTGTTCCAGCTGGGTTCGCTGAGCGCGGCTGCCACCGCAGCGGGCACCGCCGCCGGCGGCACCGCCTACGTCACCAACCTGGTGGGCCTGCTGGCCGCCGGCGCCACCAATCCGGCGACCGCCGCGCAAGCCATCGGCCTGGCCGCCCAGACCGAAGCGGCCCGCGCCGGCAGCACCCAGACCACCATCACCCAGGCCGCGGTCGGCGCCGCCGCTGTGCAGCCGGGTAACTCGGCGGTCGCATCGCCGGCCGTCTACGGTCCGATGGTCGCCACCGCCACCACCGCCGCCACCGCCGCCGGCGCCAAGGCTGGCGCCGACTACGCCGCCGCCCATGGTCCGGAACTGGTCACCGCGATGGCGACCGCCGGCACCGAACTGGCCAACCTGGTCAAGACCCAGATCATCGCCAACGGCGCCAACTACGTGGTCGTGAACAACTTGCCGGACGTGGCCACCACGCCGTCGGGCCGCGGCCAGCCGGCCTCGACCCAGGCCCTGATCAACGCCATGGTCAGCGCCTTCAACAGCGCGCTGTCGGCCGGCGTCGGCAGTGAAGCCAAAGTCGTGCTGGTCGACGTGTTCGCCGTCAGCCACGACCAGGCCACCAATCCTGGCCCGTATGGCCTGACCAACGTGTCGGAGACCGCCTGCGACCTGAGCGCCGCCAAGAACCCGCTGGGCAGCTCGCTGGTCTGCAATGGCAGCAATCTGAAGTCGGGCGACATCAGCCACTACTCCTTCGCCGACGACGTCCACCCGACGCCGTTCAACAACCTGCTGCTGGCGCGCTACGTGTCCAAGTCGCTGGTGATGAAGGGCTGGCTGTAATTCAGTCGTCGCAGGCGGCCGCGCGCCCGGGAGGCGCGCGGCCGCCGGACCAACATTAATAAATCAGGAGACGATATGAAGAACACGGTAAAACTGCTGGCGCTGGCCGCCGCAATGACGGTAGCCACGGCCGCATCGGCACAACAAACCGCCGGCACCTGGCTGGGCACGCTGGGCGTCAACAAGATCACGCCGAAAGTGGAATCGGGCGATGTGTCGGCGCCGGCGCAGCCCGGCACCAAGACCGACGTCGACCCGGACACCAAGCCGCGCTTCACGATTGGCTACATGGTCACCGACAATGTGTCGGCCGAACTCGACCTGGGCCTGCCGTACAAGCACGACCTGAAAGGCGCGGGCGCGATTGAGGGCACCGGCAAGCTGGCCACGGCGGAAGTGCTGCCGCCGACGGCCTTCATCCAGTACCGCTTCCTGCCGGCGAACGCGATGTTCCGTCCGTATGTCGGCCTGGGCGTCACCTACGCGATGTTCCAGAAGGAGCGCGGTTCGGGCCAGCTGACGGCGGTGCTGAACACCGGCGGTCCCGGCGCGACCTTCAAGCTGGACAACAAGTGGGCGGCCAGCTTCCAGATCGGCGGCACGGTGAAGATCAATGAGAAATGGTTCGTGGACGCCTCGGTCATCAAGACCAAGCTGAAAACCACGGCGCATTACTCGACCGGCCAGACCCAGGAAGTGCGCCTGGACCCGCTGGCGGTCAACCTCAGCATCGGCTACGCTTACAAAGGCTGGTAAGACTGCGGGACGAAAAAAAACCGCCGGCACCGAACGCGCACTCGAGCGCGTTGGGGCCGGCGGTTTTTTTCGTCCGTCTTATTGGAACGCCTGTATGCCGGTCTGCGCCCGGCCCAGGATCAGCGCATGGATATCGTGCGTGCCTTCATAGGTGTTCACCACTTCCAGGTTCACCATGTGGCGGATGATGCCGAACTCGTCCGAGATGCCGTTACCGCCCAGCATATCGCGCGCCAGGCGCGCCACGTCCAGCGACTTGCCGCAGGAGTTGCGCTTCATCATCGAGGTGATTTCCACCGCCGCCGTGCCGGCATCCTTCATGCGGCCCAGCTGCAGGCAGCCCTGCAGGCCCAGCGTGATCTCGGTCTGCATGTCGGCCAGCTTCTTCTGCACCAGCTGGTTGGCGGCCAGCGGACGGCCGAACTGCGTGCGGTCCATGACGTACTGGCGCGCCGTGTGCCAGCAGGCTTCGGCCGCGCCCAGCGCGCCCCAGGCGATGCCGTAGCGCGCCGAGTTCAGGCAGGTGAACGGACCCTTCAGGCCGCGCACGTCGGGGAAGGCGTTCTCTTCCGGGCAGAACACGTTGTCCATGACGATCTCGCCGGTCACCGAGGCGCGCAGGCCGAACTTGCCGTGGATCGCCGGCGCGCTCAGCCCGGCCATGCCTTTTTCCAGCACGAAGCCGCGGATCGCGCCCTCGTCGTCCTTGGCCCAGACCACGAACACGTCGGCGACCGGCGAGTTGGTGATCCACATCTTGGCGCCGCTCAGCGCGTAGCCGCCCGGCACCTTCCTGGCGCGGGTGATCATCGAGCCCGGATCGGAGCCGTGGTTGGGCTCGGTCAGGCCGAAGCAGCCTATCCATTCGCCGGTGGCCAGCTTGGGCAGGTATTTCTGTTTCTGTTCCTCGGTGCCGAACTCATAGATCGGCACCATCACCAGCGACGATTGCACGCTCATCATCGAACGGTAGCCGGAGTCGACGCGCTCGACTTCGCGCGCGATCAGGCCGTAGGAAACATAGTTGAGGCCGGGACCGCCGTACTGTTCCGGAATGGTCGGGCCCAGCAGGCCCAGCTCGCCCATTTCGCGGAAGATGGAATTGTCCATCTTTTCGTGGCGGAACGCTTCGAGGATGCGCGGCTGCAGCTTGTCCTGGCAATAGGCGGCAGCGGCGTCGCGCACCATGCGCTCGTCGTCGGTCAGTTGCTGGTCCAGCAGCAGAGGGTCATCCCAGTGGAATTGGGCGCGGGCTTGGCTCATAGTAGTCTCTCATTATGGTGAATGCTGCCAGCATTCTATGCCCCCGCCACGGTGCCGGCTTTTCAAATGGCGACACCAATTTCCGTTTTTAGCCCAGGCTGCCGAACTGGCCGCCGTGGAAAATCAGCGGCGGGCAGGGCGAAAACGCGCACAATTCCACTTCGCCGACGAAAATCACGTGGTCACCCTCGGGGTAGCGGCTGCGGTTGTGGCATTCAAACCAGGCCGAGGCGCCCTTGATGATGGGCTGGCCGGTGCGCGACAACTCGTATTCGACGGTCTCCCAGGGATTGACGCCGCGCGTGGAGAACAGCTTGGCCAGCGGCGCCTGCTGGGCGTTGAGCACGTTGATCACATAGTGCGAGTTGCCGCTGAAGATGGGCATGCTGTTGGCGCCGTTGGCCAGGCTCCACAGCACCAGCGGCGGGTCCAGCGACACCGAATTGAAGGAGCTGGCGGTCAGGCCGCGGAACGTCCCGTCCGCCAGCCGGGTGGTGATGACGGTGACGCCGGTGGCGAACTGGCCCAGCGCCTGGCGAAAATGGGCGGTGTCGAAAGCGCGTTCTTCAGCGCGTGGGGAAGTGGTATGCATGGTCGGCCTGTGTCTTTTAGCCATTATGCCAAAGATTGCAGCGCCGTAGCGAATTGCCGCTGTTTGCGTTACAGTGGGGACGTAGGCATTCTTCTAGGCAGGGGGAGTCATGGCGAGCGAAACGGCGATACTGGGCGGCGGCTGCTTTTGGTGCACGGAGGCCGTGTACCTGGAGGTCAAGGGCGTCACATCGGTCGAGTCCGGCTACACGGGCGGCGGCGCGCCCGATCCGACCTACGAGCAAGTCTGCGCCGGCGAGACCGGCCACGCCGAAGTGGTGAAATTGCAATTCGACCCGGACGTCATCGCCTACCGCGACTTGCTGGAAATCTTCTTCACCATCCACGACCCGACCACGCTCAACCGCCAGGGCAACGACGTCGGCACCCAGTACCGTTCCGTGATCTATTACCAGTCGCCGCAGCAGGAAGCCACGGCGCGCCAGGTCATCGCCGAAATGGCCAACGTCTGGGATGCGCCCATCGTCACCGAACTGGCGCCGGCCCAGCCCTGGTACCGGGCCGAGGACTATCACCAGGATTACTTCCGCCAGCATCCCTTGCAAGGTTATTGCGCCTTTGTCGTCGCGCCCAAAGTGGCCAAGTTCAAGAAGACTTACACCCATCGCATAAAATAAAAATACGGGGGCATCCATGAAGGTGGTGCTGGTCGACGATACCCATATCAACCTGGTGCTGATGTCGCGCCTGGTCGACAAGCTGAAAGGCGTCACTACCATCACGTTCCAGTCCGCCCACCAGGCGCTGGCGTGGTGCAACGCCAACCCCTACGATCTCTTGATCGTCGATTACATGATGCCCGATATGAACGGGCTGGAGCTGATCGCCCGTCTCGACGCGGCGCCCGAGCAACGCCCGCCGGTGCTGATGGTGACCGCCAGCGTCGACGTCGACGTGCGCCACCGGGCGCTGGAAAACGGCGCCAGCGACTTCCTCATCAAGCCGATCGACAAGGTCGAATTCCTGGCCCGCACCCGCAACATGCTGGCGCTGCGCAGCGCCACGCTGGGCCTGCAGCACCGCGCCAGCTGGCTGGCCGAGGAAGTCAGCAAGGCCACCGCCGAGCTGCGCGCGCGCGAGCAGGAAACCATCGTGCTGCTGTGCCGCGCGTCCGAATACCGCGACCCGGAAACCGGCGCCCACATCCAGCGCATGGCGCACTATTCGCGCCTGATCGCGGAGCAGCTGGGCCTGTCCGCCGAACAGCAGGACGACGTGCTCAACGCCGCGCCCATGCACGACATCGGCAAGGTCGGCACGCCTGACCACATCCTGCTCAAGCCCGGCCGCCTCGACGAGGAAGAAATGGTGGTGATGCGCCAGCACGCCGCCATCGGCCACAGCATCCTCAAGGATTGCCAGGCCCGCATGCTGCAGCTGGCGGCGGAAATCGCGCTGACCCACCACGAGCGCTACGACGGCGGCGGCTATCCGCGCGGCCTGGCCGGCGAGGCGATACCGCTGGTCGGCCGCATCGTCGCCGTGGCCGACGTGTTCGACGCCCTGACCAGCGTGCGCCCGTACAAGCAGGCCTGGAGCATGGACGCCGCGCGCCAGTTCCTGCTGGACAACAGCGGCAGCCACTTCGATCCTGCATGCGTGCGGGCGCTGCTGGACCGCTGGGACGACGTCGAAGCCATCCGCGCCCGCTTCCGCGACGAACAAAACGGCGCCTGACATGGAGCCCGACGAACTCGCGGCCCTGATCGCGCGCGCCCTGGCGCCGGAGGACGCGGCGCTGCTGCGCCGGCACCTGGACGAGCTGGACGCCGACGCCCGCCAGCTGCGCCTGGCCAATGCGCTGCTGCGCGAGGAAAACCGCCAGCAGCGCGGCAACGTCGGCACTTGGCGCGACAAGCGCACCGCGCGGCTGGCCGGCCTGCAGCGCCATCTGCACGCCGACCTGATCGGCGAATCCGAAACCGACCGCAGCGCGCGCGACCAGCAGGAACTGACCGAGCAGATCCTCGACCAGTTGCCGATCCCGATCTTCCTCAAGGACCGCGACGGCCATTTCCTGCGCTTCAACAGCCGCTTCGAGGAATTCACGCAGCGCTCGCGGGCGGAAATCCTCGGCCGCACCATCGACGACTTCGCCTCGCGCCGCTGGGCCGCCGCCACCCACGAGGAGGACGAGCAAGCCTGGACCACCGGCCGCATGGTCACCAGCGAGCGGCGCCTGACGGCCTTCGATCCGCCGGTCGACGTGCTGGTCAGCCGCAAGGTCATCAACAGCGGCGGGCTGTCCTATATGCTGGGCTACTTCATCGACATCAGCGAGCAGCGCGCCGCCCGCAGCGCCATGCAGCGCGCGGTGGAGTCGGCGGAGGCGGCCAGCCGCGCCAAGAGCGAATTCCTGGCCAATATGAGCCACGAGATCCGCACGCCGATGAACGGCATCCTCGGCATGACGGAGCTGGTGCTGGAGTCCGACATCAGCGCCGGGCAGCGCGCCGACCTGGCGCTGGTGCAGGCCTCGGCCAACGCGCTGCTGCACATCGTCGACGACATCCTGGACTTCTCCAAGATCGAAGCGGGCAAGCTGGAGATCGAGGAAGTGCCGTTCGACCTGGAGCAGCTGGTCAACGACATCCTGCGCGCCATGAGCTTGCGCGCGCGGCAGAAAGGGCTGGCGCTGGAGGCCGAGCTGCCGCCGGACCTGCCGCGCATCATGAAGGGCGATCCGGGCCGGCTGCGGCAGGTGCTGCTCAACCTGGTCGGCAACGCCATCAAGTTCACCGGGCAGGGCGGCGTGACGGTGGCGCTGTCCATCGGCGCCGAGCAGGACGGCCGCAGCGAGATCGGGTTCGCGGTGCGCGATACCGGCATCGGCGTGCCGGTTGAAAAGCAGCACATGATCTTCGAGGCGTTCGCGCAGGTCGACGGCTCGACCACGCGCGAATACGGCGGCACCGGGCTGGGACTGGCGATCTGCCGCCGGCTGGTGATCCTGATGCAGGGCCGCATCGAGGTCGACAGCGCGCCGGGCCGGGGCAGCGTGTTCAGCTTCACCGTGCCCCTGCAGCACACCGGCGTATCGGAGGCCGCGCCGCTGCCGCCGCTGGCGGTGCTGGCGCCGGGCGAGAGCCTGAATGTCAACGATCCCGGCATGCTGATCGGCGAGGGCGACCTGCCGCCGCTGCCGCATGCGCCGCCGCGCCGCAACGGCATGCGGGTGCTGCTGGCCGAGGACAATCCGGTCAACCAGCGGCTGGCCGTGCGCCTGCTGGAAAAGCTGGGCCACCAGGTGACGCTGGTCGACAGCGGCCTGGCGGTGCTGGAACGCGCCGGGCGCGGCGGCTTCGATGTGATCCTGATGGACGTGCAGATGCCGGGGCTGGACGGCCTGGCGGCCACGCGCCAGATCCGCTTGCGCGAGCTGGGGCAGGGCGGCCACGTGCCGATCATCGCCATGACCGCGCGCGCGATGGCCGGCGACCGCGAGCGCTGCATGGAGGCCGGCATGGACGACTACCTGTCCAAGCCGGTCGACAGCGCGCAGCTGCGCGAGATGCTGGCGCGCTACCGGGCCGACAGCGGCCAGCAGGTGCTGGACTGGCGCGGCGCCTTGCAGCGGCTGGACGGCGACGCCGACCTGCTGCTGGAGCTGGCCGCGCTGTTCCTGCAGGACGGGCCGCAGCTGTGGCGGGAACTGGGCGACGCGCTGGCCTCGGACGAGCGCGAACGCAGCCTGCGCGCGGTGCACAGCTTGAAGGGCGTGCTGGTGAACTTCGGCGCGGCGCGCGCGGTGACGGCGGCCGGGCAGCTGTCGGCGTCGCTGCATGCGGGCCAGCCGTGGCAAGCGGCGGCCGGCCGGCTGGCGCCGGCGCTGGACCAGGTCTACGACGCGTTGAAGGCCTTGATCGCCGGCGGCGCGGCCGGCATGGGCGCCGCGCCGCCGTCCTCCTGAAGCAGCGCGAACGCCGGCACGCCGTCCTCGGTCAGCGCGTACGGGCTGGCGGCCGCCACCGGCCCGGCCGGCGCCGGATACATATGCTTGCGCGACCACGGCAGCGCCGCCGTGCGCTGGGCCGCCTTGCGGCCGACGATCTGGTACAGGCTGATCCAGTCCTGCTCGAACGCATAGCTGCAGCCGGCCAGGTAGACGTGCCAGATGCGGAAGCGCTTGTCGCCCGCCAGCGCCCGCACGCGCTCGGCGTGCGCCTCGAAGTTGTCGGTCCAGATGGCGCAGGTGCGGGCGTAGTGGCGGCGCAGGTTCTCGACGTCGAACACTTCCAGCGCGCCCTGCTGCATCGCCTTCAGCACATGGCCGATGTGGGCCAGCTCGCCGTGCGGGAACACGTATTTGCCGATGAATTCGCCGCCGCCGTAGGGCGTCTCGCCGTTGTCCGGATCGGTCGAGGTGATGCCGTGGTTCATCACCACGCCCTGCGGCGCCAGCAGGCGGTTGATGGCCGCAAAATACTCGGGCAGGTGGCGCACGCCCACATGCTCGAACATGCCGACGCTGGTGATGCGGTCGAACTGGCCGCGCACGTCGCGGTAATCCTGCAGGCGGATTTCAACCAGGTGCTCCAGCCCCGCGCGCCGCACGCGCTCCTTGGCCAGCGCGAACTGGTTTTCCGACAGCGTGACGCCGACGCAGCGCGCCTGGTACTGCTGCGCCGCGCGGATCACCAGCGCGCCCCAGCCGCAGCCGATGTCGAGCAGCGTCTGGTGCGGCTGCAGCTCGATCTTGCGCAGGATGTGGTCGATCTTCTTCAGCTGCGCGGTGGCCAGGTCCTCGTCGCCGTCCTCGAAGTAGGCGCACGAATACACCAGGTTCGGATCGAGGAACTGCGCATAGAACTCGTTGGAGACGTCGTAGTGGTAGCGGATCGCTTCCGCGTCCTTCTGCTTGCTGTGGCCGATGCTGCGCGCGATGCGCGCGAACTTGCCTTCGGCCTTGAGCGTGGTGCGCGCCAGCGCGGTGACGATGGCGATCATGTCGCGCGCATGGCCCTTGACCTCGATCGCCCCTTCCACGTAGGCCGCGCCGAGATTCGACAGCGACGGCGTCAGCAGGTAGCGCGCCGCCGACACATTGGGCAGCCGTATCGTCACGCGCGGCGTCTCGGCCGAAAAATCGACGTACTGGCCATTCCATAATTCGATGCGCAACGGCAGGGCGATTTGCTGGCGTATCCCCGCGATCCAGGCGCTGAGTCGATTTTGCACGAACAAGATAACCTCCGGTTCAGAAATAAAAAAGACCACCGCAAGCGATGGTCCGGTGTCCTGAACGGGGCCGCCTGCTTACGGTTGCAGGCGCTCCTTGACCCAGCTGCCATCTGCCTGTTTGACGTACACGATCCGGTCATGGAAACGCGAACGGCGTCCCTGCCAGAACTCGATGCGCACCGGATCGAGGCGATAGCCGCCCCAGTGTTCCGGCCGCACCGGATGCTCGCCGCCGACTGCCGCGGCCGCATCGTAATTGGCTTCCATCTGTTCCCGGTTGGCGATCCGCGCGCTTTGCTGCGAAGCGATCGCAGCGATCTGGCTTTTCACCGGCCGGCTGTAAAAATAGGTGTCGCTCTCTTCAGCCGAGGTCTTGACCACCTCGCCTTCGATGCGCACCTGGCGTTCCAACTCGCTCCAAAAGAATAGCAGCGCCGCATGCGGGTTGGCGCGCAGTTGCCGGCCTTTCTGGCTCTCGTAATTGGTGTACCACGTGAAACCGCGCGCGTCGTATTGCTTGATCAGGACGATGCGCGAACTGGGCTTGCCGTCCGCGTCGACCGTGGCCACGCTCATCGCGTTCGGTTCATTGACCTTCGCATGCATGGCTTCTTCAAACCACTTGCCGAACTGGGCGATCGGATCGTCCAGCACAGCGTGTTCCGTCAAACTGGCGCGGCCGTAATCGAGGCGCAGATCGGCCAGCACCACGCCGTCGGCCACGGTGGCGGCGACCGCCGCGTGTTTTTGTTCCGGCACCTGACTCTGTGGCAGGTCGGGGACGATCCCGCGCCGCACCTGCATGGCGCTGCCCAGCTGCGCCATCTGCTCGGGGCTGAACAGGCGTTTCGCCATCGGCGCGATGTTCGCCTCTTCCACCGCCATGTGGGCCGCATAGGTGTCGCAGAACCCCTGGACATCCTGCGCCGACAAGGCTGAACTTTGCCCGTTGGCAATTTGATCAAGTTGCGATTTAATTATATTCCAGTCTCTATCCATTTGCTCGTGACCGGCCAAAATGGCCGGCACCAGCTCGGCCAGCAGGGCGGCGTCGGCGTCGCGCGCGGTGGCCTGCAGCATCGGCACCAGGTTGTGCTCCTCGTCCTCGTGGTGCAGGTGGGCGGCGTTGTTGAAATATTTGAGCACGGCCTGGGCGGCTTGCTGCGCCTCGGCGTCGGCGCCGTGCTTGGGCAGGTGGGCCAGCAGCTTCTGCATGGTCTGCAACTGCTTGCGGATGCGGTCGTGGCAATGTTTCAAGACTGCTATCGGCTGGCTGAAGTCGGGGGCGGTGTCGATCAGGGAGTTGCTGGGTGCGTTGCTCATGGATGGGCGCTCTGGCTGGGTGAGAAAGGCATTCTAGAATAATTTTTCTCGCCGCGTCCGTTAAAATGGCGGGATGAACAGCATCCCTCCCCCAAATTTCGATGACGTCGACTTCGAACGCCGCTTCGGCGGCATCGCGCGCCTGTACGGCGAGCGCGCGCTGGCGCGTTTCCGCGGCGCCCATGTGTGCGTGGTCGGCGTCGGCGGCGTCGGCTCGTGGATCGTCGAGGCGCTGGCCCGCAGCGCCATCGGCCAACTGACCCTGATCGACCTCGACAACGTGGCCGAATCGAATATCAACCGCCAGATCCAGGCCCTCGGCAGCACCGTCGGCATGGCCAAGATCAGCGCGCTGGCCGAGCGCATCGCCCAGATCAATCCGTTCTGCCAGGTCCACCAGATCGAGGATTTCGTCAGTCCCGACAACCTGGAGCAGATGCTCGGCGCCGGCCAATACGACTACGTGGTCGACGCCATCGACAGCGTCAAGGCCAAGGCCGCGATGATCGCCTGGTGCCGCCAGCACAGCATCCCGCTGGTGATCATCGGCAGCGCCGGCGGCCAGACCGATCCGACCCAGATCGCCGTGCGCGACCTGGCCCGGACCGAGCAGGAGCCGCTGCTGAAGAAAGTGCGCAAGGTGTTGCGCAGCCAGTACGGCTACCCGCGCGGCGAGAAAACCAAGTTCCACGTCGACGCGGTGTTTTCGATGGAACCGCTGAAGTTCCCGGAAACCGGCGAAGTGTGCGCGGTGGACGGCGACGACCGCGCCGGCGGCGTCACCGGCTTGAACTGCGCCGGCTTCGGCTCGGCGATGGTGGTCACGGCCACCTTCGGCATGGTCGCCGCCGGCCATGTGCTGCGCCGGCTGGCCGACGGCGCGCAAGCGGCGGAGGCGGCCCCGGAGGCGGCGTAGTTTTTATGCAGTTCGCGATGCAGGTTTGCTATCATGGTGCGCGCTGCACGGACGCCGTGCTGTCCACAGACCTCATCGAAAGAATAAAACCATGATGCGTAGTTCCGTTTTAGTAGCAATGCTGTGCGCGCTGGCGGCTTCCGCGGCCCAGGCGCAAACCCCTCCGGCCGCCGCCGAAGCCGCCGCGCCGGCGCCGGTCGTGGTCGGCTCGGCCACGCCGGGCCCGGCCGCCGAGCAGCTGACCGTCATCGACAACAAGATCGGCACCGGCAAGGAAGCCACCACCGGCGCCACCGTCTACATGCACTATTCGGGCTGGCTGTACCGCCCGCTGGCCAAGAACATGCACGGCAAGCTGTTCGATTCGTCGATCCCGCGCGGCGAGCCGCTGGACTTCGTGCTGGGCGCCGGCCGCGTCATCAAGGGCTGGGACCAGGGCATCCAGGGCATGAAGGTGGGCGGCAAGCGCACCCTGATCATCCCGTCGGAACTGGCTTACGGCTCGCGTCCCGCGGCGGGCAGCAACATTCCGCCGAACTCCGCGCTGATCTTCGACGTGGAGCTGATGGACGTGAAGTAAAAGGGCGTAGACTGGCAATCTCCATCCCCCTTCGGAGGTTTTGATGAAGATTGCCAACGACGTCACTGAACTGATCGGCCGTACCCCGCTGGTGCGGCTGAACCGGCTGGCCAAGGGCAGCACCGCCCAGCTGCTGGTCAAGCTGGAATACTGCAATCCGGCCCACAGCGTGAAAGACCGCATCGGCCTGTCGATGATCGAGGCGGCCGAAGCGGCCGGCCAGATCCGTCCCGACACCATCATCCTCGAACCGACCAGCGGCAACACCGGCATCGCGCTGGCGATGGTGTGCGCCGCGCGCGGCTACCGCTGCACCTTGGTCATGCCGGACACCATGAGCCGCGAACGGCGCATGCTGCTGCGCGCCTACGGCGCCGAGCTGATCCTGACGCCTGGCGGCGAAGGCATGCTGGGCGCGATCCGCCGCGCCGACGAGCTGGTGGCGGCCGATCCGCGCTACCTGATGCCGCAGCAATTCAACAACCCCGCCAATCCGGACGTGCACCGGCGCACCACGGCGGAGGAAATCTGGAGCGACACCGACGGCCGCGCCGACATCCTGGTGGCCGGCGTCGGCACCGGCGGCACGATCACCGGCGTGGGCGAGGTGATCAAGGCGCGCAAGCCGGCGTTCCGCTGCATCGCGGTGGAGCCGGAGGCTTCGCCGGTGCTGGCCAGGGGCGTCAAGGGGCCGCATCCGCTGCAGGGCATCGGCGCGGGCTTTGTGCCGGCCGTGCTCAACACCAAGGTGTACGACGAAATCATCGGCGTCAAGAACGACGATGCGTTCGAGACCGCGCGCCTGGCGGCCAGCCAGGAGGGGCTGTTGGTGGGAATTTCTTCCGGCGCCGCGCTGTGGGCTGCGCTGCAGGTCGCGCGGCGGCCGGAAAATGCGGACCAGATCATCGTGGTGATCATCCCATCTTTCGGCGAACGCTACCTGAGCACGCCGCTGTACGCGGGGCTCGCCGATTGATCGGCGGCTGGTGCGCGCCGGCTAGTGCGCCGGCTGCACCAGGCAGCACTGCTGCGCGGTGGCGCCGAGGCGGATTTGCAGCGTGCTGTGCTGGATGGCGTAGTCTTCCCGCAGATGCGCGCTGATGTCGTCCACCGCATCGTCGCCGGGATGGCCGGCCGGCGTCACCAGTTGCGCGGTCAGCGCGGTCTCGGTGGTGCTCACGGCCCAGATGTGCAGGTCGTGCACCTCGCTCACGCCGGGGCGGCTGCGCAGGAACTGCTCGATGCCGGCGCGGTCGACATTGTCCGGCACGGCGGCCAGCACCATGCGCATCGACTGCGTCAGCAGCGACCAGGTGCTGTAGACGATGAAGGCGACGATCAGCATGCTGACCATCGGATCGATCCAGTTCCAGCCCGAATAGCGCACGATCACGCCGGCCACCAGCACGCCCAGCGAGATGGCGGCATCGGCCGCCATGTGCAGGTAGGCGCCGCGGATATTGATGTCGTCCTTGCTGCCGGACATGAACAGCCAGGCCGAGAAGCCGTTGACCAGGATGCCGAAGCCGGCCACCACCGACACCGTCAGGCCGGCCACCGGATCGGGATGGATCAGCTGTTGCACGGCTTCCCACGCGATGCCGCCGCAGGCCGCCATCAGCAGCATGGCGTTGAACAGCGCGGCCAGCATCGAGCTGCTGCGCAGGCCGTAGGTATAGCGGCCGTTGGGCGCGCGCTTGGCCAGGATGGCGGCGCCCCAGGCCAGCATCAGGCCCAGCACGTCGGACAGGTTGTGGCCGGCGTCGGCCATCAGCGCGGTGGAATTGGCCAGGAAGCCGTAGAAGAACTCGATGCCGACGAAGGCGGTGTTGAGCACGATCGCGATGGCGAAGGCGCGGCCCATGGTGTTCGGATCGCCGTGGTGGTGGTGGCCATGATCGTGACCGTGGTGGTCATGGCTGTGCGCCTTGGCCGGCGCGTGGCTGTGGCCATGAGCGTGGTCATGGTGGTCGTGATCGTGGTCGTGGTGCTTGCTCATGCTTCGTTCCCGTTGGAAGGTTCGGCGATATGTTCGAGCATATCGTTCAGTACGCCGCTGATATGGGCATCGGCGGCGGAATAAAACACCTGCTTGCCCTGGCGCTCGGACTTCACGATGCGCGCCGCGCGCAGCAGGCGCAAGTGGTGGCTGACCAGCGAGCTGCTCAGGTCCAGTGTAGTCGCGATATCGCTGACGGCAATCGGCGCCGGCATGCAGGCCAGCACGATGCGCAGGCGGGTGGGATCGCCCAGCAGGTGAAACAGGTCGGCCAGTTGCGCGATCTGCGGATCGCAATTGGAATAGTCGTGTTGACAACTCATAATGCTAACAAGTGAATAGATGTTCACATGTTAGCAGAAAATGCCGGAGTCAAGGTCGTACGGTCACCACAGCCTTGCCGGTTCCCGTCCCGGCCTCCAGGTAGTGGTGGGCGCCGACGATGTCCTCGAAGGAAAATACCCGTGCCGGCTTCGCGCGGTAGTGTCCCTGTTCCACCCGCTCGACGATTTGTTGCAAGGGCACCCGGTCCAGCTCGAATCCCGGGGAACCGAACGCGAAGCTGCCGAAAAAGCTCAGCTGCACCCGAGGCGGCAGATGCTGCAGCGGGAGGAAACCGGCCAACGGCCCAAGGCCGCCGAGGAAGCCGGCCTGGCAGACGCGGCCGGGCCGGGCCGCGAGGGCCAGCGAATCGAGCAGCGTGGTGTTGCCCACCAGATCGAGCACCGCGTCGACGCCGTCGGGCGCGATGGCGCGCACGGCGGCCGCCAGGCTGGGCTGCTCCCCGATGACGTGCCGGGCGCCGTTGTCTTTCAACCGGGTATCGAGCGCCGCCGGACGGCGCGTGGTGGCGATCACCTGCGCGCCCGCGTGGGCCGCGATATTGGTCGCGGCCTGGCCCAGCGCGGAGCTGGCGCCGCGTATCAGCAGGGTTTGCCCGGGACGCAGTTCCAGGTTGTCGTGCAAACAGGCCCAGGCGGTTGCATACGATTCCGGTACCGCGGCCAGATCGGCCCACGGCAGCGACGAGTGCAGCGGCACCACATTGCTGGCCGGGACGCACACATATTCCGCATAGCTGCCGTTGATGGTGCGCCCCATGCCGCCCATGATGGCGGCGACGGTATCGCCTTCGCGCAGCCCGGTTCCCGGCGCCGCCGCCACGATGCCGACGCATTCGATGCCCGGCACCCTGGCGACTTCGCCCCACAGGCCCTGGCGCATATAGGTTTCCGCGCGATTCAGGCCGAACGCCCCGACGCGGATCAGCACCTGGCCGCGGGCCGGCACCGGTGTGGCGAGCTCCACCGGCTGCAATTGCTCGGGACCGCCGAACTGGACGATTTGTATGGCACGCATGAGTTTCTCCTGAAAGTGGTCGAGCCATGACTGTATGGGAAAACACATTCGGATAAAATTGGAAAATCTGGTCAATCTCTGTAGGATTTATGAACTCTGTCGGATTCACCCTGCATGAATTGGCATGCTTCCTGGCGGTCGCCGAACTGGGCAGTTTTCAAAAGGCCGCGACCAGGCTGCACCGCTCCCATCCCAGCGTGTTTGCCGCCGTCGCCAGCCTTGAGCGCCAGCTGGGGCTGGCGTTGTTCGACCGCGGCGGCTATCGCGTCGCGCTATCCGCCGCCGGCGAGGCCTTCCTCGGCCCGGCCAGGCAGATGCTTGACGGCGCCAGGCGGATGGAAACGCAGGCCAGGCAGATCGCCATGGGAGAGGAAGTCAAGCTGGCGGTGGTGATCGGCGACCTGTGCCCGTTGCCGGCGACGCTGCATTTGCTGCGGCGTTTTTTTGCGCAGTGCCCGGCGACCCGGCTGGACCTGCATTTCGAGGCCCTGTCCGGTCCGTGGGAACGCCTGCAGGGCGGCGAGGCGGACTTGATCTTCCATCACCTCGATCAGGCGGAGATGCGCTTCGACGCCAGGCGATGGCAGCGTGTCCGGCTGGTGCCGGTGGTGGCGCCCGACTTCCTGGACTTTCCGGTCCACGCCGGCATCACGCCGGACATGATGCGGCCCTACGTGCAATGCGTGATACGCGACAGCGCGCGCAACGGCGCCCCGCGCGACTATTTCGTGGTGGACGGCGCCCGCCGCTGCACCGTCGCCGATCAGTTCATGAAGCGCGAGGTGATCCTACAGGGCATGGGATGGGGGCATATGCCGCTGTATCTGGTGGAAGAGGATCTGGCGCGCGGGCGGCTGCTGTCGATGGCGGGCGATCATTTCCGCGAAAGCGAGCTGGAACTGGTCATCGCGCGCCGCCGCGACATCGCCCACGGTCCGGTCGCCAACCGGCTGTGGGAGCACCTGGTGGCCAATCTGCCGTAGATCAGGGGGCGACAGTTTTTTGCAGCTCGGCCTGGAGCTGGGTGCGGACTTTCGGGTCCAGTTTCTGGATCGCCTTGTTCAGCTTGTCGGCGTTTTGCAGGGCCAGCGTCTGTTCCGGCGTCAGCGAGCGCGCTTGCTGGATCACCGGGGCCGGCGGCGGCCTGCTGAACGCGGCCTGGCCGCCCAGCACGATCAGCGCGCTCAAGACGGCGATGCCGGCGGCGGCGGCCAGCAGCCGCAGCTCGCGCGGCGTGACGGCCGGCGTCTGCGTGGCGATGGCGCGCACCGGGGCGGCCGGGGCGGGGGCGTAGCCGGCCGGTTGCGCCGGCGCGGCGGCCACCGCTTCGTTGGTGGCGTCCAGCACCGGCGCCGCTTTGCGGCCGCCCTCGTGCAGCGGCGCCAGCCCGCCGGCCAGGCGCGCCTGCTGCGCCAGCTCCAGCGAGGCGGCGTCGATCAGCGCGACATGGCGCCCGACCGCTTCCTCCAGCACCGCTTCATTCAGCGCGACCAGCGCGAACACCGGATCGTCGATGTCGATCTTGACGCCGGTTTTTTCAAAGACCAGGCTGCGCAGCTTCTGCTGATCCATGGCCGCTTACCACTGCACGTTGTCGAGTTGCTCGAACAGGTCGCGGAACACGACCTTGATGCGCTGCTTTTCCATCACGTTGAATTTGTCGCTTTCCTTGACCTCGTTGGCGGTCAGGCGCGCCGTGTTCATCTTCTTGATGTCGGCGCCGAAGGTGTCGGCGTTGCGCGCCGAGAGCACGATGCGGCCGCGCACCCGCGCCGCGTTGTCGGCATAGGTCTGCGATTCGGTGAATTGCTTGCCCGACGCCGATTGCAGCAGGCCGAAGTGCTCGTTTTCCCACAGCACCAGCGGCACATTGGTCGACTTGGCGGTCGAGACGAAACCCATCGCGGTGTCGTGCAGCGTGTCGCCGCCGCCGACGATAGTGTGTATATAGACCTTGCGGCCCGATTCCTGCAGCAGCGAGAAGCAGTCGTTCTCGATCAGGTAGCCCATCAGCGGCGAGAAGGTGTTGGCGCCGTTGTCGATGACGCAGTTGCCGTCCTGCTCGAGGATGTCGATCATCAGCGCGTCGAAGCGCTTGGGGTCGATGGTGCGGCTGTCCGTCATCACCGGCACATGCTTGACGTCCATCGCCTTGTAGCGCGAGAAGGTCGCATTCTCCTGGTCGGTGTCGTAGCAGCGCAGCGGCTGGTGCTCTTCGCTCACATCCTTGCCCGCGATCCATTGCGCGAGGATGGTGGAGACCAGCGTCTTGCCGATGCCGCCTTTGCCTTGGAGAATAAAATGTACCGTGTTTTGCATCAATTACTCCTGAATCGCTCGAATGCGTCGAGAGTAATTGTTTTGTGGCGGGAAGGCAACCGCCACGCGGCCTTAGTTAATGAACCTTAACAGCCCCTGCAGCGCATGGATCACGGTTTGCTCGCGCACCGCGCGGCGGTCGCCGCTGAACACCAGCCGCTCCGTGTGCACGGTGTCGCCGTTGGCCCAGCCGAAGCACACGGTGCCGACCGGCTTGCCCGGCACCGCGCCGGTCGGGCCGGCGATGCCGGTGGTCGACACAGCCAGGTGGGCGTTGCTGGCGCCGAGCGCGCCGGTCGCCATGGCCGCCGCCACTTCCTCGGAGACGCTGCCCATCTGCGCGATCAGCGCGGCGGAGACGTCCAGCATTTCGGTCTTGGAGGCGTTGGAATAGGTGATGAAGCCGCAGTCGAACCACGCGGTCGAGCCGGCGATTTCCGTGATGGCCTGGGCCACGCCGCCGCCGGTGCACGATTCGGCGGTGGCCAGGATCAAGCCCTTCTCTTGCAGGGCTTTGCCGGCTTGCGCGGCGAGGTCGAGGATGGTGTCGCTGTTGCTGGAACTCATGGGGCTCTCCTTCTGTAGCGGCTGATGGCTTGCTTCCACTGTACCATGCGGTTCGCAATCGATGCCAGTGGCGCGCCGTACATTTGCCAAAACCGCAACTTTCTGAAAAAACATTAGACCGCCGATTTGAAGTTGCGTACACTCATTTCGATTGTGCGGATGTCCCCAACACGCTGCCCAAACACCGCAGCCGTGCGCCGCCAATCGGGCAGCCTGAGTATGCTGCTCTTGACAAGCGGTCCGGAGCGGCCATGACGCCGTTCCCGATAAGACCCCACGGAGGCGCCATGATCAGCCAGACCGACCTGTACCACGCCCGCATCCTGATCGTCGACGATCAGCCGGTCAATGTGGAGTTGCTGGAATTCCTGCTCAACTCCACCGGCTACAAGGCCGTCAGTTCCACCACCGACCCGCGCGTGGTCGCCGGCTGGCACGCCCGCCACCACTACGACCTGATCATCCTCGACCTGCAGATGCCCGGCATGAGCGGCTTCGAAGTGATGGAGGCGCTCAAGCCGCTGGAGACCGACGCCTGGCTGCCGGTGCTGGTGGTCACCGCCCAGCCCGACCACAAGCTGCGCGCCTTCGAGGCCGGCGCGCGCGATTTCGTCAGCAAGCCCTTCGATCCGGTCGAGGTGCTGACGCGCATCCGCAACATGCTGGAGGTGCGCCTGCTGCACCGCGAGGAGCGCCACTACAACGCCCGCCTGGAGCAGACCGTGCGCGAGCGGACCGCCGAGCTGCAGCGCTTCCGCAGCGCGATGGACGCCACCGCCGACGCCATCTTCCTGCTCGACGCCGCCAGCGCCGAGCTGGTCGACGTCAACGACGGCGCCTGCCGCATGCTGGGCTATCCGCGCGCCGAAATGCTGGGCCAGAGCGCCAGCCGGCTGGGCCTGGGCACGCCGGCCGCGCTGCGCGAGCGGGCCGAGCGGCTGGAGGACTACGCCGCCGCCATCGGCCCGGCGCGCGCGCCCGAGCTGGCCGAGCTGGACCTGATGCGGCGCGACATGATCTCGGTGCCGGTGGAAATCTACTGGCAACTGCTGCAGCGCGCCGACCAGCCCACCATCCTGCTGGGCGTGGCGCGCGACATCAGCGAGCGGCGCCAGGCCGACGAGCTGCTGCAGCACATGGCCCACTACGACAGCCTGACCGGCCTGCCCAACCGCACGCTGTTCTACCGCACGCTGGCCGACGCCATCGCGCTGGCGCAGGATAAGGCCTGGCGCATCGTGGTGCTGTTCATCGCGCTGGACCGCTTCAAGAACATCAACGATTCGCTCGGCCACGCCCAGGGCGACGAACTGCTGCGCCAGTTCAGCAACCGGCTGGTGCAGTGCGTGCGCATCCGCGACACCGTGGGCCGCATGGGCGGCGACGAGTTCGCGCTGATCCTGACCATGCCGCGCGACCAGCAGGACGCGGTCCACACCGCCAACGAGGTGCGCGACGCGCTGCGCCAGCCGTTCGACCTGAACGGCCATCCGGCCGTGCTCAGCGCCAGCATCGGCATCGCCATGTACCCGGACGACGCCACCGACCCGGAAACCCTGCTCAAGTACGCCGACACGGCGATGGAGCGCGCCAAGCAGGCCGGGCGCGACGGCTACCGCTTCTTCACCGCCGGCATGAACGTGCAGGTGCTGGCGCGGCTGGACCTGGAGCTGGCGCTGCGCCGCGCGCTCGACAACGACGAGCTGCTGCTGCACTACCAGCCCAAGGTCAACCTGCATACCGGCGCCGTCAGCGGCGTCGAGGCGCTGCTGCGCTGGCAGCGGCCCGGCTTCGGCATGGTGTATCCGGCCGAGTTCGTGCCGGTGCTGGAGGATACCGGCCTGATCGTGCGGGTCGGCGCCTGGATCATCGACGCCGCCTGCCGCCAGATCGGCGACTGGCAGCGCGGCGCCGTGGGCGCGGTGCGGGTGGCGGTCAACGTCGCCAGCCGCCAGTTCGTCGAGGGCGACCTGGAGGAGGTGGTGCGCTCGGCGCTGGCGCGCCACCGGGTGCCGGCCGAGCTGCTGGAACTGGAGTTGACGGAAACCGCGCTGATGTCCAACGCCGAGCGCACCATCACCGTGCTGAGCAACCTGAAGCAGCTCGGCATCAAGGTGGCGATCGACGACTTCGGCACCGGCTATTCGTCGCTGGCCTACCTGCAGCGCTTCCCGATCGACAAGCTGAAGATCGACATCGCCTTCGTGCGCGACATCACCACCAACCCCAACGACGCGGCCATCGCGCAAGCCATCATCAGCATGGCGCACAGCCTCAAGCTGCGGGTGATCGCCGAAGGGGTGGAGACGCGGGCCCAGCTGGAATACCTGCGGCGCAGCCGCTGCGACGAGATCCAGGGCTATTTCTTCAGCCGGCCGCTGGCGCCGGCCGACCTGGGCGCGCTGGTGGAATCGGGCCGCTCGCTGCCGCCGCCGCCGGGCAACGGCGGCCAGCCGGCGCAGACCCTGCTGATCGTCGACGACGACGTCAACGTGCTGGCCTCGCTGCACCGGCTGTTCCGGCGCGACGGCTACCAGATCCTGACGGCGGCCTCGCCGGCCGAGGCGTTCGAGATGCTGGCGCTGCACGCGGTGCAGGTGATCGTGTGCGACCAGCGCATGCCGGCCATGAGCGGCACCGAGTTCCTCAGCAAGGTCAAGGAGATGTACCCGGAAACCATCCGCATCATCCTGTCCGGCTACACCGGGCTGGAGGCGGTGCTGGATTCGATCAACCGCGGCGCCATCTACCGCTTCTACACCAAGCCGTGGGACGACACCCAGCTGCGCGACAACATCCGCCTGGCCTTCCACCACTACTGGCTGATGCACGGCAGCGGCCGCCGCGCGGGCCAGCCGGACGAGGATGCGACCGCGCTGCAGGCGGCGATTCAGGAAGTGAAGTGATCGTAGCTGTCGAGTTGCAGCTGCAGCGGCAGGCCCCGGGCGTCGACCAGGCGCAGGCCCGCCTGCGCGTCGATGACGCCGACCCGCGTGACCGGCGTGGCGACGCTGGCCGCCGCCGCCAGGACGGCCGCGCGCGCGGCGGCCGGGGCGGTGAAGCACAGCTCGTAGTCGTCGCCGCCGGCGGCGCTGTAGGCGCGGCGCAGCGCGGTCTCGCGCGTGGCCAGCACGGCGCCGGCCGGCAGCGCGTCGACATCCAGCGTGGCGCCCACGTCCGACAGTTTTAATATGTGGCCGAGGTCGCCGACCAGGCCGTCCGAGATATCGATGGCGGCGTGGGCGATGCCCTGTTCGGCCAGCAGCGCGCCCAGTTCCACCCGCGGCACCGGCGTGTGCATGCGCGCGGCGGCCGCCTGCAGGGCGGCCGCGTCGAGCGGCCGCTGCAATTCCAGCCGGTAGCCGGCCAGCGCCAGGCGGGCGTCGCCCAGCGTGCCGGAGATCCAGATGTCGTCGCCCGCCTTGGCGGCGCTGCGGCGCAGGGCCTGGCCCGGGCGCAGCTCGCCGAACACGGTGATGCAGATGTTGAGCGGGCCCTTGGTGGTGTCGCCGCCGATCAGCTCGATGTTGAAGGCGTCGGCCAGCGCGAACAAGCCCTGCGAGAAGCCGGCCAGCCAGTCGCGGTCGGCGGCGGGCAGCGCCAGCGCGAGTGTAAAAGCGACGGGCCGCGCGCCCATCGCCGCCAGGTCCGACAGGTTGACCGCCAGCGCCTTGTGGCCCAGCCGTACTGGATCCTCGCCGGCGAAGAAGTGGCGGCCCTCGACCAGCATGTCGGACGAGATCGCCGTCTGCATGCCGGGCGTGGGCGTGATCAGGGCGCAATCGTCGCCGATGCCCAGCGTGGCGCGGGCCGGGCGGTGCGGGCGCTGGAAATATTGCTTGATGAGGTCGAATTCAGAGAGCATGTCGCATTGTAGCGATGAATTCCGCCGGCGGGTCGATGAAAATTATGAATTGCAATTGCAATCCGCATCCTCATAGTGAATGGCAATGGCTCTGCAAAATTGCCTATATGACGGCTATCGATAGGTTAATGCCGCTAAAAACGTCAAAAATTCGGTTTGGCATCGCCACTATCATAAAAAATGCTGATATCCATCATACTCGTTGGTGAAAATACCTACTTATTTGAAAGAATTGGTCTGATAAAATCGTAACCTTTCCGATTGCACAAACAGGAAGGCTGTACAGCATGGATTCGTCATCTGATAAAAAAGAAGAACTTCGTCAACAACTGCGCCTTGCCGCGCTTGAATACCACGAGTGCCCGACGCCCGGCAAAATCAGCGTCACGCCGACCAAGCAACTGACCAACCAGCGCGACCTGGCCCTGGCCTACTCCCCGGGCGTGGCCGCGCCGTGCGAAGAAATCGTCATCGATCCGGCCAACGCCTATAAGTATACGGCGCGCGGCAACCTGGTCGCGGTCATCACCAACGGCACCGCCGTGCTGGGCCTGGGCAACATCGGCCCGCTGGCGGCCAAGCCTGTGATGGAAGGCAAGGGCGTGCTGTTCAAGAAGTTCGCCGGCATCGACGTCTTCGACATCGAAATCAACGAGCAGGATCCGGACAAGCTGGTCGACATCATCGCCGCGCTGGAACCGACCTTCGGCGGCGTCAACCTGGAAGACATCAAGGCGCCGGAGTGCTTCTACATCGAGCGCCAGCTGCGCGACCGCATGAAGATCCCGGTGTTCCATGACGACCAGCACGGCACCGCGATCATCGTCGGCGCCGCCATCCTGAACGGCATCCAGCTGGTCGGCAAGGACATCGCCACCTGCAAGCTGGTGGTGTCGGGCGCCGGCGCCGCCGCGCTGGCCTGCCTGGACCTGATCGTCGACCTCGGCTTCCCGCTGGAAAACATCTACGTCACCGACCTGGCCGGCGTGGTCTACAAGGGCCGCACCGAGCTGATGGACCCGGACAAGGAACGCTTCGCGCGCGACACCTCGGCCCGCACCCTGGCCGAAGTGATCCCGGGCGCCGACATCTTCCTCGGCGTCTCCGCCGGCGGCGTGCTCAAGCAGGACATGGTCAAGGCCATGGCGCCGAACCCGCTGATCCTGGCGCTGGCCAACCCGAATCCGGAAATCCTGCCGGAAGAAGTGCGCGCCGTGCGCGGCGACGCCGTGATCTGCACCGGCCGTTCGGACTATCCGAACCAGGTCAACAACGTGCTGTGCTTCCCGTACATCTTCCGCGGCGCGCTCGACTGCGGCGCCACCACCATCACGCGCGAAATGGAAATCGCCGTGGTGCACGCGATCGCCGAGCTGGCCCACGCCGAGCAGTCGGACATCGTCGCCACCACCTACGGCTTCACCAACCTGTCGTTCGGCCCCGAGTACCTGATCCCGATGCCGTTCGATCCGCGCCTGCTGATCAAGATCGCGCCGGCCGTGGCCAAGGCCGCCGAGGATTCCGGCGTCGCCACCCGTCCGATCAAGGATTTGCAAGCCTACGCCGACAGCCTGCAGCAGTTCGTCTACCGCAGCGGCACCTTCATGAAGCCGCTGTTCCAGGTGGCCAAGAAAACCGCCTCCGACCTCAAGCGCATCGTCTACGCCGAAGGCGAAGAAGAGCGCGTGCTGCGCGCGGTGCAGGTGATCGTCGACGAGAAGCTGGCGCGCCCTATCCTGGTCGGCCGTCCGGCCGTGCTGGAAACCCGCATCACCAAGTTCGGCCTGCGCCTGAAGCACGGCGTCGACTTCGACGTCATCAACCCGGACCACGACGAGCGCTATCGCGACTACTGGCAGGCCTACTACGAGATGACCGCGCGCAAGGGCGTGACGCAGGAGTACGCCAAGCTGGAAATGCGCCGCCGCCACACGCTGATCGGCGCCATGATGATCAAGAAGGGCGACGCCGACGGCATGATCTGCGGCACCTTCGGCACCACCCAGCTGCACCTGCACTACATCGACCAGGTGCTGGGCAAGCGCGAAGGCGCCTGCGTCTACGCCGCGATGAACGTGCTGATCCTGCCCGAGCGCCAGCTGGTGGTGGTCGACACCCACGTCAACGAAAACCCGAACGCCAACGAACTGGCGGCCATCACCGTGATGGCGGCGGAAGAAATGCGCCGCTTCGGCCTGTCGCCGCGCGCGGCGCTGCTGTCGCACTCGAACTTCGGCTCGTCCAACAGCGAATCGGCGCAGAAGATGCGCGCCGCGCTGGAACTGGTCAAGCAGCGCGACCCGACCCTGGAAGTGGACGGCGAGATGCACGGCGACACCGCGCTGGACTCCAAGCTGCGCAACGCCATCATGCCGGGCTCGACCCTGACCGGCGACGCCAACCTGCTGGTGATGCCGAACATCGACGCCGCCAACATCGCCTACAACCTGGTGAAGACGGCGGCCGGCAACGGCATCGCGGTCGGCCCCATCCTGCTCGGCTGCGACAAGGCGGTGCACATCCTGACGCCGTCGGCCACGGTGCGCCGCATCGTCAACATGACCGCGCTGTGCGTGGTCGACGCAGTGGCCCAGCGCAAGGCGTAAGCCAGCCGCAACCCACGGCCAGAGGCCGGACCGGCTCCCCCGCAGGGAGGCGGTCCGGCCTTTTTTCATTGACATTCAGCCAATAAGCTAGTTGTACAAAAGATTCTCCTGTAACAAGATGTAAGTGATGTAATCGGGAGATTTGGTGAGAAGTGCTCAAGTATCGCTCTGTTACAATAGCGGGCTACTCAGACTACCCATGATTTGGATTGTTATTCACCATGCAGAAAACAAAAAAAGCCCTGGTTACGGGCATCACCGGCCAAGATGGCGCCTACCTCGCGGAACTGCTGCTGGAAAAGGGCTATGAAGTCACCGGCACCTACCGCCGCACCAGCTCGGTTAATTTCTGGCGCATTGAAGAACTGGGCATCCAGTCGCACCCGAATCTGAACCTGGTCGAATACGATCTGACCGACCTGGGCTCGAGCATCCGCCTGCTGCAGAACGCGCAGCCGGACGAGGTCTACAACCTGGCGGCGCAAAGCTTTGTCGGCGTCTCCTTCGAACAGCCGGTCACCACCGCGGAAATCACCGGCGTCGGCCCGGTCAACCTGCTGGAGGCGATCCGCATCGTCAATCCGAAGATCCGCTTCTACCAGGCGTCGACCTCGGAAATGTTCGGCAAGGTGCAAGCCGTGCCGCAGAAGGAAGACACCCCGTTCTACCCGCGCAGCCCGTACGGCGTGGCCAAGCTGTACGCCCACTGGATGACCGTGAACTACCGCGAATCCTACGGCATCTTCGGCTGCTCCGGCATCCTGTTCAATCACGAATCGCCGCTGCGCGGCCGTGAATTCGTCACCCGCAAGATCACCGACTCGGTGGCCAAGATCCACCTGGGCCAGCTGGACGTGCTGGAACTGGGCAATATGGACGCCAAGCGCGACTGGGGCTACGCCAAGGAATACGTCGAAGGCATGTGGCGCATCCTGCAGGCCGACCAGCCGGACACCTATGTGCTGGCCACCAACCGCACCGAGACCGTGCGCGACTTCGTCAGCATGGCGTTCAAGGCCGTCGACGTCAGCATCGCCTGGAGCGGCGAGGCCGAGAACGAGATCGGCACCTGCCAGAAAACCGGCAAGGTGCTGGTGCGCGTCAATCCGAAGTTCTACCGTCCGGCGGAAGTGGAACTGCTGATCGGCGACCCGGCGAAAGCGCACAAGGAACTGGGCTGGAAACCGTCCACCACGCTGGAGCAGCTGTGCCAGATGATGGTCGAGGCCGACCTGCGCCGGAACAAAGCCGGTTTCTCTTTCTAAGCAAGGAATCCCCATGGCCGCTGAAGGTTCGGGCAAACGCGCCTTGATTACCGGCTTGTCCGGCTTCACCGGCCGCTATGTCGCGCAAGAGCTGCTCGACGCCGGCTACGAGGTGTTCGGCACCATCACGCCGGGGCACACGCCGCGCGCGGGCCAGTTCGCGGTCGACCTGAACGACCGCGCCGGCCTGGCCGCGATGGTGCGCGAAGTGCAGCCGGACGTGGTGGCGCACCTGGCCGCGATCGCCTTCGTCGGCCACGGCGACGTCGAGCAGATCTACCGCGTCAACGTGGCCGGCACCCGCAACCTGCTGGAGGCGCTGGCCGGGCTGCAGAAAAAACCGTCGGCCGTGCTGCTGGCGTCCAGCGCCAATATCTACGGCAACACCGACGTCGGCGTGATCGGCGAAGAGGTGCCGGCCGCGCCGGCCAACGACTACGCCGTCAGCAAGCTGTCCATGGAATACATGGCGCGCCTGTGGCGGGACCAGCTGCCGTTGATCGTGGTGCGCCCGTTCAACTATACCGGCGTCGGCCAGCACGAGAATTTCCTGCTGCCGAAAATCGTCTCGCATTTCCGCCGCAAGGCCAGCGATATCGAGCTGGGCAACCTGCACGTGTGGCGCGACTTTTCCGATGTGCGGATGGTCGCGTCCAGCTACCGCAAGCTGCTGGCCGCGGCGCCGGCCACGGCCGGCCAGGCCTTCAACATCTGTTCCGGCCACGCCCACTCGCTGGGCGAGGCGCTGGACATGATGGCCGGCATCGCCGGCTACAAGATCAAGGTCCATGTCAATCCGGCCTTCGTGCGCGCCAACGAAGTGGTGCGCCTGGTCGGCGACAACAGCCGCCTGGTGGCCGCCACCGGCCCGCTGGCCGTGGTGCCGCTGGCCGATACGCTGCGCTGGATGTATTCGGCGCCGCATCCGGCATGACCGCGGATCGCGTCCTGCGCGCCGGCCTGTCGACCACGACGGCCGAACCGGCGCTGACCGGCGGCCGCCTCGACGGCCTCGGCGTCTACAGCCGCGCCTTGCTCGACCACCTGCCGCAGGCCGGGGTCGAGGTGCTGCCGTTTTCCTTTGCGCCGCCCGGCGACGCGCGCCGCCTGACGCTGGGGCGCGCGTTGCCGCTGTCGTTTCCGCTGGCGACCCTGGGCGACCTGGTCCTGCCGTCGTCGGTGCACCTGAGCACCCGCGCGGCCCTGGGCAAGGGCGCGGCGCCGCTGGACATCTTCCACGCCACCGACTACCGCATCGTGCGCATGGACTGCCCGGTGGTGGCGACGCTGCACGACGCGCTGCCGGTCTCGCATCCCGAATGGGCCAGCCCCAAGCTGCGCGGCCTGAAGAACTGGCTGCAGGCCAAGGCCGCGCGCAAGGCGCAGCATGTGATCACCGGCTCGCACTACTCGATCCGCGAGCTGGTCGAATGCTTCGGCGTCGACCAGCGCCGGATCAGCGTGGTGCACCACGGCGTGGCCGCGCACTGGTTCGACGCGCCGTCGGCCGAGGCGCGCGACGCCACGCTGGCGCAGTACCAGCTGCAGGCCGGTTACTTCCTGTTTGTCGGCACGCTGCAGCCGCGCAAGAACGTCGAGCGCCTGCTGGACGCCTACCTGGCCTTGCCGCCGGTGCTGCGCTCGGCGCGCCAGCTGGTGATCGTCGGCGCGCCGGGCTGGCGCAGCGAAGCGCTGGTCCAGCGCATCCAGGCCGCGCGCCAGCACGGCGAAAACGTCATCTGGCTGGACCAGCTGACCGACGACGGCCAGTTGCGCCAGCTGTACGCCGGCGCCGGCGCGTTTGTGTTCCCGTCGCTGCACGAGGGCTTCGGCCTGCCGCTGGTGGAGGCCTTCGCCAGCGGCGTGCCGGTCGCCTGTTCCAACACCACCTCGCTGCCGGAAGTGGCGCAGGGCGCGGCGCTGGAATTCGATCCGCTGTCGGTGGCGGACATCACCGCCGCCATGACCACGCTGGCGCGCGACGATGCCGTGCGCGCGCGCTGCATCGCCGCCGGCCGCCGCCGCGCGCTTGAACTGACATGGGACGAAGCGGCTCGCCGCACCGTCGCCGTGTATCATGAAGTACTGTCTCACTGAAGCCTAGCCATGCGTGTCCTCCATTTCTACAAGACCTATTATCCCGACACCTGGGGCGGTATCGAGCAAGTGATACGCCAGCTGTGCGTCGGCACGGGCCGCCTCGGCGTCACCAACGAAGTGCTGACCCTGACGCCCGACAAGACGGGGCCGCGCGAGATCGAATTCGAAGGCCATACCGTGCACCGCGTGCCGCTGGACTTCGAGATCGCCTCGACCGGCTTCTCGTTCGCGGCGATCCGCAAGCTGGCGCAGCTGGCGCGCCATGCCGATGTGATCCACTACCACTTCCCGTGGCCGTTCATGGACATGGCGCACTTCCTGGCGCGCATCGACAAGCCGAGCGTGGTGACCTACCATTCGGACATCGTGCGCCAGAAGAATCTGCTGCGCGTCTACAGCCCGCTCAAGCGCCGCTTCCTGGACAGCGTCGACACGGTGGTGGCGACCTCGCCCAACTACCTGGCCTCGTCGCCGGTGCTCAAGCGCTTCGAGCACAAGACCCGCACCATCACCTACGGCCTGGATAAATCGATCTACGCCAGGCCGTCGCAGGCGGTCAAGGACAAATGGCGCGCGCTGTGCGGCGAGCGCTTCTTCCTGTTCGTCGGCGTGCTGCGCTACTACAAGGGCCTGCACATCCTGCTCGACGCCATGGCCAATGTCGACTATCCGGTGGTGATCGTCGGCGCCGGCCCGATCGAGCAGGAACTCAAGGAGCACGCCGCGCGCCTGGGCCTGACGCACGTGATGTTCCTGGGCGCGGTGGAAGAGGAAGACAAGGCGGCGCTGCTGGAGCTGTGCTACGCCATGGCCTTCCCGTCGCACCTGCGCTCGGAGGCGTTCGGCATCTCGCTGCTGGAAGGGGCGATGTACGGCAAGCCGATGATCTCCAGCGAGATCGGCACCGGCACCACCTACATCAACATCGACAACGAGACCGGGCTGGTGGTGCCGCCGGACGATGCGGAGGCCTTCGGCGCCGCCATGCGCACCCTGTGGGAGCAGCCGGAACGCGCCGCCGAGATGGGCCGCCGCGCCGAGGCGCGCTACTGGGAACTGTTCACCGCCGAGAAAATGGCGCGCAACTATCACGCCCTCTATCTTGAGCTCGCCGCCCGGCACGCCGGCAAGCGCGCCGGCGCGCGTGAGCGGACTGTTTGATCTGGCGCAAATCTTTCTAGCAAGTTATCGCTATCATGGTCGTCGGACTCCGCGCTTTGCCGACGGTCAAACAAGATGGCGCCACCAAGATGCGCCACCCGCTGTGTGACGCAACGACGCCGTCAGGGCGGGAGTTCACCTTCAAGGTAGAATACGGCCATCACACTCATGATGGAGAATCGCGTGCGCTGCCTGGTCATCGAAGATGAAGCCGAAACCTCGAACTACATCTGCAAGGGCCTGCGCGAAGCGGGCTACCTGGTCACCGCGGCCGCCACCGGCCCCGACGGACTCGATTACGCCACCAGCGAGGACTGGGACATCATCATCCTCGACCGCATGCTGCCGGGCCGCATCGACGGCCTGTCCATCGTCGACAAGCTGCGCGCGCTGGGCAAGCAGACCCCGGTCATCATCGTCAGCGCGCTGACCACCATCGACGCCCGCGTGACGGGCCTGCGCGGCGGCGCCGACGATTATCTGTCCAAGCCGTTCGCCTTTTCCGAACTGCAGGCGCGGGTGGAGGCGCTGCTGCGCCGCAGCGCGCCCGGCGCCGACAGCACGCAGCTGCAGGTGGCCGACCTGAAGCTGGACCTGCGCACGCTGCGCGTCACGCGCGGCAGCAAGGTCATCACGCTGCAGCCGCGCGAATACCGCCTGCTGGAATACCTGATGCGCAACGAGAACCAGGTGGTGACCCGCACCATGCTGCTCGAATCGGTGTGGGACTACCACTTCGACCCGCAGACCAATGTGATCGACGTCCAGATCAGCCGCCTGCGCGCCAAGGTCGACAAGGACTTCCCGGTGATGCTGATCCACACGCTGCGCGGCGTCGGCTACCGCATGGGCGCGACGCCGCCCGACGAGTCGGAGCTGCCGCTTGCTTAAGGTGCCGTCGCTGCTGCGCACCTCGATCGCCGCCAAGCTGGTGCTGGGCTACGGCCTGCTGGGCATGGCCTCGATCGCGGCGGTGTCGGCGGTGTTCTACACCGGCACCATCGGCGTGCTCGACCAGAATATCGACGGCAAGATCGTGGCGCAGTCGGACCGGCTGCTGGAGCAGGTGGGCGACGGCCGCCGCGCCGCGCTGCAGGCGGAGATCGGGCGCCTGCTGGGCGACGGCGTCGACAGCGACCGCGAAATCTTCCAGCTGCTCGACGAATACGGCAAGCCGCTGGCCGGCAACCTCGGTTCCTGGCCGCCGATCGACGACGGCGACGACGAGCTGGCGACATCGACGGTGATGCGCAACGGCCGCAACGCGCCGGCGCGCCTGTATCTGCGGCCGCTGGCGACGGGCGGCGTACTGATCGTCGGCCGCGACCTGAGCGAAGAGGAGGCGGTGCGCGACGTCATCTGGCGCGCGCTGCTGGCCGGCGCCTGCGTCTCGCTGATGCTGACGATAGGCGGCGCCATGCTGTTCCGGCGCAGCATAGAGGGGCGCCTGGGCGAGATCCGCCGCACGGCGGCGCAGATCGAGGCGGGCGACCTGAGTCCGCGCATCCCGGTCACCGGCAACGACGAATTCGCGCTGCTCAACCGCGACATCAACCGCATGCTGGACCGGATCGAACTGCTGATGGAAGGCATACGCCATGTGTCCAACGCCATCGCCCACGACCTGCGCACGCCGCTGAGCCGCATCCGCGGCCGGCTGGACGACGCGCTGCGCCACGAGATGACGGTGCCGCGCCTGTCCGGCGCCGCGCACGACGCCATCGACGATATCGACGACCTGATACGCCTGTTCGAGCGCCTGCTGCAGATCGCCGAGGCGGAATCGGGCGTGCGCGCGCGCCTGTTCGAGCGGCTGGACCTGGGCCGCGTGGTGGCCGACATCGGCGAGATGTACGAGGCCATCGCCGAGGACAGCGGCATCGCGCTGGCGGTCGACGCGCCGGACGCGCTGTTGGTCGACGGCGACCGCAACCTGCTGGCCAGCGCCGTCGCCAGCCTGCTGGACAACGCCATCAAATATGCCGGCGCGGGGGCGGCGATCCGCGTGCGCGCCGGCCTGCATCGCGGCCAGGCCTCGATCTCCGTGCACGACAACGGCCCCGGCATCCCGGACGGGGAGCGCGACAAGGTGACGCAGCGCTTCTACCGCCTGGACAAGAGCCGCCACTTGCCGGGCAACGGCCTGGGGCTGGCCATCGTCAGCGCCACCGCCACCTCGCACGGCGGCGCGCTGGTGCTGGAGGATGCGGCGCCGGGGCTGATCGCGCGCATCGTGCTGCCGCTGGCGCCGGCCTGACGAGCGCTGGAAAGCTCCGGCTATCCGATCCGTAATGTGACCGCAAGCTTGTGGAAAGCCACGCGGTCCTATGATGGACCGATACCTTCCGGCTCTCCACATCATGCACGATTTAAGCGACATCGCCCACTGGCTGCAGCACCATCCCATCCACCATGACTCGGCGGTGCACAGCACGCTGCCCGATCCCTCCTTCGTGACGCGGGGCGAGACGGTGGTTTCCTTCAGCACCAACAACTACCTGGCGCTGGCCAACCATCCACGCCTGGTGGCGGCGGCCAAGCAGGGACTGGACCGCTACGGCGTCGGCAACTGCGAGTCGCGCCTGCTGGGCGGCGACCTGGAAGTTTACCGCGAGCTGGAACGCCGCCTCGGCGCCCTCAAGCACAAGAGCGACGCGGTGCTGTTCGTCACCGGCTACATGGCCAACATCGGCGTGCTGTCGTCGATCGTCAAGGCGGCCACGCTGGCGCGCCTGCACGGCTTCCGCGCGAAGAAGCGCCGCAAGTACGCCTACTACTCGGACGAGTTCAATCACATCTCGATCCGCGAGGGCATACAGATGTCCGGCGCGCTGCGCTACAACTACCGGCATTGCGACATGGACCACCTGGAGTCGCTGCTGCGGGCCGGCGCCGACGACGGCGTCACCCCGATCATCGTCAGCGACGGCGTGTTCAGCATGGAAGGCACGATCGCGCCGCTGCCGGAACTGGCGGCGCTGGCCGAGCGCTTCGACGCGCTGCTCTACATCGACGACGCCCACGCCACCGGCATCCTCGGCGCCAACGGCGGCGGCACCTCCGAGCACTTCGACTGCTACAGCCCGAACATCATGCAGATGGGGACCCTGAGCAAGGCGCTCGGCTCCATCGGCGGCTTCGTCGCCGTCGAGAAGGAGGTGGCGGACGTGATACGGCTGACCAGCTCCGCCTACGGCTTCACCTGCCCGCCGCCGCCGGACCAGGCGGCGGCGCTGCTGGCGGCCTTGGATTTATTGGAAGAGGAACCGCAGCGCCGCCAGCGCCTGTGGGACAACCAGCGCTACTTCATCGAGCGCATGCAACCGCTGGGCTACACCATCATCTCGACCACCACGCCCATCCTGCCGGTGCTGATCGGCGATGCCGAGACCTGCCAGCGCTATGCGATCACGCTGCGCCGCGAAGGCATCCACGTCGATGCGATCCAGTTCCCGGCGGCGCCGGTGGGGCAGGCGCGCCTGCGCTTCATGATGAACGCCGGCCACACCAGGGCGCAGATCGACCACGTGGTCAGCGTCATGGCGCGGCTGGCCGGACGCGGCGACCGGCTGGCGGCGTAGCGGCCACTAACGCTCTGCCCAGCGCTCCTTGACTTCAAGCAGCGCGGGCATCTGTTTCAGGAACAGGTCGACCAGGCGCGGCTCGAAATGCTTGCCGCGCTGCTGTTCCAGGTACTCGACCGCCTTCTCCAGCGGCCACGCCTGCTTGTAGGGGCGGGCCGAGGTCAGCGCGTCGAACACGTCGGCGATCGCCACGATGCGGCCGACCAGCGGAATCTCCTCGCCGGCCAGGCCGTTCGGATAGCCGCTGCCGTCCCATTTTTCGTGGTGCGTGACGGCCAGCGCGTGCGCCATCGCCAGCATGCCGCTGGCGTGCCGGCCGATGATGTCGCCGCCGATCGTGGCGTGCGACTGCATCACCTTCCATTCATCCGCGTCGAGCGGCCCGGGCTTGCGCAAGATGCTGTCCGGGATGCCGATCTTGCCGACATCGTGCATCGGCGCCGCGTGCAGCAGGTCGTCGGCCTCGCTCTCGGTCATGCCGAGCGCCAGGCCGAGGATGCGCGAGTAGTGGCTCATGCGGATCACGTGCAGGCCGGTTTCGTTGTCCTTGTATTCGGCGGCGAGGCCGAGGCGCTGGACGATTTCCAGGCGCGTGCGTTTCAGTTCGTCGATGTTCACCAGCGACAGGTGGGTGCGCACGCGCGCCCGCACGATGGGCGGGCTGACCGGCTTGGTGATGTAGTCGACCGCGCCGGCCTCGAAGCCGACCACTTCGTCGGACGATTCGCTCAAGGCGGTGACGAAGATCACGGGTATCGCGGCGGTGGCCGGGTCGGCCTTCAGTTTGGCGCAGGTTTCGTAGCCCGTCATGCCGGGCATCATGACGTCGAGCAGGATCAGCTGCGGCTGTTCCTGGCGCGCCAGCTCCAGCGCGCGCGGGCCGTCCTTGGCGAACAGCAGGCGGTACTGGTCCTGCAGGATATGGCGCAGCAGTTGCAGGTTGCTGGCTTCGTCGTCAACCGCCAGGATCAGCGGCTGGTTGGGTTGGTGTGCGGTTGTCATGGGTTCTCCGTGGCCAGGCTGGCCAGCAACTCCTGCAGCGCGCCTTGCGCCAGCGGGAAGTCGAAATCGTTCAGGGCGTTCTGCAGTCCGGCCAGTTGCTGCGTTTGCGCGGCCGGGGCGCCGGCCAGGCTGGACGCCAGCGCCGCCAGCCTGGCGTCGTCCAGCGCGCCGCGTTGCAGCGATGGTAGCAGAGCCGACGCTTTCTGGCGCGCGGCTGCCGGATCGTAGGCCGCGCCGCCGCTGCCCGCCGCGCCGTCGCCGGCCGGACCGCCAGCGCGCGGATCGGCGCCCGCGCCGCCGGCCGCTGCCAGGCCGGCCGGCGCTGCGGCGGCGTGAATCGCGCTGAGCGCCGCGTCCAGCTGCGCGGTCAGCGTGCGCTGGGCCTGCGTCAGCTCGGCGTTCAGCGTGGCGCCGTCGCGCTGCGGCGAGCCGCATAGTTTTTCAATCTGTCCCAGCGTGACGGTGATCTGCTCCAGTCCCAGGTTGGCGGCCACGCCGCGTATCTTGTGGCACCACGCCTGCGCATCGTCCAGCCGCGCGTCGCTGCTGGACGCCAGCAGCTTGCCCAGCGTGGTGGCGGCGCCGCTGTAGTCGGCGGCGAAGCGGTGCAGCGCCTGCTGATACACGGCCTCCTGCCCGGACCATCGCTGCAGGCCGGCCTTCTGGTTCAGCACGCGCTGGCGCGGCGGCGCATCGGCCGCCGGCGAGGTCGATTCGAGCACCGGCAGATACAGCACGCGCGCGATCTCGTGCGACAGCGAATGCCAGTCCACCGGCTTGGTCGCGAAGCCCTGCATGCCCGCCGCCGCGCTGGCCTCGCGGTGCGCCGCCAGCACGCTGGCGGTCATCGCCACGATGGGCAGGGCCCGCGCCTGCGTCGCCTGCTCGCGCGCGCGGATCGCGCGGGTCGCTTCCAGGCCGTCCATCTGCGGCATCTGCACGTCCATCAGGACCACGTCGTAGCGCTGCCCGGCCGACATGCGCACCGCTTGCGCGCCGTCCGCCGCGGTATCGAGCGTGTGGCCGCGCTTGGCCAGCAGCAGCGACAGCAGCTCCAGGTTCTGCGGCACGTCGTCGGCCGCCAGGATGTGCAGCGGCGGCAGCGGATAGTCGCTGCGCTCGCCGCTGTGCGACGGGGCGTTGCGGGCCGGTTCCAGCGGCAGCGTCACATGGAAGGTGGTGCCTGCGCCGGGCGCGCTCTCGGCCCAGATCTTGCCGCCCATGAGGGCCACCAACTGGCGGCTGATGGTGGTGCCCAGGCCGGTGCCGCCGAAGCGCCGCGTCATCGAGGCGTCGGCCTGGGTGAACGGATCGAAGATCGCGTCCAGCCGCTCCGGCGCGATGCCGATGCCGGTGTCCTGCACGGCGATGTGCAACTGCCCCTGCCGCACGCCGGCGTGCAGGCCGACCTTGCCGGCGGCGGTGAACTTGATCGCGTTGTCCAGCAGGTTGCCGAGGATCTGGCGCATGCGCAGCTCGTCGCCATGCAGCCAGGCCGGCAGCGCCGGGTCGTAGACGATGTCGATGCTCAGCCCCTTGCTGCGGGCGTTGCTGCCGAAGGTGGAGGCCAGTTCGTCGATCAGTCCGAGCAGGCTGTAGTCGTCCGGCTCCAGTTCCACCGCGCCCTTGTCCAGCTTGGCGGTGTCGAGGATCTCGTTGAGCAGGCGCAGCAGCGAACGGCCTTCCTTGCGCACCGTGTCGAGGTGGCGGCGCTGGCTGGCATCGAGGTCGGTATCGAGCAGCACGTCGGTGAAGCCGAGGATGGCGTTCATCGGCGTGCGGATTTCGTGGCTCATGTTGGCGACGAAGCTGGCGCGCGCCGCCGCCGCCTGCTCCGCCTTCTCCTTGGCCTGGCGCAGTTCCTGTTCCATCTGGCGGCGTTCGCTGATGTCGAGGATCACGCCGTCGATCCAGCGGATATCCGGATCGCTTTCGTCCTGCGTGACGGCGCCGTGCTCCCACATCGCGCGCACGCTGCCGTCGGCATGCTGCAAGCGGTACTCGACCTGGTAGGCCGACAGCTCGGCCACGCTGCGGGCGATTTCGGCCGCGACGCCGGCGCGGTCTTCCTCGCAGATCAAGCCGCCCAGCGTGCGGGTGCGCCGCGCGCCGACGAAATCGCTGGCCGGGTAGCCGGCCAGGCGCTCGATGCCGTCGCTGACGAACACCGGCGGCGCATCGAAGGCCATGCTGCTGCGGAAGGAGATGCCGGGGATGTTGCCGATCAGCGAGCGGAATTGCTGCTCGCTGTCGCGCAGCGCCTGCATGATGGCGCGCCGTTCGCTGATGTCGGTGACGAACAGCACGAACAGGTCGCGCTCGGCCAGCTTGGCGTGGCCCAGCGCGCGCCGGATCGGCACCGTGCTGCCGTCCTTGCGCACGGCGATCACTTCGCTGCCCTTGCCGGGGATGGCGTCGTTCTCGGTGCGCAGGTAGTTGAGCAGGCCGTCGCGTTCGGAACGCGCGGTGTCGTCCATCAGCAGGCGGATATTGCGGCCGACGATCTCGCCGCGGGTCCAGCCGAAGATGCGCTCGGCCGAGGCGTTGAATTCGTGGATCACGCCGTCGCGGTCGACCGTGACGACGCCGTCGACGGTGGTGGTGAGCAGGGCGCGCATCCAGCTCTCGCTCTCGCCCTGCTGGCGGAACAGTTCGCGGTAGCGCAGCAGGCCGTTGGCCGACATCACGAGGATGGTGAAGGCGACCGTGATCAGGGTGATGGCCAGCGCCAGGAAGGTGCTGCTCTGGCCCGGCGCGGCGTTGGGTGGCAGTTCGCCGACGAAGCGCGCCGCCGCCATGCCGGTGTAGTGCATGCCGGCGATGGCGCAGCCCATGACGCTGGCGCTGATCAGACCCCGCACGCGCTGGGGCAGGTGGATGCGCAGCGAGCGCAGGCCGAAGCGGATCCAGATCGCCAGCGTGGCCAGCACCACCGCGACGATGATGGAGAGGCCGAACATCGGCGCGTCGTAGCGCAGGTCCAGCGCCATGCGCATGGCGGCCATGCCGGTGTAGTGCATGGCGCCGATGCCGGCGCCGACCAGCACGCCGCCGGTCAGCAGCGAGACGCTGCTCAGGCGCTTGCGGCTGATGATGGCGAGCGCGACATAGGAGGCGCCCAGGCTGGGCAGCACCGACAGCAGCGTGATGTCGCGGTCGTAGTCGATGTCGGTGCACAGGTTGAACGCCAACATGCCGATGAAGTGCATGGCCCACACGCCGCAGCCCAGCGACAGGCTGCCGCTGCCCAGCATGATGGCGCGCAGTCCGCGCGTGGTGGCCGCCTGCGCCTGGCCGACCACTTGCAATCCCATCCATGATGAGAATATGGCAACCAGGATGGAGAGCAGTACCAGCGACGGCGTGTAGCTGCCGTAGTGAATCAGGGCCAGATTGTCCGGCGGTGAGAAAAGTTCCATCATATTGGGATTCTGCTGGTGTAGCGGTGCAGAAACCTTATCACAAAAAAAGCCGCCGGCCTGAACGCGATCAAGATCGCGCCCGGCGTCTGCGGCTTTTTTGCATTAACGGCTGGTCAGGACTTGGCGAATGCCAGGAAGTCGGCGTTGAACTTGTCCTTGTGCGTATCGGTCAGGCCGTGCGGCGCACCCGGGTAGATGATCAGCTTGGCATGCTTGACGATGGCGGCCGAAGCCTTGCCCGCCGCATCGATCGGCACGATCTGGTCGTCGTCGCCGTGGATGATCAGGGTCGGCTTGTCGAATTTTTTCAGATCGTCGCGGAAGTCGGTTTCCGAGAAGGCCTTGATCGAGTCATAAGTGTTTTTATGACCGCCCTGCATGCCTTGCGCGTACCACGCATCGATGATGCCTTGCGACGGCTTGGCGCCCGGACGGTTGTAGCCGTAGAACGGACCGGAGGCGATGTCCAGGTAGAGCTGCGCGCGGTTGGCGACCGAGCCGGCGCGGATGCCGTCGAATACGGCGATCGGCAAGCCACCCGGGTTGGTGTCGGTTTTCAGCATCAGCGGCGGCACCGCCGAGATCAGGCCCAGCTTGGCGATGCGCTTGGTGCCGTGGCGGCCCACATAGCGCGCCACTTCGCCGCCGCCGGTCGAGAAGCCGGCCAGGATGATGTTCTTCAGGTCCAGCGCTTCGATCAGCTGCGCCAGGTCGTCGGCGTAGTGGTCCATGTCGTTGCCGTCCCACGGCTGGCTCGAACGGCCGTGGCCGCGACGGTCGTGGGTGACGACGCGGAAGCCGTTGTTCGCCAGGTGGAAGGCTGCCGATTCCCAGCTGTCGGCGTTCAGCGGCCAGCCGTGACTCAGCACCACCGGCTGGCCGCTGCGCGGACCCCAATCCTTATAGTAGATCTCGACGCCGTCGCGGGTGGTGATGGTGCTGACGGTTTTCTGCGCCTTGCCGGCGGTGGCGGCTGCGGCTTCGGTGCTGACGGCGGCCAGCGCGGTGGCGGCGGCGGCGACTGCGCTGCCGACCATGGCGGAGCGGCGGGATGGGTTGATTTGCTCGGTCATGTGGTTCTCCTGGTATGGGTTGGTTACAGATATTGTTTAAAGAAAGCGTCGGTGCGGCCGTTGGCCAGCGTGGCGGCGGCCGCGTCGTAGTGGTTGCCGCCGGGACGGGCGAAGGCGTGGTTGCAGCCCGGGTAGGTGTGCATCTCGACGTGGCGGTTGTCCTTGAGCGCGGCGTGGATCACGGCTTGCGCGTCCTTGCCGATGTATTCGTCTTCGCCCGCCAGGTGGTAGAGCAGCGGGCGCTGGATGTTGACGCCTTCGGCCGCGTACTTTTCCGTGCTGCCGCCGTAGTAGGCGACGAAGGCGTCGGCGTCGGCGCGGGCCGCCGTCAGGAAGGTCATCAGGCCGCCCAGACAGTAGCCGGTGATGCCGACCTTGCCCGAGGCGCCCGGCATGGTGCGGGCGGCGGCGATGGTGGCGGCGACGTCGCCGACGCCGCCGTCGAAGTCATAGGCGCTGTACAGCGCGAAGCCGCGCGCCCAGTCGCCCGGTTGGTCTTCCGACATCGACAGGCCGGGTTCGGCGCGCCAGAACAGGTCCGGGGCGACGGCGATATAACCTTTGGCGGCGTAGTCGTCGGCGATGCCGCGGATGCCGGCGTTGACGCCGAAGATCTCCTGCATCACGACGATCACGGGCGCGCTGGCGGCGGCGGTTGCGGGACGCGCGACGTAGCAGTTGAAGCTGCCGTCGGCGACCTGGATGGTGAGGGTTTCTGTCATGGTGTGCTCCGGTGGGCAGGACCGTTGTGGCCTTGCGATGGATGCATAGTAGGTGCGAACGCGCGCCGGGGGAACGCCCATTCCTGCAAAGTCGGTTTGCAAAATTGCATATCCCGCCACCTGGGTATTCCGCTCCTCCCCGGAAGAGGTAGGCGGCCTGCAAGTTGCATTTAGTGCAAATCTGCATAATACTTGCCGGGCTGATCCGCATATCACCGGATCCCCCTATGAGGCACACTGAGAACGATGGCTTTTCTGACCAAGAAGAAGATCGTGCTGGCCGTCGGCCTGCTGGTCATCGGCGGCGCCGCCGCTGCCTACTATTCCAAAAGCAAGACCCCTGTGGTGGAGCCGCCACGTTTCCGCGTCGCGGCGGCCGACACCGGCAATATCACGCAGACGGTGACGGCCACCGGCACCATCAACCCGGTCGCGCTGATCAACATCGGCTCGCAGGTGTCGGGCACCGTCAACGAGCTGAAGGCGGACTTCAACGACCACGTGAAAAAAGGCCAGGTGCTGCTGACGCTGGACCCGACCATCTTCAACGCGCAGATCCGCCAGGCCGACGCCCAGCTGGCGTCGGCGCGCGCGTCGCTGCGGCTGGCGCAGGCCACGCACGCGCGCAACCAGACGCTGGTGACGCAGAGCTTCATCTCGCCGCTGGCGCTGGACCAGTCCAAGCGCGAGGTCGATGTGGCGCAGGCGAATATCCAGCTGGCGCAGGCGCAGCTGGCGCGCGCCCAGGCCGACTTGAACAACAGCGTGATCCGCTCGCCGATCGACGGCGTGATCATCAAGCGCACCGTGGACCTGGGGCAGACGGTGGCGGCGTCGTTCACCACGCCGACGCTGTTCCAGATCGCCCGCGACCTGACCAAGATGCAGATCGACACCAGCGTCTCCGAGGCGGACGTGGGCGCGCTGAAGGAAGGGCAGGCGGCGCGCTTCGTGGTCGACGCCTATCCGGACAAGGAATTCGATGCGCGCATGCGCCAGTTCCGCCTGGCCGCCAACGTGGTGCAGAACGTGGTGACGTATAACGTGGTGCTGGATGTCGACAACAAGGACGAGCTGCTCAAGCCGGGCATGACGGCGCAGGTGCGGCTGCTGGTCGGCAATCGCCAGCAGGTGCTGCGCATTCCGACCGCCGCGCTGCGCTTCCGCCTGAGCGACGAGGAGGTCGAACGGCAGAAGAAGGCCAAGGCCGCAGCCAGCGCATCGGCTTCCGCGTCGGCCACCGTCGCCGCGGCAAACGATGCGCCGCCGCAGGAGGACGATGCCGCCTTCCGCACCAAGGCCGACCTGGCGCGCGCGTTCAAGATCTACACGCTGGACGCGAAGAACCAGCCGGCGGCCATGGACATCAGGATCGGCCTGTCCAACTTCCGCTACACCGAGGTCACGGGCGGCGACCTGAAAAAGGGCGACAAGGTCATCACCCGCGCCATCAATGAAAAAGAAGGTGGCATGTGACCGCGCCGGACTCGCCTTCCAAGCCGCTGATCGATATCCGCAAGGTCACCAAGAGCTACTTCTCCGGCAGCGTGGAAACGCAGGTGCTGTTCGGCATCGACCTGGCGGTGCCGCGCGGCGACTTCCTGGCCGTGATGGGGCAGTCCGGCTCCGGCAAGTCGACGCTGATGAATATCTTCGGCTGCCTGGACCAGGCCACCGGCGGCAGCTACCACCTCAACGGCGTCGACACGCTGACCTTGTCGCGCGCCGAGCTGGCGACCATCCGCAACCGCACCATCGGCTTCGTGTTCCAGAGCTTTAACCTGATCAAGCGCATGAGCGTGGCGGAGAACGTGGCGCTGCCGCTGATCTATGCCGGCGTGTCGCGCGCGAAGGCGCATGCCAAGGCGATGCTGGAGCTGGAGCGCGTCGGCCTGAAGGACTACGGCAAGCGCACGCCCAGCCAGCTGTCCGGCGGCCAGCAGCAGCGGGTGGCGATCGCGCGCGCGCTGGTCGGCGATCCGCCGCTGATCCTGGCCGACGAGCCGACCGGCAACCTCGATACGCAGACCAGCGAGGAGATCATGCGCTCGTTCCAGCAGTTGAACCAGGAGCGCGGCATCACCATCCTGCTGGTCACGCACGAGCCGGACATCGCCGCCTACAGCAAGCGCCTGATGCGGCTCAAGGACGGCCACGTGCTGTACGACGGCCCGGCCGCCGAAGGCCTGCGCCTGATGGGGCAGGGCCACGAAATCACAACGGTATAGATCACATGAATCCTTTACAGATCGTCGTGGAGGCGTTTCGCTCGATGATGGCGAACCGCCTGCGAACGCTGCTGACCATGCTGGGCATCATCATCGGCATCACCTCGGTGGTGCTGCTGCTGGCGGTGGGCGACAGCATGAAGCGCTTCATCGCCAAGGAGCTGGAGCAGCTGGGCACCAACATGCTGTTCGTCTCGCCCGGCGGCGACCGCGCGCAGCAGCAGCGCTTGCGCGCAGGCGCCGCGCCCGCGCTGACCATGAACGACGCCGCCGCATTGAACGCGCTGCCGTCGCTGGCCGGCGCGGCGCCGGTGCTGCAGGGCGGTTTCAATCTCGCGGTCGGCAACGAGAACGCGTCGAAGACGGTGCACGGCGTGACGCCGGCCATGTTCAAGATCCGCGGCTGGAAGATCGACAAGGGCAGCGCCTTCAGCGACGCCGACGTGCGTGCGGTCGCGCGCATGGTGGTCATCGGCCGCAAGATCGCCGACCAGTTCTTTTACAAGATCGACCCGCTGGGGAAATACATCCGCATCGAGAACGTCTCGTTCCAGGTGGTGGGCGTGCTGTACGGCGAGGGCAAGCAGGTCGACGGCGGCGACCTGGCCGACTACGTGCTGGTGCCGATCACCGCCTCCGCCGCCAACCTGGTGCGGATGCCGTTCCCCGGCAATGTGCATTACGTGGTGGCGCAGGGTAAATCCGGCGGCAACCTGGGCGACGCGATCCAGGACATCAGCGAAACGCTGCGCGACCGCCATCACATCAAGTTCGAGCAGCCGGACGATTTCCGTATCGATAACCTGGCGTCCTTCGCCGAGACGGCGCAGAAAATCAGCGCCGGCCTGGCCGCGCTGCTGGGACTGATCGGCGCGATCTCGCTGATCGTCGGCGGCATCGGCATCATGAACATCATGCTGGTGTCGGTCACCGAGCGCACCCGCGAGATCGGCATCCGCATGGCGATCGGCGCCAAGCCGCGCGACGTGCTGCTGCAGTTCCTGACGGAGGCGGTGGTGATCTGCCTGGTGGGCGGCATCTTCGGCATCATGCTGGCCACCGGGGCGGCGGCCGCGATCACGTCGACCGGCAAGTTCGACGTCTTCATCACCCTGCAGGCGGTGATCGTCGCCTGCGGCTTCTCCAGCCTGGTGGGCGTGTTCTTCGGCTTCTACCCGGCGCGGCGGGCCTCGAAGCTGCTGCCGGTCGATTGCCTGCGCTACGAGTAGGCCAGCGGCAGCTTAGTAGTCGAACTTATTGCTTTTGGCGCTGGACTTGAAGAAGGATGGCGCGGTTTCGCGCTCCTGGCGTTCCTGCTCGCGGCGTTCGCGGGCGGCGCGCTCGCGCTCGGCGCGGCGCTCGTTTTGCTCGTCGATGCGCAGTTGCATGTCGCGGCCCTGCTTGCTGTTTTGCAGCAGCCCCATTTTCTGCAGCATGGCCGCCGTCCACAGCAGGAAAATCACGATCAGCGCCAGCAGGTAGCCGGCCTGCCACACGCCGTAGTTCTGGCTGATGATCGGCAGCAGCGGCGCGGCGTGCTCCAGCCAGCCCTGGCCCAGCACGCCGAGGACGGCCGCCAGCACGCCCAGCATGAGGGTCTTGACGATCATCCAGCGGCTGGCCTTGATGCGCTGCTCCCAGAAGTGCAGCGGGTCGTCCTGGTGGTCGAGATAGTTGGTGTGGTCGAATTGCGTAGTCATAGCGACAATGGTTTCGGGCGCTGGTGGGACGGCGGTCATTATGTCATATTTTCCATGCGGAAACTCATGCGGGTATTGATCCGCGCTATGCTTTTTGCATATGCCAGCCGGCGAAAAAACTATTGGCTGCGCGCGGGCCGCCTGCGTAGCATGGAGCGCATGATAAAACGCCTGCTCACGGCGGCCTTGCTTGCCGCATCGTTCCATGTCGCGGCCGCGCCGGCCATCTCGGTCGTCGGCGACGGCTGGGCCAATAATTCCGTCAACGCGGTGGTGTTCCGCAAGAATTCGCTGGTCACGCACGGCGATGCGCAATACGTGGCCTACTACGACGCCGAGCGCTACCTGGTGCTGGGCAAGCGCAAGCTGGGGACCTCGGAATGGACGCTGCGGCGCAGCGCCTGGCAGGGCAATGCCGCCGACGCCCACAACGCGATCAGCATCATGGTCGATGGCGCCGGCTACCTGCACGTGTCGTGGGACCACCACAACAACGCGCTGCGCTATGCGCGCGGCGTCGAGCCGGGTTCGCTGGAACTGGGGCCCAAGCTGGCGATGGTCGGCGCGGACGAGGACTCGGTGTCGTATCCCGAGTTCTATCGCCTGCCGGACGGCAACCTGCTGTTCTTCTACCGGCTGGGCGGCTCGGGACGGGGCGACCTGGTCATCAACCGCTACGACGTCAAGCAGCAGCGCTGGACCCGGCTGCACACCAACCTGATCACCGGAGAAGGCAGGCGCAGCGCCTACTGGCAGGCGTTCCTCGACCATCGCGGCACGCTGCACCTGTCGTGGGTGTGGCGCGAATCGCCGGACGTGGCGAGCAACCACGACATGGCGTATGCGCGCTCGCGCGACGGCGGCGTGAGCTGGGAAACCTCGGCCGGCAAGCCGTACGCGCTGCCGATCAGCGCCGCCAGCGCCGAGTATGCGCTGCGCATCCCGCAGAACAGCGAGTTGATCAACCAGACCTCGATGGCGGCCGACCAGGACGGCCATCCCTACATCGCCAGCTACTGGCGCGACGCCGGCACCCGGGTGCCGCAGTATCACGTGGTGTTCCATACCGGCCGCGCATGGGCGGTGCGTTCGCTGGATTTCCGCAAGACCGCGTTTTCGCTGAGCGGGCAGGGCACCAAGGCGATTCCCATCGCCCGTCCGCAAATCATGGTCAGCCTGACCGGGCCCGGCGGCCTGATGGTGTTCCGCGACGAGGAGCGGGGCAGCAAGGTGTCGGTGGTGAACATCAGCGACTTCGCCGGCAGCAAGTGGACGGTCGGCGACCTGACCGATACCTCGGTCGGCGCCTGGGAACCCAGCTTCGATACCGAATTGTGGCGCCGCAGCGGCACGCTCAGCCTGTTTGTGCAGAACGTGCAACAGGTGGACGGCGAAGGCCAGGCCGCCGTGCCGCCGCAGCCGGTGCGCGTGCTGGATTGGCGGCCGGAGCGCTGAGTCTTCATCTATTCCATTGTATTCAGGCATTTATTTGGACTACCATAGGCTCTTTCAATCTTGAGAGTCGCCATGAAATCCAAGCTTGCCATACTGATGCTGCTGGCCATAAGCGTAGCCGCATCCGCCCAGGACGCCGACAAGGCGTCCGCCGCTCCCGCCCTCAGCAAAGAACGCGCCGCCGAACTGCAAGCCCACGAGCGCTTGCTCAAGGCCGAGTCGCAAGTCAGCAAGACCGGCCAGGTCACCATCAAGGGCAAGCTCGTGCCGTATAAGGTGACGGCCGGCACCCAGCCGGTGTGGGACAAGGATGGCAAGGTGGCGGCGTCGCTGTTCTACACCTATTACCAGCGCACCGACGTCAGCGACAAGAGCAAGCGCCCGCTGGTGCTGTCGTTTAACGGCGGCCCCGGCTCGGCATCGGTGTGGATGCACGTCGCCTACACCGGTCCCAAGGTGCTGAACCTGGACGCGGAAGGCTATCCGACGCAGCCATACGGGGTGAAGGATAATCCGCACTCGATCCTGGACGTGGCCGATATTATTTATATCGATCCGGTCAATACCGGCTTTTCACGCATATTGGACGGCAAGGCCGACCGCGCGCGCTTCTTCGGCGTCAACGCCGACATCCAGTACCTGGCTGAATGGGTCAGCACCTTCGTCTCGCGCGAGGGCCGCTGGACCTCGCCGAAATACCTGATCGGCGAAAGCTACGGCACCTCGCGCGTGGCCGGCCTGGCGCTGGAACTGCAAAATGCGCAGTGGATGTACCTGAACGGCGTGGTGCTGGTGTCGCCGACCGAGCTGGGTCTCAAGCGCGACGGCGTGATGGACGACGCCCTGAAGCTGCCGTACTACGCGGCCACCGCCTGGTACCAGAAGGTGCTGCCGGCCGACCTGCAGGCCAAGGATCTGAAGGACGTGCTGCCGGAAGTGGAGGCCTTCACCGTCGACGAACTGCTGCCGGCGATGGCCAGGGGCGGCTTCCTCGATGCGCAGAAGAAGGCGCAGATCGCCGCCAGGGTGGCGCGCTACTCGGGCCTGTCGGAAGCCTATATCGTGCAGAATAACCTGACGGTGCAGCCGGAGCAGTTCTGGAAGGAGCTGCTGCGCAAGCAGGGCAAGACGGTCGGCCGCCTGGACTCGCGCTATCTCGGCATCGACAAGACCGAGTCCGGCGACAAGGTCGATTACAACGCCGAGCTGACCTCGTGGCTGCACTCGTTCACGCCGGCCATCAACCAGTACCTGCGCCAGGACCTGGGCTACAAGACCGACGTCAAGTACAACCTGTTCGGCGACGTGCATCCGTGGGACTTCAAGAACGAGAAGACCGGCGAGAACCTGCGCCTGGCGATGGCGGCCAATCCCTACCTGAAGGTGATGATCCAGTCCGGCTACTACGACGGCGCCTGCACCTACTTCGACGCCAAGTACACCATGTGGCAGCTGGACCCGAGCGGCAAGATGAAGGACCGCCTGCGCTTTGAAGGCTATCGCAGCGGCCACATGATGTATCTGCGGTCGGCGGACCTGGCCACCGCCAATGACGACCTGCGCGACTTCATCCGCTCGGCGACCCCGGCGTCCGGCGCCCCGGCCAAGTACTAAGCACCCCGGCTGGTATTTCACTCCCCGGCGGCCGTCCCGGCCACCGGGCGTAGCAATTGCGCTACACCTGCATTTCTCCCCGAAAACCCCGTTTGTCTGGCGTACACCCCAGTGGGATGATTTCTTTTTGACATCAAATGATTGCGTATAACATTTTAACTGTAAATTCTGTTGACAATAACTTTTGATCCCTTTTACACTGAAATGGTCGCGCAACCATTTATTCGAACCGGTTGGTGATGGAAAACAATAATCACGGCACTGCGCCGAAGGAGACTTTAAATGCTGGTGAATCAACAGAATGGTCGGCGCGCGCGCCGTCGGATGGTGTTCGGCCTGACCGCGATGGCGGCGATGATAGCGCAATCATACGCGCAGGAAGCGGTCCCGGCCGCAGCGCCCGTGCAGGACGACGCCGCAGCGCTGGTCACGGTCCAGGTCAAGGGCTACCGTAACAGCCTGCTGTCCTCGGCCAAGGACAAGAAGGAAGCCGTGGGCTTCCAGGATTCGATCAATGCTGAAGACTTCGGCAAATTCCCCGACAAGAACATCGCCGAATCGCTGAGCCGCATTCCCGGCGTCGGCGTTTCGCGCGACATCACCGGCGAAGGCTCCACCATCCAGATCCGCGGCCTCGGCTCGAGCTTCACCAAGATCCTGCTGAACGGCGCACCGATCGCCGTGGCCTCTTCCGGCCCGATCGACGGCGCCAACACCAACCGCGAGGTCGACCTCGACCTGCTGCCGATCGACCTGTTCACCAAGCTGACCGTCAGCAAGAGCCCGACCGCCGAGATGATCGAAGGCGGCGCGGCCGGCGTGGTCAACCTGCGCAGCGCGCGTCCCTTCGACAAGGAAGGCCGCTACGTGGTCGCCAGCGTCACCGGCACCAAGGCCGCCATCGCCGACAAGACCGGCGGCCGCGGCTCCTTCCTGGCCAGCCAGACCTTCGGCAACTGGGGTATCCTGGGCGGCTTCACGCTGTCGCGCCAGCAGGTGCGCACCACCGGTTTCGAAACCGTGGGCTGGACCAACGCCAACCTGTCGGCGGCGCAGAATCCCGCCGCCAGCCGCAACAACACCGGCGGCGGCAACTGGACCATTCCAGCGACGGTGCCGGCCGGCGCCGGCAACGGCCTGGTGCCGGGCACGGTGATCGACCAGGCTTTCCTGCTGGCGCACAATCCGGGCCTGACCATCCAGCAGATCGACAATGCGATCCTGCCGCGCCTGGGCCGCACCATGGACTACTTCGGCACCAAGGACAAGGGCTCGGCGATCTTCAGCGCCGAATACCGTCCGTCCGAGAACCTGCATTTCTACCTCGACACCATGTACAGCAAGCGCGACGACAAGATGACGCGCATGGACTACGACTGGTCGGTGCGTAACGGCGGCATGATCCCGCTGAACATGACGGTAGACAAGAGCGATTGCGCCGACGGCTGCACGGTGACCGGCGGCACCTTCGCCAACACCCAGTTCTTCTTCGAGCATGGCTACCGCCGCGACCAGGTCAACCTGCTGGGCCTGAACCCTGGCATGGAATGGAAGATCACGCCGAGCTTGAAGCTGGACGCGCAGGTCAACTACACCCGCAGTAACTTCAGCCATGAAGCGCCGACCGTGCTGCCGATCACCGCAGCCAACAGCGGCGTCACGACGACCTACGCCAACAACGGCGGCATCCCGTCGATCGCCTCCAGCGTCGACCTGAACAACCCGGCCAACTATGTATGGAGCGGCGGCCGCGTCAACGTCCAGAACGAGTTCCGCAAGACCGAGACCAAGGGCTTCCACGGCGACCTGACCTGGGGCGACGACAAGTTCAACATCAAGGGCGGTGTCGCCTATGACGACATCACCCGCCGCATCAACGCCACCGACAACTCGGCGGCGTGGCAGGCTGCGGTGTGCGGCAACAATCCGAACGTGTTCCTGCTGGGACCGAACGGCGCGCCGACCTGCAACGGCGCCTCGACGCCGGGCGCCAGCGCCGCCAGCCTGTATCCTGGCTACGGCACCGGCTATACCGCCGGCGCCACCACGCCGCTGACGTATGGCGGCTCGCTGATTCCGCAAAATGCGCTGGCCAGCTATATCGTCAATGGCCCGTATGGCAAGCCGGTCCTCAACTGGGACCAGTTCGCCAAGGATTCGAACTACCAGCAGTACTACAACAGCGCGCCATCCAGCGGCGCCTCGTCGACCGGCGCCAGCTCCGGCTTCATCGGCGAGAAAACCACCGGCCTGTATTTCGAAGCCAACGGCAAGGCTGACGTGGCGAGCTTCCCGGTGCGCTACAACGCCGGCCTGCGTTATGTCCGCACGCGCCAGTCGGTGGGTTCGCTGAACTCGATCACCGATCCGCGCAACGCCTCGCTGCCGCTGAACGGCAGCAAATATCCGAACATCGACCAGTGGGTGTATCAGGACACCACCTACGGCAACACGCTGCCATCGGGCACGCTTGCGGTCAATTTGCGCAGCGACATCGTGGCCCGTGCCGCAGTGTCGCGCAGCCTGACGCGCGCCGATCCGAACGCGCTGCGTCCGGGCGTGAATTTCTCCGGCGTGTCGGCGGACGTCGGCTCGGTTGGCAATCCGGCGCTGAAGCCTTACCTGTCGGATAACATCGACCTGGGCATCGACTGGTACACCGGCCGCGAAGGCTATGTCAGCCTGACCGCGTTCCAGAAGAAGGTGGATGGCTTCACCATCAACGAAAACATCACCGCGCCATTCAGCTCGCTGGCCGCCTACGGTATCAACTACAACACGCTGATCCCTGCGCAGCAGGTGGCGATTGATTCGCGCGGCGGTCCGGATGTGGCCACCGTGGTGCTGACCCGCGCCCGCAACGCCGCCGGCGAACTGCGCATCCGTGGCCTGGAGCTGGGCTGGGTGCAACCGCTCGACAAGATCCTGCCGATCCGCGGCTTCGGTATCAACGAGACGGCCACCTTCATCAACCAGAACGCCAGCGGCGAAGGTGCCAGCGGCTTCATCGCGCTGGGCGTGCCTAAACGCACCAACAACTTCTCGATCTACTACGAGAACCACGGCTACATGGCGCGTCTGGCGCACACCTTCTCCAAGGGCAGCCAGGTGGCCACCGCCAACCAGAACGGCATCACCAACGCCGCGCTGTTCTCGGACAACTACAAGCAGCTGGACTTCTCGTCGAGCATCGAGCTGGATCAGGTGTTTGACAAGGATGGCTGGCCGACGCTGAGCTTCGATATCGTCAACCTGAACAACGATTCGCGCCGCAGCTACTTCCAGTTCAGCAACGCGACCATGTCGCAATACTCGCCAGGCCGCACCTACTCGCTCGGTCTGCGCGCCAAGTTCTAATCGTCAGGCCCGTCTCCCCTCTGGGGCCTTTTACACCGCCCCTAGAGGGCGGTTTTTTTATAAGTTTCAGGATTACTATGAATGCATCGACACGCCTGCGCGCGGCCGCCTGCGCCGCCGCATTCGCGCTGCTGGACTGGACGGCGGCGCACGCGGCCACGCCGCCGCACCTGCGCAAGCAGGGCGGCGCCACTCAATTGATCGTCGACGATCAACCGTTCCTGCTGCTGGGCGGCGAACTGCATAATTCGTCCGCCTCCAGCCTGGACTACCTGGAGACGCTGTGGCCGACGCTGAAGGCGGCCGAATTGAATACCGTGCTGGCGCCGGTCGAGTGGGACCAGATCGAACCGGCCGAAGGGCGCTTCGACTTCAGCGTGCTGGACGGCATGCTGAAGCAGGCGCGCGCGCATGACACGCGCCTGGTGCTGCTGTGGTTTGGCGCCTGGAAGAATTCGATGTCGACCTATGTGCCGGCCTGGGTCAAGCGCGACAGCGAACGCTTTCCGCGCGCCCGCACCCGCGCCGGCGTGCCGCAGGATATCCTGACGCCATTTGGCGCCGCCACGCTGGCGGCCGACACGGCAGCCATGCGCGCCATGCTGGCGCACCTGAAGCAGGTCGACAGCCAGCACACCGTGCTGATGATCCAGGTGGAAAACGAGATCGGCATGCTGCCCGAAGTGCGCGACTATAGCGCGGCCGCCAATGCCGCCTGGCGCGGGCCGGTGCCGGCCGCGCTGACCGCCTACCTGGCCGCGCACAAGGACACGCTGCAGCCTGGCGTCAAGGCGCAGTGGGAAGCGCGCGGCAGCCGCGCCGCCGGCAGCTGGGCCGAGGTGTTCGGCGACACGGTGGCGGCGGAAGAGCTGTTCCAGGCCTGGCATTACGCCACCTTCGTCGAAGCGCTGGCGGCCGCCGGCAAGGCGGTGTACCCGCTGCCGATGTATGTCAACGTGGCGCTGAACCGGCCGGGCAAGCGGCCAGGCGAATACCCGAGCGCGGGGCCGCTGCCGCATTTGTTCGATATCTGGAAGCCGGGCGCGCCGTCGATCGACGTGCTGGCCATCGATACCTATTTCCCGAATTTCATCCACTGGGCGAAGCAGTTCAAGCGCGCCGACAATCCGCTGTTCGTCCCTGAGGGCAACCAGGCGGAGCGGCCCGACGCCGGCGCCGATGCGTTTTACGCGATCGGCGAGCACGACGCCTTCGGTTTCTCGCCGTTCGCCATCGACGACATCAAGGACGGCAAGTCGTCGCTGCCGCAGGCTTACCGCGTGCTGAAGCAGCTGAGCCCCGTCATCAACCAGTACCAGGGCAGCGGCAAGGTGCGTGGCTTCAAGGCGCCGATGTCGTTCGACGGCGTGGTCGACACCGCGCCGCGGACGGTGACCATGGGCGCTTATACGCTGGAGGTGAGCTACAACGCGCCGTGGGAAAAGCTGGAACCGTCCGAGGTGCAGAACCGCGGCGGCCTGGTGATCCAGACCGGCGAGGACGAGTTCCTGGTCGCCGGCAAAGGGTTGACCGTGGTGTTCGGCAACGCGCAGGGGGATGGCCGCATGGTCGGCATCGAGCAGGCCGTCGAGGGTACGTATCAGAACGGCCGCTGGCGGGAGGGACGCTGGATGAACGGCGATGAAACCCACCAGGGCCGCCACATCGGCTTGCGCGGCGAGGCGTTCACGATACAGCGGGTCAAGCTGTACCGCTATCGCTGACCGCGCGGGCGCGCTACGGCGCGGTCTTGGCGGCGGCGCGCCGTTCCAGCCATTCCGCGCCGCCGTTGCCCATGGCCTTGGCGATCACCGCCGGCGGCAGGCTGTACACGGTGGCCCAGGTGGCCCGGCCATCGGCGGCGTTGGACGGAAAGCTGTCGGACTCCACCGGCCAGTGATACTTGCGTTTCAAGGTCTTGATGATCGCCGCCAGCGAAGTCCGGCCCTGCAGGGGCGGGGCGCCGGTCTGGTCCTGGTCGGAAAGCAGCACCGCCAGCACCGCGCCGCGCGCGGTCAGGGGGCCGGGGAATTTAGGGGATTGTGAGCGCATGCGGCACTATAGCTCGCCTTCCTGAAGAAATCTTCAATAAAAGCGCGCTTTAGCGGAAGTACTCGCCGGCCTGCTCGGGCTGGTAGAGCACCTCCAGTACGCGCACGTTCAGCAGTTGTCCATCCGGACGCGGCCACGCGATGGCGTCGCCGACAGCCAACCCCAGCAGCGCGGTGCCGATCGGTGTCAGGATGGAAATCCCATCCGTCACGTTTTGCATGTCCTTCGGGTAGCTCAGCGTCAGGCAAAATTCTTCGCCGGGAGGTGAAATGGTGAAGCGCACTTGCGAATTCATCGTCACGACAGCGGGTGGCATGTCTTGCGGCTCCACCATTTGCGCGCGGCAGAGTTCTTCCAGCAGCGCCACTTTGGCGGCGGCGTTGATCGCCGAGGTGTCCAGCAATGCTTCGAGCCGGTCGGCATCCAGCGATGACACGATAATCTGAGGTTTCATGGTTTTCTTCCTGTTCTGCGGCCATCGGCCTGGGCATGGGCGTGACATGGCGCGCGGACCAGGATGGCCGCGCGGGCATGCACGGAATGTTTCAGCGTGGAGGAGGCTCGGGAGGGCGGAAAAGACCGGATGGTCCTGTCGCGGCGCTCACCGAGCCTGGGAGAGGCAGGCGAGATCCCGGATGCGATGTGCGAGGTAGCAGTGCATGTTGATGGCCGGTGTCGGTCGATGGTGCTTGGAATAGCCGAGTATATACCGTCGGCGGCGGCCGGGGCCGCAAATGCCTGCGTCAATATTGTGACCGTCCTGTGCATGGGGCGCAGGAATAGTGTGCACATTGCCTGAGATGCCCTTGCTGGCGGGCAATAATATCCTGTATCTTGTGAGTCCCAACTGATCAATCCCTACTGGAGCTAGCAATGACGCGTCAAGAAGTCACATCCGACCAGGTCGCCACGGTGGCCGAGAGTTTGCAGAGTGATGGTAAGCCGGTGACCCTCGACGCCGTATCCGGGCTCCTGGACGGTGCTTCGCTCGCCGCCGTTCACAAGCATTTGACGGCCTGGCGCGTCAGCCGCGCCAAGCCGGCCTCGGCCGACATGCCCAAGATGGCGATCCCGGAGACGATCGTCGCCGCGCTGGGCGACTGGGTAAAGCAACTGGCGGAGGAGGCCGGCGCCGGGCCGCGCGAGGCGCTGGCGCAGTCCGAGGATGATTTGGAAACGCTGCTCAAATCGGGCGAGCAGTTCGAAGCCGAGCGGGAGGAACTGCAGGCGCAACTGGCCGCGGTCACCGCCGCCCGCGACCAGGCGCTGGCGCTGGCCGCCGAGCGCGCCGAAGATATCGAGCAGCTGTCGGCCGAGCTGCGCAACGCGCGCCATATCGCCACCGATGCGCTGGTCGGCAAGGCCAAGGACCAGCTGGCGATCGAAGGCAAGGACAGCCAGCTGGCCGACCTGCGCGCGCAGATCGAACGCAATGTGGCGGCATCTGCGACCTTGTCGGATGCGCGCCTGGCCGCTGAGATGGAACTGGTCGGGGCCGTCACGGCGCGCGACAACTTCGCGGCGGAGATCAAGCAGCTGCGGGCCAGGCTGGAAGCCCGGCATTCCGGCGCCTGAGCTGCCCGGGAAGCAAAACGCCACGGTTGAACCGGCTCCAGATGGGATAAAATAGTTACGAAATTATTATTTCCAACTTGGAATGGGGATGCCATGTCCACGCATATTCATCAGCCCGGCAATCGAGCCGGCGGCGCCATCCGGCAACAGGCCGTCGCGCAACGACAGCAGCAAGAAATCAAGAGCAGCAATCGCCAGGCCATGCAGCTCAGCGCGGTTAGCGACACGATGCGTAACAGTCCGCGCGCGATGCAGCTCAGGGCAATGCAAGGCATGATGAGCCGGCCATCGGCTACATCCCCGGTAATCCAGCGCAGGGAAGAAAGTGAATTGCAGCCGGGTAAGCTGAACATGATCGGTGAAAGCCACACCGACTACCCCGGCGAGAAAGAGCGGATGTATGAGTCGATGAAAATCAGGGAGGAACTTGCGGGAGCGAAGTATTTCACGGAAGGCATGTTGAAGACCACTCCCGAAGCAACTGATTATTCCGATCCGGTCCACCTGCGTCTTGAGCAGGCTATCGCCTTTGTCAAGACGGACTGCGACAAACTCCTGCCCGGCCTGGAGCGCTTCGGGAGCGTGTCCCTGGCGGAGGCGCTGGAAAGCAACACAAAACTTGACGTTGAGTTGGGGACCATCGTCGAAAGAATCGCCCCGATGATTACGCACGATGAGGATAATGAGCAGATCATTGAGTTCATCAAAAGCCAAAACTACCCCCTTCCAATTTTGAAAAAATTGTCGGAATCAGGCCCCTGGAACTTTGCCAGGGACTTTGATGTTGACGGCCAATATACGGATGTATTCTTTAATTTGCTCGGCTTGATCGCTGACGAACGTTATAGCCGGGAAGATGCCGAATCGGTTGACGAGGACGATGTTGAACCCGATGTATTGGCGCCCCTGATTCAGGGGGAGGCGCTCGCCTACGGAGTGCGAGACGTTTATGCCAAGTACAAGGGGCGATTGCCGCCAAACCTGAAGCTTTACTATCATTTCAAAAGCCAGGACCTGTATGCCGGCAAAGAGCATTTCAAATTTTTCCCTGGCGCCATACAGCCTGCCATCGCGGCGTGGGACAAACTTGAGGAGCTGGATGGTTTGTTAAAAATGGTGATTGAGAAAAAGCGCTACGAGTCCCTGGCCGCGGCAACCGCCGCCTCCCATCGCACCTTATCCGCCCTCATCAAAGTCCTCGACGATGGCATGCTTGCTGGTCAACAAGCCAGGAGCGTCACGGATGTGTGCCTGGCGCGGAGCAAGGCGATGCACCAGGCTGCCACTGCCCGCAAAGGAGAAGAGATTGCCTGGAAGGTCGGGAATTTGCACGTGGAGGATATCCGGACCTTGGAGTCGGCAGGCAAGATAACGACGGAATATGCCTATATCGACAAGGATGTCTTCAATCCGGCATATCTGGATATGAAAGCAATGAAGACGCACGTCGTGGGAGTGGACGATGCGGATGCATCGTATGGCGTGGAGCGGGATAGACAGAAACTCCTGCGTGATACCGCGACGGAGAAGTTGACCGAAGACTCGCCAGCCAAGGCCTTTAATACGCGTCTGCTCGATACCGTCAAGCGGGCGAGCGGCATAGGCGGATGGACTTTCAGCGCCCTCAAGCGTTCGGGTTTTTACCTGACACTGTGGGATGCGGAAACCAATCCACGGATAGACTGGCGCCTTAAGCAGACGGAAGTTGCGATGGACAACAAGCTGAAGCTGCTGGAATCTTATTTGCGCGTGCTGCATCTGATCCATCGCAGCGGCACCGCCCCTGAGCTTCTTTTGGCGAATGCCGATCCGGCCACCCGCCGCAAGCTGGAACTCGATTCCGACTTCATACGTGACCGGCGCCGTTTTAACGACCTGTTATTGTATGGCGAACCGACCGCGTTCATCCAGAAGGGGGCGGATTTGGGCGACGGCATGAAGCGCGCCTTCAACCGCGTATTGGTGGAGGTGGCCTCCAGCCGCAACGGCGGGACGCAGTCCGGCATGTTCGGCGGCTTTTTCAGCATGTTCAACTGAGCCCCGAAAACAAAAACGCCACCCGAATTCAGGGTATACAGGTTCCACCGTCTCCGAGCGGAGATAACGTCTGACGGTGTTTCTGGAGATGCCCAGTCGTCTGGCGATCTCCCGGAGGGGGATCTGGTCACGAAGGTGCCAGTTAATTGCCAATTCATACACGGAAATGGACTTGATTTGCTCAAAAATGATACAATCTGAATGCTTGCCGAGAGACTGAATTCACGTACAATTGATTCTATATTGCTCTCGGCCCAACTCAATAGGTACTAGAATGACTTCCCAAGTAGAAATCTCCACCGACAACTGCCGTCTTTGCGCTGTGTTTGGGCGTCAGATAGACGCGCCCCCAGGTATTGACTCCCCTTGGCTGAAAGACAGCAAGTATGCTGCGCTCATTTCGTTCGGCGCAATAGTGCCGGGGTGGACATTGTTGAGTCCGCTGAGTCATGCCGCCAATATGCAGAGCTCCTATGCGGATGCGAATTTTTGGGACTTTGCCGCCCAAGCGGAAGCCTACCTTAGTGCAAGATATGGCCAAGTAGCTGTGTTTGAGCATGGCCCTATCGCATCGGAATCGTTAACGGGCTGCGGCACGGGTCATGCTCACATGCATCTGGTTCCACTTACATTTTCTTTGGCTGCAAAGGCGATTGAATTTGATGAAGTAAAATCTTGGATTGAGTGTTCGGCCTTAGATGTTTCTAAATACGCTGCTGGGCACGAATATTTGTTCGTGTCTGACAAATTTGACGGCGCTCAGACGAAGGGGCTCCTGTGTATTTTGAAAGAGCCTACATCGCAATTTTTCCGAAAAGTTATTGCTCGGCAACTTGGTATGCTTGAGTTTTCAGATTATCGGAAATATCCAATGTTGGATATTGTTGAGACCTCCAGCCAACAGCTCGCCGCAGATGTAGCTGCTCATATGGTTAACATAGCCTAGCGTTGCGCCCCAGGCCATGTCAACTCCAACAGAGAACAGTGGCGGCGACGCCAACGATTCATCGACATCCCAAGAAGCGTTGAATTTGGTTGAAAAAGAACCCGAGACTCCTCATTCGTCTAGTGCTGAAGTCGCAGGACTTAACATGGATGGGCGGCTCATTGGTGGTTGGGAAAGCCGATACCCTAAAGAGGCAATCGCTGAAATACGTATTGACGCCTGGTTTGTTGGTGCGGTTCTATTCGTAACGCTTGTGTCGTTAGTTTTGGTTTGGAATGGGACAATGCATTCTCTTGCCACTTTGATTTGCAGCCATAAATGTACGGCGAGTAGTTTTGATAAGTATGCGCTCTTCTTTTTAGGCGGATTATTAGGCGGAATATTATTTGGCATTAAATACCTCTACAAAGCTGTCGCTCGGGGTATTTGGAATATGGATCGGCGTCTTTGGAGGATATTTTCTCCCTTCGTGTCTGGTGGTCTTGCCTTGGCAGTTGGCGCGATGATTGATTCTGGTATCGTGGGCCTAACGACGAATGCTCATTCGGCTTCTTCTTATTTTTCAATGGGGTTCATCACTGGCTATTTCGCCGATGGTGCGCTGGCTAAAATGCAAGATGTGGCGGATACTATTTTTGGATCAGGTCGACGTTCTTCATCAGAGCCGTCATCCGAAAAGTAACGCTCTGATATCCTCAGGAATTCTCTTAGGTGATACCGCGAGCTAAACCATCGCTGCGAACTAAGCAGCCATTAAAACCAGCGAATTCTATAATACTTGTATCTGGGAACGATGTATCAATTTTCCCTCCTGAACAGGTTACAGAAAAAAATGTCGGGTTAAAAGCATTTGGATTGGTTAGCATTCCTATTGAATGGACTAAGCCATATTTCGTGATATCCGCTTCAATGCCTGCAGCTCAGGACGCCATAGATGAAGCATTAACTCTCGCAAAAATATCGTTTAACGCTCGGGTGCTTGTCCGCTCAAGCGGAGTTAACGAATCTATAGAGGATCGCGGTTCTTTAACCTCTGTTCCCTGTGCGCCCCACGAGATTGCTGCAAAGATTAAGCAGTTGGCTGCCTCTAATGATGTCTACCGTGACGGGACGGTTCATTGGCTAGTTCAGGAGCTGGTACATACGGAAGCGAAGGGCCATCTTTCAAACGAACGACGGCTAAACAAGGCGCTAAGAGACTGGATGGCCGAAGTCGAGCTGTCGGCAAACAGCCCAGCTGAATCACATCGTATAGCTATTCGTCCTTGGCGCGACGCTCAACCGCCCGAGCCTGCCGTTCTTTCCTGCCAATACCGAGCAAACTATATTAACCGATTAGAGGACGTGGCAAGGTGGGCCTATCAACGCCAAATCCGGGTCCATTTTGAATGGGTCTGGGATGGTAGCGTTGTGTATATTGTTCAGGCCGATCCATCGGATATAACGATTGCCGGAGTCTCGCCTGAGTCTTTAGTGAAGATTCCTGGCGGGAAATTTCACCCTGCCAAGTTACGAGTTTTTCGCATAGCAGGGGCCGAAGAGTTTGAAAAATATAAAAAACTTGGTAACGCAAATTTGTATCAAGGCACTGGCTATAAAATGCCTAATTTTTATATACTTGATAATGACGACGAAGTAAAAAAAATACTTGAAACTGGGGTTTGCAGCGACGATTTGATTCAGGATTTGGTAGCGCTGACCTCACGCCCCCTTGTTATTCGCACCGATGGTGGAACCATCCCGAACGGAAAGAGCCATATGCTTCCGAGGAGCGACGAGCTTCGTTCTCCCGAGGCGGCTCAGGAATGGTTGCTAGGAAGGTTTCGTACAGCTATTGCTACTGGTAAGCTGCAAGACTGTAATCTTTGTTTAATTGCACATCATTTTATACCGGCTGTAGCGTCAGCATGGTGTCAAGCGCACCCCGCCGAAAGGCGCGTTCGTATTGAGTCTTTGTGGGGAATTCCTGAAGGGCTCTACTGGTATGCACATGACGTGTTTGATGTCGATACCCGAGATGCCCATATTAAAGCCGATGCTGATCGTCCTTCTGGCTTACGTGTTCGAGAACGCACTCGTTTTAAAAGCCGATTTATCGCACCAGACATTAATGGGGCTTGGATTGTTCATCTAGCTGTTGATTTGCACCGAAAATTGACCCACTTTCCCCAGTAATTTGCAACTGAATCTGACCCACGTGAAGAGCACAATTCGACCTGTCTCATCGGCAGGAGAACGGAGTGATCAACGTGGCGTTACTAGGCATAATTCGACGCTGGCACATTCGTGACCAGATTCCCCTACGGGAGATTGCCAGAAGGCTGGGCATCTCACGTAACACCGTCCGGCGCTACTTGCGTTCGGAGACCACCGAGCCTAGCTATGCGGAACGCCGTATAGCGAGCGGGCTGGATAAATATTCCGTGCAGTTATCAGGATGGCTCAAGGCCGAGACGGGCAAGCCGCGTAAGCAGCGCCGTAGTTTGAAACAGATCCACGCGGACCTGAAGGAGCTGGGATATGAAGGATCCTACGATCGCGTGGCAGCGTTTGCCAGGCAGTGGAAGGCGGGTCAAACTGAGTGGGTCAATTCATCGAGCAAACGAACAGAGGAAGGAGGTCCAGACTCAGATCAGAGTAATTTCATTAAAAAGGACGGGTCGGAATTCAATGCAAATTCCGGGTCAATGTTCAGCGCAATTTAACAGACTGCAATCATGGCGCGCTTAAACATCACCCAAGGTGACGTTGAAGCTATAAGGCTAAAAAAATATAAGGCTCGAGGAGGATTTGATAAGGGATTGTTGCTGTCGAAGACGAAACTGGCGTCTACCTTTTTAGCGGTAGAAAAAGACATGCTCTCTTCTGAATCTAAACATTCGAATCGAACTTTATCGTTACCATCCGATTTGCCAGTTCTTGCAAGTGAAATACATTCAGACAAACGATTTGACGATAAGGGAACAATGGAGCGCCAGTTTACTGTTTTGTTGCCCGCGCATGCTGAAAATATTGGTTCATTAAAAACATTATTTTCATTGAAGTGTTGATTTGCACCGAAAATTGACCCACTTTCCCCAGTAATTTGCAACTGAATCTGACCCACGTGAAGAGCACAATTCGACCTGTCTCATCGGCAGGAGAACGGAGTGATCAACGTGGCGTTACTAGGCATAATTCGACGCTGGCACATTCGTGACCAGATTCCCCTACGGGAGATTGCCAGAAGGCTGGGCATCTCACGTAACACCGTCCGGCGCTACTTGCGTTCGGAGACCACCGAGCCTAGCTATGCGGAACGCCGTATAGCGAGCGGGCTGGATAAATATTCCGTGCAGTTATCAGGATGGCTCAAGGCCGAGACGGGCAAGCCGCGTAAGCAGCGCCGTAGTTTGAAACAGATCCACGCGGACCTGAAGGAGCTGGGATATGAAGGATCCTACGATCGCGTGGCAGCGTTTGCCAGGCAGTGGAAGGCGGGTCAAACTGAGTGGGTCAATTCATCGAGCAAACGAACATACGTCCCGCTAACGTTCGCTCCCGGCGAGGCTTTTCAGTTCGATTGGAGTGAAGATTGGGCTGTCATCGCCGGCGAGCGGACCAAGCTGCAAGTTGCTCATTTTAAACTTAGCCACAGTAGAGCATTCTTCCTGCGAGCCTACCTATTGCAGACGCACGAAATGCTGTTCGACGCACACGAACACGCTTTTCGCGCATTCGGTGGCGTCCCACGGCGCGGCATCTACGACAACATGAAGACCGCTGTGGACAAAGTTAGGACAGGCAAGGACAGAGACGTGAATGCAAGGTTCACCGCAATGGTCAGCCATTACCTCTTCGACGCTGAATTTTGCAACCCTGCATCAGGTTGGGAGAAGGGTCAGATCGAGAAAAACGTTCGCGACAGCCGCCACCGCATTTGGCAAAAGGTGCCTGAACACGACTCACTCGAAACGCTCAACGTGTGGTTAGCAGATGAATGCAAGCGGCTTTGGAAAACCGTACAGCATCCCGAAGCGGATCTCTCGGTCTGGGAGGCCTGGGAACTGGAGCGCTTAAGCCTTATGCCAAATGGAAAGCCCTTTGACGGCTTCGTGGAACACACCAAAAGAGTATCCCCCACTTGCTTAGTGACCTTCGAGCGGAATCGATATAGCGTGCCGGCCGCATTCTCCAATCGACCAGTGAGCCTTCGTGCCTACGCTGCAAAGATAGTCATCGTGGCTGACGGTAAGGTCGTCGCTGAGCACAACCGAGATATCACCAGAGATCATGGTCCTGGCAACACTATCTACAACTGGCGTCATTACTTGGCAGTTGTTCAGCGCAAACCGGGTGCGTTAAGAAATGGCGCGCCGTTTGCGGAGATGCCCGCTGCATTCCGGAAGTTGCAAAGCATCTTGCTCAAGCGCCCGGGAGGCGACCGCGAAATGGTCGATATCTTGGCCTTAGTCCTTCTACACGACGAACAATCTGTGATCACCGCTGTGGAGCTAGCAATCGAGGCAGGCACGCCCTCCAAGCAGATAATTCTCAACACCCTAAGCAGGCTACTAGACAGCAGCCCAGCGCCGCTTATAGAGGCTCCACAGGCCCTTAGCCTAGACATTGAACCACTGGCGGACTTTAGCCGCTATGACCAACTTAGACACCAAAGGAGAAATTGATGCGAAACGACGCAATGATGGAGATGTTCCGTGGCTTAAACTTACGTGGCATGACCCAGGCGATGGAGGAACTGGCACGACAGAATTCCCCAGCATTTCAGGCCGCGTTACCGATCGTGGAGGGCCTTCTCAAGGCCGAAGCTGCTGAGCGGGAAGTTCGATCACTGGCCTACCAAATGAAAGCCGCCCGATTTCCTGCGTATAAGGACATTGGCGGCTTTGACTTTGGCTGTAGTCCAGTAAGCGAGCCGCTTATCCGTCAGCTTCACACCTGCGAATTCTTGGATTCGGGGCATAACGTCGTGCTTGTCGGTGGTCCAGGAACAGGTAAGACACACCTCGCAACAGCAATCGGTACTCAGGCCATAGAGCAACATAGCTGTCGCGTTCGCTTCTTCTCTACTGTCGAACTGGCCAACCTTCTTGAAGCTGAAAAGCAGCAAGGTAGGTCTGGAAACCTAGCGATGAAACTGGTCAACACGGACCTCGTGATTTTGGATGAAGTGGGATATTTGCCCTTTAGCCAAACAGGCGGCGCTCTGCTGTTCCATCTAATCAGTAAGCTCTACGAACGGACCAGCCTGATTATCACCACCAACCTGGGATTTTCTGAGTGGGGATCAGTGTTTGGAGACGCAAAGATGACGACCGCGCTACTGGACAGGCTTACTCACCACTGCCACATTATCGAAACTGGCAATGACAGCTATCGTTTCAAAAATAGTTCCACACAGCCAATAGGCAGAGGAAGGAGGTCCAGACTCAGATCAGAGTAATTTCATTAAAAAGGACGGGTCGGAATTCAATGCAAATTCCGGGTCAATGTTCAGCGCAATTTAACACATTGAGTAATCATGATGGAAGCGGGCACGAAATGCTGCTGGACTTGAACTTGGAGAGGAAAAATTCAGAATTACGCTTTCGAGTAAGGCTAATTAATACCTCGAAGCAATTGGATTTACCATTCGATCCAATTGAATAGAGTTATGCCGCTTGCATCGAAGCACGCAAGCCTGGGCATTCTAGAGTGTTACCAAGGAAAATCGCCTCAGTTCCCCGGTAGCGGTTCTGAGCGCAATAGCTTAAACTATAATTGACGAATTGGTAATTTGCATACAATTCGCGAATTGGAGGCACATCATCGTAAGAAATCATACAATGCTGACGAATTCTGGTGGTCGCATTTGCAACATCAACATGATCCGCATGTTGATAATGATGTTCATATAAATCGCCTCCTTTAACATAGTAAGGAGGATCTAAATAAACCAAGGTATTTTCTGGTAAGGCCGGTACTACAGAGTCGATCAATGTTACTGCATCCAAGTTGTATAAATTAATCACACTTCGATGTGCAGCGATTACCTGGATTCTCCGAATTAATTCATCTTTTGAAAAACGAGCGTCGATCTTAAAGTTACCTGTTTGCTGTTTGCCGCCAATAACGCCGGCGTTTAGAATCCCAGAACGATTTGTACGATTAAGAAAGAAAGTAGAGAACCCCAGCTCTAGGGTATTTACTGTTGCTTTGTTCTTTTGCACGGCTTTTTGTTCGTACCAAGTATCCATATTAACAGCAACATTCGCTATCATATTGCATAGCTGATCTGGTGCCTCAAGCACAGAATGCCAGAACGCCCAGACGGACCTGTCCAGATCGTTTATGTGTACACGCTCGACATACTCTTGAATGGCCAAATCCAAAGCGATAGATGCTCCGCCCGCGTATGGTTCGACGTAGTGCCCCCCCATGAGGCGATTGTGCCGCAGCAATGCCTTTACATACTCTGTAAGTTTGGTTTTGCCGCCGGGGTAGCGTAGCGGAGAATGATATGGTGACACTTGTACTCCTGAGGTTTGGCGACACTTTACTCTTTTTTGGCGATGCTGGCCACCCTATTAGACCTCCGCGACGAGCTTGATGAATGGAGCGATATTGTCCCAAGCAGTCTTCAACTCAGACGCGATGGGATTGGCGTGCATCGAATGCACGAAGGCATGCAGTGTAGTGATACTGCCAGCATAGGCCTTAGGGTCAGAGTCGATCCCAACAAGGCGATGGACGTTCTGCTCTTGATTTTTGTCTAGTTTTCCTTTGGATTTAAGGTCGGCAGCTGCTCCTTTTGCTTTTTCTGCGAGCGTGGCCTGAGGAGGGCGCTTCATTGCGACAGTCAAATTGGTTCTCGAGATGTAGTCGTCTAAGCTGAGTTCTATATATGTGCGTAACAATACTGCTACTGCGTTCTCATGTTTTTCGACCTCTAACCTACGAAGCTCAGCATACATTTTTCCCAAGCGAGGGCATGAGGGATTGGTACGTATAACAAACTCCCTCGGGATCAGAGCTTTGCGCGTGCTTACCCGCAGGCGGGGCTTGGGGTCTGCCGCAGCGATTACCGGCGGGGGCTGGATGACGGTATCTACATCGATTTGCCATGCCGTCACGTTGGCAGTGTTGTCCGGTTTTGCTGAGGCAGGAAACTGGGCGATGTACTTTTTTCGATCTCCCTTCAGTTTCAGCTTTGTTACGTTCCAAGTACCGCTGGCTAGGTCGACCACGACTTGGCGAACGCCTTTCGCCAGTTCTTCCGCAGGTACGGTAGCTAAAAGTACATTATTTGACAGGGTCAGCCCAAGTGCGCTGCGAACGTCAGGGTCGCCGAGTAGGCGATTTAGCGTTGATAAGGGGAAGGGGCTGCCCCCCGGCCCTTTTAGTTCTGCATCTGAGAACCAATTTTTGGCCTTGCCAAAATCCAGTAATTCCAAGCCTATGTCGCCATTATTGCTATATCGAGCTTGCGCACTGGCATCCCAGGGTACCGTGCCCGCCCCGCCATTTTCGCCCGTATGTTTCAAGTTAATCCAAACGTCGGCCTTTTCTCTGGTTGCGAAGAGTACGACAGTGACCTTATTGGTTTCAGTGCCAGCAGTCTGAGTGGCAAGCTTTTTCATGCGCTTGCAAAACGTGGCGACACCCAGTCCGTCTGGCATCGAGTCAAGTAGGATTGGCTTGTTTAATACTTTAAGGACGGCGGCTCGGCGGTTGCCTTCCAGCACTGCGTAGCGAGTGTCGTGTTGAACAACAGCAATCAGATCGATCGGATTCTGCCCGAATTCGATTATATGCTCGGCCAAGCGAATACTTTTTGGCATATTGGAGAGTAGAATTTTCTCCATAGCCTCTCGGTCGCTATTCTGTACTGGGTATCGCGGGTTTCGAAGATCGAAGTCGAGTTTAGTTACAGGTACTGTTATTTGAGTCATATCAATCCATTGCAGATGAGTTCTGCTAAATGTACTCTGTTTTGTGTCTACTTGGAAATAAAGTATATTTTGGCAGCATGCAGTTTGCAAAGACGTCGAGATATCAGTTCAGAGGTGCATATTGAAGCCTCTGAATTTCCTTAAAATTTTTGGAAGAAATGGTGGGAATTTTTATGGACCCAGGGCACTTCAGGGAGAGTCTCACGGGGAAAAAAGACTGGGGTGTCACTCAATGCCCAGTTCGAAAGCACTCACTCTTGCCGAGCTATCCTACCTATGGGCTACCTTTTCTAGGGACGTAAAAAAGAGCTACGGGCTAATGCGCGTAACTCTTTGATTTTAATGCTTATTCTTGGTGGCCCGGGGCGGAATCGAACCACCGACACAAGGATTTTCAAGACGAACGTCGTGCTTTCGGCAACGCTGCGATTTCTGGCGATCAAGGACTTTCTATGCAGTAAGGAAGGTCGATGCTGTTTGGGATGGATGATCACTCGCTGGATTCGGCTTGCCCCCTGCCGGGCTGATGTGTCGGTACTCAAGTACTGTGATGCTTACCTCTATAGGCTATTGGAAGTGCTAGATTCTTCGCACGGGACCGGTATCAGACCGGGAACTTTTCTATCTCTGAAAAATTGTATGAGGGACTTACCTCGTGCGCCGGTTCTGATGCGCCCTGTGAATACAACCTCTTCTCCCAAAAAGACCGGGAAAAGACCGGGGCATTAGCTTGAACGCTGCGTAGCTGATACTTCTGTTGGCCTAACTTATTGGGGAGCAGTATCCGCTGGAGTGAGACGCGTTCAGCATACCGTAGGCGAGAGCTTGGAACGAACCGACCCAATCGACAAATCGACCGGGCTGTGTGTTTAGTGGACGGCAAGTCCCAGCGGCTGCTGGAGCTTGGCTAGATGGATGGTGTTACGCCTGGTCGCTTCGTCCTGCGCGTGGTAGTCGTCGTCAATGTGGCTCACCATGGCGAAGCCAATCTCGAATGGAAGGCAGTAGCGCAGCGGACGGGTTCGGCGGGAGCGTCTTGCGGCACATTGATTTCACCGATGTCCTCGTCGTAGTCGAGCATTTCCTTCGCTGTTAAATTGCGCTGAACATTGACCCGGAATTTGCATTGAATTCCGACCCGTCCTTTTTAATGAAATTACTCTGATCTGAGTCTGGACCTCCTTCCTCTGCCTATTGGCTGTGTGGAACTATTTTTGAAACGATAGCTGTCATTGCCAGTTTCGATAATGTGGCAGTGGTGAGTAAGCCTGTCCAGTAGCGCGGTCGTCATCTTTGCGTCTCCAAACACTGATCCCCACTCAGAAAATCCCAGGTTGGTGGTGATAATCAGGCTGGTCCGTTCGTAGAGCTTACTGATTAGATGGAACAGCAGAGCGCCGCCTGTTTGGCTAAAGGGCAAATATCCCACTTCATCCAAAATCACGAGGTCCGTGTTGACCAGTTTCATCGCTAGGTTTCCAGACCTACCTTGCTGCTTTTCAGCTTCAAGAAGGTTGGCCAGTTCGACAGTAGAGAAGAAGCGAACGCGACAGCTATGTTGCTCTATGGCCTGAGTACCGATTGCTGTTGCGAGGTGTGTCTTACCTGTTCCTGGACCACCGACAAGCACGACGTTATGCCCCGAATCCAAGAATTCGCAGGTGTGAAGCTGACGGATAAGCGGCTCGCTTACTGGACTACAGCCAAAGTCAAAGCCGCCAATGTCCTTATACGCAGGAAATCGGGCGGCTTTCATTTGGTAGGCCAGTGATCGAACTTCCCGCTCAGCAGCTTCGGCCTTGAGAAGGCCCTCCACGATCGGTAACGCGGCCTGAAATGCTGGGGAATTCTGTCGTGCCAGTTCCTCCATCGCCTGGGTCATGCCACGTAAGTTTAAGCCACGGAACATCTCCATCATTGCGTCGTTTCGCATCAATTTCTCCTTTGGTGTCTAAGTTGGTCATAGCGGCTAAAGTCCGCCAGTGGTTCAATGTCTAGGCTAAGGGCCTGTGGAGCCTCTATAAGCGGCGCTGGGCTGCTGTCTAGTAGCCTGCTTAGGGTGTTGAGAATTATCTGCTTGGAGGGCGTGCCTGCCTCGATTGCTAGCTCCACAGCGGTGATCACAGATTGTTCGTCGTGTAGAAGGACTAAGGCCAAGATATCGACCATTTCGCGGTCGCCTCCCGGGCGCTTGAGCAAGATGCTTTGCAACTTCCGGAATGCAGCGGGCATCTCCGCAAACGGCGCGCCATTTCTTAACGCACCCGGTTTGCGCTGAACAACTGCCAAGTAATGACGCCAGTTGTAGATAGTGTTGCCAGGACCATGATCTCTGGTGATATCTCGGTTGTGCTCAGCGACGACCTTACCGTCAGCCACGATGACTATCTTTGCAGCGTAGGCACGAAGGCTCACTGGTCGATTGGAGAATGCGGCCGGCACGCTATATCGATTCCGCTCGAAGGTCACTAAGCAAGTGGGGGATACTCTTTTGGTGTGTTCCACGAAGCCGTCAAAGGGCTTTCCATTTGGCATAAGGCTTAAGCGCTCCAGTTCCCAGGCCTCCCAGACCGAGAGATCCGCTTCGGGATGCTGTACGGTTTTCCAAAGCCGCTTGCATTCATCTGCTAACCACACGTTGAGCGTTTCGAGTGAGTCGTGTTCAGGCACCTTTTGCCAAATGCGGTGGCGGCTGTCGCGAACGTTTTTCTCGATCTGACCCTTCTCCCAACCTGATGCAGGGTTGCAAAATTCAGCGTCGAAGAGGTAATGGCTGACCATTGCGGTGAACCTTGCATTCACGTCTCTGTCCTTGCCTGTCCTAACTTTGTCCACAGCGGTCTTCATGTTGTCGTAGATGCCGCGCCGTGGGACGCCACCGAATGCGCGAAAAGCGTGTTCGTGTGCGTCGAACAGCATTTCGTGCGTCTGCAATAGGTAGGCTCGCAGGAAGAATGCTCTACTGTGGCTAAGTTTAAAATGAGCAACTTGCAGCTTGGTCCGCTCGCCGGCGATGACAGCCCAATCTTCACTCCAATCGAACTGAAAAGCCTCGCCGGGAGCGAACGTTAGCGGGACGTATGTTCGTTTGCTCGATGAATTGACCCACTCAGTTTGACCCGCCTTCCACTGCCTGGCAAACGCTGCCACGCGATCGTAGGATCCTTCATATCCCAGCTCCTTCAGGTCCGCGTGGATCTGTTTCAAACTACGGCGCTGCTTACGCGGCTTGCCCGTCTCGGCCTTGAGCCATCCTGATAACTGCACGGAATATTTATCCAGCCCGCTCGCTATACGGCGTTCCGCATAGCTAGGCTCGGTGGTCTCCGAACGCAAGTAGCGCCGGACGGTGTTACGTGAGATGCCCAGCCTTCTGGCAATCTCCCGTAGGGGAATCTGGTCACGAATGTGCCAGCGTCGAATTATGCCTAGTAACGCCACGTTGATCACTCCGTTCTCCTGCCGATGAGACAGGTCGAATTGTGCTCTTCACGTGGGTCAGATTCAGTTGCAAATTACTGGGGAAAGTGGGTCAATTTTCGGTGCAAATCAACACGGGTCAATTTGCATACAAATTGACCCGTTTAAATTCAGAAAACGGTGTAACTTCAGGTGGTTAGGCCAGTGGCCTTGCGCAGAGAGTTCTTACGAATAGCCTGCGTCCAATTCAAATTTTTGACCCTCTAAAGTTGCATCAGTCATGTACCAACCTCAACAATAAAATTGGACACGAAATGGGCCATGGGAATACTGGAAGAAGACGAAGACCCGGGTGGGATCTGATGATAATGTCATGGTGCAGGGGGCGTATTGATAAGTCGCAAAGACCAAACGAGGATTGGGGATAGTGATGCGATGACGGGCAGGCGTCAGCCGCGTGCGGCGTAACACAGACTAGAACCGAGACGAATTGACCGAATCGACAAATCGACCGGCCGAGTGTGCCGATTGGACGGCAAGTCCCAGCGACTGCTGGAGCTTGCCTAGATGGTGTTGTTACACCTGATTCGCCTCTTGCTGCGCGCGGTATTGGCCATCGATGTAGCTCAACACTGCGTAGCCAATCTCGAACGGAATGGTAGTGGCGCAGCGAACGGCTTGGGTGGGAGCTTCATGCGCCACTTTGATTTCACCAATGTCCTCGTCGTCGTCGAGGATTTCCATTTCCTTAGTATACTGCCGCAGGCTGTCGAAGCTAAATGGACGGCAGTGAAGGAATGACTCGACGATGACGGGCACGATGATGCCTTGGTCTTTCAGGACAATATCTTCATACAGAACGGCCTCGATTCTTGCGGCCGCCATCACCTGATCGTCTGTAACCCAGAACACGTTGTCGTTCATAGTGAGCTCTACCTCCGCGTCGCGATCAAAGGGCAGGTGAAGATAGATGATCACGTTGGGTTGGGCCGGAGAAAACGGCTGCTGATCGAAGGGCAGCAGCCACGACTTGAACTGAATGTCATCTTGGGGGTAAACCAACAACGTGTAGTCGGGATGGGTGATGGCTTCCCACTCATCCTGAATCTGAAAGTCTTCGCGGACAGGGACATGTTGCTGCGTGCCATCCTTCAGCAGCGAGATAGTTTGGGCGTGCATGGCCAACATATCGGTGTAAGCGCCGTCGATCGAAATGGTCACAGGACGGTGGGAGAGTACGTTTTTCATAAATGCTTTCTGTTTAGGTGATAGGTCATTTTCGACAGGCATACCCGAACCGAATACTGGGCGGGTTCGGGTAGCCTTATCAGGCTTGAGCTGGATCGGTTTTGATTTTGCTTACGGTGATGCTGCGATTGCCAGAGTGCGTGAAGGCGAGTCCGATGCCACAGGCACTCAGGGCAGGCGCAATTCGCTTGAGGCGCTTTGACAGGCTATGTGGAGAATCCGGCCAGCCCTTACTGCAACGTTGCGCCTCGTCAGCTAAGTCTTCGAGTTGTTCGAGGAGGTCGGTAGGCGTCGTCTTTTTGCTGGCCTGCCCCCCATCGAATCCCTGAACATAGCGTGTCAGCACTTGGGCCAGCGCATTGTCAGTGAGTACATTTTTCATCTGATCTCGCTGGTTATTCGCGTAGGCGAGTGTGAAGCTGCCAGGCTTCCAGCCCAGCGCTCTTTCGACCGCAATGCCCCACTGGGAGAAGTCAGCCATGCGCGAGTCCGGTACTTCGTGAACGTTGTCCACTTCGGCTAGGGTCCGGCTCAGAGCATCCATCAAGCCTGCGAAGATGCTTGGTTGTGCAGCGGCGAAGCTGCGATTGAACTCAGCCTCCGTACGGCGAACCTTGATTGCAGGCAGTTCCAGCTGGATACTTCGGCTCAGTAGATCAGGCTGGGATGCAATGTCGCCAATGCCATTGAGAATGCATGGTTTAACCGTGTAAAACAGCGTCTCATCGGTATTGCTGTAGAGCGAGCGCGTACGCAAGCCGCTGCCGTGGGTGAATCGGCAAAGTCCATCCGACATCTCCGCGCTAATGTCACGCAAGTTGTCCAGCACAATCATATGAACGTGGACTGCCGCGATCACGAGATCGGTGAGGTTGCGAGGCGGTGCTTGCGTCGCAACCGTGCTGGGATCAATCAAGCTACGCAGTACCCGGCAGAATGTGGACTTACTCGATCCTGCGATACCGGAAACGATCAAGATGGCGTATGGCCCGCCCGGACGGTAGCAATAGAGCATGAAGACCACGACGAGGTACCAAGCATCGTCATTCTCTACGTTGATGAACTCGCGCAATAGTTCCAACTCTGGAGTTACCCCCAAGGGCATGGGCAATGGCGTCATGCCCTTGGAGCGCCGGAAGAATGGCTGATCGTCTTCGTAATTAAAAAGATCGTAGCCGCTGGCATCAACCTTCAGTACCTGGCGTTCTGCATTGCACAGGTCGATGTAGATGCCATTGTTTGTGGCGGGCGCAATCCTTGTATGTACATCGACAATCGCTGCAGGCTCGGTTTCGGCAATGAAGCGGAGTTCATCGAGGATATCCGGTAGCCAGTTCTTGGGGACACGCACGGACAATGTATCCCATATCGTTTTCCTGATATGGCTTTCGACTTTCACGGAGGTCAAGGGAAAGGTATCAAAACCGTCGCCCGTGTTCACGGTAACGAATGGATCGCCAGCGGGATCAGCGGTGATGGTCAACTGTTCTCGGAGTTCCAGGAAGATGCGATCCAGCAGTTCTTGTTTTTCTTGCTTCTTATCTCGGGACATTTCTACTTCCTAATTGTCGTGAAGATGCTTAAATCAATTCCAAGAAGTCCGGAAGAACAAAGGCCATGGAATCACCCCAGAATTTCTCTACCGGAGCGGTACTGGCACGACCAACGGCCTGGAAGTTCACTTCGGGGAGCCGCAAGACGGCATCGATGGCCAGCGGGTAGCCGCAATGATTGAGCACTTCCGATTCGCCGCTTACCGCGTAAGGCATATCGAAGCGCGAACGGCAGTCGGCGTGAGTGATCATTGTGTTGCCGTAGAGCTCAGGCATGGACGACAGGAATTGCCACAGCAGGCGGTAAGTCTTGATGCCGACCGTACGATCGAGCAGGAGCACGAGCATGGTGCGAGGGTGATCTGCGGATGCTGGCGTCAGCGGATAAGCGAAGCCACACAGATGCGCTTGAACCAGGCACTGATGTACTTCCGCCGGAGTATAGTCATCGAGCTGAAAGGCCATAAGGTCAGCGCACAAGAACTCGGGCTGCTGCTCCATGGGCATGTAGGCTGGACACCATGCTTCTTTTTTCTGCGAATGTTTGCGCAGGGCTTTATGCGAGAGTGCATTGAAGTCCTCGAAGCGCTCCCAGTAGCAAACGTCGGCCTCGCGATTTACGTGTTGCAGGTCATTGCGGCCTTGCGGGAACATCGATAGGCCGACAAGGCGACGCAGCTGATAGATGTCTTGAGTGGCGACCATAAATTTATCTCCAAAAAAAATGCCAAAGGGGATGCACCAGCCTTGGGGAAGGCTGGCGCTACGGAAGCAATGCGCCCTTCCTGAGAAGGGGAAGCAGAGGTCACTGAGCTGGAATGGCGACGTCTCGACTTGGACGTTAGCTCTGTAGGTGGGCGCTGTGAGTGAGCGTCCGAATTGTCCAAATTGTCCGGCGGGACATTTGGACGTTTTGGTCGGTAGGATTTATTGCTGCAGTTACTCGCGGTTCAGCGCCCGCCCGATCGCCGCACTGACCTTATTTGATGCCGACTTCAACGCAGCGTCGGACAGATGGCTGTATCGTTGCGTGGTCTTGGGATTACGATGACCCAAAATTTTCTGCACTGTGTACAGGCTCTCTCCAGCGTTAACAAGTAACGACGCGTGCGAGTGGCGCAGGTCATGGAGTCTAAACGATTCGATTTTGGCGGATCGAATGGCACGCATCAGACACTTTCGCGGGTTGTTCAGCGGTTTGTTAGGATCGACCTTGCCGGGAAAGACAAACGGGCTGCGCGTCTTCGGAATGCTAGACAGTAGCTGTAGCGCCTCTTCGTTGATTGTAATATCCCGTGACCCAGTTTTACCTTTTGGGATATGCCAGGTTTCGGCGGCGAGCGAAATGTCTTTCCAGCGGGCCTGCAACACTTCCTCGCGGCGTAGGCCAGTTAGCAACAAGAGCTTGATAGCCGTGGCAGCTTCTTGGTTCTCGTCGCGATCAAGCGCCTTGAACAGGCGGCCGATCTCGTCTTCGCTCAGGAACCGGTTCTTCTGATTGTCCTCCTTAAATTTATCTATCCCCTTGCAGGGATTTTTTTCGATCCGCTCCCACTTAACGGCGAGCGAGAACATCTTGGAGAGTAGTGCCAGGTGCCGATTGGCGGTACTCTTGGCGAGCTTGCTAGACAGCGAGACGTGATACGTTTGGATATCGCGGTACGAGATGTCGCACAAGCGGCGCGAACCGAAGTGTGGGATCAGGTAGAGCCTTAGTTTGGACTCGTCGGAGTTAGCAGAGCGCTTGTACTGCTCTGCAAAATCCATGTATTCCTTGGCGTGCTGCTCGAACGTTGGCATGCCGCGCACACGGTCGCCTTCATCGTTTGGGTTAATGCCGCGATCGAGCAGCACCTTTGCATCAATCGCTCTTTGCTTGGCTTCGGCAATTGTGATGCCGGGGTAGGTGCCAATGCGCATATAGTCTTTGATGCCCTGATGGGTGAAGCGATATCCGAACGTGATCACACTTGATTTCGAGACGCCGATTTTCAGGCCGGGTATCTCGATATCGGTGTATTCGTCTTGGGACGAACGGGAATCTTTTGGGCAAGGCGGAAGCGCATCGAGCGTCCGCTTGGTGAAGCGAATTTTTCGATTGGTTTTCATGACGATATCGTTGGGGATTTCCCCTCTCGGATGACGAGGGGTTATTACTACGCTCAATCTGCCGCGCCTACGCGGCTCGGCAGTATGAGCAACGCAAATTGTTAAAGAGTCCGTGTGCATGCGCGTTGTGCGGATGCCGGATACAGCAAAGCTAAAGGGACGGCACTACAGGATCGTCAGGCGCAACAAAGCCGATTGACCGAAGTCAGAATTGCCTCGTTGCGAGCAGCTAAAACGCAGCTGCGCCTGAGATAGGGATGCTGGATAACACTACTCTCCAGCTACAGGAACGAATTTGCATTCGTTAGACGTTACCGCATTACCAATAACGGATGCGAATCCTATCACGGTAAATAGTTCATTGCAACGACTGTGGCCTTTCGGCAACGTTGAAAGTCTGCGGTACGACTCTAGTCTTCGAAGTCCCAGGAACAAATCGGCACCGATACCGCTATTTTTCAATCCTGCTCGACGTTTCAACCGGCATTGTCCCCGTCTTGCAGTCTTCTCCACTGACCTGGCCCCCGCCCGGTCTATCCCCGGTCGGGCGCGCTGCGAACGAGCCTGACCCATCGTGCAAAATGCCTCCTTTCCTGTATTGAATGCGCTGGCTGGATATCGCGAAAGTGCGGAGGCAGGGTAGGGCTCAAGAAGTTTCCTCTCCGATCTCAGAAGTCAGTTCTTTTTGCTAGCTGCCTAACGTTAGTATTCGCAAGGCAAAAGGATAGTGGTCACCGAGCGATCATGCTCGGTGATGACCCACACACGCAGCGCAGTGTTGAGCTGATAGGCCGACAGTAAGCGATGCCCCTGCTTTAACGCTTCCTCGTTGGCTGCGCGGTCTTCTTTGCTCACGTCGCCCCAATCGCCATTCGTATGTCTGGTCAGCAGATCGAACGGCCAAACGCCATGCTTCGACATCGCATCGAAGGCTCCGGGCGTAGCTACAGTTTTACCTGTATCGAACAGGCGTGCGCGGGCCATACCGCCATCTTGGGTTTGCATGGTGTTCCTTTGAAGTTGAGGTGGTTTATTACGTATTGCTGCCGGCTCTGGCCGTAACTTGAACACATAATGTGGCGCCCATGGCCACGATGGTGTGACGGACTAAGTACGGGGAGGGCAGCGACACATTAGCGCGGTAGTGCGGTATAGACGAACATTGCTTCGGCAAGTTAAATGCTCTCGTGTATGGTCAGTACACGTATCCGTAGTCATTCCATTCTTGACGAAGTTCAATGTAGGCGTTGTCGGGATCGGGCGATCGCCGCACGTCATCAACTTTAAGGAAGATGCGTTCGCGGCGTTGAGCGCCGTCAAGGCTGTAGTGCCTACTGGAGCGGAAGAAGTCCGCCTCAACGCCGAGCATGGCTTCATCCAATGGAATCTGCACTTCAATGAAATGCTCCGGCGCGAGGTCCGCCGTAAGGCTGCGCAAACCGGTGATCGCAAATACCACGCCTTCCGATAGCAGTCGATCAGGCACGATCGGATCTACGCCTTCAGCCATCCAGTCCTCCGGTATTATGCTGACCATGTATTCGTTCTCTGGGCATTGGTAGTAAACAGCGCCAGTGTTATTCGGGTTGAACGCTTCGCCTGACCAGTATTGCACCGATGGTCCATAGTACGAGGGAAGATCGGGAGCGTTTTCGAATAAGCATCCACGAAGGTTGTCCGGTGCATGGACGTGGTGCGCGAATAAGCTAGGGTTTTCTGGCGAGAGCCTAAGCTTGATTTGCGCATCGAGCGGGAGCGCATCGAACTTCATCTTGGATGGGGACTTGAGATAATAGCCCTCGCGTTTGGTGGGGTTGGTGACCTCTTGATCTGCCAGCGATACGCGTGCGTAATGTCCAAGATCATCCATTTCGAGTGCGGTCGCTAACGCCGCCGAAGTGACGTATATGGTTGCTTGCATTGATTTCCTCATGAATTGGAAAGTGGTGGGATGGAGTAGCCTTTGCGGATCAGCTTGATGCGATGTTTTGCCTCGATCTGAGTGCGCCCGATACTGAATAGGCTTTGGTCAACAGGGCCAGGAGGGTTAGACGCATTTTTCTGGACGATGTCTTTGCGGATCGCATCCTCACCGATACTCGGATCGAACCGGAAGTTGCCATTGCTGTACAACACGCGATCAACGCTATATGTGCCGTTGAACACGAAGCGGCGAGCTTCTTCATCCGTGTTCACGCGTACGACCTGAATAGGTTTACCTGCGCGCGGGGATTGGCCGATGTAGTAGTGAGGGAACGTGCCAATAGGATTGGCGCGGCGGAAGCTATAGGCGAATTCGCGCTCTAGCATTTCCAGCACTTCACCGCTGGTTGCGATGAGGTCGATATCCGCAAATTCGGTGTGGACTTCCGGAGCCATCAGGTGCTTTACCACGCCCCCGAAAATGTAGATATCCTGATGGGACATCAGGCGATTCATTATCAGTTCGGTATCCAGAATGATCTCGTGCCCCCAAAATTCTTGCGTAAGTAAGTAGCGGCTTTGCAGGCACAACTGCTTGGGGACAAAGACCAGCTCGCGATGGCCGGCATTGAGGTTAGAGTGATTGATCGGATAAATGCTGTTCAGATTTTCCCGTAACAGCAGTCGCGCGCGTAGCTTGCGCTGTAGCTGCGAGTACTGCGGCATAAGTCGCAAAATCTGCGCCTCAGGTAAGGGTGGAAGTACGAGCGAGTATTCGACCTCCAAGCCTTTCCATTCAGACCTGTGCCGTTCGATTCCGTGCATTACTTCTTGGTCGAGGGAGATGGAGACTTGCTGAACGCGGCCCTTAAGGCTCGCGATAGGTGAAGTCTCGCGAGTGATGATCCTAGTGTAGAAGCCGTGGCTTTGGATAGTGTCTATCATCGTCAGCAAGGCATCGCGGTTCTCATCGATTTTGTACAGCGGGTCAGCACCACCGCTGATGGTAACGAAGGCCTTCTTGCATTGACCGATGAACTTAGCGACGGCATCCTGCCCTTGAGCGCCGTGGGGTAGAAATGGGGAACTACGCCAATTGCAGTAGGAGCATTTCTTTGCGCAGCCAAAGCCATGCTCCTTCCAGTTGACGATAATTGTATGGTTTGGTGTGAGCATTTCTCTCTACTTTTTTTGCGGTAAGATAAGCGTCTTCTTCGCTGGCCCGGAAGAAGATGCCGAGGTAATTGTGGAGGAAGGTGCGATCTCGATTTTTGTCCCCTGGGGCGTCAGCGCCGCACCGATCCAGGCGCCGAGGTCCACGGCGATGACATGCTGGGACTCCGCATCCTTAGCGGCATCTAACACAACTTCTTTGCGTAAGATGGCGGCAAGGAAGCCAGCGTTATTGCTGCTACGGCCGGTGAACGCCTCCCTCAATGCTTTGGAGGGGAAGGGCGTGGCCGCATCGCACTTCTGGAGGCATTGGACGATTTGGACGAAAGGGACGATCTCCTTGCTGAAGTAGCCGCCACCTTCATTCTCGGTGATGCGGATATACAGAGATGCCCTGTCGTCGCTGGCGAGAATCTGGTACTTGATGCCGCCTTCAGCATGCTTGCCGAGCTTCTTGCATCGACCCTCCTTGAGCAACCAGTACGGCACACTGATGCTCTCTGCTGCTCCTGCAACTTGTTCGGCACTTTCGCTGTTCGGATTGGTGGCCTTCGCGTTCATAGGATTCCTTCCTGTAGGTGATGATTAGCGCCGATATTTCAGCGAGATATTGAGATCGAGTGTGGTGATGCGCTTGGGTTTGGTTGGCTTACCCCGGCCGCTGGAGCCGATTGCGCGTACTGCTTTGCGAATGGTGACTTGCTGGGGGATGATGGAGAGGGGGAGATTCGTTTTCTTCATTCGGTGCCTCGGAAATAGAAAAAGCCCGAATGGCGTAAACCATTCGGGCTTTTAGGGGGGGGGGCTTGATGGGGCCTTGGCCCTATCCTTTGGGTTAGAAGACCACATTGAACTTCCCTTTGTATTGAGGGTCGCTCGCCAGCGATTTGCGCATGGCCGAATTGATGATCATCTGGGCAAAACCCTCCGGGGTGAACTTGATACCACTTTTTGCCTCTCCGGGGCTGACGAACATAATTACCTCGGTTGTCTTCGACGATGGCTCAACATCGAAGTTGGCGTAGCCCTTTTCCGTCTTGAAACCGTCATTGGCTTCGTAGTTGAAGGTGCAGACCGTTCGTCCGTTGGCGGTGCGCACGCCTTTGGTGGCGGCCTCGGTGAAGCGGTACGAGAGCTTCTTGCTGATCGATTCAGGCAAGACGTAGGTGTCGAGCTTCACGATCGGACGGCCCCACATTGGATCGACCGCGTTCCCGAATTCATCCAGGCTGACGTTCTTCATAGGACGCGGCCCGTTGGCGGCAAGATAGCTCACCATCTGCTTGTTGATTGATGGAATATAGGCATTACAGTCCTGCGCGGCATAGACTGGGCTAGACAACAATGCTATCGGGATGAGTGCGGTGCTGATGCCAAATTTCAGACGTTTCATGATTTCCTTTTATGCGACAGAATGTAAAAAGCCCGAAGGCCTTTACGGGGCTTCGGGCTTCGGCTGGGTTCAACCGTCAAAATCATATATGTAGGAAATTCCTGTCGATACGGGCTTGTAATTGCGAAGCGGTCGAAAGTTAGCCCGCTTCGGTACTGCAAGTACCGTATTCGCCGTTCAGAGCAACGCATCCTTCATCGATTGCCAGTTTTTCTTCTCGACCCATGCAAACCGGCAAGAGCCTTCACTTCGCTTCGCCCAAAGTTCTCCAATGCGCCTTTTCTCTTTGCTATCCGAACCATCAGCGATATGCCCGCCCTTGTACTCGACCACAAGGATGATGCCGGATTTCATTTTCACAATAAAATCTGGGTAAAACTTATCGGATGCGGTCTGAAGCCAGAATGATGTGGGCTTCTTCTCGACATTGCGAACCCACCATTCGACACCTTCAAGTCTATTGGCAATGAATTCGGCACATTCGAATTCTTCACCGCTATTCTTTAGGTTGCCAATAACAGGAAAGAAATGTCGCTTCAGAGGCATGAAACCAATGTAGGGCGTATCGTAGCCGTATCGACCTTGCTCTAACACGATCGAATGTTCATTGCGTACGCCGAATAGAAATTCCTCCTGAAAGAGACCATCGAAGACTCGCTGTTTTACGAGAACCAAACCGGCAGCTAGTTTGCGCTCAAGTGCACCCCTTAAGCGGAATTTTCGGTATGCCAATTCGTCAAGCGTGAATTCTCGCTCCTCCAAGAGACGAGTGACTGCCATGTTTATCCATGCAACCTTCTGATTCCCATTTGCATAAGGAAAATACAGGTTGCGGTCCAGCCAATGAATCAAATCTGTTATTTGCCAGCCTTGTTCATGTCCGAACAAGGCCAGCTGGCTGTCTAATTTGTCGTAAACATCACAAGCAATTTTCTCTAGCTGTGAAATCGTAAGGGATGCTCTGCGCATCGCTTCCATGTCATGGGAAAAGTCGCTCTCGCTAAGTTTGGTATCGAATTCGTCGATTTCCCAGTCTGCATCCAGCAATGCTGTTTCGTCGAATATGTCGAAAAAACTATGCTGTGTAATTCCCAGTAAAGGCACACTTGCTGACTCGCCCTTTTCAGCCGGCGTTTTCTCGCGCATTGCTGGTGCGATGTTGATCGCCATTTGGGTATCGAGACGGTCACGAACCGCCTTTACGATATCCGCCTGTTTGAACGTTTCCGCAATCTGTTTCAGCTGTGCGGCACTCGCGCCGCCTTTGACCGTAAGCGTCCCTGTTTCTGGCGAAATCTCGACTTTTTCGCGTAAAGCTTTTGGCAACGCTGCAACGAACTCCGGATCGGGAACCGCTACAGTCTCGCCAACTTCCGGCAGTGGAATCGTAAGATCGATTTGTTGGGAGAAAAGGTCATCAGTCGCGCCGCTGTCTGCTTGTGTTTGAATTAAATCTTTCGTTTCAAGACGTTCAAAGCCGCTTTGAACTAAACCATCACGGAGATTTTGCACGGTTGCCGCCAGCTCCCCTGAAACGACATACGCGTAGCTGCGATTCAAGGCTTCCCGTTGTTTGCGTATTGCGTGAGGCATACGCAGCACTCGGCCAAGCACCTGTTCTACAGCCGTCGCGGATGTTGTGTTGCGGAACGAAAAGAGCACATAGGCGGAAGGGCAGTCCCACCCTTCGCGTAGCTTATCCACAGTAATTATGAACTGCGGATAATCAGGATCGTTCAGTTTTTTTCCAGTCAGTTCATCGAGCGATCCAGTCGCAATAGCAATGGACCCGGGTTCAATCTGGAAATCATCGATCAGATGTTGCTTCACTCGGTCTGGAGTAAAGGTCTCTTTGTCCTGAATCTTTCGCTCCGCCTGAATAAGCATCACTATGGGGTTAATTTCCTCCCCAGTTTGCTCTCGTTCTACCTCAGCGTCGTTTTCTAATTGCCGAACCCGCTCGATCGCTTCAGCGAGTGAGGTGCGCCATTCCGGATGAATTGCAAGTTCTAGCGGGAGCTTTAGCATGTCTTCCGCTTGGAGAGTGGCGGCAGATACGCTGCGCAAGACGTTTGAAGGCTGGCTCGCGCGATCTGGTGTCGCCGTGAGTTCAAGGATGCAGCAAGGTGCCATGCGTACTAACGTATCAACCGCTAGCGGCGTTCCCTGATTGTGTGCTTCGTCCACTATGACAAATGGGCGGCGCAATCGAATCACATCCATCAGAGAGCACTCACCTCGTTGCTCGGGCGATGTACCGGCGAAATGGGACATGAGTGCGCCATTTTGCCGATTGACACGAAGACCATCGGAAGTATCGCGCTTGAAACTTTGCATCGTCGCCACAATTATTGTGTTGCCAGTATTCAGCGTTGCGGGTTGCATGAAGAGTGCCTCGTTAACGTCGAGCACGTGGACTGCACCGAAGAGATCGCGCATATCCTCATGAAGCAGTTCGCCCTTAGTCCTAAGGGCATATAGCGTCTGCTCCCGGATTGGATCCGACGGCACAAGCCACAATACAAGCGAATGCTGGGTCGCAAGGAAAGATTCATTGACACATTTGATTGCCTGGCCGCCGATGCGGGTCTTTCCTCCCCCAGTTGGTACCCGTAAACACACGTAGGGAACAGCTTCTTGACCTGGCAACGGGTGATACTGTAAAGCATGCCCAAAGTGGGCAGCTGTGCTTTCCGCAAATGCGGATGCGGGGTTCTTCAGCTCGCGAGTACGGGCTAGGAATCCTGCAAATGCCTCAAGTAGCTTTTCTTGGTAATCTTTTAAATCTTTTTTGTTCAGAACCATGTTTTGACCGCCAATTCATAGGGGAGCTGATGGAAAACGATGCCAAGTTTTGTGAGTTTTGATTTATCGAAACGAGTACGTGCACCATAAATCACCTTTGGTCCATCGAATTCGTCTTGTATGTCAGCCAAATACTCTAACGTCCGCCCGTTCAAGACGTTTCCGCCCAATTCAGACTTATCCTTTAAGATACCGTTGTATAAAAGGAAAATTGCCCGGCCTTTGTGCGTGCCCAGATATGGCGTACGCTCTTTCCGTTCGAGAATCGCGGAACTTGCCAAGCCGGTACCAGTCTCCATGAACCACACAAACTCAGCCAATTGGTCGAAGGTGACATCCAGACGAATTGAGCCGAATTCATCAAATAGCGCCTGTTCTGAGAGCCGGCAAAACTGTGCACCGCTGCCAAGGCCTGGGAGTTCTTCCTTTACATCTAGTTCGCCCGTAACCACGAGTTCGCCATCCTTGAGTTCTTTTTTTATCCTACTGAACCGATCTTTTTCTGCTTCCTCAATTTCGGAAACGCGCCCCAAAATCTGATCGGCATTCTTCAGACTTGAGAAGGAAAGTTTTTCTCGATAAAGCTCCTCACGAGATACACCAACGTAAGGATAGCCGTTCACCACATTTGCGATACGCTTCGAGGTGACGCCAGTAGCCACCGCTTCATTCATCTCAATTAGGATGAATTGACGTGACCCGCCGTCGCGGGCGTTCTGTTTCAAGACCGCATGACCAGTTGAGCCGGATCCGGCAAATGAATCCATAATGATGGAGTCTTTGTCCGTTGCGATCTGAATGATTCGCTGGATGAGTTGCCACGGTTTTGGTGTGTTAAACAGCTCTTGATCTTGTTCGCCCAAAATATCTCGTAGCTCGGTTTTGGCTCCAGAATTTGTGCCCGCGAAGCGATGCTCCCACCATGTTGACGGTACAACGCCATCCTTCGCCTCATCAAGAAATTTCTTAATACGTGGACTGTTGTTGCCTGACTTGCCCCACCAGACGCGGTTATCTCGGTCTAACTCCCATAGCTTGCTTTCTTCCATGCGCCAATATGTTCCTCTTGGCGGACCCTCGACGATACGTCCCCCTGGGCATTTGATTTCGTAAGTGCCCTTGCTGTAGAAGTTTCGGGATTGGAGTGCGTTACTTGTCCAGTCCCCCCGCTCGTCGTTGTCTGGATTGGAATAGTCCTCTTCAGCTGAGGTGCTCCGAGGCAGCAAGTTTCGTTTCCACAATTCTTTTTTCCTAGCGTAGACGACGACATAGTCATGCATTTCGGAAAAATGCTTCGCGCTATTCTTGATAGTAAATATTTTTTGCCAAGCGATGGTAGTAACGAAGTTACTAGAGCCAAATATTTCGTCCATTAGCAAACGAAGGGGACCTACTTCGTTATCGTCGAGCGAAACAAATATTGCGCCGTCCTCGCAGAGAAATTGTCTTAGGAGCACGAGCCTCGGGTACATCATGCACAGCCATCGGTCATGTCGGTCTAGTGTCTCGCCTTCTTTGCCGACCACCTCCCCCAGCCATTTCCGAATTTCAGGACTGTTTACATTGTCGTCATAGACCCAGCCCTCATTTCCTGTGTTGTATGGTGGGTCAATGTATATGCATTTAACCTGCCCGGCATATCGTGGCAGCAATGCTTTTAGGGCAAGCAGGTTGTCCCCTTGGACGATCATGTTCCCGCTATCGATTTCGCCGGAAGACAGTTCGGGAATTGGTTCCAGCAGACGGAACGGGACATCCTTGTGGTGAGTCTCAACGGCTTCTTTGCCGATCCAGTTCAGTGTTGGCATTCAGTATCTCAGTTTATTTCTCATTCAAGCTGGCTTTAGCGGCCACATCAGCCTGGAGGTCATGTTGCTTCGCATAAGCCAGGATTAGCACTTCCATCATCGAAGCAATCGAACGATGTTCGCGTTCAGCGGCGGCTCTCAGCAGCCGCTTTATGTCTGCTGAGGTGCGGATCGACAGGGTTTCGTCTTTCAGACGCTTCATGATGTGGTCCGGAGTGGTTGTGCTGCGAATGTACTGCGTTTTGCGAAATTTCGCTAGTGCCATTTCCTTTCTTTTCTTAAGGAAGAACTAGACGTCGGCGAACGGTCGTGTTCGCGTGCTGGACCTCTTTCATAGATTCTCGCCGCAGTCAGTAGGTCGCGCCACGGCAGATGGATGAGCTAGTCGGATAATTTCATGATTTTTGACGAGGGAACGATTTTTTGCGGGCGCTGGAGCGCTGAAAGAATAAAGAGATGGGAGATTCAGCGTGTTTCTCTAGTGAGCAAGAATGTTATCGCCCGTTCTTACGACGCCTATGGGCAGCTGCGCTCTGAGCAGGAGTATCAGCCCACGAACGATGCAGCTGTCATCGATTCGTGGCTCACCGGACTTCGTGAGAAATCGGGAGTTTGCCCGGAACTCACTCAAGCAATGTTGCGAGTACTTCGCTTGGCGCGGTCAGAAACAGTAGACCCAAGCTGATGATAACCACGACTTGGGCCGGCTTCGTCTGGCTTTCGTTTCTTCAAAACATGTGAAAATAAGTATTGATTTTGATCACTATTAGGTCCACAGTAGCGCTTGCACAGTTTATATTTCACCAATTTTATTGAGCGCTTATGACCACTGTCGACGATGGCTATTTACAGCAGTTGGACGAATTTCTAAGTCGTCCAAACCAGATGTGGCTTCTGGGCGCGGGCGTCAGCCGGGACGCAGGCATACCGCTAATGTACGCATTGACTAGCCGCGTAATGGAGTTGGCCGCGACGTCGCCGCATAAGCCCATGTTGGATGCATTGTTGGGAGAGTTACCTACCGGCACGCATATTGAGCATTTATTGAGTCACCTCGGCGACTACACGACGCTGTGCAACAGGAGTTCCTCTGGTCAGGTAAGCATAGCAGGGATTGAATATCAAGCAGCTCAACTAGAAGCGGCACATCTGGAGGTGTTAACTCACATTTCCGAGACGGTGCGGTGGGGTTATAGGGCGGGCGAAAACGGGAACCCGGCTACTGTCGGATCGCACAGTAGCCCGATGGTGTCTGTTGCTCATCATGCCGCATTTGTGAAGGCGATTATCGGCAAACGCCAAGCAGGGCTAGAGGGCCGAAGGCTACCTATCCGGTTTTTCACCACGAACTACGACACGCTGGTCGAAGACGCCCTTGCACTTGGCTGTTATTCCTATTGGGATGGATTCTCCGGTGGCGCAGTTGCTTTCCGAAACCACCGATACGGCGACGATGAGCCGACTAGTGGCTGCCGTGCGCACGTAATTAAGCTGCATGGTTCTATTGATTGGCATTTAGGCGACGACGGAAAAGTATGGAGAATTCGCGACCGTGATCTTTATCCAGGCCGTGGCGGTCGTGTCCTAATTTATCCTCAAGCGACCAAATACGTCGCGACCCAGCGAGATCCTTTTGCGGCTCAGTTTGATGTCTTTAGGCGCGCTCTATCTACCGGGGGCGACAACGTGCTTGCAATATGCGGATATAGCTTTGGTGACGAACACATTAACCAAGAAATTGAATTCGCACTGTCATCGCCAACAAGCAAAACGACTGTGCTAGCATTTTGTGGAGAGTTCGACGTGATCCCACAGGCGTTGGACAATTGGCGGAAATCGCCTTGGGGAAAAAGGGTGTATGTCATGACGCAGCGGGGATTGTACGCCGGGGCAGTGGGGCCGTTGCATGGACGCAGCGATGGTTCGTCACTAGACTGGTGGACGTTCGGAGGCGTTACACGAGTGCTTGAAAATGGCGCGGAAGGAGCTGTGTGATGGCAAATTTCGATCTCGTTGCTGATTTAAAGATTGGAAATATCGTAGAGGTCGCCGGAACAACCATCCGCATTGAGCTCAGTGGTGAGGTAACCGAACTTACTCGTAGCCACGAGGGGCGTGTATATCCCATAGGGCAGATAGGCAGTATTGTAAAAGTTCATTTTGGCCGACGCCTCGTCTTCGGGTTCGTGACGTTGTTGCGAATGCGTTCTGAAGATTTAATAGAGCATGGACAAATTATCCCTCCAGAAGCAGATCAAAGGGTAATGGAGGTTGAACTATTTGCGGAAGGCGTATGGCAGGGAGTTTCCGGCATATTGAAGTTCACCCGCGGCGTTTCGACATATCCTTTGCCAAGGCAAGGCGTATATCTGTTAACCCGGGATGAAGCTGTTGATTTGTACAAATCGGCCGAAGGGCAACTGCACGACGCGGTGATCGATCCACTGGTACCTTTTGCGACATATGTAGGGGCTGACTCTGCTCAGTGTCGAGCTAATATCGATAAAATGTTCGGGATGCATTGCGCAGTACTTGGGTCAACTGGCTCAGGAAAATCAGGCGCAGTAGCGGCGCTACTCCACAGTGTACTTGAGCATAAACCAAACGGGACTGATCTGTGCCGTCCTCGCGTCGTTATGCTTGACCCCCATGGAGAGTATGGACAAGCGTTCGGTAACCGTGCAGTTGTGTTCCGCGCCTATGACCCGATCGGTCACGAGCAAGCTCAAGGGGAGCCCATCAAGCTTCCTTACTGGTTGATGTCAGCGGATGAGTTTAGATCCTTAGCCATTGGGAAAACTGAGTTTGAGGCGACGACTCAAAACAACGTCATTTATAAGGCGCTCACGTATGCCAGGTTAGTTGCTGCTCAGTTGGTCGATCCGTCGCCGACCGAATACGGGGGGGCAGCTCCCACAGACGGAGGCAATCCCGATGATCCTCGTCCACGAGCAGGAGTAGAAGCGCAAGCAATTATCGAATTTGACCGAGACAAGCCCCGTCCATTTTCGTTGGACGAGATGGTTAACCACATCATTTATCTTCAAGGCGCTCGCGTAAGCAAAACCAACACCTTAGAACGTATCCCAGAAGGCGATTTCACCAAAAATTTCAAGTCGATTCTGGACAAGCTTGCGGTGCTGCGTCGCGATCCAAGGATAAATTTTTTGATGTCGAATTGGGACGCAAACGCCCCGACTCTTTCTCATGTTCTTGCACAGTTTGTTAGGGAAGTCCACGGCGACGACGGCAGTACAAAAGACATCCGAATCCTAGACATATCTGGACTTCCAAATGAAGTTGCTGGACCGCTGGCTGGGATGCTCGCAAGGTTGCTATTCCAATACAAATTGTACCAAGCGCCTGAGGAGCGGAAAAAAGATCCCATCCTCTTGGTTTGCGAGGAGGCTCATAGATATGTGCCAGACCGAGGAGAGGCTGAGTACGCCACTGCGCAATTTGCAATCCGAAGAATTGCGCGAGAAGGACGAAAATACGGCCTCGGGTTAATGCTAGTCAGTCAGCGACCAGCTGATGTTGAAAGCACTGTTATATCCCAGTGCGGCACGTGGCTGATTTTAAGGCTGACTAATCAGGCGGATCAGCAGCACGTAGCTCGGTTTCTCCCTGACGGTTTATCTGGCATGACAAAAGCGCTACCGAACCTCGCGCAGCAAGAAGCAATATTCGTCGGAGAAGGCGCTTCACTTCCGGCGCGTGTGCGCATTCGTAATCTAACGACAGAGCAACTTCCTCGATCACAAAGCGCTAAATTTGCCGAGGGGTGGGCTGGTCACGGTTTAAGCCCAGCCGAATTGGAAATAGTTACCGGACGAATGGTGGGCTGACGAACGAGAAACGAGAGGGGTGCAAACCATTTTCGGGTCTGGTGTTGATTTTATCTTTAGTAAGGCCACGTTGATCCCACCGTTCTCCTGCCGATGAGACAGACCGAATTGTGCTCTTGACGTGGTCAGATTTAGCCCGCATCCCCAGTGGGTCAATTTTCGGCGCGAGTCAACAAACTGGACATTTGGACGATTTGGTCGTTCGAAGTAGTTGGTGCTGCGATGCATTGAGTCCGCCGGACGATTGGACGATTTGGACGGTTGCACGGCTGGTGGGAAGCAGGCCGGGAATAGACCGGACACGAGGACTTTCCGTCGCGGAAACAAAAACGCCGATCTGCATGGATCGGCGTTTTGCAAGGTATGTTCTTGGTGGCCCGGGGCGGAATCGAACCACCGACACAAGGATTTTCAATCCTCTGCTCTACCAACTGAGCTACCAGGCCAAGGAGCAGAATTATAGCAGGTGGGAACGAAATTGCAAGGGGCAATTTCCAAACCCGACAAACGCTATAATGGCCGCATGAATAAGCCATCCTCCCCCGCAGCACTGCGCGTTATCGAGAGCGATATTTGTATTGTTGGCAATGGCGCCATCGCCAAGACCGCGGCGCTGGGCCTGGCCCAGGCCGGCCTGAGCGTGACCTTGCTCGGCCCGCCGCCGCATCCGGCGCCCGCCGCCGGCGGCGATCCCGGCTGGGACGCCCGGGTCTACGCCCTGAATCACACCGCCCACAACCTGCTGTCCTCTCTTAAAGTGTGGGATGCGCTGGACGCCGCCCGCGTGGCGCCGGTCGATGCGATGGTGGTCCATGGCGACGGCGAACATGCCGGCGGCCTGGCTTTCGACGCCTACGGCGCCCACACCGGCACGCTGGCCTGGATCCTGGAAGACCGCAACCTGGGCCAGGCGCTGGACGCCGCCCTCAAATTCGCCCAGAACGTGAAGCTGGTCTCGGGCCGCGCCACCGGCCTGCTGCGCGCCGACGACAGCGCCACCGTGCACCTCGACGACGGCGGCAGCATCAAGGCGCAACTGGTGGTCGGCGCCGACGGTGCCCAGTCCTGGGTGCGCGGCCAGTGCGACATCGGCCTCGATTACCGCAGCTACGCGCAGCGCGCCGTGGTCTCCAACTTCGCATGCGAAAAGCCGCATCACGGCGCCGCTTATCAATGGTTCACCGGCGCAGAGGGCATCGTGGCGCTGCTGCCGCTGCCCGGTAATCAGGTGTCGCTGGTGTGGTCAGCGCCGGAAGCGCTGGCCGATACGCTGCGCGCCGAGTCGGCGACGCAGATCGCGCAGCGCCTGTCGGCCTACGCCGCCGACAAGCTGGGCGTCCTGACGCCGCTGCAGCCGGAACTGGTGCGCGATTTCCCGCTGGTGCTGATGCGTCCCCACGCCATGAGCGCGCCGCGCGTGGCGCTGGTCGGCGATGCCGCCCACGTGGTCCATCCGCTGGCCGGCCACGGCATGAACCTGGGCTTCGCCGATGTGGCGCAGCTGATCAAGACCCTGGGCGAGCGCGAGCCGCAGCGCGGCATCGGCGATCCGCGTGTGCTGGCGCGCTACGAGCGCGCGCGCAAGGAAGACGTGCTGCTGATGCAGCTGACCACCGACGGCCTGGCGCGCCTGTTCGGGGCGGATATCGAGCCCCTGCGCGTGGTTCGCAATTTCGGATTAAACTTGTTGGATAAATTACCTGTGCTGAAGCGCCGACTGATCTCGCATGCGATGGGCAAGTGAGCAGCGTCGCCAGCACACACCGGAGAAGTCATGAGAAAGAGTATGCCCGTTTTGCTGTTGTTGTCGGCGCTGATGGCGTCCTGCGTGGGCGCCGAGACGCCACCGAGCACGGAGGCGATCAAGAAGCTGATCGAGCCGCGCCTCGGTTCCAGCGTGAAGGTCGATTCGGTCAAGGAGACGCCTTACAGCGGCCTGTATGAAGTGCGCATCGGCAGCGACATCCTCTACACCGACAAGACGGCGACCTACCTGATCAACGGCCATATCTTCAACCTGACCACCGGCACCGACCTGACCCGCGAGCGCATCGACGAAATCAGCAAGATCAGCTTCTCCGACCTGCCGCTGGATAAAGCCATCAAGACCGTCAAGGGCGACGGCAAGCGCGTGATCGCGGTGTTCGAGGATCCGAACTGCGGCTATTGCAAGCGCTTCCGCCAGACCACGCTGAAGGAAGCCGACAATATCACCGTCTACACCTTCCTGTACAACATCCTGTCGGACGACTCGTTCGTCAAGTCGAAGAACGTCTGGTGCGCGCCCGACCGCAACAAGGCCTGGGACGACTGGATGATCGGCGGCAAAGCGGCGCCTGTCGCCGCCGCGTCCTGCGCTACCCCGAACGACGAGGTGCTGGCGTTGGGCCGCAAGCTGGCCGTGACCGGCACGCCGGCGATCTTCTTCGCGGATGGCTCGCGCATGCCGGGTGCGGTCGACATCAAGACGCTGGAAGACAAACTCGCCAAGATCAAGCAGTAAATCAGGCTGCAAACAACCGCCACAGCGACAACAGGAGAATTGAATGATCACTTTGAACATCAACGGTAAAGATGTGCAGGTCGACGCCGATCCGTCGACGCCGATTTTGTGGGCCTTGCGCGATAACCTGAACATGACCGGCACCAAGTTCGGCTGCGGCGCGGCGCTGTGCGGCGCCTGCACCGTGCACCTGGGTGGCCAGCCGACGCGCTCCTGCATCACGCCGATTTCGGCGGCCGTTGGCCAGAAGATCACCACCATCGAGGCGATGGAAAACGACAAGGTCGGCAAGGCCGTGCAGGAAGCCTGGGTCAAGCTGGACGTGCCGCAATGCGGTTACTGCCAGAGCGGCCAGATCATGAGCGCGACCGCGCTGCTGCGCACGAACAAGACGCCGTCCGATGCCGATATCGACAACGCCATGAGCGGGAACATCTGCCGATGTGGCACCTACCAACGCATCCGCGCCGCCATTAAAGACGCCGCTAAAACCATCGCCTGAGGAGAGCACCATGCGTATCGAATGGCTTAATCAGGGAACGATGGTCAGTGCTTCGGCGAGCGCTTCGGGCGTGTCGCGCCGTGGCTTCATGAAGGCCGGCGCAGTGGCCGGCGGCGGTCTGGTGCTGGGCTTCTTCATGCCGGGCGCGGGCCGCTTCGCCAATGCGCAGCAGCCGCCGGCCAAGGTGTATGAACCGAACGCCTTCCTGCATATCGCGCCGGACAACAGCGTGACGGTGCAGGTCAATCGCCTGGAGTTCGGCCAAGGCGTGCAAACCTCGCTGCCGATGCTGATCGCTGAGGAACTGGACGCCGACTGGTCGAAAGTGCATGGCGCGCTGGCGCCGGCCGGCGATCAATACAAGGATCCGGCGTTCGGCATCCAGATCACCGGCGGTTCGGGCAGCATCGCCCATTCGTTCATGCAGTACCGCGAGATCGGCGCCAAGGCGCGCGCGATGCTGATCGCGGCGGCGGCCGAGCAGTGGAAGGTGGCGCCTGAGCAGATCAAGACCGCCAAGGGCACCTTGATCGGACCCGCCGGCCAGAAGGCCACCTATGGTGCGATGGCCGACGCGGCCATGAAGCAGCCGGTGCCCGCCACCGTCAAGCTGAAAGACCCGAAGGACTTCCAGATCATCGGCAAACCGGTCAAGCGCCTGGACGCGAAATTGAAATCCACCGGCAAGCAGCAGTTCGGCATGGACTTCAAGGCGCCGGACAGCAAGGTCGCGGTGGTGGCGCGGCCGCCGGTGTTCGGCGCCAAGGTCGCCAAATTCGACGCCAGCAAGGCCAAGGCCATCAAGGGCGTGATCGAGGTCCTGGAAGTGAAGACCGATCGCGGCGGCAGCGGCGTGGTGGTGGTGGCCGACGGCTACTGGCCGGCCAAGATGGGCCGCGAAGCGCTGGTCATCGATTGGGACACCAGCGGCGTGGAAAAAGTCAGCAGCGACAAGCAGCTGGCCGAGTACAAGGCGTTGGCCGCGAAGCCTGGCCTGCCGGTGCGCAAAGCCGACACCTCCAAGCTGGCCGGCGCGGCGAAGAAGATCTCCGCCGTGTATGAATTCCCGTATCTGGCGCACGCGCCGATGGAGCCGCTGAACTGCGTGGTCGACCTGCGCGCGGACGGTTGCACCGTGTGGGCCGGTTCGCAGTTCCAGACCGTGGACCAGGGCGCGATCGCCGCTACCGCCGGCCTGAAGCCGGAGCAGGTGGTGCTGAACACGATGATGGCCGGCGGCGGTTTCGGCCGCCGCGCCGTGCCGACCTCCGACTACTTGGTGGAGGCGGTCAACATCGCCAAGGTATGGAAGGCCGCCGGCAAGAAGGAACCGATCAAGGTGATCTGGAGCCGCGAAGACGACATCAAGGGCGGCTACTACCGTCCGTCGCACGTGCACCGCGCCGATATCGGCGTCGATGCCAAGGGCGACATCGTGGCGTGGGATCACGTCATCGTCGGCCAGTCCATCGTCACCGGCACGCCGTTCGAGCCGATGATGGTCAAGGACGGCGTCGATGCGACCATGGTCGAGGGCATGGGCGAGCCATATGAAGTGCCGCTGAACCTGAGCGCGCACAGCGTCAAGGCCAACGTGCCGGTGCTGTGGTGGCGTTCGGTCGGTTCGACGCACACCGCGTTTGTGATGGAAACCCTGATCGACGAAGCCGCGCACGCGGCCAAGATGGATCCGGTGGCCTATCGCAAGAAGCTGATGGGCGAGAAGGGCAAGCGCCACATCGCCGCGCTGGATCTGGCTGTCGCCAAGTCCGGCTACGGCAAGAAGGCTTTACCTAAAGGCCAGGCGTGGGGCGTGGCGGTGCATGAATCGTTCAACACCGTGATCGCCTACGTGGTGGTGGCGTCGGTCAAGGACGGCACGCCGAAGCTGCACAAGGTCACGGCCGGCGTCCACTGCAACACGGCGGTCAATCCCCTGAGCATCGAGGCGCAGATCCAGGGCGCGGCGCTGATGGGCCTGGGCATGACCTTGCCGGGTGCCGCCATCACGCTGAAGGACGGCGTGGTCGACCAGCAGAACTTCAGCGACTACACGGTGGCGCGCATGACCGATATGCCGGTGATCGCGGTGCACATCGTACCGTCGAACGATCCGCCGACCGGCATGGGCGAACCGGGCCTGCCGCCGCTGGCGCCCGCGTTTGCGAATGCCTTGTTCAAATTGACCGGCAAGCGCCTGCGCAAGCTGCCGTTCGATTTGACGGCCGCCTGAGACGGATGGCGCTCGTAGGGATCTTGCTGGCAGCCGGACGGGGGAAGCGATTCGACCCGTCCGGCGTACAAAATAAACTGCTGCAAACGCTGCGAGGTGACGATGACGGCGGCGATGTCGTCGTCGCCGCCAGCGCGAGGAATATGCTGGCCGTGCTGCCGCGCGTGCTGGCCGTCGTGCGTCCCGGCGACGACAAGGTGGCCGCCCTGCTCGGCGGGCTAGGTTGCGAAGTGCGCGTCTGCGCCGACGCCGACCTGGGCATGGCCGCCTCGCTGACGACAGCGATAGAACACACCAAGGGCGCCGAAGGTTGGCTGATCGGCCTGGGCGACATGCCCCACGTGCGGCAGGACACCATGCGCGCCCTTATCGCTACAATAGAACGCGGCGCACGCATCGCGGCGCCCGTCTATGAGGGACGGCGCGGCAATCCGGTCGCCTTCAGCAGTTTTCATTTGCCGCTGCTGCTGGCGCTGGACGGCGACCAGGGCGCGCGCGCGATCTTAAAAAGCCATGCGGTGAGCGAGGTTATCGTCGATGATATCGGCGTGGTACGCGACATCGATACACCGGGCGACCTGTAAAACTGGACCTATGATGAAGAAATCGAACAAAAACCAACCCGCCATCGCCTACAGCATTGTCGGCCACGACCTGGCGGCCCATTTGTTCCACGTCTCGCTGACGGTGGCGGCGCCGGCGCCGGGCGGCCAGATCTTCGCGCTGCCGGCCTGGATCCCGGGCAGCTATATGATCCGTGAATTTTCCCGCAACATTGTGCGCATCCGCGCGGAGTCCAACGGCGAGCCGGTGGCGCTGGAAAAGCTGGACAAGCATTCGTGGCAGGCCGCACCGCTGCAGGATCGCGGCGCCTCGCTGACCGTCCACTATGAAGTCTATGCCTGGGACTTGTCGGTGCGAGCCGCGCACCTGGACCAGAACCACGCCTTCTTCAACGGCACCAGCGTGTTCCTGCGCGTGCTGGGACAGGAGGGCCAGCCGCACGTGGTCGACATGCAGCGGCCGGACGACGAAGCCGCGCAAACCTGGCGCGTGGCTACCTCGCTGCCCGAGCTGAAGGCCAAGCGTTATGGTTTTGGCACCTATATCGCATCCAACTACGACGAATTGATCGATCATCCGGTGGAGCAGGGCGATTTTGCGCTGGCCACCTTCAAGGCGCACGGCATCCCGCACGACATCGTCATCAGCGGCAAGGTGCCGAACCTGGACCTGGCGCGCCTGAGCGCCGACCTGAAAAAGATCTGCGAGACGCAGATTTCCTTCTTCGAGCCGAAATCGCACAAGGCGCCGATGGAGCGCTACGTCTTCATGACCCTGGCGGTCGGCGACGGCTACGGTGGCCTGGAGCACCGCGCCTCGACCGCGCTGATCTGCGCCCGCGCCGATTTGCCGAGCACCGCGTCCAAGAGCGGTGAAATCAGCGACGGCTACCTGCAATACCTCGGCCTGTGCAGCCATGAATATTTCCATACCTGGAACGTCAAGCGTATCAAGCCGGCCGCATTCGCACCTTATAACCTGCAAGTCGAGAATTATTCGCCGCTGCTGTGGCTGTTTGAAGGCTTTACCAGTTATTACGACGACCTGATGCTGGTGCGCGCCGGCGTTATCGCCGAGCCGGCATATTTCAAACTGCTGGGGAAAACCGTCGGCAGCGTATTACGCGGCAGCGGCCGCACCAAGCAAAGCGTGGCTGATTCCAGTTTCGACGCCTGGGGTAAATATTATCGCCAGGATGAGAATGCACCGAATGCGATTGTCAGTTATTACACCAAGGGTTCGCTGATAGGTCTGGCGCTGGATTTAAGTATTCGCGCCAAGACGGGTGGCAAAAAATCCCTGGACGACGTCATGCGCGCATTGTGGCAGCGTTATGGCCGCGATTTTTATAATGGCGGTGCTCGCGGCGTTACGGCTGCCGAAGTTGAAGCATTATTCGATGAAATCAGCGGCGGACGTTTTAAACCATTCTTCGATAAATATATACGCGGCACGGAAGACGTACCGTTGGCGAAATTGCTGGCGCCGTTCGGCGTTAAATATAATGACGAGCGTAAATTGGTCAAGCCGTCGCTGGATGCGAATCTGGGGCGGGATGGCAATGATTGCAAACTCTCGGCCGTGCATGAAAACGGTGCCGCGCATCAAGCCGGATTGTCCGCCGGCGATATATTGGTGGCGATCGATGGATTGCGTGTCACCGCGACGAATCTGGAAACACTGCTATCCCGTTATGGCGTTGGCTCGACGGTGGAGGTATATGCCTTCCGCCGCGATGAATTAATGACTTTCAGTTTGACCTTGCAGGGCGACCGGGTGCCGGGCATTACCCTGTCGCTCGACCCCGCCGCCAAGAAATCCTCCGGCCCGTTGCGCCCAAGCGCCGCCCGCTAACTTCCCCACTATTCGATCTGAAGCACCGCGCCTCTATGGCGCGGCCTTCGCGCGCCTTCTTTTCATGCCAGATTTTGGCGCGTAAAAGCCAAATTCCGGCGTGTGCCGCCACGATGCCGTGTTGTCTGCGTTTTAATTTTCCGCCGAGCTATGGTTCTGGTTTAGAATTGGCCCGAAGCCTGATGCCTTTCCATGGACTAACCGCCAGTGATACTGCTAGACCCCACCACGATTATCCTGATGTCCGCCTCCATGGCGGCCGCGATGAGTGTTGTTCTTTATTCCGCCCATCGGAGCTTTCCGAAGGAAATTACTGGACTAAAGCATTGGGCGGCGGGATTGGCATTGCTGGCTAGCGGCGTGCTGTTTTATAGTTTGCGCGGCGGAATATTGGGCGATACTTTTCCGCTGTTATGCGTTAATTCGGTTTTGATCTGGGCGCTGGGTTTTATGCTGATCGGCACCCAGAAATTTTATGGCCAGCGGCCGGCATGGTGGTTATTCCATTCGATATGGCTGGCCGCCATGATATGCGTCGGATATTGGTTGATTATTAAACCGGATTTTCGTGCACGGATTGCTGCATTCTCTTTCCTTGCGTTTATATTTTATGCCTATCAGCTTACGCTGGTGTGGCGCTTTGGCGGACGACACTTCACTGCCAGGTTCTTCGGCACGTTGATGCTGTTGCAGTCGCTTGTGGTATTGACGCGCGGTGTGCTGGCGCTGAATAGCGATGCCCAGCATATTAATTTATTGAGTGCCGGACCATTCCAAAGCTTATATATGGCAGCCGCGCATTTTATGACTTTACTGCTGACCGTGGGGTTTATGACGGTCGCCACCCACCGCTTGCAAACGATATTGGAACGCCGCTCGACGCTGGATCCGCTGACCCAGGTATTAAATCGTCGCGGCTTTGCCGACATCTATGCCAAGGAACATGCGCTGATGCGGCGCGAATCGACCTTGATGACGATGCTCAGCATCGATCTCGATTATTTTAAAAAGATTAACGACTGCCATGGCCATGCCACCGGCGACCGCGTGCTGATCGATGTGGCGGCGGTGATCGGCAAGGCCTTGCGCGTTTCGGACCACGTGGCCCGCTTCGGCGGCGAGGAGTTCATCGTGCTGTTGCCGGCCACCGGGCTGGAGCGCGCGCAGCACATCGCCGAGCGTATCCAGAACGCCCTGCGCACGCCCCGGCCGGACGTGCCTGCCTACACCGTCAGTATCGGTGTTGCTTGCCAGACAAGTGCGGATGAGGATTTGGACGGCATCCTGATGCGGGCCGACAAGGCGTTATATTGCGCCAAGGAAAAAGGCCGCAACCGTATCGAGGTCGCGCCGGATGCCGCGCCGCCCACCAAGGCTCGGCGGGCGTAGTGCGCGTTAGTTGAACAGGCGGCTCAGTTCCGCGCCTGGATCGGGCGCGCGCATGAAGGCTTCGCCGACCAGGAAGGCGTGCACGTTCGCGTCACGCATGCGCTGCACGTCGGCCGGCACCATGATGCCGGATTCGGTGATGACCAGCTTATCCTTCGGAATCCGGTCCAGCAGGCCGAGCGTGTTCTCCAGCGAGACTTCGAAGGTGCGCAGGTTGCGGTTGTTGATGCCGAGCAGGTCGGTCTTCAGGCGCAGCGCGGCGGTCAGTTCGTCGCCGTCGTGGGTCTCCACCAGCACGCCCATGCCCAGTTCGTGGGCGCAGGCTTCCATTTCCGCCATCAGGCCGTGATCCAGCGCCGAGACGATCAGCAGGATCGCATCGGCACCCATCGCGCGCGCTTCGTAGATCTGGTACATGTCGATCATGAAGTCCTTGCGCAGCACCGGAATCGCGCAGGCGGCGCGCGCCTGCTGCAGATACGCCACCGACCCCTGGAAGAACTGCTCGTCGGTCAGCACCGACAGGCATGCGGCGCCGTTGGCCTCATAGCTGGCGGCGATGTCGGCGGGACGGAAGTCGGCGCGCAGCACGCCTTTCGACGGCGAAGCTTTTTTCACTTCGGTGATGACGCCGGCCGAACCGGCGGCGATCTTGCCGCGCAGGCTGGCCTCGAAGCCGCGCAGGCTGGCGCGCAGTTCGGTATTGCTCTCGACGTCGGCGCGCAGGCTGGCGAAGCTGCGGTGTTTTTTTGCGGCGGCGACTTCGTCGGCTTTGACTGCGAGGATTTTATTGAGAATGTCGGACATGATGTGTACCTGAAGTTTAATGTTGTTCCGCCAGCGCCAGACGCAGGCCGAGTGCGAGGAACAGGCCGCCCGTGACGCGGTTCAGCCACAGCGAGACCAGCGGCTTGAGCTTGAGGCGCGCACTGGCGAAAGCGGTGAACACGGCCAGGCCGTTACACCACAACATGCCGTTGAAGTTGAAGATGCAGCCCAGGATGATGAAGGCCAGTGGCTTGCTGGTCGAATCGGCCGAGATAAACTGCGGCACGAACGCCAGGAAGAACAGCGCCACCTTCGGATTCAGCACATTGGTCAGGAAGCCCTGGAAGAAGATGCGGCGGTAAGGCAGCGCTTGCGCCGCCGCGGCCTGCGCGTTGGCCTGGGCGGTGGCGTCGTCGGCCAGCGTCTTCAGGCGGCTGCGCAGCATGCCGATGCCGACGTAGACGATGTAGGCCGCGCCCACCCATTTGACCACGGTGAAGGCGGTGGCGGAGGCCGACAGCAGCGCCGACAAGCCCAGCGCGGCGGCGAAGATATGCACCATCGTGCCGGCGCCAATGCCCAGCGCGGCGGCCGAGCCGGCGCGCCAGCCCTGGGTGGCGCTGCGCGTCATGATCAGCAGCGAATCCGGGCCGGGCATGATATTCAGCAGCAGCCCGGAGATGATGAACAGCGTAAGATCGTGTATCCCAAACATATCGTTTTCCTTTGCGCCGTCATTCCGGCGAAAGCGGGAATCCATGCACGGCATGCGCCCTATGGACTCCCGCTTTCGCGGGAGTGACGACGGCGGTTAGTTGGCGCGGCCGAGGCTTTGCGTGACCTCGACGAACTGGTCGATCTTGCGCATCGCGTCGCCCGACTGGATGGCCGCGCGCGCGCGTTTCAAGCCGTCCTCGATCGAGCTGGCCACGCCGGCCGCATACAGCGCGGTGCCGGCATTGAGCGAAACGATATCGTAAGCCGCGCCGGGCTCGCCGCGCAGCGCTTCCATCATCTTGGCTTTCGATTCGGTCGAATCGGCCACCTTCAGGTTGCGGCTGGCGATCATCTGCAGGCCGAAGTCTTCCGGATGGATTTCGTATTCGCGGATCTCGCCGTCAACCAGCTCGCCGACCATGGTGCCCGCGCCCAGCGACACTTCATCCATATTGTCGCGGCCATAGACCACGATGGCATGCTGTGCGCCCAGGCGCTGCAGCACGCGCACCTGGATGCCCACCAGGTCGGCGTGGAACACGCCCATCAGGATATTCGGCGCGCCGGCCGGATTGGTCAGCGGTCCCAGGATGTTGAAGATGGTGCGCACGCCCAGTTCCTTGCGTACCGGCGCCGCGTGCTTCATCGCCGCGTGGTGATTCGGCGCGAACATGAAGCCGATGCCGGTCTGCGCGATCGATTGCGCGATCTGCTCGGGCTTCAGGTTGATGTTGGCGCCCAGCGATTCGATGACGTCGGCGCTGCCGGACGACGACGACACGCTGCGGCCGCCGTGCTTGGCCACGCGCGCGCCGGCCGCGGCCGCCACGAACATCGACGCCGTCGAGATATTGAACGTGTGCGCGCCGTCGCCGCCGGTGCCGACGATGTCCAGCAGGCCGGTGGTGTCGGCCATCGGCACCTTGGTGGAGAACTCGCGCATCACTTGCGCGGCGGCGGCGATCTCGCCGATGGTTTCTTTTTTCACGCGCAGGCCCATGGTCAGGGCGGCGATCATGGTCGGCGACATTTCGCCCGACATGATCTGGCGGAACAGGTGCAGCATCTCGTCGTGGAAGATCTCGCGGTGTTCGATGCAGCGCAGCAGTGCTTCTTGATGGGTGATAGGCATGGCGGTTCCTTCTTTAATCAGCGAACGAGGAAGTTCTTCAACAGTGCGTGACCGTGCTCGGACAGGATGGACTCGGGGTGGAACTGCACACCCTCGATGTCGTAGTCCTTGTGCCGCACGCCCATGATTTCACCGTCGTCGGTCCATGCCGTCACTTCGAGGCAGGATGGCAGCGAGCTGCGCTCGATAGCCAAGGAGTGATAACGGATCACTGTGAAGGGAGAGGGCAGGTCCTTGAAGACGCCCACGCCCGTATGCGCGATTAAAGAAGTTTTGCCATGCATGACCTGCTTGGCGCGGATCACCTTGCCGCCGAAGGCTTCGCCGATGGCCTGGTGGCCGAGGCAGACGCCCAGGATCGGCTTCTTGCCGGCGAAGTGCTTGAGCACCTCGATCGAAATACCCGCTTGCGACGGATCTTTCGGTCCCGGCGAGATGCAGATGTGGTCCGGGTTCAGCGCCTCGATTTCCGCAATCGTGATTTCATCGTTGCGGTACACGCGTACATCCTCACCCAGCTCGCCGAAGTACTGCACGATGTTATAGGTGAAGGAGTCGTAATTGTCGATCATCAGCAGCATCTCAGAACTCCCCATCCAGGCCATCTTGCACTTGTTCGGCGGCGCGCAGCACGGCGCGCGCCTTGTTTTCAGTTTCCTGCCATTCCATCTCGGCGATCGAATCGGCGACGATGCCGGCCGCGGCCTGCACGTACAGCATGCCGTCCTTGATCACGCCGGTGCGGATCGCGATCGCCACGTCCATCTCGCCGCCGAAGGACAGGTAGCCGCAGGCGCCGCCGTAGATGCCGCGCTTGGAGATTTCCAGTTCGTCGATGATCTCCATCGCGCGCACTTTCGGCGCGCCGGTCAGCGTGCCGGCCGGGAAGGTCGCGCGCAGCACGTCCAGGTTGGACAGGCCGTCTTTCAGCTTGCCCTCGACGTTGGAGACGATGTGCTGCACATGCGAGTATTTTTCGATGACCAGGCGGTCGGTGACCTTGACGCTGCCGATCTCGGAGATGCGGCCCAGGTCATTGCGCGCCAGGTCGATCAGCATCACATGTTCGGCGATCTCTTTCGGATCGGCCAGCAGTTCCTTGGCCAGCTCGGCGTCGCGCTCCGGCGTCGAACCGCGCGGGCGGGTGCCGGCGATAGGGCGCAGCGTGACTTTCTTCTCGCCGTCCGGCAGCGTCTCGTTGCGGACCAAAATCTCCGGCGAGGCGCCGACGATCTGCATGTCGCCGAAATTGTAGAAGTACATATAGGGCGACGGATTCAGCGAACGCAGCGCGCGGTACAGCGTCAGCGGCGAATCGACGTAGGGCTTGCGGATGCGCTGGCCGATCTGCACCTGCATCAAGTCGCCGGCCATCACGTATTCGTGGGCCTTGGCCACCGCCTTCAGGTATTCTTCTTTCGGGAAGTCGCGGATGGTTTCGGTGCGCACCGAGGCGCTGGTCACCGGCGCGTCGACGCCGCGGCGCAGCATCATGCGCAGGTCTTTCAGGCGCTGGCGTGCCTTCGAATACGATTCCGGCTGCGTGGTGTCGGCGTAGACGATCAGATACAGCTTGCCGCTCAGGTTATCGATGACGGCCAGTTCCTCGGTCACCATCAGCTGGATGTCGGGCAGGCCCAGGTCATCCTTGGGCTGGGTGTGGGCCAGGGTTTTTTCGATGTGGCGCACCGAGTCGTAGCCGAAGTAGCCGGCCAGGCCGCCGCAGAAGCGCGGCATGCCAGGGCGCAGCGCGACTTTGAAGCGCGCCTGGTAGGACTCGATGAATTCCAGCGGATTGCCTTCGTGGGTCTCGATCACCACGCCGTTCTTGACGATCTCGGTGCGGGTGCCGAAGTTGCGCAGCACCGTGTTGGCCGGCAGGCCGATGAAGGAGAAGCGGCCGAAACGCTCGCCGCCGACGACGGACTCCAGCAGGAAGGTGTTCTTGCCGCCGTTCTGGGTCTGGGCCAGCTTGAGGTACAGCGTCAGCGGGGTTTCGAGGTCGGCGAAGGCTTCCGCGATCAGTGGGATGCGGTTGTAGCCGTCGGTGGCCAACGATTTGAATTCGAGTTCGGTCATGTCTGCTCTCCATGCCGCCAGATATGATTGTGGATGTGGCGGTGGTTTGTCAAAAAACCTGTCGGGTGCGTGCGCACGGACGACAGCAATCAGTTCGGCTTAGTTTTGCCAGGATTGCCAGCGTCGCCAAAGCCAGGCCTCAATCGAGCCTGTTTGGTTGACGATGTGTTTTTTGGTGAGAGACATTTCGGTCAGGTTTAGTTCAGCTAAGGGTTAATTATGCGAACGAATCAGGCTAGCCGCTTCTAGCAGCGTGGTTACTATACCATCGGAATCGGTTTCGTGTATAGCCTGTCCGTGATTGTAACCGTAAGGTACCGTCAACACCGGGCAACCGGCCGCCCGCGCGGCCTGCGCGTCGTTGGATGAATCGCCGATGGCGACCACCTGGGCCGGGGCCAGGCCGAAATCGGCGCACACCGTCCGCAGCGGCAGCGGATCGGGCTTCTTGCGCGGCAGGGAGTCGCCGCCGTAGACCACCTCGAAGAAGCGGTCCAGGCCCTTGAGCTTGAGCAGCGGGGTGGTGAAGGAAATCGGCTTGTTGGTCACGCAGGCCAGGCGCAGGCCCTGCGCCTGCATCGCGGCCAGGCCTTCGACCACGTCCGGGTACAGCGCGCTGTAATTGCCGTTGATGCTCAGGTAGTGGCGCTGGTAGGCGTCCATCGCCGCCTCGAACTTCGCTTCGACGCCGGCCGCGTCCCAGTCCAGCCCCAGTACGGAGCGGATCAGGTTTTCGGAGCCTTTGCCGACCATCAGCGCGATCTGGTCCTGCGTGATCGGCTGCAGGTCGAGTTCCGCGCGCATGCCGTTGATCGCGACGTGGAAGTCGGGGATCGTGTCCAGCATGGTGCCGTCGAGGTCGATGATCGCGGCGCGCACGCCTGCCAGCACGCCCGCCATTACTTCACCGTCGCCAACTGGGCGCGCATGGCGTCGATGACTTCCTTGTAGTTCGGCTTGCCGAAGATGGCGGAGCCGGCCACGAAAGTGTCCGCGCCTGCGGCCGCTGCTGCGGCGATGTTGTCGATCTTGATGCCGCCGTCCACTTCCAGCAGGATGTCGCGGCCGGAGTCGTCGATCAGGCGGCGCGCCTCGGCGATTTTCTTCAGCGCGTGCGGAATGAAGGACTGGCCGCCGAAGCCCGGGTTGACCGACATGATCAGGATCATGTCGATCTTGTCCATCACGTGTTCCAGGTAGCTGAGCGGGGTGGCCGGATTGAACACCAGGCCGGCCTTGCAACCATGGTCGCGGATCAGCTGCAGCGAGCGGTCGATATGGTCCGACGCTTCCGGGTGGAAGGTGATGATGTTGGCGCCCGCCTTGGCGAAGTCCGGGATGATGCGGTCGACCGGCTTGACCATCAGGTGCACATCGATAGGCACTTGCACATGCGGGCGGATCGCCTCGCACACCAGCGGGCCGATGGTCAGGTTCGGAACATAATGGTTGTCCATCACATCAAAGTGGATGATGTCGGCGCCGGCGGTGACGACGTTGCGGACCTCTTCACCCAGGCGGGCGAAATCGGCGGACAAAATGCTGGGAGCGATGCGGAAAGTGGTCATGGCTTTGGGCTGGCAATAAAAAAAGATGCGCTATTTTACGCTGCCCGGGGTGGATGCGCCTGTTTTAGGCCTGTTTTCAGCCGCACACTCCTTGCATGTGGGGCGGATTTGCGGTGCAATGGGGGTCTGACGATATACAATCGCCAAGTTTGCAAACGCGATGATGTTTTTATTAAGCCTTGAGGAATTTTGATGGCCACTTACGAATTTAATGTGTCGGTCAGAACCCAGTACCTGCCAGATCAGTCGGACCCGGAGCGCACCAATTTTGTGTTCACCTACTCGATCACGATCAAGAACACCGGCACGGTGGCTGCGCAGCTGATCTCACGCCACTGGGTCATCACCGACGCCAACAACCATGTGGAAGAAGTGCGCGGACTGGGCGTGGTCGGCCATCAGCCGCTGCTGCAGCCGGGCGAGCATTTCGAATACACCAGCGGCACCGCCCTGCAAACGCAGCAGGGCTCGATGGTGGGCGAATACTTCTGCGTGGCCGAGGACGGTCACCAGTTCGAAGCCAAGATCCCGGAATTCGTGCTGTCGCTGCCGCGCACGCTGCACTGATTACTTCGGCTGATCGTCTTTCTGCTCAGGCGGAGGCAGTCGCTTGGACTTGCCTTTGCCCTGGTACATGGTCCACCAGACGATGAACACCAGCAGGAAAAACGCCACACACGCTTCCAACATCAATACCCACATAGAGCTATTCCTTATTTATTCTTATGTCATTTACACGCCGTAGTCTACTCGTTCCGCTGAGCCTCGTCGCGCTTTCCCTGGCCGCCTGCACGACCACGCCGCTGCCGCCGGAGAAACCGGCCGTGCCGCCGCCGGTGGTGGTGACCCCGCCGCCACCGACGCCGCCGGTACCGCCGGCGCCGCCCAAGCCGACCACGCTGCAGATGGTTCCGGCCAGCTTCGCCTCGCTGCCGGGCTGGGACAAGGATGACCTGCGCGCGGCCTGGCCGGCCTTCATGTCCTCATGCTCGGTGCTGGGCAAGCAGGCGATCTGGAAGGAATCGTGCGGCATCGCGCGCACGGTCAATGCCGGCGACGAGAAGGCGATCCGCACTTTCTTTGAAGCGTTCATGGAGCCCAACCAGGTCATCGCGCCCGATGGCGCCACCGACGGCCTGGTCACCGGCTACTACGAGCCGCTGCTGCGAGGCGCCCGCAAGAAGGGCGGTCCGTATCAAACGCCGCTGTACAAGGTGCCGGACGACATGGTCACCATCGACCTGGCCAGCGTCTATCCCGAGCTGAAAGGCATGCGCCTGCGCGGCAAGGTGGTCGGCAAGAAGGTCGTGCCGTACGCGACCCGCGCCGATATCGAGAAGGCCGACTTCACCGGCAAGGAACTGCTGTGGGTGGACGATCCGGTGGAGTCCTTCTTCCTGCAGGTGCAGGGTTCGGGCCGCGTGCAGCTGACCGATACGCAGGAAACCGTGCGCGTGGCGTACGCCGACCAGAACGGCCATCCTTACAAATCGATCGGCAAATACCTGGTGGAGAAGGGTGAGCTGACGCTGGAGCAGGCGTCGGCGCAGGGCATCAAGGCCTGGATCGCCGGCCATCCGACGCGCATGCAGGAGCTGTTCAACGTCAACCCGAGCTACGTCTTCTTCAAGGAAGAGCGCCTGCCGGATCCCAAGGTCGGCCCGAAGGGCGCGCTGGGCGTGCCGTTGACGCCGCAGCGCTCGGTCGCGATCGATGCGTCGCAGTTGCCGCTGGGCGCGCCGGTATTCCTGTCGACCACGCAGGCCAACAGCGACATTCCGCTGCAGCGGCTGGTGATGGCGCAGGACACGGGCGGCGCGATCCGCGGCGCGATTCGGGTCGATTACTTCTTCGGCTTCGGCACGGAGGCGGCGGAGAACGCCGGCCGCATGAAGCAGCGCGGCAATGTGTGGGTGCTGCTGCCGAAGCAGCTGCCTTAAGCTAGCGCAGCACCATCACGGGCAGCGTGGTATGCGCGAGGACCTTCTGCGTCTCGCTGCCCAAAAACAGCCGGTTCAGGCCGCGGCGCCCATGCGACGCCATCATGATGATGTCGCAATTGAACTTCCGGGCCGCCTCGACGATTTCCTCGTGGGGGCTGGGCGACATCGTGATCACCCCTTCAAATGGAATATCCGCCGCGCTCGCGGCGGCGGCCACCTTGTCGATATGGCTGCGGGCCGCTTTTTGCATCTGTTCCGCAAACTGGCCGGAGTCGATTACCGCGCCGCTATCGCCCATGGACGAAAACGGCAACGGCTGTATCACCGTCAACGCCACGATCCTGGCCTGATTCAGTTTGGCAAACTGGACCGCCGTGGCGGTTGCCTTGTCCGACAGGTCCGACCCATCGGTCGGCAGCAATATGGATTTGAACATAGCGCTCTCCAATGCATGATCACTGAAGTCAGCCTAATGGGTTCGCCACTTTACCGGCGCACGTTATGACGCCGCCGGCGCCTGCAGCCGCACCTCGCGCATGTTGGCGGACAGCGCCAGCATGATGGTCAGGATGATGCCGCCGGCCGCCACGCAGGCCAGGCCGGTGCGGATGCTGAAGTGTTCGCCGATGTAGCCGGCCGCCAGCGCGCCCAGCGGCGCCACCGCCACCGTCAGGAAGCGCATGGTCGACACCATCCGGCCCAGGTATTCGTCCGGCGTCACTTTCTGGCGCATGGTGGTGTAGGGCATCAGGAACAGCATCACCCCGCAATCGAGGAAGAAGGACATGGCCGCGCAGGCAATCGCACTGGCCATCGGCATGCCGAACAGGTTCGCCGGAATGGTCGGCGTGGCGGCGAAGGCGAAGGCGCACAGCCCGATGCCGATCAGCATGGTGCCGCCGGCGCCATAGCGGCTGTTCAGCGGCTTTAGCATCATCGAGCTGGCCAGTACGCCGAGCCCGCCCACCATCTGCGCCACGCCCAGCATGCCGGCACTCATGCCCAGTTCGCGCGTCGCGAACAGCACGTGTAGCGCGGCAAAGCCATAGAACAGCATATGCCAGGCGCCCGCCGCCCAGGCCAGCGTGCGCAGCAGCGGCTGGCCCCAGATGAACAGGAAGCCGTCATGGATGTCGCGCAGCGGGTGCTTGTTGGATGGCGGCGGCTTGGGATCGGTGGCGCTCACATTGCGCAACAGGAGAATGGAGGCGACAAAGCCGAGGGCGTTGACCATGACCGCATAGGGCGCCGTCAGCCATTGAATCAGCACGCCGGCCAGGCCGGGCGCGATCAGGCGCGAGGCGGAGTCGGTCGCGCCGAATTTGGACTGGGCGTCGGTGAGGCGGTCGCGCCCGATCAGGTTGGTCAGGAAGATTTGCTCGGCGCCGCCGCCGACCACATTGCAGCCGCCGCAGATGAAGGACACCGCATACATCCAATGAATGGACAGCACGCCCATCCAGTACGCGACCGGGATGCTGGCCAGCGTGACCGCCTGGATCGCTTTGCTGGCCAGCAGCACCGGCAGCTTGCGGTTACGGTCGAGGAAGACGCCGGCGGGCAGGGCCAGCAGCGCGAACGGGATCGCCGCCGCCGCGCCCAGCATGCCCATCTGCGCGGGCGTGGCCTTCAACAGCAGCGCCGCGCACAAGGGCAGGGCCAGCGCGCTGATATAGCTGCCAAAGCCGTTCAGGATGGCGGCGGACCAGTAGCGGCGAAAGTCGCCGTTGCGCAGCAAGTCATCGCCGGACAGCTTGTCATTCAGGTAACGGCGGAAGGGGGTAAGAATAGGAGACTCATTAGTGCAGGTTGCCAAGTTTCAATCATACCAGTGCCGGAGTTAGGCGCTACAATCCTTCAGTAATATTCCCACCTTGGAGGAGAACCTGATGCAATATGAAGACCTGATCGTCGAAGTGCACGACAAAGTAGCACTGATCCGCCTGAATCGCCCCAAGGCGCTGAACGCGCTGAACGACCGCATGATGAACGAGCTGGGCGATGCCTTATATAAGTTCGACGCCGATCCGGCGATCGGCTGCATCGTGCTGACCGGCAGCGAGAAAGCCTTCGCCGCCGGCGCCGATATCGCGGCCATGGCCGACTACACTTATCAAGATACCTACCGCGACAACTACATCACCCGTAACTGGGAACACATCCTGCGCATCCGCAAGCCGGTGGTGGGTGCCGTGGCAGGCTACGCGCTGGGCGGCGGTTGCGAGCTGGCGATGATGTGCGACTTTCTGATCGCGGCCGACAGCGCCAAGTTCGGCCAGCCGGAAATCAAGGTCGGCGTGACGCCGGGCGCGGGCGGCACGCAGCGCCTGCCGCGCGCGATCGGCAAGGCCAAGGCGATGGACATGCTGCTGACCGCCCGCAATATCGATGCTGCCGAAGCCGAGCGCATCGGACTGGTGTCGCGCGTGGTCCCGGCCGATAAGCTGATCGAGGAAGTGCTGGCCGTGGCCAGGCAGATCGCATCGATGTCGCCTTCGGTGGCGATGCAGATCAAGGATGCCGTCAACCGCGCCTTTGAAACCACGTTGACGGAAGGCGTCAATTACGAGCGCCGTTTGTTCCATGCCGGCTTCGGTACGCCCGCTCAAAAAGAAGGGATGCATGCTTTCCTCGAAAAGCGCTTGCCTAACTTCGAAGGTCTTTGATATAGTTCGGCCCCTCGCGACACAACGCATGCAAATGCAGAGTAGAACGAGGGAAAACGGAGTGAAAACGAGGGGTTGACGAGAAGCACGAAACGCCGCATAATCTCACTTCTCTGCTGCGAACAAAACGCTTCGCAAGCAAGCAGTACCGAATTGAATAGTTCTTTAAAAATTAACAGTCGATAAGTGTGGACGTTTGATGAGAGTGCACGCGGAGCTTCGGTTCCGCGATACTTAAAATATCAAATGTTCACAAGAAGTAATGAAATAGGCGCTATGAAAATAGTGGCCTGTCAGTATTTTGAGTGAGCGACCCGTCGAAAGACGGTGACACGAAAGTGTCAAATAAACAGAGATTAAACTGAAGAGTTTGATCCTGGCTCAGATTGAACGCTGGCGGCATGCCTTACACATGCAAGTCGAACGGCAGCGCGGGGCAACCTGGCGGCGAGTGGCGAACGGGTGAGTAATATATCGGAACGTACCCTGGAGTGGGGGATAACGTAGCGAAAGTTACGCTAATACCGCATACGATCTAAGGATGAAAGCAGGGGACCTTCGGGCCTTGTGCTCCTGGAGCGGCCGATATCTGATTAGCTAGTTGGTGGGGTAAAGGCCCACCAAGGCATCGATCAGTAGCTGGTCTGAGAGGACGACCAGCCACACTGGAACTGAGACACGGTCCAGACTCCTACGGGAGGCAGCAGTGGGGAATTTTGGACAATGGGCGCAAGCCTGATCCAGCAATGCCGCGTGAGTGAAGAAGGCCTTCGGGTTGTAAAGCTCTTTTGTCAGGGAAGAAACGGTGGGGGCTAATATCCCCTGCTAATGACGGTACCTGAAGAATAAGCACCGGCTAACTACGTGCCAGCAGCCGCGGTAATACGTAGGGTGCAAGCGTTAATCGGAATTACTGGGCGTAAAGCGTGCGCAGGCGGTTTTGTAAGTCTGTCGTGAAATCCCCGGGCTCAACCTGGGAATGGCGATGGAGACTGCAAGGCTAGAGTTTGGCAGAGGGGGGTAGAATTCCACGTGTAGCAGTGAAATGCGTAGATATGTGGAGGAACACCGATGGCGAAGGCAGCCCCCTGGGTCAAAACTGACGCTCATGCACGAAAGCGTGGGGAGCAAACAGGATTAGATACCCTGGTAGTCCACGCCCTAAACGATGTCTACTAGTTGTCGGGTCTTAATTGACTTGGTAACGCAGCTAACGCGTGAAGTAGACCGCCTGGGGAGTACGGTCGCAAGATTAAAACTCAAAGGAATTGACGGGGACCCGCACAAGCGGTGGATGATGTGGATTAATTCGATGCAACGCGAAAAACCTTACCTACCCTTGACATGGATGGAATCCCCGAGAGATTGGGGAGTGCCCGAAAGGGAACCATTACACAGGTGCTGCATGGCTGTCGTCAGCTCGTGTCGTGAGATGTTGGGTTAAGTCCCGCAACGAGCGCAACCCTTGTCATTAGTTGCTACGAAAGGGCACTCTAATGAGACTGCCGGTGACAAACCGGAGGAAGGTGGGGATGACGTCAAGTCCTCATGGCCCTTATGGGTAGGGCTTCACACGTCATACAATGGTACATACAGAGGGCCGCCAACCCGCGAGGGGGAGCTAATCCCAGAAAGTGTATCGTAGTCCGGATTGTAGTCTGCAACTCGACTGCATGAAGTTGGAATCGCTAGTAATCGCGGATCAGCATGTCGCGGTGAATACGTTCCCGGGTCTTGTACACACCGCCCGTCACACCATGGGAGCGGGTTTTACCAGAAGTAGGTAGCTTAACCGCAAGGAGGGCGCTTACCACGGTAGGATTCGTGACTGGGGTGAAGTCGTAACAAGGTAGCCGTATCGGAAGGTGCGGCTGGATCACCTCCTTTCTAGAGTGGCACGGTCAGCAATGACCAACTCATCAAGCGTTCACACTTATCGACTGTCAATATAGAAGAGAACAGCAATATTGGGGCTGTAGCTCAGCTGGTTAGAGCACCGTGTTGATAACGCGGGGGTCGTTGGTTCGAGTCCAACCAGCCCTACCAGTCTTGGTTGTAAGCAAGACCCATTGGGGGATTAGCTCAGCTGGGAGAGCACCTGCTTTGCAAGCAGGGGGTCGTCGGTTCGATCCCGTCATCCTCCACCAAATGCTTTTACGTAAGCCGATCAGGTTTAGGTAAGAGCAGTTCTCGTTCTTTAACAATCTGGAAGAAGTAAGTAAATTTTTATTGATCGCAACACCGACAGGTGGTGCGATGGGTAATGATTGTATGTATCAACAAACGCAACAACGTAGTACTTCTTATTCCTATAAACGCTCCTTGTTTAGTCGCAGGGGCTAACGTTATAGGGACAAGTGAATAAGTGCACATGGTGGATGCCTTGGCGATTACAGGCGATGAAGGACGTAGTAGCTTGCGATAAGCTGCGGGGAGCTAGCAAACAAGCTTTGATCCGCAGATTTCCGAATGGGGAAACCCGGCCCTTTGGGTCATTGCATGCTGAATACATAGGCATGCAAAGCGAACGCGGCGAACTGAAACATCTAAGTAGCTGCAGGAAAATAAATCAACCGAGATTCCCAAAGTAGTGGCGAGCGAAATGGGAAGAGCCTGTACGTTTTAGCATGACGCATAACAGAATCCACTGGAAATTGGAGCCATAGCGGGTGATAGCCCCGTATGTGAAATGCGATGTGTGGAACTAAGCGTACGACAAGTAGGGCGGGACACGAGAAATCCTGTCTGAATATGGGGGGACCATCCTCCAAGGCTAAATACTCGTAATCGACCGATAGTGAACCAGTACCGTGAGGGAAAGGCGAAAAGAACCCCGGGAGGGGAGTGAAATAGATCCTGAAACCGTGTGCATACAAACAGTAGGAGCGGACTTGTTCCGTGACTGCGTACCTTTTGTATAATGGGTCAGCGACTTACATTCAGTGGCAAGGTTAACCATATAGGGAAGCCGTAGAGAAATCGAGTCCGAACAGGGCGATAGTCGCTGGGTGTAGACCCGAAACCAAGTGATCTACTCATGGCCAGGATGAAGGTGCGGTAACACGCACTGGAGGTCCGAACCCACTAATGTTGAAAAATTAGGGGATGAGCTGTGGGTAGGGGTGAAAGGCTAAACAAACTTGGAAATAGCTGGTTCTCTCCGAAAACTATTTAGGTAGTGCCTCAAGTATCACCATCGGGGGTAGAGCACTGTTATGGCTAGGGGGTCATCGCGACTTACCAAACCATTGCAAACTCCGAATACCGATGAGTGCGAGCTTGGGAGACAGACGTCGGGTGCTAACGTCCGGCGTCAAGAGGGAAACAACCCAGACCGCCAGCTAAGGTCCCAAAGATTGGCTAAGTGGAAAACGAAGTGGGAAGGCTAAAACAGTCAGGATGTTGGCTTAGAAGCAGCCATCATTTAAAGAAAGCGTAATAGCTCACTGATCGAGTCGTCCTGCGCGGAAGATGTAACGGGGCTAAGCCAGTCACCGAAGCTGCGGATATGCGTAAGCATATGGTAGGAGAGCGTTCTGTAAGCCTGCGAAGGTGTCTTGTAAAGGATGCTGGAGGTATCAGAAGTGCGAATGCTGACATGAGTAGCGATAATGGGGGTGAAAAGCCCCCACGCCGTAAGCCCAAGGTTTCCTGTTCAACGTTCATCGGAGCAGGGTGAGTCGGCCCCTAAGGCGAGGCAGAGATGCGTAGCTGATGGGAAGCAGGTTAATATTCCTGCACCGTCGTATGATGCGATGGGGGGACGGATCGCGGAAGGTTGTCTGCCTGTTGGAATAGGCAGTTTCTGGTTCATAGAAGGCGCTTAGGCAAATCCGGGCGCAGGATTCAAGGGACTGGGACGAGGCACTTAGGTGCTGAAGCAATCGGAAGTGGTTCCAAGAAAAGCCTCTAAGCTTCAGTCATACGAGACCGTACCGCAAACCGACACAGGTGGGCGAGATGAGTATTCTAAGGCGCTTGAGAGAACTCGGGAGAAGGAACTCGGCAAATTGGTACCGTAACTTCGGGAAAAGGTACGCCCTTGTAGCTTGACTGGCTTGCGCCAGAAGGGTGAACGGGTTGCAATAAACTGGTGGCTGCGACTGTTTAATAAAAACACAGCACTCTGCAAACACGAAAGTGGACGTATAGGGTGTGACGCCTGCCCGGTGCTGGAAGATTAAATGATGGGGTGCAAGCTCTTGATTGAAGTCCCAGTAAACGGCGGCCGTAACTATAACGGTCCTAAGGTAGCGAAATTCCTTGTCGGGTAAGTTCCGACCTGCACGAATGGCGTAACGATGGCCACACTGTCTCCTCCCGAGACTCAGCGAAGTTGAAGTGTTTGTGATGATGCAATCTACCCGCGGCTAGACGGAAAGACCCCATGAACCTTTACTGTAGCTTTGCATTGGACTTTGAATCAATCTGTGTAGGATAGGTGGGAGGCTTTGAAGCGGGGACGCCAGTCTTCGTGGAGCCAACCTTGAAATACCACCCTGGTTCATTTGAGGTTCTAACCTTGGCCCGTTATCCGGGTCGGGGACAGTGCATGGTAGGCAGTTTGACTGGGGCGGTCTCCTCCTAAAGTGTAACGGAGGAGTTCGAAGGTACGCTAGGTACGGTCGGACATCGTGCTAATAGTGCAATGGCATAAGCGTGCTTAACTGCGAGACTGACAAGTCGAGCAGGTACGAAAGTAGGACATAGTGATCCGGTGGTTCTGTATGGAAGGGCCATCGCTCAACGGATAAAAGGTACTCTGGGGATAACAGGCTGATTCCTCCCAAGAGTTCATATCGACGGGGGAGTTTGGCACCTCGATGTCGGCTCATCACATCCTGGGGCTGTAGCCGGTCCCAAGGGTATGGCTGTTCGCCATTTAAAGTGGTACGTGAGCTGGGTTTAAAACGTCGTGAGACAGTTTGGTCCCTATCTGCCGTGGGCGTTGGAAATTTGAAGGGGGCTGCTCCTAGTACGAGAGGACCGGAGTGGACAGACCTCTGGTGTACCGGTTGTCACGCCAGTGGCATTGCCGGGTAGCTAAGTCTGGAAGAGATAACCGCTGAAAGCATCTAAGCGGGAAACTTGCCTTGAGATGAGATTTCCCAGAGCCTTGAGCTCTTTGAAGGGTCGTTCGAGACCAGGACGTTGATAGGTCAGGTGTGGAAGTGCAGTAATGCATTAAGCTAACTGATACTAATTGCCCGTACGGCTTGTCCCTATAACCTTAGCAGGGTATAGAGAATGAGAAGTACGTTGGAACGTTCGTTGATACAACTTCATTACCCATTTACTTGCTTCTCCAGATTCCGAGATGGCGCCACGCGCCGCTCTTACAAGTCAAAGCTTGATGACCATAGCAAGTTGGTCCCACCCCTTCCCATCCCGAACAGGACCGTGAAACAACTCTGCGCCGATGATAGTGCTGCAACCAGTGTGAAAGTAGGTTATCGTCAAGCTAGTTATATAGAAAAACCCCCACCAGCCTGAACGCGCTCAAGATCGCGCTCAGTGCCGGTGGGGGTTTTTTGCGTTCAAGGATATACTCTTGCAAATGAATGAACATACTGCGAGAGACGTCGTATTGGTCCGTGCCATCGAGACCGCCGACCAGAAAAAAGAAATCCTCAGCGACGACGATCGCATGTATGCCAGCCGCAGCGCACGCGAGCTGGCACAGTGGCGCGCCGCGGACCGCAAAGCCGAAGTCACCGGCGACGATTTCCTGCAGCAGCGTTCCGAACAAATCCTCAGACGCCTGGCTGAACGTACGCCGGCGTTTGCCAACTTCATCAAGCGGCGCAATCCCCTCACAGCCTTTTCGCTGGCCTTGCCGGTTATCGCCTTGCTGCTTGGTGCCGGCCTGGACCGCATCACCGATCCGCATCGGGTCGACCTGCTGTCGGCGCCTTTGCTGTTGATCATCTTCTGGAACCTGCTGGTCTATCTGGGTTTGCTGGCCTGGCTGTTTGTGCCATCGCGCCCACGCGCGCAGCGCCGCTTGAATGTACCGCGCAAGATGCCGCAAGTGTTGTCGGCCGCTTTGCTGGACTTCATGCGCGAATGGTCGCAGCTGAGTGCCAGGCTGACCTCGGCCAGGCTAAGCCGCACCATCCACTTGAGCGCCGCCATGTTCGCCATTGGCGCCCTGATCTCGCTGTACGCGCGCGGGCTGCTGTCGCAATACGCGGCAGGCTGGGAAAGCACCTTCCTCGATGCCGGCCAGGTGCACAGCCTGTTGTCCTTCCTGTTCGCGCCGGCCGTCGCGCTGTTTCACTTGCAGGGGTTTTCGCTGGCGGAGATTGAAGCGCTGCGCTTTCCGCAAACCACGGCGGCGGCAGGCGGCGCGCGCTGGGTACATCTGTATGCCGCCACGATCTTGCTGCTGGTGGTGGTGCCGCGCTTGCTGTTGGCGGCGCTGGGGCAATGGCGCGCGATGCTGCTGGCACGCCGCTTTCCGCTCGATCTCGATCAACCGTATTACCGCAAGCTGAACGACTTCATGGGCATGGCCAAGGGCGGCATGCTGCGCGTGCTGCCTTACAGCTTCACCGTCGACGAAGAACGTCATCGCGGCCTGGGCCAGATCGCCATCGCCCTGTTCGGCGAGCAGGGCCGTGTAATGCTGCGGCCATCGGCTTCGTATGGCGAAGAGCCGCAAGGCGGCCTGCGCGACGATGCGGACGTGAGCATCACGGCGGCGCTGTTCAACCTGACCGCCACGCCGGAGCAGGAAAACCACGGCGCCTTCCTCGATTACCTGGTGAAGAATTCTCCGCGTGGCGTCGCGGTACTGCTGGATGAATCCGGCTACCTGGAACGCATGGGGCAAGAACGCCTGGCCGAACGCACCGCGCTGTGGCAGCAGTTCTGCAGTCATCACCGGACCACGGCCACGGTGGTCAATCTGCGCGAGCCGGCGTTGCATCCGCTCGATGGCGGCCTTGCTGTATCGGACGCCGCATGAGTACGACGGTACAACTGGCACTGATCTCGCACACCAACAACGGCAAGACCACGCTGGCACGCACGCTGATCGGCGTCGATGTCGGCGAAGTACGCGATGCCGCACACGTGACGATCGCCTCGGAATCGCACACCTTGCTGGCGACGCCGCAGGGCGATGAACTGCGCCTGTGGGATACGCCGGGCTTCGGCGATTCGGTGCGCCTGCTGAAGCGGCTCGGACAATCGGGCAATCCGATCGGCTGGTTCCTGCGCGAAGTGCTGGACCGCTATCGCGACCGGCCGTTCTGGCTGAGCCAGCAAGCCTTGCGCTCTGCCAGGGATGCGGCCGATATCGTGCTCTACCTGGTCAACTCATCCGAAGATCCACAGGACGCCGGCTACGTGCGGGCCGAAATGAAGATCCTCGAATGGCTGGGCAAGCCGGTGGTGGTCTTGCTTAACCAGACCGGGCCGCCACGCCCGTTGGCGGAGGAGCAGGCGGAGCAGGCGCGCTGGCGCGATCATCTGCGCCAGTATCCGGTGGTGCGTGAAGTGCTTGCGCTGGATGCGTTCGCCCGCTGCTGGATACACGAGCGCGTGTTCTATGAAGCGCTCGGCAAGCTGCTCAATGCACAGCAGCAGCCCGGCTATGCGCGCCTGTTCTCCGAGTGGGAGGCCAGCAACGCAGCGCGCTACGACCAGGCCATGCAGCTGCTGGCCAGGCAGCTGCAGTTGGCCGCGCGCGACAGCGAAGTCGTCGAGGCCGAGTCCAGCAGCATGCTCAAGTCGGCGTTGAAAGTGGTTGGCATCGGCAAGAACGAAGCACAGCAGCGCCAGGACAAGACCATGGCCAGCCTGGTCGCGCGCTTGAACCAGGCGACCGTCGAGATGACGCGCGAACTGCTGATACTGCACAAGCTCGACCCTGCCGATGCCGCGACAATCAACGCGCGGGTGCGCGATCATTTCGCGTTGCGCGCGCCGATCGACAAGGCGCAGGCGGGACTGCTGGGCGCGATGATTTCCGGTGCGGCCACGGGCTTGTCCGCGGACCTGTTGTCCGGCGGTTTGACGCTGGGCGGCGGTGCCTTGCTGGGGGGCGTGGTCGGCGCGTTGACCTTTGCCGGCGCGGCCTGGGGTTTTAATTCAACCACCGACCGCAACCAGGCGACCATGCAATTCACCGACGCCTTCATGCGCTCGCTGGTGGTGGCCGGGATCCTGCGCTACCTGGCGGTGGCGCACTTTGGCCGTGGCCGGGGACATTTTATCGACAGCGAGGCGCCGGCATTCTGGCAAAGCGAAGTCGAGCACGTGGTCGCGCAGCATGACGCTGCGCTGGCCTTGCTGTGGAAAGATGTGCGCCGCGAGGATGATGCGGTGGGCAAGGCCCAGGCGCTGATCAAGCAGATTGCATCAGCCACGCTGGCGCGGCTGTATCCGGGCGTGGCGCGGCAGCTGCGGTAAATCAGAACTGGAAGCGGGCGCCGAAGGAGATCAGGCGCACCTCGCTCTTGGTCAGGTAGGAGCCTTCCAGGTTGAGCGACCAGTGGCGGTTGAAGGCGTAGCCGACGCCCACGCCAACCATGGGATCTGTCTCTGTCTTGTCTGCCAGCGTGGTGCGGTTGCCCTTCATCTCCGTGCGGCCGACGCCGGCGCGGCCGAACAGGCTGAAGCGCTCGTTCAGCGGCGCCGTGCCCATCAGCGAGATGCCGAAATGGTTGTCCGGATAGTAGCCCGCTTCCGAGAACAGGCCGCGGAAGGGGGAGAGACTCAGGCTCCGGTTATACACTTCGAAGCCCAGGTTGGCTGTGTACTGGTAGCCGACGGCGGCGCCGAGCGTGATGTCGTTGCTGTTGTCGACGTATTTCGACGAGACGCTGGCGCGGCCGGCATTGGCCGCCAAATACACGCCGGGTTCAAACGCTGGCGCGGCGAACGACGCGGCGGAAGCGGCCAGCAAGGCCAGTGCGGTGAGGGTATGTCGCATATTGCTCCTGATAATAGATCGGTCATTGGGTGCACGGCACTTGATGAATTTGCAATGCCGTCGGTGCCCATACTAACGCTTAATTATCTTTAAAGCAATTTTGATGTTTCTACAGCTTGCACGCCCAGCAGGCGCCGCATGGCGGTCGCTTCCTCGCCCGGGCTGCGGCCGAAATAGCGTTTGAACTCGCGGCTGAATTGCGACGGACTTTCATACCCGACCTGGGCCGATGCCGACTGTGCCGTCATGTCGTTGCGCGCCATCAGCAGGCGGGCCTGGTGCAGCCGGGCCGACTTCAGGTATTGAATCGGCGAGCAATGCGTCACCGACTTGAAGTGCACGTGGAAGGCCGGCACGCTCATCGCCGCTTCCGCCGCCAGCATGCCGACGTCGATGTCGGCCGCGTAGTCGGCATGGATGCGGCGCAACGCCTTGGCGATGCGGCCGAACTGCCCCTGGCTGGTGAGCGCGGCGCGCATCGCCGCGCCTTGCTCGCCCATCAGCGCGCGGTAGCAGATTTCGCGCACGATGCCCGGCCCCAGCACGCGCGCCTCCAACGGCGAGCTGAGCGCTTCAAGCAGGCGCAGCACCGTCTCGCGCAGGCGATCGTCCATGCGGGTGATCATCATGCCCTTCGGCATCGCGGGCACTTCGTTATCGGTCTGGTCGATGGCGAACATCAGGTCGGCCAATGTGGTGCGGTCGACGCGGATGCTCAATCCCAGCAACGGTTCTTCTTCCGACGCGTCGGTGGTGCTGGTGAAGGGCATGGGCACGGCGACCACCAGGTAGTGGTCGGCGTCGAACTGCAGCACGTCGTTGCCGAAGTAGGCGCGCTTGCGGCCTTGCAGCACGATGGCGATGCAGGGATCGGACATCGACGGCGTCTTGGTCGAGCTGCAGTTCGAGCGGGTCAGGCGCACGTCGTCCAGCGCCGTCATCGTATAGCCTTCGTTTGGCGCCAACTGGTGGTGCAGGGCGATCATGCGTTCCACGCTTATTCCTTCCTATGCTTTGATGAATAGGAATGATCCATGATTCGCGCGCCTATCGCTACCGTTGTGTGGACGATCTATAGGATTAGGCAATAAGTGCATAGTCATGTGCATTCGCAGCATGCGGATTAATTCGTAAGATGCAGTCTGGTGTTATTGCCATTGAAAGGACCGCATCATGACAGCTATTGCACAAACAAATCGAAAGGTGATCCTGATTGCCGGCGCCAGCCGCGGCAGCGGTCCTGCCACTGCCCGTCAGCTGGCGGGCGAGGGGCATCACGTGGTACTGGGCGCGCGCCGCTCCAGCAAGCTGCATGCGCTGGTGGCGGAAATCCGCAAGGCGGGCGGCTCGGCGGAATGGTATGCGCTGGACGTGTCGCAGCCGGAGGAGATGCGTGAGTTCCTGGCGTTTGCGGAAGACGTCCACAAGCGCGTGGACGTCGTGATCAACAACGCCTGATTCTTACTTCGGGGAGAACAGGACTTTTACCAGGTCGTCCGCCGTCGCCTTCAGTTCTTCCGGCGCATGATAAATGCGCTCCATCACCACATTGCCTCGCGTGAACGTGACCACCAGGCGGGCGGCCGCCTTTGGCGACAAGATCAGGCGCGCCAGCGCATCGGGCGCCGACAAGCGCTCTTCCAACACTTCAGCCAATCCTTCCAGCATGCCGCGCAGCGCATTGCGCAGCGCCTCATTCATCGCGGTCTCGTCGGTGGCGATCTTGGTCGTCAGGCAGCCGCGCGTGGGGGAGGACGGCGTGTCGTCCAGCTGCGGCACCGGCTCCGACATCGAGGCGATCACATAGTGGAAGTAGTCACGCAGCGCGTCGGCGGGATCGGCCGCCCGCATCTGCTCGCGCACCGCCGCCAGGTAGTGTCGCTTGTAGCGCGCAAACGCCAGCAGGAATATCGATTGCTTGTCGCCATAGGCGTTGTACAGCGAGCCGCGCAGCACGCCGGTGGCCTGCGCCAGATCCTGCATCGAGGTCGCGGCATAGCCACGCCGCCAGAACACGTGCATCGCCCGTTCCAGCGCTTCTTCCTCATTGAATTGTTTTATGCCTGCCATGGGAGTGATTATCAGCATTCTTGACACTGGTGTCAAGTTTGACTATGCTGTCAAACATGATGAGCACTCGCTTAAGGGATGACTGATGAATATCGCAGAAGACAAGGGCGCCACTGCGCGCGCCATTTTTGCCGGCCTATGCGCCAGCCTGGTGGGGATCGGCCTGGCGCGCTTCGCCTATACGCCGTTGATACCGCCGCTGATCGAGGCGCACTGGTTCGCCGCCAAGGATGTGATCTACCTGGGAGCCGCCAACCTGGTGGGCTATCTGATCGGCGCCTTGCTGGGCCGGCCGATGGCCAGGCGCCTGAGTGCGCGCATCACGCTGCGCTTCATGATGCTGCTGGCCTCGGCGGCGTTCTTCGCCTGCGCCTTCCCGCTATCGGTGAGCTGGTTCTTCGGATGGCGGCTGCTGTCCGGCGTGGCGGGCGGCATCATCATGGTGCTGGCAGCCTCGACCGTGCTGCCGCACATTCCCGCGCATCGCAAGGGACTGGCCAGCGGCGCGATTTTCCTCGGACTGGGATTGGGAATCGCCGCGTCGGGCACGGTGGTGCCGCTGCTGCTGGGCGTCGGCCTGCGCGAGACGTGGATGGGACTGGGCGCATTGTCGCTGGTGCTGAGTATCGCGAGCTGGGGGTGCTGGCCGCACGCAGTGCATGCACAAGTGCCGCCGGGGAGGCAGGCGGCACCGTCCGCGAGCGTGCGCTTCGATCTGAACCTGCTGTACACGCAATACGCGCTGATGGCGTTTGGCGTGGTGCCGATGATGGTGTTCCTGGTCGACTATGTGGCGCGCGGCCTGGGGTGGGGGACGCATACGGCAGCACTGTTCTGGATCGTCTATGGCATAGGCGCGATTGCCGGGCCGATGATTTATGGTCCGCTGTCCGATCGCATCGGTCCCGCGCTGACCAGTCATCTGGCGCTATGGCTGCAAGTGGCCGTGGCCGGCGTGATGATCATCTCGACGAATCACCTGGTGTTGATGGTGGCCACGCTGCTCATCGGCACCTTTCCGCCGGGCATAGTGCCGATCACTCTGGGGCGCGTGCATCAGATACTGCCGGGTGATACGCATGCGCAGAACGCCGTATGGAGCAAGGCCACCACGGTGTTTGCCTTGTTCCAGGCGGTGGCGGGATATGGCTATTCTTACCTGTTCGCGCAAAGCGGCGGCGACCATCGTTTGCTGATCGGCATAGGTGCAGGCGCATTGCTCATTGCAGTATTTGCGGACGGCGTGAAGAAAGTCCTTGCCAAGCCGAAGAGCGCTTTGCTATAGTTCGCCTCCCCGCAAAACGGAGCATGCAAATGCGAAGTGAGCGAGGAAAAAGAAGAGCTTGACGAGATGTGCGAAACGCCTCATAATCTTGCCTCTTCGCTGATGAACACAACGCTTCTTCAGCAAGCAACACCGAATTGAGTTCTTTAAAAATTAACAGTCGATAAGTGTGGACGTTTGATGAGAGTGCACGCGGAGCTTCGGTTCCGCGATACTTAAAATATCAAATGTTCACAAGAAGTAATGAAATAGGCGCTACGCAAGTAGTGGCCTGTCAGTATTTTGAGTGAGCGACCCGTCGAAAGACGGTGCCATGAAAGTGGCAAATAAACAGAGATTAAACTGAAGAGTTTGATCCTGGCTCAGATTGAACGCTGGCGGCATGCCTTACACATGCAAGTCGAACGGCAGCGCGGGGCAACCTGGCGGCGAGTGGCGAACGGGTGAGTAATATATCGGAACGTACCCTGGAGTGGGGGATAACGTAGCGAAAGTTACGCTAATACCGCATACGATCTAAGGATGAAAGCAGGGGACCTTCGGGCCTTGTGCTCCTGGAGCGGCCGATATCTGATTAGCTAGTTGGTGGGGTAAAGGCCCACCAAGGCATCGATCAGTAGCTGGTCTGAGAGGACGACCAGCCACACTGGAACTGAGACACGGTCCAGACTCCTACGGGAGGCAGCAGTGGGGAATTTTGGACAATGGGCGCAAGCCTGATCCAGCAATGCCGCGTGAGTGAAGAAGGCCTTCGGGTTGTAAAGCTCTTTTGTCAGGGAAGAAACGGTGGGGGCTAATATCCCCTGCTAATGACGGTACCTGAAGAATAAGCACCGGCTAACTACGTGCCAGCAGCCGCGGTAATACGTAGGGTGCAAGCGTTAATCGGAATTACTGGGCGTAAAGCGTGCGCAGGCGGTTTTGTAAGTCTGTCGTGAAATCCCCGGGCTCAACCTGGGAATGGCGATGGAGACTGCAAGGCTAGAGTTTGGCAGAGGGGGGTAGAATTCCACGTGTAGCAGTGAAATGCGTAGATATGTGGAGGAACACCGATGGCGAAGGCAGCCCCCTGGGTCAAAACTGACGCTCATGCACGAAAGCGTGGGGAGCAAACAGGATTAGATACCCTGGTAGTCCACGCCCTAAACGATGTCTACTAGTTGTCGGGTCTTAATTGACTTGGTAACGCAGCTAACGCGTGAAGTAGACCGCCTGGGGAGTACGGTCGCAAGATTAAAACTCAAAGGAATTGACGGGGACCCGCACAAGCGGTGGATGATGTGGATTAATTCGATGCAACGCGAAAAACCTTACCTACCCTTGACATGGATGGAATCCTTGAGAGATTGAGGAGTGCCCGAAAGGGAACCATTACACAGGTGCTGCATGGCTGTCGTCAGCTCGTGTCGTGAGATGTTGGGTTAAGTCCCGCAACGAGCGCAACCCTTGTCATTAGTTGCTACGAAAGGGCACTCTAATGAGACTGCCGGTGACAAACCGGAGGAAGGTGGGGATGACGTCAAGTCCTCATGGCCCTTATGGGTAGGGCTTCACACGTCATACAATGGTACATACAGAGGGCCGCCAACCCGCGAGGGGGAGCTAATCCCAGAAAGTGTATCGTAGTCCGGATTGTAGTCTGCAACTCGACTGCATGAAGTTGGAATCGCTAGTAATCGCGGATCAGCATGTCGCGGTGAATACGTTCCCGGGTCTTGTACACACCGCCCGTCACACCATGGGAGCGGGTTTTACCAGAAGTAGGTAGCTTAACCGCAAGGAGGGCGCTTACCACGGTAGGATTCGTGACTGGGGTGAAGTCGTAACAAGGTAGCCGTATCGGAAGGTGCGGCTGGATCACCTCCTTTCTAGAGTGGCACGGTCAGCAATGACCAGCTCATCAAGCGTTCACACTTATCGACTGTCAATATAGAAGAGAACAGCAATATTGGGGCTGTAGCTCAGCTGGTTAGAGCACCGTGTTGATAACGCGGGGGTCGTTGGTTCGAGTCCAACCAGCCCTACCAGTGGTACCCATTGGGGGATTAGCTCAGCTGGGAGAGCACCTGCTTTGCAAGCAGGGGGTCGTCGGTTCGATCCCGTCATCCTCCACCAAATGCTTTTACGTAAGCCGATCAGGTTTAGGTAAGAGCAGTTCTCGTTCTTTAACAATCTGGAAGAAGTAAGTAAATTTTTATTGATCGCAACACCGACAGGTGGTGCGATGGGTAATGATTGTATGTATCAACAAACGCAACAACGTAGTACTTCTTATTCCTATAAACGCTCCTTGTTTAGTCGCAGGGGCTAACGTTATAGGGACAAGTGAATAAGTGCACATGGTGGATGCCTTGGCGATTACAGGCGATGAAGGACGTAGTAGCTTGCGATAAGCTGCGGGGAGCTAGCAAACAAGCTTTGATCCGCAGATTTCCGAATGGGGAAACCCGGCCTTTTAGGTCATTGCATGCTGAATACATAGGCATGCAAAGCGAACGCGGCGAACTGAAACATCTAAGTAGCTGCAGGAAAATAAATCAACCGAGATTCCCAAAGTAGTGGCGAGCGAAATGGGAAGAGCCTGTACGTTTTAGCATGACGCATAACAGAATCCTCTGGAAATAGGAACCATAGCGGGTGATAGTCCCGTATGTGAAATGCGATGTGTGGAACTAAGCGTACGACAAGTAGGGCGGGACACGAGAAATCCTGTCTGAATATGGGGGGACCATCCTCCAAGGCTAAATACTCGTAATCGACCGATAGTGAACCAGTACCGTGAGGGAAAGGCGAAAAGAACCCCGGGAGGGGAGTGAAATAGATCCTGAAACCGTGTGCATACAAACAGTAGGAGCGGACTTGTTCCGTGACTGCGTACCTTTTGTATAATGGGTCAGCGACTTACATTCAGTGGCAAGGTTAACCATATAGGGAAGCCGTAGAGAAATCGAGTCCGAACAGGGCGATAGTCGCTGGGTGTAGACCCGAAACCAAGTGATCTACTCATGGCCAGGATGAAGGTGCGGTAACACGCACTGGAGGTCCGAACCCACTAATGTTGAAAAATTAGGGGATGAGCTGTGGGTAGGGGTGAAAGGCTAAACAAACTTGGAAATAGCTGGTTCTCTCCGAAAACTATTTAGGTAGTGCCTCAAGTATCACCATCGGGGGTAGAGCACTGTTATGGCTAGGGGGTCATCGCGACTTACCAAACCATTGCAAACTCCGAATACCGATGAGTGCGAGCTTGGGAGACAGACGTCGGGTGCTAACGTCCGGCGTCAAGAGGGAAACAACCCAGACCGCCAGCTAAGGTCCCAAAGATTGGCTAAGTGGAAAACGAAGTGGGAAGGCTAAAACAGTCAGGATGTTGGCTTAGAAGCAGCCATCATTTAAAGAAAGCGTAATAGCTCACTGATCGAGTCGTCCTGCGCGGAAGATGTAACGGGGCTAAGCCAGTCACCGAAGCTGCGGATATGCGTAAGCATATGGTAGGAGAGCGTTCTGTAAGCCTGCGAAGGTGTCTTGTAAAGGATGCTGGAGGTATCAGAAGTGCGAATGCTGACATGAGTAGCGATAATGGGGGTGAAAAGCCCCCACGCCGTAAGCCCAAGGTTTCCTGTTCAACGTTCATCGGAGCAGGGTGAGTCGGCCCCTAAGGCGAGGCAGAGATGCGTAGCTGATGGGAAGCAGGTTAATATTCCTGCACCGTCGTATGATGCGATGGGGGGACGGATCGCGGAAGGTTGTCTGCCTGTTGGAATAGGCAGTTTCTGGTTCATAGAAGGCGCTTAGGCAAATCCGGGCGCGGAATTCAAGGGACTGGGACGAGGCACTTAGGTGCTGAAGCAATCGGAAGTGGTTCCAAGAAAAGCCTCTAAGCTTCAGTCATACGAGACCGTACCGCAAACCGACACAGGTGGGCGAGATGAGTATTCTAAGGCGCTTGAGAGAACTCGGGAGAAGGAACTCGGCAAATTGGTACCGTAACTTCGGGAAAAGGTACGCCCTTGTAGCTTGACTGGCTTGCGCCAGAAGGGTGAACGGGTTGCAATAAACTGGTGGCTGCGACTGTTTAATAAAAACACAGCACTCTGCAAACACGAAAGTGGACGTATAGGGTGTGACGCCTGCCCGGTGCTGGAAGATTAAATGATGGGGTGCAAGCTCTTGATTGAAGTCCCAGTAAACGGCGGCCGTAACTATAACGGTCCTAAGGTAGCGAAATTCCTTGTCGGGTAAGTTCCGACCTGCACGAATGGCGTAACGATGGCCACACTGTCTCCTCCCGAGACTCAGCGAAGTTGAAGTGTTTGTGATGATGCAATCTACCCGCGGCTAGACGGAAAGACCCCATGAACCTTTACTGTAGCTTTGCATTGGACTTTGAATCAATCTGTGTAGGATAGGTGGGAGGCTTTGAAGCGGGGACGCCAGTTCTCGTGGAGCCAACCTTGAAATACCACCCTGGTTCATTTGAGGTTCTAACCTTGGCCCGTTATCCGGGTCGGGGACAGTGCATGGTAGGCAGTTTGACTGGGGCGGTCTCCTCCTAAAGTGTAACGGAGGAGTTCGAAGGTACGCTAGGTACGGTCGGACATCGTGCTAATAGTGCAATGGCATAAGCGTGCTTAACTGCGAGACTGACAAGTCGAGCAGGTACGAAAGTAGGACATAGTGATCCGGTGGTTCTGTATGGAAGGGCCATCGCTCAACGGATAAAAGGTACTCTGGGGATAACAGGCTGATTCCTCCCAAGAGTTCATATCGACGGGGGAGTTTGGCACCTCGATGTCGGCTCATCACATCCTGGGGCTGTAGCCGGTCCCAAGGGTATGGCTGTTCGCCATTTAAAGTGGTACGTGAGCTGGGTTTAAAACGTCGTGAGACAGTTTGGTCCCTATCTGCCGTGGGCGTTGGAAATTTGAAGGGGGCTGCTCCTAGTACGAGAGGACCGGAGTGGACAGACCTCTGGTGTACCGGTTGTCACGCCAGTGGCATTGCCGGGTAGCTAAGTCTGGAAGAGATAACCGCTGAAAGCATCTAAGCGGGAAACTTGCCTTGAGATGAGATTTCCCAGAGCCTTGAGCTCTTTGAAGGGTCGTTCGAGACCAGGACGTTGATAGGTCAGGTGTGGAAGTGCAGTAATGCATTAAGCTAACTGATACTAATTGCCCGTACGGCTTGTCCCTATAACCTTAGCAGGGTATAGAGAATGAGAAGTATGTTGGAACGTTCGTTGATACAACTTCATTACCCATTTACTTGCTTCTCCCAGATTCCGAGATGGCGCCACGCGCCGCTCTTACAAGTCAAAGCTTGATGACCATAGCAAGTTGGTCCCACCCCTTCCCATCCCGAACAGGACCGTGAAACAACTCTGCGCCGATGATAGTGCTGCAACCAGTGTGAAAGTAGGTTATCGTCAAGCTAGTTATATAAAGAAGCCCCTTCCGGTGATCCGGTCGGGGCTTTTTTGCGTCTATCGCTTTAACTCCCACGCTGCAGGCTGAGGATGAAGCTGACGCCGTCGGCCTGGTTCTGCGCGACGATGGTGCCGCCCATCTTGGCCATATAAGTCTTGGCGACAAACAGGCCCTGGCCGCGATTGCCCTCGGCACCGGATTCCGGCTGGTCGGATACGCCATATTCGAAGATCTTGCCGATCATGTCGGGCGCAACCTGCGGTCCCTGGTTGCGGATCGCGATCGTCGCGCCGGTGTCGCTGCCTTCGAGCGTGATGCTGATCGGACTACCCGGCAGGCGATAGCGTTCGGCGTTGCGCAGTACATGGGTCACCACATCCTCCAGCGAATACTCATCCGCGCGCGCGGCCAGCGGCCCGGCCGCGCCATGGAAGACCACGTCGTCTATTCCCACGTGCGAGGCATTGGCCGCAACGTTTTGCAGGAAGGCGGTCAGGTCGATCTCCGTCACCTGCAGCTCCGATGACTGGAACGCCTCGCTCGGCGATGCGCGCCCGTACAGCACGCGGATCGCCTGCTGCATGCGGTTGATGTAGCGGTGGCTTTGATCGTCAGGCCTGCCATGCAAAACCATCAGCGACTGCAGCGGCGACATGATCTCGTGACCGACCGCATGCCACATATCGCGCTCCTGCTCGGCGCGGATGTTTTCGCGCTCGACGTCCTCGCGTACGCGCCGCAGCAGATCGTGCAGGCCGGTGGCCAGCACCCCCAGTTCATCTTCGCCGCGCAGGTCGGCCAGGTCGGTTTCCGAAAAACCGCGTGCCGCCTTCACACGCTCGCCCACATCGTCGGCGCGCTTGATCAACACCTTGATGCGGCGGATGATGCCGATCTCGATCACCAGCCACGCCAGCATCAGCGCCGCCAGCATCGCGCCGACGAACCACACCAGCCGGCTCGCCACCACGCTCAGGCTTTTGCTGACGCTGCGAACGTCGCCCTTGAGCAGCACTTCATAGCTGCCGGCTGGTGTGTTGATGATCTCCTTCGCCTCAAGCGGCACGTCGTAGGCGTCGACCGGCAGGTGGCGGATCAGCGTCGTCACGAAATGCCAGGACTGGTCCTCCGGATCGACCGGGCCGACCAGCAGCGGCAGCGGCGCCGCATTGTCCGCCAGGCGGCGGATCTGCAGGCTCTCACCCGGCAGCAGCATGGGCTTCAGGTCAGCCAGCGAGAACGCCGGCGCGCTCGGGCCGGAGCTGCTGTCGAGTAGCGGAGCGCCGTCACCCGGCGGCAGTACCGCGATGCCGACGTCGATGCGGTCCAGGTCTTCAGGCGGCCATACCGGGCGGCGCTTTTCAAACAGCGCATCCTGCAGCACGCCGACCGGCAGTCGCAGCGAGAAGAAGGCGCTGCGCGTGCAAGTGCTGTCGTCATCGGCGGCGGCTTGGTCGGTGCAACGTGGGTTTTGCCAGATCCAGCCACGGAAGTCCTTGACCACCGGCGCCTTGGCGCGCGCCACATCCGCTGCCGTAAAGCCGGTCAGGCGGCCGCGCATGCCGCCGAATCGGCCTCCCGGCGTTTGCGGCTCGGTGCTTTCCTCGAACGGCGCGATCCATTCGTAAGTCTGGCCGCGCAGCGCGACCTTGACGCGGACACGATGTGCCTGATCCACCACCTGGTCGCCACGCACATGCGGCACCAGCTGCGCGCTGTCGAAGGTGCCCGCGACATAGATAAAGCCGCCGGCCCAGGGATTGTTGCCGATGCCGACGCAGAGCGAACCGTTGTTGTTGTACTGCGCCAGGCAGCCGGACATCGCCACCGCCTGCTGCACTTTCTGCAGGTCGTCGAAGTCCAGCGCGGCAAACGGCAGCAGCAGCGGATGCAGCGCGCCGCCTTTGCCGGCGGGCTGTGGATTGAGCAGCGCCAGCTGGCCGGTGGGATGGCGCAGCGTCGCCGCCACCTGCACGCGGGTCTTCTGGAAGCTGCTTTGATAGTTCTTGTAGCTGAGCTGCTTTTCCTGCTGCACCACCGACAGCGCCAGGCCGACCGTCGCCGCCATCAGGAACACGAAGGCCGCGCGCAGCAGCAGCCGCAGGCGATAGGGTATGAGGCTGAGCCGGCGCCAGTTCACGGTCGGCGGCTTTCGCTGTCGGCCCAGCGGAAGCCGCGCATGGGAATGTTTTCGATGCAGGCGAAGTCCGGATCGATTTCACGGAAGGCGTCGCGGATGGTGCTGACGTGCTTGCGGATGTTGTCGCGATTGCGGCCGCTCTTCACCACCTCGAACAGTTCGTCGTAGGACACGACCTGGCCGCGCCGTGCAACCAGCGCCGCCAGGATGCGCTGCGCCGTCAGCGGCAGGTTGATGCGCTGGCCGCGCCAGGTCGGCGTGCGTTGGCGCAGCGGGTCCATGCTCAGTTCATTGCTGGCGGCGGCCGGTGCGGGCTCCGGCTTGTCCTTCACCGAACGCAGGATCTCCAGGAAGGTTTCGATGAAATCGGCTTCCTCGAAGGTGGCTTTTTGGAGATAGTCCCACGCGTCCAGCGCCTTCATGATGCTGCGGTAGATGGTGGCCGGCATGGCCGACACCACCAGCACCGGCGTCGCATGCCGTTTGTTGATGGCGTTGATGATGGCCACGCCCGCATGGCGTTCGCGCCCCAGTTCGATATCGAGCACCACCAGATCATAGCGCTCGCGCGCGATCGCCGCTTCCGCCTCGTCGCGGCTGAACCATTGGTCGACCGTGATGCCGGGTCGCGCCGATTCGATCCAGGCCCGCAGCTGATTGCTGGTCGGCAGATCGTCCTCGATGACGGCGACTTTGGCCATGCTGTACTCCACTTTCTGTGAATGGAACGAGTATCCACGCTTTTGCGAAAAAAGTCACAAACCGGCTGTGAGGATTTCTTCACGGCGGCGGAAGATACCGGGACGGCGGCAGCGTTGATACTTCCGCATCATCCGGCGCACCATGCGTCTCAGGGATAGGCCCTGAACTCAACCACGATGAAAAGGTGAATGCGATGAACCAGCGGATCAAACGGATAGTGCAGTCGGTACGGAATACCCTGGGTGGCGCCGGCGGTGCGGCCGCCAGCGGATTCCGCCGCAACGGCGCGCTGCTGGTGGCCGTTTGCGCGGCCGGCGCTGTGGGTTATGGACTGGTGACCCATCCGCCGCTGGCCAAGCTGGAACCCGGCAACCTGGGCATCCGCATCAACCAGCTGACCGGCGCCACCACCACCGTGCGCGACGGTGCGGTGCTCATGCTGCCCGGCGTGCACGCCCTGCGCCAGGTGCCGCTGCTGGACCAGGTGTATCGTCCCGGCCGCGCCGACAAGGCGCCGTTCCAGTCGATAGAAGGATTGGCGCTGGGCGTGGACCTGTCGGTACGCTACGCGCTCGACGCCGGCCGCATCGCCGTCATCGCGCAATCGCTGCCGCCGGATATCAATGGCGCCATCGTCGAGCCGGCGGTGCAGGGTGTGATCTACAAGGTCTTCACTCGCTACACGGTGCGCGAGATCTTTTCATCCAAGCGCGCCGAGATCCAGCAGGCCATCGAGGCGGAACTGAAGCCCAAGCTGGCAGCGGACGGCATCACGCTGCGCGGCATCACCATCGGCAAGATCACGCTGCCGGAGGAGTACCGCGCCGGCATGGAGAAGCTGCTGGCGGAAGAACTGGAAACGGAGAAGATGCGCTACACGCTGGAATTGAAGGAGAAGCAGGTAAAGCAGACCGCGCTGGAAGCCGATGCCGACAAGATCCGTCGCGAGAAGGCCGCCGAGGCGGCGGGCAATGAGCAGATCATCGCCGCCAAGGCGCAGGAACAGGCGATGGCGCATGTGCTGCCGTTCAAGCAGAAGCAGATCGAGCAGCGCAAGCTGGAGGCCGAAGCGGAGAAAGCGGCGCGCATCAAAACTTCGGAGGGCAACGCGCAGGCGCGCGTGATCGAGGCCAGCGGCGAGGCGGACTCGCGCCGCAAGCTGGCGGATGCAGAGGCCTATCGCCAGGAGACCATCGGCAAGGTGGCGGCGGCGCAGATGGAGCGCGAGGGTGACCTGATTACCCGCAATCCGCTGCTGATCCAGAAAACCATGGCCGATAAACTGTCGGACAAGGTATCGGTCATTATCGCGCCGCCATCCACCGGCGGCTTTATCGGCGCCTCGTTGCTGGGCCAGAAGGAAGGGCATTAATCATGTCGCTCATTGCCGCCGTCGCCGTGCTGGCGATCGTCACACAGGACCAGGCCGCGCTGCGTGCCGCACCCAAGGAGTCGGCGCAGCAGCAGGCAGTCCTGTGGCAGGGCGACAGCCTGGAGATTCGCGGCGAGAAGCAGGACTTCCTGCAGGTTTATGATCACCGCCGCGAGCGCGCCGGCTATATCCGCGCCTCACAGGTGCGCAAGGTGTCGCTGTCGCCGGCCGATGCGCCGGAACTGCTGTCGGTGGTGCGCTTTCTGCGCGATACGCCGGGCGCCGAATCGCTGGGCATCAGCTATGCGGCGGCGTATCTGAAGGCGGCGCCGGCGGCGGCCATCACTGCGGAACCGTTCGATGCGTTGGGCGGCATGGCGGACCGGCTGGCGCGGCGCGCCTCGTCCAAACAGAGCAAGCAGGGCGATATCACGATTGCCGCGCACCTGGAGGCGGTGGCCAACTACGGCATCGGCATCCGCGGCTTCGAGCGCGAAGGGCGCATGCAGCTGTGCTACGACGGCGAGGCGTTCCGTCGCGTGCTGGCGATGCCGTCGGATTCGCGGCAACGCGCGGCGGCGGCACTGGGCCTGACGCGCCAGGAGTGCGTCGATCCGGCGTTGCGTCCTGGCGAGCGGGTGGCGCTCGACGCGTGGCGCGCCGAGGTGCTGGATCGGGTGGACCTGAAGGACTTGCCGGCGCACGTGAAAAACCGCCTGCATATGAGGCGCGCGGCGGTGTGGTCGTCGGTGGCCTTCGCGCGTGCGCGCAAAGGCGAACCAGCGATGCCGGCGGCGCAGCGTGCGTTGGACGAGTTGGGCCTGGTCGAACCGGCTGAGCTGAGCGAGGAGGATGCCGGCGCGTTTGCCGAAGCCGGCGTGCGCGTCGGCAGTGTGCGCTGGGCGGTGGGAAGCCGCGCCTCCGGCGGCGGCTTCCACGCCGGGCATGCGCATCGTGGCGACTGCCGGGCAATCAGGCGAAACCTGCGTGGCGCTGGTGGACGACAAGCACGATCAGCAGCATCCGCTGACGCGCCGCTGCAGCTATGGCGTGGTGTGGCCGGCTTCGGCGCGTGTTAACGCCCAGGGGACGGCGTTGACACTGGCGGTGCAGCCGATGGACGGCTGGCGCGAGATGTGGCTGTTCCATAAAACCGGCGCTGGCTGGCTGGTTGATGTGCTGCCGCCGGCCGCCGCCGACCCGGACCTGGGGTATGCGGAATTCGCCGGTTGGGTGCCCGCCTCGCAGAACCTGCTGGTGGCGCGCGAGGCCCGTGTCGACGGCCGCTTCAAGCGCAGCTTCGAGCTGGTCGACATGAATACGCTGGCGACGTTAAAGTCGGCAGACAAGCCATCCTCACTGAGTTTATTCTACCGCTGGCAGGATCCGGCCTGGAAGCGCCAGACCGTCAGCCTGCGTTGAACACCCGGGTGTGACAACTGTGTCAAATTGGAGCAGCGGCATGGCGCATCAAGGCGGCGAGCGCGTGGCATGGCATTTGCTCAAAGGCTGTATATCACTTCTTAAAACAGCCAGGAGACATCATGCATCATCCATTCCGCATTCTCGCCGCCGCGACCTTTATTGCCGCCACGGCCATGACTTCCTTGTATGCCTACGCCCACGGCAATGTCGTGCCGCAGGGCGTGGACACCACCGGCCTGAAGCCGCTCGGCGACAAATGGCTGGACCAGAACCCGTATCGCGGCGACAAGCTGGCGTTGAAGATCGGTTCGTCCGCCTACAACCAGAACTGCGCTCGCTGCCACGGACTGGAAGCCGTCACCGGCGGCATCGCGCCGGATCTGCGCCTGCTTGACCGCGATTGCACCGACGTCAAGAACGAGAACAAGAAGAAGGCCTGCTACAAGGAGAGCGACAACTACTACCTGAACTCGATCCGGCATGGCAAGGTGCGCAATGGCGCCGTCTACATGCCGCCGTTCGAGGGCGTATTCAACCAGGAAGCCATGTGGGCCATCAAGACCTACCTGGAAGCCCGCCGCGACGCCGCCAAATAACCGGGAGCCCATCATGTCGAGTGTCCGCTTGCGCGCCGCCGCGCTGATTCCGTTCGCCCTGGCTCTGATGGGCGCGGCGGCTCCCGCCCATGCCGACTGGGAAAGGATACGATTATCCGGTTCGCTCAAGGTCGCTGTGTATGATCAGTTCGCGCCGTTCTCGGATCGCAGCGCGGGCATCGATGTGGATGTGGCGCAGGCGCTGGCGGCCAGGCTGGGCCTCAAACTCAGCCTGCTGCCTTTCCCCGCCGGTGAAAACCTGGGCGACGACCTGCGCAACATGGTGTGGAAAGGTCATTATCTCGGCTACGGTCCGGCCGACGTCATGCTGCATGTGCCGGTCGAGCCGCAACTGATGAACGAGAACGGCAAGGTCACCATCTTCGCGCCTTACCATGTGGAGACGGTGCGGCTGGTGCGCAGCGCGCGCAGCATGCCGGCCTACGATGGCGTCGATACGCTGGCTGGCAAAACCATCGGCGTCGAAAAAGTATCGATCGCCGCGATGGTGCTGCTGGGCGAGGGCAATGGGCGCTTCCGCGACAAGGTGCGCATCTTCGATACCGCGGCGGAGGCGCTGGAACAACTGAAGGCAGGCCAACTCGATGCCGTGCTGGCCAATCGCTCGGAGATCGATGCGGTGTTCCGCGACGATCCCGCTTTCCCGTTGAACGAAGTCGCTTTCCAGCGCCTGCCGCGCGCCGGCTGGGCGGTCGGTATGGCGGTGCGCAAGGATGACCAGGATATGGCGAAGCTGCTGCAGGCCGCCGTCAATGAGATGAAGGCCAGCGGCGAGCTGAAAGCCATCTTCGCCAGGTACGGTGTGCACGAGCAGACACCATGAGGCGCCGCGCTATCGCGGCAGGCATGCTGCTGGCGTGGGCTGGCGCAGCCGTCGCGGAAGGCGCGGCGCCCAGCTATCCGGCCACGTCCATGCTGTCGGTGGATATCGTCGGCGTCGCGCCGTTGCCGGGACTGGGCATGGACCGCAACCAGCTGCCGTACCAGGTGCAGACGGCCAGTGCGCGCGAGGTTGACGTCTCCGCAGGCCAGAATCTCGGCGAGTTCATGGCGCGCAATCTCACCGGCGTGAACGTCAACGAGATCTCCGGCAGCCCGTTCCAGAACGACATCACCTATCGCGGCTTTCGCGCGTCGCCGGTGCTGGGTTCATCGCAGGGCATCTCGGTGTATCTCGACGGCGTGCGCGTCAACGAGCCGTTCGGCGATGTCGTCAACTGGGACATGCTGCCCGAGGCGGCGATCGGCAGCGTCATGCTGGCGCCGGGATCGAACCCGCTGTATGGACTCAATACGCTGGGCGGGGCACTGGTGCTGACCAGTAAATCCGGCAAGAGCCATCCCGGCATGAATGCCGGCGTATCGGCGGCCAGCAGCGGCCAGCGCCGGACCGACCTGGCCTATGGCTACGACAGTGGCGAACACTGGAACGCCTTCATCGCCGGCACGGTGTTCAACGACGGGGGATGGCGCGACCAATCCGACGGCCGGTTGGGTAATGTCTACGCCAGGCTGGCCGGCAGCGCCGGGGAGAACGACTGGAGCGTCGCGCTGCTGGCCGCACGCAGCCGGCTGATAGGCAACGGGCTGCTGCCGGACGGCTTGTATGAGGAAAATCGCCGCGCCGTCTATACCTCGCCCGACGAAACGCGCAACCGCCTGCGCCAGATCGTCTTCAGCATGACGCATCGCTTCGATGAGCATACCGAACTGACGGCCGCGCTGTACGCGCGCAATAGCCGCCGCAGCACCGTCAACGGCGACATCAATGATGACTATGCCGAGGGTGAAATCACGCATCCGGCATCCTATAACACGACTGAAACCCGGCAGGGCAGCCAGGGTTTCAGCACCCATTTCAGCCGCAGCGCCGGCGCACACCAACTGGCCGCCGGCCTGACCTTCGACCGCAGCAGCGTGGGCTTCGCGCAGTATGAGCAGGAAGCAGGCTTTGCCGCCGACCGCTCGGTCGTCATGGATGCGGACGAGGAGCGCGAAGCCGGATCGTCGGTCGATGGCGGTTCGCGCGCGGCCGGCCTGTATGCCGCCGATACCTGGACCGTGGCGAACGACACCTGGCTGACCATGTCTGCACGCTACAACTACGCCCGCGTCAGCAACCAGCTGCGGCGCGATGCTGAACGGCAGCCGCGCGAGACCTTCAGCTACCGCAAGCTCAATCCCGCGATCGGCATTGCTCGGCTGGTGGGCGGCGGCTGGACACTGTTTGCCAATCTGTCGCAGAGCAATCGCGTGCCGACGGTAATCGAACTCGGTTGCGCCGACCCGGAGCAACCCTGCCGCTTGCCGGTTGGCCTGCAGTCGGACCCTTACCTGAAGCAGGTCGTATCGCGCACCGCCGAAGCGGGTACGCGCTGGCAAGGCGCGCGCGGCGATATGGCGGCGGTGTCGGTCTATCGCACCGTCAATCGCGACGACATCCTGTTCCGTAGCGCCGCGCTGGCGCAGCAGGGCTACTTCTCCAACTTCGACCGCACGCGCCATCAGGGAGTCGACCTGAGCGCCAGCCGCCGTTTCGGCGCCTGGTCGGCGCGCCTGAACTACAGCTATCTGGACGCGACCTACGATGCCGAAGGCGATCTGTTCGCCGGCGTGCGCAATGTCCATGTCAGGCCCGGCACCCGCCTGGCTGGACTGCCGCGCAACACCCTCAAGCTGGGACTGGACTGGCGCATGACGCCGGCGCTGACGCTGGGTGCGGACATCGTGGCGATGTCCGACATGACAACCCAGGGCAATGAGGATGGGCAGGCCGCGCCGCAAGGAGCGGATTGGCGCATACGCGGCCATGCGCTGCTTGGCCTGCGCGCCAGCTACCAGTCGTCGCCGAAATGGGAGTGGTATGCACGTGTGACCAACGTGGCCAATCGCCGCTACGAAAGCTTCGGCGCCGTCGCGGTGGATATGTTCCCGATTGGTGTTCTGCTGCAGCCTGGTGGCGAAGCGGAGCAGGCTCGCTTTGTCGCACCCGGCGCACCACGTTCAGTGGCGGCCGGGTTACGGTATCGCTTCTAGAACCCGCCGTTAGAACTGGTACTGGGCGCTGACGCCCAGCAGCCAGTTGCGGCCCGGCGCCGCTTCATAGAAGCGCTTGTTGGTGTCGCCGACGATCAACGAGCCGACATACTGCTTGTCCAGCAGGTTATTCAATCGCGCGAACTGCTTGAAGCGCCAGCCTTGCCATTGCTGGCCGGCGGTGAGGCGCGCATTCAGCACGCCATAGCCGGGCGCCGGCTGTTCCGCATTGGCGTCTTCGGCGTAGATCCTGCTGCTGGCGACCGCCTCCAGCGCGGCGCCGAAGCCGCCGCCGTCCTTCCAGGCCAGTTCGCCATAGGCGTTGGCATTCGGGACGCCCGGCAGGCGGCTGCCTTCCATGACGTTGCCGAAGCCCTGGTCGTAGACGGCGCGCAGGGTGGTCAACGCCACGCGCGTGCTCAAGCCGTAGCGCCAGGCGCTATCGAACGACAGCTCCATCCCCTGGCGCAGTGTGCGGCCGGCGTTGCGGTAGCTGGTACGGCCGCCGCTGCTGCTGTCGACCACCAGTTCGTCGCGGGTGCGGACCTGGAATACCGCCGCGTTGATGCGCGTCTGTTCACCCAGCCGCGCCTTGACGCCTGCTTCCAGGTGAGTGCTCTGCGCCGGCTGCAGGCGGAAGTTGAAGCCGCCGCCGGTGCCGGAGTAGAACAGCTCATTGAGCGTCGGCGTCTCGAAGCCGCGTGCGGCGCTGGCGTACACGTTCAGCGCCGGCGTGAGCTTGTACAGCAGGCCCAGTACCGGCGTGGTGTGGCTGTAATCGAGACTGCCGCTGTCATTGCCGTTGCTCAGGAAGTGGTCGTCCACCGAAATCTTCACGCTGCTGTGGCGCAGGCCCGCGCTCAGCATCCATGCGCCGGCCTCCCATTCCGCCTGCACATAGGGATCCAGGTTGGTCACCGTGTCGTCCTCGTCGCGCCGCAGCGCGCCCTTGGCGCCGAACTGCGTGCCGATGAAGTTTTCATAGCCCTGGCGGGCATCGCTGGAACGGCCGTACTCCAGGCCGACGGTGGTACTGAGCTTGCCGCCCGCCAGCTGGCTGACGTGCAGCCAGTTCAGGTCCGCGCCGTAGAAATCGCGGTCGAAATCGACCACGCCGCCCGAGTGGCTGGCCGGCGCCTGGAAAGCTTTGGAAAACGCCTGGTACTGGATCACGCCGCGGTTTCCGCCGTAAGCGGTCACGCGCAGGCGGTCCTCGCCGAAGAGCTGCTCCCAGCTGGCACCGATCTGCTGATGGTCGATGCTCTTGCGGGTGTTGTAGCGGTCGGCCAGCGTGCGCTTCGGATTCTGCGTATCGGTGGCGTCGATCTCGCCGGCGCGCGGATCGCGCTGGTAGGTGGCCCAGGTGACGCCCAGCGCATCCTGGGTGTCGTCCTGGCGCAGCGCGTTGGCGACGATGGTCAGGCTGGCGCCTTCCACAGGCGCCAGCGTCAGCTTGGCAAACGCCTGGTCGCGGGTGGCTGCGCTGTGAGCCCGGTAGCCGTCGGTTTCGAAGCGCGAGGCGTCCAGCACATAGCCGATGCCAGCCTGCTTGCCTTGCGCGTTCAGATCGGCCTTGCGGCTGCCGTAGCTGCCGGCGGTCAGCGTGGTTTCTATCGACGGCGCACCTTCGCCGTCGCGCGTGAACATCTGGATCACGCCGCCGGAGTGATTGCCGTAGATGGCGGAGAACGGCCCGCGCAGTACTTCGATGCGTTCGGCCATGTCCAGATTGAAGGTGGCGGCCTGGCCCTGGCCGTCCGGCATGCTGGCCGGGATGCCGTCGGCGATCAGCCGCACGCCGCGCACGCCGAAGGCAGAACGGGCGCCGAAGCCGCGCGAGGATATCTGCAGATCCTGGGCGTAGTTCTGGCGGTTCTGCGCCACCAGGCCGGGCACCGCCGCCAGCGCCTCGCTGGCGTTGACGCGCGCCTGGCCGTCGCGGATGCGGGCTGCGTCGAGCACGTCGATCGCAGCCGGCATGTCGAATACCGTGTGGCCGACGCGCGTGGCGCTGATCACGACGACATCGGCCGGAGCTTCGGCTTCATCCGCCGCCATGGCGCCGCCGCTGATGGCGAACAGCGCCGCCACGGCATTGAGTGGGAAAAGGGCTTGTTTCATGTTGTCTCCGTTTTGGTCAGTGTTATAGCGGACCAGTAAGCAATATACCTGCCATCCGATTTTTATGTGGCACGACGATTGCAATGGCAGGGGCATCTTCCTGAAAGGTGACTCCATGAACAGCTTCCTTATCCTCTCATCCCTGGTCCTCGTGCTGGGCGGTCAAGCCTGCGCCGCGCCGCTGGCCTATGTGCCGAACGAAAAATCCGGCACCGTCAGCGTGATCGATACCGCCACCGATACCGTGCTGCGGCAGATCGCCGCCGGCAGCCGCCCGCGCGGCATTGCCGCCGATCCGGCCGGCGCGCGGCTGTTCGTGACCGACGCCGCCAGCAATGCGCTGCTGGTGATCGACGCCGCCAGCGGTGCCGTGGTGCGCAGCATCGCGCTGGGTAAATCGCCCGAGGGCGTGAGCGCATCGGCGGACGGGCGCCATGTCGCGGTGGCGGTCGAGGAGAGCAACAGCGTCACGCTGGTCGATGCGCACACGGGCCAGGTGCTGGCCGACATACCGGTGCGGGGCAAGAATCCCGAGCACGCGGTGTTCAGTCCCGACGGCCGCTGGCTGCTGGTCAGCGCCGAAGAGGCGGAGCAGGTCGATGTGATCGATGTCGCGGCAAGGCGCCAGAGCGGCTCCATCGCGGTCGGCCTGCGTCCGCGCGGCATGGGCTTCAGTCCGGACGGCGCCAGGGCCTATGTGGCCTGCGAGCTGGCCAACGCCGTGTATGTGGTCGACATGGCGACGCTGGCGGCGGTGGCCCGGATCCCGGCCGGCAGGAACGCCAACGGCATCGCCGTGCATCCCGATGGCCGCCGGGTCTACGTCTCCAATGGCATCGACGCCAATGTGATGGCGATCGACACCGCTTCCAATACGGTGGTCGCCACCATCGCCGTCGGCAAGCGGCCGTGGAATATGGCGCTGACGCCGGACGGCGCCAGGCTGTACGTGGCCAACGGCCGCTCGAACAGCGTGTCCGTCATCGATACGGCCACCGCCGCCAGGCAGCCGGACGTTGCGGTCGGCGAGCTGCCGTGGGGTGTGGTGATCCGCTGAGCTGCCGCCTGGGCCGCTGCTCCATCGGCAGACACCTGTCCTAAATATGAACAGGTGTCACATCAAGGAGACACCCAGCAACACCGGTTTCTCTCCTCCTCGCAGGTATGAGCGTGCTGGCACGGTGCTTGCGAAAAGGAGAGGGCGCACTACCCACCGCCGCTTCGCCCTACCGCGAACGGCCTCATAAACACAGCAGAAAGAGGACGACATGAATCTCGCAGACATCAGCAAACTGGGCGTTGCCAACCCCTTCAAACAACGCTACGACAACTACATCGGCGGCAAGTTCGTCGCGCCGGTCAAGGGCGAATACTTCGGCAACATCACGCCGATCACCGGCCAGGTATTCTGCGAGGTGGCGCGCTCCACCGCCGAGGACATCGAGCTGGCGCTGGACGCCGCCCACGCCGCCAAGGAGGCCTGGGGCAAGACCTCGCAGACCGAGCGCGCCAATATCCTGAACAAGATCGCCGACCGCATGGAAGCCAACCTGGCGCTGATCGCCACCGCCGAGACCATCGACAACGGCAAGCCGATTCGCGAGACCACCGCCGCCGATATTCCGCTGGCGATCGACCACTTCCGCTATTTCGCCGGCTGCATCCGCGCGCAGGAGGGTTCGGTGGCGCAGATCGACGCCGAAACCTACGCCTACCACTTCCATGAGCCGCTGGGCGTGGTCGGCCAGATCATTCCCTGGAACTTCCCCATCCTGATGGCGGTATGGAAGCTGGCGCCGGCGCTGGCCGCCGGCAACTGCGTGGTGTTGAAACCGGCCGAGCAGACCCCCGCCTCCATCATGGTGCTGCTGGAGGTGATCGGCGACCTGCTGCCGGCGGGCGTGCTGAATGTGGTCAACGGCTTCGGCCTGGAGGCGGGCAAGCCGCTGGCGTCCAACAAGCGCATCGCCAAGATCGCCTTCACCGGCGAGACGGGCACCGGCCGCCTGATCATGCAATACGCGGCGCAGAACCTGATCCCGGTCACGCTGGAGCTGGGGGGGAAATCGCCGAACATCTTCTTCGAGGACGTGATGGATGCCGACGACGCCTTCTTCGACAAGTGCCTGGAAGGCTTTTCGATGTTCGCGCTGAACCAGGGGGAGGTGTGCACCTGCCCGTCGCGCGTGCTGATCCAGGAATCGATCTACGAAAAATTCATCGAGCGCGCGCTGGCCCGCGTCGCCGCGATCAAGCAGGGCAATCCGCTGGACGCCGGCACCATGCTGGGCGCGCAGGCGTCGCAGGAGCAGCTGGAGAAAATCCTGTCCTACATCGACATCGGCAAGCAGGAAGGCGCCGAGCTGCTGGCCGGCGGCGAGCGCAATGTGCAGGGTGGCGACATGAAGGACGGCTACTACGTGCGTCCGACCGTGTTCAAGGGCGACAACAAGATGCGCATCTTCCAGGAAGAGATCTTCGGACCGGTGGTGTCGGTCACCACCTTCAAGGATGAAGCGGATGCGCTGCGCATCGCCAACGACACGCTGTATGGCCTGGGCGCCGGCCTTTGGACGCGCGACGGCTCGCGCGCCTTCCGCGTCGGCCGCGCCATCCAGGCCGGCCGCGTTTGGACCAATTGCTACCACCTGTATCCGGCGCATGCCGCGTTCGGCGGCTACAAGCAGTCGGGCATCGGCCGCGAGAACCACAAGATGATGCTGGACCATTACCAGCAGACCAAGAACCTGCTGGTCAGCTATAGCCCGAACGCGCTGGGCTTCTTCTAACCATGAACCACATCATCGCCCGCGTCACGGCCACCCCGGCGGCGCTCGACATGATCGCCGACCTGCGCCGCCGCCACGGGCCGCTGATGTTCTTTCAATCGGGCGGCTGCTGCGACGGCAGCACGCCGATGTGCTACCCGTCGGGAGAGTTCGACGTCAGCGACACCGACGTCTATCTCGGCAACCTGGACGGGACGCCGTTCTACATGGGACGCGAGCAGTTCGAGTACTGGGAGCATACCCAGCTGATCATCGACGTGGTCGAGGGGAACGGCGGCATGTTCTCGCTCGATAACGGCACGGGCAGGCGCTTCCTGACCCGTTCGCGCCTGTTCAGCGACGAGGAGCTGGCGGCCTTGCAACCGCCGGCGTAGCAGAGAGCGCAGCAAACCAAAACCATAATAACCGGAGAAGATTGTGCAGAAAAAAGTCATCGCATCGCTGGCGGGGATCTCGATCCTGTCGCTGGCACAGGCGGCCGATGTCACCACGGCCATGCTCAAGAATGCAGCCACCAGTACCGACAGCGTGCTGTCGTTCGGTATCGGCTCGGAAGGCCAGCGCTACTCGCCGCTGGCGCAGGTGAACACCAAGACGGTCGGCAAGCTGGTGCCGGCGTGGTCGTTCTCCTTCGGCGGCGAGAAGCAGCGCGGCCAGGAGTCGCAGCCGCTGATCTACAAGGGCAAGATGTTCGTTACCGCGTCGTACTCGCGCATCTTCGCGATCGACCTGAAAACCGGCGCCAAGCTGTGGAAGTATGAGCACCGCCTGCCGGACGGCATCATGCCGTGCTGCGACGTGGTCAACCGCGGCGCGGCGCTGTATGGCAACCTGGTCATCTTCGGCACGCTCGATGCGCAGCTGGTGGCGCTGGACCAGGACACCGGCAAGATCGTCTGGAAGGAGAAAGTCGACGACTATGCGGCCGGCTATTCGATGACGGCGGCGCCACTGATCGCCGACGGCGTGCTGCTGACCGGCGTTTCCGGCGGCGAGTTCGGCGTGGTGGGGCGGGTGGAGGCACGCAATCCGCTGACCGGCGACCTGTTGTGGACCCGTCCCACCGTCGAAGGCCATATGGGCCACCGCTACGACAAGGATGGCAAGGAGATCGACAACGGCATCTCCGGCACGCTGAACAAGAGCTGGCCGGGCGACTTGTGGAAAACCGGCGGCGCCTCGACCTGGATGGGTGGCACCTACGACGCCAAGACCGGCCTGGCCTACTTCGGCACCGGCAATCCGGCGCCGTGGAACAGCCACCTGCGGCCCGGCGACAATCTGTACTCGTCGTCCACCGTGGCGCTGGATGTGAAGACCGGCCAGATCAAATGGGCCTACCAGAACACGCCCAACGATTCGTGGGACTTCGATGGCGCCAATGAATTCGTCACCTTCGACATGGACGGCAAGCGTTATGGCGGCAAGGCCGACCGCAACGGCTTCTTCTACGTGATCGACGCGAACAACGGCAAGCTGCAGAACGCCTTCCCATTCGTGAAGAAGATCACCTGGGCGTCGAGCATCGATATCAAGACCGGTCGGCCGAACTTCATCGCCGCCAATCGCCCGAGCGATCCGACCAAGGGCGAAGAGGGCAAGAAGGGCAGCACCGTGTTTGCGGCGCCGGCCTTCCTGGGCGCGAAGAACCAGATGCCGATGGCGTACAGCCAGCAGACCGGCTTGTTCTACGTTCCCGCCAACGAGTGGGGCATGGATATCTGGAATGAGCCGATCAGCTACAAGAAGGGCGGTGCCTACCTGGGTGCGGGCTTCACCATCCGGCCGCTGTTCGACGACTACATCGGCGCGCTGCGCGCCATCGATCCGAAGTCCGGCAAGATCGTCTGGGAGGTCAAGAACAATGCGCCGCTGTGGGGCGGCGTGATGACCACCGCCGGTGGCCTGGTGTTCTACGGCACGCCGGAAGGTTACCTGAAAGCGCTGGACGCAAAATCGGGCAAGGAACTGTGGAAGTTCCAGACCGGCTCCGGCGTCGTGGCGCCGCCGGTCACCTGGCAGGACGGCGATACGCAGTATGTGGCCGTGGTCTCGGGCTGGGGCGGCGCGGTGCCGCTGTGGGGCGGCGAGGTGGCGAAGAAGGTCAACTTCCTGGAGCAGGGCGGCTCGGTGTGGGTGTTCAAGCTGTCTTCCAAATAGAACTGTCTCCTGTAACCTTTGGGCGGCTTCGGCCGCCTTTTTTTCGGTCAAATTCTGAACAGTGTAACGCCGCGATTGATCAGATCCGGCACAAGCCCTTTGCGCACAAGGTGCGCTTTCCCCTCTGGCGATGCATGGGCACGCAAATTGCCATTAGGTATGTACATCGCTCGATGTACATAAACAATAAAGGGAGATCAAAAAATGAAAACCGTATTCATGCTGGGCGCACTGGCCGTCGCTGGAACGCAGGGCGCGCAAGCTGCCGATTTCAAGGCCGGCGATTGGAACGTTTCGCTGGGCGGCATCGTCAACGCCTACTATACGCAGGTCTCATGCAGCGGCGATGCGGTCGGCGGGCTGGCGCTGGGCGGCAAGGGCCTGGGCTGCGGCGGCGAGAACAACCGCACCACCATCGGCAACGGCTTGCTGCCGAACGGGCTGGTGACGTCGGCGACATCGAAGCAAGGCGATTACGACGTCAAGGCGCTGATCGGCATCTACAACGCCACGGCCACCGACAGCGCCATCGCCGCCAACAGCGGCGTCGACGTGCGCCAGGCTTATTTCACCTTCGGTAACGCGCAGATGGGCATCGTCAAGCTGGGGCGCGACAACGGCATCTTCGGCGCCCCGGCCATTTTCGGCGACATGACCCTGATCGGCGCCGGCGCGCCGGTGCAGGCCACGCAACGCGGCCGCGTCACACTGGGCCACATCGGGGCCGGCTACAGCTATGTGGGCTACTACGGCCAGATCGCCTACAGCGCGCCGAAGTCGGCGTCCGGCATCGGCTTCGATGCAGCGCTGGTGAGTCCTGTGGCCGATACGCCTATCGTGACCGTGCCGGTGTACTCGTCGAAAACCAGCCCGCAATTCCAGGCACAGGTCAGCTACTCAACGGAAGGCTTCAAGGCCTGGCTGGGCGCCAAGTCGCAGAAGTTCAGCGCCACCGCGCCGGGCGTGAATGACTTCACGATGTCGGGCGTGGAAGTGGGGGCGTCGTATCAGGCAGGACCGATCGGCGTGCTGGCCAACTTCCAGGGCGGTAAAGGGCTGGGCATCCTGTCGGACGCCGACCAGGGCGACACCAAGTCCAAGGCGTACTTTGTGCAGGGCACCTACAAGGCCACGGACAAGGTCAAGGTCGGCCTGAGCTACGGCATCAGCCGCAACGACGACAACACCGCCGGCACCTTCGGCCTGAAGTCCAACGCCAACCTGACCTGCGGCCTGTACTACGCGATGACCAGCGCGATCACGCTGGTCGGCGAAATCGGCCAGACCCGTTCAAAAGGCTTCGCCGGCGGCGAAGGCAAGATGAACGGCGGTTCGCTGGGCGGCATCATCTTCTTCTGATGAGCCGGACGCCGAACCCAAGGCGCTCGGCCTGGTGGCGCGTGCTGGCCAGCATACTGTGCCTGCTGGCCGGTGTGCTGGCGCTGATGCTCGGCGCCACGCCGGCGCAGGCGGGCGTGCTGACGCGCGACGAGATGGCGCGGCGCTTCCCGGCGCCGCTGATCGTCGGCGAGCGCGATGCCGAGTTGCCGGTGTGGCCGCTGTTCCGGCAGAACGCCACGGCGATGGAGCTGGCGGGTTATGTGTTCGAGTCGATCGACCTGGCGCCCATCCCCGGCTTTTCCGGCGTCCCGCTCAACCTGATGGTGGCCATCGATCCCAAGGGTGGCTTCATCGGTGTCGAGGTACTGTCGCATCACGAACCGGTGTTCCTGGATGGCCTGGGGGAGGCGCCGCTGTATCAGTTCGTCAAGCAGTACAAGGACCTGTCGCTGAAGCAGAACATCAGCATCGAGACCGGCGGCCGCGGCGCCCGCCATCCGGATGTGGCGCACGCGTATATCGACGGCGTATCCAAGGCCACTGCCTCGGTGCGCATCATTAACCAGAGCGTGCTGGCTGCTGCGCTCAAGGTATCGCGCAAGAAGTTGGGATTTGCCGGCGGCCGCGATCCCGACCAGATCGCGCGCGTGCGCCAGGATGTTTACCGTCCGATGAATCTGGAGCGGATGCTGCGCGATGGGCTGGTACAGCGCTTGCGCGTCAGCAATCGCGAAGCCGAACAGCTATTTGCCGGCAGCGCCGGCGCCGGCCTCGATGCGGAGGCGCTGGCCCATCCGGCCGGCAGCTTTATCGATCTGTATGTGGCCTGTGTCTCGGTGCCCTCGATAGGCCGCAACCTGCTGACGGCGGCTGGCTGGCGCAAGCTGCAGGGGCGCCTGGAGGAGGGCGACCACGCATTGATCGTTATGTCGTCCGGCCGCTACAGCGTGACCGGTGACGATTTCGTGCGCGGCAGCGTGCCGGACCGCATCCTGCTGCGGCAGGACAAGCTGCCCATCGACATGCGCGACCTGGATCTGGACCTGAAGCTGGCCGTGCCGCTGTCGGCCGACAATGTGACTGTCTTCCGCGTGATCAGCCAGGCCGGCCTGGATCCGGGCGCGCCGTTCGAACTGGCACTGCCGGTCACCCGCAACAAGGGCATCGTCTACCCGGAGCGCATCACGCGCGAGCTGACCGTACGCTATCAGCTTCCGGCCGGTCTGCTGATCGCGCCCGAGGGCAACAGTAAATCCTGGCCCGGTATCTGGAGCAACCGGCGCTGGGACCTGGCCGTGCTGGTGGTCGGCCTGCTGGTGTTGTGCGCCGCGCTGGCGATGCCGAAACGCTTGACGGCCGACGGCGCGCGCTTCGACTGGTTCCGCCGCGTCTATCTGGTGTTCACGGCCGGATTTATCGGCTATTACGCGCAGGGGCAGCTCTCCATCGTCAACATCACCGGCGTGATCCAGGCGCTGATGGCGCGGCGCAGCCTGGCGTTCCTGCTGTTCGATCCAATGACGGTTGTCCTGTGGGTGTTTGTACTGGTGTCGCTGCTGCTGTGGGGGCGCGGCACATTCTGTGGCTGGCTATGCCCCTTCGGCGCGCTGCAGGAATTGACGGGCAAGCTGGCGCAGCGCCTGCATCTGCCGCAGCTGCGCATCAAGCCGCGCCTGGACGCGCGGCTCAAGCGCATTAAATATGTGGCGCTGGCCGGCATTGTCGCCAGCGCTTTCTTCTCCAGCGAGATCATGGACAAGCTGGTGGAGCTGGAGCCGTTCAAGACCGCCGTTACGCTGAACTTCGTGCGCAGCTGGCCCTATGTCGTCTATGCGCTTGGCCTGCTGCTGGCCAGCGGCGTGGTCTACAAATTTTTTTGCCGCTATCTGTGTCCCTTTGGCGCCTCGCTGGCGCTGCTGGGGCGATTCCGGTTGTTGGACTGGATTCCGCGCCGCGCCGAATGCGGCACGCCTTGCCAGACTTGCCGTCATCGCTGCGACTACCAGGCCATCCAGCCAGGCGGCGAAGTCGTGTATGCCGAATGCTTCCAGTGCATGGACTGCGTGGTGATACACGAGAGCGACCGGAAATGCGCGCCGCGCCTGATGGCGTTGAAGCGCGCGCGCACCATCGTCATTCATTCAGAATCGGGAGTCTTGCCATGAAGCGCCGTACCTTTATTTCCGCTACCCTGGGAACCATAGGCGCCAGCGCCGCTTGCGCCTGGCCGGCCGGGGAGCGCCTGCACACCGGCGCGGGCATGGCCTTCGGCACCACGATCAGCATCGCGGTGGTCCACGCCGACGGTGGCGTGGCGCGCCGCGCGATCGCCGATGCGTTGGCGGTGGCGCAGCGGGTCGACCGCCTGATGAGCATTTACCATCCCGACAGCCAGGTCTATCGCCTGAACCGTGATGGCGTGCTGCACCAGCCTGACCCGCAACTGCTGGCGTTGCTGGAACAGGCCCGCGAGCTGTCGCGGATGACCGATGGCGCGTTCGACATCACGGTCCAGCCTTTGTGGCGCGCCTATAGCGCAGCCGCCGCGCGCAACACGCTGCCGGCGGAGACGGTGCTGCGCCATGCGCGCTCGATGACAGGCTGGCGCAAGGTGGAGTTCGACGAGCGGCGCGTGCGCTTCGCCCATCCCGGCATGGCGGTCACCCTCAACGGCCTGGCGCAAGGCTACGCGGCCGACATGGCCTTGGCGGCGGTGCAGGCGCACGGCGTACGTCACGCGCTGCTGGATACCGGCGAGTTCGTGGGACGGGGCCGCAGGCGTCCGCACAGGCCGTGGACGCTCGGCGTGCGCGATCCGCGCGACGCCCAGGCGCTGTCGGCGACGCTGCATGTCAACGGCTGCGGCGTCTCCACCTCCGGCGACTACGAAACCACGTTCACGCCGGACTACGTCCATCACCACATCTTCGATCCGGCGGCGGGCGATTCGCCGCTGGAACTGGCCAGCGTGACGGTGATGGCGCCCAGCGCCATGCTGGCCGATGGCTTGTCGACAGCCTTCATGGTGATGGGGCGCGCCAGGGCGAGCGTGCTGGCGGCGGGCCTGACGGGCGTCGACCTGCTGACCATCGACAAGCTGGGGGAGCGTTGGCGCTCCGCCGGCTTCCCGGCGGATGCGTCATGACGGCGGTACTACTTCAGATTGGGTACCTTGCGATAGATCGTATTGCGCGACACGCCGAGCGCGCGCGCGGTCGCCGAGACGTTGCCGCCGTGCGCCTCCAGCGACTTGAGGATGACCGACTGCTCCATTTCTTCGAGATTGGCGCCGCTGGCGATCATGCGCGCGGTGCTGACTCCCGCGTCGGCGCAGTTGTCCTGGGTCTGCGCCTCTTGTATATCGTCGAGGAAGTCGTCAGGCATGTGCCGCAGGCCGATCTCGTGCTCGTCGCCGGCCATGACCAGCGCGGTGCGCAGCAGATTGGTCAACTGACGGAAGTTACCCGGCCAGCGATGGCGGCGGAACAGGCAGAGTATCTCATCGGAGACGTAATAGCGGCCGTTGTTCGATTCCGTCGCCAGGATCTTCTTGACCACGGTTTCAAGATCGGTGCGCTCGCGCAGCGGCGGCAGCTTGACCACCAGCCCATTCAGGCGGTAGTAGAGATCCTCGCGGAACAAGCCCTTGGCGATGCGCTCGCGCAGATTGTGGTTGGTGGCGCAGATCAGCTCCACGTTGACCGGGATCGACTTGTCGCTGCCGAGCGGCGTCACCATGCGTTCCTGCAGCACGCGCAGCAGGCGCGCCTGCAGGCTGAATGGCATGTCGCCGATCTCGTCAAGGAACAGCGTGCCGCCATTGGCCTGCAGGATCTTGCCGACCGCGCCCTTCTTGCGCGCACCGGTGAAGGCGCCGTCTTCGTAGCCGAACAATTCGGATTCGATCAGTGTCTCGGGGATCGAAGCGCAGTTCACCGCCACGAAGGGACTCATGGCGCGCGGCGAATCGTTGTGGATCGCCTGCGCCAGCAGTTCCTTGCCGGTGCCGGTTTCGCCCATGATCATGATGGGAATGTCGCGCCCCAGCACGCGGGTGACTTTTTCGATCACCAGTTCCAGTTGCGGGTCGCCGGTGCGCAGGTAGCGCAGGCCGGACAGGCGGCGGGCGTTGGCCGCGGCCTGGTTGGCGGCGACGGCGCTGTTGACCGGCGCATGGCGTTCCGGCGCCAGCGATTGCTGGAACACGCTGTTTGACAGCCGTAGTTGCGCGCGGCCGTACACGCGCACGCCGCTGTGCATGCATAGATTGAGCAGGCCGGGCGACGCTGTGCGGTAATGGTCGTACAGCGCGGATACCGGCAGGCCGAACAGGGAGCTGAAGGTATGCGATTGCAGCGCGGCAAACGGCAGGCCCAGTTGAAACAGGCCGTTGCGGTTGGCCGCCAGGAAGCGCCCGCCGGGACTGAAGGAGGCGATGCCCTCCATCAGCGTGCCGATAAACTCCGGCCGCGCATGGAAGTGCAGGGTGATGGCTTCTTCAAAGGTGGCGGAGAACAGCTGGTTCTCGATCATCAGCGCGGACATGCGCACCAGCGCCATGGTGTGCTTGTGATAGCTGCGCTGGTCGCCGGAGACATCGAGGACGCCGATCACTTTGCCCAGGTGGTCTGCGATGGGCGCGGCGGAGCAGGTCAGGAAGTGGTTGGCCGCCAGATAGTGCTGGTCTGCGTGGACCAGCGCCGGCGAGCGTTCGGCGATGGCGGTGCCGATGGCGTTGGTGCCCCGACTTTGCTCGGACCAGGCGACGCCGGGCTGCAGGGCGACGCGGCTGGCTTTTTCCAGGAAGTCGTCGTCGCCCAGCGAGTGGACGATCACGCCGTTGGCATCCGTCAGGATCACCATATTGTGGGTGTTGACGATTTGCTGGTACAGCGTCTCCATCGCCGGAATGGCGTGCGCATGGAGCAGGCGGTTCTGTTCTATTAATAGCGACAGGTCGCTACGCGCCAGCGGACTGTAGTCGGGCGGCGTTTCGGGACACAGCCCGTATTGCTGGGATCGCTGATGCGAGGTCTCTATGATGAGCGGCATATTGTCGGCCCACGACTCGCTTGCAGGTCGGGTGTTCAGATTTGGAGCAGTCTGGCGTTCCATGGTGGTCTCTTTGTCTCCGGCGGCCGTTATCGGCTCTGCTTTACCTGCAAGGGTGTTCCATAATGTAGCACCTGTGCAGAATGTGAGCAAAAGCTTGATGCCAAGCCGTTGCTATACGGTTTATAAGCAAACGCGGTGCCAGCGAAAAATAAACCTTGGCAGTTTGATCTCGCCTTTGCTATAGTTCGCCCCCTCGCAGAGCAAGGCATGTAAATGCCGAGTGAAACGAGATGCAGAAGGGGTTGACGAAACGATCTAAACGCTTCATACTCTTTCTTCTTCGCTGACAGACAAAACGCTTTGTCAGCAAGCAGTACCGAATTGAATAGTTCTTTAAAAATTAACAGTCGATAAGTGTGGACGTTTGATGAGAGTGCACGCGGAGCTTCGGTTCCGCGATACTTAAAATATCAAATGTTCACAAGAAGTAATGAAATAGGCGCTATGAAAATAGTGGCCTGTCAGTATTTTGAGTGAGCGACCCGTCGAAAGACGGTGACACGAAAGTGTCAAATAAACAGAGATTAAACTGAAGAGTTTGATCCTGGCTCAGATTGAACGCTGGCGGCATGCCTTACACATGCAAGTCGAACGGCAGCGCGGGGCAACCTGGCGGCGAGTGGCGAACGGGTGAGTAATATATCGGAACGTACCCTGGAGTGGGGGATAACGTAGCGAAAGTTACGCTAATACCGCATACGATCTAAGGATGAAAGCAGGGGACCGCAAGGCCTTGTGCTCCTGGAGCGGCCGATATCTGATTAGCTAGTTGGTGGGGTAAAGGCCCACCAAGGCATCGATCAGTAGCTGGTCTGAGAGGACGACCAGCCACACTGGAACTGAGACACGGTCCAGACTCCTACGGGAGGCAGCAGTGGGGAATTTTGGACAATGGGCGCAAGCCTGATCCAGCAATGCCGCGTGAGTGAAGAAGGCCTTCGGGTTGTAAAGCTCTTTTGTCAGGGAAGAAACGGTGGGGGCTAATATCCCCTGCTAATGACGGTACCTGAAGAATAAGCACCGGCTAACTACGTGCCAGCAGCCGCGGTAATACGTAGGGTGCAAGCGTTAATCGGAATTACTGGGCGTAAAGCGTGCGCAGGCGGTTTTGTAAGTCTGTCGTGAAATCCCCGGGCTCAACCTGGGAATGGCGATGGAGACTGCAAGGCTAGAGTTTGGCAGAGGGGGGTAGAATTCCACGTGTAGCAGTGAAATGCGTAGATATGTGGAGGAACACCGATGGCGAAGGCAGCCCCCTGGGTCAAAACTGACGCTCATGCACGAAAGCGTGGGGAGCAAACAGGATTAGATACCCTGGTAGTCCACGCCCTAAACGATGTCTACTAGTTGTCGGGTCTTAATTGACTTGGTAACGCAGCTAACGCGTGAAGTAGACCGCCTGGGGAGTACGGTCGCAAGATTAAAACTCAAAGGAATTGACGGGGACCCGCACAAGCGGTGGATGATGTGGATTAATTCGATGCAACGCGAAAAACCTTACCTACCCTTGACATGGATGGAATCCCCGAGAGATTGGGGAGTGCCCGAAAGGGAACCATTACACAGGTGCTGCATGGCTGTCGTCAGCTCGTGTCGTGAGATGTTGGGTTAAGTCCCGCAACGAGCGCAACCCTTGTCATTAGTTGCTACGAAAGGGCACTCTAATGAGACTGCCGGTGACAAACCGGAGGAAGGTGGGGATGACGTCAAGTCCTCATGGCCCTTATGGGTAGGGCTTCACACGTCATACAATGGTACATACAGAGGGCCGCCAACCCGCGAGGGGGAGCTAATCCCAGAAAGTGTATCGTAGTCCGGATTGTAGTCTGCAACTCGACTGCATGAAGTTGGAATCGCTAGTAATCGCGGATCAGCATGTCGCGGTGAATACGTTCCCGGGTCTTGTACACACCGCCCGTCACACCATGGGAGCGGGTTTTACCAGAAGTAGGTAGCTTAACCGCAAGGAGGGCGCTTACCACGGTAGGATTCGTGACTGGGGTGAAGTCGTAACAAGGTAGCCGTATCGGAAGGTGCGGCTGGATCACCTCCTTTCTAGAGTGGCACGGTCAGCAATGACCAGCTCATCAAGCGTTCACACTTATCGACTGTCAATAGATAGAGAACAGCAATATTGGGGCTGTAGCTCAGCTGGTTAGAGCACCGTGTTGATAACGCGGGGGTCGTTGGTTCGAGTCCAACCAGCCCTACCAGTCTTGGTTGTAAGCAAGACCCATTGGGGGATTAGCTCAGCTGGGAGAGCACCTGCTTTGCAAGCAGGGGGTCGTCGGTTCGATCCCGTCATCCTCCACCAAATGCTTTTACGTAAGCCGATCAGGTTTAGGTAAGAGCAGTTCTCGTTCTTTAACAATCTGGAAGAAGTAAGTAAATTTTTATTGATCGCAACACCGACAGGTGGTGCGATGGGTAATGATTGTATGTATCAACAAACGCAACAACGTAGTACTTCTTATTCCTATAAACGCTCCTTGTTTAGTCGCAGGGGCTAACGTTATAGGGACAAGTGAATAAGTGCACATGGTGGATGCCTTGGCGATTACAGGCGATGAAGGACGTAGTAGCTTGCGATAAGCTGCGGGGAGCTAGCAAACAAGCTTTGATCCGCAGATTTCCGAATGGGGAAACCCGGCCCTTTGGGTCATTGCATGCTGAATACATAGGCATGCAAAGCGAACGCGGCGAACTGAAACATCTAAGTAGCTGCAGGAAAATAAATCAACCGAGATTCCCAAAGTAGTGGCGAGCGAAATGGGAAGAGCCTGTACGTTTTAGCATGACGCATAACAGAATCCACTGGAAATTGGAGCCATAGCGGGTGATAGCCCCGTATGTGAAATGCGATGTGTGGAACTAAGCGTACGACAAGTAGGGCGGGACACGAGAAATCCTGTCTGAATATGGGGGGACCATCCTCCAAGGCTAAATACTCGTAATCGACCGATAGTGAACCAGTACCGTGAGGGAAAGGCGAAAAGAACCCCGGGAGGGGAGTGAAATAGATCCTGAAACCGTGTGCATACAAACAGTAGGAGCGGACTTGTTCCGTGACTGCGTACCTTTTGTATAATGGGTCAGCGACTTACATTCAGTGGCAAGGTTAACCATATAGGGAAGCCGTAGAGAAATCGAGTCCGAACAGGGCGATAGTCGCTGGGTGTAGACCCGAAACCAAGTGATCTACTCATGGCCAGGATGAAGGTGCGGTAACACGCACTGGAGGTCCGAACCCACTAATGTTGAAAAATTAGGGGATGAGCTGTGGGTAGGGGTGAAAGGCTAAACAAACTTGGAAATAGCTGGTTCTCTCCGAAAACTATTTAGGTAGTGCCTCAAGTATCACCATCGGGGGTAGAGCACTGTTATGGCTAGGGGGTCATCGCGACTTACCAAACCATTGCAAACTCCGAATACCGATGAGTGCGAGCTTGGGAGACAGACGTCGGGTGCTAACGTCCGGCGTCAAGAGGGAAACAACCCAGACCGCCAGCTAAGGTCCCAAAGATTGGCTAAGTGGAAAACGAAGTGGGAAGGCTAAAACAGTCAGGATGTTGGCTTAGAAGCAGCCATCATTTAAAGAAAGCGTAATAGCTCACTGATCGAGTCGTCCTGCGCGGAAGATGTAACGGGGCTAAGCCAGTCACCGAAGCTGCGGATATCCGTAAGGATATGGTAGGAGAGCGTTCTGTAAGCCTGCGAAGGTGTCTTGTAAAGGATGCTGGAGGTATCAGAAGTGCGAATGCTGACATGAGTAGCGATAATGGGGGTGAAAAGCCCCCACGCCGTAAGCCCAAGGTTTCCTGTTCAACGTTCATCGGAGCAGGGTGAGTCGGCCCCTAAGGCGAGGCAGAGATGCGTAGCTGATGGGAAGCAGGTTAATATTCCTGCACCGTCGTATGATGCGATGGGGGGACGGATCGCGGAAGGTTGTCTGCCTGTTGGAATAGGCAGTTTCTGGTTCATAGAAGGCGCTTAGGCAAATCCGGGCGCGGAATTCAAGGGACTGGGACGAGGCACTTAGGTGCTGAAGCAATCGGAAGTGGTTCCAAGAAAAGCCTCTAAGCTTCAGTCATACGAGACCGTACCGCAAACCGACACAGGTGGGCGAGATGAGTATTCTAAGGCGCTTGAGAGAACTCGGGAGAAGGAACTCGGCAAATTGGTACCGTAACTTCGGGAAAAGGTACGCCCTTGTAGCTTGACTGGCTTGCGCCGGAAGGGTGAACGGGTTGCAATAAACTGGTGGCTGCGACTGTTTAATAAAAACACAGCACTCTGCAAACACGAAAGTGGACGTATAGGGTGTGACGCCTGCCCGGTGCTGGAAGATTAAATGATGGGGTGCAAGCTCTTGATTGAAGTCCCAGTAAACGGCGGCCGTAACTATAACGGTCCTAAGGTAGCGAAATTCCTTGTCGGGTAAGTTCCGACCTGCACGAATGGCGTAACGATGGCCACACTGTCTCCTCCCGAGACTCAGCGAAGTTGAAGTGTTTGTGATGATGCAATCTACCCGCGGCTAGACGGAAAGACCCCATGAACCTTTACTGTAGCTTTGCATTGGACTTTGAATCAATCTGTGTAGGATAGGTGGGAGGCTTTGAAGCGGGGACGCCAGTTCTCGTGGAGCCAACCTTGAAATACCACCCTGGTTCATTTGAGGTTCTAACCTTGGCCCGTTATCCGGGTCGGGGACAGTGCATGGTAGGCAGTTTGACTGGGGCGGTCTCCTCCTAAAGTGTAACGGAGGAGTTCGAAGGTACGCTAGGTACGGTCGGACATCGTGCTAATAGTGCAATGGCATAAGCGTGCTTAACTGCGAGACTGACAAGTCGAGCAGGTACGAAAGTAGGACATAGTGATCCGGTGGTTCTGTATGGAAGGGCCATCGCTCAACGGATAAAAGGTACTCTGGGGATAACAGGCTGATTCCTCCCAAGAGTTCATATCGACGGGGGAGTTTGGCACCTCGATGTCGGCTCATCACATCCTGGGGCTGTAGCCGGTCCCAAGGGTATGGCTGTTCGCCATTTAAAGTGGTACGTGAGCTGGGTTTAAAACGTCGTGAGACAGTTTGGTCCCTATCTGCCGTGGGCGTTGGAAATTTGAAGGGGGCTGCTCCTAGTACGAGAGGACCGGAGTGGACAGACCTCTGGTGTACCGGTTGTCACGCCAGTGGCATTGCCGGGTAGCTAAGTCTGGAAGAGATAACCGCTGAAAGCATCTAAGCGGGAAACTTGCCTTGAGATGAGATTTCCCAGAGCCTTGAGCTCTTTGAAGGGTCGTTCGAGACCAGGACGTTGATAGGTCAGGTGTGGAAGTGCAGTAATGCATTAAGCTAACTGATACTAATTGCCCGTACGGCTTGTCCCTATAACCTTAGCAGGGTGTAGAGAATGAGAAGTATGTTGGAACGTTCGTTGATACAACTTCATTACCCATTTACTTGCTTCTCCAGATTCCGAGATGGCGCCACGCGCCGCTCTTACAAGTCAAAGCTTGATGACCATAGCAAGTTGGTCCCACCCCTTCCCATCCCGAACAGGACCGTGAAACAACTCTGCGCCGATGATAGTGCTGCAACCAGTGTGAAAGTAGGTTATCGTCAAGCTAGTTATTTAGAAAAACCCCCATCCGCCGTGAGCGCAGATGGGGGTTTTTTGCTTTTGTGCATTAAAATGAGCTGATATCGGAGATGCAACCCTATGTCAGGTTACGCAATACGTCCTTTCCATTTATGCAGCCTGCTGTTGTGGGCCGTCTGCGCTATCGCGCAGGCATCGCCGTTGAGCCTGCGGTTTGAACGTCTAGGCGTCGACGAGGGCTTGACCCAGGAATCCGTGACCAGCGTGCTGCAGGACAGGCATGGCTATATGTGGATGGGGACGCAGGCCGGCTTGAACCGTTATGACGGCTACCGCATGACGGGCTTCAAGAACGATCCCGGCAACCCGCGCAGCCTGCTCGACAACTATGTGCAGGCGCTGTTTGAAGACGCCGGCGGCCAGATCTGGATCGGCAGCAAGGGCGGCCTGGACCGCTATGACGCCGCGGCTCAATCCTTCGTTCATCAACTGATCAAAGACGGCAATCTCTCCGTCACCGGCATCGCCGGCGATGGTGCCGGCGGATTGTGGCTGACCACCAGCGACGGCTTGCTGCATTTCGATATCGCCAGCGGCCGGGCAAGGACGCTGCGCCACGCCGACGGCGACGACGACAGCATCAGCGACGATCGCGTCAACGCGCTGGTGCGCGACCAGCAAGGCAATCTCTGGATCGGCACGGCCAGCGGCCTGGAACTGCTGCCTGCCGGCGCCAGCAAGTTCCACCATTTCGGCACCCGCGAAGCGCTTCCAGAGAATCACATCCTGTCGCTCTCCATCGGCCCCGATGGTGTGCTGTGGGCCGGTACATTGAACGGCCTGCAGGCCTGGCGCCTGAACGGCGCCTCGGCCGAACGCATCGGGCTGCCCGCCGCCGATGCCTTGCCGAACCAGCGCGTCACCAAGTTGCTGCACGATAGCGAGGGCACTTTGTGGGCCGGTACCTTTGTCGACGGCCTGAAGCGCCGCGATCCCGTCACCGGCCGCTTTTACAGCTACCGGCGCGACAACCTGAACCGCCACGGCATCAGCGACAACCAGGTCAGCGCGCTGTACCAGGACCGCACCGGCACGCTGTGGGTCGGCAATTGGTATACCGGCGTCGACCGCGTCGACCTCGGTAGTGGCGGCTTCGAGCGCTATACGGAATCGCCCGGTGTACTGCCCGGCATCCTCAGCAGCAAAGTGCGCACCATCGGCAGCGCCGGCGGCGGCAAGCTGTGGCTGGGGACCGCCGAGGGACTGGTGCGGCTAGATACGGCCCAGGGCGGCGTCGAGACCTGGCGGCGCGACAGCCATACGCCAGGCGGCCTGCCCATCGATCAACTGATGTCCGTCGATACCGACCAGCAGGGCCGGCTGTGGGTAGGCGGGATTGGCGGTCTCGTTTGGCGCGATCCCGCCGGCGGCGCCTTCTCTCCGGTATCGCTGGGCGAGGATACGCTTGCCAAATCGATCCAGCGGGTACTGGTCGACCGCGCCGGCGTGATCTGGGCGGGCTCGCGCGCGGGCTTGCACCGTATCGATCCGCAGACGCTGGCGGTCCATAGCTATCCGATCGATCCTGCAGATGCCGGCAGCGTGAGCGGGCGCATCTATGCGCTGATGCAGGACCGGCGCGGCATCCTGTGGGTCGGCACCGAAAACGGCCTGGACCGTTTTGATCCGGCCACCGGCAAGTTCCGCCACTACCGGCACGATCCGCGCAATCCCGACAGCCTGAGCCACAAGCGCGTGCACTATCTTTATGAAGATGCGCAGGAGCGCCTGTGGATAGGCACGGCGGCCGGCTTGTGCATGGCGAAAAGCGACGCCGGCGGCGAACTGCATTTCCGTTTTTATCCGCTCAGCGGCGGCCGCGCATCCGATCCGATCGGCGCCATCCTCGGCGACGACAAGGGCCGCTTGTGGATCAGCAGCACGGCGGGCCTGTCGGTGTTCAATCCGGAGACCGGCGCGTTCAAGGAGTACACGGCCAAGGATGGCTTGATCGACGGTTCGTATTTCATCGGCTCCGGTTATCGCGCGGCGGACGGCACGCTGTACTTCGGCGGCCTGGAGGGCATGACCGCGTTCCAACCGGCGCGCATACACGACAATCCGCATCCGCCGCTGGTGTCGATCACCGACTTTTCGATTTTCAACCAGTCGATACTGACGGATATGCCGCGCACCGACGTGCTGCCCAAGGGCCCGATCTACGAAGCGAAAGCGCTGGCGTTGAGCTATCGCGACGCGGTGTTTTCGTTTGAGTTCGCCGGTGTGCATCACGCCGATCCCAAGCGCAACCGCTACGCCTACCAGCTCGAAGGCTTCGATCCGCAATGGGTCACCGCGGACGCGAGCAAGCGCTTTGCCACCTATACCAACCTCGATCCGGGCCGCTATGTGTTTCGCGTCAAGGCCGCCAACAAGGACGGCGTGTGGAGCACCGAGCCGGTCTCGCTGGAATTGACGATCGCGCCGCCGCTCTGGAAAACCTGGTGGTTCCGCCTGCTGCTGGCCAGCCTGGCATTGGGCGGCGGCTACCTGCTGTTCCGCGTGCGCATCCGCATGCTGGTGCGGCAAAAACAGGAACTGGAGGCGGAGGTCGGCAGCCGCACGCGCGAGCTGGTGCAGCAGAATGAATCGATCGAGCGGCAGAAGCGGGAAGCCGAGCACCAGAAGGAAAGCGTGGAGCTGGCGCACCGGAACATTTCGCTGCTGTCCGATATCGGCCGCCGCATCACCGCCAACCTCGACAGCGAAGCCATCATGTCGATGCTGTACCAGCAGGTGCATGCGCTGATGGACGCCAGCGTGTTCGGCATCGGCATCTACCGGCCGGAGCAGGAGCTGATCGAGTATCCGTTCGCGATGGAGAAGGGCAAGCGCTACACGCCGTACACGCGCAGCATGCAGGAGCCGAACCAGCTGGCGGTGTGGTGCATCACCCATGCGCAGGAAGTGTTCATTAACGACCTGGAGCAGGAATACCATCACTATATCGCGACGCTGGACCTGGTGTCCGGCGCCGACGACATGGGCACGCTGGAAGACGGCTCGCTGCCGACCGAGCCGCGCTCGCTGATCTATGTGCCGATCTCGGTCAGCGGCCAGGTGCGCGGCGTGATCACCGTGCACAGCTATCGCGCGCACGCCTACCAGCGCATCGACCTCGACATGCTGAACACGCTGGCCTCGTATGTGGCGGTGGCGTTTGCCAATGCGGATTCGTATCGGCAACTGCAGGACACCCAGCAGCAGTTGGTGGAGCGCGAGAAGCTGGCGGCGCTGGGCTCGCTGGTGGCCGGCGTCGCGCACGAGCTCAACACGCCGATCGGCAACAGCCTGGTGATCGCCAGCACGCTGGAAGACAAGACCTGCGAGATCGAGCTGCGCAACAACCAGAACGCGATGCGCCGCTCCGACCTGAGCAGCTTTATCGATGCCGCGCGCGAAGCGTCGACCTTGCTGATGCGCAGCCTGCGCAACGCGGCCGAACTGGTGAACAGTTTCAAGCAGGTGGCGGTGGACCAGGCCAGCGCCAAGCGGCGCGATTTCAACCTGCACCAGGCCAGCCAGGAAATCGTCACGACGATGAAGAACCAGATCCGCAAGGCCGGCCACCAGATCGAGCTGGACATGCCGGACGATATTGCGATGGACAGCTTCCCCGGGCCTTACGGCCAGGTGATCATCAACCTGATCAACAATGCGCTATTGCATGCGTTTGAAGGCCGCAGCGGCGGCGAGATCCGCCTGTGGGCGGTGCGGCTGGGAACGGACCGGGTGCGCATCGTGTTCCAGGATAACGGCAAGGGCATCGCCATCGAACATCAGGCGCGCATCTTCGATCCCTTCTTCACGACCAAGCTGGGGCAGGGCGGCAACGGGCTGGGCCTGAGCATCACCTACAACATCGTCACGTCGCTGCTGGACGGCAGCATCCGTGTCGACAGCGTGGTCGACGTCGGTACCCGCTTTACGATGGATCTCCCGCTGAAGGCCTCGCTAGCGGGAGATTAGCACTGGCGCCTAGATGCCCCAGATGATGTTTTCATTATCCTGCTTGGCGGCGCGCAGCATTTCCAGCAAGGGGTAGGCGCGCGCGGCAAAGTGCACGCGTTGTGCGACGGCGTGTTCCACCGTCTCGCCTTCCTCTTTCTCATGCGCATGGGCGTCGTGTTCGACGTCATTTTCCGGGTGCAGCTTGGTTTCAGCAACTTCATGTTCCAGCACGGACAAGGCTTGCGCCGCTTCGGCCGCGGTGATGACGCCGCGTGTCGGATTTTTATGCAGCAGGTCGAGAATGCGCTGGGCGTGCTCCTGGTACATCAGGACTTCGGGGCTGGATTTGGATTTGAATGAAATTAACATAAAGCGCTTTCTTAGTCTTATTGGTGAACGATATCCACGGTGCGCCGATTCTCGTAGGCAACGGCACGTCCGTCACTATAGACATTAGGTCATGTCAGCAACTTTACAAGGTGTTCGCTCAGCTGTATGGGCGCTGACGCACACCAATTAAGCATTTTCTAAGCCAGCGCTCCGGATTCAGTTCAATTTGAAGGAGCTGAGGTAGGTTTCGACGGTGTCCTGCACCATATTCTTCGCCCGGCCCATGACGATGACCTGGTAGATTCTTTTGTCTTTGGCAATGAAACGTCCGATCAGGCGCATTGCCTCACCATTCTGGCTACCGCTGGCCTCGACCTCGAGCGTGCCGGCGGCGGGGGATTTGCTGCTGGTGACGGTGGCGCCGATATTCTTGACCAGCGCGGTTTTCATCGCCTCGACGGCGGCGGGCGCCTGCGCCGCATCCGGCACCTGCGCGCTGCCCACCGCGAAGATCACGCCGTCCACCTCGGCCGCCGTCATCGTCATGCTGACGTCCAGCTGGTCGAGCTTGATGTCGCGGGTCTGGGTGGCGGGCTTGCCGGGGAACAGCACCGCGTACGGCGCGTCGTTGCTGCGATAGTCGCGCCAATCGTATTGCGGGCTGCAGGCGGACAAGCTTGCCGCCAGCAGCAGGGCGAGGGAGAGTTGCTTCATCATTTTTGGGCTTTCTTTTTGCGTTCTTCTTCCGCGCGTTGCCACTCGTCGATGCGGGCTTCCTGACGCAGTATGCGCGAATACGGATCGATGGTATAGCTTGCATGGTCCGGCAGCGTCAGCTCGCCGCCGCCGTCGGTCATCGCCAGTTTTTCGATGCTGCCGTTGACGCGCACTTCCAGCGGCATCGGGAAGGCGCCGCCGTCGTTCAGCTTCCAGCGCAGCTTGAGCTGCTTGCCGCTGCGTTCCTCCACCAGTTCCGGCAGCGCGGCGTGGTACAGGTAAGCGTCGAAGAACCAGCCCAGGTCGCGGCCGCTGGCGTCGTTGGCCAGGGCGATGAATTCCCTGGTGCTACTCCAGCGCGGCTGGAAGTTGCCGGGCACCGGCGTATCGGTGCCGTACACCATGCGGCGCGTGGCGCGGAAGAAGGCGTCGTCGCCGATCAGGTTGCGCAGCGTGTGCAGGATCAGCGAGCCTTTGATGTAGATATCGTTGCCGGGGCCGCCACGCTCGTCGTCGTACACATCTTCGATGCGCCTGGACTTGCCGCTGACGATGGCGACTTTGTTCTTGATGCCCTTGCGATGCACGAACAGCTCGGCCTGGAACTCCATCTCGCCGCGCAACTGCTGCAGATACAGCGGCTGCATGTAAGCGCCAAAGCCTTCATGCAGCCACATATCGTCCCAGTCGGCGTTGGTCATCTGGTTGCCGAACCACTCGTGCGACAGCTCGTGATGCAGCAGCCAATCGTAGCCGTAGGGCGATTTGGCGTAGCCGTTGCCGTAGGCGTTGATGGTCTGGTGTTCCATGCCCAGGTGCGGCGTCTCGACCACGCCCATCTTCTCGTCGCCGAACGGATAGGGGCCGATGCGGTTTTCAAAGAAGGCCAGCATGGGCGCGAACTCGCTGAACAGGCCCTGGGCTTGCTTGTCGTGGCCCTTCAGGTACCACATGCGCAGCGGGATGGTGTTGCCGTACTTGCTGGCGTAGTCGCCGGACAGCATGTCGTAGGGGCCGATGTTGAGCGCGACGCCGTAGGTGCTGGGGTTCCTGGCGCGCCAGTTGTAGGTGCGCCAGCCATCCTTTTCCTGCATGCCGAGGGCGACGCCGTTGCCGGCCACGACCAGCGGCGACGGCACGCTGATGTGCAGGTCGATCAGCTGCGGCTTGCCCATCGGATGGTCGATGCACGGCCAAAACATATCGCAGCCTTCGCCTTCGACGGTGGTGGAAATCCAGGGCTGGCCGTCTTCGGTTTTGCTCCACATGAAGGCGCCGTCCCACGGCGCGCGCTTGGCCACGTGCGGCACGCCGTGATAGCGGATGCGCACGGTGGTGCGGGCGCCGGCATCCAGCGGCGTCGGCAAGGTCAGGTAGAGGCGGCCTTCGGGATTGCTGATCGCCGACGGCGCGAGCGCGACGCCGTCCACGCTGGCGCTGTCGATCGGCAGGTTGCGGTCCAGCTCGACGGCGATGCGGGTCAGCGCTTCCTTCAGCAGGAAGGTCAGCGCGGCATCGCCGCTGATGCTTTGCGTGGCCGGATCGACGCGCAGCGCCAGATCGACTTTTTCAAACGTCACCGCCAGTTGCTCCGGCGCGCGCGGACTGCCGGAATTGGCGGTGAAGTCGGTCAGCGGCGCTTGGGTGGTGGCGCAGCCGGCCAGCAGGGCGCTGGCGGCGAGATAAAAGGGCAGGCGTGGCATGGGCGTCCAAGGATGTGCGTAAACTGCCGTCAATATAGCAGTTGAGTCCGCGTCACTGCCACTTGACGGCTCACTTGCGCGGCGCGGGTTTCTTTTTGCCGGGCTCCGCCGGATGGGACGTATCGGCTTGCAGCATGGCGCGGATGCGGCCGATGTGTATGGCGGATTGGGCGATGCGCTCCTTGTGGGACGGTGCTCCGGCACCCTCGGCGTCCATTTTGACCAGAAGGTTGCGGTTCTCTTCGAACATGCGCAATGCCACCCACATGGTCTCTTCCATTTTTGCCGTTTGCTCGGCCAGCAGCGTCGCCGCCGTATAGGCGTGGCCGGTATGGCAGCGGTAGCGCAGCTGGCCCGCCTTGCCGACCTCCCACAGCACGCCGCCGCACCCCGGGCAGTTGAAGGGCACCTGCTGGCCCAGGGCGTCGACCGACCCAAGATCGCTGAGCACGCGCTCGGCAATCTTCGATTCGGTCGCCACGTCGCGCGGCACGGGCTTGCGCTTGCCCCGCTTGCGGTCGGCCAGCCGCGTCAGCAGCGGACCCATATCGGCCAGGACAACACATTTGTCCACCCAGGCATTGTTGATCACGTTCTGCGGCATGTCGGGATAGGCGGCGTCGACCGGATCCTGGACGACGCACAGCCCGCCGCAGCGGTGCACGGCTTCCATGCCGGCCGTGCCGTCGTCCAGATAGCCGGTCAGGATCACCGCGATCACCCGGTTGCCATAGGCCACCGCCGCCGAGCGGAACAGCGTGTCGATGGCGGGACGGGACCGGTTTTCGCGCGCGCCCTTGGTCAGCCGCATCCGCTCCCCAGCCAGCATCAGGTGCTGGTCCGGCCTGGCCAGGTAGACGTGCCCGGGCAGCGGCTTCTTGCCATGCTCGGCGGCATGGCAGGGCAAGGCGCTGTCGCGGCCAAGCAGGCTGATCTGGGTGTCGGTCGACGCCGTGGCGGCCATGTGCAGGACGATCAGTATCGGCGCCGGGAAGCCAGGTTGCAACTGTGCCAGCAGCGCGCGCAGCGCGGCCATGCCGCCGGCGGAAGCGCCGATGACGACGATCGGCGCTTTCGCGGCGCCGGGCTTGGATGGCGTGCTATGGGACTTGGCCATGACACTTTCCTCTGAGGTAACGACACCACTGTATCCCAGTTCCGCTTTGCCGCAGGCACGGTTGGCTGCGTCACTTCAGCTCCCGCAACGCCCGGCGATATTGGATCGCTTCCATGACGTGGGGTTCGAGGATGCGCTCGCTGCCGGCGAGGTCGGCGATGGTGCGCGCCACGCGCAGGATGCGGTGGTAGGCGCGGCCCGACCATTGGAAGCGCTGCATGCTGATCTTGAGTTTCGCCTTGCCGGGCTTGTCCGGCTTGCAGAGCTGGTCGATTTCGCGCGTGGACAGATACTGATTGCGCTTGCCCTGCCGTTGCAGCTGCAGGTCCGTTGCCCTTTGCACGCGGGCGGCGATGACGAGCGACGATTCGCCGTCGGCATCGGCGGCCAGGATTTCCGGATCGACCGCGCCGACTTCCATCTGGATGTCGATGCGGTCGAGCAGCGGGCCGGAGATGCGGCTCTGGTAACGCTTGATGATGTCGGGCGAGCAGCGGCAGATGCCGCTGGGGTGGCCGTCGTAGCCGCAAGGGCAAGGGTTCATCGCCGCGATCAATTGGAAGTGCGCCGGGAAGTCGGCTTGCCGCGCCGCGCGCGAGATGGTGATGCGGCCCGATTCCATCGGTTCGCGCAGCACGTCCAATACCCTGCGATCGAATTCGGGGAATTCGTCGAGGAACAAGACGCCGCGATGCGCCAGCGAGATTTCGCCTGGACGCGGCACGCTGCCGCCGCCCACCAATGCCGCGCCGGACGACGTGTGGTGCGGCGCGCGAAATGGCCTCCGCTTCCAGTGCTCGATGCGAAAACTGCCGGTCAGCGATTGCACGGCGGCCGCCTCCAGCGCCTCTTCATCCGTCATCACCGGCAACAGCCCGGCGAAGCGCACCGCCAGCATGGTCTTGCCGGCGCCCGGCGGGCCGACCAACAGGATGCTGTGGTTGCCGGCCGCCGCCACCTCCAGCGCGCGCTTGACCAGCCGCTGGCCTTTGACGTCGGCAAAGTCGGGATATTCCGGCGGCACCAGCAGCGGCGCCGATTCGTGGCGCGACAGCATGGCATCCGTCGACTTGGCGGCAAAGTGGCCGCACACCTGCAGCAGCGATGCGGCCGGATAGATGGACGCGGTGGCGACCAGCGCCGCCTCGTCGGCGTTGGCCTGCGGCAGGATGAAGGCGCGCCGGCCGCCGTCGCGGCGGGTGGCCAGCGACATCGCCAGTGCGCCGCGGATAGGCCGCAGCTCGCCGGACAGCGACAGTTCGCCGGCGAACTCGTATTGATGCAAGCGGGTGGAGGGGATTTGCCGCGAGGCGGCCAGGATGCCGAGCGCGATCGGCAGATCGAAGCGGCCGGATTCCTTGGGCAGGTCGGCCGGCGCCAGGTTGACGGTGATGCGTTGCGCGGGGAAGTCGAAGCCGCCGTTCTGGATGGCGGCGCGGACCCGGTCCTTGGCTTCCTTGACCTCGGTGTCGGCCAGGCCGACGATGGCAAAGCTGGGCAAGCCGTTGGCCAGGTGCACTTCGACGCTGACTTCCTGCGCGTCCATGCCGGCCAGGGCGCGGCTTTTGAGTACGGCGAGGCTCATGGGATGGCGAACTGGCGAGGGGAACCAGCCGCCAGCGTAGCCCAAGCCCGCCGCGTCGCCTTGCGTTAGCCCAAACGGACCGACGCGATCGGGAACTTACGCGGACTTGTTGTCCGCCTTCGCTTCCAGCTCGGCCAAGCGGGTTTCCAGCGCTTCCAGCTTGGCGCGGGTCTTGGCCAGCACTTGCGTCTGCACATCGAACTCTTCGCGCGTGACCAGGTCCAGTTTGGAGAAGCCCTGCGTCATCATGGACTTGACGTTCTTCTCAATGTCCTTTGCTGGTGAGTTTTCGATCGCCTGGCTGATCTTGTTTTGCAAGTCATTAAAAAAAGTGTTCATATCCATAATATTCCTTGATCTGGTTGGACTGGCGATGCACTATTTCGGTGCACCCTGGCGTTAATGTGGTGCGAATTCTTTGAAATTCAACGTTGCGCCCGCTCCGATTCTCACTTTCGCCAGAGCAGACCCATTGTCGTCGATGATACGGCAGCTATCTCCTAGACAACATTAGCTGGCACGCATTCTGCTAAAGAAGCCAATGAATGCTTTTCATTGCTTCGCTTAACAAGGATTTTAAACCGCAACCGCTAACTAAGTTCAACTCACTAGGAAAAACAATTATGAAAATGACCAAGAACTTTACCCTGATCGCAGCGTTGACCTTAGCATTCGCCTCCATGAGCGCCTCGGCGCAGGCACAGGAAGCGGCACCCGCTCCTGAGGCGGTACCAGACAACCAAGTCAGCTTTAACGCTGCCGTTGTCAGCGACTACCGTTACCGCGGCGTATCGCAATCCCGTCTGAAGCCGGCCCTGCAGGGCGGCGCGGATTACGTGAACAATCCGACCGGCTTCTACGCCGGTACCTGGCTCTCCACCATCAAGTGGACCAAGGACGGCGGCGGCGATGGCCAGGTTGAATGGGATCTGTACGCTGGCAAGAAGGGCGAGATCACCAAGGATATTACCTATGACGTCGGCGGCCTGTACTACTACTACCCGCAGAACGGCCTGAACCCGAGCGCCAACACCTTCGAGCTGTATGGCCAGATCTCGGCCGGTCCGTTCTCGGTCAAGTACTCGCAATCGACCACCAACCTGTTCGGCTTCGCCGACAGCAAGAACTCGGGCTATGTGGACGGCCAGTTCAATAACGAAGTGTACGACGGCTACATCCTGAACCTGCACGTCGGTCACCAGAACGTGAAGAACAACGGCGCGGCCAGCTATACCGACTACAAGGTCGGCGTCACCAAAGATTTCGGCGTGGTTAGTGTGGCATTGGCGGCGGTCTATGCCGATACGGAAGCCTACGTCGGAAAAGGGAAGAACCTGGGTAAAACCGGCGCAGTCCTGACCATTTCCAAAACCTTCTAAGCGAGGCCAGTATGAAAATGATTACCGCCATTATCAAGCCGTTCAAGCTAGACGAGGTCCGCGAGGCCTTGTCGGCGATCAACGTGCAAGGCATTACCGTGACCGAGGTCAAGGGCTTCGGTCGTCAAAAAGGCCACACCGAGCTGTATCGCGGTGCGGAGTACGTGGTGGACTTCCTGCCGAAGACCAAGATCGAGGCGGCGGTGGACGATTCCATCGTCGAACAGGCTATCGAAGCGATCGAAGGCGCTGCCCGCACCGGCAAAATCGGTGACGGCAAGATCTTCGTGTACAACCTGGAACAAGTGATCCGCATTCGTACCGGTGAGACCGGCAACGAAGCTCTTTAAGGGGAAGATTGATGAAGAAAACTATAACAAGTTTGCTAGCTGGGGTATCCATCCTGTTTGCGCTCGCCGCGCCGGTCCACGCCCAGGATGCCAAGCCGGCAGCTGAAGCGCCGGCTGCTGCCGCCGTCGCGCCTGCCGCGTCGGCACCTGCAGTGGCGCCAGCTGCCGCGCCTGCCGCCGCCGCTCCCGCCGCTGCGGAAGCCGCGCCAGCCGCGCCGGCCGCCGCGCCGACGCCGCAAAAGGGCGACACCGCCTGGATGATGGTCTCGACCCTGCTGGTGATCTTGATGACGATTCCCGGCCTGGCCCTGTTCTACGGTGGCCTGGTCCGTTCCAAGAACATGCTGTCGATCCTGATGCAAGTGTTCATGGTGTTTGCAGTGATCATCGTGCTGTGGTGCATCTACGGCTACTCGCTGGCGTTCACCGAAGGCAACGCCTTCTTCGGCAACCTGCATGACCGCACCTTCCTGAACAATATCTGGGATCCGGTCAAGGGCACTTTCGCCTACGCCGCCACCTTCAGCAAAGGCGTGGTGATTCCCGAGTTCGTGTTCGTCGCCTTCCAGGGCACGTTCGCCGCGATCACCTGCGGCCTGATCATCGGCGCCTTCGCCGAGCGCGCCAAGTTCACCGCCGTGCTGGCCTTCATCGTGATCTGGTTCACCTTCGCCTACCTGCCGATGGCGCACATGGTCTGGTTCTGGACCGGCCCTGACGCGATCAAGGACGCCGCCACCCTGGCGACCGAAACCGCCAAAGCCGGCTTCCTGTTCCAAAAAGGCGCGCTGGACTTCGCCGGTGGTACCGTGGTGCACATCAACGCCGCGGTTGCCGGCCTGGTGGGTGCCTTCATGATCGGCAAGCGCGTCGGCTACGGCCGCGAATCGATGGCGCCACACTCGGTCACCATGACCATGATCGGCGCATCGCTGCTGTGGGTCGGCTGGTTCGGTTTCAACGCCGGCTCGTCGCTGGAAGCTGGCGACATCGCCGGCCTGGCCTTCATCAACACGCTGCTGGCGACCGCCGCCGCCACCGTGGCCTGGGTGTTCGCCGAATGGATCTTCAAAGGCAAGCCATCGATGCTGGGTGGCGCTTCGGGTGCGGTGGCCGGTCTGGTCGCCATCACCCCGGCCTGCGGCTTCGTCGGTCCGATGGGCGCACTGATCATCGGCCTGCTGGCCGGCGTGATCTGCCTGTGGGGCGTGAACGGCCTGAAACGCCTGCTGGGCGCCGACGACTCGCTGGACGTGTTCGGCGTGCACGGCGTCGGCGGTATCCTGGGCGCGATCCTGACCGGTGTGTTCGCTGCACCGTCGCTGGGCGGCCAGGGCATCTTCGACTACGTTGCCAACAAGGCATCGGCTGACTACTCGATCTCGGCGCAGGTCATGGTCCAGGCTACCGGCGTCGGCGTCACCATCCTGTGGTCGGGCATCGTGTCGCTGATCGCCTACAAGCTGGTGGACATCGTCATCGGCCTGCGCGTTCCGGAAGAGGAAGAGCGCGAAGGCCTGGACATCACCACCCATGGCGAGTCCGCGTATCACGTTTAAACCTGTGTTGAATTGATAATGTTGTAAAGTCCTGCCATGGCGGGACGCCGAAAAGCGCCTCCAAAAGAGGCGCTTTTTTTATTTCCCGCCTTTAAAATAGGGTTTTCGCCCCGATTTGGGCTATCTGCACGGTAATATCGGATGTTCTGCGTGCCTGGAGGGTCGTCCTCCCGCATCATTTAAGGAAGTAATCATGGTTCCCCACCTCGCCACGGCCCTGACCGGACCGCTGCTCGACCTCGAAGAAAAAATCCTGGCGTCGACGCCCGCCATTGAGCGCTGGTTCCGCCTGGAGTGGCAGGAACACACGCCGCCGTTCTATTGCTCGGTCGATATGCGCAACGCCGGCTACAAGCTGGCGCCGGTCGATACCAACCTGTTCCCCGGCGGCTTCAACCTGCTGGCCACCGAAATGCTGCCGCTGTCGGTGCAGGCCGCCATGGCCGCCATCGACAAATACTGCCCGGACGCGCGCAACCTGCTGCTGATCCCGGAAGTGACCCAGCGCCATCCGACCTATTGGCAGAACGTGGCGCGGCTGATGCAGATCTTCCGCCAGACCGGGCTGCACGTGCGCCTGGGTTCGCTGTCGCCGGAGATCACCCAGCCGACGCCGCTGGCCCTGCCTGACGGCAATATGCTGGTGGTCGAGCCGCTGGTGCGCTCGGCCAACGGCCGCCGCCTGGGCCTGAAGGATTTCGACCCGTGCACGATCCTGCTGAACAACGATCTGTCGGCCGGCATTCCCGACATTTTGCAGAACATCCACGAGCAAAGCCTGCTGCCGCCGCTGCACGCCGGCTGGGCCCTGCGCCGCAAGAGCAACCACATGAACGCCTATGACGAGGTGGTCAAGAAGTTCGGCAAGCTGATCGGCGTCGATCCATGGATGCTGAACCCGTTCCACGCCAAGTGCGACGCGGTCAACTTCCGCACCGGCGAGGGCTACGACTGCCTGGCCGCCAATGTCGACGCGCTGCTGGCCAAGATCAAGAAGAAGTACAAGGAATACGGCATGAAGGACCAGAAGCCGTTCGTGATCGTCAAGCCGGACGCCGGGACCTACGGCACCAGCATCCTGACGATCAAGGATTCCAGTGAAATCAAGGACTTGAGCCAGGCCCAGCGCGACAAGATGATCGTCATCAAGGATGGCAAGGAAGTGACCGACTTCATCATCCAGGAAGGCGTGCCGACCTTCGAGAGCATCAAGGACGCGGTGGCCGAGCCGGTGGTGTACATGATCGACCGCTACGTGGTCGGCGGTTTCTACCGCGTGCATGCGGAAAAGGGCATCGACCAGAACCTCAACGCGCCCGGCTCGCAGTATGTGCCGCTGGCGTTCGCCCAGCAGCACGCGGTGCCGGACCTGAAGGCCAAGCCGGGCACGGCGGCGCCGAACCGCTTCTATGTGTACGGCGTGGTGGCGCGCCTGGCGCTGCTGGCGGCGTCGCTGGAAATGGAACGCACCGATCCGAATCCGGAAGTCTATTAGGCAGTCCAGTCCGCACGGCAGGGCGGCCCCGGCCGCCTCGCCGGTGCCGGCGGCGAATCTCGGCTAAAATCAGGCATTACCCCTTACGGATGCGCCCATGAAAATAGCTTTCCTCGCCGATCCCTTGTCCAGCTTCAAGACCTACAAGGATTCGACCTACGCCATGATGGTGGAAGCGGCCAAGCGCGGCCACACCGTCTACGCCTTCGAGCAAAAAGACATGGCGCTGGACAGCGGCGTGGTCTACGCCAAGGCCGCTGAAATCACCCTCACCGGCGACGCCACCGACTGGTATCGCGCATCCCCGCGGCAGGAAACCAACCTCGGCGAGTTCGACGCCATCGTCCAGCGCAAGGATCCGCCGTTCGACATGGAGTACGTCTACGGCACCTACCTGCTGGAGCTGGCCGAGCAGCAGGGCGCCATGGTATTCAACAAGCCATCGGCGATCCGCGACCACAATGAAAAGCTGGCGATCGCCCAGTTCAGCGCGTTCACCTCGCCGACCCTGGTGACCGCCGACGAGGCGCGCATCCGCGCCTTCCACGCGCTGCACAAGGAGGTCATCCTCAAGCCGCTGGACGGCATGGGCGGCGCCGGCGTGTTCCGCGTGACGGCCGACGGCATGAACCTCGGTTCCATCATCGAAACGCTGACCGACAACGGCCGGCGCACCATTATGGCGCAGCGCTATATCCCGGAGATCGTCAAGGGCGACAAGCGCATCCTGGTGATCGGCGGCAAGCCGGTGCCGTTTTCGCTGGCGCGCATCCCGCAAAACGGCGAGGTGCGCGGCAACCTGGCGGCCGGCGGCGTCGGCGTGGCCCAGCCATTAACCGAGCGCGACCTCGAAATCGCCACCACCCTGGGCCCGATATTGGCCGCCCGCGGCCTGTTGCTGGTAGGATTAGATGTTATTGGTGATTTCCTCACGGAAGTAAACGTCACCAGTCCGACCTGCTTCCAGGAAATCACCCAGCAGGCCGGCTTCCCGGTGGCCGCGATGTTCGTCGACGCGGTCGAAGCGGCCGTGGCGCAGGGCCGGTAACAAGAAAAATTTCAATAATTGCGCCGGCGGGCTGAAAAAAGCCTCCGCGCTCACTGGCGGTTTAAGAATATGGTTGGCATACTGCTTATGACGCACGCACCACTGGGGCAGGCCTTTATCGCGGCCTGCGCCCACGTGTTCCGTGGTCCCACCGAGCGGCTGGAGGCGATCGACGTGATCGCCGACCAGGACCTCGGCGAAGTCCAGACGCTGGCGTCGGAGGCGATCAAACGCCTCGACGACGGCGACGGCGTGTTGGTCATTACCGATGTCAAGGGCGGCACCCCCGCCAATTGCTGTAACCGTCTGGCGGACGCCGGCCGGGTGGAAGTCATCGCGGGCATCAGTTTGCCGATGCTGCTGCGGGCGATCACCTACCGCCGCGACACGCTGGATGTGGTGGTTGAGATGGCCCTGGCCGGCGCGCAAAGTGGAGCGGTGCGCGTCGATAACCGGATACGCGTCGGCCAGCCCTGACGCGGGAATTACGTGGCCGCCGCGTGCATGGCATGGCGGCGGTTTTTTTGCAGTGCGCATTTCTGATTGAGACAAAAGAAAAATGATTCAACAAGAACTTGAGATTATCAACAAGCTTGGTTTGCATGCGCGTGCCTCCGCCAAATTCACCCAACTGGCAGCAAAATTTCAAAGCGACGTCTGGCTGACCCGCAACGCGCGCCGCATCAACGCCAAGTCCATCATGGGCGTGATGATGCTGGCCGCCGGCAAGGGCGCCAAGGTCACGCTGGAAGCCGACGGCGCCGATGAGGGCGACTGCATCGCCGCCTTGACCGCGCTGGTCAACGACAAGTTCGGCGAAGGCGAGTAATGCCAGCGGAACGCAGCCGCCCCCGCTTTCCCGCAGGCCCTCCCATGGCCTCGTTCACGCTGCATGGCATTCCTGTTTCGCGCGGCATCGCCATCGGCCGCGCCCACCTGCTGGCGCCGGCCGCGCTGGACGTCAAGCACTACCTGGTGGCCGAAGAGCAGGTCGAGGCCGAAGTGGCGCGCCTGCAGCAGGCGCTGGCCCAGGTGCACAAGGAACTGCAAACCCTGTGGAACGAACTGCCGAAGGACGCCCCGACCGAGCTGGGCGCGTTCATCGACGTCCATGCGCTGATCCTGTCCGATCCGATGATTTCCGAGGCGCCGCTGGACATCATCCGCGCCCGCCACTATAACGCCGAGTGGGCGCTGCTGACGCAGATCGATGAGCTGTCGGCGCAGTTCGACGAAATCGAGGACCCCTACCTGCGCGAGCGCAAGGCCGACATCCAGCAAGTGGCCGAGCGGGTGCTCAAGGTGCTGCTGGGCACCGAGCAGCTGCCAGCCGCCGGCAGCGGCGGCGACGACGAACCGCAGCCGCAGATGATCATCGTCGCGCACGACATCTCGCCGGCCGACATGCTGCAGTTCCGCGACCGCTCCTTCATCGGCTTCGTCACCGACGTCGGCGGCCAGAACTCGCACACGGCGATCGTCGCCCGCAGCCTGGACATCCCGGCGGCGGTCGGCATGTCCGGCGCCTCGACCCTGATCGAGCAGGACGACTGGCTGATCATCGACGGCGACGCCGGCGTGGTGATCGCCAATCCGAGCGCGCTGGTGCTGGAGCAGTACCGCGAACGGCAAAACGCCGCCGCCCGCGCGCGCAAGAAGCTGCAGAAGCTGAAAAAGACCCCGGCCATCACCAAGGACGGCACCGAGATCACGCTGCTGGCCAACATCGAGCTGCCGGACGATTGCCCGGCCGCGATGGAGGCGGGCGCCAACGGCGTCGGCCTGTTCCGCTCGGAATTCCTGTTCATGGGCCGCAACAGCAGGATCCCGTCCGAGGACGAGCAGTTCGAGCAGTACAAGAAGGCCGTGGTGGCGATGAAGGGCCGTCCGGTGACGATCCGCACGCTCGACATCGGCGCCGACAAGCCGCTCGACCAGAGCGAGCACACGGCGCTGAACCCGGCGCTGGGCCTGCGGGCGATCCGCTACTGCCTGGCCGAGCCGCAGATCTTCCTGACGCAGCTGCGCGCCATCCTGCGCGCCTCGGCGTTCGGCAAGGTGCGCATCCTGATCCCGATGCTGGCGCATGCGTTCGAGATCGACCAGTCGCTGGCGATGATCGCCCAGGCCAAGGCCGAGCTGCGCGAGGCCGGCGTCAAGTTCGACGACACGGTCGATGTCGGCGCCATGATCGAAATCCCGGCCGCCGCGTTGGCGCTGCCGATGTTCGTCAAGCGCATGGACTTCCTGTCCATCGGCACCAACGATCTGATCCAGTACACGCTGGCGATCGACCGGGTTGATTATGAGGTCGCACACCTTTACAATCCGCTGCATCCGGCTGTGCTGCAATTGATCTCGATGACGATTGCGGCCGGGCATAAAGCCGGGATCGACGTCGCCGTGTGCGGCGAAATGGCGGGGGATGTCAAACTGACACGCCTGCTGCTGGGCATGGGGCTGCGGGAATTCTCGATGCACCCGGCCCAACTGCTGTCGGTCAAGCAGGAAATCCTGAACAGCGATCTTGTGCGCATCATGCCGCAAACCCGCAAGATCATGCGCTCGATGGAACCCAACGTAATTGCAGACGCGGTCGAACAATTGCAGTTGATGTAGCAAGCTGGTGGGACCCATCCTCGCGGTCCCACCTTGATAGATGGCCCGTGGGGCCAACCCAAAAAATAAAACTAAACCACATGCCATCCTTAGGATACGTTTCTCCGCAAACCATGCAATTTGCGCAGCCGCTGCTGCTGCAAAGCGGCGCCTCGCTGCACAACTACATGCTGATGTACGAGACCTACGGCACGCTCAATGCCGACAAGTCGAACGCGGTGCTGGTCTGCCACGCGCTGAACGCCTCGCACCACGTCGCGGGCGAATATGAAGGCCAGCCGAAAAGCCTGGGCTGGTGGGACAATATGGTCGGTCCCGGCAAGCCGCTGGACACCGACAAGTTCTTCGTCATCGGCATCAACAACCTCGGCTCGTGCTTCGGCTCGACCGGCCCGATGCACGTCAACCCGGCCACCGGCAAGCCTTACGGCGCGGCCTTCCCGGTGGTGACGGTGGAGGACTGGGTGGCGGCGCAGGCGCGCCTGGCCGACGCGCTGGGCATCCAGCAGTTCGCCGCTGTCATGGGCGGTTCGCTGGGCGGCATGCAGGCGCTGGCCTGGTCCATCATGTACCCGGAGCGGCTGCGCCATTGCGTGGTGATCGCCTCGACCGCCAAGCTGTCGGCGCAGAACATCGCCTTCAACGACGTCGCGCGCCAGGCCATCCTGTCCGATCCGGACTACCACGGCGGCGACTTCTACGAACATGGCGTGGTGCCGAAGAACGGCTTGCGCGTGGCGCGCATGGTCGGCCACATCACCTACCTGTCGGACGACGACATGGCCGAAAAATTCGGCCGCAAGCTGCGCGACATCGGCGACAACCCTGCGGAGGCGGGCGACTACAAGTTCGGCTTCGGCGTCGACTTCGAGATCGAGTCCTACCTGCGCTACCAGGGCGACAAGTTCAGCGAATACTTCGACGCCAACACCTATCTGCTGATCACCAAGGCGCTCGACTATTTCGACCCGGCGCGCGCGCATGGCGGTGACCTGGCCAGGACGCTGGCGGGGACCAAGGCCAAGTTCTTCCTGGCCTCGTTCACCACCGACTGGCGCTTCTCGCCGGAGCGCAGCCAGGAAATCGTGCAGGCGCTGGTGAGCAACCGCCGCCAGGTGACTTATGCCGAAATCGACGCGCCGCACGGCCACGACGCCTTCCTGCTGGAAGACCCGCGCTACCTGAACATGGTGCGCGCCTACTACGGCCAGGTGTGGAATGAAATCAATGATGTAGAAAGAAGCGCGGCATGAACTTCAACGAACTAAGCACCGCCAGGCCGGACCTGGCCTTCATCGCCCACTGGGTACCCAAGAATGCCCACGTGCTGGACGTCGGTTGCGGCGACGGCGTGATGATGGACTATCTGCAGAGCGACAAGCAGTGCAGCGGCTACGGCATCGAGATCGCCGACGACAAGGTATTGGACAGCACCAGGCGCGGCGTGCGGGTGATCCAGCAGGACATGGAAAACGGCCTGTCGATCTTCGGCGACAACTCCTTCGACACGGTGCTGTGCCTGTCGTCGCTGCAGATGATGAAGCATGTGGAGGCGCTGCTGCGCGACATCGTCCGCGTCGGCAAGGAGGCCATCGTGTCCTTTCCCAACTTCGCCTATTGGCCGCACCGCGTGGCCTTGCTGAAGGGGCGCATGCCGGTGTCGGAATCGCTGCCGTACGAGTGGTACGACACGCCCAACGTGCGCTGCGCCACCATCACCGACTTCCGCGACCTGGCGCAAGAGTGCGGGCTGGAAGTGATCGAATGCGTGGCGCTGGCCGAAGGCCGCCGCGTCTCCTTCCTGCCCAACCTGCGCGGCGACCTGGCGGTGTTCCGCCTGCGTAAGAAGGTAGCTGCGAAGGTCGCCCACTGATGACTGAAAAAACCGCACCGATCGCGAACTGGCACACCTATCTGAACCGCCGCATGGCGGCTTTGGTCATACTCGGATTCAGCTCCGGTTTGCCGCTGTATATCCTGTTGAACCTGATGCAGGCCTGGCTGGCGACCTCCGGCCTTAGCCTGAAGGCGCTTGGATTGTTCGCCCTGGTGCAGTTTCCGTATTTTTGGAAGTTCCTGTGGGCTCCGTTTATGGACCGATTCGACTTCGGCGGCTTTGGCCGGCGCCGTGGCTGGATGATCGTGACGCAGGTCGCGTTGTTCTTTGCGATTGGCGGCATGGGCATGCTGAACCCCAAATTGCAGGTCGCCGCAGTGGTCGCCGCGACCAGCCTGGTGGCGTTCTTGTCGGCCAGCCAGGACGTGGTGATCGACGCATATCGCCGCGAGACGCTGAGCGACGAGGAGCAAGGCTTGGGCGTGGCGGTGTATGTCAATGCCTACAAGGTGGCCAGCATGGTTCCCGGCGCGCTGTCGCTGATCCTGGCCGACCGCATGCCCTGGCAGCCGGTGTTCTGGATTACGGCGGCGTTCATGCTGCCGGGCCTGGTCTGCGCACTGCTCATCAAGGAGCCGGCGGTCTACGGCGATCGGCCGGCGACCATCGTGCAGGCGATCGTGTTGCCGTTCAAGGAGTTTTTCCAGCGAGACGGCTGGCGCCGCGCGGTATGGTTGCTGACCTTTATTCTGCTGTACAAGATCGGCGATAGCATGGCGACCGCGCTGGCGACCAAGTTTTATCTGGACCTGGGCTTCAGCATGACGGAGATCGGCTGGGCCGCGAACGCCACCGCTTTCTGGGCCAGTATCGCCGGCGGCATCGTCGGCGGCGTCTGGATGGTGAAGCTGGGAATAAATCGCGGCTTGTGGGTGTTTGGCTTCCTGCAGGCGATTGCGATTCTCGGATTCGCGTGGCTGGCGCAGGTCGGCCACAATACGACCTTGCTGGCCGCCGTCATCGGCTTCGAGGCCTTTGCCAGCCTGGGGCTGGGCGCTGCGGCCTTGGTCGCCTTCATGGCGAGGTCTTCCGATTTACGTTATACGGCCACCCAGTACGCCTTGTTTTCCGCGCTGTCGTCGGTGCCGCGTATTTTCGTCAACTCGTCGGTCGGCTTCGTGATCGCTGAAACCGGATGGTTCTGGTTCTTTATCGTGTGCTTTATTTTGGCGTTTCCTGCGATGATGATGCTGCCGAAAATCGCTCCTTGGAATAGTGGACATGAAAAAGCTTAAATGGAATGCGGCCTTGCTGGCGCTGCTGGTCTGCACCGGTGCCTTGGCCCAGAACGACGGTATTCCCGTCACCAGCATGTCGCGCCTGCGCGGCCTGGGCGGCGACGCGAGCCAGTTCGACCAACAATCCAAACTGCAGTACGACCAGATGCTGAACGAGGCGCACAAGAAAGACGCCGTCGCCACCGAAAAGAACGTGCAACTGATCCGCCTGCGCGCCATCGCCAAGCGATTGATCCCGTACACCGCGCGCTGGAATCCGGACGCTGCCGGCTGGAAGTGGGAGGTCAACCTGCTCAACTCGCCGACCGTCAACGCCTTCTGCATGCCGGGCGGCCGTATCGCCTTCTACAACGGCATCCTGACCAAACTCAATCTGACCGACGACGAAGTGGCGATGGTCATGGGCCACGAGATCGCCCACGCGCTGCGCGAGCATGCGCGCGAGCAGGCCGGCAAGAACAACGCGACCTCGCTGGTGGCGCGCATCGCCGGCGCCGCCGGCGCCGCTTACTTCGGCGTCGATCCACGCCTCGGCGATGCGGCGGCCGGCGTGGTGGCCAAGGGCGCGGCGCTGAGCTATTCGCGCGGCGATGAAACCGAGGCCGACCTGGTCGGCATGGACCTGGCCGCGCGCGCCGGCTTCGATCCACGCGCCGGCATCGCGTTGTGGCAGAAGATGGGCGCGGTCAACAAGAGCCAGCCGTTGCCCTTCCTGTCGACCCACCCGACCGGCAGCGCACGCATCGAAGAGATGAACAAGCATATGCACCTGGTGCTGCCGGTGTACGCCAAGGCCAAGGGCCTGGACCCGAACAAGCTGCCGGCGTATCACTCGCTGGCCCTGCCGCGCTCATAATGTCGCGTGCCCCACTGCCCATGCGCGACGGTGTCGCGCCCAGCTATCTGTATTTGCCGGAAGGGCAGTGGCCGGACTTGATCACCTTCCTGGTGGCGCGCTTTCCCGACGTGGCGGAAGCGTCATGGCGCGAGCGCATGGCGCGCAACGAGGTGGTCGACGGCGACGGCCATGTGCTGGCGCCGCACAGCGCCTTCAAGCGCGGCCTGCGCATCTTCTACTACCGCGAGCTGGAGGCCGAGACGCCGATCCCGTTCCATGAAGAGATCCTGTTCATGGACGAGCACCTGGTGGTGGTGGACAAGCCGCACTTCCTGCCGATGATACCGACCGGCCGCTTCCTGCACGAAACGCTGCTGGTGCGCCTGAAGAAAACGCTGGGCGAGGCGGCGCTGACGCCGATCCACCGGCTGGACCGGGAGACCGCCGGCGTGGTGATCTTCTCGCGCCGCGAGGACAGCCGCGGTGCCTATCAGTCGATGTTCCAGAAGCGCGTGATCGAGAAGGAATACGAGGCGCTGGCCGCGCGCCTGGAGGGCAGGGAATTCCCCTTCACCTACCGCAGCCGCATGGTCGACGGCGACAAGTTCTTCATCATGAAGGAAGAGCCGGGCGAACCCAATTCCGAAACGCTGATCGACGTCATCGAGCACCGCGCCGATTGCACGCTATACCGTTTGCATCCGCACACGGGCCGCAAGCACCAGCTGCGTTTGCACCTGGCCTCGTTGGGCATCCCCATCGTCAACGATGCGTTCTATCCGGTCGCGCTGCCGTGCAAGCAGGACGACGTCTCGCAGCCCCTGAAGCTGCTGGCGCGCCGCATCGCCTTCACCGATCCCCTCAGCGGCGAACGCCGCGAATTCCGCAGCCGCCGTAGCCTGTAAGCCGGCTTAGGCCGATGGCGCCATCGCCACGGCGATTAGCACCACTGCACCGTCCTGCGAGTGATACTCCACATAGCCGCCGCTGGCAGCGTAGTAACTCCAGTTGATGCCCATCAGCACGCTGTTGCTGCTGTTGCCGTCGATGACCAGGTGGTGGGCGTCGCTCAGGCCGGTGACACCGGTGCCGTTGGCGCCGAGGTCGATAACGGTGTTGGCGCCCAGTTGCAGCACGTCGATGCCGGTCATGCCGGCCACGTTGACCAGGGTGGCCAGCGACACGGCGGTGGCGGAGCTCAATGCCAGCGTGTCGGTGCCGGCGCCGGCCTGCACGCTGCTGACGCTGGCGTAGAAGGTGCCGAGATTGATCAGATCCGCGCCGTTCCCAGTGACGAGGCTGGATGCGCCGGCCGTGACGTTGACGGTGTTGTCGCCATCGCCGGCATCGACGAAACTGCCGGCGCCGGCGGTGATCGTATCGTTGCCGCTGCCGGTGTGCACCTCGCTAAGGGCGCCGGTGACGATGTGGTCGTTGCCGCCGCCGCCAACCACATAGCTGTTGCTGCCGAGCGTGATGGTGTCCGAGCCGCTGCCGCCGAAGACGATGCTGAGGTTCGAGTCGTCGGTGTAGGTGGCGTCGTCGTCGGCGAGGTAATAGTGGGTGAGCATGCCCTGGCCCGGGAAATTGCCCGGCGTCCCGGTCTGGTCGACCACGCGTACGCCGACCGCGTCGCCCAGCGACGCGCTGCTGGAGTTCAAGTCCAGGTTCCAGTTGAAGGCGCCGGAACCGTCGGCCGTGGTGGTGGCGTGGAGCCAGGTCGCGCCGCCGTCGAGCGTGACTTCGACGATTTCGTTCGGCATGTCGGTGCTGTTATGCATATGGCCGTTGATCGCCTTGCCGCCGTTGTCGAAGCCGGAGGTCTGTTCGGTGTCCTGCAACGCGGTCGGGCCGGGAACGATGACGGTGATCGCCTCGCTGTTGCTGTAGATTTCGCTGTCGATGCCGTTGTTGACCTGCTTGACCTGCACCTCGTTTGCCGCATAGGTGAGGCCGTCGTGGTCGCCCGGCGCAACCGTCAGCTGGAAGGAGTTGCCGGTGCCCTGGATCCAGCTGCCGGTCGAGCTGAGGCGGTAATACCATACGGCGCTGGTCAAGCCCTCGACGTGGATCATCGGGTCGCCGGTGACGCCGTCGCTGTGGCGGGGAGAATCAATCGCGTCCGAAGCCGGCGCGGTGTCGTTGAAGGTGAAGCTCGGCGTGGCCGGCTGCACGACCGGTGTGCCGGTGTTGAAATGCAGCAGCGCATCATCGCCGGTAACGCCGACATTGCCGGCCAGGTCGCTGATGATGGCGCCCTTGACCTCGTAGTGGGTGCCGCTGTTCAGCGTGCCGGTCAGGTTGATGGTCAGCTTGTTGCCGACCACGTCGCCGCTGTGCAGCGTCACTTCCTGGGAGCTGTTCGGATTATTGGTATCGGTAATGGTGACGATGTTGCCGTCGAGGATAGCGATGTTTTCGTTGAAGGTGATTTCCAACTTGTCGAGGTTGACGCTGACCGAAGTTCCTTCCTCCACCGGCGAGCTGCCCGACAGGATAGGCGCCACATTGTCGACGATGATGGTCCCGGCCGAGCTGGGCGCCGCGCTGACCAGGCTGGCCGTGTCCACCATGACCGCCACCAGGCTGTGCGTGCCCTCGCTCAGAGGCGCGTTCAAGGTGACGCTGAGGCTGGCGCGGAAGTCCGCATCCTCAAAGCCCTTGGAAATATAGTCGCCGGTGCCGTTGTACAGGTCGCTCGGCTGGATGACGTACTGGCCCACCACGGCGCCGCCGTTGCTGGTGTCGAGAATGCGGACGGTGTCGCCGACGTGGAAGCCGTGCAAGCCCTGCACGTTGACGTCGACCGCGGTGGCCGCCTTGGTGATGCCATCGCTGTCCAGCGCGCCGGTGTCGCTGGTGCTGGCCAGCGTCAGCGCGTGGCCGGTCAGCGCGGCGGTGTTGGCGGCGACGCCGCTGTACACGTAGCTATGGCTGGCCGTGGCCGTGCTGAGCGCGCTGGTGTTGCTCACGCGCGCCAGCATCGTGCCGCCCAGGCCGCCGCTGACGGCGAGCAGGTTGGCGGTCTCGATGCCGCCGACGTAGCTCCAGGTGCTGCCGCTGGTGGTGGCCTTGTGCCAGCTGGCGCCGTTGTCGAGCGATACCTGGACGAAGTCGTTGCTGCCCAGCGTGCCGGTGAAGGTGCCGGTCACCGTTTGCGCGCCGATGCTGGTGATGTAGTCGGTGCTGCTGGCGCCGTTGTCGATGAAGTGGATCGCGGCTCCGGCCACCGCGCTCGGCGCGCTGACGCTGGTGCCGCCGTTGGTGGTGAAATTGTACTGGGTGGCAGAGCGGATGCCGCCGTAGCTATCGCCGCCGTCGCCGTACAAGGCGCTGCTGTTCATGGTGATGCTGTAGGTCAGTCCGGCCTTGAGCTCGCCCGACAGGTTGAGGAAGACATCGTGGCCGGCATAGCTGACCTGGCCGTCGTCGTCGCCCATGTTGTTGCCTTCGCCGAGTCCGATCTTGCGGCTGTCGGTGGCGCCGACGATGCGGCTGATCAGGCTGCCGCCGCTGAAGTAGGACTGGCTGTAGCCGTCGCTGACGACGATGTAGCCGTTGCCGGATTCCATGGCCTGATCGAAGTGCAGGATGATGGTGCTACTGTTGGACTGGTTGATGGACTGCAGGATCGGCGTGGTCATAAGTGTCTCGGGCTATCGGTGACGGAGGTACAACGTCGTATGATAACAATGAAACACAATTATTTCCATTTGGGAAATTTAATCGGCCCGGATTTTGTGCGTTGAAACAACGGTCCGGGCCTGCCGGCGTGCTGCTTAGCCGCGATATTCGATGGTCAGCGGAGCGTGGTCGGAGAACTTCTCTTCCTTGTAGATCGCTACCGTGGTGGCCTTGGCGGCGATGCCCGGGGTGGCGACGTGGTAGTCGATGCGCCAGCCGACGTTCTTGGCATAGGCCTGGCCGCGGTTGCTCCACCAGGTGTACTGTTCTTCGCGCGGATCGAGGCCGCGGTGGACGTCGACAAAACCGACTTCGTCGAAGATGCGCGTCATCCATTCGCGCTCTTCCGGCAGGAAGCCGGAATTCTTCTTGTTGCCCTTCCAGTTCTTCAGGTCGATTTCCTTGTGGGCGATGTTCCAGTCGCCGCAGATGACCACTTCGCGGCCTTCGGCGTGCAGTTGCTGCAGGTGCGGCAGGAACAGCGCCATGAAGCGGAACTTGGCTTCCTGGCGCTCCGGGCCGGACGAGCCGGACGGGCAGTACACCGAGATCACCGTCAGGTTGCCGAAGTCGCAGCGCACATAGCGGCCCTCGGCATCGAACTCCGGCGCGCCGAAGCCGATCACCACGCGGTCCGGCTCGATCTTGCTGTAGACGCCGGTGCCGGAATAGCCTTTTTTCTCGGCGTAGTGGAAGTGGCCGTGGTAGCCGCCCGGGTTGAGGAATTCCGGCGTCATGTCCGGCGCTTGCGCCTTCAGTTCCTGGACGCAGACAAAATCGGCATCCTGCGCGGCCATCCATGTGAAAAAGCCCTTGCTGGAGGCGGAGCGGATGCCATTCAGGTTGGCGGAGATGATTTTTGGCATAGAGTGAGGTAGCTAAGCGCTGCGAAATTTTGGAATGCGCTAGTGTAGCGTTAAAATACGGGCACTTTAAAGAAATGAGGCAGTATGACGAATTCACTGAATAATTTACGCCAGCAATTTATCGCGTTTTCGGTCGAGACCGGTGTCTTGCGCTTCGGCGAGTTCACCACCAAGGCCGGCCGCCAGTCGCCGTACTTCTTCAACGCCGGCCTGTTCCATGACGGCGCCACGCTGGCCCAACTGGCCCAGTTCTACGCGCAGACGCTGCTCGATTCCGGCGTCGAGTTCGACATGCTGTTCGGCCCGGCCTACAAGGGCATCACCCTGGCCTCGGCCACCGCGGTGGCGCTGGCCGGCAAGGGCCGCAACACCTCGTTCGCCTTCAACCGCAAGGAAGCCAAGGACCACGGCGAAGGCGGCACCATCGTCGGCGCCAAGCTGCAGGGCAAGGTCGTCATCATCGACGACGTGATCTCGGCCGGCACCTCGGTGCGCGAATCGGTGGAGATGATACGCGCCGCCGGCGCCGAGCCGTGCGCGGTGCTGATCGCGCTGGACCGCATGGAGCGCGCCGGCAAGGATGGCCAGATGTCCGAACTGTCGGCGGTGCAGGAAGTCACCCAGAAGTACGGCATCCCGGTGATCTCGATCGGCAACCTGGACGATTTGTTCGGCTACCTGAACGGCGCCGGCGCCGATCCGCTGCAGGTCCAGCATAAAGACGCGGTGGCGGCTTATCGCAGCCGCTACGGGATTGCTTAATTGGCCATATTGGTAGACTTTGCAATTTCTATGGTGTAACCTTTTGGGACGGCGTTCAGACCGGGGAAAATAGAGGCAGATTCCATGAACATCGCAACACTCAAAGTACACGGCGACGACGACGGACTGGCGGATGTCCGCGACGGCTTGCCGACCGAGCCGCACGGCGATTGGCAGAAGGGCGACGTCAAGCCCAACGGCCGCGTGCGCATCGATTCCGGCTTCTATGTCTCGATCGGCGCCGACCAGGATCCGGACCAGCTGCTCAAGCAGATCCGCCACTACCTGGCCGAGTGCCAGGCGCGCGGCATCCATTTCGAACGCTCGGACGTCGCCGCCGAACTGCGCGTCTCCTTCACCACCGAGCGCGGCGAAGCAACCCCTAGCCTGGACTTCACGCTGGCCGACCTGTCGATGCTGGTGGATATGGGCATTAATCTCAGCATCATCGCCTGATGCGTTTCTCCGAAGACCGGCTCGCCAGTTTCCATTGCGGGCCGGGCGTCGAGCGCCGCGTCCACGTGTGGGAGCCGGCCTGGCCGCGCGCGGTGATCCTGGCGATCCACGGCGGCATGGCGCATGGCGGCGACTACGTCACGCCGGCGCTGTACTTCCGCCAGCACGGCATCGCCACCGTGGCCTACGACCTGTGCGGCCACCAGGATGCGCGCCGGGTCGACATCCCGGGCTTCCATGTCTTCCTCGACGACAGCGTGCGTTTCCTCGCCTGGGTCAAGCACAACTATCCGGGCTTGCCGATTTATGTGATGGGCCATTCGATGGGCGCGCTGATCGCCACCCACCTGGGCCTGGGCCACTTCGCCGGCGACGCCGACATCAAGGGCTTCATCCTGTCCTCGCCGTACTACGTCAACGCGATCAAGGTATCGCCGGTGCTGCTGGCGCTGGCCGGCGTGCTGGGCGCGCTGGCGCCGCGCATGAAGGTGCCGCTGGCGCCGCTGACCGATATGCTGACGCACGACAGCGGCATCACCGCGCGCCATCATGACGATGAACGCGACGGCATCCGCGCCACCGAGATCACGGTCCGCTTCGGCAACGCCCTGACGGCGGCCCAGCAGGGACTGGCGGCGCGCATGCCGGCGTGGACCCAGCCGGTGTTCGCCGTGGTGGCGGGCGACGACAAGCTGGCCGACGCCGATGCGGCGGAAGCGATGCTCCAGTCCATCGCGCCATCGCTGCTGACCTATCAGCGCCATCCGCAAAACTACCACGAGAATTTCAACGAGCTCAATCGCGAGCGGATCTTTGCCGACATCCTTGCCTGGATGCCGGGTATAAGAGCATCGTAAAGCGCCGCGCTGCCGGAGTGGCCAGCATTAATCCACCGCCTGGATGGCGTCGTTGAGGTCCGCCACGATGCCGTCCAGCGAGGATTCGTCGTAGCCCTTATAGACGCGCACGACCTTGCCGTCGCGCCCAATGATGAGCATATGGGGAATGCCCTTGACGCCGTAGGACTTGGCGGTCGTCTCGTCCGGATCGTAAGCCAGCTTCAGCGTCAGCATCTTTAGCATCGATTCGGCTCTGCGGAACACTTTGCGTTCCTCGGTGTTCACGGCGATCACCTGCACCTTGTCGAACCCCGCCAACTTCTGAATTTTCTCCAGTACCGGAATCTCCTTCAGGCAGTAAGGACACCAGGTCGCCCAGAACGACAGGACCACCACCTTGCCCTTGTAGGCGTTCAGGTCCACCACTTCGCCGGAGAGTGTCTTGCCCACCACGCTGGGTGGGGTGTCGCCAATGTCCGGCGCGGCGGCGCGGGCCGCCGGCGCCAGGGCCAGCGCAAGCAGCAGGCAGAGAATATGGTGACGGCTCATGCGCGATGTCCTTCGTCATGGTACAAGTCCGCCAAGGATAGCAGCCGGCCAAGCCCCGAAAACACGCGCTTTGTCACGCAGCACGCCACCGGGACACTTAATTCAGTAGCCAGACATACTGCATCATCGTGGTCGCCTCGATCGGCTTGCCTGCCTTGGTGGCCGGCTTGAACGTGCACTTCTCGATGCCGGTGCGCGCCGCTTCGTCCAGGTCCTGGTGGCCGCTGGATTTCCTCACCTTGGATTTCTTGGCCTTGCCGTCGGTGCCGACCACGAACGACAGCGTGACCGTGCCGGTGCGCTGGGCGGCGATGGCGCCTTCGGGCCATAGCGGCTTGGCGCAGGTGTTGAAGTCGACCACTGCGGTTGTCAGTGAAGCGGCGGGCTGATCGGCGGCCTTGGTGGCCGCCTTGTCGGCGGCGGTGGCTTCGGCGTAGATCGACATGCAGGCCACTGCAAGTCCCAGCATCGGGATCGCGGCCTTCCAGTTCAGGGCCTGCGGGGCAGGGCGCAATAAGTGCTTGATACGTTCCATCAAATCTCCTCCGTTGGCCGCTTGGGCCAGGTGGTGGTGGGAGAACTGGAGTTTCTCCAGTTCGGAAAGTGCAAGAGCCAGACGCCGCGGTTCGCCCAGTTGTCTTGCTGCGAAATCGTCTGCGATCAATTCGCGTTCGGCGCGGATGCGGTTCGATATCCACCAGACGGCCGGGTGGTAGAACAGCAGCGACTCGATCGCGTTTTGCAGCAGGTTGACCAGATAATCGTGGCGCTTGATGTGCGCCATTTCATGCGCCAGCAAGGCCTCCAGCAGATCGGGCGGCATGCCGGACAGCAGCGCCGCCGGCACCAGCACGATCGGACGCCACCAGCCGGCCGTCACCGGGCTGCCGATCGTCGTGACGATGCGCAGCCGCACCTTGCGGTCGACGCCGAAGCGCTGCGCCATATGCGCCAGCTTCGCTTCCCAGCGCAGCTGGTTCTGGCGGTGGTTGCAATCGCACTGCTTGCTGGCGCGGTCTATCCACAGCAGGCCGAGGATCATGCGCAGCGCCATCACGCAGGCGCACAGCGCCCACAGGCTGACGATGCCGCGCAAGGAGCCGCGCAGGTCGAATGGCGTGCCGTCGCCGACGATGGTCTGGACCGCCAGTTGCATCACGTAGACGCTGGCGCCGCCGCCGGCGGCGGCATCGCCGGCCAGGCGCTGGTACAGGTCGAGCGCGGGCCAGCACAGGCAGGCCATCAGCGCGGAGCAGGCAACCCAGTAGCGGTATTCGGCGCGGCTGTTGCGCAGCAGCGCGAGGGCGACGGCGGTGGCGCAGCCGAGCAGCAGGCCTTGCCACAGGAAGTGCATCAGCGTCAGGCCGAGGGCGAAGATGAAGGCGCTCATTGCTTGTCTTCCTTGAGGATTTTCTCGATTTCGTCGCGTTCTTTTTTCGAGATGCCGGAGCGCAGCGCGGCCAGCACCAGCGCCTTGGCCGAGCCGGCGAAGGCTTTCTGCATCAGGTCTTTCAGCAGGTTGGTTTGCAGCGCGTCCTGCGCCTGCGACGGCGCGTAGACGTGCGAGCGGGCGCTCTCGTCGCGGATCAGGATGCCCTTGGTGTGCATGATCTGCATCAGGCGCAGCACGGTGCCGTAGGCCAGGTCCGGCTTATCGGCCAGCATGGCCTCGTGCACCTGCTTGGCGGTGGCCGAGCCGAGCGGCCACAGTGCTTGCAGCAGGTCGAGCTCCGCCGCGGTCGGTTTCGGAATGGTCATGGCGCCCTCTTGTCAGCTTGCTAAAGTATTTGTAGATTAGTCTGTCTAGACAAAAATGTATACTTTAATTTCCGGCAGCTAAAGAGGGCGTTGTTCTAAGTAGACAGTGATGTCTATTTCAGCTTAGTCTGTTGTGGAGAACAGGCGTTTGAGTTTGCGGCCGCCGGTGATTTCGAAGCCGTGACGTTCGTAGAAGGCCAGGCTGCGGTCGAATTCCGGCAGCGGCGGCGTGCAGACTTCCAGGCGGTTCCAGCGCCGCTTGCGCGCCAGTTCCGCCGTGGCGTTCAGCAGCTGCGTACCGACGCCGTTGGCGCGGTAGGGTGGGGCGACGAAGAATTCCTGCATCGTCGCCAGCGCGCCTTCCGCGTACAGGGCGCGGCCTTCGGAGATGCCGACGAAGCCGATCGCCTCTCCTTCGGCGATGGCGATCAATGCGATGTATTTTTCCTCGCGCAGCAGCGCGTAGCACAGGCTGGCGGTTTTCTGCGGGTCCAGGTTGAAGGCCTGGACGCCGAGGCGCGCGGAGATTTCCTCGGTCAACGCCACGGCCATCGCGGCGATGGCGCCGGCATCTCCCGGAACAGCCAAACGTATTCTTGTGTCGGTCATCGGATGCGGTTTTCGTATCAAAGGTGGACTACGCAGGGTATCAGTTTTCACCCCCTGCAAAACACGTGCTTTATCACGGTGCCGGTTCGCGCGCGCAAGTGGCCGTTCTTTGGCCCGCGCGCGCCTGCCGGCATGATGCAATCACCTGTCACGACTAGCGGCCGGATGACCAAACGCTTCATCGAATGCCAGTTCTGCCAGCTCTCTAACCTGCTGTGAGCTGTCTTCCATGCGATGGACAGCGACCAGCCATTTGTAGTTGTTATAAGGTTCCTGTTCCAGGTTGATGCCTCCTGGACTACCTTCATCAAGTTTGATGCAATGTGCCCAAAATGGCTCATAAAAATCCCGGCCTGTATTCTTTTGAGCGCTTTCATATCGCTCCTTGCGTACCGCGTATTCTTCCTTGTATTTCGCGTTGAACAGATGGCTTGTTATTCTCTTCCTGGTCGTCGAACATTCGCCCCGGTAGACCGCTTGAAGATCGCCAGCCCAAAGTTCGCAAGTGTTATTTGCTACCGGTCGGTCTGTAAAAATAACGTAAAAACCCTCTCCGCGGAAAATACCCTTGAGGTCCTGGAGTGTCGTCAGCGCAACGACGTCGATCCTTGGCGCAGGTAGTGCAGTGGCTGCTGGGCTTTGGTTATTCTGATAAAACTTCTTAAATGCCGTAACGAACTGCGTCTTGATCCGGGAGCGTGCGATCAACATTGCATCGTTCAGCTCATCTTTCATTTCTATGACGTTATACATGACTCAATTGTGAAGAGGGTTATCGAACACAACCAGTAGCCAGCAACCGCTCAGACAAAAACACCCCGTAAGCCTTGCAACTTACGGGGTGCAATGGGATTGTGAACGAGGTGCTTAGCCGGCCAGCTTGGCTTTCAGCAGTTCGGTCAGCTGGGCCGGGTTGGCCTTGCCGCGCGAGGCTTTCATCGCCTGGCCGATCAGCGCGTTGAGCGCGGCTTCCTTGCCGGCCCGGTACTGCTCGACCGATTTCTCGTTGGCCGCGATGACGTCGTTGACGATCGCTTCCAGCGCGCCGGTGTCGGAAATCTGCTTCAGGCCCTTGGCTTCGATGATGGCGTCGACCAGGTTCTCGTCGCTGGACCTGGCTTCCCACATGCCGGCGAAGACTTCCTTCGCGGCCTTGTTGGAGATGGTGCCGTCGGCGATGCGCTTCAGCATGGCGGCCAGCTGCGGCGCCGATACCGGCGCGTCGTCGAGGTCCACGCCTTCGCGGTTCAGGGTCGACGAGACGTCGCCCATCAGCCAGTTGGCGGCGGCCTTGGCGTTTTCCTTGCCGGCTTTTTCCACCACGGCGACGAAGTAGGTCGCCATCGCTTTCGATGCGGTCAGCACCAGCGAGTCATATTCCGGCAGCGCGTATTCGCTGACGAAGCGCGCGCGCATGGCGGCCGGCAGTTCAGGCATGGAAGCCTTCACCTTCGCGATCCACTCGTCGGAGATCATCAGCGGCGGCAGGTCCGGGTCCGGGAAGTAGCGGTAATCCTGGGCGTCTTCCTTGCTGCGCATTTCGCGCGTCTCTTTGCGGTCCGGATCGTACAGGCGGGTCGCTTGCACCACCTTGCCGCCATCTTCGATCAGCTCGATCTGGCGGCGCACTTCGACGTGCACGGCTTCCTCGATGAAGCGGAACGAGTTCAGGTTCTTGATCTCGCAGCGGGTGCCGAATTCCTTCTGGCCCTTGGGACGCACGGAGACGTTGACGTCGCAGCGGAACGAGCCTTCCTGCATGTTGCCGTCGCAGACGCCCAGCCACATCACCAGCGAGTGCAGGGCCTTGGCGTAGGCCACCGCCTCGGCGGCGCTGCGGATCTCCGGCTCGGAGACGATCTCCAGCAGCGGCGTGCCGGCGCGGTTCAAGTCGATGCCGCTCATGCCGGCATAGTCTTCGTGCAGCGATTTGCCGGCGTCTTCCTCCAGGTGGGCGCGCGTCAGGTTGACGGTCTTGGTGACGAATTCGCCATCCTTCTCAAAGCCGAACGTCAGCGAGCCGCCGATGACCACCGGGTCCTCGAACTGGCTGATCTGGTAGCCCTTCGGCAGGTCGGGATAGAAGTAGTTCTTGCGGGCGAAGATCGAGGCCGGCGCGATCTTGGCGCCCACGGCCAGGCCGAAGCGGATCGCGCGGTCCACCGCCTGCTTGTTCATCACCGGCAGCACGCCCGGCAGCGCCAGGTCGACCGGGCTGGCTTGCGTGTTGGGTTCGGCGCCGAACTTGATCGGCGATCCACTGAAAATTTTAGATTCGGTCGTGAGCTGCACGTGGTTCTCAAGACCGATGACGACTTCCCATTCCATATGATTCTCGCTCTGTGTTCTGTATGTTAGATGCCGGCCGGAGCGCGGGTGTGCCAGTCGGTCGCCAGCTGGTACTGGTGGGCGACGTTGAGCAGCCTGGCTTCGCCGAAATGCTTGCCGATGATCTGCAGGCCCACCGGACGGTTCTTGTTGCCGAAGCCGACCGGGATCGACATGCCGGGCAAGCCGGCCAGGCTGGTCGACAGTGTGAAGATGTCGGCCAGGTAGGCGGCGACCGGGTCGTCCGACTTGTCGCCCAGGTCCCAGGCCACGGTCGGCGCGACCGGTCCCATGATGACGTCGCAGACGGCATCCGGGCCGTTCAGCACTTTTTCGAAATCCTGCGCGATCAGGCGGCGGATCTTTTGCGCCTTCAGGTAGTAGGCGTCGTAGTAGCCGTGGCACAGCACGTAGGTGCCGACCATGATGCGGCGCTTGACCTCGGCGCCGAAGCCTTCGGCGCGGGTCTTGCGGTACATGTCGGCCAGGTCCTTGTAGCCTTCGGCGCGGTGGCCGTAGCGCACGCCGTCGAAGCGCGACAGGTTGGACGATGCTTCGGCCGGCGCGATCATGTAGTAGGCCGGGATCGACAGCGCGGTGTTCGGCAGCGAGATATCGACCAGCGTAGCGCCCATCTCGACGTACTTGGCCAGCGCGGCGCGCACGGCCTGCTCGACGTCGGCCGACAGGCCTTCGCCGAAGTATTCCTTCGGCACGCCGATGCGCAGGCCGGTCAGCGGCTGGCCCAGTTCGCGCGTGAAGTCTTCATCCACGCCGCCCAGTTCCGGCGTCAGCGAGGTCGAGTCGCGCTCGTCGAAGCCGGCCATCGCGTTCAGCAGCAGCGCGCAGTCTTCGGCCGTTTGCGCCATCGGGCCGCCCTGGTCCAGCGACGAGGCGAAGGCGATCATGCCGAAGCGCGAGACGCGGCCGTAGGTCGGCTTGATGCCGGTGATGCCGCAGAAGGCGGCCGGCTGGCGGATCGAGCCGCCGGTGTCGGTGCCGGTGACGGCCGGCGCCAGGCGCGCGGCCACGGCGGCGGCGGAACCGCCCGACGAGCCGCCGGGCACGGCGTTCTTGTCCCACGGATTCTTGACCGGACCGAAGGCCGAGTTTTCATTGGCCGAGCCCATCGCGAATTCGTCGCAATTCAGCTTGCCCAGGGTGACCATGCCGGCGTCGCGGAATTTCTGCACCACGGTGGCGTCGAACGGGCTGACGTAGTTGGCCAGCATTTTCGAGCCGGCGGTCGAGCGCCAGTCGCGGGTGACGAAGATGTCCTTGTGCGCGATCGGCACGCCGGTCAGCGCGGAGGCGGTGCCGGCGGCGATGCGGGCGTCGGCCTCGGCGGCCTGCGCCAGGGTCAGCGCGCGGTCCACGTGCAGGAAGGCGTTCAGGTCGCTTTTTTCGATACGGTCGAGGAAGTGCGTCGCCAGTTCGGTGGCGGTGATGGCTTTGCTTTGCAGTAGCGCGGACAGCTCTTTAATGGTTTTGGTGTGCATGGCGTTTCAATTCAGATTCGTTGCGGCGTCGTCCCCGCGCAAGCGGGGACCCATGCTGGGTATGGATTCCCGCTTGCGCGGGAATGACGGTCTAGAGGTTCCGGGTCTTACTCGATCACTTTCGGCACCAGATACAAGCCGTCCTGGGTCTTGGGCGCGACGGCCTGGTAGTCCTCGCGGCGATTGGCCTCGGTGGCCGCGTCTTCGCGCAGGCGCAGGGCGATGTTATTCATGTGCGCCGCCAGCGGGTGGCTGAGCGGGGCGACGCCGTCGGTGTCGACCGCCTGCATCTGCTCGGCCAGCGCGAAAATGCCGTTCAGCTGCTCCAGCGCGGTGGCGGACTGCTGCTCGCTCATCTCAAGTTGGGCCAGTTTGGCAATGCGTGTTACGTCGGATAGGGTCAGGGACATGGCGAATGGCGCGGACGGACCGCGCAAGGTTTGGTTGTTATATTGATAAAAATCTTGAAGTTCTGCCTACTCACCGGCAAAAGTCGACGATTGCCGCGTATTTGCTGCTTGCGCCGCCACACTTTTGGCTGGATTTTCGGCAAATCGCATTCAAATTATAAGGTAGAATGGCGGGTTGATGCGTTGCCGGCGCTGAATCATTGCTGCCGCCGCATCCGACACGGATTCCCTTTAACGGCTTACGCGCACATTAGTGGCGCCACAGGACACACATGTTTGGTTTTTTACGCAGGTATATTTCCACCGATCTGGCCATCGACTTGGGCACGGCCAACACTCTGATCTACGTCCGCGGCCAAGGCATCGTCCTTGATGAACCATCGGTCGTAGCCATCCGCCAAGAGGGCGGACCGAACGGCAAGAAGACGATCCAGGCAGTTGGTAAAGAAGCAAAACAGATGCTGGGCAAAGTCCCGGGCAACATCGAGGCGATCCGCCCGATGAAAGACGGCGTGATCGCCGACTTCACCGTCACCGAACAGATGCTCAAGCAGTTCATCCGCATGGTGCACGACTCCAAATTCTTCCGTCCTTCGCCGCGCATCATCATTTGCGTACCGTGCGGCTCGACCCAGGTCGAGCGCCGCGCGATCCGCGAATCCGCGCTGGGCGCGGGCGCTTCGCAGGTCTACCTGATCGAAGAGCCGATGGCCGCGGCAATCGGCGCCGGCCTGCCGGTATCGGACGCTACCGGCTCGATGGTGGTCGACATCGGTGGCGGCACCACCGAGGTGGGCATCATCTCGCTGGGCGGCATGGTCTACAAAGGTTCGGTGCGCGTCGGCGGCGACAAGTTCGACGAAGCGATCGTCAACTACATCCGCCGCAACTACGGCATGCTGATCGGCGAACAGACCGCGGAAGCGATCAAGAAAGCCATCGGTTCGGCCTTCCCCGGCTCCGAAGTCAAGGAAATGGAAGTCAAGGGCCGCAACCTGTCCGAAGGCATCCCGCGCTCGTTCACGATTTCGTCCAACGAAATCCTGGAAGCGCTGACCGACCCGCTCAACAACATCGTCTCGGCCGTCAAGAACGCGCTGGAACAGACGCCGCCTGAACTGGGCGCCGACATCGCCGAAAAAGGCATGATGCTGACCGGCGGCGGCGCGCTGCTGCGCGACCTGGACCGCCTGCTGATGGAGGAAACCGGCCTGCCGGTGCTGGTGGCGGAAGATCCGCTGACTTGCGTGGTACGCGGCTCGGGCATGGCGCTGGAGCGGATGGACCAACTGGGCTCGATCTTCTCCTACGAATGATCTGACTAGACGGGGCCGCCAATAGCGGCCCCGATGCATTAGGGTGAGTTGACAGTCTCGTTGGCGCGCGAGCGCCGGATTATTTGGAAGTCATGGAATACAGTCCTCCGCCACTTTTCAAGCAAGGCGCTTCGGCCCGGGTCAAGATGACGGTGTTCGCGTGCATATCGATTGCACTGCTGCTGGTTGATTCGCACATGCGCACGCTGGAGACGGTGCGCTTTTTCGCTGGAACGGTGCTGTCGCCGTTGCAGAAGGCGGCCTTGCTGCCGCGCGACGCCATCTATGGCGTCGGCGATTATTTCTCCACCTTGTCGTCGCTGGAAAAGCAGGTGCGCGAGCTCAAACGCCAGCAGATCGCCGGCGCCCAGGCTTTGCAGCAGGCCCAGCTCCAGACGGCGGAAAACGCCCAGCTGCGCCGCCTGATGGACGCGCGCGAGCGCCTGCCCGTCAAGTCCCAGCTGGCCGAGGTGCTGTACGACGCGCGCGACGTCAACAGCCGCAAGATCATCCTCGACCGCGGCACCCGCAGCGAGGTGGTGCTCGGCCTGCCCGTCATCGACAACCAGGGCGTGGTCGGCCAGGTCACGCGCGTGTTCCCGTTCACCTCCGAAGTGACGCTGCTGAGCGACAAGGAGCAGGCGATCCCGGTGCAGCTGCTGCGCAACGGCTTGCGCAGCGTGGCCTATGGGCGCGGCAAGTCGGGCGCGCTGGAACTGCGCTTCACGGCGCCCAATGCGGATATCCAGGTCGGCGACATCGTCGTCACCTCGGGCCTGGACGGCATCTACCCGGCCGGCCTGGCGGTGGCGCGCGTGACGCAGGTGGAAAACAGCGCCGGCGGTTCCTTCGGCGGCGTGATCTGCCAGCCGCTGGCCGGCATCTCCAACAATACGCAGCTGCTGATCCTGATGTCGACGCCGGAGATGCCTCCGCGTCCGCCGGACGAAGAGCAGCGCGCGCTGCGGAAACATAACAACAAGATGGCGCCGATCAAGGAGGCGCCGAAAGAGGGCGTCGATGGCCAGCCTGCCGCCGCCGCGGCCACGCCGGCAGCGGGCGGCGCGCCGGGCCTGATCCCGGTGATGCCTGCGCCGGCGCCGAAACCTGCGCCGGCGGCGGATGCTCCCGCCGCCGCGCCGGCCACCGCGGCACCAGCCGCCAACGCACCAGCCGCCGCCGCCGCGCCAGCCGCCGTCAAACCGAAGGAACCGGCACGATGAATCGTCCACATTACATACTGCTGCCGGTCAGCCCGCTGTTCATCGCGTTCAGCCTGTTCTGCGCTTTTCTCCTGAACCTGCTCCCCTGGGGCAGCTTCGTCGGCGTGCCGGACTTCGTCGCGCTGGTGCTGGTGTTCTGGGGCGTGCACCAGCCGCGCAAGGTCGGCATCGGCACCGCCTTCTTCCTCGGCCTGCTGATGGACGTGCACGACTCCACGCTGCTGGGCGAGAACGCGCTGGCCTACACGCTGCTGTCCTACTTCGCCATCATGCTGCACCGCCGGGTGCTGTGGTTCCCGCTGCTGACCCAGGCCATGCACGTGTTCCCGCTGCTGGTGATGGCGCAGTCGGTGCAGCTGATCGTGCGCTTCTTCGTGTCCGGCAAATTCCCGAACTGGTTCTACTTCATCGAAAGCGTCATCGCCGTGGCCCTGTGGCCGCTGGCGACCTGGCTGCTGCTGGCGCCGCAGCGGCGCGCGGTCGATCGCGACCACACCCGGCCTATCTGACGTCCTGGTCCCGGCATGACTGAGATCAAGGACAACCAGCGCGAACTCCAGCAGTTCCGCCTGCGCCTGACGGTGCTGGGCGGGATGGTGTTCTTCTGTTTCGGCCTGCTGCTGGCGCGCTTCATCTGGCTGCAGGTCATCAAGCACAGCGACTTCGCCGTCAAGGCCGAAGAGAACCGCATCGCGGTGGTGCCCATCGTGCCGAACCGGGGGCTGATCCTGGACCGCAACGGCGTGGTCCTGGCGCGCAACTACTCGGCCTTCACGCTGGAGATCACGCCCTCCAAATTGAGCACCACGCTGGACGAGGCCATCGACGAGCTGTCCAAGCTGGTGTCGGTGGAGCTCAAGGACCGCAAGCGCTTCAAGAAGCTGCTGGAGGAATCCAAGGGCTTCGAGAGCGTGCCGCTGCGCACCCGCCTGACCGACGAAGAGGTGGCGCGCTTTTCGGCGCAGCGCTTCCGCTTTCCCGGCGTCGAAGTGCAGGCGCGCCTGTTCCGCCAATATCCGCTGGGCGAGACCGCCTCGCACGTGATCGGCTTCATCGGCCGCATCAACCAGTCCGAGATCAAGGCCATCGACGCCACCGACGACGCGCCCAACTACAAGGGCACCGACCATATCGGCAAGGAAGGCCTGGAGAAGAGCTACGAGAAGCAGCTGCACGGCCAGACCGGCTATGAGGAAGTGGAAGTGTCGGCAGGCGGGCGCGCGATCCGCACGCTGTCGCGCACCGCCGCCACGCCGGGCAATAACCTGATCCTGTCGATCGACATCGAATTGCAGAAGGTGGTCGAGGAAGCCTTCGGCGAATGGCGCGGCGCCTTCGTCGCCATCGAGCCGTCGACCGGCGACATCCTGGCCTATGTCTCGCGCCCTGGCTACGATCCCAACCTGTTCGTCGACGGCATCGACTCGCAAAGCTGGAACGAACTGAATACCTCGCTGGACCGGCCGATGGTGAACCGTCCGCTGTCCGGCACCTATGCGCCGGGTTCCACCTTCAAGCCCTTCATGGCGCTGGCCGCGCTGGAGCTGGGCAAGCGCAATCCGGCCCAGGCCTATCCCGATCCCGGCTACTTCTACCTGGGCGGCCACAAGTTCCGCGACGATAAAGTGGGCGGCCACGGCAACGTCGACCTGCGCCGCTCCATCATCGTCTCCTGCAATACCTATTACTACCAGCTCGGCAACGACATGGGCATCGACGCCATCCACGATTTCATGCAGCCGTTCGGCTTCGGCGAGAAGACCGGCATCGACCTTGAAAACGAAAAGACCGGCGTGCTGCCGTCCAAGGAGTGGAAGCGCAAGCGCTTCAAGAGCGCGGCCACGCAGAAGTGGGTCGGCGGCGACACCATCTCGGTCAGCAACGGCTCCGGGTACAACTCGTACACGCCGCTGCAGATCGCCCACGCGATGGCCAACCTGGCCAACGACGGCGTGGTGATGAAGCCGCACCTGGTCAAGATCATCGAAGACGGCTCGACGCGCGCGCGCAAGTTGACCGTGCCGAAGGAAAGCTACCGCATCGCGCTCAAGCAGGAGAACATCGACCTCGTCAAGAGCGCGATGGTGGGCGTGAACAGCGAGCCTGGCGGCACCGCCTACCGCGCCTTCGCCAGCGCCGGCTATACCTCGGGCGGCAAGACCGGTACCGCGCAGGTGGTGGCGATCAAGGCCAATGAGAAATACAACTCGGCCGCGCTGGCCGAACGCCTGCGCGACAACGCGCTGTACACCGCCTTCGCGCCGGCCGACAAGCCGCGCATCGTGGTCGCGATGGTGGTGGAGAATGCCGGCTGGGGCGCGGAAATCGCCGCGCCGATCGCGCGCAAGGCGCTTGATTTCTACCTGCTGGGCAAGCGTCCGGCCGACAAGGAAACCACCAAGGTGCCGAAGGAAGATGCGGTGGCCTTCGATCCGATCGAGGAGCCCGGCGCGGCCGAAGCCGCCGCCGCCGCCGTCGAAGCCAAGCGCGAGCCCGCGCCGCCGGCCCCCGCTCCGGCCCCGGCGCCGGCCGTGGTGACGCCCGCGCCGCAGCCGCCTGCGCCGACGCGGAAGAAACAATAAGGATCACCTCATCATGCGCATAAACGAAAGGCGTTCATTGTGGCGCCGCCTGCGGCCGTATTTCACCGTGTTCGACGGACCGCTGACCGTCATCATCCTGATGCTGCTGTCGGTCAGCCTGGTCACGCTGTACTCGGCCAGCATCGGCATTCCCGGCAAGATGGAAGACCAGCTGCGCAACATCGTGCTGTCGTTCGTCGTGATGTGGGTCGTGGCGAACATCTCGCCGCAGATGATGATGCGGATCGCCGTGCCGGCCTATGCGATCGGCGTGCTGCTGCTGATCGCGGTGGCGCTGTTCGGCACCATCAAGCTGGGCGCGCGGCGCTGGCTGCACATCGGCATCGATATCCAGCCGTCCGAGTTCATGAAGATCGTCACGCCGCTGATGCTGGCCTGGTTCTTCCAGAACCGCGCCGGCCAGCTGCGCTGGCAATCGTATGCGATCGCGGCGGTGCTGCTGGCGGTGCCGGTCGGCCTGATCGTGCGCCAGCCGGACCTGGGCACGGCGCTGCTGGTGGTGGCCGCCGGCTTCTGCGTGATCTTCCTGGCCGGCCTGTCGTGGAAGGCGCTGGTCGGACTGGTGCTCGCCGGCGCCGCCAGCCTGCCGGTGATCTGGTCGGTGCTGCACGACTACCAGCGCGAGCGCGTCATGACGCTGATCGATCCGACCTCCGACCCGCTGGGCAAGGGCTTCCACATCATCCAGTCGACTATCGCGGTCGGCTCGGGCGGCATCACCGGCAAGGGCTGGACCCACGGCACGCAGGCCCACCTTGAGTTCATCCCCGAGCGCACCACCGACTTTATCTTTGCCGTCTACTCGGAGGAATTCGGCCTGGCCGGCAACCTGCTGCTGATGGTGCTGTACCTGCTGCTGATCGGCCGCGGCCTGATGATCGCCGGCAGCGCGCCCAACTTCTTCACCCGCCTGCTGGCCGGCGCGGTGACGATGATTTACTTCACCTACGCCTTCGTCAACATGGGCATGGTCAGCGGCATCCTGCCGGTGGTCGGCGTGCCGCTGCCGTTCATGAGCTACGGCGGCACAGCGCTGCTGACGCTGGGCCTGGGCGCCGGCATCCTGATGAGCATACAGCGCCACCGCAAGCTGGTGCAGACCTGATGGGGCTCGTCCAGGGCCGTTCCTGGCGGCAGCGGGTGCTGCCGTACCTCGCGGTGTTCGACGGGCCGCTGGCCATCATCATCACGCTGCTGCTGTTCGTCGGCCTGATCACGCTGTACTCGGCCGGCATGGCCATTCCGGGCAAGGTGGCCGACCAGCTGCGCAATATCTTCATGGCCTTCATGGTGATGTGGATCGCGGCGAACGTCCCGCCGCAGGCCATGATGCGGCTCGCCGTGCCGGCCTACGCGCTGGGCGTGGCGCTGCTGGTCGCCGTCGCGCTGTTCGGCGTCATCAAGGGCGGCTCGCGGCGCTGGCTCAACCTCGGCTTCCAGATCCAGCCGTCGGAACTGATGAAGATCGCCATGCCGCTGATGCTGGCCTGGTTCTTCCAGCGGCAGCAGGGCCAGTTGCGCTGGCATGCGTATGCGATCGCCGCGCTGCTGCTGGCGGTGCCGGCCGGCCTGATCGCGCGCCAGCCCGACCTGGGCACGGCGCTGCTGGTGACGGCGGCGGGATGCTATGTGATCTTCCTGAGCGGCCTGTCGTGGCGGGTGCTGGCCGCGCTGGCGGCGGCCGGATGCGCGGCTTTGCCGCTGCTGTGGGCCGTGATGCACGACTACCAGCGCGAGCGCGTCATGACGCTGATCGATCCCTATCACGACCCGCTGGGCAAGGGCTTCCACATCATCCAGTCGATGATCGCGATCGGTTCCGGCGGCTTTTCCGGCAAGGGCTGGACCCACGGCACGCAGGCCCACCTGGAGTTCATCCCCGAGCGCACCACCGATTTTATTTTCGCCGTGTTCTCCGAGGAGTTCGGCCTGACCGGCAACCTGGTGCTGATGGCGCTATACCTGCTGCTGATCTGGCGCGGCCTGCATATCGCGGTCAATGCGGCGACGCTGTTCTCGCGCCTGCTGGCCGGCGCGGTGACGATGATTTACTTCACCTACGCCTTCGTCAACATGGGCATGGTCAGCGGCATCATCCCGGTGGTCGGCGTGCCGCTGCCGTTCATGAGCTACGGCGGCACCGCGCTGCTGACGCTGGGCCTGGGCGGCGGCATCCTGATGAGCATCCAGCGCCATAGCCGCGCGGTGCGCTCCGGGGCGCTGGCGTAATGGAGATCAAGGACACCGAGCAGGAACTGCGCGAGTTCCGCACCCGCGTCACCGCGCTGGGCGGCATGGTCTTCATTTGCTTTGCGCTGCTGCTGGCGCGCTTCATCTGGCTGCAGATCATCAAGCACGAGGACTTCGCCGTGAAGGCGGAGGAGAACCGTATCGCCCTGGTTCCCATCGTGCCGAACCGGGGGCTGATCCTGGACCGCAACGGCGTGGTCCTGGCGCGTAATTACTCGGCCTATACGCTGGAGATCACGCCGTCCAAGCTGACGGCGACGCTGGACCAGACCATCGACGAGCTGGCCACGCTGGTGGAGGTGGACGTCAAGGACCGCAAGCGGTTCAGGAAGCTGCTGGAGGAATCGCGCGGCTTCGAGAGCGTGCCGCTGCGCACCCGGCTGACCGACGAGGAGGTGGCGCGCTTTTCAGCGCAGCGCTTCCGCTTCCCCGGCGTCGAAGTGCAGGCGCGCCTGTTCCGCCAGTATCCGCTGGGCGAAACCGCTTCGCACGTGATCGGCTTCATCGGCCGCGTCAGCCGCGCCGAGGCCGAGGCCATCGAAGACACCGACGATGCCGCCAACTACAAGGGCACCGACCATATCGGCAAGGAAGGCCTGGAGAAGAGCTACGAGCAGCAACTGCACGGCAAGACCGGCTACGAGGAAGTCGAGGTATCGGCCGGCGGGCGCGCGATCCGCACGCTGTCGCGCACTTCGGCCACGCCGGGCAGCAACCTGATACTGTCGATCGACATCGAGCTGCAGAAAGTGGTGGAGGAGGCCTTCGGCGAACGGCGCGGCGCGCTGGTGGCGATCGAGCCGTCGAGCGGCGACATCCTGGCCTATGTCTCGCGGCCGGGCTACGATCCCAACCTGTTCGTCGACGGTATCGACGCGCAAAGCTGGAACGAACTGAATACCTCGCTGGACCGGCCGATGGTCAACCGCCCGCTGTCGGGCACCTACGCGCCGGGTTCCACCTTCAAGCCCTTCATGGCGCTGGCCGCGCTGGAGCTGGGCAAGCGTACCCCGGGCCAGGCCACCTACGATCCCGGCTACTACTACCTCGGCGGCCACAAGTTCAACGACGACCTGGCCGGCGGCCATGGCAACGTCGATATGCGCCGCTCCATCATCGTCTCGTGCAATACCTATTACTACGCGCTGGGCCACGACATGGGCATCGACGCCATCCACGACTTCATGCAGCCGTTCGGCTTCGGCGAAAAGACCGGCATCGACCTGGATAACGAGAAAGCCGGTGTGCTGCCGTCGCAGGAATGGAAGCGCAAGCGTTTCAAGGGTGCGACGGGCAAGTGGGTCGGTGGTGATACCATCTCGGTCAGCAACGGTTCGGGCTATAACGCCTACACGCCGCTGCAGATCGCGCATGCGGTGGCCAACCTGGCCAACGACGGCGTGGTGATGAAGCCGCACCTGGTCAAGATTCTTGAGGATGGTGCGACGCGGGCGCGCAGCCTGACCGTATCGAAGGAGAGCTATCGCATTCCGCTCAAGCGGGAGAATATCGATTTCATCAAGAACGCGATGGTCGGCGTGACCAGCGAGGCTGGCGGCACCGGCTTCCGCGCCTTTGGCGGCGCCGGCTACACGGTGGGCGGCAAGACCGGCACCGCGCAGGTGATCACGATTAAAAAGGGCGAGAAGTACAATGCCGCGAAACTGGCCGAGCGGCTGCGCGACAATGCCCTGTTCACGGCGTTTGCGCCGGTGGACAAGCCGCGCATCGCGATCGCGATCGTGGTGGAGAACGCGGGCAAGGGCGGCGAGCAGGCCGCGCCCATCGTCCGCAAGGCGCTGGATTATTATTTGCTGGGCAAGCGCCCGGCGGCAAAGGATACGACCAAGGTGGAGAAGGAAGACGCGGAGACCGTGCTGCCGGTGGAAGGGCAGACGCTGGAGGAGCAGGCCGCCGCCATTGAACTGGAACGGCCGCCGCCACAGAAGAAACCATGAGGATGACGTCATGCGCATAGCCCGAAGCCGTATCCTGAAAATCTCCGCCGTGCTGGCGGCGCTGGCGCTGGCCGGTTGCGGCACCGTGCCGACCGACGAGGGCGGGCCGTTGTCCCGCTCATCGCGTACCGGTGCGCCGGTCATCAAGGCGCCGTCCACCAGCAAGCCGGCGACCACGCTGCCGGTGCTGCCGCCGGCGAACTCCGGCCGTGGCGGCTACTACCAGGACGACGGTCCCGGCGACGCCGCGCCGGCCAACCTGGCCGACGTGCCCGACGCCGATGTGCGCAACGATCCGCTGCTGCCGCGTTCCAACCGTCCGTATGTGGTCTTCGGCAAAACCTACACGCCGATCACCGACAACAAGCCGTTTACGCAGATCGGCGTCGGCAGCTGGTACGGCAAGAAATTCCACGGCCAGCGCACCTCGTCCGGTGAGCTGTACGATATGTACAAGATGACGGCGGCGCATCCGACGCTGCCGATTCCTTCCTATGCGCGGCTGTCCAATATGGTCAGCGGCGCGGTGGTGATCGTGCGGATCAACGACCGCGGGCCGTTCCACGCCAACCGCGCCATCGACGTCTCGTACACGGCGGCGCTGAAACTGGGCCTGCTGGGCAAAGGCAGCCATGAGTTGAAGATCGAACGCATCCTGCCCGACGAGATCGACCGCATGCAGGCCTCGCGCGAAGGCGTGTCCGGCACCACCAAGCCGCGCTTGCAGTCGCAATCGAAGGAGCGCCTGGTGACGGCGCCGACACCACCGTCCGCGCCGTCGCTGGTCCAGCCGCTGGTGTTGACGCCACAGCCGGTGCCGGGCACCCTGACGCCGCAGGTCGAGGCGCTGATGCTGTCCGACCGCGCGCCGGTGGACTCGGACGCGCTGTCCGCGAGTAGCGGCGGCATGGCAAGCGGCTACTATATCCAGCTGGGCGCCTACTCGCGCGCGGAGAATGCGGAAGCGGTGCGCGGCAAGCTGGCCGGCAGCGGCTTGAACGCCATGGAAGTGGTGCAGGGCGGCTCGGTGTTCCGCTTGTTCAGCGGGCCGTTCGCCACCCGCCAGGAAGCGCAGCAGGCCACGCAAGGCCTGCCGTCTTCATTGCGGCTTAAACCGATCGTGATCCAGCGCTAGGCGCCGGCGCGCCCGCTGGCGCGGTTACTTGCAGGCGTGGGTTTCGGCGTTGGGGAAGCCGGTGCCGATCTGTTCCAGCCTGGCCTTCAACGCCGCATCGACGTCGCGGAACTGGAAGCCCAGCAGTTTGCTGCCGCTCATGCGCGGCGCCACGCGCGCGCTGCGCACGCCTTGTTTCATCAGCATGGCCAGCTGGTTCTGCGCCGCGCCTTCGGTCTTGAACACGCCCAGCGAAATCCCCCAGCGCAGCGGCGAGCTGTCCGACATGACGAAGTAGTTGGTCACGCCCAGGCCGCGCAGTTCGCCGGCCTTCTTGTCGGCGGCCTCCTTGCTGCCCTGCGGCGGAATATAAACGATATAACTCGATACCTCGGTGCCCGGCAGGTTGCGGCGCGACTGGCGGTCGCCCAGGTTCAGCGGCGCCAGCTGGGTTTCGAAGCGGCGCGCATCGGCCAGCACGAAGCTGCCGATCTCCAGGCAGGCCAGCGCTTCCGGCGCGGCCTTGGCGGCGCTGGCAGCGGCGGCGGCGGCCGTCGCCGCGGAGACGTTGTTGGCTTTTTCGGCCGGGATGATGACCAGCTTGTCGGCGTTGAGCTGCTTGAGCAGGCGCTCCGGCTCGCGCTCGTTGCCGCTGAAATGGCCGAGATAGCCCTGCCCGTACGCGAACAACGCGGCGTTGACGGCTAACAGCGACCAGAAAATAAATTTCAGCACGAGGGCGTTTCCCTATTCTGCGCTGCCGGCGGCAGCATGCAAACCGATCAACACGATATTCTCGACTATACGGTACGGCACTTTCAGCAGCGGCGCAATGTAGGGCGCCGCGCCGCCGGAGATGATGCACTCGGCGGCGCCATGCAGCGCGAACGCATGCTCGATGGCGCCGCTTTGCGCCGTCATGCAGCCGCTCAGGATGGCATCGTCGGTATTGTCGGCGAATCCGTCCGGCAGCTTACCGTCTTGCGCAATTTGCGGCAACTGCGCCGTGTTGCGCGCCAGCGAGCTAGCCATCAGGCCGAGGCCCGGCAGTATCATCCCGCCCAGGAACACGCCGTCCGCCGTGACGGCGTCGATGGTGGTGGCGGTGCCGCAGTTGGCGACCACCACCGGCAGGTTCGGCGCCAGCGCATGGCCGGCGATGGCGGCGGCGAAACGGTCGCAGCCCAGCTGCGCCGGATTGCGGTAGCCGTTGGTCAGGCCGGCCAGCGCCGGCAGCGAGGCAAACCAGTCGATGGCCTGCTCCGGCAGCATGGCGGGGAAGGTCCGCTGCAGCACGTATTCCAGGTGCACGCGCAGCGCATTGCCGGCCACGTTGGCGATCATGATGCGGTCGACGCCGCGCTCGGCCACCGCTTCACTCCAGGCCAGTTCGAGTTGCGGCAGGTCGGTGTGGGCGACGGCGCCGTGCGCGGTCCATGCGCCCAGCGCGGCGCCAGGTTCGGCCAATGCCCATTTGACGCGGGTATTGCCGGCGTCGATCAGTAAAATCATGATGTTCCGATAGGTGAGGATAAGCGCAGCGAGACGTCGCCGGACAGCACGTCGACCCGGCCTTGCGCGGTGTCGAGCATCAGGCGGCCGATGGCGTCGACGCCGGCGGCCACGCCTTGCTGCAGGATCTTGCCCCGGTCGAGGACGACCACGTCCCGGCCCTGCCAGGCGTGCAGCGCATTCCAGCGGCCGGCGAACGGCGCGAAGCCGGTGTCGTCGAATTCGGCCAGCACGGCGGCCAGGCGGCTCAGCAGCGCGGCCATCAGCTGGTTGCGGTCCATCTTGGCCAGCCACGGCGCGGCGGCCACTTCGCGGCCGATCGCCGCTTCCAGTTCGTCCGGCATGACCAGGTTCAGGCCCACGCCGATGACGGCCCAGATCGCGCCGTCGGTGTCGTCGCGCGCGGTCTGCGTTTCGACCAGGATGCCGGCCAGTTTCTTACCGTCGCGCAGCAGGTCGTTGGGCCACTTGATCTGCACCGGCACGCCGAGCGCGGCGATGGTCTCGGCCAGCGCGACGCCGACCGCCATCGGCAGGCCGGACATCCGGTGCAGCGGCCCCTTGAAGCGCCATGCCAGCGAGAACATCAGCGCCGCGCCTGGCCGGGACAGCCATGCGCGGCCGGCGCGTCCACGGCCGGCGGTCTGGTTTTCGGCGATCCGCAGCAGCGGACCGTTCAGCGTATCGATGCGGGCCAGCAGGTCGGCGTTGGTGGAGCCGGTTTCGGCCACCGCTTCGATGGCGACGTGCGACGCGCTGGTGGCGCAGTGGGCGGTGATGGCCGGTGCGGATAAAGTGTTCATGCTGCGGCTTTTTTGCGGGGTTTGTGCGGCGCCTTGCCGAAGGCGAAATCGTAGACGGGGTTCGGCAGCAGCCGCAGCACCTTGGCGACCACGCCCATCTGCCACGGGATGACGGCGTAGCTGTCGCCGGCTTCGACGACGCGCGCGGCCTTGGCCGCGAATTTTGCGGGCGCCATCAGGAACGGCATCGGATATGGGTTCACCTGCGTCATCGGCGTGTCGATGTAGCCGGGGCACAGCGTGACGACGCGGATGCCGTAAGGCTTGAGCTCCAGCCGCAGCGATTCGCAGTAGCTGATCACCGCCGCCTTGGAGGCGCTGTAGGCTTCCGCGCCGGGCAGGCCGCGTATGCCGGCCACGCTGCCGATGCCGACCAGCCGCCCGGGCGTGCGCTGCGCGCGCATCGCCGCGATGAAGGGCGCGAAGGTGGCGGCGGTGGCCACCACGTTGGTCGCGATCACGTCCGCAAATACAGGAATGTCTTCGGCGAACTCGGTGAGCGTGCCGACCGAGATGCCGGCGTTGGCGATCACCACGTCGACGCCGCCCGCGTGCGCGAGGAAGGCTTGCGCGGCGGCGGCGATCGCCGCGTGGTCGCGCACGTCGACCGCGTAGGCGCGGTGGCGTTCGGGATGGGGCAGGGAGGCGATCAGCCGGTCCAGCGTGTCGCCGCGCCGGGCCAGCAGGCCGAGCGTGGCGCCTTGCGCCGCATACTCCGCGGCCAGCGCGGCGCCGATGCCGCTGGAGGCGCCGGTGATGAAGACGCGCAAAGGCGTCATGGCTGGACGGCGCCTTGGGCTTGCATGCTTATTTCTTTTCCGCTTTCGCTTTCGCGACCAGCACGTCCAGCACCTGCGTGACTTCGCCGTGCAGCTGCGCTTCGGTGGCGGCGGCCTGCTTTTCGGCGTCGGCCATGGTCGGCGAGGTCATGTACTTGCCGTCCACGGCCAGCATCGGCCAGGAGTCGACGTTATAGGCGTCCATCATCGCGCTGGCCTTGCGCACGCGGCCGGCCACGCCGAAGCCGCGGTAGGTGTCGATGAATTTCTGGCGGTCGATGCCCTGCTTGGCGATGAAGTCGAACACCAGCTCATCGCGGTTCATGCGGTTGTGGTTGACGTGGATCTCGGCGAAGGCCTTGGTGTGCAGCGCTTCGGTCAGCGCGCCCATCGCTTCCAGCGTGAAGAACATTTTTTGCTGCGGCAGGTCGGTGCCGGAGCGCGAGATGTGCATGCGCTTGAAGACGATGTTGTCGCCCTGTTTCTTGACCCATGCGCCCAGCGCCGGATCGAAGGCGGAGCAGTGCGGGCAGGCGTAGTCGAAGAATTCGATGATCTCGACCTTCTTGCCGGTGTCGACCGGCTGCGGCGCGGCCAGGGTCTTGTATTCAACGCCGTTCTTCGGATCGGCCGGCGATGCGGAGGCGGACGACAGGGCGACTGCGCTCAAGGTCAGCGCGGTCAGGATGAATTTCAGGAATCGCATCTTTACTCCTCAATGATTTTTGCTTGGTTATTTCTGGTTGCGGACGACGGCGACGTCGATACCGTTTTCGGACAGCTTGCTGCGTACCTTGTTCATCGCTTCGACCTGGTTGAACGGGCCGATGCGCACGCGGTGCAGCACGCCGGTGTCGGTGGCGCGGTCGGAGACGTTGGCCTCGAAACCGAGCAGAGCCAGCTTGGCGCGGGCGCTTTCGGCGTCGGCGATTTCACGGAAGGCGCCGGCCTGCAGGTAGTAGATGAATTTGTCGTCGCCGGCGTCGGCTGCGGGGGCGGCCGGCGCGGCCTTGGCCACCGGCTGCGGCGCGACGTTGGCGGCGGCCGGCGTGGCGGGAGCCGCCTTCGGCGCCGGCGCCGGCGCGGGCGCCGGTGTGGCCGGCGTGGCCTGGATCTTGTCCACCACCGCTTGCAGCGGATCGGCCGCGGGCGGCGCCTTGGGCGGTTCCTTCGCAAAATCCTTCGCCGCCTCGCGCGCCGCTTCCTTGTTGCCGTACATCGGCTTGTTCGGATCGGCCGCCTGGCCCGCCGTGGTTTCCGCCGACTTGTTCGCATGCCCCTTGTCGGTGAACGGCGTCGAACCCTTGGTGATCACCAGCGCCACGACCACGGCGATCGCCAGGCCGATGACCAGGCCGATGACGATGCCGACGAAGGTGTTGCCCTGCTGTCTGGAACGCGGAGTAAAGCTGGAGCGGAAATTCATTGTGCGGGATGTCCTTCGCAATTACATTTTATTGGGAGCCGAGACGCCGATCAGCGCCAGGCCGTTGCGCAGCACCTGGCGGGTAGCGACCATCAGCGCGATGCGCGCCGCTTTCAGCGCTTCGTCGTCGACCAGCACGCGCTCGGCGAAGTAGAAGCTGTGCAGGTTGGCGGCCAGGTCGCGCAGGTAGAACGCGATCTGGTGCGGCCCCAGTTCCGCCTGCGCGCGCGCCAGCGTTTCCGGGTAGGCGGCCAGCGTCGCCAGCAGCGTCGCCTCGGTCGGCGCGGTCAGCGGCGACAGGTCGACGTTGGCCAGGTCGGCTTCGGCGCCGGTCCACTGTTCCAGCATGCGGCAGATGCGCGCGTGGGCGTACTGCACGTAATACACCGGATTCTCGTCCGAGGTCTTGAGCGCGACATCGACGTCGAACACGAATTCGGTGTCGGCCTTGCGCGAGATGAGGAAGAAGCGCACCGCGTCGCGGCCCTTGGTGATGTCGCCGCCGCCCGACCATTCGATCAGGTCGCGCACGGTGACGTAGGAGCCGGCGCGCTTGGAGATCTTGACCTCTTCGCCGCCCTTCATCACGGTGACCATCTTGTGCAGCACGTAGTCGGGGTAGCCTTGCGGGATGCCGAGGTCGACCGCCTGCAGGCCGGCGCGCACGCGGGCGATGGTGCCGTGGTGGTCGGAGCCCTGGACGTTGATCGCCTGGGTGTAGCCGCGCTGGAACTTGACGATGTGGTAGGCCACGTCCGGCACGAAGTAGGTGTAGGTGCCGTCCTTCTTGCGCATCACGCGGTTCTTGTCGTCGCCGTAGTCTTCGGTGCGCAGCCACAGCGCGCCTTCTTCCTCGTAGGTCTTGCCGGACTTGTTGAGCATGTCGACGGCGGCGTCGACCTTGCCGTCGGCGTACAGCGACGATTCGAGGTAGTAGTTGTCGAACTTGACGCCGAAGGCCTGCAGGTCGATGTCCTGCTCGTTGCGCAGGTAGGTCACGGCGAAGTGGCGGATCGATTCGATGTCCTCGACGTCGCCCGAGGCGGTGGCCGGCGAGCCGTCCGAGGCCGACACGGTCTTCCCGGCCGTGAAGTCGGCGGCGATGTCGGCGATGTAGTCGCCGTTGTAGGCCGATTCGGGCCAGGCGGCGTCGCCCGGCTTGTGGCCGCGCAGGCGCGCCTGCACCGAGTTGGCCAGGGTCTGGATCTGCACGCCGGCGTCGTTGTAGTAGAACTCGCGGGTGACGTCGTAGCCCTGCGACTTGAACAGCGAGGACAGCGCGTCGCCCAGCGCGGCCTGGCGGCCGTGGCCCACGTGCAGCGGGCCGGTCGGGTTGGCCGAGACGAATTCGATGATGACGCTCTTGCCGTTGCCGACCACGCCGCCGCCGTAGGCGGCGCCCTGCGCCAGCACGGTCTTGACCACGGCCTGCTTGGCGGCGGCGCTGACGCGCAGGTTGATGAAGCCGGGGCCGGCGATGTCGGCCGATTCCACCAGGCCCTTGCCGGCCGGGTTGGCCAGCAGCGCGTCGACCACCTTGGTGGCCAGTTCGCGCGGGTTCATTTTCAGCTGCTTGGCCAGTTGCATGGCGATGTTGCAGGCGACGTCACCGTGCGACGGGTCGCGCGGACGCTCCAGCACGACGTTGCCGACGACGTCGGTGCCGGCCAGGATGGGTGCGAGGGCGGCCTGGAACAGGGCGGTGATATCTTGTTTTTGTTGGGCGAGCATGAGCATGGTGGCGGACTGGCCGCGCTAAAAATGTATCCGGAAGCGAAAACGGCCGGCGGCAGGGCCGGCCAAACAGCGGTAATTATACTGGTTTGCAAAGATACGCGGCCAGTGGCGCGGAGTGGCGTAAACAACCGTTACAAATGCCGTAATCGCTATGTCATAGGCGCTGCTGTATACTGCGCGATCACGGCAGCAGGCCCCACTCTGGAATTAGCATATGAACAAGCGTCCGACGCTCTCTTTGAAGTCACCCGCAAAGGCTGCAGCGCCCAAGCTGCGCGCCAGCCATGCGCGCGACCTGAAACCGGCGCTGCAAACCAGCTTCCAGACGGGCTTGAAGCCCGATTCCCTGGCGTTCAGCCTGATCGGCGCCGCCCACGCGGTGGCCCAGGTCCGCACCGGCACCAACCTGCCGCAGGCACTGGCCCAGGTCTGGGGCCGGCAGGAAACTTCGCCGCAGGCGCGCGGCGCCATGCAGGACATCGCCTACCGCGCCATGCGCCAGCTGGGCCAGAGCGAGGCGCTGGTGGCGCTGATGGCGCCCAAGGCGCCGGAACCGCTGGTGTCGGCCCTGCTGTCCTGCGCCATGGCGCTGATGACGGCGCCGGACGAGACCGCGCCGTATGAGGAATTCACCATCGTCGACCAGACCGTGACGGCGGCCGACGCCCATCCGGACACCGCCCGCGCCAAGGGCATGGTCAACGCCGTGCTGCGCCGCTTCCTGCGCGAACGCAAGGCGCTGCTGGAGGCGGCCCTGCTGCAGCCGGTGGCCAAGTGGAACTACCCGCAATGGTGGATCGACGCCGCCAAGACCGCCTGGCCGCAGGACTGGCAGGACGTGCTGGCGACCGGCAACACGGCGCCGCCGCTGACCTTGCGCATCAACGCCCGCAAGACCACGATGGAGCAGTACCTGGCCGCGCTGGAGGCGGCCGGCATGGCGGCGGCCCGGATCGGCCCCTACGCGGTGCGCCTGGCCAAGCCGGTCGGCGTGGCGCTGATCCCCGGCTTTGCCGACGGCCTGGTCTCGGTGCAGGACGCCGGCGCCCAGCTGGCCGCGCCGCTGCTCGATGTGCAAAACGGCATGCGCGTGCTGGACGCCTGCGCGGCGCCCGGCGGCAAGACTTGCCATATCCTGGAACTGGCCGACGCCAGCGTCACCGCGCTGGACGCCGACGCCAAGCGCCTGGCCCGCGTGGGCGAGAACCTGGAGCGGCTCCAGCTGCAGGCCACGCTGCGCGCCGCCGACGCCCAGAGCGCCGGCTGGTGGGACGGCAAACCGTTCGACCGCATCCTGGCCGACGTGCCGTGCACGGCGTCCGGCATCGTGCGCCGCCACCCGGATATCCGCTGGCTGCGCCGCAAGGGCGACACGCTCCAACTTGCAACACTTTCGGCCAAAATCCTCGACAATCTTTGGCAGATGCTGGCCCCGGGTGGTAAATTGCTATTCGTGACATGTTCCTTGTGGCCGCAGGAATCCGAGGCGCAGGCGGCCGCTTTTGCAGTACGCAACCAGGCTGTTCGACTGGATGCGCCCGGTCAATTGCTCCCCGCCGGCGGCTCCGGGCAGGATCACGATGGTTTGTTCTACGCGTTGTTCCAGAAAAATGCGTGACCGTTTTGCCTGTTTTACTTCTTCGGACCCCTTGAGCACCGGCCCACACGTGACACAACGATTTTTTCGACTCCTGATCGGGCAACTGCTGCTGATACTGGCCTTCGCAGCCGTGCTGCCGCAGGCCGCGCACGCCGCCGACGGCGTCGAAATCCGCCGCGCGCTGATCGAGGCGTCCGACGAGGGCTACCGCCTGTCGGCCACCTACGGCTTCGAGCTCAGCCACGAGATGGAAGACACGCTGCAATACGGCCGCTCGCTGTATTTCGCCACGGAAATCGAATTCACCCGCCCGCGCTGGTACTGGTTCGACGAGAAAGCCATCGTCGCGCGCCAGACCATCAGCCTGTCCTACAACGTGCTGACGCGCCAGTACAACGTCGCCGTCAGCGGCAGCGTGCACCAGAGTTTTTCGACGCTGGAGGATGCGCTGTTCCTGATACGGCGTCCCAACCGCTGGCTGGTGGCGGCGCGCGGCGCGCTCAAGGTCGGCGAAGTCTACAACGTCAAGCTGAGCATGGGGCTGGACCCGAACTACGTGCCCAAGCCGCTCAAGGTCAATGCCCTGAACAACAGTGAATGGCGCCTGGCGTCGGACAAGAAATCCTTCCAGTACAGGGCCGAGTAAGTGAACACGGCGTTACGGTATTTTTCCGTTGTTGGCGGCGCCATCGTCAGCATCCTGCTGTTCCTGCTGGCCTCCGCTTCCGACAATTCCGGCTTTTTCGACCGCTACTACGCCTGGCTGCTGGGCCTGAACGCCGCGGTGGCCGGCGCGCTGCTGCTGCTGGTGGCCGTGTCCCTGTTCCGCCTGTATTCCCGCTACAAGACCGGCAAGTTCGGCTCCAAGCTGATGACCCGGCTGGTGTTGCTGTTCGCCGCCATCGGCGTGCTGCCGGGGCTGGTGATCTTCCTGGTCTCGGTGCAGTTCGTTTCCCATTCGATTGAATCGTGGTTCAACGTGCCGGTCGAGGAGGCGCTGGAGTCCGGCATCAACCTCAGCCGCGCCGGCCTGGACCGCTCGCTGAGCGAACTCACGCTCACCGCCGGCCGCACCGTGCAGGACCTGGCCGACCGCCCCTACGGCACCGAGCGCGCCACGCTGGCCGCGCTGGTCAAGAGCGAGACCGGGATGCAGAGCGCCATCATCGTCGACGCCGAGGGCGGCCTGATCGTCAGCGCCCGCGCCAGCCGCAGCGGCAACCTCAGCGCCGCGCTGCCGACCCGCGAGATGATGGCCAAGGCCAAGAGCGACGACGCCTACGGCGCGCCGGAGGGCGGCGGCGAGCTGCGCAGCAACCTGATCGACGCCCCGGTGGCGCCGCAGGACAGCGTCAACGCCAACGCGCTGCGCCTGCGGGTGGTGATGGCCATCCCCGACCATGTGCAGCCCAACGGCACCCACCTGGCGCCGCGCTACCTGCAGCTGCTGCAGCTGGCGCCGGCGCAGCTGGCGGCCGACGGCGAAACCATCCGCAGCGCCTACGCCGACTACAAGGAGCGCTTCACGGCACGCGTCGGCCTGCGCAAGATGTACATCGTGACCCTGACCCTGACCCTGCTGCTGGCGGTGTTCGGCGCCATCGCCAGCGCCTTCCTGATCGCCAGCGACCTGGCCCAGCCGCTGCTGCTGCTGGCCGAGGGCACGCGCGCGGTGGCCGAGGGCGACCTGTCGCCGCGGCCCATCGTCGCCACCTCCGACGAGCTGGGCACGCTGACGCAATCGTTCAACATGATGACGCGCCAGCTGTCGGACGCCCGCAGCGCCGTCGAGCGCAACCGTTCCGCGCTGCAAAACGCCAAGGCCCACCTGGAATCGGTGCTGGCCAATATGTCGGCCGGCGTGATGGTGCTGGACCACGAATTCCACCTGATCAGCTGCAACGACTCGGTCGAGCGCATCCTGCAGCAGGCCGGCGTCACCATGATCGGCCAGAAGCTGGACGAGATCGACGGCTTGCAGGAATTCGGCGGCGCCATCGTGGCGGCGTTCGCGGCGCAGAGCGCGCAGTCGGCGGCCGGCCGCAACCTGCAGCGGCTGCACTGGCAGCGCCAGATCGAGGTGCCGCGCCGTTCGGCCAGCCTGGACGACAACGACCTGACCCTGCTGACGCGCGGCTCGCGCCTGCCGATCGAGAGCGGCAGCGGCTACCTGGTGGTGTTCGACGATATTTCCGACGTCATCTCGGCGCAGCGCTCGATCGCCTGGGGCGAGGTGGCGCGCCGCCTGGCGCACGAGATCAAGAACCCGCTGACGCCGATCCAGCTGTCGGCCGAGCGCCTGCAGATGAAGCTGGAGGGCAAGCTGGCGCCGGCCGATACCGAACTGCTCAACAAGGGCACGGCCACCATCGTCAACCAGGTGGCGGCGATGAAGCGCATGGTCGACGACTTCCGCGACTACGCCCGCACGCCGCCGGCGGTGCTGGAACCGCTGGACCTGAACGCGCTGGTGGAAGAGATCCTGCACCTGTACATCAGCGGCGAAGGCAACGACATCATTCACCCGCAACTGGCGCCCGGACTGCCGCTGGTGATGGGCGACGCCACCCAATTGCGCCAGGTCATCCACAACCTGCTGCAGAACGCGCAGGACGCGATGGCCGAGCAGCCGCAGGGCGCACCGCAGCCGCACATTGACGTGATCAGCGAAGCCATTCATTATCAGGGCGCGGATGGCACGACACGGACCGCGGTGCGGCTGGCGATCACCGACAACGGCCCCGGATTCGCGCCGAAGATCCTGGCGCGGGCGTTCGAACCGTATGTCACGTCGAAGGCGCGCGGCACCGGCCTGGGCCTGGCGATGGTGAAAAAAATTATCGATGAACATGGTGGACGGATCGATATCCAGAACCATGTCGATAGAAGTGGCGCGTCGGTATTGATTTTGCTGTTAAAGTTAGCACCGGCGTCGCAAAATACGTTTCAATGACTACAAAAATCATTGCCGACACGAAGCGGCGAAATGAGGAAGGCAAGGGAAGATGGCAAACATTCTGGTAGTTGACGATGAGATGGGCATTCGCGAGTTGCTCTCGGAAATCTTGAGCGATGAGGGACACGCAATACAACTGGCCGAAAACGCCCAGCAGGCGCGTGAAGCGCGCGCCGGCGGCGCGCCCGACCTGGTGTTGCTCGATATCTGGATGCCGGATACCGACGGCGTGACCTTGCTCAAGGAGTGGCAGCGCGACGGCCTGCTGACCATGCCGGTGATTATGATGTCGGGCCATGCGACTATCGATACGGCAGTCGAGGCCACCCGCATCGGCGCGCTGAATTTCCTGGAGAAGCCGATCGCGCTGCAAAAGCTGCTGAAGGCGGTCCAGCAGGGCCTGACCCGCGCGCAGGAAACCGTGCGCGCCCCGGCCCTGGCGCCGCGTCCGGTGGCGGCCAGCCAGCCGGAGGAAGCGCCGAACGCCGGCTTCAGCCAGCCCAATCCGTCGGCGCAGATCGCCGTGCGCGGCGGCGCCACCATCGCCGGCGCCGACAACCATATGTTCAACCTGTCGTTCGACCTGCCGCTGCGCGAGGCGCGCGACGCCTTCGAGCGCATGTATTTCGAGCACCACCTGGGCCGCGAAGGCGGCAGCATGACGCGCGTGGCGGAGAAAACCGGCCTGGAACGCACCCACCTGTACCGCAAGCTCAAGCAATTGGGCGTGGAGCCGGGCAAACTGGCAAAGAAGGGCGTCTGATCCCGTGACCGGCCCCCAGGCCGCCGGCGCCGCGCCGCCGGCGCGGGCGCCGGTGCCGACCTGGCTGGTCACCGGCCCGCGCGCCGGCGCGCGCGAAACCGCCATTGCCGGCCTCCTGCAAACGGGAGTGCCGAGCGTCATCATTCTGGAGGGCTTGTCGGACGGCGGTTCGGCGCTGGCCTTCGATCCCGCCGACGGTCCCGTCCCCTACGATCCCGTGCCGCAAGTGTTGCGTATTGCCCCAGGCTGTCTCCATTGCAGCGGCAATCTCGTTTTGCGAGTAACATTGAACCGTGTGCTGCGCCGTCCCCCGGCGCGGCTCTACATCAGTCTGGCTTCCGCCGAACACCTCGAACTGCTGCGTTGCTGGCTGTCCGAGGCGCCGTACGGCGAGTTGCTGGATTTGCAATCCGATATCGAGGCTTAGTTCTTCCGCCCGCTGATCGGGCCCGTAAGGGCTTGAAATCGTCCGCTTTCAGCCCCAACTCGGTGCTGAAGGTGAAACCGATGGTGTTTCGCCCCTTGTGAAAGGAAGCAACATGAACCTCATCTATAACAGCGAGCAATACAGTGTTGTCGAATTCGGCGCGGACCGCAGTCTGGATGCGCTGCGTTTCGGCGGCTATGAAATCGTCGACAAAGGCGGCAAGCGCGAGATCTTCATCGCCGGCATCCTGGCGCAGCATTTCCGCCGCGATGTCAACGAGCTGATCGCCGGCGAGCCGACCATGCAGGAAATCGATGAGTTTTTGGGCAGCTACGATGCGCTGATGAGCCATCCGGTGCTGTTGCATTAAAGGGGCACAGGCGGCGCATGGCGTGGTTATAATTACGCCATGTGCCAACTCCTAGGAATGAACTGCAATGTACCGACCGACATTGTGTTCAGCTTTACCGGCTTCGCCATGCGCGGCGGCCAAACCGACACCCACCATGACGGCTGGGGCATCGCCTTCTTCGAAGGTGCGGGCGTGCGTCACTTCGTCGATCACCAGGCCGCGATCGCCTCGCCGATCGCCGAGCTGATCAAGCGTTACCCGATCCAATCCACCAATGTCATCGCCCATATCCGCAAGGCCACGCAAGGCCAGGTGGCGCTGGAGAATTGCCATCCCTTCGTGCGCGAGCTGTGGGGGCAATATTGGGTGTTTGCCCACAATGGCGACCTGAAGGAATTCGCGCCGGTGCTGGACGGCGCCTACCGCCCGGTCGGCACCACCGACAGCGAACTGGCGTTCTGCTACATCTTGCAGCAGCTGCGCGCCCGCTTCGGCGACCGGCGCCCGCCGCTGGCCGAGCTGCGCTCCGTGCTCAGTTCCCTGGTGCATGAAATCGCCACCCATGGCACCTTCAACATGATGCTGTCGTCCGGCGGCGAGCTGTTTGCCCATTGCTCGACCAATTTGTTCTATCTGGTGCGCAAATATCCGTTCGACACCGCCAAGTTGTCCGACGAGGATGTCAGCGTGGATTTCTCGCAGGTAACAACGCCCAACGACCGCGTCGCCATCATCGTCACCCAGCCGCTGACCACCAACGAGCAGTGGACCGCCTTCCTGCCCGGCGAGCTGAAGCTGTTCATCGACGGCATTCCTCAAGCGGCAGATTGATATAAATTCCCGGAGACATCGCATCACATTGCTGTCAGAATAATAGTATGGCGAAATAGCTGCCTTCTGATTTGGACTAGCGATGATCGATCTCTCCCAACAAGACACCGGACCCCGCAGCTTGCGCGTGCGCGAGTTCTACCTGGGCCGCCAGCCCATCCTGGACCGCAACCAGGGCCTGTTCGGTTACGAGCTGCTGTTCCGCAACGCCCCGGTCGGGCCGGCCCACGTCACCAACGACTTGTCGGCGACGGCGGCGGTGATCGCCCACGCCTCGCAGCTGGGCATGGAAAAAACCATCGGCGACGCCCTGGGCTTCGTCAACGTCGATGCCGACGTCATCATGAGCGACATCTTCTCCTTCTTGCCGCGCGAGAAAGTGGTGCTGGAGATGATCAACAGCATGCAGGTCACGCCGCAGGTGCTGGAGCGCATCAAGGAACTGGTGGGCCACGGCTTCAGCTTCGCGCTGGACGATGTCAGCGGCGAGAGCGCCGTCGTGGCCGAGCTGTTGCCGCTGGTCGCGTACGTCAAGATGGATGTGCGCACCATCCCGCTGTCGACGCTGATGAAGCTGGCGCCGCGCTTCCGCCTGGACAAGAAAAAGCTGGTGGCGGAAAAGGTCGAGACGCGCGAGGAATTCAAGAACTGCCTGGACCTGGGCTTCGACTACTTCCAGGGCTATTACTTCTCCAAGCCGGTCATCATGAGCGGCAAGAAGCTGTCGCCGTCGCAGCTGGCGGTGATGGAGCTGATGACGCTGGTGACCTCCGACGCCGACAACAAGGAAATCGAACGCGCGATCAAGCGCGACGTGTCGCTGGCGCTGAACCTGCTGCGCCTGGTGAACACGCCGGCGGTGGGCGCGCGCCAGCGCATCGATTCGCTGAGCCAGGCGGTGACGATACTGGGCCGGCGCCAGTTGCAGCGCTGGCTGCAGATCATGCTGTACGCGGAACCGAGCAAGCGCGGCCACAGCATGACGCCGCTGCTGATGCTGGCCACCACGCGCGGCCGCCTGCTGGAACTGCTGGCCGGCAAGCTGCGTCCGAGCCAGCGCAATGTGGCCGATGTCGCCTTCACGGTCGGCATCATGTCGCTGATGGATACGCTGTTCGGCATTCCGATGTCGGAAATCCTGGCGCAGATCCCGGTCAGCGACGAGGTGGCGGACGCGCTGCAGCACCGGGCGGGCTTCTTCGGCGACCTGCTCAAGCTGGCCGAATGCATAGAGCGGCTGGAAGAGCTGGGCGACCACATCGTGCCGACGTTGCGCGACCTCGCCATGTCCACCGATGAGCTGGTGGAACTGGAGATGGCCGCGTTCGAGTGGAGCGACAACGTGGTGCGCTACGCGATTTAACTGGATGGCTTGAGTGCGCGCAGCGCACCACGCGCCGCTCAAGTGGCGTGACCGGCTCCCGGCCAGTGCTTGACCAGTTCCGGATCGGTGCGCATTTCCCACAGGGCCAGCACGGCCACCGCAATGCCGACGATCACCGAGTTCCACGTCAGCTCGGCGTTATCGGCCATCTTCAGCACCCACGGCGAGACCGCCACCCATATCCCGACCAGCAGGTTGAGCACCACGGCCCAGAAATAGGTCTTGTACAGGTCGAACGCCGCCAGCACCACCATCACCGCGCCGGAAATGAACGCGGTCCATGCCTGTATCGACGGGATCGGATATGCAAACACCCAGGGCGTGATAAAGAACCACAGGCCCAGTAGCAAGATCAGCTGGTCCTGCCAGCGCTTGACGGATGGATTAGTTGCCATATAGCCTCCCATAGTCATGCCGCCGATTGGCAGCGTTCCTACTTAGTCAGGCGACATGGCTAAAAGTTCAACCCGGGATCAGGACAAATTCGGCGCCAGCCAGCGTTCCAGTTCGGCCTTGTCGACCTGGCGGCGCGCGGCCATGTCGAGCAGCTGGTCTTCGCCGATCTTGCCGACCACGAAGTATTTCGACTCCGGGTGCGCGAAGTAGAAGCCGGACACGGCGGCGCCCGGATACATGGCGAACGATTCGGTCAGCTGCATGCCGATCTCCTCGGCCTGCAGGGTCTTGAACATGTCGCGCTTGACGGTGTGCTCCGGGCAGGCCGGATAGCCCGGCGCCGGGCGGATGCCGACATACTTCTCGGCGATCATGTCGCCGTTGCTCAGCGACTCGCCGCTGGCGTAGCCCCACAGGTCGGTCCGCACGCGCTCGTGCATGTATTCGGCAAACGCTTCGGCCAGGCGGTCGGCCAGCGACTTCAGCATGATCGACGAGTAGTCGTCGTGCGCGTCTTCAAAACGCTTCTCGTGCCTCTCGATGCCCAGGCCGGCGGTCACGGCGAACATGCCGATGTAATCCTTGACGCCGGATTGCTTCGAGGCGATGAAGTCCGACAGGCACTGGTTGGGCCGCTGCACGCCGTCCACCACCGGCTTGACGCCTTGCTGGCGCAGGCCGTAGTAGGTGAAGTCGACCGTGCTGCGCGTGTCGTCGGTGTAGATCTCGATATCGTCGTCGTTGACGCTGTTGGCCGGCAGCAGCGCAATGACGCCGTTGGCGGTCAGCCAGCGGCCGTCGATGATTTTCTTCAGCAGCGCCTGGCCTTCCTCGAACACCTTGGTGGCGGCCTCGCCGACCACCTCGTCGGTCAGGATGGCCGGGAACGGACCGGCCAGGTCCCAGGTCTGGAAGAACGGGCCCCAGTCGATATAGCGGGAGATGGTCGCCAGGTCGACGTTCTTGAATTCGCGGCGGCCGATGAACTTCGGCTTGAGCGGCGCGCCGGCGCCGTCGAACGGCACCAGCATCTTGTTGGCGCGCGCATCCTTGATCGACAGCATCGGCAGCGCCTTCTTGTTGGCGTGCTGCTCGCGGATGCGCACGTAGTCCTGCGCGATCTCGTCGATGTACTGCTCGCGGCTTTCCGGCGTCAGCAGCGATTGCGCCACCGACACCGAGCGCGACGCGTCCGGCACGTAGACCACCGGGCCTTCGTAGTTGTGGGCGATCTTGACGGCGGTGTGGGCGCGGCTGGTGGTGGCGCCGCCGATCAGCAGCGGGATCTTCAGCATGCGGAAGTGCTCGTCGCGCTGCATTTCCTTGGCGACGTGCGCCATTTCCTCCAGCGACGGCGTGATCAGGCCGGACAGGCCGATGATGTCGGCGTTCTCCAGCTTGGCGCGCGCCAGGATCTCGGAGCAGGGCACCATCACGCCCATGTTCACCACTTCGAAGTTATTGCATTGCAGGACCACCGAGACGATGTTCTTGCCGATGTCGTGGACGTCGCCCTTGACGGTGGCGATGACGATCTTGCCCTTCGGCTTGGCGACGATGCCGGTGCGCTTTTCCTCGGCCAGCTTTTCTTCCTCGATGTACGGGATCAGATGGGCCACGGCCTGCTTCATCACGCGCGCCGACTTGACCACCTGCGGCAGGAACATCTTGCCCTGGCCGAACAGGTCGCCGACGATGTTCATGCCGTCCATCAGCGGGCCTTCGATCACGTGGATCGGACGGCCCTTGGCGGCCAGCACCTGCTGGCGCATCTCTTCGGTGTCGTCGGTGATGAACTGGGTGATGCCGTGCACCAGCGCGTGCGCCAGGCGCTTCTCGACCGGGCCGTTGCGCCACTCGAGGTTTTGCGCGTCCTGCTTGCCGGCGCCGGCCTTGAGCGTGCCGGCGATGTCGATCATGCGCTCGGTAGCGTCGTCGCGGCGGTTCAGCACCACGTCCTCGACGCGCTCGCGCAGCTCGGCCGGCAGGTCGTCGTAGACGCCGACCATGCCGGCGTTGACGATGCCCATGGTCATGCCGGCCTTGATCGCGTGGTACAGGAACACGGTGTGGATCGCTTCGCGCGCCGGGTCGTTGCCGCGGAACGAGAACGAGACGTTGGAGACGCCGCCCGAGATCTTGGCGTGCGGCAGGTTGTCCTTGATCCAGCGGGTGGCGTTGATGAAGTCCACCGCGTAGTTGTTGTGCTCTTCGATGCCGGTGGCGATGGCGAAGATGTTCGGGTCGAAGATGATGTCTTCCGGCGGGAAGCCGACGGTTTGCGTCAGCAGCTTGTAGGCGCGTTCGCAGATTTCGATCTTGCGCTCGAAGGTGTCGGCCTGGCCTTTTTCATCGAAGGCCATGACGATCACGGCGGCGCCGTAGCTCAGGCACAGCCGGGCCTGGCGGATGAATTCCTCTTCGCCTTCCTTCATCGAGATGGAGTTGACGATGGACTTGCCCTGCACGCATTTCAGGCCGGCTTCGATCACCGACCACTTGGACGAGTCGATCATGATCGGCACGCGCGAGATGTCCGGTTCGGAGGCGATCAGGTTCAGGAAGCGCGTCATGGCCGCCTGCGAATCGAGCATCGCCTCGTCCATGTTGATGTCGATCACCTGGGCGCCGTTTTCCACCTGCTGGCGCGCCACGCTCAGCGCCTCGTCGTACTGCTCGTTGAGGATCATGCGCGCGAACGCCTTCGAGCCGGTGACGTTGGTGCGCTCGCCGACGTTGACGAACAGCGAGCTGTTGTCGATGGTGAACGGCTCCAGGCCCGACAGGCGCTGCGCCACCGGCACGTCCGGCACCTCGCGCGGCTTGGTGGTGGCCAGCATCGAGGCGATCGCCTCGATGTGGTCCGGCGTGGTGCCGCAGCAGCCGCCGGCGATGTTGATGAAGCCGGCGTCGGCGAATTCGCGCAGCAGCGCCGAGGTGTCGGCCGGCAGTTCGTCGAAGCCGGTGTCGCTCATCGGGTTGGGCAGGCCGGCGTTCGGGTAGATGCAGACATAGGTGTCGGCGATCTGCGACAGCTCCTCGGCATACGGGCGCATCAGCGCCGCGCCCAGTGCGCAGTTCAGGCCGATGGTCAGCGGCTTGGCGTGGCGCACCGAGTTCCAGAAGGCCGGCACGGTCTGGCCGGACAGGATGCGGCCCGAGGCGTCGGTGACGGTGCCGGAAATCATCAGCGGCAGGCGCGGCAGGCCCGGGTTCTCGGCGTAGAACTTGTCGATGGCGAACAGCGCGGCCTTGCAGTTCAGCGTGTCGAAGATGGTTTCCACCAGCAGCACGTCGACGCCGCCTTCGATCAGGCCCTTGGTCTGCTGGTGGTAGGCGTCGACCAGCTGGTCGAAGCTGATGTTGCGGGCGGCCGGGTCGTTGACGTCGGGCGAGATCGAGGCGGTCTTGGGTGTCGGGCCCAGCGCGCCGGCGACGAAGCGCGGCTTGTCGGCGCTGCTGTACTTGTCGCACGCGGCGCGCGCCAGCTTGGCCGCTTGCACGTTCATCTCATAGGCCAGGTGGGCCATGTGATAGTCGTCCTGGGCGATGGTGGTGGCGCCGAAGGTGTTGGTCTCGATCAGGTCGGCGCCGCCGGCCAGGTAGCGTTCATGGATCTCCTGGATCACCTGCGGCTGGGTCAGGGTCAGCAGCTCGTTGTTGCCCTTGACGAACAGCTCGCGCGCGCCGGAGCCGGCGGGGGCGGCGAAGTCGATGAAGCGGCCGTTCGGGCCGCCGCGGTACGCGGTCTCGTCCAGCTTGTACTGCTGGATGATGGTGCCCATCGCGCCGTCGAGTATCATGATGCGGCGCGCAAGGATCTCGCGCAGCTGGGCATCGGTCTTGGACATGACGGGAAGGGACACGTTGTTGTTCATTTGATACTTTCTGAGATCGTGGACGGCGCGCAAAACTGGTCGGCGGTCTAAAATTATACGGCATCCCCGAATATGCTTCAGCCGACCGCTGCATCGCAGCAACAATCTGCTGTGGCGCGCCGGACTTGTCAGCAAGAAGCCGCCGCCGATTTTCGTGGACATGCATCACGCGAGCTTAAGATACGAAGCCGATGCGCGCTGCCACTTTCCGCAATGTTTCAGCACATGTGGCTTACGGCCGCGGCGTGGTTCCGGCGAAGAACATCTCGGCCGCGCGGCCGACCATGCGCCGGATCTCCTCCGGCGACAGCGGCGGCGGATCGCGCTGGAACACGCGCGCATTCACTTCCGCCGTCACCAGCGCCAGGAATTGGGAGGCCGTCACCGCCGGATCGGCCTTGCGGATTTCGCCGCGCTGCATGGCGGCGGCCAGCACGGCGGCCAGCGTTGCCTCCGCCGCGCGCGGCCCGGCGTTGCGGAATAGCTCGCCGACTTCGGAGCGCCCCGATTCGGCCACCACCATGCGGTAGACCGACAGCGCGGTACGGTCGTTGGTCAACACATGCAGCATCCGTTCGCCGAAACGCAGCAACATCGTTTCCAGCTCGCCCCGGTTCATCGGGGCCGCCACCAATTCCCGCGTCGCCTCCGCCAGGTGAGAGGTCGCGTGCGCCTCCACCACCGCCATGAACAGCAATTCCTTGGACGGGAAGTAGCCGTACAGCGTGACCTTCGATCCGCCCCAGCGCTTCGCCACCTCGCTCATCGAGGCGCCTTCATAGCCGGTTTCCTGAAACAGCGCTGCCGCCGCCTCAACGATGGCCCGCCTGCGCGCCTCTGTCCTGACCTTCATTGCCACTCCATATCTGAACCCGATCGTACATTTTATGCCGAAATCCGCTTGACAGTGTTTGCCAACTCTTCAATACTGTACATATGTGTTCAGTTTTGAAAATCTCGAACGCATACTTTCCTCTCATCAGATAAGGCCAGTCATGCACTTTTCATTCAAATCGCAGTTTCCCATCCTGGTCGCGCTATGCGGCGCGATCGCCGGCTGCGCCAGCACCCAGCCGGTCGCCTACGGCGGGCTGGCATCGTCGCCCCAGTTGCGTCCCAACGTCGGCGACAGCAGCGGGCGCATGCCGTACAACTATTCAACGCAGGTCAATTTGCGGGACTATTCGAGCATCATCATCGACCCGGTGACCGTGTATAGCGGTCCGGACGGCCAGTTCGAGGAAGTCTCGGACGAAGAGAAGACCATGCTTGCGGCCTACATGCAAAGCGAGTTCGAGACGCGCCTGAGGGGCCGCTTCCGCATCAGCCGCGAGGCAGGCTGGAACACGCTGCGGCTGAAGCTGACGCTGACCGGCGCCAAGTCCAGCACGCGCTTCCTCAGCACGGCGTCGCGCTTCGACCTGGCGGGCGGCCCGTACAACATCGTGCAGAGCATCCGGGGCAAGGAGGGCGCGTTCACCGGCTCGGTCAGCTACGCGGTCGAATTGTATGACGCCAGCACCAACCTGCTGGTCAGCGCTTATGTGACCAAGCAATATCCGAGTCCGATGAATATCCCGGCCAGCCTGGGCAAGATGGATGCGTCCAAGGCCGGCATCCGCAATGGGGCGGATGCGTTGCTGGCTCAGTTCAATTGAAAGCGCGTGCCGCGCCGCTGCGCCTGCCGCACCGGCGCGGACAGGCGGGGGCTGCTGTCGCCGCCGCCGGCCTCCAGCTTGAACACGCTCATCGACGCCATCAGCGTCTGGGCCTGCTCCTGCAGGCTGGCCGACGCGGCCGCGGTCTGCTCCACCAGCGCGGCATTCTGCTGCGTCATGTCGTCCATCTGCGTGACGGCCTGATTGACCTGCTCGATGCCGGCGCCTTGCTCGGCAGAGGCGGTCGCGATCTCGGCCATGATGCCGGTGATGCGCTCGACGCTGGCCACCACTTCGTCGATCGCCTTGCCGGCCTGTTCGGCCAGCACGTTGCCGGCGTCCACTTTTTCCACGCTGGCGCCGATCAAGTCCTTGATTTCCTTGGCGGCGGCGGCCGAGCGCTGGGCCAGGTTGCGCACCTCGCTGGCCACCACGGCGAAACCGCGCCCCTGCTCGCCGGCGCGGGCCGCTTCCACCGCTGCATTCAGGGCCAGGATATTGGTCTGGAAGGCGATGCCGTCGATCACCGAGATGATGTCGACGATGCGGTGCGAGCTGGCGTTGATCTCTCCCATCGTCCGCACCACTTGCGCCACCACGTGGCCACCCTTGGTGGCCACGCTGGAGGCGCTGCCCACCAGCAGGTTGGCCTGGTGGGCGTTTTCCGCATTCTGCCTGACGGTGGATGTCAGCTGCTCCATGGACGAAGCGGTCTCCTCCAGGTTGGAGGCTTGCGATTCCAGTCGCGCCGAGACGTCGGCGTTGCCGCTGGCGATGTCGCGCGTGGCGGCGCCGATGTTGTCGATGCTGGTGCGCACGTCGCTGACGATGGTGCGCAGGCTGTCGTTCATTTCGCGCAGCGCGCGCAGCATCTGTCCCACCTCGTCCGGCGCGCCGACATCGAAGTCCGACACCAGGTCGCCGCGCGCCACGCTCTGCGCGACGCTGATGGCGTTTTGCAGCGGCACCGTGACCGAGCGCGAAATCATCCGCGCCACCCAGCCGGCCAGCGCGATCAGTCCCGCCATGCAGCCCAGCATGGCCCAGCGGGTGCGGTGGAAGGCGGCGATCTTCTCGGTCAGCATGGTTTGCAGCACCGCGTTGGCGGCGCTGTTGAGCTTGAATTGCAGGTCGATCGTCTGGGTGGCCAGCGCCACGTAGTCCGGCGCCGGATAGTCGGGCGTTTCCTTGCGGATGATTTGTTCGCCGGCCAGGCGGGTGAGCGCGGCGGCCGCCGCACTGGCTTCCTGCATCATCGGGCCCAGCGTGGTGGCGATGGCCGGATTGTGATGCACCGCCTTGTCGAACGCGGTGTGGGTTTGATCCAGCCTGTCGTTGACGCGGCCGATGGTGGACGACAGCGCGATGCGCTCTTCCGAGCTGGCGGCGTGGCGCGCCAGCAGGCCGGCGCCGAGCGCGCGTGTCCGGCCCAGTTCCTCGGTCAGGTAGGGCAACTGGTAGTACATCGACTGGATCAGTTGATAGCTGTCGCGGTCGGGGTCGAGGCTGAGACCGAAGTGGTCGCCGATCCTATCGTTCAGCTTGAGCAGTTGCGGCACCAGCGCGCTGTGGGCGGCAAAGCTTTGCGGCACGGTCAGGCTCTTGTTGCCGACGCCGGCGCGCAGGGTTTCCCAGTCGCGCCTGGCCTTGTCCCAGATCTGGTCGACGGCGGGATTGTGCATCGCCTTGACCAGCGCGTCGACCTTGACATAGGACTGGTCGGCCTCGGCCTGCTTGGCCTGGCGCTTGTCGTCGACTCCCGCCACCCCGCCCAGCACCAGGGCCGCGAGGCCGCGATGCTGCTGGGTGAACTGGACGGTCTTCATCACTTCCGCCACCTGCGGCAGGCCTTCCTGTTCGCTTTCATACGCGTCCAGGCCCTTGGCGGCCTCGCGCACATAGAAATAGGTGGGGATGCTGGCCAGGAGCAGGGCGATGCCGCTCAAGATCAGAAACTTGTGCGCCAGTCGCAACTGGCTGACAAACGAATAAGCAGGCATCATGAACTCCCTGAAGAGCAGCATCTGTGGCTTTATCATATGCCTGATTCGTTACAGTTGGAGAGAATTCTTTCTGGTCGTCACCTTTTTGTGGCGGAAAAAGATCGTATACTTATCGATTTGCATAGCTGAGGAAGTGTTGATGAATATCTCGTTACGTTTGATCGTCGCGGCCGGGGCGCTGGGTCTCGCCTTGCAAGCCCATGCCGAAAGCTTCGCCTCGTCGGCCTCCAGCGCCGGATCGGCGTCGAGCGGCAGCGTGTCCGATTCGCTGTCCGGCTCCAGCAACAGCTCGCACGGCGACCGCAAGGTGGCCGATGGCGAGTACCGCATCATCCAGATCGCCGCCACCCCGGACCGCGCGGGCCGCACCCGCGTGACCATGCAGGCCGACGATCCGCAACAGCGCATCGTGCTGGACCTGCCGCAAGCGACCTTCGACCAGCAGGGCCTCGCCGCCGGCGATGTGATGTATGCGCACAACCGCGTCTACGGCGTCGAGTTCGGCCGCGGCGACACGCGCCAGCCGTTCTACCTGGTGCTGGCCGACGAGTGGTACGGCGAACTGGCTTCGCGTCCGGTCGGCATTTGAAGATAGTCCGCGCGCTGGCCGCGTTGCTGCTGGCGTGCGCGGCCGGCGCGTCGTCCGGCGCCTCGCGGTTTTGCGACCGCGACCAGCCGCTGACCGCCGCCGAGCAGGACCGCCTGCTGCGCTTCGCCGCCGTGCTGCGCGAGGAACTGGCCGCCACCGGGGATGGCGTGGCGCTGGTCAGCCGCTCCGGGCTGGACCTGTCGCGCTTTGGCATACGCTATTCGCACGCCGCGCTGGCATGGCGCTCAGAAAGCGGGCTGTGGTCGGCGCGCCAGCTGTACTACGCTTGCGACGAACGGCGGCCGCGCATCTACGACCAGGGCCTGGCCGGTTTCGCGCTGGGCACCGACGATCCCAGGCTGGGCTACCTGAGCATCGTGCGCTTGCCGGCGCAGGCGGTGCTGACGCTGCGTCCCGCCTTGCTCGACAATCCGCGCGTGCTGCATCTGCTGGCCGCGCACTACAGCGCCAATGCCTATGCCTACGGCCTGCGCTACCAGAACTGCAATCAGTGGATCATGGAAATGATCGCCGCAGGGTGGGGCGACCTGCCCGATGGCGAGGACTTGCGCGAACGCGCACAAGCCTGGCTGCGCGATGCGCATTACGCGCCGCAGCCGGTGGACGTGAATTCGCGCCTGCTGATGCTGGCCTCGTATTTCGTGCCGCTGCTGCACCTGGACGATCATCCCGACGATGACCGCCGGACGATGAGACTGGAGATCAGCCTGCCGTCCACCGTCGAGACTTTTGTGCGCGAACGTTTCCCTGCCAGCGAGCGTGTCGAGCTGTGCCATGACGACCGGCGGATCGTGATTCATCGCGGCTGGGAACCGATCGCCGAAGGCTGCCAGCCCGGCGAGGGCGACCGCGTGGTGCCGCTGGACTAGCCCGGCCCGCGCCGCGCGTGCGCCAGCGCATCGTCCAGCCGGTCGTCACCCCAGAACATATCGCCGCCCACCAGGAAGGTCGGCGCGCCGAAGATGCGCAAGGCCTTGGCCTGTTCGGTGCGGGCGCGCAGCCTGGCCTTATTGTCGTCGCTGGCGGCGGCGCGCAGGATCGCTTGCGCGTCCTGGCCCAGCGTGGTCAGGATCTCCGCCATGCAATCGGCGCTGCCGATGTCGCGGTCATCGGCAAAGTTGGCCAGCATGACGCGCTCGCAGAAGTCCGGCATCCACGGCTGGTCTTCGCACAGCACGCCGATGCGCGCGGCCAGCAGCGAATTGCGCGGGAACGCGGACGGTTGCCGCCACGGCAGGCCGTACTTGACGCATTGGCGCGGCATGTCCTGCCACACATAGTCGCCCTTGTTCTTTTGCAGCACAAAGGGCGAGTTGTCCCAGCCGGCATCCTTGAAGATCGGCCCCAGCAGGAATGGCCGCCAGAGCACGCCATCGGGCGCCAGCCGGCGTATGCGCATGATGCTCAGGTAGCTGTAGTTGCTGGCGAAGTCGAACCAGAATTCAAGTGTCATTTTTCGTCTCCTTCATAGATGAGCAGGCAACGGATTTCTATGCTTTCCCGTGGCGGCGTGCCGGCCGGCGCTGCGGGGTGTTCAAAGGCGGCATGCGGCGTGCAGCCGGCCTGCGACGCCGAGTCGAACTGCTTGAAAACCAGCACTTCGTCGCGCGTCATCGCCGGAAAGTACGACCAGCGATGCGTGGGGCTGTGCATGACCTGGTAAATCTCGCCCTGGCGATCGGGATAAAAAATATCGCTCGCCACCAGGTCGGCGGGATCGACGCTGCGCGCATCGCATACCGCCAGCGGGGCATCGCGCACCGGATGGCGGATCGGGCGCCACAGGTTGACGATGCTGTAGCGCGCCACCCCGGCGGCGCGCCCGCCCAGCTCCAGCGCCAGCCGGCGCCGCGCCGATGTCGCAGTGAAATCGCAATGCACGCGTCCCGCCGCGCCGGGGCGGTGGCCCTCGATCCGGCCGAAGGCCTGTGGCGTTCCCGGCTGGCGCTTGCGCAGCAGATGGTCGAACACGAACGCCCGGCTGGCGCCCGAGATATCCAGCGCCAGTTCCGCCACCTCCGGATAATACCGCTGTATCACCTGTTCCTTGTCCAGGAAGTCGTCTACCGTGCTGGGCGCGTGGCGCAGCACATAGCCCTCGCGCTGGATCGAGAGCGCCGCGCCGCGCGCATCGCGGATCGCCACCGGCACGCGCTCGTAGGCCGCGTTCTGCCACGGCTGCCCGGCCGGCGGCGGATACATATAGGTGAAAGGACGCTCAGGCGTCGGGCGCAGGAACTCCAGTTCGGCGATGATTGAGTCTGTCACGGTATTCCTCCTTGAAAGCCTCATTGAATGCCATCCGGCGCCGCCGCTCAAACGATATCTTCGGCGATTTCGCATTCCATATGCGCATGCGTGCTACATTGGCGACATGCCCAATCGACTACTGGATTTGCCTCCGCTGGACCTGCTGCGCAGCTTTGTCGCAGCCGGCCGGCGCATGAGTATCACACTGGCGGCGCAGGATATATGCCTGACGCAGTCGGCGCTCAGCCGCCAGGTGCAGGCGCTGGAGGCGTCGCTCGGCTACCGCCTGCTGGTGCGCGGCCACCGTTCCATCGAGTTCACCGGCGAGGGGCGGCGGCTGTTCCGCAGCGCCGACGCGATGCTGGAACAGCTGGGCGACGTGGTGGCGAGCCTGCGTCCCGGCGACGCGCGGCAGCCGGTCACCATCAGCGCCAGCATCGGCGTGACCGCGCTGTGGCTGCTGCCGCGCCTGAACGCCTTCCAGCAGGCGGCGCCGCAGATCGATGTGCGGCTCGCGGCCAGCAACCGTTTTGTCGATCTGGAGCGGGAGCAGGTGGATTTGTCGCTGCGCTATTGCAGGCCGCAGGATGCGCCCGAAGGTGCGCTGCGCCTGTTCGGCGAGGCGCTGGTGCCGGTGGCGCATCCGGCGCTGGCGGTGGCGGCGATCGAGGATGCGGCGCAGTTGCGCCAGCATGTGCTGCTGGAGTTCGATGATGTGTCGCGGCCCTGGCTGCAATGGGCGGACTGGCTGAGTGGCGCCGGCGCCGGGCGCGTCAAGCCGAAGGGCATGCTGCGCTTTAATCAATACGACCAGGTGGTGCAGGCGGCGCTGGCAGGGCAGGGCGTGGCGCTGGGACGGCTGGAGCTGGTGCGGCCCTTGCTGGAACAGGGCAAGCTGGCGCCGGCCAGCGCGTTGCCGCCCGCCGCCAGCGACTACGGCTACTGGCTGATCCAGCGCCGCGACGGCGCCGGCGACGATGCGGCGGCGGTCGGCGCCTGGATCCGGGAGGAAGCGTCGCGCTGCGGCGGTCCGCTGAAGATCAGGCGAAAGCCAGGCCGTCGAGCGGGAAGCCCTTGATGAACTCGGTTGCGGGCAGGCGCTTGCCGCCCGGCTTTTGCAGTTCGGTCAGGCGCAGCGCGCCGCTGCCGCACGCCACCACGATGCCGTGTTGCGCATCGGCCGCCAGCACCTGGCCGGCCGGCGCCTTGCTGTCGGACTCCAGCACTTCGGCGCCCCACAGCTTGACGTTGACGCCGTTGACCGTGCCGTGCGCGCCGGGGAAGGGATTGAAGGCGCGGATCTTGCGGCCGATCTCGACGGCGGACTGGCTGAAATCCAGCGCCGCCTCTTCCTTGCTGATCTTGGCCGCGTAGTTGACGCCTTCTTCCGGCTGCGTCACCGCTTCCAGCTGGCCGTGCTGCATCTTGTTGAGCGCCTCGACGATCATCTTGCCGCCCAGCGCGGCCAGCTTGTCGTGCACCATGCCGGTGGTGTCGTGCTCGCCGATGGCGATGCGTTCGATCAGCAGCATCGGGCCGGTGTCCAGGCCTTCTTCCATTTCCATGATGGTGATGCCGGTCTCGGCGTCGCCCGCTTCGATCGCGCGGTGGATCGGCGCGGCGCCGCGCCAGCGCGGCAGCAGCGAGCCGTGGATGTTGAGGCAGGGTTTGATGTCGAGCGTGCTGCGCGGCAGGATCAGGCCGTAGGCGGCGACCACCATCACATCGTAAGGCGTCGACAGCAGGCGCGCGTGGGCTGCCAGCGCCTGCTCGGCGCGCAGCGGATCCTTGCTGTCGGTGCGCAGCGACAGCGGCTGCAGCACTTCGATGCCGTGCGTCACGGCGTATTGCTTGACGGCGGACGGCTGCAGATGCATGCCGCGACCGGCGGGACGGTCGGGCTGGGTCAGCACCAACGGGATTTCGAAGCCGGCCTCATGCAGGGACTGCAGGGCCACGGCGGCAAATTCCGGCGTGCCGGCGAAGATCACTTTCATGCTGTTTCCTTGTGACGGTCGCCGGCCGGCGCCGCTGGCCGGCGGATATTACGGGCGGGGTCAGTGCCGACATTCGGACACGAGCTGTGCCGTAGCAGCTGCTACGGCACAGCTCGTGTCCGAATGTCGGCACTGACCCCGCAAAGGGGGTTAGAAGCTGCGGCGTTGCGCGCGCAGCTGGGCTTCGCGTTCCAGGCCGCGCTCTTCCTTGACCAGCTTGGTCTTGATGCGGTTGCGCTTGAGCGGCGACAGGTATTCGACGAAGACCTTGCCCTTCAGGTGATCCATTTCGTGCTGGATGCAGACCGCCAGCAAGCCTTCGGCTTCCACTTCAAACGGCTGGCCCTTGACGTCGAAGGCGCGCACCTTGACCTTGGACGAGCGCTCGACGCCGTCGTAGATGCCCGGCACCGACAGGCAGCCTTCGTCGTAGATCTGCTTGTCGTCGCTGGCCCAGAGGATTTCCGGGTTGATATACGCGACCAGCGCGTTCTTTTCTTCGGTGATGTCGATCACCACGACCTGCTCGTGCACGTCGACCTGCGACGCGGCCAGGCCGATGCCCGGCGCTTCGTACATGGTTTCGGCCATGTCGGCGACCAGCTTTTCCAGGCGCTCGTCGAACGCGGCGACCGGCTTGGCCACTTTGTGCAGGCGTGGATCGGGGTAACGCAAAATATTTAAGATAGCCATGTGCTGTACTTCGTAACTGTGTTGATAACTAAGTGAATGCCTTGATAACTTGGCGCTTTTCGCCATCAAAAACGCAACAGCCGCGCAGCTGTCCGGAGCGCGGTTTCTCTTGCTAGTTCAAGGATTTATGGGCAGAATTTGATTCAATTTGGCAAGCCTTCTGTCTACTTGCTGTCGTGTGCCTGAGGCGCATCTACTGGATCTTCTAATGAAAAATTTTAGCACAGTCGGCACCCGCTTAGTATTAGCGGCGCTTTTTTCGGGCGCGACAGCAGCTTCGGCGGCCCCTCTGAAGTGCGAGTTCCGGGCCGATGCGCCAGACCAGCACCTGGTCGTCAAGGGCGACACGCTGTGGGATATCTCCGGTAAATTCCTCGACCTGCCATGGTGCTGGCCTACCGTCTGGGGCATGAACCGCGACGAGATCGCCAATCCGCACTGGATTTATCCGGGCCAGATCATCTGGTTCGACCGCGCCGCCGGCCGTTTGCGGCTGGGCAACCGGATCGACGCCAACAGCGGCGTCAACGACCCGTCCAACCTGCGCCTGCAGCCGCAGCTGCGCACCGAGGGCCTGGGCAAGGATGCCGTCACCTCGATCCCGGCCGGCGTCATCGAACCGTTCCTGACCCAGCCCCTGATCATCGAGGACGACGAACTGAAGGGCGCGCCGCGCGTGATCGCCACGCAGGAGGGCCGGGTGTTCCTCGGCAAGGATGACAAGGCCTATGTGCGCGGCGAGCTGAACGGTCACACCTCGTTCCAGGTGTTCCGCCCGGGTTCGCCGCTGAAAGACCCTGTCACCAAGAAAGTCATCGGCCACGAAGCCTTCTACCTGGGCACGCTGAAACTGCAGACCGAGGCCAAGCCCGGCTCCGGCAGCGACGTGCATACCTTTGTCGTCGCCACCGCCAAGGAAGAGATGGGCAAGGGCGACCAGCTGCGCGCCGTGCCGCCGACGCCGATGCAGAACTATGTGCCGCACCCGCCCGAGCACAAGGTCGATTCGCGCGTGGTGGCGATCTACGGCGGCGTTTCGCACGCCGGGCAGAACCAGATTGTCAGCATTAATCGCGGAAAGCTTGACGGACTCGATGTCGGTTCCGTGCTGCAGCTGTACCATGCGGGAAGAACTGTGAGCGATTCCACCGCCGACAAGGGTTGGCTGGGGATGCGCGAGCAGCAGGTCAAGCTGCCGGACGAGGAAGTGGGCAGCTTGTTTATCTTCCGCGTGTTTAAGCATATTTCCTACGGCTTGATCATGCAGGTGTCGGCGCCGGTGGAAGTGGGCGACGTCGCCAAGTCGCCGGAGTAAAACGCGCCGTGCAAGCCACGGATCCCCCACCCTCCCTGACAGCGGCCATGCTGGCCGGCTGGCTGCGCCTGGAGCTGACCGACGGCGTCGGCCTGCTGACGGCGCACAAGCTGCTGGCGCGTTTCCACACGCCGGAGGCGATCTTCAACGCCCCCCACAGCGAGTTGGCGGCGCTGGTCAAGCGGGACCAGGCCGATGCCCTGCTGCGTCCGCCACCCGCGTCGCTGGCGGCGCTGGCCGACGCCACGCTGGCCTGGCAGCAACAATCCGGCCACCACCTGCTGACGCTGGACCATCCCGACTATCCCGAATTGCTGCGCCAGCTGGCCGCGCCGCCGCTGCTGCTGTACCTGCAGGGCCGCACCGAGCTGCTGGCGCGGCGCGCGCTGGCCGTGGTGGGCGCGCGCAACGCCAGCGCGCAGGGCGTGCTGAACGCCGGGCGCATGGCGCAGGTGCTGTCCGAGGCGGGCTTGACCATCATTTCCGGGCTGGCGCTGGGCATCGACGCGGCGGCCCATGCGGGCGGCCTGAGCGGCGAAGGCGGCACGGTGGCGGTGATCGGCACCGGCGCCGACCGCATCTATCCCCGGCGCAATGAAATGCTGGCGCGCCGCATCGCCGAGGAGGGCTGCATCGTCAGCGAATACGCGCTGGGCACGCCGCCGCTGAAGGACAACTTTCCGCGCCGCAATCGCGTCATCAGCGGACTGGCGCACGGCGTGCTGGTGGTGGAGGCGGCGGCCAAGTCCGGCTCGCTGATCACGGCGCGCCTGGCGGCCGCGCAGGGGCGCGACGTGTACGCCATGCCGGGCTCGGTCCACGCGACGCTGTCCAAGGGCTGCCACCAGCTGATCCGCGAGGGCGCGCGGCTGGTGGAGACCGCCGCCGACGTGTTGCGCGACATGCGGATGCTGGCCGACGGCGAGGCCGGCGCCCGTCCGGCGCTGGACGACAGCTTCGTCGACCTGGTGCTGGAGGCCATCGGCGACGATATCGCCCAGGCCGAGCTGCTGGCGGTGCGCCTGGGGCAGTCCGCCGCCGAACTGCAGCGGCAGTTGCTGGCGCTGGAATTGGCCGGGCTGGTGGAGCGTTTGCCGGGCGGAATGTTTCAGCGCCTGCGCGCGTAGTCCGCCCCCGGCCCGCCTGGCCTACCGATGAGTGCGGCACTTGTATCCAATCTGTTTTAACTGATAGAGTAGAGCCATGTTCGACATCCTTGTTTATCTCTACGAGACTTATTACCGTCCCGATGCCTGTCCGGAACCGGCTGCATTGGCGAAGAAGCTATCGGCCGTCGGTTTTGACGACGTCGAGATCTCCGAGGCCCTGGTGTGGCTGACCGACCTGACGGCCATGGCCGGTGTTGAACATTCGCTGACGGCGGCCTCGACCGGCACCCGTTTCTACGTCGACGAAGAGCAGGACGTGCTCGGCGCCGCGGCGATCGGCTTCATCCAGTTCCTGGAATCGGCCAAGGTGTTGACGCCTTTGCAACGCGAAATCGTCATTGAACGCGCGCTGGCGCTGGACGAGGCGCCGGTGTCGCTGGGCAAGCTCAAGGTCATCGTGCTGATGTTGCTCTGGAGCCAAGGCAAGGAGCCGGACGCGCTGATGTTCGACGACCTGTTCGGTTCGGACGAGGACCAGGCGCCCCGCCTGCTGCACTGAAAACGTGCGGCGCAGCGTCTTTGCGTTGCCATCGAGAAACAAATTAAACAACATTCCCGCTCCGGGAGCTTCTGTTCGCTTGCAGTCTGGCCGGCAACGCGCTTATCATTGGCGCTTTGACAAGACTGTAAGACCCTCAGCCTTGTCATCCGCATCGCAAAAGTGCAGACTGCGGGGCGATCCATGTATGATGCGCATGCTGTCACCCTCCCAAGTGTTAAAAACGAGATACAAAATATGACCAAAACCCTCATCATCGCCGAGAAGCCTTCTGTCGCGAACGACATCGCGAAGACGCTTGGCGGCTTCACCAAGCACGATGAGTACTTTGAATCCGACGAGTACGTGCTGTCCTCCGCCGTCGGCCACCTGCTGGAAATCGCCGTACCGGAAGAACATGACGTCAAACGCGGCAAATGGAGCTTCGCGCACCTGCCGATGATTCCGCCGTATTTCGCGCTGAACCCGATCGCCAAGACCGAATCGCGCCTCAAGGTGCTGAACAAGCTGATCAAGCGTAAAGACGTCACCACCCTGATCAACGCATGTGACGCGGGCCGCGAAGGGGAACTGATTTTCCGCCTGATCGCCCAGAACGCCAAGGCCAAGCAACCGGTCAAGCGCTTGTGGCTGCAGTCGATGACGCCGGGCGCGATCCGCGAAGGCTTCACCCACCTGCGCAGCGACGAAGACATGATGCCGCTGGCCGACGCCGCCCGTTGCCGCTCGGAAGCGGACTGGCTGATCGGCATCAACGGCACCCGCGCCATGACCGCGTTCAACTCGAAAGAGGGCGGTTTCTACCTGACCACCGTGGGCCGCGTGCAGACGCCGACCCTGTCGATCGTGGTCGAGCGTGAAGAAAAGATCAAGAAATTCGTCGCGCGCGACTTCTGGGAAGTGCGCGCCGAGTTCGTCTGCGCGGCCGGCGTCTACGAAGGCCGCTGGCTGGACACCAAGTTCAAGAAGGACGAGACCGATCCGGAGAAGCGCGCCGAGCGCCTGTGGAGCAAGGCCGCCGCCGATACCATCGCCATGGCTTGCCGCGGCAAGCAGGGCGTGGTCACCGAGGAAGCCAAGCCGACCACGTCGATGGCGCCGGCGCTGTTCGACCTGACCAGCCTGCAGCGCGAAGCCAACTCGCGCTTCGGCTTCTCGGCCAAGAACACGCTGGGCCTGGCGCAGGCGCTGTACGAAAAGCACAAGGTGCTGACCTACCCGCGTACCGATTCGCGCCACCTACCGGAAGACTACATCCCGACCGTGATGCAGGCGCTGGAAGTGGTCAAGGAAAACCCGAACTACCACCAGTTCGCCAAGCAGATCCTGGACAAGAAGTGGGTCAAGCCGAACAAGCGCATCTTCGACAACACCAAGATCTCGGATCACTTCGCGATCATCCCGACCACGATCGCGCCGAAGAACCTGTCCGAGCCGGAACAAAAACTGTACGACCTGGTGACGCGCCGCTTCATGGCGGTGTTCTTCCCGCCTGCGGAATTCCAGGTCACCACCCGCTACACGGAAGTGATGGGCCATCAGTTCAAGACTGAAGGCAAGGTCATGACCAATCCGGGCTGGCTGGCGATCTACGGCAAGGAAGCGTCGACCGACGACGACAAGGACGGCAACGCCAACGGCAACCTGGTGCCGGTCGCCAAGGGTGAGAAGGTGCTGACCGACACGGTCAACGCCAACGGCCTGGTCACCAAGCCGCCGGCGCGCTACACCGAGGCGACCTTGCTGTCGGCCATGGAAGGCGCCGGCAAGCTGGTCGAGGACGACGAGCTGCGCGACGCGATGGCCGGCAAGGGCCTGGGCACGCCGGCGACGCGCGCCGCCACCATCGAGGGCCTGCTGACCGAACGCTACCTGCTGCGCGAAGGCCGCGAACTGATGCCGACCGCGAAAGCGTTCCAGCTGATGACGCTGCTGCGCGGCCTGGGCGTCAACGAACTGACCGCGCCGGAACTGACCGGCGAATGGGAATACAAGCTGTCGCAAATGGAAAAGGGCAAGATCTCGCGTGACGAATTCATGCGCGAAATCGCCCAGATGACGCAGGTCATCGTCAAGCGCGCCAAGGAATACGACAACGATACGATCCCGGGCGAGTACCACACGCTGCACACGCCGTGCCCGAACTGCGGCAGCGTGGTCAAGGAAAACTATCGCCGCTTCGCCTGCACCAAGTGCGATTTCTCGATGAGCAAGACGCCGGGCAGCCGCCAGTTCGAGATCGAGGAAGTCGAGCAGTTGCTGAAGGACCGCACCATCGGCCCGCTGCAAGGTTTCCGCTCGAAGAAGGGACGTCCGTTCGCGGCCATCCTGCGCATCGTGCGCGACGAAGAGATCAAGAACTTCAAGCTGGAATTCGACTTCGGCCAGAACGACGATTCGGAAGATTCGGAGCCGGTCGACTTCACCGGCCAGACCGTGCTGGGGCCTTGCCCCAAGTGCGCCGGCGGCGTGTACGAGATGGGCCTGGCCTATGTTTGCGAAAACAGCGTCGCCAAGCCGAAGACGTGCGATTTCCGCAGCGGCCGCATCATCCTGCAGCAGGAGATCCTGCCTGAGCAGATGGCCAAGCTGCTCAACGACGGCAAGACCGATCTGCTGCCGGGCTTTGTCTCGCAGCGCACGCGCCGTCCGTTCAAGGCCTTCCTGACCAAGGGCAAGGACGGCAAGATCAGCTTCGAATTCGAAGAGCGCAAGGCCAAGGCGCCGGCCAAAGGCAAGGCGGCAGCGGTTGCGGACGAGGGGGCCGACGGTGCGGCGGAAGCAGCGCCGGCGAAAAAAGCCCCGGTCAAGAAAGCCGCCGCAGCGAAAGCCGCGCCGGTGAAAAAAGCCGCAGCGAAAAAAGCGCCCGTCAAGAAAGCAGCGCCTAAGAAGGCTGCCGCCACCGTCGAGTAAATCTTGACGATGCAGACAAAACGGGACACGCGAGTGTCCTGTTTTTTTTGTGGCGCGCCGCTCCCGGTATGCTAAATTCATGGCTATGAAAGCAATCCAGTCCGACATCACCAGGCTGGCGATGGATGCCATCGTCAATGCCGCGAACTCCTCGCTGCTCGGCGGTGGCGGCGTCGATGGCGCGATTCATCGTGCGGCCGGGCCTGACCTGGTGCATGAATGCCGTCTGCTGGGCGGCTGCAAGACCGGCGATGCGAAAATCACCAAGGGCTATCGCCTGCCGGCCCGGCATATCATCCATACGGTGGGTCCGGTCTGGCGCGGCGGCAATGACGGCGAGCCGGAATTGCTGGCGTCCTGCTATCGGCGCTCGCTGGAGCTGGCCGCGGCCAACAGCGTGCGCAGCATCGCCTTCCCCAGCATCAGCACCGGCATCTATGGCTATCCGATAGAACTGGCGGCCGCTGTTGCGATAGCCACCGTGCGTTCCGGGCTGGCGGATCTGCCCGCCATCGAAGAGGTGACTTTCTGCTGCTTCTCGCCAGCCGACCTGCTGGTCTACGAGCGCATACTGGGCGAACGCTAGGAATTCAAACCGCTACGCGCCACGATGTGCCGGGCGCCATCGGTAAGTCGATCAATTCGCCGGATTGCCATCGCAGGGCTTGGCGCAAGCTCAGCGACACCGCCTGGCCTTCCTTTCCGCTGAGGTTGGAGGCCAGCGCGATCCATTGTTGATCGTGGCGATAGACGGTGAATTCACCCCCGCAAGCCCACGCCATCCAGTGTTCGCTGATGAGCAGGTAGGCGACCGCGTCGCCATTCACTTCCTCCAGCCGCACGCCGTGCATGGCGCCGGTCGGTTCGCGGTACCAGTCTTCTTCATAGCTGTTGTCGAGACCGGTTTCGTGGAGGTGGTCGGCGTCGTCGAAGCGCATCCAGCCGGCGTCGAGCTCGGCGCTGATGGCGGGGTAGGCGATGGCGGGCCGCCATTCGCAGCGCGCGCCGTCGACCACCGTCTCGCCGGCAAAGCCGGTGATGCCGATGTGGTCGACCGGAATGCGCAAGTCGATGTGGTAGCGCGACGCCTGGAACCACCACACCTGCGTGGTCAGGTCGCTGGTGCCGTTGCTGCGCCAGATGCCGCTACGGCGCCACAAGCCTTGGTATTCTGCTGGAACCATGTCACTTCAAATCGTCGGTGTAAAAGTAGACCGTACCACGAATGGCGTCCGGCCGTACCTGCAAGGCTTGCGCCAGCGCCGCCGCGCTCGGCTGGCGCAAGCCTTGCAGGCTGATCGTGATGTCCTCCGTCGCCGCAGCGGGCGCGGCGCGGTAGGCGACGATGTGGTCGTAGTCCGGCCGGCTGTCGATCTGCTTGACCAGGTAGCGCTGCCGGCCGTTGCCGATCTGCACGTAGCTGGCGCTGCTGCCGGCGCGCTGCTCGGGCGACAGCTTATGGAACATCAGTACCTTGTCGACCACGATGGTGGAGGCCGCATACTGCGTCTTGCCGCCTTGCTCGAAATGACCCTGGACCAGATCGGCCTTGAACTGTTGCAGCGGCGACGCCGATTGCGGCGCCAGCCGCGACAGCTCGAACTTTTCCGGTGCGATGGTCCACAACGCGGTCTTGCCGTCGAGCCGCTTGCGCAGCGCGGCGTCGGTCGCCGGATCGGCGACGTGCACCTGCAGCACCACCTGATAGTCGTGCGGCGCATGGAACATCGGCAGGTGCGATGCGTACAAGCCGTCCTTGCCGCCGAATAGCGCCATGCCGTGCATGCCGTAGGTCACGTCCGCCGCGCCGGCGCTGGTGGCGATCAGGGCCAGCGCGGCAATCAGCGCTCTCATGCCTTCACCAGCAGCTTGCCGCGATGCTCGCCGGTGAACAGCGAGTTCAACGCCGACGGCAATTGCCCGAAGCCGTCGATCACCGTTTCCTCAAACACGATCCCGCCCGCCTTGACCCACGGCGCGACGATGCGGACCATTTCATCCATGCGGTGCAGGTAGTCGCGTGCCAGCATGCCCTGGATCGTGGCGCGCTGGTACAGCATGTGATGCAGCAGGCGCGGCCCAAGTTCGGGCGTCTCCAGGCCGCCGCTGTACTGGCTGATCTGGCCGCAGATGACGATGCGCGCGCGGCGGTTGATCATCGGAATGATCGCATCGGTGACCATGCCGCCGACGTTGTCGAAATACACGTCGACACCGCCGGTCAGGCGCTTGATCTCGGCACCCAGCGTATCGGCATCGCCGAAGGCCTTGTAGTCGATGGCCCAGTCCGCGCCGAGCGTATCGCGCAGCCAGTCGCACTTGGCCTGGCCGCCGGCGATGCCCAGCACGCGCGCGCCGTGGCGCTTGGCGAACTGCACCACCAGCGAACCGACCGCGCCGGCCGCGCCGGACACCACCACCACTTCGCCCGCATGCGGCTTGCCCGACTCGGTCAGGCCGAACCACGCGGTGCGGCCCGGCATGCCGAGCACGCCCAATGCCGTGGTGACCGGCGCCAGGTCCGGGTCGATGCGTTTGAGGCCGCTCGCGTGCACGCGCGCATGGGTTTGCCAGCCGGTGTAACTGTGCACCCAGTCGCCGATGGCGAAGCCGGCCGCGTTCGAGGCCAGTACCTGCGCCACGACGGCGCCTTGCTGCACCGTGTCCAGCGGATGCGCTTCGGCATCGTAGGTCGGCTTGCTCGACTGGCCGATGCGCATGTAGGGATCGACGCTGAACCAGCGCGCGGCGATCAGCACTTCGCCGTCACCCAGCGTGGTGTCGAGTTGTTGTTCCACGAGCTCGTAATGCTCGGCGGTGATCTGGCCGGCCGGTTGGCGGCGGTAGATCCATTGTTTTTGGGTGAGGGTAGTCATGCTGCCGATGGTAAGATGTTCTTCATATCCGGTAAAGCAACTTAAATTCACTTTTTGTATCCCTTCAGGACATCATGAATCTCAGCGACCTGCGCATCTTCGTCAGTGCCGCGCACCGGCCCTCGCTGGGGGCTGCCGCGCTGGAAATGCATTTGACGCCGTCGGCCGTCTCCAAGGCGATCAAGCGGCTGGAGGACAGCCTGGGCAAGCCGCTGTTCGACCGCAGCAACAAGCAGCTGGTGCTGAACGACAGCGGCCAGTTGCTGCTGGGCCGCGCGCAGACGCTGCTGGCGCTGGCCGACCAGGCCAAGGTGGACTTGATGGGCGAGCGCGCCGCCATCGACAGCCGCGTCGGCGGGCCGGCGATCCTGTTGTGGCGCCACGGGCAGGTGCTGTCGCAAGCCTTGAGCGCCTACCCCGAGGGCAGCCTGCGCATGCAGGCGATGTTCGAGGATGAAGCGCTGGCGGCGCTGGCTCGCGGCGATGTCAACGCCGCCATCGTCACCAACGACGTCATCGAGGGGCGCGGCGAGCACTGGTCCGAGGAGTGGACCGCGACGCCGCTGGGCAGCGTCACCCTGCATCTGATGGCGGGCGCGCGGCATCCGCTGGTGACGTCGTTGCCGCCGGCGCCGTTGCTGGCGGCGTCCACCGCCGAGGTGCTGGTCCACGACTTCGCCTGCCCGTCGCGCTCCATGTTCTGCGGCGTGCAGCGCGGCCCCCGTTCCGACGGCTGGCGCGACGACCAACTGCCGCGCAAGATCCGCTACTGGACCGACGATCTGCAATTGCTGCTCATGCTGGTCAAATCCGGCGCCGCGCTGGCCTACCTGCCGGACTTCGCGCTGGCCGATCCCGAACTGCGCCGCATTCATGTCACGGATTGCGCCTTCGAGTGCGTCGAGCAGGTGACCTTGGTCTGGAATCACGTGCGGGCCAGCGCCTGGCAGCGCGAACTGGCGGCGACGCTGGAACGCAGTGCACGCTTGCATCTGGCGGCCTGAACATCTATATTGAAGCCATCATGACCGTCACGCTCAATACCGTCACCTCCAACGCGGCTTACCAGCCGTACGTGCCCACCGTGTCCCCCACGGCGGCCGGAGCGTTGTCGTCCGCGGCGGTCAGCCTGTCGGCGCAGTCGGCGGTGGTGGCCTCGCTGGGCGGATCGACCGGCGCCGCGGTGTACTCGCCGAGCGGCTTGCTCGATACCCTGCGGCAGGCCGGCACGGTGGCAGAGCCGGTCAGCATTCCCGAAGAGGGCAGCAACGTCGACACCTCCGGCACGGCCCAGCAGGCGCTCGACCAGGGCATCGTCTCGACGCTGGCGACCAGCGCTTCCGGCTCCGGCGTCTATACCGGCGCCGGCACGGTGAGCGGCTTGTCCGAGCAGGCGTCGGCCAACTGGGCGGAACTGCTCAAGGTCAACCCCAACCTGGCCGGCACGGTGATCGCCAATTCGTTCAACGCCGGGCTGGTCAGCTCGTTGCAAGTCACCGCCTAGTCACACGCCAGCAGTAAACTAGTTGCTGTGCTAAACTATTGATTCTTTAGGGCAACTTCAAATCTCCCGCCCGATTCGCAGTTTCAATAGAAATAACCTTCTTTATTTTCCAACATTGCCTTCACCGGCAATCTCTATCATGAATAATATGAAAATCGGCACGCGCCTTGCCGCGGGCTTTGGCTTGGTATTGGCGTTGATGACGTTGATGACCGTGATCGGCATCGGCCACATGCAAACCGTGGCGGAAGCCACCCGCGACATGATGCAGCAGCCGCTGGCCAAGGAACGCATGATCAGCGACTGGTATCGCCTGATCCACACCAGCGTGCGCCGCACGTCGGCCATCTCGAAGAGCTCGGATCCGTCGCTGGGGCCGTTCTTTGCCGAGGAGACCGCCGCATCGACCGCCGAGGTCAACGGCCTGCAGAAGAAAGTCGAACCGCTGCTGGACAGCGCCGAGGAAAAGACGCTGTTCACGGAAATGATGGCAAACCGCAAACGTTACCTCGCCTCGCGCGACGGCATCGTGACGCTGAAAAAAGAAGGCAAGCTGGAAGAGGCGGAAGAATTGCTGAACAAGCGCTTCACGCCGGACGGCAAGGCTTACCTGCAATCGCTGAGCAGCCTGCTGGACTTGCAGCGCAAGAGCATCGACGCCAACGCGGCGTCGATTGAAAACGTGTACGAGAACAGCCGCCGCTTCATGATCATCTTCGGCCTGGTCGTGCTGGCGCTGGGCGTCGTCTGCGCCTGGCGTTTGACGCGCGGCATCACCATACCGCTGAGCAAAGCGGTGGACATCGCCGTCGCCGTGGCCAACAAGGATTTGACCTCGCACATCGAAGTGACCACAAAGGACGAGACCGGCCGCCTGCTGGAAGCCTTGCAAAAGATGAACGATGGCCTGATCGGCATCGTGACCGAAGTGCGCAACGGTACGGAAAGCATTTCCAGCGCATCGAGCCAGATCGCCGCCGGCAACCTGGACCTGTCGGGCCGCACCGAAGAACAGGCGTCCAGCCTGGAAGAAACCGCATCGTCGATGGAAGAGCTGACCTCGACCGTGAAGCAGAACGCCGACAATGCGCGCCAGGCCAACCAGCTGGCGGTCACCGCCTCGGAAGTCGCCCAGCGCGGCGGCGGCGTGGTATCGGAAGTGGTGAGCACGATGGATGCGATCAACGGCTCGGCGCGCAAGATTGTCGACATCATCAGCGTCATCGACGGCATCGCCTTCCAGACCAACATCCTGGCGCTGAACGCCGCCGTGGAAGCTGCGCGGGCGGGCGAGCAGGGCCGCGGCTTCGCGGTGGTGGCGACCGAAGTGCGCAGCCTGGCGCAGCGCAGCGCGACGGCCGCCAAGGAAATCAAGACGCTGATCGACGACTCGCTGCAGAAGGTCGACGCGGGCAGCGCGCTGGTCACGCAGGCCGGCGTGACGATGAGCGAAGTGGTGGAGAGCATCCAGCGCGTGACCGACATCATGGGCGAAATCACCTCGGCCAGCCTGGAGCAGAGTTCCGGCATCGAGCAGGTCAACCAGGCGATCGGCCAGATGGACCAGGTCACGCAGCAGAACGCCGCGCTGGTGGAAGAAGCCGCCGCCGCCGCCGCCTCGCTGCACGACCAGGCCGATGCGCTGACCCAAGTGGTGGCGGTATTCAAGCTGGCCGAGGCCCCGGCAGCGCGCCGCGGCGCCGCCCAGCGCCTGCGCCTCGGCGTCTAAAAAATCCGGGGGGCGCTCCTTTCGGAGCGGCCCCCGGAGTTGTTTTTATTGCGCCTGCAGCTCGATGTTGATCATGTTGTCGTCGGGCTTGCGGTCGATGAGCTTGTTGTCCGGGTCGATGCCGGCCTTGGCCGGACGGCCGCTGACGATCACCGTGTAGTTGTTTTCCTTGCGGTCGATCAGCTTGCGCTCGCGCAGCAGGCTGTTGCCGTCCTTGTCGTCGACGCCGATGTCGATCCAGTCCTTGAGCGCGGCATCCTTCTCTTCGCCCTGGTCGTTGGCGCGCACCTTGGCCGCGCTGACGACGAACGAGACTTCATACTTGCCGTCGCTGAGCTTGCGCGCCGTCGCCAATACCGCGTGGTTTTCATACAGCACGATCTGGTTGAACAGGTCGTCGATCAGGTAGGCCTGGTCCGCCGGCGTGACCTTGCGCAGCGCATCGACCAGCACGTTGACGCTCGGGTACGGCCCGCTGCTGCGGCCATGCTGCGCCAGCATGTCCTTCAGCGCGGTGTTGACCTTGGCCTCGCCCAGGATGTCTTGCAGCTGGTACATGGCCAGGCTGCCCTTGCGGTACTGGATATAGTTCTGGTTTTCGTTCTCGGCCAGCGGCAATTCCTTCTTGCGCTCCAGCGCGCGGCCCATCAGATACTGGTCCAGGTCGTAGTGCAGGAAGCGCCGCATCTTGTTGGCGCCGAAACTCTTCTTCATCACCATCAGCGCCGAGTACTCGGCCAGCGTTTCGCTCAGCACGCTGCTGCCGCGCGTGTTGCCGCCGACCAGCTGGTGGCCCCACCACTGGTGCGCCACTTCATGCGCGGTGATGTAGAACGGGTAGTCGATGTCCTTCGGATTCTTGTCGTTGACCTTGGCGATGAAGCCCAGCGATTCGGAATACGGAATGGTGTTCGGATACGATTGCGCGAACGTGGCGTAGCGCGGGAATTCGACGATGCGCACCAGCTTGTGCTGGTACGGGCCGAAGTTGCGGGTGTAGTAATCCAGCGATTCCTTGATGCCCTTGTCCATGCGGTCGAGGTTGTACTCGTGGCCGGGATGGTAGTAGAGCTCGATGCCGACGTCTTGCCACCAGTCGCGCTTGACCAGGTAGTGCGCCGACTGGAAGGCGTAGAAGTTCAGTATCGGCTGCTCCATCTTGTAGTGGAAGTAGCGGCGGCCCTTGCTGACCCAGTCCTTGACCAGCGTGCCCGGCGCGATGGCGGTCTGGTCGGCGCTGGTGCTGACGGTGGCGTCAAAGCTGATCCAGTCGGCGTCGTTGCCGGCGAAGTTGTTGGCCAGGCCGCCGGCGTCGTCGCGCGGCAGCATGCGTTCGCGCGGCGGCAGTTCGTGCTTCTTGCGGTCGCGCGCGTCGTTCAGCTCGACCTGCTGCTGGTAGCCGATGTGCGGCATGTAGCTGTTGTTGAAGAAGGTGCCGTTGGCCACCACCGGCGTATCCTGGCCCATGCCGAGGATGCCTTGCGGCGCATAGCTCACTTCGAAGTCCATCGCCAGCTGCGCGCCCGGCACCAGCGGCTTGGCCAGCTTGTAGCTGTAGAAGCCCAGCTCGTCATCCTGCAGGCCGTTGCGCACTTCCTGGCTGAAACGCACGTGGTACTGCGTGACGGTGTTGTCCTGGTAGACGATCACGTCGTTGATCGGCTGCGTGGTTTTATTCTGCAGCACGTAGCGGCCCTTGACCAGCAGGCTGCGCTGTTCCGGCATGATCGCCACGTCCAGCTTGACGTCGGTGATGCGCGGCTGCGGGATGGCGGCGTATTTCTTGTACTTGCGCTCGTAGTCGGCCTTCTCGGTGTCCTTGCGGTAGGCCGATTTGTAGCAGTTGGCGATGTGCAGGTTGTAGAACAGCACGCCGCCGGCGGTGCCGAAGATCAGCAGGCCCACCGCCGCCATGGTCAGCACCGGCACGGTCAGCGCGTGGCGCGCCAGTTGCAGGCGCTGGCGCCAGCCGTCGTTGGTGCCGCGCGACCAGAACAGTAGCGAGGCCACCGCCAGCAGCAGGGCGGCGCCGCCCCAGTAGGCTTCGAACCAGCGCTCGCGGGCGATGAAGTGGCCGTAGCCGTTCATCGCCGAATAGATGAAGCTCGGCATGTTGCCGTAGATGAGCATCGGATTGTCCAGGCCGACCGTGCCGGCCGTGACGCTGACGATGTAATAGACGATCATCACGAAGTAGGCGATGTAGCGCTGGTTGATCAGTACTTGCAGCGCGATCGCCAGCACCGCCACCAGCGCATAGCCCGGCAGCTGCAGCAGGAACAGGTGGTAGAAGTACAGCCCCGGTTCGAGGATGAAATAGCCTTTGGCGATCTGGATAGCCATGCCGCACAACATCACGACCACCATCAGCAGGGCCTGCAGGCCGATCAGCGCGAACAGCTTGGCCAGCAGCGGCAGCCAGCTCGGGATCGGCAGCGCGTCCAGCATCTGCGACATGCGCGCCTCGCGCTCGCGCCACACCAGCTCGCCGGCGTAGAAGGTGGTGATCACCATCATGAACAGCGCGAAGGTTTCCGACACCGATTCCAGCACCAGGTAGGTGACCGGGTAGGTGGTGGTGCCGAACATCGAGCCCATGTCCAGCGCGCTGGCCAGCATCATCAGCACGCCGGCCAGCACGATCACCAGGAAATAGATGTTCTTGGTGGTTTCGCGCAGGTTCAGCCAGCTCATCTTCAGCAGCAGCCAGCCCAGGCTGCGGGCCTGGAAGTCCGGCGTTTCCTGCGTGCTGGTGGAGGTGGCGGACAGGTGCAGCGGGATCTCGCCTTCGCCGCGGCTGGTGCTGCCGGCGCCGCTGTCGATGGTGGCGATGAAGTGGAAGCGCCAGTAGCCGAGCAGCAGGCCGGCCAGCGCGAACGAACCCCAGATCACGCGGTTCAGCAAATACACGTCTTCCAGCCAAACCATGCGCGTGTTGCGCTCGATGATGGGCCAGTATTCGGTCAGGCGGATGACGGCGGTGGTGCCGAACGGGTCTATCAGCGCGGCCAGCGTCTTGTAGTCGAGGTCGCGCGCCAGTCCGGGGGCGACGATGTAGCCGATCAGCATGACCACGCTGGAGATGTAGACCGGCAGCATGCGCCGCGTCAGCGCGGCCAGGATGAAGAAGACGGCGCCGAAGATGAAGATGTTGGGCAGGATCACCGTCAGGTAGGGCATCAGGTAGGCCAGCGCGTCCGGGCGGCCCAGCCGTTCCGGATCGACGCCGGGAATGAAACTGCCCAGCCACGCGCCCAGCAGGATGCTGGTGAAGATCACGGCCAGGGTCAGGTAGGCGCCGAGGAAGCGGCCGAACATGTACTCGTGTTTCCGGATCGGCGCGCTGAAGAAGAAGTGCTGCATGTCGTACTCGAAGTCTTGCTGGATCGAGCGGCCCATCATGGCGGCCATGACGATCACGCCCAGCGAGCCGAGGAAGCTGGTGGTGAACATCAGCGAGCGCGGCGAGTCGATCAGCTGGCTGCCGAAGGTGACGGAAGCTTCCTTGAAGAAGCCGCCGGCGGCCATCATCCACAGCATGGACAACGCCAGGAAACCGGCGAAATAAACCCAGGTCGAGAGCAGCTTGAGGCGCTGTCGCGCTTCAAAGAGGGCGATGGCTAACATGGCGCCGCCCTTAATCGCAGGTGGCCGCGGCGCGATGGCGGCCGGCGATGGTGGCGAAGTAGACATCCTCCAGGTCGCCGATGGCTTCCTCGAAACCGTCGCCGGGATCGGTCTCGCTGTAGACGTGGATCAGGGTGCGGCCGGACAGCAGGCGCGACGAGATCACCGGATGGCGCAGCTGGAACGATTGCAGGTCGCGCTTGTCGATGAAGCGGGCCCAGATCTTGTCGCTGACGTCGTGGATCAGTTCCTGCGTCGGCCCGCACAGCAGCAGGTGGCCCTTGTTGATGATCGCCATGTTGGCGCACAGGTCGGCGACGTCGCTGACGATGTGGGTCGACAGGATCACGGTCTTGTCTTCGCCGATGTCGGACAGCAGGTTGTGGAAGCGCACCCGTTCTTGCGGGTCGAGGCCGGCGGTCGGCTCGTCGACGATGATCAGCTTGGGATCGCCGAGCAGCGCCTGGGCGATGCCGAAGCGCTGGCGCATGCCGCCCGAGAAGCCGCCCAGGCGCTGGTGGCGCACGTCGAACAGATTGGTTTGCTGCAGCAGGCCGTCGACCACTTCGCGCCGGCGGTTGCGGTTGCTCAGGCCCTTGAGGACGGCGAAATGGTCCAGCAGCTCGTAGGCGGTGACTTTCGGGTAGACGCCGAAGTCCTGCGGCAGATAGCCGAGCAGGCGGCGCAGCTCGTCTTTTTCATCCAGCACGTCGAGGTCGCCGAAGAACACCGAGCCCGAATCGCATTCTTGCAAAGTTGCCAATGTGCGCATCAGCGTCGATTTGCCGGCGCCGTTGGGGCCGAGCAAGCCGAACATCCCGGTCGGGATGGTGAGCGAGATATTGTCCAGCGCCACGACGCCATTGCCGTAGGTTTTAGACAAGTTGCTGATGCTTAATTCCATGCTAACTCCTGAAGGATTCTGCCTGTGCATGGCGGGCATTTCTGCACGGCCATACACTTTTCACATGATGGCATTGTATTGAATTTGCCCTATGGATGGGGCGCCATTGCGATAGTCGGCGGAAACGGCGCGCCAGAGTGCAGAATTGGCGGAACAGACCGTCGCGGAAGGTGGGTGGTTGAATAGACAACTTAATCAATTCCTGAACAAAACCTGCTCGCGGTTGAACCACCAGCGGCACAGGGCCAGCAGCGCGCAGGCCGTCAGCGTAGTTGACATTAAGATCACGGAAAACATGCTGTAGTCCATCGTGCCCTTGACCAGTTCCTTCATCGCCAGCGAGACGTTGGTCAGCGGCACCATCGCCCATTTCCAGTTCAGCTCGACGCCGGGCAGCAGCGCAACCAGGGTCGGCAGTACGGTGACGATGATCAGCGGCGAGATCAGCCCGGCCGCCTCCTTGTAGCTTTTGGCGTAGACCGAGATCGACAGCAGGATCGAGGCGAAGATGGCGGCGGTCGGCACCAGCATCAGCGCCACCATCGCCAGGTCCAGCAGGCCGATGGCGCGCACCATCTGCACCATGTCGCCGCCCACCATCGGGCCGAAGAAGAACAGCAGCCCGCCCATGCTGAAGATCATCAGCAGCGCCGAGGTCAGGCCGATGCTGAACAGCACCAGGAACTTGGCCACCACGATGGCGGTGCGCGAGACCGGCGCCAGCAGCAGCGTTTCCAGCGTGCCTCGCTCCTTTTCGCCGGCGCCGGTGTCGATCGCCGGATACATCGCCGACATCAGGCACACCATCAGCAGGATGTAGGGCAGCATGCCGCCGATCACGGCGCCCATCTGCTCGCGCTTGTCGGCGGTGGAATGGTCTTCCAGCGTGATCGGATCGAGCGCGAAGTTCAGCTGGGTCCTGTTGAGCTTGAGCTCGGACAAGGCCTGCTCGCGCAGCTCGCGGTTCTGGCCGCCGATCACCGACATCACGCGCTTGCGGGTCAGGTCGACCGTCACCGCGCTGTTGTAGTGCAGCTGGATGATGCCCTGGCGGTGCGCGGCCAGTTCGCCCTCCAGGCCGGAGGGGATCACCAGCGCGAACTTGATGCGGTCGGCGCCGATCGCGGCCTTGATCTCGGCCGGCGTGGCCAGCGCGACTTCATGGAAGCCCTTTTCCCTGGCGAAGCGCGCGGCCAGCTGCGGCGCGTGTTCCTTGCCGAAAATCGAGTAGGCCATCTCGGCCTGGCTGGCCTGCTTGAACATGCTCGACGACAGATAGCCGAAGCCGCCAAAGATCAGCGGCATCGCAAACACCGGCACGAACACGGTGAAGAAAAAGGTCCTGCGGTCGCGCGCCAGCTCCAGCAATTCCTTGAGATAGATGGTCCACATGGTTCAGCCTCCCTGGTTGACGACGCCGACAAAGGCGTCGTACAGATCGGCGCTGCCGCCCAAGTGGCGCAGCTCGTCGACCGTGCCGTGGAAGGCGGTCTTGCCGTGGTTGATGATGCAGACGCGGTCGCACAGCTTTTCCACCTCGTGCAGGTGGTGGGTGGAGAAGATCAGCGGCACCCGCAGCGCCTTGTAGCTGGCGATGAAGTCCAGCAGGATCTTGGCCGACATCACGTCCAGGCCGGTGGTCGGCTCGTCGAGGATGACGATGTGCGGCTCGTGCACCACGGTGCGGGCGATCGAGCATTTCTGCCGCATGCCGGTGGACAGCTGGTCGGCCCGCTTGTTGCCGAACTCGTGCATTTGCAGCAGCTCGAACAGTTCGTCGCAGCGGCGCTTCAGGTAAGCCGGGCTCATGCCGTGCAGGCGGCCGAAGTATTCGATGTTTTCGCGCGCGGTCAGGCGGCCGTACAGGCCGGTGCTGCCGGACAGGAAGCCGATCTGCTGGCGCGCCAGCAGCGGATCGGCCAGCAGGTCGACGCCGTTGGCATGGATGCTGCCGGCGTCCGGCTTCAGCGCGGTCGAGAGCAGGCGCAGCGTGGTGGTCTTGCCGGCGCCGTTGGGACCGAGCAGGCCCAGCACTTCGCCGGGCGCGCAGCGGAAGCCGACATCGCGCACCGCGTGGAACCAGCCGTCGTGGTCGCGCGGATCGCGCGCCTGCGCGGTTTTGCCGCCACGGGATGGCAGGCGGAAGCGTTTGGCCAAGCCCTTTACTTCGATCATCGCGCCGCCTCTCGTGGGAAAGTTTCAAGAATAGCATGCAAAAATTCCGGCACGCAAGCAACCAGCGATACAAACTGTGCTGATATCTTTGCTATAGTCGCACAAGGGAGCGAAGGAAAAAATGAATCCGCAATTGAAGGAAAAAATACTGGCGGTCACCCATTGCGGCGTGGACCGCATCGAATCCACCGGTTTCTTCCGCGTGGCGCTGGGGCTGTATTACCTGTCCGGCCTGATGACCAAGGAAACCCTGGACTTCACGCAGCTGGACCGCGAATTCAACCGCTTCATCTACCAGACCATAGGCAAGGGCCACAGCATCACCAGCATCCTGCAATACATGAGCGGCGAAAAGGTGGTGCCGGTGGTGGAATCGAAGCGCTTCCTGAAAGCCTTCGCCGAGCATTGCACCGAAGTGCCGGTCGAAAACATCCCCTTCCTGCTGGGCCTGAACCTGGGCGTGGCCAAGGATATCTCCGGCATCGACGTGCGCGGCCCGGTGGCCGACTACATCGAGCGCCAGCGCCAGTTGCGCGAGGCGGCCGACGCAAGCTGAGGCGGACGTCCCTTATAATGGGACTTTCCATCGAATCCGAGCTCGCTCATGGCCGCATATCATCACACTCCCCTGGATCGTTTCATCGCCGGCGCCGACAAGGCGCTGCGCGTGATTGCAGGCGTCGCCTCGGCATCGCGGCCGACGCCGGCGCTGCATGCGGCCGATGGCGAGCTGAGCGAAGCCGAGCGGCGCCACAGCGCCGGCCTGATGCGGGTCAACCATGTGGGCGAAGTGTGCGCGCAAGCCTTGTACAACGCGCAGGCGCGCTTCGCCCGCACCGAAGCGATCCGCGTGCAGTTCGAGCATTCCAGCCGGGAAGAGGAAGACCACCTGGCCTGGACCGCGCAGCGGCTGGCCGAATTGAATTCGCACACCAGCGTGCTGAACCCGCTGTTCTATGCCGGCGCGTATGCGCTGGGCACGGTGGCGGCGGTGCTGGGCGATGCGCGCAGCCTGGGTTTTGTGGTGGAGACGGAGCGCCAGGTCGAAGCGCACCTGGCAAGCCATCTGGACCAGCTGCCGCCGCAGGACGCCAAGTCGCGCGCGATCGTCGACCAGATGCGCATCGACGAGATCGAGCACGGCGCCGCCGCGCAAGCCTTGGGCGCCACGCAAACGCCGGCGCCGGTGCAGGCGGTGATGACGGTGATGGGCAAGGTCATGACCAGCACCGCGTATTACATCTAAAAGTCCGGTGTCAGTGCCGACATTCGGACATTGTCCGAATGTCGGCACTGACACCGGGAACTTTATGCGGCTTCGATGATCTCGAACGAGTGCGTGATCTCGGCGGTCTTGCCGAGCATGATCGAGGCCGAGCAGTATTTGTCGTGCGACAGCGTGATCGCGCGCTCGACGGCTTCCGGTTTCAATCCCTTGCCGGTGACGATGAAGTGGAAGTTGATCTTGGTGAAGACTTTCGGATCGCTATCCGCGCGCTCCGCCTTCAGCGTGCACTCGCAGCCGCGAATGTCGGCGCGGCCCTTCTTCAAAATCAGCACCACGTCGTACGCCGTGCAGCCGCCGGTGCCGAGCAGCACCATTTCCATCGGGCGCGGCGCCAGGTTGTGACCGCCGCCCTCGGGCGCGCCATCCATGTTGACCAGGTGACCGGAACCGGTCTGGGCCAGGAAACTCATGCCCGACGGGCCATTCCAGCTGACTTTGCACTCCATCATTCTCTCCGTTGAAAATCGTTGCCCATATTGTAAAGGAGTCTGGCCGGGAGTGGCTTGCATGAGGTTTTTTCACTTGTCTATTGCGGCGCAGCATCGGATAATTTCCTGCGCTTTATTGAGCAATCTCAAGGAGAGTTCCGATGGACCAGGCTATCAAATACCTCTGTTCGTATGGCGACCTGACTGAGCCCGGCACCACGCCGACCGGCCTGCTGGCCGACGACTTCACCCTCAATTCCCCGGTCGGCGTGCATGCCGATAGTTACGGCCGGCTGTGGGTCTGCGATACCGGCAACAGCCGCATGCTGGTGTTCTCGGCCGATCTCTCCGAGTTGCTGCACGTGATAGAAGGTCCGGGCGAGGCGGCCCCGGCCGCGCCGCGCCTGCTGATGCCTTTCCATGTGTGCCCCCATCCCGCCTACCAGATCATGTATTGCACCGACATGGGCCACGGCCGCGTGGTGGCCTACGCCTACGACGAGCACGAGGTGTGGCTGGACTTTATTTTCGGCGAAGGCGACGACACCTATGCCGCGCTGTCCGATCCGAACGGCATCACCATCGTGCGCGAGCGCGACGGCATCGACTACCTCTATGTCTGCGACGAGTTCTTCCACACGGAGGACGACCTGGCCAGCCGCTGCGTCAAGTTCACCTTGGACGGCAAGTTCGTCACGCAGTTCCGCTACGTCGGCGGGCCGGGCGTCAAGCATCAGTTGCTGTGGCCGCAAGGCATCGCCAGCGATACGCAGGGCAATCTCTACCTCGCCAACACCGGCCACTATGAAGTGCTGAAGATCAGCACCGACTGGCCGATCGTCGACGGCGTGGTGCAGTCGCCGCACGACACGGTGATGTTGCACCAGCACGGCAAGCCCACCGGCATCGGCAAGTTCAACGTGATGCGCTCGGTGTGCGTGATCGGCGACCGCGTGATGGTGCCCGGCCATATCGAGAACGCCATCGCCGTCTACGACCTGGACGGCAAGCTGCAGACGGTGGTCGACGGCTTGCTGCCGCTGTGGAACCACAAGCCGGAGCCGGTGCATTCGCTGTCCGACTTTGTCTACGGCGCGCTGGAGGATGTGGTGTTCGTCGGCCCCTACCAGATCTGCGCGGCCGACGAGCCGGACGTGTACTTCATCAGCGAGCCGTTCGCCTCCAGCGTGATCAAGGTGCGCATCCCGCGCGTGAGCGGCGAGGAGGACGCGCTGCTGATCGAATCGGTGGGCCACCGGCGCGACGACCAGGACCGGCTGCGCCGCACCTCGCAATTCAATTGCATGACGGCGGTGATCGGCATCGACCCCGAACGCCGCGCCGCGCCGCGCGATGTCGGCGTCGGCAGCTGGATGGACCAGTGGGCGACGGCCACCACCCGCGTCTATCAATACTGGTACGACCAGTTCCGCACCCACACCGGCATCGATCCGCTGGCGCGGGTGGGGCGGGCGTCGCTGAACATCGATTCCGGCAACTGGTGCCTGAAAACCTTTAATACCGATGCCGACCCCTACCACCAGCTGCAGGACATGATGCGCGGCTTCTTCGTGCCCGGCGACCTGGCGATGGACGTCTACTATCCGCACACGCCGCCGCTGGGCCAGATCTGCCCCGGCACGCCGATCGTCTTCGTCACCAACTTCAATCTGTGCACGGTGGCCATGTACCAGTTCAGCCCGGCCGGTTACCTGATCAACTACGGCGTGCCGTTCGGCCGCGAGGGCATCGGCGGCGAGGGCACCTTGAAGGCGCCGCAGGGCATCGCCGTCAACAGCCGGGGCGAGATCTATATCGCGGACTCGCTCAACAACCGGATTTCGATGTGGCAGATCCAGCCGACCGGCTACGTGTTGTTCCGCAAGAACTTCCGCTGGCAGTCGGACGAGGACTTCACGCCCTGCGACATCGCCATCGACGCCGAGGACCGCCTGTTCGTCTGCGACCAGTTCAACAACTGCCTGCGCGTGTTCGACCGCGAGGGCAATAGCCTGTGGAGCTACGGCTACCTCGGCTATTGCGACAATGTCGATGTTGACTATGAGAAATTCATGCTGCCGGCCAGCGTCTGCATCGACGGCGACCGGCTGATCGTCAACGACTTGGTCAACCGGGCGCTGAAAGTGTTCCGCATCGGCGACAGCAGCCTGACGTACGAGACCGGCATTTCCGTGTTCAAGAAGTACCCGGACGCGGGCGGCGTGTGGATGCCGTACTTCATCCACGCCGCCGGCGGACGCCTGTATGTGCCGGACACGACTTTCAATGTCGTCAATGTTTTCCGCTATGGCGCACAGGAGGCGGCTTCCGAGCCAATCGCGGCTTGACGCCGGCGGTGGTTCCCGCTTATACTTGTCGGCTTTCCGTTCGCTCAGGAAAGTAAATAAGAAGGCCGAGTCCGCTGAAGCAATGGCGGAACCACCATTTGAGCGTGTTTTACTATTTAGGAAGTCAACATGAAAACTTTTTCCGCAAAAGGACATGAAGTCCAGCGCGATTGGTTCGTGATTGACGCGACGGACAAAGTCCTCGGACGTGTTGCCAGCGAAGTGGCACTCCGACTGCGCGGCAAACACAAGCCAGAATTTACTCCTCACGTCGATACCGGCGATTTCATCGTCATCATCAACGCAGGCAAACTGCGCGTGACCGGCACCAAAGCAACCGAGAAGACCTACTACCGTCACTCGGGCTACCCAGGTGGCATCTATGAGACCAACTTCCTGAAAATGCAACAGCGTTTCCCAGGCCGTGCTCTGGAAAAAGCCGTCAAGGGCATGCTGCCGAAGGGCCCACTGGGCTACGCAATGATCAAGAAGCTGAAAGTGTACGCTGAAGGTTCGCACCCGCACGCTGCTCAGCAACCTAAAGCACTCGAAATCTAAGGAACTGACATGATCGGTAACTACAATTACGGCACCGGCCGTCGCAAGAGTGCAGTAGCTCGTGTGTTTATCAAAGTTGGCACTGGCCAAATCATCGTTAACGGCAAGCCAGCGGCTGAGTACTTCTCCCGCGAAACCGGCCTGATGGTTATTCGTCAACCACTGGAACTGACCGGCAACGTCGAGCGTTTTGACATCAAAGTCAACGTTCACGGCGGCGGCGAGTCCGGCCAGGCAGGTGCTGTGCGTCACGGCATCACCCGCGCCCTGATCGACTACGATGCAGCGCTGAAGGGCGATCTGGCACGCGCCGGCTTCGTTACCCGCGATGCACGTGAAGTTGAACGTAAAAAAGTTGGTCTGCGCAAAGCACGTCGCGCAAAACAATTCTCGAAGCGTTAATTTTTACGCTGTGGTGCGCTGCTTGCGGCGCACCCTCAAAAAAGCCGCCGGCCTTGTGTCGGGCGGCTTTTTTGCCATCTGGCTACGGTCATACGCCTGTAGCGCATGCCTGATAAAATGGCACCCATTCTCACGCATCACCTCATTCAAGGAAAGAACATGATCAAAGTTGGCATCGTCGGCGGCACCGGATACACCGGAGTGGAATTGCTGCGACTGTTGGCAGTCCACCCCGATGTGGAACTGACGGCAATCACCTCCCGCAAGGAGGACGGCTTGCCAGTGGCTGATATGTTCCCATCGCTGCGCGGCCGCGTGAATATCGCGTTCTCGTCGCCGGACAAGGCCGACCTGAGCAAGTGCGACGTGGTGTTCTTCGCCACCCCGCACGGCGTCGCCATGGCCCAGGCGCCCGCGCTGCTGAAGGCCGGCGTCAAGGTGATCGACCTGGCGGCGGATTTCCGTATCAAGGACAAGGCCGTCTTTGAAAAATGGTACAAGATCGACCACACCTGCCCGGACCTGCTGGAAGAAGCGGCCTACGGCCTGGCTGAACTGAACCGCGACGCCATCAAGGGCGCGCGCCTGGTCGCCAATCCGGGCTGCTATCCGACCACCATGCAGCTGGGCTACTACCCGCTGCTGAAAGCCGGCCTGATCGACGCCGGCGCGCTGATCGCCGACTGCAAGTCGGGCGTGTCCGGCGCCGGCCGCAAGGCGGAGATCGGCACGCTGTTCTCCGAGTCCAGCGACAACTTCAAGGCCTACGGCGTGGCCGGCCACCGTCACACGCCGGAAACCTCGGCCCAGCTGCAGAAGTTCACCTCGGACAAGGTCGGCCTGGTCTTCACGCCGCACCTGGTGCCGATGATCCGCGGCATGCATTCGACGCTGTACGGCCGCCTGACCAGGGACGTGAGCAACGAACAGCTGCAAGCCTTGTTCGAAGAGCAATACAAGGATGCGCCGTTCGTCGACGTGATGCCGTTCGGCTCGCACCCGGAAACCCGTTCCACGCGCGGTTCCAACATGCTGCGCCTGGCGCTGCATCGCCCGGACAACGGCAACACCGTGATCGTGCTGGTGGTGCAGGACAATCTGGTCAAGGGCGCTTCCGGCCAGGCCGTGCAGTGCATGAACCTGATGTTTGGCCTAGAAGAGACAACCGGCTTGATGCAGATCGCGCTGCTGCCGTAAATCAAAGTGTGGTGGGATGGGGATAGTAAATTAGGGATTCCCAGCCAATTTTGCGACCAGAAAGCCACACATGACCGATATGGACAGCCTGATCGGCACCTCTACCCGCATCGACGGCGACCTGTTGTTTCGCGGCGGCTTGCGGATTGATGGCCAGGTCACCGGCAATGTGACCGCGGAAGCGGGGCATTCCAGCTACCTGGTGATCGGCGAGAGTGCCCGCGTAGAGGGTGAAGTACGGTGCGACCACCTGGTCGTCAACGGCGAGATCAAGGGCGGCGTGCACTGCGCCGCCTTGCTTGAAATCCAGCCGAAAGCCCGCATCATTGGGGATGTCAGCTATAAAGTCTTAGAAATGCACGGCGGCGCACAGGTGCTGGGGCGATTGACCCACCACGACAGCTCCGACGCAGGACCGCATTTGGTGGTTGCTGGAGCATAAATTACGCCAAGGGTCTATAATGGGCCTAAATGTTTTCACGTAGGAGTCTGAAATGAATGCTGTCGCCGAATCGCTGGATGTAATCCCGTCGCCTATCATCTTTACCGATAGCGCGGCCGAAAAGGTCGCTCAACTGATCGAGGAAGAGGGTAATCCCGACCTGAAACTGCGTGTTTTCGTGCAGGGCGGCGGATGTTCCGGCTTCCAGTACGGTTTCACGTTCGACGAAATCGTCAACGAAGACGACACCACCATGGTCAAGAACGGCGTTCAGCTGTTGATCGACTCGATGAGCTACCAGTACCTGGTCGGCGCCGAGATCGACTACAAGGACGACCTGGAAGGCGCGCAATTCGTCATCAAGAACCCGACCGCGACCTCGACCTGCGGCTGCGGCTCGTCGTTCTCGGTATAAGTCTTACCCCGCGCCTCGCGGGCGGCGGCGGCGGACAACTTCGGTTGCTCCGCCGTTTGTTTTTTCAGCGCGGGTAGAGCGCGCCCAGGACGCGGTCGCCGCTGGCGCCGGTCACGCTGGGCAGATTGCCCGCCAGCCGCTCGGTGAAGCGGTAGCCCAGCCAGGCGAAAGCCAGCGCCTCGACCCGGTTCGGCGCCACGCCCAGCGCCTGCGTCGACGCCACCAGCACCTGGGCGCCCAGCGCCGCGCCCAGCTCATCCATCAGCACGCCGTTGTAGGCGCCGCCGCCGCAGATGTAGACCGCGTCGGCGCCCGCGCCATAGGCCTTGACGGCGTCGGCCAGCGTCACCGCCGTGAAGCGCGCCAGCGTGCGCTGCACGTGCTCCGGCGCGGCTTCGGCATGCACTGCCAGCCGCGTATCCAGCCATTCCAGGTGGAACAGGTCGCGCCCGGTGCTTTTCGGTGCCGGCAGCGCCAGGTAGGGTTCCTTCAGCAACTCCGCCAGCAATTCCGGGATCACCTTGCCGCCCGCGGCCCAGGCGCCGTCCACATCGTATTCCTTGCCTTGGTGGCGGGCGATCCAGCCATCCATCAGCACATTGCCCGGGCCGGTGTCGAAACCGGTCACGCGGCCATCGCCGCCGAGCACGCTGATATTCGAGATGCCGCCGATATTGGCCACCACGCGCGCCTGCCCGGCCTTGCCGAACAAGGCTTGATGGAAGGCCGGCACCAGCGGCGCGCCCTGGCCGCCGGCGGCGATGTCGCGGCTGCGGAAGTCGGCGATGACGTCGATGCCGCACAGCTCGGCCAGCAGGGCGGGGTTGTTGGTCTGGCGCGTAAAGCCCAATTCCGGGCGGTGGCGTATGGTCTGGCCGTGCACGGCGACCGCGCGCACGTCTTGCGGCGGGAGCCGGGCGTCGGCCAGCAGCGCCGCCACGCATTGCGCGTAGTGTTGCGCCAGCTGGTTGGCCGCCAGCGCCTCGCGCTCGATTTCATTGGGGCCGGCGGCCTGCAGCGCCATCAGTTCGGCACGCAGCGCGGGAGGGAAGGGGATGTAGGCCGCCGCCCGTGTCGTGATGGCGTCGCCGGAAAAGTCCGCCAGCGCGCCGTCCACGCCGTCCAGGCTGGTGCCCGACATTAAACCGATATACAACGCCATGACCGCCTCCGTTACCGAAAAGCGTATTCTGCCTGAGCTTGCGTGTGTTGTCGCACAGAAGAAGCGACCTCAACGGCGCATGATCATAAAAAAACAGGCCGCCGAAGCGACCTGTCTGTAGCGGATGCAGCGGATTATTTCGCCGCGACGCGCGTGCCGCCGGAGCCGCCCGGCTGCAGCAGCGCGAAGCGATGCGACATATCCGAGGCGTAGGATTTGAAGCGCGACATTTCGGCGGCCGTCAGCGGCGCCTGTGCCTGCACGTTCATCTTGCCCGGGTCCCTGGCTTCGCCGCCGACGCGGAATTCGTAGTGCAGGTGGGCGCCGGTCGACCAGCCGGTGGTGCCGACATAGCCGATCACGTCGCCCTGGCTGACCTTGCTGCCTTTTCTGATGCCAGGCGCAAAGCGGCTCATGTGCGCGTAAGCGGTGGTGTAGTTGGCCCAGTGCTTGATCGTGACGAAGTTGCCGTAGCCGTTCTGGTTGCCGGCAAAGTCCACCACGCCGTCGCCCGAGGCGCGGATCGGGGTGCCGGTCGGCGCCGGGAAGTCGATGCCCTTGTGGGCTTTCCACTGGCCGGAAATCGGATGCACGCGCATCGAGAAACCGGACGAGATACGCGAGAATTCCACCGGCGATTTGAGGAAGGCCTTTTTCAGCGACTTGCCGTCAAAACTGTAGTAGCCGCCGCCCTGCTTGTTCTGCGGATCTTCAAACCACACCGACTGATAAGTCGTGCCTTTATTGGTGAACTCGCCGGCCAGGATACGGCCCGCGCGGATGAATTCGCCATCCTGCCAGAACGTCTCATACACGACATTGAAATGGTCGCCGCGCTTCAGGTCGCCGCGGAAGTCGATGCTGGTCGAGAACATCTCGACGATCTGCCTGACGATGGTGTCCGGCAGCTTGGCGCCGTCCTCGCTGGAGTCGGTCGCCGCGTACAGCGAGCCCGAGTTGATGGTGCGCGCGTGCATTTCCACACGGCGTTCCAGCTTGGCCGCTTCTTCGGTCGCGACGAAGCCCGCGCCCTTGCGGGTGACCTTGATATTGGTGACCGGATTGTCCTTGCCGTCGACCACGGTGGCGCGCAGCCACTGCAGATTGCCCTCTTCATCGGTCTGCGCCTGTACGCGCTTGCCGGTCTTGAGCTGCATCACGCCTTTCGCGACCTTGTCTTTTTTGATAAAGTTCTCGGCCGCGTCGTCGTCCACGCCCAGGCGCGTCAACAAGGTGGCCAGCGTGTCGCCGGCCCGGATTTTCTCTTCGTGAACGAAGTGCTCGTTGGAGGATTGCTGTTCCAGCGCGTTGATCTGCGCGCCGAGGTCTGGCTGGACTACCGCTTCCTGTACCGATTTGACCGGCAAATCGGAGGCGTCGGGGGCGAGCGGCGCTACGCCGGCGGCACCAAACGCACATACTGCAAGAAACAATGCAGACGCGCTGATGATGCGCGCCTTGCGCGTAGAACCTAGCAGACTGAACAAGCGTGAGCTCGTGAATTTATGTATTTGGTTCATGCAATCAGTTAAAATTTGCCGCTTGAACTATTCAGGAACGTTTTATTTCTTATAATTATTGTTTAAGTTCGTTTTCGTACGGCAAGATTGATGGATCGAGGATTATAACAAACTCCTGACGCTGCCTACCTTTTTCTGGAAATTCCGTTTAAAAATTATGACTATCTCTTCTTCGACACCTGCGGCCCCCTCTAAAGCGTTGCCATTGACTGATAAGGTCCAGGAGGCCCTCGCCATCACCAAACGCGGTGTCGACGAGTTGCTGATTGAAAGCGAGTTCGCCCAGAAGCTGGCGCGCTCGGAACAGAGCGGCGTACCGCTGCGCATCAAGCTGGGCCTGGATCCTACCGCACCCGACCTGCACCTTGGCCACACCGTTGTGCTGAACAAGATGCGTCAGTTGCAGGACCTGGGCCACCAGGTGATTTTTCTGATCGGCGACTTCACCTCCATGATCGGCGATCCGTCCGGCCGCAATGCCACCCGTCCGCCGCTGACCAAGGAGCAGGTCGAGCAAAACGCCATGACGTATTTCAAGCAGGCCTCGCTGGTGCTGGACCCGGCCAGGACTGAAATTCGCTACAACTCCGAATGGTGCGATCCGCTGGGCGCGCGCGGACTGATCAAGCTGGCCTCGCATTACACCGTGGCGCGCATGATGGAACGCGACGATTTCAGCAAGCGGTTCAAGAGTGGGACACCGATCGCCGTCCATGAGTTCCTTTATCCGTTGATGCAAGGCTACGATTCGGTCGCTTTGAAGTCAGACCTTGAGCTAGGTGGAACAGACCAGAAATTTAACTTGCTTGTTGGCCGCGAGCTGCAGAAGGATTATGACCAGGAGCCGCAGTGCATTTTGACCATGCCGCTGCTGGAAGGCCTGGACGGCGTCGACAAGATGTCCAAGTCGAAGAACAACTATATCGGCATCACCGAGCCTGGCAACACCATGTTCGCCAAGATCATGAGCATTTCCGATGACATGATGTGGAAATACTTCAATCTGCTGTCGTTCCGCTCGATCGCCGACGTCGCCGCGCTGAAGGCGGAAATCGACGGCGGCAGGAACCCGCGCGACGCCAAGGTGGCGATCGCCCAGGAAATCGTCGCGCGCTTCCATTCGCGGCAGGCGGCCGAGGATGCGCTGGCCGACTTCGTCAACCGCTCCAAGGGCGGCATTCCGGACGACGTGCCGGAAGTGGCGCTGGGCGGCGCGCCGGTCGGCATCCCGCAACTGCTGAAGATGGCCGGCCTGTGCCCGTCCACTTCGGAGGCGATGCGCATGATCGACCAGGGCGGCGTGCGCATCGACGGCGCCGTCGTCAGCGACAAGGCGCTCAAGATCGACGCCGGCAGCTTCGTGCTGCAAGTGGGCAAGCGCAAGTTCGCGCGCGTCACGCTGACGGCATGATCGGGCTGCTGCAACGCGTCAGCAGCGCCAGCGTGGTGGTCGATGGCGCGACGATAGGCGCCATCGGGGCCGGATTGATGGTGCTGGTGTGCGCCGAGCGCAACGATACGCAAAAGGAAGCGGACGCGCTGCTGGCCAAACTGCTGGGCTACCGCGTTTTCGCGGACGAGGCCGGCAAGATGAACCGCAGCGTCACCGATACCGCCGGCGGCCTGCTGCTGGTGCCGCAATTCACGCTGGCGGCCGACACCAAGTCCGGCACGCGGCCGTCGTTCACGCCCGCCGCCGCGCCGGCCGACGGCTTGCGCCTGTTCAATTATTTCGTCGAGCAGGCGCGGCTGAAGCACGCCGTGGTGCAGACCGGCCGCTTTGGCGCCGACATGAAGGTCAGCCTGACCAACGACGGCCCGGTCACGTTCTGGTTGCAAACCAACGCTAAATAAAGACGATGAAACTTTCGAGCGACAGTTTTCGCGACGGCGGCGTCATCCCCGCCAAGTGCGCCTTTGCCGAGCCGGACGCCGGCCTCGGCATCCGGCTGGCGGGCAACCGCAATCCACAGCTGTCCTGGCGCGAGGTGCCGGCCGGGACCGAATCGCTGGTCCTGCTGTGCATGGACGGCGACGCCCCCGTCGACGCCAGCCGGGCCAACCGGATCGGCTGCTCGCTGCCGCAGGGCCTGCCGCGCGGCGACTTCTTCCACTGGAGCCTGATCGACATCCCGCCGGCGATGCACGCCATCGCCGAGGGCGCGCTGTCCGCCGCCGTGACCGCGCACGGCAAACCCGGCCCTGAGGCGACGCTGGACGGCGTGCCGCTGCGCCAGGGCATCAACGATTACCACGGCTGGTTTTCCGGCGACCCGGCGATGGCCGGCGAGTATTACGGGTATGATGGCCCCTGTCCGCCGTGGAACGACGAGCGCGTGCACCACTATGTTTTCCGCCTGTATGCGCTGGATGTGCCGCGCCTGGCGCTGCAAGGGCGCTTCACCTGCGCCGACGTGCTCAACGCCATCCACGGCCATATCGTCGATGAAGCCCAACTGATCGGCACCTATACCCTGAATCCGGCCCTGGGCCGCCGACAACCAAACAAGATTGCATGAAGAACACCACTATTTTGCTGATCCGCCACGGCGAGACGGCCTGGAACGCCGTGCGCCGCTTGCAGGGCCACATCGACATCCCGCTGAATGAAGAGGGCGAACGCCAGGCCGCCGCACTGGCGCAAGCCTTGGCGGCGGAACCGGTGGACGCCTTCGTTTCCAGCGACCTGCGGCGCGCCATGCAGACCGCGCAGGCGGTGGCCGGCCATGGCGACGGCGCCCGCTTGCAGACCGACGCCCAGCTGCGCGAGCGTTGCTACGGCGTGTTCGAAGGCATGCTGTATGCCGAGATCGAGCAGCAATACCCGGCCGACTACGCCTTGTGGCAGGCGCGCGATATCGACGCCGTGATGCCGCCCGGCGAGCGGGTGGCGGAGAGTTTCCGCCAGTTCTACCAGCGTTCGGTGGCCGCCATCGCGCGCTGGGCCGAACGCCATCCGGGCCAGACCATCGCCATCGTCGCCCACGGCGGCGTGCTGGAGTGCGCCTATCGGGAAGCGGTCGGCATGTCGCTCGACAGTCCGCGCGACTTCCAGGTCAAGAATGCCAGCATTAATCGTTTTACCTATGGCAACGGCAAACTGGCGCTGGACAGCTGGGGCGAAGTCGATCACCTGAGCCTGGCGGCGATGGACGACATCATCTAACGAACGTGCTTAAAGTTTTTGCACGGAAACACTCGCTCATAACGGCAAGGCTGCACATTTGCCGTATTCATAAAAAATAGTGCTTATTATTTGAGCAGCCCTTCGGTTAAAATAGAAGGTTCCTTCTCCCCATTCAGGTATCGCCAGTGCAAATCGGCCCTCATTTACTGCGCAACAACGTTTTCGTCGCCCCCATGGCCGGCGTGACGGATCGGCCATTCCGCCAGCTCTGCAAAGAGCTGGGCGCGGGCTACGCGGTGTCCGAGATGGCGGCCTCCAATCCGCGCCTGTGGGCGACGGAAAAGAGTTCGCGCCGCACCGACCACACCGGCGAGATGGAGCCGAAGGCGGTGCAGATCGCCGGCGCCGATCCGCGGGACCTGGCCGATTGCGCCCGGTTCAACGTCGAGCGCGGCGCGCAGATCATCGACATCAACATGGGCTGCCCGGTCAAGAAAGTGTGCAACGCCTGGTGCGGCTCGGCGCTGCTGCAGGACGAGGTGCTGGTCAAGCAAATCCTCGATGCCGTGGTGGGGGCCGTCGACGTGCCCGTGACCCTTAAGTTCCGCACCGGATGGAATCGCTCCCATAAAAACGCGCTGACGATCGCGCGCATCGCCGAGGACGCCGGCATCGCCATGCTGACCCTGCATGGCCGCACCCGCGCCGACGGCTACACCGGCGAGGCCGAGTACGACACCATCGCGGCGGTCAAGCGCTCGGTCGGCATTCCGGTGGTGGCCAACGGCGACATCACGTCGCCGGAAAAAGCCAAATTTGTGCTGGACTACACCGGCGCCGACGCCGTCATGGTCGGCCGCGCCGCGCAAGGCCGTCCATGGATCTTCCGCGAGATCGACCATTACCTGCGCACCGGCACCCATCTGCCGGCGCCGTATGTAGACGAAGTACGCGGCTTGATGGATGAACACCTGCGCGCCCACTACGCTTTCTATGGCGAGTTCCTGGGCGTGCGCACGGCCCGCAAGCACATCGGCTGGTATGTGCGCGACCTCGAAGGCGGCGAGGCATTCCGCCAGAAGATGAACCTGTTGGAATCGACTGAAGAGCAACTGTTGGCGGTCGACCAGTTCTTCGAATCCCAGTGGAGTTTTGGCGAGCGGTTACAATACCGCCTCGCTGAAGAAATGCTGGCTGCACAGGCAGCCTAGAAAGTACTAAAAAAGTCATATCAGAAGGGTAGGCGCCCCAGGTCACGAGCCGGGGCGATTTGCCAGCGTCAACAGATTAATTAGCCGAACGACAAAAAAATGAGCAAAGAAAGTATCCAGGAAGTAGTCCAGAAGAGCCTTGAAGATTACTTCAACGACCTGGGCGAGCAGCAGGCATCGAACATCTACGACATGGTTGTGCTGACCGTTGAAAAACCGATACTGGAAGTGGTCATGACGCGCGCCGACGGCAATCAGTCGCATGCCGCGCAGATGTTGGGCATCAACCGCAATACCTTGCGCAAAAAGCTGCAAGAGCACGGCCTGCTGTAAGCGCACCCGTCAATCCGGCATGAGTGGCTGGGGACGGCCGCTGCTGGCCGGCCCCGAAGTACCGAATATTCAACCACCTAGCCTCTCATAGCCATGATCAAACAAGCTCTCATCTCCGTATCCGACAAAACCGGTGTGCTGGACTTCGCCCGCGCGCTGTCCGCCATGGGCGTCAACATCCTGTCGACCGGCGGCACCGCCAAACTGCTGGCCGATAACGGCGTGGCCGTGACCGAAGTTGCCGACTACACCGGTTTCCCGGAGATGCTGGATGGCCGCGTCAAGACGCTGCATCCGAAAGTCCACGGCGGCATCCTGGCCCGCCGCGATTTCCCCGAGCACGTGGCCAAGCTGGAAGAGCACAACATCCCGACCATCGACATGGTCGTGGTCAACCTGTACCCGTTCCAGGCCACCGTCGCCAAGGACAGCTGCACGCTGGACGACGCGATCGAGAACATCGACATCGGCGGCCCGGCCATGCTGCGCTCCGCCGCCAAGAACCACAAGGACGTGGTCGTCATCTGCGACCCGTCGGACTACGGCGTGGTGCTGGCGGAAATGAAGACCACCGACAACGCTCCCGGCTATGTCAGCTACGACACCCGCTTCACGCTGGCCGCCAAGGTCTACGCGCACACCGCGCAGTACGACGGCGCCATCGCCAACTACCTGACCAGCCTGGACGCCAGCCGCGCCCACGCCAGCCGCAACGCCTATCCGAAAACCCTGAACGTGGCGTTTGAAAAAGTGCAGGACATGCGCTACGGCGAAAACCCGCACCAGTCGGCCGCGTTCTACCGCGACGTCGCCAGGACCGAAGGCGCGCTGGCCAACTACCGCCAGCTGCAGGGCAAGGAACTGTCGTTCAACAACATCGCCGATGCCGATGCCGCATGGGAATGCGTGAAGAGCATGGGCGGCTTCGACCAGAGCGCGGCCTGCGTCATCGTCAAGCACGCCAATCCGTGCGGCGTGGCGCTGGGCGCCAACGCGGCCGACGCCTACAAGCGCGCGCTGCAGACCGATCCGACCTCGGCCTTCGGCGGCATCATCGCCTTCAACGTGGAAATCGACGGCGTGGCCGCGACCGAACTGGCCAAGCTGTTCGTCGAAGTGCTGATCGCGCCGTCGTTCTCGGCCGAAGCGAAACAGATACTGTCGGCCAAGCAGAACGTGCGCCTGCTGGAAATCCCGCTGGGCAACGGCGTCAACGCCATGGACTTCAAGCGCGTCGGCGGCGGTTTGCTGGTGCAGTCGGCCGATGCCAAGAACGTGCTGATCGGCGACCTGAAAGTGGTGTCGAAGCTGCAGCCTACGCCGCAGCAGCTGCAAGACCTGATGTTCGCCTGGCGCGTGGCCAAGTACGTCAAGTCCAACGCCATCGTCTTCTGCGGCAATAACATGACGCTGGGCGTGGGCGCAGGCCAGATGAGCCGTATCGACTCGGCCCGCATCGCCTCGATCAAGGCGCAGAACGCCGGCCTGTCGCTGACCGGTTCGGTGGTGGCGTCGGATGCCTTCTTCCCGTTCCGCGACGGCCTGGACGTGGTGGTCGACGCCGGCGCGACCTGCGTGATCCATCCGGGCGGCTCGATGCGCGACCAGGAAGTGATCGACGCCGCCGACGAGCGCGGCGTGGTGATGCTCTACACCGGCACCCGCCACTTCCGCCACTAATCGGTCGCCGGACGACGGCCGCAGCTTCGTTGCGGGGCCTTGCCGTGCATGCGCACTGTCTTCGGCGCCGCGCCTCGCCGCGGCCGCCGTCCGGCAACCTCATTTAGGAAGCCCGCAAGCTTGCGGGCTTTTTCTTTACTGCATACAATCCATTAATGATAATCCTAGGCATCGACCCCGGCTTGCGCACGACCGGCTTTGGCGTGATCCACAAGCAGGGCGCCAAGCTGCGCTATATCGCCTCGGGCACCATCAAGAGCGGCGAGGGCAGCCTGCCGGCGCGGCTCAAGGTGATCCTGGACGGCGTGGCCGAGGTGGCGCGCATCTACCAGCCCGAATGCGCGGCCATCGAACAGGTGTTCGTCAACGTCAATCCCCAATCAACCCTGCTGCTGGGCCAGGCCCGTGGCGCGGCGATCTGCGCGCTGGTGTCGGCCGAGTTGAGCGTGGCCGAGTATTCGCCCACGCAGGTCAAGCAGGCGGTGGTCGGCACCGGGCGCGCGGTCAAGGCCCAGGTGCAGGACATGGTGGCGCGGCTGTTGTCGCTGCCGGGCCTGCCGGGCACCGACGCGGCCGACGCGCTGGGCGTCGCCATCTGCCACGCCCACAGCCGTGAAACGCTGACCTTGATCGCGGGCGCCGGCAAGGGTACGACGACGGCCGCCGCCGGCCCGCTGGCCGGCCTGCGCATGAAACGCGGCCGCCTGGTCGGTTAAACTTTTTCCGCAGTTAAATTTAAGTTAAGGCTACAACACGATGATCGGTCGTCTCTCCGGTATTTTGCTTGAAAAAAATCCACCGCAACTGCTGGTGGATTGCGGCGGCGTCGGCTACGAAGTCGATGTGCCGATGAGCACCTTCTACAACCTGCCGCACGTGGGCGAGAAAGTGGTGCTGTTCACGCACCAGGCGATCCGCGAGGACGCGCACCTGCTGTTCGGCTTCGGCAACGCCGAGGAGCGCGCCGTGTTCCGCCAGTTGATCAAGATCACCGGCGTCGGCGCGCGCACGGCGTTGTCCATCCTGTCGGGCATGTCGATCTCCGACCTGGCGCAGGCGGTGACGCTGCAGGAATCCGGCCGCCTGATCAAGGTGCCGGGCATCGGCAAGAAGACCGCCGAGCGCCTGCTGCTGGAACTGAAGGGCAAGCTGGGCGCGGACATCGGCGCCGGCGGCGCGCATGCCGTGCCGGACTCGCAATCTGATATCCTGAATGCGCTGCTGGCGCTGGGCTACTCCGACAAGGAAGCCCTGCTGGCGCTGAAGACCGTTCCCGCCGGCAGCGGCGTCTCGGACGGCATCAAGCAAGCGCTGAAAGCGCTCTCCAAGGGTTAATTGATACAACATGAGCATCCAGACCGACAGCTTCACCGAACAGCGCATCATCGACGCGGCGCCCTCGTCGCCGAATGAAGAGGCGATCGAGCGCGCTTTGCGCCCCAAGCATCTTGATGAATATGTCGGGCAGTCCAAGATCCGCGACCAGCTGGAAATCTTCATCGCCGCGGCCCGCAACCGCAAGGAGGCGCTCGACCACACGCTGCTGTTCGGACCGCCCGGCCTGGGCAAGACCACGCTGGCCAACATCATCGCGCGCGAGATGGGCGTCAACCTGCGCCAGACCTCCGGCCCGGTGCTGGAACGCCCGGGCGACCTGGCCGCCATCCTGACCAACCTGGAAGCCAACGACGTCCTGTTCATCGACGAGATCCACCGCCTGTCGCCGGTGGTCGAGGAAATCCTGTACCCGGCGCTGGAAGACTACCAGATCGACATCATGATCGGCGAAGGCCCGGCGGCGCGCTCGGTCAAGCTGGACCTGCAGCCGTTCACGCTGGTCGGCGCGACCACCCGCGCCGGCATGCTGACCAACCCGCTGCGCGACCGCTTCGGCATCGTCGCCCGGCTGGAGTTCTACAACACCGAGGAACTGACCAAGATCGTCACCCGCAGCGCCGCGCTGCTGAAGGCCAACATCGCCCCGGACGGCGCGGTGGAAATCGCCCGCCGCGCGCGCGGCACGCCGCGTATCGCCAACCGCCTGTTGCGCCGCGTGCGCGACTACGCCGAGGTCAAAGGCAACGGCGACATCACCAAGTCGGTGGCGGACGCCGCGCTGGTGATGCTCGACGTCGACACCGTCGGCTTCGACGTGATGGACCGCAAGCTGCTCGAAGCGGTGCTGTTCAAATTCGGCGGCGGCCCGGTCGGCATCGGCAACCTGGCGGCGGCCATCGGCGAGGCGGCCGATACCATCGAGGACGTGCTGGAACCCTATCTGATCCAGCAGGGATTCCTGCAGCGCACGCCGCGCGGCCGCGTCGCCACGCCGGCCGCGTACAAACACTTCGGCGTTGCGGCGCCGCGCGTCAGCCCCAACGGCGAACTGTGGGCGGACCTGTAATGCAGATCTGGGTCGACGCCGACGCCTGTCCCGCCGTCATCAAGGAAATCCTCTACCGCGTGGCCGACCGCACGCAGATGCAGGTGACGCTGGTGGCCAATCAATTGCTGCGCGTGCCGCCGTCGCGCTTCGTCCGTTCGGTGCAAGTGCCGTCCGGCGCCGACGTGGCCGACCAGGAAATCGTGCGCCTGCTGGCGCCGGGCGACCTGGTCGTCACCGGCGACATCCCGCTGGCGTCGGACGTGCTGAAGAAGGGCGGCTACGCGCTCAACCCGCGCGGCGAGTTCTACACCAACGACAACATCGCGCAGATGCTGACCATGCGCGCCTTCATGGACGAACTGCGCGGCAGCGGCGTCGATACCGGCGGCCCGGCCGCCTTCAGCCAGTCCGACCGCCAGGCCTTCGCCAACAGCCTGGACCGCCACATCAGCAAGATCCAGCGCGAGGCCGCCAGCCGTGGATGAACTGCGCGCCATCTCGACCTTCATCCGGGCCGCCGAACTGGGCAGCTTCAACAAGGTCGCCGAGGCGCAGGGCACCACGCCGCAGGCCGTCAGCAAGACCATCCGCCAGTTCGAGCAGCACCTGGGCGTGCGCCTGTTCCACCGCACCACGCGCAACAGCTCGCTGACCGAGGAAGGCCAACGCTTGCTGGAATCGATCAAGCCCAGCATGGACGGCGTGGTCGGCGCCTTGGCCCGCGCCCGCAACGCCGCGCGCGAGGACGAGGGCCTGGTGCGCATCGCCGCTTCCGGCTCGATGGGACGCAAGATGCTGGCGCCGCTGCTGGCGGAGTTCCAGTTGACCTATCCGCTGATCCAGATCGACCTGATCCAGGAAGACGGCTTCAGCGACCTGGTCGGCGACCGCATCGATGTCGGCTTCCGCGGCGGCAACGCACCGGATGCGCAGATCGTCAGCCGCCGCCTGTTTCCGGTACAGCAGATCGTTTGCGCGACGCCGGAATATCTGGCGCGCCACGGCGTGCCGCGCACGCTGCGGGATTTGCAGGCGCATCGTTGCACGGCCTACCGCCAGCCCGGCAGCGGCCGGCCGATGGCCTGGGAGTTCGAGGTCGATGGCGACACCGTGTTCCATCACGTGCAGGCTGTCTTGCTCAGCAATGATCCGGACACCGAAATGCATGCGGTGCTGGCCGGCATGGGCATCGGCCAGATCGACAGCATCAACGCCGCCGCCGCCATTCGCGATGGCCGGCTGAAACCGCTGCTGGTCGATCAACTCAGCGAACGCATGGGCTTGTACCTGTACTTCCCGCAGCGCACCGACATGCCGGGCAGGGTACGGCGCTTCATCGATTTCGCGGTGGAGCGGCTGCTCGGCAGCACGCAGTTCTACCTGTCGGCCGACGAGTTGCGCCAGCATTCAATATAAACTTAAAGTTGTCGCTGTAACGTGTAATTCAGACTACTTTGGTTGTGCTCATTCTCCTATAGTTCACCTGTCGCCGGCGCTTCCGGCGCTCTCCTACAGGAGAACTACCATGAGCAATACGAACACGATGTCCGGCCGCGTCGCCGTCATCACCGGCGCCTCCAGCGGCATCGGTCTTTCCACCGCAAAACTGCTGGCCGCGCGCGGCGCCAAGGTCGCCGTGCTGGCGCGCCGCCGGAACGTGCTGGAACAACTGGTGGCCGAGATCCGTGAAGCCGGCGGCGAAGCGATGGCGCTGGCGGTCGACGTCACCGACCAGGCGTCGGTGGACGCCGCCGCGGCCGCGGTGGAAAGCGCCTACGGCCCGGCCAATCTGGTCTTCAACAACGCCGGCGTGATGCTGCCGGGCGCCATCGAGGAACGCAATGTCGGCGAATGGGAGCACCAGATCGACCTCAACGTGACCGGCGTGATGCGCGTGATCTCGGCCTTCGTGCCGCAACTGGCCAAGTCGGCCGAAGCCGGCGCCACCGTCGACCTGATCAACACCTCGTCGATCGCCGGCCAGAACATCTATCCCTACTTTGCCGTCTACAGCGCCACCAAGGCTTACGTCAGCCACCTGACCCGCCACCTGCGCGTGGAACTGGGCCCGAAGAACATCCGCGTGTCGATGATCGAACCGGGCATCACGGAGACCGAACTGCAAGGCCACTGGACCTTCCAGGGCGCCAAGGATTGGCTGGCCGGCGCTGGGCAGAGCATGGCGTTCCTGCAGCCTCAGGATATCGCGGAAGTGGTGGGCTTCCTGGCGACACAGCCGAAGCACGTGAATCTGCAACAGGTCGTCGTCATGCCGACCAGGCAGGGCACGTAATTACTTTTCGATGCGCATGGTCGGCACGAAGCGGGTCAGGTAGATGGTCACGCCCGTGCCGATCGCCGCCACCATGAGCTGCAGCGCCAGCCTGTCGTGCAGGCGCCACATCGAATAGCCCATCGAGCTCCACATGAAGATCAGGATCCAGATCTTGCCGCGCAACGGGATGCCTTTGCCGTTCTCGTAGTCGCGCAGGTATTTGCCGAAGACGCGGTTGGTTTGCAGCCAGTTGTGCATCCGCGTCGAACCGCGCGCAAAGCAGGCGGACGCCAACAGCAGGAAGGGCGTGGTGGGCAGCAGCGGCAGGAAGATGCCCAGTACGCCCAGCACCACCGCCAGGCAACCGATCACGTTGAGAATTATTTTCATTTAGCCAAATCGTATCACCTTGGGTTAGACTATGTTGAAATGTTAGCGCTAACTTTCAAAGGAGGAGACGATGAAAAAAATCATGCTGATCGTGCTGGCCTGGCTGGCCATGGGCGTCAACTGCCACGCGGATAACCAGTACAAGCTGCTGGTGCTGGCGATGCCCGGGAAATACCACTACGAGTACATCCCGATCGCGCGTGACAGCCTGGAGACGCTGGCCAAGCTGCATGCCTTCGAGCTGGTGTACACCAACAAGCCGGAAGTCTTCGACGGCGACCTGAGCCAATACGCCGCCGTGATGTTCCTGAACACGCCCGGCGAGGAGCTGAGCGAACCGCGCCGCAAGAAATTCGAGGACTACATGAAGAACGGCGGCAACGCCATGCTGGTGCACCGCGCGTTGATCATTCCGCCGAATACCTGGCCGTGGTTTGAGAAATTGATCGGGCGCCGCGTCGGCAACCATCCGATGCTGCAGACCGGCGTGACCGAGGTGGTCGACAGGAAGTTCCCGGCGACGTATGGCTTGCCGGCGCGCTGGGTGTGGAGCGACGAGTGGTATGTGTTCGACAATCCGTACAACATCAGCATCCATCCGGTGCTGAATGTCGACGAAAGCACCTACGATCCGACCAAGATCTGGCCGGGGCAGGTGTCCAAGGGGATGGGCAAGGATCACCCGGTGGCCTGGTATCACGTGTACGAGAAGGGCCGCGTGTTCGTCACCTCGCTGGGACACAACGGCGAGATGTACCGCGACCCGCAATACCTGGGCCACCTGATGGGCGGCATCTACTGGACCGCCACCGGTAAAGGCATACAGCAGTAGCCGCTTATTTCGTGACGGTGCGGGTGCCGACCACTTCGACGGTCACGCGGCGGTTCCTGGCGCGGCCTTCGGCCGTGCCGTTGTCGGCCAGCGCTTGGGTCTCGCCCTTGCCCTCGGTGTAGACGCGCGCGGCGTCCACGCCTTTGCTCACTAGGTAAGCCTTGACCGCTTCGGCGCGGCGCAGCGACAGTTTCTGGTTGTACTCGTTCGAGCCGACCGAGTCGGTATGGCCGACCGTCACCATCACTTCGGTGTTCATACCTTGCAGCTTGAGCAGCAGGTCGTCGAGCGCGGCCTTGCCGTCCGGCTTGACGGCCGACTTGTCGAAATCAAACAGCGTTTCAGCGGCGAACGAGATTTTTTCCGATGTCGGCTCCGGCGCTTTGGGCGGCGGTGGCGACGGCATCGGCGCTGCAACAGGCGGCGGCGCCGGTTCCGCCGCTGGCGGCGGCACGTACACCGGCGCGCTGTGCGCAGGACGCCCCAGTTTATAGACCAGGCTGACCGACAGCAGATCGACGTCGCCGCGATTGCCGACGGCGTCGTTGACGCGATAACGCTCCACTTCGCCGCGCAGCGCCAGGGCTTCGCTCAGTTTGTATTCCAGGCCCAGGCCGGCCTTGGCGTTGAGCTTGCGCTCGCTATTGTTCGGACCGGTCACCGCCATCAGGCGGTTGCCGCTGAAATGGGTGCTGGCCTTGGCGTAGTTCGCGCCGACCCGGCCCAGCAGCGACAGCCGCTCGCTGAGCGGCAGCTGCGCCAGCAGGTCCAGGTTGGCGCCGCGGAAGCCCGCTTCGCCGTTGAGCACGCCGTTGCCGGAGGTGGTCGAGTTGAAGCTGAATTTACCCAGGTCGAAGTAGCCCAGTTCCAGCGCCAGGTAGCGGTTCAGCTGCTTGCCGACGAACAGCTTGTAGCCGGTGTCGCGCTCGTCCGTGCTGAACGAGGTGACGACGGCGCCGTTGGCGCTCAGGCTGCTGGTCAGGCGCTCCTGGTCGATGTTGCCGCGCGAGCGGCCGACGCCCGCGCCGATGTACCAGGCGCTGTTGGCCCACTCCGGATTGATGAAAGTTTCCTCGGCTTGTGCAACCTGGATGGCGAGCATGGCGCACGCGAGCGCGCTCAATGTTCCTACTGTCTTGGCGATGGTCATGATGATGTCCTTGAAAGGTGAGCGTTTATTTGGCGATCTGGTTGTTGCGCAGCGTGACCGCTGCGGCAGTCAGCACGCGGCCGTTGAGCAGCGTGGTGTTGTCGCCCACCGTGATCGCGGCCGACTGGCCGAGGATGGTGCCTTTGAAGACGCTGTTGGCGCCCAGCGTGGTCGGACCGACCGGCACCCAGTTCACATTGGCCGCGGTGGCGCCATTGGCCAGGGCGACGATCGAGTTGGCCGTCGAGTTGAGCGTCAGCGCGGTGCGGAAGATGTACACGCCGGGACCGTTCAGTGTCACGGTCCCGGTGATGTTGATCGCGCCGGCGTAGCAATACACGCCCGGTGCGAAGGTCTGGCCGCCGAGGTCGATGCCGCCGGCAAAGCTGACGTCGCAGCTGCGGCCGTTGGCGTTGCTGATGGCGGTCTGCAGGTCGGCCAGCGCGCCGGCCAGGATGGCGCCGGATTTGTAGTTGGTGAAGCCTGCGGCCTGGGTTGGATCGACGGTCTGCGACGGCGAACCGACATCGCCGGTGATCAGCGTGGTGCCGCCGGCATTGTTGGTCACCGAAGTGCCGGCCAGGACAGCGAAGTTGGCGGCGCCACCGAGCGGTACGGCCAGCACGACAGGAGGTGGCAGCACCACGGCGCTGACGGTCAGCGCAGCGCTGCCCGATTGTGCGCCGACCGTGGCGGTGATGGTGGTGGTGCCGGCAGCGACACCGGTCGCTAGGCCGGTGGTGGCCACGGTGCCGATGGATGGGCTGTTCGAGCTCCAGACAGCGGTGCCGGTGACGAACGCGGTGGTGTTGTCGGAATAGCTTGCGGTCGCGACGAACTGCTGCAGGCCGCCGATCAGGACGGTCGAAGCGGCCGGCGTGACGGTGATGCCAGTCAGCGTGGCGGCAGGTACGGTGACGGTGGTGGTGGCGCTCTTGCCGCTGCTGGTGACCGTGATGATCGACGTGCCCAGCGCGGCGCCGGTGACCAGGCCGCCGCCGTTGACGGTGGCGCTGGCCGGCGTGGCCGAGACGAAGGTCGAGCTGGCGGTCAGGTCATGGGTGCTCGCATCCGAGTAGGTGCCGATGACGGCCAGCTGGCGCGTGGCGGCAATCTGCACGGTCGGCGCTTGCGGCGTGACGGCGATCGACATCAGTACGGCGGGCGTGACGGTCAGCGTTGCCGAGGCGGTCTTGCCGCTGTAGGCGGCGCTGATGACGGCGCTGCCGACGCCGGCGCCGGTGGCCAGCCCGGTCGTCGCGGCGACCGTGGCGACTGCCGGCGTGGCCGACGTCCAGGCGGCGACTACCGCTTGCGTGGAGCCGTCGCTAAAGGTGGCGTTGGCGGTGAACTGCTGGGTGGCGCCCAGGCCGATGCTCGGCGCGACCGGCGTGACGGCCAGCGAAACCAGCGTTGCCGCCGGCACGCCGAGGATGGGGGCGCGCCCCTGATCGCCGCCGCCGCATCCTGCCAGCAAGGTGGCGGCGAGGAAGCCGATGGAACAAGACAGCGTCTTGGTATATCTCTGCAGGACATTCATGGTGTTTCCTTTGTGCTGAAACCGGTGGAACTACTAGCGGCTTGCGCGGTTTGCGCAAGCCAATAGGCCACGATGTCATGCCGGCCTGCGCCGGTATGTGCGCTGGCGCGCACATCACATTGATACTAGGAAACCTTGTGGAAATTAAACGTCAGACGCTGCGTGGGCGGCTTATTCCTGGCGGACCCACACTTGCGAGCGGCCCAGCATCGGCACGCCGATGTAGCCGCGCACGCTCAGCTTCTTGCCGTTGTCGGTCAGGTGCATCTTGCTTTTGTAGACTTTGCCGTTGTTGGGGTCGAGGATCTCGCCGCCGGCATAGTCGCTGCCATCCTTCTTCAGTCCGGACAGGATCACCATGCCGAGGACCGGCTGGTCCTTGCGGGCGCCCTCGCATTTGTCGCATTTCGGATTCTGCTCTTCGGCCGGCTCGCGGAACAGCTGCTCGATCTTGCCTTGCAGCGCGCCGTTGGTTTCGGTGATGCGGATCAAGGCCTTCGGCTTGCCGCTGACGTCGTCGATGTTTTTCCACAGGCCGACCGGCGAGCTGTCGTCCGCGAAGGCAGGGGCGATGGATAGCGCCGCCGTGATGATGAATGCGAGGAATTTCATGTGCTGTCTCCAGGTTATTTTTTGTCTGACGAGTGTAGCAAATAAATGACCGGTCGTACTATTTTATGCTGAATTGCACGAATTATCTAAAATAAGATAATATGTGTAGATGAAAAAAACGCCCGAACAGCAGAACTTATTGGAACAGATGAAGCAGGTTGCCGACGGCCTCGGCAAGACGCTGGCGCCGTTTTGCGAAGTCGTGCTGCACGACCTCAGCGAGCCTGAGCACGCCATCCTGGCGATCCACAACAACCTGTCCGGCCGCGCGGTCGGCGCGCCGGCCACCGAGCTGGGACTGGCGCGCGCCGCCGATCCGGATTTTGACCAGGTCCTCGCCAACTATCCAAACACCTTCCCGGACGGGCGGCTGGCCAAGAGCACGTCGATCGGCATCAAGGACAGCGAAGGCCGGTATATCGCCGCGCTGTGCATGAACGTCGACCTGACGGTGTTCCGCAGCCTGAACACGATGCTGGCGCAATTCGGCAGCGTCGACACCGAGGCGGCGGTGCAGGAGACCATGCAACCGGCCGGCGCCGACGCCATCCGCCTGCGCATCGACCAATTTGCCGCGCGGCTGGGCACGACGCCGCGCGCCTTGAAGGCCGATGAACGCAAGGCGCTGATGCGCGAGCTGAAAGAAGCCGGCCTGAGCGACGTGCGGCGCGCGATGGACATCGTGGCCGCCTATCTGAACGTATCCCGCGCGACCGTCTACAACGACGCGCGCTAACTCACCACAGGAAAAATCATGAGCGAATTGAACCTCCCCACCTATGCCGATGTGGTCGCCGCCTCGGAACGCATCGCCGGCGTAGCGCATCGCACGCCGGTGCTGACCTCGCGCACCGCCAATGCGGAACTGGGGGCCGAAGTGTTCTTCAAGTGCGAAAACCTGCAGCGCATGGGCGCGTTCAAATTCCGTGGCAGCTACAACGCGCTGGCCAGGTTCGACGCCGGGCAGCGCCGCGCCGGCGTGGTGGCTTTCTCGTCGGGCAATCACGCGCAGGGGATAGCGTTGTCGGCGCAGTTGCTGGGCATCCCGGCGACGATCGTCATGCCGCTGGATGCGCCGGCCTCCAAGATCGCCGCCACGCGCGGCTATGGCGCCACGGTGGTGACCTACGACCGCTACACCGAAGACCGCGAGCAGATCGGCCGCGACCTGGCGCAGAAGCATGGCCTGACGCTGATCCCGCCCTACGACCACGCGGACGTCATCGCGGGGCAGGGCACGGCGGCCAAGGAATTATTCGAGGAAGTGGGCGAGCTGGATTACTTGTTTGTCTGCCTGGGCGGCGGCGGCCTGCTGAGCGGCTCGGCGCTGGCGACGCGGGCGCTGTCGCCCAAGACCCGGCTGTACGGCGTGGAACCGGAAGCGGGCAACGACGGCCAGCAATCCTTCCGCAGCGGCAGCATCGTCCACATCGACACGCCGAAAACGATCGCCGACGGCGCGCAGACGCAGCACCTGGGCCAGCTGACCTTCCCGATCATCCAGCGCGACGTCGACGACATCGTGACGGTCAGCGATGAACAGCTGCGCGCCGAAATGCGCTTCTTCGCCGCGCGCATGAAGATCGTCGTCGAGCCGACCGGTTGCCTGGGCCTGGCCGCCGCGCGCGCGATGAAAGACCAGCTGCAGGGCAAACGTGTCGGCGTCATCATCAGCGGCGGCAACGTCGACATCGAACGCTACGCCGCTTTGCTGGCATAAAAAAATCCGGGGTCAGGTCCAGTTTCACGTCACGGGCTCTGCCGTAGCGGCCGCTACGGCAGAGCCCGTGACGTGAAACTGGACCTGACCCCGGAGTTGCTTTTACGCGGTTGGCAGTTTGGCGAACTGCTCGCGCATCTTGGCCAGCGTGGCCGAGAAGTTGGCGACGCGTTCTTTCTCTTGCGCTACCACTTCGACCGGCGCGCGGGCGACGAAGCTTTCGTTCGAGAGCTTGCCGTTGGCCTTGTTGATCTCGCCTTCGATGCGGGCGATCTCCTTGGCCAGACGCTCGCGCTCGGCCTTGACGTCGATCTCCACTTTCAACATCAGCTTGGTCGTGCCGACGATCGACACGGCGGCCGGCGATTCCGGCAGCGCGTCGAGGATCTGCACTTCGGCCAGCTTGCCCAGCGACTGGATGTACGGCGCGAAGCCTTCCATCGCCGCCTTGTCGGCCGCATTGCCCGGCTCGACGATCAGCGGCACGCGCAGCGACGGCGCCAGCTGCATTTCGCCGCGCAGGTTGCGGGTGGCGTCGGTCAGCGCCTTCAGCTTCTGCATCCATGCCTCGGCCGACTCGTCGATGTTGGCGGTGTTGGCGATCGGGTAGGGCTGCATCATGATCGAGTCGCCGGTCTTGCCGGCCAGCGGCGCGACGGCTTGCCACAGCGCTTCGGTGACGAACGGGATGACCGGATGCGCCAGGCGCAGCACCACTTCCAGCACGCGCAGCAGCGTGTGACGGGTGGCGCGCTGCTGGCCTTCGGTGCCGCTTTGTACCTGCACCTTGGCCACTTCCAGATACCAGTCGCAGTATTCGTCCCAGACGAACTTGTAGATGGTCGAGGCGATGTTATCGAAGCGGTAGTCTTCGAAGCCCTTGGCCACGTCCAGTTCGGCCTTCTGCAGCAGCGAGATGATCCACTTGTCGGCGTTCGACAGGTCGGCGACGCTGGCCGAGCAGTCTTTCTCTTCGGTGTTCATCAGCACGAAGCGCGTGGCGTTCCACAGCTTGTTGCAGAAGTTGCGATAGCCTTCGGCGCGGCCCAGGTCGAAGTTGATGTTGCGGCCCAGCGAGGCGTACGAGGCCATCGTGAAGCGCACGGCGTCGGTGCCGTAGGCGGCGATCCCTTCCGGGAATTCCTTGCGCGTGGCCTTGGCGATCTTCTCGGCCGCTTTCGGGTTCATCAGGCCGGTGGTGCGTTTCTCCACCAGCGCATCGATGCCGATGCCGTCGATCAGGTCGATCGGGTCCAGCGTGTTGCCCTTGGACTTGGACATCTTCTGGCCTTGCGAGTCGCGTACCAGGCCGTGCACGTAGACGGTCTCGAACGGCACCTTGCCCGTGAAGTGCGCGGTCATCATGACCATGCGCGCGACCCAGAAGAAGATGATGTCGAAGCCGGTCACCAGCACCGACGACGGCAGGAAGGCCTTGATGTCAGGCGTTTCTTCCGGCCAGCCCAGGGTCGAGAACGGCACCAGCGCGGACGAGAACCAGGTGTCGAGCACGTCGTTGTCGCGGCGCAGCGGTCCGCTGCTGCCGGCGGCTTGCTGCTTGGCCAGCGCCTCGGCTTCGGTCTTGGCGACGAAGATGTTGCCGGCGTCGTCGTACCATGCCGGGATCTGGTGGCCCCACCACAGCTGGCGCGAGATGCACCAGTCCTGGATGTTGTTCAGCCACTGATTGTAGGTGGTGCTCCAGTTTTCCGGCACGAACTTGATCTCGCCGTTGGCGACTTTGTCCAGCGCGGTCTCGGCGATCGATTTGCCCGGGAAGAAGGTGCCTTCCGGCGCCGGCTTGCTCATGGCGACGAACCACTGGTCGGTCAGCATCGGTTCGATGACGACGCCGGTGCGGTCGCCGCGCGGCACCATCAGCTTGTGCGGCTTGACTTGCTCCAGCAGGCCGAGCGCGTCCAGGTCGGCGACGATCTGCTTGCGGGCCACGAAGCGGTCCATGCCGCGATAGGCTGCCGGCGCTTCGTCGTTGATCTTGGCTTCCAGGGTCATGATCGTCAGCAGCGGCAGCTTGTGGCGCTGGCCGACGGCGTAGTCGTTCATGTCGTGCGCAGGGGTGATCTTGACGCAGCCGGTGCCGAATTCCTTGTCGACGTATTCGTCGGCGATGATCGGGATCTCGCGCTCCGACAGCGGCAGTTTCAGCATCTTGCCGACCAGCGGCAGGTAGCGCTCGTCGGTCGGATCGACGGCCACGGCGACGTCGCCCAGCATCGTCTCGGGACGGGTGGTGGCCACGGTCAGCGAGCCGCTGCCATCGGCCAGCGGGTACTTGATGTACCACATCGAGCCGTCTTCTTCCTCGGACACCACTTCCAGGTCGGAGACGGCGGTGCCCAGCACCGGATCCCAGTTGACCAGGCGCTTGCCGCGGTAGATCAGGCCCTGCTCGTGCAGGCGCACGAAGACGTCGGTGACGACCTTCGAGCGCGGCTCGTCCATCGTGAAGTATTCGCGCTGCCAGTCCGGCGAGGCGCCCAGGCGGCGCATCTGGCCGGTGATGGTGGAGCCGGATTTCTCTTTCCACTCCCAGACTTTTTCCACGAACTTTTCGCGGCCCAGGTCGTGGCGCGAGATTTTCTGCGCGTCCAGCTGGCGCTCGACGACGATCTGCGTCGCGATGCCGGCGTGGTCGGTGCCCGGGATCCAGGCGGTGTTGTGGCCCAGCATACGGTGGTAGCGGGTCAGGCCGTCCATGATGGTCTGGTTGAAGGCATGGCCCATGTGCAGGGTGCCGGTCACGTTCGGCGGCGGCAGCTGGATGCTGAAAGAAGGCTTGCCGGCGTCGAGGGTGGCGGCGTAGTAACCGCGCTGCTCCCACTCGGTGCGCCAGAATTGTTCAATGTCGGCAGGCTCGAAAGACTTGGCTAATTCCATGATTTGGCTGATATATTTTATAAATGCGTTTGCGAAAACAGCCATTATAGATGACACAGCCCCTGCTGCGTATTATTGCGGCAGTGTCAAAATACTAATTTTGCACCAAGGAGACAGCAATGCCCGACTTTGAAACCGTGACCGTCAGCGTGGACGACCGCATCGCCACCGTGCGCCTGAACCGCCCGGACAAGCTGAACGCCATGAATCTGGCGATGTGGAACGATATCCGCAGCGCTTTCCAGTACATCGATGCGACGCCGGAGATCCGGGTGGCGATCCTGGAAGGGGAGGGCAAGGCCTTCACCGCCGGCATCGACCTGCAGATGATGATGGGCCTGGGCGCGCAGATCCAGAACGATTGCGACGGCCGCACGCGCGAAAACCTGCGCCGCATCATCCTCGACCTGCAGGACACGCTGACCAGCCTGGAGCGCTGCCGCAAGCCGGTGCTGGCCGCCGTGCACGGCGCTTGCGTCGGCGGCGGCATCGACCTGATCTGCTGCGCCGACATGCGTTATTGCTCGGCCGACGCCTGGTTCACCATCAAGGAAATCGATATCGGCATGACCGCCGACGTCGGCACGCTGCAGCGCCTGCCCAAGCTGATCGGCGAGGGCATGGCGCGCGAGCTGGCCTACACCGCGCGCAAGGTCGACGCGGCCGAGGCGAAAGAGATGCGCCTGGTCAACCGCGTGTTCGCGTCGCCGGAAGCCTTGCGCGCCGGTGTGCGCGAGATCGCCGCGACGATCGCCGCCAAGGCGCCGCTGGCGATCCGCGGCGTCAAGGAAATGATCACCTACGCGCGCGATCACACGGTGGCCGACGGCCTCAATTACAACGCGACGTGGAATGCCGCCATGTTGTTGTCCGCCGATTTGCAAGCGGCAATGATGGCCGGCATGAGCAAGTCCGCGCCCGAGTTCAAGGATTAAGATGGAGATACGAGCCACAGCGGCGGACGACTGGGCCGTCCTCAAGGAGATCCGCTTGGCCGCGCTGCTTGACGCGCCAACCGCCTTCGGCGTGAGCTATGCCACCGCCGCCGGCCAAAGCGACGCGCAATGGCGCGAGCGCGCCGCCGGCGGCCGCATCGAATTCCTGCTGGCGTTCGTGGATGGCGTCGCTGTAGGCATGATCGGCGGCGGCACCAGCGCGGCAACAGCCGAATACAACCTGATCGCCATGTGGGTCAAACCGGAGTACCGGGGAAGCGGCGGCGCCGCGCGGCTGGTGGAAGCGATCAAGGCCTGCGCCGCCGCACAGGGGCACACGCGTATCGTGCTGGACGTGGCGCCGGAAAACGCCAGGGCGGCCGCGTTCTATCGGAGGCAGGGTTTCGTCTTCCTGCCGGAGTGGGAGCCGCTCGCCAGCCACCCCGAAATCCAGGTACAAAAAATGGAATGGCGCAACGGGCGCTAACGACTGTACCTCCATCCATCGGTCGCGAAAAGAAGCAATCGACGTTTTAAAACGGTATCGGGCACGACGACACCGTCGGTTGGCCGAAGCCAGCCAAGCCCGACCTGGGGTCGCTATTGGCGGAAATGCTGCCCTTGTCGGGGAAATACAAACAGTGCTCGCCCATCGCCGTTGTGACCCGGTAGATGCGCCTTGGATCATTGGGTGCGCTAATCAGCTCGGTACGCGCTGCCTGGAACCACTTTGGTTTCACTGCCGCATGCGCCGCCTCCAGCCCGCGGCTCAAACGCGCACGAGGTGTGTCGGGAGGGGCGGAAAATTCCTGTCGATGCTCGGCGCGTAATTGGCGGTCAATTGCGCCAACTGCTTTCAGCGCTTGTTGCATTGAGTCAGCTGGCGGTGTGCTTTCCGCCTTTTTCGTTATCGCTGCGTCCCCAAGTAGCGCTCGCTCCTCGGGACTTTCGGGTGTCTGCATCTGTGGAGCCTGAATGCCTGGCGCGACCGAAGAAGGCGATGCCACCGGCGGCTCCGTCGCGCGCGGTGATACCCGGCCCGCAGCATCCAGTTGTGGTGCGCGGACAGGTTCAGACACAGGATTTTTGTGAAGCGACATCGGCGGCGGCTTGGAATGCGCCAGCTGTACCCAGACCCGATTGTCGGGCGCCACAAGGCGAGGCACCGGGCGAGTGGCCATCCACAGCAACGCCAGGTGCGGCAGCAGAACCAATGCAATACGGACTGCAGCCCGACGTTGCAGTTGTCCTCGCCTCAATTCCATAGCTGCAGATGCTAGTGTGAACAATATCGTCTTCCCTTGCGTTCTTCCATACGGCCCATCTTACGTGTTTTCCACTTGGGAATATGCTTTTTGTAGGGGGGAGCGGAATCAGTTGGTAAAAATGAGAGGCAAGGTTATAATCGTCCGGCTGCCGCAAGGTGGCAAACGCTAGGGGTCCTGCAAATCGCAATGCGATGCGCGGGTGAGAAATACCCTCCGAACCTGATCTGGATAATGCCAGCGAAGGGAAGCTTAGGATATCGCCGCCGCCAATCCATCTTCAGGCACGGTGTTATCCAACCTCCTTTGCTGGCTCCTGTAGCCAACAAAGGAGCCAAAATGAACGCCAACCCGAAATTCCTGTCCGCCACCGCCACCGTGGATGAGGCAGCGGTCCAACCCTTACCCAATTCCCGCAAGGTCTACGTCGAAGGCAGCCGCCCCGATATCCGTGTGCCGATGCGTGAAATCACGCAAGCCGATACGCCCGCATCGTTCGGCTTCGAGGCCAATCCGCCGATCTACGTCTACGACACCTCGGGCCCGTACACCGACCCGGACGCGACGATCGACATCCGCTCCGGCCTGGCCGCCACGCCGCGCCTGCCGTGGATACTGGAACGCGACGACACCGAGGAACTGGACGGTCCGACCTCCGAATACGGCCAGGCGCGCCTGGCCGATCCGGCCCTGGCCGAGCTGCGCTTCAACCTGCACCGCAAGCCGCGCCGCGCCCGCGACGGCAAGAACGTGACGCAGATGCACTATGCGCGCCAGGGCATCATCACGCCCGAGATGGAGTTCGTGGCGATCCGCGAAAACCTGCGCCGCCAGGAATACCTGGAAAACCTGAAGAACTCCGGCCCGATGGGCCAGCGCCTGGCCGACCTGATGGGCCGCCAGCATCCGGGCCAATCGTTCGGCGCCAGCATCCCGGCCACCATCACGCCGGAATTCGTGCGCGAGGAAATCGCCCGCGGCCGCGCCATCATCCCGGCCAACATCAACCACCCGGAAATCGAACCGATGATCATCGGCCGCAACTTCCTCGTGAAGATCAACGCCAACATCGGCAACTCGGCCGTGACCTCGTCGATCGGCGAAGAAGTCGAGAAGATGACCTGGGCCATCCGCTGGGGCGGCGACAACGTCATGGACTTGTCGACCGGCAAGCATATCCACGAAACCCGCGAGTGGATCATCCGCAACAGCCCGGTACCGATCGGCACCGTGCCGATTTACCAGGCGCTGGAAAAGGTCAACGGCAAGGCCGAGGACCTGACCTGGGAAATCTACCGCGACACGCTGATCGAGCAGGCGGAGCAGGGCGTCGACTACTTCACCATCCACGCCGGCGTGCTGCTGCGCTACGTGCCGATGACGGCCAAGCGCCTCACCGGCATCGTCTCGCGCGGCGGTTCCATCATGGCCAAGTGGTGCCTGGCGCATCACAAGGAATCCTTCCTGTACACGCACTTCGAGGAGATCTGCCAGATCATGAAGGCCTACGACGTCTCGTTCTCGCTGGGCGACGGCCTGCGTCCCGGCTCGATCTACGACGCCAACGACGAGGCGCAACTGGGCGAGCTGAAAACGCTGGGCGAGCTGACCCAGATCGCCTGGAAGCACGACGTGCAGGTGATGATCGAAGGCCCCGGCCACGTGCCGATGCAGCTGATCAAGGAGAACATGGACCTGCAGCTGGAGCAGTGCCACGAGGCGCCGTTCTACACGCTGGGCCCGTTGACCACCGATATCGCGCCGGGCTACGACCACATCACCTCCGGCATCGGCGCCGCGCAGATCGGCTGGTACGGCACGGCCATGCTGTGCTACGTGACGCCGAAGGAACACCTCGGCCTGCCCGACAAGAACGACGTCAAGGACGGCATCATCACCTACAAGATCGCCGCCCACGCGGCCGACCTGGCCAAGGGCCATCCGGGCGCGCAGATCCGCGACAACGCGCTGTCCAAGGCGCGCTTCGAGTTCCGCTGGGACGACCAGTTCAACATCGGCCTCGATCCCGACAAGGCGCGCGAATTCCACGACGAGACCTTGCCCAAGGATTCGGCCAAGGTGGCGCACTTCTGCTCGATGTGCGGACCGCATTTCTGCTCGATGAAGATCACCCAGGAGGTGCGCGAGTATGCGGCGGCCAACGGCATGTCCGACGGCGCGGCGCTGCAGCAGGGCATGCAGGTCAAGGCGGTGGAGTTCATCAAGAACGGCGCCGAGCTGTATCGCAAGCTGTGAGGCCGGCATGATCAGCATTGAATTGAACGGCGCGCCGCACCAGGTGCCGCCGCGGCAAACGCTGGATCAACTGGTGGACGCGCTGTCGCTGACGGGGCAGGCGCTGGCGCTGGCGGTCAACCGCTCGGTGGTGCCGCGCCAGCAGTGGCCGCGGCGCGAGCTGCAGCCGCTGGACAAAGTGGATATCGTGCGCGCCATCGGCGGCGGTTAATCGGCAAAAACGCAACAAGGAGCCAACATGAGCAATCAAGACGTTTTGACTATCGCAGGCAAGGCCTACGCATCGCGGCTGCTGGTCGGCAGCGGCAAGTACAAGGACCTGCAGCAGACCCGCGAGGCGACCGACGCCGCCGGGGCGGAAATCATCACCGTGGCGATCCGCCGCGTCAACATCGGCCAGGATCCGAAGGCGCCCAGCCTGCTGGACGTGCTGCCGCCGTCGCAATACACCATCCTGCCCAACACGGCCGGCTGCTACAACGCCAAGGATGCGATCTACACGCTGCAGATGGCGCGCGAACTCTTGAACGGCCACAAGCTGGTCAAGCTGGAAGTGCTGGGCGACGAGCGGACCTTGTTCCCGCACATGCCGGAAACGCTGGTCGCCGCCGAGGCGCTGGTCAAGGACGGCTTCGACGTCATGGTCTACTGCAGCGACGATCCGATCCAGGCCAAGATCCTGGAAGACATCGGCTGCGTCGCCGTGATGCCGCTGGCGTCGCTGATCGGCTCCGGCATGGGCATCCTCAATCCGTGGAACCTGTCGCTGATCATCGACCAGGCCAAGGTGCCGGTGCTGGTCGACGCCGGCGTGGGCACCGCGTCCGACGCCGCCATCGCCATGGAACTGGGCTGCGACGGCGTGCTGATGAACACCGCCATCGCCGGCGCGCGGGATCCGGTGCGCATGGCGCGCGCCATGAAGCTCGGCGTGCAGGCCGGCCGCGAGGCCTACCTGGCCGGCCGCATCGCCCGCAAGTTCGCGGCGTCGCCATCGTCGCCGATGGCGGGCCGGCTGGCATGACCGGCGCCGCTCCGGTGCGGCGGCCATGCGTGCTGGTGTTCGCCGGGCTCGATCCGTCCGGCGGCGCCGGCATCGTGGCCGATGCGCAGGCGGTGGCGGCGCAGGGCGCGCATGCGCTCACCGTCGCCACCGCGCTGACGGTGCAGGACAACGACCGCGTCTACGGCGTGCAGCCGGTCGATCCCGGCATGCTGCTGCGCCAGGCGCAGGCGCTGATCGAGAAGATGGAGATCGGCGCCGTCAAGATCGGCATCACCGGCAGCGCCGCCAACGCGCTGGCGATCGCCGAGCTGATCGCGCGGCTGCGCCTGCGCCGGCCGGAGCTGCCGGTGGTGCTGGATCCGGTGCTGGCCAGCGGCCACGGCGACCTGCTGTCGCGCGACGACGCGGCGCAGGCCCTGGCGCCCTTGCTGCCGTTGACGACGGTGCTGACGCCGAACGGACCGGAGGCGCAGGCGCTCAGCGACGCCACGCAAGCGGCCCCGCAGGCGCAAGCCTTGCTGGCGCGCGGCTGCCGCCACGTGCTGATCACCGGCGGCCACGGCGATGGCGAGGCAGTCGTCAACCGCTGGTTCGGGCCGGGCGCGGACGCCCGGCAGCCCGGCCAGCGCAGCTGGAACTGGACGCGGCTGGACGGCGCCTTCCACGGCAGCGGCTGCACGCTGGCTTCGGCCATCGCCGGCCAGCTGGCCTTGGGCCTGCCGACCGCTGTCGCGCTGGAACAGGCGCAGCACTATGTCTACGTCGCGTTGCGCGACGCCTACACCGTCGCACCGGGACAACGCATCCCGCTGCGCTAACCTTTTTAAAGGAACGCATCATGCAAGGACTTTACCTGGTCACCCCCAACTGGGACGACACCGCCCGCCTGCTGGACCTGAGCGAGCAGGCGCTGGCCGCCGCCCCGTCCGGTCCCGGAGGCATCGCCATGCTGCAATACCGTCACAAGGAAGCCGGCCCGGCGCTGCGCGAGGAACAGGCCGGCGCGCTGCTGGCGCTGTGCCGGCGCTACGGCGTGCCGTTCATCGTCAACGACTACGTCAAGCTGTGCGTGCAAACCGGCGCCGACGGCGTCCACCTCGGCGGCACCGACGCCGAGGTGGCGCAGGTGCGCGCGCTGCTCGGGCCTGACAAGATCATCGGCGCCTCCTGCTACGGCGACTTGCCGCGCGCGCTCGATGCGCAGGCGGCCGGCGCCAGCTACGTCGCCTTCGGCGGTTTCTATCCGTCGCGGGTCAAGCAATACGCGGTGACGACCCAGCTGGACATCCTCGACCAGGCACGCGAGCTGATCCGCGTGCCGAACGTGGTGATCGGCGGCATGACGCCGGAAAACGCCGCGCCGCTGGTGGCGCGCGGGGCGGACATGGTGGCGGCCATCAGCAGTGTCTATCAAGCCGAAAGCGTCGCGGCGGCGGTCGGCCGGTTCGCCGCGCTTTTTACGGGTCAAGAAAACGCTTGAAGCGCGGATGCTTTTCCGTCTTATAATTGGGGCGTTAGCAATAGCCAAAGGTTGCAGCCCCCATGAGCGTATCTTCCAGCCCGAAGCGCCTGATTCTTATCGTCGACGACGATCAACTGCTGCTCGACTTCCTCGGTGAAGTCCTCGGCCACGCCGGTTACGACGTGCTCAAAGCCGCATCGGCGGAACAAGCCCTGCAGTTCATCGCCCAGCGCGAACCCGACCTGGCCCTGCTGGATATCCACATGCCCGGCATGAACGGCCTGGAACTGGCCAAGCAACTGCATGCCACCAGCTCCGTGCCGTTCATGTTCCTGTCCGGCCGCGGCGACGCCGACGCCGGCAAGCAGGCCGCCTCCTATGGCGCGGTCGGCTTCCTGGTCAAGCCGGTCGACGAAAAGCACCTGATGCCCGCGTTCGCCGCCGGCCTGGCGCGCGCCGACGAGATCCGCCAGCTGCGCCGTACCGAGCTGAACCTGAATGCGGCGCTGGCCGCCGGCCGCGAAACCAGCCTGGCCGTCGGCCTGCTGATGTGTAAATTCCAGACCGACCGCAACACCGCCTTCGAGGTGCTGCGCGACCATGCCCGCTCCAACCGGCGCAAGGTCAATGAAGTGGCCGACCAGTTGCTGGCGGCCGAGGAAACATTGAATAGTTTGCATGCCGCCTTCAGCCAGCGTCTGAAAAAGTAAACGCGGCAAGCAATTTTTCTTGTCTAACGGCATTTTTGTTATACACTTCTACCTATCGGCGGCGGATCTACGTTATTCCCCCGCCCGATAGTGCGGCAAGGCCTCCAACCTGCACTTGCCGCCGCCTTGGCCGCCTGTTCCCTGCGCCATCCCCGATTCCTTCGGCCCAACTCCGCCGACCTTGTTTTGTTTGCGGAGACCATCATGACCAACGATTTTGCGAGCGACACCTATCGTCCTTTCACCGATCAGGAAGGCGGCGGCGCCATCGGCTTTTCCATTTTCGCGGCCGCGCCGCGGGTGCTGCATGTCGATAGCGACCACGACGCCGCCCTGGTGCTGGCCGCGCTGCTGGTGCCCGAAACCCAGGTGACCCACGTTCCGACCATGGCCGCGGCGCTGGCGCTGCTGCAGAACGAGCAGTTCGCGCTGGTGGTGCTGGACCCGGACCTGCCCGACGGCGACGGCGCCGACCTGCTGCCGCACCTGCGCCAGCGGCACGCCGGCGCCCGTGTGCTGGTGTATTCGGCGCGCCATCCCGAGCATCACCAGGCCGGCAGCGCCTTCCTGCCCAAGCCATGGACCTCGCCGCGCCAGCTGTGGCGCACGGTGTCCGAGCTGCTGGCCATCGGGCCGGGCATGCCGGCCGAGCCGCAATAGCCTGGGCGGCACCACAGATCGTCCCCGGCTTGTTATCATGGGGGACCACCGGAACGGCACGCCGTTCCGGTACTCCCGAACAATGCAGCCAGAGGACGAACAATGAAAACCAAAGCAGCCATTGCATGGCAGGCGGGCAAGCCGCTGACGATCGAGGAAGTCGAGCTGGGCGGTCCGCGCGAAGGCGAAGTGCTGGTCGAGATCAAGGCCACCGGCATTTGCCACACCGATTACTACACCCTGTCCGGCGCCGATCCGGAAGGCATCTTCCCGGCCATCCTCGGCCATGAGGGCGCGGGCGTGGTGGTCGACGTCGGCCCCGGCGTCAAGTCGCTGAAGAAGGACGACCACGTCATTCCGCTGTACACGCCGGAGTGCCGCCAGTGCAAGTTCTGCCTGTCGCAAAAGACCAACCTGTGCCAGTCGATCCGCTCGACCCAGGGCCGCGGCCTGATGCCGGATGCCACCAGCCGCTTCTCCATCGACGGCAAGCCGATCTACCACTACATGGGCACGTCGACCTTCTCGAACTACATCGTGGTGCCGGAAATCGCGCTGGCCAGGATCCGCGAAGACGCGCCGTTCGACAAGGTGTGCTACATCGGTTGCGGCGTCACCACCGGCGTCGGCGCGGTGCTGTTCACCGCCAAGGTGGAAGCGGGCGCCAACGTGGTCGTGTTCGGCCTGGGCGGCATCGGCCTGAACGTGATCCAGGCCGCCAGGATGGTGGGCGCCGACAAGATCATCGGCGTCGACATCAACCCGGCCCGCCAGGAGATGGCGCGCAAGTTCGGCATGACCCACTTCATCAATCCGAACGAAGTGGACAACGTGGTCGACACCATCATCCAGCTGACCGACGGCGGCGCCGACTACTCGTTCGAGTGCATCGGCAACACCACCACCATGCGCCAGTCGCTGGAGTGCTGCCACAAGGGCTGGGGCCAGTCGATCATCATCGGCGTGGCGGCGGCGGGGCAGGAGATCTCCACCCGGCCGTTCCAGCTGGTCACCGGCCGGGTGTGGAAGGGTTCCGCCTTCGGTGGCGCGCGCGGCCGCACCGACGTGCCGAAGATCGTCGACTGGTATATGGAGGGCAAGCTCAATATCGACGACCTGATCACCCACCGCCTGAAGCTGGAAGACATCAACCAGGGCTTCGACCTGATGAAGAGCGGCGAGTCGATCCGCTCGGTCGTGATCTACTGACGTTCCGTCGCGACGATGTGCGCCTTGCTCCGCCAAAGCTGCATTTCGTCGCAATCCGCAGGCACCCGGCGGCATGTTTGTCTACAGTGGAGTCATCGAAGCAAGGCTCACCACTGAAGGAGAAACATCATGAACGTACTGAAAAACATGGAAATCATCTTCGTTGCCAGCGCCGTCATCCTGTGCGCCACCGGCTACGCCAGCGCCGAAGTGCGCGCCACCCCGGCCATCGATTCCGGCTCGGTCAAGATGGCGGTAGTCGACGGCGTGAAGATGCCGGTCGTGACCATCAGCGCCAAGCGCGCGCATTAAGATGATCGCTGCCGAAGCATGAATGTAGAAAAAAAGTTCTAGACATCGCAATCTAGATAATTTATTCTACATCCATCAACTGGGAGTGCGGCATGAAACAACCACGCATCAACACGAATTCACAGCCGGCAGGCGCTCATGGGTAGCATGCTGCCGGCTTTGGTGCCCGCCATCGGCTGGGCGCTGCTGCACTTCATCTGGCAAGGCCTGCTGATAGGCTGGGGCGTGACGCTGGCGATGTATCTGCTGCGCGGCGCCCGCCCGCAGACCCGCTACGCCGTCGCCTGCGGCGGCATGCTGCTGTGTGCGGCGCTGCCGCTGACCAGCATCCTGATGCACCTGGCCGGCGCCGATGCCGGCGCCGCGCTCGCCGCCTCGGTCCCGGCTGCCGGGCAGGGCGCCGCCGCCGCCGGGCTGAGCGCCGCCGGCGCCGTCCAGGGCGCGGCCATCATGACCATCCCGGCGTTGTTCGACGACGGCACCCTCGCCGCCGCGGAGAGCGTCCTGCGCCGCCAACTGCCCTGGATCGTCGGCCTGTGGCTGGCAGGCGCCGCGCTGATGTCGCTGCGGCTGGCGATCGGCCTCAAGTGGGTGGCCGAGCACACCCGTCCCGGCGAATACACCGTCAATCACTATTGGCAGCGCCGCTTGTCCGAGCTGGCGCGCCGCTTCGGCATCGATGCGCATGTGCGGCTGGGCGTGGCCGAACGGCTCGACAGCCCGATCACCGCCGGCTGCTGGAAGCCCATCGTGCTGGTGCCGGCCGCGCTGGTCACCGGCATGCCGCCCGATCTGCTGGAAGCGTTGCTGGCGCATGAACTGGCGCACATCAAGCGCCAGGACTACCTGGTCAACCTCATACAAAGCGCGATCGAGATCGTGCTGTTCTATCACCCTAGTGTTTGGGCCTTGTCGCGCAGGATACGGATCGAGCGGGAACAAATCGCCGACGACCTGGCAGTCGCCACGCTGGGCCAGCCGCAAAAGCTGGCGCAAGCCCTGTCGGAACTGGATCGATTCCAGTTCGCCACCACACAACTAGCCCACGCGGCTCATGGAGGAAATCTCATGTCTCGTATCAAACGCCTGCTGCGTCCCGATGTTGAACCGGTCAGTTGGAAGATGGCCTTGCCGCTGATCGGCCTGTGCGCCGCCGGCGCCGTGTTTTACGCCCACGCCGCGCCGCAGCCGCCGGCCGTTCCCGAACCGCCTGCGCCACCTGCGGTGGTGGAGGCCGCCGAGCCGCCTGAGCCTCCCGCGCTGGTAGCGCCGGCTCCCCCGCCAGCGCCGCCAGCGCCAGCAGCCCGGCCGGCGCCGAAGGCTCCGCCCGCGCCGGTCGCCCCCGCCGCTGTCCCGGCACGGGCTGCGCGGCCGGCCCCTGCCGCAGTTCCCGCAATCGCCGCGCTGCCCGCACCGGTCGCTGTACCTGCGCTGCCGGCGCTGGTGGCGCCGGCTCCTCCAGCGGCGCCTGCTGCGCCCCAACTGGTATTGAAGCCGGGCGCCCGTACCATACAGTACCAGCAGATGACCATGAGCGACCGCGATCCGGGCCTGACCTACGCGCTGGTTCCGCATGACAGCGACCGCATGATCGTTTCCGCCACGCACAAGGATCTGGGCGTCATCGCCGATATGCGCCAGGCCTTCAAGAGCGATTTCATCTGGTTCCGCGAAGGCGACAAGGCCTATGTGATCCAGGATCCCGCGATTGTGGCCAAGGCCAGCGAAGCCTGGGAGCCGTCCAACCGCATCAGCAAGGTGATGGACGAGCAGGGCAAGAAAATGGATGGCCACGGCAAGGTCATGGACGCCATCGGCGCGCGGATGGATGCCAAGTCCCGCGACGCCGCAAATGGCCCAACGCGCGAAATGGAGCGTCAGCATCGCCAGGTTGAGCAACTGGGGCGCCAGCAGGAAGCCATAGGCCGCCGGATGGAGCGGGCCGCACGTGACGTCGAAAGCGACCCGAGTCCGGAGAAAATGCGCAAATTCCGCGAGCAGCAGGCAGCGCTGCAAGCGGAAATGGCGCCGCTGAGCAAGCAGATGGCGCAGCTCAGCCGCGAGATCGCCGCGCAAGGCGTGAAGATCCAGCAGGCGCAGGAACCGATGCGCGCGCTGGGCCGCGAAATGGCCGAAGCCGGCAAGCCGATGGCCGAACTGGGCAAGCGCATGGAAGAACTGGGCCGCGAGCAAGCCAAAGCCAGCCGCGAAGCCGAAGTCACGCTGAAAGCGCTGATCCGCGAAGCGGTCAAGAACGGCAAAGCCACCCCCGCCCCGGCACCAGCCCCGTCCGCCTAAAATCCGGGGTCAGGTCCAGAACCCGGACACGAGCTCAACTTTTACCTCGCTACAGATCAGCCCGTGTCCTCGTTCTGGACCTGACCCCGGAGTTTCCGGAGGTTCTGCCGGTATAATCACGGGATGCAAAATCTTCTTCATAACCTCAACGACGAACAACTCGCTGCCGTGACCCTGCCGGCCCAGAGCGCCCTGATTCTCGCAGGCGCCGGCTCCGGCAAAACCCGCGTACTGACTACCCGTATCGCCTGGCTGATCCAGACCGGCCAGGTGTCGCCGTCCGGCATCCTGGCGGTGACCTTTACCAACAAGGCGGCGAAGGAAATGCTGACGCGTTTGTCGGCGATGTTGCCGATCAATACGCGCGGCATGTGGATCGGCACGTTCCACGGCCTGTGCAACCGCTTGCTGCGCACCCACCATCGCGACGCGGCGCTGCCGCAGACGTTCCAGATCCTCGATTCGCAAGACCAGCTGTCGGCGATCAAGCGGCTGCTGAAGGCGAACAACGTCGACGACGAGAAGTTTCCGCCGAAAGAGGTGATGTACTTCATCAACGGCGCCAAGGACCAGGGCCTGCGCGCCGACAAGATCGAGCCCTACAACGCCGACGAGCGCAAGAAGTGCGAGCTGTACCAGATGTACGACGATCAATGCCAGCGCGAAGGCGTGGTGGATTTCGCCGAGCTGCTGCTGCGCACCTATGAACTGCTGAGCCGCAACCAGCCGCTGCGCGAACATTACCAGCAGCGCTTCCAGCACATCCTGGTCGACGAGTTCCAGGATACCAATGACCTGCAATACAAGTGGCTGAAGCTGCTGGCCGGCCACGGCGAACGCGGCGGCGGCGTGCTGTTCGCGGTCGGCGACGACGACCAGAGCATCTACGCCTTCCGCGGCGCCAACGTCGGCAACATGAGCGCCTTCGAGCGCGAGTTCAATGTCAAGAACCTGATCAAGCTGGAGCAGAACTACCGCTCGCACGGCCACATCCTGGACGCCGCCAACGTGCTGATCGCCAACAACAGCAAGCGCCTGGGCAAGAACCTGCGCACCGACGCCGGTCACGGCGAACCGGTGCGCGTGTACGAGGCCAGTTCCGACCTGGCCGAGGCGCAGTGGATCATCGAGGAGACCAAGAACCTGATCGCCGACGGCGCCGCCCGCAGCGAGATCGCGGTACTGTACCGTTCCAACGCGCAGTCGCGCGTGATCGAGCATGCGCTGTTCTCGGCCGGCATTCCGTACCACGTGTACGGCGGCCTGCGCTACTTCCAGCGCGCCGAGGTCAAGCACGCGATCGCCTATTTGCAGCTGATGGACAATCCGCACAACGATTCGGCCTTCCTGCGCGTGGTGAATTTCCCGACGCGCGGCATCGGCCTGCGCTCGATCGAGGCGCTGCAGGCGGCCGCCGACCAGCACCGCATTTCGCTGTACGCCTCCGTGCCGTATGTGGCGGGCAAAGCCGGTTCCTCGCTGGGCGGCTTCGTCAAGCTGGTCGAAGGCGCGCGCTTTGAAACGCAGCAGATGGCCTTGCCGGAGCTGGTGCGCGTGGTGCTGGAGGCCAGCGGCCTGCTGGCCCACTACCAAACCGAGAAAGAAGGCGCCGACCGCATCGAGAACCTGGAGCAGATGGTCAGCGCGGCCACCCAGTTCGTGTCGGAAGAAGGCTTCGGCCAGGGCGCGCCCGCGCATCTGGGGCCGCAGTCGCAGGCGCAGTCCGGCGTACCGGTCGTCAACGAGGACGGCTTCGAGATCATCGACGCCGATGCGCCGCTGGCCACCGTGATGTCGCCGCTGTCGGCCTTCCTGTCGCACGCTTCGCTGGAAGCGGGCGACAACCAGGCCACCGCCGGCCAGCAGGCGGTGCAGATGATGACGGTGCACTCGGCCAAGGGGCTGGAGTTCAACAACGTCTTCATCACCGGCCTGGAAGAGGGCTTGTTCCCGCACGAGAGCAGCTCGCGCGAGCACGACGGCGTGGAGGAGGAGCGCCGCCTGATGTACGTGGCGATCACGCGCGCGCGCCAGCGCCTGTACATGTGCTTCGCGCAGACCCGCATGCTGCACGGCCAGACCCGCTACAACATGAAGTCGCGCTTCTTCGATGAATTGCCGGAGGAGTCGCTGAAGTGGCTGTCGCCGAAGGTGCAGTCGCACTGGTCGGGCAACAAGAAGTCGGCCTGGGATCAGGCGCCGCTGGTCGGCTCCGACAACGCGATCGCGCAGAAGATCGCGCAAAAGGCGCCGGGCGCCGGCTGGCGCATCGGCGAGTCGGTCGCGCACGGCAAGTTCGGCGAGGGCGTGATTGTGAATATCGAGGGCAGCGGCAGCAACGCGCGCGCCCAGATCAATTTCGGCAGCGCCGGCATGAAGGTGCTGGACCTGAGCATCGCCAAGCTCGAGCGGCTGGGCCGCTAGCGCTTATTGCGGCTTGTTGAGATCGACCGCCGCAGGCGCAGCCGTCTGCGGCGGGCCGAAGAGCTGGCAGTAGGCGGCGTACAGCGTGCAATGCACCAGCACCAGCGTGATCAGGAACAGCGTGAAGATGGCCGCGATGCCGATTTGCGAGACGCCCAGGATCAGCACGATGATCTGGACGCCGATGAAATACAGCACGTGCTGGATCAGCAGCGCGCTGACAAACGCCTTGATCGCGCGCAGCACGGCGACGACGCTGAAGAACACCGCTTTGTTCAGCGCCATCTTCTGCCAAAAAATCAGCGGCGCCGCCATGGATGTCAGCATCCAGCCCGCCGTGTAGATCGCCGACCCGGTCAGCACGCCGCCGAGCAGGCCCTCGACGTTCTCCGGCTTGACCGCGCCCGGCGTTTGCGCCTCCCGCACGACGTCCAGGGCGTCGCCCGCCATCGCATAGATCACCAGCATCGCCAGCGCCATCAGCAGGAAATTCAATGCGCCAAGGCCCAGCAGCTGCTTGCGCATGGGTTTTTGAAAACCGGCCAGCAGCAGGTTGGGCAGCGCGCGCCGGCCCTGGTCGATTTCCGCGCAACCTTGCAGCAGGGCGATCGAGAACAGCGGCATCAGCACGCACCACAGGATCTGGCCCAGCACCGGCACCAGCAATACGAACATCGAGGCGAACATGCAGGCGAAGAACAGCGCCATCAGCGCGCCCGGCTGTTTGCGGAACAGCATCCAGCCCTGCTTGATCCAGTGCCAGCCTGCGCGTGCGGGAAGCTTATCCATCAGAACAGCTCCGGCGCCGGCGTGGCGATGCGCTCGCGCAGGATGCGCTCGAAGTGGGTCGGATCGTGCGGCGTCAGCATCTCGGCTGCGCGCGGCAGATAGAAATCGTACAGGCGCGACAGCCAGAAGCGCAGCGCGCCGGCGCGCAGCATCGGCTGCCATGCGGTCTGCTCGGCTTGCGTGAACGGCCGCACGGCGTGGTAGGCATCCAGCATGGCGCGCACGCGGGCCGTGTCCAGCACGCCGGTGTCGAGGTCGATGCACCAGTCGTTGACGGTGACGGCGACGTCGAACAGCCAAGTGTCGCAGCCGGCGAAGTAAAAATCGAAGAAGCCGGTCAGGCGCTCGCCGTCGAACATCACGTTGTTGCGGAACAGGTCGGCATGCACCGGGCCGGCTTGCAGCTGCTTGTAGGTGTCGCAACCGGCAAACGCTTCCTGGAAATGCATCTCCGCCTTCAGCAGGTGGGCCTTGTCGTCAGAAAGGAAGGGCAGCACTTGCGGCGTGGTTTCGTTCCACCAGTCCAGGCCGCGCAGGTTGGGCTGCACCAGCGCGTAGTCTTGCCCCGCCAGATGCATGCGCGCCAGCATGGCGCCCACTTCGGCGCAATGCACCGGCCGCGGCGCCATCTGCGAACTGCCGTTCAGCTTGCTGACGATGGCGGCCGGCTTGCCGTGCAGGGCGACGATCAGTTCGCCCTGGTCGTTGGCGACCGGCGCCGGCACCAGCACGCCGCGGTCGGCGAGATGGCGCATCAGGTTGAGATAAAACGGCAACTGCTCGAAGGACAGGTTCTCGAAGATCGTCAGCACGAACTCGCCGCGTTCGGTCGTCAGGAAGAAGTTGCTGTTCTCGATGCCGGAGCTGATGCCTTTGAGCGCCAGCGCTTGGCCGAGGGGAAATTGCTTGATCCACTGGGTGACATCGTCCAGGGTGACCGGGGTAAACACTGCCATGTGAAAACTTGATGGGTTCGGTGAACCGGCGCCGCCTTCAGGCGCGCGCCGTGGGGGCCTGCCACGGGGCAGGCATGCTTGTTATTTAACGGCGGGCGGCGCGGTGTTGTCCGGCGAACCGTCTTCTTCCTTGGTGGTTTTCTTTTTCTTGCCGATGTCGAATTCCATCACCGTCCATTGCGGGCCGCGGTTGTTGCCGCTCATGGCGTCGCCGGGCACGGAGGTGCCGACCGGGCGATTGGGCTTCAGGGTGTAGGTGCTTGGACCGCTTTTGACGGTCGCTTCGGTGACGTTGCCGCTGTTGTCACGTTTTTCCGTGATTTTGCTTTCCTGCGTAGGCTTGGCCGTGACGGTGATCGGATCGTCGGCGATTTCTTCTATCTTTTCCAGTTTTGGCGGGGCCTGGCTCGGGGTCGACTGCGCAAACGCGGTGTGGGCGGAAAGCGTCAGGAGGAGGGCTGGCCAGAGAGTGGAAATACGCGTCATGATGGATCGCCTTAGCAGGTAAGTAACCGTAGAATTTTTATGTATGATCCATTGTAACAAACAGACACGCTTCGCTGTTTTTAAAAGACCGTTTCCCAACAGTGAATATCGATTGTTGCCATTCTGGAAATGCGGCCATGGCGGGCGGACGCGGGGCCAAAACCTGCGATAATGCGCCATTCGTGGCAATGCCGACATTGTTATCGGCGCACCTCACCCTTATCTAGTTCCTATGCAAAATACCCTGTTGTTAGTAGACGGCTCCAGCTACCTGTACCGCGCCTTCCACGCACTGCCCGACCTGCGCAGCCCGGACGGCCATCCGACCGGCGCCATGCACGGCATGGTCAATATGTTGCGCCGCCTGCGCGCGGATTACCCGGCCGCCTACATCGCCTGCGTGTTCGACGCCAAGGGCAAGACTTTCCGCGATGATATGTATCCCGAATACAAGGCCACCCGCGCCTCGATGCCGGACGACCTGCGCCTGCAGATCGAGCCGATCCACGAAGCGGTCAAGGCGATGGGCTGGCCCATCCTGATGGTCGACGGCGTCGAGGCCGACGACGTCATCGGCACGCTGTCGCTCGACGCGGCCAAGGCCGGCATGAACGTGGTGGTCTCGACCGGCGACAAGGACCTGGCGCAGCTGGTCAATCCGCAGGTCATGCTGATCAACACCATGACCAACGAAAAAATGGACGAGGCCGGCGTGCTGGCCAAGTTCGGCGTGCCGCCCAACCGCATCATCGATTACCTGACCCTGATCGGCGACACCGTCGACAATGTGCCGGGCGTGTCCAAGTGCGGCCCGAAGACGGCGCTCAAATGGCTGACCCAGTACGACTCGCTGGACGGCGTGATCGCCAACGCGGACAAGATCACCGGCGCGGTCGGCGAGAACCTGCGCAGCGCGCTGGAATGGCTGCCGAAAGGCCGCGAGCTGATCACCGTCAAGCTGGACTGCGACCTGACGGGCCACATGGTGTCGATCGGCGAATCGCTGGTCGCGCGCGGCGAGGACAAGGACACGCTGCTGGCCTTCTTCGGCAAGTACGGCTTCAAGACGCTGCTGCGCGAGCTGGGCACGCCGCAGGCGCCGGTGGCGGCCAAGGCCGCCGTTGCCGAGCCTGCCGCCGGCGGGGCGGTCTCCGCCAACGGCGATCTGTTCGGCGAACCGGCCAAGCTCAGCACCCACTATGAAACCGTGCTCACCGACGCGCAGCTGGACAAGTGGCTCGCGCTGATCGATGCGGCCTCGCTGACCGCCGTCGATACCGAAACGACCTCGCTGGAGCCGATGACGGCGCAGATGGTCGGCCTCTCGCTGTCGGTCGAGCCGGGCGTGGCCTGCTACATCCCGGTGGCCCACTCGTACCAGGGCGCGCCGCAGCAGCTGGAGCGCGAGCACGTGCTGGCCAGGCTGAAGCCGTGGCTGGAAGACGCGGCCAAGCTCAAGGTCGGCCAGAACCTCAAGTACGACAGCCACATCTTCGCCAACCACGGCGTCAGCCTGCAGGGCATCCACCACGACACGCTGCTGGAATCGTATGTGTTTGAATCGCACCGTCCGCACGACATGGACAGCCTGGCGCTGCGCCACCTGAACCACACGACCATCCCGTTCGTCGACGTCTGCGGCAAGGGCGCCAGCATGATCACCTTCGACAAGGTGGAAATCGGCCGCGCCACCGAGTACGCGGCGGAAGACGCCGACATCACGCTGCGCCTGCACCAGGCGATGATAGCCTCGGTCGAGAACGACGCCAAGCTGAGCTACATCTACCGCAACATCGAACTGCCGACCGCCGTGGTGCTGCAGAAGATCGAGCGCAACGGCGTGCGCATCGACGCCAATCTGCTGGAGATTCAGTCGGCCGAGCTGGGCGCGCGCATCGTCGAACTGGAAGCCAAGGCGCATGAACTGGCCGAGCAGCCGTTCAACCTCGGCTCGCCGAAGCAGATCGGCGAGATCTTCTTCGAGAAGCTGAAACTGCCGGTGGTGAAGAAGACCCCGAGCGGCGCGCCGTCCACCGACGAAGAGGTGCTGCAAAAGCTGGCCGAGGATTATCCGCTGCCGAAGGTGCTGCTGGAATACCGCAGCCTGTCCAAGCTGAAGTCGACCTACACCGACAAGCTGCCGAAGGGGATCAACCAGCAGACCGGCCGCGTGCACACCAACTATGCGCAGGCGGTGGCGGTGACGGGGCGCCTGGCGTCCAACGATCCCAACCTGCAGAACATCCCGATCCGCACCAAGGAGGGCCGCCGCATCCGCGAGGCGTTCATCGCGCCGCCGGGCAGCCACATCGTCTCGGCCGACTATTCGCAGATCGAACTGCGCATCATGGCCCACATCTCGGAAGACGAGAACATGCTGCGCGCGTTTGCCGAAGGCGTCGACATTCACCGCGCCACCGCCGCCGAGATCTTCGGCGTGGGACCGGAAGAGGTCAGCAGCGAGCAGCGCCGCTACGCCAAGGTGATCAACTTCGGCCTGATCTACGGCATGAGCGCCTTCGGCCTGGCCGGCAACCTGGGCATCGAGCGCGGCGCGGCGCAAAGCTATATCGACCGCTACTTCGCGCGCTTCTCGGGCGTCAAGCAGTACATGGACGACACCCGCCTGCAGGCCAAGGCGCGCGGCTATGTGGAGACGGTGTTCGGCCGCCGCCTGTGGCTGCCGGAGATCAATTCGCCGAACGGCCCGCGCCGCCAGGGCGCCGAGCGCGCGGCGATCAACGCGCCGATGCAGGGCACGGCGGCCGACCTGATCAAGCTGGCGATGGTGGCGGTGCAGGGCTGGCTGGAGAGGGACCAGCTGCAAACCAGGATGATCATGCAGGTGCACGACGAACTGGTGCTGGAGGTGCCGGACGCCGAGCTGGAGCTGGTCAAGCAAAAGCTGCCGGAGTTGATGGCGGGCGTGGCGCAGTTGAAGGTGCCGCTGACGGCGGAGGTGGGCGTCGGCAAAAACTGGGACGAGGCGCATTGAGCATGTGCTGCCGCAAACATTAACCTCCGTCGCTCCCGCGCACGCGGGAATGACGGTTTTCCACTATCGGAGGAAGCGCATGGATGATTTGAAACGGGATGCGGAGAGTTTGCTGGCTAAAACGTCGCTGTCGGACGGTATCGACCGCCGCGACTTCCTCAAGGTGGCGCTGGGCACCGGCTTTGCCGCCGCCGTGACGCCGGTGGCGGCGCAGAACGTGATCAAGACCGACAGCGCCGGCCTGACCGCCGGCACCATCACGGTCACCGTCGACGGCCAGGCCGTGCCGGTGTACCGCGCGCAGCCGGAAGGCAAGAGCAACCTGCCGGTGGTGCTGGTGATTTCCGAAATCTTCGGCGTGCACGAGCACATCGCCGACGTCGCCCGCCGCTTCGCCAAGCTGGGCTACCTGGCGCTGGCGCCGGACCTGTTCGTGCGCCAGGGCGACCCGACCAAGGTGGCCTCGATCGCCGAGCTGCAGAAGGGCATCATCGCCAACACGCCGGATGCGCAGGTGATGACCGACCTCGACGCCGTGGTGGCCTGGGCCAAGGCCAACGGCGGCAACCCGGACAAGATCGCCATCACCGGCTTCTGCTGGGGCGGCCGCATCACCTGGCTGTACTCGGCGCACAATCCGTCCATCAAGGCCGGCGTGGCTTGGTACGGCCGCCTGATCGGGGAGACCAACGCCAACTTTCCCAGGCACCCGGTCGATATCGCTGGCGCTTTGACGGTGCCGGTGCTCGGCCTGTACGGCTTGAAGGATACCGGCATCACCCAGGAATCGATCACCATCATGAAGGCGGCGCTGGCCAAGGGGCCGAACAAGTCGACTTTCGTGATTTATCCGAACTCCGGCCACGCCTTCCACGCCGACTACCGCGCCAGCTACGTGGAGGCGGACGCCAAGGACGGCTGGGGCCGTTTACTGGCGTGGTTCAAGCAAAACGGCGTCTCTTGACCTGGTTTTAGCCAAAAATGAGCAAGAATGCAGGCTGGGCGGTAAAATAACGCCCCCGGCCTGCGCAGCGGCACGGCTCCAGGTACAAGAGGCTATAACATCGATCCCATACTCATCTCCATATTACTGGCGACCACACTTGCCGGCGTAGTCAGCATCACGGCTGCCGCGGTGTTCTCGTTTACGCTGCTGTCCAAGGTCGTGGAGCGCATGGTCAGCCTGTCGGTCGGCATCATGCTCTCGACGTCGCTGCTGCATGCCTTGCCCGAGGCGTTCGAATCGACGGCCAGCGCGCGCAGCCTGTTCGCGACCTTGCTGGCGGGATTGCTGGCCTTCTTCCTGCTTGAAAAATTGGCCATCTTGCGCCATTCGCATCACCACGAGGGCGACGGCCACCATCACCATCACGGCCACGACAAGCACGAGGCGGGCAAGGCCGGCTGGATGATCCTGGTCGGCGACGGCATGCACAACTTCACCGACGGCATCCTGATCGCGGCCGCCTTCCTGGCCAACCCGGAGCTGGGCCTGGTGACGGGCCTGGCCATCATCGCGCACGAGATCCCGCAGGAGATCGGCGACTTCATCGTGCTGCTGAACGCCGGCTTCTCGCGCACGCGGGCCTATGTCTACAATCTGCTGTGCAGTTTGCTGGCGATCGCCGGCGGCCTGCTGGGCTACTACACGCTGGACCGCGCCAGCAGCCTGATTCCGTATGTGCTGGTGTTTGCCTCGTCGGGCTTCATCTACATCGCCGTCAGCGACCTGATGCCGCAAATGCAGCGCCGCGCCACGCTACGCGAAACCATCCCGCAAGTGCTGCTGGTCGCCGCCGGCGTCGCCATCGTCCTGTTCCTCACGCACGGCCACTGAGCCTTGTGACGTTCAACCCGGCTGCGGATCTGTGCCGGTTACGCGCCGGGCGCGCCAGCGGCGCAAGTCTTAGTTGGTCGCCACAGGGCGTGCCGGGTCGGCGACCCATTCGCTCCACGAGCCGGGATACAGGGCGGCGCCGGGCAGGCCGGCGATTTCCAGGGCCAGCAGGTTGTGGCAGGCCGTGACGCCGGAGCCGCATTGCATGATGGCTTGCGGCGCGCTCTCGAACAGCGGCGCGAAGTCCGCCTTCAGCTGTTCGGCGCTCTTGAAGCGGCCTTCGGCCGTCAGGTTGTCCTTGAAGAAGCGGTTCCTGGCGCCCGGAATGTGGCCGCCGACCGGATCGATGGTTTCGTTCTCGCCGCGATAGCGGTCGGCCGCGCGGGCGTCGACCACGGTGCGCGCCTGCGTCGATAGGTTGGCCACCACATCGTCGGCCGACACGGTCTCCACCAGCGACGGATGCTCGACGATCACGCCCGGCGTGCGGCGTTCGGCGTGCGTCACCATGGCCAGCCCCTGCGCCTGCCAGGCCACCAGGCCGCCGTCCAGCACCGCCACCGCCGGATGACCGACCCAGCGCAGCAGCCACCACACGCGCGCCGCGAACATGCCGCCGTGCGCATCGTAGGCCACCACTTGCGTGTCATCGTCGATGCCCCAGCCGCGCAGGGTCTCGATCAGCGCCGCGCGTCCCGGCAGCGGGTGGCGGCCCTGGAACTTGCCATCCGGCCCGATCTTCGCGCCCGACAGGTCCGTATCGACATTGGCGAACTGCGCGCCGGCGATATGGCCGATGGCGAAACTGTCGCTGCCCGCGTTCGGGTTCATCAAATCATGGCGGCAATCGAGGATGACCCAGTTCGGATCTTCCAGGTGGCGGGACAGGGTGGCTGCATCGATCAGGGTGGTGTGCATGGTCGGGTTCCTTAAACTTCGCTGGCGATCGGATCGGTATTGGCAATGGCCTTACCGCGTTCGGTGTTGCGCGTATTGTAGAACGTTGCGGCGACGCCGGACGCCAGAATGATGCCGATGCCCGCCCAGCTGTGCCAGCTGAACACGTCGCCGAAGATAAACACGCCCCACACGCTGGAAAACACGATGCCGGTGTACTGCAGGTTGGCCACGACCAGCGTGTTGCCGAGGCGGTAGGCGCGCGTCATGGCGATCTGCGCGCTGGTGGCGCAGATGCCGATGCCGAGCAGCAGCAGGGCGCCGTGCGTGGTGTTGATCGGGTGCCAGACCGCGCCTTCGCTGCCGGCAAACACGTAGTTGCCGGCGATGCCGGCCACCAGGTTCATGACGGCGAAATAAAACACCACGCGGTTTTCCGGTTCGCCGGCCAGGCCCAGCTTGCGCACCTGCAGATAGGCCATGGCCGACAGCATGCTGGAAGACAGCGCGATCAGCGCCGGCGTCAGCAGGTTGGCGTGGAAGGCCGGTTGCAGCAGCAAGGTGACGCCGACAAAGCTCAGCGCCACCGCCGCCAGCAGCGGCCACTTGACCTGGTTCTTGGCGTGCCACCAGCCCATCGCGAACAGCCAGACGGCGATCCAGATCGGCGCCATGTAGTTGAGCGTCATGGCGGTGGCCAGCGGCAGTTTGCTGATCGAGTAGAACCACAGCCACAGCGACACCACGCCGACCACGCCGCGCCACAGGTGGGCGTAGGGCATGGTGGTGCGGAAGCTGCCGCCTTGCGCGCGGATCGCGATGCCCAGCACGAGGATGCCGACCACGCCGCGGTAGAAGACCAGTTCAGACGTTGTAAACTCTTCCGAGGCCAGCTTCACGCACACCCCCATGATGGCGAACATGAAACTGGCGAACAACATCCAAAGTGATTGCATTCCGTACCTTCAAGGTTATATCGCGATATTGGCTCTATACCATTCATGGAAGTGCTGCATGCCGTCTTCCATCGGCGATTGGTAAGGGCCGGCGTCGCTGGTGCCGCGCTGCATCAGCACCTTGCGGCCGGCGTCCATGCGCAGGGCGATCTCGTCGTCCTCGGCGCAGGTTTCCATGTAGGCCGCGCGCTCCGCCTCGATGAACTCGCGCTCGAACAGCACGATCTCCTCGGGGTAGTAGAACTCGACCACGTTCCTGGTGCGCTGCGGACCGTCCGGCCACAGGGTCGAGACGATCAGCACATGCGGATACCACTCGACCATGATGTTCGGATACAGCGTCAGCCAGATCGCGCCATACGGCGGCGGCTCGCCGCCGCGGAACTTGAGCACCTGTTCCTGCCAGCGCCGGTAGATCTCGGAGCCCGACTTGAGCAAGCCCTTGTTGACGCCCACCGTCTGCACGCTGTAATCGCGGCCGAATTCCCAGCGCAGGTCGTCGCAGCTGACAAAGCCGCCCAGGCCCGGGTGGAAGGGCTCGACGTGGTAGTCCTCCAGGTAGACTTCGATGAAAGTCTTCCAGTTGTAGTTGCAGGTCTGCACCACGGCGTGGTCGAACATATAGCCGGAGAAGTCCAGGTCCTTCGTGACGGACAGCTTGTTCAACGATTCCATGACGTCGTAGCCGTTTTGCTCGAACAGCAGGCCGTTCCAGCTTTGCAGCCGGGTCTTCGGCAGGTTCAGGCACGGCGTCTCGGGGAAGTGCGGCGCGCCGATCAACTCGCCCTTGAGATCGTAGGTCCAGCGGTGCAGCGGGCAGACGATGTTGTTGGCGTTGCCGCGGCCGTTGAACATCAGGGCCTGGCGATGACGGCAAACATTGGACAGCAGTTCGAGGCCGTTGGCGTTGCGCACCAGCATGCGCCCTTCGTTTTCGGAAACGAGGGTCGCAAAGTCGCCGGCGTTCGGCACCATCAGCTCATGGCCGACGTAACGCGGGCCTGCCTGGAATAATTGCTGCATTTCGCGCTGCAGTAGCGCTTCGTCGAAATAGACGTTGACCGGAAGTTGCGCGTGTGGACGCGCCAGCTTGGCGTGGGTACCCAGATCGGACATCCAAACCCCCCTTAATATAGACATCAAACCAAGAAGAGACAGAATCCGTAAAGACCCGCATTCGAATGCGTTGAGGTGGTATTTAGGACAGAACCGGAGATTATACCGGGTTTTACCCTCCGCCGACAGACCGCTGTGCTCGTTTTACGTGCAAAATATTGCAGAAATCGCATGCTTGCACTGGAAATGGGGACGATTGCGATAAAATCCATAGTCCGCACCCGCAGCCGGCTTGAATTGGCCGCTATAGTTCCACCGGATAAGGTGGTTTGTTCTAAAATATCGGACTACACTGCGCTGGCACGTGTTTTTGCCTTGAAACCTGAGTGACTATGTCTAAGAAATTAACTGCCGACGCGACCGCCGCCGCCCCCGTCTCGTTTGAAGAAGCGATGGCGGAGCTGGCGCAACTGGTGGCCCAAATGGAGGCGGGACAACTGCCGCTGGAAGCTTCGGTCGCCGCCTATGCGCGCGGCTCCGAGCTGGTGAAGTTCTGCGCCGCCCAGCTGGAAAAAGTGGAATCCCAGGTCAAGGTGCTGGAAGGCGACATGCTCAAGCCGTTCGCGGAGACCGGCGAGGCGCAGCAATGAGCGCCGCCTTCGACGACTGGATGAAGACCGTACAGGCCGGATCGGAAAACGATTTATCCGGTTTCCTGCCCGCGGCGACGGCGATCCCGGCCAAGCTGCACGCAGCGATGCGCTATGCGCTGCTGGGCGGCGGCAAGCGCGTGCGTCCGCTGCTGGTGTACGCGGCCGGCGCGCTGTTCGGCGCCGATGCGGCCACGCTGAGCCGCGCGGCGGCGGCGGTGGAAATGATCCACGCCTACTCGCTGGTGCACGACGACATGCCCTGCATGGACGACGACGAACTGCGCCGCGGCAAGCCGACGGTGCACGTGGCCTACGACGAGGCGACCGCGCTGCTGGTCGGCGACGCGCTGCAATCGCAGGCCTTCCTGGTGCTGTCCGAGGCCAGTACCGTGCCGGCGGCGCGCCAGGTGGCGATGCTGCGCCTGCTGGCCCATGCGTCCGGCTCGGCCGGCATGTGCGGCGGCCAGGCGATCGATCTCGATAGCGTCGGCGTCAGCCTGACGCTGGAGCAGCTGGAGCAGATGCATCAGCTGAAGACCGGTGCGCTGCTGCGCGCCTCGGTGGTCTTGGGTGCGCTGGCCGGCAAGGATCTGGACGACAATGAGCTGACCGCGCTGAATGTCTATGCGCGCGCCATCGGACTGGCGTTCCAGGTGGTGGACGATGTGCTGGATGCGACGGCCGATTCGGCGACGCTGGGCAAAACCGCCGGCAAGGACGCCGCCGACAACAAGCCGACCTATGTCTCGATACTGGGCCTGGAACCGTCGCGCGCGCTGGCGGAAAAATTGCGGCTCGACGCGCATGCAGCGCTCGCGCCGTTTGGAGATAAAGCTCTGCGGTTACGCGAACTCGCGGATTTGATCGTGCAGCGGAAGGCATAAATGAACTTGCTCGAAAAAATAGATTCCCCGGCCGATGTGCGCAAGCTGGCGCGCACCCAACTGACGCCGCTGGCGCATGAACTGCGCGCCTACCTGCTCGACTCCGTGTCGAAGACCGGCGGCCATTTGTCGTCCAACCTCGGCACGGTCGAGCTGACGGTGGCGCTGCACTACGTGTTCAACACGCCGCACGACCGCATCGTCTGGGACGTCGGCCACCAGACCTATTCGCACAAGATCCTGACCGGCCGCCGCGACCGCATGCACACGCTGCGTCAGCTGGACGGCATTTCCGGCTTCCCCAAGCGCGACGAAAGCGAATACGACACCTTCGGCACCGCGCACTCGTCGACGTCGATCTCGGCGGCGCTGGGCATGGCGCAGGCGGCCAAGATCAAGGGCGAGCACCGCCACGCCATCGCCGTCATCGGCGACGGCTCGATGACCGCCGGCATGGCGTTCGAAGCGCTGAACAACGCCGGCGTCCAGGAAGACCTGAACCTGCTGGTGATCCTGAACGACAACGATATGTCGATCTCGCCGCCGGTCGGCGCGCTGAACCGCTACCTGGCGCGCCTGATGTCGGGGCAGTTCTACGCCGCCGCCAAGAACGTCGGCAAGTCGATGCTGCCCGGCCCGGTGCTGGAACTGGCCAAGCGCCTGGAGGAGCATGCGAAGGGCATGGTGGTTCCGGCCACGATGTTCGAGGAATTCGGCTTCAACTACATCGGCCCGATCGACGGCCACGACCTGGAGTCGCTGATCCCGACGCTGCAGAACATCAAGCAGCTCAAGGGCCCGCAGTTCCTGCACGTGGTGACCAAGAAAGGCCAGGGCTACAAGCTGGCCGAGGCCGAGCCTATCCTGTACCACGGCACGCCGAAGTTCAATCCGGCCGAAGGCATCAAGCCGGCCGCCGCGCCGGGCAAGAAGACCTACACCGAAGTGTTCGGCGACTGGCTGTGCGACATGGCCGCCGCCGACAAGAAGCTGGTCGGCATCACGCCGGCCATGCGCGAAGGTTCGGGCATGGTGCGCTTCGAGCAGGAGTATCCTGACCGTTACTTCGACGTCGGCATCGCCGAGCAGCACGCGGTGACCTTCGGCGCCGGCCTGGCGTGCGAGAACCTCAAGCCTGTGGTGGCGATCTACTCGACCTTCCTGCAACGCGGCTACGATCAGCTGATCCACGACGTCGCGCTGCAAAACCTGGACGTGACGTTCGCGCTGGACCGCGCGGGCCTGGTCGGCGCCGACGGCGCCACCCACGCCGGCAACTACGATCTGGCTTACCTGCGCTGCATTCCGAACATGGTGGTCATGGCCGCCTCGGATGAAAACGAATGCCGCCAGATGCTGACCACCGGCTACCAGTACAAAGGTCCGGCGGCGATCCGCTATCCGCGCGGCGCCGGCATCGGCGCGGCGATCAGGCAGGAGCTGACCGCCATCGAGATCGGCAAGGGCGAGATCAAGCGCAAGGGCCAGAAGATCGCGATCCTGGCATTCGGCTCGATGGTCGCGCCATCGATGGCCGCCGGCGATACGCTGGATGCGACCGTGGCCAACATGCGCTTCGTGAAGCCGCTGGACGTGGAGCTGGTCAGGAAACTGGCCGCCGAACACGACTGCCTCGTGACGGTGGAAGAGGGCGCGGTCATGGGCGGCGCCGGTGCGGCCGTGGCCGAAGCGATGGCCGCCGAAGGCATCGTCAAGCCGCTGCTGATGATCGGCCTGCCGGACAAGTTCATCGACCATGGCGACCCGGCCAAGCTGCTGGCCAGCGTGGGCCTGGACGGTGCCGGCATCACCGCGTCGATCAAGAAGCGCTTCGGCGGTGAAGAGCCGCGCCTGGTCGTCGTCAATAAAGGCTGATGCCGCGGGCGATCGCTTCATAGCCGGCGTCGCCGGGATGCAGGTGGTCGCCGCTGTCGTAGCGCGGCAGCATGCGTGACGGGCGGGCCGGGTCGCGCAGCAGCGCGTCCAGATCCGCCATCTCGTCGAACTCCCCACTTTCCCTGATCCACCGGTTGACCTCCTGGCGCACCGCGTCCTTGGCGGGCGTGTAGTAGCCGTCGAACGGCGTGCCTTGCAGCGCGCCTTCAAACGGCAGCAGCGTGGCGCCGATGATGCGCACGCCGCGCGCATGCGCTTGCGCGATCAACTGCCGGTAGACGGCGATCATGCGCTCCGCCGTCATCGGCGCTTCCTGCGGCGCGAAGGCGGTTTGCGGCCAGCCGATATCGTTAATCCCCATCAGTACGATCGCCGTGTGCGCGCCGGGCTGGCCCAGCACGTCCTGCTCGAAGCGCGCGGCGGCGTTGACGCCCATGCGGTCGCCCAGCAGGCGCGCGCCGGAGATGCCGGCGTTGACGACGGCGACGCCGCCGGTGCGGCCTTCGCTGCTTGTGGCGCGGTGCGTGCTGAGTCGCGCCGCGAGGTAGTCGGGCCAGCGGCGGTCGCGGTCCGGCGTGGAGCCGTTGCCGTCGGTGATGGAGTCGCCGAATGCGACCACCGCGCGGGTGGGTGACGCCGCGTCGACCCAGATCCCCGCCAGCAGCGCGCGGCCCCGCAACGGCTGCGCGCCGCGCAGCGTGGCCGCGCCGGCGGCGTTGCCGGCCGCGATAAAGCCTGTCTGCTGCGCGCCCCAGTGGAAGGTCGTCAGCGGCGTCGCCTGCGGCAGGTAGACGCTGACGGCCAGTTTTTCCAGCGCGGCCACCGGCATCTCAACCGGATCGCTGATTGCCGGCGCGCCTGCGGGAACGACAACGCCACGCTTGCCGCCAAAGGTCAGCACCTGATCGGAGCCGGGAGCCACGCTGCCATCCGGCGTTGCCGCTGCGCTACCCTCGCGCGCCAGATGCGCCTCGCCGATAACCAAGGGTTGCACGCCGTAGCGGTTGGACAGCACGACACGCACGCGCCGCCCGCCGACGCTGATGCGCGCCGTCTCGCGCACGGTCTGCCGCGCCAGCGCGGCCGGCACGCCGGTCGGCAACGCAAAGTCTTCCGCCCGCCAGCTTGCGTGCGGGCTGGCCGACCAGCTGGCGACCCAGTTTTCGGCCGCATGCAGCGGCGCGGTGAATGCGGCTGCCAGCATGGCGGCGGCGACGAATTTTTTCATGATGCACTCCTTGGAAAAGTCAGGAGTCCACGATAGGCCATTCCAATGCGAAGCAGAAGACGTGAAAATTGACTATACTTTATTCAAATATGGAATAAGGTTGCCATGGATACCATCCGTTCACTGCGTTGTTTCGTCCGGGCCGTCGAGCTTGGCAGCTTGTCGGCCGTGGCGCGCGAGGAGGGCACCACCCAGCCCACCGTCAGCAAGCTGATGGCGGCGCTGGAGCGCGAACTGGGCGTGCGCCTGCTGGAGCGCAGCACCACCAGCCTGCAGCCGACGCCGCAAGGCAGCCGCTTTTACCAGCGCGCGCTGGGCGTGCTGGCCGAGTACCAGGAGGCCGTGGCCGACGCCCGCGGCCAGACCGACACGCCCGCCGGGTTGGTGCGGGTCAACGCGCCGTCGGCCTTCGGCCAGTTTCGGCTGAACGCGCTGCTGGCGCCTTTCCTGGAAAAATACCCGCAGGTCGATATCGAGCTGATACTCGACGACCGCATGGTCGACCTGGTCAAGGACGGCGTCGACATCGCCGTGCGGCAGGGACACGAGCTGCCGCCCGACGCGGTGGCAAGGCTGGCCGGCGTGTCGCCGCGCCAGCTGGTGGCGGCGCCCGGCTACCTGCGCGCGCACGGCATGCCGCAACAGCCGCAGGACCTGGCGCGCTTCGATTACATCCGCTTCGCCTGGCTGGCCGATGGCGATCTGCTTACCTTGCAGCGCGGCGAGCGGGTGGAGGCCATCCACACTCGCGGCCGCTACCGCGTCAACAACGCGCTGGCGATCCGCGAAAGCCTGGCGGCCGGCGGCGGCATCGGCCTGTGTCCGCTGTGGCTGGTGCAAGACCTGCTCGACAGTGGGGCGCTGGCGCGCGTGCTGCCGGAATGGCAAGGGCAGCCTCAGCCGTTGCACCTGCTGTCGCCGTCGCGCCGCTACCAGCCGCTGCGCGCGCGCCTGCTGCTTGACCATCTGGCAACGGAAATCGCCCGCCTTCCCGGATACGCAACAACCTTGATCTAAATCCTTGCCTCTCGCGAAGCTTGGCGTATATTGATATAAACCGTTTATATCAGATCGCACCGGGGAGGCATGATGAAACTGGTCGCTGCCGGCTTGATAGCCGTATCGCTGACGCACGCCGGCGCGCTCGCCCAGGTGCCGGAATCGGGGCGCGTCCAGGAGCTGCGTTTCAGCGCCGACGAAGTGGATGCCCGCATGGAGGACCGCTACATCGACCGCACCGTCGATCTGGCGGCCGCCGGCAAGCTCGATGAAGACCGCGTCCTGCTGGCCCGCCTGCGCGAGATCGGCGACGGGCTGATACGCGCCGCCGTGGCGCTGAAGCCGGAGGCGGCGCAATGGCAATGGGAAGTGCACACCACCAGTGATCCCGAGGTGGACGCCATCTGCATGGCGGGCGGGAAGATCCTGGTCGGCAGCGCCTTCGTGCGCCAGCTGGCGCTGAACGACGGCGAACTGGCGACGCTGCTGGCGCACGAAGTCGCGCACGCGGTGGCCGAGCACCATCGCGAGACCTTCTCGGAAGCGCTGTTCCTGAACCGCTTCCCGGCGGTGCCGCTGGAGGTGGTGATGGAGCGGCTGGACAGCGACCTGTCGCTGCAAATCCGCCTGTCGACCTTATCGAGCCTGCAGGAATCCGAGGCCGATCAATTGGGCATGGTGCTGGCGCACCGCGCGGGGTGGCCGCCCGCCGGCATGGTCAGCTTCTACCGCAAGCTGGCCGCCGGCGAACAGGGAGCGCTGATCTCGGGCGCCTATCCGGCCACGGCTTCGCGCCTCAGCATGGCCAAGGGCATGGCGCGGCTGTTCGGGGACTAGCCGCGCTTGCGCTCGTGCTGCCACAGCACGTCGCTGCCGCCGGCGTAGCGGTTCAATACGCGCGACAGCACAAACATCAGGTCCGACAAGCGGTTCACATACTGGCGCGGATGCTCGTGGATGGTCTCGGTCTTGCCCAGCGTGACAATCGCGCGCTCGGCGCGGCGGCACACGGTGCGGCACACGTGCGCCTGCGAGGCGGCGCGCGAGCCGGCCGGCAGGATGAATTCCGTCAGCGCCGGCAGCGTGGCGTTGTACTTGGCCAGCAGCGTGTCCAGGCGCTCGACGTGCGCCTCGGTGATCATCTGGTAGCCGGGGATGCACAACTCGCCGCCGAGGTCGAACAGGTCGTGCTGGATGGTGACCAGTTCCTCGCGCAGGTCGGCCGGCATGTCTTCGCACAGCAGCAGGCCGATATGCGAGTTCAGTTCGTCCACTTCGCCGATCGAGTGGATGCGCACGCTGTCCTTGTCGGTGCGGCTGCCGTCACCGAGGCCGGTGGTGCCGCCGTCGCCGGTGCGGGTGGCGATTTTAGAGAGTCGGTTGCCCATGGTGGCTCCTGAGTGAATTATTTGCCGGCGATGCTGGCGCGCGCCGGGTCATACGGGTGGAAGGCCGGCGCGCTCCAGAAGGCTTCGGTGCCCTTGGCCTCGCACAAGGCGATTTCCTCCTCGTACATCGGGAACAGGCCGGCCAGGTAGATGGTGCGGTCCCGCAGCTCGAACTTGACTTGATCCTTGCTCATGAACTGCGGCCGGTAGACGAAACAAGCGTTCATCGTGCTGTCGCCGGTCAGCGGCATGTTCAGGCCGAAGGATGTCTGGTAGGCGAACGAGTGCTTGTTGAAGAACTCTTGCGCGAGGTAGGCGGCGGCCATGCCCCAGCCTTTATCGGTGGTCTGCAGCGCGAAGCTCAGCTCGGGCTTGCCGTTCACCCATTCCGGGTGGTTGGCGTTGGACAGGCCTGCGGTCACAGCGGTCAGTATGCCCGGCGCGGGAAAATCGGCGAAGTAGAAGATCATCATGCGTGGACGTTCGTCCAGCCTGACCTGGCTGATTTCCGTTGCCTGCCTGCCGAAACGCTGCTCCAGCGCCTGGAGCCACTCTTGTTCAAAATTGTATTCCATACTGTTCCAGTGAAATGTGATACAGCTGCGACCGAAAGATTATACGCTGCGGGCCCGTCAAAGATATCGCCTGGCCGGGCGTTTGTGCTTACAATCGAGGCTCATTCGTGTTTTCAGGCACCGGTCCCATGAACACTGCCATTCCCGAAGCGGCCATGCTGGCCGATCTCGCCACCCGCCGCGCGCAGGTTTCAGCGGCGCTGCGTCATGTGCTGCCGGCGCGCGCCGTGCTGTCCGAGCCGGAGGATACCCGCCCCTACGAATGCGACGGCCTGGCCGCCTACCGGCAGCTGCCGATGATCGTGGTGCTGCCGGACAGCGAGGCGCAGATCGTCGCCGTATTGCAGGTGTGCCGCGAGCTGAAGGTGCCGGTGGTGCCGCGCGGCGCCGGCACCGGCCTGTCCGGCGGCGCGATGCCGATCGCCGACGGCGTGGTGCTGTCGACCGCGCGCCTCAACCGCATCGTGCGCATGGACGCGTATTCGCGTACGGCGGTGGTGCAGCCGGGCGTGCGCAACCTGGCCATCTCGGAAGCGGCGGCGCAGCACGGCCTGTACTACGCGCCCGATCCGTCGTCGCAGATCGCCTGCACCATCGGCGGCAACGTGGCGGAGAATTCCGGCGGAGTGCACTGCCTCAAATACGGACTGACGGTGCACAACGTGCTGCGCGTGCGCATGGTCACCATCGACGGCGACGTGGTGGAGCTGGGCAGCGGGGCGCTGGATGCGCCAGGGCTGGACCTGCTGTCGGTGTTCATCGGCTCGGAGGGCATGCTGGGCATCGTCACCGAGGTGACGGTCAAGCTGGTGCCCAAGCCGGCCACGGCGCGCGTCATCATGGCCTCGTTCGACCAGGTGGCGGCCGGCTGTCACGCGGTGGCCGCGCTGATCGCCGCCGGCATCATACCGGCCGGTCTGGAGATGATGGACCAGACCTCGTCGCGCATGGTCGAACCCTTCGTCAAGGCCGGCTACGATACCGACGCCGCCGCCATCCTGCTGTGCGAGGCCGACGGCACCGTCGAGGAAGTGGAAGAGGAAATCGCCCGCATGTCGGCGGTGCTGAACACGGCGGGCGCCAGCGCGATCGCGGTGTCGCAGTCGGAGGCCGAGCGCCTGAAGTTCTGGTCCGGCCGCAAGAACGCCTTTCCGGCGGCCGGCCGCATCTCGCCCGACTACTACTGCATGGACGGCACCATACCGCGCAAGCGCCTGGGCGAAGTCCTGGCCGGCATCGCGGCGATGGAAATCAGGTACGGCCTGCGCTGCGCCAACGTGTTCCATGCGGGCGACGGCAACCTGCATCCGCTGATCCTGTTCAACGCCAACATCCCCGACGAGTTCGAGCGCGCCGAAGCCTTCGGCGCGGAGATCCTGGCGCTGTGCGTGGCGGTGGGCGGCACCATCACCGGCGAGCATGGCGTGGGCATCGAGAAGATCAACTCGATGTGCGTGCAGTTCGCGCCGGCCGAGCTGGAGGCGTTCTTCTCGGTCAAGCGCAGCTTCGACGCGCACCGCCTGCTCAATCCGGACAAGGCCATCCCGACGCTGAACCGCTGCGCCGAATTCGGCAAGATGCGCGTCAGCGGCGGCGCGCTGCCGTTTGCCCACCTGCCACGCTTTTGACATGACGACCGATACCCACACCGACATCGCCGCGCAGTTCAGCGCGCGCATACGCGCCGCGACCGCCGCCGGCAGTCCGCTGCGCCTACGCGGCGGCGGCACCAAGGATAGCTACGGCCAGGCGCTGACGGGCGATGTGCTCGATACGCGGGCTTACAACGGCATCGTGTCGTATGAGCCGACGGAACTGGTGATCACCGCGCGCTGCGGCACGCCGCTGGCGGAGATCGAGGCCTTGCTGGCGCGGCACCACCAGATGCTGGCGTTCGAGCCGCCGCGCTTCGGCCCCGGGTCGACGATAGGCGGCGTGGTGGCCAGTGCGCTGTCCGGCCCGCGCCGCGCCAGCGCCGGCGCGGTGCGCGACTTCGTGCTGGGCGCGGTGCTGATGGACGGGCGCGGCGAGGCGCTGCGCTTCGGCGGCCAGGTGATGAAGAACGTGGCGGGCTACGACGTGTCGCGCCTGCTGGCCGGCTCGCTCGGCACGCTGGGCCTGATCCTCGAAGTGTCGCTGAAGGTGCTGCCGGTGCCGCTGCGCGAAGCCAGCCTGCGGTTCGAGATGAGCGAAATCGATGCGCTGCGCCATCTGAACGAATGGGCGGGCCAGCCGTTGCCGATCTCGGCCAGCTGCTGGCATCAGGGCGTGCTGTCGCTGCGGCTGTCGGGCGCGGAGGCGGCCGTGGTCGCGGCACGGCGCAAGCTGGGCGGCGAGGCCATGGGGGAAGGCGTGGACGGCGGCTCCGGCTTCTGGACCTCGCTGCGCGACCAGACGCACCCGTATTTCAGCGGCGGCAGCTTGTGGCGCCTGTCGGTGCCGTCCGCCGCCAGCGCCATCATCCTGCGCGGCGAGCAGCTGATCGAATGGGGCGGCGCGCAGCGCTGGCTCAAGGTGGATGACGCCGCGCAGGCGGACAGCATCCGCCGCAGCGTGTCGGCGGCCGGCGGCCACGCCACCTTGTTCCGCGGGCCGGACAAGAGCGTGGGCGTGTTCCATCCGCTGGCGCCGGCCGTGATGCAGATCCATCAGCGCCTGAAGGACTCCTTCGATCCCGCCGGGATCTTCAATCCCGGCCGCATGTACTGAGCAGGGACTAAAAAACACCATGCAAACCAATCTCGCCGACTTCATCAAGAACACCCGCGAAGGCGAAGAGGCCGACGCCATCCTGCGCTCCTGCGTGCACTGCGGTTTCTGCACCGCCACCTGTCCCACTTACCAGCTATTGGGCGACGAGCTGGATGGCCCGCGCGGACGCATCTACCTGATCAAGCAGGTGCTGGAAGGCGCGCCCGTCACCGTCAAGACCCAGACCCACCTGGACCGCTGCCTGACCTGCCGCAACTGCGAAACCACCTGTCCATCCGGCGTCAAGTACGGCCGCCTGATCGACATCGGCCGCAAGGTGGTGGAGCAGCGCGTGCAGCGTCCTCTGGCCGAGCGCCTGAAGCGGCTGGTGCTGAAGGAGGCGTTGCCGCGCAAGTCCGTGTTCACGCCGGCGCTGCGCGCGGGCCAGCTGTTCCGGCCCCTGCTGTCGCCGGCATTGCAGGACAAGATCCCGGCGCTGCAAAGCGCCGGCGCCTGGCCGTCGCGCCAGCATGCGCGCAAGATGCTGGTGCTGGAAGGCTGCGCGCAGCCGGGCATGGCGCCCAATATCAACGCCGCCGCCGCGCGCGTGCTCGATGCGCTGGGCGTGCAGCTGATGGTGGCGCCCAAGGCCGGCTGCTGCGGCGCGGTGCGCCATCACCTCAACGACCAGGAAGGCGCGCTGGACGACATGCGCCGCAATATCGACGCCTGGTGGCCGCAGGTGGAAAACGGGGCGGTGGAGGCGATCGTCATGACCGCGTCCGGCTGCGGCGTCACCGTCAAGGAGTACGGCCACCTGCTGGCGCACGACGGCGCCTATGCCGGCAAGGCGCAGCGCATCGCGGCGTTGACGCGCGACCTGAGCGAGATCATGCCGGAGTTCGAAGCGGCGCTGGCGCGCAAGGCCAGCATCAGGGAGCGCGTCGCCTATCACCCGCCGTGCACGCTGCAGCATGGCCAGCAGATACGGGGCAAGGTGGAGGGCGTGCTGCGCGCGGTCGGCGTCGACGTGGTGCTGTGCGCGGACAGCCATCTGTGCTGCGGCTCGGCGGGCACCTACTCGATCTTGCAGCCGGAGCTGTCGCTGCAGCTGCGCGACCGCAAGCTGGAGAACCTGGCCGAGACCGGCGCCACCACCATCGTCTCGGCCAACGTCGGCTGCACCGCGCACCTGCAATCGGGCACGCAGACGCCGGTGATGCATTGGATAGAACTGATCGACCGCGCGCTGGGCCGGCCGGATCACTTGGCGCCCGTCAAAGGCGCTGCCTAAACACGGAACTTTGACCGCCGCCCGTTGCCTACCACATAGGAGGCAAGGGAGGCACCGGTGCGGCCTGCCTCCATGCGATTAACCAACTGGAGGAATCATGCAAAACCAAATCACCGAGTGGGGCGCAGCCCTGATGACATCGCTGGCCGGCGCCATGGCGTTGCTGTTCCAGGCGATCCCGAAACTGATCGGATTTGCCGTCATCATCATCGTCGGCTGGCTGGTCGCGGCGGTGCTGGCGAAAGCCATCGTGGTGCTGCTGCGTTCAGTGAAATTCAACGACCTGGCGCAGCGCGCCGGCCTGGCCGGCTTCGTCCAGAACATGGGCATGCAAATGGATTCGGTCGGCATGATTGGGGCCGTGGTCAAATGGTTCGTGCGGCTGATCGCGCTGGTGGTCGCGTTCGATGCGCTGGGCCTGCCGGCGGTGTCGGAGGTGCTGCGGCAGGTGCTGCTGTGGCTGCCGAACGTGGTGGTGGCGGTGGTGATCCTGGTCATCGCTGGCCTGGCCGGCAACTCGCTGGGCCGGCTGGTGCGCGGCACGGCCGCCGAAAGCGGCTTGCGCAACGCCGACCTGCTGGGCAAGGTGGCCACCTGGCTGGTGATGGGCTTCGGCGTGATCGTGGCGATCAGCCAGCTCGGCATCGCGACCGTGTTCCTCAATGCGCTGTTCGTGGCGCTGGTCGGCGCGGTGGCGCTGGCGGCGGGCCTGGCGTTCGGGCTGGGCGCGCGCGAGACGGCGGCCCAGATCGTCCGCGAATGGTACGTCAAACGCCGGCAGAAGTGGGGCGGGCCGGTGACGGCGGCGGGCGGTACGATGGAAGCGCCGGACGCGCTCAGCGAGCGGCGCATGCGGGAACGGCGTATCGGCTAGCTAACCCTGGACGAACAAGGGCATCTGCGAGGTGCCGCCGGCCGGCTCGCCGTGCAGGCTGAGGATGGGCGGCAGCTTGGCGGCGGCCTGCCAGATCGGCGCGGCGTCGAAGCCGGCGACCCATGACAGGATGTCGTCGGCCGGCATCGGCCGCGCGATGCCGTAGCCCTGCGCCAGGTCGCAACCCAGCCGCATCAGCATGGCGCCGTGCTCGATGGTCTCCACACCCTCGGCGATGACGCCCAGGCCGAAGGACCTGGCCAGGCCGATCACCGCGCTGACCAGGTGCAGGTCGTCGCGGTCCACCAGCATGTTGCGCACGAAGCTTTGGTCGATCTTCAGCACGTCGGCCGGCAGGCGCTTGAGGTAGGACATCGACGAGTAGCCGGTGCCGAAATCGTCCAGCGCGAAGCTGATGCCCAGCGCCTGGCAGTCGAGCATGATGCTGCGCACGTGGCCGATGTCGCTCAGCGCGGACGATTCCAGGATCTCCAGCTCCAGCATGTGCGGCGGCACGTCCGGGAATTCGGACAGGATGGTTTTCAGCCGCTCGACGAAATCGGGCCGCTGGAAATGGCGCGCCGCGATGTTGACGCTGATGACCCAGCGCGGATCGACGGCGCGCCACGACTGCAGCTGGCGCAGCGCTTCGCGCAGCACCCATTCGCCGATATCGACGATCACATCGCTGTGCTCGACGATCGGCAGGAACTCCATCGGCCCGATCACGCCGCGCTGCGGATGCTGCCAGCGCAGCAGCGCTTCCATGCCGATGATGCGGCCCCTGCGCATATCCAGCTTGGGCTGGTAGTACAGCCGCAGCTCGCCGGCGCGCAGCGCGGCCCGCACTTCGGTGCGGCGGTTGTGGTGGGTGCGCACCTGTTCATCCAGGTCGGCGTCGAAGAAGTGATAGCGGTTGCGGCCCGTGATCTTGGCCTGGTACAGCGCCTGGTCGGCGTGGCGCAGCAGGCTGTCGGCGCTGACGTCGTTGCCGGTGTAGACCGCGATGCCGACGCTGGCCGACATGCTGACCGCGTCGCCTTCGCAGATGTAGTTGCGCGACAGCGCCGCCATCAGGCGTTCCATCGCGCTCTCGATGGCGCCGCGGTCGTTCAGCTCCGGCAGCAGCAGCACGAACTCGTCGCCGCCCAGGCGCGCCACGTAGTGGCGCTGGCCGGCGAAGTCGTGCAGGCGGCTGGCGGCCTGCTTGAGGATTTCGTCGCCGATGGCCTGGCCCAGGCTCTGGTTCACGTGCTGGAAATGATCGAGGTCGAACAGGCACACCGCCAGCAGATAGCCTTCCTCGCGCGCGCGCGTCACTTCCTGCTCGAAGCGGGTCGCCAGCGCCGCGCGGTTGGGCAGGCCGGTCAGGATATCGTGGTTGCTCTGCCAAGAGATCTGCTGCATCAGCTGGCGGCGCTCGGTGACGTCGCGGAACACCAGCACCGAGCCTTGCACCTCGCCGTGCGCGGCGCGGATCGCGTTGGCGGTGTACTCCACGGTGCAGGTGTCGCCCATGCGGTTGCGCAGGCTCTGGTTGCCGACCTTGATCACTTCGCCGCCGGCATAGATCGCCGTCATCGATTTGAGCAGCGAGTGCTGGCCGAAGTTATTCGCCAGCACGAACACCTGGTGCAGCTCCATGCCGCGCGCGCGCGATTCGGCCCAGCCGGTCAGCTGCTGGGCGACTTCGTTGATGGTGTCGATCTTGCCGGTCAGGTCGGTGGTGATGACGGCGTCGCCGATCGAGGCCAGCGTGACTTCGATGCGGTCCTTCTCGGCCTGCAGCTGCCGCTGCGCCTGCAGCGTGCGCTCCAGCTGCGCGCTCAGCTGGGACTGGCTCTGTTGCAGCTTGTGCACCAGCGCCTGCACGCGCTGCGCCATGTTGTTGAAGGTGGTGGCCAGCATGCGCGCCTCCAGCGTGCCGCGCACCGGCAGGCGCACGCCGTGGTCGCCGCCCTGGAAGCGGTTGGTGGCCGCGGTCAGGCGGTTCAGCATGCGCTTGTTGGCGAAGATGATGATGCCCAGCAGCGTGTAGATGATGGCGATGTTGAGCGCCGAGATCACCGCCTGCTGGTGCACGGTGCGCCACACCTGGGCCAGCGGCAGCGTGGGATCGAACACCAGCACCAGGCTGGCGTTGCCGACGTAAATAGTGCGGTGGACCGGCGCCATCATGCCGAGATCGAGGAACCAGTCCGGTGCGTCGGACTTGACGTGCGTGGTGCGCAGCGCTTCCAGGTGGCCGCCCGCATAGTCCAGCCGGGCCGAGGCCAGGTCGGCGTTGAGCAGCAGGGCGGTGGACAGGGTGTTGTCGAGCGCGGCGCGGTCGGGGGCGGCCAGCGCCGGCAGCAGGGACTTGTGCAGGTGGATGCCCAGGTCGGCGGCATCTTTTTGATAGCGGGCCTGGGCGTAGGAGGTCTCCGCCTGCAGCAGCAAACTGTAGCGCACGCCGACCACCACCGCGATGATCACGAAGATGGGCAGGAACAAACGGGAATACATTCCCATCCGCATCCAGGGCGACAGTAGTTTTCCAAACAAGGGCATAGGCGACTGATACGAGTTGGAAATGACCAGAGATCATTATTACCGAAAAGTTAACCTAAAGCACGTTTTTTGGAAAACGTTTTCACATCTTTACCTGCTGTCCTGTACAGTTTTCTACTCGGCCAACAACTTTTCGATGTCGGCGATCAGCTCTTCAGGCTTGGTGGCAGGGGCGTAGCGGTTGTAAACCGTGCCGTCCTTGCGGATCAGGAACTTGGTGAAGTTCCACTTGATGCCCTCGGTCCCGAGGATGCCGGGCGCGTCTTTTTTGAGTTTTTTAAACAACGGATGGGCGTTGTCGCCGTTGACGTCGACTTTGGCGAACAATGGGAAGGTCACGCCGTAGTTCTTTTCGCAGAAGGCGCCGATCTCCCCGGCCTCGCCCGGCTCCTGGCCGCCGAACTGGTTGCAGGGAAAGCCGAGCACCACCGCGCCCTTGTCCTTGAACTGCTCGTAGACCGCTTCCAGCCCCTGGTACTGGGGCGTGAAGCCGCATTTGCTGGCCGTGTTGACGATCAGCAGGACCTGGCCCTTGTACCGGCTCAGGTTGACGGGCTGGCCCGACAGGCTGTCGGCGCTGAGGTCGAAGATAGTATTTTCCATTAGACGATACCCAAATGTTCGGTTCCGGCCGAGAGATCCCGGTTCTTGGCGGCTTTGCCTTCGAGCTTGATGGCCAGCCGCAGGTCGTTGACGGAGTCGGCGTTGCGCAGCGCGTCCTCGTAGGTAATCATATCCGCTTCGTGCAGATCGAACAGCGACTGGTCGAAAGTCTGCATGCCCAGCTCGCGCGATTTCTTCATCAGCTCCTTGATCTCGTGCACCTGGCCCTTGAAGATCAGGTCCGAGATCAGCGGCGAATTGAGCAGGATCTCGATCGCCACCGCGCGGCCCTTGGATTCCTTCTTCGGAATCAGGCGCTGCGAGACCATGCCCTTCAGGTTCAGCGACAAGTCCATCAGCAACTGCTGGCGGCGCTCCTCGGGGAAGAAGTTGATGATGCGGTCCAGCGCCTGGTTGGCGCTGTTGGCGTGCAAGGTGGCCAGGCACAGGTGGCCGGTCTCGGCGAAGGCGATCGCGTGGTCCATGGTCTGGCGGTCGCGGATCTCGCCGATCTGGATCACGTCCGGCGCCTGGCGCAGCGTGTTCTTCAGCGCCACTTCCCAGTCGTCGGTGTCGACGCCGACCTCGCGCTGGGTGACGATGCAGTTCTTGTGCGGGTGGACGTACTCGACCGGGTCCTCGATGGTGATGATGTGGCCGTAGCTGTTTTCGTTGCGGTAGCCGACCATGGCGGCCAAGGTGGTCGACTTGCCGGAGCCGGTGGCGCCGACCATGATCACCAGTCCGCGCTTGGACATCACCACATCCTTGAGCACCTCGGGCAGGCCGAGGTCTTCCAGTTTCGGGATCTCGCTGGTGATGGTCCGCAACACCATGCCGACCGAACTCATCTGCACAAACGCCGACACCCGGAAGCGGCCCAGGTCGCCGGGACTGATGGCGAAGTTGGCCTCCTTGGTCAGCTCGAAGCCGGCGGTCTGCTTATCGTTCATGATGGAACGGGCCAGGTCGGTGGTATGGGCGGACGTCAGGACCTGCGCCGACACCGGCGTCATCTTGCCGTCGATCTTGATCGCCGGCGGGAAGCCGGCGGTGATGAACAAGTCCGACCCTTTTTTCGCGGTCATCAGCCGCAGCAGGTCGAACATGAATTTGGATGCCTGGTCGCGTTCCATGATGTGTCCTTTCAAAGAGCGGTGGCCGCAGTTTAGCCGGGGAAGTTGTCGGGCGTCTTGGCGGCGTTGCGGGCGGCGGCGCTGCTGATGACGTTGCGGCGCACCAGGTCCGTCAGGTTCTGGTCCAGGGTCTGCATGCCGACATTGCTGCCGGTCTGGATCGCCGAGTACATCTGCGCGATCTTGGCTTCGCGGATCAGGTTGCGGATCGCCGGCGTGGCGACCATGATCTCGTGCGCGGCCACGCGGCCGGCGCCGTCCTTGGTCTTCAGCAGCGTCTGCGAGATCACCGCCTGCAAGGATTCGGACAGCATCGCCCGCACCATTTCCTTTTCGTCGGCCGGGAAGACGTCGACGATACGGTCGATGGTCTTGGCGGCCGACGAGGTGTGCAAGGTGCCGAACACCAGGTGGCCCGTCTCCGCCGCCGACAAGGCCAGGCGGATGGTTTCCAGGTCGCGCAGCTCGCCGACCAGGATGCAGTCCGGATCTTCCCGCAGCGCCGAGCGCAGCGCGTTGTTGAACGACAGCGTGTGCGGCCCCACTTCGCGCTGGTTGATCAGGCATTTCTTCGATTCGTGCACAAACTCGATCGGGTCTTCGATCGTCAGGATGTGGCCATATTCGTTTTCATTGAGGTGGTTGACCATCGCCGCCAGGGTGGTCGATTTGCCGGAGCCGGTCGGCCCCGTCACCAGCACCAGGCCGCGCGGCTTGAGCGCGAATTCGGCGAAGATCTTGGGCGCGTTCAAGTCCTCCAGGCTGAGGATCTTGGAGGGAATCGTCCGCAGCACCGCCGAGGCTCCGCGCTCCTGGTTGAAGGCGTTGACGCGGAAGCGCGCCAGGCCCGGAATCGCGAACGAAAAGTCGCACTCCAGCATTTCCTCGTAGGCTTTGCGCTGGCCGTCGTTCATGATGTCATAAATCATGCCGTGCACGTCCTTGTGCTCCAGCGGCGGCAGGTTGATGCGGCGCACGTCGCCGTGCACCCGTATCATCGGCGGCAGTCCGGCCGACAGGTGCAGGTCCGAAGCCTTGTTCTTGACGGAGAATGCGAGAAGTTCGGAGATGTCCATTTATAATCCCTGTGCCCAGACGTTGGTTGGTGGCGCTTTACCGCTGTTTTTAACGCTTTTTAACTCGATGATTATGTCCCTGATCCCCCAGAACTTGCAAGCAATCACCGCGACAATTGTTGCCGCAGCCCAAGAATCGGGCCGTCCGCCACAGTCGGTGCAGTTGCTGGCCGTGTCCAAGACCTTCGGGCCGGAGGCGGTGCTGGAGGCGGTCCAGGCGGGCCAGCGGGCCTTCGGCGAGAACTATCTGCAGGAGGGCTTGGACAAGATCCGCAGCCTGCAGGAACTGGGCGCGCCGGCGCTGGCCTGGCATTTCATCGGCCCCATCCAGAGCAACAAGACCCGTCCCATCGCCGAGCACTTCGCCTGGGTGCACACGGTCGAGCGCGAGAAGATCGCGCAGCGGCTGTCCGAACAGCGGCCGGCCGGCATGGCGCCGCTGCAGATTTGTCTGCAGGTGAATATCAGCGGCGAGGCCAGCAAGAGCGGCGTCGCCGCGGAGGAATTGGCGGCACTGGCCCACAAGGTCGCGGCGCTGCCCAACCTGACCTTGCGCGGCCTGATGGCGATCCCCGAGCCGGCCGTGGAATTCGAGCAGCAGCGCGCGGCCTTCGCCCGGCTGCGGGCTTTGTACGAGCAACTGCGCGCCGGCGGCCTGGCGCTCGATACGCTGTCGATGGGCATGTCGGCCGACCTGCGCGCGGCGGTCGTCGAAGGCGCCACCATCGTGCGCGTCGGCAGCGCTATTTTTGGATCACGACACTATTCCTGAAGAAGACACCATGAAGATTGCATTTATCGGAGGCGGCAACATGGCCGCCGCCCTGATCGCGGGACTGGCCAACAAGCTGACGCAGGCGGCCGACATCCACGTGGTCGATCCCAACGCCGACGCGCTGGCGCGCCTGCGCACCCAGTACGGCGTGACCACGGCCGGCGCGATCGACGCCGGCGTGTCCGGCGCCGAGGTGATCGTGCTGGCGGTCAAGCCGCAAAGCATGCGCGAAGTGACGGCGCAATTGCTGCCCTTCGTGAACAAGCTGAAGCAGCCGCTGATCGTCTCGATCGCGGCCGGCATCCGCAGCGCGGACCTGTCGCGCTGGCTGGGCGGCTATGGCGCCATCGTGCGCTGCATGCCGAACACGCCGGCGCTGATCGGCATGGGCATCACCGGCATGGTGGCGATGGCCGGCGTCAATGAGCAGCAGCGGACTTTCGCCGACGACATCCTGCGCGCGGTCGGCGCCACCGTGTGGCTGGACGACGAATCGAAGATCGACGCGGTGACCGGCTTGTCGGGCAGCGGCCCGGCCTATGTGTTCTATTTCATCGAGGCGATGCAGCAGGCCGCCGCCGAGCTGGGCCTGAGCGCGGAGCAGGGCACGCAGCTGGCGCTGGCGACCTTCAACGGCGCGGCGCAACTGGCGACCCGTTCGACCGAGCCGGTGTCGCTGCTGCGCGAGCGCGTCACGTCCAAGGGCGGCACCACGTACGCCGCGCTGACCAGCATGGAAGGCAGCGGCGTCAAGGCCGCCATCGTCAAGGCGGTGCACGCCGCCGCCCAGCGCGGCAAGGAAATGGGCGACGAGCTGGGCGCCGCCGATTAAGGACTAGGCGCCGGCCGGCGCAACGTCGGCGTTGTTGCAGCCTTGCTTCATCGCTGCGATCCATTGGCGGATCAGGGCCACGCCCTCCTTGTGGACCGATCCGCGTCCCAGTTCCGGCATCATCACGCCCGGTTCGGCGGAATTCAAACGGTAGACCATGATCGACTGCTCCGGCTTGCCCGGCGCGATGCCGTAGCCGTGCCCGCCGGTGCCGGCGCCCGCCGCCACCGGCGGCTTGCACAGGCCCAGGTGCAGGTCGGCCGGCGCGCCGATGTTCAGGTGCAGCGCGGTGGTGTTGGCCGCGCCCTTGTCGTTGTGGCAGTGGGCGCAGTTGATGTCCAGGTAGGCGCGGGCGCGCGCATCCAGCGTCTGCGACTTGTCGCGCCAGTCGGCGTTGCGGGGCGCGGCCGCCGCCGCGTTGGCCGGCACGCCGCTCAGGTAGCCGATGCGCGCCAGGTAGTCGAGCTGGTTGACGCTGACGCCGTCATAGGCATAGCTGCGGTTCATATGGCGCGCCTTCGGCCCGATCGGCTCGAACTTGCGCGACTTCACATCGGCCACGTGGCACGAGGCGCATTGGTTCACGTTCGGCACCACATAGGTCAGCGCCTTGCTGGTCTTGTCCTCATGGATCACCTTCAGCGGCACCTGGTCGCCGGTGCGCGACAGCACAGCCTCGGTCTGGTCGGCATTCCACACATAGGGCAGGGCGATCCAGCCGTCGGCGCGGCGCACCAGCAGGCGGGTTTCGACCAGGCGCACGGTGGCCAGGTCGAGCTTGTCGCCGCCGTTCTTGCTGCTGTCGTAGGTGGCCAGCACCGCGCGGTCGGTGCCGGCCGCCTTGGGGAAGTAGAAGGTCTTGCTGATGATGGTGCCGACCGGGAAATCGAACGCGGTCTCGCCGTTGTAGACGGCGCTCTGGCCCTTGGGCATCCAGATGGTGCGCAGTTTCTGCGCGTAGTCGGTGAACAGCGGCGTGTTCAGGTCGTAGGGCACGACCTCCTTGTTGAGATTGAGGCGGCCGCCGGAGACGGCCATCAAATGCCAGTCGCTGAGTTTTTCGGGATTGCCTTCGGCGATAAACGTAACTGGGGCCGGGCGCTGCGTGCACGCCGCCAGGGCGAGCACGCACGCAACCACGGCCGCCGCCCGCAGCGGGCGGTAAGCGAATGCAGACATCATTGTCGGGACGACCTTATTAACAAGTTCAAGTTCAGGATTGCGCGGCGAGCTGGGTGATCGTCACGGGCGGCAGCTTGGCCAGCTCGCAGCGGAACTGCGCGGTATCCTTGCTTGGGTTCTTGTACTTGTTCGGGCCGTCGGCGTTGAGCACGTCGACGCCGTCCTGGATGCAGATGCGCTGGTCGGCCGGCAACTGGCCCTTGACCAGCAGCCTGGTGTCGATGTAACCATCCCACAGCACGTCCGGCAGGTGGCCGCTCAGGCCGTACATGGCGATCTTCAGCGCCTTCAGGTCCAGGCCGTCGGGCGAATCACCGCCGCCCTTGAAGCGGTTGCCGTAGACGTAGATCGCCTTCGGATACGGATCGTAGTTGGCGGCCACGCCTTTTTCCGTGAAGTAGCCGGTCGAGTGGTAGCTGGAGATGATGACGTTGGCGGTCTGGTTGTCGGTGACGTCGTTGTCGAAGATCTCCACCTTGGAGTTGGAGTTGATGACGATGCCCGAGCCGGCCGGCACGCTGGCCACCGCCGTGCCCTTGGCGGCGAAATTGCCGAGGTTGTTCTTCTCGACCTTGTTCTGGTACACGCGGGTGCTGTGCCCCGGCTGCGACAGGTTGGGCATGTTGAACACCAGGATGCCGCCGGTATTGTTGGTGGCGACGTTGTCGTAGACGTCGGCGTTGATGGTGTTCTCGATCTCGATGCCGGCCACGTTGGCCTCGGCGCGCGAGCGGCGCACCACGACGCCGTTGGACTGGCCGACGTAGATGCCGGCGTCGGAGGCGGCGATCGCCACGCAATCCTCGATCAGCACGTTCTTGGTCTTGACCGGGTAGATGCCGTAGGCGCCGTTGCTGACCTTGGAACCGCCGGTCCACTGCACCTTGACCTTGCGGATGGTGATGTTGTCGCCGTCGTTGATCTTCAGGCCGTCGCCCTTGGAATCCTCGATGGTCAGGCCTTCGATGGTGAAGTTGTTACCGTAGACCAGCATGCCTTCCGGCCCGGCGACCTGGCCCTTGAACGACAGCACGGTCTGCTCCATGCCGGCGCCGCGGATGGTCACGCCGTCGCCGCGCAAGGTCAGGCCGGAGGTCAGGTGGTAAGTGCCGGCCGGGATCTCGACCACGGTGCCGGGCTTGGCGTCCAGCAGCTGCTCCTGCAGCTTCTTCTGGAACGCCGCGTCGGCGCCGGCTTTTTCCGCCGAGACGGGCGCCTCGGTCTTGCCGCAGGCGCCCAGCAGGACGCCGATGGTGCAGCAAACTGCAACTACTTTCATTGCCTTGTACATGTACTGTCCCCTCATTTTTATATTCTGTAGAGTGCTTGGCAAGATTGAGTATATCTTTGGCTTGTTGTTTTATAACGTCGAATTTCGGCCAATAATACTGTTAGTATCGGCCACATGATGACAGTCGCCGTGTATATCGATGACAACTGCTGGGCCGGGCTGGCGATGCTGGTCAAGGAGGCGTTCGCCATCGCCGGCACGCTGCATGCGCGCAATGCCGACCTGTCGGCGTCGGCCTTGTTCCAGGTGCGGCTGACGGCGCGCGGCAAGGGTGCGGTGCGCAGCTTCACCGGCCCGGCGCTGGTGCCGGAAGCCACGCTGGCCGATGCCGCGCTGCCGCAGATCGTCGTGGTGCCGGCTTTCTTCTTTGCCGACGAAGAGCGCAAGCCGATCCCGCCGCGTTTGCGGCGCTGGCTGATCGACGCCTACGACAACGGCGCCACCTTGCTGTGCATGGCCAGCGGCGTGCGGGTGCTGGCCGAAACCGGCCTGCTCGACGGCCACGAGGTCACCGGCAATCCATCGGACCAGCGCGTCTTCGCGCGGCACTATCCGCAGATCCGCTTCACGCCGGAGACGCCGCTGGTGATCGACGGCCGCATCATCAGCGCGGCCTCGATCAATCCCTGCATGGACGCGTGCGCCTACCTGGTCGGGCAGTTCGTCGGCGACGGCGCGGCGCGCAAGTTCTCGCGCTACACGAATTCGGTCCAGCATCCGACCTACGAGCGCATGGCGATGAAGAACGCGCCGCACAAGCAGCACGCCGACCAGCGCATCAAGCAGGCGCAGGAGTTCATCGAGCGCCACTTCAAGCAAGAGATATCGGTGGAGGAGGCGGCGCGCCGCTCGGCGATGAGCCTGCGGAATTTCTCGCGGCGTTTCCAGCAGGCGGTGGGCATGGCGCCGCACAGCTACATCGCGCGCTGCCGCGCCGAGTACGCCAAGGACCTGCTGGCGCAACCGGGCATGTCGATCCTCGAGGTGGCGCAGCAATCGGGCTTCCGCAACGAAGTCACGCTGCGCCGCGCCTTCGGCCAACTGCTCGGCACGACGCCGACAGCCTACCGGTCCGCCACCGCGGTCAAGCGCGTACTCCGGGGTCAGGTCCGGCAACTGGACACGAACTGAGCCGTGTCGGTGGGCGGCTCATATAGCACCATGGCTGCCGCAAAGTTCCAGACCGCATGCACGCCGAAAATCGCGGTAAGGCTGGCGGGCGTCAACCGGACGTCGGCAATCAGGAGGTATATCGACGGCAGTAATCCGGCGGCGATGCCGATTGCCGCGCACCAGCGCGGCCGGCGCGAAACCTTCGCGCCTGTCCACAAGGCATGCGACCAAGCCGTCAACGCTGCGCACATCGACAAGAATCCGGCCTTGGTCAGCACTTGAATGGTGATGCCGACAGCGCGCAGGACGGTGCGCGCTAGCTCGGCGTCCGCCGCCGGAGGCGCGAGGAATTGCCGCGCCAGTTGTGGCACCACGAAGCCGTCGAGCAACATGGCCGCCACCATCGCGCAGCAACCCAGTCCGTACGCGGTCAGTGCCAGCAACACGGTGGGGCGACGGCTTCCCAACAGCACGGAGAACACGACGAAGCCCGCAGCCAGCATGGCCAGCATGACGATGAGCGCGCCATGAACGATGCCGTCCATGCGCTGCAGCGCGACGATCTGGGCCAGCGTTTCCTGGACCGACGCTGCGCGGCCGGTTACCGGATGATGCGACAAGGCCGCTAGCGCAAGTGCGGTGGTGCTTGCGATCGCTAGCGCGGCGCGGCGGCGGCATGAGATGAATGACGAGTTGGCAGGCAGATCCATGTGAGTCCTTTACTTTTTTAACAGAGCCACATTAATATCAGTTGCGCTGCAACACTTGGCAGAGGCTTATCCTGCTTCATCCGTTAACGGACAAAACCACCTTACTGTCCGGCAGAGAGATCATATGAACGAGCAAGACCTGGATCGTCGACAGCTGAAAACGCGGTCCGCATTGCATGCGGCGTTTGTCACGCTGTTGCTTGAGCAAGGATATGAGGCGCTGACAATCGGCCGGGTTGCGGATCTAGCAAACGTTGGCCGTTCAACCTTCTACGAACACTATCGGACCAAGCACGACCTTCTTGTGGCAAGCATCCGCAAGCCCTTTAGCGTGCTGGCCGATCTGGTTGAGCCTGGCGCTGGCACGGAGCGGATTCCCGCCTTGTTGCGGCATTTTCGTGAGAATCAGCATGTCGGCAGGGTGTTGCTTGGCTGGCCGGTCAGACCCCTGCTGGGACAAACGCTGGCGGGCCTGATCGCGCTGCGTCTGTCGCGCATGCCGGTAAGTGCGGGGCTGCTGCCGGTGGAAGTGATTGCGAAACAGGTGGCGGAGACCCAGCTTGCGCTGTTGGAGTGCTGGGTACTGGGCCGGCCAGCATGCGGCATCGATGCCGTCGCCGAGGGGCTCAAGCGCGGTACGGCCGCCCTGGTCGGCGCGGGATCCGCTTGAGTTCAGCGGCTTTCGGCGCGAGTTATTTTCGGGTGATCAGCATGCCGAGGATGACGCCCAGCGCGGCGCCCAGGCTGACGGATTTCCATGGGTTGTCGTGGACGTAGGCGTCGGCGCTTTTGGCGGCGCTGCGGCCGCGCGCGATGGCGCTGTCTTCCAGCTTGCGCAGGTCGCTCTTGGCGGTGCGCAGCGTGTCGTCGAAGCGGGCCCGGGTTTCGGAGGGAACGATGCTTTCCTGCGAGGCGGCGTCCTTGAGCCAGGTTTCCGCTTCGCCGATGGCGTTCTTTAATTCATCCATCAGCTTGTCGCGCGCGGCGCTGCTGGCGGCCTGGCTGCCGGTGATGTCGGCTTTGCCGTTCTGTTGGGTTTGATCCATGATGACCTCGTCTGAGTCGCGGGTTGTAGGGGGATAGTCAGTGTAGACAGTGATTATGCCCCCGCTTTGCGCGCACTCAAGGTTCGTTAGCGCAGCGCGTAGTCCAGCGCGACGCCGGCAAATACCGCCGCGCCCAGCCAGTTGTTGTGGCGGAAGGCGTAGAAGCAGGCGTCGCGCTCGCGTCCGCGTATCAGCGTGTAGTGGTAGACGGCGATGCCGGCCGCCACCGCCAGGCCGCCGACGAACCACGCGCCCATGCCCATCCGCAGGCCGCAGGCCAGCAGCAGCGCCAGGTGCACCGCGTAGCAGGTCATCACCGCCGCCACGTCGTAGCGGCCGAAGGTGATGGCCGAGGTCTGGATGCCGATCTTCAGGTCGTCGTCGCGGTCGACCATCGCGTATTCGGTGTCATAGGCCACGGCCCAGAAGACGTTGCCGATCAACAGCATCCAGGCCACCGGCGGCACCGTGTCCTGCACCGCCGCGAACGCCATCGGGATGCCGAAGCCGAAGGCGATGCCCAGGTAAGCTTGCGGAATCGCGAAGAAGCGCTTGAAGTAGGGATAGGTGCCGGCGATGATGACGGCCGCGACCGACAGCTGCCTGGTCAGCGCGTTCAGCGGCAGGATCAGGCAGAACGAGACGATGGCCAGCAGCGCGGCGATCGCCAGCGCTTCCTTGCCGCTGACGCGGCCGCTGGTGATGGGCCGCTGCGCGGTGCGCTTGACGAACTTGTCGATATCCTGGTCGGCGTAGTCGTTCATCGCGCAGCCGGCCGAGCGCATCAGCAGCGTGCCGAGCGCGAAGATGCCCACCAGCGTCCAGTCCGGCTTGCCGCTGGAGGCCAGCCACAGCGCATACAGCGTCGGCCACAGCAGCAGCAGCGTGCCGATAGGTTTGTCCAGCCTGACCAGGCGAAAATAGAGCTCCAGCTTGTTCATGGATAGTGTCGCGTGTAGGGAAAGAGGGGGATTATCGCAAATCCTGCGACGATCATGCGTCGGTGGCGCAGAGGGTGGTGATGCCGGGCAGGTTGCAGGATGCGACGACTTCGCACACCGCGTCGATGGCGGCCTTGCGGGTGAAGCTTTTACGCCACACGATGACCACGCGGCGCGACGGCACCGGCGCGTCGAACTGGCGGAACTGCAGCATGCCTTCCTTGGCGTCCATGTCCGGCACCGAGGCGCGCGGCAGCACGGTCAGGCCGATGCCGCTGGCGACCATGTGGCGGATGGTTTCCAGCGACGAACCTTCGAAGGTGCGCTGCATGCCGTTGCCCGGCGCCGAGAAGCGCGCCATTTCAGGACAGACTTCCAGCACCTGGTCGCGGAAGCAATGGCCGTTGCCCAGCAACAGCATGTTTTCGGTCTTGAGGTCGTCGGCGGGAATGCTCTGGCGCTTGGTCCACGGGTGCTGGGCCGGCATGGCGACCACGAACGGTTCGTCATACAACACTTGCATGGCCATACCGTGTTCCGGCAACGGCAGCGCCATGATGGCGGCGTCGAGCTCGCCCTGGCGCAGCATCTCCAGCAGGCGTACCGTGAAGTTTTCCTGCAGGATCAGCGGCATCTGCGGCACGGTGGCGATCATGCCCTTGACCAGCGGCGGCAGCAGGTAGGGGCCGATGGTGTAGATCACGCCCAGGCGCAACGGGCCGGCCAGCGGATCCTTGTTTTGTTTGGCGAGTTCCTTGATGGCGGCGGTCTGTTCCAGCACGCGCTCGGCCTGGGCGACGATTTGCGCGCCCAGCGGGGTGACCGAGATTTCCGCGCCGCCCCGTTCAAACAGGACCACGCCGAGCTCGTCTTCGAGTTTCTTGATGGCGACCGACAGCGTCGGCTGGGCGACGTAACAGGCCTCGGCCGCATGTCCGAAGTGTTTCGCTCTAGCAACGGCGACGATGTATTTCAGTTCGGTCAGTGTCATGAATGTATTTGAACACAGGCGATGCTGGTATGCAATAAATGAACGCCAAGATGCGCTATTGTAGCGGAATGCTGTAGATATAATGCACCGTAACCAGCGAAAGGCGTGTATGTCCTCCACATTTGGTCCTGAAGAAGCGCAAGCCTATCTGCACAAGCTGCTGAAGGTGATGCACCACACGGGCGGCTCGGATCTGTTCATTTCCGCCGATTTCCCACCCAGTATGAAGTCGCAGGGCGCGATGAAGCCGCTGAGCCAGCAGAAGCTGACCGGCAGCGTGACGCGCGCGCTGGCGCTGTCGATCATGAACGACAAGCAGAAGCGCGAGTTCGAGGCCGAGCTGGAATGCAATTTTGCCATCTCCCTGCCGGAGGTGTGCCGCTTCCGCGTCAACGTCTTCGTGCAGCAGCAGAATGTGGCGATGGTGATACGGACCATTGCCTCCGAAATACCGAATTTTGAAAAGCTGGACCTGCCCGAAGTGCTGAAGGACGTCATCATGACCAAGCGCGGGCTGGTGCTGGTGGTGGGCGGCACGGGCTCGGGCAAGTCGACCACGCTGGCGGCGATGATCGACTACCGCAACGCCAATTCGGCCGGCCACATCATCACGGTCGAGGATCCGGTCGAGTACGTGCACAAGAACAAGGGCTGCCTGATCACGCACCGCGAGGTGGGCGTCGATACGCTGTCGTGGCACAACGCGCTGAAGAACACGCTGCGCCAGGCGCCGGACGTGATCCTGATCGGCGAGATCCGCGATACCGAGACCATGGAGCACGCGATCGCGTTCGCCGAGACCGGCCACCTGTGCCTGGGCACGCTGCACGCGAACAACTCCAACCAGACCATGGACCGCATCATCAACTTCTTCCCGGAAGAGCGGCGCAACCAGCTGTTGATGGACCTGTCGTCCAACCTGCGCGCCATCGTCTCGCAGCGGCTGGTGCGCACCGAGGACGGCAAGGGCCGCAAGGCCGCCATCGAAATCCTGCTCAACACGCCGACGATCGCCGAGATGATCTTCAAGGGCAACTTCCAGGCGATCAAGGAAATCATGCACAAGTCGCGCGAGCTGGGCATGTGCACCTTCGACCAGGCGCTGTACGAACTTTATAATAAGGGCTACATCGCTTACGAAGAAGCGATCCGCAATGCCGATTCGGCCAACGGCCTGCGCCTGCAGATCAAGCTGCGCGGCGACCGCCGCGAGCCCGGCGATACCGGCGCGTCCGCTTCCGACTCGCTCAGCATGCAGATCGAGGAGGAACCGGAAGATGAAGAACCCAAATAAACTGAAAAGACGCCATGCCTCAATTTGAAGACAAGATTTGCACCCGTGAACAACTGGCCGCCCGCGTGGCCGCGCTGCCCAAGCCGGTGGTGCTGACCAACGGCGTGTTCGACATCCTGCACCGCGGCCACGTGACGTATCTGGCGCAGGCGCGCGCGCTGGGCGCCTCGCTGGTGGTGGCGGCCAATACGGATGCGTCCGTCAAGCGGCTGGGCAAGGGCGACGACCGCCCGCTGAACCAGTGCGCCGACCGCATGGCGGTGCTGGCCGCGCTGGAGTCGGTCAGCCTGGTAGTGGACTTCGACGAGGACACGGCGCTGGAAGTGGTGCGGCAGGCGCGCCCGGAAATCTACGCCAAGGGCGGCGACTATCAGATGGATGCGATCCCGGAAGGCAAGGCCGTGCTGGCCTACGGCGGCCAGGCCATCGCCATCGACTTCGAGCATGACCGCTCGACCACCAAGCTGCTGACCAAGGTGCGCGCGCAGCGTCCCGCATGAGGATCCTGCTGATCCTGGTGGCGACGCTGGCATTCCTCGGCGTCCTGTGGGGACCGGCCTTCATGGTCGCGCTGCGCTGTTGGCGGCGCGGCGATGCCGGCGCGTTCCGCCAGCTGCGCTACCTGTATCCGGCGCAGCTGATACTGGCGGTGGCGCTGGCCTACACCGCCGATCTGCTGGGCCTGCGCCAGCCGGCCGCGCTGCTGGCCGGCGCCACCATCTGCGCCGGCGCGTGCGGCGCGCTGTTTGTCTGGCTGCGCCAGCTGCTGAGAAAACGCTAGGCCGCGCGCACCACTGCTGAGTCGTTTTCTGTACGTGCTCATTGGCAGGTTCCGAAAAATTCTCCTAGACTTGAAGGCCGCACAGGCAACTTCGGGAGAGGACTATGGAACTGCATCTGCAATCACATCAATGGCAGGCGCGCCTGCCGGACTGGGCCGCCGCCGCGGTGGCGGGCTTCGGCGCCGGCGGCGTGCTGATGCTGCTGGAACTGGCGTGGGCCGCCTTCTTCACCAACAACGATCCCTGGATGGCGACGCGCATGATCGCGGCGATGGCCATGGGCTGGGAGGTGACGCAAGTCACCGGCTACAGCCTGGGCGTGCTGGTCGCGGCGCTGCTGGTGCACTACGCGCTGGGCGTGGTGTTCGGCATCCTGCTGGCGGCGGTCATGGCGCCGTTCCGGCTTGACTCGAGCAGCGGCATGGCGCTGGCGGCCGGCGCGCTGTTCGGCCTGCTGCTGTATGTGCTGAACTTTTATGGCATGACCGGTGTCTATACATGGTTCGTAGCGCTGCGAGGGTGGCAGACGGCCATCGCTCATGTCATCTTCGGGATGGCCGCAGCCTTCATTTATCTGAAGCTTGAGAGACCGAGCCGACCGCGTTAGCTCCCGGACCAGCCATGGTGTTAGCACTCGTATTGATACTGATCGTTGTTGGCGCCCTGGAATTTCATTACATGAGTCCATGGTGGCTCACGCCCATCGCATCCAACTGGCAGCAGATGGATGACGCCTTGCTGCTGACCTTTGTCATCACCGGCGTGGCGTTCGTCGTCATCAATCTGTTCATCGCCTATGTGCTGGTCACGTTCCGCCACCAGGAGGGCGTGCGCGCCGCAGCCGAACACGGCAGCAGCAAGCTGGAGTGGTCGCTGGTCATCGCCACCAGCATCGGCATCATCGCCATGCTGGCGCCGGGGCTGTCGGTGTACGCCAAGCTGATCACTCCACCCGCCGACGCCATGGTGTTCGAGGTGCTGGGCCAGCAGTGGCAGTGGCATTACCGCTTGCCCGGCAAGGACGGCAAGCTGGGCAGCACCGATGTGCGCTTCATCGGCAACGTCAACCGTTTCGGCCTGAATCCGAACGATCCCAGCGGACAGGACGATCTGCTGGTGGAAGGGCAGGAGATCCATGTGCCGGTGCACCGGCCGGTGCGGGTCATGTTGCGCGCGCAGGATGTGCTGCACGATTTTTATGTGCCGCAGTTCCGCACACGCATGAACATGGTGCCGGGCATGGTGACTTCATTCTGGTTCACGCCCAACGCCGCCGGCCGCTACGAGGTGATGTGCGCGCAATTGTGCGGCATCGGCCATTTCAATATGCGCAGCTATGTGGTGGTGGATGAGCCGGCCGATTACGCGCGCTGGCTGGCGGCGCAGCCGACCTTTGCCGCGACGCTGGCCGCACCGCCCGAGCCCGGCAAGCAGGGGCGCTTGCTGGCGCAGTCGCACGGCTGCGTGGCCTGCCACAGCGTTGACGGCAGCGCCAGCGCCGGTCCGACCTGGAAGGGGTTGTACGGCAAGAGCGAAACCATGACCGACGGCGCGACCATCAAGGTGGACGACGCCTATCTGCGGGAATCGATCAGCAAGCCCAACGCGCATATCGTCAAGGGCTTTCCGCCCATCATGCCGGAGCAGCAGCTCAGCCCGGCGGACCTGGCGGCGCTGGTCGACTACATCAAGACCGTCAGGCAGTGAGCGGAGGACAGCATGAGTTACGGCAGCGCGCATGGGCAGAGTTTCTGGACCCGCTATGTATGGAGCCAGGACCACAAGGTGATCGCCATCCAGTACTCGATCACGGCGATCTTCATCGGCCTGGTGGGGCTGGTGTTGTCCGACCTGATGCGCTTGCAGCTGGGCTTCCCGGGCAAGTTCAGCTTTATCGACGCCAGCGTCTACTACCAGTACATCACCATGCACGGCATGATCATGGTGGTCTACCTGCTGACGGCCTTGTTCCTCGGAGGCTTCGGCAATTACCTGATTCCGCTGATGGTGGGCGCGCGCGACATGGTGTTCCCGTTCCTGAACATGCTGAGCTACTGGTTCTACCTGCTGGCGGTGCTGATACTGCTCGGCAGCTTCTTCGTGCCGGGCGGGCCGACCGGCGCCGGCTGGACGCTGTATCCACCGCAGGCGATCCTGCCGGGCACGCCGGGCGTGGAATGGGGCATCATCGTCATGCTGGTGTCGCTGCTGGTGTTCATCGCCGCCGCCACGATGGGCGGGCTGAACTATGTGACCACCGTGCTGCAGGCGCGCACGCGCGGCATGACACTGATGCGCGTGCCGCTGACGGTGTGGGGCATCTTCGTCGCCACCATCCTGGCGCTGCTTGCGTTTCCGGCGCTGTTCGTCAGCGGCGTCATGATGCTGTTCGATAAGACGCTGGGCACCAGCTTCTTCATGCCGGCCATCGTCTCGATGGGACAGCACTTGCCGCACCAGGGCGGCAGCCCGCTGCTGTTCCAGCACCTGTTCTGGTTCTTCGGCCACCCCGAGGTGTACATCGTGGCCCTGCCGGCGTTCGGCATCATCTCCGACCTGATCAGCGTGCATGCGCGCAAATGCATCTTCGGCTACAAGATGATGGTGTGGGCCATCGTCGTCATCGGCGGCTTGAGTTTTGTGGTGTGGGCGCACCATATGTATGTGAGCGGCATGCATCCGTACTTCGGCTTCTTCTTCGCGACGACGACGCTGATCATCGCCGTGCCGACCGCGCTCAAGGTCTACAACTGGACGCTGACGCTGTGGCGCGGCGACATACACCTGACCGTGCCGATGCTGTTTGCGGTCGGCTTCATCAGCACCTTTGTCATCGGCGGGTTGACCGGGCTGTTCCTGGGGAACGTCAGCGTCGATATTCCCTTGTCCAACACGTATTTCGTGGTGGCGCATTTTCATATGGTGATGGGCGTGTCGCCGGTGCTGGCGGTGTTCGGCGGCATCTATCACTGGTTCCCCAAGGTCAGCGGGCGCATGTACGACCCGCTGCTGGGCAAGCTGCATTTCTGGGTAACGTTCATCGGCGCCTATCTGATTTTCTTCCCCATGCACTATCTCGGATTGCTGGGCATGCCGCGCCGTTACTACGCGTATGAGAACTATGCCTTCATACCCGAGTCGGCGCATACGCTGAACGAATTCATCACCATCGTGGCGCTGTTCGTCGGCGCGATGCAACTGATGTTCCTGTTCAACCTGGCCTGGAGCACCTTCCGCGGCCAGATGGCAGGCGGCAATCCGTGGCGCGCGGCCAGCCTGGAATGGTTCACGCCGCACACGCCGCCGGGGCACGGCAACTGGGGAGAGGAAGCCCCTGTCGTCTATCGCGGCGCGTACGAGTACGGCGTCCAGGACGGCGACAGCGATTACCTGCCGCAGAACCAGCCGCCGGATGAAACGGGACAAAAACGAGGAGGTCGTCATGAGTAGCTCGCTTTATCTGGTGCCGAGCCAGGTCGATGCCGGCCAGGCCAACCGGCTCACCGGCCTGTGGGTTTTCATGGGCGTGGTGGGCATGCTGTTCTTTCTGTTCAGCTGCGCCTACATCATGCGCATGGCGCTGCCCGATTGGCGTCCGCTGCCGTTCGTGCCCTGGCAGTTGTGGCTGAGTAGCGCCGTGCTGGCGGCGGCCAGCATGGCATGGCGGCGCTGTTCTTATGGCTGGGGCTGTGTTTTCTCGCTGGGCTTCCTGGCCTCGCAGCTGTGGGCGTGGCAGGCAATGAAGACGGCCAACTTCCCGCTCGACGCCAATCCGGCCAACAGTTTCTTTTACTTGATCACCGGCCTGCACGCGCTGCATGTGGCCGGCGGCCTGGCGGTGGCGGCCGGAGCGCGCCGCAACGAGGCCACCATGCAACTGTGCGCGCGCTACTGGCATTTCCTGCTGGGCCTGTGGCTGGCGATGTTCGGCCTGCTGTTCTGGGTGACGCCGGCATTCGTGCAAGACGTCTGTAACGTTTTTTGACGGAGGCGGCTATGGAGAAGACACCCTCCGGCTGGTCGGGCTTGGTGGCCGACTGGGCCGGCGACCGCGAAGCTTTCCGCGTGCCGTGGGGCAAGGCGATGATGTGGATCTTCCTGCTCAGCGACACCTTCATCTTTGGCAGTTTCCTGACCGGCTATATGTCGGTGCGCATCGCCACCACGGCGGGCTGGCCCAATCCCAGCGAGGTGTTCGCGTTGACGATAGGCGGCACGCAGCTGCCGCTGATACTGATCGCCATCATGACCTTCATCCTGATCACCAGCAGCGGCACGATGGCGATGGCGGTCAACTACGCCTACCGGCGCGAGCGCGCCGTGTGCGCCCGGCTGATGCTGCTGACCGCCGCACTGGGCGCGAGCTTTGTCTGCATGCAGGCCTTCGAGTGGAGCAAGCTGATCGGGGAGGGCGTGCGGCCGTGGGGCAATCCGGACGGCGCGGCCCAGTTCGGCGCCTGTTTCTTCATGATCACCGGTTTCCACGGCTTGCATGTGACGGCCGGCGTGATTTACCTGAGCATCGTCGCGGCCCGCGTGCGGCGCGGCTTCTACGAGTCCAGGGGCAATTACGACATCGTCGAGATCGCCGGACTGTACTGGCACTTTGTCGATCTGGTGTGGGTCTTCATCTTTGCGCTGTTTTACCTGTGGTAGGAGGCCGTCATGGAACATGCATCCGGGCAGCAGCATCCGATCGGCCTGTATCTGAAGGTGTGGCTGCTGCTGTTTGTGCTCAGCACCTTGTCGTACATGGTCGACTTGTTCCACATCCAGAGCTATCTGCGCTGGACGCTGATTTTGCTGCTGATGATGGCCAAGGCCGGTCTGATCGTGGCGGTGTTCATGCACCTGCGCTGGGAGCGGGCGGCGCTGATGTACGCGATCCTGGCGCCGCCGGCATGCCTGCTGGTGCTGGCCTGGCTGATGTGGCTGGAATCGGATTACACCTTCTTCACCCGCATGGAATATTTCCGCTGAGTGCTACACTGGCGGCATCATGCCAGCCCTTGCACCCACCGAACTCGATCTCCGCAGCTATGGCGCCGTGCCGTGGGCCGGCGTGCACGATTTCGCCCAGCTGGTGCTGCCGCTCAAGGGCAAGCTGACCTTGGATATCAATGGCAAGGGCGGCATCGCCCATCCATTGCGCGCGGCCTTCATCGAGCCGGGGCTGGTGCACACGCAATTCTCCGCCGAACCGAATCAATCGCTGATCCTGGATTTCGACCTGGCCGTCGTGCCGGAATCGACCGCCGCGCGACTGGCTGAACGGCCCTATGCGCCGATCAGCGCCCCGGCCGCCAAGCTGATCGACTACATCGGATTGATGCGGGCCCACTCCGGCGCCAACGAGGCAACGCTGGCCAACTGGGCGCCGTTGCTGCTCGACGCGCTGGCGCAGCAGGAGATCCGGCCATCGTCGCGGCTGCTGGTCGCGCTGGGCGAGATCGAGGCGCATCCCGGCCAGCCCTGGAATGTCGAGGCGATGGCCAAGCTTGCCTGCATGAGCGTGAGCAGCCTGCACCGCGTGTTTCGCGACGAGCTGCAGACCACGCCGCTGACCTGGCTGACCGACATGCGCCTGCGCTGGGTGTGCGGGCAACTGGCCGCCACCAACCTGCCGATCGCGCAGCTGGCGACACTGGCCGGCTACGCCGACCAGAGCGCGCTGACCCACGCGATGCGCCGCGCGATGGATATCACGCCGATGGCCTATCGCAAGCGCGAACGGCAGGATCAGACAAAAATCCGCTAGTCCTGCACAATCCCTGCCCGTCGTACCCGCCGACAATGACCTCTTCAATGACGGGAGGGGCGTATGTGGTATGGCGTGTTGTGCGGCCTGGCGGCCGGAGCGATGTGGGGAACCATCTTTGTCCTGCCGACGTGGCTGGCGGCCTTCTCGCCGCTGGAGTTGGCGCTGGGGCGCTATCTGGCCTACGGGCTGATCATGCTGGTGCTGCTGGCGCCACGTTTGTCGGGGCTGCTGCGGCGCCTGACCCGCAGCGATTGCATGGTGCTGCTGCGCCATGCGCTGGCCGGCAATATCGTCTATTACCTGCTGTTGTCGTTCGGCGTGCAATTGGCCGGCGTGGCGGCGGCGTCGCTGGTGATCGGCTTGCTGCCGCTGACCGTCACGCTGGTGGGGCGGCGCGATCATGGCTCGATGCCTTTGCGCAGGCTGGCGTGGCCGCTGCTGGTGGTGATCGCGGGCATGGTGTGCATCAACGTGGAGGTGTTCACTCGGCCGGGGGCGGCGCAGGCCGGTTGGGCGCTGTCGGCGCTGGGCATGCTGTGCGCGTTCGGCGCGCTGCTGTGCTGGACCTGGTACGCGGTCGACAATGCGCGCTTCCTCAAGCGCAATGCGCGCTTCAGCAGCGCCGAGTGGTCCGGCTTGTATGGCATCAGCACCGGCCTGATTGCGCTGGTGATGGGACTGGTGACGTTTGGCGTCGGCGGCCACGAAGTGCATGGCAGGGACTGGTTGCGCTTCTGGACCCTGATCGCAATGGTCGCCACGGCGGCATCGGTGATCGGCAACCAGCTATGGAATATCGCCACACGTCGCGTGCCCGTCACTTTGTCGGGCCAGTTGCTGCTGTTCGAGGTGCTGTTCGGGCTGCTATACGGTTTTCTGTACCAGCACCAGATGCCGCGCCCGTTGGAGTGGATCGCGATCCTGCTGTTGATCACAGGAGTGATCTGGTCGGTGTGCTTGCATGCGTCGCCGAGTCGCTTATCTTTGATAGCGCCTGTCGACTCGGCGGTGGGTCGTTCGTCGTGATTTCTGACGGGGCATGACACCGGACAGCGGTGTGACAATCTGTGAATTTTTCTTTTGGGCAAGGTGCTATCCTGTGCCTTTAGGCCGAGCGCCGCCAGGAGCGGCCTTTCAATAAGAGAATAAATTCGGATATAGGTAACAATGCAAACCAAATTCCTGGCAGCCTGCTTGTGTTTGATGTTGACACCATCTTGTTGGGCCGCCTCGGGGCCGAAATATATCGGCCCGGAAGATTGCCGAGTCCTCAATCCAAATCCCATGCCAAATGAATATGTGCGATGGTCTGGGGGATGTAAGGATGGCTTCGCGGAGGGAAGCGGCACGCTACGGTGGTTTTACCGTGGAGTCGCAACTTCTGCCTTCGACGGCCCCTTGCTACAGGGGCGTAGGCAAGGACAGGGCGTGCTCGTAAAAGCTGGGAGTATCTATGAGGGGGCGTTCAATAACGACAAACGTCAGGGCATTGGAAAAATAACCGAATTGGGTGGCAGTTATGAAGGTCCATGGGACGACGATGCGCCGCATGGCATGGGCGTAGTAACCTACCCCAATGGAATAAAGCAGCAGCGCCAGTTTGAGCACGGGATTCCGCAAGAGCAGGCTGCCTTTGCCGATCGTGCCGAAATTAAATTCAACCTGGGTGGAGAAGCGCGCACCGGAACCAGACTGCCGGAAGCAATTGCTTTGGGTTTGAATGTTCCGTTTAACAGTTCATATTCCCAACTCACGCCGGCGGAACAATTGAAGGTTAAGCGGTACTACCCCTTTCTGGGGCCAACTGATGAGCCGCCCTATCCTGAGGGTGGACCGGCTGCGATCATCGCTGCCATTGCAGGAAACGGTGTAGAGAAACCTGGGGACCTCGCAATGGATGTGCTGATTGACGCAGATGGAAAATTTGTCACTGCCACGGTGTTTAAATCGCCGGACGTGAATACGACACACTTTGCAGCTGCACAGTTCGTTAAAGCGAAGTTCAAGCCAGCCATCTGCGACGGAAAACCCTGTGCGATGCTCTATCCGCTACGCCTTCGCTTCAACTAGCAAGGCCATCGAACGCGTCGCGGTCCAGCACGCATGCCGGTCGTCTTGTCGAGTCCCAAGCCTCGCTCTCCGATGCGGCACAAGCCGACGCGGTGCTCGTCGGAAGCGGCTCGTTGACGAGACAGCTGGTGGAGGATGCATCACTGATGGCGCAGCTAAAGTTTGACCCTCGCAAGCAGTTGCTGGGCGCTCAGTGCTCAGGGGCGTTGATATTAGCAAAGCTTGGCCTGCTGAACTCTATTCCCGCCTGCACTGACCTCGTCACCAAGCCTTGGGTGCAAGAAGCGGGTGTGGAGGTTCTCAATCAGCCTTTCTTTGCTCAAGGTAATATCGCTACCGCAGGGGGATGTCTGAGCGCGCATGATGAACAACATCACCCCTTATCTACAGCACGCGTAAATACGTCCTACCCAGAATCAACGGTCGGCTCGTATCTAGGCACCTCCCGCGTAGCCGTTTTGGCGCCAGGCCTCGAAGACCACCACGGCGACGGTGTTGGAGAGGTTCAGGCTGCGGTTGTCGGGACGCATCGGCAGGCGGATGCGCTGCGCCGGCGGGAAGTTCTCGCGCAGCGCCGGCGGCAGGCCGCTGGTCTCGGAGCCGAAGACGAACACGTCGCCCGGCTGGAAGCTGGCCTGGGCGAACGGCGACGAGCCGTGCGTGGTCATCGCGAACATGCGCGCCGGGTCCGGCTGGAGATCGGCGAGGAAGGCTTGCCAGTCGGCGTGCACCTTCATCTTGGCGTACTCGTGGTAATCGAGGCCGGCGCGCTTCATCTTCGAGTCTTCCAGCGGGAAGCCCAGCGGTTCGATCAGGTGCAGCTGCGCACCGGTGTTGGCGCACAGGCGGATGACGTTGCCGGTGTTCGGCGGAATTTCCGGGTGGACCAGGACTACGTGGAACATGCAATCTCCTTCAGTTGTTCAATGCGGCGGCGTGCGGGCAAACACCAGGTTGCTCACGCGCGCGGCGCCATGGCGCTTCAATGTGGCCGCCAGTTCGTTCAGCGTGCGGCCGCTGGTCATCACGTCGTCGACGATGCCGATGTGGCGGCCCCGCACCAGCGCCGCATCCGGTATGGCGAAGGCGCCGGCGATGTTTTGCTGGCGCTGCTCCGGCGCGACGCTGCTTTGCGCGACGGTCTCGCGCACGCGGCTGGCCAGCTGCGGATGCAAGGCCACCCCCAGGCTGCGCGCCAGCGGCCTGGCGATTTCCAGCGACTGGTTGTAGCCGCGCTCGGCCAGCCGGCGCGGACCCAGCGGCACCGGGCAGAGCAGGGCGGGCAGCACGAAGCCCGGTTGCTGCAGCACCGCGTCGCGCAGCAGGCGGGCGAACAGGGTCGCCAGTGCGAGGCGGTGGCCGAACTTCAGTTGCAGCACCAGCTGGTCGACCGGGAGCGCGTAGTCCGTCGCCACCAGCGTGACGTCGAACGCCGGCGGATGCGTGCCGCAGGCGCCGCACAGCGCGCCTACGTTCGAGTCAGGGCCGGAACCCGGCAGCGGATTGGCGCAGCGGCGGCAGCGGGCGATGGCGGCGTCGCTGCCGAAAAATTGGGCAGCGCAACCGGCGCACAGCATGTCATCGCTGCTTTCGCCGCACAGCGAGCAGGAGGCCGGCAGCAGGCCGCGCAGCATCGCCGTGGCGCCGCGCCGCAGCCAGCCGCGCGCGGAGGCGGCCGTCGCCCCGCGTCTTGCATCCTGGGCCAGCTTGCCATTCATGCCATGCTCCCGGCGGAAAACGCGGCCCGGAGGCATCGCGTTTGCGTTCAACCATGTACACTGCCGACATTATCGCATTTCACCAGACCGTACCATGCAAGTCCCCGCAAATCCCCCGAAACTGAGCGCGCCGATCGACCGCGAGCGCGTGCGCCGCCTGTTTTCGCGTCCTGAGCGCATCCAGCCGTCCGATTTCCTGCGCCGCGAGATCTCGTCGCGCATGTTCGACCGCCTGGAACTGATCAAAATTGCACCATTGCGCGTGCTGGACGCCGGCTGCGGCGCCGGCGCCGATCTCGCGCCGTTGCAAAAATCATATCCCGCGGCCCAGATCCTGGGCCTGGATGCGGCCGAGGCCATGGTGCGCGCGGCGCAGGGGCCGGTGGCCAAACAATCTTCATTGAACCTGCTGCTGAGCAAGCTGTTGCCGGCCAAGACCGGCGTCGACCTGCTGTGCGGCGACTTCTCCGAGCTGCCGCTGGGGCCCAATTCGGTCGACCTGGTCTGGTCCAACCTGGCGCTGCACTGGCATCCGCAGCCGGACCGGGTGTTCGCCGAATGGCGCCGCGTGCTGCGCGTGAACAGCCTGCTGATGTTCTCCTGCTTCGGCCCGGACACCTTCCGCGAGCTGCGCGCCGCCTTTGCCGAGGCCGACCTGGCCCCGCACGCGCTGCCTTTCGTCGATATGCACGATTTCGGCGACCAGCTGGTGGAGGTGGGCTTCTCGACGCCGGTGCTGGACATGGAAGTCATCACCGTCACCTACGACACGCCGCAGGCGCTGCTGGCCGACGTGCGCGCGCTGGGCGGCAACCCGCTGTCCACGCTGCGCCGCGGCCTGATGGGCAAGCAAGCCTGGCAACGCATGCTGGATGCGCTGGAGCGCGGCAGGCGCGCCGATGGCAAACTGGGTCTGACGTTTGAGGTGATTTACGGCCACGCCTTCCGTCCGGCGCCGAAAGTGACGTCAAAAGGCGAAGCGATCATCCGTTTCGATTTACCCCGCAAGCCGCGCCAGTAGCGGGTTTGCGGCGGGTGTGTGGTAAAGCTGAGTACGCTCAGGGCGACACTATAGTTGTGAAATGGATTATTTCTTGATGCGGGTCGTTGTTGTTATATATAATCATTGACTAATTTTGCCAGCATGTCACGTCGCCAGCTATAAACCAGCGACGGGAGGCAGATGCAGGTAGATACGAGCACGAACGAGCATTTGAATTAAGCAGAATAGAGCGTTGGCGTTGTTCCTGAGCAGTATGTAGGGGCGATGCGGATGTTCTCAAGGTCCCGTAGCGGCCCGCGTTGAAAAGACCGGGAAGCATGGGGCCTGAAGTTGTTTAAGGAGCGGCGCCGGTTCAGTTCACCGAAATCCGGAGTCGTTAAAAAAATATATTTTTAATTTCTTGGGTGGTTGGGGAAAACATGAAACATGCGAAGCGACTTCAATCGTTGATGCTCGGGCTGGCCTTCCTGGCAGCCGGAATCCCAGCGTGGGCAGCTGATACCGCAGCAGGAACTTACACGGCCGCTACCGGCGGCACCGGCGGCCCCGTCGCCGGTGAAATGAATCTCCAGCCCCCCGCGACGCAGATCGCCTCCGAAATCTACAGCCTGCACAACTGGATGATGATAGTTTGCCTGGTCATCTTCATCGGCGTGTTTGGCGTGATGTTCTACTCCATCTTCAAGCACCGCAAATCGCTGGGCCACAAGCCGGCCACCTTCCACGAGTCGACCGCCGTTGAAATCGCCTGGACCGTGGTGCCGTTCCTGATCGTGATCGGCATGGCGCTGCCCGCCACCCGCACCGTGGTCGGCATGAAAGACACCTCCAACGCCGACATCACCATCAAGGTCACCGGCATGCAGTGGAAGTGGGGCTACGACTACCTGAAGGGCGAGGGCGAAGGCATTTCCTTCCTGTCCAACCTGTCGACCCCGCGCTCGCAAGTGGGCGCGCCGGGCTTCGAGCCGACCGAGAAACGCGGCGACAACTACCTGATGGAAGTCGACAACGAAGTTATCGTGCCGGTCAATAAAAAGATCCGCATGGTCACCACCGCCAACGACGTGATCCACTCGTGGTCGATCCCGGCCTTCGGCGTCAAGCAGGATGCGATTCCGGGCTTCGTGCGCGACACCTGGTTCAAGGCCGAACACACCGGCACCTACCGCGGCTACTGCTCCGAGCTGTGCGGCAAGGAACACGCCTTCATGCCGATCGTCGTGCGCGTCGTCACCGACGCCGAGTACACGACCTGGGTCGATGGCAAGAAAAAGGAAATGGCCGCGCTGGCGGACGATCCGAGCAAGACCTGGACCATCGACGAACTGAAAACCAAGGGCGAAAAAGTCTACACCACCAACTGCGTCGTCTGCCACCAGGCGAACGGCAAGGGCGTGCCGGGCGCGTTCGCTGCGCTGGACGGCTCGGAAGTGGTCAACGGTCCTAAAGCGGAACAGATCAACGTCCTGCTGCACGGTAAGAAGAGCGGCAAGTACTCCGCCGAGATGCCGGGCTGGAAGCAGCTGTCGGATACCGACATCGCCGCCGTCATCACCTATACCCGTAACAGCTGGTCGAACAAGGCCGCCGAAAACATCGTTCAACCAGCCGAAGTTGTGGCTGCACGTAAGTAATCAGGAGCGTTACACATGAGCACAAGCACCTTGGATCACGCACACGATCACGCCCACGATCACGCGCACGACCATCCGCACGGATTGTCGCGCTGGTTGTTCGCCACCAATCACAAAGACATCGGTACGCTGTACCTGTGGTTCTCCTTCGTCATGCTGCTGTCCGGCGGCGTGCTGGCGCTGATGATCCGCACCGAGCTGTTCAAGCCGGGCCTGCAGTTCTTCCAGCCGGAGTTCTTCAACCAGCTGACCACCATGCACGGCCTGGTGATGGTGTTCGGCGCCATCATGCCGGCCTTCGTCGGCTTCGCCAACTGGATGATCCCGCTGCAGATCGGCGCCTCCGACATGGCGTTCGCCCGCATGAACAACTTCTCGTTCTGGCTGCTGCCGCCGGCGGCGCTGCTGCTGGCGACCTCGTTCCTGGTGCCCGGCGGCGCGACCGCCGCCGGCTGGACGCTGTACGCGCCGCTGTCGACCCAGATGGGCCCAGGCATGGACATGGCGATTTTCGCCATGCACCTGATGGGCGCGTCGTCGATCATGGGTTCGATCAACATCATCGTCACCATCCTCAACATGCGCGCGCCCGGCATGACCTTGATGAAAATGCCGATGTTCTGCTGGACCTGGCTGATCACCGCCTACCTGCTGATCGCCGTGATGCCGGTCCTGGCGGGCGCCATCACCATGACGCTGACCGACCGCCACTTCGGCACCACCTTCTTTAACGCGGCCGCCGGCGGCGACCCGGTCATGTACCAGCACATCTTCTGGTTCTTCGGCCACCCCGAGGTCTACATCATGATTCTGCCGGCCTTCGGCATCGTCTCGCAGATCCTGCCGGCCTTCGCCCGCAAGCAGCTGTTCGGCTACGCGTCGATGGTCTACGCCACCGCGTCGATCGCGATCCTGTCGTTCATCGTCTGGGCCCACCACATGTTCACCACCGGCATGCCGGTGACCTCGCAGCTGTTCTTCATGTACGCGACGATGCTGATCGCGGTGCCGACCGGCGTCAAAGTGTTCAACTGGATCGCCACCATGTGGAAGGGCTCGATGACCTTCGAAACCCCGATGCTGTTTGCGGTCGGCTTCATCTTCGTGTTCACCATCGGCGGCTTCACCGGCCTGATCCTGGCCGTGACCCCGATCGACATCCAGCTGCAGGACACCTACTACGTGGTGGCGCACTTCCACTACGTGCTGGTGGCCGGTTCGCTGTTCGCGCTGTTCGCCGGCTTCTACTACTGGTCGCCGAAATGGACCGGCCATATGTACAACGAGTTCATGGGCAAGACCCACTTCTGGCTGTCGCTGATCACCTTCAACGTCACCTTCTTCCCGATGCACTTCCTGGGCCTGGCGGGCATGCCGCGCCGCTACGCCGACTACTCGGCGCAGTTCACGGACTTCAACATGATCGCCACCATCGGCGCCTTCGGTTTCGGCCTGTCGCAGGTGTTCTTCCTGTTCTTCGTGATCCTGCCGACCATCCGCGGCGGCAAGAAAGCCGAAGCCAAGCCTTGGGATGGCGCGGAAGGCCTGGAGTGGACCGTGCCGTCGCCGGCGCCGTTCCACACCTTTGAAACGCCGCCGCAGTTCAAGTAACCATGGCCGAGCAAAAGAAGCCGAACAACCTCAAGACCGCCCTGTTGCTGGGCGGGCTGGTGGTCTTCTTCTTCGCCTCCGTGTTCGTGAAGCGCATCTGGCTGAGCTGACGTGAGCGAAGAAAATGAAACACGCGGACTGAACCGCACCCTGCTGGGCAAGCTGATCGTCATTGCCATCCTGATGTTCGGTTTTGCCTATGCGTTGAATCCGTTCTACCGCCAGATCTGCGAAGCGCTGGGCCTGAACGTGTTGACGCAGCAGGACGGCACGGTCGAGCTGGACAAGAATACGCAGGTCGACAAGACCCGCAACGTGGTCATCGAGTTCGATGGCAATGCGCAGGGACCGTGGCGCTTCCGGCCGACGGTCAACACCATGACCGTGCATCCGGGCGAGCTGAACACCGTGATGTATGAAGTGGTCAACACGCAGAACCGCGAGATGAACGCGCAAGCCATACCGAGTTACGCGCCGCAAAGCGCGATGCCGCACTTTAAGAAGGTCGAGTGCTTCTGCTTCAGGCAGCAGACGCTGAAACCGAACGAGGCGCGGCAGATGCCGGTGGTGTTCTTCATCGACCCGGCGCTGCCGAGGGAGGTCAAGACCATCACGCTGTCGTATACGTTCTTTGAAGTGGGCGGCGGCCTGGTCAAGACCGCCGCAAACGAAAGTGCGGGCAATGGAGCAAGATAAGAAAAAGCCGCAGCAGCAAGCGTTTTTCATGTATTCGATGAAGGCGGTAATCTGGTCGTTCTTCGGCCTGCGCCGCAAAAGCGATTTCGATACGGACTCGGTCAAACTGAACCCGCTGCATATCGTCATCGCCGCCTTGCTGGGCGTGGCCGTGTTTATCGGGCTGCTGATTACTATCGTCAAATTAGTCGTGTCTAAGTAAATTAGGGAGATGAAGATGAGTTCACATAACGCCACGGCGCCGTACTACTTTGTACCTGGTCCATCCAAATGGCCACTGCTCGCGGGCATATCCCTGCTGGTGACGATGATCGGCGCCTCGGCGTGGGTCAACGACGCCTCGTGGGGCCCGGCCGTCAACTTCGTCGGCCTGCTGGGCATCATCAGCGTGCTGTACTTCTGGTTCGGCGACGCCATCAAGGAGTCCGAGGGCGGCCAGTACAGCCAGCGCATCGACTACTCCTATCGCTGGTCGATGGGCTGGTTCATCTTCTCCGAGGTGATGTTCTTCGGCGCCTTCTTCGGCGCGCTGTTCTATGCGCGCACCATCACGATGCCGTGGCTGGGCGACCTGGACCACAAGTTCATCTGGCCTGACTTCGCCGCCCACTGGGGCAATGTCGGCCCGGCCGGCGTGATCGAGCAGTTCAAGACCATGGGCCCGTTCCCTATCCCGACCATCAACACCGCGCTGCTGCTGACCTCGGGCCTGACGCTGACCATCTCGCACCACGCGCTGCGTGCCGGCCACCGCGCGCAAACCGCGATCTGGCTGTTCGCCACCGTGCTGCTGGGCGCGATCTTCATGGGCTTCCAGGCTTACGAATATCACCACGCCTACACCGAACTGAACCTGAAGCTGACCTCGGGCGTCTACGGTTCGACCTTCTTCATGCTGACCGGCTTCCACGGCTTCCACGTGACGATGGGCGCGATCATGTTGTCGGTGGTGCTGTACCGCGTTCTGAAGGGCCACTTCACGCCGGAAAACCACTTCGCGTTCGAAGGCGCGGCCTGGTACTGGCACTTTGTCGACGTGGTCTGGCTGGGTCTGTACGTGGTCGTTTATTGGCTGTAAGCCGGCTGTAACGGCGCTATAATCCGCTGTAAGAAGCCGCATACGGGGCGCTCCCGGATGCGGCTTTTTTTATGTGCTTATGTGCGGATGCCGGTGGGGTGGATGTAGCCCAGCTTGTAGGCCGCCAGGATCAGCAGGAACAGCGTGATCGACAGGCCGACGCGCACCGCCAGCGCGTTCACCGTGTTGTTGCTCTTGCCCTTGTCGCGCATCAGGAAGAAGAACGCCGCGCCCAGGCTGCCGAGTATCAGGACGAAGGCGATGATGGCGACGGCAATTTTCATGATCTGAGCGGGCGGTGGATGGATAGGATTCTATTGTAATGCGTATCAGCTTCCGCTTTAAATTGATTCCCTTCGTCGCCACCGTGCTGGTGGTGGCGCTGGGCATCTCGCTGGGCAACTGGCAGGAGCGCCGGGCGTTGCAAAAGCTGGCGCTGCAGGCCAGGCTGGCCGAGGGCAACGCCGCCGCGCCGCTGACGCTGGACGGCGCGCCGATGGCGGCCGAGGCGGTGGAATTCCGCCGCGTCGCCATGCGCGGCGCGTTCGTGCGCGATTGGCCGCTGTACCTGGAAAACCGCCCCTACCAGGGCCGCGCCGGTTTCTATCTGCTGATGCCGTTTAAAATTGCGGGATCGGGCATGCATGTGCTGGTCGAGCGGGGCTGGCTGCCGCGCGATCCGGCCGCGCGCGACAAGCTGCCGGCCTACGCCACGCCGCAGGGCGAGGTGACGCTGGAGGGCACGGCGCGCTTGAATCCGGGCCACGTGATGCAGCTGGGCACGGCACCGGTGCTGGCGCCGAACGCGATCGTGCTCAACGCCGATCCGCTGCTGGTGGCCAAGGATAGCGGCATGACCATGCAGCCGTTCGTGGTGGAGCAGGGCGCCGCGCCGCTGCCGCCCGGCGACGACGCGCGGATCGTGCGCGACTGGCCGGCGCCGGCGCTGGGCGTGGAAAAACATCAGGGCTATGCCTTCCAGTGGTACGCACTGGCGGCGATGGCCGTTATCTTCTTTGTGGTGAATGGATGCAGACGTGGAAAAACCAGTAAATAGCAAGGGTCGTGGACGTTGGAAACTGTTGGCGGTGCTGGCCGTATGCGCCGCGCCGCTGGTCGCGTCTTACTTTACCTATTATGTCATCAAGCCCAAGGGCGGCGTGACCAACTACGGCGCGCTGATCGATCCGCGCCTGCATCCGATTCCGGCCATGGCCAGCACCACGCTGGACGGCAAGCCGGCCAGTCTCGAGGACTACAAGGGCAAGTGGATCATGCTCAAGGTCGGACCGTCCGACTGCCTGCAGGAGTGCCAGGACCAGTTGTTCGCGATGCGCCAGTTGCGCACCATGCAGGGCAAGGGTATGGAGCGCATCGAGCGCGTGTGGATGATCACCGACGAGCGGCCGCTCGATACCGTGCTGATGCGCGTCAACGACGGCACCCGCATGCTGCGCGCGCCGGCCGCCGTGGTCGAGCAGTGGCTGCCGCTGGAGCAGGGCGCCGCCGACCGCGCCTCCGACCACGTCTACCTGATCGACCCGCTGGGCAATTTGATGATGCGCTTCCCCAAGGGCGCGGTTTCCAGCGACATCGAGAAGGTCAAGAAGGTCAACAAGGACATCGCCAAACTGCTCAAGGCTTCCGCGATAGGTTAATCATGCACGCCACACTCGCTCAAATGGCCATCACGGCGCTGCTGGTGGCGCTGCTGCCGGCCGCCATCGTCTGGACCTCGTCGGACGCCAATAAATACCGCAAGCTGGTGTGGGTCAGCGTGTTCCTGACCTTCGACCTGATCGTGTTCGGCGCCTTCACGCGCCTGACCGACTCCGGCCTGGGTTGCCCGGACTGGCCGGGCTGCTACGGCCTGGCCAACCCTTTCCTGGCGCACGATGAAATCAAGGCGGCCGAGGCGTTGCTGCCGAGCGGCCCGGTGACCCTGGTCAAGGCCTGGATCGAGATGATCCACCGCTACCTGGCGATGGCGATCGGCGTGCTGATCGTGGCGATGATGGCGCAGGCCTGGTATCAATGGCGCAAGTCCAAGGGCAGCCGCGCCGAGTACGCGCCATGGCTGCCGACCGCGCTGTTCTTCTTTGTCTGCCTGCAGGGCGCGTTCGGCGCCTGGACCGTGACGCTCAAGCTGCAGCCGGTGATCGTCACCATGCACCTGTTGCTGGGCATGGGCCTGCTGTCCATGCTGGTCTGGTACGGCGGCCGCCAGAACTACCTGACCTCGCCGGTGCGCACCGTGGTCAGCGCCTCGCCGCCGGCCATGCGCAACATTCGCCTGCTGGCCGGCGCCTCGGCCGCGTTGCTGTTGCTGCAACTGGCGCTGGGCGGCTGGACCAGCACCAACTACGCGACGCTGGCCTGCACCGATTTCCCGCTGTGCGGCGGCAAGCTGGTGCCGGAGATGGACTTCGAACACGGCTTCACCCTGTGGCGCGAGCTGGGCAAGACCGCCGCCGGCCACTACCTGCCGTTCTCGGCGCTGACGGCGATCCACTGGGTGCACCGCAACGTCGGCTTGCTGGTGGCGCTGGTGGCCGGCTACACGGCCTGGCGCGCGTGGGACCATGCGGCGCTGCATAAAACCGCCCGCCACATCGCCATCACGCTGGGCGTGCAGATCGCCAGCGGCATCGCCACCATCTACCTGAGCTTCCCGCTGGCCATCGCCGTGCTGCACAACGCCGGTGCGGCGATGCTGGTGCTGTTGCTGACCATGTTAAACTACAAGGCTAAGCACCAATACGATATTGCAAAAAAGGCAGCCTCAAGCGCCGCATTTCCGTCCGGCCCGCCTGCCCGGCAAACCGGCAACCATAAGCACCAATGACCACTCAAACCGCTACAACCAAATCCGCCAGCCGCGCCTCCCAATACTGGGCGCTGACCAAGCCGCGCGTCACGCAGCTGGCCGTATTCTGCGCCGTGATCGGCATGTTCCTCGCCACCGAAGGCATGCCGGACTGGCGTGTCGTGATCGCTGCCACCGCCGGCATCTGGCTGCTGGCCGGCGCCGCGTTCGCCGTCAACTGCCTGGCCGAGCGCGAAATCGACGCCCGCATGGCGCGCACCGCCCGCCGCCCGATGGCGCTGGGCGACATCACCGTCAAGCAGACGGTGGTGTTCGCCGCCATCATCGGCGGCGCCGGCATGTGGATCCTGTACGCGCTGGTGAACCCGCTGACGATGTGGCTGACCTTTGTCACCTTCGTCGGCTACGCCGTCATCTACACCATGATCTTGAAGCCGGCCACGCCGCAGAACATCGTCATCGGCGGCCTGTCCGGCGCCATGCCGCCGGCGCTGGGCTGGGCCGCCGTCGCCAACGAAGTGCCGATGCAAGCCTGGCTGCTGGTGATGATCATCTTCGTCTGGACCCCGCCGCACTTCTGGGCGCTGGCGCTGTACCGCCGCGACGACTACGCCAAGTCCGGCCTGCCGATGCTGCCGGTCACGCACGGCATGCAGTTCACGCAGTTCCACGTCTGGCTGTACTCGATCGCGCTGGCCGCGACCACCTTGCTGCCGTGGGTGGTGCAGATGAGCGGCCTGATCTACCTGGCCAGTGCCATCATATTGAACGCCGTGTTCCTGCACCACGCATGGAAGATCTACCGTCACTACACCGACCAGGTGGCCCGCAAGGCGTTCACCTGGTCGATCATTTACTTGTCGCTGCTGTTCGTGGCGCTGCTGGTGGACCACTACTTCAAGATATGAAAAAACTTCTCGCCTTGTCTCTGATGGCTGTCACCTTGTTGCTGGCCGCTTGCGGCGAGAAGTCTTCCGTCCCCTTCCAGAATACCGACCTGACCGGGGCCTCCTTCGCCAGGGACTTCGCGCTGACCGACCATACCGGCAAGCCGCGCACGCTGGCCGACTTCAAGGGCAAGGTCGTCGTCATGTTCTTCGGCTATACCCAGTGCCCCGACGTCTGCCCGACCACGATGGCGGAGATGGCGGCCGTGATGAAGGAGCTGGGCCCGCTGGCCGGGCAGGTGCAGGTGTTGTTCGTCACCGTCGATCCCGAACGCGACACGCAGCAGCTGCTGGCCGAGTATGTGCCGGCCTTCGACCCGCGCTTCCTCGGCCTGCGCGGCACGGCCGGGCAGACCGCCGCCATGGGCAAGGAATTCAAGGTGTTGTACAACAAGGTGCCGGGCAAGGAGCCGGGCAGCTATTCGATGGACCACACCGCCGCCAGCTATGTGTTCGACAAGCAGGGCAAGATCCGCCTGCTGATCCGTCCGGGGCAGGGACCGGCGCCGGCGGTGCATGATCTCAAACTGCTGTTGTCCTGAGCGGAGACCGCATGCAGCAGCGCTTCCAGCCGTTCACCCGCCTCGCGGCCATCATCCTGCTGGTGATCGGCTGCCTGATCGTGCTGCGGCCCTTCGTCGCCGCGATCCTGTTCGCCACCGCCATCACCATCTCCAGCTGGCCGCTGTACCTGCGCCTGCTGGCGCGCCTGAAGCAGCGCCGCTGGCTGGCCGCGCTCATCATGAGCGTCGGCCTGACGCTGCTGATCATCGTGCCGCTGACCTTGGTGACCTGGAACATCGCCGACAACGCTTCCGATTTCTATGAGCAGCTCAAGGCCAGCATCGGCAGCGGCACGCTGGAGCCGCCGGCCTGGCTGAAGGAGATCCCGCTGCTGGGCGAGGTGGTCGACACCTATCTGCGCCGCCTGCTGGGCAGCCGCGAGGAATTGCTGAACGCCGCCAAGGGCTTGCTGGAACCGGCCCGCCACTTCCTGCTGGGCAGCGGCATGGTGCTGGGCAGCGGCGTGGCGCAGGTCAGCCTGGCGGTGTTCGTCAGCTTCTTCCTGTACCGCGACGGCCAGGCGTTGCTGGCGGCGCTGGCGACCGGCCTGGACAAGCTGATCGGCGAGCAGAGCGTATCGGTGGCCGACACCGTCAGCCGCACCGTGCGCGGCGTGATGTACGGCCTGCTGGGCACGGCGCTGGCGCAAGCGGTGGTGGCGGCGATCGGCTTCCTGATCGCCGGCGTGCCGGCCGTGGCGCTGCTGTCGGTGGCGACCTTCCTGTTCTCGCTGATCCCGGTCGGCCCGCCGCTGATCTGGGGCGGCGCCACCATCTGGCTGTTCAACCAGGGCAGCACCGGCTGGGCCATCTTCATGCTGGTGTGGGGGGCCTTCGTGATCAGCGGCGTCGACAACGTGGTCAAGCCCATGCTGATCAGCCGCGGCAGCAGCCTGCCCTTCATCCTGGTGCTGCTGGGCGTGATGGGCGGCGTGCTGGCCTTCGGCTTCGTCGGCCTGTTCATCGGCCCGACGCTGCTGGCGGTGGCGCTGGGCTTGCTGCGCAACTGGACCGGCGACGCCGCTTAGCAGTTCGTCTAGTAATTGACCAGCCGGGCCGCCAGTTCGGCATCGAGATGGCGCTCGAAGATGCGTTTCAGCGTGCCGTCCTCGCGCATCGCCTGGATGGTCTTGCTGAAGCGCGCCGCCATCGCCGCATCGATGCGCTGGCGCGACAGGATCAGGCCGCCGACCACGGCATCCTTGGGCGGCGCCCAATCCATGATGCGGTAGGTGCCCGCCATGTGGTCCTGCTTGAGCAGCGGATACCAGCCGGAAGTGATGGCCATGACCGCGTGCACCCGTCCCACCTTGAACAGCCTGAGCAAGGCGCCATAGTCGGCCGCCTCGTACACCCGGCCCTTGGCGCGCAGGCGCTCCAGCCAGGCATCGTAGGCCTTGCCGTGCTTGAAGGACTTGATGACGCCGATCTTGATGTTGGGATCGGCCAGGAAGTCGGCCATGCTGCGGACGTGGGGGCCGACCTCCTTGCTGATCAATACGTAGTTGCGCTCGTTGATGTAGGGAACCACGCGGCCGAATTTCTCGCGCTCCGGCGTGGAGACGGCGGACACCGACATATCGAGGTTGCCGCCGTTGAGGCCGGCCCAGATGCGCACCCGCGAGTCGGTGCTGGGTTCGATGGTGCAGCCCATGCGGCGCGCCACCTCGTCGACCACGTCCTTGTCGATGCCGGTCCAGCTGCCGTCGGCGGCCTGGTAGTACAGCGCGCCGTATTCGTAGAAGGCGCTGCGCAGGTGGCCGCAGCCGTGCGTTTCGGCGCCGGCGCCGCCGGACAGGCAGAGCAGGGCGCCGCAAAGAAGCAGCAAGGTACGCCGGGTAAGCATGTCTCCACCCCCTGGTACCTTTCCGGTACCTATCAATCCTGGTCGGCGTTATCCTCGGTGTCGTCCTTGGGGATGACCTTGACCAGCAGGATACGCGGGCCATTCATTTTCTTGGCGACGATGTCGAATCCGCGGAAACTGATGCGTTGGCCCTGTTTCGGGATATCGCCCAGCTTCAGCATGATCAGGCCGCCTACGGATTCTACCTCTTCCAGGCCCAGTTCCTCATTTTCTATGTCGATGCCGAGCGTGCGCTCCAGCGAGAAGATCGGCAGGCTGGCCTTGCCGATCAGCGTGCCGTCGGCCTGCTTGAGCCAATCGTTCTCGTTGAGGCGGAATTCGTCGTGGATTTCGCCGACCATCGCGCCCAGCAGGTTGTCCAGCGTGATGAAGCCGACCGGGCGCTTGCCCTTTTCGCCGATCAGCGCGAAATGCGGGGCGCCGTCGCGGAAGCGGCGGAACTGCTCCAGCGCCGGGGTGCGGGCCGAAATCGTTTCCACCGGGCGCAGGAAGGGCACCAGGTCGGTCACCGGCTTGCCCGACTGCTGGGCGAAGAACAGGTCCTTCAGGTGCACCACGCCGAGCACCGTCTCGCCATCCTTGTCGTAGTAGGGATAGCGGCTGAAGCGGTTGCGCAGCATGGTTTGCAGGTTGTCGTTGAGCGCGCGGCCGGCGTGCAGGCTGATCACCTCGTTGATCGGGCGCATCAGGTCGGACACGGCCAGGTCGCTGAAATCGAGCGAATGGGCCAGGATGTTGCGCTCGTCCTTGTTGAATTTTTCGCCGGGCTGGCTGGTGCGCAGGATCAACTTCAATTCTTCCACCGAATAATGGCTGTCGTGGCTGCCCTTGCCGGCCAGTCCGGCCAGCTTCAGCACCATGGTGGCGCTGGCGTTGAGCACGTAGATGAACGGGTACATCGCCCAGTAGAAGGCGTACAGCGGCGGCGCGCTCCACAGGCCGACCACCTCCGGCATGCGGATCGCCAGCGATTTCGGCGCCAGTTCGCCGACCACGATGTGCAGGAAGGAGATCACGCAGAAGGCGAACACGAAGGCGATGCCGTGGATCAACTCGGGCGAGGTGACGCCGATCGCCGTCAGCAGCGGTTCCAGCAGGCTGGCGAAGGCCGGCTCGCCGACCCAGCCCAGGCCCAGCGAGGCCAGCGTGATGCCCAATTGACAAGCGGACAAGTAGGCGTCCAGCTCGCCGTGCACCTTGCCGAGGATGCGGCCCCGTAGTCCCTGTGTCTTGGCGATCGCGCGAACGCGCGTTTTTCGCAGTGTGACGATGCCGAATTCGGCCGCCACGAAGAAACCGTTTAGCGCGACCAGGAACAGGGCGAGCACGACAAGCAGGAAGTTTTGCATAGGGGCCGAGCGGCGTTGTGGGTAGTTTAAAACGGACATCTTAAACGACTGCGGCCAAAAGTGCCTAAATCCTGCATTGCCAAAATAACACCGGGGTTAGTCGTGGGCGGCGACTGCGAACGGGCCGGTGTGTACCGCCGACAGGATCGCTTCGATGGCCGGATGCTTGATCTTGCGGGCGTTGGAGATGGCGTAGAAGTGCTCGAGCAGTTCCGGCGCGTCGCCCACCAGTACCGTGCCGAGCTGGTCTTCCAGGTCCTGCGCCAGCGCCGACGGCGCGAAGAACAGGCCGAGGCCGTTGCGGCCGAAGGTGTTGAGCATGGCGTTGTCCTCGAATTCGCCGACGATGTCCGGCCGCACTTCGTGCTGCACCAGCCAGGCGTCGATGCGGCCGCGCAGCGCGTTGTTGCGGGTCGGTAGCAACAGCGGCGCGCCGTGCAGGCTGGCCGGGAAGTTGCGCCGGTATTTGCGCGCCAGCTTGGGCACGCCGAACAGTTTCATGTCGCTTTCGCCCAGCAAGTGGCTGAATACCTTGAGGCTGCCGCCGGCGTGCACCGCGCGGTCGGTCAGCACCACGTCCAGCTTGCCCAAGGCCAGCTCGGCCAGCAGGTTCTCGAATTCGTCCTCCATGCACACCAGCCGCACCTGGGTTTCCATTTCCTGCGTGGCCTGCAGCAGGCGGAAGGCGATCAGCTTGGGCAGCGAGTCGGAGATGCCGACCGTGAGCCGCATCTTGCCGGTGTCGGCTTCGTCCAGCGCATCCTGCAGCTGGTCGCCGAGCAGGAAGATCTGGTCGCAATAGGTGAGCGCGAGCTTGCCCGCCTCGGTCGGCACCAGGCGCCGGCCCTGCGGTTCGAGCAGCTGTTTTCCCACCGATTGCTCGAGCGAGGCGAGTTGCATGCTGATGGTTTGCACCGCCAGCCCGAGCCGCTCGGCGGCGCGCGTGACGCCGCCTTCCCTGGCCACCATCCAGAAAAAATACAGGTGCCGAAAGTTCAATCCACTGGTTTTCATGGCGCTTTTCCGTTTCCTTATCTTCGGTTTTTACGATGCAATACTTCAATTATCTTCTATTTTTTAAAATCCGTTTTTTCTCTACACTGCATCCCATCGATTCATAACCAAGAGAGAACAAACGATGAAACACTTCAGAGTTTCCTTCCTCGTCAGCATCATCTGCCTTGCGGTGGCCGGCTGGTGGGGCTACGAGCTGGCAGGTTGGAGCGGCGCCCTGTCCGCCTTCGGTGTCGCGCTGATCCTCGCTGCGATGGAAGTGTCACTGTCCTTCGATAACGCGGTGGTGAACGCCTCCGTGCTGAAGAACTGGGATGAGTACTGGCAAAAGCTGTTCCTCGGCGTCGGCATCATCATCGCCGTGTTCGGTATGCGCCTGCTGTTCCCGCTGGTGATCGTGGCGGTCGCGGCCGACATCGGCATCATGGACGTGTGGACGCTGGCGTTGAACGATCCCAAGACTTATTCGATGCACCTGACCAACCACCACGCGGAAGTGGCGGCCTTCGGCGGCATGTTCCTGCTGCTGGTGTTCCTGAACTTCCTGCTGGATGCGGAAAAAGAAACGCACTGGCTGGGCAACTTCGAGAAGAAACTTGGCTCGCTGGGCAAGGTCTCATCGATATCGGTGATGATTTCCATCGGCGTGCTGCTGGGCTGCATGGGCCTGGTGACCGAGGCGCAGAAACTGGTGGTATTGATCTCCGGCCTGTGGGGCATCCTGGTGTATGTCGGTGTCGATTCGATCAGCAACTTCCTGGAGAAGGAAGAAGAGGGCAGCGGCGTCGGCGACATGGTCAAGAAGGGCGGTATCGGCGGTTTCCTGTACCTGGAGGTGCTCGATGCTTCGTTCAGCTTCGACGGCGTGATCGGCGCGTTTGCGATCACCACCGACGTCGTGATCATCATGCTGGGCCTGGCGATCGGCGCGATGTTCGTGCGTTCGATGACGATCTACCTGGTGAAGAAGGGCACGCTCGACCAGTTCGTCTACCTGGAGCACGGTGCGCACTATGCGATCGGCATCCTGGCCGCGATCATGTTGGCAAGCATGAAGTTCCACGTGCCGGAAATCTTCACCGGCCTGATTGGCGTGGCCTTCATCGGCGCCTCGGTGTGGTCGTCGATACGCCACCGCCGCAAGCACGAAGCCGCAGTGGCGATCGCGGCGTAGGAATGCAAAGAACACGGCGCGCCGTTTTATACGGACACGGCGCGCCGCTCGGTAGTACCTAATGTCCGGTTCTCTTATAGGAGCATCACATCATGGCAATCAGTCTGCAAAAAGGCGGCAACGTTAATCTGAGCAAGGAAGCGCCGGGCCTGTCGAAAATCATCGTCGGCCTCGGCTGGGACGTGCGCACCACCGACGGCAACGCTTTCGACCTGGACGGCTCGGCCTTCCTGCTGAAAGCGGACGGCAAAGTGCGCAACGATACCGACTTCATCTTCTACAACAACCTGAAATCGTCCGACCAGTCGGTCACCCACTCGGGCGACAACCGCACCGGCGCCGGCGATGGCGACGACGAAACCGTCACCATCGACCTGACCAAGGTGCCGGCCGATGTCGAGCGCATCGCCATCTGCGTGACGATCCACGAAGGCGACGCCCGCAAGCAGAACTTCGGCATGGTGCAGAAGGCGTTCATCCGCACCGTCAACGCCGGCGGCAACGCCGAGATCGCCCGCTACGACCTGTCGGAAGACGGTTCGACCGAGTCGGCGATGGTGTTCGGCGAGGTCTACCGCAACGGCGGCGACTGGAAGTTCAAGGCCGTCGGCCAGGGCTTCAAGGGCGGCCTCGGTCCACTCGCCGCTTCGTTCGGCGTCGGCGTTTAATTCAACAGGAAAGGACTCATATCATGCCTAAATTTTCGATTACCGGCGACGTCGATCCCTTCCTGCATGTGTCGATGGCGCAGGGTGAAAAAATCTACTGCGAGTCGGATGCGATGGTGATGATGGAAGCGGCGCTCGATTTGAAGGGCAAGGTGACCGGCGGCATCGGCGCGGCGATCATGCGGCGCTTCGCCAACGGCGAGTCCTTCTTCCAGCAGCACATCGAGGCGGTGCGCGGCGGCGGCGATTGCCTGCTGGCGCCGACCCTGCCCGGTGCGATGCAGATCCTGGAAGTGGGCCAGCGGCAGTACATGCTGAGTGACGGCGCCTTTGTCGCCGCCACCTCCAGCGTGGAGCTGAAGGTCCGTACCCAAAGCCTGGGCAATGCGCTGTTCGCCCAGAGCGGCGGCTTTTTCATCACCGAGACCAGCGGCACCGGCCAGGTGGCGGTGTCGGGCTTCGGTTCGATGTCGCAACTGGACGTGACGCCGGGACACGACGTGATCATCGATAACTCGCATGTGGTGGCATGGGACAGCGCGCTGCGCTATGAAATCTCGGTCACCACCGGCGGCAGCAGCGGCTTTCTCAGCAATCTGGTGAACAGCCAGACCAGCGGCGAAGGCATGGTGCTGCGCTTTTCCGGCAGCGGAAAAATCCTGGTGTGCTCGCGCAACGGCGCGGCATTCAAGGCCTGGGCCCAGCGCCCGGGGGCACAATAACCAACAAGGAGCATTGTTATGTCAGTTAATTTGAGCAAGGGCCAGAAAATCTCTCTGGAGAAGGAAGCCGGCGGCGCACTGGGCCGCGTGACCATGGGCCTGGGTTGGGACGCGATCAAGTCCAAGGGTTTCCTGGGCTTCGGCGCCAAGACCGAGGCGGTCGACCTGGACGCTTCGTGCGTGATGTTCAACGAGTCCGGCGCGCCGGTCGACGTGATCTTCTTCCGCCAGCTGAAGAGCAAGGACGGCAGCGTGGTCCACACGGGCGACAACCGCACCGGCGCCGGCGACGGCGACGACGAGCAGATCAACGTGGACTTGAACGCGGTGCCGGCGCAGGTCAAGAGCCTGGTGTTCACGGTGAACAGCTTCACCGGCCAGACCTTCGCGCAGGTGGAAAACGCCTACTGCCGCCTGCTGGATGCGTCCAGCGGCAAAGAGGTGGCGCGCTTCAACCTGTCGGTACAAGGCCCGCACTCGGCGCAGATCATGGCCAAGGTGTACCGCCATAACGGCGAATGGAAGATGCACGCGATCGGCGAGAACGGCAACGGCCGTACCTTCGACGACCTGTTGCCGCAGATCGCCCAGCACCTGTAATCGTTTTTAAGCGTAGTTGAAAGCGGAGCACCGTACCGGCGGTGCTCCGCTTTTTTTTTTATCAGAACGCGTGGCGGATGCCGAGGCTGACCATGGTGGTGCGGGCGTCGATGTTCTGGCCGGCGCCGGAGAACAGCGGCACTTCCTGGGTGCCGAGCGGGATCAGGATCGCACCGGGGCCGCCGGCCAGCGGCAGCGGCGTGGCGCTGGAGACGACCACCTTGCCGCGGTTGTCCTTGATGCCGCCGAAGCGCGTGTACAGCGCCGTGCGCTTGGACAGGTTGTAGTCCAGCCCCAGCATCAGGCCGCGGTCTTTACCCTCGGTGTAGTTGGTGAAGCGCGTGTCCAGGAAAATGGCGCTCAGGTCGAAGGCGCCGATCGGATGCTTGATGGTGGCGGTCCAGGTGCGCACCTCGGGATCGGTATTTCCGCGCAGCTGGAACTTGGCGTTGTGGCCGGCCACCGCCAGCGTGGTGCCGACGCCGGGAATCGTGTATTTCACCGCGCCCATGTAGGAAGTGAATTTCTCGCCGAAGAACAGCGGCACCAGCGTGGTGCCCGAGACCACGCCGATCGGGACGTTGTCGAAATTGTTGCGGTGGTAGGACGCCAGCGCGGTCAGGTTGTCGCTGCGGTAGGCCAGCATGGCGCCGGTGGTCTTGCCGCGGCCGCTGGCGGTTTCCGCGCCGGCCGTCAGGCCGCCGACGATTTGCCCGGTGCCTGCCGTGGCCACCGGCGTCGACGAGGTGGCGGTCGAGCGCGCGGCGCTGATGCCGGTGCCGATGCCCGAGTTGGTGGCATAGGACAGGATGCCGGTCCACGCTCCTTTCTTGACGGCGTAGCTGATCTGGTTATCCTGCCAGGTCTGCACCGTGTTGACCACCAGGCCGGCGCCGAAGAAGTCGGTGCTGCCCAGCGCCTCGGGCGTCACCAGGTAGTAGGCGATCAGCATCGGGCTGGCCTGGCGGCCCAGCTTGACTTCGCCCATCGGCGTGGTCAGGCCCACATACGCCTGGCGGCCGAACAGGCGGCCGTCGTTGGCGACGCCGCCGTTGTCCAGCGTGACGCCGCCTTCCAGCACAAACAGTCCGCGATAACCGCCGCCCAAGTCTTCCACGCCCTTGAAGCCGATATTGCTCTGCCGCGTATGGGACGGGCTGAGGCGCGTGCTCACGGTGGCCGGCGAGGCGACGCTGTTGGGCACGGGTGTGGCGCCGCTGACGCCAAACACCGTACCCTGGACATTGCCCTGGCTTTTATCGACGCGGTCGAGGCCGACATCGAGCGTGCCGTAGATGGTGACGGAGGATTGGGCGCAGGCATGGCCTGCGAGGAGGGCGAGCGCGGTCAGGCACGCTGCGGATGCGGCGGTTCTCTTCATCTGTTGTGTCTCCTGATTTTTATAGTGGTACTGCTCTTTCCGATGCCGTCTTTGCAGCTGTGTTCGGTGGTTTGAGTGTAAAGCAGCGTAGTGCGCGTGGGGCAATGTTTGATACCGAGCGAGCGTTCTGTTGCCGATAAGCTGGCTTGGTGTACCTATATTGCAACGTTTTCAGCCGGGCACGGAGACTTGCTGATCGGAAGTATGCGTGTGGAAATCCGGCTAGAATGGCGCCTATGAAAAGCACGCCCCAACCGACGGCATATAACAAGTGGACCGCACTGCTGGTGGCCGGCGCCTTCTTCATGGAGAACCTGGACGGCACCGTCATCACCACGGCGGTGCCGGATATCGCCGCCTCGTTCGGCGTGGCGCCGCTGGCGCTGAACATCGGCGTCAGCGCCTACCTGCTGACCCTGGGCGTGTTCATCCCGATCAGCGGCTGGGTGGCCGAGCGCTGCGGCGCGCGGCGCGTGTTCGCCGCCGCGCTGGCGATCTTCACGCTGGCCTCGGTGTTGTGCGGCATGGCCGACAGCCTGGCCGAATTCGTCTGGCTGCGCGTGCTGCAAGGCGCGGGCGGCGCGATGATGGTGCCGGTGGGGCGCCTGGTGGTGTTGAACAGCACGCCGAAGGAGCGCCTGATCTCCGTCATCGCCACGCTGACCTGGCCGGCGCTGGTGGCGCCGGTGCTGGGCCCGCCGGTGGGCGGCTTCATCACCAGCTATGCGTCGTGGCGCTGGATCTTCTATCTGAACTTGCCGCTGGGCGTGATCGCGCTGGCGCTGGCGTGGTGGCTGATACCGGACCAGCGCGCGGCGCAGCGGCGGCCGTTCGACTGGCCCGGCTTCCTGCTGAGCGGCAGCGCGCTGCTGCTGCTGACCTGGGGCGCGGAAGTCATCGGCGGCCAGGCGCCGGACTGGATCGAGGCGGGCGCCTGTCTGGCGGCCGGCATGGCGCTGCTGCTGGCGCTGGGCCGGCACCTGAAGCGCGCCGCGCATCCGCTGATCGACCTCGGCGCGTTTGCGATCCCGACCTTTTCCATCACCATCGTCGGCGGTTCGCTGTTCCGCATGGCGATCGGCGCCGTGCCCTTCCTGCTGCCGCTGATGTTCCAGCTGGGCTTCGGGCTGGACGCCTTCCATGCCGGCCTGCTGGTGATCGCCGTGTTTGCCGGCAACCTGATGATGAAGCCGGCCACCACGCCCATCCTGCGCCGCTTCGGCTTCAAGCCGGTGCTGCTGGTGAACGGCGTCGCCAACGTGGCCTCGCTGGCCGCTTGCGCGCTGCTGTCGCCGGCCACGCCGGTGTGGCTGATCGCCACCGTGCTGTTCGTCGGCGGCCTGACGCGCTCGATGCAGTTCAGCGCCCTGAATACGATCGCGTTCGCCGACGTGCCGCAGCAGCGCATGGCGGCGGCCAACACCTTGTTCAGCACCGCCTTCCAGGTCGCACTGGGGCTGGGCGTGGCGCTTGGCGCCAGCGGCGTGCGGCTGGGCCATTGGAGCGCGCAGCAACTCGGCATCGCCGGCTGGCCGGCCATCGACTACCGCCTGGCCTTCCTGCTGGTGGCGCTGGTCAGCCTGCTGGGCCTGCTGGATGCGCTGCGGCTCGATCCGGCCGCCGGCGAGCAAGTCAGCAAGGGTTAAGGCTATAATGTTGCCATGGAAAAACTCAAAGACTTCTCGCAGATAGTGACGCAAGCCGCGCGCGGCGAGTTGGTCTTTCCCACCAGTGTCAACGCGGCGCTGCGGCTGCAGCTGGCGTTGGCCGATCCCGATTGCAACAGCGACGACGTGATCCGCAAGGTGCTGGGCGAGCCGCTGCTGGCGGCGCGCACCGTGGCGCTGGCCAACGCGGCGGTGTTCAACCGCAGCGGCGTGCCGGTCACCAGCGTGCGCGCGGCGGTGGCGCGGGTCGGCTACCGCAACCTGTATACGATGGCGGCGGCGATGGTGGTGCGCCAGTTCGGCGCCCGCATCCGCGACGCCCGCCTGCGCGCCCAGGCCGAGCAGCTGTGGCGCCACACCGCCCATGTGGCGGCGCTGGCCCACGTGATCGCCCGCAAGCTGACCGCCACCGATGCCGACACCGCGCTGTTCGCCGGCATCGTGCACGAGGCGGGGGGCTTTTACCTGTTGTCGCGCGCCGACGAGATGCCCGGCCTGCTGGACGATCCGGCCGAATGGATGGGGGCGGCGCAGGAAATCATCTCGCGCGAGCTGATGAAGAAGATGGCGATCCCCGAGCCGGTCGGCCTGGCCATCGTCTCGCTGCGCGGCGCCACGCTGACGCCGCCGCCGTTGGGCCTGCGCGACACGCTGCTGATCGCCAAGCACCTGGCGCCGATCGGCTCGCCCCTGGCGCCTGTTCGGGAAAATGCCAGCCTGGCCGGCTTCGTCGACGACAACGCGGCGCTGGAGCAGATGCTGTTCGAGTCGGCCGATGAAGCGGCCTCCATGAGCGCGGCCTTGCTGGTGTAGGCCCGTGGTCTAGTCTTTATGCACTAATTTGTGGCATAAATGATGTCGAAGGTACAATTTTGCTCAAAACTCTGGCAATATGCGCATCGTGCGACACGTCATAAACGTGTATGCTAATAGTCGTCATACAACAGCAAAGAAGCCATGAATCAAACCGTCCAAGCCGCAGCAGCTCCAGCCATAATGCCGAAGAAGAAGCATCGCAACCTCGCCCAAGGCGTGGTTGAGGCCTTCACGACCAGCATACAGGGCGGCACGCTCAAGCCAGGCGAGAAACTGCCGACCGAATCCGTCATCATGGAAATGCACGGCGTCAGCCGCACCGTGGTGCGCGAGGCGATCTCGCATTTGCAGGCGGCGGGACTGGTGCAGACCCGCCACGGCATCGGCACCTTTGTGCTGGAGCCGCAGCCGGCCAACCTGCGCATCTCGTCCGACACCATCCGCACCATCGGCGACGTGCTGGCCATCCTGGAGCTGCGCATCAGCCTGGAGACCGAGGCGGCTTGGCTGGCTGCCACCCGCCGCAGCGAAGAGCAGGTGCGCGAAATGGGCTTGGTGTTGCGCCGCATCCAGGATTCGCAAAGCCGTCCCGGCCAGGTCGAGTCGGACGTGGCTTTCCACCTGCTGATCGCGCAAGCCACCGGCAACCGTTATTTCGTCGACATACTGAGCGACCTCGGCAACACCATCATCCCGCGCGCGCGCGTCAACTCGGCGCAGCTGGCGCATGACGACCCGATCGTGTACCAGGAACGCGTCAACCGCGAGCATGACGATATCTACAATGCCATCCTGCGCAAGGATGCGGAAGCGGCGCGCGCCGCCATGCGCACCCACCTGAGCAACAGCCGCGAGCGCCTGCGCCGCGCGCAAGAGGGCATCGCCGCCGCGAACGACGTCAAAACGGCATAAAAAAGCAACACTCGCGGGCGATTTGGCAGTTTTCGCTAAATCGCTTGCTCACAAACGGATATGGTTGTACGATGTCATACAACAGGCGGCGAGAAAGCCCTTGATTTTTCCCCATTCACATATCAGACATCGATTATTGGAGACAATATGCAACCGAATGACCTCAAAAAAATCCTTTCCTCCGGCCTGCTGTCGTTCCCGATCACGGACTTCGATGCCGAAGGCAATTTCCGCAAGTCGACCTATATCGAGCGTCTGGAATGGCTGTCGCCATACGGCGCGAGCGCGCTGTTCGCCGCCGGCGGCACCGGCGAGTTCTTCTCGCTGACCCCGAACGAATACACCGACATCATCAAGACCGCCGTTGACACCTGCGCCGGCCAGGTGCCTATCCTGGCCGGCGTCGGTGGTCCGACCCGCGTGGCCGCCGCCTACGCCAAGGAAGCCGAGCGCGTTGGCGCCCAGGGCCTGCTGCTGCTGCCGCACTACCTGACCGAAGCATCGCAGGACGGTCTGGTCGAACACGTTGCGGAAGTCTGCAAAGCCACCAACCTGGGCGTCGTGGTCTACAACCGCGCCAACTGCCGCCTGACCCCGGACTCGCTGGCCAAGCTGGCCGACCGTTGCCCTAACCTGATCGGCTTCAAGGACGGCGTCGGCGACATCGAACTGATGGTCTCGATCTGGCGCAAGATGGGCGACCGCTTCAGCTACCTGGGCGGCCTGCCGACCGCGGAAGTGTACGCGGCAGCCTACAAGGCGCTGGGCACCCCGGTCTACTCGTCGGCCGTGTTCAACTTCATGCCTAAGCTGGCGATGGACTTCTACCACGCCGTGGCGGCGGACAACCATGCGGAACAAAACCGCATGCTGGACGAGTTCTTCCTGCCGTACCTGGAGATCCGCAACCGCAAGGCCGGCTATGCAGTGAGTATCGTCAAGGCCGGCGCACGCCTGGTTGGCCACGACGCGGGTCCGGTGCGCGCGCCGCTGACCGACCTGACCGCGGAAGAATGCGACATGCTGGATAAGCTCATCCGCAAGCAGGGTGCGCAGTAATCCGTTAAGCTATAGGGTACCCCATTAAGTAAGCGCGGCTCGTCCGCGCTTTTCACACATCTAAGGAGTCAATATGCAAGTAGCAGGCGAAATGATTATCGGCCGCAGCGCGGTCATCGGTAAAGAGGGTACGATGAAAGCCATCGATCCATCGCGTAACGTGGAAATCGAGCCGGCGTTCGGCCTGGCCGGCGCCGCCGACCTGCAGCGCGCCTGCGAACTGGCCGATGCGGCCTTCGACGTCTACCGCGCCACCGGCCTGGAAGCGCGCGCCAAGTTCCTGGAGACCATCGCCGACCGCATCATGGACCTGGGTCCTGCGCTGATCGAGCGCGCGATGCTGGAAACCGGCTTGCCGCAAGCCCGCCTGGAAGGCGAGCGCGGCCGGACCTGCAACCAGCTGCGCCTGTTCGCCAAAGTGGTGCGCGACGGCCGCTGGCAGTCCGCCACGCTGGACAGCGCGCTGCCTGAGCGTACCCCGCCGCGCAGCGACCTGCGTCTGCGTAAAATCGGCCTGGGCCCGGTCGCCGTGTTCGGCGCATCGAACTTCCCGCTGGCGTTCTCGGTCGCCGGCGGCGACACCGCCTCGGCACTGGCAGCCGGCTGCCCGGTCATCGTCAAGGCCCACTCGGCCCACCTGGGCACCTCGGAACTGGTCGGCAAGGCCGTGGCCAAGGCCGCCGCCGAGTGCGACATGCCTGAAGGCGTGTTCTCGATGCTGATCGGCTCCGGCCAGACCATCGGCCAGAACCTGGTCGCGCATCCGGTCATCAAGGCTGTCGGCTTCACCGGCTCGCGCGCCGGCGGCGTCGCCCTGATGCAAACCGCCGCCGCACGCAAGGAGCCTATCCCTGTGTACGCCGAAATGAGCTCGATCAACCCTGTGTACCTGCTGCCGGGCGCGCTGGACAACGCCAAGCTGCCGCAGGCGTTCGCCGATTCGCTGACCATGGGCGCCGGCCAGTTCTGCACCAACCCGGGCCTGCTGATCGGCCTGAAGAGCGACAAGCTGCAAGCCTTCGTCGCCGCCGCCGCCGGCACCATCGGCGCCAAGGGCGCGGCCACCATGCTGACCCCCGGCATCCACAAAGCCTACGTCAACGGCGTCAAGACGCTGGCGGGCGTGAACGGCGTGCAGCAGGTCGCCGCCGGCCAGGGCACCGACGCGCCATGCGCCGCGCAAGCCTTCCTCTACCAGGTCGATGCGCAGCGCTTCCTGACCGACCCTGCGCTGGAAGGCGAAATCTTTGGCCCGACCTCGCTGCTGGTCGTGTGCGACAACGAAGATGAGCTGCTGGCCGTGACCGAACACCTGGAGGGTCAGCTGACCGCCGCCGTTCACGCCACCGCCGACGACAAGGCGCTGGCTGCACGCCTGCTGCCGGTGCTGGAACGCAAGGTCGGCCGCATCCTGTTCAACGGCTTCGGCACCGGCGTGGAAGTCTCGCACGCGATGGTGCACGGCGGCCCGTTCCCGTCGACCTCGGACAGCCGTTCGACTTCGGTGGGCGCTTCGGCCATCGACCGCTTCGTGCGTCCGGTGTGCTACCAGGACGTGCCGTCCTACCTGCTGCCTGAATCGCTGACCGACGAAAACCCGCAAAACATTCCGCGCGTCGTCAACGGCGACCTGGCATGGAACGCGTAAGCGGCGTTAGCTGCACGGTGGGCGAAAGCCCGACGTGGAGCGCGGCGGAATCGGCCTGGTACTGGGTCGACATTCCCGCCAAGCGTGTATGGCGGCTCGACGGTTCGACCGGCGCCACCCGTTATTGGGACCAGACCGAAATGGTCGCCTGCGTGGCGGCCAGGCAGGGCGGGGGCCTGATCGCGGGCATGGAAACCGGCATCTTCAGCCTGGAGCTGGGCGCGGCGCAAGCCTCGGTCCAGACCCGGCTGGCGGCGCCGGCCGCCGGCCTGGGCGAAGGCATGCGTTTCAACGACGGACGCTGCGACCGCCAGGGCCGCTTCTGGAGCGGCACCATGTTCATGGACATGAGCGCCGCGCGTCCGGTCGGCCAGCTGTATCGCTACGATGCCGCGCGCGGCATTTCGGCGCCGATGGTGTCGGACCTGATCACGCAGAACGGCACGGCGTTTTCGCCGGACGGCCGTACCATGTACCTGTCGGATTCGCATCCGGCGCGCCGCATGGTGTGGTCCTTCGACTACGACATCGACGACGGCGTGCCTTCGGGCCAGCGCGTGTTCGCCGACCTGACGGCGTCTGTGGGCCGTCCCGACGGCGCCGCGGTCGACAGTGAAGGCTGCTACTGGGTCTGCGGTAACGACGGCGGCTGCATCATGCGCTTCACGCCGGACGGCAAGCTGGATCGCCGTGTCGATGTCCCGATGCTGAAGCCATCCATGTGCGCCTTCGGCGGCAAGGATCTGGATACGCTGCTGGTGACCTCCATCGTCTCCGGCAAGCCGGAAGACGCTGAGTGGGGCGGTGCGGTCGTGATGCTGCGCCCCGGCGTCAAGGGCCTGGCGGAAACGCCGTTCGGCGCATAATGAGAGGGCGGATGCTGATCAGGTGTCTGCCCTTTTTGTTTGCGGCCCTGCTGGCCGCTTGCGGCGTGGCGCCGGTCGACAGCGAATATCGCAACCCGATACTCCACGCCGACTATTCCGATCCCGACGCGATCCGCGTCGGCGACAAGTACTATCTGGTTTCCTCCAGTTTCAACAACGCTCCCGGCCTGCCGCTGCTGGAGTCGCCGGACATGGTCAATTGGACCTTGGTCGGCCACGCCTTGCCGCGGCAGGTGCCGTTGGACGTGTTCGCGCTGCCGCAGCACGGCAAGGGCGTATGGGCGCCATGCCTGCGCTATCACGACGGTCAATTCTGGATCTTCTATCCCGACCCCGATTTCGGCATCTACGTGATGACGGCGACCACCTTCACCGGTCCGTGGAGCGCGCCGCGCCTGCTGCTGGCGGGGAAAGGCCTGATCGATCCGACGCCGCTGTGGGACGACGATGGCCAGGCATATCTGCTGCACGCCTGGGCCAGGAGCCGCGCGGGCTTCAACAACGTACTGACCTTGCGGCGCATGAAGCCGGACGCCAGCGGCGTGTTGGACGACGCGGGCCGCGTGGTCATCGACGCCAACAAGCTGCCAGGCTATACGACGCTGGAGGGTCCGAAGTTTTACAAGCGCGACGGCTACTACTATGTGTTCGCGCCGGCGGGCGGCGTCGAGCAGGGCTGGCAGTCGGTGTTCCGTTCGCGCAGCATCGACGGACCGTATGAGGTGCGCATCGTGCTGGCGCAGGGCGGTTCGGCCGTCAACGGTCCCCATCAGGGCGCGTGGGTACAGACGCCGCAAGGCGAGGATTGGTTCTTCCACTTCCAGGACAAGCGGGCATACGGACGTGTGGTGCATCTGCAGCCGATGCGCTGGCGCGATGGCTGGCCGGTGATCGGCGAGGACGTCTCGGGCAGCGGCACGGGGCAGCCGGTGGCGCGCTATCGCAAGCCGGTGGCGGGGTTTGCATCGGCGGCGCCTGCCACCAGCGATGAGTTCGACGGCGCGGCGCTGGCCCTGCAATGGCAATGGAACGCCAACTGGCGGCCGGAGTGGTATGCGCTGTCGGGTGGGCATCTGCGCTTGCACGCCGTGCCGGACGCGCGCTTCGCGGCTCAGCAGAACTTGTGGGACACGCCGTCGCTGCTGCTGCAAAAGCTGCCGGCGGAATCGTTCACGGTGACGACGAAGATGGATGTGTCGGCGCTGGCCGACGGCGGCAGCGCGGGCATGATCATGTACGGCTTCGACTACGCATGGCTGGGCGCGCGCCGCGCGGACGGCAAGACCCGGCTGGCGCTGGTCAGCTGCTACAAGACGGAAGCCAAGTGCCGCGAGCGCGAAGAGAGCGGCGCCGAGCTGGCCTCGCCGCAAATCTGGCTGCGCATGCAAGTGCGCGCGGGCGGCGTGACGAGCTTCTCGTACAGCCACGACGACCGCGCTTACACGCCGATCGGCGCGCCGTTCACCGCCGCAATGGGGCGCTGGGTCGGCGCGCAAATGGGCCTGTTCAGCGTATCGGACGGCAGCGTTGCGGCAGGCTATATCGACATCGACTACTTCCGCGTCACGCCTGAGTAAACAATCACTGCTTCTTCAGTACGAGCTTGAACTGGGTCACCCACTTATCCTTGAGGTACATTTCGCTGAAGGCTTCGTAGGCGTCGGGGCCGGATGGCGTCCAGCGGACGCGATAGGTGAGGGCCTTGCCGTCGGCGACGTATTGCGTCTCCGGGAAGTCCAGGCCGGTGGCGCTGGGCGTCATCGTGCCGCGGCTGTAGCCGCCGCCGTTTTCCACGTACAGATACGCCACCGTCTTCGCCGCCGAATCGTAGTAGTAGACGGTCTCGCCGACATAGTCAGGCTTGCCCGGCGTACGCACCGTATGCACGTCGCGCAGTACATGGCCTTCGTAAGCCCACTGGAAGCAATGCTCGTCACTTTGCTTCCCGCCCGGGAAATCCCCTTTCCAGCAATGCCCCGCCAGGAAGGCCATCGGCTTCAAGGCTTCGCTGGGCGCAGCCTGCACAACGGTGGAAGACAGCAGCAATGGCAGGAGCAGTGGACGCATGGCAGGCCTCTTGGAGTAAGTCGCGCCAGTATATGCCAATGCCCCAGCCCTGAGGTTGCGCCGGCGCGACGCGATTTCCGTTGACACCGGAGACGGATACGAGAAGACTGGGCGCATGAAAATACTCCTGCTCGCAGCGCTGCTGCCGCTGTCCGCGCTGGCGGCCGAGCCGCCGCTGGCCGACTATACCGGCACCTACCGCGCCGGCCCTGCGCAAAGCGCGGAACTGGTCGCCGGCCCCGAACTGGTTGCGGTGATCGATGAAGCCAAGTACCGTTTGCGCCGCCTCGACGGCGACAACTTCGCCAACCCCGGTGGCAGGACCATTCCATTTCATCGCGACGCCTCCGGTGCGGTCATCGATTTCGTTGACGACAAAACCGTCTACCGCCGCGTCTCCGCGGACGTGAAGAAGGAGACGCTCGAATTGCTTCGTCCCCGGGCCGGCAAGGACTATCGATATCAGGTTCCGCAAGCGCGTGATGACGGCATCGCCGTCGGCGATCTGCGCGATTCCAATATCGGCGTGGCCGCCGGCGAGACGATCGTGCGCGGCATCCTCGATGAAACCTGGCGCGATGTCCACGCTGTGCTGCTCTACCAGCACGGCAGGCTGGTGATGGAGGAGTACTTCTATGGCTACGATATCGACCGCATGCACCAGATGCGCTCCGCCACCAAGTCCATCGTCAGCGCACTGGCCGGCATCGCCATCGATCGCGGCGCAATGCCCGGCTCCGGCGTAGCGGCGCTGCCATACCTGGCTTATGCCGGCTACGACAACCCGGACCCGCGTAAAAGCCGCATCACGCTGGGCGACCTGTTGGCCATGCGGTCAGGCCTGGCATGCAACGACTATGACGCCAACTCGCCTGGCAACGAACAGCGCATCGACGAAACGCCGGATTGGGTGAAGGCGACCATGGACCTGCCGATGGTGGCCGATCCGGGCGCCGTGGCGCGCTACTGCTCCGGCGGCGTCGCCGTGATCGGACGTATTGCCGAGAACCGGACCGGAATGGCGTTGCCAGCGTTCGCGCGCGACCATCTGTTTGGGCCGCTGGGCATCCAGCCATCGCACTGGCGCTGGAACTACACGCTGACCAATGAAAACAAGGAATACTCGCAGATACACCTGCGGCCGCGCGACATGCTGAAGATAGGATTGATGTACGCCGACGGCGGCCGCTGGCGTGGTCGCCAGGTGATTTCGTCATCGTGGGTGCGCGAATCGCTGTCCAGGCAAAGCCGGATCGACGGCACCAACTACGGTTATTTCTGGTGGCTGCAGCGCTTCGATGTCGACACGCCGGCCGGCAAACGCGCGGTGCAGGTCAGCGCCGCGCAGGGCAACGGCGGCCAGAAGATCTTCATCGTGCCGGAGTTCGACATGGTGGCTGTCTTTACGGGCGGCGGCTACAACGCCGGCAGCACGCCGCCCAACAAGATCATGACTTCCGTTCTGTTGCCCGCGCTTATTTCTGCTTCAGCGAAGGCTGCCAGCCGTTGAGGACAAACGACGGCTTGCTGTAGTTGACGATGGTCTCGGCGTCCTTCACCTTGTCCAGTTGGCGCGATGCCGGATTCCGCTGACTGACATCGACCGGCGTGCCATCGGCATTGCGGCTGTTGTATTCGAGGAAGCGTACATTGGCGGCATCGCCGGCGATCTCGCCCCAGCCGGCAGGACTGATGCCGCTCAGCGTGGCGTTGATCAGCACCGCTTCCGCATACGGATAGTTCTTGCCTTTGTTGGCAGGCAGGCGCGCCAGCTCCGTCTGTCCTCCGCCCAGTGTCGTGAAGCGGCAATCGACAAATACGTTGCCATGGTTGGTGGACGGATTGCGTATCCACATAAAGGCATTTTGCGACTGGATGTCGCAACGCTCGAAGAAGGCCGGGCCGCGCCCCAGTATCGTGTCGCCGCGGCCGACGACTTTCACATCGGGCAGATAGGTGCTGCCGTTGACCTGCAGGGCGTCGCCGGAACCGATCACCGTCACCTTGCTGACGATGTTTTCCTCGCCGGTGATCAGCAGGCCTTCGGCCTGACCTTGCAGCGTGGTTTCCAGCGTCAGGTTCTGCAGGTGCACCCCCTTGACGTTGTCGGCGGCGAAGGCGGCGCGTCGCGAAGGGAAGGTACCCGGCTGCTCGTTGGTGCTGATGTTGGGCGGATGCGGATTGAATGCCTCGTTGTTCGCATAGTGGATGCGGACCTTGTCGCGTTCCTCTCCTGTTATCGTCAGGTTGGACTTGTTGCGGAAGTAGACGATCTCCTCATAGTCGCCGTTGCGCACATAGATGGTGGTGCGCCTGGCCGGATGATCCGGCACGAAGTCGAGCGCGCCCTGCACGGTGTTGAAATCGCCCGTGCCGTCGGCGCTGACGACGACCCGTTCCGTGCCGGCGCGAGGCGCTTGCGGCTTGGTGCTGAAGCGCCATTCCTGCTTGCCGCCGATGCCCTTGAAACCGGCGATGACGCCCGGATCGATCTGCACGTAATAGCGCTTGCCGTAGTCGAGCAGGTTGTTATGTGGGTAGATGGTCGCGGTCTTGTCGCGCACGATCACCGGATGGAAGTGAAAACCATCCGTGAAGCCGCCGATGATGGTGAGCTGGTACTTGCCGTCTCCGGCGCCGTCGCCCATTTCCGCGCCGGCGGAAGGCGTGCCGGCCCTGGTGTCGGCGTTGGTCGGGCGCGGGCCGCCGGCGTACACGTAGGGCGTGGACAAGTAAGGCGGCGCCGGCAGCTTGGTGCGCTCGGTCGGGCCGGCGGGGATGCTCATGTCCAGCGTGTCGACCAGGCGGTCGGTGGCCGCGTCGTAGATGCGGATCTGGCCGGACGCGCCGAGCACCGGTGGCTGTTCGAAACGCAGCACCAGGTGTGTATCCGGATTGACGCGCTGCGCGCCATTGGCGGGCAGCAGCGTGGCTGCGCCGCCGGCCGCGATGGCCGGGATGGTTGTGGCGGCGAGGGCCGCAAGCAGCAGGGCGCGCATCTCAGGCATCCAGCACGGTGTCGTGCACCTTGCCGCCGATGGTGACGTTCTTCAGCGTCAGTCCCTTGACGTTGTAGAGGAACCAGGGCTGCGCCGAGTTGACCGGCATACCGAAATCGCAATCGGTGATGGTGACGTCGGTGACGGGAACCACCGGCGGCATGGGTTGCGGGCCGTTGTAGTCCGACGCCACCGGACCGAGGATCACGATGGCCTGGAAGCACGAGGCGGTCTTGCCGTCCTTGGTGACGTTGCCGGCCTTGATGTTCGAGATGTGGATATTGCTGACCACCGGCGGACGGGTGCGGACGTTGTCGCTGATCGGCGTGTAGTCGCAATCGAAGGTGACGATGGCGCCGGCCGCCGTGGCGACGGTCTTCGACTGGATCGGCGAGCCGGGCAGCGATGCGTAGAACGACGGCGAGATCTGCACCCCGTTCGGCACCGTGCAATCGCGCACATAGAAATTGCGCAGGTAGCCGCCACGGTTCATATTGGTCTTCATGCGGATCGCCGTGTTCAGCGGATTAGTGGCCCAGTTGGCGTTTTCAAACACCAGCTTCTGCGCGAACACATTCTGGATGCCGCCGGCCATCTCGCTGCCCAGGGTCACGCCGCCGTGGCCGCTGTGCATGATGCAGTTCTGGATCACGATATTCTGCGACGGGCCGTATTGCGTGTCCAGGTCCTTGCCGGCCTTGATGGCGATGCAGTCGTCGCCGGTATCGAAGGTGCAGCCTTCGACCAGCACGTGGTCGCAGGCTTCTGGATCGAAGCCGTCGCTGTTGGGACCGTGGCTGTGGCAGTAGACATTGCGGATCACGATATTGCGGCAGTGGACCGGGTGGTGCTGCCAGAACGGCGTATCCTGCACGCGGTAGCCCTGCAGCAGTACGTTGGTGCAGCCGATGATCTGGATCATCGGCGGGCGCAGGTAGTGGCCGATGCCGAACACGCGCTTGGACAGCGGCACGCCCGCTTCGGACAGCGCTGGCAGGTACTGGGCGTCCGCGCGCCAGCGTTGGCCTTCTCCCTGGATCAGGACGCGCTCCGCCTCGCTCAGTTGCGGCGACACGGTCGCCAGCGACATCGCGTTGAGCGGGTTCTCGGTATTCTCGGACATCTTGCCGGTCTTGAAGTTGGGCGTGCTGCCCTGGCCGATCGAGTTGATGGTTTTCAGCTTGCCTTTCCAGGTCCACCAGCAGTCGCCGTCTTCGTTGAACGGCAGGCCGCCCTGGCCGTCCACGATGCTGGTCCAGTCGTCGCCGGTGAGGGCGATGTTGTCCTGGCCATAGGCGTAGATCATCGACGAGTAGTTCAGGCAGTCGTTGCTCTGCCAGCGCGAAATCGACAGCCTGCCCGCCTTGCCGCAGTCGATGTCGCCGTATTTGGCGTAGTCCGCGGGGTTGTTGCTGAAGTAGATGTGGGCTCCGGCGTTCAGGTGCACGTGCACGTTCGACAGCAGCACCATGGGGCCGGCGCAGTACCAGCTGCCGGCGGGGATCACGACGCGGCCGCCGCCCGCCTTGTGGCATGCCTTGATGGCGGCGGCAAAGGCGGCGTAGCAGTCCGGCGATCCCTTGATGGGCGTATCGATGGCACCCTGTTCCTCAAACGAGATCCAGGCCTTGGCCTTGGCCAGCTTGCACGGCTTCGCGCCGTAGGCGGTGACGACGAAATCCTGCTTGCGGAAGTTGCGCGGTTTGGAGACATGGTCGATGATCGCCTGCGCCTGCAGCCACGGATCCGGCGCGGTGGCGGCGAGGGCGGGAACGCCGAGCGACAGGCCGGCCGCCGGGAGAGCCTTCATCAGGTTGCGGCGCTGGGAATTGATGGACATGCTGTGCTCCTTAATCATTTGAATTATTGAACTCGCCGAGGAAAATGTCGGACGGCGAAGAACGGGTTGTGTAGCCGAGATCCTTGGCGGGATCGATGCCGGCCTTGACCAGATTGCTCCAGTAGTCGTCGGAGCTGTATTGGACGGGACGGAAGGACAGGGCGCCCTTCTTGTTCCAGTCCGACCACGGATTCTTCTTGTTGATGTGCGCGCCGATGCGCGAATTGAGCACGACCATCTTGCCGACCGCTTCCAGCGAGACGCGCGCCACGGTGCCCTTCGGCGCCTGGTAGCCGTTCTCCGGCCCGTAGGTGCAGGCGTAGCCGTCGGCGGCGACCGCGCCGTACGGGGTGCAGCGCGAGCTGTGGAACCATTGGCGCAGCAGGGAGAAGGTGCCGCCCCGCGCATTGGCCGAGCCGTCGTGCGTGAAACGGCATTGGTCGAAGACGAAACCGTATCTGGATTTGAGGTGGGTGTCCGGTGCCGCGACGTAGGACAGGCCGCGGTCGCCCAGCGATTTGATCTCCGTCTGGTGGAAGTAGGCGGTGCTGTCGCCGAAGATGAAATCGACGTCGCCCTCGATGTAGGATTGGTTGAAGAAGCTGCGCGAGGTGCTGCCGATCCGCGGCGACTTGAGGTACAGCGTGTCCTGGAAGCCGATCAGGCGGACGTTCTCGAACTGCGCCTTGTCGGCGCCGTCCACCTGCAGCGCCAGCGCCTGGTGGTGGACGTTGTTGACGTTCGGGAGCGCTTCGGCGCGGGCATTGCCGATGTCTTTGTTGTAGCCGTTCTCAAAAGTCAGGTTGCGGGCCTGGAAACCGTTGTTCCGCACCCAGACGGTGGCGGTGCCGAAGGTGCCGATCTGCGCCCGGTCCTTGATGGTGGCGTACATCGCCTGCGCATCCGGCGCGGCCTTGGCGAATTGCGCGCCATGCAGCGCGCTGTAGGCGGCGCCGGTGGTGGAGGCATCCAGTTTGGCGGTCACCCTGGTGGCGCTGGCGTCCTTGCCTTCGCCGTACATCGTGATCGGTGCGGCGGCGGCAGGGATGTAAACCAGCTCCCGGTAGACGCCGGGTTTCAGCAGCAGGTACAGGCGTTTCGCCGGCGCCGCTGCGCTGTCGGCCACGGCGCGGGTCACCGCTTCCTGGATGGTGTTGAAGACACGGTCGCCGTCGGCCCTGGCCGATTGGTCGACGATGTAGTCCGGCTTGAAGGCCGCGCCTTTGGCCAGCGGATCCGACAGCGGATCCCACGGATCGATGGTTTCATTGCCGGCAGCACCGACGTACTTCAGGACTTCGCCATACGAGAACTGCCTTGCCTGGTCCAGTGTGAGCTGCGGACGGCTGATTTCCGCAGTCTCGGGGAAGGCCGGGAAGCGGTTGGCACAGGCGGCTTCGTTGCCCACGCCGGCGATCGCATCGCCCGCCAGTTGCGCGAATTCGATCTTGCGGTCGGCCTTGCCGGCGATGCCGACGTCGCGCAGCGTGGCTTGCAGCGGGCGCTGTTCGTCATAGCCCTGCATGATGACGCGGCCCGGCGTGACGCTGTGCACGCCGTCGAACGAGATGTTGGTGTAGACCGGTATCAACTGGCCGTCGGCCTTGGCGTTGTAGCGTGTGCTGATGTCGATGGGCGCCTTGACGTCGTGCAGGCAGACATTGCGATAGCTGACCTGTTCCACCACGCCGCCGCGCGAGACATCGCTCTTGATGCGCAGGCCGGAGGTGGTGCCGTCCATGCTCAGGTCTTCGACCAGCACGCGGCGCACGCCGCCGTTGGTCTCGCTGCCGATGGACATGCCGTGGCCGCTGTAGAAGCGGTTGTGCAGGATGGAGACGTTCTCCGTCGGCCCATTGTTGCCGGCTTTGATGGCGACGTTGTCGTCGCCGGTGCGGATATGGCTGTAGGCGATGGTGATGTTGCGTGACGAGATGGGATCGATGCCGTCGGTATTGCGCGCCGTGGCTGGCGTATCGATGCGCACGCCCCATGCGGTAAAGCCGTCCACCTTGTTCAGCGTGACGTGGAAGTTGGGCGAATTGCGCAACGTGACCTGGTGCAGCGTGAAGTCCCGCGAGCCGGTGACTTCGATCAGGCGCGGCACGTTCTGGCGGGCGTCTTCCTTCTGTGCGCGGCGCGCCAGCTGCCACCAGGATTCCGTGATGCCGTCCACGACGTTGCCGCCCTGGCCGTCGATGACGCCTTCACCGAAGATGCCGCTGCTTTTCGTATTGTCCGCCGTGATAAAGGGCTTGCAGCCGCGCCCAAGCTTGTCGATGGTGCCGCAGCTGCCGGCGCCACGGTCGTACAGTTTTGGATTGGTGCTGGCGTACAGCGTGGTGCCGTTATCGATCAGCAGGCCGACACCGCTGCGCAGCGTCAGCGGACCGGAGACGAAGCTGCCGGCCGACAGGCGCACCGCCTGTCCTGCCGCGCATTTGTCGATGGTGGCCTGGATGCGGGCCGTGTCGTCACTGGCGGCGCCGGGGGACAGCACGGCGCAGGATGGCGGCGTGGCGGGCTCGATGACTTTGCGCGTGTCCTGGGCCTGCGCGGCGGCGGCCGACAGCAGCAGCGGCAGGATCAGGCCCGCGCCGCGCTTGAAACGAAGTATCGTCACTGTTCGCTCTCCGGCTTGAACTGGCCGGCGATTTCCGGTATCGCGCGCTTCACTTCCTCCATCACCATGCGCGAGAAGTAGGCGGCGCCCTTGGCGCCCACGTGCGTGCGGTCGAAAGCGGATTTGGCGGCGCCGGCGACTTCCACCTTGCCTGCGGCGGTCGCGGTTTCGGCGACCTTCGCGGGACGCGGCGCCATCGCCAGCGTATCGGCTTCGTCTTCGCCCATGGCCTGCACGGCGGCGTAGCTTTCGGCGTTCAGGTCCAGCAGCGGCGCCTTCTGGGCGGCGGCGGTGGCGCGGATCACGTCGGCCCAGGGGCCCAGGTTGTTCTCCAGGACCTTGTCCTTGAAGCTGCGGCGCGTCAGCGGGGTGACCAGCACCGGCACGCCGCCGAGCGCTTTCACTTCCTGCGCGTAGCGCGCAATGTTGACGGGGAATTCGGTTTTCAGGTCGGTCGAACGGCCCGGCTTGCCCGGCTGGTCGTTGTGGCCGAACTGGATCAGGACATAGGTGGCGCGGTAGGCGGCGGCGCCGCGCAGCAGGCCTTCGACTTCGTCCCAGCGGCCTTCGGCGCGGAAGCTGCCGGAGCTGCGGCCGCCCTTGGCCAGGTTGATGCAGGTGTTGGCGCGGTTGACGCGGGCGCAGAAGGCGTCGCCGTAGCCGCTGGTGTTGGCCATCGTAGAGTCGCCGACCAGGATGATGCGGATCGGCTTGGCGGGTGGCGGCGCATCCGCGGCGGCGTGGCCGGCGGCCAGCATGGCCAGCGCGGTTATTGCGGAGAAGAGGGGAAATTTCATGCTGATGTTCCGGTATAAAAAAGGCGCCGGCCGCGTTGCGGTCCGGCGCCGATACTCAGGCGGAGTAACTCAGTTTATGCACCCTTGCTATCACTGGAAGGTGTAGGTGGCACGCACGTTGTAGGCGCGGCCGATGGCGCTGGCTGCGCTGCTCAGGTAACCAAAGCTATACAGGCTGCTGTTGGTGACAGGCGGGTTGACGTTGAACAGGTTGGTCACGCCAGCGGTGATCTGCATGTTCTTGAAACCGTTGTACGTCGTGGTCCAGTTCCATACCTTGTACGAGTTGATGTTGCGCCAGTACTGCTTGGCCACCAGGTTCTGGTCGGTGTACTTGGAGTTGTAGTTCTGGGTCAGCTGCATGTTCCAGTTGCCCTGTGCCCAGTTGATCTTCGCCGTGTGCTTCCAACGGTAGGTGATGATCGGGAAGCTGCTGGTGGTGCCGTTGCTGGCCAGGCCGAACTGGCCGATGTTCGAGACGAACGGGCTGCCGTCATACAGCTGGTTGTCGAACTGGGTCAGGTAGGTGCCGTCGATCGATACCTTGAAGTCGCCGTAGGAAGTGCGCGGGAAGGCATACGAACCCGATACGTCGACGCCGGCCGCTTTCTGGCCACCCAGGTTCATCGTGGTGTTGTTGATGTAGTTGATGGTGCCGTCGGCGTTGCGCACGAAGTACGAGGCGTATTTCACCGGATCGAGGAAGTAGACCTGCTCCGGCAGGTTCGCCAGCATGTTGGTCATGCGGATGTTCCAGTAGTCCAGCGAGATCATCGCGTTCTTGACCGGCTCGATCACGGTACCGAAGGTGAAGCCCTTCGACTTTTCCGGGGTCAGGCTGGCGTTGGAACCGGTCTGCTTCGGCAGCGTGGTGTTGCAGACGGTCGAAGCGACATAGCCTGGCAGCGCGGTGCCGGTGCCGGCCACGCCTGGCGTACCGCCAGGGCAAAGTACCGGATCGTCCCACTTGGCGGCGGTGGTGGTGGTGGCGCCCGGCAGGCGGTAGCCGTAGCGGTCGAACAGCGTCGGTGCGCGGAAGCCGGTGTTGGCCGAGCCGCGGAACATCAGCTGCTTGGTCGGCTCCCAGCGGAAGCTGACCTTCGGATTGATGGTGTTGCCGAAGTCGCTGAAATGGTCGTCACGCACGGCCAGGTTCAGTTCCAGCTTTTTGGTGATTGGCACGTTCAGCTCGGCGAACAGCGCGGCCACGTTGCGCGCGCCTTCGCCGTGCGATGGGCTGGAGTTGGCGTAGGTGACGTCGCCGCTGATCGCCAGCTTGGTGTCTTCCGTGGTGTCGCGGTGGAAGTCGGCGCCGACCGCCAGTGCCAGCGCGCCGCCTTCCAGATCCATCAACGAACGGCTGGCCGTGACGTCGATACCGGTGTAGGTCGATTTCGAGGTGCGGTTCTTGGCGCCGTCGACGCCGATCGATTGCAGGTAAGCCTTGCCGTCGGCGTCTTGCAGGCCGAATGGATTCAGCTTGCCGTTTTTCAGGCCGTCCAGCAGGCCTTGGCCGGTGACGTAGCCCGAGTCGTAGTAGTTGTCGCGCTCGGAGATGCCGGCCACCAGGCCTGCCTTATAGTCCCAGCTTCCCAGCACGCCTTCGGCGCTGATGGCGAGACGCTGGTTCAGCTGCACGTCCTTGGTGGTGGCCAGGCCGAGGTCGGCCACCGCCCAGGTCAGGATCAGCGGTGCGTTGTTCAGGCCCGCCACCGCCGGCACGCCGCCGCTACCGCCCGGATACCATTTGCTGGTCGACGGCAGGGTAGGGGCGACGCCTTTGACAGCCAGCGCGTTGGTCGGGTTCTTGGTGCCCTTGATGAATTCCTCGCCACGCGCGTAGTCGACGGTGATGACGTGGTCTTCGTTCACCTTCTTGGAGCCGCGGGCGTAGAAGGTGACCTGCTGGTTGGCGTACAGCGCGGTGCCGTATTCGTTCGCGTCCAGTACGCAGGTGCCCTTCTGGCCGACGATCGAGTAGGGCGCCAGGCAGCCGCTGGCCGCATACGGGTTCTGCGCGGTCTTGTTGGTCGAGGTGGTGAAGTTGGCCGGGGTGGCGTTGCCGCCGGTGCCCAGCGTCGGCGGACGGCCGATGCTGGTCAGCAGTTCGGCGGAGCTCAGGTAGGCGCGGTCGGCCGAGGCCAGGCGCGTGCGCTGGTGCGCATCGACGGTGGCGTAGAAGCTCCAGCCGTCGCGTTCCAGGTTGCCCTTGCCCCAGGTGGCGCTCAGGCGTTGTTCGTCGCCGCCGCCCTTTTTCTCGGGCTGCACCGCTTGTGCGGTCATCTGCAGGCCTTCGAAGGACGTCTTGGTGATGAAGTTGACCACGCCGCCGATGGCGTCGGAGCCGTAGATCGAGGATGCGCCATCGCGCAGGATCTCGACGCGCGCCAGGGCGCTCATTGGAATGGTGTCCAGGTTGGCGTAGCCGTCGGCGATCGCCTCGTTCGCCAGGCGGCGGCCGTTCAGCAGGACCAGGGTGCGGTTCACGCCCAGGCCGCGCAGATTGATGTTGGTGCCCGAGCCGGCATTCGACGGCGCCAGCGAGGCCGATTGCGGCAGCGCCATCATGACGTCGGCCAGCGTGGTCATGCCTTGCTTGACCAGGTCTTCCGCTTTCAGGGTGCTGACCGGCAGCGAGGCTTCATTGGCCAGGCGTTTGATGCTGGAGCCGGTCACCTCGATGCGGGTCATCGGGGCTTCCTCGGCCTGTTGTGCGGCCGCCTGGTTGGCCAGCGTCATCACGGCCAGCGTGATGGCCGACAGCAGCAGCTTTGGTTGGGCGGAACGGTTTTGGACCGAATGCTCGGACTTGATCATGCTTGTCTCCTTCGTCTTTTTGAATAAAGTTATACGCCGCGCTGGAACAGCGCTGGACGTGAGTGGAGCACCTCGCGTACTCCGTGCCGCTGAGACGAGGGGCCTGTGCACGCACAGCCCGAGGTCGCAGACGGTCAATAACTTGATTGCTTTATTCGCGGACCGGCTTCGAGGCAGGTCCTGCGGCACTTCATACTGCTTATCTTTTTTATGGGTGCTGCTTGTTGCTTATCCTCGCGAGAAGGTGCGGGTCACGCGTTCCAGGTGGGCGCGCATGGCTTTGCGCGCGCCGGCCGGATCGTGGGCGGCGATCGCCTCCAGGATGCGGCGGTGGTCCTTCAGCGTTTCCTGACGCAGTTCCTCGGTCTGGAAGTGTTCTTTCAGTTTGTGCCACAGGCGGCCGCGCTGGTCCCACAGGTAGTTCAGCGATCCGACCAGCGCGCTGTTGCCGGTGGCGCGCGCGATGGCCAGGTGGAAGTTGCGGTCGGCCTGCTCGTTGCTTGAATAATTGGCGTGATTCTGTTCCATCTCGACCACCGCCTGCATGATGGCGTCGATGGCGCTGTCGGTGGCGACGCGGGCGGCGATGGCGGCGATTTCGGATTCGATCAGGCGGCGCGCGGACAGCACTTCAAACGGTCCCGGTCCGGCTTCCGGCAGGTCCGCCGCGGCCGGCTCGGGCAGTTCGCTGACATACACGCCGGAACCGCCGCGCACTTCGATCACGCCGCCCAGCTCCAGCGCGATCAGCGCTTCGCGCAGCGAGGCGCGGCTGACGCTGAGCTTGGTCGCCAGGTCGCGCTCGGACGGCAGGCGCTCGCCGGCGGCGATGTGCTCGTCGCGGATCAGCTCCTGGATGCGGTCGGCCACGACGCGGTACAAGCGCGGTTCGTGGGCATTGCCGTCAGCAGGGGCGGAAGTCTTTTTCAGCATGATGTCTCGTATTCTTGTGGTGGCTTTGATATCGCCATCTGGTCAGGCCATTCTAAGGTGGTCAGACCAAATAAGCAATGTGGACTAGCCAAATTAATCTTTAGCTGTCATACTAAAATCGTCTGGCAGCCTTCCGGGGCCCGTGTTTTCAGGGCTGTTTCCTGGTAAACAGCGGGCAAGCAGCAAGTATACAGGCTGTGGCGTGTAGGCCACAAAGAAACCGGCCGGCCGCAAAAGAAAGTGGCCTGACCGCTTTGCAGTACAAAAAAACAACGCGAAAAACAACGTTTGCCGGGATCTTTGCCCGGAAAAGGAATTCAGATGACGACACCGACCAGCGCCAACACACCGCGCTACATCCTCATGCACGATAACGATAACGTCGCGATCGTCGTCAACGATGGCGGATTGCCCGCCGGCGCCGTCTTCGAAAACGGCCTGGCGCTATTGGAAGCGGTCCCGCAAGGCCACAAGGTGGCGCTGGGCGACCTGGCCAAGGGCGCCCCGGTCACCCGCTACAACGTCACCATCGGCTTTGCCGCGCGCGACATCGCCGCCGGCAGCTGGGTCAACGAACAGAATGTCGAGATGCCGGCCGCGCGCGAGCTGGTCAACCTGCCGATATCCACCGTCAAGCCGCCGCCGTCCGAACCGCTGGAAGGCTATACCTTCGAAGGCTTCCGCAATCCGGACGGCAGCGTCGGCACCCGCAACATCCTGGCCATCACCACCACCGTGCAGTGCGTGTCGGGCGTGGTGGAGTTCGCGGTCGACCGCATCAAGAAGGAACTGCTGCCCAAGTATCCGAACGTCGACGACGTGGTCTGCCTTGAGCACACCTATGGCTGCGGCGTGGCGATCGACGCGCCCGGCGCCAACATCCCGATCCGCACGGTGCGCAACATCGCCCTCAATCCCAACTTCGGCGGCCAGGCCATGACGGTCAGCCTCGGTTGCGAGAAGCTGCAGCCGACGCGCCTGTTCCCGAAGGGCTCGATCCCGATCCAGAACAACGGCGGCGCCGATCCCGCGCTGGTCTGCCTGCAGGACGCGCAGCACGTCGGCTTCATGTCGATGATCGAATCGATCATGAAGCAGGCCGAGACCAACCTGATCGCACTGGACAAGCGCCGCCGCGAAACCGTGCCGGCCTCCGAGCTGGTGGTCGGCGTGCAGTGCGGCGGCAGCGACGCCTTCTCCGGCGTGACCGCCAATCCGGCCGTGGGCTATGCCACCGACCTGCTGGTGCGCGCCGGCGCCACCGTGATGTTCTCGGAAGTGACCGAAGTGCGCGACGGTATCGACCAGCTGACCTCCCGCGCGTCGACGCCGGAAGTGGCCGAGGCCATGATCCGCGAGATGGCGTGGTACGACAATTACCTGACGCGCGGCGGCGTCGACCGCAGCGCCAACACCACGCCCGGCAACAAGAAGGGCGGCCTGTCGAACATCGTCGAGAAGGCCATGGGCTCGATCGTCAAGTCGGGCAGCAGCCCGATCTCCGGCGTGCTGTCGCCGGGCGACAAGCTGACGCAGAAGGGCCTGATCTACGCCGCCACCCCGGCCAGCGATTTCATTTGCGGCACGCTGCAGGTGGCGGCCGGCATGAACCTGCACATCTTCACCACCGGCCGCGGCACGCCATACGGCCTGGCCGAAGTGCCGGTGATTAAAGTCGCGACCCGCAACGACCTGGCCGTCCGCTGGCACGACCTGATGGACATCAACGCCGGCCGTATCGCCAGCGGCGAAGCCACCATCGCCGATGTCGGCTGGGAGATGTTCCAGCTGCTGCTGGACGTCGCCAGCGGACGCAAGACCTGGGCCGAGAAATGGAAACTGCATAACGCACTGGTGCTGTTCAACCCGGCCCCGGTGACCTGATAACAAAGAGACCAACGATCATGACCAAACCATTCAAACGATTGCTGCTGACCGGCGCCGCCGGCGGCCTGGGTAAAATTCTGCGCGACCGCATCAAGCCGTGGGCCGATGTGGTGGTGCTGTCCGATATCGCCGACATGGGCGAGGCGCGCGAGGGCGAGGAGATCGTCCAGTGCGACCTGTCCGACAAGGCGGCGGTGATGCAGCTGCTGGAAGGCGTGGAAGCGGTGCTGCACTTCGGCGGCATCTCGACCGAGAACACCTTCGAGAACATCGTCTCCGCCAACATCGTGGGCACGGCCAATCTGTATGAGGCGGCGCACAAGCACGGCGTCAAGCGCGTGATCTTCGCCAGCTCGAATCATACCGTCGGCTTCTACCGCAACACCGACTACATCGACGCGGACGCCCGCACGCGCCCGGACAGCTTCTACGGCGTCAGCAAATGCTTCGGCGAGCAGCTGGCCAGCTATTACTACGACCGCACCGGCCTGGAGACGGTTTGCCTGCGCATCGGTTCGTCGTTCCCGGAACCGGTCGACCCGCGCATGATGGTGACCTGGCTCAGCTACGACGACCTGGTCGAGGCGCTGCGCTGCTCGCTGTTCGCCCAGCGCGTCGGCTTTACGATCCTGTTCGGCGCGTCGAACAACGAGGCCAAGTGGTGGGACAACCGCAAGGCGTCGCACCTGGGCTTCAATCCGAAGGACAGCTCGGCGCAATTCGCCGGCAAGTTCCCGGACACCGGTGCTTACCCCGACCGCAACGCCGCCGTCACCTATCACGGCGGCGGCTTCGCGCTGGCGGAAGTGCGCTACAAGGACTGACCCGGTTCCGCGCCGGCGCCGTGGCTGGAGAACCGGCTGCGGTACTGGCCGGGACTGACGCCCAGCTGGCGCTGGAACACGCGCCGCAGATTCTGCTCTTCCACATATCCCATGCTGGCCGCGACGGTTTTCAGCGGCAGCGTGGTTTTCTCCAGCGCCCTGCAGGCGGCCTCCAGCCGCATCGCTTCCACCATCTTGCCCGGCGTGCGTCCCAACTGGGCGGCATAGCTGCGGGCGAAGGTGCGCGGCGTCATGCCGGCTTGTTCGGCCAGTCTTTCCACCGTCAGGTTTTCATGCAGGCGGGCGGCAACCCATGCGTGCAGATCGTCGAAGCGTCCACCTTCGTGCGTTTGCGCCGCCAGCGGCACGCTGAACTGCGACTGGCCGCCGGTGCGCTTGATGAACATCACCAGCTGGCGCGCCGTTTCGATGGCGACGTGGTGGCCGTAGTCCTCCTCGATCAGGGCCAGCGTCAGGTCGATGCCGGCGCTGACGCCGGCCGAGGTCCATACCGAACCATCCTTGATGAAAATTTTATCGGCATCGATATCGATGCCGGGATGCTTTTGCTGCAGGCGTTCCACCCATTCCCAGTGGGTGGCTGCGCGCTTGCCCTCCAGTTGCCCGGCGGCCGCCAGCAGGAAGGCGCCGGTGCAGACGGAACACAGGCGTCGTACCTTGGGCGCCTGCCGCACGATCCAGTTGACCAGTGCCGGCGGCGCGTAATACTCCTGGCCCTTGCAGCCGCCCGGCGCGATCAGCGTGTCGATGGCGAAGCTCTCCAGCGTGGAGATGGCGACGGTCATGACGGACAGGCCGGCGCTGGTGGTGATCAAGCCGCCGTCGGCGGAAGCGACGATGGTGTCGTACAGCGGCGGGCCGGTGCCGGCGTGACGCTTGCTGGCGGTCGCCAGCGCCTGCAAGGGGCCGGACAGGTCCAGCAGGTTCATGTCGTCGTAGGCGAGCAGCACGACGCGCCGCGTTGGTGTCATTTGCATAGGCTGGTTTCCGATCAGGGGCGATAGGAAGGATACCCGAACTCCAGCGCGACGCGGTAGGCGGTGCCGCCGCCGTGGCGCCGCGCTGGCCTACCTCCAGAACTGTATGCTCATCACCGAGGCGTTGTAGATGGCGTGGACCAGCATGGGCGCCAGCAAGGTCTTGCTGCGTTCATAGGTCCATGCGGTGCACAAGCCGAGCACGAACACCGGCAGCATCGATAGCGGTGGATGGATCACCGCGAAGATCGCGGCGCTGGCCAGCATGGCCGGCGCGGCGGACATCGAGCGCCGCAGCCCGCCGTAGATCAAGCCCCGGAAAATAAACTCTTCGCACAATGGCGCGGCCACGACCGCCAGCACGACTACCCAGCCGCGCTGGTCCATCGCCGCCGTTGCCGATTTGGTGATCTCGGCCCACAAGGTCGTGTGCTGGATGGCGGTCAGGTAGGCCAGCCCCGCGGCGCAGGCGACGGCTGCCGCCGGCGCGGCGGCGCGCAGCGACAGCTTGATGTCGACGCCGCGCAGGATGGCCGGCACGCCGGCGGTCTTGCCGCGCCAGTAGACCAGCCGCATCAGGCCATACACCAGCAGGCCGGCGACGCCGAAGGCGACGGTCACCGCCGGCACGTCGACCTTCTTCGGGTCGTCGCTGAACACCAGTATCGCGATCCCCTGCAGGATGAAGAAGGCGGTGGCGGCGATCAGGCCGTCCGAGGTGGAGACACGCGGTGGCGGCGCGGCCGCGGGGTCGAGCAGGTAGGGCAGGGCGTCGCGCGCCTTCTGCCACAGCGCTAGCGCCAGCGACGAGGTCAGCACCATGACGACCACTTTCTGCGGCCACGCATTGCTGTAGATCGACCAGGTGTAGAAGCTGGCCAGCAGCATGTAGAGATAGATGTAGGTTGGCCGCACGCGGCCGCGCGCCTCGACCGCCAGCGGATCGCAGGCGAATACCCCGAGCGAGACCGCGATCATCGAGTAGATCGGTATGCCGGCGGCGACGATCGACACCAGCACCAGCATGCTCCAGTCGAAGTGCACGGTGTACCAGGCGCTGATGCCGATCACGATCAGCGGATAGACCATGGTCAGCACGCCCCACAGCTGCGCCTTTTCCTTCAACACGCTTTCGATCGAGCGCGGCACGGTGTACAGCAGCCACAGGACCTGGCCTTCGTTGTTCAGCGTCTGGAAGGCCGACAGCATCAGCACGTAGACGCCGATGCCGAAGGCGATGGCGGCGGCCACCGCGTGATGCTCGCCCAGCTCCGCCAGGCTATTCAGCTTGCCGTTGAAGACCATCTGGCTGCCGACGATAATCACCGGTAGCAGCAGCGTCTGGAACAGGAAGTTGCGGTCGCGGCTCAGCAGCCGCAGCTCGCGGCGCTTGACGGGCGACAGCCATGATGACAGCCGGCCGCCGCCGGCCGCGGCGCCGGCCGGCAGCTTGCGCCGCCCGCTCTCGCGCGCGCTGGAGCCCACCACGCCGTTGCGTAGCTGGTAGCGCAGCAGCGCGATGCCGCCCCACAGCAGCAGTGCGGTCTGTGCCAGCAGCAGGCCGGCCTTCAACGACAGCTGTTGCAGGCCCTGCGCCTGGATCGCCTGCAGCGCCAGGCCGGGCGGCGTCCAGCTGGCCCAGGCCGGAAAGCCGCGCGCCCATTCCATCGCGAAGCTGCTGGCCTGCGGCATGCCGAGCGCCATGACGAAGTAGATCAGCGGCAGGTTGAACAAGCCGGTGACCGCCTGCAGGTTGCGCAGCTGCGAGGCCGGCAGCCACATGCGCAGGCCGGTGTCGGTCAGCGTGTGCAGCAGCGCGGCCAGCGGCAGCAGCACGGCCGTGGCCAGCAGCGCGATCGGCAGCGCGCTCCAGGCGAAGCCGGAATGCCAGGCGATCAGGCCGTAGGCGGGGACCAGCGCGAACATGCCGCTGATATTGCTGGCGCTGCGCTCGAGCACGCGCCCCCATACCAGCGTCGTGCGCCGCACCGGCATCGTCACCAGCCATTCCAGGTCCCAGTCCGGCTGCGCCAGTTCCTTGCTGCCCAGCGGCAGCAGCACCGCGATGAAGAACAGGATCGATACTTCCATCGTCAGGCCGCGCACCAGCGCCGGCGCGAAAGGCGCCGTCGCCAGTTCGTCGGCCGCCGTGCCGAGATCGACGCGCGTCTCGCCCTGCTTGTCGAGCGACCGGCATTCGCTGGCCTGATCGAGCTGGCACTGCATATTGAGCACCACGCCGTTCGACAGGCTGGCGACCGAAAAGGACATGAACAGCGTCATCACCAGCGTCAGTATCCACAGGCTGCCGCGCTTGCCGGCGATGCCGTCGCGGGCCTTCTTTTTCTTGAAGCCGCGGAACAGCTGGTTGGCCAGCATATTGCGCTGGCGCCGCAGGCGCATGCTGGTCATCAGCCAGATGGCGCGGGCCGCTGTCGGCTGCTGCATCATTGCACGGTCTCGGCGTCGGCTTCGCTGGTGATCTTGAGGAACACGTCCTCCAGCGAACCGCTGGCGGAGGCGTCGGCGCGCAGCTGGTCCAGCGTGCCGGTGGCGACCAGCTGGCCGTGGTGGATGATGCCGACGCGGTCGCACAGCTTTTCCGCCATGTCCAGCAAATGGGTGGAGACGAAGATGGTGACGCCGCGCGCGGCCGCCGCCAGCAGGCGTTCCTGCACCTCGCGCGAGGCGCGCGGATCGAGGCCGTTGATCGGTTCGTCGAGGATCAGCACCGCCGGCTCGTGGATCAGCGCGCAGGCCAGGCCGAGGCGCTTCTTCATGCCCAGCGAGTAGTTGACCGCATAATCCTCGGCGGCTTCCTGCAGGCCGAACTCGGCCAGCAGGCGGGCGCCGCGTTCGGTCGCCTCGGCGCGCGGATAGCCGTGCATCTCGGCGACGAATTGCAGGATCTCGCGGCCGCGCAGGTAGTCGTAGAAGATGGGCGTGTCGGGCAGGTAGCCGACGCGGCGCTTGACCTCGGCCGGCTCGGCGTGGCAATCGAGGCCGTCGATCAGCACGCGGCCGGCGCTGGGCACCAGGATGCCCATCATCATGCGGATGGTGGTGGTCTTGCCGGCGCCGTTGGGGCCGAGGAAGCCGAACACTTCGCCGCGCTGCACCGACAGCGTCAGCGGCTTGACGGCGTTAAAGCCGCCGTAGACTTTGGACAGACCCTGGAATGTGATCATGGTTGGCGCCGGCAATGTTATTAAATTTACTAGCTATCATAGCATCGCCGGCGCCGCCGGGGGTTATCGGGGATAGAGGCTCATGCCGAAGCGCTCGGTGCGCGGCGCCCAGTTGCCGGTGATATCGGCCGAGGCCAGCACGCGCTCGGCGCGGCCGATCAGCAGCGCGCGCGGCACCAGGCCGATGTAGCGCGAATCCTCGCTGTTGTCGCGGTTATCGCCCAGCATCATGTACTGGCCGGGCGGCACCGTGAGCGGATCGAAGTTGCGGCGCGCCTGTATCTGCGGCAGGAACTGGATCGCGTGGGTGCGGTCGCCCAGCGATTCGCCGACGCGCACGGCGGCGATGTCGCCCACGCCCTTGATGGTTTCGGTGGTGTGGCCGATGGCGGCGTAGCCTGCCTGCCGGCCGTTGATGATGAGCTGCTCGTTGCGCATCTCGACGCGGTCGCCCGGCAGCGCGATCACGCGCTTGATCAGGCGCGTGCCGTTGAGCGGCGAGGAAAAGGTGACGATGTCGCCGCGCTGCGGTTCGCCGGTCCGGCCGAGCACGATGTCGGTCAGCGGCAGCTTGACGTTGTAGGCCAGGCGGTTGACGAACACCACGTCGCCTTCCAGCAGGTTGGGGTGCATCGACGCCGACGGAATCGGATTCCAGTCGGCGACGGCGGTGCGGAAGATGCCGAACAGCATCAGGAACATCAGAAAGCCCTTGTTGGCGCGCACCCAGTTTTTCATTGTGATCTCCCTCGTGGTTGGAGATGGCAGTGTGTGATCAAATTCTTAATCAGACCTTAGTGCGCCGGCTTTTGCACCAGCGCGCTGCCGGCGCCGTGGCGGCGGCCTTCGCTGACCGCGGTGACGGTGCCGTCGGGATTGAACACCAGCGCGTTGGCGGCGCCGATTTCTTCCGGCGTCCGGTCCCAGTGCTGGCCGGTTTTCTCCAGCGCTTTCGCCTGCGCGCTGCCCGGGAAGCCGGGCTCGACATCGGTCGCCATGCCGTTGCGCTCCGACAGGCGCGGGGCGTTGACGGCGTCCGGCATGCTCATGCCGAGGTCGACGTAGTTGACGATCGTCTGCAGCACGGTGGTGATGATGGTGGCGCCGCCGGGGCTGCCGATCGAGAACGCCGGCTTGCCGTCCTTGAAGGCCAGCGTCGGCGACATGCTGCTGCGCGGCCGCTTGCCCGCCTCCGGCACGTTCGGATGCGGGCCGGAGAAATCGAAATCGGTCATCTCGTTGTTCAGCAGGAAGCCGTAGCCCGGCACCACGATGCCGCTGCCGCCCCACGATTCGATGGTGTAGGTGTAGGAGACGATGTTGCCGTCCTTGTCAGACACCGTCAGGTGCGTGGTGTGCGCGCCTTCGGCCAGCAGCTTGTTGGCGTTGGGCCGCAGCGGCACGCTGGCGTCGTTCTGGAACGGATACGGATCGCCGGCCGGCGCCTGCACGCTGGCCTGGGCAGGATTGATCAACTCGCGGCGGCGCGCGGCGTAGTCCTTGCTGAGCAGGCCGGCGACGGGGGCGTCGACGAATTCCGGATCGGCCAGGTAGGCGTTGCGGTCGGCGAAGGCCAGGCGGCTCGCTTCCAGGTACAGGTGCTCGGCCTTGTCGCGCGGCATGGACTTGAGGTCGTAGCCTTCCAGGATATTCAGCGCTTCGGCCACGGCGACGCCGCCGCTGCTCGGCAACGGCATGCCGTAAAGATCGTAGCCGCGGTAGGTGCTGCGCACAGGCTGGCGCAGGCGCGCTTCATAGTTGGACAGGTCGGCCAGCGTCATCCGGCCGGCGTGGGCCTGCACCGCGTCGACGATGGCGCGCGCCATCCTGCCTTCATAGAATACCTTGATGCCGCCGGCCGCCAACGCCCGGTAGGACTTGGCCAGGTCGGGATTGCGCAGCGTACTGCCAGCCGGGATCGCCTTGCCGTTCCTCAGGTACAGCGCGGCGGTGGCGGGGAACATGCTGAACTTGCCGACGTTGCCTTCGACCAGGTGCGTGAAGTTGTCGTTGACCTTGAAGCCCTCGCTGGCGACCGTGATCGCCGGCGCCAGCACCTGCTTGAACGACATCGAGCCGTAGCGCTCCAACGCCTCGTGCCAGCCGCGCACCGTGCCCGGCACGCCGACCGACCTGCCGCTGGCGAGGACCTGGTCGAAATCCATGGGCTTGCCGTTTTCCTGGAACACGGTCGGCGTGAAGCTGGCCGGCGCCGTCTCGCGGTGATCGATGGTGATCACGCGCTTGTCCTTGGCCAGGTAGATCACCATGAAGCCGCCGCCGCCGATGCCGCAGCTGAACGGATCGGTCACGCCCAGCGTGGCCGCCGCCGCGACGGCCGCGTCGATGGCGTTGCCGCCCTTGTCGAGGATGGCCAGAGCGGCTTTCGAGGCCGGCTCGCTGATGGTCGCGACCGCGCCGCCGGTGCCGGTGGCGACCGGCGTCTTGGCGTAGGCTGGCAGCGACAGCGGGAAAACGATGGAGAAGGCGAGGGAGGAAACGAGGAGGGTGCGGACTGGGCGGATGGTCGGTGGCATGTGGTCGCGGGCTCGGGTCAAGGTGAGGAAATATTGCTCACCTTTAAGCTTACCCGATAATCCGGCGCCGGTTCATTTTTGGCCGGGACCGCTTGCGGCTCGACGCCGGCCAGCGTGAAGGTCAGGCCGCCCTGGGTGACGCTGGGCGTACCGTTGGGCATGCTGTCGGACAGCACGAAGTTGCTGGTGCCGCCGTCGGGCTGGGTCAGCGTGAAGCTGTAGCTGATGTAGCCGGCCCAGACGCAGACGGCGCCGACGCGGCAGCGGCTGTCGTTGACGCGCTCCAGCCGCACCACGGGCGCGCTGCCGACGGCGCCGGCCACGCCGGGAGTGGCGGCCGGCGCGATGGCGACGCTGGCGCCCTGGCGCAAGACATAGGTGGTGGCGAAGCGCGCCGGGGCGGCCGGCGCGGCCTGGCGCCCCGCGCCGGAGGCGGCGCCGCAGGCATACAGCATGGCCATGATGGCGGCGAGCAGGGGCAGGACCAGCAACTGCCGCAATATGGTTTTTTTCATGATCGACCTCCGTCAGTGTGAGGCAAGCTTAGCAAAAAGATCACGCCGGCGGCGCACGAACCGCACGCATGCAGCGTTGGGTCAAACTAAGTCGGCGCGCCCGCTCCAAGCTGCGTAGAATGTCTGCTTTGAATCAACCAGGACACATCATGAAAAAAACCGGCATGGCGAAAAGTGACGCCAAAAAACTGATGGGCAAGATGGCTGCCCCGGGAGCGGCCGGTTTCGGCAAGGCGGCTGACGTCGTCGACAAGAAAGAACAACGCAAGCGCGATCAAGAGTTGGGACTGGTGCCGTTCGCGGTCAAGCTGAACGGCGACCTGGTGCAACAACTGCACGCGCAGGCCAAGGAACGCGCGCTGGACATGAACCAGCTGGTGGCAACGCTGCTGGCCAAGGGCCTGGCGGCTTAATCACACAGCAAAAGAACAAAAAACCCTCCGGCACCGGACGCGATCGCGTTCAGGCTGGAGGGTTTTTTTTGCCCGGGCGGCTTAGACGAACGCCGCCAGCGAGCCTTTCATTTTCTTCAGCGCGGCCGATTCGATCTGGCGGATGCGCTCGGCCGATACGCCGAATTCGTCCGCCAGCGTGTGCAGCGTGGCGCCGGAACCGTCGTCGTTGGCCAGCCAGCGGGCTTCGACGATGCGGCGCGAACGGGCGTCCAGCTTGCCCAGCGCCTGCTCCAGGCCTTCCGATTGCAGACGGGTCACCTGTTCGGCTTCCAGCACGCGGGTCGGTTCGCTGTGCTCGGACGACAGGTAGGCGATCGGCGCGAACTTGTCATCTTCATCATCGTTCGGCGATTCCAGCGCGATGTCGCGGCCGCTCAGGCGGGTTTCCATTTCGATCACTTCTTCGCGCTTGACGTCCAGCGTCTTGGCCAGCTGGTCGATCTGCGCCGGCGTCATCGCGTCCAGGCCGGTCTTGTGGCTGCGCAGGTTGAAGAACAGCTTGCGCTGCGCCTTCGTCGTCGCCACTTTGACCAGGCGCCAGTTTTTCAGGATGTATTCATGCATCTCGGCCTTGATCCAGTGCATCGCATAGGACACCAGGCGCACGCCCTGGTCCGGATCGAAGCGCTTGACCGCTTTCATCAGGCCGATATTGCCTTCCTGGATCAGATCGGCGTGCGGCAGGCCGTAGCCCAGGTAGCCGCGGGCGATCGAGACCACCAGGCGCAGGTGCGACAGCACCAGCTCCTGCGCGGCGCCCAGGTCGTTTTGCTCTTTCAGGCGCTTGGCCAGCGAGATTTCATCGTCGTGCGTCAGCATCGGCAGGCGGTTGACGGCCGAAATGTAGGCGTCCAGGTTCCCCAGGTTGCCAGTGAACCCGAGTCCCAGAGCACTATTGTTGGCAGGTACCAACGCGGTCGGTGCGGACATCATATTCATTTTCATTCCTTCGCTCGATGGTGTGACAGTTGCTGCAGAGAACTCATTGCTCTTCAGTTCACGTATATTAGCACTCTCCTTCGTTGAGTGCCAATCACCAAATATTTATCGGCTTGATAGTAAAAATACTATGAGGTTTTTAAGCATCATGGCTTCTTTTAAACAGCATGCGCGATGGAGCTTAGGCCAGACTTAATCATAGGGAGGGCAGGTGGGCCCTTCGGTGCGCGGACGCACGGAAGGGCCGAGGCGACGGTTCAGCCGGACCGGGCTAGTTGAGCTTGGAGAGGTGGCGCTGCACGGACAGCAGCGCGCCGATCAGGCCGAGGCCGGCCGACAGGGCCAGCAGGCCGGCCATCGCCAGCGGCGGCAGCGGCGCCAGCTGGAATTCCGAGGCGTACAATCTTGCGAATTCGGCAATCGCGGTGTTCAGCGGGCGCAGCGCCAGCGAGACGGCGGCCAGCGCCAGGCCGCCGGCGCACAGGCCCAGCAGGGCGCCGGTGTAGTAGAACGGGCGGTGGATGAAGCTGTCGGTCGCGCCGATCAGCTTGGAGACCAGGATTTCCTCGCGCTGGGTCATCACCTGCAGGCGGATGGTGTTGAAGATCACCGCGATCACCACCGTGCCCAGGGTCGCGGCCAGCAGCAGCAGCGCCAGGCGCAGCACGTTGAGCAGCGCGGCCAGGCGCTTGACCCAGGCCGAGTCGACCTGCACGGTGTCGACGCCCGGCAGCGCGCGGATCTGCTCGGCCAGCTGGTCGACGTCGCCGCCGGCCTGGGCATTGCGGAAGGCGTCCAGCTTTAGCACATAGCTGTCCGGCAGCGGGTTCTCGCCCAGCGTGGTCAGCACGTCGGCCAGGCCGCTCTTGGTTTTCAGGCTGTCCAGCGCTTTTTCGCGCGGCGTGAAGACGATCTTGGCCTGCTTGTCCCTGACCGTCTGGCGCAGCAGCACGGCCAGTCCTTCGGCCTGCTCGCGCGGCGTGTCCTGCTTCAGGAACACGCTGATTTCAGGATCGACCGACAGTTGCTCGGACATCGGGCGCACGTTGTCGAGCAGGGTCACGCCGGTGAACGGCAGGGCCAGCGCGATCGCCACCACCAATATATTGAACAGGAAGCCGCCCGGCGAGCGGCGCAGGTGGACCAGCGCCGCGGCCAGCGCGTAGCGGTGTTGGCGGAACCAGTAAGTCATGCCGGCACCTCCAGCTGGCCTTGATTGAGATGGATGACGCGCGCGGCCGCATCCAGCATCTGCTCGTCGTGGCTGGAAATGACGCAGGTGACGCCGACCGAGTGGAACGCCTTGAGCGCATCCAGCACTTTATTGGCGCTGGCGCGGTCGAGGTTGGCGGTCGGTTCGTCGGCCAGGATCACTTGCGGGCGGTTGACGATGGCGCGCGCGATCGACACGCGCTGCTGTTCGCCGCCGGACAGGGCCAGCGGCTGCGCATCGGCGCGGTCCAGCAGGCCGACCTTGTCGAGCGCGGCGCGCGCGCGCTGCTCGGCCTGGTGGCGCGAGGCGCCCGTCACCAGCAGCGGCAGCATGACGTTGGCCAGGATGCTGCGGTCGGTGAGCAGGCGCTGCTGCTGGAAGATCAGCCCCAGGTTGCGGCGCAGGAAGGGCACGGCGCTGGACTTGATCTTGGCGATGTCCTGGCCGTTGACGATGACGTGCCCGGCGCTGGGGCGTTCCATGGCCGCGATCATCTTCAGCAGGGTGGATTTGCCGGCCCCGGAGGGGCCGGCGAGGAAGACCAGTTCGCCTTTTTCTACCGTGAGCGAGACGTCGCGCAGCGCCATCGCATCGGGGGAGTATTGTTTCGAGACGTTCCGGAATTCGATCATGTAGGCATTATCCCAACAAAGCTTCGACAAATTCGGCAGCCACGAAGGGCTGCAGGTCTTCAATTTTTTCACCGATGCCGATGAAGTACACCGGCACCGGGCGCACGCGGGCGATCGCCGCCAGCACGCCGCCCTTGGCCGTGCCGTCCAGCTTGGTGATCACCAGGCCGGTCAGCTTGAGGGCGTCGTCGAAGGCCTTGACCTGCGCCAGCGCATTTTGCCCGGTATTGCCATCGATCACCAGCAGCGTTTCGTGCGGCGCGCCCTCCATGCCCTTGCCGATGACGCGCTGGACCTTCTTCAGCTCCTCCATCAGGTGCAGCTGGGTCGGCAGGCGGCCGGCGGTGTCGATCATGACCACGTCCAGGCCCTTGGCCTTGCCGGACTGCACGGCGTCGAACGAGACCGCGGCCGGGTCGCCCGACGCTTGCGAAATCACCGTGATGTTGTTGCGCTGGCCCCAGACCATCAGCTGCTCGCGGGCGGCGGCGCGGAAGGTGTCGCCGGCGGCCAGCAGCACCGACTGCCCGTGCGACTGCATGTGCTTGGCCAGCTTGCCGATGGTGGTGGTCTTGCCGGCGCCGTTGACGCCGGAAATCATCATCACCGTCGGCTGGTGGCGGCCCAGCTCGAAGTTGCGCTGCAGCGGGGTCAGCAGGGCGATCATCAATTCCTTGAGCGCGGCCTTGACGGCGGCGGCGTCGAGCAGCTTGTCGTCCTTGACCTTTTGCCTGAGCGCGTCGAGCAGGTACTGGGTGGCGTCGATGCCGGCGTCGGACATCAGCAGCGCCGCCTCCAGTTCCTCGTACAGTGCGTCGTCGATCTTGGCGCCGACAAACAGGATGGACAGGTTGTTGGAGGTCTTGGACAGGCCGGCCTTCAGGCGCGACATCCACGACTGCTTCTGCGCCGGTTCTTCGATGGGCAGCAGGGGCGGGGCGTCGGACGGGGCGGGAGCGTGGACGGGTGCGGGAGCGATTGCCTCGGGCACGTCGGGGGCGACAGGTTTTTTCTTGAAGAAACTAAACATGGATGTGTGGTTGGGGGCGCTTCAAGCTGATGCCCGGCAGCGCCGGACATGGGGAAATGTGCTTATTTTACCAGAGCGCCGCGCGGCCGCCCTCAGGCGGAGGCGGCGCTGGTGTGGCGCATGCGCCATTCGGCGATGGCGGCGCTGATGTCGGCCAGCGCGAATACCCGCACATAGGGCGGGCGGCGGCGCTTGAGCGCGGCGTTGCCGCCGCCGGCCCACAGCTCGGCGCAGCCGTTGAGGCGGGTATGCAGCTCGGCCAGGCCGTCCAGCGCCTGGCGCGGATTCATCGCCACCGAGAACGACAGCGCGACGATGTCGACCCGCTGCACGCGCGCCGCCTCGACGATGTCGAGCAGCGGCGTCTGCACGCCCAGCGAGATGCAGTGGGCGCCCTCGGCCACGCACATGGCTTCGGCCATCAGCAGACCCAGGCCGTGGCGTTCCTGCGGCAAGGTGGTCAGCATGATGCGCGGCGCGCCGGCGTTGCTGGCGTTGGCTTGCGGCATGGCGAAGACCGCGCTGCGCATCACCACCGTCAGCGACTCTGTATATAAGTGTTCTTCAAACGTGGCCAGCGCGCCGCTGGCCCAGGCTTCGCCGACCAGCGTGGTCAGCGGCGCCACCAGCTCGATCACAAAGCTCTTCAAGCCCATCATCAGCAGCGCCTGCGACAGCTTGCGGCGCAGCGCCTCCATTTGATGGCTTTTGCATAATTCCAGGTAGGTTTGCAGTTCCGGCGCCGTCGACGAGGCGCCGTTGGCGCTGCCGGTGGCCTTGCCGGTCAGCGCCTGCAATTCGTCGGCGCTGTACTTGATGACTTTGCCGGGACGGAAGCCGAGGTCGATCAGCCGCTTGACCAGGCGCAGCTTGTGGACTTGTTCGATCGGATAGACGCGCTCGCCGTTCGGGTCGCGCAGCGGCTGCGGGAAGTCGTAACGCCGTTCCCACACGCGCAGGGTTTCCTTGGCCACGCCGGTATCGCGCTCGACGTCGCTGATCGTGCTTGATACAGGTTGTGAGGAATCTTTAGTTGTCATCAGGCATTTAAGCGGCCGCGGTTTTGGGCAGTCGCGAGGGTTGGCACGGAGTTTGGGTGCACGTGCGTCTCGGGCGGTTGGGCCTTAACGCGACCTGCATTTTACATTCGTTTCGGGCGCGAAAGTATCGCATCCAAATCGGCTTGCGCCGCGTATAACTTGCAAGAAAGAGCTTGTCCACGACACACAGTTGACATCTAGAACTATTTAACTGATTATCGTCTTCGCCCCTGTTTTGTCCAGGACAAAAATATTTCAACCCGGTGAAAAATAATGAAAATAGCTGTTGTAGGTAGCGGAATCTCAGGTTTGTCCTGCGCCTATCGGCTGGTGAAGGCCGGCCACGCGGTGCGCCTGTTTGAGTGCGGCAATTACTTCGGCGGCCACAGTAACACGGTGGACGTAACTTTTCGTGGCGTCACGCATGGTGTCGACACCGGCTTCCTGGTGTTTAACCATCGTACGTACCCGCAACTGACCGCGCTGTTCAATGAGCTGGGCGTGGACACGGCGCCCAGCGACATGGGCTTCTCCATCAAGGTGCCGGCGGGCGGGCGCATGCTGGAGTGGGCCGGCGGCAACCTGGACCAGGTGTTTTGCCAGCGCCGCAATCTGGCGCGGCCGGCGTTCCTGCGCATGCTGCGCGATATTCTGCGGTTCAACCAGGCCGCCACCGCGCTGGCGCGGGGCGCGGCGCCGCGGATCAGCCTGGGTTCCTACCTGCAATCCGAAGGATACAGCAGCCAGTTCCGCGATTGGTATTTATTGCCGATGGCGGCCTGCATCTGGTCGTGCCCGTCGGCGCAAATGCTGACCTTCCCGCTGGCCAGCTTCGTGCGGTTTTGCCACAACCACGGCTTGCTGCAGGTGAACGACAGGCCTCGGTGGCATACGGTGCGCGGCGGTTCGCGCCGCTACGTCGAGCGCCTGCTGGAAGGGATACCGGAGCGGCATCTGGACACGCCGGTGCTGTCGGTCGCGCGCGGCCCGCAGGGCGTGACGGTGGCGACCGCGCAGGGCGGCGCGCTGTTCGACGAAGTGGTGCTGGCCTGTCACAGCGACCAGTCTCTGGCGCTGCTCGGCGACGCCGGCGGCGCCGAGCGCGAGGTGCTGGCGGCGGTGCGCTACCAGGCCAACCGCGCGGTGCTGCACACCGATACGTCCTGCCTGCCGGCCGCGCGCAAGGCCTGGTCGGCGTGGAACTACCAGGGCAGCGGCGACGGCGAGGGCGCGCGGCGCGTGTGCGTGCACTACCTGTTGAACAAGCTGCAGCCCTTGCCGTTCGAGCAGCCGCTGATGGTGTCGCTCAATCCGATCCAGGAGCCGGCGGCCGGCGCCGTGCTGCGCGAGTTTTCTTATGCGCATCCGGTGTTCGACGCGGCGGCGGTGGCCGCGCAGCAGCGCCTGCCCGACATCCAGGGCCGCGACCGCGTGTGGTTCGCCGGCGCCTGGACCGGCTACGGCTTCCACGAGGACGGCCTGAAATCGGGCCTGGCGGTGGCCGCCGCCATCGCCGCGCGCGGGCAGGTGGCCCATGCCGCCTGACGCCGCGCCGCAGCTGTGCTTTGGCCAGGTGCGGCATCTGCGCCTGCGGCCGGTGCGCCACGGCTTCCGCTACGGGATGTACTTCGTCCGCCTGCCGCTGCGCGCGCTCGGCGAGCGCGGCTTCGGCTGCCGCCTGTTCTCGCGCAACCGCCGCAACCTGCTGTCGTTCCACGACTGCGACCACGGCGACGGTCGGCCGCTGCTGCAATGGATAGACAGCCTGCTGGCGGCGGCGGGCGTGCACGACGCCGGCGGCGAGATCTGGCTGCAGACCATGCCGCGCGTGCTGGGCTATGTGTTCAATCCGGTGTCGTTCTGGTTTTGCCACCGCGCCGACGGCGCGCTGCGCGCGATCGTCGCCGACGTGCGCAACACCTTCGGCGAGCGCCATTGCTACCTGCTCGAGACCGGCGCCGCCGTCGGCGTCGGCGAGGAGCTCGCGGCGCGCAAGGTGTTCCATGTGTCGCCGTTCTGCGAGGTGCGCGGCGGCTACCGCTTCCGCTTCTTCTCCGGCCGCCGCGGCGCCGGCCCGCACGCGGGCAGCGAACAGACGCTGGCCTGCATCGACTACGACGACGAGCTCGGGCCGCTGCTGCAGACCAGCCTTTCCGGTCGCGCCGCCCCGCTCACCGACGGCAACGCGGCGCGCGCCTTCTGCGCCTATCCGCTGATGACCTTCGGCGTGGTCGCCCGCATCCACTGGCAGGCGCTCAAGCTATGGCTGCGCCGCGTGCCGTTCTTTTCCAAACCTGTCCCGCCTCCACAGAAGGTGTCACGATGAATACAAACTCCCTGCGCGCGCCGGCGTCCCCGCTGCCGGCCGGCCATGCCTCGTCCAAGCCGCCGGCGGCGGCGCGCCTGATCATCAAGATGCTGCAAGGCCTGAAGCACGGCGCGCTGCTGCTGCACCCCCCGGACGGCGCCTACCAGCTGTTCGGCGACGGCTCCTTCCCGATCGTGCTGGAGCTGAAGAACTGGAAGCTGTGCGGCGCTGCGCTGCGTTCCGGCGATATCGGCTTTGCCGAATCCTTCATCGCCGGGGACTGGAGCACCGACAACCTGCCCGGCCTGATCGAACTGCTGATCCGCAACCGCGACGAGGTCGAGCGGCTGGTCTACGGCAGCTGGTGGGGCGGCCTGTTGTACCGGCTGAAGCACCTGATGAACCGCAACTCGCGCGCCGGCAGCCGCAAGAACATCCACGCCCACTACGACATCGGCAACGCCTTCTACGCGCTGTGGCTGGACCCGACGATGACCTATTCGAGCGCGCTGTTCCGCCCCGGCGACGGCGGCGACCTGGCGACGGCGCAGATGGCCAAGTACCGCCGCATCGCCGGCCAGCTGGATCTGCGGCCCGGCGCGCGGGTGCTGGAGATCGGCTGCGGCTGGGGCGGATTCGCCGAGACGGCGGCGCGGGAAGCGCAGGCGCACGTGACGGGGCTGACCCTGTCGACCGGGCAGCTGGCGTATGCGCGGCAGCGGCTGGAGCTGGCCGGCCTGGCTGCGCAAGCCGACCTGCGCCTGTGCGACTATCGCGATTGCGACGGCCAGTTCGACGCCGTCGCCTCGATCGAAATGTTCGAGGCGGTCGGCGAGCGCTACTGGCCGAGCTACTTCGCCTGCGTGGCGCGCAACCTCAAGCCGGGCGGACGCGCCTGCATCCAGACCATCACCATCGACGACGGGCTGTTCGAGCGCTATCGCAAGGGCACGGACTTCATCCAGCAGTACATCTTCCCCGGCGGGATGCTGCCGTCGCCGTCGGCGTTCCGCGCCATGGCGGCCGCGCACGGCCTGCGCGTGGCCGATGAATTCCGCTTCGGGATCGACTACGCCGATACGCTGCTGCGGTGGCGCGGCAGCTTCCTGGCGCAGCGCGCGGCGGTGGCCGAGCAGGGCTTCGACCAGCGCTTCATGCTGACGTGGGAGTTTTACCTGGCCTATTGCGAGGCGGCTTTCCGAGCCGGCAATACCGATGTGATGCAGTTCACGCTGGTGAAGGATTAGGCCGTGCGCGCGCTGCTGCGGTGCTGCCTGTGCGTGCTGCTGCTGGCATGGGCGCCGCTGCGCGCCGAACCGGCCCACGTGGCGCGCGAGCTGGGCCATGCGCGGCTGGCCGGGCAGGGCGTGTTTACCTGGTTCGGCCTGACGATCTACTCCGCCGAGCTGTGGGTCGGTCCGCAGGGCTACACCCCGGCGACGCCGTTCGCGCTGGACCTGCGCTATGCACGCTCGCTTGACGGCCGCAAGATCGCCGAGGCCAGCGCCGAACAGATGGAGAAGATCGGCGCCGGCACCGAGGCGCAGCGCGCCGCGTGGCTGGAAAAGATGAAGGCCATCTTCCCGGACGTGAAGGAGGGCAGCCGGCTGACCGGCGTGTTCCTGCCGGGGCGGGGCGCGCGCTTTTACCAGGACGGCAGGGAGCTGGCGCTGGTGGCCGATCCGGCTTTCGCGCAGGCTTTCTTCGGCATCTGGCTGGACCCCGCGACCAGCGCCGGCAAGCTGCGCGCCGCGCTGTTGCGCGACGCCGGCCCCAAACCATGAAGCAGCCGTTGTCCCGGCGCGCGATGTTTCACTACGGTCTGTTCGGCATGCCGCTGGCGATGCTGGCCTTGCCCATCTATGTCTATGTGCCGCAGTTCTACGCGCAGCGCGGCGGCCTGACGTTGGCCGCGATCGGTGCGGCGCTGCTGGCGGCGCGCATGGCGGCGGCGTTCATCGACCCCTTGCTGGGCTGGTGGATCGCGCGCTCCGGCGGCGCCTATCCGCGCTTCGTGCTGATCGCGCTGCCGCTGCTGCTGGCCGGCTATGGCGCGCTGTTTCATCCGCCGGCGCCGGCCGCCGCGAGCGTGCCGGAGCAGGCATGGTTCCTGGCGGCGCTGATGCTGGCGTACGTCGGCTTCGGCATGGCGTCCATCGCCCACCAAAGCTGGGGCGCGGCGTTGACCCAGCGCCCCGGCGAACGCGCGCGGCTGGCGGCGGTGCGCGAGGGCTGCGGCCTGCTGGGCGTGATGACGGCGGCCGCGGTGCCGGCGCTGTTCGGCTACGACGCGCTGAGCCTGGCCTTCGCCGCCGTGCTGTCGGTGGCCGCCGCCTGCCTGCTGCTGAGGGCGCCGCCGCCACCGGCCGCCGCCGCGCAGGCCGTCGCGCCGTTGCACGAAGACCTGGCTTCGTTGCTGGCGCCGTTCCGGCAGCGCCGCTTCCGCGCGCTGTTCCTGGTCCTGATGGTCAACGGCGTGGCGGCTTCGATCCCGGCCACGCTATTCCTGTTCTTTGCCGAGGACCGGCTCAAGCTCGGTCCCAACGCCGGCCTGTTCCTGCTGCTGTATTTCGCCAGCGCCGCCGCCTCGCTGGCCGCCTGGCCCGCCATCGCCCAGCGCGTCGGCGAGGCCCGCGCCTGGGCCGGCAGCATGCTGCTGACCGCCGCCGTCTTCATCTGGGCCTGGGGCCTGGACCCGGGCGACGCGATCTCCTACGGCGCCATCTGCATGCTGTCCGGCCTCGCGCTGGGCGCCGACCTGGCGCTGCCGCCCGCGCTGCTGGCCGGGGTGATCGCCAGCGCCGGCGACAGCGGCCGGCGCGAGGCGGCCTACTTCGGCGTCTGGAACTGGGGTGTGCAAATGAGCTTGGCGCTGGCCGCCGGCGTCGCGCTGCCGGCGCTCGGGTGGCTGGGCTATGTGCCCGGAACCCAGCAGGGAATGGGCGCGCTGTCGTTCGCCTACGCCTTGCTGCCCTGTTTTTTGAAATTGCTGGCCGCCGCGCTGCTGTGGCGCGCGCCCCTGCGTGATTGCTAAAAGGAGTTACCCATGAAACCTGTCCGTTTATTCGCCGCCTGCCTGATCGCCGGCACGGCGCTGCTGTCCGGCTGTTCCTCGCCGGTGCAGCCGGAGCACTACGCGAGCCAGTCGCCCAAGCTCGATATCCAGCGCTACTTCGACGGCACGCTGGACGTGCATGGCATGTTCCAGGACCGCAGCGGCACGGTGGAGAAACGCTTCACGGTGCTGATGCGCTGCCATTGGGAAGGGGGCGTCGGCACGCTGGACGAGGAGTTCCGCTACTCGGACGGCACCACGCAGCGCCGCGTCTGGACCTTGCGCAAGACCGCGCCGGGCCGCTACACCGGCACCGCGCCCGACGTGGTGGGCACGGCCACGGTGGAAGTCGCCGGCAACGCCATGCGCCTGCAGTACGTGCTGGCGCTGCCGGTCGACGGCAAGGTCTATAACGTCGACTTCGACGACTGGCTTTACCTGATCGACGACCGCGTCATGCTCAACCGCGCCTCGATGAGCAAGTTCGGTTTCGGCCTGGGCAGCCTGACGGTGGCCTTCACCCGCCGCGACGAGCAGGTGCGGCGATGAGCCTGAACCCGCGCATCGACAGCTGGGCCGGAAAGCATGTATGGATCATCGGCGCCTCCACCGGCATCGGCGCCGCGACCGCGCAGCAGTTGCTGGCCAAGGGCGCGCGCGTGGCGGTATCGGCGCGGCGCCAGGAAGCGTTGGACCGGCTGGCGCGGCGCGAAGCGCAGGCGCAGGCGCAGATTTTGGCGCTGGCGCTGGACGTGACCGACCACGCCAGCGTGGTCCGCGCGCGCGACGCGATCCTGGACCGCTGGCCGCGCATCGATGTGGTGCTGGTGGTGGCCGGTGGCTACAGCGAAATGCGGGCCGACAGTTTCGACCTGGCCGCCGCCAACCGATTGATCGACCTGAATCTGCGCGGCGTGTTCAATTGCCTCGACACGGTGCTGCCGATGCTGCTCAAGCAGGGCAGCGGCGGCGTCGGCATCGTCGCCTCGGTGGCAGGCTACGGCGGCCTGCCGAAGGCGCTGGTCTACGGCCCGACCAAGGCGGCGCTGATCAACCTGAGCGAGTCGCTGTATTTCGATCTGCGGCCGAAAGGCATCGCGGTGTACCAGATCAATCCCGGCTTTGTCGACACGCCGCTCACCAAGGGCAACGACTTTCCCATGCCGCAGCTGATGACGGCGCCGCAGGCCGCGCAGGCGCTGATACGCGGCATGGAAGGCGGCCGCTTCCACATACACTTTCCAAGAAAATTTACCAATAGCCTGAGACTGGCGCGGCTGCTGCCGTACCGCCTGTATTTCTGGCTGATCGCCAAGGTGACCCGCTTATGACCGAGTATGCATCCGCGCTGGCGCGCCTGACGGCGTTTTTCGAGGCGCTGACGCCGCAGACGCTGCCGCAGCTGGCCCAGGTCTACGCCGCCGACGCGCGCTTCAAGGATCCCTTCAACGATGTGCAGGGGCACGCCGCCATCATCCGCATCTTCGAGCATATGTTTGTAAAGCTGAGCGAACCGCGTTTCATGGTACTCGAACGCATGGCGCAGGGGGAGCAGGCCTTCCTGACCTGGGAGCTGCATTTCAGTTTCGCGCGCTGGCCGGCGGGTCATCAGGTGATCCGCGGCGCCACCCATGTCCGCTTCGACGCCGCCGGCCGGGTCGTCTTGCATCGCGACTACTGGGATGCGGCGGAGGAACTGTACGAGAAAATTCCGCTGCTCGGGGCCCTGATGCGTGCCCTCAAGCGCGCCGCCAACGGCTGATCCGTATGCATTTCATTCATGTTTATGCAGAAAAAATGTCTCCTAAACACCACAGGTAGCAATTTCTTACAAATTGGTGATGCAGGACAACATGATGCCCGGCGCGCCAAACTTACTACACAAATAGAGGGCTAACACTATGAGCAAAGTTGGTTTTGGCGCCATTTTGCCCTGATAAAAGCCCAACCCATTGTTCGGAGTTGTAAGCTTATTACCATTCGGTAGAGGCGAGCGCGTGGGGGCTTCAGTATAAAATGGCGTTAGAAATAGCAATGTGGCTATTTTTACTTGGTCCGACGACGATGTAGTGTCACCTGCAGGATCTTGCATTTGTCACTAGGGCGGTCCGCACAACGGATTGCTGCACCGTGTTCATCGCGCGGAAAATCAGGCTGGTTCGCTTGATCGGCAGGAAATATTGCGATGCGGTAAAATACGGGCGTTTTAAGAATCTGACAAGAACGAAGCGGCCAACATGAGCGCTTTTACACTTGATGGAGACGCGAAGCATCAGTATAGTGCCGCCTCCGGCGCTCAAGGAGCGCTGCGATAAAGCCGGCGTCGATTAAATCGGCCGCAACTTAAGTGAACGCGTCCCATTGATGGGATCGCAACGTGGCAGCTGGGGAGTTTGCCCTCACGCACAGACGGCGCCTGTGATGGCGTCGATAAGCACCGAATTTAGCCGTCATACTAGCTTTACTTTTTAGCAACACAAACTGAAGGAAATACGTAATGAAAAAATCCCTTATCGCTATCGCCGTTCTGGGCGCAATGAGCTCCGCAGCGTTCGCACAATCGAACGTGACGATCTACGGTATCCTGGACGCCGGCATCGTTAGCGAGCGCGGCGGCGCAGCTGGCACCACCACCAAAGTGACCAGCGGCGCGGCTTCGGCTTCCCGCATCGGCTTCAAAGGCACCGAAGATCTGGGTGGCGGTCTGAGCGCAATCTTCAAACTGGAAACCGGCGCGCGCATCGACGACGGCACCCTGGACAACACCACCAGCACCCTGTTCAACCGCGAAGCCTATGTTGGCCTGTCGTCGAAGACCGCTGGTACCCTGACCCTGGGCCGTCAGTACACTCCGTACTACGAAACCCTGCGCGACGTCGGCGACCCATTCGCAATGGGCTACGCTGGTACCGCCAAGAACCTGTTCCCAGTGGCCAGCTTCATGACCCGCAACAGCAACGCTGTTGTCTACAAAACCCCTAACCTGCAAGGCTTCACCGGCGCTGTTTCGTACAGCCTGGGCGAAACCGCAGGCGACGCATCGGCTGCTCGTCAAATCGGCGCATCGCTGGGTTACAACAACGGTCCTCTGAACGTTGCAGTTGCTTACAACAGCAAAAACAACGACACCGCTACCCTGAAAACCGCTGGCGTTGGCCACAACGGTCTGGTCGCTGCCAACTACGACTTCAAAATCGTTAAAGTCTACGGCGCCTACAGCAAAGACAAGGGCCTGAACAGCGCGCCTCTGAACAACACCGCCAATTCGTTCGGCTACACCGTTGCTCCGATCGCTTCGCAAGACAGCACCGACGCTCTGATCGGCCTGACCGCACCAGTTGGCGACACCGCCGGCACCGTGATGGCTTCGTTCATTCGCAAGAATGACAAAGAATTCGCGAACCGCGATGCTGACCAGTGGGCTATCGGCTACTCCTACGCTCTGTCGAAGCGCACCAGCACCTATGTTGCTTACGCTAAGATCAAGAACAAGAACGGTGCCGGCTACACCGTTGGTAACAACACCGAAGCTGGTACGGGCGACAAAGCCTTCAACCTGGGTCTGAAGCACTCGTTCTAATCTGATCATTCAGCGTTAGAATCCACAACGGCTGCCTGGTGCAGCCGTTGTTCTTTTCTGCAAGCCGATCTGAAAGCCGACACCATGACGATGACCCGACGCGCCGCATTTGCCGGCGCTCTCCTGCTGGCCTCCTGCGCCGTGCTGGCCGCGCCCAAGAAGGCCGGCCGCAAGCCTGCGGGCCTGCCGCGCTATGGCATGGTGGTGTTTTCCGATTTGTGCGTGCATGCCGGCAGCGGCGAATTCGGCGGCCAGCGCATCACGCTGCAGCGCTTTGCCGAAGTCGATACGGTGCTGTACGAATACACGGCCGGCGGCCTGAGCTGGCCGGTGGTGGCCAGCGACGTCAATATCGATCCGCGCGGGCAGCAGCTGTATTTCACGGTGCAGCCGCCGGACGAGGAAGAGCGCACCATCAGCGGCAAGGTGGCCGACGGCGGCAGGACGCTGGTGCTCGATGGCGGCTATTGCGGCGACGAGGCGGTGCCGATGCGGCTGCCGCTGGTGACGGACTTCGGCCGCAAGGCCGGCACCTGCCGCGCCTGCCCCGAGCCGAAAAAGAAAAAAGAAGAGACGCCGCTGCTCGACAACGAGCCGAACACGACCGCCGGTTTGTAGGCCGGCGGCCTTCGCCGCTTACCTGGCGGCCTTCGCCGCTTCCGCGTTCTTGCGGATGGTTTCCAGCGTGGCGCCCGGGGTGATCAGGTCGCCGTCGTAGCGCAGCTCGATCAGCGCCGGCAGGTGCTTGCTGTTGGCGTGCGCCAGCGCGCGCTCCAGCGCCGGGCCGAATTCCGCCGTCGCCGTCACCACTTCGCCGTGCGCGCCATAGGCCGCGGCCAGCGCCGCGAAATCAGGATTGTGCAGTTGCGTGCCCGACACGCGGCCCGGGTAATGCAGTTCCTGGTGCATGCGGATGGTGCCGAACATGCCGTTGTTGAACACGATGATGACCACGCCCGCCTGGTATTGCACGGCGGTGGCCAGTTCCTGGCCGTTCATCATGTACTCGCCGTCGCCGGCGAAGGTGATCACGGTGCGCGCCGGGTCGATGAGCTTGGCCGCCACGCCGGCCGGCACGCTGTAGCCCATCGCGCCGCTGGTCGGCGCCAGCTGCGTGCGCATGCCGCCGTAGCGGTGGAAGCGGTGCGCCCAGGTCGCGTAATTGCCCGCGCCGTTGGTGATGATGGTGTCGTGCGGCGCGATGCGGTCGATCTGCCGCACCACCTGCCACAAGTCCAGCGGCGCCTTGCCGTCCTTGAAGATGGCCGGTTGCTCCTGCCATGCGGCCAGCTCGGCGCGGGCCTCGGCCGGCGTGCCTTGCCAGGCGCCGCTGTCGACCGGCGCCATCGCCGCCAGCATGGCCGCCACTTGCGGCATGCCGCTGTTGATCATCACTTCGGCCTGGTAGACGCTGCCCAGTTCCCCGGCGTCCGCGTGGACGTGGATCAGGCGCTGGGCCGGCAGCGGCGCGGCGATCAGCGCGTAGCCGCCGGTGGTCATCTCGCCCAGGCGCGGGCCGATGGCGAGGATGACGTCGGCCTCGCGCACGCGCGCGGCCAGTTTCGGATTGATGCCGATGCCGACATCGCCGATGTAGTTGGGGTGGGCGTTGTCCAGCAAGTCCTGGAAGCGGAAGGCGCAGGCCACCGGCAGCTGGTTGGCCTCGGCGAAGCGCCGCAGGTCGGCGCAGGCCTGCTGGTTCCAGCCGCCGCCGCCCAGCAGGACCAGCGGCTTTTTGGCGCCGGCCAGCATGGCGCGCACGGTCTCGATCTGCGCGGCGGACGGCGAGGCCTGCACCGGCTGGTAGCGGCGGGTGTCGGCCACCACCGCCTGGTCGATCAGCATGTCCTCCGGCAGCGCCAGCACCACCGGGCCGGGACGGCCGCTGGTGGCGACCTGGAAGGCGCGCGCCAGGTATTCCGGGATGCGGTCGGCGCGGTCGATCTGCGCGACCCACTTGGCCATCTGGCCGTACATGCGGCGGTAGTCGATTTCCTGGAAGGCTTCGCGGTCGATGAAGTCGTTGCCGACCTGGCCGATGAACAAGATCATCGGCGTCGAGTCCTGGTAGGCGGTGTGCACGCCGATCGAGGCGTTGGTGGCGCCGGGGCCGCGGGTGACGAAGCAGATGCCCGGCTTGCCGGTCATCTTGCCGTAGGCGTCGGCCATGAAGGCGGCGCCGCCTTCCTGGCGGTTGATGATGAAGCGGATATCGGAGTCGTGCAGCGCGTCGAGTACGTCCAGGTAGCTTTCGCCGGGTACGCCGAAAGCGGTGTCGACGCCGTGGATCTTCAGGGCGTCGACCAGGATCTGGCCGCCGGAGCGGGATGGTTGCGTCATGGTTCTGGCCTCTAGGGTGTGCGGTATGCGCCATTCTACGGCCGGGCCGAGGGGGCGGCTTTCCGAATGGCGACACCAAATTACAGATTTAGCGGGGTGGCGCGTCTGGTACAATACCGCCTGAAGCAAGCCAGGCAGCCGCTGGCCAGCGCGTAATGCCTGGCGGGAGGAAGGTCCGGACTCCATAGAGCGGGGTGACGGTTAACGGCCGTCCGCTGAAAGCCGCAAGCGCAAGCCCAAGGTATAAGGCGAGGAATAGGGCCACAGAGACGAGCGTATTAAGTTACGGTGAAACGCGGTAACCTCCACCTGGTGCAATTCCAAATAGGCACGCGATGATGCTGCTCGCGGAGCGTGCGGGTAGGAAGCTTGAGCGCTGGAGTAATCCAGCGCCTAGAGGAATGGCTGTCATAGCGCAGGTTCGCCTGTGCCGTAACAAAATCCGGCCTATCGGCTTGCTTCAACTAATAAGATGATTTCGCGGCGGCCGCCGGATCGAAGCGCACGCTGCGACGACCGGGGACTCTGCCGATGAAAAAATACATACTGGCCTTGGATCAAGGCACCACCAGTTCGCGCGCCATCCTGTTCGACCACCAGGGCCACATCCGCGGCAGCGCGGCCATGGAATTCCCCCAGCATTTCCCGCAGCCCGGCTGGGTCGAGCACGACCCCAGCGAGATCTGGAACAGCCAGCTCACCGTGGCCCGCAAAGTCCTGCTGGACAATCACATCGATGGCAGCCAGATCCTCGCCATCGGCATCGCCAACCAGCGCGAGACCACCGTGGTGTGGGACCGCAAGACCGGCGAGCCGATCGCCCCGGCCATCGTCTGGCAAGACCGCCGCACCGCCGGCACCTGCGAAGCGCTGCGCGCCGAGGGCAAGGCGAGGAAGATCGCCGACATCACCGGCCTGGAGCTGGACGCCTATTTTTCCGCCACCAAGCTCAAATGGCTGCTCGATCACGTGCCCGGCGCGCGCGAACGGGCGCGCAACGGCGCGCTAGCGTTCGGCACCATCGACAGCTGGCTGGTGTACAAGCTGACCGGGCAGCACGTCACCGATGTCAGCAATGCCGCCCGCACCATGCTGTTCAATATCCACCTGATGCGCTGGGATCACGATTTGCTGCACCTGTTCGATATCCCGGAGCAGATGCTGCCGCAGGTGGTGTCGTCCAGCGAGGAGGTGGGCAATACCAGGGCGTCGCTGTTCGGCGTGGCGATCCCGGTGGCCGGCATCGCCGGCGACCAGCAGGCCGCGACCTTCGGCCAGGCTTGCCACCAGCCGGGCATGGTCAAGAACACCTACGGCACCGGCTGCTTCATGCTGATGCACCTGGGCCGCCATCCGGTGGCCTCGCACAACCGGCTGCTGACCACGGTGGGCTGGCGGATCGACGGCGCCACCGATTATCTGCTGGAGGGCAGCGTCTTCATGGGCGGCGCCACGGTGCAGTGGCTGCGCGACGGGCTGGGCATCATCGAGAAATCCGGCGACGTCGAGGCGCTGGCCGCCAGCGTGCCCGACAGCGGCGGGGTGTTCATGGTGCCGGCCTTTGTCGGCCTGGGCGCGCCGCACTGGGATCCGTATGCGCGCGGTTCGCTGACCGGGCTGAGCCGGGGCAGCAACCGCGCCCACATCGCCCGCGCCGCGCTGGAGGCGATCGCCTACCAGAGCGCCGAGCTGATGGCGGCCATGCAAAAGGATGCCTCGCTGCCGCTGACCGAGGTGCGCGCCGACGGCGGCGCCGCCCGCAACGACTTGCTGATGCAGTTCCAGGCCGATCTGCTGGGCGTGCCGGTGGTGCGCCCGCAGGTGACGGAGACCACCGCGCTGGGCGCCGCCTACCTGGCCGGCCTGGCGGTCGGCTTCTGGGACAGCCGGGAGGAAATCGCCGCCCAGTGGGCCAGCGAACGCCGCTTCGAGCCGGTCATGGGCGCCGACCAGCGCGCCGCCTTGCTGGCGCAATGGGCGCGCGCCGTCGAGCGCGCGAAAGCATGGGCCGTGTGATGAAAAAGACATCGAATCAGGCCGGCCGGGCCTGAATTCGATTGGAGTTCACACTGGCCGGCGGCGTATAATGGCGACTTGCATGCTGGCGCCAAGCTGTAAATTTGTATAGACAAGTTAATCGCCGCAGCATGAAGGTAGATGAAGGCGAGCATCGTTGTACAAGGTTTTTCTGAAGGTTTCCCATTCCGCGTAATTGCGCTCCTGGCGCGACATACTGGCACTATCCTCTCTTAAATACCCCAATTTCCAGCCCCTGCAGGCACCTGGTCGACGGTTGTCGATTTGCTACTGCAATGTTGGCGGTCTGCAACTATATGCATTTAATTCAATTTTTTTTAAACGACATTCTCACCGTTTTAGTGCGGCTAAACACATGGGTACAGATGAGGTAGCACATTCATAGTCTTTCATAAGTACTTAATTTATTGAACTATTTTATTTCTAGCTGGCTTCAAGGAATCGCGCTAAGTCCTTAATTTCATTAATAAAATCGCTGTTTCGATTGCTTGAAAGCGCTTGACCACTATTCTTGCTTCCACTAAAGTGGGCATCTGTGTGAAAAAGTGTCTTTTTGTGGGAAATTTCACCCGACTTAGCGGCGGGGGAGATGAAACAGGGAAGCCGCTGTTCATGCTCCGCTAACCATACTGAGGTCAAAGGTAATCCCGTGTTTCAAGGCGCGTCCGCAATCAATCTCGATGCAAAAGGCAGGATGTCTATTCCTGCCAAGCACCGTGACGCGCTGTCGATCCAATGCGAAGGCCGCCTCACCCTGACGCGCCATCCCGACGGCTGCGTCATGCTGTTCCCCCGTCCCGTGTGGGAGCAACACCGTCAACAGATCGCCAGCTGGCCCATGCAGGCCCGCGCCTGGCAACGCATTTTCCTCGGTTACGCCACCGACGTCGAAATGGACACCGCCGGCCGCATCCTGGTCTCGCCCGAGCTGCGCGCCGCCGCCGGCATCGACCGCGAAGTCATGATGATGGGCATGGGTTCCCACTTCGAGATCTGGGACGCCGCCAAGATGGCGGAAAAAGAGCAGCAGGCGATGGATGCCGGCACCCCCGATGTACTCGCCAACTTCTCCTTCTAAGGTTCCGCCATGACAACAACAGCGGTGCCGGAATTTCAGCATCGTACGGTGCTGCTAGACGAAGCGGTCGATGCGCTGGCGCTGGCCGGCGCGCGCGCCAACGGCGTCTTCGTCGACGGCACCTTCGGCCGCGGCGGCCATTCGCGCCTGATCCTGTCGAAGCTGGGCGCCAAGGCGCGCCTGATCGCCTTCGACAAGGACCTGCAGGCCATCGCCACCGCCGGACAGATCGCCGATCCGCGCTTCACCATCGTGCACGACAGTTTCGCCACCATGGGCGCGGCCCTGGCCGAGCGCGGCGCGGCCAAGGTGGACGGCATCCTGCTCGACCTCGGCATCTCGTCGCCGCAGGTGGACGACGCCGCGCGCGGCTTCAGCTTCCGCAACGACGGCCCGCTCGACATGCGCATGGATACCACGCGCGGCATGTCGGCGGCGGAGTGGCTTGCCACAGAAACCGAACAGACACTGGAAAAGGTGATCAAAGAATATGGGGAAGAACGGTTTGCTTTTCAGATTGCAAAGGCGATTGTTGCTCGCAGGGCAGTCGAGCCAATTTCAACCACACGACAGCTTGCCGGCATCGTGGCAGGCGCGGTCAAGACTCGGGAAAAGGGCAAGGATCCGGCAACCCGCACTTTTCAGGCTATCCGGATTTTCATCAATAAAGAGCTTGAAGATCTCGAAGTCGGCCTGAACCAGGCCTACGACAGCCTCGCGCCCGGCGGCATCATCGCCATCATCAGCTTCCACTCGCTGGAAGACCGCATGGTCAAGCGCTTCTTCGCCTCCAAGGCCAATGTCGAGCAGCCGGACCGGCGCCTGCCGATCCGCGCGGTCGACCTGCCGCAGCCGGAGATCAAGCTGATCTCCAAGATGAAGCCGTCCGACGCCGAAATCGACGCCAACCCGCGCGCCCGTTCGGCGGTGATGCGGGTGGCGCGGCGTCTTCCGATACCGGAGGGCGCGTGAGCGGCAAGATCAACGTGGTGCTGACGGCGTTGCTGGTCGCTTGCGGCCTGTCGCTGGTTAACGCGCAATACCAGGCGCGCCATCTGTTCATCGAACTGGAACGCACGCAGTCGCAGGCGCGCCAGCTCGATATCGAATGGGCGCAGCTGCAGCTGGACCAGTCCACGCTGGGCAAGCACGCGCGCATCGAGGAAATCGCCCGCCGCGACCTGAACATGACGCCGCTGACCGCGACGCGCACGCAGTACCTGACGCCGGAGGCCGCAAAATGAGCCGCGGCAGCAATCTGAACACCTCGCGCGTGGCCGCCTCCAAGGGCGTGCCGTTTTCGAAGAACCCGGTACTGGCGGTGCGTCTGCCGGTATGGCGTTCGCGCGTCGTGCTGTTCGTCTTGTTCGCCGCCTTCGCCGCCCTGGCCGGCCGCGCCCTGTGGCTGCAAGGGCTGTCGACCCAGTTCCTGCAGAAGCAGGGCGAAATCCGCTACGCGCGCACGCTGGACCTGCCGGCCACGCGCGGCAAGATCACCGATCGCGACGGCCAGGTGCTGGCGTCGTCGGTGCCGGTGAAGGCCATCTGGGCGATCCCGGACGACGTGCAGGAAGCGCCGCCGGCCAAGCTGAAACAGCTGGCGCGCCTGCTGGGCATGAGCGACGCCGACCTGCAGAAAAAACTCGATTCCGACCGCGGCTTTGTTTACCTGAAGCGCCAGGTCGAGCAGGACGTCTCCGACCAGATCACCAAGCTCGGTATCGAAGGCATCCAGACCCGCAAGGAATACAAGCGCTTCTACCCGCAGGGTGAGGTGACGACCCACGTGGTCGGCTTCACCAACGTCGAGGACATGGGCCAGGAGTCGATGGAACTGGCGCAGCAGAAAACGCTGGTCGGCCAGCCGGGCAGCCGCCGCGTGATCAAGGACCGCCTGGGCCACATCGTCGAGGATATCGAGTCGGTGCGCGAACCGCACGACGGCAAGGACCTGATGCTGTCGATCGACAGCAAGATCCAGTACATCGCCTTCACGCAGGTCAAGGACGCGGTGGAGAAGTTCCACGCCAAGGCCGGCGCCGCCGTGGTGCTGGACGTGCACACCGGCGAAGTGCTGGCGCTGGCCAACTGGCCCACCTACAATCCGAACGACCGCTCCAAGCTGACCGGCGAGCAGCTGCGCAACCGCGTGATGACCGACACCTTCGAGCCGGGTTCGTCGCTGAAGCCGTTCACCGTCGGCCTGGCGCTGGATGAGAAGCGCGTCAACCCGCACACCATGTTCGATACCGGCAACGGCTCGATGGTGATCGCCGACCGCGTGATCCACGACACCCATCCGCACTTCATGATCGACGTGCAGACCATCATCCAGAAGTCGTCCAACATCGGCACCTCGAAGATCGCGCTGGGCATGCCGGCCGAGGATATGTGGGAGATGTTCACCAAGGTCGGTTTCGGCCAGCAGCCCAAGTGGGGCTTCCCCGGCGCGGTGGCCGGCCGCGTGCGTCCATACAAATCGTGGCGCCCGATCGAGCAGGCCAACATGAGCTTCGGCCAGGGTATCGCCGTCTCGCTGATCCAGCTGGCGCGCGCCTATATGATCTTTGCCCGCGACGGCGACATCATTCCGCTGTCGTTCCAGAAGCTGCACGAGGCGCCGCACGGCACGCAGGTCGTCAGCGCCAAGACCGCGGCCGAGATGCGCGAAATGCTGGAGATGGTCACGCTGCCGGGCGGCTCCGCCGTCAAGGCGCAGGTGCCGGGCTATCGCGTCGGCGGCAAGACCGGTACCGCGCAGAAGGTCGTCAACGGCCGCTACTCGCAATCCAAATACATTGGTAACTTCGTCGGCATGGCGCCGATGTCGGACCCGCGCTTCATCATCGCGGTCATGATCGACGAGCCGGGCGGTCCGGTGCACGTCGGCGGCGACGTCGCCGGTCCGGTGTTCTCGGCGCTGGCCGCCCAGGCGCTGCGCGCCAAGAACATCGCGCCGGATTCGGACCTGACCCATATCATCATTCCTGAATCAGCAGCACAGGGGAACATGTGACGACTTCTCAATTCGACCCATTGGCTATTGCAGCCGCAATCCGCAAGCTGGCGCCGACCGCGCAGCTGGCTTCGGATTCGCGCCGCATCAAGCTGGGCGATGTGTTTTTTGCCTATCCCGGCGACGCCGGCGATGGGCGCAGCTTTATCGACAGCGCGATCGAGCAGGGCGCCGCGCTGGTCGTGATCGATCCCGCGGGCTTTACCTGGAACGACAGCTGGAGCGTGCCTTACCTGGCCGTCGACAACCTGAAACGGAACGCCGGCGTGATCGCGCACGCCTTCTACCAGCAGCCGGATGCGGCGATGTTCACCGTCGGCGTCACCGGCACCAACGGCAAGACCTCCAGCGCCGTGTGGCTGGGCCAGGCCCTGTCGCGCGGCGCCGAACCGGCCGCCGTGGTGGGCACGCTGGGCGTGGGCGTGTTCCGCGCGCGCGGCGAAGTGGAATACGACGTCACCGGCTACACCACGCCGGACGCGGTGCTGCTGGCGCGCACGCTGGCCGGCCTGCGCGAGCAGGGCGCGGCTTCGCTGGCGATCGAGGTATCGTCCATCGGCCTGGAGCAGGGCCGTGTGGCGGGCATGCATTTCGACGTCGCGCTGTTCACCAACCTGACGCGCGACCACCTGGACTACCACGGCACGATGGAGGCCTACGAGGCCGCCAAGACCAGGTTGTTCGACTGGCCCGGCCTGAAAACGGCGGTCATCAACCTGGACGATCCGATGGGCCTGCGCCTGATCGCGCATCTGAAGGCGCAGGCCGCACCGCTGGCGGGCGACATTCCGCTGATCGGCTACACGCTGCATGACGCGGCCGCGCGGCCGGACCTGGCCGGCGTGCTGATGCTGCGCGCGAGCCAGATCCGCAGCGGCCGCAATACCGGCACCGAATTCCATCTGGAGTGCGCGTTGGGCGTGGCGCTGGTCAAGACTCAGCTGGTCGGCAACTTCAATATCAGCAATGCGCTGGGCGTGATGGGCGCGATCCTGGCCAAGGGCCTGGGACTGCGCGCCGCGATCGAGGCGGTCGAAGCGCTGCAGCCCGCGCCGGGCCGCATGCAGCAGGTCGGCGGCCAGGATGCGCCGATGATCGTCATCGATTACGCGCACACGCCGGACGCGCTGGAAAAAACCCTGACCGCGTTGCGCCAGGTGGCGACCGACCGTGGCGGCCAGCTGTGGTGCGTGTTCGGCTGCGGCGGCGACCGCGATCCCGGCAAGCGTCCGCAGATGGGCAAGATCGCGCAGGCTGCCGACCATGTGCTGGTCACCAGCGACAATCCGCGCAGCGAAGATCCGCATTCGATCATCGAACAGATCCTGGCCGGAATGGACCGCAACAACCCGGCATCGACGGTGCAGGCGCTGGACGACCGCGCCGCCGCCATCCTGTCGGCGATCAAGCACGCCGGCAAGCCGGACGTGATCCTGTTGGCCGGCAAGGGCCACGAGCCGTACCAGGAAATCAAGGGCAAGAAACTGCCGTTCTCCGACGCCGATCACGCGCAACTGGCGCTGTCGGCCCGTTTAACCATGATGAGGACGAATTGATGCGCGCCGCACTCGCACAGATTCTGCCTTCGATCGCAGGCGCCAAACTGGTTGGCGCGGGCGAAGTTGTATTCAGCGGCGTGTCGACCGACAGCCGTAACGTATTTGCGGGTTCGCTGTTCGTCGCCTTGCGCGGCGAGGTGTTCGACGCCCACGACTTCCTCGCGCAGGTCGCGGAGAAGGGCGCCGCCGCCGTCGTGGTGGAAGAGCTGCCGGAAGGCTGGGCCGCATCGACCAACGTCGCGGCCATCGTGGTGCCGGACACGCTGGTCGCGCTGGGCCAGATCGCCAACCATTGGCGCCGCCAGTTCGCGATGCCGGTGATCGGCGTCACCGGCAGCAACGGCAAGACCACGGTCAAGGAAATGATCGCGGCGATCCTGGCCGCCGCCCACGGCGAAGAGGGCCGCCTTGCCACGCGAGGCAACCTGAATAACGAAATCGGCGTGCCGTTGACGCTGTTCCGCATGGAAGCGAAGCAGCAGTCGGCCGTCATCGAGATGGGCATGAACCATCCGGGCGAAATCGGCCGCCTGGCCGCCATCGCCGAAGCGGGCATCGCGATGGTCAACAACGCCCAGCGCGAGCACCAGGAATTCATGCACACGGTGGAAGCCGTCGCGCGCGAGAACGGCGCCGTGCTGGCCGCGTTGCCGGCCGACGGCGTGGCCGTGTTCCCGCATGGCGACGAATTCACCCCGGTGTGGGAAGAACTGTCCGCCGGCCGCCGCCGGATCCGTTTCGGCCTGACCAAGGAAGCGGAAGTGAGCTGCACTTTCCGCGCCGGCGACTTCGGCAACGAGATGTTCGTCACACTCCGCGAAGGCGAGGTCAACGAGCCGCAGCAGTTCTTCGTTAATCTGCAGGCCGCGGGCGAACACAATGTACGCAATGCGCTGGCTGCCGTGGCATGCACGTTCGCCGCAGGCATCGCGCTGGAAAAAATCAAGCTGGGACTCGACACCTTCGCGCCGGTCAGCGGCCGTTTGCAGAAGAAGGCGGCCGTCAACGGCGCCGTCGTCATCGACGACACCTACAACGCCAATCCGGATTCCGTGCGCGCCGCCATCGACGTGCTGTCCAAGGCGGCCGCGCCGCGCGTGCTGGTGTTGGGCGACATGGGCGAAGTCGGCACGCAGGGCCGCGAGTTCCACGAAGAGATCGGCGCGTACGCGCAGACCAAGGGCATCGAACAGGTGCTGGTAACCGGCGAACTGGCAGCGCACATGATTGGCACTGCCAATCAGGGCGCGTCCATTCGTCATTTTGAAAAATTCGGCGATCTGCTGGCTGCTGTCGATGCAGCCGTGGCGCCGGATGCAACCGTATTAATCAAGGGCTCCCGTTTCATGAAGATGGAACGGGTCGTGCAGCATTTGATTGGATCGCAACAAGCTAACAAGGAAAGTCACTAATCATGCTGCTCTGGCTCGCACAGTATTTTCAACAGGACGTCGGGGTGCTCCGCGTCTTCGGCTTCATCACTTTCCGCGCGGTGTTCGCCACGATCACCGCGCTGATCATCGGCCTGGTCGCCGGTCCGGCGGTGATCCGCAAGCTGACCGCCATGAAGTACGGCCAGGCCGTGCGCACCGACGGTCCGCAGACCCATTTGAAAAAGCACGGTACGCCAACCATGGGTGGCGTGCTGCTGCTGATCTCCATCGGCGTCTCGACGCTGCTGTGGTGCGATCTGTCGAACCGCCTGATCTGGCCTGTGCTGGTGGTGACGCTGGGCTTCGGCGCCATCGGCTGGGTCGACGACTACCGCAAGGTGGTGCGCCAGGATCCTGAAGGCATGCGCTCGGCGGAAAAATACTTCTGGCAGTCGCTGGTCGGCCTGGCCGCCGCGCTGTACCTGGCGTTCTCGGTGTCCGCGCCCAACGCTGGCAAAGTGTTTGAGCTGTTCTTCGCATGGGTGCAGTCGGGCTTCGAGATGGACCTGCCGCCGAAGGCCGACCTGATCGTACCGTTCTTCAAGACCATCAGCTATCCGCTGGGCGTGTGGGGCTTCATCGCGCTGACCTATTGCGTGATCGTCGGCACCAGCAACGCGGTGAACTTCACCGACGGCCTGGATGGCCTGGCGATCATGCCGACCATCATGGTCGGCTCGGCGCTGGGGTTGTTCGCCTACCTGACCGGCAGCGCCACGTATTCGCGCTACCTGTTCATCCCGCACATTCCGGGCGCGGGCGAGCTGATTATCTTCTGCGGCGCATTGGCCGGCGCGGGCCTGGCCTTCTTGTGGTTCAACACGCACCCCGCGCAAGTGTTCATGGGCGACGTCGGCGCGTTGGCGCTGGGCGGCGCGCTGGGTACGCTGGCCGTGATCGTGCGCCAGGAAATCGTGCTGTTCATCATGGGCGGCATCTTCGTCGCTGAAACCGTGTCCGTGATTATCCAGGTGGGCTGGTTCAAGATCACCAAGAAGCGCTACGGCGTCGGGCGGCGTGTGTTCCTGATGGCGCCATTGCATCACCACTTTGAACAAAAAGGCTGGAAAGAGACCCAGGTCGTCGTGCGCTTCTGGATTATCACGATGATGCTGGTGCTGGTTGGTCTGTCTACACTGAAGCTGCGATAAATGATCTACGACGGTAAAAACGCACTGGTACTTGGACTGGGTGAATCCGGTCTGGCGATGGCGCTGTGGCTCGCCCGCAGCGGCGCGCGCGTGCGCGTTGCCGATACCCGTGAGTCGCCGGAGCGCCTGCCAGCCTTGCGCGAGGCGCTGCCGGACGCCGAGTTCGTCGCCGGCCCGTTCGGCGCCTCGCTGCTGGAAGGCGTGGACTTCGTCACCGTCAGCCCCGGCCTGGCGCCATACCGCGAGCTGGCCGGGATCGCGCCTGCCGCCGCGGCGACAGGCATCCCTGTCTGGGGCGAGATCGAACTGTTCGCGCAGGCGCTGGAAGCGTTGAAGATGGAACGCGGCTACGAGCCGAAGATCATCGCCATCACCGGCACCAACGGCAAGACCACCGTCACCACGCTGGTCGGCCAGTTGTGCGAGCGCGCCGGCAAGACCGTGCGCGTGGCCGGCAACATCAGCCCCGCCGCGCTCGACGTGCTGCGCGAGGTGCTCGATGCGCCCGCAGGACCGGACGAACAGCCGGCGCCGTTGCCCGACATATGGGTGCTGGAGCTGTCGTCGTTCCAGCTGCAAACCACCTTCACGCTGGAGCCGCACGCGGCCACGGTGCTGAACGTGACGCAGGATCACCTGGACTGGCATGGCGACATGCCGTCCTACGCCGCCGCCAAGCACCGCATCTTCGCGGCCGACACCGTGCGCGTGCTGAATCGCGACGATGCGACCGTGATGCGCATGGCCAGCGCCACCGGCCATAACGTCACCTTCGGCACCGACGCGCCGACGCTGCGGGACGACCTGGGCCTGAACAACGAGCGCGGCGTGCTGTGGCTGGCCACCGCCATCCCGGCCGAGGAAGAGGGCGAGCCGAAGAAACGCAAGAAGAACGATCCGCCTCCGCCGCCGGTCGAGTGCATGGTCAAGAACCTGATGCCGGCCGACGCGCTGCAGATCCGCGGCGTGCACAACGCCGCCAACGCGCTGGCCGCGCTGGCCCTGTGCCGCGCCATCGACCTGCCGCTGGCGCCGCTGCTGCACGGCCTGCGCGAGTATCGCGGCCAGCCGCACCGCGTGGAGCTGGTCAGCGCGATCAACGAAGTCGAATACTACGACGACAGCAAGGGCACCAACGTCGGCGCCACCGTGGCCGCGCTGTACGGCCTGGGCAAAGCCTTCACCGGCGCCAATCAGCGCCTGCTGGTGATCATGGGCGGCGACGGCAAGGGCCAGGACTTCACGCCGCTGGCCGAGCCGGTGTCGCGCCATGTGCGCGCGGTGCTGCTGATCGGCCGCGACGCGCCGCAGATCCGCGCCGCGCTGGAATCGTCCGGCGTCGAACTCGAAGACTGCGGCACCGACCTGCCGCTGGCCGTCAAGCGCGCGAGCGAACTGGCGCAAGCCGGCGACGCCGTGCTGCTGTCGCCGGCCTGCGCCAGCATGGACATGTTCAAGAACTACGCGCATCGCGCCCAGGTGTTCATCGACACCGTGCGCGATATCGCGCTCGACGCGGGACAGGAGATCTGATGGCCTTCCAGCTGCCGTTCCGCTTTGGCTCGAAATCGACGGCGACGTCGATGGACAGCCGCGCGCGGCAGTCGAAGATGATGGAGTACGACCAGCCGCTGGTGTGGGTCACGCTGCTGCTGATGCTGCTCGGGATGGTGATGGTGTATTCGGCCTCGATCTCGCTGCCGGATTCGCCGAAGTTCGCCAACTATGTGCGCTGGCAGAACACCTACTTCCTGCAGCGCCAGGCGATGTTCATCGCGGTGTCGCTGGTCGTCGGCCTGTTCGTGTTCCGTACCCGCATCTCCGATCTGCAGAAGGCGGCGCCCTACCTGTTCATCGGCACGCTGGTGCTGCTGGTGCTGGTGCTGATACCCGGCATCGGCGTGGTGGTCAACGGCGGCCGCCGCTGGCTGTCGTTGAAAGTGTTTAACGTGCAGCCGTCGGAGCTGATGAAGGTGGTGGCCGTGCTGTACGCCGCCGACTACACGGTGCGCAAGCAGGAATACATGCACAAGCTGACCAAGGGCTTCATGCCGATGGCGGCGGCGGTCGGCTGCGTCGGCCTGTTGCTGCTGCTGGAGCCGGACCTCGGCGCCTTCGGCGTGATCGTCTGCATCGCGATGGGCATCCTGTTCCTGGGCGGGATCAACGCCATCTGGTTCGGCGGCATCGGCGCGGTGCTGGTGGTGATCTTCGGCTCGATCATCGCGCTGTCGAAGTTCCGCCGCGAGCGCTACTTCGCCTACCTGAATCCGTGGGAGGAAGACAACGCATTGAACAAGGCTTACCAGCTGACGCACTCGCTGATCGCTTTCGGGCGCGGCGAGATTTTTGGCGTCGGGCTGGGCGGCAGCGTGGAAAAGCTGCACTACCTGCCGGAAGCGCATACCGACTTCCTGCTGGCGGTGATCGGCGAGGAACTCGGCCTGGCCGGCGTGCTGGTGGTGATCGCGCTGTTCTACTGGATCATCAAGCGCGCCTTCGATATCGGCCGCCAGGCCATCGCCATCGACCAGACCTTTGCCGGCCTGACGGCCAAGGGCATCGGCATCTGGATCGGTGTGCAGACGTTTATTAATATGGGTGTCAACCTTGGCCTGCTGCCGACCAAGGGCTTGACCTTGCCGCTGATGAGCTATGGCGGCACGGGTGTTGTAATTAACTGCATCGGACTCGCGATCCTGCTCCGGATCGACTACGAGAACCGGGTCCTGATGCGTGGTGGCAGACTATGAAACGATTGATGATTATGGCGGCCGGTACGGGCGGTCATATTTTCCCCGGCCTGGCGATCGCGCAAACCATGCGCGCGCGCGGCTGGGAGGTGAGCTGGCTGGGTACCTCCGCCGGCATGGAGCAGGAGCTGGTGCCGAAACACGGCATCGCGATGGACAGCATCGACTTCACCGGCATGCGCGGCAAGGGCCTGAAGCACTCGCTGGGCGGCGCGCTGAAGATGGTCAAGGCGTTCGCGGCCTGCTTCGGCTACATCGGCAGCCGCAAGCCGGACGTGGTGATGGGCATGGGCGGCTATGTGACGGTGCCGGGCGGCCTGATGTCGCGCATGCGCGGCGTGCCGCTGGTGCTGGTCAATGCCGACGCGGCGCTGCTGCTGTCGAACAAGACGCTGGTGCCGTTCGCGGACCGCGTGTGCTTCGGCTTCCCGGCGGACTTCGGCGGCGCGGCCAGCAAGGCTGTGGTGACCGGCAATCCGGTGCGCAAGGAGATCCTGGACATGGCCGAGCCGGCGCAGCGTTTCGCCGGCCGCGAAGGTCCGCTGCGCATCCTGGTCGTGGGCGGCAGCCTCGGCGCCAAGGCGCTGAACGACAGCCTACCCGCGGCGCTGGCGCTGATCCCGGCCGCGCAGCGTCCGCTGGTGACGCACCAGTCGGGCAAGAAGAATATCGATGCCTTGCGCGCCGCGTACGCGCAGGCCGGCGTGGAAGCGAATGTGGTGGACTTCATCGACGACATGGCCGCCGCCTACAGCGTGGCCGACGTGGTGATCTGCCGCGCCGGCGCGATCACGGTGTCGGAACTGACCGCCGCCGGCGTAGCCAGCGTGCTGGTGCCCTTCGTGGCGTCGACCACCAGCCACCAGCGCGACAACGCGCAGTGGATGGCGAAACAGAACGCGGCGATCCACATGCCGCAAACGGAATTGAGCGCGCAGAGTGTGGCGACGCTGTTGGAAACGCTGACCCGCGGCGCCTGCCTCACGATGGCAACGGCTGCGCGCGGCGTCGGCAAGCGCGATGCGAACGACGCTATCGCCAAAGCATTGGAAGAACTCGCAAAGGTTAAGCTGTGAAACATAAAGTACAGAACATACACTTCGTCGGCATCGGCGGCAGCGGCATGAGCGGCATCGCCGAAGTGCTGCTGACGCTGGGCTATACCGTGTCCGGCTCGGACCTGGGCAGCAACGCTGTCACCCAGCGCCTGGCCGACATGGGAGCGCAGGTGTTCCAGGGCCACGCGGCGGAAAACATCGGCAAGGCCGACGCCGTCGTGACCTCGACCGCTGTACAGCAGGACAATCCTGAAGTGGTGGCGGCGCGCAGCCGCAAGATTCCCATCGTACCGCGCGCGGTGATGCTGGGCGAGTTGATGCGCCTGAAGCGCGGCATCGCCATCGCCGGCACCCACGGCAAGACCACCACCACCAGCCTGGTGGCGTCGGTGCTGGCGCAGGGCGGGCTGGACCCGACCTTCGTCATTGGCGGCCGTTTGACCTCGGCCGGCGCCAACGCCAAGCTGGGCACCGGCGACTACCTGGTGGCGGAAGCCGACGAATCGGACGCCTCGTTCCTGAACCTGACGCCGATGATCGAAGTCATCACGAACATCGATGCCGATCACATGGAAACCTACGAACACGATTTCGAGAAGCTCAAGCAGGCCTTCGTCCACTTCACGCACCGCCTGCCGTTCTATGGCCGCGCCATGCTGTGCATCGACGATCCGCATGTGCGCTCGATCATTCCGCATGTGACCAAGCCGGTGACCACCTACGGTTTCGCCGAGGATGCGGAAGTGCGCGCCGTGAATGCGCGCGCGGTCGGCGTCGAGATGCACTTCACCGTGATCCAGGACGGCTATCCGGACCTGGACGTGGTGCTGAACCAGCCCGGCCTGCACAACGTGCAGAACGCCTGCTCGGCGATCGCCATCGCGCGTGAAATCGGCATCGAGGACAGCGCCACCCAGGCCGGCCTGGCCGGTTTCGCGGGCGTGGGCCGCCGCTTCACCAAATACGGCGACGTGGCCATCCCCGGCGGCGGCACTTTCACGCTGGTCGACGACTTCGGCCACCACCCGCTGGAAATGGACGTGACCATGGCCGCCGCGCGCGCCGCCTATCCGGGCCGCCGCCTGCTGCTGGCTTTCCAGCCGCACCGCTACAGCCGCACGCGCGACCTGTTCGAGGATTTCGTCAAGGTGCTGGGCGCGCCGGACGTGCTGGTGCTGGCCGAAGTCTACGCCGCCGGCGAAGCGCCGGTGGTGGCGGCCGACGGCCGCGCGCTGGCGCATGCGCTGCGCGCGCGCGGCAAGACGGAACCGATTTTTGTAGAGGCGATCGGCGATATGCCGGAAACCATCATGAACGTGGTGCGCGACGGCGACGTCGTCATGACGATGGGGGCGGGCTCGATCAGCGGCGTCCCTGCAAAACTGACTAATTATCCAAAGGTCTGAACGTGACTACCCTTACTCCTAACGACGCAAAAGCATACGGCAAGGTCGGCGTGCTGTTCGGCGGCCGTTCCGCCGAACGCGACGTGTCGATCATGTCCGGCACCGGCGTTCTGCAGGCGCTGCAAAGCCAGGGCGTGGATGCCCACGCCTTCGATCCGGGCCAGCGTTCGCTGGCGGAGCTGGCCGCTGAAAAATTCGACCGCGTGTTCATCGCGCTGCACGGCCGCTTCGGCGAAGACGGCAGCATCCAGGGCGCGCTGGAACTGCTGGGCATTCCGTACACCGGCAGCGGCGTGATGGCCAGCTCGGTCGGCATGGACAAGATCACCACCAAGATCGTGTGGCTGGCCGCCGGCCTGCCGACGCCGAACTACGCGGTGCTGGACGCGAAGTCGGACCTGGCGCAGGTCGCCGCCGGCCTGGGCCTGCCGCTGATCGTCAAGCCGCCGCATGAAGGCTCGACCATCGGCATCACCAAGGTCAACGCCGCCGACGAGTTCAAGGCCGCCTACGACATCGCCGCCGCGCTGGACGACGCCGTGCTGGCCGAGGAATTCGTCACCGGACGCGAGTTCACCGTCGCCGTGCTGGGTTCGGGCGCCACCGCGCGCGCGCTGCCGATCGTGGAGATCGTCGCGCCGCAGGGTAATTACGACTACCAGAACAAGTACTTCACCGACGACGTCAAATACCACTGCCCGGCCGTGCTGCCGGACGCGCTGACCGAAGAGATGCAGCGCATCGCCCTGGCGGCGTACCGCGCGCTGGGCTGCGAGGGCTGGGGCCGGGTCGACGTGCTGCTGCGCGAGCGCGACCAGAAGCCGTTCCTGCTGGAGGTGAACACGTCCCCCGGCATGACCAGCCACTCGCTGGTGCCGATGGCGGCGCGCGCGGTGGGCATCAGCTATGAAGAACTGTGCGTGGAAATCCTGCGCACGGCGCGTTTGAAGATGAAGGGTTGAGCAGTAGATGTGGCAAGACGTAAAAGCCTTGAATGCAACCGCCAGCGGCATCTTCGTGCTGACGCTGTTGGCGTGCATCGCGGCCGGCGTCTGGTGGGTGGCGCAGCGTCCGATGTTCAACCTGCGCACCATTCGTATCGAGAGTATCGGGCAGGACGAGTTAAGGCATGTGAATCACCTGACGCTGCGTAACAACGCGCTGGGCCGCATCAAGGGCAACTTCTTCACGACCAACCTGGATGCGGTGCGCCAGGCGTTCGAGTCGGTGCCCTGGGTACGCCGCGCAACGGTGCGCCGCGAATGGCCGGACCAGCTGATCGTGGCGCTGGAAGAGCATGAGGCGCTGGGAACGTGGGGCGAGGACGGACGGCTGCTGTCGACCAAGGGCGATGTGTTCACCGCCAACCTGGCCGAGGCGGAAGAGGATCACACGCTGCCGGAGTTCGATGGACCGGACGGCAGCGAGAAGGAAGTGCTGTCGCGTTACGACGAGTTGCGCACGTGGTTCGCGCCGCTCAAGCTGGTGCCGGAATCGTTGTCGCTGTCGGGCCGTTATGCGTGGACGGTGAAGCTGAACAATGGCATGAGCGTGGCGCTGGGACGGGAACAGACCAGCACCACGCTGAAGGAAAGGGTGGACCGCCTGACCGGGATTTACCCGCAACTGGTGGAGCACTTGCAGAACATCGATACGATCGATATGCGGTACCAGAACGGGCTGGCCCTGAGCGCGACGGGATTGAAGATTCCGGCCGAGGGAGCCAAGCCAAAGATAAAGAAACCAGCGGCTGTTAAACCGAACAAGCAAATACAGTAGGCAAAGAGAAATGACTAAAGACGCGAAAAACCTGATCGTCGGCCTCGACATCGGCACCTCGAAAGTGGTGGCCGTGGTGGCCGAGGTGATGGGCGACGGACGCCACGAGGTGATCGGCCTGGGCCAGCACGAGTCTAAGGGCCTGAAGAAGGGCGTGGTGGTCAACATCGAAGCGACCGTCGAATCGATCCAGCGCGCGCTGGAAGAGGCGGAGCTGATGGCCGACTGCAAGATCCGCAATGTCTACGCGGGCATCGCCGGCAGCCATATCCGCAGCTTCAATTCCAGCGGCATGGTGGCGATCAAGGACAAGGAAGTGACGGCGACCGACGTGGCGCGCGTCATCGAAACGGCGAAGGCGGTTAACATTCCGACCGACCAGCAATTGCTGCATACGGTGCCGCAGGAATTCATCGTCGACAGCCAGGAGGATGTGCGCGAGCCGATCGGCATGAGCGGCATCCGCCTGGAAGTCAAAGTGCATATCGTGACCGGCGCGGTGTCGGCGGTGCAGAACATCGTCAAGTGCGTGCGCCGCTGCGGCCTGGAAGTGTCCGACCTGATCCTGCAGCCGATGGCGTCGGCCGACGCGGTGCTGACGCCCGATGAAAAGGAACTGGGCGTGGTGTTGATCGACATCGGCGGCGGCACCACCGACGTCGCGGTGTTCTCGGACGGCGCGATCCGCCACACGGCCGTGATTCCCATCGCCGGCGACCAGATCACCAACGACATCGCGATGGCCTTGCGCACGCCGACCTCGGAAGCCGAAGAGATCAAGATCCGCTACGGCGTGGCCAAGCAGGTGCTGGCCGATCCGGGCGAGACGCTGGAAGTGCCGGGCCTGGGCGACCGCGGTCCGCGCAACCTGTCGCGCCAGGCGCTGGCCGCCGTGATCGAACCGCGCGTCGAAGAGCTGTTCGCGATGGTGCACCAGGTGGTGCGCGAGTCCGGCTACGAGGGCGTGCTGTCGTCGGGCATCGTGCTGACCGGCGGCACGGCGATCATGCCGGGCATGGTCGAGATGGCGGAAGACATTTTCCTCAAGCCGGCGCGCCTGGGCACGCCGGACTATCGCGGCCAGCTGGCCGACGTGGTGCGCAGCCCGCGCTACGCGACGGTGCTGGGCCTGTTGTTGGAAGCGAAAAAGCAGTACCTGCGTGGCCATATCGTCACGCGGCAGGATGGATCGGTGAAAGCAGTATGGCAGCGCATGAAGGAATGGTTCCTCGGTAATTTTTGAAGTAAACACGCGACGTTTTTTTTAATATTGAAACCGCAGTTTTCAATCTCCAGTTCTTCTAAAAATATGAGGACTGGCGCTTGAAAACCGCATTCTGATAGGGAGTACATCATGGAGTTTGATATGGTCGATAACGCAGCTTTGGGTACCGTCATCAAGGTCGTCGGAGTCGGCGGAGCAGGTGGCAACGCAGTTCAACACATGATCAACAAGGGCATGGTCGGCGTCGAGTTCATCGCCGCCAACACCGACGCCCAGGCACTGTCGACCTCCAAGGCCGGCAACGTGATCCAGATCGGCGAGACCGGCCTGGGTGCGGGCATGAAGCCTGACGTCGGCCGCAAGCTGGCCGAGGAATCGCGCCAGCGCATCGAAGACGCGCTGCGCGGCGCGCACATGGTGTTCATCGCCGCCGGCATGGGCGGCGGCACCGGCACCGGCGCCGCACCGATCGTGGCGGAAGTCGCCAAGTCGCTGGGCGCGCTGACCGTGGCCGTGGTGTCGAAGCCGTTCTCGCACGAAGGCCAGAAGTGCATGGACATCGCCGACGAAGGCCTGGAGCAGCTGTCGGCCAACGTCGACTCGCTGATCGTGATCCTCAACGAGAAGCTGGAAGAGATCTACGAAGACGAATCGCTGATCGAGTGGCTGCAGCACGCCGACGATGTGCTAAACAACGCCGTCGCCGGTATCGCCGAGATCATCAACGTGCCGGGCCACATCAACGTCGACTTCAACGACGTCAAGACCATCATGGGCGAGCAGGGCAAGGCCATGATGGGCACCGCGACCGCGTCCGGCATCGACCGCGCGCGCATCGCCGCCGAGCAGGCCGTGGCCTCGCCGCTGCTGGACGGCGTCGACCTGTCGGGCGCGCGCGGCGTGCTGGTCAACGTCACCGCTTCGCGCGGCCTGAAAGGTAAGGAGATCAAGGAAGTCATGGCCGCCGTGCGCGCGTTTGCGGCGCCGGACGCGTCGATCGCCCAGGGTATCGCCTACGACGACAACATGGGCGACGATATCCGCGTCACCGTGGTGGCGACCGGTTTGGGCAAGGCCAAGAAGCACGTGCAGCTGGTTCCTCAGCAAATGCTGCGCACCGGCACCCACAACGGCCCGATGACCCCATCGGCCGCGCTGGGCGGCAGCGCGGCGGCGGCGGGCATGTCGATGGGCGCGACCGGCGGCATGGGCGGCGGCGCATCGCCGGCCTTCGACGGCATGAAGGCGCCGGCCGTATGGCGCCGCGAGTCCGCATCCGAGCAGGTGCGCGCGATGGAAAAGAATGGCATGGAAACCTATGACATTCCAGCCTTCCTGCGCAAGCAGGCGGATTAAGGCATACTGCTCGTTCCAATGCCGGTGAAAGCCGCGCTCAGGCGCGGCTTTTTTCATTCAACATTTCATAATAGGAGTCATACATGACCATCAAGATTGGCGATACCCTGCCGGAAGGCACCCTGTCGGAATTCATCGAAACCGAAACCGAAGGTTGCTCGCTCGGCCCGAACACTTTCAATGTGCAAGACCTGGTCAAGGGCAAGAAGATCGCGATCTTCGGCCTGCCGGGCGCCTTCACCCCGACTTGCTCGGCGCAGCACGTGCCAGGCTACATCCGCATGGCTGACGAGCTGAAGTCCAAGGGCGTCGACGAAATCTGGTGCGTGTCGGTCAACGACGCCTTCGTGATGGGCGCATGGGGCCGCGAACAAGGCGCGACCGGCAAGGTCCGCATGATGGCCGACGGTAATGCTTCGTACAGCAAGGCACTGGGCCTGGACGCCGACTTCAGCAAGTTCGGCATGGGCACGCGCTCGCAGCGCTACTCGATCCTGGCGGTCGACGGCGTGGTGCAGCAGCTCAACATCGAGCAAGGCGGCAAGTTCGAAGTCTCCGACGCCGAAACCCTGCGCGGCCAGCTGTAATCTTCAGCCTGGTGTGATGCAATGAAAAACGGCGCCACGGCGCCGTTTTGCTTGGAAGCTGTTGTCGCCAACCATGATCACTCGATGGAATTTTGATTTAGAGCCGACGAACTGCTCGTGATACCCATGCTCGCCATAACTCTTACCGCATTGTCCTTGCAATCAATGTGATCAGGTCTGGAATCGATCAGCTGAATCAGGGAACGGAGCTGCGCTTTGTTTTGAGCCAAGCGCACCTCCAATGATTCGATGTCGGCAATCTTCTTTTTGAGCGCCGCCATCAGCTCATCATGTCTCCATGAAGAAATATCTTCTGGTAGAACTTGTTTGATTTCCTCAAGTGAAAAACCTGTTTTTTGCGCGTCGCTGATGATGGCAAGCAGAGCCACAGCCTCAAGCGGATAGTCGCGGTAACCGTTGGACTGGCGGCTGACAGCCTTCAACAGCCCCTTGGATTCATAAAACCGGATTGTCGATGCGGGTATGCCGCTACGTTGGGCCAACTCGCCGATTTTCATTGGGACCCGCCTTCCTCAGCCTGTTTTGGATGTTCGGTCTTGAGCGCGCGTAATAAGGCTTGAGCCACTGCTTTACTTGACCCCGGATTTTGACCGGTAATGATACGGCCGTCCTTTATTGTAAAACTCCGAAATGGAATCAGGGATTTTTCATACTTGCCCCCTTTGCTCTCCATTTCGCTTTGCAGGGCATAAGGGACTTGATCTTTGACGCCAGAGAGCGTCTCTTCGAAGTTCGAGAATCCAGTGACATGATGCCCCTCTATCAAAGGCTTGCCGTTGTCGTCCTGGAGGTCCAACAGGCCCGCGGCACCATGACAAACAGACGAAACGATACCGCCGTCGCGATAGATGCCTTCGGCGATTCGCTTCAGGTCTTTGTTGCCACGGAAATCCCACATTGTTCCGTGGCCGCCGGTATAGAAGATGGCCCGATAGCCCGCCGGGCTAGTGTCCGCCGCAGCTTTCGTCGACTGCAAGGACGACATGAATGCAGGATCGTTGAGATGCGCTTTTGCCGCGTCATCGACGTAGAGCCAGCCAAGGCTGCGCTCATCCAACGGTGTCATGCCGCCGTTCGGACTGACAAAATCGACTGAGTAGCCCGCTTCTTTTAGTTCGTCGTATACGTGTGTCAGTTCAGTAAGCCAGAGGCCGGTGCGATCGCTTCTGGTTGGGTATTGCGAGTGATTGGTCATCACAATCAACACCTTTTTTGCATGGACTGCCGAGGCTTGAGTTCCTGCCCCCGGCGCAGCCGCAACAACCTTCATGAACAGTACTGGTATCGCGGCGAAGAGAAGCTTCTTGAAAATCGACATGGTGATTGCCCCTTAAAGACTTGAGCGTGTACAGCTCATGTGCAGGCAACTATAAGCTTAAAGCTAAGTTGAAGGTCAAGCGATTCAAGCGGAACCGCGCAGCAGACGGTGGCCAGCAAAGCGATGCCGCGCTGTTGTCATGATACCGAGTGCCGATTCTAAATGTGCGCAGCCGGGCTTGACCTTCAAGTGAGCTTCAAGCATATCGTGGAGTCACTGTCACTCGGGAGATCGCACTCCTCGGCCCAAGGAAACGATAGCTGCGACTACGCGCTGCAAGCAATTTTCTCAATCACATTTTTAAGGTGCAAAGCATGAATATCAAAAAAACCGCGGCAGTCTCGGGATTGATCTTGAGTTCCGTTGGGGCTGATGCATGGGCTCAGAATTTAACTGAACCCAAGCAGGCTCTGATTAACATTGGCGGTCATGATGTGCCGGTGGTTGCGGGTGGTTTGTATGATCGCTTTCGTTCAAACCCGCCGTTGTCCGTGATCGTATCGGAAGCGCCAGACGTCGACCTTAGCTGGTTCAAGAGCATCAAGAAGGAAAAGGTCGACATAGGTTTTGAATCGTATTCACCAAATTTCTACTACAAGAACCGCAAGATCACGGCTGTGTTCACGGCAAATCTCGATCGCTTGCGTGAGCTGATGCCGGAGAAAGTCCTGAAGGAAGTTCAACCGCTTCAGGTGTGGCCGGGACGTGGGGTGGTCGCATTGACGGCTTACGCGTACGACTACTGCGACAACGATAGCTACAGTGAGATTTCGCTCTCGATCGTGACGAACAAGCCCGGCAAGTCGAGCTTTGGTCCTCTGACTCTGCTGGGCCAATCGTCCTCGGGCGATTTCTGGGGCTATGTACTGAAGCTCCCTGTGAACACCGAACTGGCCAGGGTGAGAGGCGTTGTAGGATATAACCTGCCGAAGTGGCTAACGGGAATTGAACTTAAGGAGACGGACAAGTCATTTTCCTTCACTGTAACTGATAGCGACACGGGCAAAGAGGATTTCATTTTTGAAGGCAGGAAGCTCAGCGATGTGTCGCATGAGGCGGAGATGGTGAAAAGCAGCTTCACGAATATCGACAAGGATGGGCAACTGACGTATGGCTATGCGGTTTCGCGACAGCTTGCGCATGCTTCCAGTACGCGTTCCGAATCGGCTAGTTTAAAACTAAGTGACGGAAGTTTTTCGACATTCATTAAGTCGCTAAAGCTGGGAAAGATGATGAAGTATGAATATGTTCCAGAATTCCAGAGTGCACTCTATGCACCCAAGGCATTGAAGGATCTTCCTGCGGAACAGTAAAATCTTTGGATCAGCTAAAGAAAACCCAAACCCATCTGACGATCGATGTCGGATCGAGTTTGGGCTACTGCAGCTCAGTAGATATCCCCGAAGTCGTGCTTGGCCTTGAACAGCGTCGAGTCGATCGTGAACGAGTCGTCGGCCTGCACGGCGAAGTAGCGGCGGGTCTCTTCCGGCGCGCTGGCGAGCAGGCTGCGGATCGCCGTCACGCGCTCGGCCGGCGTGCGCATGCGGGCGGTCCATTCGTCGAATGTCATTTCCAGTTTCCAGTCGCCGGCGCGCTCGCATTTGAAGCCGGCGTCCCCCAGCATCGCGTGCCATTCCGACGGCCGGTAGTCGCGCACGTGCGAGCCGTCACGCAGCAGTTCGACCGCCTGCAGCGTGGTGTCGTGCAACGGGCTTTCCGGCGCGGTGATGTCGATGATGACGAACAGGCCGCGCGGCTTGAGCACGCGCTTGACCTCGCGCAGCGCGGCCGGAACGTCGAGCCAGTGGTGGGCGGAGAAGCGCGTGACGACCATGCAGAACGAGGCGTCTTCAAACGGCAGCTGGCTGACATCGCCTTGCCGCGTGGCGATGTTGTCGAGGCCGCGCTCGCGCGCCGCGCCGGCCACCACGTCCAGCATCTGTGCCGACAGGTCGAAGGCGGTGACCGATGCCGCCACCGGCGCGACCGCGAAGCTGGCGTGGCCGGCGCCGCAGCCCAGGTCCAGCACCACCGGCGCCTTGCCCAGCGCGGCGGCGATGTCGCGCAGCGCGGTCAAGTCCGCGCCTTGCGCGTGCACGCTGCTGGTGAGGTAGGCGCTGGCGGTATTGCCGAACTGCTGGGCGACGACGGCTTGCTGTTTCATGATTTTCTCCAAAAGAGGGGCGAGTCAGGGCAGAATAGGCGGGTTTTTATCCTGTAACAAGACAAGAACTTATCCTGGTATAAGAGCTACCATGCAAACCAAACTCGGTGAATTCATCCGCGCCCATCGCGAGCGCATCAAGCCCGCAAGCGTCGGCCTGCCCGGCGGCGGAAGGCGCCGCACGCCCGGCCTGCGGCGCGAGGAGCTGGCGCAGTTGTGCGACGTCAGCCCGACCTGGCTGACGTGGCTGGAGCAGGGCAGGGAGGTGTCGGCGTCGGGCAAGATGCTGGCGCGGCTGGCCGACGTGCTGCAGCTGAGCGCGGCCGAGCGCGCCTATTTGTTCAGCCTGGCGGAGCGGCTCGATCCGCATCATGATGACGAGGGCGATAGTGCCGAGGAGGCGCTGGATGCGATGGTCGCGGCGATCAACGCGCCCGCCTACATTCTTGACCGGCAATGGAATGCGGTGGCGTGGAATGCGCAGGCGGCGGCGCTGTTCGGAGGCTGGCTGGACGTGGACCGGGAGGCGCAGGTCAAGCCCAACCTGTTGCGCTTCATGTTCCGCACGGCGGCGGCGCGCGGTTTGATCGTCGGCTGGGAGGACCGCGCGCAGCGGCTGGTCGCCGAGTTCCGCGCCGATATCGGCAAGCACGCCGGCGATCAGACGCTGGCCAGCCTGATCGCCGATTTGTCGGCGCAGAGCGACGAGTTTCGCCAGCTGTGGAGCCTGCAGGACGTGGTCGGCCGCGAAGGCGGCCTGCGCTGCTTCCAGCATCCCCGCCAGGGCGAGCTGAGCTTCAATCAAGTCACGCTGCACCCGGCCAAGCGCCACGACCTGAAACTGGTGATGCTGCTTTCCGCGTGAGCGCCTACCCGTGCTGCAAGGAAATTATCAGCTTGCTATAATCGAGGGGATGGCGCGGCGCGCCGTCCTGGCTCCGGACGTCGCCATGATGACGTTCCCAGTGGTCCGCCCGGACCTGTCGTCTAGGAGCTTATTTGTCCTCCGTTTCCAAACAAGAAAACCTGCGCAGCATCTACGCGATGCTGGTCGCCGTGGCCATGTTCTCGTTCATGGACACCACCATGAAAGTGCTGTCCGCCCATTATCCCGCCACGCAGGTCACCGCCATGCGCGCGCTCAGTTCGCTGCCGCTGCTGATCTGCTACATGCTGTACCGCGGCGCCTTCCGCGGCATCATGCGGGTGCGCTGGCCCATGCATCTGTTCCGCAGCTTGCTCGGCATTACGATGCTGACCTCGTTCGCCTTCGGCCTGAAGGCGTTGTCGCTGGCGGAGGCGTATTCGATCTTCTTCATCGCGCCGGCGCTGATCACCGCGCTGTCGGTGTTCGTGCTGAAGGAAAAAGTGGGCCTCGGCCAATGGGTTGCGATCGCGGTCGCGCTGGCCGGCGTGCTGATCGTGCTGCGCCCCGAGGGCACGGGCTTCCTGTCGATCGGCGGGCTGGCCATCCTCGGTTCGGCCTTTTGCTACGCGGCGGCGGCCGTCACCAGCCGGGTGCTGGCGCGCACCGATAGTAACGAGTCGATGATGTTCTGGTATCTTCTGCTGATGGCCATCGGCGGCCTGGCCATGTCGTTGCAGCACTGGGTGCCGGTGCGCGCCGAGGACGGCTGGGTGCTGCTGGCGCTGGCGTTGAGCGGCTTCTTCGGCCAGCTGGCGATCACCCGCGCGTTCAGCTCCGGCAAGGCCTCGGTGGTGGCGCCGTTCGAATATTCGGCGCTGGCCTGGGGCGTGGCGATCGACTGGCTGCTGTGGCAAGCGCTGCCGGACGGCTACACGCTGCTCGGCGCCGGCATCATCATCGCCAGCGGCATCTACCTGGTGCGCCGCGAAGCGGTGCATGCCGAAGCCGAGCACCCTTAACTACAGTTCGCTATAATCGCCAGATGTTAAAACAACGCACTATCAAAGAACTGGTCCGCACCACGGGTGTCGGCCTGCACTCCGGCACCAAGGTCGAACTGACCCTGCGTCCGGCCGCGCCCGATACCGGCATCGTGTTCCGCCGGGTCGACCTGTCGCCCATGGTGGAATTCCCGTCCAGCGCGATGGCGGTGGGGGATACCCGCATGGCCTCGGTGCTGGTCAAGGACGGCGCCCGCGTCTCCACCGTCGAGCACCTGATGTCGGCCTGCGCCGGCCTCGGCATCGACAACCTGTACATCGAAGTCAGCGCCGAAGAAATCCCTATCATGGACGGCTCGGCCTCGTCCTTCGTATTTTTATTGCAACAAGCCGGCGTGCTGGAGCAGCCTGCCGCGAAGAAATTCATCCGCGTGCTGAAACCGGTGGAAATCCGCGAAGGCGCGGGCGACAAGGAAAAATGGGCCCGCCTGCTGCCGCACGACGGCTTCAAGCTGGACTTTTTCATTGAGTTCAACCACCCGGCGGTGGACGGCACGCAGCAGCGCGCGCATGTGGACTTCGGCGACGTCTCCTATGTGCACGACGTCGCGCGCGCCCGCACCTTCGGCTTCATGCAGGACGTGGAAATGCTGCGCGGCATAGGCCTGGCGCGCGGCGGTTCGCTGGAAAACGCCATCGTCATGGACGAGTACCGCATCCTCAATTCGGACGGCCTGCGCTATGAAGACGAGTTCGTGCGTCACAAGATCCTGGACGCGATCGGCGACCTCTACCTGGTCGGCCATCCGCTGCTGGCCAGCTATGAGGCCCACAAGTCCGGCCACGCGCTGAACAACCAGCTGCTGCTGGAGTTGCTGAAGCACCCGGAAGCGTATGAAATCGTCACTTTCGACAGCAACGACGTCGCCCCGCAGTCCTATGTGCGCCAGATGGCGCGTGAGTGGGCACTAACTTAAGTCTCGGTGGCCTGCCGCCGGCGGGCCACCATCGCCTTCAACGCCGCGATCAAGGTGGCGTTCTGCGGCGTGGCCTCCAGCGCATCTCCCAGCTCGTCGAAGGCCGTCACGGCCGCTTCCGACAAGGATAGCGCGCGCATCTGCTCCTTGATCTCGGCCGGCTTGGTCATCTGCACCTTCAGTTTCACCGCCGCCACCTGCCAGCCGCGCCGCGCCAGCGTCTCCTGCAGCTTGGGCACTTGCTGCTTGAGCTTGGCCGCCAGCGAGGCATTCGGCAGCGACAAGGTCAGCTGGCCATCCTCGAACGCCAGGATCTCGCAATACTTGAACATGGCTGGCAAGGCCGCCGCGCAATCCTTTTGCAGGGCCGCCATGCGCTCGATGGCCGGCAGCAGCGCGGCCATCTTGTGGTCGCGACGCAGGAAATCGGTGGCATCGACCCCCATGCGGCGGGTGATCGAGAAATTGGAGGAATTGAATCGCATGTGGCGAACCATAGCACAGCAGAAAAAAAACGGCACCACCGGGTAAAATGGGTTGATTTTGTGACATTGTTCACACTTGGGCTATTGTTAAACCGGCCAATAACCCAATGTAGACCCGGGCGCGTGATAAAATCACCGTCTTTTGCCATAGTCGAACTCCGTGCGGTAAGGCGTTACACACCTACAGAGCTTTTTTTAACGGCGTTTTTTCAAGAATTCAAGCATGTCATTACTGACCCAGATTTTCGGTAGCCGCAACCAGCGGCTGCTCAAGCAATACCAAAAAACGGTACGCGAGATCAATGCGCTCGAGCCGGCGATGGAAAAACTGTCGGATGCCGAGCTGCAAGCGAAGACGCCGGCCTTCAAGGAACGCCTCGCCAACGGAGAGGAGCTCGATGCGCTCCTGCCGGAAGCGTTCGCCGTCTGCCGCGAAGCGAGCAAGCGCGTGTTCAAGATGCGCCACTTCGACGTCCAGCTGATCGGCGGCATGGTTCTGCACTACGGCAAGATCGCCGAAATGGGCACCGGCGAGGGCAAGACCCTGACCGCGACCCTGCCGGCCTATCTGAATGCGCTGTCGGGCAAGGGCGTGCACATCGTCACGGTCAATGACTACCTGGCGCAGCGCGACGCCGAGACCATGGGCAAGCTGTACAGCTGGCTGGGCCTGACGACCGGCATCAACCTGTCGCAGATGGAGCACGCCACCAAGCAGGCCGCCTACGCCTCGGACATCACCTACGGCACCAACAACGAATTCGGCTTCGACTACCTGCGCGACAACATGGTGTTCGAAGCCCGCGACCGCGTGCAGCGCGTGCTGAACTTCGGCATCGTCGACGAAGTCGACTCGATCCTGATCGATGAAGCCCGCACCCCGCTGATCATCTCCGGCCAGGCCGAGAACCATACCGACCTGTACTACAAGATCAACGAGCTGCCACGCCTGCTGACCCAGCAGATCGGCGAGGAAACCCCGGACGGCAAGGGCAAGGTTGAAGTCCCCGGCGACTACACCAAGGACGAAAAAGCCCACCAGGTGCTGCTGACCGAAGCCGGCCACGAAAAAGCCGAAGCGATCCTCACCAAGATGGGTCTGCTGCCGGAAGGCGCCTCGCTGTACGACTCGGCCAACATCACGCTGGTGCACCACCTGTACGCGGCGCTGCGTGCGCACGCGCTGTACTTCAAGGATCAGCACTACGTGGTGCAGAACAATGAAGTGGTGATCGTCGACGAATTCACCGGCCGCCTGATGACGGGCCGCCGCTGGTCGGACGGCCTGCACCAGGCGGTCGAAGCGAAAGAGGGCGTGAAGATCCAGAACGAGAACCAGACCCTGGCCTCGATCACCTTCCAGAACTACTTCCGCATGTACGGCAAGCTGGCCGGCATGACCGGCACCGCCGACACCGAAGCCTACGAATTCCAGGAGATCTACGGCCTCGAAACCGTGGTGATCCCGCCTAACCGTCCTTCGCAGCGCAAGGACCGCCAGGACCAGGTCTACAAGACCTCGGCCGAGAAGTACAACGCCATGATGCTGGAAATCCGCGAGTGCTACGACCGCGGCCAACCGGTGCTGGTCGGTACCACCTCGATCGAAAACTCGGAACTGCTGTCGGCTATCCTGACCAAGGGCGGCCTGCCGCACAACGTCCTGAACGCGAAACAGCACGCCCGTGAAGCGGAAATCATCGCCCAGGCGGGCAGCCCGAAAGCGATCACCATCGCCACCAACATGGCCGGTCGCGGTACCGACATCGTGTTGGGCGGCAACGTCGAAAAGCAGATCCAGTTCGTCGAAGCCAATCCTGAACTGAGCGACACCGACAAGGCCGCGCAGGGCAAGGCGCTGCGCGAGGGCTGGCAGGCGCTGCACGAGCAGGTGGTTGCCGCCGGCGGCCTGCACATCGTCGGCACCGAACGCCACGAATCGCGCCGCGTCGACAACCAGCTGCGCGGCCGTGCCGCGCGCCAGGGCGATCCGGGCATGTCGCGCTTCTTCCTGTCGCTGGACGACCAGCTGCTGCGCATCTTCGCCGGCGACCGCGTGCGCGCCGTCATGGACCGCCTGAAGATGCCGGAAGGCGAACCGATCGAGGCGGGCATCGTTTCGCGCTCGATCGAATCGGCGCAGCGCAAGGTCGAGGCACGCAACTTCGACATCCGCAAGCAGCTGCTGGAATACGACGACGTCGCCAACGACCAGCGCAAAGTAATCTACCAGCAGCGTAACGAGCTGCTGGAAGCGACCGACATCTCGGAGCTGATCCAGTCGCTGCGCCACGGCGCCTTCACCGACCTGGTGCGCGAATACGTGCCGGCAGAATCGGTCGAGGAGCAATGGAACATCAAGGGCCTGGAAGCGGCGCTGGCGGCGGAGTGGCAGATCGACCTGCCGCTGCGCGCGATGCTGGAGTCCGAGCAGAACCTGACCGACGAAGACATCCTGGAGCGCGTGATCGGCGCGGCCGATGCGCTGTACCAGGCCAAGATCGACATCGTCGGCAAGGAATCGTTCGGCGGCTTCGAGCGCAACGTCATGCTGCAAAGCGTCGACAGCCACTGGCGCGAGCACCTGGCGGCGCTGGACCACCTGCGCCAGGGCATCCACCTGCGCGGCTACGCCCAGAAGAACCCGAAGCAGGAATACAAGCGCGAAGCGTTCGAGCTGTTCGGCCAGATGCTGGACATGATCAAGAACGAAGTGGTCAAGCTGATCATGACCGTGCGCATCCAGTCGCGCGAAGAGATCGACGCGGCCGAAGCGGCGATGCAGCAGTCGCACGTGGAAAACGTCAGCTACCAGCACGCGGACTTCAATCCGAACGCGGCGCCGGAAGAGCTGCTGGCGCCTGCGCAGATCGCCGGCCTGCCGCCGGAGCTGCAAGGCTTGAGCGCCGAGCAGCTGATGGAGATGGGCCTGAAGGTCGGCCGCAACGACCCATGCCCTTGCGGCAGCGGCAAGAAGTACAAGGCCTGCCACGGCCGTCTGGCGTAAGCGGTCAAACTTAGGCAGTCAACAAAACCGGAGCTTGCTCCGGTTTTTTTATGCCTTGCCCTCGCGCTGCGGCGCGCTGCGCGGCAGCAGCATGCGCACCGACGTGCCCGCGCCGGGCGCGGAGTCGATGGTGATGCGCCCGCCCAGCACGCCGGTGACGATGTTGTAGACGATGTTCATGCCCAGCCCCGTGCCGCCCTGGCCCATCTTGGTGGTGAAGAAGGGATCGAACACGCGCCGCAGCACATCGTCCGGCATGCCGGCGCCGTCGTCGCCGAACATCAGCTCGACGGTCTCCGCGTCCACCGCCCCGGCGCTCACCGTGATCACGCCGCCCTTGCGCTGATCGAAGGCGTGGGCCAGGGCGTTGTTGATCAGGTTGTTCAGGATCTGGTACAAGCCGCCCGGATACGAATCGAACACCAGCCCGGCCGGTATCCGCAGCACCGTCTCGCAGTGCGCGCGGCGCAGGCGCGGCGTATAGGTGGCGATAGTGTCCTGCACCGCCGACAGCAGGTCGAAGCTGCGGCGCTGGTCGTTGGTCTGGTCGACGGCGATCTGCTTGAACGAGGAAATCAGCTCGGCCGCCTTGTGCAGCGAGCCGGCAATCAGTTCGCTGGCCGTGCCCACCTCTTCCAGGTGGGCCGTCAGTTCCGAGCGCCGCAGCGCGCCGGCCGCCACGTGGCGTTCGAATTCGGCCACGCGGTCGCGCAGCGAGGTCGACGCCAGCAGGCTGTTGCCGATCGGCGTATTCAACTCATGCGCGATGCCCGCCACCAGCGATCCCAGCGAGGCCATCTTCTCGGCCGCCAGCAGCTCGTCCTGGGTGCGCTGCAGGGTTTCCAGCGCCGCGCTCAGGTCGGCGTTGGCGCGCTCCAGCGCCGCCGAGCGCTCGCGCACGCGGCTCTCCAGCGACACGTTCAAATCCTTCAGCTCGCGCTTGGCGTTGAGTTCCTCGGTCAGGTCCAGCAGCGCCCAGATGATGGACTGGTTGCCGTCCAGCGTCAGCGAGGACGACCAGATCGCCACGCTGCCGACGCTGCCGTCCGGCAGCAGCACGCCGGCGATGGCGCCGTGCACCGCGCCGTCGGCCTGGTACATCCGCCAGATGCGGTCGCGCTCCAGCGTGCTGGCCCAGAACGGCACCTCGTCGCTGCGCTTGCCGATCAGGCTGGCGGCGGCCGCGCCGAAGGTGTGCGTGACGGCGCGGTTGGCGGCGATGATGCGGCCTTCGCGGTCCGACACCGTCAGCGGCAGCGGCGCCATGTCGAACAGCGTCTTGAAGCGCGCCTCCGATTCCGACAGCCGCTGCTGTGATTGCTCCAGTTGGGCGATGCGCTCGCGCAGCGTGGTGCTCATGGTGTTGAGCGCGCGCGTGAAGACGGCGATCTCATCGTCGCCGTGCACCGGCAGCGCCTTGCTGTAGTCGCCCAGCGCCATCTGCTCGGACTGGCCGGTCAGCGCCTCCAGGCGCCGGCCGATGCCGTGCGTGAAGGCGTAGAACATCAGCAGGCCGATCGCAAAGCCGATCAGCGAGATCACGCCGCCCTGCAGCATCACCTCGTCGCGCGCCTGTTTCAAATCCTTGGTGGTCAGGCCGAAATTGATCGAGCCGATGCGGTTGTCCTGTAACAGCAGCGGCGAGCGCGCGTGCAGCGTGGCGCCGCTGATGATGGTGCGCACGCCCTTGAAGCCGGTGCCGCCGCCTTGCTTGAGGATGGGCGGCAGCGGCGCGTCGCGCTTGCCCACGGCGATGATCGGCTGCTCGTGCTCGTCGAGGATGGTCAGGTAGCGCAGGAAGCTGTCGTCCGGATCGGCCAGCATCTCGGCCAGATAGCTGTTGAGCTCGGGCAGGCGGCCGCGCGTCGCGTAGGGACTGAGGGAGAGGTTGAGCGTGACCGCGTATTCCTGCGCGACCCGCTCGGCATTGGTGCTGACGGCGTGGTTCATCAGCCGCAGACTGTTCCAGATCAGCAGGCCGACCACCAGCGCCTGGATCACGGCGCTGAGCAGTAAAAACTTCGCGCGTAGCGACAAACTCAAGACGTGCACTCCTTTGGCGATGCCAGGGGCACATGCGCCGACCGCCCGGGCAGGGCGGTCGGCGGTCAGGGCTACCTGGCGATTAAGGCAGGGTCAAAATGACTTTGACCGTATCGTCAACTGCCGACTTGTCAATATACCCGATCGCCTTTGGATCGGCAGCAACTGCTTTCTTGACCTCGGCGTTGCCCGAGTATTCCTTCGGCGGCGTGGCCTTGCCGGTAAACACCAGCTTGGACCACAGCGCCTTGACCTGGGCCGGATCCTTGTCGGCGACCTTGTGATAGAAGTCGGCGCGGATCGGCGAACCTTCGGCCTGGTCGATCGGCGTGAACAGGTTGGATTTGCCGAGGAAGAATTGCGACGCCTGTTCCGAGAACATGCGGGTGGCCGGATTCTTCTGGCTGACGATGACGACGGTTTCGGCCGACGCCGTGGTGGTGACAGTCATGGTTGCGGCGGCGAGCGCGGCCAGCACCAGGGTGGACATCAGGTTTTTCATAGCGCCTCCCTTATCAGAATACGAAGTCGAGCGCGACGCCGACGACGGTGACATTGTTTTTGACGCCGGCGGCCGGCGCGAACAGCAGCGCGCCCGACTTGGCGCCCGGCTTGATGCGGTCGACCTGCACTTTCAGGGCCACCGACTTGGCGAAGTCCCAGCGCACGCCGACCAGGTCCGAGGTCTGCTCGGCCGAGGTCATCACGCTGTTGACGGTCGCCGCCAGCACGCCGGTTTTCGGGAAGGTGGCCGGCAGCGACACCGAGTGGCCGGCATCGCTGTACGAGGCGTGCGAGTAGTACGGCAGCACCTTGCCGATGCGGTAGCCGACCATCGCGTACCAGGCGTTGGTGTCCGGGATGTAGACGGCTTCCTTGGCGCGGCGCTGGGCGTACTCGGTCTGCAGCACGATGTTGTTCCAGTCCATGGTGGCGCCGATCGAGGTGAAGGCGATCTTCTTGCCTTCGACCAGGCTGATGTCGTTGGCCAGCTGCCCGAAGCCGACGGCTTTCAGCGTGCTGGTCAGGCTGTTGATCGGCGTGATGTCGTCGCTTTTCAGGTCGGCGCGGGCATGGCCGACGCGCACCGTGAACGGGCCGTATTCGCCGCCGAAGCTGATGCCGGCCGCCGGCGCGCGGTAGGTCGCGACCGAACCGCCGCCGGTCGGGATGAACAGCTTGCCGCGGCTGACGCCGGCGAAGGCCTGGGTGGTGAAGTTGAAGTCGCCGAAGGCGTGCTGGTAGTTGATGTCGGCGCCGTCGACGTTCTCGATCGGCGCCTGGGCGTACATCTCCACCGGCGGACGCATCATGGTGTTGGCGTAGCCGACGTTCTGGTAGTCCGAGATCAGGAAGATCGGCATCACGACGCGGCCGACGCGCACGCTGGTCTCGTCGTTGATGCGGGCTTTCAGAAAGGCCCAGGTCAGGTCGGTGGTGAAGGTCGGGCTGGTGTTCTTGCGGGTCAGGACTTGCGCGGTGCCGGACAGCCAGTCGTTGATCTTGTAGGTCGCCTGCAGGCCGAGGTTGCTGTCGAGGCCGATGCGGGCCTTGTCGGCCACGCCTTCAGCCTGGTTGTAGCGGGCGAACTGCGCCTGGTCGGTATTGCTCTTGGCGACGCCCAGCGTGCCGAAGCCGCTGATGCTCAGGTTGCCGTCGTCCATCACGCCCGCTTGCGCCTGCATGGCGGCAGTGGCGGCAAGTACGGCAGCTACTAAAAGTTGCTTTTTCATGTGTTGTGGGTCCTAGGATTGTTATCGGTGTTGTGAGGAGTTGTCTACGACAATGCAGGGGTGGGGCATGTGCAGCAACCTTAAACTAATTTCCAGGAGGCATGAAATACAAAATATTAAAACTGAACGATCGTACTAATAGTTTGTGGCTTTTACGCAAAAAACCCCATGAATTCATGGGGTTGTAGGACATCCTTCCTGTGATTTTTAAACAAATTTGGTGTTTGAATATGTTTTCTGAAAGAAACTAAAAGTCCACCCATCCTGCTGTGATTGATGCGATGCGCCACGCGCCGCCAGGTATTACAATAGCGGCTCCCACTTTCCACCCACGAGATCACTACTATGGCCGTCAATTCCCCTCTGCCCGTCGCCTCCGCCCTGAAGCCTGTCGCAGGCATCGACATCGGTTTTGCCGAAGCCGGCATCAAGAAGCCGAACCGCAAGGATGTGCTGGTCATGAAGGTGGCGCCGACGGCCACGGTGGCCGGCGTGTTCACGCTGAACCGCTTCTGCGCCGCGCCGGTGCAGATCGCCAAGGCCCACCTGGCCGCCGCCAAAGCCAGCGGCAAGCCGATCGCCGCGCTGCTGGTCAACACCGGCAACGCCAACGCCGGCACCGGCGAGCTGGGCCTGTCGCTGGCCAACCAGACCTGCGCCGCGCTGGCCGCGCAGCTGGGCTGCGAGCCGTCGCAGATCTTGCCGTTCTCGACCGGTGTGATCCTGGAGCCGCTGCCGGCCGCCAAGGTCATCGCCGGCCTGCCGCAGGCGATCGCCGGCCTCAAGGCCGACAACTGGTACAACGCCGCCGAAGCCATCATGACCACCGACACCCAGCCGAAAGCCGGCTCGCGCACGGTCACCATCGGCGGCCACAGCGTCACCATGAGCGGCATCAGCAAGGGTGCCGGCATGATCAAGCCGAACATGGCGACCATGCTGGGCTACCTGGCGCTGGACGCCAAGGTCGCGCAGCCGGTCCTGGACGTGCTGGTCAAGCAGGTGGCGGACCAGTCGTTCAACTGCATCACCATCGACGGCGACACCTCGACCAACGATTCCTTCATGCTGATCGCCACCGGCGCCGGCACGCTGGAAGTGAACTCGGTCGACTCGCCTGAATACGCCGAGCTGGCGGCCGCCGTCGCCGAGCTGTCGCTGTTCCTGGCGCAAGCCATCGTGCGCGACGGCGAGGGCGCCACCAAGTTCATCACCATCACCGTCGAAGACGGCGCCAGCGTCGAGGAATGCCGCAAGATCGCCTACTCGATCGGCCACTCGCCGCTGGTCAAGACCGCCTTCTTCGCCTCCGACCCCAACCTGGGCCGCATCCTGGCCGCGATCGGCTACGCCGGCGTCGACGACCTCGATGTCAGCAAGCTGAACCTGTACCTGGACGACGTCTGGGTCGCCAAGAACGGCGGCCGCAATCCGGACTACAGGGAAGAGGACGGCCAGCGCGTGATGCGGCAGAGCGAGATCCTGGTGCGCGTCAAGCTGGCGCGCGGCGATGCCGCCGCCACGGTCTATACCTGCGACCTGTCGCACGAGTACGTGACCATCAACGCCGACTACCGTTCGTAAGATGGCGACGCCTCTCGAACAATTCCTGGTGCGCGCCGAGGCCTTGCTGGCGCGCGTGGAGGCGGTGCTGCCGCAGGCGCCGCGCGAGCCGGACTGGAAGCTGGGCTTCGCCTTCCGCTGGAGGAAACGCAACGGCGGCGGCGCCAGCTACCTGCAGGCGGTGGCGCATGTGGCGCCGATCGCGCCGGACGACCTGCAGCACATCGGCCCGCAGAAAGAGCAGATCGAGCAGAACACCCGCCAGTTCGTGCAGGGCCGGCCGGCCAACAACGTGCTGCTGACCGGCGCGCGCGGCACCGGCAAGTCCTCGCTGATCAAGGCTTGCCTGAACCAGTTCGGCAAGGACGGCCTGCGCCTGATCGAAGTGGACAAGGCCGACCTGGCCGAGCTGCCCGATATCGTCGACCTGGTCGCGGGGCGGCCGGAACGCTTCATCGTGTTCTGCGACGACCTGTCGTTCGAAGAGGGCGAGAGCGGCTACAAGGCGCTGAAGGTGGCGCTGGACGGCAGCATCTCGGCGCAGTCGGACAATGTGCTGATCTACGCCACCTCCAACCGCCGCCACCTGATGCCGGAGCGTATGTCCGACAACATGAGCTACAAGCACGACGAGGACGGCGACCTGCATCCGGGAGAGACGGTGGAGGAAAAGATTTCGCTGTCCGAGCGCTTCGGCCTGTGGCTGACGTTCTACCCGTTCAAGCAGGACGACTACCTGGCCATCGTCGGCCACTGGCTGTCGTCGCTGGGCTGCAGCGAAGCGCAGATCGACGCCGCGCGCGGCGACGCCTTGCGCTGGGCGCTGCAGCGCGGTTCGCGCTCGGGCCGCGTGGCCTGGCAGTTCGCCAAGGATTACGCCGGGAAGCAGCCGTGACGGCGGCGGTGATCAAGCCGGTCGATGTCGCGGTGGGCATCCTGGTCAAGCCGAACGGCGACGTGCTGCTGGGCCAGCGCCCGGCCGGCAAGCCGTACGACGGCTACTGGGAATTCCCGGGCGGTAAAGTCGATCCGGGCGAAACCATCCTGCAAGCGCTGAAGCGCGAGTTTGTCGAAGAACTGGGCCTGACCATCCACAGCGCCGAGGAATGGTGCGGCGTCGAGTACGTCTACCCGCACGCGCACGTTCGGCTGCATTTCTACATCAGCCGTGACTGGGAAGGCGAGCCGCAAAGCCTGGAAGGCCAGGCCTTCGCATGGCAGGGCATGGTGGGCGTCGAACCGCTGCTGCCGGCCACGATACCGTTGCTGGAATGGCTGGAGCAGGTGCGCTACAGCTGACCCCGGTTTGTTATTCTTCGTCGAGGGGATCTTTGGGGGGGGCGGCGGGAATCGCGTACTTTTCCTCGGCCCAGGCGCCAAGGTCGATCTTCTTGCAGCGTTCCGAGCAGAACGGGCGGTACTTATTTTCTTCCTTCCACTCCACTTTGGCGGAGCAGGTAGGGCAGTCAACTACGGTGGCCATAATCAATTCTTAGAAGTTACAGAGCGTGAGCTCGAATGGTACATCATCTTCCAGCGGCTTGGGTTTCAGGTCGCCGCCCTGGGTGGTGAAGCGCACCCACAGCATGTATTTGTTGGCTGAAATCTCGGGGATCGCCCCCATCGATTCGTCCAGGGTCAGCCGCAGCATCTGGTACACCTTGCCCTGCAACATCTGTTGGTAGCTGCCGGCCACGGCGATCATCTTGATCGGGCCGCCGGAATCGCGCAGCAGGCGCAGCACCAGCCCCAGCGCGTCGAACAGCGGCGCCAGCGGCGCGAACCAGGTGGCGATGTCGTTGAAGCGCTGCTCGGCCGGACGCTTTTGCCAGGCATAGTAGGACGGCAGGTCGAACTCGCAGGCGCCGCCCGGGATGATGGTGCGGCCGCGGATGCTCATCAGCCACTCGTTGTCGCGCACGTTCTGGCCGGTCTTGCCCTGGGCCGCGACCAGCGCGCTGCTGACGCCGTCCAGCTCGGCCAGGATGGCGTCCAGCGTTTCCGCCTGGACGTTGGGATTCATGCGGTAGCCCAGCAGGCTTTGGCGCTGGCGCTCCAGCTCCTGCAGCAGGTCGGATTTCAGATCGGCGCGGCCGGCCACTTCCAGCATGTCGAAGATGGTCGCCAGCGCGACGTGGTGCTGCATAGGGTGTTCTTGATGCACAAAGAACTTGAATTTCTCGTACAGATCCTCTAATCGCAACAACGTGCGTATGCGCTCGTTGAAAGGATATTCGTAGACAATCAAAATAACATCCCTCTATTGGTGGACCTGCGATTAATTCTCGTGATTTTGAAGCAAGCCAAGCAAAATTACAAACGTTGCGAAGGTATTGTTGCCGTTCTTTTCGAAAAAGCCAGATATAAATCGTGTAATCGGTCGATTTGGGGCGCCAATGCCTCGATGCCGGCGGAATTTTCGATCACGTCGTCGGCCGCCGCCAGCCGGGCCTGGCGGCTCACCTGGGCCGCCATGATGGCTTTGACCTGGCTTTCCGGCAAATTGTTACGCGCCATCACGCGGGCGATTTGCACTTCCTCCGGGCAGTCTACCGCAAGGATGCGCGTGACGCGCTCACGCCACGTACCGGATTCGATCAGCAGCGGCACCGCGTAGATCACATAGCAGCCGCTGGCGGCGGCGCCGGCCGCCAGCGCGGCGTCGCGGATGCGCGGATGGAGGATGGCTTCGAGGCGGGCCTTGGCGCCGGCGTCGGCAAACACCAGGCTGCGCATGCGGGCGCGGTCCAGCGCGCCGGCGGCGTCGGCGAACGCCGGGCCGAACGCGGCGACGATGGCCGGCATGGCCGCGCCGTGCGGCGCGGTCAGGCTGTGGGCGATCAGGTCGGTGTCGACGATGGTGGCGCCGCGCGCGGCAAACAGGTCGGCCACGGTGCTCTTGCCGCTGCCGATGCCGCCGGTCAGGCCGATGGAGAAGGGCAGGGGCGTCGTCATGGGAATCTCAGCGGACAAGGCTCATCGTGAAGGCGGACAGCGGCGTGCCGTACAGCATGGCGATCAGGCCGGCCGCCGCCAGGTAGGGGCCGAACGGAATCGGCGTGTTGCGGCCATGCTTGGCGAACACCATCAGCGCGATGCCGACCACCGCGCCGACCACCGACGACAGCAGGATGATGGTCGGCAGCATGGTCCAGCCCATCCACGCGCCCAGCGCGGCCAGCAGCTTGAAGTCACCATAGCCCATCCCCTCCTTGCCTGTCGCCAGCTTGAACAGCCAGTAGATCGACCACAGCGCCAGGTAGCCGATCGCCGCGCCGATCACCGCGTCCTGCAGCGGCACGAAGGTGCCGTTGACGTTCATCAGCAGGCCGCCCCACAGCAGCGGATAGGTCAGGTCGTCCGGCAGCAGCTGGGTGTCGAAGTCGATGAAGGTCATGGCGATCAGCGAATACAGGAAGAACAGCGCGGACAGGCCGGCCCAGCCGCTGCCCAGCTTCCACACCACCAGCGCCGACAGCACGCCGGCCAGCGCTTCGACGGCCGGGTAGCGCGCCGAGATCGGCGCCTTGCAGTTGCTGCAGCGGCCGCGCAGCATCAGGTAGCTGACCACCGGGATGTTCTCCAGCGCGGTGATCTGGTGCTTGCAGTGCGGGCAGGCCGAGCGCGGCACCACCAGGTTGTAGCGGTCGGTGTAGGGCGGCTGCTTGCCGCTTTCCTCGGCCACGTAGTTGTCCGATTCGCGCTGCATCATTTTCGGCAGGCGGTGGATGACGACGTTGAGGAAGCTGCCGAACAGCAGGCCGAACAGGCCGGCGATCAGGCTGATGGGCAGGTCGCCGGCGGGGGCAAACAGCAAGGTCGATTGCAGCATAGGGAATCAGCACGGGTAGATGGTCACAGAGGCCCATATTAAAGCATTACAGCAACATTGCGGGACGGTTTTTCCGTACCGTCTCCCCCGTCGGGGAGATGGGAAGCGTCTTGAAATGATGGCAAGGTGGGCGGATCGCCGTTCCGTCCGGAGTCCGCTCTTGTCGTCTTACTCGCCCACGCCGCTGTACCTGATGCTGGCCGTGCTCGTCGCATGCGCCCTGCTGGGGGCGATTTTCCTGGTCTGCCTGCGCCGCGTCACGCGCGCCTACGCATTCCGGCTGCGCCAGCTGGCCGAGCGCGAGCGCGTGGCGACCGGCCTGCACGACACGCTGCTGCAAAGCATGCAGGGCATGATCCTGCGCTTCCAGGGCGTCAGCCACCGCCTGCCGCAGGCCAGCCCGGAACGGGCCGCCATCGAAACCATCCTCGACCAGGCCGACGAGGTGCTGGCCGAAGGCCGCCACCAAATCCTCGCGCTGCGCATGCCGGTGGTCTACGGCGACAACCTGAGCCAGGCCTTCGCGGCGGTCGGCCAGTCGCTGCAGGAGAATTTCAACACGCCGTTCCGCATGGTGATCACGGCGCGGCCGGCGCCGGTCAACGGCGACCGCGGCGAGGAAATCTACAGCATCGTGCGCGAGGCGCTGTACAACGCCTTCCAGCACGCGCAGGCCGGCCACATCGAGCTGGAGCTGGTCTACGGCTGCGAATTTTTCTCGCTGTATGTGCGCGACGACGGCCGCGGCATCGGCCCGGCGCCGGGCGAGGGCGGCTACCAGGGCCTGGCCGGCATGCGCGCGCGCGCCGAACGCATGGGCGGCAGCATCGAGGTGCTGAGCCTGCCGGAGCGGGGCACCGAAGTGATCCTGAAAGTGCCGGGCGAGATCTGTTACCAGACCCCGCGGCGCGGCCGCTGGCCGCGCCTGGCGGCCTGGCTGGCGCGCACCGAAACCCAGGGCTAGGCGCCGGGAAGGCGCCGCCTACACCACCGCGCCCAGTTTGAAGATCGGCAGGTACATGGCGACCACCAGGCCGCCGATCAGCACGCCCAGGATGACCATGATGGCCGGCTCCATCAAGCTGGCCAGCGCGCCCACCGCCTCGTCCACTTCCTCCTCGTAGAAGTCGGCCACCTTGCCCAGCATGGCGTCCAGCGAGCCGGATTCCTCGCCGATGGCGACCATCTGCGTGACCATGTTGGGGAACACGTCCGCGTTCTGCATGGCCACCGTCAGGCTGGTGCCGGTGCTGACTTCGTTCTGGATCTTGCGCGTGGCATCGAGATACACCGCGTTGCCGGCCGCGCCGCCGACCGAATCGAGCGACTCCACCAGCGGCACGCCGGCGGCGAACATGGTGGCCAGCGTGCGGGTCCAGCGGGCGATGGTGGCCTTGCGGATGACGTCGCCGAACACCGGCAGCTTGAGCAGCAGCTTGTCCATGAAGCGCTGCATCTGCAGGGAGCGCTGCCAGGCCCGGAAGAAGAAGTAGATCGACGCGAACAGCCCGCCGAAGATCAGATACCACCAGGCCACGAAGAATTCCGACATCGCCATCACGAACAGCGTCGGCGCCGGCAGGTTGGCGCCGAAGCTGGCGAACACCTGCTTGAAGGCCGGCACCACCCAGATCATGATCACCGCCGTGACGATGAAGGCCACGGCCAGGATCGACACCGGGTACATCAGCGCCGACTTGATCTTGGCCTTCATGGCCAGCGTCTTTTCCTTGTAGATCGCCAGCCGCGTCAGCAGGTCTTCCAGGATACCGGCCTGTTCGCCGGCGCCGACCAGGTTGCAGAACAGCGGGTCGAAGTACAGCGGAAACTTGCGGAACGCCTGGTTCAGGCTGGTGCCGGTCTCGATATCGGCGCGCAGGTCCATCACCAGCTTGGAGACGGACGGATTGGCGTGGCCCTTGCCGACGATGTCGAACGATTGCAGCAGCGGCACGCCGGCCTTCATCATGGTGGCCAGCTGGCGGGTGAACAGCGAGATGTCCTTGTCGGTGACCTTCTTGCCGGAGCGGTAAGCCTTTTTCTTGACCTTGGTGACCATGATGCCCTGGCGGCGCAGGGTGACGTTGACCACCGCCTCGCCGCCGGCGCGCAGTTCGCCGCGCACCGTCTTGCCGGTCTTGTCCTTGCCTTCCCACGCAAAGATCGATTCCTTGACCTGGTGGCCCGCGTTGCTGGATGTCGCCATGATCGATTTCCTATTCGTTGGTACAGCCGAGCACTTCTTCGAGGCTGGTCAGGCCGTTCTTGACCTTCACCAGTCCGGACTGGCGCAGCGATTTCACGCCTTCCTCTTCGGACTTGGCGGCGATTTCCATCGAGTTGCCGTGCGCCAGGATGATGGCCTCGATCGCCGGCGAGATCGGCATGATCTGGTAGATGCCGACGCGGCCCTTGTAGCCGCCGCCGTTGCAGCGCTCGCAGCCGACCGGGCCGTAGGGCTTCCAGCTGCCGTCCAGTTCCTCTTGCCTGAAGCCGGCCTTGAGCAGCAAGTCGTGCGAAATGTCGACCGGCTGCTTGCAGGTGCACAGCCGGCGCGCCAGCCGCTGCGCGGTGATCAGGATCACCGACGAGGCGATGTTGAACGGCGCCACGCCCATGTTCATCAGGCGCGTCAGGGTCGACGGCGCATCGTTGGTGTGCAGCGTGGAGAACACCATGTGGCCGGTCTGCGCCGCCTTGATGGCGATGTCGGCCGTCTCCAGGTCGCGGATCTCGCCGACCATGATGATGTCCGGATCCTGGCGCAGGAAGGACTTGAGCGCCACCGGGAAGGTCAGGCCGGCCTTGTCGTTGACGTTGACCTGGTTCACGCCCGGCAGGTTGATCTCGGCCGGATCCTCGGCGGTGGAGATGTTGATGCCGGGCTTGTTGATCACGTTCAGGCAGGTGTACAGCGACACCGTCTTGCCCGAGCCGGTCGGGCCCGTCACCAGCACCATGCCGTAGGGGCGCTGGATGGCGTCGAGCAGCAGTTCCTTCTGGTCCGGGTCGTAGCCGAGGGCGTCGATGCCCATCTGCGCCTGCGTCGCGTCCAGGATACGCATCACGGTCTTTTCGCCGAACAGCGTCGGCAAGGTCGAGATGCGCAGGTCGATGGTCTTGGTCGGCGACACGATCAGGCGCATGCGGCCGTCCTGCGGCACGCGCTTTTCCGAGATATCCAGCTTGGCCAGCACCTTGATGCGCGAGACCAGCTTTTCCTTGATCGACGTCGGCGGCTGGGCATGCTCGATCAGCACGCCGTCGACGCGGAAGCGCACGCGGTAGAATTTTTCAAATGGTTCGAAATGCAAGTCGGACGCGCCCATGTTGACGGCGTCCATCAGCATCTTGTTCAGGAAGCGCACCACCGGCGCATCCTCGACATCGTTGGCGGCATCGGCGGCGGCCGCGCTGGCGGCGCTGCTGGCGTCTTCTTCCTCGGCGAACTGGATGTCGGACTCGTCGCCGGCCAGCTCGCTGATGCTTTGCTCGCTGCTCTTGTTGATGCGCGCCAGCAGTTGCAGCAGCGCGTCGTGCGGCACGATGATGGGCTCGACCGTGGACTCGGTCTGGAACTTGATCTGGTCCAGCGCCTGGATATTAGTCGGATCGGAAATCGCCACCGACATCTTGTTGCCGCGCTTGGCCAGCGCGATCACGCGCTGCGCCTGCATCAGCTTGTTGTCGATGATCTTGGCCGGCAGCGCGTCGATGTTCAGCGCGCCCACGTCCATCATCGGATAGGAAAAGGTTTCGGCGCAGAAGGCGGCCAGCGCCTTCGAATCGATCACGCCGCTCGACAGCAGCACGTCGATGAAGGCCAGCTTGTCGGCCACGGACTTTTTTTGCAGCGTGTCGGCCTGGGCCGCGGAGAGGCGCCCGGCTTGCATCAATGCCCGCGCCAGCCCCGGCATCGGGGCGCCGGGCGCGGCGTTGGGTAGGACAGCTGCCATAGAAGCGTCGTTTAGGATGGAGGAGGGCGGATCACGGAATAATGCTCTCAGGCATCATTTTTGTAAAGCCGTTTGTCGCCACCAAGAAACGATTGTACTCCCCAATGTTGCGTAAGCTCACACGATTTACATGGATTAATGCTTGCGCATGCTGCCCGGGCGTATCAATTTAACGACTTTGATGGCCTGGTCGTGGACCTGCACCACCTCGATGATGCACTGGTCGACCTTGAGGCTGATCGGCGCGTCTGGAATTTCTTGCAACAATTCCAGCAGCATGCCGTTCAGGGTCTTGGGGCCGTCCAGCGGGAAGCTCAGGCCGAGGCGCTTGTTGACGTCGCGCAGCGCGGTCGCGCCCTCCAGCAGGCATTCGCCCTGCTCGGTCCAGTCGAAGGTGTCGGCGCGCGCAGCGGCCGGGGTCGACGTGGTGAACTCGCCGATCATTTCCTCGATGATGTCGTCCAGGGTCACCAGGCCCTGCACCTCGCCGTATTCGTCGACGATGATGCCCAGGCGTTCCTTGTTTTCCTGGAAATACTGTAGCTGGGTGAACAAGCGTGTGTCCTGCGGAATGAAGTAGGGCGTGGTCAGCAGCGCGCGGAAGTGGTCGATGGTGATCTCCTCCTCCTGGTGCAGCAGCGCCATCGCCTTGCGCACGTGCAGGATGCCGACGATGCGGTTGATCTCGCCTTCGTAGACGGGCAGCTTGTTGTGGTAGCAGGTGGTCAGCTCGCGCGTCAGCTCCTCCACCGTCAGCTCCAGGTTCAGCGCCTCGACCTGGGAGCGCGGCGTCATGATGTCCTCGACCGTGATGGTTTCCAGGTCGAACAGGTTGAGCAGGATGCTCTTGTGCTTTTGCGGGATGAAGTTGCCGCCCTCGAGCACGATCGAGCGCAGCTCTTCCGGCGACAGGCGGGCGTCTTGCACATGGGCGCCGGCCTTGATGCGGAACAGCTTGAGCACCAGCGTGACGAACAGGTTGACGAACCAGATCACCGGCTTGGACAGCGCCATCAGCGGCTTGAGCACCACGCTGGTGGGCAGCGCGATCTTTTCCGGGAAGGTGGCGCCGATGACCTTGGGCGAGATTTCCGCGAACACGATCAGCAGGAAGGCCACGCCGCCGGTGGAGAGGGTGATGACGTTGTCGTCGTGGCCGAAGGACTGGATGGCGATCGACGTCACCAGCGCGGTGGCGGCGGCGTTGAACAGCGTGTTGGCGATCAGCACCAGCGACAGCAGCTTGTCGGTGCGGTCGAGCAGCCACAGCGTGGTGATCGCGCGGCGGCTGCCGCGTTTGGCTTGATGACGCAGGCGATAGCGATTGGCCGCCATCAGGGCGGTTTCCGCCATCGCGAAGAAGGCCGAGCACAGTATCAGGAGGGCGAGTGCAAGAAATTGCACCCAAAACGGCACGGTATCCAAGGGTCACCGTAAAGAATCTTGCATGGGAAACTGGTCGGCCATCAGGGCGCCGGCGCAGAGCGACAGCCTTGAATTCTAAGGCAAGGATGAGCTACATGCAAGTTTGGCTATGTTGCCCGCACACGAAGCGGCGCCCGCGCCGGGACTTTTCCCTGGTTCTGCATCAGGACAAATGTCGCGACCACCTCGGCCAGCGCGGCGGCCTGGCCTTGCAGCGAGTCGGCCGCGGCGGCCGATTCCTCAACCAGCGCGGCGTTTTGTTGCGTGACGCCGTCCATCTGGATGATGGCCTGGTTGATCTGCTCGATGCCCATGCTCTGCTCGCGGCTGGCGGTGGTGATCTCGCCGATGATGTCGCTCACGCGCCGCACGCTGTCGACCACCTCGCTCATGGTCTGGCCGGCTTGATCGACCAGCTGGCTTCCCGATTCGACCTTGGCCACGGAATCGCTGATCAGGGTCTTGATTTCCTTGGCCGCGGCGGCGCTGCGCTGCGCCAGATTGCGCACTTCGGTGGCAACCACGGCGAAGCCCCGGCCCTGTTCCCCCGCCCGCGCGGCCTCGACCGCGGCATTCAGCGCCAGGATGTTGGTCTGGAAGGCGATGCCGTCGATGACGCTGATGATGTCGACGATTTTTTTGGAGGAGGCGTTGATCGCGTCCATGGTGTCCACCACGCTGGCGATCACGGCGCCGCCCCTGCCGGCCACTGCCGACGCCGAGGCCGCAAGGCTGTTGGCTTGCCGGGCGTTGTCGGCGTTCTGTTTGACCGTGCTGGTCAGCTCTTCCATCGACGAGGCGGTTTCCTCCAGCGAACCGGCCTGCTCTTCGGTCCGCGAAGACAGGTCCAGGTTGCCGGCGGCGATTTCCTGCGAGGCCGTGGACATCGTATCGGTGCCGGCGCGGACCTGGCCGACGATCGCCGCCAGGTTGTCGTTCATGGATTTTAGCGCGGCCAGCAGCATGCTGGTCTCGTCGCTGCCGCGCACCTCGATCTGGCTGGTCAGGTCGCCCGCCGCGACGGTCTGGGCGATGGCGACCGCGCGCTTGATCGGCAGCGTGATGCTGCGGGTGATGACCACGGCGATGGCGCCCCCGAACAGCACGGCCGCCACGCTCAGCCCGATCATCATGTCACGCGTGAACGCATAGCTGGCGTCCGCGGCGCTGGTTGCTTCTTCGTTTTGCCTTTTCTCGCTGGCGACCAGCGCGGCCAGGCCGTCCTGCCATTTGCCCTGGACCGCGCGCAGGTCGCCGATCAGCAGCTTTGTCGCGTCGGCATTGTTGTTGGCGAGTCCAAGCGCCTGGATCTTGTCCATCAAAGGCTGGGCCAGCGCGTTTTGCTGCTGGATTTCCGCCAGCAGCTTGCTTTCGTCGTCCTGGATGCCGAAAGCGGCAAAGGTGTCGCGCAGCTTTTTTTCGGAGTCCGCGTAGCTTTGGGCCTGGACGCGGATCCGGTCCACCTGCGCCTGCATCTGTGCCGGGTCGTCCAGCAGGACGATATTCCGCAGTGCGATCATCCTGTCGTCCACGCTAAGGCGCATGTCGGACGCCAGGTTGGACTCCACGTTGTTGCCTTTTGTGATGTCGACCATGGCGTCCTGGATGGCGGCCATGCGGCTGATGCCGACAGCGGCCATGAGCACCAGCATCGACAGCACGATGCCGAACGCCACGCTCAGGCGGGACCCAATGTTGAAGTTATCGATTTTCATTGCACGCTCCTGGGGATCGGAAAACCTATTCGGTTACTGACAGGCGGCGGAGGCTGGGGCGCATGGCTGGATGCCTTAATTCTATCCAATTTCCACGCGGAAATTAAATCCTTTCCAAAATGTTAGGGAAGGATTGCGCGCTTATGCTTGCCTGGACAGCAGCAGGGCCAGGGCGGCGATGGGGGCGCCGTTTTCCTGGCGCGCTTGCAGGTGTTCGGCGGCCAGGATGTCGAAGCCGGTGGCGGCGGCCAGGCGTTCCAGATAGGCCTCTGTGTGGGCGTAGCGGTTGGATGGGCGCAGCGTGTAGTCGGCGCCGTCGCCGGCTTCGACCGAGAAGCAGAAGCGGCCGCCCGGACGCAGCGCGCGGTGCACGCTGTCAAATACCGGCGCCAGGTCGCCGATGTAGACGAAGACGTCGGCGGCGACCGCCAGATCCCAGGCGTCGCGCCGGCCGTCCAGGTAGGCCACCAGGTCGCCGCACGCCAGGTGATCGTACAGACCGCGTCCGGCGGCCTTGTCCAGCATCTGCTGCGACAGGTCGACGCCGTCCAGGCGGCGCGAGTAGGCTTTCAGGTACGGCGCGCACAGGCCGGTGCCGCAGCCCAGGTCCACCGTGTCCAGCGCCGAAGCGGGCGCCACGCGGCGCAGCAGGTCGTCCAGATAGGCCGGCGTCTGGTAGTCCAGCACTTCCGTCAAATGCTGGTCGAAGTGATTGGCGTATTGGTCGAACAGCGAGCGCACATATTCCGCCGGCAGCGCGGCCGGCGTGTCGCCCACGCCCAGCGAGGCCAGCGCGAAGGCGATGGTCTCGGGATTGTCGCCATGCGCCAGCGCGGCGCGGTAGGCGGCGATGGCTTCGTCGTTGCGCGCCATCGAGCGCAGCGTGTTGCCGCGATAGTAGTGCGCCAGCGCGTAGTCCGGCTTGAGCGCCAGCGCGTGGTCATAGCTGTCCAGCGCTGCCGCGAACTCGCCCAGCCGCTGCAAGGCCGAGCCTTGCGCGCTGTACGCCTCCGCCCATTGCGGACGCAGATGGATGGCGCGGTCGAAGCTTTCGACCGCTTCCGGCAGCAGGCGCAGGCAGTGCAGGGCGTTGCCGCGCGCAAGCCAGGCGTCGGCGTAGCGGTCCTTGATGTTGAGCGCATCCTCGGCCGCGCCCAGCGCGTCCAGGTAGCGTCCCAGGTCCTGCAGCACGATGGCGCGGTTGCAGTGCGCCTCGGCGTAGTTCGGCTGGATCTCCAGCGCGCGCTGATAACTGAGCAGCGCCTCGTCCAGCCGTCCCAGCCTGCGCAAGGCGTTGCCGCGATTGCTCCAGGCCAGCGCGTAGGCAGGATGGCGTTCGATGGCGCGCTCGTGGCTGGCCAGCGCTTGCTCCGGCCGGCCGGCGTCCAGCAGCGCCACGCCCAGGTTGCAATGGGCGTTGGCCTGCGCGTCATCGACCGCGATGGCTTGTGAAATCAGGGAAATGGCGGCTGCCGCGTCGCCTTGCTGGCGCGCGATCACGCCCAGCAGGTGCAGGGCGTCGAATTGCCGGGGATTGAGTTCCAGGACCTGCCGGTACAGCGCCTGCGCCGGTTCCAGCCGTCCCTGCTGGTGCAGTTCGACGGCTTGTTGCAGGAAGGATGCGGCCAGGGATTCGGTCATAGTGCCGGCATCTTAGCAGGCCGTCAGCTCCCGCGATAGGTGGAGTAGGCCCACGGCGAGACGACCAGCGGCACGTGGTAGTTCTGTTCCGCGCTGGCGATGCCGAAGGCCAGCGTGACCTCGTCGATAAAGCGCGGCTCCGGCTGCGCGACGCCTTGCGCCGCGAAATAGTCGCCGGCGCCGAAAACCAGCTCATATTTGCCGGCTTTCATGGTGTCGCCCTCCAGCAGCGGCGCGCAGCGGCCGTCGGCGTTGGTGACCTCGGTTTTCAGCAGTTCCCGGCCCCCTGGCCCGACCGCATACAAGGCCACTTTGACCCCGGCGCCCGGCTTGCCTACGGTGATGTCGAGAACGTGTGTACTCAGCTTGCCCATGATTGCTCCTATATCTGTAAGTGATAAGTATCTATTGCATAAATCATATACCGGCGTCGCTCGACGCATATATGATTACAGATATATTCCTCATACACCCGCCTGCGCCCATGACCACTTACGACAACTACCCGCGCGACCTGATCGGCTACGGCCCGAAGCCGCCCCACGCCCAATGGCCCAACAGGGCCCGCGTGGCCCTGCAGTTCGTTTTGAATTACGAAGAGGGCGCCGAAAACAACGTGCTGCACGGCGATGCCGGCTCCGAGACCTTCCTGTCCGAGATCATCGGCGCGGCCTCGTTCCCGAGCCGCCACATGAGCATGGAGTCGCTGTACGAGTACGGCTCGCGCGCCGGGCTGTGGCGCTTGCTGCGCATGTTCGAGGAGCGCAAGCTGCCGTTGACGGTGTTTGGCGTGTCGATGGCGCTCAAGCGGAATCCGGAAGCGCTGGCCGCGTTCAAGGAACTGGGCCACGAGATCGCCTGCCACGGGCTGCGCTGGATCACCTATCAAAACATGGACGAGGCCACCGAACGCGCGCACATGAAGGAAGCCGTGGACATCATCCGCGAGCTCACCGGCAGCGCGCCCCAAGGCTGGTACACCGGCCGCGATTCGCCGCAGACGCGCCGGCTGGTGATGGAGCACGGCGGCTTCCGCTACGACGCCGACAACTACGGCGACGATCTGCCGTTCTGGCAGAAGGTCGACTATACCGACGCCGAAGGCAAGGCGGCCAGCGCGCCGCAACTGATCGTGCCGTACACGCTGGACACCAACGACATGCGCTTCGCCGCCGCCCAGGGCTTCAATACCGGCACGCAGTTCTTCGACTACCTGAAGGATGCCTTCGACGTGCTGTACGCGGAGGGCGACCCGGCCGGCCTGGACCAGCCGAAGATGCTGTCGATCGGCCTGCACTGCCGCATCGTCGGCCGTCCGGCGCGCGCGGCCGCGCTGGCGCGCTTCCTCGATTACGTGCAAAGGCACGACAACGTCTGGATCACCCGCCGCATCGATATCGCCGAGCACTGGCGCAAGACGCATCCGTTTGCAGATTGAGGCCATGATGTCCGAACCCATTCGTTTTTACTACCGTGGCGGAGTACAGGAAATCGCCGGCGCCGCACCGACCCGCACCGTGCTGCAGCACCTGCGCGAGGACCTGCACTGCACCGGCACCAAGGAAGGCTGCGCCGAGGGCGATTGCGGCGCCTGCACGGTCGTCGTCGGCAGCTTGAATGCGCAAGGCCAGCTGGAAATGAAAGCGGTGAATTCCTGCATCCAGTTCGCGCCTACGCTGGATGGCAAGGCGCTGTTCACGGTCGAAGACCTGCAGCAGCCGGGCGGCGCGCTGCATCCTGTCCAGCAGGCGATGGTGGAATGCCATGGCTCGCAATGCGGCTTCTGTACGCCGGGTTTCGTCATGTCGCTGTGGGGCATGTACCTCGACAAAGACGGCAAGCCCGCGCAGCGCAAGGAGATCGACGATTGCCTGTCCGGTAACCTGTGCCGCTGCACCGGCTATCGTCCGATCATCGATGCCGCGCACCGCATGACGGAACTGCCCAAGGTCGGCTTCGACCGCGCCGCGTTGACGCGGCAGCTGCAAGCCCTGCAGCGCGGCGAAGGCGCGACCTACACGGCGCAAGGGCAATCGTTCCATGCGCCGCGCACCCTGGATGAGCTGGTGGCCCTGCGCGCCGCGCATCCGAAGGCGACCCTGCTGGCCGGCTCCACCGACATCGGCCTGTGGGTCACCAAGCAGATGCGCGACCTGGGCGACATCATCTATCTCGGCCACGTGACGGCGCTGCAAACCATGCGCGAGCAGGATGGCATGCTGGAAATCGGCGCCGGCGTGTCGCTCAACGACGCCTACGAGGCGCTGTGCAAGCATTATCCATCGCAGCTGGGCGAGATGTGGCAGCGTTTCGCATCGCTGCCGATCCGAAACGCCGGCACGCTGGGCGGCAATGTCGCCAACGGTTCGCCGATCGGCGATTCGATGCCGTGGATGATCGCCGTCGGCAGCGAAGTGGTGCTGCAGGGCGCGTCCGGCCGGCGCGTGCTGCCGCTGGAGGCGTTCTACCTTGATTATCAGAAGAAGGACATGCAGCCGGGCGAGTTCGTGGCCGCTGTGCGTGTGCCGCTGCCGCGCGCGGGCGTCCAGTTCCGCACCTATAAACTGGCCAAGCGCTTCGACCAGGATATCTCGGCGGTGTGCGCGGCGTTCGCGTTCACGCTGGATGGCGACAAGGTCGTCGATGCGCGCATCGCCTTCGGCGGCATGGCTGCCACGCCGCGCCGCGCGCCGCGCGCCGAAACCGCCTTGACCGGCTTGCACTGGACCGAGGCCAATCTGCGCGTCGCGATGGACATGCTGGCGCAGGATTTCGCGCCGCTGTCGGATATGCGCGCGTCCAGCAGCTACCGCATGCAGACGGCGCAGAACCTGCTGCGCCGCTTCTGGTTTGAAACGCGCGCCGAAGCGCCGCTTGCGGCCGATGCCGTCAACGCCTTCGCCTGCCGCGCCTGAAAGGAGCCATCATGAATCAACCAATCGCTCCCGCTTCCGTCGCCGAACAGGCCTGGAAGGCCGTCGGCGTCGCCCGTCCACATGAGTCGGCGGAGCTGCACGTGCTCGGCCAGGCCACCTACACCGACGACATCCCCGAGCTGCAAGGCACGCTGCACGCCGCGCTGGGCCTGTCGTCCAAGGCCCACGCCTGCATCACCGCGATGGATCTGGCGCCGGTGCGCAATGCGCCCGGCGTGGTGGCGGTCTACACCGCTGAAGATATCGTCGGCACCAACGACTGCGGTCCCATCATCCACGACGATCCTATCCTGTCGACGGGCGAAGTGCTGTATGTCGGCCAGCCGATCTTCATCGTCATCGCTGACAGCCATGACAACGCGCGCCGTGCCGCGCGCCGCGCCGTGATCGTCTACGACGACCTGCCGGCGATCTTCACGCCGCAGGAAGCCAAGGCGGCCAATTCGTATGTGCTGCCGCCGATGCAGCTCAAGCGTGGCGATTACCAGACCGCCTTCGACATGGCGCCACACGTGGTCAAGGGCCAGCTGTTTGTCGGCGGCCAGGAGCAGTTCTACCTGGAAGGCCAGATCGCCTACGCCATCCCGAAGGAAGACAACGGCATGCTGGTGCAGTGCTCGACCCAGCATCCGAGCGAGATGCAGCACGTGGTCGCGCATGCGCTGGGCGTTCATTCGCACAAGGTGCAGGTCGAGTGCCGCCGCATGGGCGGTGGCTTCGGCGGCAAGGAATCGCAGTCCGCATTGTGGGCGGCGTCGGCCGGCATCGCGGCGGCCAGGTTGCGCCGCCCGGTCAAGCTGCGCGCCGACCGCGACGACGACATGCTGGTCACCGGCAAGCGCCATTGCTTCTTCTATGAATATGAAGTCGGTTACGACGACGGCGGCAAGATCCTCGCGGCCAAGGTCGACATGACCTTGCGCGCCGGCTACTCGGCCGATCTGTCCGGCCCGGTGGCCACGCGCGCGGTCTGCCACTTCGACAATACCTACTATTTGTCGGACGTGGATATCCGCGCCGGCTGCGGCAAGACCAATACGCAGTCGAATACCGCCTTCCGCGGTTTCGGCGGTCCGCAGGGCGCCATCGCGATCGAATACATCATCGATGAAATCGCGCGTAACCTGGGCCGCGACGCGCTGGATATCCGCCGCCTGAATTTCTACGGCAAGACCGAGCGTAATGTAACGCCTTACGGCCAGGAGATCGTCGACAACGTGATCGAGGCGCTGACGGTGGAGCTGGAGCGAACCAGCGAATACCGCGCGCGCCGCGCCGCCGTCGAGGCGTTCAACCAGGCCAGCCCTGTCCTGAAGAAGGGCCTGGCGTTCACGCCGCTCAAGTTCGGCATCGCGTTCAACGTCACCCACCTGAATCAGGCTGGCGCGCTGGTGCACGTTTATGTGGACGGCTCGGTGCTGGTCAATCACGGCGGCACGGAGATGGGACAGGGCATCAACACCAAGGTGATGCAGGTGGTGGCGCATGAGCTGGGCCTGGACATGGAACACCTGCGCGCCACGGCGACCGATACCGGCAAGGTGGCGAATACCTCGGCCACGGCGGCATCCACCGGCGCCGACTTGAACGGCAAGGCTGCGCAGGACGCGGCGCGCCAGATCCGCGAGCGCCTGTCTGCCTACGCGGTCAAGCTGTACGGCGACGATGACGGCCAGCCGGTGCGCTTCTTCGACAACAAGGTGCATGTCAACGGCCATGCCGTGCCGTTCCCGGAACTGGTGCAGAAGGCTTACCTGGCCCGCGTGCAACTGTGGTCCGACGGCTTCTACGCCACGCCCGGCCTGCATTGGGATCCGAAGACGATGAACGGCCACCCGTTCTCGTACTACGCCTACGGTGCGGCGGTGTCGGAAGTGGTGGTCGATACGCTGACCGGCGAGTGGAAGCTGCTGCGCGCGGATGCCTTGTACGACGCCGGCCGCTCGCTCAATCCCGCCATCGATATCGGGCAAGTGGAGGGCGCTTTCATCCAGGGCATGGGCTGGTTGACCACCGAGCAGCTGTGGTGGAACCCGGCGGGCAAGCTGATGACGCATGCGCCTTCCACCTACAAGATCCCCGGTGTCTCCGACTGCCCGGAAGACTTCCGCGTGAAGCTCTACGACAACGGCAATGTGGAGGACAGCATCCATCGCTCCAAGGCGGTGGGCGAGCCGCCGCTGCTGCTGCCGTTCTCGGTGTTCTTCGCGATCCGCGATGCGGTTTCCGCCGTGGGCGGGCATCGCGTCAATCCACCGCTCAACGCGCCGGCGACCAGCGAAGAGATACTGCGGGCGATATCCGCAGTGGAAATGGCGGCCTGAATGAACGAGTGGCTGACAGCGCGGATTGCGGAACCGGCGGTGCTGGTGACCGTGGCCATCGTCGAGGGCTCCGGCCCGCGCGAGCCCGGCGCCAAGATGCTGGTGACGGCGCGCGGGCAGCACGACACCATCGGCGGCGGCCATCTGGAGATGTGCGCGGTCGAACTGGCGCGCGAGATGCTCGCCGGTGCCTGCGCCACGGCGCGGCTGGAACGCTATGCGCTCGGCCCGACGCTGGGCCAGTGTTGCGGCGGGGTGGTGCATCTGGCGTTCGAGCTGGTTGACGCGCAACTCGCCGCCGTGCTGGCAAGCCTGTACGCCCGCCGTCGCGAAGACAGCTGGCGCCTGAGCGCTATCGACGGTCCGGCGGTATCGCTGCTGCTGGACGCCGGTGGCGTTGTCTCCGCCGACGCCGCACCCGCCGTCCCCACCGTTCCCGCCGTCGCGGCGCCAGCCATCGACCGCCAGCGCGGCACGCACGTGCTGCGCGACGCTGCGGGCCGCCGCTGGCTGGCCGACCCGTGCCTGGCGCCGCGCGCGCACCTGCTGCTGTTCGGCGCGGGCCATGTCGGCGCGGCCATCGTCCGCATGCTGGGCGAACTGCCGTGCACTGTCACCTGGATCGACGAGCGGGAGGATATGTTCCCTCAGGAGATACCCGCCAACGTCACCATCGAAGCGACCGACATGCCGGAAGCGCTGGTGGCCGGCGCGCCGGCGGACGCCAGCTATCTCGTGATGACCCACAGCCACGCGCTGGACCAGCGCCTGAGCGAAGCGATACTCGCGCGCGCCGACGTCGGCTGGTTCGGCCTGATCGGCTCCAAGACCAAGCGCGTGCAGTTCGAGCGCCGCATGGCCGCGCGCGGCCTGCCGCAAGACCGCATCGATGCGATGGTCTGCCCGATCGGCCTGCCCGGCATCACCAACAAACTACCCGCGGCGATCGCCGCCTCCGTATGCGCCCAGCTGCTGATGGTATGGGAGGCGCAGCAGATCGCCGCGCTCGATGCCACGGCGCCGCTGCGCCTCGCCGCTTCGCGTTAAACTCGCATTCAAGTCCAGGAAAGCACCTCATGAACAACAACCTGCAAGCCTACCGTGGCAGCTTGCTGCACTTTCTCGCCGATCCGGCCTTCAGCGACCAGTCGCACGACTGGCATGAAGACGGCCTGCTGATCGTCGTCGACGGCAAAGTCCAGGCGGTGGGCGACTACGCGACGCTGCACGCCACGCTGCCGCCGGGCACTCCGGTGCACGACTACAGCGGCAAGCTGCTGATGCCGGGCTTCATCGACACCCACGTCCACTATCCGCAGACCGACATGATCGCCTCGCCGGCGGAAGGGTTGTTGCCATGGCTGGAGACCTACACCTTCCCGGTCGAGCGCCAGTTCGAAGATCCCGCGCATGCCGCCGGCGTGGCCGACTTCTTCCTCGACGAGCTGCTGCGCTGCGGCACCACCACGGCGATGGTCTACTGCACCGTGCATCCGCAATCGGTGGACGCCTTCTTCGCCGCCAGCGAGCAGCGCGGCCTGCGCATGGTCGCTGGCAAGGTAATGATGGACCGGAATTGCCCGGACTTCCTGCGCGACACCGCCGTGTCTTCCGCGCGCGATACCGAGACCCTGATCCAGCGCTGGCACAAGCGGGGCCGCTCGCTGTACGCGATCACGCCGCGTTTCGCCCCGACCTCCACCGAGGAACAGCTGCAGCTGGCCGGCGAACTGGCGCGCGCCTATCCGGACACCTTCATCCAGACCCACGTATCGGAAAACGAAGCCGAATGCGCCTGGGTGCGCGAGCTGTTCCCAACGTCGCGCAGCTACATCGACGTCTACGACAGCTACGGCATGATGCGTCCGCGCGCCATGTACGGCCACTGTATCTGGCTCAACGAGCGCGACCGCGAGCGCATGGCCGAAACCCGGTCGGCCGCCGCCATCTGCCCGACCTCCAACCTGTTCCTCGGCAGCGGCTTGTTCGACTTCGAGCGCGCCGACCAGGCAGGCGTGTTGCTGTCGCTGGCCACGGACGTGGGCGGCGGCACCTCGTTCTCGATGTTGCAAACAATGAATGAAGCCTATAAAGTAGCGCGCTTGAAAGGCAGTTATCTGCCGGCTTTGCGGATGTTTTACCTGGCCACGCTGGGCGCGGCCCGCAGCATGCAGCTGGAAGGCACGATCGGCAATTTCAGCGCCGGAGCGGAGGCGGACTTCATCGTCATCGATCCGCAAGCGACGCCGCTGCTCGCGCGCCGGACCAGCCGAAGTGTCAGCCTGGAAGAGCTGCTGTTCGCGCTGGCCCTGCTGGGCGACGACCGCGTGATTGCGGCGACGTACTCCGCCGGCCGCCAGGTGCATGTCCGCGCGTCGGCCTAGGAACAGACTTAATTCACATTGGGATCACACATGCAAAAAAATATCGCCAGCCTGAAGGCCGCAGCCTTCGCCGCGGCCCTGTTCTGCGCCTTGCCGCACGGCGCGCAAGCGGCCAGCAGCAACGAGGAGATCACCAAGCGCCATTTCGCCACGCTGGTCTCGGGCAAGGAGCCGAAGTTGGCCGAGCTGACGATGTTCATGACCATGATGCCCAAGGGCGGCGACCTGCATCACCATTATTCGGGAGCGCTGTACGCCGAGCAGTACCTGGAGTGGGTCGACAAGGAAGGCTATTGCGTCAACAAGAACACCTTCCTGATCGACATCGCCAAGGAGGTGGCCAAGGCCGAGCAGGCCAAGCCGCTGGCGGACCGCGTCTGCCTGTCCGGGCAGGACGTCATGAACAACAACACCGTGCTGGCCAACCTGCTGCAACGCTGGTCCGACAAGGACTTCTATAACCATAGCGGCATCCAGTCGCCGCCGGACCGCCAGTTCTTCGACACCTTCGCCTACTTCAACCCGGTGGCGTCGACCAATGCCGCCGACGGCCTGCAGCGCTTGAAGCAGCGCGCGATCCAGGAAAACCTGAGCTATATCGAAACGATCTATGAGATCGCGCCGATCGCCCAGGACGCCGACTTCGACAAGAAGGCCGCCGCCGGCGCCGTCACGGAGGCCGACCTGGCCGCGCTGAGCGCCAAACTGGACCAGGACCCGGCCTTCCAGGGCTGGATCGCCGCCTACCTGGAAAACGTCAAGACCGCCGGCGCCGGCATCGACGACGCCAATTTTACGCTGCGCTACCAGCCGTTCGCGCTGCGCTTCCTGTCGCCGTCGCAAGTGTTTTCGCAGATCGTGTCGAGCTTCAAGCTGGCCACGTCCAGCCCGATGATCGTCGGCGCCAATATTGTCGGTCAGGAGAGCGTTAACGTTTCCATGCGCGACTATGCGTTGCACATGCAGATGTATAAATTCCTGAAAGCGAAGCATCCAAACGTCAAGCTGGCGCTGCACGCCGGTGAATTGTCGCTCGGCATGGTGGAGCCGGAGGGCCTGACCTTCCATATCAAGGAGGCGATCGAGGTCGCCGGCGCCAGCCGCATCGGCCATGGCATGGACATCGCCCATGAGACCCATCCGCTGGCCATCATGAAAAAAATGCGTGAAAAGGACATCGCGGTCGAGGTCAACCTGAGCAGCAACGACTTCATCCTCGGCATCAAGGGCGCGGCCCATCCGGTCACATTGTTCCGCAAGTATGGCGTGCCCTATGTGTTGTCGACCGACGACGCCGGCGTTTCGCGTAACAATCTGTCCGGCGAGTACGTGCTGTACGCGGCCCGCTACCAGCCGGATTACGCCGAGGTCAAGAAACTGTCATATGACAGCATCCGCTATTCCTTCCTGGCCGACGCCGACAAACAGCGCCTGTTGAAGGCATTGGGCGTTAAATTCAGCAAATTCGAGGCGGAAATCGCCGCGTCGCAAAGCAAGGCGGGACGCTGAGCCCAAACCGCCGAATCGGGGGCTTGTGGCATGTAACCCACAAGCCTCCCGTTTGTTACAAATTTATCTTCCGCACAACAGCATTCGCCCTGTTGTCATAAAATCCAGCACTTGCCAGAAGGCAGTCTTTTTCTGCTAACTGTGTGGTCATCAAGCGACACTAATGTGTCTCCGCGCTCCGGCTTTTTGCCATTTGGCCAATGAAAAGATTTCACCCAACAGTTGCTGACTTATAATTCCGCCTGAATGCCCTCAACGGGCGCAGCTACCTGGAAACTCCTGTCCGATCTCGACTGATTTATATATTTAACGTCTAAATTCGTAAATTAAATCGTATTTGTCATACATTTTTCCTTAATGCATAGTTGGATGAAATGATCCAAAAAAGCAAGATTATTGCTTTTCTCATAGTCCAGTACGTAGGTAGCAAAACCGCATGACGCGGCGCCTCCAGCGCCTTTATTTATGTCACAAAGTTGTCATAAAGACGTCATGGCCCTGACATATTACGCCGCTACACTCACCCGCTGCCCTTGGCACGCCGGTCGTGTTCGGTAAACCAGTTGCAACACAGTAAAGAGGGAATACCTGCTATCCGCAAGGGTTCCATATAACTATTAGTCTTTTTTGGGGTTATACAATGATCAATCACAAACGGCTCAAGCTGACGCAAATCGCGCTCAGCCTGTCTATCGCGCTAGCGGCAGCACCGGCCTTCGCACAGAACACCACTTCGGCGATCGGTGGCCGCATTTCGGTCGGCGACGGCAAGCCTGCCGCAGGCGCGACCGTTACCATCGTGCACGTTGAATCGGGCACCGTCAGCAATGTGGTGACCGACGCGGAAGGCCGCTATGTCCAGCGCGGCCTGCGTACAGGCGGTCCTTACACGATCACGATCACTAAAGACGGTATCAGCGAAAAGCGCGAGAACGTGTTCATCCAACTGGCTGAAACGGCCAGCGTGGACGCCACGCTGGGCGCCCAGATGCAGACCGTGACCGTGGCTGGCGTCGCGGGCGGCCGTTCCGAGCGCTTCTCGAAATCGAACATGGGCGCAGGTACCAGTATCACCGCGACCGAACTGGCGATCCAGGGTTCGATCAACCGGAACCTGCAAGACTACGCCCGTTCCGACCCGCGCGTTTCGCAGACCGACAAAGAGCGCGGCGAGATGTCCGTGGCCGGCCAGAACTCCCGTTACAACTCGCTGACCATCGACGGCGTGGCCGTGAACGACACCTTCGGCCTGGAGTCGAACGGTTCTCCGACCGCCAAGCAGCCGATCTCGATCGAAGCGATCCAGTCGGTGCAGGTCAACGTCGCTAACTACGACGTCACCCAGAAGGGCTACACCGGCGGCAACATCAACGCCGTGACCAAGTCCGGCACCAACACCGTCAAGGGCAGCGTCTACTACGTGTTCCGTAACGACAGCCTGGTCGGCGACCGCTACAACAACGCCACCAACACCTACACCGCGCCGGCGCCGTTCAAGGAAACCACCAAGGGCGCCACCGTTGGCGGCCCGCTGATCCAGGACAAGCTGTTCATCTTTGCCGCTTACGAAAAACTGGAGTCGACCCGCGCCGCGCCGTCCTTCGGCCCGATCGGCAGCGGCTTCACGAACGTCGGCATCAACCAGTCGGCCATCACAGCCGCCCAGGACATCGCCAAGAACACCTACGGCATCAACATCGGCGATTCCAGCATGAGCGCTGGTTCGCAGCTGACCGTTGACGACTATCTGGTCAAGTTCGACTGGAACATCAACGACAACCATCGCGCGATGGTTCGCTACTCCAAGACCAAGCAAGCCGAGCCGCAATTCACCGGCATGAGCGCCACCGGCCTGTCGCTCAACTCCGAATGGTTCTCGCAAGGCAAAACCATCGAGACCCTGGTCGGCCAGTGGACCGCCGACTGGAGCCCGAACTTCTCGACCGAGCTGAAACTGTCGTCGCGCGACTATGATTCGATTCCCGCTCTGAACTCGACCCTGCCGCTGATCAACCTGTCGTTCACCGGCGCCAACGCGACCGGCACGCCGGCTGCGGTGCCGACCACTGCGCGTACGCTGTCGTTCGGTACCGACAACAGCCGCCAGCGCAACATCCTGGGCACCAAGACCAAGGACGCCTACCTGGGTGCCAACTGGTCGGTGGGCGATCATGAAATCAAGTTCGGCGGCGACTACAGCAAGAACGATGTGTACAACGCCTTCCTGCAAAACATCTGGGGCAACTACACCTTCTCGTGCGTCAACAGCTGGAACTACGCCTTCCTGGGCGGCGCCGCACTGGCCGACTGCGGCAAGCTGAGCAACGCCGACATGCAGGCCGCCGTGCTGGAAAACTTCCGCATTGGCCGTCCATCGTCGTACACCGTGCAGACCGCCAACCCGGGCTACTCGATCGATGACGCCGTGTCGACCTTCAGCATGAAAAACCTGGGCGCTTTCGTACAGGACACCTGGTCGATCAGCCCTAACCTGACTGTGAGCTACGGCCTGCGCCTGGACGCGACCCAGATGGGCGATCGCCCACTGCTCAACTCCGCAGTCGCTGCGGCGGTTGGCCCGATGGTCGGCGGTCGCCAGACCGGCGGCTTCGGCATCGACAACACGGTCACCTTCGACGGCCAGAAAGTATGGCAGCCGCGTGCCGGCTTCAACTACAAGTTCGAATCGGCACGTCCGATGCAAATCCGTGGCGGCGCCGGCCTGTTCCAGGGCGCCGCGGCGACCGTATGGCTGTCGAACCCGTTCTCGAATCCAGGCGTGGCGACGTCCAGCATCAGCTGCAACTCGTCCACCCGGGCTTGCCCTGCGGTGGGTGGCACCTTCACTCCTGATATCACCAAGCAGCCGACTGTACTGAGCGGCGGCACCAGCGCGGCACAGGTGAACGTCGATGCGCTGGCGCCAGGCCTGAAGCAGCCGTCGGTCTGGAAAGGCAACGTCGCCTTCGACACCGAACTGCCATGGTTCGGCATGGTGCTGGGCCTGGAATACCTGAACACCAAGGTCAAGGACGGCATCTACTACCGCAACCTGAACCTGGGCGCGGCCACCAAGATCGGCACCGACGGTCGTGAGCTGTACTACACCTCCGGCGGCTACAACGCGGCTTGCTGGTCGTCGACCGGCTCCTTCGTGACCACCGGCGCGGTCTGCAGCAGCACCGGCGCCACCCCGGCGCGTAACAAGGCGGGCAGCAACGCCGCCTACAACAACGTGCTGGTTGCAACCGCGACCGACAAAGGCGGCAGCAGCCTGGCAACCGTCTCGCTGAGCCGTCCAATGACCAACGGTATCCAATGGTCGCTGGCATACACTTACACCGATGCCAAGGAAGTCTCGGGCCTGACCTCGTCGACCTCCAGCTCGAACTTCTCGGGCCGTTCGGTGTTCAACCCGAACGAAGAAGTCAACGCCAACTCGAGCTACCTGGTGAAAGACCGCATCAACGCGCTGGTCAACTTCCAGAAGCGTTTCTTTGGTTCGTACAAAACCACCTTCGGCATGTTCTATGAAGGCCGTACCGGCAAGCCATACAGCTGGACCATCAACAATGACTTGAACGGCGACGCACTGTCGGGCAACGACTTGATGTACATTCCAAAAGCGATGGGCTCGGGCGACGTCGTGTTTGCTGGCGACACCGCCACCAGCCACGTCAACGAAGAGAAATTCTGGTCGATCGTCAACGCCAATCCGGTGCTGAAGAAGGCAGCCGGCGGCGTCGTCGGCCGCAACACCGACTTCTCGCCATGGACCAACACCTTCGACCTGCGTCTGTCGCAAGAAATCCCAGGCCTGTTCAAGGGCCACAAGGCTTCGTTCACGCTGGATATGTTCAACTTCGGCAACCTGCTGAACAAGAAATGGGGCCGCATCAACGAAGTGGGCTTCCAGGCTGCCGGCGCGCAGGCTCGCAGCTTCGTCGACTACGTCGGTCTGGATGCCAGCGGCAAGTACATCTACAAAGTACGCGACGCGGTTGAAACGCTGGACGTTCGCCAGGTAAAAGGCGAATCCCAGTGGGCGATCCAGGCTACCGTGAAGTACGAATTCTAATATTGTCATTCAGTAGTCAATAGGGAAAACGGCTGGTGGCGACATCAGCCGTTTTTTTTCGCCCATGATTTTGTAACGTAACGTTTCGCCGCCGCGCGCCGCGGTTGGCGGCATGTTTGAGCTGTACAATATTCAATTCTCACCGAGTGCATCTGCAATGAAAAAAAACCTGAGCCCTGTTGTCGGCACATTGCTGGCGGCGCTGCTGGCCGGCTGCGCCGCGCACCGCCCGCCACCTGTGCCGGCCGGCGTCACGGAAGTCCAGCTGGTCACCCTGAACGATTTCCACGGCAATATCGAAGCCAGTAAATACGTCTGGGCCAGCGCCTATACGCCGGGCGAGCGCACCATCCAGGCCGGCGGCATCGACACCATCGGCGCGGCCTTGCAGGCGTGGCGCAAGCAGGATCCCGAACTGCTGCTGGTCGGCGCCGGCGACTTGATCGGCGCCAGCCCGGCCATGTCGGCGATGTGGGCCGACGAGCCGACCATCGGCACCATGAACCTGCTGGGACTGCGCGCCAGCTCGGTCGGCAATCACGAATTCGACCAGGGCCGCATGGAGTTGCTGCGCCAGCAGAAGGGCGGCTGCGATTCGCCGCGTCCGGACAAGGCCTGCAAGTTCGAAGGCACCTACGAGGGCGCCAAATTCCAGTACCTGGCCGCCAACGTCATCGACATGAAGACCCGCAAGCCGGTTCTTCCCGCCTACAAGATCGAGACCGCGCACGGCGTCAAGGTCGGCTTCATCGGCACCGTGCTGCGCGACACCGCCGAGGCGGCGCTGGCCTCCGGCATCGCGGGACTGGAATTCGTCGACGAAGCGGACGCCATCAACCGCCAGTTGCCGGAGCTGCGCAAGCAGGGCGTGGGCGTGTTCGTGGTGCTGATCCACCAGGGCGGCCGCACCACCGATAAATTCGACCAGCAGGATTGCGCCAACCTGACCGGTCCCATCGTCGACGTGGTCAAGCGCCTCGATCCGGCGATCCGCCTGGTGATCAGCGGCCATTCGCATAGAGGCTACCTGTGCAAGGTCGACGGCCGCTTGGTGACGCAGTCCGACATGGGCGGCCATGTCATGTCGCGCATCAAGCTGAGCGTCGACACCAACACCAACTCGCTGCGCGACGTCAGCGCCAGGCAGGAGGTGATGGTGTCGGGCAGCTGGCCGGCCGATCCGGCATTGGACGCCTACCTGAAGAAAGTCCGCGAACGCAGCGCCTCCGCGCTGGCGCGTCCGGTGGCGGCGCTGGCCGTGACCAGCGTGGCGCGCAAAAAAGACGACAACGGCGAATCCGCGCTGGGCGACCTGGTGGCCGATGCGACGCTGATGGGCGCGCGCTCCTTTGGCGCGCAGATCGCCTTCATGAACAACGGCGGCATGCGCCAGGACCTGGACAGCGGCGCGGACAAGCGCGTCACGGTCGGACAGGCGATGATGGTCCTGCCGTTCGGGAACACCGGCGTGGTGATGAACCTGAAAGGTGCGCAGATCGTCGAGCTGCTGGAGCAGCAGTGGCACGGCGGGCGCGATAGTTCGCGCGGCCTGCTGCAGGTTTCCGAGGGCTTCTCCTACGAGTGGGACGAAAGGCTGCCGGAAGGCGGCCGCGTGGTGCCGGGCAGCGTGAAACTCAACGGCGTAGCGCTGGAGAAGGACACGTCCTATCGCGTGGTGACGAATAACTTCCTGGCCGAAGGCGGCGACGGTTTCCCGATGTTCGTCAAGGGGAACAACCGCGCCGACACCGGCGTGCGCGATATCGATGCGCTGACCGACTTCCTGGTCAAGCGCGAGCAAGGCGGCAAGCCGGCCGGCAAGGCGGAGCCGCTGAACCGCATCAAGCGCCTGCAATAAGAATTTTTGGAGTATCCATGCGTCGTGTTTTAATTTCCGTTTTACTGTCGGCCGCGCTGGCCGGGATGACCACCACGGCGCCCGCGCGCGCGGAGTTTTCCATTCCGGGTTTTGAGCTGGTGCAGACCGCGCCGGTCGAAACGCCGCTGCATAGCGACGACCTGCGCAGCGCCGCCGTGGTCTGGACCGAATTGTTCGACAACGCCAGGCGCGAAATCGTCATCGGCCAGTTCTACGCCGTCAACAAACCTGGCAGCGCGTTTGAAAAAGTGGTGGAGCACCTGACAGCCGCCGGCAAGCGCGGCGTCAAGATCCGCTTCCTGCTGGACCAGAAGGGCGTCGGCCTGTCGGAGCAGTCGACCATCGATCAGCTGAAGGCCATCCCCAACCTGGAACTGCGCATCCTCGACTTCAACAAGCTGACCGGCAACGGCATCATCCACGCCAAGTACCTGGTGGTGGATGGCACCACGGCCTATGTCGGCAGCCAGAATTTCGACTGGCGCTCGTTTGAGCACATCCACGAAACCGGCTTGCGCATCACCGACGCCAAGGTGGTCGGCCAGGTGCTGGCGATCTTCAACCAGGACTGGCGCGCGCAGGCGCTCACGGCGCAAGGCATGAAGGCGCCGGCGCTGAACGTCGGGAACCAGGCCGGCGACATCCACCAGGGTGCGTTCCTGCTGGCTAGTCCGAATCAATACAACCCGTCCGGCGTCGGTAATTCCGAGACCGGCCTGCCGGCGCTGCTGGCCGAGGCCAAGAGCGAAGTGCGCATCCAGCTGCTGGATTACGCGCCGCTGAGCTACGGCCCGAAAGGCACGCGGCCGTACTATGCGGTGATCGACAACGCGGTGCGCGCCGCCGCCAACCGGGGCGTCAAGATCAAGCTGATGGTATCGAACTGGAACCTGGAGCAGCCGGCGTTGCCTTACCTGAAAAGCCTGGCGATCCTGCCGAACGTGGAAATCCGCGTGGTGACGCTGCCGGCGGCATCGACCGGCTTCATTCCGTTTGCGCGCGTCATCCACAGCAAGACCATGGTGATCGACAATCAGCTAGCATGGGTCGGCACCAGCAACTGGAGCGGCGGCTATATGGACCTGTCGCGCAACCTGGAAGTCGTGATGCGCAACGAGAAAATGGCGCAGCGCCTGGCCGTGCTGCAGGAACAGACCTGGAGCTCGCCGTATGCGCAAGCGCTGGACATCAACAAGCAATACGCCAAGCCGGCGAAAGGTAGCCCTGAATGAAAAAAATCGCACTGGTTGTCGCGCTGAGCGGCGCCTTCATCTCTTTCAACGCCCACGCATGGGGCAATGACGGCCATCGCGCCGTCGGCGCCATCGCCGACCAGCTGATCAAGGGCAGCAACGCCGAGAAGCAGGTGCAAGCCTTGCTGCTGCAGGGCGAGAGCCTGGCCAAGGTCGCCAGCTGGGCGGACTGCGTCAAGGGTACTTACTGCGGCCCGCAGACGGAGGAGATGGTGGCCTACACCACCGCCAATCCCAAGCACGGTGAGTACCATTACACCGACGTGCCGTTCCAGCTGTCGCACTACGAGGACCACGGCGTCGGCACCACCGACCACGACATCGTGCAGACGCTGAAGCAATGCATCGCGGTGTTGCAAGGGAAGGGCGACAAGACCAGCAACCCGCACAACTTCACGCCGCGCCAGGCATTGCTGATGCTGACGCACCTGACCGGCGACATCGCGCAACCGCTGCACGTGGGCGAGGGCTATGTCGGCAAGGAAGGCGGCTTCGTCGTGCCGAGCCAGAAACAGCTGGACGACAAACAGGCTTTTGCCACGCAGGGCGGCAATAACCTGCAGCTGGACGATCTCAAGCTGACGGCCAGCAGCTCCCAGTTGATTCCCGTCGCAGCGGATGAAGACAAGCCGGCAGGCACGCCCGCTACGCCGCCGCGCGCGCCACAGACGATACGCGCCTTCCATTCGTACTGGGATACCACGGTGGTCAATTACGCGTTCCGCCGCATCGGTGTGCGCACGCCGGAACAGTTTGCGCAGAACGTCATCGCCGGCAATCCGGTGGTGTCGCCGAACAGCGGCGATCCGACGACATGGCCGTACCAGTGGGCCGACCAGACACTGGTGGTCGCCAAGCTGGCCTATACGGATGTGACGCCGGGCGCGATAGCGCAGCAGACCAGCAAGACCGGGGAGGTCTACAACGTCTGGCCGCTGTCGATACCGGACAACTATCCGGTGCCGTCGTCGGCCGCCGCCAAGGCACAGCTGATCCAGGGCGGCTATCACCTGGCGGCCGTGCTGAAGGCCATCTGGCCATAACGCACGCCGGCTTATTTTCCGGTCAGTGGATTGAACCAGAGTTCGCCGCGCGACAGCGGCGTTTCCGGCGTCAGGTGCGGGTTGTCGAGGTGGAGCACGCGGCGCTTGTGCAGCGCGCCGGACTTGATGCTCTCGCCCTTGAACTTCTGGAACAAGGCGTTTAGCGAGCCATCCTTGATCATGATCTCCATGCCGGTCTCGATGCGCTGCGCCAGCAGCCTGCCTTCGTCATCGCGCCGCAGGAAAAAATACAGCGGCAGCGGATACTGCAGCAGCAAGGTCGGCTCGATCGCCATGCCCGGATAGCTGGACCGCCGCTCCTTGAATTCACGCTCCGCCTCGTCGATTCCGCGCGAGAAGAAATCGAAGCGTCCCGCATCGAGCATGGCGAACAAGCCGCGATAGTTGGTGCCTTCCACCACGGTGAAGCCGCCTTCGCGCAGGATCGGCACGTCGATCCAATCCTTGCCTTGTCCCACGCGCAGCTTGCGCAAATCCTCCAGCGTGCGCACAGCGGCAAAGCGCGGCAGGTCGGCTTCGCGCACCAGGAACATGCGATAGCCCAGCAGGCCCCGGTCTATCGGCAGCCGCACCGGCACAAAGTTCTTTTCCAATTCCGGCGACGTGGCGCGGGCGATGATGTTGATGCGCCCGCCGGACATCAGCAATTCCTGGGTGATGCGCTGCGACGACATCACATGCGTGGACTGATTGACTTCAAACGGGCCGAAACGCGGTACGGTCTTTTCCATCGCTGTGCGCAGCACGGCCCAGTCGTATTCATAGCGGCTGTCGATGTCGTCCAGGCTGGTGAGCGGGTAGACCAGGCGGGTCGCCGCGAGGGCGCCGCCAGCGGCCAGGCAAAGTGCTGCCGCCAGCAGCATGTGCCATGCCGTGCGTTTGCCAGGTCTCCGTGCTTTTATCATCCAGCCAGTTTGCCATGCCGGACCACCATCCATCAAGGGTCATTCCGCCCTTGTTATGCTTATGCCCATGTTGCTGTAAGGGGCGAGCAGCGCCTCCGGCACCGCGCTGTTGACGATGATGGCGCCGACCTGCGACAGCGGCGCGATCTGGTAGGGCGAGGCGGTGTCCAGTTTTTCCGGCGACGCCAGCACCACGGTGCGCTGCGCCATGTTGCTGATGGCGCGCTTGACGCCCGCCTCGTCGAAATCGCCGGTGCTGATGCCGGTCTCCGGATGCAGGCTGCACACGCCCATGAAGTAGATATCGGTGCGGATCTGCGCGATGGCCTCCAGCGCCGACGGCCCCATCGCGACGATGGAGTGCTTGAACAGGCGGCCGCCGATCAGGATCACGTCGATCAGGGGATGTTCCGCCAGTTCGACCGCGACCGAGGGGCTGTGCGTGACGACGGTGCAGCGCAGCGCCGGCGGCAGCGCGCGCGCCAGCTGCACGGCGGTGGTGCCGCCGTCGATGAAGACGACCTGGCCGGGCGCGATCATCGCCGCCGCCGCGCGGGCGATGGCGGGCTTGGCGTCGCTGGAGATGCGCTGGCGCTCGGCGAAGCTGCCCATCGCCGGCGACGGCGGCAGCGTGGCGGCCAGCGGCAGGGCGCCGCCGTGCACCCGCTGCAGCAGGCCTTCAGCGGCCAGCTCGCGCAGGTCGCGGCGGATGGTGTCCTCGGACAGGCCGAGTTCGTCGCTCAGCGATTTGGCGACGATCTGGCCGTCCTGCCGGAGGCGGGAGAGCAGGAGTTCCTTGCGTTGGCGTGTCAGCATGTGTTTGCACGAATTATCTTGATATTGCACGATAATGCATGATATCGTAAAAATACGCAATCAGGAGGCAGCTATGTCTGAAGACCGAATCCGCATCCACAAGGTGGAGACCCTGTCGCACGACTGGTTTCTGCTGCAAAAAACCACGTTCGACTATCGCCGCAGCGACGGCAGCTGGCAGCGCCAGACGCGCGAGACCTATGATTGTGGCCATGGCGCCACCATCCTGCTGTACAACCGCGCGCGGGGCACGGTGGTGCTGGTGCGGCAATTCCGCTTCCCGACGTACGGCAACGGCCACGACGGCTTCCTGATCGAGGCTGCGGCCGGCCTGCTGGACCGGGCCAGCCCGGAAGAGCGCATCAAGGCCGAGGTGGAGGAAGAGACGGGCTATCGCATCAGCGAAGTGCGCAAGGTGTTCGAGGCCTTCATGAGTCCCGGTTCGGTGACTGAGCGCCTGTACTTCTTCGTCGCCGAATACGATCCGGCCTCGCGGGCCGGCCTGGGCGGCGGCATCGCGGAAGAGGGCGAGGATATCGAAGTACTGGAGCTGCGCATGGACGAGGCCATGCAAATGATGGCCGACGGCCGCATCGCCGACGGCAAGACCATCATGCTGCTGCAACACGCGGCGCTGCATCTGCTATGAGAAGGCTGTTGCTGATCGCGTTGCTGGCCGCCGCGCAGGCCAGCGCGGCGGGCGATCCCGGGAACGGCGCCTTCCTGTTCAAGCGCTGCGCGTCCTGCCATGCGGTCGGGCCGTATGCGCGGGCCGGGTTCGGGCCTCAGCTGCAGGGCATCATCGGCCGCAAGGCGGCAGCCACCACCGACTACAAATATTCGGAAGCGATGAAGAAGTCGGGACTGGTGTGGGACGAGAAAACGCTGGCCGCCTTCATGCGCGCGCCGCACGACGTGGTGCCGGGGACGAGCATGCGCTTCTGGGGAATTCAGGATGAACAGCAGGTCGCCGACCTGCTGTCCTATATGCGCACGCTGAGGTGACCGGCGCGCGCGAGATTAACGAGACTTGACGAACGGCGTGCCGAGCGCTTTCGGCGCCACCGACTTGGCCATCAGGCCGGCCAGCACGATCACGGTGACCACATAAGGCACCATCTGGATCAGCGAGCCTGGCAGGCGGCCGACCAGCGGCAGGTCCACGCCTTCGATCTGGATCTGCACCGCGCCGAAGAAGCCGAACATCAGGCAGCCGAGGAAGGTGTACACCGGACGCCAGTTGCCGAACACCATCGCCGTCAGCGCCAGGTAGCCGGCGCCGGCCGACATATCGCGCAGGAAGAAGCCGCTCTGCACGATCGCCAGGTAGGCGCCCGAGAACGAGCACAGGACGCCGGCGATCAGCATCGCCATGTAGCGCTGGCGCTCGACGTTGACGCCCGCCGCATCCGCCGCGTGCGGGTTCTCGCCGCAGGCGCGCAGGCGCAGGCCGAAGCGGCTGTGGTACACCACCCAGTGCACGGCAGGCACCAGCGCGAACGCCAGGTAGACCAGCACCGAGTGGCCGCCGATCAGGTGCGCATACACCCAGCCGATGAACGGGATGCCTTCCACGGCGGCGCTGCCCGGCAGCACCACGTCGAACAGGCGCGCCGTGCCCAGGTCCGGCGTGCGGCCGCCCTGCTGGAAGAAGAACTGCGCCACCACGAAGGTCAGGCCGCTCATGGCGATGTTGATGGCGATGCCGGCCACCAGCTGGTTGCCCTTTTGCGAGATGGCGACATAACCCTGCAGCGTGGCCAGCAGCACCGACACCAGCATACCCGCCAGGATGCCGTACCAGGGATTCTGCGTGGCGAAGGCGACGGCGGCCGAGACGAAGGCGGACGCCAGGATCTTGCCTTCCAGGCCGATGTCGATCACGCCCGAGCGTTCGGCGAACAAGCCGGCCATGCCGGCGAAAATCAGCACCGGCGCATTGCGCACGGTCGACACCAGGATGCTGCCGATATGGAGGTCGTCAAAAGTCATCTCGTTCTCACTTCTTCAATTTGAGCAGTTTGGCGATGGCCGGAGCGTAGAAGTTTTCCATCGCGCCGCAGAACAGGATGATCAGGCCCTGGATGAAGATGAAGGTCTCGGGCGGGATGTTCTGCTTTTCCAGCGACAGGTCGAAGCCGCCCTGGATCAGCGCGCCGAACAGCACGGCCGACAGGAAGATGCCGACCGGATGCTGGCGGCCCATCAGCGCGATCGCGATGCCGACGAAACCGGCGCCGCCGACGAAGTTCAGCGACAGGTAGTGGGTCGAGCCCATGATGGAGTTGACCGAACCCAGGCCGGCCAGCGCGCCCGAGATCAGCATGACGGTGATGATCATCTTGCTGATGCGGATGCCGGCGTAGTGCGCGGCGTGCTTGTTCAAGCCGGTGGCGCGCAGCTTGAAGCCCCACGACGAACGCGACACCATCACGCCGTAGATCACCAGCGCGATGATGGCCAGGAAGAAGCTGATGTTCAGCGGCGTCTCGCCCAGCACCGGGAACCACTGGTTCAGGCGCGGCATCTCGGCGGCGGCGCTGAAGGCGCGGCTGGCCGGATTCTGTTCGCCCGCCGGCACCAGGTACTTGACGATCACGGTGTTCATCAACTGGCTGCTGATGTAGTTGAACATGATGGTGGTGACCACCACGTGGCTGCCGCGCCTGGCCTGCAGATAGCCGGGCAGGAAGGCCCACAGCGCGCCGAACAGCGCCGCGCTGAGCATGCCGACCGGGATCAGCATCCACATCGGCACGGAACTGTCGAAGGCCAGCATGGCCAGCGTCAGGCCCAGGCCGGCGAAATACATCTGGCCTTCGGCGCCGATGTTGAACAGGCCGGCCTGCATGGCGATCGACACGGCCAGGCCGGTGAAGATGAAGGTCGACGCATAGAACAGCGTGTAGCTCAGGCCTTCCGGGTTGATGACGGCGCTGTTGATCAGGATCCCCATCGACTCGATCGGGCTCTCGCCCAGCAGGTGGATCACCAGCGCGGCCACCAGCAGGGCCGACAGCAGGTTCAGGATGGGCATTACAAAGCCGGTTGCCCAGCGTGGCAAGTCTTGGTTATTCATGATTTATGCATGCCCCCCATCAGCAGGCCGATACGGGTGGTGTCGAATTCTTCAATTTTCAGTTCGCCGGTGATGCGGCCGCCGCACATGACCAGGATACGGTCGGCGAGCGCGCGCACCTCCTCCAGCTCCACGGAGACCAGCAGGATCGCCACGCCTTCGTCGCGCAGCTTGAGCAGCTGCGTGTGGATGCTTTCGATGGTGCCGATGTCGACGCCGCGCGTCGGCTGGCCGACCAGCATCAGCTTCGGCCGCGCCAGCACTTCGCGCGCGATCACCACCTTCTGCTGGTTGCCGCCGGAGAGCAGGCCGATACGCAGGTCGTTGTTGTTGGGGCGGACGTCGAAGTTCTGCATCAGCTGCGCGCAGCGCGCGGCGATGGCCTTGAAGTCGAACAGGCCCCAGCGGTTTTTCAGCTTGTCCTGGTAGCCGAGGATGGTGTTGTGCATGACGGAGAAGTTCTTCACCACGCCGTCGCGCAGGCGGTCTTCCGGAATGTGGGCGATGCCCAGGTCGCGGAAGGTGCGCGGCAGGCCGTCGGCGTCGGAGCGGCCGGCGAAAGGCAGCGCCTTGCCCTTGAAGTCGACCTTGCCGGAGCTCGGCAAACGCATGCCGGACAGGATCTCCATCAACTCGCTCTGGCCGTTGCCGGACACGCCGGCGATCGCGACGATCTCGCCGGCGCGCAGCGTGAAGCCGATATCGGCCAGCAGCTTGACCTGCTGGTCGTCCAGCAGTTGCAGGTTCTCGACCTGCAGCACCGGCTCGCCCGGATTGTAGGGCGCGCGCGGCAGGTTGTTCTCGATCGGACGGCCGACCATCATGTTGGCCAGGTCTTCCTTGGTGGTGCCGGCGGTCGGCACGGCGCCGATCACGCGGCCGCCGCGCATCACGGTGACGGTGTCGGTGATGTCGAGGATCTCCTGCAGCTTGTGGGTGATCAGGATGATGGTCTTGCCCTGTTCCTTGAACAGGCGCAGGATCTCGAACAGCGACGCGGTTTCCTGCGCGGTCAGCACGGCGGTCGGCTCGTCCAGGATCAGGATGTTGGCGCTGCGGTAGATCTGCTTGAGGATCTCCACGCGCTGCTGCGCGCCCACCGACAGGTCGTGGATGGTGGCCAGCGGATCGACATCGAGGCGGTAGCGGGTGCAGATCTCGCGCAGCTGCGCCTCGACGACGGCGCGCTTGGCCTTGAGCTTGAAGCCGCCCTCGCTGCCCAGCATGACGTTGTCGAGCACGGTCATATTCTCGACCAGCATGAAGTGCTGGTGCACCATGCCGATGCCGAGCGCGATCGCTTCCTGGCTGTTGTGGATGCGGCGCGCCTGGCCATCGAGCAGGATCTCCCCGCCGTCGGCGCGGTAGTATCCGTACAGGATGCTCATCAGGGTCGATTTGCCGGCGCCGTTCTCGCCCACCAGGCCGTGGATGGAACCCTTGGCGATGGTGAAGCTGACGTCCGTGTTCGCTTTTACAGCTCCGAAATGCTTGGAGATGCCGCGAAATTCTACTGCTGGCTGCATAGGATCGTTTTCGGTGCGATTAAGTAAAATGCTAAACGCGCCGCACGGGAAGTATCCCCGGCGGCGCGCTCGATGTTCAAACGGGTATCAGGCCGGGCAGGCGGCGCCCGAACGGATGTCGATGACCTTGACCTTGCCGTCGATGATGTCCTTGCGCGCACCCAGTACGCGCTTCTCGATTTCCGGCGTGATCAGCTTGCGGTTGTTCTCGTCCAGCGCCCAATCGACGCCGCCTTCCTTCAGGCCCTTGGCGTGGACGCCGGCCTTCCAGGTGCCGTTCTTCATTTCCATGAACGACTCGTAGACGGCGTTGTCGACGCGCTTGACCATCGAGGTCAGGATGCTGCCCGGGTACAGGCTGTTCTGGTTGGAGTCGACGCCGATCGCCAGCTTGCCTTTTTCCTTGGCCGTCTGCAGCGTGCCCAGGCCCGAACCGCCGGCCACGGCGAACACCACGTCGACGCCGCGGTCGAACTGCGAACGCGCCAGCTCACCGCCCTTGGCCGGGTTGTTCCAGGAATCGGAGGTGGTGCCGACCATGTTGGAGCTCACTTCGACTTTCGGATTGACCGCCTTGGCGCCCTGGGCGTAGCCGCAGGAGAAGGTGCGGATCAGCGGAATGTCGACGCCGCCGATGAAGCCCAGCTTCTTGGACTTGGAGGCCATCGCCGCGGCGACGCCGACCAGGTAGGAGCCTTCCTCTTCCTTGAAGGTGATCGAGTTGACGTTGGCGCCCTGCGCCACGCCGTCGATCAGCACGAAGCGCACTTTCGGGAATTCCCTGGCGACCTTCTGCACGGCCGCCTGCTGGGCGAAGCCGATCGAGGCGATCAGGTCCAGGTTCTTGCGGGCCAGGCCGCGCAGCACCTGTTCGGCCTGGGTATCGCTGGAGGCTTGCACCTCGATGAAATTGATGTTGGTTTCCTTCTTGAAGCGCGATGCGCCTTCAAAGGCGGACTGGTTGAACGACTTGTCGAACTTGCCGCCTGCGTCATACACGATGCCCAGCTTTGGGTCAGCCGCGGACGCGCTGGCAGCGATAAACAGTGCTGCAACCGTCAAACTAAGTTGTGAAAGTTTCATGAATAGGCTCCTGGAAGATCGATATTGTATATTTTTATTGGACGAAACATATAATCCGGCGCCGGTTTATCGCCGCAGATCCCTGATTTTTAGAGCTTTACCTCTGGGATTCACGCCGTCAGCGCCAGCAGTTTGTCAAAAGCTTGCTCAAATTGCAGCAAGCCGGCGGCCAGCAATTGCTGGCCCACGGTTTCCAGATCGATACCGTGGTGGGCCAGCTGCGCCAGCACGGCGCGCGCCGCCTCCAGGTCCGCCTCCAGCGTCGGTTCGGCCACGCCGTGGTCGCGGAAGGCGGCCAGCGTGGCGTCCGGCACGGTGTTGATGGTGTCCTTGCCGATCAGCCCTTCGACATAGCGCACGTCGCGCTCGGACGGCGTCTTGGTCGCGGTGCTGGCCCACAGCAGCCATTGCGGCGTCGCGCCGAAGGCGGCAAACACGGCGAAGGCGCCGTCGTTCCGCCAGTCGCGGTAGGCGAGGCGGGCGGCGGCCAGCGCGGCCTGGCCGCGCACGGCGACGGCGGTGGCGTCGGCCGAGTTGTCCAGCAGCGCGTCCACCGCGACGTCGATGCGGCTGATGAAGACGCTGGCCACGCTGGCGATGCGCTGCACCGACAGCTTGTCCTGCAGGCGCCGCGCCAGGCCGCGCCGGTGCGCCGCGCGCACCGCCTGGACCTGGCTGGCGCTGAAGATCAGCGTCATGTTGGTGTTGATGCCGGCGTAGACCACTTCCTCCAGCGCGGCGATGCCGGCCGGCGTGGCCGGGATCTTGATCATGGCGTTGGGGCGGCCGATCACGGCCCACAGGCGCTTGGCGGCCTCGACGGTGCCGGCGGTGTCGTGCGACAGGCGCGGCGACACCTCGAAGCTGACAAAGCCGGCGCGGCCGTCGCTGTCGCGGTACAGCGGCGCGAACAGGTCGCAGGCGCGCTGCACGTCCGGGATCACCAGCGCCTCGAAGCGCGCTTCCGGCGTCGCCAGCGCGGTGCGCAGCAGCGGCAGGGCGGCCTGGTAGCCGGCGTCGTGCTGGATCGCGTGATAGAAGATGGCGGGATTCGAGGTCAGGCCCTGGACGCCGTCGGCGGCGATCAGCCCGGCCAGCTGGCCGGAGGCGAGCAGGTTGCGGCTCAGGTTGTCGAGCCAGATTTGTTGTCCCAGGTCGCCGACCGCCCGCAGGCGGCTGTGTTCGAGCATATTGTTCATCTACCGTTCCAAGAATTTGCTGCGGTGCGTCAACGCGACACTTGCGCGCTTGCGCCGCTCCTGTCTCGTTGAGGCCGGTACGCATGTCGCACTGCCGCAACAGTTCACGCCGAATTAAATATTTTTATGTTGTTGCTTTTTTGTCCGTTTGGAAAAATTTCCCGCTACCGGCAGCCCCGGCGGCGCCCCACCCCAAGGAGGCTTTTTCCCTGCAAGCCAGGCGCCGCGGCCCTGAAAAAGCGGCCTGCCCAAGCAGCCCACTACTATGCATCAGCGCCGATATGTACGACAAATTCGTTTTTATTTAGCTATTTATATAAATAAGATATGAATCGAACGATGCAAAAAGGGACTTTTTTCCGTGCTAGCATGATTAATAATTTGTATATCGTTATGCAATGCTATGCAGTTTCGATATGCATTTAACAACAAAAATAATTCACCTACACAATTGGGAGCAGGACACATGAGCAAAAAAAGTTTCGCAGTGCGATCGCTGATCGCCCTGGCCGTCGCCAGCGCCTTCCCGCTGCACTCGGCCCTGGCCACCGAAGCTGAGGCGACCGCCCAGCCGGCAGCCGCTGAGGGACAAGATGCCGCCGATGCGGCGCCAGCCGCCACCAAGGGCCAGCTGGAGACCGTGATCGTGACCGCGCAGCGCCGCGCGGAAAACATCAAGGACGTGCCGATGTCGATCGCCACGCTCAAGGGCGACAAGCTCGACGTGCTGACCTCCGGCGCCGCCGACATCCGCTTCCTGTCCGGCCGCTCGCCGTCGGTCAGCGTGGAATCCGACTACGGCCGCACCTTCCCGCGCTTCTATATCCGCGGCCTGGGCAATACCGACTTCGACCTGAACGCCTCCCAGCCGGTGGGCCTGGTGATGGACGACATCGTCCAGGAAAACGCCATGCTGAAAGGCTTCCCGGTGTTCGACGTCGACCAGGTCGAAGTGCTGCGCGGCCCGCAGGGCACGCTGTTCGGCCGTAACTCCCCGGCCGGCGTGATCAAGTTCGACTCGGCCAAGCCGGTCTTCAAGACCGAAGGCTATCTGCAGCTGGGCATCGGCAACTTCTCGGCCAAGACCGCCGAAGGCGTGTTCAACTTCCCGGTCAGCGACACCGTCGCGCTGCGTTTCTCGGGCACCAGCCAGCACCGCGACAACCGCGTGCACAACACCAACCCGGCGCCGAACACCGGCACCAAGGATTTCGAAGGCTACGGCGACAACGCCTTCCGCCTGCAGGCCCTGGTACAGCCGAGCAAGGACTTCAGCGCGCTGTTCAACTACCATGAGCGCGACTACCACGGCAGCGCCACGCTGTTCCGCGCCAACATCATCAAGAAGGGCACCAACGACCTGGTCGACGGCTTCGACTATGGCTCCTACCCGACCGACGGCGTCAACTACCAGAAGCTGGAAACCAAGGGCGGCAATATCCGCCTGAAGTACAACCTGAACGACATCACGCTGCACTCGATCACCGGCTATGAAACGCTGAAGTTCAACAGCCGCGCCGACGTTGACGGCGGCTACGGCTGCACGCTGTTCTGCGGCCCGGTGCAAGGCGCCTTGCCGAGCGGTCCCGGCGTGATTCCGTTCCCGGTCGAGACGGCCGACCTGCTGCCTAACCACAAGCAGTTCTCGCAGGAGTTCCGCGCCGAGTCGAACTACAAGGGCCCGCTGCAATGGATCGGCGGCCTGTATTTCTTCGACGAGAACATCCAGATCGACTCGATCAGCTTCAACTCCCTCGCGGCGGGCAATCCGCAGAACATCCCGTACGCCATCCAGTACCAGAAGGCCAAATCGTGGGCTGCCTTCGGCTCGCTGAACTACACCGTGAGCGACAAGTTCAAGGTGCGCGGCGGCCTGCGCTACACCGACGACAAGAAGGACTTCTTCGCTTCGCGCACCGACTACAACGCCAGCAACACGCTGGTCACCATCGGCCACGACCTGCACAGCACCTCGCACAACCTGAGCTGGGACCTGAGCGGCACCTACGAGCTGGACAAGAACACCAACCTGTTCGCCCGCGTCGCCACCGGCTACCGCGCGCCGTCCATGCAGGGCCGCCTGAACGGCCTGGCCGACCTGCCGTCGCAGGCCAACGCCGAACGCGCGCTGTCGTATGAGGCGGGCGTCAAGCAGGACCTGTTCGACAAGCGCGCGCGCCTGAGCGCCGCCGTGTTCCAGTACCGCGTCAAGGACAAGCAGCTGACCGCGGGTAACGGCACCGTCAACATGAACCAGCTGATCAACGCCGAGAAAGTGACCGGCCAGGGTATCGAGCTGGACTTCCAGGCCAACCTGGGCGACGGTTTCAGCACCACCGTGGGCTACAGCTACAACGATACCGAGATCAAGGATCCTCGCCTGTTCGTGCAGTATTGCGGCAACTACACCAACAATGCCGCCAGCGGCTGCTCGCCGGCGAATTTCAATACGGCGGTCGCAGGCACGTCCAAGATCAACGGCAACCCGCTGCCGCGCGCGCCGAAGAACCAGCTGAACTTCACGCTGAAGTACAGCACCGACATCGGCAACGGCGAGTTCTACGCCTACACCGACTGGACCTACCGCAGCAGCTACAACTTCTTCCTGTACGAAGCGCCTGAGTACAAGGCCAAGCCGCTGACCGAAGGCGGCGTGCGCGCCGGCTACAAATGGGGCAACGGCAAGTATGAAGTCGCGCTGTTCGGCCGCAACATCACCGACAAGCAAGTCATCCTCGGCGCGATCGACTTCGATAACCTGACCGGCATGCTGAACGAGCCGCGCACCTGGGGCGGCACCTTCAAAGTCAACTTCTAAGCCGCTCTTTGCTTTAGAATCGCCCGCACATCGCAAGATGTGCGGGTTTTTTACTTTGGGGGAGACAGCTAGTGAATCACACCGTCGTCAATCTTTGGCCGCTGCTGGGCGTGGCCGTCATCATCGCCGGCTTCGCGCTGCGCGCCCACCCGGTGCTGGTGGTGATCGCCGCCTGCGCGGTCACCGGCTTCGCCGCCGCCATGCCGGTCGAGCAGTTGCTGGCGTCGCTCGGCACGGCCTTCATCAAGACCCGCAACCTGCCGTTGATCCTGCTGCTGCCGCTGGCCGCCATCGGCCTGCTGGAGCGCTACGGCCTGAAGGAGCATGCGCAAGCGTCGATCGCGCGCATCAAGTCCGCCACCACCGGCCGCCTGCTGATCGTCTACCTGGCGATCCGCGAAATCAGCGCCGCCTTCGGCCTGACCAGCATCGGCGGCCATCCGAACATGGTGCGCCCGCTGATCGCGCCGATGGCCGAGGGCGCGGCGGAAACCCGCTATCCGGAGTTGACGATGGCGCTGCGGCACCGCATCCGCGCCATGTCGGCCGCCACCGACAACGTCGGCCTGTTCTTCGGCGAGGACGTCTTCGTCGCCTTCGGCGCCATCCTGCTGATGCAGACCATCCTGCGCGGCGAAGGGCTGGAAGTCGATCCGCTGCACATGGCGCTGTGGGGCATACCGACGGCGGTGACGGCCTTCATCATCCACTCGTGGCGGCTGCACCGGCTGGACGCGCAGATCGCCCGCGCGATGCGGAAGGGCGCGGCATGATACTCAAGCTCGATTATTTTTATTATGTGCTGGGGGCGATGCTGCTGCTGATCGCCGTCATGGCGCTGCGCGACCGGCATAATCCACGGCGCTATTCCAGCGCGCTTTTCTGGACGCTGTACGCGGTGGTCTACCTGGCCGGCGAGCATCTGCCGCCGGTCGCCGCCGGCCTGCTGATGGTGGTGATGGGATTGATCGCCGGCTTCGGCGGCGTCACGCTGGGCCGCTACGGCGACCGCTCGCAGGAGCAGCGGCGCGACAGCGCGCAGCGGCTCGGCCACCGGCTGCTGATACCGGCGCTGCTGATTCCCGTTACGACGGTGATCGGCTCCACCTTGCTCAAGGACGTGCGGTTCGACGGCCTGTTCCTGCTCGATCCGAAGAACGCCACGCTGGTCAGCCTGGGCTGCGGCTCGCTGTTCGCGGTCGCCACCGCCTGCTGGCTGACCCGCTCGACGCCGCTGCAGGCGATGCGCGAATCGCGGCGGCTGGTCGATCACCTGGGCTGGGCGGTGGTGCTGCCGCACATGCTGGCGGTGCTGGGCCTGCTGTTCACCGAGGCCGGCATGGGCAAGGCGGTCGCGCACGTGGTCACCTCCTACATCAACCTCGACATCCGCCTGGTGGCGGTGGCCGTGTTCTGCATCGGCATGGCGCTGTTCACCGTCATCATGGGCAATGGCTTCGCGGCCTTCCCGGTGATGGCGGGCGGCGTCGGCATCCCGGTGCTGGTCGGCGTCTACCATGCGAATCCGGCGGTGATGGCGGCGATCGGCATGTTCAGCGCCTACTGCGGCACCCTGATGACGCCGATGGCGGCCAACTTCAACATCGTGCCGGCCGCGCTGCTGGAGCTGCCCGACAAGAACGCCGTGGTGAAGATACAGATACCGACCGCGCTGCCGCTGCTGCTTGCTAATATTGCACTTCTTTATTTTCTGATGAACCTGTGAGATTTAATTAGTTGGAGTAGAGTAATGCCCACGCAGTAAAGCACGGAGTAAAGATGAAAAAGATAATATTGTTGACGGGCTTCGAACCCTTCAACCAGGAGACCATCAATCCCTCATGGGAAGCGGTGCGTAGCCTGCAAGACTGGCACGAAGGCGACTTCGTGGTGCATGCGCGGCTGCTGCCGTGCGTGTTCGGGCACGCGAACAAGGTCATGCACCAGGCAGTGGAGGAGCTGCAGCCGAGTATCGTCATCGCGGTCGGCCAGGCCGGCGGCCGTCCGGACCTGTCGGTGGAACGCATCGCCATCAATATCGACGACGCGCCGATTGCCGACAACCAGATGCGCCAGATCGTCGACCAGCCCATCGTCAACAGCGGCCCGGCCGCATACTTCTCGACGCTGCCGATCAAGGCCATCGTGCACGCGCTGCGCGAAGCGGGCCTGCCGGCGTCGGTGTCGCAGACGGCCGGCACCTTCGTGTGCAACCACGTGTTCTATGGGCTGATGCACCAGGCGCACGAGTGGGGCACCACCATGCGCGCCGGCTTTATCCATATCCCCTACCTGCCGCAGCAAGCGGCCGCGCACCCGGGTTTCGCCAGCATGAAGCTGGAAGACATGGTGGAGGGATTGCGCATCGCGATCCGCACCACGCTCGCGCACACCGTCGATGTGCGCGAGGCGGGTGGGCTGACCCACTAGTGGCGGTCAGTCGCCGCGCGCCGGCGGATTCAATATATTGAGGAAGGCCCGCACCACCGGCGCATCGTCCAGCGTGGTGTAGGTGATGTACAGGTTGGCCGACGGCGGGTTGCTGCGGATCGGCAGGAACACCACGCCAGGCCAGCCGATACGGCTGGTGGTCTCGGGCAGCAGCGCCACGCCCAGCCCCGCGCCCACCATCGCCAGCAGCGTCTGCGGCTCCGACGCTTCCTGGAAGATGGTCGGCTGGAAGCCGGCTTTCACGCAGCACTGGATCAGGTAGCGCGGGAACGAGGACTTGTCCAGCGCCAGCGTCAGCATCGGCTCGTCGGCGATGTCCATCAGTTCGATCGCTTCCTGCTTGGCCAGCGGGTGGTGCTCGTTGATGGCCACGCACACGTCTTCGCGGAAGCACAGTTCCTGGCGCAGGTTGTCGTTCCTCAGGTCGTCCTCGTCCAGCCTGGGCTCGCGCCAGAAGCCGACGTCGACCTGCTTGGCGCGCAGCGCTTCATATTGCAGCGTCGGTCCCAGCTCGTGCAGCGTCCACGTCACGCGCGGGAACTTGGTCTGGAACTCTTCCAGCAGGCTCGGGATCGGCCCCCACATCGCCGAGCCGACGATGCCCACCCGCAGCCGGCCCACCTCGCCGCGGTCGATCTGGCGGATGGTGTCGATGGTCATGCGCATCTTCGCCAGCAGCTCGGACGCCTCGTTCATCAGCGCCTTGCCGGCCACCGTCAACTCGAAGGTGCGGGTGGTGCGGGCGAACAGCTTGACGCCCAGTTCCGCCTCCAGCTTCATGATCTGCTGGCTGAGCGGCGGCTGCGAAATGTGCAGCCGCTCGGCGGCACGGCTGAAACTCTTTTCTTCTGCGACGGCGAGGAAGTACTTTAGTTGTTTCAGGTCGATGGACATGGCGGCGGCTTGGTTCGGTTAGTGCGAGGTTGGGTGCGGCTGCATGGCGACGGCCAGCGCGGCCCCGCAGCGCGCGTTGTTTTTCACCAGGGCGATGTTGGTGGCAAGGCTGCGGCCCTCGGTCAGCTGCTTGATGCGGCCGAGCAGGAACGGCGTGACGTTCTTGCCGGTGACGCCCTGGTCATCGGCTTCCTGCAGCGCCTGGGCGGTGATGGCGTCGATCTCCGCCTTCGGCATGGCGTCGGCGGCCGGCACCGGATTGCCGACCACCACGCCGCCCTTGAGACCCAGCTGCCACTTGGCCTGGATGAAGGCGGCCTGCTCGGCCGGCGTGTCGAGCTGGAAGTCGGCGTTGAAGCCGCTCTCGCGGGTGAAGAAAGCCGGGAAGCCGCGCTGGCCGACGCTGACCACCGGCACGCCGAAGGTTTCCAGGTATTCCAGCGTCAGGCCGATGTCGAGGATGGACTTGACGCCGGCGCACACCACCGCCACCGAGGTCTGCGCCAGTTCCTGCAGGTCGGCCGAGATGTCGAAGCTGGTCTCGGCGCCGCGGTGCACGCCGCCGATGCCGCCGGTGACGAACACCTGGATGCCGGCCAGCTCGGCGCAGATCATGGTGGCGGCCACGGTGGTCGCGCCCAGTTTGCCTTGCGAGAGCACATAGGCCAGGTCGCGGCGGCTGACCTTCATGGCGTCCGGCGAGGTGGCCAGCAGTTCCAGCTGCTGTTCCGACAGGCCGATGCAGATCTTGCCGCCGATGATGGCGATGGTGGCCGGCACGGCGCCGCCGTCGCGGATCAGCTGTTCGACTTCACGCGCCATTTGCACGTTTTGCGGATACGGCATGCCATGCGAGATGATGGTCGACTCCAGCGCGACGATGGGTTTGCCGGCGCTGCGGGCGGCCGCCACTTCGGGCGAAAAGAGCAGGTATTGGTGCATGGTGGTTATCCTTTGATGGGGAAGAGCGGCATGTTGAATGGCTGCGTCATGTCGAAGTCGTGGATCTCGTCGAGCACGTCGGCGGCCAGCATCGGGGAGACGGTGTCGGGGGTTTCCAGCGTCATCGCGGCGACCTTCAGGCCACGGCGGCAGGCCAGCGTCAGGTCGGCGCTGCCCTGGTACAGCGACCAGCAGACGGCGGCCGAGAAGGCGTCGCCGGCGCCGGTGACGTCGACCACTTCCACCTGGTGCGCGGCCAGCCATACCAGCTCGCCGTCCCTGGTGTGGAACACGCCCTGGCTGCCGCAGGTGACGATGACGTCCCGCGCGCCCTGGGCCTGCACCTCGCGGCAGGCGGCGCGCACGTCGGCTTCGGTCGGCAATGCGCGGCCGGCGCGGGTTTCCAGTTCGCCGCGATTCAGGATCAGCAGGCGCAGGCCGGACAGGTCGGCCGGCAGGCGCGCCATCTTCGGCTGCGAGACGGCGACGATGATCAGCGGCACGTTGTCGGCATGGGCGCCGGCCAGCAGGGCGGCGATGCTGTCGGCCGGCAGGTTCAGGTCGGCCACGGTCATGGCGGCGGCCGAGCGCTGCGGCTGGCGGCTGGCCAGGAACTCGGGCGTGATGCGGTCGTACAGCGCCATGTCGGCCAGCGCCACCACCATTTCGCCGTGGGCGTCGAGGATGGCGGTGTAGGTGCCGGTGGCGGTGTCCGGCAGCTTGAGGCTGCCGCGCGTGTCGATGCCGGCGCCTTCGGCGTGGTCCTGCAGGGTGCGGCCGGCGCTGTCGTCGCCGACGGCCGTCAGCAGCGCGGTCGGCAGGTTCAGGCGGGCCAGGTTCTCGGCGATGTTGCGCGCCACGCCGCCATAGACTTCCTCGGCGGTGGCGGGATTGGAGGTGCCCAGCTGCATGGCGGCGATGGTGCGCAGCTTGCGGTCCAGGTTGGCGGCGCCGATGCACATGACGGGACGCTTGTCCGGCAGCACGTAGGCGCGGCCCAGCAGGCGGCGTTCGCGTATCAGGCCGGCGATATGGCCGGCCACGGCGGAACGCGACAGGCGCAGTTCCACCGCCAGGTCCTGCTGGGAGATGAAGGGGTTGGCGCGGATCAGCTGGTAGAGCTGTTCCTTTTTAGACGAGTCGGTCACGATAGTGCCCTTGAAAACAATTGTTCGTCATGATAAACATTTGTTCTTTGGTGGTCAACAACGGAGTCAACAGCGCGCTGCAGCTAAGTTTGTCTGGATTTATAATACCCCTGATTTATACGGTTTTTGTATAAATGCTGAAGAAAAATGGTATTTGCCATACATATGGACGATGATGCATAGTGTCAGCTTCCCCAGCCACAACAGAAAAACAGAGGATATCCATGTCTAATAATTCCCCATTCCAGGCAGCTGACATCATTCGCGCCCGTATCCCTGCCGGCTTCAAGCCGCGCGTCGCGATGATTCTCGGTTCCGGCCTTGGCGTGCTGGCGGAACAGATGACCGACGCGGTCACCATCAGCTTCAACGAACTGCCGGGCTTCCCGATCTCCACCGTGCACGGCCATGCCGGCGAACTGGTGGTCGGCACGCTGTCGGGCGTGCAGGTGGTGTGCATGAAGGGCCGCGGCCACGTCTACGAAGGCTACGGCCTGGGCGTGATGACCAGCGCCGTGCGCACCATGAAGCTGCTGGGCTGCGAAATGCTGTTCGTGACCAACGCCGCAGGTTCGCTGCGCACCGAAGTCGACGCCGGTTCGCTGGTGGCGCTGACCGACCATATCAACTTCCTGCCGGGTACCCCGATGATGGGCCCGAACGACGAGCGTTTCGGTCCGCGCTTCTTCAGCATGGCCAACGCCTACGACGCCGACCTGCGCGCGCTGCTGCAAGCCTCCGCCAAAGAGAAGAACGTGCCGCTGCACGAAGGCGTGTACATCGCCTACGCCGGTCCGAACTTCGAGACCCCTGCCGAAATCCGCGCCTTCAAGACGCTGGGCGCCGACGTGGTCGGCATGTCGGTGGTGCCGGAAGTCGTGTCGGCCCGCCACTGCGGCCTGAAGGTGGTCGGCGTGTCCGCCATCACCAACCTGGCCGAAGGCCTGTCGCCGTTCCCGCTGTCGCATGAGCAGACCCTGAAGTACGCGGCCGTCGCAGCGACCTCGCTGATTGAAGTGATCCTGGGCTTCCTGGCCAACGTGGCCAAAACGCCGCAGGCGTAAGATTCCCGAGGGGCGGCTGGTCCGCCCCTTTGCTTTTAACGCGTCATTCCCGCGCAGGCGGGAACGACGGAGCATAGTCTCGGAGATAGACATGAAACGCGCATTTATCCTCTTGCTTGACTCCTTCGGCCTCGGCGCCACGCCCGACGCCGCCAAGTACAACGACGTCGGCGCCAACACCTTCGGCCACATCGCCGAGTGGGCCGCCAAGAGCGGCAAGCCGATGTCGCTGCCGACCATGGAAAAACTGGGCCTGGCCGCTGCCGCCCATACCGCCAGCGGCCAGTGGGCCGCCGGCTTCGAGCAGCGCGAAGGTTTCAGCGCCGCCTACGGTGCCGCGCGCGAACGTTCGACCGGCAAGGACACGCAGTCCGGCCACTGGGAAATCGCCGGCGTGCCGGTGGAATTCGACTGGGGCTACTTCCCGAAAACGGTGCCGTCGTTCCCGGCCGAGCTGACCGCCAAGCTGCAGGAACTGTCCGGCGTGCCGGGCTTCCTAGGCGACTGCCACGCATCGGGCACGGAGATCATCAACAAGCACGGCGACGAGCATGTCGCCACCGGCAAGCTGATTATCTACACTTCGGCCGACTCGGTGCTGCAGATCGCCGCGCACGAGGAATCGTTCGGCCTGGAGCGCCTGTATGAAGTGTGCGAGATCGCCTTCAAGCTGGTCGAGCCGTACAACATCGGCCGCGTGATCGCGCGTCCGTTCGTCGGCGCCAACGGCAACTACACCCGCACCACCAACCGTCACGACTACGCGGTCGCGCCGCCGGCGCCGACGCTGCTGGACCACGTCAAGAACGACGGCGGCGAAGTGATCGCGCTGGGCAAGATCAGCGACATCTTCGCCACGCAAGGCGTCTCGCGCCTGGTCAAAGGCAAGGACAATATGGCGCTGTTCGACGCGCTGCTGCAGGTGGCCGACCAGGCCGGCGACAAGTCGCTGACCTTCGTCAACTTCGTCGACTTCGACCAGGCCTTCGGTCATCGCCGCGATGTCACCGGCTACTCGAACGCGCTGCACGAGATGGATGCGCGCCTGCCCGAGTTCATCGGCAAGCTGAAAGAGGGCGACCTGGTGGTCATCACCGCCGACCATGGCTGCGACCCGACCTGGCCGGGCTCCGACCACACCCGCGAGCACATCCCGATGATCTTCTTCGGCCCCGGCGTGAAAGCGCAGCAGCTGCCGATCTCCGAAACCTTTTCCGACATCGGCCAGACCCTGGCCCATCACCTCGGCGTCAAACCACTTTCCCACGGAAGCAATCTGTTATGAGCATCGTCACCGATTTCAAGCGCAACGAAGCGGTCCCGCTGGACCTGGGCTGGATCAACCACATCCACATCAACAAGAGCGCGGCCGACCGCCGCGCCGCCAGCCTGGCGAACCGCCGCACGGTCAAGAAGGAATTCCAGGCCGCCTGGCTGGTCAAGGCCATCGGCCTGATCGACCTGACCACGCTGTCCGGCGACGACACGCCGGGCCGCGTCGAGCGCCTGTGCATGAAGGCCATGCGTCCGCTGCGTTCGGACCTGGTCGAGGCCTTGGGCCTGCAGGATGTGACGCTGACCACCGGCGCCGTCTGCGTGTACCACGAGATGATCAAGCCGGCGGTGCAGGTGCTGCAAGGCCGTTTGCCGATCGCCGCCGTGTCGACCGGCTTCCCGGCCGGCCTGACCAGCATGGAAACCAAGGTGCGCGAGATTGAATTGTCGGTGGCCGCGGGCGCGACCGAGATCGATATCGTCATCACCCGCCAGCACGTCCTGACGGGCAACTGGCAAGCGCTGTACGACGAGATGGTCGCCTACCGCAAGGCTTGCGGCGAAGCGCACGTCAAGGCCATCCTGGCGACCGGTGAACTGGTCACGCTGGAAAACGTCGCCAAGGCGTCATGGGTGTGCATGATGGCCGGCGCTGACTTCATCAAGACCTCGACCGGCAAGGAGCCGGTCAACGCCACGATCCCGGTGTCGCTGACGATGGTGCGCGCGATTCGCGAGTATCACGAGCAGACCGGCTTCAAGATCGGCTACAAGCCTGCGGGCGGCGTCGGCACGGCCAAGGCCGCGCTGCAGTACCTGACGCTGATGAAGGAAGAACTGGGCAACGAGTGGCTGGAGCCGCACCTGTTCCGCATCGGCGCATCCAGCCTGCTGACCGACATCGAACGCCAGCTTGAGCACTATGTGACCGGTAACTACTCGGCCGCTCACCGCCACGCGCAACCATAAGAACGGAATACGTCATGCCATCAATCAAAGAGATCCTGAATACCATGGAATACGGCCCAGCACCGGAGAGCACGAAAGAAGCGCAAGCGTGGCTGGAGCAGCACGGCCGCAAATTCGGTTTGTTCATCGACAACCAGTGGAGCGAGCCGGGCGAGTTGTTCGCCTCGACCAATCCGGCCGATGCCGCCAAGCTGGCCGACCTGACGCAAGCGACCGGCAGCGATGTCGACCGCGCCGTGGCCGCCGCGCGCGCCGCGCAGCCGGGCTGGCAGGCACTGGGCGGCCATGGCCGCGCCAAGATCATGTACTCGCTGGCCCGTCTGATGCAGAAGCACGCGCGCCTGTTCGCCGTGCTGGAGACGCTGGACAACGGCAAGACCATCCGCGAAACCCGCGACATCGACTTGCCGCTGGTGGCGCGTCACTTCTACTACCACGCAGGCTGGGCGCAGCTGCAGGCCGAAGAATTCGCGGACTACCGCGCCGTCGGCGTGGTCGGCCAGATCGTGCCGTGGAATTTCCCGCTGTTGATGCTGTCGTGGAAAATCGCACCGGCCATGGCGGCCGGTAACACCATCGTCTTCAAACCGGCCGAGTTCACCTCGCTGACCGCGATGCTGTTCGCCGAGATCTGTGTGCAGGCCGGCGTGCCGGCCGGCGTTGTGAACATCGTCACCGGCGATGGCCGCGTCGGCGAAGCCATCGTCAACCACGCGGGCATCGACAAGCTGGCCTTTACCGGTTCGACCGAAGTAGGCCGCCTGATCCGCATCGCCACCGCCGGCAGCGGCAAGAAGCTGTCGCTGGAACTGGGCGGCAAGTCGCCGTTCATCGTCTTCGACGACGCCGACCTGGACGCCGCCGTCGAAGGCCTGGTCGATTCGATCTGGTTCAACCAGGGACAGGTATGCTGCGCCGGTTCGCGCCTGCTGGTGCAGGAGTCGGTGCAGGACAAGTTCCTGGCCAAGCTGCGCGCCCGCATGGACAAGCTGACCCTCGGTTCGCCGCTGGACAAGTCGATGGACATCGGCGCCCTGGTCGACCCGGTGCAGCAGCAGCGCATCGCCGGCCTGGTGGAGTCGGCCCGCGCCGAAGGCTGCACCGTGTACCAGCCTGCATGCGAGATCCCGGCCAACGGCTCGTGGTTCCGGCCAACGCTGATCACCGGCGCATCGACTTCGGCCGCCGTGGCGCAGGCCGAGATCTTCGGCCCGGTGCTGGTTGCGATGAGCTTCCGCACTCCGCCGGAAGCCGTGCAACTGGCGAACAACACCGTCTACGGCCTGGCCGCTTGCGTGTGGACCGAGAACATCTCGCTGGCGCTGGACGTCGCGCCGCAGATCAAATCGGGTGTGGTGTGGATTAACACCGCCAACCAGTTCGACGCCGCTTGCGGCTTCGGCGGCTACCGCGAATCCGGCTTCGGCCGTGAAGGCGGCCGCGAAGGCATGTACGAATACCTGACCGCCAAGTCGGAAGACGCGCGTCCTGCGGCGCCGGTGGTGGAAGCCAAGGCCAAAGCCAAGGCGGCCGCACCTGTCGCCGGCGGCGCCTTCGCCATCGACCGCACCGCCAAGCTGTACATCGGCGGCAAGCAGGCACGCCCCGACGGCGCCTACAGCCGTGCGATCCATGGTGCCGACGGCTCCTTCATCGGCGAGGTCGGCGAAGGCAACCGCAAGGACATCCGCAACGCGGTCGAAGCGGCCCACAAGGCCGGCGGCTGGGCGAAAGCCACGTCGCACAACCGCGCCCAAGTGCTGTACTACATCGCTGAAAACCTGGCCGCGCGCGGCGAGGAATTCGCTGCGCGCATCGCCGCGATGACCGGTTCGAAGAACGCTGAGAAGGAAGTACAGGCTTCGATCGAGCGCCTGTTCTACTACGCGGCCTGGGCCGACAAGTACGACGGCCTGGCGCACCAGCCGCCGATGCACGGCATCACCGTGGCGCTGAATGAGCCGGTCGGCGTGATCGGCATCGTCTGCCCGAACGAGTCGCCGCTGCTGGGCTTCATCTCGCTGGTGGCGCCTGCGATCGCGCTGGGCAACCGCGTGGTGGTGGTGCCGTCGGAAGCGCATCCGCTGTCGGCCACCGACCTGTATCAGGTGTTCGATACCTCGGACCTGCCGGATGGCGTGGTCAACATCGTCACCGGCTCGGCGGACGAACTGGCGCGCACGCTGGCATCGCACTCTGATATCGATGCGGTATGGCGTCATGACGGTTCGGCTGAAGGTTGTGCCGAGGTGGAGCGCCTGTCGGCCGCATCGCTGAAGCGCACCTGGGTCGGCGGCGCGAAAGGCCGCGACTGGCACAGCACGGCGCAAAGCGGCGGCCGCGCGGTACTGGCGCACGCCTCGCAAGTGAAAAATGTCTGGATTCCTTACGGCGTTTAAAGAATAGCTCTTACACCACGGGCGGGTCTGCGGACCCGCCTTTGTGCTTTCAACACCCAACAATTTTAAGCGGAGAATCGCATGTTTTTACCTCAAGAGATCATACGCAAGAAGCGTGACGGCGGCGTCCTGTCGGCCGAAGAGATCCAGTTCTTCGTCGGCGGCATCACCTCCAACCGCGTCACCGAAGGCCAGATCGCCGCGCTGGCGATGGCCGTCTTCTTCAACGACATGACCATGGACGAACGCGTCGCCTTCACCCTGGCCATGCGCGACTCCGGCGAAGTGCTGGACTGGCGCTCGCTGGACCTGCCAGGCCCGGTGGTCGACAAGCACTCCACCGGCGGTGTCGGCGATGTGGTCTCGCTGCTGCTCGGCCCTATGGTCGCGGCCTGCGGCGGCTTCGTGCCGATGATCTCCGGCCGCGGCCTGGGCCACACCGGCGGCACGCTGGACAAGTTCGACTCCATCCCCGGCTACACCACCGTGCCGACCAACGAGCAGTTCCGCAAGGTGGTCAAGGAAGTCGGCGTCGCCATCATCGGCCAGACCGCGTCGCTGGCGCCGTCGGACAAGATCTTCTACGGCGTGCGCGATGTCACCGCCACGGTGGAATCGGTCGCCATGATCACCGGCTCCATCCTGTCGAAAAAGCTGTCGGCCGGCCTGGATGCGCTGGCGATGGACGTTAAAGTGGGCAGCGGCGCCTTCATGCCGACCTACGACAAATCGGTCGAACTGGCGGACAGCATCGTCAAGGTCGGCAACGGCGCCGGCATGATGACCTCGGCCATCCTGACCGATATGAACGAATCGCTGGCGCCTTACGCCGGCAATGCGCTGGAAGTACGCGGCGCGATGGATTACCTGACCGGCAAGTCGCGTCCTGCGCGCCTGCACGAAGTGACGATGGCGCTGTGCGCCGAGATGCTGGTGCTGGGCAAACTGGCGGCCGACGAAACCGAGGCGCGCGCCAAGCTGCAGGCATCGCTGGACAGCGGCGAAGCGGCCGAGCGCTTCTCGCGCATGGTCGTGGCGCTGGGCGGCCCGGCCGACCTGATGGACAATCCGGACAAGTACCTGGAGCGTTCGCCGATCATCGTGCCGGCGCCTGCGCTGAGCTCTGGTTACGCCGCCACCGCCAACTGCCGCGACATCGGCCTGGCCGTGGTGTCGCTGGGCGGCGGCCGCCGCCGCGCCGCCGACCCGATCGACTTCGCCGTCGGCCTGACCGACCTGGTTGGCCTGGGCGACAAGATCGAAGCCGGCCAGCCGCTGGCGATGGTCCATGCGCGCACGCAGGAAGCGGCCGAGCAGGCCATCCGCGAAATCCAGGCGGCCTACCAGATCGCCGGCGTCGCACCAGCCGCGAACCCTGTCATCTACCGCACGATCCGTCCCTGACGCTACCGCCGTCATTCCCGCCTGCGCGGTAATGACGGATCGAAGGATACTGAAATGAACAAACAAGAACTGATCGCCGAAGCCGCCGCCGCGCGCCTGAAGGCGTACACGCCGTACTCCAACTTCAAGGTCGGCGCCGCGCTGCTGACCAACGACGGCAAGGTCTTCCACGGCTGTAACGTGGAAAACGCTTCCTACGGCCTGTGCAACTGCGCCGAACGCACCGCCTTCTTCAGCGCCTTCGCGCACGGCTACAAGCCGGGCGATTTCGACCAGCTGGTCGTGATCGGCGAAACCGATGGCCCTATCGCTCCTTGCGGCGCCTGCCGCCAGGTGATCCTGGAATTGGGCGGTAACGAGCTGCCGGTGTTGCTGACCAATCTCAAGGGCGACATCTACGAGACCACCGCAGCGGCGCAACTGCCGAACGCCTTCGGCGGCGCGGACCTGAAGAAGTAAGCACCTTGGCCTTCAAGAAGACAATTGATGTGCAGGCGGCGGTAGCGATAGCGGCGGCCGAGGCGATCGCCGCCAAGACGCAGGGCACCTTCGGTGTCGGCGGGCTGATGCTCGACCAGTACGGCAACGTGCTGCAGTCGCTGCACAACAACGTCATCAAGGAAGGCCTGATCTTCGATCCGACCGCGCACGGCGAACGCCAGTTGATCGACTGGTACTACGCCGAACGCGCCAAGGGCCGCGAACTGCCCGCGCCGGAAGACATCACCATCGTCACCTCGCTCGACCCCTGCTGCATGTGCAGCGGTGCGATCCTGGCCGGCGGCTTCAACGTGGTGGTGGCGGCGCCGGACAAGAACGCGGGCATCAATTTCGACGAGAGCGCGACCTTCGACGCGCTACCGGAGCCGCTGCGCGTACAGGCCGCGGACAGCTTCAGCTACCCGGCGGTGCTGGGCTCCTCGCTGTATTCGCGTGCCGGCAGCGGCGCGGCGCCGAAGTCCTTCTTCATCGGGAAGACCATCGCCGAACCGACGCAAGCCTTATGCTCGCTGGTGTTCGAGGCCACGTCGGCCGAAGTGATGGAGCTGTTCAATACCGACCTGCCGCAGGAGTTGCTGAAGGATCCCGCCGGGCTGGCGCCGGATCACGCCATCGTGCGCGCGCTCAAGCAGCTGTATCCCGACGCGTTGGCCTGGCGCTGCGCGCCGCATCAGCCGGACGCCGGCCTCGCGCCGTTCCTGCTGCAAGCGATGGCGCGCGACCGCGAACATGGCGGGGCGGGCGATGCGGTGGCCTTGCTGGATTCCTTCGGCAACCTGTTGCTGTGCATGCCGGGCCGGATGACGCAGTCGGGCATCCGCAGCGCCTTCATGGAAACCACGCGCGCCTATGCGCAACTGCGCTACAAACTGATGTGCGGCGCCACGCCGGCGCAGCAGGATGACGTGCGCCAGTACCTGGGCCATCCGAAGGACGGCACCTTTGTCTTTGCCCATGGACCGGACGACAGCGCGGTCAGCTTCATGAATCTCGGCGCCTACGGCTCGACGATGGAAGGCCCGCTGCCGCTGAAGAATCCCACGCAATTCCAGTACGTGCTGCCGGCGCTGCCGGAAGCGGAACTGGCCGCCATCTGCGCCGCCATGCCGCCGCTGTACCGCAGCATCATCCGCATCCGCCCCACGCAAGTCGCCGACGCCGCGCTGGTCGCCGCGCTGGCCTGAATCAAAGCAGCCGCAAGGTCGACGCCTTGAGCGTCGCGGCGGCACGGGAAGTGCAGCCTAGCTTGCGGAAGACGTTTTCCACGTGCGTGCGCACGGTGCTGGGACTGATTGCCAGCGCGCGCGCCACTTCCTTGTTGGTCAGCCCGAGGCTGATACCCCTGAAGACGTCGATCTCGCGCTCGGTCAGCAGGATCTTCTCCTGCGTATCGGCGGGCGATGGCCTGACGCTGCCGCTGACAGCGCGCACGGCGGCGATGTCGAAACGGCCGGACGCGGCTTCCGCCTCCAGCAGCGCGCGGGCTTCATCGGCCGTCATCGCCGCCCGCCACGGGCGCATCGACCGCAACGCGACCCAGGCCGCCGCAGCGGCGACGATTTTTCCTTCGGCCGGTATCGCCGTGCCGGCGCAGGCGCGGAAGGCGCCGCTGCCATCGAGCCGTTCGCCCACGTAGGAGCCGATGTCCGCGTCGCCGGACAGTGCGCCGATGCGCGCGGTGGCGCGGCTGGTCCAGTAAGGCGCCAGCCGCAATTGCTCGCGCGCGGCGGCGGACAGCCGGCCAGTCGCGTTCCATACCGAGTTCGGCACGGCGGCGCGGCCGATGCCGTGCACCAGCGCCGCGCGATAGCAGCGCAGTTGGGCCTCGGCCCCAAGTTCCATGAGGACCGCGGCACCGTGCGCCGTTTCCGCGACCTGGCGCGAATAGCCCGTCATCCAGGGCAGCTTCAGGTCGATGACATCGGCCAGCAACTCCAGCGGCACCGCGTCGCTGCCGGCGAAGGCGCCGAGGGCCAGCGACGCCCGCCACGCTTCGTCGCGGTCCAGGACCTCCAGCCATTCCGCCGCATGCGGCGGTACGATAGCGGCGAGTTCCGGCGGATAGAACCTGCCGCTCTTGAGCGCGATGGCTTGCAACGCGCGCGGCAGTCCCTGCTCGCGGCTGAGAATCTCGATATCGCTGGCGATGGCCACCATGTAGACGCTGTCCGGCACGGCGCCTTGCCCCGAATGATTCGGACCGGCTCCGTCATAGGTGGCGAAGATGGCGCGCAGGGCGTGTTCGACATGGGCCGGCACCCGCAGCATGCAGGCGATGTCGCCCGATACCTCGCAATGAATCTGCGATAACGGCTGTATCTCGGCCCATATCAATTCGCCGATGCGGGCAAAGGATGGATCGTCGGGATTCTGCGACAGCATCTTCGCGCGCGCGCTCACATCGTCGCCGACCAGGGCGCTGAAATCCGGGGCGTTGGCCGTGCAGCCGGACCAGCGCAACAGCGCGACCTGCTGGACGGCGGCGACGTCGGCGCCCTGGCATCCGCTCGCCTCGGCGATGCGCGCCGCCAGCCATGCCGTGCGCAGTGAATGGTCGGTCGGCTGCCCCATGCTCAAGTCGCCGATATAGGCCAGCGTGTGCATGGCGTCCGAGATGGATGCGGTGGTCTCTGGATACATGGGTGGATTATAGCGATACCGGCGTATCGCAGGCATCGGTTGTTTGACCGATAGCCGCCGCCGCATCGGCGGCGCATAGTGCTGGCTCCTGTTCCACCCGGAACCTCCATTCAAGGATTCACCATGAAAATGCTCAAAGTACTGATCGCCGGCGCCGCTTTCTTCACCGCCACCGCCGGCTTTGCCGCCGACCGCCAGGTCCACCTGCGCGGCGAAGTCACCGCCGTCAGCGCCAGCGAACTGACCGTCACCGACCGCAAGGGCGTCAAGACCGTCGTCAAGCTGGCGGAGCAGGCGCAGGTGCTGGACGTGTCGCGCAGCAGCATCGCGGCGGTCCAGGAAAACAGTTATCTGGGCGTGGCCGCCGCGCCGGCGCCGGAAGGCAAGGTGCGCGCGCTGGGCGTGATGGTGTTCCCGGAGCCGGCGCGCGGCATGAACGAAGGCCACTTCCCTTGGGATAAGGGCGACCGTAGCACGATGACCAACGCCACCGTTGCCAAGGTCACCAAGAAGGCCAGCGCGACCGAGCTGGAAATGCGCTTCGGCGGCAAGACGCAGCAAGTGGTGCTGGACAGCGCCACCGTGTATGGCCAGTTCGTGCCGGGCAAGCGCGAGCTGATCGTGGTCGGCGCCAAGGTGCTGGTGATCGGCGCACAGGCCGCCGATGGTTCCACCAACGCCAATGCCGTGCTGGTGGGCCGCGACGGCTTCCTGCCGCCGATCTGACGCAGGCTGCCGCATGACGACCGCATCGACCACGGCATCGCCTGGCGCCGCGCCCGGAACGACGGACGCCCCGCCGTTATGGGTACGCCTGTGCCACTGGACCAATGCCGCCGTCTTCGCGGTGATGCTGGCCAGCGGTTGGCAGATCTATAACGCCGACCCGTTCTGGATCGATGGCTTTGCTAGCTACCTGACGCTGGGCGGCAGCTTGCCCGGCGCCTTGCTGTGGCATTTCGCCGGCATGTGGCTGTTGGCTGCGAACGGCATCGTCGCATTGACGCTGCTGGTGGCGACCGGTCGGCTGCGGCGCATGTATCTGTCGCCGGGCGCTGGTCGCAGCCGCGTACAGAAGATCGCCTATCTCGGCGTGCTGGCCCTGCTGGTACTGATCATCCTGTCCGGCCTGTCGATCTGGAAACCGGTGCAGCTGCAGTTGCTGACGCAGGCTTTCGGCGGCTACCAGATGGCGCGCCAGGCGCATTTCATCTGCATGGCCTTGCTGGCGACGTTCGCCGGCGGCCACATCTGCCTGGCGTTGTCGTCGCCGCGCTTGCTGCTGGCGATGCTGGGTTTGAAACGGAGCGCATCATGAACAAGATCTGGACGCCCAATAGCGCACCCGTCGATCCAGGCCGCCGCCGTCTGCTGCGCCTGTCGCTGGGCGGCGTCGCCGCGACGCTGCTGCCGGGCTGCGACGTCACCAGCAACGAGACCGTCGAAGCGGCCCTGAAACGTGGGTCGCGCTTCAACGATGCGGCGCAGGCGGCCTTGTTCCGTCCGCAGACGCTGGCGCCGGTGTTCCAGCGCAGCGAGCTGACGCTGCCGTTTCGCTTCAACGCGTTTTATTCCGAAGCGTCGGTGCCGGAAATCGACGAACGGGATTGGCGCTTCAAGGTGGACGGCCTGGTGCGCAAGCCCGGAGCGTGGACGCTGGCCGAGTTGAAGGCGCTGCCGCCGCGAACGGACATCACGCGCCTGGTCTGCATCGAAGGCTGGAGCGCCATCGGCCAGTGGACCGGCGTGCCGCTGCACCACTTCCTCAAGCTGATCGGCGCCGACACCAGCGCGAAATACGTCGCCTTCACCTGCGCCGACGGCTACTACACCAGCATCGACATGGCCAGCGCGCTGCATCCGCAGACCATGCTGGCGTTCAGCTTCAACGGTTCCGACAGCCTGCCGGACGAATTCGGCTTCCCGCTGCGTTTGCGCATACCCACCAAGCTCGGCTTCAAGAATCCGAAACACCTGACCGGCCTCGCCGTCTCCAACAGCTTCACCAGCGGCTACTGGGAAGACTTGCACGGCTATAACTGGTTTGCCGGCCTGTAGGAAGCTCAGGTCTGCGGATCGTAGGTGCCGATGCTCCAGACGTGGCCCTCCGGATCGCGGCAGGTGAAGCCGCGCCCGCCGTAGTCCTCGTCCTTGATATCGAGCAGGATCTTGCCGCCGGCCTCCAGCACGCGCCCGTACACCAGATCCGCGTTGTTGACCACCAGGTAGGAGCTTTGCGTGACGAAATCGCCGATTTCCGAAGGCTGCTTCAGCAGCCTGCCGTATTCGGTATCGAACGCCGAGCCCAGCATGATCATGCCGTTGCCGAAGCTGAGCTGGGCATGGGCGATGGAGCCGTCTTCATTCGGCACCACCAGCTGGGTTTCAAAGCCGAAGGTATCGCACAGCCATTCGATCGCGGCTGGCGCATCCCGGTAGCGTATGCACGGGATGACATTGCAGAGAGTCTGCTTGGGTATGCTGGACATCGTTCTCTCCCTGTCTGGGTGTGGAACAGGTTTGACCGCTTCGACATCCCATCCGTTCCGCACGGACGGGGAGGTCCAGTATATCTTGATCGTAATCAGTCGGGCGTTACATTTGCTGGAATAAATGCGCGTGGCCACGGCTCACTTCCAGCTGCTCGGGGAAGTTGCGGATCTTGACCATCTGCCGCCCGCGCAGGTCGCGCGTGACTTCTTCGATGGCGTCCACGCGCACCAAAGTGGAGCGGTGGATGCGCCAGAACTCGTCCGGGTCCAGCTCGTCCGCCAGCTCCTTCAGCGTCTTGCGTATCAGCACTTCCGACTGTTCGGTCTGCACGCGCGTGTACTTTTCATCGGCGCGGAAAAACAACACCTCGCGCGTGCTGATCATGCGCAGGTTGCTGCCGACCACGGCCTGTATCCAGCGCAGGTATTCCTGCTTGGCGGCCGGCTTGCCCTGGCTCGACAACAGCTGGCTCAGCTGGCGCTCGATATTCGACGGCTGCTGGCCGATCAGGCCCTGCAGGCGCGTGCAGGTGGTCTTCAGGCGTTCGCCGCCGGCCGGCTTCAGCAGGTAATCCAGCGCGCCCTGTTCAAACGCCTCGATCGCGTACTGGTCGTAGGCCGTGACGAACACCAGGTGGCAGCGGTTGAACAACATGCGCGCCGCTTCGATGCCGGACAGGCCCGGCATGCGGATGTCGAGGAAGACGATGTCCGGCTGATGCTGGCCCGCCAGTGCCACGGCCTCGATGCCATTGGCGGCCTCGGCCACGATCTCCAGTCCCGGCCAGGCTTCCTGCAGGCGGCTGCGCAATTGCTGGCGCATCGGTTCCTCGTCGTCGGCGATCAGCGCGGTGGCGCGGCGCTGGCCGCCCTGTGTGGTCATGCTCATTTTGCGCTCCCGGCAAAAATATCCGGCGCGTACGGGATGCGGATGCTGGAACGCGTGCCGCCGGTCAGCGGCGCTTCGATCACCAGTTGCGCGCGATTGCCGTACAGGATGCGCAGGCGCTCGCGCACGTTGGCCAGGCCGACGCCGTCGCCTGCATGGATGTTAAAGCCGATGCCGTCGTCGATGACGTCCACTTGCAGCATCTGGCCGTCGACCGAGGCGCGGATGTCGATGCGGCCGCCTTCGATCTTCGGCTCCAGTCCGTGCTTGATGGCGTTCTCGATCAGGATCTGCAGCATCATCACGGGGAAGGTGGCGCTCAGCATTTCCTCCGGCACGTCGACCGACACCGCCAGGCGCGAGCGCATGCGCGCCTGCATGATGGCCAGGTAGGCGCGCGACATCTCGATCTGCCGGCCCAGCGTGCCGCTGCCCTTGGCACGCATCTGCGGCAGCGTGGCGCGCAGGTAGTCGATCAGGTTCTGGTGGATGCGCGCCGCCTGCGGTGGATCGGTTTCGATCAGCTGGCCGATCAGGGCCAGCGTGTTGAATAAAAAGTGCGGCTCGACCTGCGCCTGCAGCGCCGCCATGCGCGCCTCGACCAGGCGCCGCTCCAGGCCTTCCTCGTCGGCGTGCGAAGTGGCGTCGCGCGCCTCGATCTCCGCCTTGCGCTTGCCGCCGGCCAGCACTTTCAGGCCGAACGACAGGAAGATGAAGGCGGCGGTCTGCTTCGGCAGGCCCAGCGGCGTCAGGCCGAGGATCAGCAACAGCAGCCAGATCATCATCAGCTTGCGCCATTCGACCTGGGCCAGCCAGTCGAAGAAACGCCACCACAGGCTGACTGCGGTTTCGCCTATCTCGCGGATGATGTCGAGCAGGCTCTTGGCGTTGTCGTAGCCGGCCTTGGCCAGCCGGTTCTTCTTCATTGACCAGGCTCCCGGTTCAGGCGCCGGCGGCGCTTGCCGATGACGCAGGCGCCGACCGCGAGTTTGATCAGCATGAAGACCACGAACAGCACCAGCGCCAGCGGCAGGATGGAGAAGATGAAGGCCAGCACCAGGGCCGCGCCCAGCAGCGCCGGCGGCGACATGCGCCCGACCAGCCGCACGCCGTAGCGCAGCGTCTGCGCGAAGGCGCGGAAGATTTCGTCGAACAGGTCCAGCACGGCCTGGGTATTCAGTTTGCTCATGTTATCTCTCCATCAAAACGTGTTGCGATGAGATCACTTTATCAAAGCCCCGATGGCGCACCCAGGGGATTCCGATCAACTGCGGTTTGGCGGGGATAGCCGGTTATTGCGCCGGATGAATGGCGCCGCTCCAGTCGCTGCGCAGCAGGCCGTAGATGATGCTGTCCGAGATCTCGCCGCCGACGAACCAGCGCTCGCGCAAATGGCCTTCCCGCCGGAATTGCAAGCCTTCCAGGATGCGGCCGGAGGCAATGTTGTCGGGATGGATATCGGCTTCGATGCGGTGCAGTTGCAGCGCGCCGAAGCCGTAGCCGATCAGCGTCGCCAGCGCTTCCTGCATGTAGCGCCGGCCCCAGTGCGGCCGCGCCAGCATGTAGCCGATATCGCAGCGGTGGTTGCGGCGGTCGAAGGCGTACAGCGTGGCCGTGCCGATCAGTTCGCCGTCCGGCAATACCAGCGCCAGGCGCAGGGCGCTGCCGTCCTCGTAGGCTTTCAGCGTCTGTTCGATGTTCTCGGCCGCCTGCGCGATGTGCAGCCACGGCGTGCTGCTCCAGTGGCGCAGCGCTTCCGGATCGGAGAACAGGCGGAACAGGGCGGCGGCGTCGCCGGATTCGACGAAACGCAGCGCCAGGCGCGGAGTGTGTAGCGTGAGTGGCGAAAAGGTAGGCATAAAGAAGTTTGTGTTTTATTGTAAGAAAAAACAGTATCGATGATCCAAATCACATTTTCCATGATACTATAATGCAAATTAAATTGCTTTTAAGGAATTAAAGATGAGCGCTGCCTTCAAAACCGCCGTTTCCGCCGTTGCCTTCGCCATCGCCTCCATGGGCGGCGCGCAGGCTGCCGTGCTCAATCTGGATGGCTACATTGGCGGCGCCAACGTCTTTTCGTTCACCAACTTCAGCGCGCCGAGCGCCGACGTCGAAGGCGCCATCATGGCGGGCGGCAATGTCGATGTCTCGCATTACACCACCAACCTGAAGGACAAGGACGCCTACGGCCACTACGCGATGATCGCCGGCGGCAGCGTGAGCTACAACGGCGGCAACATCTACAACGGCGACATCTATGCCGCCGGCGGCGCCACGCTGAGCGCAGGCGTCAAATCGCCGGGCTACACTGTCGAGAGCGGCACCGCGCCGGTCGACATGAGCAAGCTGGCGGCAGGGCTGACCAACACCTCGACCGAACTGGCGGCCATCGCCAAGACCAGCGCCGCCGAACAGAAATGGGGCGGCATCTACATCACCGGCAGCAACAAGTCGGTGGAAGTCATCGATGTCGACGCTTCCTGGCTGACCGGCAGCACCTACTACAACATCAGCGGCATGGCCGCCGGCGCCACGCTGATCGTCAACGTCACCGGCGGCACCGCGCTGCTGCAGGGCGGCTACCAGGCGTTCGACAACTACAACACGCTGTTCAACTTCGTCGACGCGACCGCGCTGAACATCAACACCGGCGCCAACGTCAGCATCCTGGCGCCCAAGGCCGCGGTGAACGGCGGCCAGGGCGTGATCGACGGCACCGTGATCGTCAAGTCCTGGAACTCGATGACGCAGATTAACGCCACCAACGCCTTCGTTTCGACCGAAGTGCAGGGCCTGGTCACCGCCGTGCCGGAAGCCGACACCTACGCCATGCTGCTCGGCGGCCTGGGCCTGGTGGGCTTTATCGCCCGTCGCCGCAAGCAGGCTGCTGCACGCTGATCGCCGCCAGCACCATATCGACGATGACCTTCTCGGCATCGTCGAAGTCTTTCTTGGTCAGCTGTTTGCGGTTCAGCACCAGCGCCATCTGGGCCGAAAAGTCCGCATAGGACTGCGTCATCGCCCAGATCGCAAACAGCAGGTGCGTCGCATTGATCGGCGCGATCTTGCCCTCGCTGATCCACTTCTCGAACACCTCGATATCCTTGCGCACCAGCGGCACCACGCGGTTCTGGATCTGCGCGCCGTACAGCTGCGCGCCGCTGATCACTTCCATCGCATACACGCGCGAAGCCCACGGCTGCTCGCGCGAAAACTTCAGCTTGGCCTGCACGTAGGTGCGCAGCACTTCGCGCGGGTCCTGCTCCTCGGCGGCCAGGTTCTCCATCCGCTCCAGCCATTCGTCCAGCACCTCGTCCAGCACGCGCTGGTACAGCGCCTGCTTGGTGGGGAAGTAGTACATCAGGTTCTGCTTCGATAGTCCGGCGTTCTCCGCCACGGTGGCGATCGAAGTGCCTTCGTAGCCGCATTCGGCAAACACGCGCACCGCTTCGGCGGCGATTTCCGCCTCCAGCTTGTCGCGATTGAGGACGCGCCGTTTGATCTTGGTCGCAGGCACTGCGTTCAGTTTTGCTGTCGGCATATGAGTCTCAGGAAGGTCAGGAGTTGCGGGTTGTCGGTGTAGGCCACGTTGAAGCGGAACCAGATCGATTCCGGCGCGCGCAGCATGAAGAAGTCGCACGGCGACAGCAGGATGCCGGACTTGAGCGCCTGGTCGGCGATGATCTTGCCGTTCCATTCGGCGGTCGGCGCCGCGCTCCAGCCGGCGCTGACGAACATGCCGCCGCGCGGCCGCGCCAGCGCTTCCATGCCGACGCTGCGCAGGCTGTCGATGGCGCGTTCGCGGCCCGCTTCCAGCTGCGTCGACAGCTTCTCCACCATGCGCCTGTAGGGGCGGGCGGTGATCGCGTGGTAGACGGCGCGCTCGTTGATCTCGGAGGTGGTCAGCCCGGCCAGCATCTTCACGCGCAGCAGTTCCGGCAGCAGCGAGGCCGAGGCGCAGATCGAGCCCACGCGCAGCACCGGCGACAGCGTCTTGGAGAAGCTGCCGACGCGGATCACGCGCCGCAGGCCGTCCATCGCCGCCAGCGAGGCTTCGCCGCGCGGCGCCAGTTCGCGGTAGATGTCGTCCTCCACCAGCCAGAAGTCGAACTGCTCGGCCAGGCCGAGCAGGCGGTGCGCCTGCGCCGCGCTGAGCGAGGTGCCCAGCGGGTTTTGCAGCACCGTGTTGACGAACATGAGCTTGGGCTGCAGCTGCGCCGCCTGTTGCGCCAATACGTCGACATCCAGGCCTTGCTCGCCGCGCGGGATGCCGACCGCGATGCAGCCGTGGTGGCGTATCAGCGACAGCAGGTTGCTGTAGCCGGGATCCTCGACGAACACGGTGTCGCCCGGCTTGGTCAGCGTGCGCAGGATCAGGTCGAAGGCGTGGGTGGCGCCGTGGGTCAGCAGGATCTGCTCCGGCTCGACCGGGAACAGTTCGTCGGTCAGCGTCGCCGCCATGTGCTGGCGCAGCGTCGGGAAGCCGAGCGGGTGGCCATAGCCGCGCAGGCGGTTGGCCGGGATGCGCATCGCGTGGCGCACGGCGTCGAGGATGGTGTCCTCGCCGTACCACTCGGGCGGCAGCCAGCCGGCGCCCACCGGCAGCGCGTCGGAGACGCCGGAATACAGGTCGGGGGTGAGGGCGTCGATGGCGGTCGGCGTCGCCTGCAGGGCGATCGGCAGCAGCGTGGCCGGCACGTCCTGGCGCGCCACGAAGTAGCCGGAACCGCGGCGCGAGGACAGCAATCCCAAGGTCACCAGGCGGTCGTAGGATTCGACAACTGTAAAGGTGCTGATGCCATTACACTTGGCGAACTGCCGCACCGACGGCATTTTAGTGCCGATGCGCAACTCCCGCCGGCCCACCATGGCGCTGATGGCGGCGACGATCTGGTCGACCAGGCTGCCCTTCCTGCTGCGCTCGATAGCGAGCACCGGCCAGCCTTCCAGGCTGGGCGGACAGTCGGTTTGATCGATCACAGGACTCCCTTGTTCCATCCTTGACTCCATAAGCGGCGCAAAGCAAAACTGTAGTGTTTTTGTTGCCAGTACGGTTGGACAGTTTTGATATTTGTGTATCTGTGCCATAGTTGTTGCGCTGTCTATTATTGCATCATCATTTTGCCAACTGGTAAATTTTTTTTCCGGTTCGTTAAAAATCCGACAGGGAGATGTGCATGAACGAATCCAGACCTGAATCGATGGCGTCCTTCTGGATGCCATTCACGAATAACCGCGACTACAAGGCCAACCCCCGGCTGCTGGTGTCGGCGGAAGGCATGTACTACAAGGACGTGGACGGCAACAGCATCCTGGACGGCACCGCCGGCCTGTGGTGCGTGCCGTGCGGCCACGCGCAGCCGAAGATCGTCGCCGCCGTGCGCGAGATGGTCGGCCAGCTGGACTTCGCGCCGACCTTCCAGATGGGCCACCCGGCCGCCTTCGATCTGGCCGAGCAGCTGATGGAGTACACCAACCACAAGTTCGGCCACGTGTTCTACACCAACTCCGGCTCCGAGGCGGTGGACACGGCACTGAAGATCGCGCTGGCCTACCACAAGGCGCGCGGCGAGGCGAGCCGCACCCGCCTGATCGGCCGCGAGCGCGGCTACCACGGCGTCGGCTTCGGCGGCATCTCGGTCGGCGGCATCGCCGGCAACCGCAAGCCTTACGGCGTGATGCTGCCCGGCGTCGACCACCTGCCGCACACGCACAATCTTGAGAAGAACGCCTACACGCGCGGCGAGCCGGAGTACGGCACCGAGCTGGCCGATGAACTGGAGCGCATCGTCGCGCTGCACGACGCCTCGACCATCGCGGCGGTGATTGTCGAGCCGGTCGCCGGTTCGACCGGCGTGCTGATACCGCCGAAGGGCTACCTGAAGCGCCTGCGCGAACTGTGCACCAAGCACGGCATCCTGCTGATCTTCGACGAAGTCATCACCGGCTTCGGCCGCCTGACGACGCCGTTCGCGGCCGACTACTTCGACGTCGAGCCGGACATGATGACCGTCGCCAAAGGCCTGACCAACGGCGTGATTCCGATGGGCGCGGTGTTCAGCAAGAAGCACATCCACGACGCCTTCATGGAGGCGCCGGCCGGCATTGAACTGTTCCACGGCTATACCTACTCCGGCCACCCAGTCGCCTGCGCGGCATCGCTGGCGACGCTGGAAGTGTTCAAGGAACAGAAGATCCTCGAACACGCGGCCGGCATGGCCGAGTACTGGGCCGACGCCGTGCACTCGCTGAAGGGACTGCCGCACGTGATCGACATCCGCACCATCGGCCTGATCGCCGGCATCGAGCTGGCGCCGATCGCGGGCAAGCCGGGCGCGCGCGCCTTCGCCGCCTTCAAGCAGGCCTTTGCCGACGGGCTGCTGATCCGCACGACGGGCGACATCATCGCCTTGTCGCCGCCGCTGGTGCTGGAGAAGAAACATATCGATGAACTTTTTGGAAAGCTGACGACTGTACTCAAGAACCTGAGTTAAAACCGAGGAGAACACCATGCTGGTAGGCGTCCCAAAAGAGATCAAAAACCAGGAGTCCCGCGTCGGCCTTACCCCGGCCAGCGTCAAGGAACTCATTTTGCGTGGTCATCAAGTACTGGTACAACAAAACGCCGGCGCCGCCATCGGCTTGAGCGATGCGATGTATGTCGCGTCCGGCGCCACCATCATCGAAGACGCGGCCGAGATTTTCGAGCGCGCCGAGATGATCGTGAAAGTGAAGGAACCGCAGCCGCAGGAATGCGCGATGCTGCGCAAGGGGCAGATCCTGTACACCTATCTGCACCTGGCGCCGGATCCGGAGCAGACCAAGGCACTGGTGAAGTCCGGCGCGGTTTGCCTCGCGTACGAAACCATCACCGGCGCCAACGGCGGCCTGCCGCTGCTGGCGCCGATGAGCGAAGTGGCGGGGCGCATGTCGATCCAGGCCGGGGCCGCGCACCTGGAGAAATCCAAGGGCGGCATGGGCCTGCTGCTGGGCGGCGTGCCGGGCGTGGCGCCCGGGCATATCGCCATCATCGGCGCCGGCGTGGTCGGCACCAATGCCTTGCAGATGGCGGTCGGCATCGGCGCCCGGGTGACGGTCCTGGACAAGAACATCGACCGCCTGCGCCAGCTCGACCTGGTGTACGGCAACCGCATCGCCACCATGTATTCCAACGCGCACTCGATCGAGGAAGCGGTGCTGGATGCGGACCTGGTGATCGGCGGCGTGCTGGTGCCGGGCGCCGCCGCGCCCAAGCTGGTCACGAAGGCCATGATCGCGCGCATGAAGCCGGGCGCGGTGGTGGTGGACGTGGCGATCGACCAGGGCGGCTGCTTTGAAACGTCGCACGCCACCACGCACGAGAAGCCGACCTATGTGGTCGACGGCGTGGTGCACTACTGCGTGGCCAACATGCCGGGCGCCGTCGCCCGCACGTCGACCTTCGCACTGAACAACGCAACGATAGGCCATGCGGTAGCGCTGGCCGACAAGGGTTGGCAGAAAGCGCTGAAAGCCAATCCGCACCTGAAGAACGGTTTGAATGTCTGTCTTGGCCACGTGACCTATGAAGCGGTGGCGCATGGCCTGGGCTACACCTATGTGGACGCGGACAGCCTGCTGGGCTAAACGCACTTTGAGAGAACATCATGAGCAATCTGGACACCATCACCCATTTCATCAACGGCGTCAAAGTCGATACGCAAAGCGGCCGTTACACCGATGTCTTCAATCCCGCGATGGGTGAGCCGGTGGCCCGCGTGGCGCTCGGCACCACCGAGGAAGTCGACGCCGCCGTGCGCGCGGCGGAGGCGGCTTTCCCGGCGTGGGCGGCGACGCCGCCGCTGACGCGCGCGCGCGTGCTGTTCAAGTATCTGCAGCTGTGCCAGCAGCACACCGACGAATTCGCGGCGATGCTGACGCGCGAGCACGGCAAGACCTTCGCCGACGCGCAGGGCGAAGTGGCGCGCGGCATCGAGATGGTGGAATTCGCGGTCGGCATTCCGCAGCTGCTGAAGGGTGAATTCACCGACCAGATTTCGCGCGGCATCGATGCCTGGTCGATGCGCCAGGCGCTGGGTGTGGTGGCCGGCATCACGCCGTTCAACTTCCCGGTGATGGTGCCGATGTGGATGTTCCCGGTCGCGCTGGCATGCGGCAACACCTTTATCCTCAAGCCTTCCGAGCGCGATCCGTCGCCGTCGCTGCTGCATGCGCGGCTGCTGAAGGAGGCCGGTTTGCCGGACGGCGTGTTCAATGTCATCCAGGGCGACAAGGTCACGGTCGATGCGCTGCTGGATCACCCGGTGGTGCAGGCCGTGAGCTTCGTCGGCTCGACGCCGATCGCGGAATACATTTACTCGCGCGGCTGCGCTGCCGGCAAGCGCGTGCAGGCTTTGGGCGGCGCCAAGAATCACATGGTCGTGATGCCGGACGCCGACATGGAAATGACGGTCGATGCGCTGATGGGCGCCGCCTACGGTTCGGCCGGCGAACGCTGCATGGCGATTTCCGTCGTGGTCGCGGTCGGCGACGCGGGCGACAAGATTGTCGATGCACTGGCAAAGCGCACCGCCGCACTGAAAGTGCGCGACGGCATGGCGTCGGATGCCGAGATGGGGCCGGTCGTTTCAAGCGCGGCCAAGCAGCGCATAGAGCGCTTGATTGGCGAAGGCGTGGAGCAGGGGGCGAAGCTGGTGGTCGATGGACGCAATCATGTGGTGGCCGGACGCGAGAAAGGCTTCTTCATCGGCGGTACCTTGTTCGATCACGTCACGCCGGATATGACGATCTACAAGGAAGAGATTTTCGGTCCGGTGCTGTGCATGCTGCGTTCCCCCGATGTGGGGAGTGCGGTAGAGCTGATCAACCGTAACGAGTACGGCAACGGCGTGGCGATCTACACGCGCGACGGCGGCGTGGCGCGCGAATTCGTGCGGCAGATCCAGGTCGGCATGGTGGGCGTGAATGTGCCGCTGCCGGTGCCGATGGCCTTCAATAGTTTCGGCGGTTGGAAGCGCAGCCTGTTCGGCGACCATCACGCGTATGGTCCGGAAGGCGTGCGCTTCTATACACGCCACAAGGCGGTCATGCAGCGCTGGCCAAACACGGCAAGCGCTGGCGCGGAATTTGCATTCCCTCAGATGAAGTAAACGACAAATTCTCAGCCAGGAAAACGTATGATGATCGAATCCCTGAAATACATGCCCCAGCCGAAGGAAGCCAATGAATCATTGGCCAAACACTTCACTGACCTTGCGCCTGCGCTCAATGCGCGCCAGGCCGCGATTGAAAGTTCGCGCTGCCTGTATTGCTACGATGCGCCGTGCACGCGCATCTGCCCATCGGACATCGACGTTGCGAGCTTCATCCGCAATATCCACGACGGCAACGTCAACGGCGCCGCCGTCGGCATCCTGAAGCAGAACATCCTCGGCGGCAGCTGCTCGCGCGTCTGTCCGACCGAGATCCTGTGCGAGGACGCCTGCGTGCGCAATCACGATGCGGAAGGCCAGCCGGTCAAGATCGGCCTGCTGCAGCGCTACGCCATCGACAACATGAAGCTCGAAGCGCATCCGTTCAAGCGCCCTGCATCGACCGGCAAGAAGATCGCCGTGGTCGGCGCCGGCCCCGCGGGCCTGTCGTGCGCGCACCGCCTGGCGATGCTGGGCAACGACGTGGTCATCTACGAAGCGAAAGAAAAATCCGGCGGCCTGAATGAATACGGCATCGCCAGGTACAAGCTGACCGACAACTTCGCGCAGAAGGAAGTGGACTTCCTGCTGCAAATCGGCGGCATAGAAATCAAGCACGGCCAGACCTTGGGCGGCAACCTGCAACTGAAGGACCTGCACGCGCAGTACGACGCCGTGTTCCTTGGCCTCGGCCTGGGCGCCAGCAAGCAGCTGGGCCTGACCGGCGAGGACGCCCCCGGCCTGCTGGCGGCCGTCGACTACATCGCCGCGCTGCGCCAGGCCGATGACCTGAGCCAGCTGCCGCTGCCGTCGCGCGCCATCGTCATCGGCGCCGGCAATACGGCGATCGACATGGCGGTGCAGATCCAGCGTCTCGGCGCGGAAGAGGTCACGCTGGTCTATCGCCGCGGCTTCGACGCCATGAGCGCGACCGAACACGAACAACACATTGCGAAAGAAAACCAGGTCCGCATGCGTACCTGGGCCCAGCCGCAGCAAGTGCTGCTGGACGACGCGGGCCGCGTGCGCGGCATGCGTTTCGAGAAAACCGCAATCATCAACGGCCGTCTGGCTGGCACCGGTGAGACCTTCGAGATCGCGGCCGACGCGATCTTCAAGGCCATCGGCCAGAGCATGGACGAAACGAGCATCAGTGATCCACTGGCGAAAACGCTGAAACGCGACGGTGACAAAATCCACGTCGACGATCAGTTCCGCACAGTCCTGCCGCGTATCTACGCCGGCGGCGACTGTGTGGCGCCCGGACAGGACCTGACCGTGCAGGCGGTACAGCACGGCAAACTGGCGGCGCACGCCATTCATCAAGACATCAACGCACCGAAAGTGGAGGCTGCATAATGGCTGACCTGAGCATAGAATTCTGCGGCATCAAATCGGTCAACCCGTTCTGGCTGGCGTCCGCGCCGCCGACCGACAAGGCCTACAACGTGGTGCGCGCATTTGAAGCCGGCTGGGGCGGCGTCGTATGGAAGACGCTGGGCGAGGATCCCGCCGCCGTCAACGTGTCGTCGCGCTATTCGGCGCACTACGGCAAGAACCGCGAAGTCCTCGGTTTCAACAACATCGAGCTGATCACCGACCGTTCGCTGGCGATCAACCTTGAAGAGATCACGCAGGTCAAGAAGGATTGGCCGGACCGGGTGATCATCGTCTCGCTGATGCTGCCATGCGAAGAGAAGCTGTGGGCAGACATCCTGCCGCTGGTGGAAGCGACCGGGGCCGACGGCATCGAGCTGAATTTCGGCTGCCCGCACGGCATGCCGGAGCGCGGCATGGGCGCGGCGGTGGGGCAGGTTCCAGAGTACGTCGAGATGGTGACCCGCTGGTGCAAGACGCACAGCAAGCTGCCGGTGATCGTCAAGCTGACACCCAACATCACCGACGTGCGCGCGCCGGCGCGCGCGGCCAAGGCGGGCGGCGCGGACGCGGTCTCGCTGATCAACACCATCAACTCGATCACGCACCTGGACCTGGACCAGATGGTGGCGTTCCCGATCGTCGGCGGCGCCAGCACGCACGGCGGCTACTGCGGTTCGGCGGTCAAGCCGATCGCGCTGAACATGGTGGCGGAAATCGCCCGCGATCCGCAGACCAGGGGCTTGCCGATTTCCGGCATCGGCGGCATCGGCAACTGGCGCGACGCGGCGGAGTTCATGGCGCTGGGTTCGGGCTGCGTGCAGGTTTGCACCGCCGCCATGCTGCATGGCTTCCGCATCGTCGAAGAGATGAAGGACGGCTTGTCGCGCTGGATGGACGAGAAGGGCTACACGAGCGTCAGCGAGTTCGTCGGCAAGGCGGTGCCGAATACGACCGACTGGAAATACCTGAACATGAACTACCAGGTGATCGCGCAGATCAACCAGGACGACTGCATCAAATGCGGCCGCTGTTACGTCGCATGCGAAGACACGTCGCACCAGTCGATCGCGCAGCTGATCGATGCGGCGACTGGCACGCGCACGTATGAAGTCATCAAGGAAGAATGCGTTGGGTGTAATCTGTGCGAAATCACTTGTCCGGTGCAGGGCTGCATCACGATGGTGCCGCAGGATACCGGCAAGCCATACATGAACTGGACCCAGGACCCGCGCAATCCGCGCGCGGAAAACGTGAAGGCGACGGAGACGGCATAGGTACGGAACTTGCAGCGATAGAAGGTACATCAACCCTTTGGAGAACGCCCCGTGAGCAAAGAACTCTCTGGCAGCACGCAACTCTGGAACGAAGACCTGGCCCCGACCACGGCGGCGCAACGCACCTGGCGCTGGTATCACTTCGCCGCGCTGTGGGTCGGCATGGTGATGTGCATACCGGCCTACACGCTGTCCGCCAGTCTGATCGAGGGCGGCATGTCCGGCTACCAGGCGGTGCTGACGGTGTTTCTCGCCAACGCGATCGTGCTGTTGCCGATGCTGCTGATCGGCCATGCCGGCACCAAGTACGGCATTCCGTACGCGGTGCTGGCGCGTTCCTCCTTCGGCACGTCCGGCGCACGGCTGCCCGCGCTGATGCGCGCCATCGTCGCCTGCGGCTGGTATGGCATCCAGACCTGGTTCGGCGGTTCGATGATCTACACGCTGCTGGGCGTGATGATGGGCGGCGAGATCGGCGGCGGCAAGATCGCCGGCCTCGGCATCAACGGCGCTCAGCTGCTGTGTTTCCTGGCCTTCTGGGCCATCCAGTTCTGGTACATCGTGCACGGCATGGATGCGATCCGCAAGCTGGAAACCTACACCGCGCCATTGAAGATCCTGATCTGCTTCGTGCTGCTCGGATGGGTCCACAACAAGGCCGGCGGTTTCGGCGACCTGCTGTCGGCGCCGTCGCAGTTTGTCGAAGGCGGCAAGAAGGCCGGCCAGTTCTGGTCCGTGTTCTGGCCTTCGCTGACGGCGATGGTCGGCTTCTGGGCCACGCTGGCGCTGAACATTCCCGACTTCACCCGCTTCGCCAAGTCGCAGCGCGACCAGGTGATCGGCCAGTCGGTCGGCCTGCCGGTGCCTATGGGCCTGCTGGCGATGATGGCGGTGATCGTCACCTCGGCCACCGTGGTCTTGTACGGCAAGGCGATCTGGGACCCGGTCGACCTGTCCAGCCGCATGACCGGCGTGGCCGTGCTGGTGGCGCTGCTGATCCTGCTGATCGATACCGTCTCCGTCAACCTGGCCGCCAACCTGGTTGGCCCGGCCTACGACTTCTCGTCGCTGGCGCCCAAACAAATCTCGTACAAGACCGGCGGCTACATCACCGCCGGTATCGCGATCGTCATGATGCCTTGGAAAATACTGGAGTCGACCCAGGGCTATATCTTCACCTGGCTGATCGGCTACTCGGCGCTGCTCGGCCCCATCGCCGGCATCCTGATCGTCGACTACTACATGGTGCGCAAGACCGAGTTGAATGTCGGCGAGCTGTATCGCGAGGACGGCCAATACTCTTATGGCAACGGCTGGAACATGGCGGCGCTGATCGCCTTTGTGATCGGCGTACTGCCGAATATTCCCGGCTTCCTCAACGCCGCCTTCCCGGCGTCCTTCCCGGACGTGGCGGACGGATTTAAAACGATTTATACCTACGCATGGTTTGTCGGAATCGCTATTTCGGCGCTGGTGTATGGGATTATGATGAAGGGCAAAACAGTGCCCGCGGTACGGGCGCCGGCCCACCCTTAGAGATTCAGGAGATGTCCATGACAACTATCATCCGCGGCGGCACCGTCGTCAATGCCGACCGTGCCTTTCGCGCCGATGTGCTGTGCTACGGCGACAAGATCGTCGCCGTCGGCGAGAACCTGGAGGCGCCGCCGTCGGCCAAGGTGATCGACGCCGGCGGCCAGTATGTGATACCGGGCGGGATAGATCCCCACACCCATATGAACCTGCCGTTCATGGGCACGGTGACGCAGGACGATTTCTATACCGGCACGGCGGCGGGCCTGGCGGGCGGCACCACCACCATCATGGACTTCGTGATTCCCGCGCCGAAGCAGAACCTGATCGAGGCCTATCACCAGTGGCGCGGCTGGGCGCAGAAGGCGGCCGGCGACTACACCTTCCACGTGGCGATCACGTGGTGGGACGAGACCGTGCACCGCGACATGGAAATCCTGGTGCGCGAGCATGGCGTCAACAGCTTCAAGCACTTCATGGCGTACAAGAACGCCATCATGGCCGATGATGAAACGCTGGTGAAAAGCTTCCGCCGCTCGCTGGAGCTGGGCGCGATTCCGACCGTGCACGCGGAAAACGGCGAGCTGGTTTATCAGCTGCAGCAGGACCTGCTGAAGAAGGGACTGACCGGACCGAGCTCGCATCCGCTGTCGCGTCCTCCGGCAGTCGAGGCGGAGGCGGCCAACCGCGCCATCGCGATCGCCAATGTCCTGAATACGCCGGTATACATCGTCCACGTCTCCTGTGCCGAATCGCTGGACGCCATCACCCGCGCCCGTGCCAACGGCCAGCGCGTGTACGGCGAGGCGCTGGCCGGCCACCTGGTCATCGACGACAGCGTCTATCAGAGCGACGACCTGGAGTTCGCGGCGGGCCATGTGATGAGTCCTCCGTTCCGCAGCAAGCACCACCAGGCCGCGCTGTGGCATGGCCTGCAAGGCGGCAACCTGCACACCACGGCGACCGATCACTGCACGTTCTGCGCCGCGCAGAAGGCGGCCGGCAAGGACGACTTCACCAAGATTCCGAACGGCTGCGGCGGCGTGGAAGACCGCATGTCGGTGGTGTGGGACGCGGGCGTCAACAGCGGCATGCTGACGCCGTCGGAATTCGTCAAGGTCACGTCGACCAATGCCGCGCAGATTTTCAATATGTATCCGCGCAAGGGCGTGATCGCGGTCGGCGCCGATGCCGACATCGTAGTCTGGGACCCGGAAGGCACGCGCACCATTTCGTCGCTGACGCAGTTTGCCAAGGGTGGCTTCAACGTATTCGAAGGCCGGACCGTGCGCGGCATCGCGAGCACCACGCTGGCCGCCGGCAATGTCGTGTTCCATCGCGGCGTGCTGATGGCGGTGGAGGGCGCGGGCCGCCACATCGACCGTCCGGCGTTCAAGCCGACGGCCGCGCGTTAAATGACTGGAGATTTAAAATGAGTGATATGCGCATTGATGGCGACCGCCTGTGGGCGGCGCTGATGGAACTGGCCCGGATCGGCGCGACCCCCAAGGGCGGCGTCAAGCGCCTGGCGCTGACTGACCTGGACAAACAGGGACGCGACCTGGTGGTCGGCTGGGCCAGGGACGCCGGCATGTCGATCACGATCGACCAGATCGGCAATGTCTTCATGCGCCGCGACGGCACCAACAACGCGCTGCCGCCGGTGATGACCGGCAGCCATATCGATACCCAGCCGACCGGCGGCAAATTCGACGGCAACTACGGCGTGCTGGCCGGGCTGGAAGTGGTGCGCACGCTGAACGATTTGAAGATCAAGACCGAGGCGCCGATTGAAGTCGCCTTCTGGACCAACGAGGAAGGGTCGCGCTTCGTACCGGTGATGATGGGCTCCGGCGTGTTCTGCGGCGCCTTCAGCCTGGAGACGGCCTACGCCGCCAAGGACACCGAGGGCAAGACCGTCGGCGAGGAACTGGCGCGCATCGGCTACAAGGGCGACCAGGTGCCGGGCGATCATCCTATCGGCGCCTATTTTGAAACCCATATCGAGCAGGGCCCGGTGCTGGAAGACGCCGACAAGGTGATCGGCGTGGTGCCGGCGGTGATGGGACTATCCTGGTACGACTGCGTGGTCAGCGGCATGGAGGCCCACGCCGGTCCGACACCCATGGGCCTGCGCAAGGATGCGCTGCAGGTCTCCACCAGGATCATGCAGGAAGTGGTGGCCATCGCCAACCGCTATCCGCCCTATGGACGCGGTACGGTGGGCATGGTGCAGGTGTTCCCGAACAGCCGCAACGTGATTCCGGGCGAGGTCAAATTCAGCATCGACCTGCGCAACGTGAACGATGAACTGCTCAACACCATGCACGAGGAGATGCTGGCCTTTATCGAGAAGACCCGGGTCGATACGGGCCTGAAGATCTCGATCGAGCGCGTTTCCTATTATCCGCCATGCCCGTTCCATCCCGAGTGCGTGGACGCGGTGCGCAACGCCACCGCCAAGCTGGGATATTCGACCATGGACGTGGTCTCCGGCGCCGGCCACGATGCGATCTACGCCGCGCGCCTGGCGCCGGCCGGCATGATCTTCGTCCCTTGCAAGGATGGCATCAGTCACAATGAAATCGAGGACGCCAAGTCCGAGCACCTGGAAGCGGGCTGCAATGTCCTGTTGCATGCCATGCTGGAGCGGGCCCGGATAGTTTGACCGCCGGGCGGCCGGGGAGCATACTGATCCGGATTTAACCCGGATCAGGCCCGGCCTGCTATCGATATGCAAGAAACAACTCCCCCACAAACCGAAGCACTGCAGGCGGCCTGCCTGACGGCGACTCTGGAAAGCATCTCGGACGCGGTCCTGATGCTGGGCCACGACTGGGGGATCATCTACATGAACGGCAACGCCGAGCGGCTGCTGCAGGTGCAGCGCGGCGACGTGATCGGCAAGAACGTGTGGAGCGTCTTTCCCGAGGCGGTCGACGGTCCGTACTACCGGGCCTACCATCAGGCCATCGACACCAACAGCCAGGTGTCGTTCGAGGAGCACTACGCGCCCCTGAACCTGTGGACCGAGATTCGCGCCTATCCGTCGGAAGAGGGACTGACCATCTACTTCCGCGACATCAGCGAGCGCCGCGCCATCGAGGCCGAGATCCACAGCATGGCTTTCTACGACAAGCTGACCGGCCTGCCGAACCGCCAACTGCTATTGAACCGCCTGGAAGACGCGCTGGGCCTGGCGCATGGCGGCGCCGGACCGGGCGCCGTGATGTTCATCGACCTGGATAACTTCAAGAGCATCAACGACACGCGCGGGCACGACAAGGGCGACGTGCTGCTGCAAATGGTGGCGGACCGCCTGAACGACGCGGTGCGCAGCTGCGATACCGTGGCCCGTTTCGGCGGCGATGAATTCGTCGTGCTGCTGGAAGATCTCGGCGCCAGCGAGCCCGCGGCGGCGCGGGCGGCACAGGACAGCGCGGCCAAACTGCTGCAGGCTTTCGACGCGCCGTTCGAGATCGCCGGCATCCAGCATTACAGCACGCCGAGTATCGGCGTCACCGTTTTCGGCCGCGGTGCCGTCAGCGTGGACGAAGTGCTGAAGCGTGCCGACCTGGCGATGTACCAGGCCAAGGCGGCGGGCCGCAACGGCATGTCCTTCTTCGATCCGGCGATGCAGGCGCGCGTGTCCGCCCGGGCGGAGCTGGAGGCGGACATGCGGCGCGCGCTGAACCACGGCGAGTTCCTGCTGCACTACCAGCCGCAGTTGAGCGTGGACGGCCGTGTGATCGGCGCCGAGGCGCTGGTGCGCTGGAATCATCCGCAGCGCGGGCTGGTGCCGCCGGTGGAATTCATTCCGGTGGCCGAGGATACCAACATGATCCTCCATCTCGGACGCTGGGTGATGGAGGAAGCCTGCCGCCTGCAGGCACGCTGGGGCGGCGACCCGCGCACGGCGGGGCTGGAGATGGCGATCAATGTCAGTCCTTCGCAGTTCCACCGGCCCGACTTTGTCGAGCAGGTGCTGGAAGTGTTGGCGGAGACGGGCGCGCGGCCCGACCGGCTGCGCCTGGAGTTGACGGAAAGCCTGCTGCTCAAGGACGTGGAAGGCACGGTGACGAAGATGCAGCGCCTGCGCGACGCGGGCATCAGCTTCGCGCTGGACGATTTCGGCACCGGCTATTCCTCGCTGTCCTACCTGCACCGGCTGCCGCTGGACCAGCTGAAGATAGACCGCTCCTTCATCCGCGAGGCCTTCAAGGAAGGCCATGGCGCCGCCATCGTCCGCATCATCGTCGCGCTGGGCAAGGCGCTGAAGATGTCGGTGCTGGCCGAGGGCGTGGAGACGGCGGACCAGTTGTCCTTCGTCTCCGCCGAAGGCTGCCAGTATTACCAGGGCTACCTGTTCAGCAAGCCGCTGCCGGAACCGGAGCTGGCGGCGCTCCTCTCGCGCAATTGAATTGATGCATACCGATCCCCAGCAAGCCTACCTCGATGGAAATCACCGCATGGCCGCCGGCGACGCAGCCGGCGCCGAGGACTGTTATCTGCGGGCGCTGGCGCTGGAGCCGTTGCATGGCCCGGCGCGCGCCAATCTCGGTTACCTGAAGGAGCGGCAGGGCGCTTTGGCCGAGGCGGAGTTTCACTATCTGCAGGCGATCTCGCTGATGCCGGATCACGCGCAGCTGTATCAGAACCTGGGCGTGCTGCTGTTGAAGGAGAAGCGCTTTTCCGACGCCGAAGCCGCCGCGCGCACGGCGGTGGAGCTGGCGCCGGAGTCGCCGTCGGCCTGGAGCCAGTTGGGTGTGATGCTGGTGTGCACGCACCGTGAAGCGGAGGGCGAAGCCTGCTATCGGGAGGCGCTGGCGCTGGACCCCCAGCATGCGCGGGCGCGCTTCAATCTGAGCTACCTGCTGCTGCGCCAGGCGCGCTTCGAGGAAGGCTGGGAGATGCTCGATGCGCGCTGGCAGTTCGATCATTTTCCGCTATCGTTCGATTGTCCGTTCTGGGAAGGCGAGCCGCTGGATGGCAAGTCGCTGATCATCGGAATGGAGGCGGGGCATGGCGACATGATCCACTTCTGCCGTTATGCCGCAATGCTGAAGGCGCGCGGCGCGGCGCGGATCGCGGTGGCGTGCCATCCGGCGCTCAAGCGTTTGTTTGCCACGCTGCCCGGCGTCGACCAGGTGTTTGCGCTGGGCGAGGCGCTGCCGGCCTGCGACTACTGGACGCGGCCGATGCGCCTGCCTGGTTTGTTCGGCACCGGGATGGCCTGTATTCCTGCGGCCCTGCCTTATCTGTCGGCTGAGCCGGAGTTGGTGCGGCATTGGCGCGGCGTGCTGCCGGGGCAGGGCTTGCGCGTCGGCCTGGCGTGGAAGGGCAATCCGAATTTCGAAAACGATGCCGACCGCTCGCTGCCGTCGCTGATGACGCTGGCGCCGCTGGCCGCCGTGCCGGCACATTTCATCAGCCTGCAGAAAGGGCCGGGCGAGGTGGAGGCATTGCAGCCGCCGGCCGGCATGTCGCTGCATGCGATTGGCCCGCAACTGGGCGACTTTGCCGATACGGCGGCGGTGATCGCGAATCTGGACCTGGTGATCAGCGTCGACACGGCGGTGGCGCATCTGGCCGGCGCGCTGGGCAAGCCGTGCTGGCTGCTGTTGCCCGACTATCGCTGCGACTGGCGCTGGATGGCGGAGCGCTGCGATAGTCCGTGGTATCCATCCATGCGCCTGTTCCGCCAGCCGCCCGGCGGCGGCTGGGCGCCGGTGATCGCGGAAGTGGCGGCGGCGCTGTCGCGGCCTGCGCAGGCCTGATCAGTTCCTGTAGCTGCGCAGGAAATCGAGCAGCACGCGGGCGGCGATGTCGGCGTCGTCGGCCGTCATGGTCTCCAGCGGGTTGTGGCTGATGCCGCCGTTGCCGCAGCGGGTGAACAGCATCGCCACGTCGGTGATGGCCGCCATGGCCATCGCATCGTGACCGGCTCCCGACAGCAGATCGAAGCGGGGCAGGCCGGCGCGCGCGATGGCTTCGCCGAACTGCCGCATCAGGCGCGGCGCGCACGGGGCGGCCGGCGCGTCGACGATCCGCTGCAGCGCGAATTCCACCTGGCGGCGGGCGCAGATCGCGGCGATGCCATCCAATACATCCTTGACCGCCGCCAGCCGCACCGCGTCGTCGGCGGCGCGGATGTCGAGCGACAGCTTGCACGCTCCTGGTATGACGTTGACCGAGCCGCCGGGCACCTGCAACTGGCCGACCGTGCCGACCAGCGACTCACCCTGCGCGCAGCGCTGCTCGACCAGCAGCACGATTTCCGCCGCCGCCGCCGCCGCGTCCTTGCGCATCGTCATCGGCGTGGTGCCCGCATGGCTGGCCAGGCCGGTCAGCTCTACCAGGTAGCGCGAGCTGCCGGCGATCGCCGTGACCACGCCCAGCGCCAGGTCGCGTTCCAGCAGCACCGGGCCTTGCTCGATATGGACTTCCACAAAGCCGAGCAGCTGCGCGGGATCGCGCGCGATGGCGGGGATGCCGCCGACATCATGGCCGGCGGCCAGCAAGGCTTCGCGCATGCTGACGCCGTCGGCGTCGACCTGGTCCAGCAGCGACAGGTCGAAACGTCCGGTCACCGCGTTACTGCCCAGGAAGGTGCTCTTGAAGCGCACCCCTTCTTCTTCCGCGAAGCCGACGATCTCGAAGTGGAAGGGCAGCTTCTCGCCGCGCTGGTGCAGGTGCCGGACGATGGCGACCGGCAGCAGGATGCCGAGGCGGCCGTCGTACTTGCCGCCGTTGCGCACGGTGTCGTAGTGCGAGCCGGTCATCAAGGTCTTGGCGCCGGGAGCATCCGAGCGGTAGACGCCGACCACGTTGCCGACGGCGTCGATGTGGGCATCCATGCCGGCCTCGCGCATCCAGTCCGCCAGCCGGGCGGCGGTCTTGCGGTGGGCCGGCGTCATGTAGGCGCAGGTCAGGTCGAAGTCGACGGCATCCGTGTTGTCGGCATCGCTCCATGCGCCGATGGTCTCGCACCATTGCATGATGGCCGGGCCGAAGTCCAGCGTCACGCCCAGCAGGTCGTTGAGGCGGATCTCGGCGATGCGCTTGATCTGGCGAAGGCATTCGGCGATTTCATCGGCGCGCCGGTTCTTCAGGCGGCGTGTGAAGGTGGCGATGACGGCGCGGCGCGTCAGCCCCTGTCCGTCCGGGCCTTTGACCGCGAGGATGAAGGGGAAACCGAATTTGGCGTTGTAGTCGGCGTTCAGCTGGTGCAGCACGGCGAATTCCTCGGCGCTGCACAGGTGCAGGCCGGACCTGGCTTGCTCGCTGGTGGATTCGGCGGTGAGCTGGCCGGCCACGGCGGCCTTGCCCGCCAGTTCCGGGTGCGCGCGGATCAGGCCCAGTTGCTCGTCCAGCGAGGCGGCGCCGACCACCGACTGCAAGGCCAGCTTCAGCGCGGTGGCGTTGACGAAGGGACGCTGCGCCGCCGCGCGCCCGGGTATCCACGGCGAGTGCTCGTAGATGCCGCGCAGGCGGTCGGTGAAGGTGGCGGCGTCGCAGCTGTTGAGTTCGGAAAGTGTCATCATGGCACCATCATAACGCGCTAGAAGCACCGCGATATACGCGGTATGCGGTAGAGTTTATATGATCGCACTTACGTGCCTATTTACTTCTGCACCAGCGCCTTGGCGGAGGCGGCCACCTGCTCGCGCAGCCATTTGTGTTCCGGCGCCTGGTGCACGCGCTCGTGCCACAGTTGGTAGAAGCGCATCGCCGGGAACTTGACCGGCACCGTATAGGTCTTCAGCGGCATCTGCCGCTCGTAGTAGCGCACGAACTGGCGGCCGGTGGTCAGCACCAGGTCGGTCTGCGTCAGCATGTGCGGGATCAGGCCGAAGTAGGCCGATTCCACCATCACGTTGCGCTGCAGGCCCTGGCGCTCCAGGAAATCGTCGATGACGCCGTGGTAGCCCGGCAGGATCTGGGTCGGCGCCACGTGCGGCAGCGTCAGATAGTCGTTCAGCGTCATGTCCTCGCTGGCGGTGCGCAGCGCGTAGGGGCAGTCGGCGCGCATCACGCAGATGATCGGATCCTCGAACAGCTTGGACATATGCAGGTGCTCGGGCGGCTCGTCCCAGTTGGCGATGACCAGGTCCATGTCGCCGTCCGACAACAGCCGCACGTAGTCCACGCCCGGTCCCAGGCCGTGTATCTTGATGCGGCTATTGGGCGAGCCGCGCCGCAGCAGCGCGACGAGATTCGGCAGGAACTGGCTGTCCAGGTAGTCCGGCGCGGCGATGTGGAAGGTGCGCGCCTCCTCCTGCGGGACGAAGGGCGACTTCTTGAGGAACAGGTTTTCCGTCTCGTCGAGGATGCGCTTGGCCGGGATCAGCAGGCTTTCGCCGTGCTGGGTCGGCACCATGCCGCGCGCGCCGCGCACCAGCAGCGGATCGCCGGTCAGCTCGCGCAGCTTGCGCAGCGAGGCGGAGATCGAGGGCTGCGGCTGATTCAGCTTGAGGGCGACGCGCGAGACGTTTTTTTCCACCAGCAGCAGGTAGAGAATGCGGATCAGGTGCAGGTCCAGGTGTTGCGGCAGGGCGGCCATGAGGTGCGTTTGGTCTTTGTTATACGGGATCGGATATGTTTAATATACTCTAATGTTCATGTAGCCGGAACCGAATCCGTTTATCTTCTGTAAATTAGCCACACCTTTTACCTGAAAGTACCCATGGAATTATTCGCCTATCTGATCCCGTACGGCCTTGAGTGGCTGAACCTGATCGTGCGCTGGCTGCACGTCATCACCGGCATCGCCTGGATAGGCGCGTCTTTCTACTTCGTCTGGCTGGACAACTCGATCCGGCCGCCGGCCGCAGGTTCCGAACTGGCGAAGAAGGGCGTGTCGGGCGAACTGTGGGCGGTGCACGGCGGTGGCTTCTACAACCCGCAAAAATACCTGGTGGCGCCGGCCGAGCTGCCCAAGGAACTGCACTGGTTTAAATGGGAAGCCTATTCGACCTGGCTGTCCGGCATCGCGCTGCTGACCATCGCCTACTACTTCAACGCCCAGGCGATGATGATCGATAAATCGGTGGCCGACATCGGCAGCCTGCAGGCGATCGGCATCGGCATCGGCACGCTGGTGGTCGGCTGGACCGTGTACGACCTGCTGTGCCGCTCCCCGCTGGGCAAGCATGACCTGTGGTTCGGCATCGTGGTGTTCGCGCTGATCGTCGCGGCGGCCTATGGCCTGACGCATGTGCTGAGCGGTCGCGCGGCCTATATCCACGTCGGTGCGCTGATCGGCACCATCATGGTCGGCAATGTGCTGATGCTGATTATCCCCGGCCAGCGCAAGATGGTGGAGGCCATGTCGGCCGGCCGCATGCCCGATCCGGTGCACGGCCAGAAGGCCAAACAGCGCAGCGTGCACAATAACTACTTCACGTTGCCGGTGCTGTTCATCATGATCAGCAACCACTACGCGATGACCTACCGCCACGATCACGCGTGGCTGGTGCTGGCGTTTATCATGGCGGCCGGCGTCTTCATCCGCCACTTCTTCAACCTGCGCCACAAGGGCCGCGTGGAGTGGCGCTATCCGGCCATCGGCGTGGCGCTGCTGGCCGGCGTGGCGGTGGCGATCGCGCCGGCGCGACCCGTGGCGGTGGCGCCCGCGGCCGATCCGGCGGCGGCATTCGCCAAGGTTAAAGCGGTGATCGACCAGCGCTGCGTGTCCTGCCATTCCGCGCATCCGACCCAACCGGGATTTGCGACCGCGCCCGCCGGCGTCGCGCTGGACAGCGCCGACCAGATCCACCAGAACGCGGAAAAAATCTACAAGCAGGCGGTCCAGCTGAAAGCCATGCCGCTGGCGAACCTGACCAATATGACGGACGCCGAGCGCGCCCAACTCGCTGCCTGGTTTGAAGCCGGCGCCAAATGAGAGAACACGATATGAGCACTCAAAAAGAACAACTGGCACAGTGGATCGATGCGCACTTCGACGAGGAAGTCGCCTTCCTGCAGCAAGTGTTGCGCGTGCCGACCGATACGCCCCCCGGAAACAACGCGCCGCACGCGGAGCTGGTGGCCGAGCTGGTCAAGGCCTACGGCTGGACTGCGGAGAAGCACGCGGTGCCGGCGCAGCAGGTGCGGGATTACGGCATGGAGACCATCACCAACCTGATCGTGCGCCGACCCTACCAGCCGGGCGGCCCGACCGTGGCGCTGAACGCGCACGGCGACGTGGTGCCGCCGGGCGACAACTGGACTTATCCGCCCTACGGCGGTGTCGTCGACAACGGCTATATCTACGGCCGCGCCGCCGCCGTCTCCAAGTGCGACTTCGCCACCTACATCTTCGCCACCCGCGCGCTGGAGGCGCTGGGCGTGCCGCTCAAGGGCGGGCTGGAACTGCACTTCACCTACGACGAGGAGTTCGGCGGCCTATTGGGGCCGGGCTGGCTGCTGGAGCAGAAGCTGACCAAGCCTGACTACGTCATCGCGGCGGGTTTCAGCTACAACATCGTCACCGCGCACAACGCCTGCCTGCAGCTGGAGATCACCGTCAACGGCAAGTCCGGCCACGGCGCCATGCCGGAGACCGGCCACGATGCGCTGCAGGCGGCCACGCGCATCCTGAACGCGATCTACGACCAACTGCCGGAACTGAAGAAGATCAAGTCCGGGATCGCCGGCATCGACTCGCCGACCATGCTGGTGGGCCGCATCGACGGCGGCACCAACACCAACGTGGTGCCGGGCAAGGTGGTGCTGAAGATGGACCGCCGCATGATTCCTGAAGAAGACCCGGTGGCGGTGGAGGCGCAGGTGCGCGCGCTGATCGAGAACGCGGTGCTGGGCATTCCCGGCATCACGCTCGACATCAAGCGCTTGCTTCTGTCGCACGCGCTGCGCGAGCTGCCGGGTACGCGGAAGCTGGTGTCCAGCCTGCAGAAGAATGCGCAGGACTACATCGGCGAGACCATCCCGGCGCAGGGCACGCCGCTGTATGCGGACGCCCGCCTGTACGGCGAGCAGGGCATACCGGCGGTGCTGTACGGCGCCGGCCCGCGCACCGTGCCAGAGTCCAACGCCAAGAAAGCCGATGAGCGCCTGGCGCTGGAGGATTTGAGGAAAGCTACCAAAGTTATCGCCGCAACCCTGTTAGACTTCCTGGCTTAGATATCAGGAGTTTGTCATGTTTGAAAAGAAGCTGATGGCCGGCTGGGGCGATATGGATTTCAACAGCCATATGCGCAACACGGCCTTTATGGATAAGGCGGGCGATGTCCGCATGCTGTTCCTGTCCGAGAACGGCTTTCCGATGAGTGAGCTGATGCGCCTGCGTATCGGCCCGGTGGTGATGAAGGACGAAATCGCCTACTTCAAGGAAGTGATGCTGCTCGACGAGATCACCGTGACCTTGGGCGTGGCCGGCCTGTCGCCAGACGGCAGCCGCTGGATGCTGCGCAGCGACGTGATCCGCCCTGACGGCAAGCTGGCCGCGCGCATCACCAGCACCGGCGGCTGGCTGGACCTGGGCGCGCGCAAGCTGATCGCGCCGCCGCCGGCGCTGCTGGCCACCTGGCAGTCGCTGTTCAAGACCGAGGACTTCCAGGAGCTGGCCACCAGCATCAAGTAGTCAGCGCTCATCGAAGTGCTTGCGGCGCAGCTGCGCGCGCAAGCCCTGCGCGTTCAGGCGCCGCGCGGCTTCCGCCATCATCGGCGCCAGCGCCGCATGATCCCTGCTCAGGTAGATGTACAGGCCCAGGTCTTCCAGCGGCTTGCCGGTGCGGCCCTGCGCCAGCATGCGCTTCGATTCGGCGCTCAGGCTGCCGTCGTCGAACACGCAGGCCTGGTCGCGTCCCGTCAGCACCATCTGCAGGCAGGCCGGCACGCTTTGCACGTCGTGCGGCTGCAATCCGGGCTGCAGCGCCTGCAGCTGCATCTGGAAAGTGTAGATGCCGCGCTTGTAGCTGACGGTGCGCGCCTGCCGCGCCAGTTCCGGCCAACTGCTGATATCCGGCTTGTGCGCCTTGGTAAAGATAAAGGTGCGCGTGTAGACGAACGGCTCGTCGAGCCGCTGATACTCCGGATGCTTGGTGCCGTACGACTTGACCCGTCCCATCTCGCCGGCGAGGCTGCCGTCTGCCAGCATGGCTTCGCTGCGCCGTCCCGGCAGGCTTTGCAGCAGGCAGCGCTGGCTGATCTCGGCGCACAGTCGTTGCAGATAGTCGGTTGCATAACCGAACACCGTGCTATCGGCTTCGTGGGTGGTGCCGAAGACCAGCGTGTCGGGACCCTGCGCGCACGCGGGCCGGCCTGCCGCGAGGGCGGCTGCCATCCATAACGCGGGCCAGCGGCGGGGCATAGGCAGTCTCCGATGTCGAATTTCCATCCTATGATAGCCGATCCGGCTTTGCCGTATGATTGCCGTATGATATGGATATTATTGACCAAACGGCCAGACAGTGCATCGATATGATTTGATCAGCTGCCATGACTGCGGCGTGCTGCACCAGCGCCGCCCGGTGCGCCCGCGTGAAAAGGCGCGCTGCGTACGCTGCCGCTCCATCCTCTATCGCGGCATCCACTCGGACGCCAGCCGCATGGCGGCCATCACGCTGGGCGCCATCTTCACCTTTCTGATCGCGCAGTTCTTCCCCATCGTCGAACTGGAAGTGAGCGGCTACAGCACCAGCGCCACGCTGCTCGGCGCCATCCGCGTGCTGTGGAGTGAGCAGATGCAGGTGGTGGCGGCCATCGTATTCCTGTTGACGATGGTGCTGCCGGCGGTGGAACTGGGCTCGCTGCTGTACGTGACGCTGGCGCTGCGGGCCGGGTATCGCCCGCGCGGCTTCGACCATTTGCTGCGCGCGGTGGGCCTGGCGCGCCGCTGGGGCATGACCGAGGTGCTGATGATCGGCATCCTGATCACCATCGTCAAGATGACCAGCCTGGCGCAGGTGCTGGTGCAACCGGGCCTGTTCGCCTTCGGCGCGCTGACCTTGATGCTGGCCATCGTGGTCTCCTTCGATCCCAAGATCCTGTGGAATATCGGCGAGCATTTGCCGGGGCCGCGCCGGGCGGCGCAGCAGACCTTCCGCTACGCGGCGCTGGCCGGCAAGCCGCTGGTCGACTGCCACAGCTGCGGCCTGGTCGTGCCGAGGGACGTGGGCAAGCTTCGCCAGTACTGCCAGCGCTGCGGCGCCAGGCTGCACAAGCGCCGGCCGGAGAGCATCGGCCGCACCTGGGCCTTCCTGCTGGCTGCGGCCATCCTGTACGTTCCCGCCAACCTGTTGCCGGTGATGTACACCTCCTCGCTGTTCGGCAAGGAGGACGACACCATTATCAGCGGCGTGGTCTACTTCTGGACCAGCGGCTCGCCGGCGCTGGCGGCGATCATTTTCATCGCCAGCATCGTGGTGCCGGTGCTGAAGCTGGCCGCCCTGTCGCTGCTGGCGCTGACGGCGCAGCGGCGCTCGCGCTGGCGGCCCATGCAGCGCACCACGCTGTACAGGATCGTGGAATTCGTCGGCCGTTGGTCGATGCTCGATATTTTCGTCATCACGCTGACGGTGGCGCTGGTGCGCTTCCAATCGCTGGCGGTGATCACGGCCGGCCCTGGCGCGCTGGCGTTTTGTGCGGTGGTGGTGCTGACGATGATCGCGTCCATGCAGTTCGATCCGCGCCTGATCTGGGATCCCATCGATTCAAATGGAGAGAAGCATGTCTGAAAACGAGAACGGCGCACCGCCGCTGCCGGAGCCGAATGTGGAAAAGGCCAGCACCTGGCTGCCGTCGCTGGTGTGGCTGATACCGTTGCTGGCGGCGCTGATCGGCGTGGCGCTGGTGGCCAAGTCGGTGATCGACCAGGGGCCGACGGTGACGGTCAGCTTCCGCAGCGCGGACGGGCTGGAGCCGGGCAAGACCAAGGTCAAATACAAGGACGTCGACATCGGCCTGGTGCGCACCATCTCGCTGTCGCGCGACCTGGCCAAGGTGCTGGTGACGATCGAGATGAGCAAGGAGGCGACACGCTTTACCGCCGCCGACACCCGTTTCTGGGTGGTGCGTCCACGCATCGGCGCCAGCGGCGTGTCGGGACTGGGCACTTTGCTGTCGGGCGCCTACATCGGCGTCGACGCCGGAAAATCGGAGGAAGAGAAGCACGAATTCACCGGCCTGGAAAAGCCGCCGCAGGTGGCCGGCGACGAGAAGGGCAGCAAGTACACGCTGCATGGCGACAGCCTCGGCTCGATCGACGTCGGCTCGCCGATCTTCTATCGCCGCATTCAGGTGGGCCAGGTGACCGGCTTCGACCTGGACGAAAAGGGACGTGGCGTGAAGATGAACGTGTTTGTCAGCGCGCCCTACGACCAATACGTCGGCAAGAACACGCGCTGGTGGCATGCCAGCGGCGTCGATGTGCGGATCGATTCCAACGGCTTCAAGATCAATACGCAATCGCTGGCGGCGGTACTGGTGGGCGGCATCGCGTTTGAATCGATGAGCGGACAGAAGCCAGACACCGTGGCCCCGGCCAACAGCGACTTCCTGCTGGCGGCCGACCAGGCCAGCGCGCTGCGCGAGCCGGACGGTGTGCCGATCACCACGGTGCTGTACTTCGACCAGTCGCTGCGCGGGCTGTCGCCGGGCGCGCCGGTGGACTTCCGCGGCATCGTCATGGGCGAGGTGCGCTCGGTAGGCGTGGAGTTCGACCCGGTCAAGAAGAGCTTCCGCATGCCGGTCACGGTGGACATGTATCCGGCGCGCCTGGGCCGCAGCTTCCAGCAGACCATCGCCAACGACCAGGATCGCAACGCCGGCCCGCTGGTGCTGGAGCGGATGGTGTCGCGCGGCTTGCGCGGCCAGCTGCGCACCGGGAACCTGCTCACCGGGCAGCTATACGTGGCGTTGGACTTCTTCCCGAACGCGCCGCAGGCCAAGATCGATGTCGCGCAGTATCCGATGGAGGTGCCGACGGTGCCGAACAGCCTGGACGAACTGCAGACGCAATTGGCCAACATCGCGCGCAAGCTGGACAAAGTACCGTTCGAGGAGATCGGCACCAATCTGCGCGACACGCTGAAGAGCGCCAACGTGCTGTTCAAGCAGCTCGACGCGCAGGTGGTGCCGGAGATGAAGGACACGCTGGGCGCGGCGCGCCAGACCTTCAGCACGGCCAACCAGCTGCTGCAAAAGGATTCGCCGGTGCAGTCCGACCTGCGCGAAGCCCTGCAGCAGCTGACACAGACCATGCAGTCGCTGAACGCCTTGTCGGATTACCTTGAACGTCATCCTGAGTCGCTGATACGCGGCAAGCAGGATAAAAAAGGAGAACGGAAATGATGCGAGCATTGATGGCAGCTGCTGCGTTGCTGGTGCTGGCCGGCTGCGCCAGCGCGCCGCCGGAACGCTTCTACAGCCTGAGTAACGGCATGGGCGTGGCCGAAGCGCCGGCCGCGCGCGCCGCCTACTACATCGAACTGCCGGCGGTGACGGTGCCGCAGCAGGTCGCGCGCAACCAGCTGGTGGTGAGTACCGGCGCCGGGCGCATCGACCTGCTGGAGCAGGAGCGCTGGTCGTCGCCGCCGGCGTCGGAGATCGGCCAAGCGCTGTCGCTGGCGATCTCCGGCGAGCTGGGAACGATCGACGTATTCCGCACGCCGACCCCGGACAGCGCGCCGGTCTACCGCATCAGCACCAACGTGCAGCGCTTCGAATCGGCGCCGGGGCAGTATGCGTTGATCGACGCGGTATGGAGCGTGCGGCTGGTCGGCAGCGCCAAGGTACTGACCTGCCGCAGCGCCGCCAACGAAACGGTCGGCGTCGGCTACGACGCGCTGGTCGCGGGCCACCGCCGCGCCGTCGCCCGCATCGCCGCCGACATCTCCAAAGCCGTCCGGGGCCTCGCCGCCGGCACCTCCCCAAGCTGTTAGAAATCCGGGGTCAGGTCCAGAACGCGGACACGTGCTCAACCATTACTGGCTGAGTTCGTGTCCGCATTCTGGACCTGACCCCGGAAGCGGGCCGAGTGTGCGCAGATAGGTCCAGGGATAGATGCCGCGTTCGTGGCCGTCGCTGAAGACCAGTTGAACGCCATAGATACCGACCTGGCGGATATCGTCGATGCGTATGTCCGCCGGCGGAACGGCCGGCGCTAGTTGCGCCGCTTCGGCCAGCAGGCGTTGCGACTGGCACACCGTGCATTTGCAGTGCGCGCGCAGCAGCGCGTGCGGCAGCCGCTGCGCCGGACCGTCGTCCCAGACGATGTCCAGCATGCGGCCCGGCCTGTCGTTGACGACCGTGCGTGGATAGATGGCGTCTTCCATCATCGCTCCTGCGCGGCCTGGATTTGCGTCAGCGCCAGGCGGGCGGCCTTGCGCACTTCCGGGTCGGCGTCTTCGGCGACCACCTGCAACGCGGGCAGCGCGGCCGCCTGGCCCAATTCGCCCAGCGCCAATGCGGCTTCCTTGCGCAGATTGCTGATCGGATGCGCCAGAACTTCCACCAATGCGGTCAACGCCGCCGAGACGCGCAGGCGTCCCAGGCTGCGCGCCGCGCGCAAGCGTACCTGCCAGTAGGTGTCCTCCAGCGCCGCGATCAGGACCGCGCCGGCCTGCGCCAGCGCTTGCGGAGATAGCCCCAGCTTGCCCAGCGTGGTCGCCGCTTCCTCCCGCACCTGCCAGGCGCTGTCGCGCAAACCGTCCAGCAGCGCGGCCAATGCCACATCGCCGCGCGCGTAGCCGACCGCACCCACCGCCGCGCGCCGCACCTCGGCATCGGCGTCGAGGCTGACCAGGTCCGTCAGCGCCGGCAGTGCGGCCGGATGCTTCAGGTAGCCGAGCACGGCGACCGCCTCGCGCCGTACCGTCGGTTCGGCATCCGCCAAGGCGCCCAGCGCAGGAGCGAAACTGTCTGCCGCGCGCAGCTCGCGCACGGCGCGCAGCACGGCGATGCGCACAAACGCGTCACCATGTGTGGCGTGCGGCAGCAGCACGGCGGCCGAGTCTTGCTGCTTCAATTCGCTCAGGCTGCGCGCGGCCGCTTCGCGGACATCTTCATGCTCATCGCTGAGCAACGCGACCAGGCCGGCCACGCCTTCCGGACTTTCGAACGCTTCCAGCGCGCGCGCGGCTTCGGCGCGCACGGCGGCGTCGGGATCGCGCAGTGCTTCCACAAACAGTGGTGCATGCTCGTCGCCGTCCCAGTCGGCCAGCTCCAGGATCACGATGCGGCGCACCGCGCCGTCGGGGTGTTGCAGCCGCTGGCGGATCTCCGCCAGTTCGTCAAAGATAGTGCTCATGCTGTCCTTAAATGGCAAAGTGCAGGTTGCGCGGCGCGTCCGCGCCCAATGGCGACAAGCGTTCCAGCGGCAGGCCGGCAGCATTGGCCGGATGCAGAAGCTGCAGGCAGCGCCGCTTGAGCCGCGTGAAATGCTCGGAGGTGACCAGCGTGGAATCCCGGGGGCGCGCGAAGTCGACCGCGATCTCCTCGATGATGCGCCCCGGACGCGGGCTCATGACCAGGATGCGGTCGGCCAGGAATAGCGCCTCGTCGATGTCGTGCGTGATGAATACGATGGTGGTGCGGATGCGGGCCCACAGCTGCAGCAGCAACTGCTGCATCATCAGCCGCGTCTGCGCGTCGAGCGCGCCGAACGGCTCGTCCATCAGCATCACGCGCGGATGGTTGATCAGCACCCGGGCGATTTCCACCCGTTGCTTCATGCCGCCCGACAGCTGCGCCGGATAGTGCTGGGCGAATTCCTCCAGCCCCACCATCGCCAGCAGCTCCAGCGCGCGCCGATGTCGTTCCGCGCGCGGCACGCCCTGCATCTTCAGGCCGAAGGCGACGTTGTCGATCACCCGCCGCCACGGGAACAGCGTGTGGTGCTGGAACACCAGCCCGCGCTCCGCATGCGGTCCATCCACGGCGACGCCGTCGACCGTGATGGCGCCTTTGCTGGGCCGCAGATGGCCCGCCAATGCACCCAGCAGCGTCGACTTGCCGCAGCCGGAAGGCCCGAGCAGGCAAACGAATTCGCCCGGCGCCACCGTCAGCGAGATCTCCTGCACCGCCTCGAACGCCTGCGCGCCATGGCCGACGCGCAGCGACAGCTGATCGATGGCGATGCGGCCCAATCCCTCGTTCAAATCCCTCATGCCTTTTGCTCCTGTTGATGCCACGGCATCAGCGCCTGGCCGGTGCGTTTCACCAGTACGCTGCTGCCCATGCCCAGCGCGCCGATCACCAGCATGCCGACCACGATGTCGGCGTAGTTCTGTATCGTGTACGACGCCCAGGTGTAATAGCCGATGCCGAACTGGCCGGAGATCATTTCCGCCGTCACCAGGCAGAACCACGCGGTGCCCATGCCGATCGACAGCCCGGTGACGATGCTGGGCGCGGCGCCCGGCAGCACCACTTCGGTGAACACGGCCCACGAACCGCCACCCAGGCTGCGCGCCGAAGCCACCAGGCGCGGATCGATCTGCTCGACCCCATGCACGGTGTTGAGCAGGATGGGGAACAGCGCGCCGGTGAAGGTGATGAAGATCATCGACATCTCCGACGACGGGAACATCAATATCGCCAGCGGTATCCAGGCCACGGCCGGTATCGGCCGCAGCATCTCCAGCGGCGGCATCAGCAGGTCTTCCCAGCGCCGCCAGCGGCCGATGCACAGTCCCAGCACGATGCCGGTCAGCGCCGCCACGGCGAAGCCGCTGAACACCCGTCCCAGGCTGGCCTTCAGGTGGCCCAGCAGCTGCGGCGAGTGCAGCAGCGCCCACGCGGCCTGCGCCACCTCGCTCGGCGGCGGCACGTTCTGGAACGTGACCAGGCCGAGGTTGATGCGCCCTCCGGCCGCCCATTGCCAGGCCAGCAGGCAGGCCGCCAGCGACGCCACCCGCAGGCCCCAGCGCAGCGCGTTGCCGCCGTCGATACGGATCCGGTTCATGGATGTGTCCTTACTTGCTGGCGAGCTGGCTGTTGCCGCCCGCGCCGAGCTGCGCGGCGTAGTCGGACACCTTGCCGCCGTGCTGCCTGGCCCAGGCCTCCGCCGAGGCTTTCGAGAGGAAGGCGCTGGTGTCGTTCCTGGCGTTGACGAACCAGGCGTCGACCGCGAACAGTTTCAAGCCGCTGTTGCGGTCATGCGCATACACCACGCGGATCTTCTTGCCGTCCTTCTCCAGCTTGCGCACGGCGGCGAATGCGGCTTCCGGCGTGCCGTAGTGACGCACCAGCGGCTCGCCGGCCACCCACACCTGCACCAGGCGCGAGAAGTCGGTGATCGGTTTTCCTGTCGCTGCATCCTTGGCCACCAGCGGCAGTCGCGCGTAGTTCTTCAGGCGGGCGTCATAATCCTGGCCGGCCTGCTTGAAGGCGGCGCGGATATAGCTGTCGTCGATGAAGCTGTTCACGTCCAGGTCATTTTCGGTGCGCTTCATCAGGCGCAGCGTGTCGATCGAGGTCTTGACGGCCTGGCGGTATTCCGGCTTCCACGTGAAGTCGCGCGTCTGCAGGCCGAGCGGACCGTGGAACAGGTAGTCGACTTCGGCTTCGATGCCGGTCACCTTGGCGATCAGTTCACTGTACTTCTCCGGCTCGGCGGCGATGATGCGGTCGGCCTCGATGGCGGCGCGCAGGAAGGCGGTGACGATCTCCGGATACTTCTTCGCGTAGTCGGCGTCGACCAGGCTGCCGTGCAAGGTCGGCGCATTGGCCTCCGAGCCGTCGAAGATCTTGCGCGCGAAGCCGCGATGCGGGAACAGCTCGGCGAACGGCACGAAGTCCGCGTGGGCTTCGATCTTGTTGCTCTGCAGGGCGGAGCCGGCCACCTCCGGCGCTTGCGTGACGACGGTGATGTCCTTGTCCAGCTCCCAGCCCTGGGCCTTGATGGCGCGCAGCAGCATGCCGTGCGCTGTGGAGGCGAATGGCACCGAGATGGTCTTGCCCTTCAACTCGGACAGCGACTGCACCGCCGACGCCTTCGGCACGACGATGCCGTTGCCGCTGCCTTGCACGCTGCCCGACAGCACAGTGATGAACAGGCTCTTTTTGCCGGCTTTCTCGAACGCCGCGCCGTTGAAGGAGCCGGGGAAGTCGGCCATCGAGCCGAGATCGAGTTTACCCGCCACCATCTCATTGGTCAGCGGCGCGCCGGAGGTGAAGTTCTTCCACTGGATGTCGTACTGCGCATCCTTGTACTTGCCGTCGCGCGGCAGGTATTTTTCCAGCAGCTTCAGTTCGCGGATCAGCAGGCCGCCGGTGGCGCAGTTGATGGTAGTGTCCTGCGTGCCGATGGCGACGCGGATCGTTTCGGCGTTGGCGCCGCCCAGCGTCAGCACGCCGGCCAGCAGGGCAATCAGTTTCTGTTGCAAGGTCATGGTGTTCTCCAGTGGTTATGCTCAAATCGGTTTTCGGCGCGGCGGCTTCATCGCAGCAGGTAGGGGATATCGACCGTCACCGCGCCGGTCGGGCAGTCTTTTTCGCAGGGCATGCAGTACCAGCATTCGTCGAACTTCATGAAGGCCTTGCCTTTGCTGAAGTCGATGGCCAGCACGTCGAGCGGGCAGACGTCGACGCAGACGGTACAGCCCTTGTCGGCGATGCACAGCTCTTCGTTGACGCGCACCGGCACGCTGCTCGGGGTAAAGGCGATGGGCATGCGGTTCTCCTTATGCGGCCAGTGCGGCCGGTGTTGCAGCGTCCTTGCCGATGCGCAGGCGCTGGTAAGCTTGTTTTTCCTCTTCGTCGAGGGCGATCAGGTAGGGCTCCAGCGGACGCTTGAAGCACTGCATGGCGCCGTCGATCTTCTTGACCTGCACGTGGCAGAGCCACTCGGCGTCGTTGCGCTGCGGGTGGTCGACGCGGTTGTGATACAGGCCCCAGCGGCTCTCGGTGCGGTACAGCGAGGCGCGTGCGGCCATCTCGGCGCAATCGCGGATCGCGTGCACTTCCATCGCCCGCATCAGCTCATGCGGATTGGTGGCCGACAGGCGATCGAGGTCGCCTTGTATGGCTTCAAAGCGGGTCAGGCCGATCTCCATCTTGCGCGTCACCTTGGGCGGCTGCAGGTAGTCGTTGACCATGCGGCGCAGCTTGTACTCCACCTGCGACGGCGGCAGGCCGTCCGGCCGGTTCAGCGGCCCCCATACGCGGGCGCGCTCGGTCTCGACCTGGGCCCCATCCAGCTCCGCCAGTTCGATGGCGGCGCAGCGTTCGGCGGCCGATTCGCCGGCCAGCTTGCCGTAGACGAAAGCGCCCAGCATGTAGTTGTGCGGCACGCAGGCCAGGTCGCCGGCCGCGTACAGTCCCGGCACCGTGGTCGCGGCGCGTTCGTCGACCCAGACGCCGGAGGCGGAGTGGCCGCTGCACAAGCCGATCTCCGAGATGTGCATCTCCACCATCTGGTGGCGGTAGTCGGTGCCGCGTCCTTCGTGGAAGCGGCCGCGGCTTGGCCGCTCGTTGGTGTGCAGGATGGTCTCGATGGCACTGATGGTTTCCTCGGCCAGGTGATCCAGCTTGAGGAACACGGGACCATTTCCACCCTGGAGTTCGTTGTAGAACTCCTGCATCATCTGGCCGCTCCAGTAGTCGCACTCGATGAAGCGCTCGCCCTTGTTATTGGTGGTGAAGCCGCCGAACGGGCCGGTCACGTAGGCGCATGCAGGGCCGTTGTAGTCCTTGATCAGTGGATTGATCTGGAAGCACTCGATGCCGGACAGCTCGGCCCCCGCGTGATAGGCCATGCTGTAGCCGTCGCCGGCGTTGGTCGGATTCTCATAGGTACCGAACAGGTAGCCGGAGGCCGGCAGGCCAAGCCGGCCGGCGGCGCCGGTGGCCAGCACCACGGACTTGGCGCGGATCACATGGAAGTCGCTGGTGCGGCAATCGAAAGCCATGGCGCCGGCGATGCTGCCGTCGGCGGCCAGCAGCAGGCGCGTGGCCACCAGGCGATTGGTGATCTCGACGCGCTGGCGTTTCAGGCGCCGGTACAGCACCTTCTTGATGTCGTGGCCTTCGGGCATGGGCAGCACATAGGTGCCCATGTGGTGCACCTTGCGCATCGCGTAGTCGCCGGTTTCGTCCTTCTCGAACTTGACGCCCCAGCGGTCCAGCTCCTCGATCATCGCGTAGCTGTTCTCGGCGTAGGCCATCACGGTCTTCTGGTTGACGATGCCGTCGTTGGCGGTGGTGATCTCCTTCACGTACTGCTCCGGCGTGGCGAAGCCTGGCACGATGGCGTTGTTCAAGCCGTCCATGCCCATCGAGATCGCGCCGCTGCGCTTGACGTGGGCTTTTTCCAGCAGCAGCACGCGCAGCTGCGGATTGGCTTCCTTGGCCTTGGCGGCCGCCATCGGGCCGGCGGTGCCGCCGCCGATCACCAGCACATCGACAGTCTGGATATGGGTTTGCATGGAGTCTCCTATGGACGGCGGTTGATTTGCAGGCGGTACTGGAAGGCGTCGCCGCGGAAGTACAGGTATTCGAAATCGAGCGGGGTGCCGTCGGCACGGTGCGTCAGGCGCTCAATGCGCAGCACGGCGCTGCCTTGCTCGACGCGCAGCGCATGGGCCAGCGTCTCGTCGGCCAGGATGGCGTCGACCTGCAGGTCGGCGCGGCCCAGGGCGATGCCGTAGTCGTTTTCCAGGATCAGGAAGATGTCGCGGCTGGCCAGGTCTTCGCGCAGCAGGCGCTCGCCGATGTCCGGCGGCAGGTAGGTCACTTCCAGCGACACCGGCTCGCGGTTCAGGTGGCGCACGCGCTTGATTTCGGTGACGTCGGATCCCGGTGGCAGCTTGAGCTGCTGCGCCACGTGGGGCGGCGCGGCGATGATCTTGTGGCTGGTGACCTGATTGTAGATCTCGTAGCCCATGCGGCTCATGGCCTCGCCGAAGCCTTCGAGCTGGGTCAGCTGCTGGAAGGCCTTGGGCTTGGCCACGAAGGTGCCCTTGCCGGGAATCTTGAAGATCACGCCTTCCTTTTGCAGGTCGCTCAGGGCCTGGCGGACGGTGATGCGGCTGACGCCGAAGATGGTGCTCAGCTCGCTCTCGGCCGGCAGCTTGGCGTGCGCGGGGTAGCTGCCGTCGAGGATGCGCTCGCGCAGGTTCTCCTTCACCTGGGTGTAGAGGGGGACGGGGGACAGCTCGACGGTACGGAAGTTTTTCATGGGCTCACAGGTCAGGCATAACCTGTCATAACAGGTCATGAACTATCGAATGAGCCCAAGTCTATCGACGGCCTTCCAGCTTGTGAACGAATGAAACCGCGCTAGCTTATGCGAAAAATTAAGGCAGTTTCACGTCAGCGGCCCGCCCAGACCGGCGGGATGCGGCCAAGCCAGGGGGCGGCTTGTTCCAGTTGTCCGGCGAGGCGCAGCAGCAATCCATCCCGGCCGAAGGCGGCCGCGAACTGTACGCCGATCGGCAGGTCGTGCGCGCCGAAGCCCAGCGGCACCGACATCGCCGGCACGCCGGCGACGTTGAACAGCGGCGTGTAGGGCGAGTGGCGGAACACGCGCGCGGTCCATTCCAGGCCGTCCATCTGCGCCGTGCCTTCGGTATAGGCGCCGATGCGCTGTGCGGTCTCGGGCAGGGTTGGCGTCATCAGCACATCGTACTTGTCGTAGAAAGCGGCCACCGAACGGCTGATCCGGTTGCGCACGTCCAGCGCGCAGGCGAAGGTGGGCGCCAGCGCGCGCTTGCCATATTCATAGCAGGCCAGCGTGGACGGTTCCAGCGTCGCCAGCCCGGCGCTGCGGCCCGTGGCGCCGGCAAACGCGTCGATCCAGCCGACCAGGTTGGCGCACCAGATCTGCGCGTTGGCATGCACGAACTCTTCCCACGACACGCCGATGTCCATCGTTGCCTCTTCCACGTGATGGCCAAGTTGGCGGCACAAGTCCGCCGCCGCGAGCGTGGCCGCCGCGACTTCGGCGGAAGGTCGTTGTCCACTCCACGCCTGCAGCATGAGGCCAATGCGCAGCTTGCCCGGTGCGCGCGTGACTTCGGACAGGAAGCTTTGCGCAGGCGGCGCCGTAAAGTAGGGCTCACCGGCATCCGGCAGGTTGATCGCGTCCAGCAGCGCGGCGCTGTCGCGGACGGTGCGGCTGATGCCCAGCTGCGCGCCGAATCCGTTGAATACTTCATCCATTCCCGGCCCGTTGGAGACGCGCCCGCGCGTGGGTTTAAGGCCGAACAATCCGGTCGATGCCGCGGGTACGCGGATGGAGCCGGCGGCGTCGGTGGCGTGCGCCATCGGCACGATGCCGGCGGCCACCGCCGCCGCGCTGCCGCCACTGGATCCGCCTGCGCTGTGAAGCAGGTTCCAGGGATTGCGGGTCGGGCCATTGAATAGCGATTCCGTCGTGGTGCTGAAGGCCATCTCCGGCGAGGCGGTGCGGCCCAGCGTCACCAGCCCCGCGCGCTTGAAGTGGCGCATCAGGTTGGAGTCCGACGCGGCGACATGTCCCTGCGCCAGGCGGCTGCCCAGTTCCACAGGCTTCCCGGCCATCGTGATGGCGACATCCTTGATTAGGAACGGCACACCGTCGAAGACCGCGCCGTCGCTCGGCAGCGCTGCGGCCTCGCAGGACCAGTGCTGGACCACGGCGTTGATCCCCGGATTGACCCTGGCCATGGCCTGCAGGGCTGCGGCTTCCAGCTCGGGCTGGCTCACATCCTTGTTGGTCACCAGTGCGGCCAGTCCCAGCGCGTCGTACCGCGTGTATTCAGAAAGCTTCATTGTCCCGACTCCTCGAAAAATAGATGATACCGATCGGTATCATTTGTCGGTGGTATACTGATACCGATCGGTATCTTTGTCAAGAAAGTTCAGGAGCGGGGATGAGTGAAGTAAAACTGTCGATACGCGAACGGCTGTCCGAGGCGGCGGCGCAGCTGTTCTACGCCGAGGGCGTACGCGGCGTCGGTGTGGAGGCGATCGCCAAGGCGGCGCAAACCACCAAGATGGGCCTGTATCGCCATTTCGAATCGAAGGATGCGCTGATCACGGAATGGGTGCAGCAGCTGGTGGCGCAGTATGCGGCGGTGATGGACCGGCTGGAGGCCGATTACCCGGACGATCCGCGCCGGCAGTTACTGGACTTTGCCGAATTCATCGCGGACGATGTGACGCGCGCCTCGTACCGCGGCTGCCCATTCATCAACACGATCGCCGAGCTGCCGGACGAAAGCCATCCGGCGCGTAAATTGATCGAAGCGCACAAGGCGCGCCAGCTACGCCGTCTCGGCGCCTTGTGCGCCAAGGCCGGCGCAGCGGAGCCCAAACTGGCGGCGATCCACCTGACGCTATTGCTCGAAGGCGCCCAGACAGCCGCCCAGAACCGCTCGGTCCCACGCCTGCGCGAGCATCTGCCCAAGCTGGTCGACGCAGTTTTGTAATCCGGGGTCAGGTCCAAAACCAGGACACGAACACGTCTGTACGGCGATAGGGATGAGGCCGTGTCCGGATTCTGGACCTGACCCCGGAGTTTACGATCGCCAGCGAGCGTGCGATCTCCATCGAAGGCGCCAAGACCATCACGGTGCAGTCCTATCTGGCGTCCGATCTCGTCGACATCGAACGCACCGAGCATCAGGATGGCTCGGGCGATTTGATACTGAGAGGGGAATCCCGCAAGGACAGCGATGGCGACCGCCAAACCACCAGGTATGGATTTTTCGCGATCGATGACGTGCGGCGCGTCGGCAACCTGATCGAGACGCTGAAGCGCTAGACCGCGTCTTGCATCGCCTGGTTGATCTGCCCGCGCAGCCAGAGGCTGGCCGGGTCGTTGTCGACGTTGGCGTGCCAGTAGAGGTAGATGTCGAGCGACGGCATCTGCAGGGGGAAGGGCAGGATCTGGTTGCCGAACTGCTGGTTGACCACGCGCGCCAGCCGCTCCGGCATCGTCAGCGCCAGGTCGGTCTGGCTGACCACGCGGCAGGCGGCGAAGTAGTGCTGGCAGCGCAGGCGGATGCGGCGTTGCAGTCCCATCCGGCTTAACTCGAAATCCTCCAGCCCCGGCCCGCGCCGGCGCGAGCTGGTCTGGATGTGCTCCAGCTTCAGGTAGGCGTCGAGATCCAGCTTGCCCCGCGCCAGCGGATGGTCGCGCCGCACCAGCACCACCGTCTGGTCGGCGGCCAGTTGCGCGCGATGGATGTCGTTCGACAGCGGCAGCAGGATGTCGATGGCCGCGTCCAGCGTGCCGGCCGCCAGTTCGCTTTCCAGCTCGCGCCGCCCGACCTGCAGGGTGTTCAGGCCCACCAGCGGCGCGTCCTGCGCCACGCGCGCCATCAGCGGCGGCAGCACGCTCGCTTCCAGCACGTCGCGCAGCGCGAGCGAGAAACTGCGCTCGCTGCTGGCCGCGTCAAAACGCTCGACGCCGTTCAAGGTGACTTCAAAGCCGCGCAGCGATTGCCGCACCGGGTCTATGATGGAACGGGCCAGCGGCGTCGGCACCATCACATGCCCCTGGCGCTCGAACAGCGGGTCGTCGAACAATTGCCGCAACCGGTTCAGCGCGTGGCTGATGGCCGGCTGCGTCAAATTCATCTTCAGGCTGGCGCGCGTGATGCTGCCTTCGGCGTAGATCGCCTCAAAGACGATGAACAGGTTCAGGTCGACTTTTGATATATGCATGAGATTTATGCGAGTGAATTAAAACTATTCATTTGATGAATTATAGGCTGGCCGGTAAGCTGGTGCCTGTTTATGAGGGAATGAGAGCGATATGGGACAAATTTATCTGGTGCGCCACGGCCAAGCCTCGTTCGGTGCCGCCAATTACGACCAGCTGTCGGCACTGGGTTTCGAGCAGGCGCGCCTGCTGGGGCAGTGGTATGCCAACGGCCGCCAGTCTTTCCAGCGCGTGGTGACCGGCGGCATGGTCCGTCATCGCCAGACCGCCGATACCTGCCTGGCCGAGCTGCCCAAGCCGCAGCTGGCCGAGGCCGAGTGGATCACCGACCAGGGCTTCGCCGAATTCGACCACCACGAAGTGCTGCTGCGCCACTGCCCGGAGTTCGCCGACGCGGCCGCGTTCAAGCAACTGCTGGCCCAGCATGTGGATCCGTCGCGCGCGCTGGAGCACCTGTTCCGCGCCGCCATGCAGCGCTGGATGGGCGGCTGGCATGACGACGAGTACAACGAAACCTGGCCGGAGTTCCGCCGCCGCTGCGTCGCCGCGCTGGAACGGCTCGATACCGACAGCAGCAAGCAGGCCACCATCGTGTTCACCTCCGGCGGTGTGATCTCGACGCTGATGCAGCACTTGCTCGGCCTGCAGGACTACCAGGTCATGGAGATGAACTGGACGCTGGCCAATTGCGCCGTCACCAAGCTGCTGCAGCGCCCCGGCCAGTTCACCCTGAGCTACCTGAACAACTACGCGCACCTGGAATGGCTGGGCCAACCCGGCGCCGTCACGTATCGTTAAACCCGCGTCAAAAAGGACACCGTCATGGATTTCGACTACAGCCCGAAAGTAAAAGAACTGCAGGCCCGCCTGACCGCCTTCATGGACCAGCATATCTATCCGAACGAAGCGGCCTTCCACGCCGAGATCGAGGCCAACCGCGCCGCCGGCAACGCCTGGGTGCCGACCAACATCATGGAAGAGATGAAGCTGAAGGCGCGCGCCGCCGGCCTGTGGAACCTGTTCCTGCCGGACTCCGCGCACGGCGCCGGCCTGACCAACCTGGAATACGCGCCGCTGTGCGAGATCATGGGCCGCGCGCACTGGGCGCCGGAAGTGTTCAACTGCTCGGCGCCGGACACCGGCAACATGGAAGTGCTGGCGCGCTACGGCACGCCCGGGCAGCAGCGCGACTGGCTGGAGCCGCTGCTGGACGGCCGTATCCGCTCCTGCTTCGGCATGACCGAACCGGATGTCGCCTCGTCCGACGCCACCAACATCGCCAGCTCCATCGTGCGCGACGGCGACCACTATGTGATCAACGGCCGCAAGTGGTGGTCGTCCGGCGCCAACGATCCGCGCTGCGCGGTGTTCATCTTCATGGGCAAGAGCGATCCGGACCACGCCAGCCGCCACAAGCAGCAGTCGATGATACTGGTGCCGCGCGACACGCCGGGCGTCAACATCCTGCGCCACCTGCCGGTGTTCGGCTTCGACGACGCGCCGCACGGCCACGCCGAAATCGTCTTCGACAACGTGCGCGTGCCGGCCGCCAATCTGCTGCTGGGCGAGGGCCGCGGTTTCGAGATCGCCCAGGGCCGCCTGGGACCGGGCCGCATCCACCACTGCATGCGCTTGATCGGCCTGGCCGAGCGCGCGCTGGAGCAGATGTGCAGGCGCAGCCTGGGCCGCGTCGCCTTCGGCAAGCCGGTGGCGGAGCAGGGCGTGACGCTGGAGCGCATCGCCGAAGCGCGCATCATGATCGACCAGGCGCGCCTGCTGGTGCTGAACGCCGCGTACATGATGGACACCGTCGGCAACAAGGTCGCCGCCAAGGAAATCGCCATGATCAAGGTGGCCGCGCCGGCCATGGCTTGCCAGGTGATCGACTGGGCGATCCAGGTGCAGGGCGGCGGCGGCATGGCCGATCCCTTCCTGGCGCACGCCTACGCCAGCGCGCGTTCGCTGCGCCTGGCCGACGGCCCGGACGAGGTGCACCGCAGCCAGATCGGCAAGATGGAGCTGGCCCGCTACAAATAGTTGTCCGCATAAAACCGGGTGTTAGAATCGCAACATGGACGATACCCCGGCAAACAAACTGATCCCGCCACCGCCGCGCCGCAGCCGCCGTAAAAGCGGCGGCACCACGCTGCGCGATGTGGCGGCGCTGGCCGGAGTGGCGCCGATCACCGCATCGCGCGCGCTGAACACGCCGAAGGCGGTGTCCGAACAGATCTTGCAGCGCGTGAAGAACGCCGTCGAGCAGACCGGCTATGTGCCCAATATGCTGGCCGGCGGCCTGGCCTCGCGCAAGAGCCGGCTGGTGGCGGCGGTGATCCCCACCATTTCCGGCAATGTGTTCCTGGAGATGGTGCAATCGCTGACGTCCTCGCTGGCGGCCTACGGCTACCAGCTGATGCTGGGCCAGTCCGGCTACGAGGATTCGCGCGAGGATGAACTGCTGGAGACCATCATCGGCCGCCGTCCCGACGGCGTGGTGCTGACCGGCATCATGCGCTCGCCGCAGGGCCGCCAGCGCCTGCTGACCAGCGGCATCCCGGTGGTGGAGACCTGGGACCTGACGCCCAATCCGATCGACATGCTGGTCGGCTTCTCGCATGAGAAAGTCGGGGAGGCCGTGGCGCGCTACCTGTACGCGCGCGGCAAGCGCCGCGTCGCCACCTTGAGCGCCAACGACCAGCGCGCGCAGCGCCGCATGAAAGCCTTTTCCGACACCGCCGTCTCGCTCGGCATGACGACGCCCGGCGCGACCGCGGTGCCCGGCTGGCTGGTGCCGGCGCCGACCAATGTCGGCATGGGCCGCGCCGGCCTGCGCGAGCTGCTGGCGCGCCATCCCGACATCGACGCGCTGTTCTGCAGCTCCGACATGGTGGCGCTGGGCGTGCTGACCGAGGCCCAGGCCCAGGGCATCGCCGTGCCCGGCCAGCTGGCCGTGGTCGGGCTGGGCGACCTCAGTTTCTCGCGCGACCTGCATCCGGCGCTGACCACGGTGCGCATCGACGGCGCCCGCATCGGCGCCACCGCGGCGCGCTTCATCGTCGAGCGCTCGGAAGAGCGCGAGGTGCGCGACGGCGTCATCGACATCGGCTTTTCCATCGTCGAGCGCGCTAGCGCCTGAGGTCCTTCCCTGGTCGCTAAACTTGCTTTTAAAGTAAGTTCTGTTGCGCGTCTGATGTCAGTTACAAATCATATGGCCGTCATTTCCAAAAATTATTGACATCCAAAATGCCTTGGATTAACCTCGGTCATCATACAACTGGTACCGGTACCGGAAACCGTTTAACTTGGCATTAAACCTCACAGATTGATGTAGTTTTCAGTAATTTTGGTAATGCTTTAACTTATAAATATTGCAATTTAGGAGGCTCTACGCAACACCGCCGTTTTCATCTCTGTTCATTAGGGGACAATAGTGTTTAACAACAATTACAAGCAGCAGACGACCATGACTAAAACCATCAAAATGACGCCTATGGCGTCCGCCCTGGCCCTGGCCTTGTTCGCCATGAGCGCCCACGCGCAGCAGGAAGAATCGACCAGCAAACCCGGCACCCTGGAAACTGTGGTGGTGACCGCGAATAAACGCGTCGAAAAATTGGAAAGCGTTCCAATGGCCATCTCGGTCATGAGCGAACAGGAAATCCAGCGCACCAACATCCGCGAGATCGAAGACGTGGTGGCCATGATGCCGTCGCTGACCTTGAACTCCGGCACCACCTCCGCCAACAACGCCATCTTCATGCGCGGCATCGGCACCGTCTCGGTCGGCATCGGCGTCGAGTCCGACGTCGCCGTCATCATCGACGACATACCGATCGCCACCCAGTTCCAGGCCTTCAAGGACCTGGCCGACGTGTCGCGCATCGAGGTGCTGAAAGGCCCGCAGAGCACGCTGTTCGGCAAATCGGCCGTGGCCGGCGCGGTCAGCATCGTCACCAAGCCGCTGGCCGGCCCGATGGTGTACCGCGCCAGCACCTACCTGACCGACGACGGCGAATGGCGCGTCAACGCCTCGGCCGGCGGCCGCATCAACGACCAGTTCGCGATGCGCCTGTACGCCGGCAAGACCAGCATGCCGGGCAACTTCCACAACCTGACCGACGGCAAGGACGTCAACGGTTCGGGCGGCAAGACCTTCATGGCCAAGCTGCAGTGGAACCCGACCGACAATCTGTCGATCGACCTGTCGCCGCGCTACAACTACCAGGAAAACAGCCGCGGCGTCACCGCCGTCAACGGCTTCTTCCTGCGTACCGGCTCGGCCGCCGCCGGCAACCAGGTGTCGACCCCGATCGGCCTGAACGGCGTCTACCTGAACGGCAATCCGCAACTGCCGGCCAGCACGCTGCTGGCGGGCATCAACGTCAACGATCCGGGCAACCGCGACGTGCGCCGCGACTTCCCGACCGGCGTCATCTCCAGCGACCGCGGCGTCGGCCTGAAAGTCTCGTGGACCTTGCCGAACGACGCCACGCTGATGTCGATCACCTCGTGGAGCAAATACCTGGCCAACGACTTCCGCGACCAGGACTTCACCGACGTGCCGACCATCGCCGCCGCCGGCCAGACCGTGCCGACCATCGGCAACTACCAGTTCGGCACCTACGACATCCGCTCCAAGACGCAGGAGATCCGCTACGTCTCGCCGGACAGCGGCAACTTCAAGTACGTGGCGGGCCTGTGGGCGGCGCACAATGAGATCTACCGCCACTTCATCCGCGGCTACTGCGTGGCGCCGACCGCGTGCAACGCCAACTCGCCGTCCAGCCCGACCAACTACTACACCGACATCTACAACACCAACAAAGCGGTGTTCGGCCAGGCGTCGTGGGAGTTTGTGCCGACCTGGACCCTGGTGGCCGGCCTGCGCGCCAACGAGGAAATCTCGGGCTTCCATTACAAGCGCAACTATTTCACCGACCAGCTGGATGAAGCTTCCTTCAAGCCGGGTCCGGTGGGCGTGGACCAGTTCCAGATCACCGGCAACTCCGATCGCGCCACCACCGGCAAGGTCAGCCTGCAGAAGCAATTCACGCCGGAATGGATGGTCTACACCATGGCGTCGACCGGCCGCAAGGGCGCGGCTTACGACGTGACGTCGGGCCTGAAGGCGGTGGCGGCGTTCCCGGTGCGTCCGGAAACCAGCCAGAGCTTCGAGATCGGCACCAAGGCCAACCTGTTCGGCAACCGCATGTCGCTGGCGGCCACGTACTACAACTCGGACTTCTTCAACTACCAGCAGAACGTCACCTACGTGCTGCCGAACGATCCGACCATCTATAGCCAGCTGAACTCGATCCCGCACATCCGCACCCACGGTTTCGAAGTCGACGCCAACGCGCTGGTGGCCAAGGACCTGACGGTCAACGCGGCGCTGGGGTTCACCTTGCCGACCATCGAGAAGTGGTCCAACGGTCCGTGCATCAGCGATCCGACCAACGTCGCCGCGCCGGGCAGCAAGTACGCCGCCAACGGCTCGATCGCCGGCCAGAACTCGGCCTGCTTCCCGATCACGCCAGGCTCGACCACCGGTGTGCAAAACCTGGACGGCGGCGTCTTCCCGGGGACGCCGAAGATCAAGCTGAACATTGGTGCCAACTACGACTTCCTGATTCCGCAAATGCCGTTCAAAGGTTTCGTCAACCTCAACGTGCGCTACCAGGGCAAGTACTACACCAACATCAACAACGATCCGCGCGCCGTCAACGATCCGTACAGCATCACCGACCTCGGCTTTGGTGTCCGCGATCCGCAGGACAAGTACAAGATCAGCTTCCGCGTGAACAACCTGTTCGACCGCTTCTACATTCCTAACGCGAATGCCAGCGGCCCGTCCTCGTTCCGCGCCGGCCCGACCTCGACCTCGCCGCAAGTCACCGCCAACAGCTGGGTGCCGCCACGCGACGTGTTCCGCTACTTCAGCGTCAAGCTGGATGTGAAGTTCTAAGCAGCAAGCAAGACCCCAACTCCGGGGTCAGGTCCGGAACCGGGACACGAGCTCAAGCTTTGATTAGTTGAGTTCGTGTCCAGATTCCGGACCTGACCCCGGATTTTTTTTATCGCTGCAGCGGCAGCCAGAGGGTGAAGCGGGTGCCGGCGGTGTCGCTGTGCCAGCCGACCTTGCCGTCCACCGAGGCGGCGCGGCGCTGCTGGTTTTGCAGGCCGCGCCCGCTGCCGTGGGCCAGCGCGGCGGCGACGTCGAAGCCGCCGCCGTTGTCGGCGATGTGGACTTGCACGCCGTCGGCGACGGCGGTGGTGCCGACCCGGATTTCGGTGGCGCGCGTGTGGCGCAAAATGTTGGCGATGCTTTCCTGGACGATGCGCAGGATGTGCAGCGCGCTCGACGGATTGAGCCAGGCCAGCGTCGGCAGCTCGCGCACTTCCCACAACAGGCTGACGCCGGTGCCTTCGAGGCGCGGCTCCAGCCGGAAGCGCAGGGTCGCCAGCAACAGCAACAGGTCCGCTTCCACCGGTTCCATCGAGTCGATGGTCAGCTTCAAATCATCCAGGCAATCCTTGAGGATCTGCGACACGCGGGCGTCGCTGATGTTGCCGCGCTCGACCGAGCGGATCGCGCTGATCAGCGAGGAACCGAGGCCGTCGTGCATGTCCTGCATCAGCCGCTGGCGTTCGTCGCTGATGGTCTGGCGCAGCTCGATTTCGCGCAGCCGGCGGTGGCTGGCGTCCAGCTCGGCCTCGCGCACCTTCAGCCGCTCGGCCAGGCCGGCGTTGACGCGCTCGACTTCGGCGATCGCGTCCAGGTAGCGCCGGTACATCAAGATGCCGAAGGTGATGAAGCAGACCGCCGGCGCGTACGCGCCCAGGTACCAGCCCTCGGCGCTGCTGATATTGTTCTGCAACATCCAGTCGCTGATACCCAGCGCGGTGCAGGCGAACAGCCCGTACACCACCAGCCGCCCCTCGCTTGAGTGGCGCCAGGCGCAGACGCCGCCGACCACGCAGGCCAGCAAGCTCATCAGAGCGGCCACCGGATAGATCATCGGCGTCACGGTCGGCATGTTCGGCAGCACCGCCAGCACCGGCAAGGTCAGCGCGCCGATCAGCAGCGTCACGCCGACCAGCGCGCGCGTCAGCCACCGCAGCGGCTGGCGGTGCAGCTGGCACAGGAAGAAGTGCACCGACAGCACCAGCCAGAACAGCGCGTTGACGGTCAGCCAGGCAAACCAGTCGTTCTCGATCGGCAGGTCGACGTAGTAGTGCAGCCCGCGCAGGAAGGCGGTGGCGGCCAGGTTGAAGAACAGCAGGTAGGCGGTCTCGTGCTGGCGGCGCAGCCAGACGAACAGCGCAAACACGCCGACCGCCATGAAGGCCGCGCTCAACATGGCCGGCAGTTCCTGCTGCAGCCATTGGCGCACGTGGAAGGGCGTGCGCAGCGTGTCGACCGGGCCCAGCCGCAGTGACGAGGCCGCCGTCTGCGAGGCATCGCTGTGCTCCAGCCGCAGCAGGATCTCGCGCACCGGCGGATTGCCGGGGCTGTTGTCGAGCGTGAACCAGAGCGGCGTGCGGGTGCTGTTCCACAGCGGCCCGCGCTGCTGCGCGCGGTGGGCCAGGCGGCCGTTGATGTAGACCGCGACGGTGCCGTCGGTCTTGACGCGGACGCCGTACAGCGCCAGGGGGCGGGCGTCTGCCGGCAGGTTGTCGACCGCGACCTTGAGCCAGGTCACGCGCACCGTGTGCGCGGCCTGCGCGCCGGCGCCGGCTTCGGCCTGGCGCAGCAGCGCGATGGAGGGGCTGAACGGCAGCGACACCAGCTTCCACGCGGGCGGCAGCGTGCCGCTGTCCAGGGTGGGCGGCGGCGCCGTGTAGTCGGGAGCGACGGTTTCCTGCCAGCCGGCCTGCGTCAGGTGCAGGCTGGCGGTGGCGCCGTCGCCGCCGTCGTTGCCCAGGTAGAGCGAGGCGGCCGCGGCCAGCACGGCGATCGAGAATACCAGCAGCAGGTTGGCGAACAGGCGATGGGTGCGTTCCATCATGGTCAGGACAGCAGGCCCTGGGTGCGCGCCTCGAAGATGGCTTCGGCCTTGGAGGTGACCTTGAGCTTGCTGTAGATGCGGCGCACGAAGGTGCGCACGGTGAAGTGCGACAGCTCCATCAGGCCGGCGATCTCGTGCACGGTGAAGCCCTTGGTGATGTAGTCCAGCACTTCTTTTTCGCGCTGCGACAACAGGGCAGGCGCATCCTCGCCGGGGGCGGCCGGTGCCTCGTGGGCCGGCGTCACCGGCTTGTTGCGGAAACGCGCCAGCACCTGGCGCGCGATGATGGGACTGATCGGGCTGCCGCCGTTGGCCAGGCTGCGGATTTCATCGGCCATCTTGGATGGCGAGCTGTCCTTCAGCAGGTAGCCGGCCGCGCCTGCTTCGATCGAGCGCATCACGTGGGTCTCGTCGCCGAAGTTGGTGCTGACCATGATGCTGCAGCTGGGCCACAGGCTGGCGGCGGCGCGGATCACCTCGATGCCGGAGCCGTCCGGCAGGCCCAGGTCCACCAGCAGCACGTCGGCCGGCGGACCGGACAACATGGCCAGGCCCTCGGCCTGGGTGCCCGCCTTGCCCGCCAGCCGCATGTCGGCCGCCTGCTGCACCACCAGGCTGAGCGCGTTGCTGAAGTCGGGATCGTCCTCGACGATGGCGACATGGATGGGGTGGGAGTCTTGTTGGTCAGTGTGCTTCATGGGGCGATTGTACGATGGATCAGCACCGCAAACGGCCGTTGTAGCACTTTCGTGCTACATACAAGCAGTTACCTTGCAACATAAAATGAAGCTAGTTTTAGTTTTTCTTCACCTTACCGCTGATGCAAGTCGATAACCCTTTTATGCCGCCGGCAACGCGCCGGCGGCGGCGTCCCATGTTTGAATTGTCGCTGACCGGTCAGCCGCGCTCGTGGCTGGTGCAAGAACATCCTTACCGCTGCAAAGGCTACGGCCGCGCGCGCTGGGGCATGGATGTCGAGAAGGTGATGGAGATCATCGCCGCCGAGCATCCGGACCAGCTGTTCGCGCTCAGGCGGGAGGTCGACACGCTGAGCGGCGACCTGCGGCTGGAGCTGGCCGTGCCGGCGCTGCCGCCCGGCCCCGGCCCGGCCCGCATCCGCTATGTGTTTGCCGCCGCCACCTCGCTCCTGATTGAAACCCATCTGCACTGGGTCAGCGGCGGCGACCCGTCGCACGAGCAGCGCCTGCCGCTGGTGCAGGCCGCCACCCGGCTGGCCGGCGAGCTGATGAGTTATCGCTGGTCCGGCCTGCAGACCATGCGTGGCGCCGTGCGCGGACCGGGCGCGCTGCTGCTGTTCGCCGGCCGCGACGAGGACGGCGGCACGGTGGAAATCAGCCTGGACGGCGTCGCCTTCGACGTCGAGCGGCCGGATACGCCGGGCCGGCCCGAGCACCGTCCGGCGCCGCCCGGACCGGCCGCCCTGCGCGCCTCCTTCCTGGCCGCCGCCCCGCCCGCAATTTAATCGGGGTCAGTTTCGGCATCGATGCCGAAACTGACCCCGATTTTGTGCAGGCTGTATGCGCATACAGTATAATTCCGGCATGACGCATACCTCCCACAACGGCTTCATCCTGACCCGCCACTGGCGCGACACAGCCAGCGGGACGGAGATCGAATTCTGGCTGGCGACCGACGACGGTCCCCGCAAGGTGCGCCTGACCGCGCAGACGTCGGTGGCCTTCGCCGAGGCCTCGCTGCGCGCCGCCATCGAGGCCCAATTGCCGGCGTCCGGCGGCTTCGAACTGCGCGAGCTGCAACTCAAGACGTTCGAGCAGCAACCGGTGATCGGCATCTATGCGTCGCGCTACAAGCAGCTGACGGCGCTGGAGCGCACGCTGCGCGAGCGCGGCATCAAGCTGTACGAGGCCGACATCCGCCCGCCCGAGCGCTACCTGATGGAGCGTTTCATCACCGCCGGCGTGCAGATCGAAGGCGGCCACGCCAGCGGCGCGCTGATCCACAACTGCAAGCTCAAGCCGGCGCCTGATTACCGGCCGGCCCTGAAGATGGTCTCGCTGGATATCGAAACCAGCGCCTACGGCGACCTGTACTCGATCGCGCTGGAAGGCTGTGGCCAGCGCCAGGTCTACATGCTGGGCGAACCGCCGGCCGCGTCGTCGCAGGCGATCGACTTCGACCTTGAATACTGCGCCACGCCGCGCCAGCTGATCGAGCGGCTCAACGCCTGGTTCGCGCGCCACGATCCCGACGTGCTGATCGGCTGGAACGTGGTGCAGTTCGACTTGCACGTGCTGCAGAAGAACGCTGACAAGCACAAGATCCCGCTGGCGCTGGGCCGCGAAGGCAAGACCATCGAATGGCGCGAGCATCCGGGCAAGCAGGGCTATATGTTCGCGCCGGTGGTGGGCCGCATCGTATTGGACGGCATCGACGCGCTCAAGGCGGCGTCGTGGATGTTTCCATCGTTCAGCCTGGAGAACGTCGCCCAGTCCATGCTGGGCGAGGGCAAGGACATCGGCGACGTCTACGACAAGATGGCCGAGATCGAGCGCCGCTTCCACGAAGACAAGCCGGCGCTGGCGCACTACAACCTCAAGGACTGCGAGCTGGTCACGCGCATCTTCGACAAGGCCAACCTGCTGGCCTTCATGATCGAGCGCGCCACCGTGACGGGGCTGCAGGCCGACCACTTGGGCGGTTCGATCGCCGCCTTCGGCCACCACTACCTGCCGCGCATGCACCGCGAAGGCTATGTGGCGCCGAACGTCGGCGACATCTCCGGCGGCGCCTCGCCGGGCGGCTTCGTCATGGATTCCAAGCCGGGCCTGTACGACTCGGTGGTGGTGCTCGATTACAAGAGCCTGTATCCATCCATCATCCGTACTTTCCTGGTCGACCCGGTCGGGCTGATCGAGGGCGAGCATGCCGACGATCCGGCCACGGTGGTGGAGGGCGTCAACGGCACCGTGTTCTCACGCGAAAAGCACTGCTTGCCGGCGATCACCACGGAAATCTGGAAGCAGCGCGACGCCGCCAAGCGCGCGAAAAACGAGCCGCTGTCGCAGGCCCTGAAGCTGCTGATGAACTCCTTTTGCGGCGTGCTGGGCGCGACCGAGTGCCGCTTCTTCAATCCGCGCCTGGTGTCCTCGGTCACGCTGCGCGGCCACCAGATGATGAAGCAGACCCGCGAGCTGGTCGAGGCCGAAGGCTACGACGTCATCTACGGCGACACCGATTCCATCTTCATCTGGCTGAAAAAGGAATACGCCAACCAGGAAGCGCTGGACATCGGCCAGGGCCTGGCGGACAAGATCAACGCATGGTGGCGTACCATGCTGAAGGACAAGCTGGGACTGGAGTGCCATCTTGAAATCGAGTTCGACACGCACTACCAGAAGTTCTTCATGCCGACCATCCGCGGCACCGACATGGGCAGCAAGAAGCGATACGCCGGCCTGACCATCAACGGCAAGGGCGAAGAGGAAGTGATCTATCGCGGGCTGGAAGTGGCGCGCAGCGACTGGACGCCGCTGGCGCAGCAATTCCAGCAAGGCTTGTTCAAGCGCATCTTCAAGGACCAGCCCTACCAGGAATTCGTGCGCGAGTATGCGCAGAAAACCATGTCCGGCGATTTCGACGAACTGCTGGTGTACCGCAAGCGCCTGCGCCAGCCGCTGGACGAATACAAGGTCAACGTGCCGCCGCAGGTGCGCGCCGCGCGCCTCGCCGATGAGTACAACCAGGCGCACAGCCGCCCGCTGCGCTACCAGAACGGCGGCTGGATCAGCTACGTGATGACCACCGGCGGCCCGGAGCCGCTGGAAGCGATGCGCTCGCACATCGACTACGAGCACTACCTGACCAAGCAGCTGCAGCCGATCGCCGACTCCATCCTGCTGCCGATGCACGACAGTTTTTCCAGCCTGACGACGTCGCAAGCCAGTTTGTTCTGAAGCTGGCGCATAATGAACGATCAAAGTCCGAGCAATCAAATCTTGCAACGAGGGGATGACGATGTTAGCACCGCAGATGCCAGCCAACGAAGCCCAGCGTATCAACGTCCTGCACTCTCTGGGCCTGCTCGAAGCACCGCCCGATGAACGATTCGACCGCCTGACGCGGCTCGCCAAGCGCCTGTTCGACGTGCCGGTGGCCAAGGTGACGCTGGTCGCGGACGATGCGGTATTCGCGCTGTCCTGCGCCGGCCAGGCGTCCGGTCCGGTGCCGCGCGAACTGTCGTTCTGTTCGCACGCCATCGTCAGCGACGGCGTGCTGCTGATACCCGAGACCCGCACCGATCTGCGCTTCTTCGACAACCCGTATGTCACGGGTGCGCCATTCATCCGCTTCTACGCCGGCTGCCCGCTGGAAGTGCCTGGCGGCGCACGGCTCGGCTCGCTGTGCCTGGTCGACTTCGAGCCGCGCCAGTTCAGCGCCGAAGACGTGGCCTTGCTGCGCGACCTGGCCGCGATGGTCGAGCAGGAAATGGCGGCGGTGCAAATGGCCACCATCGACGAGATGACCACATTGCTGAACCGGCGCGGCTTCGAGGCATCGGCGCCGCAAGCGTTGCAGCTGTGCACGCGGCTGGACAAGCCGGCCTCGCTGCTGTTCTTCGACCTGAACCACTTCAAGGCCATCAACGACAATTACGGCCATGCCGAGGGCGACCGCGCGTTGAAAGTGTTTGCCGAAACGCTGCGCAAGGTCGTGCGCAGCAGCGATCTGCCGGGGCGCCTGGGGGGCGATGAATTCGTCGCCTTGCTGATCAACTCCAGCCGCGACGAAACCGCGCTGGTGGTGCAGCGCCTGCGCGCCGCGATCAACGAGCGCAACGAAGCCGACCGCCGCGGCTACGACATCTGCTTCAGCGTCGGGCAGGTGGAGCTCAGCGCCGACCAGCCGCTGGCCATCGCCGAGTTGCTGGCGCAAGGCGATGCCGAGATGTACAAGAACAAGCAAGCCATGAAAAACCAATCATCAAAGGACGAGACATGAATACCAGCTTCACCGCATTCAAGAAACTGCACGACGGCAGCAAACTGCTGCACTTGCCCAACGCCTGGGACGCCGGCAGCGCGCGCCTGTTTGAAAGCCTGGGCGCACCGGCCATCGCCACCACCAGCGCGGGCGTGGCCTGGGCCATGGGTTATGCCGACGGCGACAACATGCCGGCCGAGGTCGCCATCGGCGTGGCCGCCAATATCGCCAGGGTACTGACGGTGCCGCTGACGGTGGACCTGGAAAACGGCTACTCGGACGATGCCGGCGTGGTCGCGCAAAACGCGCTGCGCCTGATCGACGCCGGCGTGGCCGGCATCAACATCGAAGACGGCGGCGGCACGCCGCAATTGCTGGCCGCCAAGATCGCCGCCATCAAGAAGCTGGCGGCGCAATCGGGCAAGGAGCTCTTCATCAACACCCGCACCGATGTCTACCTGCGCGGCCTGGCGCCGGAAGGCGAGCGCGTGGCCGAGGTGCTGAAGCGCGCCGCGCTCTACAAGGAAGCCGGTGCCGACAGCCTGTTCGTGCCGGGCATCTGCAAGGTCGAGGAAATCAAGGCGGTGGTGGCTGGCGCTGGCCTGCCGGTCAACGTGATGGACTGGCCGGGCGTGCCATCCGCGGACGCATTGCGGCAGCTGGGCGTGGCGCGCCTGAGCGCCGGCTCCGGCATCCCGCAGGCATTGTGGGCGGTCGCCGCCGGCATGGCCAAGGACTTCCTGGACACCGGCAGCGCCGGCCCGCTGATCGCCAACGCCATGCCTTACGGCGATCTGCAAGCCTTGTTCACCAAGGCTGCCAGGTAAGGCGGATCAGGCCTTGCGGGTGTCGATGCTGTAGGCGCCGGCGCCGAAGGCCACCACTTGCAGCAAGCCGCCCGCCATCGCGAAGTTCTTCAGCAGATGGATCATCTGGTTCTGGTCGCCGATCGCATGATGGAAGGCCAGGCCGGTGACGATGGAGAACGCGGCCAGCACGGCCGCCACGATGCGGGTCTTGTAGCCGGCGGCCAGCAGCAGGCCGCCGCCCAGTTCCACCGCGATGGCGATGGCCAGTCCCAATGTGGCGAACGGCAGGCCGGACGACTCGATATAGCCTATCGTCGCGGCGGGCGCCATCAGCTTGCCGAAGCCGCTGAGGACAAAGATGGCAGCCAGCAGGATACGGCCGATGGTTGGGAGAGCGGTGGTGTGCATGGTAGGTCCTTTTAAATTAAGTTTGCGGAGCGCAGCTGCTTGCCGATGCGCTGGATTTCGTTTTCGCCTTGCGCCAGCGCGGCTTCGCTGGTGTGTACCGAGTAATAGCCTGTGACCAGATCGTAGGGATGCTTGACCGCCGATCCCAGCACGAACTCCGTCGCGCCTTCCGCAACGAACTCAATTGCCGACTGGCCTTCTTCAAACACCGCCACCTCGCGGCCGATCACCGCGCCGGCGGTGTGCAGCGCGCCGTTGCCGACCGCTACCCATGCGACGTCGTGGCCTGCGGGCGGCGTGTAGGTCCAGCGTTCGCCATCGCCCAGCTTCACGTGCAGGTAGTTGATCGAAGCGCGCGGCCGGATCGGGCTGGCCGCATCGCCGTAGGCGCCGATGATCACGCGCACCGGGCCGCTGGCGGGCACCTGCTGCGCCGCCAGATACTGGCTGTTCGAAGGACCGTTTTCATCTTCCGCCGGCAAGGCCAGCCACAGCTGGAAACCGTGCACGCCCTGGCCCTCGACCGGACCGCCGTCGTGCCAGACGCCGTTACCCGCCGCCATCCACTCGACGCCGCCGGTACTCAGCACGCCTTCGCTGCCGGTGGTTTCGCTGTACTGGATGGCGCCGTCCATGATGACGGTCACGGTGGCGATGCCCGAATGCGGGTGCATGCCCATCTTGCCGCCACGTCCGGCTTCCATCTGGAAACGGTCGAGGAAAACGAAAGGCTTGATCAGTTGGCCGACATCGCCGGGGCTGACCAGGCGGGTGATGCCGCCGCGCCGGCTGCCGACGGTGCGGAAGGCCAGTTGTCGCTGTTCTTGATTCATCGCTTGCTCCTTGTTTGGTTCAGTGCATGGGATGAATCTTAGAATTTTAAGATTCATCTGAGAAGCCTATATAATTCGATGGATAGTATCCAAGGAGTAGATATATGCTTGACGCCATGTCGATGGACCAGTTGCGGACCTTTATCGCCGCCGCCGACGAGGGCAGCTTTTCCGCCGCCGGTCGCAAGCTGCGCCGGGCGCAGTCCGTGGTCAGCACCACGCTGGCCAATCTGGAGCAGCAGGTCGGCTTTGCGCTGTTCGAGCGCACCGGCCGCTATCCGCAACTGACGGAGGCGGGCAGGGCGCTGCTGGAGCAGGCGCGCGCGGCGGCCAGCAGCATGGACGCCTTCAAGGCCAAGGCGCGCACGCTGGCCGAGGGGCTGGAGCCGGAGCTGGCGGTCGCGGTCGATGTGATGTTCCCGATCGCCACGCTCACATCGGCGGTGCAAGCGTTCCAGCAAGCCTTTCCGTCGACGCCGCTGCGGCTGTATGTTGAAGCGCTGGGCGCGGTGGTGCAGCCGCTGGTGGAGGGTAACTGCCGGGTGGCGATCATCGGCTCGCTGCCCGAGATCCCGGCCGGCTGCGCCTCGGAATTCCTGCTCAGCGTGGCGGCGGTGGCGGTGGTCGCACCGGGCCATGCGCTGGCCGCGCTGAAGGGGCGGATACCGCAGCAGGACGCTGGCAAGCACGTGCAGTTGGTGTTGACCGACCGTTCATCGCTGACGGCGGGCCGCAACTTCGGCGTCATGTCGTCGCAGACTTGGCGGCTGGCCGACCTCGGCGCCAAGCACGCCTTCCTGCGCGCCGGCCTGGGCTGGGGCTACATGCCGCTGCACATGGTCGAAGACGACCTGCGCACCGGCAAGCTGGTGCGCATCGAACTGCAGACGCACGCCGCGCTGGGGCCGGGCTTCTCGATGCACGCGATCCACATGAAAGACCATCCGCCCGGCCCCGCAGGCAGGTGGTTCGTCAACCAGCTCAAGCTGGCTTGAAATTGATGAGTTCGCCGCTGTAACCCCGTGGGTTTTTTACTTCACGAAGGTGAGGCTGACTGGGGTGGGCGTGTCGACCGACTGCCCGGTATCGGTCACCTTGCCGGATGCCGGGTCGATGCTGAAGACGTTGACCTTGCCGCTGCGCTGGTGCGCGACCAGCAGCCATTTTCCGGAAGGATGGATGGCGAAGCTCCATGGCGTTTCGCTGCCTGAGGAGGTGCGCTGCACCAGCGTCAGTTCGCCCGTTTCGCCATGCACGCTGTAGACGAGCAGCGCGCCCTCGCCACGGTTTTCGACGTAGACAAACCGGCCGTCGCCGCTGGCCGCGATCTCGGCGCCGCTCTTCGTGCCGGCAAATTCCGGGCTGCTGGTTTGCAGCGTTTGCACCTGCGTCAAGCGTCCTTGCTGTGCATCCCAGCGCAGCGTGAGAATTTCCGCCGTCAGTTCATTCAGCAGATATACGTAGCGACCGTTCGTGCCGAAGGCGAGGTGGCGCGGTCCGCTGCCAGCAGGGGCGACGAACGAGCGCGGCGCCGCCGCATCGTCCGGCGACAAGGCCCGCGTCGCGCGGTCGAAACCGTAGACGAATACGCGGTCGGCGCCTAAGTCGGGAACCAAGGCATAGCGCCCCGACGGATCGATGGCGACGCTGTGCGCATGCGGGCTCGCCTGGCGCCGGTGCGGTCCGGAGCCGGTGGCTTTGATGGTGGACACCAGCAGACCCACGCTGCCATCCTGGTTGACCGCGATGCTCGAAGCGGAGCCGCCGGCGAAGTTCGCGGCCAACAGCGTCGACGATGGGGCGTCAAACCATAAGTACGTGGTGCCGTTGCCGCCGGTGGAAACTTCGTTCACTCTGGTCAGCATGCCCGTCGCGCGGTTCACCGCGAAGGCGGTGACGCTGCCTTCTTTGGTGTTCTCGTCGTTGACCGCATACAGTACCGGCAGCTGCGGATGCGCTACGGTCCACGTGGGCCGCAATCCTTCCGCCACCGGACCAATCATCGCCAGCTTGCCGTCGGACGGGTCGAACCGCATGGCGTTGAGCTGCTTGCCCTGCGTGCCCACATAGACGAGGTCCGCCTGCGCCAGACCCGCCGACAGCATCATGACGGTAACCGCAAAAATATCTTTCCAACGCATCATTGCTTCGCTCCAAGGTTGACAGGGATTTTAGGATGGAACAGGCGGTCCTTGTTGAATAAATCGGGAAACAGCCGCGCCCATGACAAGGTAATCAACACCGTGGCCACACCGCCGACCAGCACCGCACCCGCCGGTCCGATCCACTCCGCCGCCACGCCGGCGCGAAACTGGCCAAGCTGGTTGCTGGCCGAGATGCTGGTGGCGTGCACCGCGCCCACGCGCCCGCGCAGGGCGTCGGCGGTTTCGACCTGCACCACGGTGTGGCGCAGCACGGTGCTGACGATGTCGGCCGCTCCGATCGCCAGCAGCATGACGATGGCCCACGCCATGCTGGTGCAGAACGAGAAGCCGACCGTGGCCAGGCCGTACATGAATACCGCGAAATACATGCGCTGGCCGATTTTGTGGTCCATGGGCCAGCGGTTCATCAGCCCGGTCATGAACAAGCCACCCACAGCCGGTGCGGCGCGCAGCAGCCCCAGCCCCCACGGCCCGGTGTGCAGGATGTCCTTGGCAAACATCGGCAGCAGCGCCGTGCTGCCGCCCAGCAGCGAGGCGAACAGGTCGAGCGACATGGCGCCCAGCACGACATTGTTGCGGCGGATGAAGCCGACGCCGGCAAACAGCGAACCCCACGAAACGGCTTCACGCTGCCGCACCGCCGACGGCGCCGCCACCAGCAGCGCCAGGATGGCCGAGACCAGGAACATCGCCGCGCACACGCCGTATACCAGGCCGGGACCGCCGGCATAGAGCAGTCCGCCCAGCGCCGGCCCGCCGACCATGGCCACCTTGTTCATCGACGCATTCGCCGCCAGCGCGCGTGGCAACTCTTCGGCTTGCACCAGCGCCGGAATGATGGCTTGCTGCGCCGGCATCTGCAGCGAACGGGCGATCCCGATCAGCACGCAGACCGCCAGGATCGCTTGATGCCCCACCCAGTCCGCGCTGCCGCCCCAGGCCAGGATCGCCGACGCGAAAAACTGCATCGCCAGGCTGGCCGAAAACACCTGGCTGCGATCGACGGAGTCGACCAGCAGCCCGGCCGGGATGGTGAGTGCCAGCGCCGGCAGGAACTGCACCAGTCCCACCAGGCCCAGGTACCAGGCGCTGGAAGTGAGGTCGTAGATCTGCCAGCCCAGCGCCACCGCGATCATGTTGTTGCCGATTACGCCGAAGAAGCGCGCGACCAGGTAGCGCCACAGGCCGGCGGGCAGGGCAGGCTTCAACGCAACGCTCCGGCGCGCTGCTTGAACACCGCCACCGCCTGCACCAGTTGCGCCGCCTGGCCTTTCAGGCTTTCGGCCGCCGCCGCGCTCTCGTCCACCAGCACGGCGTTCTGCTGCGTGGCCCGGTCCATCTGCGCGACCGCCTCGCCGACCTGGCCGACGCCGGAACTCTGCTCCGCGCTGGCCTCGCTGATCTCCGTCACGATGTCGACCACGCGCTTGATCGCGGCGACGATGTCTTCCATGGTGGCGCCGGCCTCGCCCACCAGCGCTGTGCCTTGCGCGGCCTGCGCCACGCTGTCGGTGATCAGCGTCTTGATCTCCTTGGCCGCGGACGCGCTACGCTGGGCCAGGCTGCGCACTTCGCTGGCCACCACCGCGAAGCCGCGTCCCTGTTCGCCGGCCCGTGCCGCCTCGACGGCGGCGTTCAGCGCCAGGATATTGGTCTGGAAGGCGATGCCGTCGATCACGCTGATGATGTCGACCACCTTCTTCGACGAGGCATTGATCGCCTCCATGGTCTCGACCACCTGGCCGACCACTGCGCCGCCCTTGGCCGCGACCGAGGAGGCGCCCAGCGCAAGCTGCTTGGCCTGCATCGCGTTGCCGGCGTTGTTGCGCACGGTCGTGCCCAGTTGTTCCATGGTGGCGGCGGTCTGTTGCAACGCGCTGGCCTGCTGCTCGGTGCGCTGGCTCAGCGCCTGGCTGCCTTGCGCGATGCTGGCGCTGGCCGTCGCGACGTTCTCCGAATTGCTGCGGACGTTGGCGACCACCCGCGTCAGCGAGCCCTGCATGTCGTTCAGCGCCGCCAGCAGCGGCGAAAATTCGTCGCGTGCATCGTCACGCACCGCGACCGTGAGGTCGCCGTCGCGCACGCGCTCGGCCACGGCGCGCGAGATCGCCACCCGGCGGCCAAGTACGCTGGCCATGTACCACGACAGCAGGCCCAGTCCGGCGATGGCGACCGCCGCCATGGCGACCAGCACCACCAGCGTGCGCTGCGCCTCGCCGACCACCTCGGTCAGCTCGCTGCGCAGCGCGCCCTCCTGGAACTTGACGGTGTCGCGCAGCGCCTTCAGCAGCTCGGTGCGGGCCGGCACGGTTTTATAGACCAGGAAGTTGAAGGCTTCGTCGCGCTGGCCCGCCTGGATCAGCTTGATGTCTTGCGCAGCCACCGCCCAGAAGGTATCAAGCAGCGGTGGCACCCTGGCGTAGCGGGAGCGATCCTCGTCGGTGAGCAGGCTGCGCTGATAGTCGCTCATGGACTTGCTCACCTGCTCGCGCTTCTCGACGATGCCGTCCAGCTGGCGCTTCAGTTCCTTCTCATCGTGCGTCAGCATGGAATGCCGCAGCAGCAACAAGACCTTGGTCACTTCGAGTTCGGTGGCCGACACGCGCTGCAGTTGCGGCACGCGCACGCTTTCGGTTTGCCGCGCCAGCTGGGTGACGTGGTTCAGATTGAAATAGGCGAATACCGCCACGCTCGCGAAGGCCAGCGATAGGACACCGGAAACAAGGTACAGGCGGGTGGCGATGCCCATGGAGGAAAGATGTCTCATTTATATTTTTTGGTATGTGGCTTGAGGATCCAGAATAGTGGATGGCCGATCCCGCGTCTTTGTACAAAAGCTAGATTCACCGGCACTTTTAAGGTGCGTCCGCCATAAAAAAGTACCAGCGAATGGCGCTTTTGTTTAATGACACGCTTCTGCGTTGCAACCATACTAGCCAGTGATTTGTGGAAGAAATTCAAAACTATTATCAGGAGCACTCATGGATCGCAGAAAAATCCTTCGCCTGTTGGGTTCGGCGGCAGTGGCGGCGCAGTTGCCGCTTGCCGCAGTGGCGCGGGCGCAAGCTGTTGTTAAGAAGAAGGGTGTGATGCTGATGAATCGCATCGCGCCATCGGTATCCGAGCTGTATATCGCCAATCTGGACGGCGGTAACGAGCGCAAGTTGCTGGCCGACACCGCCTACGAATACAACGCCAGCCAGTCTGGGGACTGGCTGCTGTTCACGTCCGAACGCCGCGCCGACGGCCAGTCCGACATTTACCGCGCACGCCGCGACGGCAGCGGCATCGAGCCGCTGGTCGTCAGCGATTCCATGGACGACGCGCCGGCGCTGTCGCCGGACGGCCGCACGCTGGCCTTCGTTTCCACGCGCAACGGCTATCGCGCCAATATCTGGGTGCAGGATATTTCCAGCGGGCGGCTCAAGCAGTTGACCGGCATCGGCGAGGTCAAAGGCAAGGATGGCAAGCCGGATTGCTATTTCCGCCCATCGTGGTCGCCGGACGGCAAGTGGATCGCGTTCTCCAGCGATCGCGACACCGAATGGACCGGTCACGACCAGGGGCAGGGCTGGGAGCATACGCAGGAGCTCAGCATCTACATCATCCGTCCCGACGGCACGGGTTTCCGCAAGGTCGCGTCCAAGCCTGGCTATTGCCTGGGCTCGCCGCAATGGTCGCCGGACGGCAAGCGCATCGTGTTCTATGAAATGACGGTCGAGGCGACCTGGGGCGCGCGGCGCCCGAACTATGTCGGCAAGGCGTACTCGCAGATCGTGTCGGTCGATGTCGCCAGCGGCGGCGATCGGGTCGAGCATACGTCCGGCACCGACCTGAAGCTGCAGCCGCAATACCTCGGCAACTCGGAAATCGGCTACCTGATCAAGTATGGCCCGAACGAGGGACTGGCCTATACCTCCGGCCGCGCGCCGGTCAAGCAAACCTTCATCCGCTCGCCGAGCTGGACGGCGGACGGTAAGTCGGTCATCTATGAAAAGGTTGCCTTCAAGCCGGTACGGCCGCTGCTCAAACCGCTGTTCAGCTGGGATAAGGAGTGGGACTACCGCTCGGTCGACGTCTATCCGATGATGTCGCGCGATGGCTGGATTGTGTACACCGACAAGCAACTGGGCAACAGCTCGATCCAGATCATGCGGGCCGACGGTTCGGACAAGCGCAAGGTATTCGAATCGGAAGGGCGCGGTCTGGCGGACGCCAAGGTACGCATGGGCCTGGCCGGCGCGTTCCAGCCGACATGGTCGCCGGACGGCGAGTGGATAGCCTTCGGCCTCGGCTACTGGTTCAACGAGCGTAACACGATGACGGCGGCGCTATGGCGCGTGCGCCGCGACGGCACCGGCGCCGAGCAGTTGACGGACGGCACCTTGCACTCGGGCTTCCCGAGCTACTCGGCGGACGGCAAGGAGCTGGTGTATCGGGTCTGGAGCGCCAAGGAGAAGGGGCTGCGCGTGCTGAACCTGGAGACGCGCAAGTCGCGCGTGCTGACGGAAGGGCTGGACAATCTGCCGGGCTGGTCGCCGGACGGCAAGCGCATCGTGTTTACGCGCCGGGGCCAAGACGGCAACTATGACATCTACACGATACAGCCCGACGGTACAGGCCTGTTCCGCTGCACCAACCACGAGTCGGGCGACGGCCATGCGGTGTGGAGCGCGGACGGCCGCATCCTGTGGAGCGGTTCGCAGCACGGCTTCCGCGACGAAGCGGCGTTGTATGAGCAGACTTTCCAGCAATACGGCCAGATCTACGTGATGAACGCGGATGGCAGCGACAAGCGTATCCTCACGGATAGCCGATGGGAGGATTCGATGCCGCTGTTCGTTCCGCAGGGCTAGTACGAGTCGATTGCTGAAAGCGGCCGTCACCTCTCGGGTGGCGGCCGTTTTTTTCGACAAACGTAAAAGGCTAAGTCATATCCGAGTACGACAATGATGGAGGTGGTATTCTGACTGCGGCTGACGCAATTGACGTCACAGTGGAGAAAATTTGAGCGAGCGAGAATTATTGCAAGCGAGGTTGAACGAGTTCTATTTGACTACGTTGGCGAACGCCAAGCCGTTGTTCGATGAAAATCACCTTCGCGAACTGTCGGCGCCGCTGCTGGTTTCAATCTCTGACACGTATTTGAAAGCCCCGATCCGAATCATGTTTATTGGCAAAGAGACCAATGGATGGTGGGGGAAACTGGAAAGTTATTACGAACGCCAGGACGCGATGTCATCGTTGATGACGCGCTATCAGAAGCAGATGAGCGGCCAGAACTGGCCAGGCCGATTCTTTCAGATGTTGCGTCGCACGGCGCAAGAGTTGTTGGGCGCGCAAGCGGATGCCGTAGCCTGGACCAATCTCATGAGAATGGATTGGGAGCACGGCAGGGGATATTCCCGCAACTCAAAGGGGATTTCAGAGGCACTGACGAAGATCTCCCAAGACATGCTGAGATTTGAGGTGGAACTGTTAAAGCCGGACGTCATTATCTTTGCCTGTGGCGCGAGCTACGACAGCGTCATCAAAGCGACGTTCCCCGATCGAACCAACAGCGAAGCGATAGTCAAGCGGGCGTTGTGGCAATTCAACATCGGCGACATTCTCTGCTTCCGCTCCCGGCACCCTCAAGCGATTCGGAGAAAGAATTCCGCTTTCAAGCCCGTGGAGGAGTACTACGGTGAAATATACTCTCGCGTGAGAGCAAATAGGGAACGGCAGGGGTGACGACATTCGGACACAGGGATGGGTGTCAGTGCCGACATTCGGACACAGGCTCGGCTGAAGTACGCATCAGCCCGTGTCCGAATGTCGGCACTGACACCAAATACGATTAACCCCAACCGTACCAGGCATCGCGCAGTTCGCCGACCTGGACTTGCTGGAGATCGCTCTGGCTTTCCAGCCAGGCGCGTACCAGCTCCCGGTGGCGCTCTTCGACTTTGCCGTAGGCTTTGTCGGAGACGACAAAGCCGCTGAAGTCGCTGCTCATGCCGCCGCCGAAGGCCAGGCCGTTGGCTTCGATGGCTTCCAGCAGGAAGCGGTACAGCAATGCGTTGCGCTGCGGTTCATCCTGGCCTTCAGCCAGCTTGGCGTCGACCATGAAGCCCAGTTCCTGGAATTCGCCCAGGTGCATTTTCTTGCGTTGGCGCTGGTTGGCGCGGTGTAGGGATCGGCTCATATTTTTCTATCCGGTAAGTTGCAAACCCGGATTGTCGCATGCCGGCGTGGAGTCTTGAATTTTTCCCGATTGCCGCCGCGTCGAGGATTGTGAATAGACGATAAGATTGGTACTCGCAGGAATTCAATATCCTCTCCCTTCAAGGAGCAACAATTGTCCCACCGAATCCCGCTAGCCACATTTTGAGTATCTTTATCAGGAAAGGAGCAACTGTGCCAGTGCGCTCGCAATGACGTTGCAATTGCTCCCGATGGAAATTTTTCCCTCTATGTGTTGGGAAAATCTCCGAACGCTCTTTCTCATTTTAGCCGGGTGACCTTTGAGGACAAAAATGGCGGCTGCCCTGGAGGGGGGCGCCGCTTTAGTTTGCACCTGGACGATCAGGCGGCGCGGTCGGCTGGCTGCGGGCCCGCGTGGTCATGAGCGCTGGATTGCGCCAGCGGCGTCGGCTTCAGCAGAAAGCTGGCCAAGGCCGGCAGCAGCACCAGCGCACCGATCATGTTGACGATGAACATGAAGGCCAGCAGGATGCCCATGTCGGCCTGGAACTTGATCGGCGAGAACGCCCAGGTGGCCACGCCCAGCGCTAGCGTAACGCCGGTCAGCATCACCACCCGTCCCGTGAACAATAGCGCCTGGTGGTAGGCCTTCGCCAGAGGCAACCCCAGGCGCATCTGCGCCAGCATGATACTGAGCACGTACAGCGCGTAGTCGATGCCGATGCCGACGCCCAGCGCGACCACCGGCAGCGTGGCCACTTTCAGGCCGATGTCCAGCCATACCATCAAGGCTTCGGCCAGTACCGACGTCAGCGCCAGCGGGATGATGGCGCAGGCCACCGCGCGCCACGAGCGGAAGGTGACATAGGCCAGCGCCAGTACCGCCGCATAGACCATCAGCAGCATTTCGTGATTGGCCTTCTCGACGACTTCGTTGGTGGCCGCTTCGAAGCCGGCGTTGCCGGCCGCCAGCAGGAACTTGACGTCGGCGGTGTCGTTCTCTTTGGCGAAGGCTTCCACTTCAGCGCCGACGCGGCGCAGCGTGGCCGCCTTGTGGTCGGTCAGGTAGACCTGCAGCTGCAGCAGCGAGAAGTCGGCGTCGACCAGGCTGCGCGGCGCGCGCGAGCTGGCGGTGTTGAGCGCGGCCTGATTCGGCTGCAGTTCGTACCAGCGTGGATTGCCTTCGTTCATGCCCACCGCCGCCTGCCGCGCCAGCGAGGCTAGCGATTGCGTGGTCTCGACACCTTCGACCTGGCGCAGGCGCCATTCGAGGTCGTCGACCCGCTCCAGCACGTCCAGCTTCATGGCGCCCTGTAGCGGCGTGCGCACCATCACCACCAGCACATCGCTGCTGGTGCTGTAGTGCTGGGTCAGGTAGGCGTTGTCGAGGTTGTAGCGCGATTGCGGACGCAGTTCCGGCGCACCGGCGTCGAGGTCGCCTACTTGCAGCATGCGGCTGGCATGTAATCCGTAGGCGCCCAGCGCGACCGCGACGACGATGGTGCAGACTGCCCAGCGACGCTCGGTGAACTTGCACAGCAAGGTCCAGAAGGTGTGGCGGTCGCCTGCGTCGCTGTCGGTCCTGGCGGCGCGGCGGGCGGCGCGTTCGCTGACGCCGGTGTAGCTTAAAAGAACGGGCAGCACGATCAGGTTGGTGAACACCAGGATCGCGACGCCCAGGCTGGCGGTCGTGGCCAGGCGGCGGATCGAGTGGATGTCGAGCATCATCAGTACCGCGAAGCCGACCGCATCGCAGGCCAGCGCGGTGAAGCCGGCCATGAACAAACGGCGGAAGGTGAAGCGCGCCGCCACCAGGCGCGACATGCCGCGTCCGATGTCCTGCATGATGCCGTTCATCTTTTGCGCACCGTGACTCATGCCGATGGCGAACACCAGGAACGGCACCAGCACCGCATACGGGTCCAGCGAGTAACCCAGCAGCGGCAGCATGCCCAGCTGCCATACCACGGCGATCAGCGAGCAGGCCATCACCAGCAGCGTGCTGCGGATGCAGCGCGTGTACCAGAACACGATGGCGGCGCAGATCAGCGCGGCCAGGCCGAAGAAGGCCAGTACTTGCACCAGTCCTTCAAGCAGGTCGCCGGCGACCTTGGCGAAGCCGGTGATGTGGATTTCGATGTGGTCGCTGTTGTACCTGGCGCGCAGTTTTTCCAGTTGCTGCGACAACGCGGCGTAGTCCAGCTCGCGCCCGGCTTCGTCGCGTTCTGCCAGCGGGACGATCAGTGCGCTGGACTGGAAGTCGCGCGCCACCAGCTGGCCTACCTCGCCCGAACGTTCGATGTTCAGGCGCACTTTTTGCAGCGCGCCCGGCGTGCCGTCGTAGTCGTCGGGAATGACGGTGCCGCCTTCGAAGCCGCGTTCGGTGACGGCGGTCCAGCGCGTCGATGGCGTCCACAGCGATTTGAGCTGGCCGCGCACCACGCCGGGCAGCAGGAATACGTCATCGTTGAAGTGGCGCAGCGTTTCAAGGTGGGCGGCGTCGAGGATGCTGCCGCTGCCCTTGTGCTCGACCACGATGCGCAGGCTGTTGGCCTGCGACACCAGCTTCTTGCGTTCGGCCTGGTAGTTCTGCAGGTAGGGATGGTTCATCGGCAGCATGCCGTCGAAGCTGGCGTTCGGTACGATGCGGCTGGCTTGCCAGCCCAGCAGCACCGTCACCAGCAGGCACAGCGCGAGCAGCCAGGCGCGGTGGCCGAACACGAAGCGTTCGAGGCGATTGCCGGATTCCGGATCGAAGGGGGTATTGTCGTGTTGCGTGGTGTTCATGGCTTGGCGTTTTTCGTGATGAATGCCGGTGCTGCGGCAGCGGCAGGTTGCGCCATGCGCAGCAGGCCGCGCGTGCCGACGATCACCAGCATTCCATCAGGCGCGACGGTGGCGCCGGTGAAGGGGAAGCGGACTTTCAAGGGAAGGGCGGAAAAGGTCTGGCCCTGGTCGTGGCTGGCGACGATCTGGCCGGCGGCGCCCAGCAGCAGCACCGTGTCGTCCGCCAGTTGCAGGCCGGTGATCAGCGAGGCGTCGACCGGGGTTTGCACTTCCGTCCACGGCGCGCCGGCCTGGGCGCTGCGATACACCTTGCCGCGCAGGCCGAACACCATCAGCGCGCCTTGCTTGAGCGACAGCGCGCCGAACAGGCTGCCGCCGGTTGGCGATTGCTGCGTTGTAAACGGCGCATCCGCCGCGTTCGCGCGCAGCAGCAGGCCTTGTTCGCCGAACAGGTATTGTTCCCGCTGACGGCTGACTACACCGTAGATGGTGGCGCCGTTGGGATTGGGCAGGTCCTTCATGTGCGCCTTCCAGTTGCGGCCGCCGTCCGCGCTGGAGAAGGCCAGGCCGTAGGCGCCCACCACCAGTACAGAGCCGTCGGCGCGCAGTGTGATATCGAGAAAGGGCTTGTCGGCGCCTTCGTCGACCAGGCGCTGGGCGTCCGCCAGCAGCAGGTTGAGCGGATGGTCGGCATTCTGCGGATCGGGCTTGACCGCGTCCCAGGCTTGCTGCGCGGCTTGCTCGGCCAGCGCGGCGGCGAGCTGGCCGTCGAATACGCGCGACCAGGTGGCGCCGCCGTCGATGGTGCGCAGTACCGCGCCCATGTTGCCGACCGCCCAGCCTTCGCGTTCATTGGCGAAGCGCAGGGCGGTCAGCGTGACGCTGACCGGAACCTTGGCCTGCGCCCAGTGCCGGCCGGAGTCGTCGGAATAGATGATCAGGCCGCGCTCGCCGGCGGCCACCAGGCGGTCGCCGGTGCGTGCGACCGCGAGCAGGTTGGCGGCCGTGGGACGCGCCACCGTCAGCGCCGGCCGCTGCAATGCGGAAGGCAGCGTGCCGGCGGCGAGGACGGCGCCGCCCGAGGAAACTGCCAGGGCGGCCAGGGCCGCCCGCAGCATGGTTGTGCAAATGGACGACTTCATGATTACCGCACACCGCCACTAGCCAGCGAGCCCGAGGTGAAGCGCGTCAGTTGCTTGCTGTCGAAGTCCTGGTAGGAGACGCCGCCGGTTTCGTTGATCGCCGCCGCATAGACCCAGCCGCCGGAGAGCAGGTCGAACCACGTGTAGCTCAGCGTGCTGGCGGACGGTTCGTCGCCGGCCAGCAGCGTGAAGGCCTGGCCGGTCTTCCACAGCTTGCCCTGCGCATCCCAGGTGTCGGCCAGCACGGCTTGCCAGGTGTCTTCATCCAGGTAGAGGCGGCGCTTGGCGGCGACGTTGCGCTTGCCGTCGCGCAGCGTCGCTTCCAGCACCCACACGCGGTGCAGTTCCCAGCGCACCACATCCGGGTTCAGCGTGCCCTTGCCGATGACGGCGTTGACCGGCTTGGCGAACAGGCCGTTGTTGTTGTACGGGATGATCATTTCACGCTTGCCCACCAGTTTGACGTCATAGCGGTCCTGCGCGCCGATGAACAGGTTGACGTCGTCGAAGTTGGCCAGGCCGGCGGCCGAGGCATCCGGCGTGTCGTACACCAGCGAAGGCGATTTGCGCACGCGGCGCTGGCCCGGCACATATTGCCAGCCGTCCTTCGGCTTGGTGTAGTTGTCGACATAGTCGATGGTCATCATGGCCTGGCCTGAGTTGGCCGGCGGCTCCGTGATGTCCAGGCGGGCGCGCGCCCATTCGCCGCCGAAGGCTTCCGCCTTGCCCTTCAGGTCGTAGTAGGGATAGGCCAGGCTGGTGCGCTGGCGGTTGGTCAGCACGCGGTCGCCGTTGGCGGTCATCACGTACTTGTCGGCGGTGAAGCTGGTCAGCTGGCCGCGATAGCTCAGCATGTGGTTCCACAGCGCTTCGTGGCCGTTCTTCGGTACCGGGAAAGGGATGCCGCCATAGGCGCCTTCCACCGTCACGCCGTTGTTGGTCAGCTTGGCGCGCGTGGCGTTCTGCGCGACGGCGTCGTAGACGGCTTGCGGGAATACCGCGCTGCGGTGGGTCGGGTAGACGTCGATGCGCATGCCCGGCCACTTGGCCAGCAGCGCCTTGGTGCCGTCGGTCAGTTTGTCGGCATGCTGGGCGGCGTTGGCGGCGGTGATCTGCACCACCGGTTTTTCCGCAGCGAACGGATCGGGACGCTTGTTGTTGGCGCCGGCCGGCGTATTCACCGGCTTGCCGTCCCAGGCCGGGATGCTGCCGTCCTTGTTGGCGGCGCGTTCGGCGCCGTAGGGCGTGAGCGCGCCGGATTTCAGGTTCGGGGCCTGTGCCGAGGCGTTGGCCATGCAGCCAACTGCCAGGCTGATCGCCAGCGCGACGCTGGTGGTGTTAAAGGATGGCGATTTCATAGTCGTGTGTCTCCTTGGTATTCTTGTCAGAAGCTGGTTTGCAGGCTGAAGCGCGCGTAGTCGCGGTCCAGCAAGGGCTGCGAGGTGGCCTTGCCCCGGTAGTTGATGACGGACAGGTTGGCGGTCCACTTGGTCAGGTAGACGCCGGTGACGCCGACGATGACTTCGCCGCCATGGTCCGGGCTGCCGGAGAAGGGGAAGGCGGTGTCGACTACCGAGCGGCCCTTGAACGACCAGCCGAGGTTGAGCGGCAGGCTCAGGTCCAGGCCCGATGCCACCTGGTACCAGGTCGGGGTGAAGATCACACGGCCGCCGTAGCTGGTCTTGTTCAGCGTGGTGTCGACCTTGGCGGCGTTCTGTTGAGCGCTGTTGAGATGGTTGGCCGACAGTTCGCCGACCAGGCTGGTGCCGTCCCACAGCGACGAGGCGCCGCCGATCATGGTGCTCGACAGGTTCAGGTGCGCGGTGCGGCCGGTCGGGTAAGGCGTGTTGTCGTTGAGCCAGGCGGCGCCCTGGCCTGCCGGGACCGCCACCGTACCCTGCCTGGCGATCAGCGGCTGGCCGAAGCGCATCGACGCTTCCAGGCCGACGTTGGCGCTGCCGATCAGGCGCGAGACGCTGGCGCCGACGGCACGCACGTTGTTCGGCACGGCCAGGAAGTAGCGCTGGCTGGCGGCCTGCGTGACCACCTGGGTCGAGGTGTCGTTGTAGCGGATCGCGTACAGGCCGATGTCGGCATCGAGCAGCTCGCTGCGGGTGTTGAGCGCGACGCCGAAGTTGTTCGGCAGGTCGCCCTTGACCATGCCGGCGTACTTGAGCTTGAGCGGACCGGCGAAGATCGCTTCGGCGCCGTCGCCCAGCATGTCGGTCGAGCTCAGGTAGCTGCCGGCCGGATGCAGGCGGGTGGGGCGGTACTTGAACTGGACGTAGGCTTCGACGCTGGTGTCGTTGGTCAGCTGCAGGGTGCTCGACAGCTGCGGCACGGGGATGGTGGTTTCCTTGGCCTGAGTACCGGGGATCGACAGCTTGTACAGGTCGATCGGCGCCATGCCCTTGGCGATGCCGTTCATGCCGAAGAACAGCGTGGTGCCCCAGATCAGCGAGTGCTGGCCGAGGCGGTACGACAGCGTCGCGTCGCCGATCTGGTTTTTGCCGAACAAGAACCAGTCCAGCATCTCGGCCTTGCGGCCGGCGATGGCCTTGGTCTCTCCGGCGAACTGGTTGTAGGCGGCATTGACGTTGTTGCTGGTCGCTGGCGAGGTGTTGGAGGTGCCGCTGTTGTACACCGAGTCGTACCAGGCGGCGGCGCTCAGGCGCAGGCCGAAACCGTCTTTCTGGACGTCGAACTCGGACAGCAGGTCGGCGCGGTTCGAGATCAGGCCCTTGCTGAAGTTGCGGTCGCCGTCGTCGTTGTTGACCTTGGCCGCGCCGGTGGTCAGCGCGGCGTCGGGCGAGGTCAGGCGGTAGCCGGCGCTGTACTTGATGGTGTTGTCCCAGCGGATCTGCCAGTCGCCGCCGGGATTGAGATCAGCCGCGCCGGCATGGCCGGCAACCGCCAGCGTGCCGACCATCGCGGTAAGGGTGGACGCGATGGTCCGTGCGTGCTTGTTCATGGTGTCTCCGTAGTTTTAGTTTTGGGGAAGCGTTATAAGAATATTTGACGCATGGGTGCGCGTCTTTGCACAAAAGGCAGATTCACTGGTACTTTTGCCGGAGGATCAGAATGCGTGCCGGACGCCCATCATCAGCGACTGTTGCGCGCCGCCCGGAAGCGGGCCTGTGCCGGGCGAATTGGTGCTGACCGCACTGGCCAGCGTGCCGCTGTTGTTGATGAACGACGCCGACAGGTAGACGCCGGTGCGCCTGGACAGCGAATAGACAGCGCGCATGGTGAGCAGCACCGCCTTGTTCGGCGAGTCCTCGAACCTGTTCATCGCCAGCATGGCGTCGCACATCAGCAGCGGCGTCGCCGGCACGGCGGCCACCACCCAGTACAGCTGGCTCCTGGGCGTGCTGCCGGCATCGTTGACGCGCCTGAGCCAGCCAGCGCCGAGGCGACTGTCGGCCAGCTTCATGTAGGCGTTGACGGTAAAGCGGCTGTCGCGCAGGTCGGGCGACGTCATGCCGCCATAGGTGGCGGCCGTGCCGCCGTATTGCCGCTCGTACGCGCTGACCAGGCCCCAGCCGCCGCCGTCGTACTTGGCCATCGCCGACCACTCGCGGCACTGGCGGGCGATGGCGGTCTCGCCCGCACAGTTGGTGGCGGTCGGATTATTGGCGCTGACGGCGTCGCGGCCGGTGCTGAAGTTCACGCCGCCGGTGAAGGCGCCCGCCGTGCCGCGATAGGAAATGGCATTGTCGGCGCGCGCGTTTGGAATCCCGCTGTCCAGCGACCCCAGGCCTTGCTGGCTGGCCGCAAAGATGTCGGCATCCAGCATGCCGTAGTAGCGCATGGTGTACTGGCGGCCGACGGTCAGCGTGCCGAAGTCACCGCTGATGCCGACATAGCCCTGGCGGCCGAACAGCCGGCCGCCCTGGCTCAGGGTGCCGGTGTCGACGGAAATGCCGGATTCGAGCGTGAAGATGGCGCTCAAGCCGCCGCCCAGGTCCTCGCTGCCGCGAAACCCCAGCCGCGAAGGCGCCGTGCCATAGCCTTCGCGGAATTCATGGGAGGTCTTGCCATCGGCGGTGGCCGTGCCGCGCACGTACTCGATGCCGTCATCCAGCAGGCCGTACATGGTAACGCTGCTTTCCGCCCACGCAGGGGCGGCCGCCATCGCTGCCGAGAAAAGGCAGATGGTCGTACTGTGTCGCATGAATGTCTCCGTTGCTTTTTTTATTTCATTTCGACGGTCGCGGGTGAGCCTTGACAGGCGCGGGATTACCCCAGGCTGCCCGTGACGTCGTCGAACAGTTCGTCGACTTCCAGCCGGCGCGGAATGATCTTCTGGTCCAGCGCCCAGTCGATCGCCAGCTGCAGGCCCTTGCGGTTGGCTTCCAGCCCCAGCGGCGGGAAGATGGCCGGCACGCCTTCGGCCAGTTCGCGGCTCTCGGCGATCATGCGGTACAGCTCGCGCACGATGTCGGGACGCTGCTTCGACAGCTCTTCATGCACGACGAACATATGGTTGATCGGCACCACGTTCTCGCGCGCGAACCAGTCCTTGGCGGCGGCGTGCGCATCCGGCACCAGCGTGCGCACGCGCGGATCCTTCGGCATGTCTTCGCCGAGCAGCGCGGCGGCCAGTTCGCCGCTCATCATCATGTCCGGGATCGACGAGCCTTTCGGCAGGCGCGTGCAATTGTCCGGATCGCTGTATTCGGCCAGGTGGCCGTCGCCCAAGGTCATCCAGTGCACCTTGTCCAGGTCGACGCCGTATTCGTGGCGCAGGATGCCGCGTATCCACAGCGCGGTGGTCTGGGTATAGGTGCGCACGCCGACGTGCTTGCCCTCGATGTCTTTCGGGTTGATGTGGCCGAAGTCGCTGTTGAAGCCGGCGCAGTGGTGCTGGAAGCGGCCCGAGATCGGCGCCGGCAGCATCACATAGGGCTTGGCGTAGGCCTTGGCCTGCAGGAAGGTGACGATGGCCAGTTCGCCGGCGTCGTAGCCGTTTTCGCGCACCATGGTCTTGAAGCCGTTGTGCGCCGGAGTCGGACCGCAGAAGTCCAGGTTGACGAGGCCGGACTTGACGCGGCCGTCCAGCAGCGCCTTGGTGACGGCGTATTCGGAAAGGTTGGTGCGCAGCGTAGGCACACCGCTATAGGTGTTAGTCATGATTGTTTTCCTTGAGATGAGTTACAGGCGAACCTCGATCAGCGTCGGACCCTGCTCGCGTGTCGAGTCGAGCATCGCCTTGTGGAAGCCTTCGGCGGTGTCGACCGACACCGACGGCACGCCCATGCTCTTGGCCATCGCCAGCCAGTCGATGCTGGGACGGTCGATGTCGATCATGGCCAGCGCCTGCGGGCCGGGCGCGCCGGCGCCCATGTTGGCGTATTCGGCCTTGAGGATGGCGTAGCTGTTGTTGGCGAAGATGATGGTGGTGATGTTCAGGCCCTCGCGCGCCTGGGTCCACAGCGACTGGATGGTGTACATCGCGCTGCCGTCGCCGACCATGCAGAACACGCGGCGGTCGGGACAGGCCAGCGCGGCGCCGGTGGCCACCGGCGTGCCGTAGCCGATCGAGCCGCCCATGTTGTTGATCAGGTCGTGACGCGCGGCGCCCACGGTCAGCCCCATGGTCTCGCGGCCGGTGGTCAGCGACTCGTCGACCAGGATGCAGTTTTCCGGCAGCGCGGCGGCCAGCGCGGCGGCGATGGTGGCGGGCGTCAGGGCGCCGGTCGGCGGCGCCGCTTCCGCGCGTTGCTGCAGCACGGGGACGGTGTTGCCCGCGCCCAGCGCCCGCACCAGCATGTCCAGGCCGGCCACGCTGTCCTCGCCGATATCGACCAGCGTGTGCACGCTGGTGCCCGGCGCCTTCAGCAGGCTCGGCTTGTCCGGATAGCTGAAGAAGGCGATCGGCTCGGTGGTCTCGACCGTGATGATGTGCTTGAAGCCTTTCAGGTATTCGAGCGCCAGCGGCACCGCATACGGAATGCGCTCCAGCGTGACGCGCCCGGCGCCGCGCTCGATGCGCGAGCTGAAGAACTGGGTGGCGATGCGGCAGCCGGTGGCGGCCTTGATCTTGCCCGCCAGTTGCAGCGCTTCGCCGCGCGTCGCGCGGCCGGCCAGGATCACCAGCGCCGGCTCGCCCGAACGCAGCACCTTGGCCACGTGCTCGACGCTGGAAGCTTCGGGCGCCTTGGCGGCGGACACCGCACGCGGCAGCGTCACCGGCGCGCCGGCTTCCTGCCACGAGGCGTCGCCCGGCAGGATCAGGGTCGAGATCTGGCCCGGATGCTCGCTGGCCTTGGCCACGGCGGCCGCCACGTCCCACGCCACCGTGTGCGACGATTCGACGCGGCGCACCCAATGGCTCAGCGGACGCGCCAGGCCTTCGATGTCGGAAGTCAGCGGCGGGTCGTACCTGAGGTGCGAGGCCGAATGCTCGCCGACGATGTTGACCATGCCCGACGAGGCGCGCCTGGCGTTGTGGATGTTGGCCAGGCCGTTGGCCAGGCCGGGGCCCAGGTGCAGCAAGGTCGAGGCCGGCGAGTCCTTCATGCGGTAGTAGCCGTCGGCGGCGCCGGTGCAGACGCCCTCGAACAGGCACAGCACGCTGCGCATGCGCGGGTTCTCCAGCGCCTTCAGGAAGTGCATCTCCGAGGTGCCCGGATTGGCGAAGCAGATGTCGACACCCTGGTCGGTGAGGGTGTGGACCAGGCTTTCGGCGCCGTTCATCCTAGTACCCCGCCATGTCGCGCGCCTTGCCGATCACGCCGTAGCTGCGTTGCGGCGCCGACATCAGGAAGCTGTAGCCTTCCTTGAGCAGGCGCTCGTAGTTGGCGGCGGTGACGTGCGGGTTGCCGACCTTGACGTTGTGCTTGTGGCAGGTGGCGACGATCTGGCCCATCGCGGCCAGCACTTCCGGGTGATCGTACTGGCGCGCCAGGCCGAGTTCCTGCGACAGGTCGCCTTCGCCGATCAGCACGAAGCCGATGCCGGGCACGTTGGCCAGCATGTCGTCCAGGTTGCCGATGGCCTGGGTGCTTTCGATCATCAGGCCGACCAGGAGCTCGCCCTGCGGCGCCAGCGGCCAGACGTCGGCCTTGGCGTAGTATTCCTGCTGGGTCAGGCCCCAGTAGCGGGAGGCGTTCATCGGGCCGTCGCCGCGCGCGCCCTTGGGCTCGTACAGCGGGGCGTTCTTCGGACGGGCGTAGCGGCACGAGGCCACGGCGTTGTAGGCCTGCTCGACGGTGGCGACGTGCGGCGTGATCACGCCGTAGACGCCGCGGTCCAGCACCTGCTTGGCGAACGACTGGTTCATCTCGACGCCGTTGGCCGGGATGCGGGCCAGCGGCGTGACCTGCGGCGCCAGCGAACCGGAGCTGGCGATCTGCTTGCGGTTGAGCAGGTACTGCAGGGAATCGCCCAGCGCCGAGACGTCGTAGGGATTGTGCTCCATCTCGAACACGATGCCGTCGTATGGCGCATCGCTCATGTCGATGGCCGATTGCTTGTCGATCTTGGAGAAGGCGGTGAAGGCCGGCTTGCCTTGTTCCCAGGCGCGGATGATGCCGTTCAGGCGGTTGTTGCTCATGATGTCCTCGTTGCGTAAAGTTGGTGTTATTGCTTGCTGTCCCAGTACATGAAGCCCATGCCTTCGCCGGTGCCGGCGGCGGTGCGCCAGCACGGCACGTAGTCCACCACCGTCATCTCGGCGCCGGTGTCCTGCATGGCTTTCATCACGCTGACGTAGAGCTTGATCTCGGAGGTGCCGGACTGGTAGTAGCCGTCCGGCACCGCGGCCAGGCCGTCGTAGTCGTACTCGCCCAGCATCTTCATGATCTTGTGGTCGAACTCTTCATCGTTGACGAAGTGCGACAGGCCGCCCGAGGCGAAGATGCCGACGCGCACGTCTTCCGGCCAGGCCGTGATGGCGTCGCGCAGGATGCGGCCGAACTCGATGCAGCGCGCCATCGACGGCTGCGTCGGCGGGTAGAAGCAGTTCATGATGACCGGCACGTGCGGCGGCGGGTTGTCGTCCATGATCTGGTGGTAGACGAAGCTGTAGGCGTGCGGCGCCACCGGATAGTCTGGCAGCGGCTTCATCCAGACGTTGTCCGGCCAGGCGAACAGGTCGGTCAGGTCGAAGCCTTCTTTCTGGAAGGCGTCGATCAGGTAGCTCGCCAGCTTTGGATGGCACGGGTGCGTCACGTGGTGGTCCGGCGCATAGACATCGCGCTGCGGCGGGCCGTTGTGCACTTCCTCGCCGGTGTAGATGGCGATCGACGGCGAGAACTGGGTGAAGATTTCCTTCTGGTCCTTGCCGAGGATGATCGCGACATCGATGTCGGCCGCGCGGTAGGCCTCGGCCATCTTGTCCAGCGCCACGCGGCAGCGGGAGGCGCGCTCGGTGCGCTCCTCGATGGTCAGGTATTTTTCAAACGCCGCCTCGCGGTGCGCTTCCAGTTCCGGATAGGTCCAGGTGCGGTTCTGGAACCACAGCTCCGGATTGTTGCGGTCGCGTTCGCCATTCTTGAGCCAGTCCTCAGGCTTCTGGCCGAGCATGCCGCTGTGCGGTACCGCCATCCCGAATACGATTTTTGCCATCTGCGTTCCTTAGTGTATGTAGTTGTTATGGTCAAACCTTGACGCCGTCCGGCGCCGCTGCGCCGTTCCTGGCGTCGATTTCCTCGGTCACCTTGGGCGACCACTGGGGGCGGAACAGGATGGCCGTGGCCGCCGCGCCGATCAGCAGGAAGACGAAGATCACCATCATCGGCAGGTCGTAGCTGCCGCTGACATGCAGCAGCCATCCCGACAGGCTGGCCGCGACGCCGCCGGCCAGGCTGGTGGCGACCTGCTGCACGCCGGTGACCGCGCCGATCGCCTGTTTCGGGATCAGCGTCAGGCGCGACAGCGCCAGGTTGTTGGCGGTGGCCAGTCCCAGCAGCGACAGCGACAGCACGTTCCAGAACAGCGCCATCTCCAGCGTGTCGGCATAGGCGCCCAGCAGCACGGTGCAACCGCCGATGAAGCCGGCGATGATGAAGGCCTTGCGCACCAGCACGGGGTCGTTGCCGCGGGCGATCACCCGGTCCGCCGCCCAGCCGGCGATGGCCGCCACGATGGCGATGCCGGCAAAGCTGAAGAAGGTGTACAGGCCGGACTTGGCCAGCGACAGGCCGCGCTGCTCGACCAGGTAGGCCGGCATCCAGCTCATGCAATAGAACGTGAAGTAGCCGTAGCAGAAGTTGGTGATCATGCCGCCCCAGACGACCGGGCTGGACAGGATGTTGGCGAAGGTCACCGAGGAGGCCTTGCGCTTGGCCGTCGCCAGTTGCTCGCGGGTGGGAAAGTCGTTGCGGACCAGTCCCAGCCAGGGCGCCAGCCACAGCAGGCCGACGACGCCGGTGGCGATGAACATCACGTTCCACGAGTAGTTGACGATCAGCCAGGCGCCGACCGGCGCGCCGATGGCCGGACCGAATTTGTTGCCCATCGCCAGGATGCCGACCGCCAGGCCGTTCTGGCTTTCGTCGAAGTTGTTGCGGATCCAGCGGTAGCTGGCCGGAATCACGATGGCCTCGGCGGCGCCGATGATCAGGCGCATGACGACCAGGCTGGTCAGGGCGGTCACCGCGCCCATCAGTGCGGTGGCGACGCACCAGGCCGCGAAGCAGATCGCATACGGCCACTTGACGCCGTAGCGGTCCGCCACCACGCCCATCGGGATCTGGAACAGGCCGTAGGACCAGAAGAAGGCCGCGTTGACCCAGCCGCGGTCGACGCTCGACAGGGCGAATTCCCGCACGAAGTTATGGTCCGCCAGCGCCGAGGAAATGCTGGTGCGGTCGATGAAGGAAATCAACACGCCGAGCGCAAGCAGCCCGAGTATGGTCCAGCGGCTTGCGGCCCCTGGCAGTGCTGGTTTACTAGTCTCCATTATTTTCTTTCTTGTGTAGGACGTTGGTTATGCCAGGCCTGGGTAGAGTTGTTGCGCGGTCTTGCAGAAGATCCACGCGCGCTCCTCGTCGTTCAGGCTGGCCAGGCCGGCCTGCGCGGTGGCGAGGATCTCCGACAGCGCGCCGGGCGAGGTCGGGTAGTTCGACCCCCAGGCCAGGCGTTCGGCGCCGAAGGCTTGCACCACTTTCGGGAAGAAGGTCGCGGCGCTGGCCTGTTCCTTCCTCACGTCGTTGAAGATGCGCGGCGTCAGCTTCAGGTAGATGTTCTTCAGCGGCGCCAGGTCGAACAGGCTTTGCGCCTTGGCGTACGGCGCGCCGTCGGCCACTTCCGGACGGCCCAGGTGGTCGAGGATGATGGGCACGGTCGGGAAGCGCCGGGCCAGCGCGGTCACCTGCGGCAGGCCGATGGGGCCGGTCTGGATGCACATGGTCAGCCCCAGCTCGGCGCACAGTTCCCAGGCCGGGAACGAGCGTGGATCGTCCAGCTCGCTCGGGTCGAATTCCTTGGTGCTGCCGCCGGTGAACAGGCGCAGGCCGGCCAGGCCGCGCTGCTGCCATTCGCGGATGCGTTGCGGCGCGTCTTCCCGCAGCACGTCGACCGAGCCGACGGCGACCAGGCGGCCGGCGTATCGATTGCAGCCTTCGACCACGTAGCTGTTGTCGAAGCCGTAGGTGGTCGAGGAGTGCACCACGGCGGCCTTGGCGACGCCGGCCTTGTCCATCTCGGCGATCAGCGCCTCGACGGTGCTGGGCCGTTCCTGCGACCAGTCCGAGCGCTTGCCGAACAGCGGCGCCGGCGGGTAGCGTTGCTCGTCGTCGGAAATAATGTGCGGGTGAATATCTACAATGGTGGTCATGTTCGTCTCGGTCCGGTTATTTGCCTTGCGCCTTCAGGCGCTGGTCCAGGCGGGGGAAGACGCGGCGCGCGTTGCCCTCGAAAATCTTGTAGCGGTCTTCGTCGGTCAGCGAGGCGATGCCGTCGACGTAGCGCTTGGTGTCGTCGAAGTACTGGCCGGTCGACGGGTCCTTGCCGCGCACCGCGCCGATCATTTCCGAGCCGAACAGCACGTTGTCGGCGGGGATGACCTTGGTCAACAGTTCTACGCCCGGTTGGTGGTAGACGCAAGTGTCGAAGAAGATGTTGTCCAGCAAGCCTTCGAGCGGACGGTTCTGCATCTCCAGCGACATGCCGCGGTAGCGTCCCCAGTGGTAAGGCACGGCGCCGCCGCCATGCGGGATGATCAGGCGCAGGCTGGGGAAGTCCTTGAACAGGTCCGACTGCAGGATCTGCATGAAGACCGAGGTGTCGGCGTTCAGGTAGTGCGCGCCGGTGCCGTGGAAGCACGGGTTGCACGAGGCTGCCACGTGGATCATCGCCGGCACGTCCAGGTCGCACAGCGCCTCGTACAGCGGATACCACTCGCGGTCGGTGACCGGGGTGCCGGTCCAGTAGCCGCCGGTCGGATCGGGATTCAGGTTGCAGCCGACGAAACCCAGTTCCTCGACGCAGCGGCGCAGTTCCGGCACGCTGTTCTTCGGCGGCGCCTTCGGCGATTGCGGCAACTGGCACACCGGCGCGAAGTTGTCCGGGTACATTTCGGTGACGCGGTAGACCAGGTCGTTCGAGATTTCCGCCCACTCCAGGCTGGTGCGCTCGTTGCCCAGGTGGTGGCTCATCAGGCCGGCGATCGGCGAGAACAGGGTCAGGTCGCCGCCGCGTTCCTGCTGCAGCTTCAGTTGGCCGCCGCCGACGGCTTCGCGGATCTGGTCGTCGGAGACGAAGGCTTCATCGCGCGACGGGCCGTTGGCCGTATCGTTGGCGAATTCCACCTGCTTGGCGCGAAAGTCGCGGAAGGACTTGGGGACGGTCGTGAAGTGGCCGTGGCAATCGATAATCATGGGGTCTCCGTATTTATTGTGCGTTCGGGTCGACGAACAGCTCGCCGATGGACATGCGGCGCGGCGTCAGGCCCTGCTTGAAGGCGGTCGCTTCCAGCGTCTCGATGGTCTTCAGGTTTTCCTTCAGGCCATAGGGCAGCGGATCGTGGCCGACGATCTTTTGCAGCGCCTGGTATTTCTTGTCGCCGGCGGTGGTGGCCAGGCCGGCGTCGAGGCGCTCCAGCCATTGCTGCTTGGCCTGGTCGAAGGCGTCGTAGATCGACTTGGCGATCCATGGATGCTCGGCCAGCACCGCATCCTTGACGACGATGGTGCCGTGCATCGGATAGACGCCGGTGCGGGCGTAGTACTCGGCTTCGATCCGGGCCGCGTTCGGCAGCAGGTCCGGGTAGTCGGCTTCGACTTCCTGCCAACCGCCGGTCGGCGCGCCGGTGCGGCCGATGCCCGCCGCGCCTTCCAGGCCGGCCACCAGCTCGCCCTTGGCCATCATGTCGGCCAGCGAGGTGTCGGCGGCGGCGTGGATCACGTTGGCCGGCAGCTTGAGCTGGGTGACGTGTTCCTCGTCGTCGACCACCCAGGTGACTTTCGACGCATCGAGGCCGAATTCATCGATCAGCACCTGGCGGTTCCAGACGCCGGTGGTGACCGAGTAGGCGCGCACGCCGACCTTCTTGCCTTCCAGGTCTTTCGGCGAATGGATGCCGGCGTCCGGGCGCACCAGCAGGCCGCCGTGGTGGAAGCGGCGCACCACGAAGATCGGCAGCGCGACGAACGGCGCACCGTAGGCGCGGGCGATGATGTAGGTGGTCGGCGCCAGCTCGCACACGTCGAATTCGACGTCGCGCACCATGCGGCGGAAGGCGCCGATCTGTGGTTTTACGGTCACGAATTCGGCATCGACGCCTTCGATGGGGATCGAGCCGTCACGGATGGCGGCCGTGTGCGGATGCTCGGCAATGGCGATTTTGAGGTGTACTTTGGTGGCCAACTTCATTCTCCTGTGGGATGTTTCGATACTATGGAGTGAAGAATAGAAGATGGCCGCTTGCACGTCTCTACACAAAAATCAGATTCGCTGGCACTTTTGTCGAGCGGTGGACGAATGTGCGTATCAAAGCTATAGTTGGCGCGGGGCCAGCGCTCAAAACCAACGCGGTGCGCCCTGCAAAGGAGACTTCATGACACACAGTGCGATGACAAAGTATCAACGCGAGACGGGCAATAAAGTGACGCTCACAACGGTGCCCAAGGTCCGTTTGTATGTCGAACCCGCGGAGGAAAAAGACGAGCACTGGTTCGTCAATATCGGCCACGTGACCGAGCGCGGCCGCTGGCGTACCGAACCCCACGCGCATCCCCGCTATGGCCAGGTGAACTTCGTGCGCAGCGGCCGTGGCGTCATGAACCTGGAGGGGCACAGCGTGCCGTTCCAGGGGCCGTGCGCGATGCTGCTGCCGGCCGAATGCGTGCACGGGCTGGACTACGAGCTCGACGCGGACCGCTGGGTGGTGACGATGGAAGTGTCGTATCTCACGCAGATCAACAGCAAGCTGCACGAATTCATCCAGCTGTGGTCGCTGCCCAGGGTGATCCCGCTCGGCGACGAGACGGTGCAGGAGTTTCACGGCCTGATCACGAAGCTGGCGCAGGAGCTGGAAGCGAAGGCGGTCGGCCACGTGGTGGCGACGGAAGCGCTGCTGACGTCGCTGATGCTGATGCTGGTGCGCGGCACCTCGCTGGACCAGGCGGCCAACGACGGCGTGACCCGCAGCGAGATCCGCCTGGCGGACCGGTTCCGCGAGCTGATCGACCAGCATTTCCGGGAAAATCTGCAGCTGCAGAACTATGCGTCGATGATGGGGGTGTCGCTGGTGCAGCTGCGCGCCGCCTGCGCCGCCGCCACGGGACAAAGCCCGACCAAGATGATCCATGCGCGCATCATCACCGAAGCCAAGCGCAACCTGATCTTCGGCGATATGTCGATGGAGCAGATCGCCTACTGGCTGGGCTTTTCGGACGCGGCCTACTTCACGCGCTTCTTCCGCAAGGAAGTGGGGCAGACGCCGAGCCAGTTCCGCATCAACGCCAGGCAGCAGCCGCACCGCGCCTGATCCTGGCGCAAATGAAAAAAGGCCGGGTCCCGCGTTGGCGGGCCCCGGCCTTTTTGTCTGTGGTGTTGCTTACAGCATGTAGGGGCTGTGCGCGTACTGCTTGCCCAGCTGCTCGAAGATGCTGCGGATGATCTTTTTCCACGAGCGGCGGCCGGCGGTGGCGGTCGGGATGATCAGGGTGTTCGGGATGGCGGCAAAAGGGGTCATGATATTTTGTCCAGCAATGAAATGTCGATGAATGAAGCTTACAGGCATCCAAGATATAAATATAATTTTATATTTCGATATGAGACATTTTTAATGTGAATATCATGCGGGACCTGAGGCCTTGCCGCCGGCCCGGATGTGATTGAAATGCTCTACAATCGGCGCGGTCCCCCTGACACCACGAGCTTCCATTGACCGAGCAAGTCCCCGCAAGAAGGCCTAGAAAAGCGCCGCACGCCGATGCGTTGCTTGACGCCGCCTGCCGCATCGTCGGCAGCGAGGGGCTGGCCGGCCTGACGCTGCGTCCGTTGGCGGAAATGCTGGGCGTGTCGGTCACCGTGCTCAGCACGCATTACGGCGCGCGGGCCGATGTCATTGCCGCCATCTGCCACGCCGCCTGCGAGCAGGATGCGCTGCTGCTGGCGGACTGGCGCAAGATGCTGACGGCGCTCGGAACTCCGTCGCCGCCGCTTGCCGCCGATCTGGCCGAGGCCATTCTTGAAGATCTCGCCACGCGCCACCGCGCGCTGTCGCTGCTGTACCTGGAAATGTTGCACGCCTGTAGCTGGGACGCATCGCTGCGGCCCGCCTTTGCCGCCTGGGCGGCGGAGCGGAACCGGTTCTGGCACGGGTTTGCCTTGAAGGCGGAGCTGGCGCCGGCGCTGCTGGACTGCGGCTGGTGGCACGGCTACATCATTGCGGAACTGGCCTACAGCGTGGCCTTGCATGGCGTCTCGTCCTACCGCATGCTGCGCCGGCTGTGCCTGCGCCGCCTGTTCGCCGGCGGCCTGGCGCCGGAGCCGGACGCCGAGGACGCCGTCCTGTTTGGCTTGCTGCTGGAGCAAATGCAGTATGCCGGCGGCGCTGTTTCAACCGGCTCCGCCCGCTCGCCCGAATGGCATGCGCTGGCCGCGCGTACCTGCGGCATACGGCTGGCCGCCCAAGGCGTCGGCGGGCTGACGCATCGCGCCATCGCGGCCGAGATGGGCATCCCGCATACGACGCTGAGCTACCGGTTTCCGACGCAGCATGACCTGGTGGTCGCGGGCCTGGAATCCATCATTGCCCACATACTGTCCGCGGTGGACTCCGCCAACCTGGAGGAGCTGCAGCGCTTGCGCACCGAGGGCGACGGCCAGAAGCTCGACCTGGCGCGGGCCAATTTTGCGGTGGCCATCGCCACCACCCGCATGCCGGAGCTGGCGTCCTACACGGCGAACATGCGCAGCCGGCGCGGCAACAACCTGGTCAAGGTGTTCCAAAAATATATGCCCGATGCGCGCGGCATCGACGCCCTGTGTGCGCAGCTTGTTTCCATGGGCCTCACCGGCCTGACCAACACCGAGCCGCCCGGAGAGGCTTCCGACAAATCCGTCGCCGCCGCCTTCTCGGCAGCGGCGAAGTGGCTGGCCTATTCGGCGTAGGCCCACAAGTCCACCGGCGCGGTGCCGCCGTACGCGAGCAGGCGGAAGGCGGCGGGCGCATAGTCGCTATCGACCACCAGGTAGCCGTCCGACTGCGCCGGCAAGTCGCCACAGCCTGCGGTGGCGAGCGAGAGCTTGAGCGAGTTCGGCAGAGCGGTCGCCGCCAGCTTGCCGGACAGCTTGCAGCTGGTGCCGCCCGCCACGATGTCGCCGCCGGCGCTCACCGAAAATGCCGCCACCGTACCGGCCGCCAGGCGCACGGTATAGCTCCTGGTGAGGTCCGTGACATTAATCATCTTCGATGGCGTTGCGATGCTGTTCAACAGCTCCAGCGACGTATTCGCGGTGGCGGCGGGCGTCGCCTGCCAGCCGCCGTTGACGTCGCGACGGTAGATGACGCTGGCCTGCTGCGCGTTATTGTTGAGCACCAGCAGCCGGCTGCCGTCCGCCGCCGCATAGTATTTGCCGGCGTCGGGATTGGCGGCGTCGCCGGCGCTGACGATATAGGCGCCGGCGGCCAGCTCGGTGACGCTGACTTTGACTTTGGACGCATCGTCGTTGCTGTTGCCGCAGGCGGTGAGCAGCAGCGGCAGCAGGATGGCGGCGCCGGTCCAGGTTGGGAAAGTGCGGTTCATGGCGCGGCTCATTGGGCAAACAGATCGCGCAGGCGCAGGCGCAGCCATTGTTGGCCGGCAGGGCGCTGTTCGTAGCCAACCTGCATGGCGGTGACGGCAACCTTGGTCTTGTAGACCAGCGCTTCATCCTCGGCCTGGTCGGCGGTTGCCGCGCCCGGCGCCGAGCCGGTCAAGCCCCAGGGGGCGGCGCTGTTGAACTTCAGGTTGTAGGTGTCGTAGGTTCCCTGGCGTGCAAAGGCCCAGCTGGCGCTGGCCGCGGGCGCATCGGGGAAATTGACGTTCAGCGCGACGCCGGCGGGCAGCAGGGCGGAAGTGCCGGCCTTGGCTTGCAGCGCGCCGATCAGTTTGGTGGTCAGTTGCGCGACGATCCTGGATTTGGGATTGGCCAGTCCGGCGTTGTCGACGGTGTCGGTGCCGGCGCTCAGCGCGATGGCGGGAAGACCGCGTCCGGCGGCGAACTGGGCGTTGCCTATCGTGCCCGAGTTGATGACCAGCTTGCCGACGTTCTGGCCCTCGTTGGGACCGGACAGGACCAGGTCCGGCGCCTTGCCCCAGCGGGCCGGCGCCAGCACATCCAGGCCGTACATCGTGGCCATGACCGGGGTGCCGTGCACGTAGTTGAAATCGCCTCCGGTGTAGCCGCTCTTGGTGAAAGGACCGACCGCCGGCGCGCCCAGCGCGGCGGCGCCATTGTGGCAGCCGCCTTCCGCTTCGATCTGCGTTTTGTCGTTGTCGGAAATGATGGTGGTGGTGCTGTACATGACGATGGCGGCGCTGCGTCCGCTCTGGCCGGAGCAGGGGACCGAGACGATGACGGAATGGCCGGCGGCCTTCAGTTCGTCGTACAAGGCCTTCAGGTTGCTGGTGAGACCGTCGTCGTTGGCCAGGACGATATTCAGTGCGAAGGCGGGACTGGCGCACAAGGCGAGTCCGGCGCTCATGATCAAGCGATAGTTCATGGATTCCTTTGTTGAACTTGGAAGTATTTGGAAGCGATGATCTTAGCGAACGTTTATGACTGGAATATGACGATAGTACGGATTAATTATGCTACATAATGCATTAGTTGTTTAAATAAAACACGAATGTACGAAATAAATCTGACTCCTGTCCGGGCTGGTGCGACGATGAGCAACGTGTCCGATGCCGTTCGCCGAGCCTTTTTTTTTCGCGCCCAGCCTGCCTGACAGGGCATTTTCGTGGTCTAAAATGAGTGGTTCGGGAGAACCGGCCGGCGTCCACGGCGGCGCGTAGGCAGCGACACAGGTAGTGGTATATGGACCGGGGAAACAAGCTTCAGCTTTGCAGCATCGGGACGTTGGCCTGCGCACCCCAAGCGTGCGCGGGCGAAGCGGACCCGGCGCTCCACGGCGACGTCAGCGTTCTGCTGGTCAACGATGATCCCGCCACCTTGTTCGCGCTGCGCGCCGCGCTGTCGGATCTGGAGGCCAGTGTGGTCACGGCCAGTTCGGGCGAACAGGCCCTGCTCTGCCTGCTGCGGCAAGACTTCGTGGTGGTGCTGCTCGACGTTAAGATGGCCGGCCTGGATGGTTTCGAGACGGCGCAGCTGATCCGCCAGCGGCCCCGTTCGTACGAGACGCCGATTATTTTTCTCACCTCGCACCGATCCACCGATCTTGACCGCACCACCGGCTACGAGTTGGGCGCGGTCGACTATCTGTTCATGCCGGTGAGCCCCGAAGTGCTCAGGACCAAGGTGCGGGTGTTTGTCGATCGCGCGCGGGCGCAGCGCCTGAAGGCGCGCAGCGGGAGCGGGCTGGCGCATCTGGAGCACAATGTGTGCAGCCTCAGTGGCGGTTTGCGCAACGTGGCTGCGGTGCGCAAGCTTGCCGAAGGCGTGCCGCCGTACCGCGCCGACTTGCAACGCCTGGTCGGCGAGTATGCGGGCGATCTCATGGCCGTGCTCGATACGCGCGGCCGCTGGCTGTATGCCAGCGCCGGCTACCAGCGCGAATTCGCCTTGGCGCTCCAGGCGGCCGACAGCTACGTCGACATCGTGCACGCCGACGACCGCGAACGGGTCGCCACCGCGCTGGCCGGCATCGGCGCCGCCGCCCCCCAGCAGCACCTGCAATACCGGGTGCAGGGCGGCTCGTCGTCGCGCCATTTCGAGTCGGAGGCCAGGCTGGCCGGCGCCGACGGCCAGCTGGTCCTGGTGTCGCGCGACATCACCGAGCGCAAGGAGATGGAAGCCTATGTGCTACAGCAGACGATGCACGACGCCCTGACCGGTTTGCCCAACCGCCTGTTGCTGCTGGACCGCCTGAGCCAGGCCACGGTCCGCCGCGATGGCCCACCGGCGACCGTGGCCTTGCTGTTCATCGACCTCGATCACTTCAAGGAAATCAACGACACGCTGGGTCACGCCGCCGGCGACCGCCTGCTGCAGGATGTCGCCGAGCGCCTGTCGCGCTGCGTGCGCGACGGCGACACCGTGGCGCGGCTGGGCGGCGACGAGTTCGTTGTCATGCTGCTCGGACTGCACGATGTGGGGTATGCCGGCATGGTGGCAGCCAAGATCGTCGAGACCGTTTCGTCGGCCTGCCACATCGAAGGCAGCGCGCTGCATGTCACGCCCAGCATCGGCATCGCGATTTTCCCCGACGATGCCGAGGACGTCGAAACGCTGCTGCGCGACGCCGACATCGCCATGTATCACGCCAAGCACGACGGCGGCGCGCGCTATTGCTTTTTCGCCGCCCAGATGCAGGAGGCCGCCAGCCGCAAGCTGATGCTGAGCAGCGCGCTGCAGCGGGCCATGGCGATGGACGAATTCCTGCTGCACTACCAGCCCAAGGTCGACGCCGCCAGCGGCGCCATCTGCGGCTTCGAGGCGTTGATGCGCTGGCCCCAGGCCGGAGGCGAACCGATACCGCCGTCGCAGTTCATTCCCGTGGCCGAGGAAACCGGGCGCATCGAGCGCATCGGCGCCTGGGCCATCGAGCAGACGGCGGCGCAGCTGAACCGCCTGGCCGCGCACGGCTATGGCCAGGTGCCGATCGCGGTCAACGTGTCGGCGCTGCAGTTTCGCCGCGATACGCTGGTGGCCAGCCTGGCGGCGGCGATGCAGGCGGCCAGCGTCGATCCGCGCCTGCTCGAACTGGAACTGACCGAGTCGGGCGTGATGAGCAATCCGGCCCGGGCCATCGAGATCCTGCACCGGCTGCACGGCATCGGCATGAGCGTGGCGATCGACGATTTCGGCACCGGCTATTCCTCGTTGTCCTACCTGAAACGGCTGCCGATCGACAAGCTGAAGATCGACGCCTCGTTCGTGCGCGACATCGCCAACAACCCCAGCGACGCCGCGATCGTGATGGCCATCATCACCCTCGGCCACGTGCTGCACCTGACCGTGATCGCCGAAGGGGTGGAGACGGCGGACCAGGTGGCGTTCCTGCGTGCCCATGGCTGCGATCAGATGCAGGGCAATTATTTCAGCGCGGCGGTGCCGGCCGAGGACGCGCTGGCGCTGCTGCGGCGCGGACCGTTCAGCCTGGCGCCGGCGGAGCAGCGGGGAGCCGCGTCATGAACGTCCCGGCGCAGACGGAGCGCGGCGCCGAGCGCCGGGCGGGCTTGCGCCGCGCCTTCGACCGCAGCGCCTGGGAGGGCGGCGACAGCGAGCGTCCGGCCATGCTGCTGCATACCCTCAAGGCCGTGTGCGAAGGCGACTTCTCGGCGCGCCTGCCGTTCGACTGGGACGGCATCGACGGCAAGGTCGCCGACGTGGTCAATGAGATCGCCAGCAGCCACCAAAAGCTGGCGGCCGCGGTCGAGCGCATGGCTGTGATCGTCGGCAACGAGGGCAAGCTGGGCCAGCGCATGAAGCTCGACAAGACCAGCGGCTCGTGGGGCGCCGAAGTGGACGCCGTCAACGCCATGATCGACAGCCTGGTGCAGCCGGTGCGCGAGGTCAGCCGGGTGATCGGCGCGGTGGCGCGCGGCGCGCTCACAGAGAACATGCAACTGGATATCGACGGCCGCCCGCTAAAGGGCGAGTTCCTGCGCAATGCGCGCACCATCAACACCATGCTCGACCAGCTGAACAGCTTTTCCAGCGAGGTCAGCCGGGTGGCGCGCGAGGTCGGCACCGAGGGCAAGCTGGGTGGCCAGGCCCAGGTCAAGGGCGCGTCCGGGGTATGGAAGGACCTGACCGACAACGTCAACCTGATGGCCAGCAACCTGACCGGGCAGGTGCGCAACATCGCCGAGGTCACCACGGCGGTGGCCCAGGGCGACCTGTCGCGCAAGATCACGGTGGACGTCAAGGGCGAGATCCTGCGCCTGAAGGACACCATCAACCTGATGGTCGACCAGTTGAACAGCTTTGCCGGCGAGGTGACGCGGGTGGCGCGCGAGGTCGGCACCGAGGGCAAGCTGGGCGGCCAGGCCGACGTGCGCGGCGTGTCGGGCGTGTGGAAGGACTTGACCGAGAGCGTCAACCTGATGGCCAACAACCTCACCGGCCAGGTGCGCAACATCGCCGAGGTCACCACGGCGGTGGCGCGCGGCGACCTGTCGCGCAAGATCACAGTGGACGTCAAGGGCGAGATCCTGCGCCTGAAGGACACCATCAACATCATGGTCGACCAGCTCAACAGCTTTGCCGGCGAGGTGACGCGGGTCGCGCGCGAGGTCGGCACCGAGGGCAAGCTGGGTGGCCAGGCCGAGGTGCGCGGCGTGGCCGGCGTGTGGCAGGAGCTGACCGAGAGCGTCAACCTGATGGCCAACAACCTCACCGGCCAGGTGCGCAACATCGCCGAGGTGACCACGGCGGTGGCGCGCGGCGACCTGTCGCGCAAGATCACGGTGGGCGTCAAGGGCGAGATCCTGCAGCTGAAGGACACCATCAACATCATGGTCGACCAGCTCAACAGTTTCGCCGGCGAAGTGACGCGGGTGGCACGCGAGGTCGGCAGCGAGGGCCGGCTGGGCGGCCAGGCCGAGGTCAAGGACGTGGCCGGGGTGTGGAAGGACTTGACCGACAGCGTCAACGCCATGGCCAGCAACCTGACCGGCCAGGTGCGCAATATCGCCGAGGTGACCACGGCGGTGGCGCGCGGCGACCTGTCGCGCAAGATCACGGCCGACGTCAAGGGCGAGGTGCTGGCGCTGAAAAGCACCATCAACATCATGGTCGACCAGCTCAACAGCTTTGCCGGCGAGGTGATCCGGGTGGCGCGCGAGGTCGGCTCGGAAGGCAAGCTGGGCGGCCAGGCCGAGGTCAAGGATGTGTCCGGCGTGTGGAAGGACTTGACCGACAGCGTCAACGCCATGGCCGGCAACCTGACGGTGCAGCTGCGCGACGTCTCGAAGGTGTCGCTGGCCATCGCCAGCGGCGACCTGGGACAGAAGATCACCGTGCAGGCGCAGGGCGAGATCCTGCAGATCAAGGAAGTGATCAACGTCATGGTGGACCAGCTGAAGAGCTTTTCCGGCGAGGTCACGCGCGTGGCGGTCGAGGTCGGCACCGAGGGACGGCTGGGCGGCCAGGCCGAGGTGGCCGGGGTGTCGGGTGTGTGGAAGCACCTGACCGACAGCGTCAACCTGATGGCCAGCAACCTGACCGGCCAGGTGCGCAGCATCGCCGCCGTCACCACGGCGGTGGCCAACGGCGACCTGTCGCAGAAGATCACGGTCGACGTGCGCGGCGAAGTCCAGCAGCTGAAGGACACCATCAACACCATGGTCGACCAGCTGAACAGCTTTGCCGGCGAGGTCACGCGGGTGGCGCGCGAAGTGGGCACCGAGGGCAAGCTGGGCGGGCAGGCCGAGGTGGTCGGGGTGTCGGGCGTGTGGAAGGACCTGACCGACAACGTCAACCGCATGGCCAACAACCTCACCGCGCAGGTGCGCAACATCGCCACCGTGACCACGGCGGTGGCCAACGGCGACCTGTCGCAGAAGATCACGGTGGACGTGCAGGGCGAGGTGCTGCAGCTGAAGGACACCATCAACATCATGGTCGACCAGTTGAACAGCTTTGCCGGCGAGGTGACCCGGGTGGCGCTGGAGGTGGGCACCGAGGGGCGGCTGGGCGGCCAGGCCCAGGTGCCGGGGGCGGCGGGCACCTGGAAGAACCTGACCGACAGCGTCAACCTGATGGCCAGCAACCTGACCGGCCAGGTGCGCAACATCGCCGCCGTCACCACGGCGGTGGCCAACGGCGACCTGTCGCAGAAGATCACGGTCGACGTGCGCGGCGAGGTGCTGCAGCTGAAGGACACCATCAACATCATGGTCGACCAGCTCAACGCCTTCGCCGGCGAGGTGACGCGGGTGGCGCGCGAGGTCGGCATCGAGGGGCGGCTCGGCGGCCAGGCCCAGGTCAAGGGCGTGTCCGGCGTGTGGCGCGGCCTGACCGACAACGTCAACCTGATGGCCAGCAACCTGACCGACCAGGTGCGCAACATCGCCACCGTGACCACGGCCGTGGCCAACGGCGACCTGTCCAAGACCATCACGGTCGACGTGCGCGGCGAGGTGCTGCAGCTCAAGGAAACCATCAACACCATGGTCGATCAGCTGCGCGGTTTCGCCGGCGAGGTGACGCGGGTGGCGCGCGAGGTCGGCACCGAGGGGCGGCTGGGCGGCCAGGCCTATGTGCCGGCCGTGGCCGGCGTGTGGAAGGACCTGACCGACAACGTCAACCTGATGGCCAGCAACCTGACCGGCCAGGTGCGCAACATCGCCGCCGTCACCACGGCGGTGGCCAACGGCGACCTGTCGCGCAAGATCACGGTGGATGTGCGCGGCGAGATCCTGGAACTGAAAAACACCATCAACATCATGGTCGACCAGCTCAACGCCTTCGGCGGCGAGGTGACCCGCGTGGCGCGCGAGGTGGGCACCGAGGGCAAGCTGGGCGGCCAGGCCCAGGTCAAGGGCGTGTCCGGCGTGTGGAAGGACCTGACCGACAGCGTCAACCTGATGGCCGACAACCTGACCGACCAGGTGCGCGGCATGGCCAAGGTGGTGACCGGCGTCGCGGTGGGCAACCTCAAGCAGAAGATGATGGTGCCGGCCAAGGGCGAGGTGGCGGCGCTGGCCGAGACCATCAACGACATGGTCGATACGCTGGCCACCTTCAGCGACCAGGTGACCAGGGTGGCGCGCGAGGTCGGGGTCGAGGGGCGGCTGGGCGGCCAGGCCGTGGTGCCGGGCGCGGCGGGCAGCTGGAAGGACCTGGTCGACAACGTCAACGAACTGGCGGCCAACCTGTCGACCCAGGTGCGCGCCATCGGCGAGGTGGCCACGGCGGTGACCAAGGGCGACCTGATGCGCTCGATCCAAGTGGCCGCGCGCGGCGAGGTGGCGGACCTGAAGGACAACCTGAACCAGATGATCCGCAACCTGAAGGAAACCACCGAGCGCAACACGGAGCAGGACTGGCTCAAGACCAACCTGGCGCGCCTGACCCGCATGCTGCAGGGGCAGCGCGATATCGTCACGGTGTCGCGCATGCTGCTGTCGGAACTGGCGCCGCTGGTGGCTTCGCAGCACGCGGTGCTGTACCTGCTGCAGCAGGGCGCCGACCACGGCGCCGGCGCGCGGCTGCGGCTGACGGCCAGCTACGGCTACCAGGAGCGCAAGAACCTGTCGAACGAATGGACGGTCGGCGAGGGCGTCGTGGGCCAGGCCGCCTTCGAGAAGAAGCGCCTGCTGATCGGCAATGTGCCGCCCGACTACGTGCAGATCGTCTCCGGCCTGGGCCAGGCCAGCCCGCGCAATATCGTGGTGCTGCCCATCCTGTTCGAGGACCAGGTCAAGGCCGTCATCGAGCTGGGCGCGTTCGCGCCATTCCAGGCCATCCACCTGAACTTCCTCGACCAGCTGGCCGAGGGGCTGGGGATCGTGTTCAATTCGATCGAGACCGCGTCCGGCACCGAGATGCTGCTGCGTCAGCAGGCCCAGCTGCTGGAGGGCGAATTCCAGCTGCAGCAGACCGAACTGCAAAAAACCAACGCCGAGCTGGAACGCAAGGCGCTGCAGCTGTCCGAGCAGAACGCCGAGGTCGAGCGCCAGAACCGCCAGATCGAGGAAGCCCGCAACAACCTGCAGGAAAAAGCCGAGCAGCTGGCGCTGACCTCCAAGTACAAGTCGGAGTTCCTGGCGAATATGTCGCACGAGTTGCGCACCCCGCTCAACAGCCTGCTGCTGCTGGCCGAGCAGTTGCGCCAGAACCGCGACCAGAACCTGTCGGACCGGCAGCTGGAGATGGTGCGCGTGATGCATGGCTCCGGGCGCGACCTGCTGCGGCTGATCAACGACATTCTCGACCTGTCCAAGATCGAGGCGGGCAGCGCCACGCTGGAGATCGAGGATGTGGCGCTGGCCGAGCTGGCGGCCGAACTGGACAAGGCCTTCCGCTACCTGGCCGAAGCCAAGGCGCTGCGCTTCGCCATCGAACTGGCGTCCAACCTGCCGCCGCTGCTGCGCACCGATGGCCAGCGCCTCAAGCAGTTGCTGGCCAACCTGCTGTCGAACGCCATCAAGTTCACCAGCAAGGGCCACGTGGTGCTCCGGGCCGAGCTGGCCCACGGCGGCTGGAGCGCCGACCACGCCGTGCTGGCCGAAGCGCCGCGGGTGATCGCCTTCGCCATCAGCGACAGCGGGATCGGCGTCGCGGCGGGCAAGCAGAAGCTGATCTTCGAAGCATTCCAGCAGGCCGATTCCGGCACCGCGCGGCGCTATGGCGGCACCGGCCTGGGGCTGGCGATCAGCCGCGAAATCGCGCGCCTGTTGGGGGGCGAGCTGGTGGTGCAAAGCGAGCCTGGCAGCGGCAGCACGTTCGTGTTCTACCTGCCGCAGCAGATGCAACCCGAGGCGCGCGCGGCGCCGGCGCCGCTGTTGCCGGCCGTGTCGGCGGCGGACGGCCACACGCCGGCCAGCGACTCCAGCCCGCTGCTGCTGGTGATCGAGGACGACCCGGTGTTCGCCCGCACGCTGCAGGATCTGGCCAAGGAGCGCGGCTTCGACACCCTGCTGGCGACCAGCGGCGAGGATGGCTTCAAGCTGGCGCAGCGCTACCGGCCGGACGCCATCACGCTCGACCTGGGGCTGCCGGACCTGGACGGCTGGGAGGTGGCCGACCACCTGCGCGCCGACATCCAGACGCGCGACATCCCGGTGCACGTGATTTCGGTGCGCGACAGGCCGCTCGCGGAGGCGCGCCATGGCGTGGCCAGCTACACCACCAAGCCGGCCGACCTCGACAGCCTGGCCGCCGTGTTCGCCGACATGACGAGCCAGATGGCGCTGCCGGTCCATGCGCTGCTGCTGATCAGCAGCGACCCGGCCAAGCGCGCCGCCATCGTCGCCCTGCTGGCCGGCGCCGGGCGCCTGCTCGACACCGTCGGCAACGCCGACGAAGCGCTGGCGGCCCTGCACAGCCGTTCTTATCAGGGCATCGTGATCGAGCTGGGCCTGCCCGACATCGACGGCATGACGTTGCTCGAAGAGATACGCCACGATCCGGCGCTGGCCTCGATTCCGGCCGTGCTCTACAGCGAGTACGCGCTCGATGCGGACAGCCTGGCGCGCGCCGCGCGCCTGCAGGCGGCAGTGATCGGCGAGGCCGGCCTCGACGCCGCCCAGCAGACCCACGCGGTGGAACAGTTCCTGGCGCGCGTCAAGCTGGGCCTGGCGGGCGCCGGCAATGCGCCGGCGGCCTTCGGCGGCCTGCGCGGCAAGCGCGTGCTGATCGTCGACGACGACGCGCGCAACCTGTTCGCGCTGACCGGGCTACTGGAAAATTGCGGCATGCATGTCATCGCCGCCGACAACGGCCGCGAGGCGCTGCAACTGCTGGACGGCGACAGCGGCATCGACGTCGTCCTGATGGACATCATGATGCCGGACCTGGACGGCTACGACACCATGCGCCTGCTGCGCGCCGAGCCGCGCCTGGACCGGCTGCCCGTGATCGCCCTGACCGCCAAGGCCATGGCCGAGGACCGCGACAAGTGCATCGCCGCCGGCGCCTCGGACTACATCTCCAAGCCGGTCGACACCGACCAGTTGCTGGGGAAACTGGCGCACTGGCTCGGGGCGCATGGCGACCAGGGCGGCTTCGACCGCCCCAAAGGGCCCGCGCCGCCCGCCACCGCGCGATAGGCGGTTTCATCCCCCGAATCCATGCGTTCCCATTGACCAGTCCCCGCAAGAAGGCCTGGTCCAAGTCGCTCGTGTGACGGATAGTGATAATTGGTGAGCTTGCTCCGATGACAAACAAGTTAAGATGATCAGGATACCCATGAGGCTTTCGTATTCATGCAAACCCATATGTCCACATCCGCGCAACAGGAAAAACGGCAACCGGCCAATGCCGCTCTGCAAGCTGTCCTATCGGTTGGCGCGCCACTCGCGTCGTTTGAGGACAACCGCGCGGAAGCGGTGGCGCAACGGCGTTTGCAAGCCATGGTCGACGCCAGTCCGCACGCGCAGAGAATGGGAACCATGCAGATGCATATGAATGCCTGCGCGCCGGCCGCCGTTCAAACGGAGGCGTTTGTGTCGACGACGACGCAATTCAAGGAAGGGGCCGCGCCGAAGACAAACAACACGGGATTGCCGGACCGGCTTAAAGCCGGGGTCGAATCCTTGTCCGGCATGAGCATGGATCATGTGAAGGTGCATTACAACTCTGCAAAGCCAGCCCAGTTGAATGCCCACGCTTATGCGCAAGGCAGCGACATTCATGTGGCGCCAGGTCAGGAACGGCATTTGCCGCATGAGGCCTGGCATGTAGTCCAGCAAAGGCAAGGGCGCGTGCAAGCGAGCGCGCAATGCGCCGGTGCGCCGCTCAATGACGATCCAGGCCTCGAATCCGAAGCCGACCTCATGGGGGCCAAGGCGCATCATCTGGGCAGCTCGATGGACGCGGCGGAATTATCGGCATCGGCGCGGCAAGCGGGCAATGCCGGCGTCTCCCAACTGCAGCAGCCTGTTCAAAGGCGTGTCGGGTTCGAATTTCAAACCAATATCAAATTAAGAAAAAGCGACGGCCGCCTGCCGACATTCAAAACTCCGCTTCTGCAAAGCGAAAACTGGCACATTGAATGCGACTCTGGCGACCTTGAATTCGTCACCGCGCCGCTAAACGATTACGAAGATGTGCATCAGGTCCTTGCGGAAATCGTCCATTGGGCGAATACGCTTGCACAAGTAAAAGGGGAGATTCCGGAGGCCGAATCGGAGCGCCTGAGCTCTCTCCTGAACTCCAAGTATCCAGATGAGGTTGCTGAGGCGCAAGAGGATTTGAAAGACAGCGAAACAAGGCCCCTTGGCGCGATGCCCCAAAACGAAGAATCGCCTCTTGGTTCAATGTTCGCCGTTGGCAGAGCGACGGAAATGACTGCCTCTCCGCAAACCACGATAGGCATCCCTTTGGACCGGATCATCTCGGCGTTGCATTTGGTGGCGGCCGAGAAAACGACCGTCGGCGCTCATTCCGACAAGCCAATGGAGGTCAGTCTTGCATCGGCGCAGAACGGCAATGAGCCGCCGCTGGTATCCGCCCATGACGCCACCGTCAACCTCGTGGAGAAATTCCGTAAAGCGCGCCCCCAGATCAACGACGAGGCGACCTGGCGCAAGCTTGAGGGCGTCATTGGGCTGGCCGCGAGCTATATACGCACCGCCAATGTTGCGGGCCGCCGCGGGTACGGCTATACCAAAATCGTTGCACCCATGATGAGCCGGGTAAATTTCAGTGCGCTGTTCGCTGAACTACCGGAGCAAGTGAGGCCGTTTTTCAATGCGGAAAGCCTGGCCGCCGCCTCTGGAATCACCGAGGACGCGCTTATGTTCGGCCCCAAAGGCGCAAAGCAGGAATTTTCTAAAGTTATTCCGGGGCCGACGCTCAGAACATGGGTAGAAAGTATTCGTGCCGGACACGATGCGCTTTCCACGCTGGGTATCGGGCACGACGTGGGGACGGAATCCTTCATTGAAGATTCGGAAAGCATGGGTCAGTTCGATGAGTTGGACACGGAGGACCGGAACTTCCAGGTTCCTCTGGTCCCGATCGAATTGCGCCAGATCAGCAAGGCGGTGCCGGTATCGCATTGGCACGACCTTGCGATCGAAATCATGGTCTTTGCAAACGCCTTGTTAAAGGCGAAGTTCTTTTGAATCCGCGCTTCAAACCGACCTGCTTTTTCAACATGGATCAGGTCTGAACCTCATGCCGCACCCGCCTCGCCGCGCACCGCCGCCTCGATCTGGGCGACATCGATCTTCTGCATCGTCATCATCGCCTTGAACGCACGCTGGGCTACGTCGCCGCCCTTGGCCATTGCATCGGTCAGGACGCGCGGCGTGATCTGCCACGACAGGCCCCATTTGTCCTTGCACCAACCGCATGCGCTCGCGGCGCCGCCGTTGTTGATGATCGCGTTCCAGTAGCGGTCGGTCTCCGCCTGGTCATCGGTGGCGATCTGAAAGGAGAAGGCCTCGCTGTGCTTGAAGGCGCTGCCGCCGTTGAGGCCGATGCAAGGCACGCCGCAGACGGTGAAATCGACGGTCAGCACGCTGTCCGCCTTGCCACCTGGGAAATCAGACGGCGCGCGGAAAACCGCGCCGACTGTGCTGTCGGGAAAGGTACGGGCGTAAAAGTGCGCGGCCTCTTCCGCGTCGTGCTCGTACCACAGGCAGATCGTGTTCTTGTTCATTGTTTTTCTCCTCTATCGGTTGCCGGCTGGTAGGGGAATGGATCGCCGGCCGGTGCGGCTATTTACATTCTCACGCAAATTTGGCGAGGGGCGCGCGCGCTCTTGCGGCCAAAAGTCCCTTCAATCAAGCACAGTTTGTCCAATCGAGAGATCGTCAAATAGGCGTTGCCACTGATTTGCCGCTGATCGACCGGCAAACAAAAACAGCGTGTCGCATAACCCGCTGTTTTTGAAGGAGTTCTGTGGTCGGGGTGAGAGGATTCGAACCTCCGGCCTCTGCGTCCCGAACGCAGCGCTCTACCGGGCTGAGCCACACCCCGACTGTGGTGTTAATTACATCAGATTTTCGCGTGGTTTTCAACCGGCGCATGAGTGCTGGAGCTACAAATCGGCCGGATAGCGCACACCGATCTGGCCGCGTATCGTATCGAGCAATCCCATCAGGGCCAGCGACTCGGCGTGCGTCATGCCCGGGCTTTCCAGCAGGCCTTCGCGCAGGCAGCGTCCCGCTTCGATCGCTTCGTGCACATAGCCGTTGCCGAGGTAGGGCGTGGCCACCATGCGCGTGACGCCGCCGGCCAGCTTCACCGTCACCGTCTGCGACAGGTGGAACATGCCCTCCATGCGCACGCTGCCCAGCGTGCCCGACACCGTCAACTCGGACGGCGTGCGCGCGCGCAGCGAGCAGCTGGCGATCGACATCGTGCCGCCGGCGTGCTTCATCGTGAAGCCGGTGGTCAGGTCGACGCCGCCGTCGCTGAGGATAGCCTGTGCCTGCACCGATTCCGCCGGCCCGAGCAGCGCGCAGGCGATCGACAAGGGATAGATGCCGAGGTCGAGCAGCGCGCCGCCGCCCAGCTCGCGCTTGTTGACGCGGTGTTCCGGGTCCGTCGGCGCGACGAAGCTGAAGTCGGCGTGCACCGAATTGACGACACCGATCTCGCCCGAGGCGATGATGCGGCGCACTTCGGCCAGCACCGGCATGAAGCGGGTCCACATCGCTTCCATCAGGAACAGTTTGCGCTGACGCGCCAGTGCGATTACCTGTTCCGCTTCGCGCCGGTTCATGGTGAAGGGCTTTTCGCACAGCACGGCCTTGCCGCCGTTGAGCGCGAGGATGGCGTTCTCGGCGTGCATCGGATGCGGCGTGCCGATGTAGATGATGTCGACGCCGGGCGCGTCGGCCAGCGCCTGGTAGGAGCCGTAGGCGGCCGGTGGCGTTTGCGCAGCGCCGAATTCGCGGCCGAAGGCGGCGGCGTTTTCCACGCTGCGCGAGCCGACGGCGGCCAGTACGGCGCCCGGCGTATCCTTCAGCGCGTTGGCGAAGGCGCGCGCGATGCCGCCCGTGCCGAGGATGCCCCAGCGGATGATGTCTGTCATGTCGGTTCCTGTCTGCGGTTCAAAGGTCGGCGCCGATCTTCAGGTAAGCCTTCAGCGCCGCCACCGCCATCGCGTGGTCTTGCTCTCCAGGCAGGCCGCTGACGGTGAGGGTGCCGATGCGGCCGCTACCCTTGAGCACCAGCGGGAAGGAGCCGCCGTGTGCGGCGTAGTCGCGCATGTCCAGCCCCGGGAGCGCTTCAAAGTCGCCGCCGCTGTTCTTGACTTCGGTATGCGTGTAAAACGAGCTGTGCCCGGTGCGGTTGACGAGGTTGCTCTTGCGCCGTATCCAGTTGGCGTTGTCGGCGTTGGTACCCGGCATGCCGTGGTAGAACAGCATCGTGCCGTCGCGCGTGATGTTGACGGCCACCGACTTGCCTGCGGCGCGCGCCAGTTCGACGACCTGCAGGCCCAGTGCCAGCGCGGTGTCGTTGGTGAAGCTGTCGAACTGCAGCAGCTGCTCCTGGCGCGCCAGCGTGGCGAGGTCGACTTTCTGTTCCATGGCGGCTCCTGCGGTGGTTGCGGTTTTCTTCGGTGTCAGCTGCTCCAGCGCGGCGGACACATACACCAGCGGCGCGTTCCAGTTGATCGCTATTTCGTTGCTGGCGTAGCTGCAGACATTGTCCAGGTAAGACGTGGCGGGCAGCTTGGCCGGGTAGGGCGCCGGGCAGTCTTTCTGGTCTTGCTGGCCGGCCTGCGGGCCGCCGACCAGGAAGCCGGGTACCGGCGCGTCTATCTTGTCGGCCTCGGACGGACGATGGTGCGGATGCAGCGACGGCCGCGCGCCGAAACCGGTGACGAAGGAGTAGGCGGTGGCGTTGCGGCCGAGGACATAGTCGAGGCCGGACTGCGCCGCGTTCAGGTAGTCGGCCTTGCCGTTCAGGCGGTAGCCCTGCAGCAGCATCATCGATTGGTTCAGCACCACGGCGTTGCTGCCCCAGACGAAGTCCGGCTCCTGCAGCGCCACGCGATAGGCCGATCGCTTCCAGCCTGCCGCCAGGCTGGCGGCCAGGCCGTCGATGCGGCTGGCGATCAGCTTGCGGTCGGCCAGCGGCGTCAGGTGCGCGCGGTGCTGCGCCAGCGACATCCAGGCCAGGCCGCGGACATCGCTCCATGCGGGCGTGGTGGCGGCCGTCTGTTCCGGTTTCATGGCACGGTAGTAGCTGTCCTTGCCGGTGCCGATGTACAGCTCCGCCGCTGCCCATGCGAACTCGTCCTCCAGATGCTGGTCGCCGTATTCGCCGGTGCTCACGTCGGATGGATTCTTGAAGCGTATGTCCGGGTTGGCTTCAGCCCACTTCCATGCCGCTTCGGCCGCCGCCATCATGCGCGCCGACAGGCCGGGACGTTGCTGCTCGTACGCCTTGAGCACGCGGCTGGCGGTGGCCATGGTGGCCGCGAAGTCGAGCGCGGCGGCGGTGCTTTTCTGCACCACGTAGCGCGGCGCAGTCATCGCCTGGTCCGGCATCACCATGCCGTCGAAACTCTTGTTGGTGAGCTTGTGATAGACGCCGCCGTCGTTCGGGTCCTGCATCGTCAGCATCCAGTCGAGGTTCCACAGCGCTTCATTGAGGATGTCCGGCAGGCCGTTGCCCGATTCGGGGATGTTGAGGTTTTGCTTGCCGAAGTATTCGGGGAAATGCTCGAACGCCGCCAGCAGCGTGTAGGTCGAGATGCCGGAGTTGACCACGTATTTGTTGTAGTCGCCGGCGTCGTACCAGCCTTTGGGGCTGGCGATGACGCTGCCTTCCGGCCGCTGCTTCGACGCCGCCGACGCATGCACCAGCACCTTGTCGTCCATGTGCCCGGCCGGCCGCGCGTAGACGCCGGCGTATTTGGATTCCAGCGGGATGCCGGCGCGGTTCATATAGTAGGCCTTGAGCGCGGCCGCGTTCAGATCGCGGTAGGCGTCGGCGCGGATGACGAAGCGATCCGACAGCGCCGCGCCGCCCACTTTGATGCGGTACTCGCCGGGCGCGGTCAGCGCCGAGAAGTCCGCCAACCGCACGGTCTCGGCCGACGGCTTCCACAGCGCTGGCGCGCCGAGGTTGCCTTGGAATACAGTCTTGCCGCTGTCTGCGGCCACGACCTCGAAGCTGGTGGCCGCGCTGTCCGTCACCACGGCCAGCTTGTCGGCCTGCGGTGGAAAGCCGAGCTGGTTGACGCGGATGGCGGCCCCCGCATCGACGCCTGCGACCAGGAGCAGGGGGAGCAGGGCTTTTTTGATAGCGCTAACACCGGTTGGCATGATGAGCGTCGGATTGGCGTCGGCGCCGCCACACGTCTGCTGGGCAGAAATCTTCACATTGTCTCCGTTGGAATTGTAATTAGTGATGAAAGCGTTTTCATGATACATGAATCGCTACGAGTTTTGCCGCAATGGGGGTGTAATATCGCCTCATGGACGACACGAAATTGCAGGAAGTCGATGCGCTGAAACAGCGGCTGGATGCCTTGCGGCCGCTGCCGCCTGCGGCCGTGCGCAATCTGCGCGAAGAGCTGGTGCTGAACTGGACCTATCATTCCAACGCGATCGAAGGCAATACGCTGACGCTGCTCGAAACCAAGGTGGTGCTGGAGGGGATCACGGTCGGCGGCAAGCTGATGCGCGAACATTTCGAGGCGATCAACCACCGCGATGCGATTCATTATGTTGAGGATGTGGTGCATGAGGCAGAGCCGCTGAGCGAATGGCAGATCCGCAATCTGCATCGCCTGGTGCTGAAGCAGATCGACGATGCCAATGCCGGCGTCTATCGCAAAACTAACGTGGCCATCGTCGGCGCGCGGCACGTGCCGCCGGATATGCTGCTGGTTCCCGAGCGGATGGCTGCCCTGATACGCTGGTACGACGCGGAATCGGCGCGGATGCATCCCATCCTGCGGGCGGCGCGGTTGCATCTGGACTTCGTCGGGATACATCCCTTCATCGACGGCAATGGACGTACCGCGCGCCTGCTGCTGAACCTGGAATTAATCAAGGCCGGCTACCCGGCAATCGTGTTGCCGGTGCAGCGGCGCTTGGCGTACTACAAGGCGCTTGACGCCGCCCAGATGGACGGCGACACCGCGCCTTTTGTCGACCTTGTCATTGACTGCATGCGCGAGGCGTTTGCGCGCTACTGGTTCGTGCTGGCCATCTAGGCGGTTGCGGCGCGCAGCTCGAACGCCGAGGCGGAACGGCCGTGGCGTATCAGCGATACCGCGATCACCGCAATCACGGCCGGGATCGCGATGGCCATGAAGTTCTGCTCCAGCGGCAGCGCCATGCCGACCAGCGTGCCGATCACGATCGGTGCGAGAATCGCGCCGCTGCGGCCGACGCCGGATGCCCAGCCGATGCCGGTCGAGCGGATCGCCATCGGATAGAACTGGCCCGCATACGCATAGGTGACGATCTGCGTGCCGATGGTCGAGGCGCCGGCCAGGCCCACCAAAATAAACAGCACTTCGGTGGAGACTTTGTAGCCCAGCAGCGTGATCGACACCGCCGCCAGCCCGTACATCCCGATCAGCACGTACTTGATGTGGAAGCGGTCCGCGAGCCAGCCGCCGCCGACCGCGCCGATCACTGCGCCGAAGTTCAGCACCAGCACGAACGTCAGCGCGGAGCCGAGGCTGTAGCCGGCGCTGGCCATCAGCTTGGTCAGCCACGAGCTCAGTGCGTACACCATGAACAGGCACATGAAGAAGGCGACCCAGAACATCACCGTGCTGAAGCCGCGTCCATCCTGGAACAGCTTGCCGATCGGCGCGCCGGCGGCCTGGTCTTTCGATGGCAGAGCGAAGCGGTGGTCGCGGTCCGCGCGGTAGCCCGGCTCCATGCGCGCGACGATGGCCTTGAGTTCATCCAGGCGGTTCTCGCGGATCAGGAAGGGCATCGATTCCGGCAGGCTTTTCAGCACGAAGGGGATCATCAGCACCGGCAGTCCCGCCGCCAGGAACACCGACGACCAGCCATACGCCTCGATCAGGCCCTTGCCCAGCAGCGCAGCCACCATGCCGCCCACCGCATAGCCGCTGAACATCAGCGTGACCATGGTGGCGCGGATTTTCTTGGGCGAATATTCGGTCATCTGCGCCACCACGTTCGGCATCACGCCGCCGATGCCGAGGCCGGCCAGGAAGCGCATCGCGCTGAAGGTGTACGGGTCGGACGTGAACCCCGCCGCCGCCGTGAACACGCTGAACAAGCCGATGCAGATGGCGATGGCCTTGCGGCGGCCGATCTTGTCGGCGATGGTGCCGAGGAAGATGGCGCCGAACATCATGCCGAACAGCGCCGAGCTGACCATGAAGCCGGCGTTCTGCGCGGTCACGCCCATGCCTTTCATGATCGAGGGCAGGGCGATGCCGGCCACCGCGAGGTCGTAGCCGTCGCAGATGATGATGAGCGCGCACCACAGCAGGATGCCGCCGTGGAAGCGGTTGAACTTGGCCTCGTCGGCTAGTTTGTGGACGTCGATGTGTCGCATGATGAGTGTCTCTTTCTAGGTTTATTTTTTTGTGTGTAGAACGGCATACGACAGCATGCCGATGAGGATTCCCCAGAACGCCGACCCCAGGCCGAGGAAGGTCATGCCGGAAGCGGTGGCAAGGAATGTGATGAGGGCGGCTTCGCGATGGTCGTCCGCCGCCGCGACGCCGCCCAGGTTGTTCATGATCGCGCCCAGCAGCGCCAGGCCGGCCAAGGTGGCGATCAGCTCTTTCGGCATGGCCGCGAACAGCATGACGATGGAGCCGCCGCACAAGCCTGCGATCAGGTAGAACACGCCGTTGGCGATGCCGGCGATGTAGCGTTTGGACGGATCCTCGTGCGCGTCGCGCCCGGTGCACATGGCGGCGGTGATGGCGGCGATCGCGATGGTGATGCCGCCGAAGCAGGCCACCGCCAGCGAGACCAGGCTGTTGCTGGCCAGGATGGGCTTGACACCGTTGTCGTAGCCGGACGAGCGCAGCACCGCCATGCCGGGCAGGTACTGGCCGGTCAGCGTGGTCAGCACCAGCGGCAGCGCGAGGCTGAAGGTGCTGGCCCACGACCAGGCCGGCGCGATGAACCGCGGCGTGACCAGCTCCAGGCGCACGTTGGCGAAATGCGTCAGCCCGCCGAGCCAGGCCATCGCGGCGCCGGCGGCCAGCAGCAAGACGATGCTGTAGCGCGGCGCGTAGCGTTTGAAGATCAGGTAGGCGGCGATCATGCCGCAGCTGAGCAGCGGCAGCGAGCCGATGGCCTTGAAGGCGTTCAGGCCGAAGGGCAGCAGGATGCCGGCCATCATGCCGCTGGCGATGCCTTTCGGAATCCACGCCATCACGCGGTCGAAGTAGCCGGACAAGCCGATCGCCAGCAGGATCAGGGCGGCGGTGATGTAGGCGCCGACCGCTTCGTTGATCGACAGCGCGGGGAACAGCGTGATCAGCAGCGCGGTGCCCGGCGCCGACCAGGCGGTGATGACGGGGATCTTCAGCTTCCAGCTGAGGTAGATGCCGGAGACGGCGGCGCCGATGGAGATCGCCCACACCCACGAGGCGAACATCGCGTTGGACATGTGCCCGGCCTGCGCGGCCTGGTAGAAGATCGCCAGCGGCCCGGCATACGACACCAGCACGGCCAGGAATCCCGCCGCGACGGCCGACGCCGACCAATCGGCCTTGCGCAGCGTCATGCCCATGCTTGATGTATTGCCCACCATCATCTCCCTGAATATTGTTTTATGGCTTACAGGGTAGGGAGCATCGGCCTGGGCGTCCAACACCGATTTAGTCGCTGTCCGATACCTCAAAGGTATGCAGTCGCCGTGCTTATTCTGTGGCTAGATTCCAACGCCGGCGAATTTGGCAGGTTTCTTGCTTGGTAAAAAGATTAAGATGTCTAATATATAAAATTGCATCATTTTGGGGCGGCGGCCCTCACTGACTGGAGAAGCTCAGGCATGAAAATCACTCAAAAAATAATGTGCACTTCTGTCGCCGCCGCGTTGGCGGCGTTGGCCATGCCTGCGGGCGCGCAGCAGTTCAAGCCGACCGACGAACTCGAAGTGGTGGTGGTGACGGCGCAAAAGCGCAAGGAAGATCCGGCCAAGGTGGCGATGAGCATCAGCGCCGTCACCGGCGCCCAGCTGCAGGCCGAGCACGTGCGCGACATCACCGACCTGACGCGCATCGTGCCCAACATCTCCTTCACCGCCGCCAGCGGCAACGGCGGCGCCGGTCCGGGCACCTCGAACATCGAGATCCGCGGCATCAGCTCGACCGCCGGCGCGGCCACGGTCGGCGTGTACCTGGGCGATACGCCGGTCACCGTCGGCAACGTCTACACGATGGGCAACGTCGAACCGAAGTTCTTCGACATCGACCGCGTGGAAGTGCTGCGCGGTCCGCAGGCGACCCTGTACGGCGCCAGCTCGATGGGCGGCACCATCAAGTTCATTCCGAACGAGCCGGATCTGAAGGAGCGCGAATTCACCACCTACACCGAAGCGTCCAACACCAAGGGCGGCAGCGCCAACTACTCGGCCAACGTCGTCGCCAACCTGCCGCTGATCCCGAACGAACTGGCGCTGCGCATCGGCGTGCAGGCGCAGCACACCGGCGGCTATATCGACCAGGTGGACGGCGACGGCAACGTCCTCGCCAATAACATCAACAAGATCAGCGACCAGGAACTGCGCGCCGCGCTGAAATGGAAGCCGACCCGCGCGCTGACCATCACGCCGTCGGTCTACTACCAGAAGATCGACGCCAAGGACATCGCCGCCTTCAACCTGGAGCTGCCGAACTACCAGGCGCAGAAGCAGGTGCGCGAACCGTCCAAGGACACGCTGCTGTCGCCCAGCGTGACCATCAACTGGGACCTGGGCGCCTTCGACCTGACTTCGGCCACCAGCTACTTCGAGCGCAAGTTCGACCGCACGCAGAACGGGTCGGCCTACAACAGCTATTCGCTGTCGACCTTCCTGACCTCGACCGAGGACGGCGGCAAGGCGCCGCCGGAGCTGATCGAGGCGATCGCCGGCCTGCCGTCGGCGGTCTACCTGAACAACCAGGTGCGCCAGGTATCGCAGGAATTCCGCCTGGCCTCGCGCCCGTATGATGCGGCGGTGTCGCCGTGGACCTGGCTGGCCGGCACCTACTTCTCGCGCCAGCACACCAACATCATCGAGAACGATCCCATCTTCGGCGTGACCGACACCTTCAAGCAGTTCGGTTTCGACATCGCCGATCCGGACTTGCTGCCGGACGCACGTCCGGGCCAGTTCCCGGGCGATAACTCGTTTGCCGGCGCCTTCCACTATCGCGAGAAGCAGGCGTCGATTTTCGGCGAGGTCAATTACTACTTCTCGCCGGCGGTGCACGCCACGGTCGGCGCGCGCTACCTCAAGGCCGACACCACGCTGGAACAGCGCAACGGCAACTACCTGGCCGGCGCCGGCAACAACAGCAACGCCGCCACCTCGTCGCATGCGTTCACGCCGAAGTACGCGGTGACGTGGGAAGTCAATCCGACCAACACCGTCTACACCAGCGTGGCCAAGGGCTTCCGCCTCGGCGGCAACAACATCTTCGTCCCGCCGACCACCTGCGGCCAGGACCTGGAATCCAACGGCCTGGAGGCCGGCCCGCCGGACTACAAACCGGACAGCCTGTGGAGCTATGAAGTGGGCAGCAAGTCGCGCTTCCTCAACAATCGCCTGTCGATCAACGCCGACGTGTTCTACGTGAAGTGGAAGAACATCCAGCAGGGCGTGTACCTGCCGACCTGTGCCTACACCTACAACGCCAACGCGGGCGACGCCACCAGCAAGGGCTTCGAGTTCGACATCAAGGCCAAGCCGCTGCCTGGCTTGACCCTGAGCGCATCGGGCGGCTACGTCAAGGCCGAGCTGTCCAACGACGTCGGCATCGAGAACGGCGTGGTTGGCGCGATCGCCGGCGCGCAGATCCAGGGCGTGCCGAAATATAATGCGGCGATCAACGCGGTCTACAACTTCGCGGCCTTCGGCGACAAGAGCGCCTTCGTCATGGCGGGCATGCAGTGGGTGGGATCCAGCAAAGGCTCGCTGGATCCGGAGCAGACCGACCATGACCGTCCGTCGTACCACACGACCGACTTCAGCGCGGGCATGTCGTTCGATCGCTACAACGTCAGCGTATTCGTGAAGAACGCCTTCGACACGGACACGGTGATCCAGCATCCGCAGGTGGCGTCCATCGTGCAGGGATACCGTCTGGCGCCGCGCAGCATCGGCGTGAGTCTGGCGGCGAAGTTTTAGGTGATAATGCTGCCTTTGGATATCTTCAAAGGCAGCGTCATGACAATCACGATTTATCACAACAACGCCTGCGGCACCTCGCGCAAAACCCTGGAGGCGATCCGCGCCACCGGCGTCGAACCGGAGATCATCGACTACGTCAAGAACCCGCCGACGCGGGCCGCCCTGAAAGCGATGATCGCCAAGGCCGGCCTGACCGCGCGCCAGGCCATGCGCGACAAGGGCGACCTGTACGTGGAACTGGGGCTGGCCGATGCGTCGCTGTCGGATGACGCGCTGCTGGATGCGATGATGGCGCATCCGATACTGATCAACCGCCCGTTCGTGGTGACCGGCAAGGGCGTGCGCCTGTGCCGCCCTTCCGAACTGGTTCTGGAACTGCTCTAAATGTTCAATCCCGATGCGCTGATACGGCAGGCCGAGATTGGCGACGGCCGCTATTGCATTGTCGTCGACAACCTGCTGCTGGAGCCGCACAAGATGGTAGCGGAAGCGGTGGCGCGGCGTGCCGCGTTTGCCACGGCGCCGGTCAACTGCTATCCGGGCATGGAGCAGTCGTTGCCGCTGGATTTCGATGCGCAGCTGGATGCATTCTTCATGCGGCATCTGCGGCCCGCGTTCCATGCGCAACAGACGCTGGGCATGTCGACGCGCATGTCGATGGTGACCTTGCGGCCGGAGGAGTTGATGCCGCAGCAGCGCATCTGCCACCGCGATGCTCGCGATTGTCCGCCGGGCGAGGGTGCGGCCGCCTCGGTGCTGTATCTGTTTGAGGATGCGCGCCTGGGCGGGACCAGTTTCTATCGTCCGCTGCGGCATCCGGAGGAGATCGACTTCCTGTTGCACCAGGCGCGGATGATGGACAACACGGCGTTCAGCAAAGTGATCGGCGCGGAGCCGGCGTACTACAACGGCGACGGCCGCTACTTCGAAAAGATCTGCACGGTGCCGGCGGGGTGGAACCGCGCCATCTTCTACGACGCCACCACCTTCCACTCCGGCCAGATCGACGCGCCGGAACTGCTCGACGCCGACCCGGCGCGCGGCCGCCTGACCATCAACGCCTTCATCCGCTACCGCAAATAATCCGGGGTCAGGTCCAGAACGCGGACACGAGCTCGGCCGATAGCAGTTGAGCCCGTGTCCGGGTTCTGGACCTGACCCCGGAGTTTTAGGTATGGAAGAGGGGCAGCACGTGGGCGGCTATTTCTTCCATCGCTGCGGCGACCGGGCGGTGGCTGCGGCGGAAGTGCAGGCCGATGTGGTGGACGCCGGCGTCCTTCATCGCTTGCAGTTCCGCGACGAGGCCGTGGCGGCCTGCCGTGGCGCCGAAGCGGTGGCGGCGCAGCGGAGCGTCCGGGTCTTCGTCGAGATCCAGGTGGATGAAGCTGATGTACGGTTTGTCGGCGCCGGCGACTTCGCGCCATAGCGAGGAGCGGCGCGCGTGATCTTCCGGCGTGCCGGGATAGGCTAGCCAGCCGTCCATGTTGTGGCCTACCCACTGGGGCGTTTGCTGGGCCAGGCCGGCCACCAGCAGCGGTATCGGTTGCGCGGGACGTGGCAGCAGCCGGATGCCGTCCGGCCAGGCGGGATCGCGCGATGCACGCAGCATGGCGATCTGCTCGCGGAAGGCCGCGCCGCGTTCTTCGAAGTCGCGGCCGAAGATCGGATATTCGATAGGCCGGTCGCCGCTGGCGGTGCCCAGCAGCAGGCGGCCGCCGCTCAGGCGTTCCACCGTGGCGGCGGATTTCATCGTCAGCACCGGCTCGCGCAGCGGCAAGACGACGGCGGCGGTGCCGAGCAGGATGTCTTTGGTCACGCCGGCCAGATAGCCTAAGTAGGTGAACACTTCGAACACCTGCGCGGCGTCGCCGAAAGCGGGATCGTAGAGCGGCACGTCGCGCACCCACAGCGCGCGGAAGCCCAGCTTGTCCGCCAGCGTCGAGAGCTGCGCGTGGTGCGCCATGTCCGGCTCGCCCGGCAGGCGGCCCGATTCGCGCCGGGCGCGGTCGCCGGCGGGAGACCAGTCGTTGTCCAGCGGCAGTTCCAGGCCGATCGAGAAACCGCCGCGCTTCAGTTGTTCCATTGCTGATTGCATCATGCATCCTTTATCCATCGAAGACCGCAGTCTAGGCGGTGTCGCGGCAAAGAAAAATCCGTGCAATCACAAATCAATGTTGATCCGGGCGCAGCAATGAAAAACGGCGCCATCGGCGCCGTTTCGTTTAGTGCGTGCGGTTGACCGAGAAGTCGGCCAGCTGCAGCAGCGATTCCTTGTAGATGCTGTCGGGCAGGTCGGCGATCGCTTCGGCGGCGCGCTTGGCGGCAGTGACGGCCTGCTGGCGCGTGTATTCCAGCGCGCCGCTGCTGGTGATCGCCGCCAGGATGGTGTCGAAGTGCTGCTCGTCGCCCTGCTCGATGCAGCTGCGGACCAGCTCGCGCTGCTCCGGCGTGCCGTTTTCCATCAGGTAGATCAGCGGCAGCGTAGGCTTGCCTTCGCGCAGGTCGTCGCCGACGTTCTTGCCGATTTCGCTGGCGTCGCCGGCGTAGTCGAGGACGTCGTCGATCAGCTGGAAGGCAGTACCCAGCGAGCGGCCGTATTCGCCCGCCGCGTCGATTTGCGTGTCGTTGCAGCCGGATACCAGCGCGCCCAGCTCGGCCGCCGCTTCAAACAGCTTGGCGGTCTTGGAGCGGATCACTTGCAGATAGCGCTCCTGGCTGACGTCCGGGTCGTGCATGTTCAGCAACTGCAGCACTTCGCCTTCGGCGATGACGTTGGTGGCGTCCGACAGGATCTGCATGACGCGCATATTGTTCAGGCCGACCATCATCTGGAAGGCGCGCGAATACAGGAAGTCACCCACCAGCACCGAGGCGGCGTTGCCGAACAGCGCGTTGGCCGTGGCGCGGCCGCGGCGCAGCGACGATTCGTCGACCACGTCGTCGTGCAGCAGGGTGGCGGTGTGGATGAACTCGACCACCGCCGCCAGTTCGTGGTGCGCTGTTCCCTTGTAGGAATAGGCGTTGGCCACCAGCAGCACCAGGACCGGGCGGATGCGTTTGCCGCCCGCGCTGATGATGTATTCAGCGATCTGATTGACGAGGCTGACCTCGGAATGCAGTTTCCGGCGGATCACCGTGTTGACCGCGTCCATGTCGGCGGCGATCGTGTGGGCGATGTTGTTTTGTGGAGCGTTTTGGGTAGCGGCAGACAAGGCGAACCTGTGCGGTAGACTATTGGTGCCGAGATTATACGCCATGCCCCCGCCCATAGGGGGCGTCGGCCCCTGTTTGCGGCAACTGAATTGCCAATAAAATAAGCACGGCCCCGCTCGAAGATTGCCGACATACCACGACACCGGCCGTTTGTGAATAGTTTTTGACGCGAAATCCCATCCCATGTATAATCAGCGGTTCCCCGGTTTCCATGCATGCGGTTCTGCTGGCGCCGGAAGGAATTTTCTTAACATTTGATGAGGTTTCAAATCATGTACGCGGTCATAAAAACCGGTGGCAAACAATACAAAGTTGTCGCTGGCGAAAAACTTAAAGTAGAACAGATACCGGCAGACATTGGTTCCGAACTCACCATCGATCAGGTCCTCGCCGTCGGCGAAGGCGAAAGCATCAAATTTGGTGCTCCACTGGTTGAGGGTGCAAAGGTACTGGTTACTGTTGTGGCACACGGTCGTCACGATAAAGTGAAGATTTTCAAGATGCGTCGTCGTAAGCACTACCAGAAGCATCAAGGCCATCGCCAAAATTACACCGAAATCCAAATCGTATCGATCAACGGCTAATCGCCGTTTGCCCGAGAATTAGTATCCAAGGAGTCTTAAATGGCACACAAAAAAGGCGGCGGCACAACGCGAAATGGTCGTGACTCAGAATCAAAACGCCTCGGCGTTAAGGTTTACGGCGGTCAATCGATCAATGCTGGTGGCATCATCATTCGTCAGCGCGGCACCCCAGTGCGCGCCGGCGAAGGCGTTGGCATGGGCAAAGACCACACCCTGTTCGCTCTGGTGGACGGCAAGGTCAAGTTCGTTGTCAAAGGCGAAGGCTCGAAGCAGTTCGTCACCGTAGTTCCAGCGTAAATCACGCTAACGGCCTGGCGCGCTCGTCGCGCCGGCTGATTCTTGTAAGGCGCAAGCCTTCAATCGAAAGGCTCTGCCCACGGTGGAGCCTTTTTAGTTTTATGGCGGTACATCATGAAGTTTATCGACGAAGCAAAAATTGAAGTTATCGGTGGTGACGGCGGCAATGGTTGCGCCTCGTTTTGCCGTGAAAAATTCCGCCCGTTCGGCGGCCCTGACGGCGGCGACGGCGGCAAGGGTGGCTCGATCTGGGCCGTAGCGGACCGTAACATCAACACCTTGGTCGATTTCCGCTTCTCCAAGATGCACCGCGGTAAAGACGGCGAGTCCGGCCGCGGCGCCGATTGCTACGGCAAGGGCGCGGACGACATCCACCTGCGCATGCCGGTCGGCACGCTGATCATCGACGAAGCGTCGGGCGAAATCATGGCCGACCTGACCGAACACGGCCAGATGGAACTGCTGGCCAAGGGCGGCGAGGGCGGCTGGGGCAATATCCACTTCAAGACCTCGACCAACCGTGCCCCGCGTCAAAAGACCGAAGGTAAGGAAGGCGAACGCCGCGAACTGCGCCTGGAACTGAAGGTGCTGGCCGATGTCGGCCTGCTGGGCATGCCGAACGCCGGCAAGTCGACCTTTATTTCCGCCGTATCGAACGCGCGTCCGAAGATCGCCGACTACCCGTTCACGACGCTGCACCCCAACCTGGGCGTGGTCCGCGTGTCGCACGAGAAGAGCTTTGTGATCGCCGACATTCCTGGCTTGATCGAAGGCGCTTCCGAAGGCGCGGGCCTGGGCCACCAGTTCCTGCGTCACCTGCAGCGCACGGGCCTGCTGCTGCACATCGTCGACCTGGCGCCGTTTGAAACCAACGTCGATCCGGTCAAGGAAGCCAAGGCCCTGGTCAACGAACTGAAAAAGTACGACGAGTCGCTGGTCGACAAGCCGCGCTGGCTGGTGCTGAACAAATTGGACATGGTGCCGGAAGCGGAGCGCGTCAAGCGCGTCAAGGACTTCGTCAAGAAGTTCGGCTTCAAGGGCCCGGTGTTCGAGATCTCCGCGCTGAGCCACGACGGCACGCAGGAGCTGGTCAACGCCATCCAGAAACACCTGGAAGAGAAGCGCCACAGCGAGCAGCGCGCGGAAGAAACCCAGATGACGGAAGAGGCGCGCGGCATCTCCTCCATCGATCCGGACGATCCACGCTTCAAAATCCTCGACTAATCCTCTGCATCACCGGCATAATCAGTTATCAGCTGATTATGCCTTTCCATCTCGGCGCCCGTCCTGCCATCGCAGGGCCGGCGACTGTTAGCGGCAAGCAGGGCGATCCGCCCGCCAAAATCACAGCATCGAACTTCATCCGCTTGTTTTGAGAACGCTTATTAAAAGCCCGCACCCATGAATTCCGTCATACAAAAAGCCAATCGCATCATCATCAAGGTCGGCTCCTCGCTGGTCACCAACGACGGCCGCGGCCTCGATCACGCCGCCATCGCGCGCTGGGCCGCGCAGATCGCCGGCCTGCGGGCCTTGGGCAAGCAGGTGGTACTGGTGTCGTCCGGCGCCATCGCCGAGGGCATGCTGCGCCTGGGCTTCGAGCAGCGTCCCACCGATATCCATGAACTGCAGGCTTGCGCGGCGGTCGGCCAGATGGGCCTCGCGCAGATCTACGAGACCAGCTTCCGCGCCCACCAGCTGGGCACCGCGCAGGTGCTGCTGACGCACGCCGACCTGGCGGACCGTGAACGCTATCTGAACGCGCGCTCGACGCTGACCACCTTGCTGCGCCTGGGTGTGGTCCCGATCATCAACGAGAACGACACGGTGGTCACCGACGAGATCAAGTTCGGGGACAACGACACTTTGGGTGCGCTGGTGGCCAACCTGATCGAAGCCGACGCGCTGATCATCCTGACCGACCAGCATGGCCTGTACAGCGCCGATCCGCGCAAGGATCCGGCGGCGGTGCTGATCCAGCAGGGCCGCGCGGGCGATCCCGCGCTGGAGGCGATGGCCGGCGGCGCGGGCACCAACATCGGCCGCGGCGGCATGCTGACCAAGATCCTGGCGGCCAAGCGCGCGGCCAAGTCGGGCGCGCATACCATCATCGCCTGGGGACGTGACAGCGACGTGCTGGCGCGCCTGGCGAACGGCGAGGCGATCGGTACCGAGCTGGTGGCGCAAACGGGCCACCTGACGGCGCGCAAGCAGTGGATGGCCGATCATCTGCACACGGCGGGACAGGTGGTGCTGGATGCGGGCGCGGTGCAGAAGCTGACCGGCGAGGGCAAGTCGCTGCTGCCGATCGGCGTGGTGGATGTGAAGGGTGAGTTCGGACGCGGCGCGGTGATCACCTGCGTAAGCCAGGACGGCGTGCCGGTGGCGCGCGGCCTGTCGAACTACACCAGCGCCGAAACGCGCCGCATCATGCGCAAGCCTTCAAGCGAGATCGAAGCGATCCTCGGCTTCGTCGAAGGCCGCGAGCTGGTACATCGCGACAACCTGGTTCTCGTCTAGGCGGGGTCAGTTCCGGCATCGCTTTTACTACGGAGCGAGTTGCTCCAGGATCGCATGGGCCGCCTTGATGCGGTCCGGGCCCGGGAGGTTCTTGTTGGCCAGGATGACGATGCCGATTTTCTTCTCCGGCACGAACGCCACATAGGCGCCGAAGCGGCTGGTGGAGCCGGTCTTGTTGAACAAGGCCGCGCCCGACGGCACGCGCGGCGGCGTGAGCTTCCGCGCAGGATTGGCTTCCCATGCCATGGTTGTGGAGTTGCCGGCCTGTAGCTGTTCCAGGGCGACCGGGTAAGGGTACTGCTCCCAGCCGAGTCCCTGCACCATGCCGCCCACCTTGAAGTAGCCGACATGGGTGCCTTCCACCGCGCGCCGCAGCGGCGCTTCCAGCTTGCCCGGATCGATGTTGGCCTGCACATAGCGGATCATGTCGGCCGCCGTCGAGCGGATGCCGTAGGTTCCGTCGGCGAGAACGCCGGGATTCATCCGGCCCGGTTTGTTCGCTTTGTCGTATCCCCACGCATAATTGACCATGGCGCTTTGCGGCACGTGGACGTAGGTGTTCTTCATGCCAAGCGGCGAGAGGATATTCGTTTCCGTCGCTTCGTCAAAACCAGTCTTCAGCGCAAGGCTGGTCAGGTGTCCGAACAGCCCGAGGCTGGGATTGGAATATGTCCGTTGTACGCCGGGCGCGGCCTTCGGTTTCCAGTGCTGGAAATAGCTGGCCATCTGCTCGTCCGAGACTTCGTCGGGGAATTGCAGCGGCAGTCCGCCCGCGGTGTAAGTGCCGAGATTGAGCACGGTGGCCTTGTCGATCGCGCTGCCCTTCAACTGCGGCATGTATTTGCCGGGATGGTCATCCAGCGACAGCTTGCCGAGCACCTGGGCATACGAGGCCAGCGTGGCGGCAAAGGTCTTGCTGATGGAACCCAGCTCGAACAGCGTGGCGTCGCTGACGGGCGTGTTGTTTTCGCGCGAGGCGACGCCATAGTTGAAGACGAACGGTTGGCCGTTGACCGTCACGGCGACCGCCATGCCCGGCACGTCGTTTTCGGCCATGACAGGGCGGATCGCCTGGTCGACGATGGCGCGGATCCTGGCGCTGTCGTCGGCGGCCAGGCCGGCGGCTGGCAAGAAGCAGGAAGACAGGATGGCGATAGCCATGCAGGTGCGGGGTTTTGGTGAAATGATCAAAACGATTTATCCTTTTCTACTGTGGTTTCTAGAGTGCGTCCAGCCGTGTTGCCAGGTCGCGCAGGAAGGCTTCCTTGACCCGGCCGCCGGCAAAGCCTTCCTGCCTGCGGTCCAGCATCATGCGGGCGAAAACAATCGTGCGCTGTCCCTTGCTTGCCCAGCCTACGTACCAGCCGTACTGGTGCTCGGGGTCGTCGCTGCCGTTCGCCAGGACCGGCGCGGCGGTGCCGGTTTTTCCGTGGACTACCCAGCCGTTTTTCAGCGTCTCGGACGGCATGATGCGGAAGGTCATGTCGTAGGCTTTTTCCGACACCGGCAGCTGCCGGTTCACCATCTTGCGCAGGAAGTCCACCTGTTCGGCCGGCGATATCTTCAGCGAGGAACTGATCCATGACAGCGCAAGACCGTTGTCCTTGCCGGCGTCGCCGCTCACATCCCGGTTGCCGTAGTTGAAGCTGTCGACGTAGCCCTGGAAACGCGCCGCGCCAAGCCGGGACGTGATCTGCTGGGCGAACCAGACGACCGAATATTTGAGCCAGCTCGCCGGATCGGTGGTGGCGCGCCATTCCGCGTTCCAGTCGGTGTAGCCCTTCTGGAACGGCAGCGCCGGCGTGTGTTCGTCGGCCAGGATGCCGCTGTCGTAGCCCATCAGGCTGACCACGATATTGAAGGTCGATGCCGGCGTGATGCGCGTGTCGCACTGGCCTTCGCGAAGCAGGCGCGTGCCGCTGGCGGCGTCGGCCAGTTCGGTGCAGCCGATGGCCGCCAGTGTGGCGGGCGGCGTCGCCGTCAGCGCCGGCTGGAAGGCGAGGCTGGCGGCCAGAATGCACGCCAATCCCCCGATCACGGCAACGCGGGTCCAGCGGCCTTGGCGTGCCGCAGCGGGATCGCGGATCAGCGCGATCCTGCCGGCCAGCGTGTTGGCGTTGGCGCCGCCGAATGCCAGCGCGCTTGCCGCCGGCGACGGCGGTAATTTCAGCTGTGCCACCAGCGCCGCCGCGTATGCCTTGCGTTGCGCCGCCGGACGGCCGCGCAGCACATCGCGGTCGCAGCCCAGTTCCTGCGCCCACGACAGCCGGATGCGCAGCAGCCGCATGAAGGGATTAAACCAGAGCAGTGTTTGCAGGAGGACGCCGGCGCTGATCCAGTACAGGTCGCGCCGCCGCAGATGCGTCAGTTCATGCGCGACGATCATTTGCTGCTGGGTCGCTTCAAAGCCGCGCAGGTGCAGCGGCAACAGCAAGCGAGGCTTGAAGAGGCCGAACAGCATGGGCGATATCGGCGCATCCACTTCGATGACTTCCGGCGTTGGCGCCGGTGTGCCGGTGAAGCCGTGGTGGCGATCCAGTTCCGGCAGGCGGCCTCCGGCGGCGGCCAGACCGTTCAGCGTCCGCCGCGCCTGCAACTGCCTGACGATCGAAGCGGCGAGGCCGAGCAGGTAAACCAGCAGCCAGGCGCGGGCGCCGTCAAGCAGCCAGGTTCGGACCGCCGCGTCGGCGTTGGCGGCGTTGGCGGGGAGGGGCGTGCTCTCCGGTGCGGCGGTGCTCGTGGGAGCGGCGGCGCGCGTTGCCGTCACTTCGGCGAGGTCGATCGGCGGTACGAGGCGCAGCCGTTCGCTGTGCGGCAGCAGGATCAGCAGGAAGACCGCGACGATCGTGACCTGGCCCAGCAGCCAGACGGAACGCTGCAAGGCGACGCCAGGCAGCCAGCGACGGCACAGCGTGGTCACCGACCACACGCCCAGTCCGGCCGCCATGCAGCCGCAACTGGCCAGCAGAAACCGGAAAATAAACAGGTCGGCCGGACTCATTTTTCGTCGGCGTGGTCGTCCGGCCAGTCGTGCAGCAACTGCTCCAGCTGCGCCAGTTCGTCGCCGTCGACGAGCTTGCTGCCGGTGAACATATTGACCGGCAAAGGCGCATCCATTTCCATCACGCGCTTGCCGAAGTCGTGCGCGAACGCGGCCAGGGTGCTGACTTTCTCCAGCGCGGCTTCATACACCTGTACACCATGCACCGTGGATTGCCGCACCGAGCCTTTGTCCAGCATGCGTTCCAGCGTCTTGCGGGTGGAAGAGTACGACCAGCCCAGCTCCGCTTCGACTTGCCGATGGATTTCGCGGGCGCTGAGCGGTTGCTGGCGCCACAGCGCTTTCAGCACGGTGAGTTCGGAGATTGAGGGAATTGCCATGCGACGCTCCATATGTGACTTATGCCACCATTATGCGACATGTGTCGCATAATGGTCAAGCGGGCGTCTGGAGCGTTACATCGGAGGGCTTAGATACCGTCGGGCGCGGGCGTTTTGCTGCGGTAGTCGCACAGGTCGAGCTGCATGCAGTTCCAGCATTCGGGCTTGCGCGCCTTGCAGGTGTAGCGGCCGTGCAGGATCAGCCAGTGGTGGGCGTCGTGCAGGAATTCCTTCGGCACGAACTTGAGCAGCTTCTGCTCGACGATCTCGACGTTCTTGCCCGGCGCCAGGCCGGTGCGGTTGGAGACGCGGAAGATGTGCGTGTCCACCGCCATCGTCGGTTCGCCGAAGGCGGTGTTCATCACCACGTTGGCGGTCTTGCGGCCCACGCCCGGCAGGGCTTCCAGCGACTCGCGGTCGCGCGGCACTTCGCCGCCGTGCAGCTCGACCAGCATGCGGCAGGTCGAGATGACGTTCTTGGCCTTGGTCTTGTACAGGCCGATGGTCTGGATGTAGGTCTTCAGTTCCTCTTCGCCCAGGTCCAGTATGGCCTGCGGCGTGTTCGCCACCGGATACAGCTTGCGCGTGGCCTTGTTGACGCCGACGTCGGTGGCCTGCGCCGACAGCAGCACGGCGATCAGCAGCTCAAACGGCGTGGTGTATTCAAGTTCGGTTTCTGGCTTGGGATTGGCGGCGCGGAAGCGCACAAACATTTCGTAGCGTTTGGCTGGATTCATTCAGGCGGATTTCCATCGTCTGGCTTGGTTTCGGAAGCCGCTTGCGCAGCTTCCTCCTTTTTCAAACGGGCCCGCTCCATCGCGGCGGCGATGATGGCGCGCTTGCGTTCCTTTTCCGCTTCACCGGCGGCGTCGGCGGGATCGAGCGCCTGCACGGCGGCCATCTTGGCTTCGGCCTTGGCGGCGAGGCGGGCGTCGTTTTCATCCTGCTCGCGCTTGAGGCGGAAGGTGCGGAAGTCGTGCCGCGCGCGCGCGGCGTCGGCGTCGGCCTGGCGCCAGGCGTCCCAGCCGGTGGTCTCGGTGACCGGGTGCATGACGATGCAATCGACCGGGCATGGATGGACGCACAGGTCGCAGCCGGTGCACAGGTCCGGCACGATGGTGTGCATCAGCTTTGCGGCGCCGATGATGGCGTCGACCGGGCAGGCCTGGATGCACAGCGTGCAGCCGATGCACAGCGATTCGTCGATGTAGGCGACCGCGCGCGGCCGTTCCAGGCCGTTGACGGGATTGAGCGGGATGACCTTGTGGCCGGTGACCGACGACAGGCGGGCGATGCCTTCGGCGCCGCCCGGCGGGCACTGGTTGATGCCGGCCGCGCCGGCGGCGATCGCTTCCGCGTACGGACGGCAGCCGTCATAGCCGCACTTGGTGCATTGCGTCTGCGGCAGTACGTCTTCGATGCGGTCGGCGAGTGATTTGGTGGTCGGCACGGCGGAGGCGGCGGCGGAATAAAGCGCCATTATCCGATATCTGCGCCGGCCGGACCGAAAAACCTTATTCGGCGCGCGGTTTCGCCGGCCATACGCGGCGCACGGTTTGCCGCTCCAGCTCTTCCGCGTGCAGGCTGAACGCCGGCTTGATCAAGTCGCTGCGGCTGACGATGCCGATCAGGCGGCGCGATTGCGCGTCGCTCACCACCGGCAGGCGTTCCAGCTCATGCACCGCCAGCCGCGTGGCCAGCGCGCGGCAGGTTTCGTCGGCCAGCGCGAAGATCGGCAGGTTGACGCCGAACAGGTCGCCGATCCGCAGCGCACCGGCGGCGCGCGCGCTGTCTTCGATGCCGGCGCGGTCCAGCATGCCGACCAGCGCGCCGTCGCGCACCACAGGGAAGGCGCGGTGGCGCTGCGCGGCGCCGAAATGGCTGGCCAGCACGTCGGCGATCAAGGCCTGCGCATCGATGCTGGTGGTGGTGGCGGTCATCACCTCGGCCACGCTGTGGCGCTCCATCGGATCGATGCCGTATTCGCGGTAGATGTGATGGCCGCGGCGGGCGATCTTTTCGGTCAGGATGGAGCGGTGCATGGTGATGACGGTGAAGGCGTAGGCCACCGTCGACGTGGCCAGCACCGGCAGCATGGCGTTGACGTCGTGCGTCAGCTCGAAGGCGAACACCACCGCCATGACCGGCGCGCGCATCATGCCGCCCAGCGTGGCGGCCATGAACACCAGCGGCCACACGGCGGGCTCGCCGCCAGGCAGGTAGGGGCCGAGCAGGGCGCCCAGGCCCGCGCCCAGCATCAGCAGCGGCGCCAGCACGCCGCCGGAGGTGCCGGAACCCAGGGCCAGCAGCCAGATCACGGCCTTGACGACCAGCAGGCTGGCGATGGCGCTGGCGGCCAGGTGGTTGTTGAGCAGGTCGGCGATGACGTCGTAGCCCACGCCCAGCGCGCGCGGCTGCAGATAGCCGCCGATGCCGACCGCCAGGCCGCCGATGGCCGGCCACCACATCCAGTGGATGGGCAGCTTGTGGAAGCCGTCTTCGACGCGGTACAGCGCGGTCGACAGCAGCCAGGCCAGGGCGCCGCACAGCAGGCCGCCGATCAGGCAGGACACCAGCGCCGACGGCGGCATCACCGCGGTATGCAGCGGGAACAGCGGCCCGCTCTCGATCAGCAGCGGGCGCAGGAAGCCGGCCACCGCGCAGGCCACGGCCACCGGTGCCAGGCTGCGCGGGCGCAGTTCGAACAGCAGCAATTCGACCGCCAGCAGCAGCGCGGCGATCGGCGTGCCGAACACCGCCGTCATGCCGGCCACGGCGCCCGCCACCAGCAGCGCCTTGCGCTCGCCGGCGCTGAGGTGGAAGTGCTGGGCGATCAGCGAGCCGACCGCGCCGCCGGTCATGATGATCGGTCCCTCGGCGCCGAACGGGCCGCCGCTGCCGATGGCGATGCCCGAGGCCAGCGGCTTGAGCAGCGCCACCTTCGGCGACATGGTGCTCTTCTTGAACAGGATGGCCTCGATGGCTTCGGGGATGCCGTGGCCGCGGATCGCCTCGCTGCCGTAGCGGGCGATCAGGCCGATGACCAGGCCGCCGATCACCGGCACCACGATCACCCAGGCGCCCAGCGCATGGGTGGCGGGCGAGGTGAAGGCGGTGGAGAATTTCTGGAAGAAGAACAGGTTGGTGAAGAAGCGGATCGCGTGCAGCAGCAGGTCGGCGGTCACGGTGCTCAGTGCGCCGACCACGGCGGCGATGCTGGCGATCAGGACCAGCCTGGCGTTGCCGTCGAAGTCGCGGCGGGCGTCGTAATTATTGGTTGTCATGGGAGCTCAGTTTGGGGATGGTGAAGACGCCGTCGAGCGACAGCAGTTCGGTGCGGTGCAGCTGGGCCAGTTTGCGCAGCATGGCTTCGCCGTCCTTCAGCAGATGGATTTCCACGCGGCGGCGGTCGGTGCCGCTGACGCGGCGCTCGACCAGGCCGCCGGCTTCGCAGCGCGTGACCAGCGCCACCACGCCGTGCGGCTTGGCCTGCAGCCGCTCGGCCAGCTCGCCGACGGTGGCCCAGTCGCGGCCCGGATAGCCCTTGATGTGCAGCAGCAGCAGGTATTGCAGCGGCGTGATGCCTTGCGCCTGCACGACATCTTCGGAAAAGCGCTCGAAGCGCCGCATCTGGTAGCGGAATTCGGACAGCGCGCTGAAGTCCGACTTGTTTAACGGAGGAGGTGTTTTCGAGCTCATGCGGAAATATATCATGACATGATATATTTTGCCGCAAAAAAAACGGGGTCAGGTCCGGCATTCGGACCTGACCCCGCCGTATATCAGCCGTGTTTCTTGATGAAGTCGGTGATTTTCGGGCACACCATTTCGCGCCAGCGGCGGCCGGAGAAGATGCCGTAGTGGCCGGCGCCGGGGGCGACGAAGTCTTGCTGCATGTCGGCCGGGATGCCGCTGCACAGGTCGTGCGCGGCCTGGGTCTGGCCGGCGCCGGAGATGTCGTCCAGCTCGCCTTCGACGGTGAACAGCGCGACCGTGGTGATGTCCTGCGGACGCACCAGCTTGCCGCCGACCACCCATTCGCCCTTCGGCAGCGCGAAGTCCTGGAACACGGTCTTGATCGTGTCCAGGTAGTATTCGGCCGGCATGTCCAGCACGGCGTTGTATTCGTCGTAGAACTTGCGGTGGCTGTCGGCCGGCTCGTCATCGCCTTCGACCAGGTGCATGTAGAACTCGCGGTGGCTTTGCGCGTGGCGGCCCGGGTTCATGGCGATGAAGCCGGCGTGCTGCAGGAAGCCCGGATAGACCTTGCGGCCAAAGCCCGGATAGTTGGGCGGCACCGCATAAATCACGGTGTTCTCGAACCACGAGAATTTCTTTTCGGTGGCCAGGTTGTTGACCTGCGTCGGCGAGCGGCGCGGATCGATCGGGCCGCCCATCATGGTCATGGTCTTCGGCAGCTTCGGGTCTTTTTCGGAGGCCATCAGCGCGATCGCCGCCAGCACCGGCACGGTCGGCTGGCAGACGGAGATCACGTGCAACTCGGGGCCGAGCAGGCGGATGAAGTCCTGCACGTAGAAAATATAGTCGTCCAGGTGGAACGCGCCTTCCGACAGCGGCACCATGCGCGCATCGGTCCAGTCGGTGACGTAGACGTCGTGATCGACCAGCAGCCCGCGCACGGTGTCGCGCAGCAGCGTCGAGTGGTGGCCGGACAACGGTGCGACCAGCAGCACGGTCGGCTGTTTCAGCGCCTTGATTTTCTTGTCGTCCAGATCCTTCTTGAAGTGGATCAGGCGGCAGAAGGGCTTGTTGACCACCACCTGCTCGATGATGCCGACCGTCTCGCCGTTGACCAGCGTGTCGTCGATTTCAAACGCCGGCTTTTCATAGTCCTTGCCCAAGCGGTACATCAGCTCGTAACCGGCGGCGATCCGTTGCGAGAACGGCGTATGGGCCAGCGGCGATACCGGGTTGGTGAACAGCTTGGACGACGCGTCCGCCCATTGCATCAGGGGCGTCAGGAGCGAGCGTTGCATTTCGTGCAGTTGGTAGAGCATAGTGTAGTCCCGGGTCGAGTGCTTGGTGCGATGCACCAATACCTTACATCATAAGCCAAATTATAAAACAATGGTTCGTGTCGTAAAGCATTTCAAAGTACCGCCGGGCAAGCGTACGTAGTATCCACAATGCGCCCGCAGTTCTCCATTGACGCCATCATAATACTGCCGAAAACATAAAAAAAGCAGCGTTTCCGCTGCTTTTGTGTAGGACAGGCACTTGCCGTTGTAATCGCGCTCTTAGTCGAAGACCGGGGTTTCCACGCCCAGCACCTTGTGCAGCTTGGGCGAAGTGGTGGTGTACTGCATGTGGATCTTCTTGTCCGGGAAGATGTACGGCGCGGCGCCGAAGGCGGCCAGCGCGGCTTCATGGAAGCCCGACAGGATCAGCTTTTTCTTGCCCGGATAGGTGTTGATGTCGCCGACGGCGAAGATGCCCGGGACGTTGGTCTCGAACTTCTCGGTGTTTTGCACCTTCAGCTGGCGGCGCTCGATGTCCAGGCCCCATTCGGCGATCGGGCCCAGCTTCGGCGACAGGCCGAAGAACACCAGCAGCATGTCCAGCGGCACGCGGCGGGTGACGCCGTCGGCGCCGGTGACCTTCAGCTGCGACAGCTTGCCGTCTTCGCCGGCTTCGTAGCCGGTGGCCTGGCCGATGATCAGCTGCATTTCGTAGTCGTCGCACAGCGCTTTCATCTTGGCGACCGAGGCCGGCGCGGCGCGGAAGTCTTCGCGGCGGTGCAGCAAAACGACCGATTCGGCCTTGCCGACGAAGTTCAGCGCCCAGTCCAGCGCGGAGTCGCCGCCGCCGCAGATGACCAGGTTCTTGCCTTCGAACTGCGAGGGATCCTTGACCTTGTAGTGCAGCTGCGAACCTTCGAACACTTCGATGCCGTCGACCTTGATCGTGCGCGCCTGGAACGAACCGACGCCGGCCGCGATGAAGATGGTCTTGGTGATGAACTGGGTGCCGGCGGTGGTCTCGACGTCGAAACGGCCGTCGTCGCGGCGCGCGACCTTGGTCACTTCCTGGCCCAGGTGGAAGGTCGGCTCGAACGGCTCGATCTGCTTGAGCAGGTTGTCGGTCAGTTCCTGGCCGGTGCACGAGGGCACGGCGGGGATGTCGTAGATCGGCTTGTCCGGATACAGTTCAACGCACTGTCCGCCCACGGCGCCCAGCGAATCGATCACGTGGGCTTTGATTTCCAGCAGGCCGAGTTCGAAGACCTGGAACAGGCCGACCGGGCCGGCGCCGATGATGACGGCATCGGCTTCGATGACGCCTGGATGAGTGACAGTGCTATTCATACATGGATTCCTGTTATTTCAATAATGGTTAGGCAACACAAGGCTGCGCGGCGGCCAATCAAAACCTGGCGCTCGCGGTAGGCGCTGCCCGATGCGGCCTGGCCAGACGGAGCGTCTTAGCGTACCAGCAGGTGCAGTTTTTCTTTGACGTCCTTGAACTGGTCGGCTTCCGGCAGCGGAGCGACCGTCTTGGTGATCGAAGGCCAGTTGCGGGCGAGATCGACATTGATCTTGATGAATTGCTGCTGGTCGCCCGGCACATCTTCCTCGGCGTAGATCGCGTTGACCGGGCATTCAGCCACGCAGACGGCGCAGTCGATGCACTCGTCCGGATCGATGGCGAGGAAGTTCGGGCCTTGGCGGAAACAATCTACCGGGCAAACATCGACGCAGTCCGTGTAACGGCAGCTGATGCAAGATTCGGTGACAACGTGGGTCATAACAGTCCTATCAATGTTGGTGTGCTGCAGCGTCGGCGGCGGTGGGATGGCCCGGCTAACCTCAGCAAAGCACTGTATTTTAAGGTAATTCGCTATTTCTCACAAATTGCGCTTATATACAATACATATAAGCAAATTCGTTGGCGAAGGGCGACAGGCCCTGCGGCAGGGGGGCGATACGCTAGAATCCATGTCCAAAGATCAACTGGAGACGGCATGAGCGCGATCCCTACCGAGTTTTTCCTGTTCGCCGCCGTGCTCGGCATGGTGGCCTTCAGCCATCTCAACACCATGCTGACGGCGCTGGTGGGCGCGCTGGTGATTACCGTCTATAAATTGTTGTTTTCGTCGTTCGGCGAGGGCCCCGGCCTGGGCGGCCTGGCCGCGCACGCCGCCCATGAATGGGTGGGGCTGGCCAACCTGCTGGCGCTGCTGCTGGGTTTTGCGCTGCTGGCCAGGCATTTCGACAAGAGCGAAGTGCCGGCCATCCTGCCGCACTACCTGCCCAACGACTGGAAGGGGCCGCTGGCGCTGCTGGTGCTGGTGTTCGTCATTTCCAGCTTCCTCGACAACATCGCCGCCGCCATCATCGGCGGCGCCGTGGCGCGCAGCGTGTTCCGCGGCCGCGTGCACCTCGGCTACCTGGCCGCCATCGTCGCCGCCTCCAATGCCGGCGGCGCCGGCAGCGTGGTCGGCGACACCACCACCACCATGATGTGGCTGCACGGCATCGCGCCGGGCCAGGTGCTGCACGCCTATGTGGCGGCGGTGGTGGCGCTGTTCGTCTGCGCCATTCCGGCCGCGCGCCAGCAGCAGGCATATTCGCCCATCGTCAAGGACGCGCCGCCGGGCGTGCGCATCGACTGGCCGCGGCTGGGCATCGTCGCCTTCGTGCTGCTGGCGGCGATCGGCGCCAATCTGTTGCTGAACCTGCACCGTCCGGATCTGGCGGCGGTCTTTCCCTTCCTGGGCGCGGCGGTCTGGCTGGCCCTGCTGCTGAGCGGCCTGCTGCGCCGCCCCGACTGGGCCGAGTTGCCGGGCGCGGCGCGCGGCGCGCTGTTCCTGCTGGCGCTGGTGTGGTCGGCCTCGCTGATGCCGGTCGAGGCGCTGCCGCCGGCCTCATGGGCGATGACGCTGGGCCTGGGCTTTGTGTCGGCCGTGTTCGACAACATCCCGCTGACCGCGCTGGCCCTGCGCCAGGGGGGCTTCGACTGGGGCTACCTGGCGTATGCGGTGGGCTTCGGCGGCTCGATGATCTGGTTCGGCTCGTCGGCCGGGGTGGCGCTGTCGGGTATGTATCCGGAGTCGCGCTCGGTGACGCAATGGCTGCGCCACGGCTGGCACGTGGCGCTGGCCTATGTGGTGGGCTTTTTCGTCATGCTGGCCTTGCTGGGCTGGCGCGCCTGAGCCGCAACTGGCATCATGGCGCCTTTGTTTACACCGTAGAGGAAGCCGCATGGCGGACATCAACATCGTTCAGGAGCATCACCTGGCGCCGGAGCAGGCCCGCGTGGCCGCACAACAAGTGGCCGATAAGCTGGCCGAACAATTCGAACTGGCCTGCCGCTGGGACGGCGACGTGCTGCGCTTCGAGCGCAGCGGCGTCAACGGTTCGCTGACCCTGCGTCCGAACCAGGCGCAGCTGCAAATCGCGCTGGGCTTCCTGTTCAGCGCCTTCTCGTCGCAGATCGAGGCCAAGGTGAGCGAGAAAATGCGCAAGGTGTTTGTTGCATAAAAGAACTTAATGTTGTTTAATGAAAAATTAAATTGCAAAATAGTATCGGTTGCGTATAATTGCCGGGACCGATGCTTTTTATCTAATTTAACTTCACAAATCTTCAGGACCCCGCCATGCGTAATCTGCTCGCCATCGCCGCCGTAGCCGCCGCCATCTCCGCTCCGGCGTCCGCCGCGACCATCGACCTGTCGACGCTGAACCTGGCCGGCAGCGCGCAGATCGTCGGCGGCGAGCTGCAGCTGACCCACACCAGCGCCACCTCGAACGCGTCCGGCGTGGCCGGCGCCGGCTGGGTCGCGCAGGGGATCTCGACCACCGCGTCGTTCAGCACCTCGTTCAGCTTCTCGCTGAAGGGTAACGACAGCGGCAAGATGGCGGACGGCATCGCGCTGGCGTTCCAGAACGTCGGCAACAACGTCACCGGCGTCGGCGGTGGCGATGTCGGCTACTGGAATATCGGCGGTTCGGGATCGAGCGCGGTCGGCTCGGTGATCCGCAGCTGGACCAACAACGACTACGGCCTGAGCACCAACGGCGTGGTGCAGGGCCTGACCCCGGCCGGCTGGAGCCTGGGCGCGTCGAACAACGTGAGCGGCTCGCAGACCGTCAGCTACAACGCCACCACGCATGAGCTGACCATGGTCGGCCAGTTCGTCGACGGCAGCACCGGCAACGTCTACACCGTCAGCGACAGCGCCAATGTCAACCTCAGCACCAAGTTCGGCAACACGATGTACGTCGGCTTCACCGGCGGCACCGGCGGCACCGACGCCGACCAGCGCATCACCAGCTTCTCGATCACCTCGGCGGTGCCGGAAGCGGATACGTACGCGATGATGCTGGGCGGCCTCGGCCTGCTGGGCTTCGTGGCCCGCCGCCGCAAGGCCAAGTAAAAAGCGGGGCGCTTTTTTTTATTTCAGCTCTTCGATCAGATCGATGTACAGCTGTTTCGCTTCGTCCTGGGTCTTGCCTTTCAGCGCATCCCAGGCATCGTACTTGGCGCGGCCGACGAAGTCGGTCATGCCCGGACGGTCGCCCGTCGCGTCGCCCGCCGACGCCTGCTTGAACAGCGCGTAGATCTTCAGCAGGGTCATGTTGTCCGGACGCTCGGACAGGTTCTTCGAGTCGGCCTGGGCCTGGTCAAATTGTTCTTGCAAACTCATGCTGCATCTCCTGGAGTGTGATGGGTGGGTACGCGCCATCATAACCGCAGCCGCCGCAAAAGCCGCTAGAGGACATCCTCAAAAACAGAACGGCGGTTCATGCCGGGTCATCGACCCGTCATGAACCGCCGTGTCCGGTGCCCTCGCGGGCACAGCTAACCTGCGATTACTTCTTCTTCGTCGGGTTGACCGCTGCCTTCAGGGTAGCGCCAGCCGAGAATTTCGGGGTTTTCGACGCCGCGATCTTGATCGCTTCGCCGGTTGCAGGATTGCGGCCTTTACGAGCGGCGCGTTTAGCTACGGAGAAGGTGCCGAAGCCGGTGATGCCTACCGTGTCGCCTTTTTTCAGACGCTCGGTGATGATGGCGATCAGAGTATTCACTGCACCGTTGGCGGCAGCAGCGGACACTTCAGTGCGTTTCGCAAATTCTGCAATCAATTCGCCTTTTTTCATTACTACCTCCTTGGTTATTAGAGCGCGCAGATTAGCATAAATATTGTCAAATGTAATGGTTTCTGTACGAAGTAGCCCTTACAGTAGCTGCCGCGCCACGCTGCAGTGCATCAAAAGCCCCGTGTTTACAGGCGATGCGCGGTTTTGGCGAACCCGCATGCCACCCCAAAAAGGTTTATGATGGAACGCACAAGGACGGGACTATGAGCTTCTCAGACGAGACACTGATGGCATATGCCGACGGCGAGTTGGACGACGCGACGCGGCTCGCGATCGAAGCCGCCATGCGCCGCGACAGCAGCATCGCCCGCCGCGTGGCGCGCCTGCGGGCCGCGCGCGACGAGGTGTTTGCCGACCAGGAACCGTCCGGCGCGCGGACGCGGCAGGCCAACGTGGTGCAACTGGCGGCGGTGCGGGCGCAGCGTCTTGCAACGCAGCAGGCCGCGCGCAAGGCCGTCAAGCGGCCCTGGGGCTGGCTGGAGTGGAGCGCGCTGGCGCTGGTGATGGTGCTCGGCCTGGCGGCCGGTAAATTCGGCCTGGCGCGCTGGCAGCCGGACTGGTTCGGCGAACCGGCGCCGGCGCCGACCGAGGTCGCCAGCCGCAACGGCACGCTGGTCGCGCAGGGCAAGCTGGATGCCGCCTTGAGCCAGCAGATGGGCGGCGCGGCGCCGTCCGAGGGCAATGTGCGCGTCGGCCTGAGCTTCCTGTCGAACGAGGGCGGCTACTGCCGCAGCTTTACGCTGGTGGGCGGGAGCCAGGATCTGGTGGGGATCGCCTGCCGCGCCAGCGAGGAGTGGCGGATACCGGCGCTGGTGCAGAATGCGCGGCCGCAGCCGGCCATGGGCGCGTACCGGATGGCCGGCACGGAGATGCCGACGGCGGTGCTGGAAGCGATAGACCAGCGCATCGTCGGCGGCATGCTCGACACGCGAGCGGAGCTGGAGGCGCTGCGCAGGAACTGGCAGCGCTAAAGAAAATTAAACGCCCAGCAGCTCGACGTCGAAGATCAGCGTGGCGTTGGGCGGGATCACGCCGCCGGCGCCGCGCGAGCCGTAGCCCAGGTCGGCCGGGATGATCAGCTGGCGGGTGCCGCCGATCTTCATCCCTTGCACGCCTTCGTCCCAGCCGCGGATGACCATGCCGGCGCCCAGCGCGAACTCGAATGGGTCGTTGCGGTCCTTGCTCGAATCGAATTTCGGGCCCTTGGTGCCGTCGTCGTTGCGCAGCCAGCCGGTGTAATGGACGGTGACGTTCTGGCCGGCCTTGGCTTCGTCGCCTTCGCCCACGGTCAGTTCGATGTACTGCAGGCCGGATTCGGTGGTAATGGTGGTCATGTTATTCCCTCGTTATTCGTTAAACACAGCCCCGAATTGTAGCAGGGCGTCCCTGGCCATGAATAATTGTGGCCATTTGTCTTGTTGCCGCCCGGTTTGCACGTAAAATAAACGTTTTGCTCTTTCAAGCGATTTTTTCATGCCCTGCAGTTTCCGCCGTATCGTCATTTCCTGCGTCTGCGCCATGTCTGCCATCGGCAGCGTGCAGGCCAACGTTGTGGTTGTGCTCAACTCGCGTGACGCCACCGTCCAGTTGCTGGATCAGGCCACCTACAAGGACCTGTCCACCTTCCCGGTCGGCAAGGAGCCGCACCACCTGATGTCGACGCCGGATAACAAATCCCTCATCGTCGCCAGTTCGGTCGGCAATGAGCTGATCTTCCTCGATCCGAAGTCCGGCCAGGTGCAGCGCACCGTCAAGGACATCCTCGACCCGTACCAGATCGGCTTCTCGCCGGACCAGAAGTGGTTCGTGTCGAACTCGCTGCGGCTGGACCGCGTCGACCTGTACAAGTACGACGGCGCCAACATGACGCTGGCCAAGCGCATTCCGCTGGCCAAGCTGCCCAGCCACATGGCCTTCAACGCCGCCAGCAACATGGTGTTCATCACCCAGCAGGGCAGCGACCAGGTCAGCGGCATCGACCTGAACACGCAGACGGTGAAGTGGACCATGTCGGTCGGTAAGCTGCCGGCCGGCATCGCCATGACGCCCGACGACAAGTACCTGCTGGTCGGCATCATGGGCAAGGACTACGTCGAGGTGATCGACTGGAAGACCCAGAAGAGCATCAAGCGCATCAAGACCGGCCAGGGCGCGCACAACTTCCGTTCGGCCGGCGACGGCCGCTACACCTACGTCTCCAACCGTGTTTCCAATTCGATTAACATCATTGATCAGAAGACATTGGAAAACGTCGGCATGATCAACGTGCCGGGCGGCCCGGACTGCATGGAAATCACCGCCGACGGCAAGACCATGTGGGTCACGCAGCGCTGGATCAAAAAGGTCGCCGTGATCGACCTGCCGACCCGCAAGATCGTCAAGATGATACCGGTGGGCCGCTCGCCGCACGGCGTGTTCTTCTTTAACTCCGCCCAGCGCTGATGCATGCCGCCGCCGCCCTGACCTTGTTGGCGCTGGCGGTCTCGCCGGCTGCCCAGGCGGCCGACCCGGCCAGGTCGGTCAACGCCGACGCGCGCGAACTGAACGCCGCCGCGCGCGCCGCCAACAGCGATGCGCGCAACCTCAATGGGCCGGCCCGCCGCGCGGCCGAAGCCAAGGCCGCCGGCGCCGCCGCCGCGCCAGGTTCGGCGGCCGCGGTGCGCAGCGCCTCGGCGGCCTCCGCCGCCGGCGCCGCGCCGCCGGCCGTGCTCAAGGCCGCGCTGAGCGCGCCGGTGCGCCCGGCCGCCTGCAAGGGCACCATCTACCTGACCTTCGACACCGGCAGTCAGTCCCAGGCCGAACTGATCGCCGACACGCTGAAGCGCCACCAGATCAAGGCCACCTTCTTCCTGGCCAATGAGAAAACCGTGCGCGGCGATTATTCGCTGGATCCGTCATGGTCGGCCTACTGGAAGGCGCGCGTGGCCGAAGGCCATGCGATCGGCTCGCACACCTTCGACCACATCGTGCTGTCCGGCGACGGCGCCGGCGGCAGCCTCAAGGTCAAGCCCGGCTTCGGCCCGCGGGCCGGCAAGATCGAGAGCCTGACGCCCAAGCAGTATTGCGACCAGATCCAGCGCGTCGACCGGCGCTTTGTCGAACTGACCGGCCGGCACCTCGATCCGATCTGGCGCGCGCCGGCCGGCCGCACCTCGCCGCGCGCGCTGGCGGCGGCCGAGTCCTGCGGCTACAGCCACGTCGGCTGGGCGCCGGCCGGCTTCTCCGGCGATGAGCTCTCCAGCGCGGCTTACCCGAATGCGGTATTGTTGCAAAAGTCGCTGCGCGACCTGCGGGATGGCGACATCTTCCTGGCCCACATGGGCATCTGGTCGCGCAAGGACGCGTGGGCGCCGGCCAACCTGGAGCCGCTGATCAGCGGCCTGGAGCAAAAAGGCTATTGCTTCGCCACGCTGCGCGAGCATCCTGATTACCTTTCCACCTTCAAGTCGACATCCAAGCATCCATGATTCAACTATTTTCTGACTGGCTGGGCGTGGCCCAAGGCTGGTTGTTCGAGACGGTGATACAGCCGTTGGTGTTCCAGCTCGGCTTCGGCGAGTTCATCGAGGAAGCCTTCGAGGGCACCGAGTGGCTGCTGATCGGCGGCCTCGAACTGACGCTGCTGTTCCTGGTGCTGCGTCCGCTGGAGGCGATGATCCCGGTGCACAAGTTCACCGACCCGCGCGCGCGCTGGAACGACTTCATCTACACCGTGCTGCACCGCATCGGCCTGTTCTCGGTGCTGATCTTCTTCACGCTCGATCCGCTGATGGACAGCGTGGCGGCCATGCTGCGCTTTGAAAGCTTCCAGCCGTTCAACCTGGAATCGCTGTGGCCGGGCATCAGCCCGCTGGGCAGCTTCCTGGTGTATTTCGTGGTGCTGGACTTCTTCGATTACTGGTATCACCGCGCCTCGCACCAGTTCAACTGGTGGTGGGCGCTGCACGGCCTGCACCACAGCCAGCAGAACATGAATCTGTGGAGCGACAACCGCAACCATCTGCTGGACGACCTGCTGCGCGACGTCTACATGGGCGTCATCGCGCTGGGCATCGGCGTCGAGCCGTCGCAGTACGTGATGCTGGTGTCGGTCTCGCGCATCCTGCAAAGCCTGCAGCACGCCAACGTGCGCATCCACTTCGGCCGCATCGGCGAGTGGCTGCTGGTGTCGCCGCGCTACCACCGCATGCACCATTCGATCGGCACCGGCCACGAGTCGCACGGCAAGGGCACGCTGGGCGGCTGCAATTTCGCCGTGCTGCTGCCGGTGTGGGACATCATCTTCCGCACCGCCAACTTCACGCCGGAGTTTGTCGCCACCGGCATCCGCGACCAGTTGCCGCAGACCGACGAGCACGGCGTCGTCGTGCCCGGCCGCGAATACGGGCGCGGCTTCTGGTCGCAGCACTGGCTGGCGCTCAAGCGCATGGTCGAATACGCGCGCAAGGACGTGGTCTGATGGGCGGCGTGCTGCGTTCCTGGGGGCGCGCCTTCCTGTCGCAATGGCATGGCAAGATGTTGCTGATGAGCGTAGTGCCCTTCCTGCTGGCGCTGGGCGTCTGGGCGGTGCTGCTGTATCTCGGCCTGCAGCCGCTGGTCGACTATCTGCATGCGCAGTTCGCCGCGCATGACGGCTTCAGCTACAGCAGCAGCTTGCTGACCTCGCTTGGCCTGGGCACGCTGAAAACCGTGGTGGTGCCGCTGATCGCGATGCTGATGCTGCTGCCGCTGATGATACTGACCGCGCTGATCTTCATCGGCGTGGTGGCCATGCCGGTGATCGGCCGCCATGTCGGCCTGCGCCACTATCCGCAACTGGAGCAGCGCAAGGGCGGCAGCGTGCTGGGCAGCGCCGGCGTGGCGCTGGGCGGCATGGCGGTGTTCATCGGCTGCTGGATCCTGACCTTGCCGCTGTACTTCTTCCCGCCGCTGGCGGTGCTGGTGCAGGCGCTGCTGTGGGGCTGGCTGACCTGCCGCGTGATGGTCTACGACGCGCTGGCCGACTACGCCAGCGCCGACGAGCGGCGCCAGATCCTGGCCGGGCATCGCTGGCGTTTGCTGATCATCGGCGTGGTTTCCGGCGCGGCAGGCGCCTTGCCGGGCGCGATCTGGCTGGGCGGCGTGATGGCGGTGGTGTTCTTCCCCTTCCTGGCGGCGGCCTCGATCTGGCTGTATGTGCTGATCTTTATCTTTACCGGTTTGTGGTTTGCTTATTACTGCCTCGATGCGCTGGCGCGCCTGCGCGCCGACGCGGCGGTGCCGCTGCCACAAGACGACATCATCCTCTGACAGAAAGCAGGCAATCATGGCGATCGGACTCATCATCATTGGCGACGAAATCCTGTCCGGCAGGCGCGTCGACCAGCACTTTCCCAAGGTCGTGCAAATGCTGGCGGCGCGCGGCCTGCAGCTGACCTGGGCCGAGATCCTGCCTGACGATCCGCTGCGCATCACGGCCGCGCTCAAGCGCAGCTTCGCTTCCGACGACATCGTGTTTTGCTGCGGCGGCATCGGCGCCACGCCGGACGACCACACGCGCCAGGCTGCCGCCGACGCGCTGGGCCTGCCGCTGGCGATGCACCCGCAGGGCAAGCTCAACATCCAGCAGCGCATCCTGCAAATGGGCGTGGACGCCGGCCAGCCGGCCGACCTGGCGTCGCCGGAAAACCTGCATCGCCTGAAGATGGCCGAGTTCGCCGAAGGCGCGGCGCTGATCCCTAATCCGTACAACAACATTGCCGGCTTCGCGCTGCACAAGCACTACTTCGTGCCGGGCTTCCCGGTGATGGCCTGGCCGATGATCGAGTGGGTGCTGGACCACCACTACGCCGACCTGTTCAACCGCGAGCCGCGCCTGGAACAGTCGGTGCTGGTGTACGAAGCGGCCGAGTCGGCGCTGACGCCGCTGATGGTGGCGATCGAAGCGCAGTATCCGCGCGTCAAGGTGTTCAGCCTGCCGAGCGTCGGCGACGCCAACACGCGCCGCCATATCGAGCTGGGCGTGAAGGGCGAAGCGGTGCAAACCAGCGAAGCGTTTGCGCAACTATGCGCCGAGCTGAAAAAACTCAATGTAGAGTTCGACAACATAGCTTAAGCAACTGTTAATGCATGCCAGCATGAATGGTCGGCGAAGTTGAAAAGCGGCGTTCCGCCTGACGGTAGAACGCCGTTGTTTTTTTGCGAAAAATAATCGGCGCAGTAAAATTATTCTGCGTCTGCTCCGGTTACAACCGCTGTGTTGTGGTGCAATGATACTTAGAAGACGAAACTCCTTCTTCGTACGTTTTACTGAATAGCTGACCGGTCTGAATCATATGTTAAGCAATCGTCGTTTCCGCCGGCCCCGTCTCGTTGTACGCGCAGTACGCAAAATGCGTGCGGGCGCCGCAGCACTTGGCTATCGCCGCAAGCGCCACCTTCGCGTGGTGCCGCCGCCTACTCCCGAACAAACCGAAGCGCACCTGGCGCAGGCGCAGATGGATCCGCCTCCGCCCGAAGACACGCCGAAAAAGAAGAGCAAGCGTTCGCGCAACGCCTTTTTGCTGGTGCTGCTGATCGGTGTATCGTTTGCCGTCTACTGGGGCATCCAGGAAAGCCGCACCTCCAGCATGCAGGCGCGCTTCTTCAGCGACCTGGCCGGCAAGATGACCTACCGCATGGAAGCGGGGCCGAGCAAATCGATCCGCTTCCCGCACGACAGCCCGTATGACGAGCGGCTCGGCTACGCCAGCCTGCCGGACTACGTGGGCAAGCTGAGCGCGCGCGATTATCACGTCAGCGCGCAGGTCCGCATCTCGCCGAAGATGGCGGAGCTGGCCGACATGGGCATCTTCGCCACCTACCGCGAAAAGACCAAGACCGGCCTGACCATCTACGATTGCCGCGCGCAGGAACTGTTTGCCGCCAGCTATCCGGAACGGATCTACAACAAGTTCGAGCAGGCGCCGATGGCGCTGATCAACAGCCTGCTGTTCATTGAAAACCGCGAGCTGCTGGACAACAAATATCCGAAGCGCAATCCCGCCGTCGAGTGGGACCGGCTGGGCAAGGCCGTCATCGAGAAGAGCGTCAGCTCGGTCGCGGGCGGCCATCGCGCGGCCGGCGGCAGCACGCTGGCCACGCAGATCGAGAAGTACCGCCACTCGCCGGAAGGCCGCACCGGTTCGATGAAGGACAAGCTGCAGCAGATGGTCTCGGCCAGCCTGCGCTCCTACCAGGACGGACCGGACACCACCAAGGCGCGCCGCAAGATCGTCATCGATTACCTGAACACGGTGCCGCTGTCGGCCAAGCCCGGCTACGGCGAAGTGAACGGCATCGGCGACGGCATGTGGGTCTGGTACGGCCGCGAGTTCGCCGAGGTCAACCGCCTGCTGGCCGGCCCGCTGGACAAGCCGGACGCCGACACCGCGCTGGTCTTCAAGGAAGCGCTGAGCCTGATGATCGCGCAGCGCCGCCCGAGCTACTACCTGGGCGACGGCGCCGCCGACCTGGAAATCCTGGCCAACAGCCACCTGCGCATCCTGGCGCAGGACGGCGCCATCACGCCGGCCATGCGCGACATGGCCTTGCTGCAGAAGCTGCATCCGGCCACCGGCAACGGCCTGCAGTCGGCGCCGGCCATGACCTTCGTCACGCGCAAGGCCTCGAACGCGATCCGCAACCACCTGGCCAACCTGCTGGGCGACAACCGCATGTACAACCTGGACCGCCTCGACCTGAGCGTGACCAGCACGCTGGACGCGCAGGCGCAGACGGCGGTGACGCAGGTGCTGCGCGACCTGCGCGATCCGGAGAAGGCCAAGGCCGCCGGCCTGACCGGCAAGGGCATGCTGGGCAACGGCGATCCGGCCAACGTGGTGTACAGCTTCACCTTGCTGGAGAAGGGCGAGCAGAACAACCTGCTGCGCCTGCAGACCGATAATTTCGACCAGCCGCTGGACATCAACGAAGGCGCCAAGCTGGACCTGGGTTCGACCGCCAAGCTGCGCACGCTGGTGACCTACCTGGACATCGTCGACCAGCTGAACAAGAAGTATGCCGGCATGGACGCGGCGGCCCTGGGCAAGGTGGTGGTCGATCCGCAGGACAAGCTGTCGGCGTGGGCGCTGGAATACTTCAAGGCGCTGCCGGTCGAGAAGGGCGGGCGCGAACTGACGCCGATGCTGAACGCGGCGATGGAGCGCAAGTACTCGGGCAATCCGGGCGAGGGCTTCTTCACCGGCGGCGGCCTGCACCACTTCGGCAACTTCTCGAAGGAAGACAATTCCAAGATCCTGACCGTGACCGAGGCGCTGCGCCACTCGACCAACCTGGTGTTCGTGCGCCTGATGCGCGACGTCGCCAAGTACTATATGTTCCAGTCGCCGGGCTCGTCGGCCTCGCTGCTGGCCGACGCCGACGATCCGCGCCGCGCCGATTACCTGGCCCGCTTCGCCGACAAGGAAGGCAAGGAATTCCTGGCGCGCTTCTACGCCAAGTACAAGGGCAAGCCGGAGTCCGAGCTGGACAAGATCCTGCTGGCCAATATCCGCAGCACGCCGGTGCGGCTGGCGGTGATCCATCGCACCGTGTATCCGCTGGCGACGCTGGAACAGTTCAGCACCTTCATCCACGACAACCTGCCGTCGCAGAACGAAGTGCCGGAGGAGCGCGTGGCCAAGCTGTACGACCAGTATGCGATCGACAAATGGTCGCTGGCCGACCGCGGCTACCTGGCCAGCGTGCATCCGCTGGAATTGTGGATGGCGGCCTACCTGCGCCTGCATCCGGGCGCGACGCTGACGCAGATGACGGCGGCCAGCGAGCTGCAGCGCCAGGAAGTGTATCAATGGCTGTTCAAGACGCACCGCAAGCACGCGCAGGATAAGCGCATCGTCGGCCTGCTGGAGATGGAAGGCTTCATGGAAATCCACAAGCAGTGGAAGAAGATGGGCTATCCGTTCGAATCGCTGGTGCCGTCGTATGCGACCACCTTGGGCGCGTCGGCCGACCGTCCGGCCGCGCTGGCCGAGATGATGGGGATTATCGTCAACGGCGGCGTGCGCAAGAGCAGCCAGCGCGTGGCCTCGCTGCACTTCGCCAAGGGCACGCCGTATGAAACCATCGTGACCAAGGCGGCGCCGACGACCAACGAGCAGGTGCTGTCGCCGGAAGTGGCGCGCGTGGTGGCCGATGCGATCCGTGGCGTGGTGTCGGACGGCACGGCCAAGCGGGCGCGCATGGCGTTCGTCAAATCGGACGGCACGGTGATCCCGGTGGGCGGCAAGACCGGCACCGGCGACCAGCGCTTCGACGTGTATGGCGGCGGCGGGCGCCTGATCGAGTCGCGCTATGTGAACCGGTCGGCGACCTTCGTGTTCAATATCGGCGAGCGCTTCTTCGGTTCGATGACGGCCTATGTGCACGGGCCGGAATCGAAGAACTACGACTTCACCAGCGCGCTGCCGGTGCAGCTGCTGGTGGTGCTGGCGCCTAACCTGATGCCGCTGATCGAGCCGAATCTGGTGGCCAGGCCCGCGGCCGCGCCGATCGTCGTGAAAGCCGGGGGCGAGGTCCCCGCGATAGTGAAACCGCCGCTGCAGGCCTGCGCCGGTTGACGCCGTCCCCCGCCTTGGCGGGGACGTCGGCGCCGGCCGGACGTGTTTCCCTTGCATAGTTAGTCATTTGTTGGCAATGTATCAGCCCATGAAACCTATGCGCCATCACATGTCCAAAATCCTCAAGTTCACGCAGTTCTCCGTGCGGGACTTGCTTGTCGCCGCCGCCCCGACCATCCTGCTGATCGCCGGCGTCTGCCTGCTGGCCTATTGGCTGGTCGATCCGGCGCCGCCGCGCACCGTACGCCTGGCCACCGGCCAGGAAAACAGCGCCTATGAGGAGTTCGGCAAGAAGTACGCCGCCGCGCTGGCCAGGCACGGCGTCAAGATCGAGCTGATCCCGTCGGCCGGTTCCGGCGACAACCTGCGCCTGCTGAAGGCCGGCAAGGCCGACATCGCCTTCGTGCAAAGCGGCTCCACCAATGAGGAAGCCGCCGAACGCGAGGGCCTCAGTTCCCTCGGCAGCCTGTTCGTCGAGCCGCTGTGGCTGTTCCTGCGCGAGACCAAGGGCCAGCCGCCGATCACCCAGCTGACCCAGCTGCGCGGCAAGAAAATCAATTACGGCCCCAAGGGCGCCGGCGCGCCGCGCCTGTTCCGCCAGGTGCTGGAGCTGAACGGCGTCGAGAAGGGCGAAGTCGAGCGCTTCTCGCTGGCCAACACGCCCGCCACGGTGGAGCTGCTGGAGGGCCGCATCGACGGCCTGGTGTTCACCTCGGCGCCGGAAGCGCCGCTGATCCAGATGCTGCTGCAAACGCCGGGCATCAAGCTGTTCAACTTCAGCCAGGCCGAGGCCTACGCGCGCAAGCTGCCGTTCCTGACCCACGTGGTGCTGCCGCAGGGCATCGTCGACCTGGGCCGCGATATCCCGGCCGAGGATTATCAGTTGATCGCGCCGACCGCCACGCTGGTGGCGCGCGACGACCTGCATCCGGCGCTGATGGACTTGTTCGTGCAGGCGGCCAGCGGCATCCATAGCGGCGCCGGCTGGTTCCAGCAGCAGGGCCAGTTCCCGTCGGCCAAGTACACGGAGATTCCGGTCGACGAGGAAGCGGCCAAGTTCTACAAGAACGGCCCGCCGTTCCTGCAGCGCTACATGACCTTCTGGCTGGCCAATTTCTTCGACCGCATGTGGGTGGTGGTGGTGGCGCTGGGCGCGCTGATTCTGCCGCTGTCCAAGGTGGTGCCGCCGCTGTACGTGTGGCGCATCCGCTCGCGCGTGTACCGCTGGTACGGCCAGCTGCGCGCGGTGGAGCAGAGGGTGGAGGAGGCTGCGGCGGAAAACCGCATGGCGGTCTACGAGGAGCAGCTCAAGCGCTTGAACGAGATCGAAGACCTGGTCAACCAGGTCTCGATCCCGCTGTCGTTCGCCGACGGCTTATACGGCTTGCGCAGCCACATCCAGTTCGTGCGCAAGCGTATCCAGTTCCTGATGGGCGAGGCGGCGCCCGCCGCCGTGGACGCGGTGCCGGTCTAGGCGATCAGGCGCCGGTCCACGGCAAGCCGGCCTTGCACCAGCCGCTGATGTTCTTGCGGTGGGTGTGCTCATCCTTGTCGCCCTCGAAGCCTTCCAGGATGTCGTAGCAGTGCTGGTAGCCATGTTCGGTCGCCAGCTTGGCGGCGTTGCGCGAGCGTACGCCCGAGCGGCACAGGAACAGGATCACCTGGTCCTTGCGCGCGACCGAGTTCAGCTGCTCAATGAATTCATGGTTGGCGATGCCGCCCGGATAGATGGTCCACTGAACCGCACCATGTTGGGCTTCCGGTATGGCCACCCGGCCGACCCAGTCACGCTCGGCATTGGTGCGCACATCGACCAGCTTGACGGCGTTGTCCGCACTCAGCAATTCAAACGCTTCCTGCGGCGTTACTGCGCCGGCATAGGGCCAGTCCTTGCTCCGGCTGCGGGCAAGGGCGAGAATGTCGTCAATTTTGCTCATGGGATGTTCCAAAAATAAGTTTGAGTTTATTATAGGCCTCCTGTGCGAGCCGGAGACTGTGGTGCACCAAAACCGTGCCATTTTCTGAAAAACGCCCATAATGCACTTATAAGGTGCAAAATGCGGAAAACGCACACAGTTGGTGCGGTATTGATCTGCTGCAAAAACAGGCAAATTGAATGGTGCGCTGATTTTAGATTCATTTGGCTGCAAATTCAAAGACGCTGCCGACATATAGATATGAGTTTCGGGCTGGCATAGATAGTGCTTAGTAAGGCCTCACGAGTTCCACACATTCCTTTAGGAGATACGCATGGCAATGACAGCCGCAGAAGTTCTGAAAATGGTCCAGGAAAACGAAGTCAAATTCGTTGATTTCCGTTTCGCCGACACCCGTGGTAAAGAACAGCACGTAACCGTGCCTGTGTCGCACTTCGACATCGACAAGTTCGAATCGGGTCACGCATTCGACGGTTCCTCGATCGCCGGCTGGAAGGGTATTGAAGCATCGGACATGATTCTGCTGCCGGATCCAAATACCGCGAACATCGACCCGTTCATGGAAGAGACCACGCTGTTCATGCAGTGCGACGTCATCGAGCCTGCCGACGGCAAGGGCTACGACCGCGACCCGCGCTCCATCGCCAAGCGCGCTGAAGCCTACCTGAAATCGTCGGGCATGGGCGACACCGCCTACTTCGGCCCTGAGCCGGAATTCTTCATCTTCGACAGCGTGCGCTGGAAGATCGACATGTCGGGCTGCTTCGTCAAGATCGATTCCGAAGAAGCATCGTGGACCACCGGCGAGAAGCTGGAAGGCGGCAACACCGGCCACCGTCCAACCGTCAAGGGCGGCTACTTCCCAGTGCCACCAGTGGACAGCTTCCAGGACATGCGTTCGGAAATGTGCCTGATCCTGGAATCGCTGGGCATCCCGGTTGAAGTGCACCACCACGAAGTGGCCGGCGCCGGCCAGAACGAAATCGGCACCAAGTTCTCGACCCTGGTCGAGCGCGCCGACTGGACCCAGAACCTGAAATACGTGGTCTGGAACGTCGCCCACAGCTATGGCAAAACCGCGACCTTCATGCCGAAGCCTATCGTTGGCGACAACGGTTCGGGCATGCACGTGCACCAGTCGATCTGGAAAGACGGCGTCAACCTGTTCGCCGGCGACGGCTATGCCGGCCTGTCGGACACCGCGCTGTACTACATCGGCGGCATCATCAAGCACGCCAAGGCGCTGAACGCGATCACCAACCCAGGCACCAACTCGTACAAGCGTCTGGTTCCAGGCTTCGAAGCCCCGGTGAAACTGGCGTACTCGGCCAAGAACCGTTCGGCTTCGATCCGTATTCCACACGTGGCCAATCCAAAAGGCCGCCGTATCGAAACCCGCTTCCCGGATCCACTGGCCAACGTCTACCTGTGCTTCGCAGCACTGCTGATGGCTGGCCTGGACGGTATCGCCAACAAGATCCACCCAGGCGAGGCAGCATCGAAAGATCTGTACCACCTGCCGCCGGAAGAAGACGCGCTGATCCCAACCGTGTGCTCGTCGCTGGAAGAAGCGCTGGACAACCTGAACAAAGACCGCGAGTTCCTGACCCGTGGCGGCGTGTTCAGCGATTCCATGATCGACGCCTACATCGAACTGAAAATGCAGGACGTCCAGCGCATGCGCATGACGACTCACCCTGCCGAGTTCGATATGTACTACTCGCTGTAATTGCAACGCGCCGGCCCTGCCGGTGCTTGTGGTGAAGCAAAAAACGCGGGGCGAGCAGAGCTTTCCCCGCGTTTTTCTTTGGATGTTGTATATTCGGGATGGAATGTTCCACCCACGGATTACGAATGACAACTAGTTTGAAGCGAAGTGTTTTGCTGGCGCTGCTCGCCTCCGGCGCGGCCCACGGCCAGGGCGTGATCTACAAGTGTACGCCGCCCAATGGCAGCGTCGAATACACCGACGTTTATCGCGGCAGTTTTTGCAAGTCCATGGATTTGCCGGGCACCGTGGTGCCGGCGCCGGCGCGGCGTGCGGCCGGACCGGCGCGCAGCGCGGCGCCCGTGGCGACGCCTGGCGATTTTCCGCGCGTCGACAACGCCGAGCAGCGCTCGCGCGACGCCGACCGGCGCGCCATCCTGGAGGACGAGCTGAAGACCGAGCTGCAAAAGCTGGCCGAGCTGCGCAAGGAGTTCAACGGCGGCGAGCCGGAACGGCGCGGCGATGAGCGCAACTACGCCAAGTACCAGGAACGGGTGGCCGCCATGCGCGACAGCATCAGCCGCTCGGAAAAAAATGTCGATGCCTTGAAACGTGAGATCGCGAATATCAAATGACGGGTTTACTATGAGTTTGGTCAGCACCATCGCCGCCCGCGCGGCCGCCGCCATCAACCGTCCGCCATCGCTGGCCGGCCTGGAACTGCTCGCTTCGGCCGTGGTGCTGCTGGACGGCGCGGGCCAGATCGCCTACGCCAACGCGGCCGCCGAGAACCTGCTGGAGAGCTCGCTCAAGGCCCTCTCGCGCCAGAAGCTGAGCGCGCAGTTCCTCAACCCCGACGAGCTGGACCATATTTGCGCGCAGGCGCGCGAGCACAAGTTTTCCGACCTGCGCCAGGACCTGGCGCTGGAGCGGGCCGGCCGCGATCCGCTGCACGTGCACAGCATCGTGTCGGCGCTGGACGAACCGGCCGGCCACGTGCTGATCGAGCTGCGCGAGCACCTGCAGCACCTCAAGCTGGACCGCGAGGAACGCATCCTCGACCAGAGCCAGGTCAACAAGGAACTGATCCGCAACCTGGCGCACGAGATCAAGAACCCGCTGGGCGGCATCCGCGGCGCCGCGCAATTGCTGGAGATGGAACTGCCGGCGTTGCATGCCGGCCAGCTGCGCGAATACACGCAGGTCATCATCAAGGAAGCGGACCGGCTGCAAACGCTGGTCGACCGCCTGCTGGCGCCGCACCGCCGGCCGCACATCGTCGGCGACGTCAACATCCACGAAGTGCTGGAGCGCGTGCGCAGCCTGATGCTGGCGGAGTTCCCGTCCGGCCTGACGATACTGCGCGACTACGACGCCTCGATCCCCGAATTCCGCGGCGACAAGGAGCAGCTGATCCAGACTGTGCTCAACATCGCCCACAACGCGGCGCAAGCGCTCGCCGCGCGCATCGAAGCGGGCGATGCGCAGATCATTTTCAAGACGCGCGTGGCGCGTCAAGTCACCCTGGCCAAGGTCCGTTACGGGCTGGCATTAGACTTGCATATCATTGACAATGGACCGGGTATCGCGCCCCAGATCCGTGACCGTATTTTCTACCCGCTGGTATCGGGACGGGAAGGCGGCAGCGGCCTGGGGTTGACCCTTGCGCAAACCTTCGTGCAACAGCACATGGGTGTGATCGAGTGCGAGAGCCGGCCTGGATTTACGGATTTCCGTATTCTGCTGCCTTTGCCATAAGCCGTGGCAAGCAGGGGCGGGTACCGAGTCCCTTGATTGACGATCCATATTGCGGGATACACACAACACATGAAGCCAATCTGGATAGTAGACGACGACGAATCGATCCGCTGGGTACTGGAAAAAGCGTTGGCCCGGGAAAACCTGGCCACCAAGAGTTTTGCCAATGCGCGCGACGCCATCGCCGCGCTGGAGTTCGAGACGCCGCAGGTGCTGGTGTCCGACATCCGCATGCCGGGCGACTCCGGCCTCGACCTGCTGCAACTGGTGAAGTCGCGCTTCCCCGGCCTGCCGGTCATTATCATTACCGCCTTCTCCGACCTGGACTCCGCCGTCGCGGCCTTCCAGGGCGGCGCCTTCGAATACCTGGCCAAGCCGTTCGACATCGACAAGGCCGTCGAGCTGATCCGCCGCGCGCTGGACGAGAGCCTGCGCGAAACCAGCGTCGAATCGGGACCGTCGGAAACCCCGGAAATCCTCGGCCAGGCGCCGGCGATGCAGGAAGTGTTCCGCGCCATCGGCCGCCTGTCGCAATCGAATGTGACGGTGCTGATCACCGGCGAATCCGGTTCGGGCAAGGAGTTGGTGGCGCGCGCGCTGCACAAGCACAGCCCGCGCGCGTCGCAGCCTTTCATCGCGCTCAATACGGCGGCGATCCCGAAGGACTTGCTGGAGTCCGAACTGTTCGGCCACGAGCGCGGCGCCTTTACCGGCGCCCAGACCACGCGCCGCGGCCGCTTCGAGCAGGCCGAGAACGGCACGCTGTTCCTCGATGAAATCGGCGACATGCCCTTCGATCTGCAGACGCGCTTGCTGCGCGTGCTGTCGGACGGCCACTTCTATCGGGTCGGCGGGCATCAGCCGCTGAAGGCCAATGTGCGCGTGATAACGGCGACGCACCAGAACCTGGAGCAGCGCGTGCGCGAAGGCTTGTTCCGCGAGGACTTGTATCACCGCCTGAACGTGATCCGCTTGCGCCTGCCCAGTTTGAGGGAGCGGCGCGAGGATATCCCTATTTTGGTGCGTCACTTCCTGGTGCAGAGCGCCAAGCAGCTGGGCGTGGAAGCGAAGCGCATGAGCGACGCGACCTTGCAGTTCCTCAGCAGCCTGGACTTGCCGGGCAATGTGCGCCAGCTGGAAAACCTGTGCAACTGGATCACGGTGATGGCGCCGGGGCAGACGGTGGAGGTGAAGGATCTGCCGCTGGAGCTGACGCAGGAGCAGGGCGGCGGTTCCGGCGCGCCGGTGGCGTCGGCGGCGCCGGCCGAGAGCTACGGCGCGCTGCAGCACCACGGCACGGTGACGGCGGTGCCGGCGGCGGAAGGCGCCAGCCTGGCCGGTTCGCCGGATGCGTGGCTGGGCTTGCTGGAGATGCAGGCCGCGAGCATGTTGAGCGGCGGCCAGCAGGAAGTGATGGCGGTGCTGGGACGGCAGTTTGAATCGGCGCTGATCAGGACCGCGCTCAAGCACACGCACGGCCGCAAGAACGACGCGGCGGTGCGCCTGGGCATAGGCCGCAACACCATCACCCGCAAGATCGCCGAGCTAGGCATCGACGGCGCGAAGGACGATTAGGCCGCGGCGCGCGCGGCGCGTTTGACGGCTTGCGGCGGCACGCCGTAAGCCCGGATGAATGCGCGCCGCATGCGTTCGGGATCGTCGAAACCGCTTTCGCGCGCGACCACGTCGATGGCGTGATTGCCATCCTCGATCATCACGCGCGCGGCTTCCACCCTTAGCGTCTCCACCGCCTTGGCCGGCGATTGCCCGGTCTCCAGCCGGAACGCGCGGCTGAACTGGCGCCGGCTCAGGTTGGCCGCGTCGGCCAGCTCATCCACCGACAGGGGCTTGCGCAGATTGCGCTTGGCATAGGTCAGCGCGGTCTGGATCCGGTCCGACTTCGGCTCCAGCTCCAGCAGCGCCGAGAACTGCGACTGACCGCCGGTACGCCGGTGATACACCACCATCTTGCGCGCCACCGAGCGCGCGACCTCGACCCCCAGGTCCTGCTCCACCAAGGCCAGCGACAAGTCGATACAAGCCGTCATGCCGGCCGAACTCCAGACGTGATCGTGCTCGATGTAGATGCGGTCTTCCTCCACCTTGGCCTTGGGGTAGCGGCGCTGCAGCTCGCGCGCGCCGGCCCAGTGCGTGGTCACGCGCCGGCCTTCCAGCAACCCGGCCTCGCCCAGCACGAAGGCGCCGGTGCAAATGCTGGCCGTGCGGCGCGACGTCTTGCTGGCCGCCCGCAGGAAGGCGATCAGCGCCGGCGACGATGCCGCCGCCGGTTCCAGCGTGCCGGCCACCATGACCGTGTCATAGCCGGGATCGCCGAAGCGCTCGGTCCCGACCGGCACGCCGGCCGAACTCATCACCGCGCCGCCGTGCTCCGACAGCATGGTCATTTGGTAAAACGGGCCGCCCGGCATCAGGTTGGCGACCTCGAACACGGTGACCGCCACCATGTCGACGATCTGGAAACCGGGAAACAGCAGCAAGCCTATGGTTTTTTTCATGATGTCCCAAAACGAGGTATCTACGTCACATGGGCCTTAGTCTGCGCCCATACACTCTGTCCTGTCAACTCACTTGAAAAGGACCACACCATGAAAACCGCATTGATTACTGGCGCATCCACCGGCATCGGCGCCGTCTACGCAGACCGTCTGGCCCGCCGCGGCTATGACCTGATCCTGGTGGCGCGCGACGCCGCCAAGCTGTCCGCGCTGGCGGCCCGGCTGGAGGTGTCGACCGGCCGCAAGGTCGACACCCTGCGCGCCGACCTGAGCGTGACCGCCGACCTGCGCGCCGTCGAACAGCGCCTGGCCAGCGACAGCAGCATCGGCATGCTGGTGAATAACGCCGGCCTGGGCGCGGTCAAGACGCTGGTCGAGTCCACGCCGGAAGAGCTGGACTACCTGATCACCCTGAACGTGACCGCGCTGACCCGGCTGACGCGCGCGGTGGCGCCCGGCCTGGTGGCGCGCGGCGGCGGCGCGATCATCAATATCTCGTCGATCGCCGCGCTGGCGCCGGAATTGTTGAACGGCACCTACGGCGGCAGCAAGGCTTTCGTGCTGGCGCTGACGCAATCGCTGCATCATGAGCTCAACGACAAGGGCGTGCAGGTGCAGGCCGTGTTGCCGGGGGCGATCGGCACGCCGTTCTGGGACCGCTTCGGCGTGCCGATCGACCATCTGCCGGCGGCCATCGTGATGACGCCGGAAGACCTGGTCGACGCCGCGCTGGCCGGCTTCGACCAGCGCGAACTGGTGACCTTGCCGTCGCTGCCGGAGGTGGCCGATTTCACCCGCATGGACGAGGCGCGCAAGGCGCTGGGCCCGAACCTGTCGCACACCAGGCCGGCGGCGCGCTACTTAACCGCGGCGTAACCTGCGGCGGTGCCGGTTTGAGGTAAGCTCTTGGCTGACGAAGCCAGGAGCTTTTTTTTATGGAATGCGTATGCTGATTAATTGTGTGGCCTATCAGGACGGGCAAAAACTGGACGACATCCCGGTCGAGGAAATCAGCGACTATATCGCCAAGCCGGACACCTTCGTATGGGTTGCGCTGCGCGACGCCCAGCCCGACGAGCTGGCGGTGATGCAGGAGGAGTTCGGCCTGCATGAACTGGCGGTGGAAGACGCCAGCCGCGGCCATCAGCGCCCGAAGATCGAGGAGTATGGCGATTCGCTGTTCGTGGTGGTCAAGACCATCGAGTGCCGCGACGGCGAGGTGGCGGTGGGCGAGGTGGATATCTTTGTCGGCCGCGACTATATATTGTCCGCGCGCGACGGCAACAGCCAGCAGGGCTTCCTCGGCGTGCGCGCCCGCGCGGAGAAGGAGCCGCACATGCTGCGCCTGGGCCCGGCCTTTGTGCTGTATGCGCTGATGGATGCGGTGGTGGACCGCTATTTCCCGGTGCTGGACATGCTGGAGACTGAGCTGGAAAAAATCGAGGACTTGATCTTCACGCAGGGCAAGCAGCGCGACAATATCCAGCGCCTGTATGAGCTGAAGAGCAAGGTGACCATCGTGCGCCACGTGGTGGCGCCGCTGATGGAGGCGGTGGGGCGCTTGCACGGCGGCCGCGTGCCGTCGATGTGCGCCGACACCCAGGAATACTTCCGCGACGTGCACGATCACCTGCACCGCATCAGCGCGTCGCTGGACGGCATCCGCGACACCATCGCCACGGCGATCCAGGTCAACCTGTCGATGGTGGCGATCGAGGAGAGCGAAGTGAACAAGCGGCTGGCGGCGTGGGCGGCGATCTTCGCGATCGTCACCGCGTTTGCCGGCCTGTGGGGCATGAACTTCAAATACATGCCGGAGCTGGACTGGAAGTTCGGCTATCCGATGGCGGTCGGCGTGATGGTCTGCGTGTGCCTGTATCTGCACCGGCGCTTCAAGAAGGCCGGCTGGCTCTGAACGAAAAAAAACCCCGGCAAGCCGGGGTTTTTCATGTCAACTTCAGATTAGAAGTTGTAGGTGGCGCGCACGTACATGGTGCGGCCGGTTGGATCCGTGTAGCGTGGATCGTAGCCAGCCTGGAAGGTGCTGGTCTGGTACGACAGTACCGGCTCTTTGTCGAACAGGTTGCGCACGCCGGCGGTCAGGGTCAGGCCCTTGATCGCTTCCCACGAACCGTAGCCGTCGAACGTGCTGTACGACGCGACGCGGTGGTCAGGATGGTCCTCGACCGGCTGATCCTGGTAGCCCGACTTGTAGTGCGCCGTCAGACCTGCGCCGAACTTGCCCTGCGTCCAGTTGACGTTCAGGGTGTTCTGCCAACGGAAGACCGCGCCGTCGCCGGAGAATACACCGACACGCTCGTGCATTTCATCGCCGACGAAGTTCTGGTACTCATACTTGTGCACCCAGGTGGCGTTGTCGGCGAAGGTGAAGGTACCGTAGTCCTTGGTGCGCAGCTTGTAGGTGGCCGACAGGTCGACGCCGTTGGTGTTCACGTCACCCAGGTTCTGGTTACGCAGATCGATGTAGCCGCAGGTCACAGGGTTAGGGCACTGCGAACCATCGGTTGCCAGGTCGCCCGACGGATTACGATGGTAGTAGGCACCGAAGGTGGTCGGGTCGGTCAGCACGTCGAAGTCTTGCAGCGTGCCGATCTGCTGGGTCATGCGGATCGACCAGTAGTCCGCGGTCAGCGACAGGTTGTTGATCGGTTCCCAAACGATACCCACAGTGCCGTTCTTCGATTTTTCCGGCGCCAGGTTCTGGTTACCGCCGTTCAGCACCTGGAACTGCTGCTTGCAGTTGGCCGCGGCCGACTTGCCTGGCAGCGGTACACCGCCCGGGCAGTTGACCGGATCGTTCAGGGTGTTGCCGGAGTTGGTGTAGGTGTTCGCCATGTTGATTTCGTACAGCGACGGCGCACGGAAGCCCTTCGAGTACGAACCGCGCAGCAGCAGGCTGTCGACCGGGCGGTAGGTGAAGGCCAGCTTCGGATTGGTGGTATGGCCGAAGTCGCTGTATTTGTCGTAGCGGACAGCGGCGGTCACGTCCAGGTTCTTCAGCAGCGGCAGGTTCAGTTCCGAGAAGAACGCGGAAACGTTACGCTTGCCTTCGTTCAAGGTGTTTGGATCGGTACCGGTGGAAGCAACCACTTTTGCCGCGTAATCGTAGTTGGCGGCGCTGTGGAATTCCTGATGTTCGTACTGCGCGCCGATCGCCAGCGCGGCCTGGTGGCCGGTGTTCAGCCAGTCGCCTACTTCGCGGCTCATCTTGAAGTCGGCGCCTTTGCTGGTGCCCTTGGCGTTCATCAGGTTGCCGTTCAGCGCAGCGCTGTTCAGCAGGGCGGTGCCGGCGGCATCCTGGTCGCCAAACACGTTGATCACGCCATCCAGCACGCCTTTGGTGATGATGCCGCCATCACTGTAGCCGAACAGGTTTTCCTTGACCTTGTTCTCGTTGTAGGTCAGCGCGGTCTGGTAATCCCAGCCTGCGACGGTGCCTTTCAGCTCAACAACCAGGCGCTGCTGCTTGTTGATGTTCTCGTCGGCACGCGCGCCGTTCGGCAGGTCGCGCCACTTGGCATGTACGAAGCCTGGCATGACGCCGTCTACGGAGGCGCCGGAAGCGTCCATGTAGGCCGGGTCCAGCGCCACGCCGGCAGGGACCGAGCCCTGGCCCGGGTAGTACGGGTTAGGCGTGCCGTCCGGACGCAGGCGGTTGATGTACAGGCCGCCGTACGGCACCGGGGCGATCGCGCTTTGCACCTTGCTCTGGGTCGACAGCAGCTCGATGCCCAGCTCATGGTTTTCGTTGATCTTGAAGGTACCCTTGACCAGGCCGGTGGTGCGCTCGCTCTTCGGAATGTAGTCGACGAAGCTGGAGGTGGTCATCAGGCAGGAACCGTCGCCCGCCGAGATCAGGTGGCTGCCGGTGGTGCAGCCAGGGCCGGCCGGGTTGGCGCTGGTTTCCTGGTAGTAGTTGGCCGGACTGGTCGAACCGGACAGGCCGCCTGGATAACGGGTGTTGAAGTCGCGCTGCGTGCCGCCGATGCGGTGCTGCGACTGGTGGTCCACCATCGCGAAGATGTTGAAGCCGTTCTTGTCCAGGTCGCCCCAGCCGTAGCCGATGTTGGCGTTGTTGGCGAAGCCGCCGTCGTGCTGCGGATTATCCGCGCCGAGGGTGACGGTGCCGCCCTGGAAGTCTTTCTTGGTGATGAAGTTGATCACGCCGCCAACCGCGTCGGAACCATACAGCGACGATCCGCCGTCACGCAATACCTCGACGCGCTCCAGCGCGGCGAACGGGATCATGTTCAGGTCGGGCGCCGAGCTGTCGAGGGCGTTGTTCGCCAGGCGACGGCCGTTCAGCAGAATCAGGGTTTTGTTGGCGCCGATACCACGCAGGTCGGCGAACGAGGCGCCGCCGGTGCTCAGGCCGACCACTTGGCTGGTGCCCTGGCTGGCTTGCGACACGCTCAGGTTGGCCAGTACTTGCTCAACGGTGGTGATGCCTTCCTTCTTCAGGTCGGCCATCTTGACTACGGTTACCGGCACAGCGGTCTCAGCGTCGATACGCTTGATTGCCGAACCGGTAATTTCTACGCGCTGGATGGGCGCGTCTTGGGCGAATGCCGGTTGTGCCAGCATCAGTGCGGCGCTGCCCGCGAACATCAGGCGCAGCGAACGCGAGAGTACAGTTTCCATCATCATTGATCAAACTCCTTGGGGTGTTTCTTGCTACTTTGTTATTAAAACTTACGCTATGAATAATCCACAAATAAAATTATTCAGGGGAGTCATCAGACCACCCGAGGCCGGTTTCGGTCAATTATCGGTCTGTAACAAGATTGAAATAAACAACACTTCATGCGGTTTTTGCTTAAAAATACGCATTTTTTACACAAATATACAAATATTTGAAAAGTTTATAGCCAAAACGTGCTAGTCGATGACGCTTTGTGAAACCATATTCACGGTACTGAATGTGAGGTAATAAACGGATGGGAGGAGGCGAAACAGCAGGCGGGGCGGCGGCCGGAACGGGGGTCCGGCCGCCGAGGGGGAAGGTGGTGATTAAGCGTTGTCGGCGGCCATCGACAGGGCCACCGCTTCGGCGACCTTGATGCCGTCGACGCCGGCCGACAGGATGCCGCCGGCGTAGCCGGCGCCCTCGCCGGCCGGGAACAGGCCGCGCGTGTTCAGGCTCTGCAGCGTGTCGTCGCGGCGCTTGATGCGGATCGGCGACGAGGTGCGCGTTTCCAGCCCGGTCAGCACGGCGTCATGCTTGAAGTAGCCCTTGACTTGCTTGTCGAAGGCCGGGAAGGCTTCGCGCAAGGCGGTCACGGCGAACTCAGGCAGGATTTGCGCCAGGTCGGTCAGGTGCACGCCCGGCTTGTACGACGGCACCACGCCGCCGAACTCGGTCGAGGCGCGGCCGGCGACGAAATCGCCCATCAGCTGGCCCGGCGCGTTGTAGGTGCCGCCGCCCAGTTCGAACGCCTTCTCTTCCAGGCGGCGCTGGAACTCGATGCCGGCCAGCGGGTGGCCCGGATAGTCGACTTCCGGCGAGATGCTGACCACGATGGCGCTGTTGGCGTTGCGTTCGTTGCGCGAATACTGGCTCATGCCGTTGGTGACCACGCGGCCCGGCTCGGACGCCGCCGCCACCACCGTGCCGCCCGGGCACATGCAGAAGCTGTACACCGCGCGGCCGTTGGAGGCGTGGTGCACCAGCTTGTAGTCGGCCGCGCCGAGGATCGGGTGGCCGGCGTTGGGGCCGAAGCGGCAGGCGTCGATCAGCGATTGCGGGTGCTCGACGCGGAAGCCGATCGAGAATGGCTTGGCTTCGATGTAGACGCCGCGCTGGTACAGCATTTCAAAGGTGTCGCGCGCGCTGTGGCCGATCGCCAGCACCACGTGGTTGGTGACGATTTTCTCGCCGCTTTCCAGCGTCAGGCCGCGCACCTGGCCGCCGCCTTCGCCGCCATGGAGCTGCTCGATCTCGATGTCGACCACCTTGCTTCCAAAGCGGTATTCGCCGCCCATGGCCTCGATGTTGGCGCGCATCTGCTCGACCATCTTGACCAGGCGGAAGGTGCCGATGTGCGGCTTGCTGACGTAGATGATTTCCTCCGGCGCGCCGGCCTTGACGAACTCGGTCAGCACCTTGCGGCCGTAATGTTTGGGGTCCTTGATCTGACTGTACAGCTTGCCGTCCGAGAAGGTGCCGGCGCCGCCTTCGCCGAACTGCACGTTCGATTCCGGATTCAGCTCGCGCTTGCGCCAGAAGCCGAAGGTGTCGACGGTGCGCTCGCGCACTTCCTTGCCGCGTTCGAGGATGATGGGACGCAGGCCCATCTGCGCCAGGATCAGCGCGGCGAACAGGCCGCACGGGCCGGTGCCGATCACCACCGGGCGCGGGTTGTGGTCGTGGCCGGCGAGCTGCTCGCCGGCGGCGACAAATTTGTACGAGGTGTCGGGCGACGGCATCAGATGCAGGTCGTGCTTGAGGCGCTTGAGCAGGGCGGCCTCGTCCTTGACCTCGATGTCGAGCGAGTAGATCAGCACGATCGCGGACTTCTTGCGCGCGTCGTAGCTGCGCTTGAAGACGGTGAAGCCGATCAGCTCGGCGGCGGGGATGTCGAGGCGCGCCAGGATGGCGGCGGGCAGCTCGTCCTCGGTGTGGTTGAGCGGGAGTTTTACTTCGTTCAGTCGCAGCATGGCAAGGGTTCCTGAGTGGACGCTGGTTAGGCGTCATGGTCGGCGCCGCCGCCGGGCGGCGTTGCGCTCCGGCGTGACTCGTGAAGGCGACATTTTACCTGTATTAAGGGGGACGCAGCTAGACGTCGGGGGTGTCCGCCTTTTGAAATGCGGTAAAACACGGCATGGGAAAATTTAAAATGCCGCAATGCTGTTTATGAAATATTAAGTTCAGCGGCGAACCATCGGATTGATGGCGGTCACGGCGGGCGGCCGCGCCGAATATGCGGCCGCGGGGCGACGGGCGGGAGTTTCTATTGGAATGCGGTTCGCGACAACATGATCGGCGCCATTCGATCCGCCCCCAGGTTCTACTCATATCTTAATAACGCATATTCACTACGGATTATTCCCCTGTTTAATTGGTGATTGATTGGGCGGAAATGGTGCGTCGCGAATAATCGTCAATTTTTACGGTTGGGCGAAGATCGCATCTGTACTCCCGTCGAACGCCGAATGTTGCCAATATGAAATTGCATTCGAGCTTGCGTTTGATCAGTTTGTTGTTAAAAGGCGACTCGCACCAAAGTGGATCGCGGCCGTATTTAATACGGCAAAGACTAACAGTTAATTGCAATTTGGAACTTTTTTTGAAGCGCATCTGCGATAAAACCCCACCGTGGAGCGGAGGTTTTGATGCTCTTTGTTTTGCCGATCAGTTGTTTTTCGTTGATTTTCGCCGGTTACGTCTTGACGGCTGAAAATTTTGCTGGCGCTGGTCGTCAGCCGCCACGCGCCCGCTTGGGTATTCGCTTAGGCGAGTGTTTGTTGTTTTTTTTCCTAAATTTCGATATTTAATTGGAAACTAAAAGTGTCCTTTAGTAAATTTTTCTCCCGGTTCCGGTGCATGGACCGCAAATTTGTTGCACTCAGGCGACAGTCGGAAATGATGCCTGTTTGACATTTATTTTCTTCCGAAGCGGATGCACCGCGTCCATGCTCCAAACCGGTGCGACAAAAAAAGCGGACGTCCGCGCGGACGTTCGAGGTGTCCGCATTGATTGACAATGGTCGAGTTGCTATGTTTTCATGAATAGTGGAAAAGTTGGGGTTTTAATTTCATCGATGATGATCCTTGCGCCGATCTTTACCACGAAAGTGAAAGAGCAAGTTTCCGGTTATGACAAGGTTATATCCACCTTATATAAACCGGCTTAGTTTAAATAAAGAATGGGTCGTTTTTAGCCGTCATCCAAAAGATGACGTTCAAACGTCTAATAAACACATCCAAGGGAATTGAATATAATGATCAAGGAAACAGTATTGTCTCGCTCGATCCGCGTGATGTTTGTCGGCGGTCTTGTGTTAGGTGTGCAAGCGGCGTCCGCGCAGGACGCGGCACCGGAACCGATGCAAAAAATTGAGGTGACCGGCTCGCGCATCCCGACGCTGAACACCGAGGGCACCAGCCCGATCACCGTACTGGGATCGAAAGACATCAAGATCGACGGTCTGCGCAATGTCGAGAGCCTGCTGAACAACCTGCCACAGGTGTTCGCATCGCAATCCGGCGCCGTCTCCAACGGCGCGACCGGCACTGCGCAGGTCGACCTGCGTGGCCTGGGCGCCAACCGCACCCTGGTGCTGGTCAACGGCAAGCGCCTGCCAGCCGGTACCCCAGGCTCGCCGGCAGCCGACTTGAACCAGATTCCTGCTCCTCTGATCAAACGCATTGAAGTACTGTCCGGCGGCGCCGGCGCCGTGTACGGCGCGGACGCGGTTGCTGGTGTGGTCAACTTCATCATGAACGATCGCTTCGAAGGCGTTCAGGTCGAAGTGAACGGCAGCGGCTACAACCACCGTCAGCAAGATACCGCCGGTGTGGGCAGCCTGGTGGCCAAGCGCGCAGCTGGCAACCCGGGACAATACGCGGTGCCGGGCAATATCGGCCTGGACGGCCGTTCAAAAGACGCTTCCTTGCTGATCGGTAGTAACTTCGCCGACAACAAAGGTAACGCCACCCTGTTCTTCAGCTACAAGAAAGACGACGCACTGCTGCAAGCCGAGCGCGATTTCACCGCTTGCTCGCTGAGTGTTTCGGCTGCGGGCTTCGCTTGCGGCGGTTCCAGCACCAACGCCACCGGCCGTTTCACCAACGGCAGCAACGCCAGCGCGACCAATCCTAACGGCCGCAAGATCTACACCACCACCGCCACCGGTGTGCCGCGCGCATACGTGGACGCGACCGACGCCTACAACTTCGGCCCAAGCAACTACCTGACCCGTCCTGACGAGCGTTATGGCGTCGCTGCAAACGTCCATTACGATCTCAGCGAGAAGATGCGCGTGTACGCCGACTTCTCCTTCCACGACGACCGCAGCGATGCGCAGGTCGCGCCTGGCGGTATGTTCGGCGCGGTGTACACCGTGAAGGAAGACAATCCGTTCCTGACCCCTGAGATGAAGGCGGCACTGGGTGTCACCGTGCCAGGCAGCAGCAACTCGGTGATTGTCCAGCGTCGTAACGTCGAAGGCGGCGGCCGCGATTCCGTGTTCACCAACACTTCCTACCGCATGCTGTTCGGCGTTAAAGGTGAAGTCGGTCCATGGCAGTACGACATCTTCGCGCAGACTTCCAAAGTGCGCTTTGCCGGCAGCTCGGACAACTACTTCTCCAAGACCAAAGCGGCCAAGGCCATGGACGTGGTCAACGTCGGCGGCGTCGCGCGCTGCGCCTCGTTTGTCGATGGCACCGACCCGGCTTGCGTACCTTACAATGTCTGGAAAGTGGGCGGCGTGACCAAGGAAATGCTGGACTACATCCAGATTCCAGGCGAGCAGTTCGGTCAAACCGAGCAGCAGATCCAAGGCGCCAACATCGCGGCCGACCTGGGCGAATACGGCATCAAGATCCCTGGCAACTCGCAAGGCGTCGGCGTGTCCTTCGGCGTGGAGCGTCGCGTCGAAGCCCTGGAACTGCGTCCTGACGGTCCTTCGCAAAACTTCGACCTGGACGGCGCCGGCGGCCCTGTGAGCCCTGTGCATGGCCGTTACGTCGTCAAGGACGTGTTCGGCGAGATGCGTCTGCCTCTGCTGGAAAACAAGCCGTTTGCCGATTCGCTGGCGACCAACCTGTCGTTCCGCCACACCAAGATCGACACCGGCGTGAGCGCCAACACCTACGGTATCGGCCTGGAATGGCAGCCGGTGTCGATGGTCAAGGTTCGTGGTTCGCACCAGAAGGCGGTCCGCGCACCTAACATCAACGAACTGTATACCCCTAGCGGTAACAACCTGTTCGACATGGATGAAGATCCATGCTCGGGCGCCAAGCCGACCCGCAGCGCGACGGAATGCGCACGCAGCGGCGTCACCGCTGCACAGTACGGCAACGTTCAGGACAGCCCGGCTGGCCAGTACAACTACCTGGCTGGTGGTAACACGCAGCTGAAGCCAGAGCGTTCGAAGTCGAACACCCTGGGTCTGGTGATCACCCCGGTCAAAAACCTGACCGTGACCGTCGACTACTTCGACATCAAGGTGCAGGACACCATCAGTATCGTCAGCCCGGAAACCACGCTGACCAAGTGTCTGGACTCCGGCGATGCGCAGTTCTGCTCGCAGGTCCATCGCGACTCGCAGGGTACGCTGTGGCTGCTGCCGCAGGCGAACATTGTTGGCACCAACACCAACATCGGTTCGATCAAGACCTCGGGTATCGACCTGGGCTTCAGCTACGGCCAGCGCGTGGGCGACCTGGGCACCATGGGCCTGACCATGAACGGCACCAAGCTGAAGTCGTATGAAGTGGAAGAACTACCGGGCGAAGGCTCGTACAATTGCGCAGGCCTGTACAACGGCGCCGGCAAGTGCGGCCAGCCGCGTCCGAAATGGCGTCACAAGCTGCGTGGCAACTGGAACACCCCATGGAGTGTCGACCTGGCTCTGACCTGGCGCTACTTCCAAGGCGTGGACATCGAAACCACCAGCAGCAACCCGCAGCTGAACGGCACCCCTATGGCTGCCGAATCCCACTTCGCGTCGGCTAACTACTTCGATCTGGCAGGCACTTATTACTTCAATAAGAAGATCAGCCTGACCGCCGGCATGAACAATATGTTCGACCGCGATCCACCGATCACGTCGAAATATGGCACCGGCCAGGGTAACGGCAACACCTTCCCGTCGATGTACGACGCGCTGGGTCGTAAGCTGTTCATGAACCTGACCGCCAAGTTCTAATCGGCGTCATGCAGTAAAAAGCGGCGGGTCTCACCACCCGCCGCTTTTTTTTTGCCCGTTTTTTTTAGTTCAGCGCTGTTAGCTCAGGTTTCCCAGTCGCTGCCGGCGTCGATGGCGCCCAGCATCGTGCTCACCAGCGTCCGCTCTTTTTCAGTGAGCTCCGGCCGCCACGTCTCGAACAGCAGGATCACGCGCGTCTGGTCGCTGGTGTTCCAGGCTTCGTGCTCGATGCTGTCGTCGAATACCCAGGCCTTGCCTTCCTGCCAGCTGCGCGTCTCGTTGCCGACCCGCAGCGAGCAGCCGGGCGGTACGATCAGCGGCAGGTGGCAGATCAGGCGGGTGTTGAGGATGCCGGTGTGGGGGGGGATGTGCGCGCCCGGCCGCATCATCGAGAACAGGATGGTGGGCGCGCGTCCCGGCACTTCGGTCATCGGCACGCCGGCCAGCGCGGCCAGCGTTTTCGGGCAGCGCGCGGCATTCTCCGCCACCGCTTCGCCGTTGCGCCACAAATAGAAGGCGCTCCAGTCGCGGTTGTTGTGCAGGCCGCCGCGGTTGAGCGCGGGCAGCTTGGGGTCGGGCTTGATGTAGGGTTCGAAGGCGGCGTCGTCCTGCAGCACTTGCAGCAGCTCGGCGCGGATGTCGTCGGTGGCCGCCTCGACCGCGTCCAGCCAGGGAAAGGCTGCGCGGTCGAAGAATTGCGTTGGCGCCAGGCCGGGAAAATAATACAGGCGCGGCTGCTGCGGGAAGATTTCCTTGCGGCCCAGTAGCAGGTCCAGCGAGTGATTGAAGCGCGCGCTGCCGGCATCGTCGTCCAGCCCCGCCTGGTTCAGCCGCTGCATCAACTGGCCTTCGAACTGGCGCGCGTACTGCTCGCAGGTGGCGCGGGCGCGCACCAGGTGCGCGCGCACCACGGGCGGCAGTTCGTCGTCCGGCGGCGCCGCTTTCAACACGGTGCGGTAGAACGCCGCGGCGGCGACGGTGTTGCCATCCGCCGCCAGCAAGTCACCCTTGATCAGCAATAGTTGAAGATTGTCCGGCTGGGCGTCCAGCGCGTGCTCGATGGCGGCCAGCGCCGCCTTGATGTCGCCCAGCGCCTGGCACGCTTGCGACAATCCGAACCAGGCTTGCGGCCCGCCTTGGCCCCCGCGGGTCAGTTGTTCAAAGTGGGTGCGTGCCGCCGCCGCGTTCGGATTGTGTGTAGTCATTGCCTAAAGGTCGAAACCGCCATCGGCGCTTTTGAAGGCGTGGATGGCGCGGGTCATTTCCGTGATCATGGCGCGTTCGGCCAGCGTCAGCTGCGGGTGCCAGATGTCGAAAATGAGCACCACGCGCAACTGGTCGCTGTCGTTCCACGCTTCATGCTCGATGGTATCATCGAATACCCAGGCTTGGCCCGGCTGCCAGCTGCGCGTTTCGTTGCCGACGCGGAAACCGCAGTCCGGCGGCACGATCAGCGGCAGGTGCGTCACCAGGCGCGTGTTGCTGACGCCGACGTGGGCCGGTATCCGCGTCTTCGGCTTGAGCAACGAGAACATCGCGGTCGGCGTGCGGCCGGGCTGGTCCGGCTGCGGCGCGCCGCCCAGCAGCGCCATCGTCGCCGGGCATCTGGCGGCGTTTTCAGGCACCGGCTTGCCGTCCTTGTGCAGGTGGAAGGCGCTCCAGCGCGGCGAGTTGTTCAGTTCGGCGAACTGGTTGTGCGGCACATCGTCCGCATGGGTCAGGTAGGGCGTGAAGCCATCCTCGGTGCGCAGCACGTGCAGGAATTCGTCGCGGATGGCGTCGGTGCCGGCCTCGATCGCGTCCAGCCACGGGAACTCGGCGCGCGGGAAGAACGCTCGCGGCAACAAACCCGGATAGTGGTACAGCATCGACTGCGAATCGTAGCGGCGCTTGCGGCCGACCATGATGTCGATCGATTCCCGGAAGCGCCGCAAGTCTTCGCCACGGTGTTGCTGGTACTGCTGGTCGAGGAAGTTATCGATGAAGCGGCCGAAGCCGGCCTGATAGTTGTCGAAATACTGGAACGCGTGCTCGACCGCGTCGCGCATGCCCGGCTCCAGCTGGGCCAGCGGCGGCGCCACCTGCGCGACGGCGCCGTACACCGAGGCCGATTGGTGGGTCTTGCCCTGGCGCTCGAGCAGGTTGGCGCGCAGGATCAGCGCCACCATATGGGACGGGTCGGCCACCAGGGCGTTGTGGATGGCGGTTTCCTCCGCCGCTTCGTCTTTCTGCGCCTGGCAGGCCAGCGCCAGGCTGATCCAGTTTTGCGGATCGTCCCGGTCGGCCCGCACCAGGCGCTCGAAGGCGCGGCGCGCGGTGGCGTGGTCGCCGTAGCGGAAGGCGCGCTTGCCCAGCCAGCCGAGCGCCGGCGCATGTTGCGGATTGAGTTCCAGGATGCGGGCCCACATGCGGCCCGCGTCGTCTTCCTTGCCGGCTTGGGCGGCCTGGACAGCCGCAGTCTCCAGAATCGCCAGTTCCGATGGCGCCACGCTAGAATTTTGCATTTATGTCTACTATTGATGTGATGTTAGGAAAGGGCGGGCTATGAAAAAAATTATAGCGTTCCCTCTTCCTAGCAAAATGCATGCAAGCATGAAACTACATCAATAGTTGTACACGAAGAAATATTTTGTTACATTGCAGATACAAACCGTTACATATTTTATTACATCCCGCCCCATAGGCCGCTCAGCGCCGCGACGGCGGCCAGGGCGGCGGTCTCGGTGCGCAGGATGCGCGGCCCAATTGCGAGCGCCAACGCACCATGGCGCAGCGCTTCGTTTTCCTCGGCCTCGGTCAGGCCGCCCTCGGGGCCGATCACCAGCGTCACCGCCTGCGGGCCCTGGTGGCGCGCCCAGTCCGGCAAGGACTGCTGGGCGCGCGGCGTCAGGATGATGCGGCGGTGCATGTCCTGCTGGGTGATCCACTGCTTATAGTCCTGCAGCGGGGCCAGCCGGGCCAGCCGGTTGCGGCCGCTCTGCTCGGAGGCCGATTCGATGATGCCCTGCCAGTGGCCCATCTTCTTTTCCGCGCGCTCGGCCGACAGCCGCACCACGCAGCGCTGCGCCGCCAGCGGCTGGAAGCCGGTCACGCCCAGTTCGATGGCTTTTTCGATGATCCAGTCCATCTTGCTGCCCTCGGGCAGGGCTTGCGCCAGCGTCACGGCGAACGGCAGCTCGACCTCGCGCGCGTGGTGCGCCTTGATCTCGGCGCTGACGCTGCGCCGCTCGATCTGCGTCAGCGTCGCGCTGTACTCGCCGCCGTCGCCGTTGAACACCGTGATCAACTCGCCCGGCGCCAGGCGCAGCACTTGTATATGGTGGGCGACCGGTTCGGGCAGGGTGATGATCTGGCCGATGGCCAGGGGCTGGGGGCAAAAGAAGCGGGGCATGCGCGGTATCCGGTCAGTTAAGTCATGCAATTTTAAATGGTGCATGCCCCGGTCTGGTAAAATAATGGGCTCAGCAAACGCCGGCCCTTGCCACTTGCGCCCAGTTTCCATACTTTCGTGATAGACCTACGATGACTTCTACGCTCCCAACCACCCAAATGGCTAACGCGATCCGCGCGCTGGCAATGGACGCCGTCCAGAAGGCCAATTCCGGCCACCCAGGCATGCCGATGGGCATGGCCGAGATCGCCGTTGCGCTGTGGAATGGCCATTACAGCCACAACCCGGCCAATCCGAAATGGGTGAACCGCGACCGCTTCCTGCTGTCCAACGGCCACGGTTCGATGCTGCACTACGCGCTGCTGCACCTGAGCGGCTATGCCGTGACCATGGACGACATCAAGTCGTTCCGCCAGATGCACTCGAAGACCCCGGGCCACCCGGAAGTCGACGTCACCCCGGGCGTGGAAACCACCACCGGTCCGCTGGGCCAGGGCATCGCCAACGCGGTCGGCATGGCGCTGTCCGAGTACCTGCTGGCGAGCGAATTCAACCAGCCAGGCTTTGACATCGTCAACCACTACACCTACGCTTTCGTCGGCGATGGCTGCCTGATGGAAGGCATTTCGCACGAAGTGTGCGCGCTGGCCGGCACCCTGGGCCTGAACAAGCTGATCGCGCTGTACGACGACAACGGCATCTCCATCGACGGCAAGGTCGAAGGCTGGTTCACCGACGACACCCCGGCCCGCTTCGAAGCCTACGGCTGGAACGTGATCCGCGCCGTCGACGGCCACGACGTCGCTGCCGTCGCCGCCGCGATCGCCGCTGCCAAGAGCGCCAGCAAGCCGACCCTGATCTGCTGCAAGACCGTCATCGGCAAGGGTTCGCCCAACCTGCAGGGTGGCGACAAGGTGCACGGCGCCGCGCTGGGCGACAAGGAAGTCGCCGCCGTCCGCGAATACATCGGCTGGAGCGCCGCACCGTTCGAGATCCCTGCCGACGTGTATGGCGCGTGGGATGCGAAAGCCGCCGGCGCCGCGCGGGAAGCCGCATGGAGCGCGAAGTTCGCCGAATATAGCGCGGAGTTCCCGGCGCAAGCGGCGGAACTGAGCCGCCGCATGGCGGGCGACCTGCCGGCCTCGTTCGATGCCACGCTGGCCGCCGGCATCGCCGCCACGGTCGAGAAGAAAGAAAACATCGCCACCCGCAAGGCCAGCCAGAACGCGATCCAGGCGCTGGCGCCGGTGCTGCCGGAATTCCTGGGCGGCTCGGCCGACCTGACCGGCTCCAACCTGACCAACTGGAAAGAGTGCGTCGCGCTGCGTTCCGGCAAGCCGGGCAACCATATCAACTACGGCGTGCGCGAATTCGGCATGTCGGCCATCATGAACGGCATCACGCTGCACGGCGGCTACATCCCGTTCGGCGCGACCTTCCTGACCTTCTCCGACTACAGCCGCAACGCGCTGCGCATGGCCGCGCTGATGAAGCTGCGCTCGATCTTCGTGTTCACCCACGATTCGATCGGCCTGGGCGAAGACGGCCCGACCCACCAGTCGGTCGAGCACATCTCGTCGATGCGCCTGATCCCCAACCTGGACAACTGGCGCCCATGCGACACCACCGAATCGATGGTGGCATGGGGCGCAGCGGTCAAGCGCAAGGCCGGTCCGTCGACGCTGATCTTCTCGCGCCAGAACCTGCCATACCAGGATCGTTCGGCCCAGCAGATCGCCGACATCGCGCGCGGCGGCTACGTGCTGGCCGAGGCCGCCGACGCCAAGGTGACGCTGATCGCCACCGGTTCGGAAATCGAACTGGCCCAGGCCGCCGCCTCCGCGCTGGCGGCCGAAGGCATCGCCGCGCGCGTGGTGTCGATGCCGTCGACCGATGTATTTGACCGTCAAGACGCCGCTTACAAGGCCAGCGTGTTGACCAAAGGCGTGCCACGTGTGGCAATCGAAGCCGGCGTAACCGATTTCTGGTACAAATACGTTGGTCTGGAAGGCGCTGTTGTCGGCATCGATACCTTCGGTGAATCGGCTCCGGCAGGCGTGCTGTTCAAGCACTTCGGCTTCACGGTGGAAAACGTGGTGGCGAAAGTCAAATCTGTCATTGCTTAATCTATAATTGCTTGTTGCATTACCTATATTTCTAATCAGGAGCAAAGTATGACGATCAAAGTTGCAATCAATGGTTATGGCCGCATCGGCCGCAATGTGCTGCGCGCTTTCTACGAAGGCGGCAAGAAACAAGACATCCAGATCGTTGCGATCAACGACCTGGGCGATGCCAAGTCGAACGCCCACCTGACCCGCTACGACACCGCCCACGGCAAGTTCCCTGGCACCGTGACGGTCGACGGCGACAACATGATCGTGAACGGCGACGTGATTCGCGTGTTCGCACAGCGCAACCCGGCGGAAATCCCATGGGGCGACCTGGGCGTGGACGTGGTGCTGGAGTGCACCGGTTTCTTCACCACCAAAGAGAAGGCTTCGGCTCACTTGAAGGGCGGCGCCAAGAAAGTCATCATCTCCGCACCGGGCGGCAAGGATGTCGACGCCACCATCGTGTACGGCGTCAACCAGCACGTGCTGAAGGCTACCGACACCGTGATCTCGAACGCCTCGTGCACCACCAACTGCCTGGCGCCGCTGGTCAAGCCGCTGAACGACGCCATCGGCGTGGAAACCGGCCTGATGACGACGATTCACGCCTACACCAACGACCAGGTGCTGAGCGACGTGATGCACGAAGACCTGCGCCGCGCCCGTTCGGCCACCATGAGCATGATCCCGACCAAGACCGGCGCCGCCGCCGCGGTCGGCCTGGTGCTGCCTGAGCTGAACGGCAAGCTGGACGGTTTCGCGATCCGCGTGCCGACCATCAACGTGTCGCTGGTCGACCTGTCGTTCATCGCCAAGCGCGACACGACGGTGGACGAAGTCAACGCGCTGATGAAGGCCGCCGCCGAAGGCGCGCTGAAGGAAGTGCTGACCTACCAGACCGAACCGCTGGTGTCGATCGACTTCAACCACAATCCTGCCTCGTCGAACTTCGACTCGACCCTGACCAAAGTGTCGGGCCGCCTGGTCAAGGTCTCGTCGTGGTACGACAATGAGTGGGGCTTCTCGAACCGCATGCTGGACACCACCGTTGCACTGATGACCGCGAAGTAAGCGTTTTAGCCGGACAAAAAAAACCCCTCATGTGCGCATGTGACGGCCAAGGCCGCCACAAGGCCACATGAGGGGTTTTTTATTGCGTTGAGTTCGCGATTAACGGAACTTGTATTCCGCGGTCACGCGCACCACGCGGCCCTGGACGTCTTCGGTACTTTGCGGAATCACGCCGCCACCGTCGCTGTTGAAGGCACGCAGGTCCACCGGCGGACGGCGGTTGGTCAGGTTGCGCACGTACAGCGACAGCGTCAGGTCCTTGATGCCGCTGTAGGCCAGGTTGTAGTCCAGCCGCTTGTAGGCCTTGACCTGGCACTCGTCAGCGTTCCACTTCTTGGCGGTGCAGCCTTCCGAGGTGTAGCTGTCGTCGAAGTAGTCGGTGTTCAGCGAGGTTTTGCTGTTGTAGACCAGGCGCAGGTTGTTGCTGATCTTGCCGGTCTGCAGCGTCGCGCTGATGTTGGCCACCATCTTCGAATAGCCGTAGCGGCCGGCCAGGTTGTCGCCGTAGTCGTTCAGCGTCGAGCTGAAGTTCTTCAGGTCCAGCAGGTAGGTGGCGTTGGCGCCGAGGTCCAGGCGGCCATAGCGGGTGTCGAAGCGCGAGCTGCCGCCCAGGTCGACGCCGCTGGTCTTGGTGCGCGAGACGTTCTCGAACCGTCCCGAGGTCGAGGCCAGCGGCCCGGCGGTCACGCCGTACTTGGCCTGTTCGGCCGCGGTGAAGCTCTTGTCCTGCGACAGCGGCTGGCGATTGACCACGCCCGGCGCCTGGTCGGCTTCCGCCGCCAGCAGGTCGTTGGTCGACTTCAGGCCGATTTCATCCTTGCGTTCGATGTGCCAGTAGTCCAGCGACAGGCTGGTGCCCTTGACCGGCTCGATGACGAAACCGACCGTGGCGCTGCGCGTGGTTTCCGGCTTCAGGTTCGGATTGTTGCGCACGATGCTGGCCACGCCGCCCGAGCACTCGTTCTGCTCGACGGTGTCGGCGCGCGCCAGTTGCAGCGCCTGGTTGGGATCGCTGGACGGCAGCGCGTTGGCCGCCGTGCGCAGGTCGCCGGCCAGCGCCTGGGCCTGGTTGCAGCGCTTCGGATCGGTCACGCCGTTGTCGAACGCGAACTTGCTCGACTGCGCGCTCTCGGTCAGGTTGGGCGCGCGGAAGCCGCCTTCGTACGTGGCGCGGAACAGCAGCGCGGGCGTGGCTTCGAAGCGGGCCGCGACCTTGGGCGAGGCGTGGGCCTTGAAGCCCGGCATCTTGTCGATGCGGGCGGCGCCGACCAGTTCCAGCTGCCTGGTCACGGGCAGGTTGACCTCGGAGAAGATGGCCTCGGTGGTGCGGCTGGCGTCCGCCGTGGCCACGCCGTAGCCGACGATGTCGCCGCTCAGCAGGTTGGCGGTCGGCGTGATGTTGAATTTCTCGTGACGCACCTCGCCGCCCACCGCCACGCCGATGGCGCCGACTTCGCCGGTGATCTTGCCGTCGATGAAGTACTGGGTGATCTTGCCGTCGTAGCCCTGTTCCGGGAACAGCTGCTTGAGGACCTCAGGCGAGTTGACCTGGCCCAGTTTGTAGCCGTGGTTGAAGAAATTCGGATCGGCGGCCGTGTATTCGCAATAGCCGGGGAAATTCGCTTCGCAATCCGCATTGCCGGCCAGCGTCTTGGTGTAGTCGCCGATGACGGCCTTGAAGCCGCTGTCGCTGATCGTGCCGTAGCTGCGCGACTTGGTCTTGCTGCCCATGACGCCGATCGCGGTATCCCAGTCGTACTTGCCGCCCAGCTGGCCGCGCAGGCCGGTCAGCACGCGGTACTGGTCGCTGTCGTTCGGATTGCCGGCCGGCGCGTCGGCATAGCGGTAGCGCAGTTCCAGCGGCTCGCCGGTGGTGTTGAGCGGCGAGTCCGGCGACAGGAAGCGGTAGCCGAACAGCTTGCCCTGGCCGGTGCCCGGATTGCCCCAGATGGTGTCCGGGTTGGTCGAGCCGTAGGTGCCGGCGGCGGTGATGTAGTCGGTCTTGGTCTTGGAGTACAGCGCTTCGGCATAGCCTTCGGTGCCGTTGCCCAGGTTGAGCTTGCCGGACACCAGCGCGTTGACGCGGTCGGCCTTGGGGACGGCTTCGAAGCGGGCGAAGCGGTCGTACACGCACTGGCCGGCGGCGTTGAGCGTGGTGCAGCCCGGGACCGGGCCCTGGCCGATGAAGTTGCCCGGATAGCTGAAGGTGGACGGCGCGCCGCGGTTGCCGAACATGGCGCCGCTCTTCGGCGCCACCGCCGTGAACTTGTTGCCGTAGGCCGGATTCATGTCGTCGAGCACGTCGCGCCAGATCACGCTGCCGCGCCGGAACACCTCGACGTTGGCCAGCACATTGTAGCCATCCTTGCCGTAGTCGCCGAAGCCGGCGGTGATGCTGGCGGTCTTGGTGTTGAACTGTTCGTTGGCCACCGATTGCTGGTAGTTGGCGCGCACTTGCACGCCCTGGAAGTCGTTGCGGGTGATGATGTTGATCACGCCGGCCACCGCGTCCGAGCCGTAGACGGCCGAGCCGCCGTTGCGCAGCACCTCGATGCGGTCGATGGCGTCCAGCGGCAGCGCGTCGAGGTTGGTGAACACTTCGTTGTAGTCGGCCAGCGCATACGGCGCGACGCGGCGCGAGTTCAGCAGGATCAGCGTCGATTGCTTGCCGAGGTTGCGCAGCGAGGCCGACGAGGCGCCGCTGGCGAAGGAGTTCGAGCCGCCGATGTCGGACAGGCTGCTGGTGGCCGAGGTCAGGGTGTCGATCATGTCGCGCACCGAATTGACGCCGAGGCGGTTGATGTCCTCGCGGCGCAGGATCTGGACCGGGGTCGCCGTTTCGGTGTCGATGCGTTTCAGGTTGGAACCGGTGATGACGACTTTTTCCAGCGGCTTACCCGCCGCGTCGGTGTCTTGCGCCAGTACCACGTGGGACGATGCGAGCGTTAACGCGACCGCGATAACGCCCTGTTTCAGTGCGATTTTTTTCAACTCTAGCTCCCGATTGTGCTTTTATATAATTACCCATGGGCATTTATTTGCGTTACAGATCTTGTGAACGCACTTTGATTATATTTAGCAGATCGGAAAAATTGCCAATAATTACATGGGGAAAGCATGTAAAAACAACACTGTATCGGTAACGTATTGTATCGGCGCTACAGCGTCAGCCGCAGCCCGAGGTAGTAGCGCCGGCCGATGGCGTCGTAGGTCGAGGTGTCGGTTTCGGTGCCGGTGACGTTGCCGGGCAGGCCGCTGATGATGGGCGGCGGCTTGCTGTTGAAGGCGTTGTCGATGCCCAGGTAGAGCTGCGCCGACTTGCGCAGGTCGTAGGTCAACTGGAAGTCGTTGTAGGTGCGCGAGCCGACCCCGACCGTGCCGGGCGCGATGCTCAGGCTCTTCAGGAACTGGTCGTCCAGCGCCACCGGCCCGGTGTAGGTGGCGGTCCAGTTGAGGCCGAGATCGCGCCATTTGTACGCCAGGCTCAACGAGGCGCGGTTGCGCGGCGCATTGACGTTGCCGGCCGTGATTTCCCCGGTGTCGGTATTTTTTTCCGCCTCCGGCGTGGCCTTCTGCCACAGGTCGCGCAGCCAGGTGTAGGCCAGGTGGCCGCTGAGGTTGCCCGGCCCGGCCTGGCCGGACCACGACGCCGTCAGGTCCACGCCCTCGGTGCCGAAGCCGCCGCTGTTGGCGACGGCGACGTCGCTGTACTGGATCGAGCCGGCGCTGAGGTTGCCCACCTGCGCCGGCCGCCGCGTGATGAAAGCGCAGAAGGCCGGATTGCCCTGGTTGTAGCACTGGTCCAGCGCGTACTGGCGGTCGGTGGGCACGATGGCGTCGGCGATCTTGATGTTGAAGTAATCGGCCGTGAAGGTGAAGCGGCGCAGCATCGGCACCGAGCGCGGCGTGACCACCAGCCCGATCGTGGTCGAGCGGCCTTTTTCCGCCTTCAGGTCGGGATTGCCGCGGTTGTAGCCGCTGATGCCCTGCTGGTCGGCCTGGTTCAGCGTGAAGACGCCGCCGTTGGCGGTCATGTTGGCGGCGACGCCGGGCGCGTTGCGGCAGTTGACGCCCAGCGGGCTGGCGTCGCTGATCAGGATGCCCTCGCAGGGATCGACCAGGCCGGTGGGGAAGTCCTGGCTGGGGGCCTGGTACAGCTCGTTGATATTGGGGGCGCGGGTCGATTGCGCGCGCGTGCCGCGCAGCTTGAAGTCGGAGGTGATCGCCCACTCCAGCCCGGCGTTCCAGCTGTTGGTGCTGCCGACCGTCGAATAGTCGCCGTGGCGGAAGGTGCCGAGGAAGCTCAGCTCGCGTGCGAAGGGGCGCTCCTTGAGCAGCGGCACGCGGGCCTCGACGAACGCTTCGCGCACGGTGAAGTTGCCGAACGTCGGGGGCAGGGCGTTGCCGGCGTTCAGGCCGGACTGCGTCAGCGGATCGGGAATCGCGCTGGAATCCTCGTCGCGCCACTCGAAGCCGGCGGCGATGCCGATGCGGCCGGCCGCCAGGCCCGGCACCTCGCCGGTGACCGAGCCGCCCGCCAGTTTTTGCGTGATGGCGGTCTGCAGCGAACCGGGGGCGGTCACATACTTGAGCGCGGCCGGCGTGATGCTGTTGTAGCCGAACAGGCTGATCGGCACGCAGCCTTCGGCCACGGCGTTGGCGTCGCGGCAGACCGGCGTGCCGCCGGCGCCGGGGATGGCTTCCAGCGCGTTGCGCAAACTCATCACGTTGACCTGGCCGCTGGAATTCTGCGCCTCCTTGGTCTTGCCGTAGGCGATGTAGGTTTCATAGTTCCAGTCCCGGAAGTTGCCCTTCAGGCCGGTCGCCAGGCGGAAGGTGTCGCGGTCCACGGTGGCCTGCCTGGGACCGAATTCCGACAGCCGGCGGGTGAAGAAATAGTCCGGCACGCCGTCGCCGTCGGTATCGCTGATGCGGTCGTACAGGTAGGCGGGCACCAGCGGATTCCTGACCAGCACGCCGTTGACCAGCGAGGCGGCCGGCACCTGGCCGCTGGCGTAGACCTGATCCGAGCCGAGCGCGAAGGGCTCGATATGGGTATCGACCTTGGTCGAGGCATACGTGCCCTCGAAAAAGGCGCTGAGATTGTCCCTGAAGGCCCAGTTGCCGTTGGTGGCGAACAGGTAGCGCTCGGTCGGCACGGCGATCAGCCGGTAGGCCGAACGGTTGAAGCCGGTGGCGCCGGCGCCGGTGCCGGGCGCGCCGTTCTGGTTCCATGGAATAATATTGTTATTTGCATCATAGGTGAAATCCTCGCTGTCGCCGAAGAAGCGGCCCTGCGGCGCATAGCCGGAAAAGTTGGGGATGCGCGGCACGAAAGCCAGTTCCGGATGGCCCTGGGTGATGGCGGAAGTCTGGTCGATGGCCGCGAAGGCGCGGTCGCGCGAGTAGACCGCTCCCTGTTTCGAATAGCCGAAATGGCCCATGATGTTGCTGGCGCCGTCGCCGCTGGTGACGCCGAAGGTGAGCGCCAGTTTCTTCTTGAAGTCGTCGTTCTCGTTGCTCTTGCCCGTTTGCGCATCCAGCAGCACGCCATTAAAGTTTTTCTTCAAGATAATATTTACCACCCCCGCCACGGCATCCGAACCATAGGTGGCCGATGCGCCGCCGGTTAATAATTCCACCCTGTCGATAAAATCCGTCGGAATGGTATTCAGGTCGACCGCGCTATCGCCGGGTACCCCGGAAACAAAGCGGCGGCCATTGACCAATACCAGCGTGCGCGAATCGCCGAGATTGCGCAGATTAACGGTGGAAACCCCGCCGCTCGAGGTCAGGAAATTGGAATTGCCCCGGCTTAAAGTCGGCGTGCCCATGGTGGGGTTTTTTTGCAGTAAATCTTGCAGATTAGTAGCACCCGACGCGGCAATATCGGCCGCGCTTAATATTTGCAACGGCGATGGCGATTCCGCCGCCGGTGAGGCAATGCGGGAGCCGGTTATCAGCACTTTCTGTACGGGTTCAGAAGTTTCCTGGGCCATCGCGGCGGGTAAGCCGCAGGCCATGCCGCCGATGCAGATCATGCGTATCGTGCGGGCCAGCGAGGTTTCTCTCATCATTATCCACTCCTTGGTATGTTTATTCATGGATTACCGGTTTGTCACCGTGAATAGACAGAAGAGGTAGCCCGAGAGTTCCACGTCGGTTCACGCTTTTTTTTAGCATTTACATGCTAATTTCTGGCATGCGCCAAGGGCAGGGACGAAAAAAAGCCGGGACGCATCCCGGCCTGGAGGGCGGAGCCTGGCTTATTTGTAGATGCCCGAGCCCACCAGCAGATCATCGATCTTTTCGACATAGCCGGATTTGGATTCGACCGCCTTGGTCACGGGATTGGGCCATTTAAAATCCACCCAGCCGCTGCCCTTGGTTTTCGCCACGTCCACCATTTCTTTAATCATGGGCTTGCCTTCATTATCCTTGAGGCCGATTAAGGGCTTGCCCACCATTTTAGGATTGTTACCATGAGCAACTGCCACGCCATTTAAATCGTAGACATAAATATATAAATCGCGATCATGGAAAGTCGTATTGGCCGGATCGGAAATGGCGGCAAAGGCTTTTTCCTTGCCATCGGATTTAATCAGTGCGACCGCTTTCTTGACCATCGCGACAGCTTCTTCCTTGCTGCCCTTATCCGCCGCCCATACGGTTGACGACATAGCAAACAAGCTCAGGCTTAAAGCCGCGGCGCCGAATAATGCTTTCATATCACCTCCTGGTTAAGTTGGATAACGATGGCGCGGTGCGCTCTTTTGATTATGGATAACAATAGTACTGCACTTGATTCCTGCTGTTCCCAAAGACAGAGATTCAAAAAATACACTGTTGTTAAGAAGCAACGTCAACGCCGAAGATACTGGTCCATAAGGCCGACACTTGCGCCGCATGCGCGGCCACCAGCGCCGGATCGACGCGCGCCAGGTCCTGGCCTTGCAGGCGCAGCTGGTGTTGCAGTTTGCGCAACTGGCGGTAGGCGTCGCCGACGCGGGCGGCCAGTCCGGCGTCGATCAGGCCCAGCTCGCCGCACAGCTTGAGCAGGGCGATATTGCCGGCGTTGGCCGTCAACTGGGGCCAGGCCGCCGCGTGCTGCAGGACCAGGAACTGGACGATGAACTCGATGTCGATCATGCCGCCCGGATCCTGTTTCAGGTCGAACAGCTCGGTATGGTTGGGCTTGGCGTCATACATGCGCTTGCGCATGGCCAGCACTTCCTGCTTGAGCGGGCCGTCGGCCGGGCGTTCCTTGCGCAGCACCGCCTCGCGGATCTGCTCGAAACGCTGGCCGATGGCGGCGTCGCCGGCGCAGAAGCGGGCGCGGGTCAGCGCCTGGTGTTCCCACACCCAGGCCGAGTTGCTCTGGTATTTCTCGAACGCCGACACGGTCGACACCAGCATGCCGCTGGCGCCGTCCGGGCGCAGCGCGGTGTCGATGTCGAACAGGATGCCGGCCGAGGTGTGCGATGTCATCCAGGTAATGAAGCGCTGCGCCAGCTTGGCGTACTGGGCCGGCGCCTCCTGGTCGGCGTCGTCGTACAGGAAGATCACGTCGAGGTCGGACACATAGCCCAGCTCCTTGCCGCCCAGCTTGCCGTACGCGATGACGGCGAATTGCGGCACCTCGCGGTGGCGCGTGGCCACCGTCCGCCACACCGCCGTGATGGCGGCGGCGACGATGGTGTCGGCCAGCGCCGACAGGTGGTCGGCCAGCTTTTCCACCGTCAGGTCGCCGGCCAGGTCCTGCGCCAGCAGGTGGAACAGCTGGGCGTGGTGGATCTCGCGCAGGATGTCCATCTGGCGCTCGGTGTCGCCGGGCGCCGCGCCCAGCTGCCGTTCCAGGTCGGCGGCCAGCGCCACCGGGTCAAACACGGCGTTGCGGACGCGGTCGTCCAGCAGCTCGTCCAGCAGGATCGGGTGCTGGCTGAGGAATTGCGCGGCCCAGCCGCTGGCGTGCACCATGCGGATCACGCGCGCCAGCGTGTGCGGATACTCGGTCAGCAGCGACAGGTAGGCGGAACGGCGCGCGATCGCTTCCAGGAAATCCAGCAGCCGGCCCAGCGTGGCTTGCTGGTTGCCGCCGCTCGATTCGTTGGATGCCTGGATGATCAGCGGCAGCGCCGCGTTGACCAGTCCCAGCAGGCGGTTGCGGCTGGCCTCCGGCAGCGACTGCAGGCGCGGCGCCTGCCAGGTGGCGATCAGGCGCTTGGCCGCGCCTTCCGGGTCGTCGAAGCCGAGCGCGGCAAAGCGCGCCACCATGGCTTCGCGGTTGTCCGGATCGGCGCATTCGTTGCTGGATTGCGGATTGATGTCGTGTTCGCCGCCGTTGGTCTTGTCGGAAAACATTTCATCGAACTGGCCGGCGACGAATTGGCGGTGCGCTTCCAGCTGGGCCAGCAGCGTCGGCACGTCGGCCAGGCCCATCATCCGCGCCACCGTCAGGCGGTCGGCGTCGTTGGCCGGCAGGGTGTGGGTCTGGGCGTCGTCGAGGTACTGCAGGCGGTGCTCGAGGTTGCGCAGGAAGGTGTAGGAAGCCAGCAGTTGATAGACGATGGCGTGGCTTAGCAGGTTTTTCTCGGCGATAATGCGCAGCGTGGTGCGGGTCGAGCGGTCGCGCAGGGCGGCGTCGCGGCCGCCGCGGATCAGCTGGAACACCTGGGCCAGGAACTCGATCTCGCGGATCCCGCCGCGCCCCAGCTTGACGTTGTTGCTGCGGTCCGGGTGCAGCCGCTCCTGGCGGTTGACCTCGGCGCGGATTTGCGCATGCATATTGCGGATGGCGTCAATCACGCCAAAGTCCAGGTAGCGGCGGAACACGAAGGGCCGCACAATCGCATCCAGCGCGGCGATATCCTCGGCGCGCCCGGTGACGGCGCGCGCCTTTACCCAGGCGTAGCGCTCCCACTCGCGTCCCTGGACGATCAAATATTGCTCCACCATGCTGAGGCTGGCGGCCAGCGGCCCGGAGCCGCCGTTCGGCCGCAGCGCCATGTCGACCCGGAAGGTGTAGCCGTCCTCGGTGATCTCGGCCAGCGCGGCGATCAGTTTCTTGCCCAGGCGGATGAAGAATTCATGGTTGGACAGGCTGCGCTGTCCGGGGCCGGCGGCGGTGTCGCCATCCTCGGGATAGACGAAGATCAGGTCGATGTCGGACGAGACGTTCAGCTCGCCGCCGCCCTGCTTGCCCATGGCCAGCACCATCAGCTCCTGCGGCTGGCCGGAATCGCGGCCGACCGGGGTGCCGTGGGCCGCCACCATTTCCGCGTGCAGCTCGGCCATATGCCGCTGGATGGCGAAGTCGGCGAAGCGGGTCATGGTTTCCACCACTTCGGCCAGGTTGGCCTTGCCCGCCAGGTCGCGCCGTATCAGGCCGCAGACCAGCAGGTTGCGCAGCCGGCGCATGGAGCGCACCAGCGGCAGCGGCGGAGCGCCATCCGGCACTGCCCGCGATTCTTTTGCCAGATAGCCGGCCAGGTCGAGCTGGGCAAGCGATAATTGTGCCAATTCATCGGCCTTGGCGGCGCGGTCGGGCGCGGCGGCCAGCCAGCGCTGGTAAAAACGCGAGGCGGAAGGGGGGACGGACGGTGCGGTCATGGGTAGTATGTTTTCCTCGTAACGGCGTGTAAAGCTTGTAAATCCGGCGCAATCGAGCCATTCCGGCGCTGTTTGGACCATCCTATGGGGTAGAATTGCTCCGCAGGCAGAACAGCTTGAAAACCGAGTTTAGCGATTTATTTGACGCATGGCCTGATTTATTAGCTTATTGATGCAAAAACAAGATGAGGAGACCGTGACAGGCGAGGGGCCATTGGCCGCGCGCTGGCACCGGCTTCGTGCCGCCTATCGCATCTGCAACCTGGCCACCCACCATGTGCTGGGCTTCACGGTCAAGCTGTTGCTGCTGTTGTATTTCGCCTTCACCATCCTGTTCTTGACGCTGCGCTACGCGGTGCTGCCGAACATCGACCACTACAAGGGCGATATCGAGCGCGCCGCCAGCCGCGCGGTCGGCAACCCGGTCACCATTTCCCGCATCTACGCCTCCTGGAACGGTTTCCGTCCCAATCTGTTCCTGGGCGACGTCGTGCTGCACGACAAGCAGGGCCGCCAGGCGCTGAGCCTGCCGAGCGTGTCGGCCACGCTGTCGTGGTGGAGCGTGGTGGCGGCCGACGTCCGTTTCCATACGCTGGAGCTGTCCCGTCCCGACCTCGACGTGCTGCGCGAGGCCGACGGCCGGCTGTACGCGGCCGGCGTGTATATCGACCTGAACAAGCCGAGCGACGGCAAGGGCCTGGAATGGCTGCTGTTGCAGCGCGAGATCGTCATCCGCGAAGGCCGGCTGCAATGGACCGACAAGCTGCGCGGGGCGGCGCCGCTGGCGCTGGACAACGTCAACGTCGCGCTGCGCAACCAGTGGCTGCACCACCAGTTCGCCATCAAGGCGACGCCGCCTGCCGCGCTGGCCGCGCCGCTCGACCTGCGCGCCGACTTCACCCATCCCGCCTTCGGCAGCCGCATCTCGAACGTGTCGATGTGGAAGGGCGAGGTCTACGCCGATATCCGCGGCACCGACCTGGCCGCATGGAAGCCCTGGGTCGACTATCCGTTTGAGCTCAACAGCGGCAGCGGCTCGCTGCGCGCCTGGGTCGGCCTCGACCAGTCGCGCCTGACCGGGTTCACCGCCGATGTCGGCCTGGCCGACGTCTCCGCCGTGCTGGGCAAGGAATTGCCGCTGCTGGACTTGCAGCAGCTGAGCGGCCGCATCGCCGCCCGCGAAGACGTCAGCCCGGTGGCGGCGCCGAAGAAGAAAGGCGCGCTGGCCGGTTTCGGCGCGCGCGGCCACAGCATCGAACTGAGCAACCTGACGCTGACCACCCGCGACGGCCTGACGATGGCGCCGACCTCGCTGTCGGAACGCTATGTCGCCGCCGCCGGCGCCAAGCCCGAGACCTTCGAGATCCGCGCGCCGCAGCTGGACCTGCGCACCCTGGCCGGGCTGGCCGAGCGCCTGCCGCTGAAGGAACACCAGCGCGCGCTGCTGGCCGACATGGCGCCGAGCGGCCTGCTGCGCAATTTCTCCGCCGAATGGCAGGGCGCTTTCCCGGCCTTGCAATCCTACCGCGTCAAGGGCGACCTGGTCGGCCTGGGCCTGAAGCCGCAGCCGGCGCGCCCGGCGCAGCCCAAGACCGCCAGGACGCCGGCCACCGTGGCGCTGCCGGCGATACCCGGCTTCGACAACCTGACCGGCTCGATCGACGCCACCGACAAGGGCGGCAGCTTCAACCTGGCCTCGGAACAGCTGGTGCTGCAGATGCCGGACTACTTCAGCGAACCGGCCATGCCGTTCGACCGCCTGAACCTGAAGGCGCGCTGGTCGTTCGAGGCCAACAATCAATTGCTGCTGCAGATCGATTCGATGGACTTCCTGCAGGAGGGCCTGAGCGGCACGCTGCAAGGCACGCACAGCATGCCGCTGGCCGGCAAGGGGCCGGGCAAGGCCGACCTGACCGGCACGCTCAACGGCTTCCAGGTCAACCGCATCGGCCGCTACCTGCCGATGCAGACCCCGCACGAGCTGACCGCCTGGCTGACCGGCGCGCTGGAAGGCGGCGTCGCCAGCGACGTCACGGTGCGCCTGCGCGGCGACCTGGCGCACTTCCCCTTCCACGACGCCGGCAAGGCGCACGGCGAATTCCGCGTGGCCGGCAAGCTGACCGAAGGCAAGTTGAATTACTCGCCGGGCCACTACCACCTCGACGGCAAGGAACTGGGCAAGGACGGCAAGCCGCTGCCGCTGTGGCCGCAGGCCGAGCACATCAAGGGCAGCTTCGTGTTCGAGCGCGCCCGCATGGAAATCCGCGGCGACACCGCCACCACCGGCGGCGCCGCGCTGACCGGCGTCAAGGCGGTGATCCCCGACCTGACCGTCCACGACTCGATGCTGGAAATCGACGGCAACGCCGCCGCGCCGATGCAGGAATTCCTCAAGTACGTGGCGGCCAGCCCGGTGCTGGAATGGATCTCGCACTTCACCGACGAAACCCAGGCCACCGGCAACGCCAGGCTGGCGCTCAGCCTGCGGCTGCCGCTGTCCCACATCATCGACGCCAAGGTACAGGGCACGCTGCAACTGCAAAACAACGACATCACGCTGATGAACGATTTGCCGGTGGTGCAATCGTCGCAGGGCAAGATCGAATTCAATGAGCGCGGCGTCAACCTGAACCAGCTGTCCGGCAGCTTCCTCGGCGGCCCGGTATCGATCACCGGCGGCACGCAGAAGGACAACGCCATCGTCGTCAAGCTGGGCGGCATGGTCACCGCCGACGGTTTCCGCAAGACCTACCAGATGCCGGCCATGCAGCGCCTGGCCGATCACTTCTCCGGCGCCACGCGCTACAACGGCACGGTGACGGTGCGCGACCACCAGGTGGTGGTGGCGGTCGACTCCAGCCTGGCCGGGCTCGGCCTCGACCTGCCGGCCCCGGTGCAGAAGGCGGCGGCCGATGCGATGCCGGTGCGCTTCGTGCTGACCAGCGGCCTGGCCGCCGACGCCGCCGGCGCGCTGCATGACGAGATCCGCATCGGCCTCGGCAACAATATCGCGGCGCGCTACCAGCGCCAGAAAATCGGCAAGGCGCACTGGAAGCTGGTGCGCGGCGGCATCGGCGTCAACGCGCCGGCGCCGGAACCGGACAGCGGCATGGCCTTCAACATCAGCCTGCGCGCGCTCAACGTCGACAACTGGCTGGACTTCGGCAGCGCCGTCGCCGGCAAGGGCGAGAGCGGGCCGGCGTCGCCGGACGCGGTGGACATCGGCCAGTACGTGCTGCCGGACGCCCTGGCCGCGCGCGCCAGCGAACTGGTGATCGGCGACCGCAAGCTGGAAAACGTGGTGGTCGGCGTCACCCGCCAGAAGTCGGTCTGGCAGGCCAGCATCGACTCCAGCCAGGCCAACGGCTACCTGACGTGGAGCGAGCCGTCCACCGGCCAGGGCCTGGGGAAGGTGACGGCGCGCCTGTCGTCGCTGGTGATCCCGGAATCGGCGTCGAACGACGTCGTCGACCTGCTCGACGGCAAGAGCGCGGCCACCACCATCCCGGCGCTGGACGTGGTGGTCGACCGTTTCGAACTGTTCAACAAGCCGCTGGGCCGGCTGGAGCTGCAGGCCAACAATGTGCAGCTGGCCAACGCCCGCGAATGGCGCGTCAGCAAGCTGTCGCTGGCCAATGCCGACGGCGAGCTCAAGGGCACAGGCAAGTGGGTCAGCAAGGATGGCGCGCACGACACCAGCCTGAACTTCAACCTCGACATCGCCGACGCCGGCAAGCTGCTGGAGCGCTTCGGCTTCGTCGGCACGGTCAAGGGCGGCAAGGGCACGCTCAACGGCGACATCGCCTGGAAGGGCTTGCCGTATTCGCTGGACCTGCCCAGCCTGTCGGGCGACATCAAGATGAACGTGGAAAAAGGCCAGTTCCTGAAGCAGGATCCGGGCGCGGCCAAGCTGCTTGGCGTGCTCAGCCTGCAAGCCTTGCCGCGCTTGCTCAAGCTGGATTTCCACGACGTCTTCTCGGAAGGCCTGGCGTTCGACGGCATCACCGCCAACGCCGCCATCAACCGCGGCATCGTCAAGACCGAGAACTTGAAAATGCACGGCGTGGCCGCGACCGTATTAATGGACGGCACCGCCGACATCGCCAACGAAACCACCAACCTGCATGTGGTGGTGATACCGGAGGTCAATCTCGGCACGGCGCCGCTGGTGTATGCGCTGGCGGTCAACCCGGTGATCGGGCTGGGCAGCTTCCTGGCCCAGCTGTTCCTCAGTGCGCCGGTGATGAAGGCACTGACCTATCATATGCAGGTGACCGGGCCGTGGAAGGCGCCGGTGGTCGCCAAGCTGGACGCCGCCAAGGCCGAGCCGCCTGCCGGGCCCAAGGGCATGAATTAATTGAACGGGAATGCCATGAACAACACAGTCGCCGCAGTACAAATGATTTCCTCGCCGTCCGTGACGGACAACATCGCCACCGCGCGCCGCCTGGTCACCGAAGCGGCCGGCACCGGCGCCAAGCTGGTGCTGCTGCCGGAATACTGGGCCATCATGGGCCTCAGCGACACCGACAAGGTCGCCGTGGCCGAGCCGCTGGGCCAGGGGCCGATCCAGGACTTCATGTCGGCGCTGGCGCGCGAGCTGGAGATCTGGCTGATCGGCGGCACCCTGCCGCTGGCCTCCGACGATCCGGAAAAAGTCGTCAACACCACGCTGGTGTACAACGCCCGGGGCGAGCACGTGGGCCGCTACGACAAGATCCACCTGTTCGGCTTCAGCAAGGGCACCGAGTCCTACAATGAATCGAAGACCATCGTGCCGGGCAAGAACGTCGGCGTGATCGAAGCGCCGTTCGGCAAGGTCGGCATGTCGGTCTGCTACGACCTGCGCTTCCCGGAACTGTTCCGCGCCATGGGCCCGGTCGCGCTGATCGTGGTGCCGGCCGCGTTTACCTACACCACCGGCATGGCGCACTGGGAAATCCTGCTGCGCGCGCGCGCCATCGAAAACCAGTGCTACGTGCTGGCGGCGGCGCAGGGCGGCATCCATCCGAACGGCCGCCGCACCTGGGGCCACAGCATGCTGATCGACCCGTGGGGCACGGTCAAGAGCGTGCTGGCCGAAGGCGAGGGCGTGGTGCACGGCGACATCGATCCGGTGTTCATGGACGGCGTGCGCCAGAGCCTGCCTGCGCTCAAGCACCGCACCATGTAACTCATCCCCATAGAAAACATCATCATGAAACCATTTGAACCCAACCTGTCCACCCTGGCCGTGGCGCGCGACATCCTGCTGACGCCGTTCGGGCTGGACGAAGCCAAGCTGCTCAAGACGCTGGGCACGATGTTCACGCACAAGGTTGATTACGCCGACTTGTACTTCCAGTTCACCAAGAACGAAGGCTGGAGCCTGGAAGAGGGCATCGTCAAGACCGGCAGCTTCTCGATCGACCAGGGCGTCGGCGTGCGCGCCATCTCCGGCGACAAGACCGCGTTCGCGTATTCGGACGACATCTCGGAAGCGGCGCTGCTGGACGCGGCCGCCGCGACGCGCACCATCGCGCGCGCCGGCGCCGGCAAGATCAAGGTCGCCGGCGCGATGACGCACACCGGCGGCCGCTCGCTGTACCTGCCCAACGATCCGCTGGCCTCGCTGGACGCGACCGCCAAGGTCAAGCTGCTGGAGCGCATCGAAAAGATGGCGCGCGCCAAGGACCCGCGCGTGGTGCAGGTCATGGCCAGCCTGGCCGGCGAATACGACGTGGTGCTGGTGGTGCGCAGCGACGGCGTGCTGGCGGCCGACATCCGGCCGCTGGTGCGGGTCTCGCTGACGGTGATCGTCGAGCAGAACGGCCGCCGCGAAGTCGGCTCGTCGGGCGGCGGCGGGCGCTACGACTATGGCTACTTCAGCGACGCGCTGCTGGAGCAGTATGCGAGCGAAGCGGTCAGCTCGGCGCTGGTCAATCTGGACGCGCGTCCGGCGCCGGCGGGGCCGATGACGGTGGTGCTGGGACCGGGCTGGCCGGGCATCCTGCTGCACGAAGCGATCGGCCACGGCCTGGAGGGCGACTTCAACCGCAAGGGCTCGTCGACCTTCTCGGGCCGCATCGGCGAGCGCGTCGCCGCCAAGGGCGTGACGGTGGTGGACGACGGCACGCTGGCCGACCGCCGCGGCTCGCTCAACATCGACGACGAAGGCAATCCGACCCAGTGCACCACGCTGATCGAAGACGGCATCCTGAAGGGCTACATCCAGGACACGATGAACGCGCGCCTGATGAAGATGCCGGTGACGGGCAACGCGCGGCGCGAATCGTTCGCGCACCTGCCGATGCCGCGCATGACCAACACCTACATGCTGGGCGGCGACAAGGACCCGGCGGAGATCTTGGCGTCGGTGAAGAATGGTTTGTACGCGGTCAATTTCGGCGGCGGCCAGGTCGACATCACCAACGGCAAGTTCGTCTTCTCGGCCAGCGAAGCCTACATGATCGAAGACGGCAAGGTCACCTATCCGGTCAAGGGCGCCACGCTGATCGGCAACGGCCCCGAGGTATTGAACCGCGTCTCGATGGTCGGCAACGACATGCGCCTCGACCCGGGCATCGGCGTCTGCGGCAAGGAAGGCCAGAGCGTGCCGGTCGGCGTCGGCCAGCCGACGCTGCGCCTCGACGGCGTCACCGTCGGCGGCACCGCCTAACTCCGGGGTCAGGTCCAGAACGCGGACACGGGCTCTGCTTTATAAGCACCTACAGCAGAGTTTGTGTCCGCGTTCTGGACCTGACCCCGGAGTTGGTTTAGAACTTGTAGCTGGCCTTGACGTAGAAGGTGCGGCCCAGCGGATCCGTGTAGCGTGGATCGTAGCCGCTCTGGAACGTCGTGCCCTGGTTGGTGTACGGCGGCGCGCTGTCGAACAGGTTCTTGATGCCGACCGTCAGGTCGGTGTTCTTGAAGCCCGCGTAGCTGGTCGACAGCGAGTACGTCGAGTACGCCCGCACCTTGTGGTAGTACGCATCGGCGACGTCGTTTTCGTCCACGTAGCCGCTCAGGTATTTGTTGGCGAAGCTGGCGCTCCACACACCTTTTTTCCAGTTGACCGCGGCGTTGTGCTTCCAGCGGAATACCGGCGACGAGTCGCCATACACGCCGACGTTTTCAATAAACTCGCCCCCCGTTTCGTTCTGGTACTTGTAGCTGTGCACCCAGGTGCCGTCGAACTGGAACGTGAAGTCGCCCGCCGCGGTGCGCGGCAGCTTCCAGCGCAGGCTGGCGTCGATGCCCGAGGTCTTCACTTCGCCCAGGTTGTCCAGTACCGCGTTGACGTACTGCAGCGTCTTGCCGTCGGCCGAGTATACGAAGTAGCTGGCGTATTTTTCGTAGTTTTCAAAGATCGTCGATTCCGAGACGGTGCCGATCTTGTCGCGGATCTTGATGTTGAAGTAGTCCAGCGAGACGCTGACCGCGCTGCTCGGCTCGAACACCAGGCCGAGCGCGAAGGTCTTGGATTTCTCCGGCTTCAGGTCGAGATTGCCGCCGCTGCGGATGTATTGCTGCTGGTTGCAGGCGACGTTGGGATTGGCGCCGCTGACGGCCACGCCGCCCGGGCACAGCACCGGATCGTCATACGAGTTGCTGGTGAAGGTGGACGTCGCGGGACCGTGCAGGTCGTACAGCGTCGGCGCGCGGAAGCCGGTGTTGTACGAGGTGCGCAGCATCAGTTGCTTGACCGGTTGCCAGCGCAGGCCGAGCTTCGGGTTGAAGCTGCCGCCGACGTCGTTGTAGTGATCGTAGCGCGCGGCCGCCGACAGTTCCAGGTCCTTGGCCAGCGGCACGCTCACCTCGGAGTACAGCGCGGCGATGTTGCGCTGGCCGGCCTGGTCTTGCGCGTCGGCGTAGCCGGAGCTCGACGCCTGCGAGGCCAGCGCGGTGTTGACGTCGTAGCTGGCCTTGTCGTGACGGAATTCGGTGCCGAGCGCGAAGCCGACGCCGCCCGCCGGCAATTGCCAGATCTCGCGGCTGACCTTGGCGTCCACGCCGATGCTGGTCATCTTGGCGGCCAGGTATTCGCCGCGCAGCTGCGCGGCGTCGATGTAGGCCGTGCCCTCGGCCGATTGCTGGCCGAAGGGATTGAGGATGCCGCTCAGCACGCCGGCCTTCATCAGCGCGTCGTTGGTGTAGCCGCCGATGAAGGCGCTGCTGGCCTTGCTGATGCCGTAGGTCAGGCCGACGTTGTAGTCCCAGCCGGCCACCAGGCCTTCCGAGGCCAGCACCAGGCGGTCGGAGATCGAGGTGTCGTAGCCCATGCGGTTGCCCGCGGCCACGGTGCGCCAGTTGATGGTCAGGTCTTCGCCGGTCAGGCCGGACACGGCCGGCACGCCGGCGCTGCCGCCGGGGTAGTAGGGACTGGCCGAGGTCATCGTCAGGCCGGTCAGCGGCGACGGCGCGATGCTGCTGGTGTTGGTGCTGCGGCTGTGCAGGTATTCGATGGTGGCGACGTTGTCCTCGCTCAGCTTGAAGCTGGCCTTGCCCAGGAAGGATTCCTGCTGCGTCTTCGGAATCGCCTGGATGTAGGTGATGGTGTCGGTGCGGCAGGTGCCGTTGGCGGCGTTGGCCACCAGGCCTTTGCCGACGCAGCCGCCGGCGTAGTAGGGGTTGCCGGTGATGCCGTTGTCGGAGTAGAAGTTGCCCGGCTGCGAGGTGCCGCTGCTGTTGTTGATGCCCTTGTCCGGACGCACGCTGGTGCTGGCGAAGTCGCGGTCGGCGGCGGCCAGCGCGGTCTGCTTGTGCAGGTCGACCACGCCGAAGAAGTTGTAGCCGTCCTTGTCCAGGTCGCCCAGGCCGCCCGACAGGTTGAGCCGCGATTCGGCGCCGGCGCCGCTGGCCTGCGGCTGGAAGCGCTCGACGCTGACGGTGGCGCCGGTCACCGAGCGCTTGGTGATGAAGTTGATCACGCCGCCGATGGCGTCGGTGCCGTAGATGGCCGAGGCGCCGTCGCGCAGCACTTCGACCCGTTCCAGCGCCGACAGCGGAATGACGTTGAGGTCGACCGACGAGCCGTTGAACGGGTGGCTGGCGATGCGGCGGCCGTTGAGCAGGACCAGGGTCTTGTTGCTGCCCAGGCCGCGCAGGTCGGCGGTGGCGATGCCGCCGGTGCCGGAACCGACCGACTGGCTGCTGCCGGTCGAGCTCTGGTTCATCGAGATGGTGTTCATCACTTCGGCGGCGGTGGTCAGGCCCTGCTTTTCAAAGTCCGAGGCCTTGATCGTGGTGATCGGCAGCGCGGTTTCCGAGGCCAGCCGCTTGATGCTGGAACCGGTGACTTCCACGCGCTGGATCGGGGCGTCGTCGCCGCCGGACTGGGCCATGGCGGCATGCATGCCGACCGCCAGGCCGCCGGCGAACATCACGCGCAAGGACCGGGAGAGCGCTCTTTCAATCATCATTTTTGTAACTCCTGCTTATATTGGGATGGGTGGTTTTCATCGTGTGTCCTCGCATGTACTCTTGGAACATCCGAGGTGGGCCATCAAAACATTCGCTATGGGGGATCGACAATGATCAAAATATAAGAGTGCGGTTTCCCAACAGTGGCAAACAATCACACCTGTTAAGATGGTTTTTTGCGTGGATGTGCGCAGCGGCGCGCGGGCCCCGTCCAGCCCGGAAAGGGCGATTACAATTGGTCACAATGGATAAGATGTTAAGGCCATCCGCGCAGGTGTAAAGTTGTGTAGGGACGGCGGACATGCCGCTAAGAAAAGGCTTGCCAAGCCTTGAACAATGGCGTTATAGTCAATCCAACACTTACGGAACCACGTTGATGACCCACTTCTTCTTTACCGGCTATTTTTACTTTAGCAATTCCAACCCAAAGGCGGTGGAGTAGCGGCCGGTGCACGTAGAAGCAAAAAACGAGTTCCAGCGAATCCTGAAAAAACCGCCTCCCCGAGGCGGTTTTTTTTTACCCCTACTTTTTGATCATTTTGGAGAACAGCATGCCCCGTACCGATGATTTGCGCATCCGCGAGATGAAGGAATTGACGCCACCGTCCCACCTGATCCGCGAGTTTGCTTGCACGGAAGCGGCCGAACAGACTGCCGCCAATGCGCGCGTGGCGCTGCACCGCATCCTGCACGGCCAGGACGACCGCCTGATGGTGGTGATCGGCCCGTGCTCGATCCACGATCCGAAGGCGGCCATGGAATACGCCAACCGCCTGATCCACCTGCGCCGCGAACTGGCCGGCGACCTGGAAATCGTCATGCGCGTCTACTTCGAAAAGCCGCGCACCACGGTGGGCTGGAAGGGCATGATCAACGACCCGTACATGGACAACAGCTTCCGCATCAACGACGGCCTGCGCATGGCGCGCGAGCTGCTGCGCGACATCAACGAGCTGGGCCTGCCGGCCGGCACCGAGTTCCTCGACGTGATCAGTCCGCAGTACATCGCCGACCTGATCAGCTGGGGCGCGATCGGCGCCCGCACCACCGAGTCGCAGGTGCACCGCGAGCTGGCTTCCGGCCTGTCCTGTCCGGTCGGTTTCAAGAACGGCACCGACGGCAACGTCAAGATCGCGGTGGAAGCGATCAAGGCCGCCTCGCAGCCGCACCACTTCCTGTCGGTGACCAAGGGCGGCCACTCGGCCATCGTGTCGACCAACGGCAACGAGGATTGCCACATCATCTTGCGCGGCGGCAAAGCGCCGAACTATGACGCCGCCAGCGTGGAAGAGGCCTGCAAGGCGATCGCCGGCCAGGGCCTGGCGGCGCGCCTGATGATCGACGCCTCGCACGCCAACAGTTCGAAGAAGCCGGAAAACCAGGTGCCGGTGTGCGCCGACATCGGCCGCCAGGTGGCCGGCGGCGACAACCGCATCGTCGGCGTGATGGTGGAGTCGCACCTGGTGGCCGGCCGCCAGGACCTGGTGCCGGGCAAGGAACTGACCTACGGCCAGTCCGTCACCGACGGCTGCATCGACTGGGATAGCAGCGTGCAAGTATTGCAAGGCCTGGCCGCCGCCGTGCGCCAGCGCCGCCTGGCGACGCAGGCCGCCGAAGCCGCGTCGAAATAAGCGTTTATTCCCGGCACGACGGCCCCAATGGCGGATTGGGGCCGTTTTTTTTGTAACAGGCTAGTAAGGTTGTTGTAAGTGCGCCAAAATTGCCATGAGTTCGATTGACACTTAATTCCGGCACATGCTTTTATAGACAGCATGGCCGGTGTCGATGAACACCTTCCTAGAGACAACACCAATTTAATCAAAAGAACAGCGATCCGCTGCCATCCGGGCAATGGACGTTGGGCCGGTGTATTCAAAAATAATTCAACACGGAGGTTGAAACATGATGCAAGAAAAAATGCTGTCCCGTTCGCTGCGCCTGATGTTCTCGGGTGGCGTTGCCGCCAGCCTGGGCCTGCTGGCCTTGCCGGCAATAGCGCAAGAGGCAGCGGCCGACAGCCAGCCCATCCAGCGCGTCGAGATCACGGGTTCGTCGATCAAGCGCATCCAGAAGGAGGGCTCGCTGCCGGTGCAGACGCTGACCGCTGCCGATATCAAGGCCAGCGGCGCTACCTCCGCCACGGAACTGATACAGATGCAGGCGTCGATGCAGGGCTTTGTGCCATCGTCGAGCTCGGTCAACGGCGGCGGCGCCGGCCTCACCACCGCCGCGCTGCACTCGCTGCCGTCCAAATACACGCTGGTGCTGGTCGACGGCCAGCGCATGGCGCCCAGCGCGGTGGGCTCGGGCCAGGGTGGCGGCTATGCCGTCAACATCGCCAGCATCCCGCTGGAAGCGGTCGAGCGGGTCGAGATCCTGACCGACGGCGCCTCCGCGCTGTACGGCTCGGACGCGATCGCCGGCGTGGTCAACTTCATCCTGAAGAAGAACTCGACCAAAGGCGAAGTCTACGCCACCTACGGCCAGCCGAAGGCGAACGGCGGCAAATGGAGCAGCGCCGGCATCACCAAGGGCTGGGGCGACCTGGACAGCGACGGCTGGAACCTGCTGGCGTCGTACAGCCATGAGGAACTGAGCCGCATCACCGCGCTGCAGCGCGACTTCTCGGCCAAGGGCGCGTTCTTCAAGTTCAACAGCGGCGGCAAGCAATACTACTTCGACCAGCGCACCGGCAATACCGAACCGGCCAACATCACCTTCAACGCCCGTCCGAAAGGTTCGGCCGCCGACCCGACCGGCTACGCGATCAATCCTTACCTGGCCGCCAACGGCAATTGCGGCAGCGCGCTGGCCGGCCCGTTGGGCGCGCAGTGCCGCTTCAACTACGCCTCCACGGTGGAAGACGTGCCGGGCAGCCGCCATGACAGCGGCCTGCTGAAGGGCACGTTCAAGGTCAACGAAAACACCACGGCCTGGGCCGAGCTGATCCTGTCGACCTACTCGATGACGGCGCAATATGCGCCATCGGCGCAGCCGATGGGCGTGAACGCCACCACCCGCTTCCCGGCGCTGTACGCGAAATACGTGCAGTCCTACCTGGACGCCAACGGCCTGGAAAACCCGACCGGCAACGCCACGCTGGGCTACCGCTCGGTGCTGATCGGCGGCCGCGCCGACGAGTACAAGACCGATGCCACCCACTTCGCCACCGGCATCGACGGCAACGCCTTCGGTTGGGCCTATAACGCCAGCCTGATCCTGTCGCAAAGCAAGATCAAGGACAACGCGGCCGGCGGCTATGCCGACTTCGAGAAGCTGGAAGCGCTGGTCGCGGCCGGCAAATACGACCCGGTCACCGGCGTCGGCGCCGAACTGCTCAGGCCAACCCTGCTGAACGGCGTCAACTTCTCGACCACCACCTCCAAGTTGAACACGGTGCACGCCGGCGCGCAGCACGATCTGTTCTCGCTGCCGGGTGGTACATCGATCATTTCGGTCGGCGGCGATTATTCCAAGACCAGCTACCAGATCGAATACAGCCCGTTGATCCTGTCGAGCTCGGGCTTCTCGACCCAGCCGGCATCGGGCAACTACCCGGTCGGCGGCAGCTACGGCCAGGTGCCGTTCGACGCCAAGCGCGACAACTGGGGTATCTTCTCCGAGGTGTTGCTGCCGGTGACCAAGACCCTGGAGGCCACCGTGTCCGGCCGCTACGACAGCTACGACAAGGTCAACAGCAATTACATCTTTGCCAGCGTGCCTGACGCCAGCGGTCTGATTCCGCGTCTCGCCAGCGGCGACATCGGCAACAGCTCCAGCGCCGGCACCTACAAGCTGAGCATGAAATGGACGCCGGTCGACACCGTGCTGCTGCGCGCCGCCTACGGCACCGGCTTCAAGGCGCCCAACCTGAACGACATCGCCGGCGCCAACACCTTCAACGGCAGCACCGCCGGCAGCTATGCCTGCCCGTTCCCCGGCTCGCCGGGCTGCCAGGTCGGCCAGGCCCAGTACGACCTGCTGACCGGTCCGAACGGCCAGAGCGGCTCGGCCGGTCTGCAGCCTGAGAAATCCAAGCAATGGACCCTGGGCGGCCGCATCGAACCGCTGCGCGGCCTGTCGCTGGGCCTGGACCTGTGGAACGTGCAGATCCGCAATCAGGTGTTGTCGGCCGGCGTGCCGGAGCAGGAAGGCTTCAAGAATCCGCAGCAGTATAAAAACCTGTTCGTGAACCCGTATCCCGATCCAGCCGGCTACACCACGATTGCCTACCTGCTGGCGCCGATCAACGGCGGCGTGGCGAACTACCGCGGCATCGACTGGGACTTCAGCTACCGCAACAAGACCGCCATCGGCGATCTCCGCGCGGCCTGGAACGGCACCTACATGCTCAAGCAGAACTACACCACCCAGGCGGGCGGCACGGTGTATTCCGATCTGGGCATGTTCGGCCAGGACAACGGCGTGGTGTTCCGCGTGCAGAGCAACGTCAGCCTGAGCCTGACCAACGGCAAGCTGACCAATACCCTGACCGCGCACTACAAGTCCGGCTACCACGACCAGTCCTACCCGGAGGATACGGCGGTGTTTGCCGTGAATCCGGACGGCAGCGTCGGCGACACGGTGGCGTTCGCCGGTCTGTGGACGCCGTCGTACACCACGGTCGACTGGCAGGGCAAGTATGACTTCGGCAAATTCGCGCTGACCGCCGGCATCAAGAACCTGCTGGATCGCAGCCCGCCGTTCACCTTGCAGAACGCCGGTGGCGGCAACCAGATCGGCTACGACGGCCGTTACGCCGACCCAGCCGGCCGTTCGTTCTACATCACCGGCAACTACAAGTTCTGATCCTGTCTCTGTACCAAAAAAAAATCCCGGCAAAGCCGGGATTTTTTTCGTGCGTCAAACTTAGAAGCTGTAGCTGCCGCGCAGGTACAGCGAGCGGCCGACCGGATCCGTGTAGCGTGGATCGTAGCCTTTCTGGAACAGCGTGCCCTGGTTCGAGAACGGTGGGTCCTTGTCCAGCAGGTTCTTGACGCCGGCGGTCAGGGTCACGCCCTTGATGCCGGTGTAGCTGCCCGACATATTCCACAGCGCATACGAAGGCACTTTGTTCAGGTACTTGTCTTCGATGTCCAGGTTCTGGTCGGTGTAGCCGGACTTGAACGATTGCGCCAGCGTCGCCGCCCAGTTGCCCAGGCGCCAGTTCAGCGCCAGGTTGTGCTTCCAGCGGAACACCGGATTGTTGGCGGCGTAGCGGCCGACGTTCTGGGTGAACGGACCGTCGCGCTCGTCCTGGTACTCATACTTGTGGACATAGGTGCCGTCCAGGGTCAGCGTGAACGAGCCGGCATCGGTGGCGCCCGAACGCAGCGTCAGGCTCAGGTCGACGCCGTCGGTGTTGACCTTGCCCAGGTTTTCCTTCAAGTCCAGGATCGCGTACGGCGAGCCGTCCGGGTTGCGCAGGAAGCGCGCCTGGTACTTGGCGTAGTCGCCGTAGATGGCTTCTTCCGGCAGCGCGTTGATCTTGTCCTTGAGCTTGATGTTCCAGTAGTCCAGGGCCAGCGTCGCTTGCGGGATGGGTTCCAGCACGATGCCGACCGAGAAGGTCTTGGATTTTTCCGGGCTCAGGTCGGGATTGCCGCCTTGCAGCTTGAACTGCTGCAGGTCGCAGTCGCGCAGCGGGTTGGCGATCGGGTTCGACGACAGCACGCCGCCCGGGCACAGCACCGGATCGTTGTACGAGTTGTTGGTATCGTTCTTCGAACGCGGCGCGTTTTTCTCGAACAGCGTCGGCGCGCGGAAGCCGGTCGAGGCCGAGCCGCGCAGCAGCACCTGCTTGGTCGGCTGGTAGCGCACGCCCAGTTTCGGATTGGTGGTGTGGCCGACGTCGCTGTAGTCATCGTAGCGGACGGCCAGCTGCACTTCCAGGTCCTTGATCAGCGGCATGTTCAATTCGCCGAACACCGCCTTGATGGTGCGGGCGCCGTCGGTCGATTGCGAACCGGACAGGCCGGACGAGGCGGCTTGGCCGGCGATGTCGCGGTTGACGTAGAAGTCCGCTTCCTCGCGGCGCAGTTCGCCGCCCACCGCCACCGCCAGCTTGCCGCCGCCCAGGTCCATCAGCTCGCGGCTGGCCTTGGCGTCGATGCCGGTGTTGCGGGTCTTGCCCTTCTGCACCTGGCCGCGCAGCGCGGTGCTGTCCAGGTAGCTCTTGCCGGCCGCGTCCTGCAGGCCGAACGGATTCAGGATGCCGTTGGCCACGCCGGCGGCGAAGCTGGCGTCGTTCACGTAGCCGCCGGTGAAGTATTCAGCCGAGCGGCTTTCCGACAGCGTGAAGCCGGTCTTGTAGTCCCAGTTCTTGAACAGGCCTTCGACGGCGAAGGCCAGGCGGTCGGCCGAGCCCTTGGAGTTGATGGTGCGCATGCCCGCTTCGGTCGGACGCCAGTTGACCGACAGCGGGTCGCCCGACAGGCCAGGCATGGCCGGCACGCCGCCCGCATTGCCCGGATAGTATTTGCTCGACTTCGGCAGGATCAGGCCGGTCTGCGGCGGCGGCGCGGTGTGCGACACCACGTCGTTTTCCGCGTGCAGGTACTCGATCGAGGCCTGGTGGTCGTTGTTGATCTTGAAGGTGGCCTTGCTGAAGAAGGCGGTCTGCTTTTGCTCGGGCAGGTCGTCGATCTGGCGCGTGTAGTCCTGGCGGCAGGTGCCGTTGCTGGCGCGCGGCACCGAGTTCGGCGCGTCGCAGCCGGTGGCGAAGCCGGGATTGCCGGTGGCGCCCGAGGTCGGATCGAAGTAGTTGCCCGGGAAGGTGGTGCCGGAGGTCAGGTTCAGGCCGCGCGACGGAATCACGCCGGTCTTGGAGAACTCGCGCTGCTGCGAGGTCAGGATGTCGAGCTTGTGGTAGTCGAACACGCCGAACACGTTGTAGCCGTCTTCGTCCAGGTTGCCGAAGCCGGTCGACAGGTTGACGCGCTTTTCGTCGGCGCCGACCGCGCGCGGCAGCACCGCTTCGGCGGTGATGGTGGTGGTCTGCACCGAGCGCTTGGTGATGAAGTTGATCACGCCGCCGATGGCGTCGGTACCGTAGATCGCCGAGGCGCCGTCGCGCAGCACTTCGACGCGTTCCAGCGCCGCCACCGGGATCATGTTCAGGTCGACGCTGGCGCCGTCGTACGGGTGGTTGGCCAGGCGGCGGCCGTTCAGCAGCACCAGGGTCTTGTCGCCGCCCAGGCCGCGCAAGTCGGCGCTGGCCTGGCCGCCGGTCGGCAGGCCGGAGCTGTTGCCGCCGACCACGTTGCCGGAACTGAAACTGGAGCTGTTCGACGGGATGCGGTCCAGCACTTCCTGGGCGGTGGTCAGGCCCTGCTTGACGAAGTCGTCGGACTTGAACACGGTCAGCGGGTTGGCGGTTTCCGACACCAGGCGTTTAATCGAGGAACCCGTCACTTCGACGCGCTGCATCGGCGCCTCGGTTTGTGCCTGCGCCAGCGGCGCGATCAGCCCCAGGCCCAGCAAGCCGCCGGCGTAGATCCGGCGCATGGAACAGGACAGGATAGTTTCTTTCATCATTGCTCTCAACTCCCAAAACGAACATCAATATTGTTATTAACCAACTTCCCGGTAGGAAGTCGACAGGCGCTCGTGACCATTGGTTAAAGTGGTTTGGTCAGGGCCTTGATAATTTCACTATGCAGGAGGCGGTGTCAATAATGAAACCTTAGCTGTTAATATAAAACAACGGTAAGTTAAAGATGTCTAGATGTATAGACGAAAAAAAGGGCCCCGAAGGGCCCTTTCACGGGATCGACCTGATTAGAACTTGTAGTTGCCGGTCAGGTAGAAGGTGCGGCCCAGCGGGTCGGTATAGCGGCCATCGTAGCCAGCCTGGTTACCACCACCGGCGTTGCGGATGGTGAACGGCGGGGCGATGTCGGCCAGGTTCTTGATGCCGGCGGTCAGCGTGAACTGCTTGCTCAGCTGCGCCTTGGTCTGCCAGTCGAAGGTGGTGTACGAGCTGACCTTGCGCGAGAACGGCACGTAGTCGCCCAGGGTGCCGTCGGCCAGCACTTCACGCACGACGGTGTCGTCTTCGTTGTACACCTGGTCGATGTAGCCCGAATGGTAGTTGGCCGTCAGCGAGTGGATGAACATATTGGTGCGCAGCGACGCGGTCAGCTTCGAAATCCAACGGAAGGTCACGTCCGAGTACGAGTTGAAGCGGCCGATGTTCTTCTCCAGGCCGGTGCCTGGGGTTTCCTGTTCCGCCTTGGTCATGTAGGTACCGGTCCACTGCACGTTCAGCTTGCCGAACGGGGTCGTGGTCTTGTAGGTGTGATCCCAGTCGATACCCTGGTAGTGCGAGCTGGCCAGGTTGAACGGGGTCAGCGCCGCAACCAGTACGTTCTGCTTCTGGATCGGATCGTAGTAGACGCGCAGCAGGCTGTCGTAGACGGCCGGGTTGTTGAACACCAGGTCTTCCGACAGGGTCTGGATCTGGTTGGTCAGCTTGACGTCCCACAGGTCGAAACCGATCGACAGGCTAGGCATGGGTTCCAGACGGAAGCCCAGCGTCGCTTGTTTCGATTCTTCCGGCTTCAGCGCGCCGGCGCCGACGGCGGCGTTACCACCGGACAGCAGGCCGTATTCCGACGAGCCAGGGTTGCACAGCTTGAAGCGTGGATCGCTGGCCGAGGTGATCGGGCAAGCGTGGAAGGCCGACGAACCACCGTTGACCAGCGGCTTGACGATGTTGACCATGGTCGGCGCCTTGAAGCCGGTGCCGTAGGAGCCGCGGATCAGCAGCGATTCGACCGGGTTCCAGCGCAGCGCCAGTTTGTAGGTGGCCTTGCTGGCGGTCTCGCCCTGTTTGCCGGAGCCGATCAGGTTGCCGTCAGCGTCGAAGTTCTTGTCGTTGGTGACGGCGCTGAAATCGTCGTAGCGGGTCGACGCGGTCAGGTCCATATTCTTCAGGACAGGCAGCAGCAACTCGCCGTACGCACCCCAGTTTTTACGACTGGCGTCGATCGGCAGGGCGCCGGCGCCACCACCGACGATGGCGTCGGTGAAGGTGGGCTGCTGCTTGTTCTGGCCTTGCGAGTAGGCATCCGGGGCTTCCGAATACTTCTGCTTGGTGAAGTCGGCGCCGACCGCCAGTTGGGCTACGCCGGCCGGCATCTTGAACAGCTCGGTCGAAGCGCTGGCCTGGATCATGTCGATGCTGGACTTGGTTTCGCTGAACTGGTTGTGCAGCACGGCCGGAGCCAGCACTGCCTGCGAGGTGCCCGGTGGCGCGAACGGATCGAACTTGCCGGCGGTGACCAGCGCGTCGAAGGCGTCCAGGCTCATGTAGCCGCCGGCGGCGGTGTCGGTCTGCTTGTTTTCCGAGTGGGTGTAGGCTGCACGGTAGTCGAAGCCCTTGAACGAGCCGTCGACGCCGAAGGCCAGGTGCTTGGCGACGGTTTTGTATTCGTCGGCGCGGCCGCCGGCGTCCACCAGGCGCAGGTTCATCGTCACGCTATTGACCGTTGCCGACGCCGGGATGCCCAGGCGGGTCAGGTATGGCGCGATCGACTTGGCGTACAGCGCGCTGCTCAGCGGCACGCCCAGCGGCTGGGCTGGCGCGGCGTATTGCGCGGTGTTGCTGAACGACGAAATCAGACCTTCGGCAAAGAAGTTGGTGTTGTCGTTGATCTTGATGTTCAACGAGCCGAAGCCGCTGTCGCGCTTCAGGCCCGGGGTGTTTTGCACGGTTGCCGCATAGTCGTACAGGCAGCGGTTGCCGACCTTGAACAGGTTGGCACCGTTGCAGGCGCCGGTGGCGAACAGATTCGGGCTGAAGGCCGCGCTGGAGGCGGAACCGTCGGCCTTGGTGTACTTGACGGTGGCGGTGCCCGGAATCGAGTTCGAGCTCAGCTGGTACAGGCTGTAAGCCTTGCCGTTATCGTAGAACGGAATCACGCCGCTCTTGGAGAAATCGCTGTCCTTGGCCCAGGAAGCCTTGGTTTCATCGTGGGAAGCCGACAGCAAGATGTTGTAGCCGTCCTTGTCGAGGTCGCCCCAGCCCTTGGAGATCGAGGCGGTCGAGGTCTGGCCGCCGCTGCTGTTTGGCTGGCTGTACGAGGCATCGATGATGGCGTCGGTCTGGTTTTTCTTCAGGATGAAGTTGACCACGCCGGCGATCGCGTCCGAACCGTACAGGGTGTTGGCGCCGTCGGTCAGGATCTCGACGCGCTCGACCGCCGCCAGCGGAATGCTGGCCAGGTTGACGGTGGAGCCGGAGGTGGCTGGCGCCAGGCGGCGGCCGTTCAGCAGCACCAGCGTGTAGCCTTCGCCGATGGCGTGGATCGAGGCGGTTTGCAGACCGCCGCCGCCGCCGTTGACCGACATCGACGAGGTGGTGAAACCTTGCATCGACGGCAGCGTGGCGATCAGGTCGGCCACGCTGGAGGCGCCGGATTGCTCGATCTGTGCCTTGGACAGGGTCTGTACCGGCAACGCGCCTTCAGCGGTAATGCGCTTAATGCTCGAACCGGTAATTTCCACGCGCTGGATAGGCGCGTCCGCGGTTTGTGCCACGGCGGCGTGCATGCCCAGCGCCAGGCCACTGGCGCAGATCAGGCGTACCGATCGCGACAATACTGTTTCAACCATCATTATTTAGCTCCCAATTTAAAACGATGAACACGGGTGTGATTTAGTTATTTTTTATCGGCGATACCGCTGCCGTTGAAAAAAACATGAACGTTCTTTTCATCTGCCCATCAGATCACCCGGCGTTAATTACTGTCAATGTGCAAAGATCACTGAAAATAGTTAAATGTTATTGTTTTATCCGAGTCAACAATGCCTCAAATTTGATCGAAAAAACGCTCTAATTTGGTGCGCACGGCATCGAAATCGGTTGAAACCTTGATTTACTATCAAAAAAGAAGCGAATGTATTGGCGGGGCGTCGTTGCCTTGCAACATTGTGGTGCATGACAATATTTATGAACCTGCGTTAATAGAGATACATGGCGTTACATTTTTGCGACAGGTGAAATGCTCTATGGAAATAAAGATTCAGGTAGTAAAAAACCCGGATGCGCCTGCTGGCGGATCCGGGTTCGGGGGCTTTAGCTATTCGCTATCGCCGGTCGATCAGAACTTGTAGGAACCGCTCAGATAGAAGGTGCGGCCCAGGGCGCTGGAGTAGGACGGGTTGTAGCCGATCTGGTGCGAACCGGTGTTGCGCAGCGAGAAAGGCGGGTTGCGGTCGAACAGGTTGACCGCGCCGGCCGTGATCTCCACGTTCTTCAGCGGACGGTAGGCCGTCTGCAGGTCGAAGGTGGTGTAGCTCGGCACTTCCAGCGTGATGTCGTAGCATGCCTGCGCCGCATCGGCCGTGGTCACCGCGCAGTCATCGGCGTTCTGATGCTTGTCGGTGTAGCCGTTGCGGTAGTTGGCCGTCAGCGTGTGGGTCCACCGGGCGTTGTCCCACGAGGTGCTGGCCTTGATGATGTTGCGGAAGCTGACCTTGTCGTTCGAACCGTATTGGTTCAGGCTGGTTTCCCACTGGTCATCGGTGCCCGGCGTGGTGTAGCGCGAGCGCAGCAGGTAGGTGCCGGCCAGGCGGTTGGTCAGGCGGCCGTCGAGCAGCTTGATCTTCTGGGTGAAGTCGTAGTCGACGCCGCGGTTTTCCACCTTGCCGATGTTAATCGGCAGCAGCTTGATCGCCAGCACATCCAGGCCGGTCGACGCGATGTGCTTGGTGGTGAACAGGTTGGCGTACTTGGCCGGGTTCTGGAAGATCAGGCCTTCCGACACCGAGTTCACCTGGTCGCGGATCTCGACGTTCCACAGGTCCAGCGCGACGCTGGTGGTGCTGGTCGGCTCCCACACGGCGCCGATCGACCATTGCCTGGATTTCTCCGGCTTCAGGTCCGGGTTGCCGCCCTGGAACACTTCGAACTGGCCGCGGCCGCTTTCGCAGTACTTGGCCAGCGGGTGGCCGGCCAGGCCGTTGGCGGCGGTCAGCGGGCAGTTGTAGGTGCCGCCGGTGACGCCGAACTCTTCCAGCGGGCCGGCGATTTCCGTCATGCTGGCCGCGCGGAAGCCGGAACCGGTCGCCGCGCGCAGCATCAGGTTCCTGGCCGCCGCGTACTTGGCCGATACCTTGTAGGTGCCGGCGCTGGCCGAATCGCCGACATCGTGGCCGGCCAGCTTGTCCTTGACCGCGCCGATGGTGTCGTAGCGGCCGGAAGCGGTCACTTCCAGCTTTTTGCTGATTGGCATCATCAACTCGGCATAGGCGCCGCCGTTGGCGCGCTCGTAGCTGTTGTCGAACACCGGGCTGTCGAACAGGATCTGCGCCTTGCTGGCGACGTCTTCCTGGTTGGTCTTGAAGCTGGTGACGCGGTAGTCGACGCCGACGCCGATCATCGCGCTGCCGCCCGGCAGTTCGAACGCCGGGCGCGAAGCGCGCGCGTCGGCGCCCTTCATGACCACGGTTTGCGTGTTGTACAGGCCGTTGAAGCCGGTGGCGTTCAGCGCGTCGCGCATCGCTTGCGGCATGTCGCCCTGGGCGTAGGCGAACGGATCGAAGTTGCCGCTGTTGAGCAGGGCGTCGAACTTGTCGGCCAGCGGGAAGCCGCCCAGGTACTTCTGCTCCTGCTTGTTGCGCGACCAGGTCAGGGCCGAGTTGAGGTCCCAGCCGTAGGCGCTGCCGTCGACGCCGGCCACCAGGTGGGTGGCCTTGGTGCCGTATTCGTAGCCGCGGTCGCCCATTTCATACAGGCGGTACTTGACGGCCACCGAGGTCACGCCGGCGCGCTGTTCCGGCGTCAGGTAGGGCGACAGGTATTTGTTGTACAAGGCGCTGTCGGTCGACAGCGAGAAGTCGGCCGGGTAGGGCGCGATGCGGGCGGTGATCTTCGCTTCGGTGTAGGCGGCGTCGAAGAAGGCCTTGAAGCCGGTGCCGCCCAGCTTGATGCTGCCCGAGCTGAACAACGAGTCGCGGCTCGATTCCGGATTGATCTCGATGGTCGAGGTGTAATCGTAGTAGCACTGGCCGTCGCCGAAGGCGTCGACGTTGACCGGCGCGCACTTGCCGTTGATCAGCGCGTACGGGTTCAGGTTGGCGGTCTGCGACTTGCCGCTGGCGTCGTTGTACTTGACGGCCGCGTTGGCCGGGATGGCGCGCGAGGAGCCGTTGAGGAACTGCAGCGCCTTGCCGGTCTTCGGATCCGTGAAGTTGATCATGCCGGTCTTGGCGAAATCGCGGTCCGATGCCTTCAGCTGCTTTTGCTCGTCGTGGCTGAGCGAGACGAACACGCTGTAGCCGTCTTCCTCCAGGTCGCCGAAGCCCTTGCTCAGGCTGATCGAATTGGAGCGGCCGCCTTGTTGCTCAGGCGCGCTGTACTTGGCGTTGATTTCCCACGGGGCTGCGCCTTTCTTCAGGATGAAGTTGACCACGCCGGCGATGGCGTCGGCGCCGTACAGCGCCGAGGCGCCGTCGGTCAGCACTTCGACGCGCTCGATGGCCGACAGCGGGATCGAGTTCAGGTCGATCACGGTGCCCGAGTTGGACGGCGCGATGCGGCGGCCGTTCAGCAGCACCAGCGTGTAGGAGGCGCCGATGTCGTGGATCGATGCGGTGGTGACGCCACCGCCGCCGCCGCCGACCGAGTCGGCCGCGACCGAGAAACCCTGCATCGCAGGCAGTTGCTGGATGAAGTCGGTGACCGTGGTGACGCCGGACTTCTTGATGTCTTTCTGGCTGAACGATTGCACCGGCAGCGAGGATTCGGCGGCGATGCGCTTGATGCTGGAGCCGGTGATCTCGACACGCTGCATCGCGGGTTCGGTGGCTTCCTGGGCGTAGGCATGGCCCAGGGTCATGGCCAGTCCGCCGGCAAACATCACGCGCAGCGAACGGGACAGGATTGTTTCTTTGATCATGTTGCTATGTGCTCTCTATTAGTGGTCATGTCCTCATGAGCTGGATTCTCACCAATTCTCACAAGGGCCGACATGAGACCACTTTAAGGCCACTCTTGTCAAATTTTATGCGGCTTTATGTAAAGAATGAATAGGTTTATGCCAAGAATGAAAAAAGGGCAGCGATTTCCCGCTGCCCTTCTTGCTTGCCAACTAATTATATTTAGTCAAACTTGTACTGCAGGCCAACTTTGACATAACGGCCGGTGGCGCCGCTGGCATCCATCGGATTGAAGCTCATGCCGCCGTAGGTCAGCGCATCCAGCGGTGCGATGCGGTCCAGCACGTTGTTCATCGAGGCGAACAGCTGCAGCGATTTGCTCCAGGTGTAGCGGGTCGACATGTCCAGCGTGGTGAACGATGGCAGGCGGCAAGCGCCGTTCGGCGAAGGCTGGCCGTTGGCGAACAGCACCGCGCATGGCGCGCCTTCGTAACGGATGTTCTTCATGTCCGAACGGTAGTTGACGGTACCGGAGAGGTTCCAGTCGCCCTTGTCCCAGGACGTGATCAGGTTGATCTTGTCCTTCGGCGTACCGGCGCAATCCGAGGTATCGCAGTTGCCGTGCGTGCCGGCGAACTGGAACACCTGGTTCTTGTCGGCGCGCACCCACGAGGCCACGTGCGACCACACCAGGTTGATGGTGGCCTTGCCGTAGGCGCCCAGGCGCAGGCGCTGCTTGACGTCCAGGTCGACACCCTTGACTTCGGTGTAGCTGGAGTTCTGGTAAGGCGCCTTGGAGATCAGCAGGGTGCCGGTGCCGGGAATCACGACGCCGTCGACCACCAGGTTGTTGTCGGCGCGGATGGCGGTCGGCAGGGCCGCCGCTTCAACGTAGGACAGCGGGTTGATCTCGTTGGTGCGGCGGATTTTCCATGCGTCCAGCGACAGGTTGGTGTCGTTCAGCGGATCCCATACCAGGCCCAGGGTGTAGCCCTTCGACTTCTCCGGCGACAGGTTGGGATTGCCGACCTTGACCGCGCCGATCTGGATGTTGCAATCGAGCGAGGTGGCGCCGCCGGCCGCCGGCTTGTTGTTCGGGCAGCGGACCGGGTCCACCACCGACGAGGTGCCGGTCGACTGGCTGCTCAGGTTCGATTCGGCCACGCCTGGCGCGCGGAAACCCTCGGTGTACGTGCCGCGCACCGCGAAGCTCTTGATCGGGGTCCATTTCGCGCCCAGTTTCGGGGTGGTCGAATTGAAGTTGGCGTAGTGGTCGTAACGCAGCGCGCCCGACAGTTCAACCGTCTTCAGCACCGGCGCCAGCACTTCGGCGTACACGGCCGAGACGCGGGTGTCGCCCTTGGCGGCCACGTAGGACAGGTTGGTCGAGCCGTCTTCGGAACCGGTCAGCGACGGGTTGTCCAGCTTTTCGCGGCGGTGTTCGCCGCCGATCGCCAGGCCCATGTTGCCGCCTGGCAGGGCGAACAGTTCACGCGAGGCCTTGAAGTCGACGATGTCCAGCTGGGTGGTCGAGTTCGACGACGCGTTCACGCGCAGCGCGGCGTACAGCGAAGCCGGGTTCTTGTAGGCTTCGGCGCCGATGTAGTACGGGAAGTACTTGCTGGTCGGATCGCCCAGCGCGGACTTCAGCACGTTCATGTTCAGCTGGTTGGTCCATTCCAGGTACAGCTTGGATTCGGAGTGGGTGAAGCCCGCATCCCAGTCCCAGCCGTAGTTGCTGCCCTTGGCGCCCAGCACGATGCGGCTGAAGTCGTTGTTGGCGATGTGGTTGCTCGGGCCCAGGTCGAACATCGAGTAGCGCAGGCGGGTGTTGACGCCGTAGATGTTTTGCGGGTGCGAACCGGCCATCAGCAGGTCGTTGCTGTACAGGATGATGCCCTGCGGGTTGGCCGCGGTGGCCGGGAAGGTCACGTTGGGCGTGGCCGTTACCGGCGCCAGCATGAACGAGCTGTTGCGCTTCGAGTAGCCCAGTTCGGTGTACACCTGCAGGTCGGAGTTCACCTGCAGCGTGCCGCGGGTGTACAGGTTCAGCGATTCCACTTCCGGTTGCATGCCGCGGAACTGGTCTTGCGACCACAGGCAGCCGCCGGCGGCGTCCTGCTTGACGGTTTGCGAGAACTGCCCGCAGCCGCCCAGCGAGGTGTAGTTGCCGGTCTTCGGATCGCGCAGCGCGCCGGTCGGGGTTGGCGAGGAGGCGCCAGGGGTGATGAAGCCGCCCATGTACTGGGTGTTCTGCAGGTAGCCCCAAGGACGGATGTCGCCGTGGCCGATCCAGCCGCGGTCCTTGCGGTCGGAGGCGGCCAGCGCGTCGGACTGCTTGTACTCGACGTTGAAGACGACGTTGTACTTGTCTTCGTCCAGGTTGCCCTTGCCGACGGTGACGGCCAGGTTGTTCTGGTTCATGTCGCTGTAGCGCGAGGTGCCGGTGTCGGCCTTGATGGTGACGCCTTCGAAGTCCTTGCGCAGGATGATGTTGACCACGCCGGCGATCGCGTCGGCGCCGTAGGTCGACGAAGCGCCGTCCTTCAGCACTTCGATGCGCTCGACCAGTTGCATCGGGATGGTCGACAGGTCGGTGAAGCTCTTCTGGCCGTCGTCGGCGCGCGCGAACGGCGCCATGCGGCGGCCGTTCAGCAGCACCAGGGTGGAGGTCGCGCCCAGGCCGCGCAGCGAGATCGCGGTCGAACCGGCGGCGAAACCGCTGCCGAAACCGGTCGGCAGGGAGCCGGCGCCGTCGACGGTCAGGGTCTGCAGGAACTCGGCCACGGTGGTCTTGCCGGACTTCATCAGCTCGTCACGGGTGATCATCTGGACCGGGGAGGCGGTCTCGGCGGATGCGCGCTTGATGCTCGAACCCGTGATTTCCACGCGCTGGATCGCGGCGCCCGGGGCGGCGGCGTCTTGTGCGAAGGCTGGCATGGCCAGAATGCTGACTGCTGCTACGCTGCCCGAGAACATCAGGCGCACGGAGCGGGATAAAACCGTTTCCATCATCATGAACAAAAACTCCAAAGAAAAACAAGAACTTCAGGCTGGCCGCGGAGCGAACGCCGCGGACCAGTCCATATGTTTCCGAAATATCTACAAATAAAGTATTTTCGGAAGGGGCGCATATAAACATTGAAAGAAGTTGCTTGTCAAACAAAACTGAAATTTGTGACGTGTAAAAACAACGATTTGTGTAAAATTTACATTGCTTTAAGCAATCAAATGCTGCAATGCACGAATTATTCAGAATTTAAGTTTGCCGCCGGCATCGACGCTATGCGGTGTGCAGCCCCGCTCGGTAATATTTATGAACGAATCGTTTTGTGCGTCGCCGCATAAAAAGTGCTGGACACGGCCGAGCGCACCGAAACGGGGCGGGTGGAATTGCCATTCCTGCCGTGGAAAAAGTGCTGTATTGTTAAGCCACTTTTGCGGCTTGAGGACGTGTTATGCAGGGCTTTAAATGGGCCGCCGCGGTGACCATCGCGACGGTTGCCGCAGGCTGGACGGCGATCGCGCCGGCGGCGGAGGCGGTCAAAACGTTGCGCTATATCCTGCCGGCCGCCGAGGCCAGTTTCGATCCGGCGCTGGGGCGGGACTTGTATACCGGCCACATCACCGAAGCGATCTTCGAAACGCTGTACACCTACGACTACCTGGCGCGCCCGGTCAAGCTGGCCCCCGGGACGGCGGCGGCGCTGCCGGAGGTGTCGGCCGACGGCAAGCGCTATCTGATCCGCCTGAAGCCGGGCATCCTGTTCACGCCCGATCCAGCCTTCGGCGGCAAGCCGCGCGAGCTGACCGTGGCCGATTACGTCTATTCGTGGAAGCGGCTGTTCGACCCCAAACTGGCGTCGCCGAACACCTGGCTGTTGGAGGGCAAGGTCGTCGGCCTCGACGCGCTGGCGGAGCGGGCCAAAAACACCGGCCGCTTCGACTACGACCAGCCGGTGGCCGGCCTGGAGCAGGTCGATCCGTACACGCTGCGCATCCACCTGACGCATACCGATTTCAACCTGGGCATGATCCTGGCCTACGAGCCGCTGGCGGCGGTGGCGCGCGAAGTGGTGGAGAAATACGGTGACAGCAAGGGCGAGGTGGCCGGGCATCCGGTCGGCACCGGCGTCTACAAACTGGGGCAGTGGATACGCGGCAGCCGCATCGTGCTGGAGGAGAATAGCGGCCACCGCGGCGAAGTGTGGGATTTCCAGCCCAGCACCGAAGGCGACGAGCGCATCGTCCGCCAGATGAAGGGCAAGAAGATACCGCAGATCGGCCGCATCGAGATCAGCGTGCAGCTGGAGGACCAGTCGCGCTGGCTGTCCTTCACCAGCGGCGAGGCCGACGTGTTCTGGCTGGACGGGCCGCTGGCGCCCAAGGCGCTGGTGGACGGCAGGCTGCGGCCCGAGCTGGCGGCGCGCGGCGTGCAGCTGTCGCGCAGCGTCGATCCCGAGCTGAGCTATTACTACTGGAATATGCAGGATCCGCTGCTGGGCGGCTTCAGCAAGGAGAAGATCGCGCTGCGCCGGGCCATCGCGATGGCGCACGACGTCGACGAGGAAATCCGCCTGGTGCTGAACGGCGAAGCGCAGCGCCTGCATTTCCCGATTCCGTCGGGCGTGGTCGGGCATGATCCCAATTACCAGCCCCTGCTGCGCTACGATCCGGTGCTGGCCAACAAGCTGCTGGACCGTTACGGCTACAAGAAAGGCGCCGACGGCTGGCGCAGGCTGCCGGACGGCAAACCGCTGGTGATCACCTACACCTCGCGCAACGAAGCGGCCGGGGTGCTGATGGCCGAGCTGTGGCGCAAGACCTATCACCGGCTCGGCATCCGCATGGACAACCAGCGCATGATCTTCAGCGATATCCAGAAAGCCGAGACGCTGTGCAAGATCCAGGCGCGCACCTACCAGTGGCTGGCCGACTATCCGGACGGCGACAACTTCATGCAGCTGTTCTACGGCGGCAACATCGGCCAGAACAACAACGGCTGCTTCCGGGATCCGCAATTCGACCAGTGGTTCGAGGCCAGCCACCGCATGCCGCCGGGTCCGGAGCGCGACGCGCTGTACCGCAAGATGGCGCGCCGGATCGAGGTGCTGGGCGGGTCGATGCCGGCCTACTCGCGCTATCGCAATATGCTGGCGCAACCGGGCGTACTCGGGTATAAAAAGCATCCCACCCTGCATCAGGAATGGAAATATATCGACATCGAGCGCGACACCGATCGCAAGGATCAGAAATAAATGTTTGCATACATTGTGCGCCGCTTGTGGCAAATGCTGCCGACCATGCTGGGCGTGGTGCTGCTGGTGTTTGTGTTGTTTAACTGGGTCGGCGGCGATCCCGCCTACATCCTGGCCGGCAAGATGGCCAATGCCGAGAGCATCGCCAACATCCGCCACCAGCTGGGCGTGGACCAGCCTTATTACGTGCAGCTATGGATCTTCATCAAGCAGATCGCCACCTTCGATTTCGGCCTGAGCTGGGCGACCGGCGAGCCGGTGTCCAACATCATCGCCACGCGGCTGGGGCCATCGCTGACGGTGCTGATCCCGCTGACCGTGCTGGAGACGGTGATCGGCATCGCGCTGGCGCTGGCCGTCGCCTTCGTGCGCGGCTCGCTGACCGACCGCGTGGTGATGATCGCCTGCACGGTCGGCATGTCGGTCAGCATCCTGGTCTACATCATCGTGTTCCAGTACGGCCTGGCATACAAGCTGGGCTGGTTCCCGGTGCAGGGCTGGGGCGAGCGTTTTTGGGAAAACCTGCTGCGCTACTCGACCTTGCCGATCGTGATCGGGCTGGCGGTGTCGATCGCGCCGACCTTGCGGTTGTTCCGCAGCTTCGTGCTGGACGAGGCCGGGCAGGACTATGTGCGCACCGCGCGCGCCAAGGGCCTGGGCGAGCGGCGCGTGATGTGGGTGCACGTGCTGCGCAATGCGGCGATCCCCATCATTACCTATGTGATGTCCAACCTGCCGGCGCTGCTGATCGGCGCGTTCCTGCTGGAGCGCTTCTTCGGCATTCCGGGCATCGGGCGTGAAGTGATACTGGCGGTGGAACGGAGCGATTTTCCAGTGATTAAAGCGATTACCGTGTACGTGGCGGCGGCGACCATGCTGTTCAACCTGCTGACCGACTTGATGTACCAGGCGGTCGATCCACGGGTGCAGCTCAAATGACGGCGCCTGTTTCCGTCGGCTTGTGGTGGCTGGCCTGGCGCCGTTTGCGCGCCGACCGCGTGGCGATGGCGTCGCTGGCGGTGGTGGCGGCGTTCCTGCTGATGCTGGTGCTGTCGGCGACCGGCCTGATCGTCGCCGATTGGGAGGGCGAGGTCGGCGTCAGCTATGCGCCGCCAAGCTTTGTCGGCGCTGCGCCGGGCGCCGCCGTGCAGCCTGCCGTTCCCGCCCAGGCACAGCCCTTGCCCGACAACCCCTTCGATCCGCTGGCCGACGATATCCGCGCGCTGCGGGCGCCGGCGACCGAGATGTACGGCGTGGCCGACCCGCTGGCCGAGGACCTGGCGCAGCTGGGCGCTTCGGGCGCAGCGGCGGCGGGCGCCAGCCGGCGCGCCACCTTGCCCTTCGGCGCCGACAAGTGGGGCCACGACATCATCAAGAAAACCATCAAGGGCGGCGAAACCTCCATCGTGGTCGGACTGGTGGCGGCCTTGCTGGCGGTGGGCCTGGGCACCTTGTTCGGCGCGCTGTCCGGCTATTGCGGCGGCGTGGTGGACGACTTCTTCAACTGGTTCTACAGCATCTTCACGGCGGTTCCGTCGGTGCTGATGATCTTGACCGTGGCCGCCGTGCTGCAGCAGAAGGGCGTGCTGACCATCGTGCTGATCCTCGGCCTGACCGGCTGGACCGGCCCCTACCGCCTGATCCGCGCCGAATACATCAAGCACAAGGCGCGCGAATACGTGCTGGCCGCCGACGCCATCGGCGCCTCGCACTGGCGCCGCATGTTCTCGCACATCTTCCCCAACGTCAGCCACGTCGCGCTGGTGCAGATGTCCATCCTGGTGGTGGGCTTCATCAAGGCCGAGGTGATCCTCAGCTTCCTCGGCTTCGGCGTGCCGGTCGGCGTGGTTTCGTGGGGCAGCATGCTCAACGAAGCGCAGAACGAATTGATACTCGGCCGCTGGTGGCAGCTGACCGCCGCCGCCATCGCCATGGCGCTGCTGGTGACGGCGTTCTCGCTGTTCACCGACGCGCTGCGCGACGCACTCGATCCGAAGGTGAAATGATGACCCAAGATAATCTGCTGGAAGTCAGCGACCTGCGCATCGCCTTCCGGCTCGACCGCAAGACCACGGCCGAAGCCGTCAAGGGCATTTCCTTCGGCGTGCCGCGCAACGCCACGGTGGCGCTGGTGGGCGAATCGGGCAGCGGCAAGTCGGTCAGCTCGCTGGCGGTGATGGGCCTGCTGCCGCCGGACAGCACGGTCATCGATCCGGCCAGCAGCATCCGCTTCGACGGCCGCGAGCTGCTGACGATGTCGGCCGCCGAGCGGCGCGCCATGTGCGGCAAGGACGTGGCGATGATTTTCCAGGAGCCGATGTCGTCGCTCAATCCGGTCTTCACGGTGGGCGCGCAGATCGCCGAGGTGCTGCGGCTGCATATGAGGATGAGCGCGGCGCAGGCGCGCCGCCGCACGCTGGAGCTGCTGGAGGAGGTCGGCATTCCCGATCCGGCCACTAAGATCGACGCCTACCCGAGCCAGATGTCGGGCGGCCAGCAGCAGCGCGTGATGATCGCGATGGCGATCGCCTGCGAACCCAAGCTGCTGATCGCCGACGAGCCGACCACCGCGCTGGACGTGACGATCCAGAAGCAGATCATGGAACTGATCGCGCGCCTGCAGAAGCGGCACGCGATGGCCGTGCTGTTCATCACCCACGACCTGGGACTGGTGGCCGAGATCGCCGACCATGTGATCGTCATGCGCCACGGCGAAGTGCGCGAGGCGGGCACGGCGGCGCAAGTCTTCGGCCAGCCGGCCGACAGCTACACCAAGGCGCTGCTGCACTGCCGGCCGACGCTGGACGCGCGCCCCTGGCGCCTGCCGGTGATCGCCGACTACATGGCCGCGCCGGACGCGCACCGCCACGCCGGCGGCGACATCGCCGAAGGGCAGGGCGTGACGCCCTTGCATCCGCTGGAGCGTCAGCGCGGCAGCAGCCCCGACGACCAGCCGGTGCTGGTGGTGAACAAGCTGAGCAAGAGCTTCCATGTGCGCGAAGGCTGGTTCGGCAAGCGCGAGTTCAAGGCCGTCAAGGATGTCTCGTTCACGCTGGCGCGTGGCAAGACGCTGGGCGTGGTGGGCGAGTCCGGCTCCGGCAAGACCACGGTCGGCCTGACGCTGCTGCGGCTGCACCAGGCCAGCGGCGGCACCGCCATGTTCGAGGGGCGCGACCTGATCGGCATGAGCGCGCGCGAATTCCAGGCCTACAAGCACCGCATCCAGATCATCTTCCAGAATCCCTACGCCTCGCTGAACCCGCGCTTCACCGTCGGCGACATCCTGCTGGAGCCGATGCGCATCCACCGCATCGGCGCCGACGACCGCGAGCGCACCGCCGCCGCATATTTACTCTTGGAAAAAGTCGGCTTGCCCGCATCTGCCTTCCAGCGCTATCCGCATGAATTCTCGGGCGGCCAGCGGCAGCGCATCGCCATCGCCCGCTGCCTGACGATGAAGCCGGAAATCCTGGTCTGCGACGAGTCCGTCTCTGCGCTGGACGTGTCGGTGCAGGCGCAGGTACTCAACCTTTTGCAGGATTTACAGGACGAGTTCGGCCTGTCATACATCTTCATCTCGCACGATTTGTCGGTGGTGAAATACATCGCCGACCAGGTGATGGTGATGCACCAGGGCGCCGTGGTGGAAATGGCCGATTCCGACCAGTTGTACCGCAACCCGCAGCACGCCTACACGCGGGCGCTGTTGGCGGCAATACCGCGGCACGGTTAAGCGGTTTTTAAGATAAGATATCTATATGGCGAACTTAATCCTCCTGTTGCAAGAATATGGCGTGCTGATCGTGTTTGCGATCGTGCTGGTCGAGCAGATCGGCTTGCCCATTCCTGCCTTCCCGATCCTGATCGTCGCCGGCGCCTTGTCGGTCGACGGCGACACCAGCTGGCCGGCCGTGCTGGCGGTGAGCGTGCTCGCCTGCCTGATCAGCGACGGTTTCTGGTTCCGCGCCGGGCGCCACTACGGCAAGCGCATCCTCAAGCTGCTGTGCAAGATCTCGCTGTCGCCGGATTATTGCGTCAGCCAGACCGAAGACAATTTCAACCGCTGGGGCCCGAAGGCGCTGATCGTCGCCAAATTCATTCCTGGTTTCAACACCATCGCGCCGCCGCTGGCCGGCGCGATGGGCACGCGCACCTCGACCTTCCTCGGTTTCAGCGTGCTGGGCGGCTTGCTGTGGAGCGGTACCGGCATCGCCATCGGCGCCTTCTTCCACACCAGCGTCGACCAGGTGCTGGAGATCCTCGGCACCATGGGTACCACCGCGCTGATCGTGCTGGGCGTGCTGCTGGTGCTGTTCGTGGCGTTTAAATATGTGGAGCGCAAGCGTTTCCGCCAGTCGGTGGAAATCGAGCGCATCACCATCGACGACCTGAAACAGTTGCTGGAGCAGGGCAAGGAGCCGGTGCTGGTCGACGCGCGCAGCGTGACGGCGCAGATGCTGGAGCCGGCGATTCCGGGCGCGCTGCTGTTCAACGGCGGCGAAACGGTGCCCGAGATCATCGCCGCGCTGGACAAGGGCCGCCACATCATCGTGTATTGCAGCTGCCCCAACGACGTCACCGCCGCCCATGTGGCCAAGCAGTTGATCAGCCACGGCTATAAGAGCGCCAAGCCGCTGCACGGCGGACTCGACGCCTGGAATGCCGCTTTCGGCGCGCGCGAAGCGGTTACCCACGACAGCACCGCGTCCGCGTAAGCCCGAACCGCCCCTCACAGGGCGGTTTTTCGAGGTTCTTTGTGGAACCGATTCCATAAAAGTGACCGGTAGTCATACTACGTAAAAAATATCCCGCAATGTAGTTTTGTGTGGCAAACCGGAATCAAGTGTACTAAAACTACAAACTTCGCTTGCCTCTCATAGTGAAAATACCTTAAGCTTAGGCCTCAACTATTTTCGATCTATCATGACAGCTCAGTCCCTTCAAACGCCTCCCTCCCTGACCACCGTTTTCCCTGGTGGCCCGCGTCTGCTGGCGGACATCGGCGGTACCAACGCGCGTTTCGCGCTGGAAACTGCTCCGGGCCAGATTGAGGCGATCGAAGTACTGGCGTGCGCCGCATATCCGACCCTGGCCGCCGCCTTGGTCGCGTATCTGGCGTCGCCGGCCGTTGCCCAGGCCGGCGTCACCGGCATCCGGAATGGCGCGATTGCGATCGCCAACCCGGTCACCGGCGACATGGTGCGCATGACCAACCACCACTGGGAATTCTCGATCGAGGCGCTGCGCCGCGAAGTCAACTTCGACACCCTGGTGGTGGTCAACGACTTCACCGCGCTGGCCAGCTCGCTGCCGCAGCTGTCGGCAACGCAAAAACACCAGGTGGGCGGCGGCGTCGGCGTGCCCGGCACCCCGCTGGGCCTGATCGGCGCCGGCACCGGCCTCGGCGTCTCCGGCCTGATTCCGGGCAAGGACGGCTGGACCGCGCTGCTGAGCGAGGGCGGCCACGTGACCTTCTCGCCGGCCACCCCGACCGAAGTCGCGATCCTGCAATTCGCATGGAAAGAATTCGAGCATGTCTCCGCCGAGCGCCTGCTGTCCGGCGCCGGCATCGAACTGATTTACCGCGCACTGGCCGACTATACCGACATGCCGGCCGAGCAGCTGAGCGCCGCCGACATCTCGCGCCGCGCGCTGGCCGGCGAATGCACGCTGTGCGACGAAGCCATCGAGGCGTTCTGCTGCATGCTGGGCACCATCGCCGCGAATATCGCCATCACGCTGGGCGCGCAGGGTGGCATTTATATCGGCGGCGGCATCGTGCCGAAACTGGGCGCGCGTTTCGACCGCTCCGGCTTCCGCGCCCGCTTCGAGTCCAAGGGCCGCTTCAACAAATACCTGGCCGCCGTGCCGACCTGGGTGATCACCGCCGAATACCCGGCATTTGTTGGTGTATCGGCAATCTTGTCCGAGAGACTTGCCTCGGCGTAAGCCTAGTTACATTTCGATGACCTCGAAATGCGCGTTTTACCTTTTTATCAGGTACAATTCGGCTGGTTGGATGAAACGTCTGGCTTCCTGCCCACGTTTCACGTAGAAAGCAGCGGCTTCGGCTGCTGCCGGCATGTCCCTCTCTCCCGCCAGGTGCGCCCTGGCTCGGAAAAGCAGCTTCAGCGAGTACTCTAGCAGGCGGCATCATTGGTGCCGGCCGTGCCTCACTGAATGTGATTGATTTCTTTCTTGCATGAAAATGCAACCACAAGATTGCTATGGATACAGCTGAGGCTAAAAGAGTCCTCGAAACCGCCTTGCTATGCGCTCGTGAGCCCTTGTCGATACACAGCCTGAAAAAGCTGTTTGTCGAACTGGACGATCAAGACCGGCCGCGCGGCCCCGGAGTGGGTTCCGATACGATCAAGGAACTGCTGGAAGAATTAAGGCTGGACTGGAGCGGCAAGGGCGTGGAGGTGATCAGCCTGTCGACCGGCTGGCGCTTCCAGAGCCGTCCCGAGATGAAGTTGTATCTCGACCGGATGAGCCCGGAGAAGCCCCCCAAGTATTCGCGGGCGACGCTGGAAACGCTGGCGATCATTGCCTACCGTCAGCCGGTGACGCGGGGCGATATCGAAGAGATACGCGGCGTAGCCGTCAATTCGCAGACGATCAAGATGCTGGAAGACCGCGGCTGGGTAGACGCCATCGGTTACCGCGACGTCGTCGGCCGCCCGGCTTTGCTGGGCACCACCAAGCAGTTTTTGGATGATTTGGGCTTGAATTCGCTGTCCCAGCTGCCGCCGTTGCAGCAAATCAGCGATATGCAGGGCGGCGGTCCGGACATGGAAGCGCTGGAAGCGGCCTTGCAGGAAAACTTTGATAAAGCGGCGCTGAGCAGCGCCGAGCAACAACAAGATGGTACGGATAGCGAGTTGCCAGTGGCCGAAGCACAAGAAGCCACGACTAGCCCGGAAGCCGGCCAAGAAGCACTTACTACTCACGACCCTGCGCCAGATTTAACGGTTGACGCTGAGCACAACCAAGAAATGAACAATGAACAATCCTAATACCCCAGAGACAGTCAACGACGCAGTGCCGGCCGAAGTCGCCGCCAAGCCTAAACGCCGCACCAAAGCCCAGATCGAAGCCGATGCGGCCGTTGCCGCGGCCGCCGGCGATGCGCCTGCCGCCAAGGCCAAGCGCAAGCCCAAGGCTGAAGCCGACGGCAAGGCGCAAGCGCCGGGCGCCGTCGCCGCCGATGCCGGCGATGCTCCTGCCCCGGTGAAAAAAACGCGCGCCAAGCCGGCCGCCAAGACCGTGGAAGCCGCTGCCGATGCCGCCCCGGCCGCGCCGGCCGACGCCGTCGTCAAGGCGCCGCGCGCCAGGAAAGCCGCACCCGCACCTGCCACCGACGCGGTCGGCGCGCCAGCCGCGCAGGCCGTTGCACAAGCAGCCGATGCGGCGCCAGCCGCTCCGGTTCAGGCCGAAGCCGGCGAGCGTGGCCCACGCGGTCCGCGCGGTCCACGCCAGATGCGTGAAATCCGCGCCGCGCGCGAAGCATTGAAGCCGCGTCCGGAACCTGTGGTGGCCGCCGAAGGCGAAGCCGCTCCAGCCGAAGAGGGCGCCTGGCCGAAAGACGGCAAGCCACGCCACGAGCGCGGTCCGCGCGCCGACGGCCAGCAGCGCAACGGTAAGAACGGCAAGGGCAAGAACGGCAAGCCGCGCAACGGCCAGGGTGGCCAGAACGCCAACGGCGCCAAGCTGAACGATGCCGACGCGGCATTCTCCTTCGTCACTTCGGACGCGTTCGACAGCGAAGAAGGCGGCAAGGGCCGTCACGCGCCGAAAGCCGTGCGCCGCGACCTGACCTCGGACGACGACGCGCCCAAGCTGCACAAGGTGCTGGCCGAAGCCGGTCTCGGTTCGCGCCGCGACATGGAAGACTTGATCGTTGCCGGCCGCGTGTCGGTCAATGGCGAGCCGGCCCACATCGGCCAGCGCATCCTGCCGACCGATGCGGTCCGCATCAACGGCAAGCTGATCCAGCGCCGCGTGAGCAAGAAGCCGCCGCGCGTGCTGGTGTACCACAAGCCGGCCGGCGAGATCGTCAGCCACGACGACCCGGATGGCCGTCCATCGGTGTTCGACCGCCTGCCGACCATGAAGGCCGGCAAATGGCTGGCCATCGGCCGCCTCGACTTCAACACCGAAGGCCTGCTGCTGTTCACCACCTCCGGTGACCTGGCCAACCGCCTGATGCACCCGCGCTACAGCATCGACCGCGAATACGCGGTACGCACGCTGGGCGTGCTGGAAGAAGGCATGCGCCAGAAGCTGCTGGCCGGCGTCGAGCTGGAAGACGGCCTGGCGCAGTTCTCCAAGATCGCCGACGGCGGCGGCGAAGGCATCAACAAGTGGTATCGCGTGATCATCGGCGAAGGCCGTAACCGCGAAGTGCGCCGCATGTTCGAAGCGATCGGCCTGACCGTGTCGCGCCTGATCCGTACCCGCTATGGCGCCATGACCCTGCCGAGCAGCCTGAAGCGCGGCCGCTGGGAAGAGATGGAAGAAAACACCGTGCGCGACCTGATGGCCGCCTACGGTGTCGAGAAAAAAGGCGGCGCCGATGGCGCTGCGCCTGCGCGTGGCGGCAAGCCGGCGCCGCAAGCGGCCAAGCCGGCCCAGAACAAGGGCCCGGAAAAGCGTCCGCAGCGCGGCCAGCAGGCCGAGCGCGGCAACGAGCGCCGCGACGAGCGCGATTTCGACGACGATGACGAAGACGACAGCGACGAGCCGAACTTCAACCGCGCCGATGTCAGCAATGACAACGCCATGCCGTTCGCCAAGTCGCCACGCGGCAATGGCCGCGGCCAGGGTGGTTTTGGCGGTGGGCAGGGGCGTCCGGGTGGTAACGGCGGCGGACAAGGTCGTCCAGGCGCCGGCGCCGGCGGCAAGGGCCGTCCTGGCGGCGCAGCCCAGGGTTCCGGCCGTCCAGGCGGCCGTCCTACCGGTATCGGCGGCTATGCCGGCGGGCGTCCGCTGGGCGAAGGCCCGGCGCGTCCGCAGGGCCAGGGCGGCCGTCCGCAAGGGCAGGGTCGTCCGCAAGGCGGCCAAGGCCAGGGCGGCCAGGGTGGTGGCCAGGGCCAGCAGGCCAAGGGCCCGAGCCGCGGTCCGCGCCAGCCGGATCCGCTGCAAACGACTTTCGGTTTCGGCAACGCCGGTGCGCCGCGCCGCAACCAGCCGCCGCGCGGTGGCGCCATCGATCATGGCATGCCGCGCCGCCGCAAGGGTTAAATCGCCTCTTGTCGCTTCATTTGAACTGTTGTTACGCTGCTTTTCGTGGTATGTCGATTGCAGCGAAGTTCATATAAGGTTATAATAACCAGCCTAGTAAAAGTTCTTCCGAGGGTATTCCCTTCAGGACGCTTTCATCTGGCTGGTATTACAAGAAGATGGGCAGATGCCCATTTTTTTTTTGTTGAACCGTTTTGAGTGGTCTGTTTTTCTAGAATAGAAACAGGCCTTGAATTGGAGAATTTCTTGCAGCTGCCGGATTTAATTGAAAAGACCGTCGCCGGTCTGGGCTATGAGCTGGTTGATGTCGAACGGGCCGAGCGCGGACTGCTGCGCGTGTTTATCGATTTCAGCGCAGCCGACGCGGAAGAAAAAGGCCCGATCACCGTAGAGGATTGCGCTACGGTCAGCCACCAGTTGTCGCACGTGCTGACGGTCGAGAACGTGAACTACGAGCGTCTCGAGATTTCGTCGCCAGGGCTGGATCGCCCCGTGCGCAAGCTGGAAGATTTCGTGCGTTTTGCCGGTAGCGAGGCTATCGTCAAACTGCGCACCGCCATGCCGGGTACGAACAACCGGAAATCGTTCCAGGGGATTTTGCAGGAACCCCAGGGCGAGAATTTGTCGTTGGAATTTGAAAGCAATGATGGTCCGGCGCTGTTGGAGTTTACGCTCGCCGATATGGATAAGGCACGCTTGGTGCCGCAGGTGGTTTTTAAGGGACGCAAAGCATGAGTCGCGAAGTTTTGTTATTGGTAGACGCGCTGGCGCGTGAGAAAAACGTCGATAAAGATGTCGTATTCGGCGCGCTTGAATTCGCGTTGGCGCAAGCCACGAAGAAACGCTATGAAGGTGAAGTCGATATTCGCGTTTCGATCGACCGCGAGTCGGGTGAATTCGAATCCTTCCGCCGCTGGCACGTCGTGCCCGACGAGGCTGGCCTGCAACTGCCGGACCAGGAAATCCTGCACTTCGAAGCCAAAGAGCAGATCGCCGACATCGAAGTGGACGACCACATCGAAGAGCCTATCGAATCCGTCGAATTCGGCCGCCGCTTCGCGCAAGACACCAAACAGGTGGTCCTGCAGCGCGTGCGCGACGCCGAGCGTGAACAGATCCTGGTGGACTTCCTGGAACGCGGCGACGCCCTCGTGACCGGCACCATCAAGCGCATGGAACGCGGCGATGCGATCGTCGAATCCGGCAAGATCGAAGCCCGCCTGCCGCGCGACCAGATGATCCCGAAAGAGAACCTGCGTATCGGCGACCGCGTCCGCGCCTTCATCCTGCGCATCGACCGCAATATGCGCGGCCCGCAAGTGATCCTGTCGCGTACCGCGCCGGACTTCATCATGAAGCTGTTCGAACTGGAAGTGCCGGAAATCGAGCAAGGCATGCTGGAAATCAAATCGGCGGCGCGCGACGCCGGCGTCCGCGCCAAGATCGCCGTCTACACGGCCGACAAGCGCATCGACCCGATCGGCACCTGCGTCGGCATGCGCGGTTCGCGCGTGCAGGCCGTGACCGGCGAGCTGGGCGGCGAACGCGTCGACATCGTGCTGTGGTCCGAAGACCCGGCGCAATTCGTCATCGGCGCGCTGGCCCCGGCCAACGTGTCGTCGATCATGGTCGACGAAGAGAAGCACGCGATGGACGTCGTGGTCGACGAGGAAAACCTGGCGATCGCCATCGGCCGCTCCGGCCAGAACGTGCGCCTGGCTTCCGACCTGACCGGCTGGAAGATCAACATCATGACGGCCGAGGAATCGGCCGACAAGGCAGCCCAGGAAACCGCGGCGGTGCGCGCACTGTTCATGGAAAAACTGGACGTCGACCAGGAAGTCGCCGACATCCTGGTGGAAGAGGGCTTTGCCAGCCTGGAAGAAATCGCTTACGTGCCGATCTCCGAAATGCTGGAAATCGAATCGTTCGACGAAGATACCGTCAACGAACTGCGCACCCGCGCCCGTGACGCCCTGGTCACCGAAGCGATCGCTTCGGAAGAAGGCCTGGAAGGCATGGATGAGGCGCTGGTCGGTCTGGAAGGCATGGACCGTGTCACCGCCGGCAAGCTGGGCCTGGCTGGTATCAAGACTGTAGAAGCATTTGCTGCACTGGCCTACGACGAATTTGGCGCCATCCTGGCCCTGTCCGCCGACCGTGCACGAGAACTGATTAAGAGTGAATTTGACGATGTGACCGACGAAGAGATGAAGTTGGTTGACTCAAAGTACGACGATCGTGCCAAAGGCTTGCAAGCCAAGGCATGGAGTCTTGCCGAATCCGCAAAGGCTTAATTTGAGTATCTTTATCATCTCCGCGACACATAGAAAAGAGGACTGAATGGCGAGTAACAACGTAGCCCAATTTGCCACCGAACTGAAGATGCCTGCAGATTTGCTGCTGACGCAGCTGCGTTCTGCCGGCGTCGAGAAAAGTTCGACGTCAGATCCATTGTCGAAAGATGATAAGGATAAGCTGCTGGATCACCTGCGCCGTACCCACGGCGCATCGGCTGATACTGAAAAGAAGAAGATCACGCTGACGCGCAAAGAAACCACTGAAATCAAGCAGGCCGACGCCAATGGCAAGGCCCGCACGATTCAGGTCGCTGTGAAGAAGGTGCGTACCTTCGTCCAGCGCGACGAGCCGGTCGCGACCGCGCCGGCGGCGCCTGCCGCCCCGGTGGTCGATCCGGCTGAAGTCGCTCGCCGCGAAGAGGAAGCCCGTAAGCAAGCAGAACTGATCGCACGTCAGGAAGCGGAACTGCGCGAGAAGCAGGAACGCCTGGCCAAGCTGGAATCGGAGAAGGAAGCGCAGGCCAAAGCCACCGCCGCCGCCGAAGCCGAAGCCAAGAAGGAAGCCGACGCCGAAGCCAAGAAGGCCGCCGTCAAGGCCGCCGCCGCCGCGACCGCTGTCGCTGCCGGCACCGCCCCGGTCGCCGACTCGGCCGCCGAGGAAAAGAAAAAAGCCGCCGCCGAGGAAGCCAAGAAGAAAGCGGCTGTCGCCGCCAAGGAAGCCGCCGAAAAAGCGGCCGCCACCGAGCTGGCACGCAAGGCTGTCGCCGACGAAGTGGCCCAGATCAAGGCCATGATGAACGCGCCGCGCCGCGCCATCAAAGCCCCTGAGCCGGCGCCTGCGCCGGTCAAGGCCAAGGTTGCCGAAGGCACGCTGCACAAGCCAGCCACCGGCGCCGTCGCCAAGCCAGGCGACAAGCCGGGCGACAAGAAGCCGGTCACCGCGGACAAGAAATCGATCAAGTCGGCCAATGTCTCGTCGACCTGGCAGGACGACGCCAAGAAACGCGGCGCACCTGGCGCAGCCAACAAAGGCCGCGGCAACACCGGTTCGACCGGTGGCCGTGACGGCTGGCGTAGCGGCGGCAAGGGTGGCGGCCGTCGTGGCTCGCACTCGGATGACCGCGAAACCAATTTCCAGGCGCCGACCGAAGCCGTCGTCAAAGACGTCTACGTGCCGGAAACCATCACCGTGGCCGAGCTGGCGCACAAGATGTCCGTCAAGGCTTCCGAAGTCATCAAGCAATTGATGAAACTGGGCCAGATGTGCACCATCAACCAGGTGCTGGACCAGGAAACGGCCATGATTCTGGTCGAGGAAATGGGCCACAAGGCCTTCGCCGCCGAGATGGACGATCCGGAAGCGCTGCTGGCGGACCAGGGTGAGCACGCTCACTTCGAAGCCGTGGCGCGCGCACCGGTGGTGACCGTCATGGGTCACGTCGACCACGGTAAAACCTCGCTGCTGGATTACATCCGCCGCGCCAAAGTGGCGTCGGGCGAAGCCGGCGGCATTACCCAGCACATCGGCGCCTACCACGTGGATACGCCACGCGGCACCATCACCTTCCTGGATACGCCGGGTCACGAAGCCTTTACGGCGATGCGTGCCCGCGGTGCGAAAGCGACCGACATCGTCATCCTGGTGGTGGCGGCGGACGATGGCGTGATGCCGCAAACGAAGGAAGCGATCGCCCACGCGAAAGCGGCCGGCGTGCCTCTGGTGGTGGCGATCAACAAGATCGACAAACCGGGCGGCAACGTCGACCGTGTGACGCAGGAACTGGTTGCGGAACAAGTGGTGCCGGAAGAATACGGTGGCGAATCGCCATTCGTGCCGGTATCGGCCAAGACCGGCGAAGGCATCGACGCGCTGCTGGAGCAAGTGCTGCTGCAGGCCGAGGTGCTGGAACTGAAGGCGCCGATCGATTCGCCGGCCCGTGGCCTGGTGGTCGAGGGCCGTCTGGACAAGGGCAAGGGCCCGGTCGCGACGATCCTGGTGCAGTCCGGTACGCTGAAGCGCGGCGACGTGATCTTGGCGGGCTCCTCCTTCGGCCGCGTGCGCGCGATGCTGGACGAGAACGGCAAGCCGATCAACGAAGCCGGTCCATCGATCCCGGTCGAAATCCAGGGCCTGACCGAAGTGCCGCAAGCCGGCGAAGAAGTCATGGTCATGGCGGACGAGCGTAAAGCCCGCGAAATCGGTCTGTTCCGTCAAGGTAAGTTCCGCGACGTCAAACTGGCCAAGCAGCAAGCCGCGAAGCTGGAAAACATGTTCGACCAGATGGCCGAAGGCGAAGTCAAAAACCTGCCGCTGATCATCAAGACCGACGTGCAGGGTTCGCAGGAAGCGCTGGTGTCGTCGCTGCAGAAACTGTCGACCTCGGAAGTGCGCGTACAGATCGTGCACGCGGCGGTCGGCGGCATCACCGAATCGGACGTCAACCTGGCGGTCGCTTCGAAAGCGGTCATCATCGGCTTCAACGCCCGTGCCGATGCACAGGCGCGCAAGCTGGCCGAGTCGAACGGCGTGGACATCCGCTACTACAACATCATTTACGATGCGATCGACGAGATCAAATCGGCGTTGTCGGGCATGTTGGCGCCAGAGAAGCGCGAGACCGTCATCGGTCAGGTCGAGATTCGCCAGGTCATCCTGGTCTCGAAAGTCGGCGCCATCGCCGGTTGCCTGGTCACCGATGGCGTGGTCAAGCGTTCGTCCTCGGTACGCCTGCTGCGCAACAACATCGTGGTGTGGACCGGCGAGATCGACTCGCTCAAACGCTTCAAGGACGACGCCAAAGATGTACGCGCCGGCCTGGAGTGCGGCCTGTCGCTGAAGAACTACAACGACATCCAGGTGGGCGACTCCCTGGAAGTGTTCGAAGTTCAGGAAATCGCCCGTACGCTGTAATCGCAGGCGATCAGAGCAGTATCTGGTAAAGTGGACGGGGGCATCAGCTCCCGTCCACTTGCCGTTTTAGGGAAAGCAGTACGTATCATGGCAAAACATAGCAAAAACATTCCACAGCGCGGTCAGCGCGTCGCCGACCAGATCCAGCGCGACCTGTCCGAAATCATCGCCTACGAGTTGAAAGACCCGCGCGTCGGCATGATCACCATCACCGAAGTCCATGTCACGCCGGACTACGCCCACGCCAAGATCTTCTTCACCATGCTGAAAGACAGCAAGGAGCAGGTCAAGAACACCATCGACGGCTTGAGCGCGGCGGCCGGCTACATGCGCGGCCAGCTGGGCAAGCGCTTGCACATCCACACGCTGCCGGCGCTGCACTTCGTGCACGACACCTCGACCGCGCGCGGCATGGAGTTGTCGCTGCTGATCGACCAGGCCAACAGCACCCGTTCGCTGGACGACGAAGGCGACGCGCCCGCAGAAGGCAAGGCTGAAGAATAAGCCGTTGCGGCTGCACCTATGAAGCAAAATCATCCTAAAAAAGTCCGCGACCTGGTCGACGGCGTGCTGCTGCTCGACAAGCCGGTCGGCTTCTCGTCCAACGATGCACTGATCAAGGCCAAGCGCGTGCTGAACGCCAAGAAGGCGGGCCACACGGGCACGCTGGATCCGTTCGCCACCGGTTTGTTGCCGCTGTGCTTTGGTGAAGCCACCAAGTTCTCGCAGGACTTGCTGGAATCCGACAAGACCTACGACACCACCGTGCACCTGGGCCAGACCACCGACACCGGCGACACCGAAGGCGAAGTGGTGGAGACGCGCGAGGTCAATGTCACGCTGGAGCAGATCCACGCGGTGCTGGAAAAATTCCGCGGCCCGATCGCCCAGGTACCGCCGATGTACTCGGCCCTGAAGCGCGACGGCAAGCCGCTGTACGAATACGCCCGCGCCGGCATCACGCTGGAGCGCGAAGCGCGCAACGTCGTCATCCACAAGCTGGAGCTGGTTGCGTACGAGGCGCCGTTCCTCAAGCTGTCGGTCACCTGCAGCAAGGGCACCTACATCCGCGTGCTGGGCCAGGACATCGGCGAAGCGCTCGGCTGCGGCGCCCACCTGAACGCGCTGCGCCGCACCCAGGTCGGTCCGCTGACGATGGAAAACATGATCACGCTGGAAGCGCTGGGCGCGCACGCCGAACCGTTGAGCCTGCTCGCTCCGGTCGATGCGCTGCTGGCCAGCTTCCCGGCCGTGCGACTGAACGCCGAGCTGGCCAAGCGCTTCCTCAACGGCCAGCGCCTGGCGCTGGGCAAGGAGCCGGTCTCGGTACCGGCGGAGCAGGGCAGGGTGCGCGTCTACCTGGACGACAAGCTGCTGGGCACCGCCATCCTCGGCGAATACAGCATCCTGGCGCCGGAGCGGCTGATCGCCTTCGTCGCCGAATAACCCGGTCGGTGTCAGTGCCGACATTCGGACATTTGGGAACTTGTTGGAGTTGAAAAAGTTCCCCGATGTCCGAATGTCGGCACTGACACCATGGGGGATAAGCAACTCTTTGAAAATATTCAGGAAACCGGCGAGATAGTTGCAACGCAACATGCTATACTAGCCGGCTTCCCGTACAGTTTGTACGTACCCGCAGTTTTTCAGCATATAAAACCATCATGTCTACTACAAAACGCGCTATTCGCAACATCGCCATCATCGCTCACGTTGACCACGGTAAAACTACCCTCGTGGACCAACTGCTGCGTCAGTCCGGCACCTTCCGTGAAAACCAAGCGGTCGATACCCGTGTCATGGACTCGAACGACCTCGAAAAAGAGCGCGGCATTACGATTCTGTCGAAGAACTGCGCTGTCGAGTACGAAGGCACCCACATCAACATCGTCGACACCCCAGGCCACGCCGACTTCGGCGGCGAAGTCGAGCGCGTGCTGTCGATGGTGGACTCGGTTCTGCTGCTGATCGATGCCCAGGAAGGCCCGATGCCACAGACCCGCTTCGTGACCCGCAAGGCACTGGCGCTGGGCCTGAAGCCTATCGTTGTGGTCAACAAGGTCGACCGTCCGGGCGCGCGTCCTGACTGGGCGATCAACCAGACCTTCGAGCTGTTCGACAAACTGGGCGCGACCGATGAGCAGCTGGACTTCCCTATCGTTTACGCTTCGGGCCTGAACGGCTACGCCGGCCTGACCGAAGAGGTGCGCTCGGGCGACATGAAGCCGCTGTTCGACGCCATCCTGGAACACGTTCCTGTGCGCGACGACAATCCAGAAGGCCCGCTGCAGATGCAAATCACGTCGCTGGACTACTCGTCCTACGTCGGCAAGATCGGCATCGGCCGCGTCAACCGCGGCACCGTCAAGGTTGGCCAGGACGTTCTGGTCATCAATGGCCCAGGCGCCACCCCGATCAAAGGCCGCATCAATCAGGTGCTGAACTTCAAGGGCCTGGAACGCGTGCTGGTGGACGAAGCTGTTGCCGGCGACATCTGCCTGATCAACGGTATCGATGAAATCGGCATCGGTTCGACGCTGTGCGCACTGGATACTCCTGAAGCGCTGCCGATGCTGACCGTCGACGAGCCTACCCTGACCATGAACTTCATGGTCAACAACTCGCCACTGGCCGGCCGCGAAGGCAAGTTCGTGACCTCGCGCCAGCTGCGCGACCGCCTGGACAAGGAACTGAAAGCCAACGTCGCGCTGCGCGTTGCACAAACCGACGACGACACGATCTTCGAAGTGTCGGGCCGCGGCGAGCTGCACCTGACCATCCTGATCGAAAACATGCGTCGCGAAGGTTTCGAGCTGGCCGTATCGCGTCCGCGCGTGGTGTTCAAGATGGTCGATGGCGTGCGCCACGAGCCGTTCGAACAACTGTCGGTTGACGTCGAAGAAGCCAACCAGGGCGGCGTGATGGAAGAACTGGGCCGTCGTCGTGGCGACCTGCAGAACATGGAATCGGACGGCAAGGGCCGTGTGCGTCTGGAATACCGTATTCCTGCGCGTGGCCTGATCGGCTTCCAGGGCGAGTTCATGACCCTGACCCGCGGCACCGGCCTGATGAGCCACGTGTTCGACGCTTACGCGCCGGTCGACAACACCAAAGGCGAACTGGGCGGCCGTCGCAACGGCGTGCTGATCTCGCAGGACGACGGCGCCGCCGTTGCCTACGCCATCTGGAAACTGCAAGATCGCGGCCGTATGTTCGTGGTCCACAACGACCCGGTGTACGAAGGCATGATCATCGGTATCCACTCGCGCGACAACGATCTGGTCGTCAACCCGATCAAGGGCAAGCAGCTGACCAACGTGCGTTCGTCGGGTACCGACGAAGCCGTGCGCCTGGTGCCGCCTATCCAGATGTCGCTGGAATACGCGGTTGAATTCATCGACGACGACGAACTGGTGGAAATCACCCCGAAATCGATCCGCCTGCGCAAGCGCTTCCTGAAAGAGCACGAGCGTAAAAAAGCTTCCCGCGACGCGTAATAGCTTGCCGCGAGACTAGAGAAGCCGCCTTTCGAGGCGGCTTTTTTACATTCATACGTTTCGTTTGCCTTTTCCTTGCCGCTGGGGTACTTTGGTGCATGGCAGCATAAACGCATGGAGGATAGCGGTGAGCGACGACAAGACCAATCCCTGGCTGAACTGGCCCGGCAATCCCTTCACCCTGGCCCAGCAAGCCACCGACTACTGGGTCGACGCCGCCCAGCGCTCGATCCTGTTCATGGACGTGCTGCGCCAGCGCGGCGACGAGCGCAACCACCGCGCCGAGCAGACCGCGCCGCACGTGCTGAGCTTCGCCTTCGACGTCGTCATGGACGGCCGCCACCTGGAGCGTCCCGTCAACTACGGCCTGTGCTACATCGCGCCGCCGGACGGCATCGCGCCCGATCCGACCAAGCGCCCCTTCATTGTCTTCGATCCGCGCGCCGGCCATGGCCCCGGCATCGGCGGCATGAAGCAGGACAGTGAAATCGGCGTGGTGCTGAAAGCCGGCCATCCCTGTTATTTCGTCGGCTTCCTGCCGCATCCGGTGCCCGGCCAGACCATCGAGGACGTGTGCCGCGCCGAAGCCAGGTTCATCGCCAAGGTGGCCGAGCTGCATCCGCTGGCCGACGGCAAGCCGGCGCTGATCGGCAACTGCCAGGCCGGCTGGCAAATCATGATGACCAGCGCGCTGCACCCAGACCTGGTCGGCCCGCTGGTGTTGGCCGGCGCGCCGCTGTCGTACTGGGCCGGCGTGCGCGGCAAGAATCCCATGCGCTACCTGGGCGGCGTGCTCGGCGGAACATGGATGACGGCGCTGGCCGGCGATCTCGGCAACGGCATTTTCGACGGCGCGCAGCTGGTCGAGAATTTTGAAAAAATGAATCCGTCCAACACGCTGTGGAGCAAGAACTACAACGTCTATTCGAAGATCGACACGGAAGCGCATCGCTTCCTGGAATTTGAAAAATGGTGGGGCAACCCGGTGCTGCTGAACGCCGGCGAGATGCAGTACATCGCCGACTCGCTGTTCGTCGGCAACCGCCTGAGCGACGCCGCCTTGCTGGACAGCGACGGCCACCGCATCGACCTGCGCAACATCAAGTCGCCGATCGTGGTGTTCTGCTCGTGGGGCGACGACATCACGCCGCCGCAGCAGGCGCTGGGCTGGGTGCTGGACCTGTACGAGAGCGACGCCGCGCTGGTGGCCGGCGGCCAGACCATCATCTACTCGATGCACCAGAGCATAGGCCACCTGGGCATCTTCGTCTCCGCCTCGGTGGCCAACAAGGAGCACGAGGAATTCACGGCGGCGATGGACATGATCGACATCATGCCGCCCGGCCTGTACGAGGCGGTGTTCCTCGACAAGGACGAGGAAATGCTGCAGGCGGAAATCGCCGCCGGCGACATGATGGGCGGCGACTACGTGATGCGCTTCGAGCGCCGCAGCCTGGAATCGCTGCGCGCGCTGGGCGGCAACGACGCCGAGGACGAGCGCCGCTTCGCCACCGTCGCGCGCCTGTCGGAAATCAACCAGGGCCTGTACCGCACCTTCGCCAGCCCGATCGTGAAAAGCATGGTGACCGAGGCCAGCGCCGAGAAGCTGCGCGAGTCGCATCCGCTGCGCATGCGCTACACGGCGTTTTCCAGCAAGAACCCGCTGCTGAACACGATCCCGCAGATGGCGGAGCGGGTGCGCGCCGAGCGCCGCCCGGTGGCCCAGGACAATGTCTTCATGCAGATGCAGGAAGCGATGTCGCAGCAGATCGTCGATGCGCTGGACCGCTACCGCGACGCGCGCGACCAGGCCACCGAGCAGCTGTTCCTCAACGTCTACGGCTCGCCGGTATTGCAGGCGCTGGTGGGCTTGAATACCGAGGGCGGCCGTCCGCGCCGCATCGGCCGCGACATCGCGCGCGAGGCGGCCAGCACCGCGCACCGCGCCGCGCTGGCGCTGAAGACGGCGGAGGGCGGCGTGACCGAGGCCATCATCCGCGGCCTGCTGTACATTTACCGCAGCCCGGAGATGAGCGCGGCGGACGAGCGCGCCTTTGCGACGATACGCCAGCTCAAGCTGCGCACCTCGGACGACAAGGCGATGAGCGTGACCTTGTTCAAGACCCTGCTGCGCGAGCAGTACCTGATGCTGCAGGTGGACGAGGAGGCGGCGATGCGCGACCTGCCGCTGCTGCTGCCGGACGAGCCGGAAGCGCGTGCGTCGGCGCTGGGCATCGTGCGCCAGGTGGCTGGCGCCACCGGCACGCTGAGCGGCGACGGCGCGGTACGGCTGGAGCGCGTGGCCGCCATGTTCGGGCCGCAGGCGCCCAAGCTGGCGGTGGTGCGCAAGAAGAAAAAGGAAGGCTGATCAGGCCAGCGGCTTCTGCATGAAGACGCTGAGCGGATCGTCGCCGTAGTCGCCGTAGGGCGCGCAGCGGGTGAAGCCGTGGCGCTCGTACAGGCCCAGCGCTTCCGGCTGGGCCGGGCCGGTTTCCAGCACCATGCGCGCCACGCCGGCGCCGCGCGCCGCTTCTTCCAGCTTGTCCAGCAGGCGCTTGGCGGCGCCTTGGCCGCGGCAGGACGGCTGCACATACATGCGCTTGATCTCGCCATACTCCGGCGTCAGCACAACGGCGCCGCAGCCGGCCACCGTGCCCGCGCTGTCGCGTGCCACGGCGAATTTGACGTGCGGCTGCAGCAGCGTGTGCAAATCCAGCGCATACACGGACTCCGGCGGATACAGGGTCAGCTGGTAGGCGTCGAGGTCGGCGATCAGGGCGATGATTTCGGGCTGGTCTGGGGATTCAAAGGAGATATGCATGGCGGTCAGTTTGTTGGATGATTAAATCCAGTATAATGGATTTTATGGATATTAACAAACTCATTGCCAGCCGCGTGCTGGCCCTGCGCGAAGCGCGCGGACTGTCGCTGACCGCCTTGGCCGAGCACAGCGGCGTCAGCCGCTCCAATATTTCCCTGATCGAGCGTGGCGAAAGCAGCGCCACCGCCACCGTGCTCGACAAGCTGGCCGGCGCCCTGGGCGTGACCCTGGCGTCGCTGTTCGAAGCGGGCGAGGATGCGCCGGAACCGCCGTCGCCGTTCAGTCCGGCCGCCTCGCAGCCGGTGTGGACCGATCCGGCTTCCGGCTATGTGCGGCGGCAACTGTCGCCGGCCGCGCGCTCGCCGATGCAGCTGGTGGAAGTGATTTTCCCGCCGGGCCAGCGGGTCGCCTACGACCAGGTGCGGCGCGAGTCCGACGTCTACCAGCAAGTCTGGCTGCTGGAGGGCGAGATGGAGATCACGGCGGGCGAGGGCAGCTGGAAGCTGGCGCCCGGCGATTGTCTGGCGATCCGCGAGGACCAGCCGATCAGCTATGCCAATCCTGGTACCCGGTACGCACGTTATCTGGTAGCCTTAGTTACACTGCCGTTTACATTGGCTGCACAGCCGTATTTTTCTTGAGTTGGCATTGGTAGGAGGACGTGATGAAACTGGGTAATTTCACCTCTCAAGATTTGAGAAATATCAATCGCCGTGCAACTGCGCTCTTGAAGTCGCAGGAAAACCTCATTCATACTCACATTGAGCATGTCCTGCCGCGCGAAAAATTAATTGAAGGTAATACTGCAGAAAATTTGGTCGTGATTTCAAACGAAGAACATCAGGCTATGGCGCGAGCGTTCAGTAAAGAATTCGTACAGAAAGAATTTGGTCGTGAGGATTTTCGCAGTGCGTTCAAGGCAGCCTTCAAAATGGTCAACGAGAAGGTTTAAATGGCAAGCCAACCTACAATGTACGAAATACTTGTTCAAGATCCTGAAGATGTCTTGGCGGCGCTTGCTTATACGGCTTACAAGCAGCACGAATTCGAGGTGATGTCCAAAATTCAGCATGAGACACAGGCTCCTCCGACCGCAGCGGATATGGAGCAGTTCTACCGGGCCGCAAGCGCGCCAGCGATGATCGAAATGTACATGCAAAGGGCGGAACTACTGAGTAATGCTTTTCTGACCTCGTCGTTGGAAACGAAGTATTCCGAGCTTGAAGCCGCTTTCATTAATACATCCATCGGACGGCAGTTATCGGACATTCGCGGCAAACAAGATGAGCGCCGTACCTGGAAAGGTTGGGTCGCTGACTCGTTGGGCAACCTCACCGTAAACTTCGTCACTATTCTTCTTATCGCAGCGGCAGTAACCGGGTATCGGGCGTTGGATCAACTGAACGGGCATATCGGCAAGGTGTCTGGTGTTGCGGCGTCTGAGCCATCGGATGCTAAGAAACAAACGGTCGCTGATCCAAGCCGGGCGCCAGCCTCAGCCAATTGAGTCGATTGTTTCGCTGTATAATGACGGCCCCCATCCGATTCCTTTAGTTGCCGCCATGACCATCATCAACCTGCCGACCACCGACCAAGCCGCCGTAGTGCCGGGCCGCCGCCTGTCCGTCGCGCCGATGATGGACTGGACCGACCGCCACTGCCGCGTGTTCCACCGTGAGATCAGCAAGCACACCTGGCTGTACACGGAGATGGTCACCACCGGCGCGCTGGTGTATGGCGACGTCGAGCGCCACCTGCGCTTCAACGAGGAAGAGCATCCGGTCGCCCTGCAACTGGGCGGCAGCGATCCGGCCGACCTGGCCACCAGCGCCAGGCTGGGCGAGAAGTGGGGCTACGACGAGATCAACCTGAACTGCGGCTGCCCGTCCGAGCGCGTGCAGAAGGGCGCGTTCGGCGCCTGCCTGATGGCCGAGCCGCAACTGGTGGCCGACTGCGTCAAGGCCATGCGCGACGCGGTGCAGATCGACGTCACCGTCAAGCACCGCATCGGCATCGACAAGACCGAAAGTTACGACTTCGTCCGCGATTTCGTCGGTACCGTGGCCGAGGCCGGCTGCACGACGTTCATCGTGCATGCCCGCAACGCCATCCTTAAGGGCCTGTCACCCAAGGAAAACCGCGAAATCCCGCCGCTGAAGTACGATTTCGCCTATCAGTTGAAGAAAGACTTCCCTGACTTCGAAATCATTATCAACGGCGGCATCAAGACCGAGGCCGAAATCGACGAGCACCTGAAGCATCTGGACGGCGTCATGCTGGGCCGCGAGGCGTATCACAACCCGTTTGTGATGGCCAACTTCGACCAGCGCTACTATGGCGACGGCAGCGCACCGAAGACCCGCGAGCAGGTGCTGGAAGCCATGATTCCCTATATCCAGGCCGAATTGGCGCGCTACGGCGCCCTCGGTTTGAAGCTGAACTCCATCACCCGCCACATGCTCGGCCTGATGACCGGTTTGCCGGGCGCCCGCGCCTTCCGCCAGGTCTTGTCCGACTCCAAAAAGCTCGCCGCCGGCGACGCCAATCTCCTCCTCGAAGCGGCGGCACGACTGCGCATTGCCGCTTGATCTAGCCTTTCTGGCAAACAAACGACGGGACTGTTGGTATTTCCACGCAGAAAGTTCGTTTGCGTATTTTTGAGGCAGGTTTTGCTTGCTTTGAAGCAAAATTTACATCTATAATTCCTGAATATACACACATATCCACCTTCTTTCGTCTGTATATTGCGGTAAAACTACATGCAAGCAGCCGGTGGAGCCGCAAATTTTGCATTCGCAGTCATTGTTTGCTACTGTCACATCTTATTACTTAGCAGCAAGGGCCAGGTGGAGCGTGTCGTTCACAAGACGAGGCCATCCAGGGCAACTTCTATCAACAGTGTCACTTAAGAAGAAGACGAAATGAATTTAGCAAAAATGAAAGTCGGTACGCGCCTGGGCCTCGGATTCGCACTGGTGCTGTTGTTCCTGGTTGCCGTGACCACGGTCGGCATCTTCCGCATGGCGCAGATCCAGGATCGCCTGGACCACGTGATCAGCGTCAACAACGTCGTGTCGCGCCTGGTGGTCGACATGCGCGCCAACGTCGGCGAGCGCATCACTTCGCTGCGCATGCTGACCCTGATGGCCGATGCCGGCGACATGGAACCGGAAATGAACCGCATCAAGGAACTGGGCGGCAAGTACGCCGATGCGCAGAACAAACTGAGCTCGCAGTTCGCGGTCGAAGCCCTGCCTGAAGAGAAGGCCCTGCTGGCCACCATCAAGGAGCAGGAAGCCATCGCCATGCCGGCGATCGCCAAGGCGTCGGAACTGTGGCTGGCCAACAAGGCCGAAGAAGCGACCAAGGTGCTGATCAAGGAAATTCGTCCGGCACAGAAAAAATGGATGGCGGCGCTGGACCAACTGGCGACGCTGGAAGACAAGCTGAATGCACAAGTGCAGGTTGACGCCGCCGCCGGCTTCTCCAGCGCGCGCAGCTTCATGATCATCTTGGGCCTGCTGGCCGTCGGTATCTCGGTGGTTGCCGCCGTGGTCATCACCCGCGGCCTGCTGAAGCAGCTGGGCGGCGAGCCTGACTACACCGCGTCGATCGCCGGCAGCATCGCCAACGGCGACCTGTCGGTATCGATCGAGACCAGCAGCAACGACAAGGACAGCCTGCTGTCCGAGATGCGCGAAATGCGCGACAGCCTGGTGGACATCGTCGGCCAAGTGCGCACCGGCACCGAAACCATCGGCACCGCCTCGCGTGAAATCGCCGCCGGCAATATCGACCTGTCGTCGCGTACCGAAATGCAAGCCAGCTCGCTGGAAAAAACCGCCTCGGCCATGGAAGAGCTGACCTCGACCGTGAAGCAGAACGCCGACAACGCGCGTGAAGCCAACCAGCTGGCGTCGGCCGCATCGGACGTCGCCATCAAGGGCGGCAAAGTGGTGTCGGAAGTGGTCAACACCATGAGCTCGATCGACGCCTCGGCCAAGAAGATTGTCGACATCATCGGCGTGATCGATGGCATCGCCTTCCAGACCAACATCCTGGCGCTGAACGCCGCGGTTGAAGCGGCCCGCGCCGGCGAACAAGGCCGCGGCTTCGCCGTGGTGGCGTCGGAAGTGCGCAACCTGGCCCAGCGTTCGGCCGGTGCGGCAAAAGAAATCAAGATGCTGATCGATGACTCGGTCGAAAAAGTCGGCGCCGGCACCAAGCTGGTCGGCCAGGCCGGCGTGACGATGGACGAGGTGGTTGCCTCGGTCCGCCGCGTGACCGACATCATGAGTGAAATCGCCAACGCCAGCCAGGAACAGAGCGCTGGTATCGAACAGGTCAACGTTTCCATCATCGAGATGGACAGCATGACCCAACAGAATGCCGCGCTGGTGGAAGAAGCCGCCGCCGCAGCACAAAGCTTGCAAGACCAGGCCGCCGAGTTGTCCCGCGTGGTCAGCATCTTCAAGCTGGTGGAAGGCGAGGAGCGCGTCGTTGCAGCGCCGCCGCCTATCGCCAAGGCAGTGGTCAAGCCGATCGTTGCCCGCGCTCCAGTGAAGAAACTGGCGTCCTCGCCAGCGCCTGCACCGGCAGCCAAACCGAAGAAAGTCGCCTCGGCAGCCAGCACCGCCAGCAGCGATGAGTGGGAAGAGTTCTAAAACTTTGCCGCAGTCTGCCGTCGCGCTTTTGCGCGGCACATAGGCCCGCTGTGGGATTCGATAAACCAGTCTTTAATAATAATTTAGTTGGGAAATTGCATTATGAATAAGTTTGTTTTCGCTGCCGTCATCCTGTCCGCTTCGACCGCCGCTTTCGCCGGTGAAGTGCCAGCCTCGCTGGACTCGCGTAACTGCAAGGCCGAATACCCTAAAGCATCGCTGATCAATGAAGAGCAGGGCGATGTGACCATGTCCTTCCTGGTGGCCGCCGACGGCAACGTCGTGGAGTCCAAGATCGACAAATCGAGCGGTTTCAAGAACCTGGACAAGGCTGCAATCAAAGCCCTGAGCGCCTGCAAGTTCAAGCCGGGCACCAAGGACGGCTCCGTGGCCCAGACCTGGACCAAAGTCGACTATAGCTGGAAGCTGTAAGACCACGCAGCATCAAGGCGGGCCGGGCAGTGCGCTTGGCCTGAGTGCCGGATTCAAACACTTGGGGAAATCAGATGTCTACAAATAAGCGTTGGTTGAGTGTGATCGCAGCAGTGCTCGTCTCGAGCGCACCGGCAGTGTTTGCCGCTGAAGTGCCGGCCAGTTTTGATGCTAAAACCTGCAAGGCAGAATATCCAAAAGCGTCGCTGATGAACGAGGAGCAGGGCACGGTATCGATGTCCTTCCTGGTCAAGGCCGACGGCTCGGTGGCCGACTCCAAGGTCGACAAGAGCAGCGGTTTCAAGAATCTGGACAAGGCCGCGGTCAAAGCCCTGAGCGCTTGCAAGTTCAAGCCGGGCACCAAGGACGGCGCCCCGGCCGAAACCTGGACCAAGGTCGATTACGCCTGGAAACTGGACTAAGTTTTCCGCATAAGTGGCACAGCAAAAAGGAATCGCATGCGGTTCCTTTTTTTTCGCCTGTTACACCGAGTGTAACAAGCTGTAATGGGGCTCCTGCGCCATCAAACTTCCTTATATAGTACGATCTGGAACAAGGAGATTTGCCATGAAAACTATCATTGCTGCAGTCGCCGCGCTAGCGGCTTTGACAGGTTGCGCCGCCTACCCGCCGGGTTACTACGCGACGACCACCCGGGTCCAGGATCCTTATCAGTGGCATACCGTGGGGCCGGCAAGCGGCGGCGCGCAGTCCGGCACGTGGACCGAAGAGTTGCCGGCGCAGAGTTCGCGCGTGGTCTACACCACCGAGCCCGCCTACACCACGACCTATGTCGCCCAGCCGGTCTATTACGCCCCGGCGCCCGTGTATTACGCGCCGGCGCCGTCCTACTACTATCCGCCGGTGTCGATCGGCCTGGACTTCGTGTTCAGCAACCGCGGCTATCGCGGCTGGGGTGGCCGCGGCGGCTACCACCGCCGTTGATGGTCGCGACGTAAAAAATCCCGCCCAGCCTTTCGGCCGGCGGGATTTTTTTATGGGGTGGCGCCTTAGCGCAAGACGTAGATGGAAGCCTGGTTCAGCATATTCTCCGAGCACAGCTCGTAAGCCGATGCGCCGGCCAGACCGATCAGCAAGGCGCCGAATGCGATATGAAGATAGCGTGCCATGACAGGCTCCTGATTAAGTGGATCTTAAGTTGGACTAGGTATGCGTCCAGAATAATCCACCCGCCCGCTGTCAGGCATCAGCGAAATGTCCGACAAAATGTAGGACAAATGCTCGTCTCTATCTTTTTGCCAACTTTTACTTGGTTTTCCACAGCGTCACGGCGGCGGCCGGCGCGGTATCGAGCGCGTTCGACACTTCCAGCCACTGCTGGACGCGCTCGTGCGCTTTCAGGTGGATGCCGACGCCGTCGATGATGCCGACCTGGTCCAGCATATTGGCGTTGATCTTGGCCTTGGACACGGTCGGCGCGCCCGCCACCATGCGGTCGTAGGCTTTGCGGGCCTTGTTTTCCCACTTGTGCAGGCTGCTGTCGTCGAAGCGGTTGGCCTCGAAGTACACGGTCAGCGAACCGTCCGGATTGCCGTAGCCGACGATGCCGGCGCCCTTGCGGATGGCGGCGTTCTTGCTTTCGTCGAACAGCTCGGACGGGACGAAGACCGCGGCGCGGCCATCGTTATCGGGGCGGCCTACAGGCGTATCTTTGCTGTAGGTGCTGACTTCGTGGAGGGTTTTTTCTTCGGACATGACAATCTAAATATTCGGGAGAAGCGGTGTGCATGAGCATGCAAGGAGATTGTCATTGTAGCCTTAATCCAGTTCTGTCGGGCAACAGCGGCAGAGAAAATATTGTAACGGCTAGGCCGCCACGCACCGGGCCGGCTCGGGCCGGGGCCGCGGGTGGGCCGGCTTGCGGGCGACGATGCCCAACGCGCGCAGCGTTTGTTCATCGATCTCGATCCAGCAGCCGAAGATGCGCTTGCCGTCCGCCAGCGACGGCGGCCCGGCCCGGCGGCTGTTGACGCCCATGCGTTGCAGCAAGCGCTCGATGCCCATCGGCGATACGGTGATCAGGCGCTTGGCGCCGTTGATCCATGCGGCCTGGACGGCGGCGGCCAGCAGGCGGCGGGTGTTGGCTGCCGCTTCGGCCGATGAGCTCTGCGCCAGGCTGGCGGCGGCAAAGCGCGACAGCTCCCAGACGTCGGCGGTGCGCGGCACGGCCTGGTCGCCCATGAGATGGGCAAACACTTCGCTCAGCAGGTAGGGCGCGGTGGTCGGCAGCAAGCGGGCACAACCGCATATATCGCCCTGCGGGCCGCGCGCCACCACATACAGCGTTTCCGCATGGTCGAACTGGTCGCGCTCCATGCCGTGCTCCACCGGCAACTGCCATCCCAGGCGCTCGATGAAAATCTTATAGCGGTAGGCGGCGATCGCGCCCTCCAAACCGGGGGCGAATTCGGATGATTTCCCAATCAATGTCTGCATGTCGTGCTCCGAAGTAATGGACCGCAGCCATTACACCCGTCTTTGCGGGCGTAAGTAACTGTCAAGTCTGACAGGCGACAAACAGGATTTCTTGAGGACGTCAGCCGCCGGCGGGCGCCTGCGGCAGCCCCAGCACGTCGAGCATGGAATAGCGGCCGGGAGGGCGGCCGCGGGTCCAGTGCGCGGCCTGGAGCGCGCCGCGCACGAAACCGAGCCGGTCCGACGCGCTATGGGACAGCGCCAGCGTTTCACCGTCGCCGGCGAACAGCACCGTGTGCTCGCCGACCACCGAGCCGCCGCGCAGCGTGGCGAAGCCGATGGCGCCGGCGCGGCGCGCCCCGGTCTGGCCCTCGCGCGCCAGCACCGCCTGCGTCCGCAGGTCTTGCCCGCGGCCCCGGGCCGCCGCCTCGCCCAGCAGCAGCGCCGTGCCGGACGGCGCATCGACCTTGTGCTTGTGGTGCATTTCGAGGATTTCGATGTCCCAGTCCGCGGCCGGCAAGGCGCGCGCGGCCTGCCCGGCCAGGAAGCCGAGCAGGATGACACTCGGGCTCATATTGCCCGACACCACCAGGGCGGTGGCTTGCGCGGCCCGCGCCAGGCGCCGCTCCTGCTCCGGCGTAAAACCGGTCGTGCCGATCACGTGGGCGACGCTGCAACGGCCGGGGGCGGCGGCCAGTCGCGCCGCCGCCGCCGGCGTGCTGAAATCCAGAATGCAGTCGGCGCCGGCCAACGCGGCGGCGACGTCGTCGCTGGCCGGCACCCCGGCCGGCGCCAGGCCCGCCAGCGTGCCGGCATCCTGCCCCAGCCACGGCGAGCCGGGGCGCACCAGCGCCGCGTGCAGGCCGAGGCCGTCGGTCTCCACAATCTGCCGGATCAGCATGCGGCCCATGCGGCCCGCGGCGCCGGCGACCACCAGCCGCATCGTCTGTTTGCTCATCTGTTTCCTCGATCGCCCGGTCATTCCTTCAGCATGGCCAATTCCTGCCGCGTCAGCACGGGGGTGAAATCGGTCACATCATACGCGACGATGCCCTCGCTCAGATACGAGTCCTCGGCCAGGATGCCGAGCAAGCCGGCGCGGTCGACGCCGCGCGCCAGGATCAGGCCGCCGGACTGGTCGCGCTTCGGGCCGGCCAGCAGGAACACCCCGGCCGCGATGTATTTGCTGGCCCAGGCCACGTGGCTGTGCTGGTGCGGTTCGGCCAGGGCCTGGTCTTTCACGTAGACGGAATTAATCAGAAACATGATGCTCCTTGGGTGGTGGTGGTGGGGATGCGACGACGAACGCGCGCTTGATCAGATCGCCGATCGCGACGAGGCTGCCCGGCGCCAGGCCGGGAAATGTCCACGCCGCGTCCGCGTCGTGCGCGCCGCCGCACGCGACCTGCGCCGAGAAGCCGGCGCCGCCGGCGCCCGTGACGGTGATCGAGCGCACCTGCGCGGGGTCGACGGCGATCGGCGCGGTCACGCAGCCCTGGCGCGACAGCCGGCGCAGCGTGGCCGGGTGCGCCGCGCCGGCGGCGTCGGTCAGCACGCAGGCGAGGCGGGCGGCGTCCAGCGGCGCATAACTGTCGTCGGCCGACAGGAAGATGTCGCGCAGCTTTTCAAAGCGCGGCATGGCGATCACGGTGGCCCTGGTGTCGATCTCCGCCAGCAGCGCGCCGCGCTGATAGAAGGCCACGCGGTAGTGCAGCTTGCGCGGCCGGTCGCCGGCCGGTACGTCCAGCTCGTCGACCACCAGTTCGATCGGATACATCAGCTCGGCATGCATGTGGAAGCGGGCGTCCAGCTGGTTCAGGCTGACCGTGATCTCGCCCTTGACATAGGCGCTGGACGCGTACAGGTGGTGGTACACGGCCTGGCGCTGCGCCTCGATCAGCATGACGCCGGGCACGTGCTCATGGGTCTTGCGGTAGAAGAAGTAGTGATCGGCGCGGTTGATCAGCAGGTAGGAACTGGAGCGCCGCCGCGGCCGCAGCGCCTGGCAGAAGCGGTCGACCTCGGCGCGCGCCAGCGCCGCCGGCAGCACCCGCTCGGCCCACTGGTAGGGCGCGCCGCGCACCGCTTGCCAGGCGTCGTCGGCCGGCGCCCGGGCGCCGTCGGCGCCGGCCAGGCATCCCTGCCGGCCGTCGCCGGCGCCGTACAGCGCCGGCCAGGGGGCGGCGCTGGCGGCGAGCTGGTCCGGGTCGAGCCGGAGCGGCAGCGCCGGCCGGTAGTTGCTGATCAGGACATCGTCGGCGGAATCCTTGTGCAGCAGCTTGGGAGGGATTTCAATCAGGTTCATAGGGCTTCCTATCGGTGGAGGCGGCGCTTAGCCGCCGGGGGCGCCGGTCAGCGCAAGCTGTTCGAGGTGGGCGATGAAGGCAGCCGGCGCGGCGGCCGGGCCCTGCAGGCAGACCACGCCGTCCGGCCGCATCAGCACGGCGTCGCCGCCGTCGCCGAACAGCTGGCGCGCGGCGACTGCGCCGATCGCGCCGCGCGCCAGCGCGAGCGCGCGGACAAAGCCGAAGCGCCGCAGGCGCGCCTGCAGCGCGGCCGGCCACGGCGCCGCCGACAGCAGCACGTAGCCGGCGCAGTCGATCAGGTCGTAGCTGCAGCGCAGCGGGCCGCCGTCGTCGATGTCGAAGAAGGGGATCAGCCGGCCGACCAGCGGCCCCTTGCCCGGCACCAGGGGCCCGGGCTGATAGCGCTGCGCCAGTCCGGAGAAGTTGAGCGGGTAGTCGCGGGCGATCTTGCCGCGGTTGACCATCTTCGGCAGCCAGCCCTGCAACGGTCCGTGCTCGTCGCGTTCGAGCCGCAAGATCAGCCTGGTGGTCAGGTCGGTGCTGGCGATGAGCTGCTGCGAAATGGCGCGCCTTTCATCGGTGTACGACTGCAGGATGTTGTCGCGGTAGCGGCCCTTGAGCACGCCCGCCATTTTCCACGCCAGGTTCAGCGCGTCCTGGAAGCCGGTGTTCATGCCGAGTCCGCCGACCGGGCTGAACAGATGGCAGGCGTCGCCGGCCAGGTAGACCCGGCCGGCGTGGTAGCGGCTGGACTGGCGGTTGTAAAACCGCGATTCCGATTCCCAGTAGACGGCGTCGACCCGCACGCCCTCGGGGCCGTACAGCTCGACCATCCGCTGGTAGAACGGCAGGTCGCCGGCGCCGGCCGGCCAGACATGCTCGCCTTCGGACTTGATGATCACGCGGTGGTTGCCGTTCGCTTGCGGGATGATCAGGAACAGGCTGTGGTCGCGCACGAAATAGTGCACCTTGCCGAGGTCGCCATGCCAGCGGATCTTGCCGTCGAACATGAAGAACTTGACGCCCATGTCGGCGCCGGAAAATTCCAGCCCGAGCAGTTGGCGCACGGTGCTGCGCGCGCCGTCGCAGCCGACCAGATAGTCGCACGCCAGCGGCGCGCCGCCGGCGTGGTGCACGGTGACGCCGTGCGCGTCCTGGTCGAAGCCGAGCAGCTCGGTGCCGCGCCGGATCACGCCGCCGGCGGCGACGAAGCTTTGCTCGAGCAGCGCCTCGGTTTCCGGCTGCGACAGCCCGAGGATGTAGTTGTACCGGGACGGCAGGCGGCGGTAGTTGACGCGCATCAGGCGGCGGTTCTTCCAGTACAGCAGCAGGTCGCGCACCGGCTTGCCGGCCGACAGGAACGGCGACACGATGCCGGCCGCGTGCAGGATCGCCAGCGAGTACGCGTTCATCGACGACGCCTTCGATTGCGCCGAGCGCGCGCCGTGCTTCTCGAGGATCTGCACCGAGACGCCGTTCTTCCTGAGCAGGTAGCCCAGCAGCAGGCCCACGGGCCCGGCGCCGACGATCACGACGTTGCAGCTTGGATCGGAAATGGACATGCTGGTCGCTCCTTATTTGGCGCTCTGCGCCAGGTGGGCGCCGGCCGGCTGGCCCTGGCATAGGGCGCAGCCGCCCTGGCGGATGAAGATGTCGGCCAGCGCCCGCGCGCCGTGGCCGTTCAGGTGGTTGGTGTCGACATACACTGGCCGGCCCTGGTAGACGAAGCGCTCGCGCGTCAGCTCGCGATAAGCGCGCGACAGGTCGATCCAGTGGGCGCCGGGCATGCCGCGCACCATCTGCTCCATCAGCGCATTGCCGCGGTTGCCCTGGGCCACGGCGTTGGCGCCGACCTGCACGCCCAGCCACGCCAGCAGCGGCGCGTGCTGCATCGAGCGGTCGATGACGGGGCTGTCGTAGAAGAAGTAGACCGGGGTGGCGCCGGCGATGCGGCGCAGCGCCTGGTCGCGCAGCCGCGCCGGCGCCTCGGCCGTCTTCGAGAACAGGTTGTAGTCGCCGTAGAACAGGTTGAAGGCGTTGACGACGAAGATGGCCTGGTAGCGTTCGTGGTGGCGCTCGATGTAGTCGAGCAGCCGGCGGCACTGCTCGTCGCGCTCGGCGGTGCGCACGATGCCCGGCGCCCTGGCGGCCAGTCCCCATTCGGCGATCTGGCAGGCGCCCACTTCGTACGACGTCACCGAAAAGCCTTCCCGCTTGGCCAGCGTGTCGATGAAGCCGCCGAGCGCGGCGCCGTGCGAGTCGCCCACCATCAGCACCGCCGGGCCGGCCGACGCGCCGATGGCGCAGGCCCGGTCCACCGCGTCGCGCGACATGCCGCGGCTCACCGTTTCCCAGCACGGCGCCACCCAGCCCTCGGTCAGGTGCTGGTTCTGGCCGTTGACGGTGGCGTTGGTGTATTGCGCGCCCAGCACCGGCGGAATGCCCAGCTCGGCCACCCCGGTCAGCATCAGCACCGACGCCATGGCGCCGGCCGACAGCGCGGCATAGCCCGCCAGCAGCGGCCGGAAGCCGGCGCTGGTGCGCAGCAGCGGCCGTTCGACGTAGCGGTAGGTCAGCGCCGTCAGCGCCACGATGACGGCGAGGTCGGCCATCATCCATGCCGGCGGCAGGTCGTTGTCGCCGAGGATGAAGCGCGACGCCGACAACACTGGCCAGTGCCACAGGTAGAGCGAATACGACACCAGGCCGGTCGCCTTCAGCCACGGCAGGCCCAGCGCCCGCGCCGCCCAGGTGGCTTGGTGGCAGTACAGCAGCATGGCGCTGCAGACGCAGGGCGCCAGCGCCGCCAGGCCCGGATAGCGGTCGCCGCGCAGGTAGACGAAGCACAGGGCGAGGCCGGCCGCGCCGGCGCCGGTCAGCGCATTGGCCAGCCGCGGCGGCAGCTGGCGGCGCGGCAGCACGGCGGCCAGCGCGCCGATCGCCAGTTCGCCGAAGCGCGGCAGCGAAAAGAAGTAGGCGCCGTCGCCGACGCCCGGGGTGTCGACCCAGTGCTGGCCGAGGACGAAGCACGGCGCGGCGATGGCGACGGTGAGCGCCGGCAGCAGCAGCGGCGCCAGACGGCCCGGCGGCAGCCGCCGCTTGAGCGCGAAGGCGCAGGCCAGCAGCGGCGGCCAGATGAAGTAAAACTGTTCCTCGATCGACAGCGACCAGAAATGCAGGAAGAAGTTCTTTTGCGTGTCCTGCGTGAAGTAGTCGCTGGTGTGCTGGTTGTACAGCGAGACCAGCGCATATTTCCCATTGTCGAGCAGCATCGAGTTGAGCTGGCTGGCCAGCAGCGCCGTGACGCCGAACACCAGGATGAACGCCGGGAAGATGCGCTTGATGCGGCGCCGGTAAAAATGCGTCCAGGAGAACTGCCCGGCCGTCATCTCGGCATCGAGGATGCGCGTGATCAGGTAGGCTGAAATGACAAAAAACACGTCGACGCCGGCGAAGCCGCCAGGCAGCCAGGCCGGGTTGAAGTGGAACAGCATCACCGACAGGACCGCGATTCCGCGCAGTCCGTCGATGTCGCCGCGACGAGCGTCTGCAAGCATGGTTTTTTCCTTGTTCCGGTTGGGCGTGCGTCAGGCCGGTTGCGGCGCGGCGGCGCGCTCCGGCACATCGACGGGGAGGAGGAAGCGGGTGGCGGCCAGGTCCAGCCTGGCCGCCGCCAGCGACAGGCCGACGCCGAAGCCGCACAGCACGGCGTTGTCGCCGGCGCGGCCAGCGCCGTCCATGGTCGACAGCAGCAGCGGGATGCTGGACGGCCCGGTGTTGCCATAGTGTTGGACGTTGATGGGCACGATGTCCCGCGGGGCGCCGATCAGCTTGCGCAGATAGTTGAGCATGAAGCTGTTGGCCTGGTGCAGCGCGATCAGCGACACCGCCGGCTGTTCGATGCGGCAGAACGCCAGCAGCTCGGCGATCAGCCGCGGCACGCCGTCGAGCGCGAAGTTCATGATTTCCGCGCCATCCATCCGCAGGTGGCCGACGCCGCCGCACGCCTGGTCGGCATAGGCCAGCGGCGTGTGCAGGTGGCGGCCGCCCCCGCCGTCGGTGCGGATGGCGAAGTCGAACCCGCCGTCGCCGGCCTCGATCAGCGAGGCGCTGGCGGCGTCGCCGAACACCATGCGGACATGGCGGTCGCCCGGATTGAGCAGCTTGCTCGTGACGTCGCCAGTGCACAGCAGCACGCGCCGGCAGCCGCCCGCGCGCACCAGCATGGCCGCCTGGTACAGGCCGTAGACATAGCCCGAGCAGCCATAGTTGATGTCGAAGGCGACGCAGCCCGAGGGCAGTCCCAGCCGGTGCTGCAGGCCGACCGCGACGCCGGGCATCAGCTGGTCCGGGGTTTGCGTGACCACCACCACGGCGTCGATGCCGGCCGGGTCGACGCCGGTGGCCGCCAGCAGGTGCGCGGCGGCGGCCGCGCACAGGTCGCCGGTGCGCAGCCGGCCGGCCAGGCGCACCGTCTCGACGCCGGTGCTGTGCATGATGCGCCGCACCTCGCGCTCGCCGAACTGGTCCGCCAGCGCGGACAACGGCATGGCGGTGGCCGGCAGCGCGGCGGTCACCGCGCTCAGCCGCACGCCGGGGATGCCGACGTTCATGGCGCGACCGCCGCGTCCTGCGGTTCGCGCTCCAGCAGGCGCTGCAGGTCGCCGACGGTCTGCAGCCGCGCCAGCGCTTCGGCGTCGACCGTCACGCCGTACAGGTCGCGGATCGCAACCAGCAGCGAGATCTTGGTCAGCGAGTCCCAGTTGGCGAACTCGTCAAGCAGCACTTCGGGCTGCAGCGCCTGCACGTCGATCTCCAGCAGCGCCGCCAGTTCGCGGGACAGGGGTTCCAGGTTCATATGATGCTCCTATGCTAGTTTGCGGTCTTTTTTGAAGCGCTCGGTATGCAGCGGGGCGGTGGCCAGCAGCACCTTGCGCGGAATCTGGAACGGTTCCAGCAACTCGCCGCAGCGCTGGTAGAGCCGGGCCTTGAACTGGTCCAGCGGCTCCGGACTGGACAGCGTGAAGGTGGCCTTGATCAGGTTGCCCGCGATGGCGTGCTTTTCATGGCCGACCACGACGTCGGCCACGTTGGGCAGCGTGCGCAGCACGTTCTCTATTTCGCTGGGAAACACCTTCTGCCCGCCGACGTTGATCAGGTCGGAGCGCCGCCCCAGGATCCGGTAGAACTCGCCGTCGCGCACCGCCATGTCGCCGGTCTTGAAATAGCCGTCGTCGGTGAACGGGCTGGCCGCGTTGATATAGCCGAGCATGGTCGTGTTGCTCTTGATTTCCAACATGCCGTCGACGATCCTGACCTGGCAGCCGGCGTCGCCCAGCGCCAACCGGGTCGAGCGCGACGATTCCGAGCGGGCCGGGATCACGCCGGTTTCCGTCAGGCCGTAACTTTGCGACAGGCGGGTGTCCGGCAGCAGCCGGTGCAGCGCCTGCAGCGCGCTGTCGGGCATCGGCTCCGAGCTGTAGTTGATCACCTCCAGCGAGCGCAGGTCGTGCTGCCGCGCGGCGCCGCTGAGCAGCAGAAAATTGATGAAGGTGGGCGAGGTGGTCAGTGCCTGCACCCGGTGGGCGGCGATCGCGCGCGCCACGTCGAACGGCTGGCGCGACGCCGGAATCACCAGCTTGCCGCCGTTGAACAGCACGTAGCACAGCGCGTTGAGCCCGCCGATATGGTCGAACAGCAGGAAAGCGATGCTGGTCAGGCAGCGCTTGGGCCGGGTGTGCCGCCGCAGCAGCGGCAGCACGCGGTGCACGCTGGCCTTGGGCTGGCCGGTGGTGCCGGAAGAGAAGATCACCAGGCCCGGCTCGCCCTCCTGCGTCAGCTGCCGCAGCAGCGGATGGGTGGCCGTCGCCGGCCGGCGCTGCCAGCGCGCGGGGCCGTCGCCGTCGCATTCGACCAGCCACTGCGCCTGCGTCAGGGCGGCCAGTTCCTGGCCTTGCTCGGCGTTGCGGTTGGTCATCAGCGCCACCGTGTTGTTGCTGCGCCAGAGCGCGATCAGCAGGCCGATCGCGGCCGGCGAAAAATCGGCGGCCAGGCAAACCACCGCGCCGGCGCAACCCAGCGCCTGCAACTGGCGCCCGGACTGTTCCACATGGGCCCGCAACTCGCCGTAGGTGGTGGTCTGGTCGCGCCACACGATGGCGGGGCGCCCGGGGGCGTCGTCGAAGCGGCACAGCAGGTCGTCGATCGGCGTCATACGCCACCCAGATAGATATTCTGGCCGGTGACGAAGCTGCTCGACGGCGACAGGAAGAAGTCGACGACGTTGGCGACGTCGGCCATTTCGCCGAAACGGGGAATCGCCTGGCGCGCCAGCAGGCGCTGCATCTTGTCCCTGGGCACGGAGCGGATCAGGTCGGTCTCGATCGGCGTCGGACCGACCGCGTTGACGGTGATGTCGAACGCCGCCAGCTCGCGCGCCAGCACCTCGGTCATGGACTTGACGGCGGCCTTCGAGGTCGCGTAGATGGCTTCGCCCTCCAGCTTCAGCGGCGTGGCGACCGTGGTGAAATTGATGATGCGGCCGTATTTCTGCGCCGACATCAGCTTGGCCGCCTCGCGGCAGAACAGGAAGGTGCCGACCACGTTGGTGCCGAGGATCTCGTGCACCGTCGACAGCGGCGTGAGCATCGCGTGGTTCATGCTGGCGATGCCGGCGTTGTTGATCAGGTGGTCGAGCCGGCCGTGCTCCTTGCGGATGGCGGTGAAGATCGCCTTGACCGCCTTCTCGTCCGCCACGTCGGCCAGGTAGTGATGGTAGCCGGGCAGGCTCCAGTCGACCTCGGTCCTGCTGCAGCCGATCACGGTGTGGCCCAGGCCGACATAGTGTTCGGCCAGGAATTTGCCGATGCCCTTGCGGGTGCCGGTGATGAGCGTGACCGGTTTATTCGGCATGTTGTTCTTCCAGCATCAGTTCCTGGATAAAGCCGGTCAGGCTGGCCACGGTGGCGAACGGGCTGCGCCGGGAGGACATGGCGCGGTCGCTCGCCAGCGTGACTGCGACGCCCATTTCCGATTCCAGTTTTTCTTCGATCGCGACAATCAGCGAGACCAGCGACATCGAATCGAGCTGGCCATGCTCGCCGAATAGGGCGGTCTGGTTTCCTGCCGAGCAATTCACGGGGTCGGATAATAGCGGGGTAATATCCGCGATGGACCTGAATATAATGGAAGCGATTGCGTCACACATGGGCTGATCCTTGAATAGATTGGGACGTTACGGTTAATTGCTGCCTATCGCAATGGAATGTACCGTTGAAATATGGATTGCCGGAAGCTGTTAAATTTGACAGTGCGGGCGATGTGCCGCCATGCGGATGCCGAATACAGGCACTAAAATATTTTTCGCGAAATATTGATTGCCGTTGCTTTGCGCCGCAGCCACTTGCCGCCCTTGTCCCGGTCGGCGGCAGAATTAATTATAAAAAAAAGTCCTTTCAGCTGAATTTTAACTATCCAAAGTAGGGATACATAAAATTTAATTTTCATATACTATTGCCGTTCCAATAACTCACATTGAAATCCAAAATGAATACTTTGCAAGAGGAGTCCATAGATGCATTGTTGAGCGCGGGTGAGGAGCAGGAACTTTTTGTCCGCATTGCCAAGATTGGCGCCGAGATGGGATTTGAACACTGCGCCTACGGGGTGCGCATGCCGGTGCCGATTTCCCGTCCCAGTGTGGCGCTGTACAGCAACTATCCCACCGAATGGCAGCGGCGCTACCAGGAGTGTTCGTATATCGATGTCGATCCGACCGTGCGGCACGCGATGCGCTCGACCTTGCCGGTGGTGTGGTCGGACCGGCTGTTCGAGCCGGCCCGGGCCATGTGGGAAGAGGCGCGCGCGCACGGCCTGTCGGTGGGCTGGGCGCAGGCTTCGCGCGACGCCAGCGGCGGCGTCGGCTTGCTGACCTTGTCCCGCAGCGCGGAGCCGCTGAACGAAGCGGAGCTGTCGAAGCACCGGGCCAAGATGGCGTGGCTGACGCATTATGCGCATGCCGCCATGGCCAAGCTGCTGGCCCCGAAGCTGAGCCCGGAGACCAGCGTGGCCGTGACGGCCAGGGAAAAGGAAGTGCTGCGCTGGACTGCGGAGGGCAAGACCGCCTATGAGATAGCACAAATCCTGTCGATCTCGGAACGGACGATTTGCTTTCATATCAACAACATCGTGTTCAAGCTGGGCGCCTCGAACAAGATCCACGCCGCCGTGAAGGCGGCGACGCTGGGCATGCTGTTTTGAGGGGGCGCCGGCCGGCAGCTGTCAAGTTTGACAGCTGCCCTATTTGCCTGCACTGATTTACATTCACTCGTGCCGCTGTGCCGCGCTGTTTCCTTACTGGCAGCCGAACCTTAATCCTTTTTTGATAGCCTATCGAGAATCTTATGAATATATTGATCGTGCATGCGCATCCGGAACCGCAAAGCTTTAATGGTGCATTGACGCAAACCGCAGTGAGTTATTTGACCAAAAGCGGCCATCAGGTGACCGTGTCGGATTTATATGCGATGGATTGGGAAGCTAAATCCGGCCGCGGGAATTTCAAAGCATCGGTCGATGCCGCTTATTTTAAGCAGCAGGCGGAAGAGGCATTTGCCAGCGAAAATAACGGCTTTGTTCCGGAAATTCAGCAGGAGATCGACAAACTGTTTGCCTGCGATATTCTGATTCTGCAATTCCCTTTATCCTGGTTCTCGATGCCGGCCATTATGAAGGGCTGGGTGGACCGCGTCTTCGCGCTCGGCGCGGTGTATGGCGGCGGCGCCTGGTACGACAACGGCAAGTTTGCCGGCAAGCGGGCGATGATTTCGCTGACCACCGGCGGCGGCGCCTCGATGTACGGCCCGGACGGCATCAACGGCGACATCGATACGTTGCTGTTCCCGATCCAGCACGGCGTGCTGCGCCTGACCGGTTTTGACGTGCTGCCGCCGTTTATCAGCTGGGCGCCGGCCAGCATCACGCCGGAAGCGCGCGAGCAATATCTGCGCGACTACGAGAAGCGCCTGAAGGACTTGCTGCAGACGCCGCCATTGAGCTTTGCCAGCCTGCATGACTACGATCCGGAAACGTTCCGCCTGCGCGCACCGGAGCTCGAAGCGGTCAAGTAAGCCACCAGCCACCTATCAGGCCGTGCCTTTCGCCAGTGAGCGGGAGGCGCGGCTTTTTTTTCAGAAAGCGTCCAGCATGGCGAATTTTCGCAAGATTAAGAATATTGCAATCGATACCAACGGGGTGTTGCTCAATGATGTATATAGCGGCGCCATCCAGCGATTCGTTGAAAAGCACGGCGGCGTCTACACGTCGGCGCTGGAGCGGCTGGTATTCGGCTCGCCGCATGTGGCCGGCGGCCATATCATGTCGCTGGCATGCAATCTTCCCTGGTCCGCGCAAGAGACGATAGAGGCCTTCCTCGCCGAACAAGCCGATTACGCGCGATCGCATCCGGTTCGGCTTCAGCCCGGGGCCGAGCCGTTCCTGCGCCTGCTGCACGCCACCGGCGCAAGAGTCACGACCTACGGCGGCAGCGCCAGGGACGTGGTGTTCGACCGCCATTGCGAGCCGGTGCGGCATTTTCTGGATCCGGAGCTCCCCTACGTCAACATGGGGCCGTTCCGTCCGGGCATGAAGGAGATCGCCAGCCGTTTCTTCCACTGCGACTACGATGAAATCCTCTTTATCGACGATCTGAACAGGGTGGGCGAGGTGGCGCAGGCGCTGGGCAGCGGCTTCATCGGCGTGGCCGGCGCCATGTTCCAGCGCGAGCAAATGCAAGCTGCCGGCGTAACGCACATCGTCGATACGCTGGAAGAGATCGACTTGCCGATGCTGCTGGAGATAGACGAGGCGCTGCAGCGCGGAACGCTGTGGCCGGCCAGGCGCGCGGCGCCCCGCCATGACTTCGCCACCGCATAAAGCGCGGACCGCAAAAGACAAAAGGGTTACAAGCATGCGCTTGTAACCCTTTTATTTTGCTGCGAATTCGGTGGGGTGGCTGATGGGGCTCGAACCCACGACAACAGGAATCACAATCCTGGACTCTACCAACTGAGCTACAGCCACCACTGATTTACCTCACATATTCAGCTTATCGCTGAACAGGTGCCGAATTATACAAGGCTGTTTTGAATCCTGCAAATCTAAATGCCGAAAAACTTCCAAATTGCTTAAACATTCACTTTTTCCACCGCCGGATGCAGGCCCAGCAGATTGGCGAAGGCCGGCGCCAGCGCGCCGACCTCGGCCGTCGTATAGCCGCGCAGCGTGGCGGCCGCAGCGCCGCCCAGCGACGTTGGACGCAGCAGGCCGGCGCCCTCCAGCAAACGGCCCAGCTGGCGCGCCACGGCGTCGCCGGTATCGATCAGCACCACGTCCTGCCGTGCGTGCTCGCGCAGCACGCGCTCGATGCCGTTCTGGACGAAGGGGTAATGGGTGCAGCCCAGCACCAGCGTATCGGCGCCCTGGTCCAGCAGCGGCGCGATGTATTGCTCCAGCATGGCGGCGATGGCCGGCGCCTCCAAGTCGCCCAGCTCGATCTGGTCGACCAGGCCGACCGCCGGCTGCAGCAGGAACTCGGCCTTGCTGGCCGCGCTGATCTGCTCGCGCAACTGCAGGAATTTCTCGCCCTTGAGCGTGCGCGCCGTCGCCAGCACGCCGACCTTGCCGTTGCGCGTGGCCGCCGCAGCCGGCTTCAGGCCCGGCTCGACGCCGACCACCGGCAACTCCGGATAGCGCGCCCGCACCGCCTTGATGGCGGCCACGGTGGCGGTATTGCAGGCCACCACCAGCGCCTTGGCGCCGTGGGCCAATAAAAAGTCCGTCACGGCCAGCGCGCGGTCGACGACGAATTGTTCCGTCTTGTCGCCATAGGGCGCATGGCCGGAATCGGCAAAGTACATCAGGTGTTCGTGCGGCAGCTGCGCGCGGATATGGCGCAGCACCGACAGCCCGCCCACACCGGAATCAAAGACGCCGATGGGCGAATCGGGAGAGCGGGCTATTTGCATCAGGCAGTCACGACAGGCACGTTCAGCTGCTCGATGCGGGCCTTCCATTCCGCCGGGCCGGTGTTGTGCACCGAGGTGCCGGCGGCGTCGACCGCCACGGTCACAGGCATGTCGACCACGTCGAACTCATAGATCGCCTCCATGCCCATGTCGGCAAAGCCCAGCACCTTGGCGCCCTTGATGGCCTTCGACACCAGGTAAGCGGAACCGCCGACGGCCATCAGGTAAGCCGACTTGTGCTTCTTGATCGACTCGATCGCCACCGGGCCGCGCTCGGCCTTGCCGATCATCGCGATCAGGCCGGTCTGTTCCAGCATCATGTCGGTGAACTTGTCCATGCGAGTCGCGGTCGTCGGGCCGGCCGGGCCGACCACTTCGTCGCGCACCGGATCGACCGGGCCGACGTAGTAGATCACGCGGTTCTTGAAATCGACCGGCAGCGCTTCGCCCTTGGCCAGCATGTCCTGGATGCGCTTGTGCGCGGCGTCGCGGCCGGTCAGCATCTTGCCGTTCAGCAGCAGGGTCTGGCCCGGCTTCCACGAAGCGACTTCTTCCTTGGTCAGCGTGTTCAGGTCGACGCGCTTGGACTTCTCGGTATCCGGCGCCCAGCTGACATCAGGCCAGGTCGACAGCGGAGGCGGGGTCATGTAGGCAGGGCCCGAACCGTCCAGCACGAAGTGGCCGTGGCGCGTTGCTGCGCAGTTGGGAATCATCGCCACCGGCTTCGAGGCCGCGTGGGTCGGGTGCATCATGATCTTCACGTCCAGCACGGTCGTCAGGCCGCCCAGGCCTTGTGCGCCGATGCCCAGCGAATTGATCTTGTCGCACAGTTCGATCCGCAGCTCTTCCAGCTTGTTCTGCGGGCCGCGCTGCTTCAGCTCGAACATATCGATGTCTTCCATCAGCACTTCCTTCGCCATCAGCATCGCCTTCTCGGCGGTGCCGCCGATGCCGATACCCAGCATGCCCGGCGGGCACCAGCCGGCGCCCATGGTCGGCACGGTCTTCATGACCCAGTCGATCAGCGAATCTGAAGGATTCATCATGATCATCTTCGACTTGTTTTCCGAACCACCACCCTTGGCCGCGACCTTGACGTCGACGGTATTGCCCTCGACCAGTTCCATGTGGACCACGGCCGGCGTATTGTCCTTGGTGTTCTTGCGGTCGAAATGCGGATCGGCCACGATGGACGCGCGCAGCTTGTTGTCGTCGAAGTTATACGCGCGGCGCACACCTTCGTTGACGGCATCGGTCACGGTGCCGGAGAAGCCCTCGAAGCGCACACCCATGCCGATCTTCAGGAAGACGTTGACGATACCGGTATCCTGGCAGATCGGACGCTTGCCTTCCGCGCACATGCGCGAATTGGTCAGGATCTGCGCGATCGCGTCTTTCGCGGCCGGGCTCTGCTCTGCGTCATAGGCGCGCGCCAGATGCTCGATATAGTCGGCAGGATGGTAATAGCTGATGTATTGGAGCGCGGCGGCAACGGATTCGATCAGGTCTTCTTGCTTTATGATGGTCATGATGTTCTCGCGGGGGTTAATGGGATTCGTTGTGGGTCATCGTGGTGATGCGGTCGGTGTAGGAAATCGCCAGGGCCGACAGCAGGAACACCACGTGGATTGCGGTCTGTGCGATCAGCGTTTTCTCGGTATAGACACCGGCGTTGATAAAGGTCTTCAGCAGATGGATGGATGAAATGCCGATGATCGCCATCGCCAGCTTGGTCTTCAGCACGGAAGCGTTCACGTGCGACAGCCACTCCGGCTGGTCCGGGTGGGTATCGAGGTTCATGCGGGAGATAAAGGTCTCGTAGCCGCCGATGATCACCATCACCAGCAGGTTGGAGATCATCACCACGTCGATCAGGCCCAGCACCACCAGCATGATGGTGGTTTCATTGAGCTTGTCCGGCAGCGGCGTGCCGGGCACGGCCACGGCCTGGAAGATGTGTTGCAGCGCGGCCTCGTTGCCGAGGGCGGCGCCGATCAAGTCTTTCAGCTCGACCCAGAAATGGAACACATAGACGCACTGCGCCAGGATCAAGCCCAGGTAGAGCGGCAACTGCAGCCAGCGCGTCATGAAGATAAAAGCGGGAAGGGGGCGCAGTTTGGCTTTTGGCTCGGTCATTACGGCAGGACTCCTTTAGTGAGGCGGGTATTATTGAGACTGCCGACATTTTACACGTGCTGCCCAGCAATCGCATGACCGTGTGGTTACCGCATACACGTGATGAAATATTGGTAAAATTGTATAGAGCACCATCCTCCGCCGGGGACTGGCTGTCTGTAAGGGCTCAGTAAGCGACAAAGTTTATGTTAGTGGCAAACGATTACAACATTGGAGACACGTATGAGCAGCACGACAACGCAACAAGGTCCATCGGAATCCCGCATCTTCACGCCCCCGGCCGAATTCACCGCGCAGGCCAACGTGGCCGGCATGGACGCCTACAACGCGCTGTGCGCCGAAGCGGCGGCCGACTATGAAGGCTTCTGGGCGCGCCTGGCGAAAGAAAACCTGGTCTGGCAAAAACCGTTCACGCGCACGCTGAACGAAGACAACGCACCGTTCTACAAATGGTTTGAAGACGGCCACCTGAACGTCTCGTACAACTGCCTGGACCGCAATCTGCAGAACGGCAACGCCGACAAGACCGCCATCATCTTCGAAGCGGACGACGGCAAGTCGGTCAACGTCAGCTACAAGGAATTGCACGAAAAAGTCTGCAAATTCGCCAACGGTTTGAAATCGCGCGGCGTCAAGAAAGGCGACCGCGTCATCATCTACATGTCGATGTCGGTTGAAGGCGTCGCCGCGATGCAAGCCTGCGCGCGCATCGGCGCCACGCACTCGGTGGTGTTTGGCGGCTTCTCCGCCAAATCGCTGCAGGAGCGCATCATCGACGCCGGCGCGGTCGCCGTCATCACCGCCGACGAGCAACTGCGCGGCGGCAAGCACCTGCCATTGAAAGCCATCGTCGACGAAGCGCTGGCGCTTGGCGGCTGCGACACCATCAAGGACGTCATCGTCTACCAACGCACCGGCGGCAACATCGCCTTCAAGGAAGGCCGCGACATCTGGCTGCACGAGCTGGTCGCGAACCAATCGGCCGAATGCGAGCCTGAATGGGTCGACGCCGAGCATCCGCTGTTCATTCTCTACACGTCCGGCTCGACCGGCACACCGAAGGGTGTGCAGCACTCGAGCGGCGGCTACCTGCTGTGGGCCGCGCTGACGATGAAATGGTCGTTCGACATCAAGCCGTCCGACGTCTACTGGTGCACGGCCGACATCGGCTGGGTGACGGGCCACAGCTACATCGCCTACGGCCCGACGGCGGTGGGCGCGACGCAAGTGGTATTCGAAGGCGTGCCGACGTTCCCGAACGCCGGCCGCTTCTGGGACACCATCGCCAAGCACAAGGTCAGCATCTTCTACACCGCGCCGACGGCGATCCGTTCGCTGATCAAGGCATCGGATGTGGATCCGAAAGTGCATCCAAAGAATTACGACCTGTCGTCCTTGCGCCTGTTGGGCACGGTGGGCGAACCGATCAATCCAGAAGCGTGGATGTGGTACTACACGCAGGTCGGCGGCGAAAAATGCCCGATCGTCGACACCTTCTGGCAGACCGAAACCGGTGGCCACATGATCACCCCGCTGCCGGGCGCGACGCCGATGGTGCCGGGTTCGTGCACCCTGCCGCTGCCGGGCATCATGACCGCGATTGTCGATGAGGCCGGTGTCGATGTACCGAACGGGCAGGGCGGGATACTGGTGGTCAAGCGTCCTTGGCCATCGATGATCCGCACCATCTGGAACAATCCGGAGCGCTTCAAGACCAGCTACTTCCCGGAAGAGTTGGGCGGGAAGATGTATCTGGCCGGCGATGGCGCGATCCGCAACAAGGACACGGGCTACTTCACGATCACGGGGCGTATCGATGACGTGCTGAACGTATCGGGTCACCGCATGGGCACGATGGAGATCGAATCGGCGCTGGTCGCCAATCCGCTGGTGGCCGAGGCTGCAGTGGTCGGCAAGCCGGACGATACGACGGGTGAATCGATCTGCGCGTTTGTCGTGCTGAAGCAGGCGCGGCCGACGGGCGAGGATGCCAAGAAGATTGCGCTGGAGTTGCGTAACTGGGTGGCCAAGGAGATTGGTCCGATCGCCAAGCCGAAAGAGATCCGGTTTGGCGACAATCTGCCGAAGACGCGTTCGGGCAAGATCATGCGGCGCTTGCTGCGCGTATTGGCCAAGGGCGAGACGATTACCCAGGATGTCTCCACGCTGGAAAATCCAGCGATCCTGGAGCAGTTGAAGGAAGCGTCCTGATCCACGAAGACGCGTGATAGGTTCATAGCCTATCGCGGGATTCGAAGGCATCGCCTCTACCGGGGCGAGCCTTCGAATCGTTCAACTTCTACATTGAGTAAAATGGGCGCACTTCCACCGGCGCCCGGCAGGCGATGACGGCCTTGCGGCCCCATTCCAGAGCCTCCTCCAGGTCAGCCGCTTCCAGTACCCAGAAGCCGCCCACGAGTTCCTTGGTCTCCAGGTACGGGCCGTCGGTGATCAGCACCTTGCCATTGGGCTGAGCCCGCAGCGACTTCGCGCTGCTTGGCGGGCGCAGGCCGCCAACGAAAATCCTGACGCCAGCGGCCACCATCTCTTCGTTCAGCACGTCGATATCGTGGTGCATCGCCTCGTCCTCGGTGGAAGGGTCGTAGTTGTTGGGGTGGTGAATAGCAACCAAATATTGGGTCATGATTTCTCCTTTCTCGGCTAAGGGGTTTTGGTGGGCCGGTTGTGCGGCCTTCAATACTATGACGAACGGCGAGGGTGGGATTCGACAAGTTGGGTGGGGAATTTTGCGTCTGGGTGGTAAATGGGGTTGTGGTTGGGTTGCTGGTAAATAAACTTGGTACTCCCCAGAATCTTTGCTATAATTCGCGCCTTCTCCGAGAGGGGAAGAATGCAGGAGAGGTGGATGAGTGGTTGAAGTCGCACGCCTGGAAAGCGTGTATAGGTTCATAGCCTATCGGGGGTTCGAATCCCCCTCTCTCCGCCAAGGACACAAAAGCAAAACGCCACCTTCGGGTGGCGTTTTTGTTTTTGTGTCCTTGGCGGAGAGAAGCAGGGCCCCTGCGGGCCCTGCGCGGGGGATTCGAAGGCATCGCCCCTACTGGGGCGAGCCTCTCCGAATCGCCCATCTGCCACCGCTTCGCGGTGGCGCGCCGGAGGCGCCGCGCGCAGCGCACAATTCATCCAAGCAATATTTCATCCATCCATACACTCATCCCTCGCCTTGTCCCCAAGCAAAGTCGCCACCGCCTATGATCGCGCGCAGCTTCTTGCCGAGCGCCGCAGGATGATGCAGGACTGGGCCGATTACATCCAAGGACCCGACCCGATAAATCAGGACCGCTTCAACTGGCCGATAACGCTCGCCACCTTGGTGGTAATCATATCGACTGCCGGGCCATTAGCGCCATGCGGAATAATGACATCGGCGTAGCGCTTGGTTGGCTCGATGAATTGCTTATGCATCGGGCGCACGGTTTCCAGATACTGGCCGACGACGCTTTCCACCGAACGGCCACGTTCGGTAATATCTCTCTGCATGCGGCGGATGAAGCGAATGTCGGAGGCGGTGTCGACAAAGATCTTCAGCGACATCATGTCGCGCAAGTCGGCGTCATACAAGGCAAACAGGCCTTCGATCACGATGACCGGGGCTGGCTTAACGGGAATGGTCCTGTTGGAGCGGTTGTCGGCCGTGAAGTCGTACTCCGGCATCTCGATCGCCTCGCCGTTGCGCAATGCCTGGACGTGCTGTACCAGCAATGGCCAGTCGAAAGCCTGCGGATGGTCGTAATTCTGCTGGCGGCGGACTTCAGGGGTGAGGTGGGTTTGGTCGCAGTAGTAATCGTCCTGCATCACCACCGAGACCATATCAGCGCCAAACGAAGCCAGCACTTGCTGGGACACCGTTGACTTGCCACTGCCACTACCGCCTGCGACACCAATGATAAAAGGTTGGAAAGAAATCTTGTTCATGCCGAATGATACCGGAAGCGTGATCGAACCGACAGGGGACCGACTGGTTGAGGTGTTGCGCGACCCGACTATGGAGGCCGCGCGGAAGCCTTCATTGCAGATACGACAATTTCGCTCTATCATCACCAGCACCACTCGCACACAGGAGCTATGTAGATGACCACGTTGCAAAATCGATCATTACCTGAGGAGATAAAGGCCGCTCTCGACGAATGGGACCGTATGGCAGCGAGACTCATGCGGCTGTATGCAATGCTGGGAGCGTTAAGTGTTGTTTGCTCCCTTTTTGTTGCGACCTTTACGGGGTCAGAAGCGGTTCCGGCGGGATCTATTAGAGTCGTTGCATTTATCGGAACCGCCTCGTTAGCCTGGATTGGCATCTTTAACATGGGAGCAAAAGCAAATGCGGCGCGCGGTGCTTGGCGCCTATTGAATGCCGCTTGCATTCGCTATAAATACGAAGAGTCCTATACGTTCGAAGAACTTCGCGCGCAATATGTCGCTGGTGAGTCACTACTGGGTGCAGTCACAATCTCTGAGCCTTCCCCTAAGCACTAAGGCAGCCCTCACGCCGGAGGCGGTGCAGGCCGGCCGCAACAAGCAGCCGGCCAAGCCTTAATTTTTCGGACGACCTTGCGCAGGCGACAGACGGAACTTGGCACGGCGATCCCCCATCATTCCCTGCAAGTCGCTGACGCTCAGCGTGGTGACGTCATGCATGCGAATGAGAAGCGCGGCACTGATGGGCAAGCGGTGGTGGCGGATTTTACTGATAACTGGTGGGGCGACTTCCAGTGTTCGCGACAATGCGGCATCGTTCTTCGAGCCTAGGAAATCTTTCAATAAATCAAGAAGCTTGTTCGGCTCGTAGATCGATTCAGAGGGTAGTCGAGCATTCATTATCAGTCCTTTCATTTGTGAGAAGAATTGATTCTGAGTGTACATATTTTCAAGTCGGAAAATTGTTGAGAACGAACAAGCTTGATGTGGCTCAAATCAGAGGAGTACCGCCGCGCCGGCGCGCGACGAACCCCAACATGCACAGGCCGGCGAGCAGCATGGCATAGGTTTCTGGCTCAGGCACGATTTGGGTATAAGTGACCGAAACGGATGGCGCGAACCAAGCGCCACCGGTACTCTGAGTCGTATACAGGAACCCATAGGAGCCGGTGCTCGGGGAATAGAGGGAAAAGTCGTTCGTGTTGCTATAAAGGACATCTGGGTCGGTACCGGCACCGATGGAGAACCAGCTGCCGTAATTGGAGAACTTGATATCAGATAGTGCATAGCTATAGCCGCCAATTGTCAGCTCGACGTCGCTGATTGACTTGGGCGCCAAGCCCGGCCCATCGGCTCGGATTATGAAAGATCCGCTTATCGAACTCTCGGGCGACGTCTGATTAAAGCCCGAAGCCAGAAAGTTGAATTTGTAGATCAGCGCGTTTGCGGATGTCGAGCAAAAAAGCAGCGTCGCGGTGGCTAGCGCTGTTAGGTATTTGTGCACAATATTACCTTTAGTAGTGGTGTGGAAACTAATGTTGATCTTACCACTACTATTGCTAATATTTTATTATATTTTTGGATGTTGCTTTTGGAGGCCATCCTTTGCCCTATTCAGGCCGACGATGCCGGGCAGCAGTCATCCGATACGCAGCAGTCCCATGGCTTACGCCTGTACAGCGGCGGCAGGGCGCACGCGGAAGCTTACGCCGAAGCGGTTGAAGGCGTTCATCAAGCCGATGGCGTAGGTGAGGTCGGACAGTTCGGTATCGTTGAATTCGGCCGCAGCGGCTTCATAGTCGGCATCAGGCACACCGGTTTCCGATACGCGCGTGACCGTTTCCGCCCAAGCCAGCGCGACGCGTTCGCGTTGCGTGAAGACGTTGCCGGCGTCGTGCCAGACCGGTACCAGCACCAGCTTGTCCACCGTCAGGCCGGACTTGATCAAGTCGCGCGAATGCATGTCGATGCAATATGCGCAGCCGTTGATTTGCGATACCCGCAGGTACACCAGGTCGATCAGTGCCTTCGGCAGGCTGCCTTTCAGCAGCGTGCCATACACGTTGCCGAAAGCCTTGTAGCCGTCTGGAGATGCCTTGGTGTAGTCGATACGATTGGTCATGATGAAAGTCCTTAAGCAGTTGTTCGAGGACTCTATCCTCGCGCATCTTGGCCTATTGGAGAAGGGCCATGAGTTGACTCCCGAACTGGACCATGTTTGCCGTTGAAGCAGTTTCAAGATGCGTCTGCCGGGAACGGTACTGAAGATCAAGTTCTCAGATGGCTCGCAATTCCAGTCTTTTGCCAAGCGCCGCCATTGCCTCGGCCACGGTATCTATCTTGGTGTTGTGGTGAAGATCGATAAGTCGATTGACGTACTGCGGTCGCGAATCCATGCGGCGGGCTAACTCTGATGGCCCCACCTTCTGAATGAGCATTTCATTTAAGAGCAGGACCTTGGAGGCCACGCTCAGCGGGAGGGTGATATAGCGTTCGCCTGGCAGGGCCACAGATGGCGGCGGTACGCGACGACCGTCTTCGAAGTAAAAGTCCATAGAGGAAAGAAGAACATCTTCTGCCATTTCGAATGCATCCTTCTCGTCGTCGCCTTGAGTGATTGCCTCGGGGATATCTCGGAATCGGACGACGATTTTTCCTTCTTCTGCCGTAAATGAAGCTGGATATCGCATGATGCATTTCCTTATCGCGTAAAAGTGCGACGCACTATTTTAGTTTGAGCTGTCTTTTTACATCTTCGACCAATCCTGTTGTCAGCTCTTTTGACGGATGTCTTGGAAGATGACTTCTTTCCCCTTTGTAGTAGAGCTTTAAGTGTCTGCTCCCTTGCTTGAACTCCACCCCCTGTTCCTTTAGCCATTTCACAAACTCGCTTTGTTTTATGGCAGCTCCAACGAGGATAGTTTAATCAAAAAAGATTAGTCCGCAAGGCTATGAAGCGAATTCTCTCGTTGTACACTCGGTTCAGACGCGCTGTTTGATCAGGCGCATTCAATTGAGGCAATATGCCCGTCGTGCGGAATTTTTAATAACTGTCTGACATTCCGCTGGATTTTCTATTTGACAACAAGTACATTAAAGCGAGGTACGAGGCGGCGGCATAGCTGACTGGGGATAGCGATGTACGAGGGATTGGGCGACACAGCAGTCAATCGGATCACGGCCATCGGCGCCATCGTGGCGTTTGCTTGCGGCTGCATATTGCTGGTGGCGCGGATCTACCCGGTCTCGATGTATGCCGACCTTGGCGCGGCCTTCCTGCTGGCGGGCGTATATCTGCTGCGCAAAAAATTCCCGGCCCGCGTGCGGCTGGCGTTTATCGTGATGGTCGGCCTGGTGGTCGGCGTGACCGCCACCGTCCAAAGCCCGGTCGCGGCCGATGGGCTGATGGTGCTGGCGGCTGTCATGACGGTATCCTTCACCAACTGGTCCGGCATACGGTCGCTGATTTTTCCGGCGCTGTGCCTGCTGTCGCTGTTCGCCATCGCCGCCACGGTCAGCCTCGAGATCCTGACGTTCGGCAAGGAGGAACTGGTCAACCTCAACAGCGGCGAGTTGTGGGTGATCTCCGCGATGACGCTGGCGCTGCTCGGCACCACCTTGGGCGGCTCGATCCATGACTTGAAATCCAAGCTGTTCAAAAAACTCAACGAGCTGGAAGTGGTCAACGCCAAGCTGTTCAACGTGGCCTACACCGATGGCGTGACCGGCCTGGCCAACCGTCAAAGCCTGGCCTTGAAGATCGACGAGCATCTGGCCGCCGGCGGGCAGGGCGTGCTGCTGGTGATCGACGTGACCAAGTTCCGCTTGTTCAATGCGCTGAACGGCAACATCGCCGGCGATAAACTGCTGTGCGACCTGAGCGCCGTGCTGAAGCGCCTGTGCGACGGTTGCTTCATCGCGCGCCTGCCCGGCGCGCAATTCGCCGCCTGGATGCCGGATGCATCGGACGAGCGCGTGCAGCATTTCTTCGCCAGGCTGCAAACCGAGGCGCACGACCAGCCCAACAGCGAGGTGCGCAGCGTGCGTTTTGCCGGTGCCTTTGCGCGCGCGCCGCTCAACGGCAACGACTGCCATGAGCTGGTCAAGAATGTCGATGTCGCGCTGACCATTGCCCGCAAGGGGCCGCCTGGTCCGGCGCTGGCCTTTACGCCGGACATGGCCAACCAGATCCGCAGCTACAACCTGCTCAAGCAGAAGGTGCATCAGGCGATGGAGGGCGATGGCTTTTATCCGGTCTACCAGACCAAGGTGAATCCGCATGACGGCCGCATCCATGGTGCCGAAGGCCTGGCGCGCATGAAGAGCCAGGATGGCGGGATGCCGCCGCCGGGCCCGGCCGAGTTCATCCCCATCGTGCACGAGGAAGGCTGGATGATGAGCTTTGGCGCCATGATGCTGCGTGCCATCATCCAGGATATTCCCCAGCTGATCGAGATCCTCGGGCCGGACACCAAGATCTCCGCCAACGTCTCGCCGCCGCTGTTCCTGGCGCCGCATTTCCTGGACGTGGTGCAGGCCTCGCTGGCCGAGACCGGCGTCCATCCGCGCCATCTGGTGATCGAGATTACCGAGGAAGTGTTTGCCGCCGACCTGGCGCAGATCGTCGCCGTCACCGGCGAGTTGCGCAACCTGGGCGTCGGCATCTCGCTGGATGATTTCGGCTCCGGCTTCTCGTCGCTGAGCTATCTGCGGCTGGTCACCTTCGACGAGATCAAGATCGACCGCTCCTTCATCAAGGATATCGCCACCGATGAAACCAGCCTGTTGCTGTTCCGTTCGATGTGTCAGCTGGGGCGCGACCTGGGCAGCGTGGTGGTGGCTGAAGGTGTGGAAGATGAAGCCCAGCTGGACAAGGTGCGCGACAATGGCTGCGATCAGGTGCAGGGTTTCTTCTATTCCCGGCCCATACCCCTGATGTCTTTGAAAAAGGGCGCAGGATCTCTCCACGCAAACACAAAGTAGCGTGTGCCCGGCCGGATGAAGTCGATCAGGTATCCCATCAAGGTCGGCAGGCGCTTGAACCGGATGCTCTTGTCGGCGATCCGCTGTGGCTGGAACAATACCCGCAGCAGGCGCTTGGTCTCCGGCGCCATGAAGCGGCAGCGTATGCCGGCACGATAGGGCGGCGGCTGCAAGGCCTTGCCCATGCCGAACAACTGATAAGTCAGCCACGGAAAGGGCGCGCCGGCGTGCCAGGCCAGCGGCAGGCTGCCCCAGAAGCGGCCGTTGATTTCCATGAGCGCGGATTCGCCGGTCGCCGGATCGTGGCGATATTCGACCATGGCGATGCCCTCCCAGTCCAGTTCCTGCAGCAGGGCGATCGATTGCTGCATCAGCTTGTGGTGCTGGTCCAGCCCCACCGATACGCACAGGCTGGAGAACCCGCCCTCCGGCGGCCATTCGTGGACGCGCTGGTGCTGGAACAGGTAGTGGGCCTGGCGGTCTTTCATCAGGACGAACTGTCCTAGCCCGTAGCCGGCGCAGTATTCCTGCACCATCGGGTAGACGCCGACCGCTTCATAGGGCCGCAGATAGTTGAGCAGTTCCTCGCGCGTGTAGCAATAGTGGGCTTTTTCCAGCGGCAGGCCGGCAGCGGACAGGCTCCGCGTCACGTCGTATGGATTGGCCCATTTCAGCACCACCGGGAAGCGCAGTTCACGGCTTGCCGCCTCGGCTTGCACCATCGAGGCGATCTGCCTGGTTTGCGGGACCCGCAGGCCGGCCTTGGACGCCGCCGCATACGTTTGCTCCTTGTTGATCACCCGGTTCATCCGCGCTTCATCGGCAAACATCATCCGGTAGCCTGCCAGGCGATCGCGATGGCGGTTCAGCAGGGTGATATCGTTTTCGGCGATCGCGAACAGGCAGGCGTCGCCCAGTTCATTGGCACTCAACTCGATCAGTTGCTGGATCAGCGCCTCTTCCCCTTTGGCACGGATCAAGCCGCGGTGCAGGTAGCGCGAGGCGAGGCCGAGCGCGCCCGCCGACCATGCGATGCCGTGGACGGCGACGCCTCTCGTGCCCAGCTCGCGCACGATCGCCAGGCCTATCGGTGTCTCGATGCCGAGCACTACCACCGGCAGCAGACGCTGGTCCATGTCAACCTCCCGTGGCGGACGCGCTTTGCCGCCGCCATCTTGTTTCCATGACCGCGACGAGCATGCGGCGTATCAGCCTGCGCAGATGGTGCCGTTTGTGCTCGGTGAAATGCCCGATGACGACGATGCTCAGCAAGGTGGCGAGCATGACTTCCGAATAGAACAGCGAGGTGTGCGGATCGCCGTCGAACACGGCGGCGTAGAACTGCAGCAGCGGCTGGTGCAGGATGTACAGCGAGAACGTGTAGCCCGACAGCCAGCGTACGATTTTTTCGCACGGCAGCAACAGCGCCTTGAACTTGTCGGCAACCGTGCGGAAGCCGACGAAGTTGGCGGCGATGATGAGGGCGAGCAGGTAGTCGGTGATGAAGAACTTGGAGAACGCCATCTGGTGGTGCCATTTTTCCCCGATCAAATTCAGCAGCAGCTGACTGCCGTATTCCGTCATCCCGCAGTAGTAGAACAGGCCGTACATGGGCCATGACGCCAGGAACAGCGTCCATCCCAGCCATTGCGGGATCCGCGCCAGTGCCGGATGCCGGTGCAGCGCGACACCGAGCAGCCAGATCGGCGCCAGCAGCAGTATCTTGGGACCGAGCATCGCCGCCACGGTACCGCCCAGCCACAGACGGGCCTTGCCGCGCATGAAGACCGCAATGGCGAACAGGACGTAGTACCACATCTCGTAGCACAGCGACCAGTACGGCACGTTGGAGAAGGACATGATGGACACCGTCCATATCTCGTTCAGGTAGGTCAGGCTGGTGAGGATGCGCAGCCAGGCCAGGTCGTGCGTGGTCTTTTCGACGTAGAACTGCGGCGCGAGCGCTTCGCCCCATGTATCCAGCAGCGGGCAGAGCAGGACAGCGGGAATGGTCAGCGAGTAGAAGCGCGACAAACGGCTGGCCCAGTAATCGACCGGCGCGGCTTCGCGCGTGGCGGTCATGTAGGAAATCACGTAGCCGGACAAGACGAAAAAGACGATCACTGCCGCGTGCCCGTGGCTGCTGAAGGGCAGTTTTTCAGTGATGATCAGCCGGACATTCGAGTGATAGACGACGACCAGCAGCGCCGCCACGAACCGCCACAGGTCGAGATAGATGGAGAACTCTTTTTTCATGCGGCATTCCGCAGCGTCTGGTTCAAACCGCCGACCGCCTGGCGCACCCGCCGGAAGCAGGTATCGAAGTAGTCGGCGCTGAGCGTGAACGGATCGTGCAGGTGCGGCATCGGCGGCGAGCACCACGAACCCAGCAGCACGATCTGCACGTCCTTGCGGGCCGGCAGTCGCCGGCGCAGCGCGCGTGCATGGCGCACCTCCATCGCCAGCAACAGATCGCCGGGCAGGATTTCAAAATCGCGCAGGTCCGTGGCGCGGTGGCCATGTATGGCGACGCCCAGGCGTTGTGCGGCTTCGACCGCCTCCGCCGGCGACGCCGCGCCGGTGGTGGTCGACAAACCGAGCGACGCTGTCGGCAGGCCGTAGCCGATGGCGATCTGCTGGGCGAATGCGCTGCGGCAGATATTGCCGAGGCAGACGAACACGACCCGCCGCACATCCTGCGGGCGCCGCAGCCGAAAGGGGGTCAGCCTGCCTGTGGCCAGTTCGAGCAGCGCAAGCGCCAGCCGCACCAGGCCGCGCGCGCTGCCGAAGCGGCGCTGGACAAAGGTGATCATCGCGGCGTCCTGCGCGTTGCGGCCAGCGCGGCCTGCCCGTACCATTGATAGGAAACCTGCACCGCCAGGCGGGCCAGGCTTTCCAAACGCCGCCCCTCAAGCAGCGGATTGTGCGGCTCGCCCGGACGGGATGCCTCGCTGGCGGCCGCCGCCATGCCGCTCGGGATGAAGCGGTCGCGGTTCTGGTTGAGGTATTGGCACAAGGTGTTCAGGCGTCCCTGGGCGATGCCATGGCGGCGTGCATGCCGGAGATTCTCATCGCGGCTTTGGATGTACTCGAAGGGATGGCTCAGGATGACGACCAGGGAAATGCCGGCGCGGTTGGCCTGGTCCAGCATGTTTTTTGTCTCGGCAAAACTTGTGCCGGCAATGCTGAGGGTTTTCAAGTGCGGACGGTTGCCGATGCGCCAATCGCTATAGCTCAGCACCGGACATTCCACCACGCCGTGCCGCTCATGCCGTCCGGCATACAGGGCATAACGTGGATCGCCGCTGTCGAACACCGCGAGGCCGATATTGGAGCTATACGGAATATCGCACTGCGCCAGTGCCTTGTAGAGTGTATCGTCGTGCTGCAGATTGCCGGCGCGGAAGACCTGCGGTTGCGGCAGGCCCCAATCGCTGAACGCAGCCATGCCCTGGCGTATCAGGTTCACCGAATTGGCTTCATCCCGTCCGAAGAAATCGTCCTGCCGGGGAACCGCCCGCACGCGGTCGCGCCAGTCCTGGTGCTGGAAGACCGACCAGCACGGATGCACATGTAACTGGACCTCATGGCCGTCGTCGTGGATGCGCCTGGCGATGGGAGCCATCGGGTCATGCCTGAAATAGTGCCGGTTCAGCGCTTCGACAAAGAAGGTGGCGGGGATGTCGTGGCGCTTGAGGGTCGAGAGCAGGAATCCCAGGCCTTCCGAACGGCCGGCCACATCGCAGGCCACCATCGGTTCGGCCACCGGGAACAGGGTTGGACGGGCAAACGCACCGGCGATGCTGAACTCGGTATCGATCGTGATGCATACGCGGGTACGCATGGCGGCAGGTCGCTTTCAGGGTGAGTCATCAGCGGATAATGTATTACTATTTTCGTGCGCTGGAGATGGACATCGGCAAACGTTGACGAGGATCACAGACTATCGTGCTCGGACGGCTTCGCTCTTGACAGCACGGCGGTCGGCGAAATCGTTCGCCGGGTTGGTGAATTTCGTAATTGCGGCGCGACGGGCTAGGCAGCAGAATGTGTTTATAACAAAATACGTGAGACATTCCCTATGAAAATGACAAGCTGGCGCCTCGCGGCGTCCCTGGCCGTTGTTTCGTCCTCCGCCTTCGCGGCGGCGCCGCAGGACCTGAACGTCTATGCCGGCCATGCGCTGGATTCCTGGCACGTCACCGTGGCCGATTTCGAGACCAGCAAGACGCTGGACGGCGATTCGGTCACGATCGACCGCCAGCCGAAGGTGCCGGCCAGCGTGGTCGGCGCCAGCAAGACCAGCAAATCCAAAAAGAACGATGCGCTGACCTTGCGCTTCAAGGATGCCTGGTACTCCAGCCTGCGCCTCGACGGCGGCAAGCCGGTCGATCTGCGGCCGTATGCCGCCAAGGGCGTGCTGGCGCTGGATGTCAACGTCAAGGATCTGTCCAACGGCGGCATTACCTTCAAGCTGGGTTGCGGCGACAAGTGCGAGCGCTCGATTCCCTACCTGGTGCCGGCGCGCGCGATCGCGGGCAAGGGCTGGCAGCACCTGGTGTTCTCGATGAGCTGCTTCGTGCGCGAAGGCGACGACTTCAGCGCCGTCACCCTGCCGTTCGCGCTGGACGGCAGCGGCAGCGGCGAGGTGTCGATCGCCAACGTCAAGTATCAGATGACCGGCAAGCCGAACGCCAGCTGCCCGGACTACAAGACCGTCTCGGTCACACCGGACAAGCTCAACGAATCCTGGTCGATCAACTGGTGGACCCCGCGCCACGAGAAGAAACTGGAAGAGGCCAAGGCGCTGGGCAAGACCAGTCAGGTGGTGTTCATCGGCGATTCGATCACCGAGGGCTGGGAAAAGAGCGGCGCGCCGGTCTGGGAGCGCAACTACAAGCCTTTGAACGGCCTGGCGCTGGGCTTCGGCGGCGACCGCACCGAGAACGTCTTGTGGCGCTTGCTGCACGGCGAAGTGGACGGCATCGCGCCCAAGGTCGCGGTGCTGATGTTCGGCACCAACAACACCGGTCACCGCCAGGAAGATCCGAAGACCACGGCCATCGGCATCAAGCGCAATATCGACGAGTTGCAGAAGCGCCTGCCGGATACCAAGATCCTGCTGCTGGCGATCTTCCCGCGCGGCGAGAAGCCGGACGACCAGCTGCGCCAGATTAACGAGAAGGTCAACGGCATCATCTCCGGCTACGCCGACAACAAGAAGATCTTCTTCCTGAATATCAACCAGTCCTTCCTGGACCCGGACGGCACGCTGTCCAAGGACATCATGCCGGACCTGCTGCACCCGAACGAGAAGGGCTACGAGATCTGGGCCAAGGCGATGGCGCCTGCGCTGCAAAAGCTGCTGGCCGGCGAGTCCCTGGCCTATGCCTGGGACAACGTGGCGATCGGCGGCAGCGGCTTCGTCTCGGGCATCATCACCAGCAAGACCGAGAAAGACCTGATCTACGCGCGCACCGATGTCGGCGGCGCGTATCGCTGGGATGCAAAAAAAAAAGCTGGATCCCCCTGATGGACTGGGTCTCCGATAAGGAGACCGGCATCCTGGGCGTGGAATCGATCGCCATCGATCCGAAAGCGCCCAACAAGGTGTATATGTCCACCGGCATCGCCTACATGAACGGCGGCGCCAGCACCATCCTCAAGTCCAGCGACTACGGCAAGACCTTCACCAGGATCGACGTCACCGGCCAGTTTAAGGTGCACGGCAACGGCATGGGGCGCGGCACCGGCGAGAAGCTGCAGGTCGATCCGGCCGATGGCAAGGTCCTTTACGTCGGCACGCGCGCCAACGGCATCTTCAAGAGCGTGGACGAAGGCCTGACCTGGCGCCACCTCGACGGCCTGGACGTGACCGCCACGCCCAACAAGAACGGCATCAGCTTCCTGGTGCTGGACGGCGGCAAGATGTTTGTCGGCGTGTCGCGCTACGGCGCGGTCGGTCCCAATATGTATATGTCGGCCGACGGCGGCAAGAGCTTCACCGCGCTGGCCGGCGGCCCGGCCAAGCTGATGCCGAACCGCGCCGTCATCGCCGACGGCAAGCTGGTGGTGGCGTTTGCGCAAGGCGCGGGCCCGCATGCCGTCAAGGGGGAGATGATGGAGGAGGGCGGCATCTGGCAATACGACATCGCCGCCGGCAAGTGGAGCGATGTCTCCCCGCCGTTGAACCGCGCCTACGCCGGCATCACCGTCGATCCGCGCAACGGCAAGCGCATGATCGTCTCCACCATCGACTACTACTCCAATCCGGGCGGCGCCATCGGCGACAAGTTCTTCGAGACGCTGGATGGCGGCAAGAGCTGGAAGAGCATCGTCGACCAGGGCGTGAAGATCGATGCCAACGGCGTCAGCTGGATCGCGGGCAGCTTCATCCACTGGACCGCCAGTATCGAGTTCGATCCCTTCGATACCGATACGGTGATGGTCGTCTCCGGCAACGGCATCTTCAAGTCGAGCGACATCCACGCCACTCCGGCGATCTGGAAGTTCGAGGACAGGGGCCTGGAGGAATCGGTGCCGCTGAACCTGGTCAGCATTCCCGGCGGCCCGGTGATCTCGGCCATCGGCGACTATGACGGCTTCCGCCATACCGATGTGACGCAATACGCGCCGATCCACAAGCCGACCATGGGCACGACCTGGGGCCTGGACTTTGCCGCGCAAAACCCGCAGGTGTTGGCGCGTGCCGGCACCGCCATGTATGTGTCGCGCGATATGGGCCTCAGCTGGCGCAAGGCCGGCAGCATCAAAGGCGTCAAGGGCCAGCTGGCGCTCAGCGCCGACGGCAAGGTCCTGGTGCACAGCCCCGAGAAATCGATCGACAGCTACTACAGCCTCGACGACGGCGACAGCTGGACCACGGTCTTGGGCCTGAACGGCGCACGCCCGGTGGCGGACCCGGTCAATCCGCGCAAGTTCTACGCGCTGCGCGGCAGCGGCCTGCTGCGCAGCACCGACGGCGGCGCCAGCTTCGCGCCGACCACCGCCGTGCTGGCCTCGACCAAGGGTTCGCGCGTGGTACGCGCGGCGCCGGGCCGGGAAGGGGATGTCTGGGTGGCGCTGTACGACGGCGGCCTGGCCCGATCCACCAATTCCGGCAACAGCTTCGTCAACCTGAAAAACGTCAGCTACGCGGGGGCGGTCGGATTCGGCAAGGCCGCACCGGGCGCCGATTACCCGGCGGTCTATATCTGGGGCCAGGTGGGCGGCGTGCGTGGCGTGTTCCGTTCGACCGATACCGGCGCCAGCTGGGTGCGCATCAATGATGATAATCACCAATATGGCGGTCCCGGCGATGCTCAATTCGTGGTCGGCGACATGAATACCTTCGGCGTGGTCTACATGAGTACGGCTGGCCGGGGCATCGTTTATGGCAAGCCAGTTGCTAATTGAATACTGATTTGGCTGTAAAAAACGTAATTTCTTTAAAGAATTTAGTCAAATTCGTTATGGATGAAGTGAAATTTTTCATATCTGTACGATCTGTAAACCGTGTAACAATCTTACATGGGCGACTTTATGCCTGTTAAGACAAGCTTGTTTCGGATCGGGGTAGTCGAAATGCAGATGAAGTCACACCGGATTGCGCTGCTGTTTAATGCAAACAAGATCTTTGACCGCGAAGTCATCGCCGGCATCGCCGCGTACCTGAGCAGCACCCGCGCCTCCTGGGACCTGTTCCTGGAAGAAGACTTCCGCTTGCGCCTGCCCGGCATCGAGCACTGGCAAGGCGACGGCATCATCGCCGACTTCGACGATCCGGCGGTGGCCGCCGCCTTGACGCGCAGCCGCGTGCCGGTGGTGGCGGTGGGCGGCTCGTACGAGAACCAGGCCGCCTATCCCGACCACGTGCCCTACGTGGCGACCGACAATTTCAAACTGATCAAGATGGCCCACGATCACTTGATCGAGGCCGGCCTGCGCCACTTCGCGATGTTCAGCCTGCCGGAGGCGCAGGAAAACCGTTGGGCGCAGGAGCGCGAGCAAGCCTTCCGCACGCTGCTAAGCCAGGACAAGATGGAGCCGCATATCTACCGCGGCCTGGGCACCAGCGCGGCGTCGTGGGACGAGGCGGTCGGGCAGCAGATCAAGTGGCTGGAGAGCTTGCCCAAGCCGGTCGGCATCATCGCCGTGACCGACGCCCGCGCGCGCCAGCTGATGCAGGCCTGCATCATGGCCGGCATCGCCGTGCCGGAGCAGGTCGCATTGATCGGCATCGACAACGATCCGCTGGCGCGCATGCTGACCCGCATTCCTCTGAGCTCCGTGATCCAGGGCGCGCAGCAGATGGGCCGCACGGCCGCCCACCTGCTGGACCAGATGATGCATGGCGTGCGCATGAGCGGCACGCGCGTGCTGGTGCCGCCGGTCGGCATCAACGTGCTGGCGTCCACGCGGCACGAAGCGCCCAAGCATCCGCACGTGATGCGCGCGCGCCACTTCATCCGCCAGTACGCCTGCCAGGGCATCAAGACGCACCAGGTGGCGGAGTATGTCGGCATCTCGCGCTCGTCGCTGGAATCGTATTTCAGGCAGGAGCTCAATTGCAGCGTGCATGACGTGATCCTGCGCTTCAAGCTCGACGCCGCGACGTCGCTGCTGGCGCGGGGCGACCGCAGCATCGCCGACGTCGCACTGAGCTGCGGCTTCACGTCGGTGCAATACATGCACGCGGTGTTCAAGCGCGAGCTGGGTTGCACCCCGCGCGCCTACCAGGACCGGGCGATGCAAGGCTGCGTCGACGACGGTTCGGCCGTGCCGGCGCCGGAACTGGGCGACCTGCGCAACGTCGCGTAAAGGCACTGACACCCTCTTAAATCATGACCGCGATTGGTGAGTTTCATAATTGCGGCTGCTTCTGAATAAGGTGAAAATCTTCCACGCTATTCGCATGATGCCTGGAGAGAGAAACCTTGAAAACTAATATCAATTCGCTGCTGCCCGCTGATGTGGCAAGCGCTGTGCTGATTGGGCGCGTTTGGCGCCACGGCGACATCAACGGACCTTGCGTGGTGGCGGTACGCGCCGGCGAAGTGGTCGATATCTCGGCTCATGCACCGACGATGTCCGATCTACTGGAACGCAGCGACGCGCTGGACGTGGCGCGCAGCGCTCCGGGCGTTTCGCTGGGAACGGTGCAGGATCTGCTGGCCGCCGCGCTGCGCAATGACGACAGCGGCGCCGCCCCGCGCCTGCTGGCGCCTTGCGACCTGCAGGCGATCAAGGCTTGCGGCGTGACCTTCGCCGTCAGCCTGCTGGAACGCGTGATCGAAGAACAGGCGGGCGGAGACGCCAGCCGCGCCGATGAACTGCGCGCGGCGCTGCTGAAGGATATCGGCGCCGACCTGTCATCCATCAAGCCCGGTTCTCCCGAGGCGGAACAGCTCAAGCAGCAGTTCATCGCGCGCGGAGCCTGGTCGCAGTATATGGAAGTGGGCATCGGCCCCTACGCCGAAGTGTTCTCCAAGTCGCAGCCGATGTCGGCGGTCGGCATGGGCGCCGATGTCGGCCTGCACCCGGAGTCGAAATGGAACAACCCGGAGCCGGAGATCGTCCTGGCCGTCAACAGCAAGGCTCATGTCCTGGGCGCGACGCTGGGCAACGACGTCAACCTGCGCGACATCGAGGGCCGCAGCGCGCTCCTGCTGGGCAAGGCCAAGGACAATAACGGTTCGTGCGCCATAGGCCCGTTCATCCGCTTGTTCGACGAACACTTCACCATCGATACCATCCGCAACGCGGAGCTGAGCATGCTGATCGAAGGCGCGGACGACGACTTCCGCCTGGATGGCGTCAGCCGCATGCGCGAGATCAGCCGCGATCCGCTGGACCTGGTGGCCCAAACCTGCGGCCCGCATCACCAATACCCGGACGGCTTCATGCTCTTCCTCGGTACCATGTTCTCGCCGATCAAAGACCGCGATGCGCCGGGCGCAGGCTTTACCCATCACCTGGGCGATCGCGTGACGATTTCCACGCCGTCGCTGGGCGCGCTGGTCAACCATGTACAGCGCAGCGATGAGATCACGCCGTGGACCTTCGGCGTGCGCGCGCTGCTGGAACGCGCACGCAAGGGCGCCACCACTGTCAGCGCTGCTAGCGCCAAGGCCAAGGCGGCCACCAAGCCTGAGCAGGCGATCTATCCCAGCCTGGCCGGCAAGCGCGTGGTGGTTACCGGCGGCGGTAGCGGTATCGGCGGCGGCATGGTGGAAGCCTTTGCCCGCCAGGGCGCGCTGGTGACCTTCCTCGATATCGCGGAAAAAGAATCGCGCGAGCTGCAAGCGGCGCTGTCGACGTTGCCAACGCCGCCGGTGTTCGTGCCTTGCGACCTGACCAACCTGGAGGCGGTGGCCGCGGTGTTCGCCGCCATCGGCCCGGTCGATGTGCTGGTCAATAACGCCGCCAATGACGACCGCCACTCGCTGGCCGACGTCACACCGGCATACTGGGACCAGCGCATGGCGGTCAACCTGCGCCACCAATACTTCTGCGCGCAGGCCGTGGCGCCTGGCATGCAGCAAGCGGGCGGCGGTGTGATCCTGAACTTCGGTTCGATTTCCTGGCACCTGGCGCTGCCGGACCTGACGCTGTACATGACGGCCAAAGCCGCCATCGAAGGCATGACGCGCGGCCTGGCGCGCGATCTGGGCCGCGACAATATCCGCGTCAACTGCATCATCCCTGGCGGCGTGCGCACGCCACGCCAGGAGGCGCTGTGGCATACGCCGGAAGAGGAAGCGCGCATCCTGGCCGGCCAATGCCTGCCGCAGCGCGTGCAGATCGACGACGTGGCGGCGCTGGCGCTGTTCCTGGCGTCCGATAGCGCGGCGCGCTGCTCCGGCCGCGAATACTTTGTCGACGCAGGCTGGTACGGCGCATGACCACTACCCGCCGCTACCGCTCGCAGGACTGGTTCGATAATCCGGACCATATCGACATGACGGCGCTCTACCTGGAGCGCTTCATGAACTACGGGATCACGCCGGAAGAGCTGCGCTCCGGCCGTCCCATCATCGGTATCGCGCAATCAGGCAGCGACATCAGTCCGTGCAACCGGATCCACCTGGAGCTGGCCAAGCGCGTGCGCGACGGCATCCGCGACGCCGGCGGCATCGCGATGGAATTCCCGCTGCATCCCATCTTTGAAAACTGCCGCCGCCCGACCGCCGCCATCGACCGAAACCTGGCGTATATGGGTCTGGTCGAGATCCTGCACGGCTATCCGATCGACGCCGTGGTGCTGACCACCGGCTGCGACAAGACCACGCCGGCGCAGATCATGGCGGCATCGACGGTCGACATTCCCGCCATCGTGCTGTCCGGTGGACCGATGCTGGACGGCTGGTTCGAGGGCGAGCTGGCCGGTTCCGGCGCGGCGATCTGGAAGGGCCGCCGCCAGCTGGCCGCCGGCCAGATCGACAACGACAAGTTCCTGCAGATCGCCGCCGCCTCGGCGCCTTCGGCGGGGCACTGCAACACCATGGGCACGGCGTCGACCATGAACGCGCTGGCCGAAGCGCTGGGCATGTCGCTGACCGGCTGTTCGGCGATCCCCGCGCCGTATCGCGAGCGCGGCCAGATGGCCTATGAAACCGGCCGCCGCATCGTCGAGATGGCGCGGCTGGACATCAAGCCTTCCTCGATCCTGAACCGCGACGCTTTCCTGGATGCGATCGTGGTCAACGCCGCCATCGGCGGTTCGACCAACGCGCAGCCGCACATCATGGCGATGGCGCGCCACGCAGGCGTCGAGCTGAAGTCCAGCGACTGGATGGAACACGGTCACAAGGTGCCGTTGCTGCTGAACATGCAGCCGGCCGGAAAATTCCTCGGCGAGCGTTTTCACCGCGCCGGCGGCGTGCCGGCCATCATGTGGGAGCTGGAGCAGCAGGGCATGCTGCGCTCGGACCGGGCCACCGTCACCGGCCGCAGCATGCGCGACAACCTCGTCGACCGCGAGACCAGCGACCGTGAAGTGATCTTCCCGTTCGCCGCGCCGCTGAAAAAAGACGCCGGCTTCTTCGTCCTGAAGGGCAACCTGTTCGACTTCGCCATCATGAAGACCAGTGTGATTTCGGACGCCTTCCGCGCGCGCTACCTGAGTACGCCGGGCAGCGAGAATATCTTCGAGTCGCGCGCCATCGTGTTCGACGGCTCCGGCGATTACCACGCTCGCATCAACGATCCGTCGCTGAACATCGACGAGGACTGCATGCTGGTGATACGCGGCGCCGGCCCGGTGGGCTGGCCCGGTTCGGCGGAAGTGGTCAACATGCAGCCGCCCGATGCGCTGGTCAGGCGCGGCATCAACGCGTTGCCGACCTTGGGCGACGGCCGCCAGTCCGGTACCTCGGACAGCCCGTCGATCCTGAACGCCTCGCCGGAGAGTGCGGTCGGCGGCGGCCTGGCGTGGCTGCGCACCGGCGACCGCATTCGCGTCGATTTGAACGCGGGTCAATGCGATGTGCAGGTCGATCCTGCAGAGTGGGAAGCCCGCAAGAAAGACGGCATTCCGCCAGTGCCGGCAAGCCAAACGCCGTGGCAGGAGATCTATCGCAGCACGGTTGGTCAAATGGAAACGGGCGCTTGCATGGAACTGGCTGTACCATATCGGGGAGTGGCGGATAATCCAGCGCGCCATAATCACTAGTTGGGCATAGAACTCGGCATGTATTCGGCATAAACACAGGAGACGGAAAGAATGAAGAAATTATTAAGTGCGGCGGCCATCGCCGTCATGTTCGCGTGCGCCGGCGGCAACGCCATGGCCGATGCGAAGAACCCGAAAATCGGCTTTTCCATCGACGACCTGCGCCTGGAGCGCTGGGTACGCGACCGCGACTACTTCGTCGCGGCGGCGGAGCAGCAGGGCGCCAAGGTCTACGTGCAGTCGGCCGACGCCAGCGAGCAGCGCCAGATCGCCCAGATCGAGAACCTGATCTCGCGCGGCGTGGACGTGCTGGTCATCGTTCCGTACAACGCGACGGTGCTGACCAATGCGGTGCGCGAGGCGAAGAAGGCGAAGATCAAAGTCGTTTCCTACGACCGCCTGATCCTTAACGCCGATATCGACGCCTATATCTCCTTCGACAACAACATGGTCGGCCAGCTGCAGGCGCAGGGCGTGCTGGCGGTGAAGCCGAAGGGTAATTTCTACCTGCTGGGCGGCGCGCCGACCGACAGCAACGCCAAGATGCTGCGCGACGGCCAACTGAAGGTGCTGCAGCCGCTGATCGACAAGGGGGACATCAAGGTGGTCGGCAAGCAGTGGGTCAAGGACTGGAGCCCGTCCGAGGCCATGTCCATCGTCGAGAATGCGCTGACGGCCAACGGTAACAAGATCGATGCCGTGGTCGCGTCGAACGATGCCACCGCAGGCGGTGCGATCCAGGCGCTGGCTTCGCAAAAGCTGGACGGCAAAGTGGCCGTGTCGGGGCAGGATTCCGATCTGGCTGCCGTCAAGCGCGTGATCGGCGGCACGCAGACGCTGACCGTCTACAAGCCGCTCAAGCTGATCGCTTCAGAAGCGGCCAAGCTGTCGATCCAGCTGGTGCGCAACGAGAAGCCGGCCTTCAACGCCAAGTACAACAACGGCTTCAAGGAAGTCGATGCGATGTTCCTGAAGCCGATTCCGCTGACCAAGGCGAATATCGACATCGTGGTCACTGACGGCTTCTATACAAAAGCCCAGCTCGCGGGCAAGTAAGTCCTCCCACGGGGCCCGCACGCGGCCCCGTTTTCTCCCTCTCTGCGAGAATTTGAATGTCCGGCTATTTGCTAGAAATGAAGGGCATCGTCAAAAAATTTGACGGTGTTCCTGCGCTCGACGGGATCGACCTGCAGGTCAGGCCCGGCGAGTGCATCGGTTTGTGCGGCGAGAACGGCGCCGGCAAGTCGACCCTGATGAAAGTGCTGTCCGCCGTCTACCCGCACGGCACCTGGGATGGCGAGATCCTGCTCGACGGCCGGCCGCTGAAGGCGCAGTCGATCCGCGAAAGCGAGGCGGCCGGCATCGTCATCATCCACCAGGAGCTGATGCTGGTGCCTGAGTTGTCGGTGACGGAGAATCTGTTCCTCGGCAATGAGATCACGCTGCCTGGCGGCCGCATGGATTATCCGGCCATGAACCAGCGCGCCGAGGCGCTGCTGAAGGAACTGAAGCTCAACGACGTCAACGTGGTGCTGCCGGTGTCGAACTACGGCGGCGGCCACCAGCAGCTGATCGAGATCGCCAAGGCGCTGAACAAGAACGCGCGCCTGCTGATCCTGGACGAACCGTCGTCGTCGCTGACGGCGTCGGAAATCCAGGTGCTGCTGGAGATTATTCGCGGCCTGAAGGCCAAGGGCGTGGCCTGCGTCTACATCTCGCACAAGCTGGACGAGGTGGAGGCGATCTGCGACACCATCGTCGTCATCCGCGACGGCAAGCATATCGCCACCACGCCGATGCAGCAGATGGACGTGCGGCAGATCATCTCGCAGATGGTCGGCCGCGAAATGAACCAGCTGTATCCGAAGATGGAGCGCAGCCAGGGCGAGGTCGTGTTCGAGGCGCGCAACGTGACCTGCTACGACATCGAGAAGCCGGAACGCAGGAAGGTCGACAACGTCTCCTTCAAGCTGCGCAAGGGCGAGATCCTCGGCATCGCCGGCCTGGTGGGCGCGGGCCGCACCGAGCTGGTGTCGGCGATTTTCGGCGCCTACCAGGGCGAGTCGGAATGCGAGGTGCTGCTGAACGGCGCGAAGATCGATACCGCGACGCCGCTCAAGTCCATCCGCGCCGGCCTGGCGCTGGTGCCGGAGGACCGCAAGCAGCACGGCATCGTGCGCGACCTGGACGTGGGCCAGAACATCACGCTGTCGGTGCTGGGCCGCTACGCACGCTTCACACGCATCGACCGCGAGTCCGAGCTGAAGACCGTCAGCGGGGAAATCGCGCGACTGGGCCTGAAAACAGCCAGCCCCTTCCTGCCGATCACCGCGCTCTCCGGCGGCAACCAGCAGAAGGCCGTGCTGTCCAAGATGCTGCTGACGCAGCCCAAGGTGCTGATCCTCGATGAGCCGACGCGTGGAGTTGACGTCGGCGCCAAGTTCGAGATCTACAAGCTGATGCTCGAACTGGCCAGCCAGGGCATGTCCATCATCATGGTGTCGTCGGAACTGGCCGAGGTGTTGGGCGTGTCCGATCGCGTGCTGGTGATGGGCGAGGGCCAGCTGCGCGGCGATTTTATCAACCAGGATCTGACTCAGGAAACGCTGCTCGCTGCGGCGCTCGATCGTGCACACCAATAAACTTAAACAGCTGTTCACGCAATATAAAATCCTGGCGCTGCTGATCGCCATCGCCATCATCTGGACCTTCTTCACGATGAAGACGGAGGGCGGTTTCATCTCGCCGCGCAACCTGTCCAACCTGATGCGCCAGATGGCGGTGACCGGCGTGGTGGCCTGCGGCATGGCCTTCGTCATCATCGCCGGCGAGATCGACCTGTCGGTCGGCTCGCTGCTCGGGCTATTGGGCGGCATCGCGGCGGTGCTGGACGTGACGCACCACATGCCGCTGCCGGTCACCATCGCCGTGGTGCTGGCCTGCGGCCTGGTGCTCGGCCTGTTCAACGGCTACCTGACGGCCTACAAGGGCATCCCCTCGTTCATTGTCGGCCTGGGCGGCATGCTGGCGTACCGCGGCATCGTGCTGGGCGTGACGGATGGCGTGACGGTGGCACCGGTATCGGACGGCATGGTGCAACTGGGGCAGGGCTACCTGTCGCCGCAACTGGGCGTGGCGCTGGGCGTCGCCCTGTTCGCGCTTGCCGCCGTGCTGACCTGGCGCCAGCGCGTGAACCTGGGCCGCCATGGCTTGCCGGTGCCTCCGGTGTGGCGCGACGGCGTGCGCCTGGCCGCCATCGGCGCGGTGCTGTTTGCCTTTGTGCGCACCTTGAACAGCTACGAAGGGATACCGCTGCCGGTGCTGCTGTTGCTGGCGCTGCTGGGCGTCTTCAGCTACGTCGCCACGCAGACCGTGTTCGGCCGCCGCATCTACGCGGTGGGCAGTAATATGGAGGCGACCCGGCTGTCCGGCGTCAACGTGCAGGCGGTCAAGCTGTGGATCTTCGGGATCATGGGCGTGATGTGTGCGCTGGCGGGCCTGATCAACACGGCGCGGCTGGCGGCGGGCTCGCCGTCGGCCGGCACTTCCGGCGAGCTGGATGCGATCGCGGCCTGCTTCATCGGCGGCACCTCGATGCGCGGCGGTTCCGGCACAGTGTACGGCGCCCTGATCGGCGCGCTGGTGATGGCCAGCCTGGATAACGGCATGTCGATGCTGGACGTGGACACCTACTGGCAGATGATCGTCAAGGGCTGCATCCTGACGCTGGCCGTCTGGGTCGACGTGGCCACCCGCTCCGGCCGCCGCTGATTGCGCGGGTAAGCGTTTTCCAAACGCGGCCTGCACCGGCGGGCCGCGCATCTGTATTACCGACGCTACGATTGCTGATTATCATTCGCTCGATTGGTGAATTTCGCAATTGCTAGCCACTAGTCTAACTTGCACAATGGTTAAAAATCGCGCGCACTGGCACTTGGCCAGCAGGCAGCAGCGATAAAAATTATAGAGCGAGCGAGACGACATCAATGACGACCAGATTGCCGCGCTATTCAGCGCCTGCGGGATAACTCAGCCCGCATTTCCCTCAATACCACAGACAAAGAGAAGTACCAATATCAAATAGCCATAGAGCTATGAAAAATTCGTATAACTTTGGAGAGCATAGATGAAACAGTTTAAAAAAACGGCAATCGCTTTGGGCCTGGCCCAGATGACGATGATGCTGAGCGGCGTGGCCGCGGCCCAGACAACCGCAGCGCCTAAGACCGATGCACCTGCTACGGAGCCGGTTGCTGTTATCGTGACCGGCCAGCGCGCAGCGTTGCAGTCGGCCCAAAAGATCAAACAGAATTCCGATGAAATCGTCGACTCCATCGTCGCCGAAGACATGGGCAAGCTGCCAGACCGTTCGGTGACCGAGGTGCTGCAACGCGTGGTCGGCGTGACCATCGACCGCACCATGGCCAAGGGCGACCCGGAACACTTCTCGGTTGAAGGTTCGAGCGTTTCGATCCGCGGCTTGAGCTATGTACGCTCCGAATTGAACGGCCGCGATTCCTTCTCGGCCAACGGCGGCCGCTCGCTGAATTTCGAAGACGTGCCGCCGGAACTGGTGGCGGGCGTCGACATCTACAAGAACCCATCGGCGGAACAGATCGAGGGCGCCGTCGGCGGCCTGGTCAACCTGCGCACCGCCATGCCGTTCGACTACAAGGGTTTCAAGGCATCCGTCTCGGCCGACCGTACCTGGTCGGAACTGAAGAAGGGCAAGACCTCGCCGTCGGCTTCGGGCCTGGTGTCGAACCGCTGGAAAACCCCGATCGGTGAAGTCGGCGCCTTGCTGGATCTGGCCTACTCGGAAAGCGGCACCCGCACCGACGCCTTCCAGGTCGAGCCTTACTACCCGCTGAAAGACGCCTCCGGCAAAACCGTCTACGTGCCAAAGGGCGCGCAATGGCGCACGCTGGAATTCAACCGCAAGCGCGAAGGCGCCTACGGTGCGCTGCAATGGAAGAAGGATGACTGGGCCAGCTCCCTGACCTACTTCAAGTCGAAGTACGAGATGCAATGGGACGAGCAGGCGATCTTCGCCCAGTCCAGCCCATACAACATCAAGGTTTCTCCCGATGCCACCTTCAATTCCAAGGGCGCGCTGCTGACCGGCACCCTGACCGATCCAACCGACGGCGGCATCAACTTCGGCGACGACACCCGGACCTCGAACCGCAAGTCCGATACCACCGATTTGTCGTGGAACCTGCGCTGGCGCCATGACAACTGGACCGTCACCACCGACGTCCAGCACATCAAGGCCACCACGCACAGCCTGGACTCCACCGTTGCCACCGGTGTCACGATGCCGAGCGAGAAGCTGGACCTGACCGGCAACGTGCCGAAGATCCTGTTCACCGATGCCGACCGCGCTTATCTGGCCGATCCAAAGAACTACTACTGGGCGTTCACCATGGAACACCTGGACCAGAGCAAAGCCAATGAAACCGCATGGAAGACCGACGTCAAGTACGACTTCGATCATCCGGTGCTGCGCGACGTCCGCTTCGGCGTCCGCCTGACCGATCGCGATGCTGTGACCCAGAACTCCAACCCGAACTACAACTGGGCGGCCATCACCCAGCCATGGCAGGGTGAGATTTCGGGTCTGGCTTACCTGGGCGACCCGCGCTTCAGCGGCAACACCAGCCTGCATTCGTTCAATAACTTCTTCAACGGCGGCGTATCCGTGCCTTCCGTGGTCTTCCCGAACGTGTCGCTGGCACAAGGCTTCCCAGGCAGCTACGCCCAGTTGCACACCTACCACGACATCCTGTGCAAGGAAAAAGATCCTACCGCCACCTGCGCCGCTTGGCAGCCGGCGAGTTTCGGCGCGGACAACTACGCCGGCACCAACGACCAGTCTGAAAAGACCAAGGCGCTCTACGGCCAACTGCGTTTCGGCTGGGATAACCTGAAATATCCAGTCGACGGTAACGTCGGCCTGCGCTATGTGAAGACCGATTCGACCGCGCGCGGCTACACGGTGTTCAGCTCGACCGCACCGACCGGCGGCGCCCAGGTTGGCGTACCGATTCCAAACATCCGGCCGTTCGCGGAGGCGAAGGACTATGAGAACAGCTATCATAACTTCCTGCCTAGCCTGAACCTGCGCCTGAAGGCCAGCGACACGCTGCAATTCCGCTTCGCCGCCGCCGCGGCGATGTCGCGCCCCGACTTCACGCAGCTGCAGGGTTACACCACGTTGTCGGAAACGGCTGACACCTCGACCAACGCGGCCGGTGTCACCACCGTCAACAGCGTGAGCCTGACCGGTTCCGGCGATGGCAATCCCAACCTGCGTCCGACCACCTCCAAGCAGATCGACGTAACGATGGAGTGGTATTTCGCGCCGACCGGCTCGTTCACCGCCGCGCTGTTCAACAAGCGCCTCAAAGATATCATCGTCAAGCAGCTGTACACCAAGCAGTTGCCCGATACCGACGGCAAGATGCATGACTTCACCGTGACCGGTCCGGTCAACGGCGCCAAGGGGCATGCCCGCGGTATCGAGCTGGCCTTCCAGCAGTACTTTGACAAGCTGCCGGGCGCATTGTCGGGCCTTGGTGTGCAAGCCAACTTCACCTTCGTCGACAGCAAGCGCGATTTGTACAACGGCGTGTCGCAGAAGTACTGCACCGGCGGCGACAACGCCGCCAATCTGAACCTGAACCTGAACGGCTGTGACACCAACGGCTTGACCTTCGGCGATCTGCCGCTGGAAAACCTGTCGCGCCAGTCGTATAACATCGCACTGCTGTACGATAAAGGTCCATGGTCGTCGCGTCTGGCCTACAACTGGCGTTCGAAATCGCTGCAAGGCGTGAACGTCAACGGCACCAAGGGCAGTGACGGCCTGGACTCCAATCCAGCCAGCCCGACCTACGGCCAGACCAACGTCGCGTGGGCGCTGCCTACCTGGGCGGATGCATACGGCCAGCTGGATGCGTCGGTGTTCTACAAGTTCAGCGACAAGGTGTCTCTGGGGCTGGAAGCGCAGAACCTGACAGATTCGACCTACAAGCAGCTCATGCAGCAGAATATCGGTATGATGGGCCGCGCATGGTTCAAGACCGGCCGCCGCGTGGTCGCTAAACTGAGCTACGACTTCTAACCTAAGAAAGGCTTGAACGCATGAAGACTACCGCCCGCCAGCTTGTTGTTTCGTTTGGTTTTATGTTGGCCTCAGCTGGCGCGGCGGCCGCGCCCCTGCCCGAACTGGTGCAAAAGGATGGCCGTTTCGCCTTGATGGTGGACGGCGCGCCTTTCGTCATGTTCGGCGGGCAGGCGCAGAATTCCAGTAACTACCCGCTGGCCCTGAAGAAGGTCTGGCCGGCGATCAAGGACATGAACGCCAACACGCTCGAAATCCCGGTGGCATGGGAACAGATCGAGCAGGTGGAAGGCAAGTTCGATTTCAGCTATGTCGATACGCTGGTGGCGGAGGCGCGCAAGAACAAGGTGCGCCTGGTGCTGCTGTGGTTCGGCACCTGGAAAAACACCGGCCCGAATTACGCGCCGGAGTGGGTCAAGCTGAATAACCAGCGCTTCCCGCGCATGCTGGACAAGGACGGAAAACCGATCTACTGCCTGTCGCCGCAAGGCGAAGAGACGCTCAAGGCCGACAAGAAGGCCTTCGTGGCGCTGATGGAGCACATCAAGAAGATCGACTCGGTGGACCGCACCGTGATCATGATGCAGGTCGAGAACGAGGTAGGCACCTACGGCTACGCGCGCGACTACAGCGCCAAGGCCGAAGCCCAGTTCAACCAGCCGGTGCCGGCTGCGGTGCTGAAGCATAAGAAGTCGCCGGTGCCGCTGGCCGCCAGCGGCACCTGGAAGCAGGTCTACGGCGACTACGCCGACGAGTACTTCCACGCGTATTCGATCGCCAGCTACATCGGCGAGATCGCCAAGGCCGGCCGCGCGGTCTACAACCTGCCGATGTACGTCAACAATTCGATCCGCGACTCGCTGGAAAATCCGATCAAGCCGTGGAACAAGAACTTCGCCAGCGGCGGTCCGACCTTCGACGTGATCGAGATCTACCGGGCGGCGGCGCCGGCCATCGATTTCCTGGCGCCGGACATCTACAGCCATGACTCGAAGAAGTTCGCCGCCACGCTGGACAAGTTCCAGCGTCCGGACAACGCGCTGGCCGTGCCGGAGATGGGCAACGCCGCCGACTATGTGCGCTACAGCTACCTGGTGCTGGGCCGCGGCGCGATCAACTTCTCGCCGTTCGGCATCGACTACTCGGACTACAGCAATTTCCCGCTGGGGCACAAGGCCGCCGACAAGACCATGGTGGAACCGTTCGGAAAAATCTTCGCGGCGTTCCGCCCGATGGAGCGCCAGTGGTCCAAGTGGGCGTTTGAAGGCCGCACCTACGGCGTGGCCGAAGGCGACGACCGCGCGCCGCAGACCGTGGACATGAAGGGCTGGAAGGCGACCATCTCGTTCCGCGAGTGGCAGTTCGGCGAACGCGAATATTTCAAGGATGTGAAGGACCTGCCGGCGGGAACCGAGAAGCCTAACGGCGGCGTCTCCATCGCGCAGATCGCCGACAATGAATTCATCATCGTCGGCCAGCATGCGCGCGTGAAGATTGACCAGGCCGAAGGCAAGCCGACCATGTGGGCGCGCGTGGAAGAGGGGTATTATGACAAGTCCGGCAAATGGGTCATGGAGCGCAACTGGAACGGCGACCAGACCGACTACGGTTTGAACCTGACCGGGCAGCCTGTGGTGCTGAAGGTTAAAGTCGGCACCTACTAAATAGAAGAAACTGGAGACAAAGATGCAGATTAAAGCGATAGCGTATGGGGCTTCGTGCCTGGCCGTGATGATGTCCGGCCAGGCGCTGGCCGGCACGTTCGAGAAGACCGCCACCGGCGTCGTGATCAAGCCGGACAGCGGCGCGGCCAAGGAAGTACGGCTGGAGGTCATGGGCGATAACATCATCCACGTGGTGAAGACCGACGTGGCGGGCAAGGAGCTGACTCCCTCGCTCATGACCGTGGCCGCTCCTGTTAGCGGTAACTTCAGCGTCGGCGCGTCCGGCAAGGACAAGGTCACGCTGAAGGCGAAGAAGATTTCGGCGGCGGTCTCGCTGGCCACCGGCCAGGTGCAGTTCTTCAATGCGGCCGGCAAGGCCTTCCTGAGCCAGGCCTCTGAATCCATCGCGCCGGTCGACGTCGACGGCAAGCCTTTCCTGGCGGTGAAGCAGGGCTTCAACCACGGCACCAAGGACGCCTACTACGGCCTGGGCCAGCACCAGAACGGCCAGATGAACCTGAACGGCGAGGACGTGCTGCTGATGCAGCACAATATGGTGATCGCCGTGCCGTTCATCGTCTCGGACAAGAACTACGGCGTTTTGTGGGATAACAATTCGATCTCGCGCTTCGGCGACGCCAAGCCTTACGGCTTCCTGAGCCGCGACCTGAAGCTGGTCGACGACGAAGGCAAGGCCGGCGGCCTGACGGCGCGCTACTACGTTGACGGCAAGCTGGTGCTGACGCGCCAGGAAAAAGACATCGCCTACCAGTACCTGAAGGACGTGGCCGAGAACTGGCCGAAGGAGCTGGGCGATCCGAAGAAAGCCAAAGACGTCAAGGTGGTGTGGGATGCGACGCTGACTTCCGATAAGACCGGCGTGCACAAGATGCAGCTGTATTCGTCGGATTACGCCAAGCTGGATATCGATGGCAAGCAGGTGATGGATGTCTGGCGCCAGGGCTGGAATCCCTGGTACCACAACTTCGAGCAGAAGTTCGAGGCCGGCAAGCCGGTCAAGCTGCACCTGGAGTGGAAGCCGTCGGGCGGCATGATCGCGATGACGCACAACGACCCGCTGCCGGCGCCTGAACGCCACTCGCTGACCTTCTCGTCGGAAGTCGCGCAGAGCATCAACTACTACGTCATCAACGGCGAGACCAGCATCGACAAGGTCATCGCCGGCTATCGCCACCTGACCGGCGAGGCGCCGATGATGCCGAAGTGGGCCTACGGTTTCTGGCAGTCGCGCCAGCGCTATGAAACGCAGGAACAGCTGCTCGGCGTGTTGCGCGAGTACCGCAAGCAGGGCTGGCCGATCGATAACATCGTGCAGGACTGGTTCTACTGGCCGCAGGACGGCTGGGGTTCGCACGACTTCGACAAGGCGCGCTTCCCTGATCCGAAGGGCATGGTGGACGAGGTCCACAAGAACAACGCCCGTATCATGATTTCGATCTGGGGCAAGTTCTACGACAACACCGCCAACTACAAGGAGCTGGCGTCGAAGGGCTATATGTGGACCAAGAACGTCGAGAACGGCGATCTTGACTGGGTTGGACCCGGCTACAAGAACAGCCACTATGACCCGTACACCAAGGGCGCGCGCGAGATGTACTATCGCCAGATGAAGCCGAAGCTGGTGGACCTGGGCTTCGACGCCTGGTGGATGGATAACACCGAGCCTGACGTGTTGTCGAACACGCGCCCGGCCGATTTCAAGAAGCTGATCGGACCGACCGTCTACGGCGGCGGTGAAGTCACCTTCAACCCGTATAGCCTGGTGCATACCGGCGGCTTCTACGAGGGCCTGAAGAAGGACCAGCCGGAGAAGCGCCAGTTCATACTGTCGCGTTCCGGCTTTGCCGGCATCCAGCGCAATTCCACCGCGCTGTGGAGCGGCGATGTGGTCAGCCGCTGGAACAACCTGTACGACCAGATCTCGGCCGGCGTCAGCCTGTCGATGTCGGGCATTCCGAACTGGACGCACGATATCGGCGGCTATGCGCAGGAGAACCGCTTCCAGGTCGGCGATGTCGGCTCGGCGCAGGAGAACCGCGCCACCACCACCAACCAGGGTTCGGCCGAGGATTTGAAGGAATGGCGCGAGCTGAATCTGCGCTGGTTCCAGTTCGGCGCGCTGTCGCCGTTGTTCCGCTCGCACGGTGAAGTGGTCAAGCGCGAAATCCACATCATCTCGCCGGAAGGCTCGCCGATGCGCGAGTCGATGGTCTGGTACGACAAGCTGCGCTATCGCCTGATGCCGTACATTTATTCGACCGCCGCCACCACCCACCACGAATCGGGCACCATCATGCGCGGCCTGGTGATGGACTTCCCGCACGACGAGGCGGTCAAGAACATCGCCGACCAATACCTGTTTGGCCATGACCTGCTGGTCGCTCCGGTCTATGTCTACGGTGCGCGCGAACGCAGCGTCTACATGCCGAAGGGCGCCGACTGGTATGACTTCTATACCGGCGAGCTGCATAAGGGCGGCACCAAGCCATCCATCAAGGCGGCCGAGACGCGCATGCCGTTGCTGGTCAAGGCCGGCGCGATCCTGCCTGTGGGGCCTGTGACACAGTACGTGGACGAGAAACCGGATGCGCCGATCACGCTGAACGTCTACACCGGCGCCGATGGAAAATTCAGCCTGTATGAAGACGATGGCGTCAGCAATGGCTATCTGCGCGGTGAGTTCAGCCGCATCCCGCTGAGCTACAACGACAAGGTCGGCACCGTCACCATCGGCGAGCGTGTGGGTCAGTACAAGGGTATGGTTGCGAAGCGCGAGTTCAAGCTGCGCTTCATCAAGGCCGGCATGTCCAGCTCCGACAACTTCGACGCCGCCGACAAAGTCGTCAGCTATGAAGGTAAAACCCTCACCGTGAAGCGTTGAGCATGAAGCCGCGAACCGCACTCTCCCTGCTGCTCGCGGCAGGCACCACGGTGGCCGCCGCCACCGTTGGCGCCGCCGACCTGCGCCATATCCCGGTCGATCTCGGCGGCGCTTCGGCGCCGCGCGACCGTTTTGCCGATTTGTCCGTCGGCTCCGACTACCCGGGCACGCTGATACGCGACGACAGCCTGGCCCAGCTCAAGATCGCCAAGGACGAACTGGGCTTCCGCTACATTCGCTTCCATGCCATCTTCCACGACGTGCTGGGCACCTACAAGGAAGTCGACGGACAGCCGGTGTACGACTGGACCAAGATCGATTACCTGTACGACCAGTTGCTGAAGATCGGCATCAAGCCTTTCGTGGAGCTGGGCTTCACGCCGCTGGCGATGCGCAGCTCGGACCTGAGCATCTTCTACTGGAAGGGCAATACCTCCCATCCCGATCCGAAGAAGTGGGCCGGTCTGCTGGACGCCTTCGTGCGTCACATGCAGCAGCGCTACGGCAAGGAGGAAGTCCGGACCTGGTTCTTTGAAGTGTGGAACGAACCCAACCTGGATGGTTTCTGGGAGAAGGCCGACCAGAAAGCCTATTTCGACTTGTTCGACCTGTCGTCGCGCACCATCAAGAATATCGATCCAGCGTTGAAGGTGGGCGGTCCGTCCACCGCCGGCGCGGCCTGGGTGCCGGAGTTCCTGGCGCATACCAAGGCCTCCGGCGCGGTGGTCGATTTCGTCACCACCCATACCTATGGCGTGGACGGCGGCTTCCTCGACGAAAACGGCAAGGACGATACCAAGCTGTCGCCATCGCCGGACGCCATTGTCGGCGACGTGCGCAATGTCCGGCAGCAGATGGCAGCCGCAGGCCATGGCGCGATGCCGATGTACTTCACCGAGTGGAGTACGAGCTACACGCCGCGCGATCCGGTGCACGACTCCTACATCAGCGCCGCCTACATCCTGAGCAAGCTCAAAGCCACCGAAGGCCTGGTGCAGGGCATGAGCTATTGGACCTACAGCGACCTGTTCGAGGAACCGGGGCCGCCGACCGCGCCGTTCGAGGGGGGCTTTGGCCTGATGAATCCACAGGGCGTCCGCAAGCCTTCGTGGTTCGCCTACAAGTACCTGAACCAGCTGGGCGATACGGAACTGAAAACCGCCGACAAGCAAAGCTATGTCGCGCGCGACGGACGCGGCGTGCAGGTGCTGGCTTGGGACTTCCAGACGCCCAAGCAGGACAAGAGCAATCGCGGCTACTACACCACCGTGCAGCCGACCCGTGCGTCCAAGCCGGTCAGCCTGGACCTGAAAGGCTTCAAGCCTGGCGCTTACGCGGTCAATATCTACCGTACCGGCTTCAAGGAAAATGATGCGCATACCGCATACCTGGAAATGGGCTTGCCGAAAACGCTGACCGCGCAGCAGCTTGCGGCGCTGAACGCGAAGACCGAGGATCGTCCACAGAGCAGCGTTGTCCGCGTTGGAAAATCCGGTATCGCCAGCGTGAAGGTGGCAATGCGCGCCAATGATGTTGTGCTGGTCAAGATCACACCGAAATGAAAACCCTACTGTGCATTACCTTGCTGGCGGTTGCCGGCGCGTCGGCGGCCACCGACCTGACGCTGCGTTACACCCAGCCCGCGCCCGATACGCCTGCGGGCTGGGAGAAGGAGGCGCTCCCGATCGGCAATGGCCGCATCGGCGCGATGATCTTCGGCCAACTGGCGCGAGAGCGCCTCCAGTTCAACGACATCACGCTGTGGACCGGCGACGACAAGGCGATGGGCGCGTACCAGCCGTTTGGCGACGTGTACATCAACCTGCCGGGCCACGAGCAGGGCACGACGGCATACGCGCGCCAGCTCGATATCGGCCAGAGCCTGCACACCGTCAGCTATACCCATGGCGGCGTCAAGTTCAAGCGCGAGGCTTTCGCCAGCTATCCGGCGCAGGTGATCGCGGTGCGGCTGACGGCCGACAAGCGGGGCCAGTACACCGGCTCCATCGAGCTGACCGACATGCACGACGCGCAGATCAATGCACTGGGCAACCGCATCGTCGCCACCGGCTCGCTGAAAGGCAAGGGACAGGCATCCAGCAACGCGATGGACTATGCCAGCCAGGTACAGGTGCTCAATGAAGGCGGTACGCTGGCGATCGACGGCAACAAGATCACCTTTACCGGCAGCGACGCCGTCACGCTGATACTCGGCGCCGGCACCAGCTACGTGATCGACGCCGCCAAGCGTTTCCAGGGCGAGCATCCACTGCCGCGCGTGACGGCGCAGGTGAGCGCCGCCGGGCGTCCGTGGCCGGCGCTGCTGGCTGAGCATCAAAAGGATTTTCACGCGCAGTTCAAGCGCATGAGCGTGGACTTCGGCACGGCTTCGGCGGCACGCCGCGCGCTGGCCACCGACAAGCGCATCGAGACCTATACGGCGGAGGGCAACGATCCTGGGCTGGAGGCGCAGTTCTTCCAGTACGGCCGCTACCTGTTGATCTCCAGTTCGCGCGACTCGCTGCCGGCCAATCTGCAAGGACTGTGGAACAACAGCCTGACGCCGCCGTGGAATTCGGACTACCACACCAATATCAACATCCAGATGAACTACTGGCCGGCGGAACCGGCCAACCTGTCGCAGAACGCATTGCCATTCTTCGCTTTCGTGCAGGGCATGGCGCCGGTGTACCGCCAGCTGATCGCCGACACGGCGGCCAAGGCGATCGCGGATCCGGCCTCGGTGGCGATGGCGCCGCCGGACCTGAGCGGCACCGCCGTGCAGCGCGAGGAAACCTTCGTCAGCGCCGCCGGCAAGCCAGTGCGCGGCTGGACCGTGCGCACCGAGTCCAATCCCTTCGGCGCGATGGGCTATGTGTGGAACAAGACCGGCAACGCCTGGTATGCGCAGCACTTCTGGGAGCACTATGCCTACACGCAGGACAAGACCTACCTGCGCAGCGTGGCCTATCCGGTGATGCGGGAGGCCGTGGCCTTCTGGCAGGACTACCTCAAGCAGCTGCCTGACGGCCGCCTGGTGGCGCCGCTGGGCTGGTCGCCGGAGCACGGCCCGATCGAGGACGGCGTGACCTACGACCAGGAGATCATCTGGGACCTGTTCAACAACACCGTGGAAGCGGCGGATGCGTTGGGCGACGTGACGTACCGCGACCAGATCGCCGCCATGCGCGACAAGCTGGCGGCGCCGCGCGTCGGCAGCTGGGGGCAGCTGCTGGAGTGGATGCAAGAGAAGAAGGATCCTGTGCTCGACAAGCCGGGCGATACCCATCGCCACGTGTCGCACCTGTTTGGCCTGTTCCCCGGCCGCCAGATCTCGCCGACCAAGACGCCTGAACTGGCGGCCGCCGCGCGCGTCTCGCTGGATAGTCGCGGCGATGCCGGCACCGGCTGGTCGATGGCCTGGAAGACGGCCTACTGGGCGCGCCTGCTGGATGGCGATCACGCCTATAAGATGCTGCGCGGCCAGCTGGCCAAGCCCGGCGCGCGCGCGGCGCAGCAGAGCGGCCAGGGCACGGAGTCCAACAACGCCGGCGGCACGTATCCGAATATGTTCGACGCCCATCCGCCGTTCCAGATCGACGGTAATTTCGGCGCCGTCGCCGCCATCTGCGAGATGCTGCTGCAGTCGCAGACCGGCGAGCTGCACCTGCTGCCGGCGCTGCCGTCGGCGTGGCCGGACGGCTCGGTCAAGGGCCTGCGCGCACGCGGCGGCTACGAGGTCGACCTGGCCTGGGCCAAGGGCAAGCTGACCTCCGCCACGATACGCCGCACGGCGGGCGAGGGCGGCGGCAAGGTGCGCTACGGCGACAAGGTCGTGCCGCTGAACCTGAAGGCTGGCGAAAGCAAACGCCTCGGAGCGAAGCTCTGATGCGCCGGCTGCTGAGTGTCCTTTTACTGGCGCTTGGCAGCCAGTGTTTTGCGGAGCCGACGCAGGTCCGGTACCTGAGCGGCACCGACAAGGATCATCGGGTCGACTGGGAGTTCTTCGTCGATGGTGGCCGCAATAGCGGCGCGTGGAAGACGATACCGGTGCCGTCCAATTGGGAGATGGAGGGCTTCGGTACCTACCGCTATTCCAACGACTGGCAGAAGGATCCGGCGCCGGACAAGACCGGCATCTATCGCTATCGATTCAGCGTGCCCGCCGATTGGCGCGGCAAGCAGGTCGACATCGTGTTCGGCGCTTCGATGACGGACACGCTGGTCAAGGTGAACGGGCAGGCGGCGGGCGCGATGCACCAGGGCGGATTCTACGAGTTCCGCTACGATATCTCGCGGTTGCTCAAGCCCGGTGAGGCCAACCAGCTGGAGGTCACGGTCAACCGCTATTCCGCCAACGAATCCGTCAATCGCGCCGAGCGCAGTTCGGACTACTGGCTGTTCAGCGGCATCTACCGGCCTGTGTGGCTGGAGGCCAAGCCGCACACCAATATCGAACGCGTGAGCCTGGATGCGCGCCATACCGGGGACTTCGATGCGGATGTCTTCCTGGCCGGCGCTGCCTCCGGCAAGGTCACGGCGCGCGTCACTACGCTGCAAGGCAAGGTGCTCGGCAAGGAGATGGGCGCGGATGTGGTGGATGGCAAGGTGCATCTGCGCGGCCATATCGATGGCGTCGTGCCGTGGTCGGCCGAGAATCCTCAGCGCTATCAGGTTCGGTTCCAGCTGGTCGACGGCAAGAAGGTGGTGCATGAAGTCAGCAGGACCATAGGCTTCCGCACCATCGAGCTGCGTCCGCGCGACGGCGTTTACGTCAACGGCGCCAAGGTGCGCCTGAAGGGCTCGAACCGGCATACGATCTGGCCGACTTCCGGCCGCGCCAGCAGCAAAGAGCTGAGCTATCTGGACGCGAAGCTGATGAAGGAAATGAACATGAACGCGGTGCGCATGTCGCACTATCCGCCGGATGCGCATTTCCTCGACGTGGCCGATGAACTTGGCCTGTACGTGATCGACGAGCTGACCGGCTGGCAGAAGTCCTACGATACCGATGTCTCCACGCCGCTGGTGAAAGAGCTGGTACAGCGCGACCAGCATCACCCATCGATCGTCTTCTGGGCCAACGGCAACGAGGGCGGCTTCAATCGCAATCTGGATAAGCTGTATCCGCAGTGGGATGCGCAGAAACGGCCGGTGATCCACCCGTGGGAGAACTTCGGCGGCATCGATACGGCGCACTATCCGACCTTCAACTGCTGCGCAACATCGCTGTTCAATGGACGCGACGTATTCATGCCGACCGAGTTCCTTCATGGCTTGTACGACGGCGGCGCGGGCGCGAGCCTGAACGACTGGTGGAACGCCATGCTGGCCAACCCGCTCAGCGCAGGCGGCTTTATCTGGGCCTTTGCCGACGAGGGCATCGTGCGTGACGACCGCAATGGCGAGATCGACGTCGCCGGCAACCTGGCGCCGGACGGCATCGTCGGGCCGTATCGCGAGAAGGAGGGCAGCTTCTTTGCGATCAAGAAGATATGGTCGCCGGTGTACCTGCCGTTGTCCGAGATGGCGTCGCTGCCGCCCACCTTCGACGGCAAGCTCACGCTGGAGAACCGCTACGACTTCACCAATCTGAACCAGGTGAAGCTGAACTGGAAACTGGTAAAGTTCGGCCGCGCCGCCGGGCATGCGGTGGTCGCGCAGGGCAGCGTGAAATCGCCCGATGTCACCGCCGGCATGCGCGGGACAGCCAGCATGGCGCTGCCGCGCAATTGGGCGCAGCAGGATGCGCTGTATCTGACCGCGACGGATCGCGATGGCCGGCAGATTTATACCTGGTCGTGGATGATCGCCAGCCCGCAGCAAGTCGCCGGGCGCATGCGCGCTGCTTCGGCCGTGCCGGTGCCCGCCACGCTGACCGAGCAGACGGACAGCTATCTGTTGCGGGCCGGCCCGCTCGCCGTCACTATCGATAAGACCACCGGCTACCTGCACGAGCTCAAAAAGGGCGGCGTCATCGCGCCGCTGACGAACGGCCCGCGCCTGGTTGCCGGTAAAGCTGCGTTGAAGAGCATGCAGGCGAGCAGCGACAATGGCGACGTCGTGGTCGCCGCCGAGTACACCGGTAACTTGCGCAAGGTGACATGGCGCCTGAGCGCCGCCGGCACGCTGAGCGTGAACTACGCCTACCAGATGGAGGGCAGCAAGTACGTCGATGCGCTGGGCGTGACCTTCGACTATCCTGAGGCGGAGGTGAAGTCGATGCGCTGGCTGGGCCGCGGCCCATATCGCGTATGGAAGAACCGTACGCAAGGGGTGGAGTTCGATGTCTGGCAGAAGGACTACAACGACACGGTCTCCGGGCTGTCCTGGAACTACCCCGAGTTCAAGGGCTTCCACGACAAAGTCTACTGGGCCGAGCTGGCGACGAAGAACCTGCCGATCACCTTCATCAACCATGCGGACGATATCGCGCTAGGCATGTTCAAGCCCAGGGAAGCCAGCGGCGCGGGCTTCGAGCCGAAGGCTACGCATGTCGATTTCCCGCCGGGCGACATCTCCTTCCTCAACGCGATCCTCCCGATCGGCACCAAGTTCCATCCGCCTGCGGAACTGGGGCCGTCGGCGCAGCAAGCGCGCACGCCCAACCTGGGCATTTGGCTGGAGAACACCATCGACATCGTAGTCGGCGACTAGACGTGTGGCTACGCCTGGTGCGGGTATTGCTGCAGCCACGCGCGGTAGCGCTTGGCCATCCGTCCCGATCGCAGCTGGTCCATGATCAGCGTGAACAGCGGCGAGTAGCGCTGTGTCGTTGATCCGCCGTCGCCCAGCGCACGCAGCCTGCGCTTCACCAGCGCCATGCTGGCAATCGCCACCATCGTCTTGTCCTTCCAGTTGACCGGTGGCGGCAACGCCGCCGGGGCGTGCCCCGCGCGCCACTGCAGCGGCAGGTCCGGCACCTCGGCCAACGCCGTCGCGATGCCGGCCATGGCGACGCCGCTGGCCAGCACCTGCTCGGCCACCGCCGGACGCGAAATACCGCCGGTGGTCATGACCGGCATGCGCGCGACGGCGGCCAATTCCTTGGCAAACTCCAGGAAGTAGGCCTCGCGCGCCAGCGTGCGGCCGTCGGCGGTGCGGCCCTGCATGGCCGGGCTTTCGTAGCTGCCGCCGGACAGTTCGATCATGTCGACCGCCTGCTCGTTCAGCAGCTGCATGACCTGCTTCGCGTCATCCTCCGAAAAGCCGCCGCGCTGGAAGTCGGCGGAGTTCAGCTTGACCGCGACGCTGAATCCCGGCGACACGCGCGCGCGCACCGACCGCACAACCTCCAGCAGCAGGCGGGCACGGTTGGCCAGGCTGCCGCCCCATTCGTCCTTGCGCTGGTTGGTCAGCGGCGACAGGAACTGCGAGATCAGGTAGCCGTGCGCCGCGTGAATCTCCACGCCGTTGAAGCCAGCCTGCTCGGCGGCATGCGCCGTCGCGGCGAAGCGGGTGACGACTTCGGCGATCTGCGCGGCCGTCATGGCGACAGGCTGCGCAAACAGTTTGCTGTGCTTGCCCATCTCCAGCGCCACCGCCGACGGCGCCCATGCGTTGCCGCCCAGGTTGGCCATGACCTGGCGGCCCGGGTGGTTAATCTGCATCCAAACCTGCGCGCCGTGCTGCCGCGCGGCCTGCGCCCATTGCCTGAACGGCGCCAGAGGCGTTCCCGCCTCCAGCACCACGCCGCCCGGACCGGTCACCGCGCGGCCGTCGATCATTACGTTGCCGGTGATGATCAGGCCCGCGCCGCCTTCCGCCCAGCGCCGATACAGGCGATGCAGCGCGGGGCCTGGCAGTTGGCCGGCATCGGCCATGTTCTCCTCCATCGCGGCCTTGGCCAAGCGGTTGGGAATGGTGCTGCCGTTGGGCAGGGTGAGTGGGCTGAACATCATGGCGGTTCCGTCATCGGTAAGGAAATACGGTATGCTAAGTTTGAAGTCAACTTCAAGGTCAAGCAAAATGAAGATAGGGGAACTGGCGGAGCGCTCGGGTCTTGCCACATCGGCAATCCGCTACTATGAGCGGGTGGGCCTGCTGCCCAAGGCAAGGCGTGGCGCCAACGGCTACCGCGAGTATGGCGAAGGCACGCTGGAGCAGCTGCATGTGATCGACATAGGCCAGAGCCTGGGCTTTACGCTGGATGCCATTCGCGCGGTGCTGGCGCTCGAAGGCGATGCCCTGAAGGATGGCCTGATGCAGAACATGGCCGCGCGGCTGCTTGAAATCGACAAGATGATGCTGACGCTGCAGGAGCAGCGCGCGTCGTTGCTGGCAACGGAACAGAAGCTGCGGGAGTCCTGGGCAAAGAATGAATGTCCGGACAACTCCCCCCTGGCGCTTAGAAGCCGATGATGTCGCCGTTCACCGGCATGCGCCGCCGCAGCGGTACCGCCTTCTGCGTCAGCTGGATGGTGCTGGCCTGGTTCAGCGCTTCGCTTTCGGTCGTGTGGCCCAGCGGCGTGTAGGTGTCGAATACAAACGGCAGGCCCTGCGAGTCGGCGAAGCTGGCTTTATCCGCCAGATGGAAGTGCAGATGCGGCGCGCCTGCGCCGCCGGTCAGTCCAAGGCGGCCCAGCGCCGCGCCGCGCTTGACGCGCTGTCCCGGCTTGACCTGGATGCTGCCGTTCCGCAGATGGGCGTAGTGGGCGTAGACATGGGGCGCGATTTCCAGCACGACGAAATTGCCGTACAGGGAGCGCGTGGTCAATTCCTCCGGTTCCTGCTGCGGCGACAAGGGCCTGCGGTCGGCCACGCCATCCCGCAGGTCGCGCACGACGCCGTCGGCTACCGCCAGTACTTCCGTATTCCAGCCGAACCAATCGCCGACGGAAGTCTCCGCCAGTTTCTCTATCGGCGCCTTGACGGCATGGCCGTTGGCGTCCAGTCCAAAGAAGTCGATGGCGTAGCGCTGCGGAATGGTGGCGCGGCCGTTTTGAACGACCACGCTGCCCCAGTGGTGCGACTGCGCGTGACCGGGGCCCTCATCGGCCAGCCACAAGCCGCCGTGCAGCGGCGCGCCTATCGCCACCGGCGGCGCAGCGGTGATGGCGACAGGGATGTCGTCCGCGGTCTGGAGCTCGCCCTTTTCATTCTTGAACGTGAGCTTGTGGCGCAGCGTACCGGCCTGCTTCGGCAGCGGCGCGGCGATCAGGACCAGCGCGTGCCGGCCGCCCTTGATCGCCAGGCTGTCGTCGGCCTCCAGTTCCCGGCCAGGCTGCAGCAGGGGAGCCAGGCCGGCGCCGCTGAAGTTCGCCAGCGGCGTAGTGCCGTCGTCCGCATACACGGCGATATCGGTGAGCCTGAGCGTGCCGGTGTCGGCGTAGTAGTTGCCGATGTCCAGTTCATAGTACAGCCGGCGTACGCCGTCCGTGCCTTGCACGGCCTGCGGTTGCTGCAGCGCGTGGACATCGACCGGTGCGGGCAGGGCCGCGGCCATGGCGCCGCCCGCCATGGACAGCAGCAGCGGCAGCAGGGCGCGGCGCATCATTTGGCCATGGTGGCGGTAAAGACCTTCTTCGGCAGCATGGCATGCGCGCCAACGTTGCCGTCGACCAGCTGCGTGATCTCCATGTCCACCGCCACGCTGGCCAGCATGTAGGCGTCGTCGCGGCTCAGGTGTTTTTCGGTGACGAGGTAGTCGAGCATGTCGCGCAGCGCGTGTTCGGTCGCGGTCTTCAGGTCCGGGCTGAATCCCATCGTGATGATGTGGGTCGGCGTTTCCGCGCGAGGCCACAGCAGGCGGCGGTTCTTGTGGACGATGAAGCGGAAGCTGCCGCTCAGGTAAGTCTCCAGCGCGGTGATGTCCACTTCGCCGTTGCCTTGCGCGGCGTGGCCGTCGCCGGCCTGGAACAGCGCACCCTTGACGGCCACCGGGATGTACAGCGTGGTGCCGGCCACCAGCTCCTTGTTGTCCATGTTGCCGGCGTGGGCGAACGGCGGCGCGCTGTCGATCTTGCCGCCGGCCGGGGCCACGCCCATGCTGCCGAAGAAGGGGCGCAGCGGGATCTCGATGCCGGGACCGAAGTGGCCGATCATTTTTTCGCGGTCCAGCGGCACGATCTTGCTGCGGCTGTACGGATACTCCATCGGCAGGAAGCCTTTGCCCAGCGAGAAGCCGTTGCAGGCGAAGCTGGCGTCCAGGTCCACCTTGAGGATCTGCACTTCCAGCACGTCGCCCGGTTCCGCTTCGGCGATGGCGACCGGGCCGGTGAGGATATGCCCGCCCGGCCCCTTGTCCTTCACCTCGTTGTAGATGGCGGCGGTGTAGGGCGGGATGTCTTCCGGCTTGACGCCGTTGCCGATCATGCGTTCCGGCGTGCCGCAGGTGGACAGACTTTGCATGCGTACCGTGTCGCCGCTGTGCACCGTCAGCACCGGCTTGGACTGGCCGGAGTAGTAACCCCAGGCCACGGTGTCCGGCCGCGCCGGCAGGTTGTATTCCGCCGCCGTCGCGGCGGCGTGGCACAGAAGGAGGCAAGGCAGCAGGACGGTCAGGCGCATGGCGTGGACTTTCGTTGGGTTGGTCGGAGGTTTAGTCGGTGGTCACTTCGGCGCCGCTGAGGAAGGCGGCGATGGCCGGGTTGACGGCGTCGGCGTGGGTGATCGGTCCCATGTGGCCGCCGCGCGTTTGCATGGCGGTGGCGTTGGGCAGCGCGGCGGCCAGCTGTTCGGCCAGCAGGCGGGTCGAGGCCGGGCTGCGCTGGCCGGCCATCACCAGCGCCGGCATCGTCAGTCCGGACAGGTCGGCCAGCGTGGCCGGCTCGCCCAGCAGGGCCTGGAAGTCCAGCCGCACCTTGGCGATCATCGCGATCATCTTGTCCTGCGCCGCCTGCGGCGCGTCGTCGAAGGCGCCGGCGCGGTTCCAGTAGTCGATGAAGATGCGGGTGGCGTCGCGGTCGGTGGCGCTGGCGGCGATGCCGGCCACGACGTTGACGATCTCGATGCGCGCGGCGTCCTGCGCCGGCAGCAGGTGGAAGGCCACCGGCTCGAACAGCGTCAGCGACAGCACGCGCTGCGGCATGCGGCGCGCCATGTGCAGCGCGCAGGCGCCGCCGAAGGAGTGGCCGACCAGGTGGAAGGATTCGCCCGGCTCCAGCCGCGAGGCGAGCGCGGCGATCACGGCGTCCACCTCATGCGCCAGCGTGTGCACATAGTCGCCATCGGCGTCGGCCGGGAACGGCGAGGCGCCGTAGCCCAGCAGGTCCACCGGCAGAAAGCGGAAATCTTCGCCCAGTTGTTCTTTCAGTGTCAGCCATTGGGACTTGGAACTCATGGAGCTGTGCAGCAGGACGACGGCAGGTTTCATTGTCAGCTTGGTATTGAAAAAGCGAAGCGCAGATTATACCGGGTTGTCCCCCGCGCCTTGAGAAACAGGCAACGCGCCCCGATGTAGGGTCTATACCACGTTGAAAGGTATTTTGTGCGTGGGCGCACGGCGCCAACGTGGGACAAGAGTAAAGTAGGAGCTATGAACAATTCCAAAAAAGTCGCGGGTTTGGCCGGCATCGTCAGCGTGCTGTGGATGGGGCTGACCGCAGCGGTGGCGGCGAACCAGAAGCGCTTGCTGTTCAACCCTCTCGGCAGCAAGCGCGAGGTATTGAAGCCTTACAGCACCGGCCACCGCACGCGGCCCATCGTGGTGCGCTCGAAGGATGGCACGCGCCTGTCCGGCTGGCTGATGACGCCGCCGGTGAAGGGGCCGCATCCGGGCGTGGTGTATTTCGGCGGCCGTTCCGAGGAAGTGTCCTGGGTCGCGCGCGACGCCGGCAAGCTGTTCCCCGGCATGGCGGTGCTGGCGGTGAACTACCGCGGCTACGGCGATTCGCACGGCGATCCGGCCGAGGAGCATTTCGTCGAGGACGGCCGCATGCTGTTCGACTGGCTCAGCGAGCGCCATCACGTCGACCCCAAGCGCATCGCGGTGGTCGGCCGCAGCCTCGGCTCCGGCGTGGCGGTGCAGGTGGCGATGGAGCGCGACGCCAACTCCATCGTGCTGATCACGCCCTACGATTCCATCCTGGCCATCGCCAAGCGCAAGTTCAAGGCGATCCCGGTGGAGTATGTGCTGCGGCATAAATTCGAATCGGTCAAATACGCGCACCAGCTGCTGGCGCCGACCTACGTGCTGCGCGCCGCCTTCGACGACGTGGTGCCGCATTCGCATACCGACCTGCTGGTGCAGAAGCTCGGCAAGCTGCATGCGGACGAAATCGTTCCCGATTCCGACCACATGAACATCCCTTATCTGGAATCCACGCAGCACCGCATCGCCAGTTTCCTGGCGAGCCGTTTCAGTCAGCCGACCGTCTGAGCCTGGGACTTGGCCCCGGCCAGCTGGTGGTGCAGCCTGCGCAGGCCTAGCCATACGCAGCCGATCACCAGCGGCACGGCGATGCCGGTCAGGATGTCCGGATTGATGGGCAGGTTGCTGGCCTTCATGGCCTTGCCCGCGTAGCCGATCAGTCCCAGCGTGTAGTATGAGATCGCCACCGCCGACAGACCCTCCACCGCTTGTTGCAGGCGCAGTTGCTGGGCCGCGCGCGCATCCAGCGATTGCAGGATCTTGCGGTTCTGCCGTTCCTGCTCGATGCCGACGCGCGTGCGCAGCAGGTCGTTGCTGCGGGCGATACGCTTGGACAGCGCCTCCTGCCGTTGCGACACCGAGGTGCAGGTGTGCATGGCCGGCGCCAGGCGGCGGCTCATGAACTCGGCCAGCGTCGGCATGCCGGCGATGCGCACTTCGCGCAGTTCGTGGATGCGCGCCTGCACCAGGCTGAAATACGCCTGCGAGGCGGCGAAGCGGTAGCTGTTGCTGACCGATAGTTTTTCCAGGCGCGCCGCCAGGCTGGTGATACGGTGCAGCAGGTTCTGTTCTTCGCGGGCGTCGGTGGTGCGCGCTTCCTGCGACGGCTGGTCGGCCTGCACCAGGGTCGCGGTCAGCTCGGCCAGCTCGTTCTCGATGCCGTTCAGCGCCGGCTGCGTGGCTTCCGCCTGCGGCAGGCCAAGCAGCGCCATCATGCGATAGGTTTCGATCTCCAGCAGGCGCCCGACCAGGCGGCCGGCCTGGAACTCGCGCAGGCTCAGGTCGCGCACCACGAAGCGGCTGAAGCCGTCGGGCTGGATCAGGAAATCGGTCCACACCTCGGCGCCGCTGCCGACGCTGCTGCCGACCAGCGACTTGCCCTGGAACAGATCGCGGATCGCATCGGCCGAGGCGACGTCGCCCGGCTCGCCCTTGCACAGCAGGACGTGCGAGGCGACGATGATCTTGCCGTGCAGGCCGGCCAGCCATTCCTGCGGCACGTGCTGCAGCGGCATGCGGTCGAACGAGGCGCGGCAGTCCAGCCCCGGCTCGCCGCGTTCGACGAAGGTGTAGGTGGCGAACTCGGTGTGGCATTCCCACTTCAGGCGGAAGCGGCCGAAGTCATGGAAGAAGTAGCGCGCCTGCGGATGCGGCACGGCCACACCATAGTGCATGCACAGCTGCTGCAGGATCTGGTGCTGGCTGCCGCGATGGTATTTTTGCGACGGCTGGTCCTGCTGCTCGTAGAGCGCGAAGTGGGTCAGGCTTTCCGGCGCCTGCAACTGGAGGAAGGGCCGCGAGTGGATTTCCGCCGACAGCGGCACGCGCATCGGATGGTTCAACTTGGCGAAATCGGCATTGGCGCGGTAAACGAGAGACATGACCTTCCTCTGAATAAACTGCAATCGGGCTTGCTGAAACTGCATTGACGCATTGCAGTATATCGGGCTAAGACCGCCGCCACAACGACGCGTTCCGCATACCAGAGATGCGGAACGTTGATATTACTCAATAGAAGCGTCTTCGGGCCGGTTTGCGAGGGGCGTCAGCGCCTGGCGCAGCAGTGGCTAAACAGCTGCTGCGCCTGTTGCGCGGCGGTCTGCTTTTGTTCCGGCGTCAGCGCCGAATAGGGTTCGTCCTCGAACACCCGGCTGGTGGCGTTGAACAACTGCCCCTTTTCCTGCATCCCCACCAGGGCCCATGCCGCCGACGCCGTGACATCCTGTTGTCCGAAACGATTCGTGGCGGTCAACCTGGCCGCCAGAAAGATCGCCTCCTGGTCGCCTTTTTCCGCCAGGGCGGTCGCCCGGCCCAGCAGGTTTTTTTCCTCGTCGCTGACGGCCGCGTCCAGGTCCGGGTGCTCGCGCGACCGGGTGCGCGCCGCCTCGATCAGCTGATTGGCATCCTTGCCCAGCTCATAGCTCTGGGCCTTGGCGTCGCCCGCCTTGGCTGCCGCATGCATCAATTCGTCGATTTTCGCCAGATCGTCCTTGGTCACGCTTTTGCATTCCTCCTCTTTCAATGCGACTTGCCACATGGCGAAGTCCGCCGATTTCCCGGAAGGATCCATCAGGCTATGCTCGGCCAGGTCCTGGGCTATATTCTTCGACGAATTAATATAATCAGCGCAGGAAAGATAATGCTTTGCCTTGTTATAGGCTGGATGCCCGCCATAATCGGATTCTTTCATCGCGAATTCTTTTGGATCCATATCCGCATAACTGCTTTTACGTTGATTATCCAAGCCGCCCCACGCGAACATGCCCGGACTTGAATTCCGCGCGGCGGCGCCATTGGCCGGCGGTGTATCCGCTGGTGCGGCGGTATTATTTAAAACAGGGACGGCGGTTTTCGGCGCCATCAGTGCATAGGCGATCGATACGGCCAATGCCGTAACGATCAAACCAAGAAAACTGCGTGATTTAAAAAAGGGTTTCATAACTTTGCCGGACGTGGTTATTGAAGCCGGAGTTTCATTGGTCAATGAAACTCCGGACGGCTATCGCTCAGCGCTGGGGATCAGGAGCGGATTTCCCGGTTCAAACTGGCCATGTCATTCGACAGCTGGGAGCCGTGGCGGTTGAACGATGCCAGGGCGTCATCGTAATTTTTGGTGGAATTTTTCAAGTTGGTCCGGACATCGTTGCAGAATTGCGAGCCGCTGTTGGAGCCTTTGCAATTTGCATCGAAGTCCCGTTGATTGCTCGCATGGTCGTTGTAGGCGTTTGACAACGACCGCAATGCCGCTTCCATGGCCAGCAGCTGGCTATTCGTCTCCGACGCGGTGTTGCTGATGGCGTTCTTTTCCGTTTGCGTCGCGGTGTTGTTGATGAAGTTTTGCGCTTTCGGGATCTCGCCGTTGATTTTGTTGAACGCAAACTGCGAGACCCAGCCGCAGGCGGAGGCGGCGCCGACGACACTGGCCGATTTGACCACCGACTTGATGTGCGAGGCGGCGGTCGGCTCCGAAGCGGGCTTCCAGTTGGCCATGAGGCCCGCCGCCGAAGTGCCGCAGATATCGGTGAACACCTGTTTGGTCATGGCGCCGCCGGAGGCGCCGGTGATCTTCGCGATCAGCACGTTGGTCGTGCCGATGGTTCCCCAGCCCAGCGCGGCGCGCCAGTCGATATATTCTTTCAGCAGCTTGGCCTGGGTCCAGATGCCGCTGAGGGCGAACCCATTGTCAGGCGTGACCGCGCGTGCGCTGGAAGTGATCAGCGAGCTGGCAATTACCACCGTCAGGCAAGCTAGTTTTACTTTGCTATTACCGTTGATATTCATATATTTCCCATTAGGTTTAGGTTTTGTTCGATAAGTACTGTCCACAATTGATTAATGCTGAATTATTTGATTCGCATTGGATTGCGGCTAATATCGAATAATAATAAAATGTTGCCTAAATAAGATATTGTATGTTGCAACGTTTCTATATAGGGGCTTCCCTAATTTAGGGTGAGGCAATCCCTACAATGGAAATTCAGCGGGAGGGGTAAGGCGGGGAGGGCGTCAGCGGGATGCGGGAACGGCAATGACGAGTTGTTGGCTGGCATCCCAGCTGCGGGACGCCGTATCGAGCTTGAACACGGTGAAGGGCACCATGCCGGTGATGTCGCCGTGCGCATCCCAGTCGATGGCGGCATAGGCGCCCGCATAGTCGACGTCCTTGCCGGCTTTGACCAAGGCCAACGCCGCGCCGATTTCTTCCGGCCTGACCCGGTCGCCCGGCGCGTTCATCACGGAGCGCAGGCTGTCGCGCACCATGATGCCGGTGGGCGCCTTGCTGCCGTTGACCTGGCCCGCGCGCTCGATCGCCAGCGCCATCACCATGACGATGTCGTAGGTCGGCGCGGTGAAATCCTGCGGCTCGCTGCCGTACTGCGCCAGGTAGCTGGCGCGGAAGCTCTGGTAGGAGCCGTTGCCGTAGGCGCCGATGGTGGCGGCCGATCCGCTCACGCCGTTGATTAATTTGGCCGGATCGGCCAGGTTGTCGATAAACGTCTGGTTGCCGGCCGCGGTGCCGGGCAGCAGCCACATGGCGCCGCTCTGGAAGGGTAGCGCCTCGTTCAGCACATTGGCGGAGATGTCGGCGGCCAGGATGCCGTTCAGGATCACGTCCGGCTTGGCGTCGTAGACCTTCTGCAGGTAGCTGGCGAAGCCGCTCTTCAAGCCGAACGGAATGGTGACGGTGGCGACCACCTGTCCGCCCAGTCGCTGGAAGGCCGGCGAGAACAGGCTGGCCAAGCCGGCGCCGAAGGCGTCGCCTTCATTGACCAGTACCACCGCGCGGCGCTTGCCGGCGTCCCAGGCGACGTTGGCCAGTACCGGCGTGGCGTCGACATCGGAGACGCCGATGCGGAACACCAGGTCGTTGTCGGCCACCGTGGTCAGCGCCGGCGAGGAGCTGGACTCGGTCAGTATCGGCACGCCTTTGGCGATCGCCTGCGGCAGCAGGTTGAGTACGCGGGTGGAGGTGGAGACGTTGAGCGCGATGACGCCCGCGTCAAGCAGTTGCTGGCCCATCTCCTGCGCCTCGGCGTTGTCGCGCGCCACCAGCGCGATCGCGTTGAGGCGCTTGCCCAACACGCCGCCGGCATCGTTGACCTGCCTGGCCGCCAGCAGAAAGGCGTCGCGCGTCGAGGTGCGCCAGCCGACGGAAGCGATGTTGATCGCATCCGGATCGATCATGGCCTTGATCGGATTGACCGGCAGCGGCGTGACGGCATCGCCCGAGCCGCCGCCCCCGCCGCAGGAGGAAACCAGCGCGGCCAGCGCCAGCATCGCTGCGGCGCGCTTAGTAGCGGTATTCATATTGCACTCCGTAGCGGCGGCCCAGCGATGGATAATCGATGCCGCCCACGCCGGGATCGACATAGCGGCTGTCGCCGGCGTCGCGCACCTGCAGGCGCAGGCTGGCGCGGTTGCCGAAGCTCCAGCGCGCGCCCAGCGTGGTGTCGACATAGCTGGACAGGTGATAGGCCTGATTCGCCAGCAGCACGTTGGCGGTGGCGGCGGGGCGTGCGCCGACGTAGCGCACATCGGCGGTGAGCAGCAGCTTCTGCCCGAGCAGGCTGGCGCTGGCGCCGGCATTGGCGCTGTTGGAGGGGAACAGCTCGCCGTCGCTGCGCTGGGCCAGCGGCGCCAGCGTGTAGCGGTTGACGCCGCGGTTGGTGTTGGCGCGACTCAGGTTGGCGTAGGCGTTGAACCAGTCGCGCTGGTAGCGTAGTTCCAGCTCCACGCCGTTGACGGTGCTGTCGCTGCTGTTGCGCGCCACCAGGTTGAAGAAGGCCTGCTCCAGCGTGACCAGGCCGCGCACCTTGGTGTGGTAGGCGGTGAGCGCGGCGTTCCAGTTCGGCGCCGGCGGCGTGCTCAGTTGCAGTTCGACGGTGCGGGTCTTTTGCGGCGTCAGGTCGGGATTGCCCTTGATGTCGCCCGGCTGCACGGCGCTGCGGTACAGCAGCTCGGCCGACGGCGCCTGGAAGGCGGTGCCGCTGAGCGCCTTCAAGCCCCAGCCGCCGGGCAGCGTGCCGACCACGCCGGCGCGCAGCGATCCCTGCTTGCCGTAGACGGAATGGCGGTCGTGGCGGCCGCCGATGATGGCCTGCCATTGCGCCAGCAGCGGGAACTGCCACTGCGCATACAGGCCGGTGTTGCGCAGGGTCTTGCTTCCCGGTTGGCTGAGTTGGAAATTACCGCCGTCGGCGATGCTGTGACGCTGGAAGGATTCCAGCGTTTCGCGGTCGCGCAGCGCGTCGGCGCCGAGCAGCAGGCTGCTCTCGACGCTCGGCTGCCATAGCCATTCGACGCTGCCGTCGAGCGCCTTGTAGCCGAAGTCGCGCAGCAGGTAGTAGTCGGCGGCGCCGGTCCGCACGCGGTCGCCGTCGCCCGGCTGTCCCTGGCCGTAGCTGGCGGCGGCGCGCAGCGTGTGTTCTTCGTTGAGGCGGCGGCTGGCGTTCAGGCGCACAAAGCCCTGCTGCAGCTCGACGTGGCTGGGTGGCCGCAGCAGCGGATTGAGGCTGGCGAAGACGTTGTCGCTGTCCTGCTTCTGCCAGAAGGCGCTGGCCTGCAATTCATCCCGCGCATCGTTCCAGCCCATGCGCAGGTAGGCGCTGCGCGGCGCGGCGTCGTCTGTCGGTGCCGCGCCCAGCGCCGCGTAGCGCCGGTAGTCGGGCGAGATGCGCGGCAGGGGAAGGCCGCTGCGGTCGGCGTCGGCCGCCTGCAATCCCCAGGCCAGCCAGGCCGGCGCCGCCGGCGCGCCGAACTGCACGCTGCCGCTGGCGGCCAGCAGGTTGACATCGCGTCCGCCGCCCGACCATTCATGCGCCAGCGCGATGCGCTGCTCGGTGCCGTCGCGCCGCGTGATGACGTTGACGGCGCCCAGCAGCGCATCGGCGCCGTACAGCACCGATACCGGCCCGCGCACGATCTCGATGCGCTCGACCATGTTCATCGGGATGAACTCCAGCCCGATCAACTGCTGCTGCGTGCTGCGGAAGGCGATGGGCTGGCCGTCCAGCAGGATCTTGATGGCGCGGCTGGCCGACTGCGCGCCGGCGTTGATGCCGCGCACGCCGAAGTTGTGATTGAGGCGGTCGTCGCTTTCGATAAAGCCGGCCACGTGGGACAGCGCCTCGGCCAGCGTCTGATAGCCGTAGCGGGCGATGTCGTCGGCGGTGACCAGCGTGACCACGGCGGGTGTGGCGTGCAGCGGCGTGGCGGTCTTGGTGGCGGTCAGCACCTTGACGTTGCGCAGCTGGTCCAGACTGAGATCGAACAGGTTGTCATCGTCTCCGGCGCCTGCCGGAGTAGCGGGTGCGGCGGGTGCCGCGGCCGCCGCCAACGACAGCAGCATGCACGCGGCTGCGCGCGCGGGACTGCGCCGCAGTCCCGCAAGGCGGGGCGATGCCGGCGTAGCGACGCCCGGCTGCTCGGTGCGGTCTATCAAGAGGATGCCCCTTTTGCTGCACTATTTAACAAAGTATTCCCTAATTCCGACACGATCACAAGCTTCGGAGCTTGTCGGATTTGCTTGCGTTGTGTTTACAGAACAACCCGTCCCCGGCAAGCGAAAAAAGCCGGCCGGCGGGGCGATTCGGATAGAATCGGTGGGCGTTCAAGCCGTGCGTCCATGCGGCTACAACGTTGAAAGGGAAGCGTGCACGATGAGACTACTGGGCGCTTGGAGACGCATCGAGTTCGCCGCGCGGGCCTGCCTGCTCGCGGCGCTGATGGTCGTCCCGGCCGTCCCTTCCGGCGCCGGAGAGGCGATTCCCGAGCAGCAGATCAAAGCCGCCTACATCCTCAATTTCGCCCGCTACGCCAGCTGGCCCGCGCTGACCGATCCGCGCGCGCCGCTGGTGCTGTGCCTGGCCGGCCCTGGCGCGGCGGAGATCGGACGCCAGCTGCAAAGCCGCACCGCCGGCAGCCATCCGCTGGAACTGCGCACCGTCAGCCGCGTCGATGAGATGGAGTCCTGTCACGCCCTGTATATCGCCGTGCCGGAACGCGCGCGCCAGAACGCTTGGCTGACGCGCCTGCGCGACCAGGCCGTCCTCACCATCGGCGACTCCGCCGGCTTCCTGGCCGACGGCGGCATCATCAACCTGGTGCCGGTGGACGGCAGCATCCGCTTTGAAGTCAACCTGACAGCGGCCCGGCATGCCGGGGTCGTCCTGCATCCGCGCATGCTGGCGCTGGCCGAGCGTGTCGTCGGCGGGGAGGGTAAATGAGCGCGCTGCGCGAATACTGGAACGACATGGCGCTGCAGCGCAAGCTGCTGATGGTGTCGCTGGCGACCTCGCTGGCCTCGCTGCTGGCGGCATTGATCGTGCTGGCCACCTACGACTTTAGCGTGGTGCGTTCGCGGCTGGTGCAGGACCTGGCCGGCCGCATGGAACTGGTGTCGCTGAACCTGGACGTGGACCTGAACTTCGGCGACCGCCGCGCGGCCACCCGCACGCTGGACGCGCTGCGCGCCACGCCGGACATCCGCAGCGCCTGCCTGTTCGATACGCTGCACCAGCCTTTCGCCAGCTACGGCCGCAGCGGCACGGTGAACTGCGTGTGGCCGGAGGACATGGCGGCGCCCGGCCACCTGTATCGTGGTGACCTGCTGACGATGCTGGCGCCGGTGCGCTTCCAGCACGAGGTGGTCGGCTACCTGCAGGTGGAGTGCGCCCTGCAGCCGCTGGCGGCGCGCCTCGGCCAGTACGGCCTGGTGCTGGCGGTGGTGATGCTGGCGCTGGCGATCGGCGGCCTGCTGCAGGCGATCGGCCTGCGGCGGCTGGTGACGCGGCCCTTGCTGGCGCTGTCGCGCGTGGCCGACAAGGTCACCCGCGAGCAGCGCTACGACGTGCGCGCGGCGGTCGGCTCGCGGGACGAGGTGGGGCGGTTGTCGGAGGCGCTCAACACCATGCTGGCGACCATCGCCGCGCGCGACTCGCAACTGCGGGTGAGCCAGTCGCTGTTGACCAATATCGCCGACAAGTCCTCGGCCGTCATCTACGTCAAGGACCTGGAAGGGCGCTACCTGCTGGTCAACGAACGGCTGCGCAAGGTGCTGCCGGCCGGATCGCCCGATCCGCTGGGCCATACCGACGCCGATATCTTCGACGAGCAGACGGTGCGCGTGATCCGCGACGGCGACCTGAATGCGCTGGCGTCGCGTCAATCGTACATCTACGAGGAGGACGTGCCCGATGCGACCGGCACGCTGCGTACCTACATCTCGGAGAAGTTCTGCCTGCGCGACGAGACCGGGAAGGTATGGGCGATGGGCGGCATCTCGACCGATATCACGGACCGCAAGAGGAGCGAGGTGGAGCTGATCCAGTATCGCGACCGGCTGGAGGAACTGGTGCAGCTGCGCACCGGCCAGATGGTGGAGGCCAACAAGGAACTGGCGGGTTCGCTGGAGACGCTGCAGCACGCGCAGGATGAGCTGGTGCGCAGCGAGAAGCTGGCGGCGCTGGGAGCGCTGGTCGCGGGCGTGGCGCACGAACTCAACACGCCGATCGGCAACAGCCTGCTGGCGGTCAGCACGCTGATCGACCAGACCCGCAGCTTTAGCCGCGCGACCGCCGAAGGCATCAAGCGCTCGACGCTGCAGCAGTTCGTCGACGACGTCAGCAGCGGCGGCGAGATCGTGCTGCGCAACCTGCACCGCGCGGTGGACCTGGTGTCCAGCTTCAAGCAGGTGGCGGTGGACCGCACCACCTCGCATTGCCGCGAATTCCTGCTGTCCGACCTGGCCAATGAAATCCTGCTGGTGCTGGTGCCGACCTTTAAAAAGAGCGGCATCGCTGTCCGCCAGGAGATACCCGCGACGATCATGATGACCAGCTATCCGGGGCCGTTCGGCCAGGTGCTGATCAACCTGATCAACAACGGCCTGACCCACGCCTTCGAAGGCCGCAGCAACGGCGAGATCGTCATCAGCGCCAGCACCATCGACGGCGAGCGGGTAAGCATCGTCGTCGCCGACAACGGCGCCGGCATCGCGCCCGAAAACATGGGACGCATCTACGATCCCTTCTTCACCACCAAGCTGGGACGCGGCGGTTCGGGGCTGGGACTCAACATCGTCTACAACATCGTCTACGGCGTCTTGCGCGGCAAGATAGAAGTCGAGAGCGAACTGGGTGTCGGCACGCGCTTCATCCTGACGCTGCCGCTCAAGAGCTGACGGGCAGCGTATTGGCGCAAGGCGCGCCCCGCATGAAGCAGCCGAGATTGTCGAAGGTGACGGCGGCGATCTCGCGCATCGCCTCGATGGTGAAGAAGCCCTGGTGGCCGGTGACCAGTACGTTGGGGAAGGTCATCAGGCGCTGGAACACGTCGTCGGCGATGATGTCGCTGGAATGGTCGTGGAAGAACAGCGCGCTCTCCTGCTCGTAGACGTCGATCGCCAGCGCGCCCAGTTGTCCGGACTTGAGCGCCTCGATCACGGCGGCGGTGTCGATCAAGCCGCCGCGCGAGGTGTTGACCAGCATGGCGCCGCGCTTCATGCGCGCCAGGCTGGCGGCGTTGATCATGTGGCGGGTGGCGTCCATCAACGGGCAGTGCAGGGTGACGATGTCCGATTCGGCCAGCAGCGCATCGAGGCTGGCCCGCTCGGCGTAGTCTTCCAGCTGCGGCGCCGGTGCCGGATCGCTGACCAGCACCTTGCAGCCCAGGCCATGGAAGATGCGCGCGGCTGCGGCGCCGATCTTGCCGGCGCCGACCACGCCGACGGTCTTGCCGTGCAAGGTCATGCCAAGCAGGCCGTCCAGCGCGAAGTTGCCTTCGCGGACGCGCGCATAGGCGCGGTGCGTGTGGCGGTTCAGCGTCATGACCAGCGCCAGCGCGTGTTCTGCCACCGCCTCGGGCGCGTAGGCGGGCACGCGCGCCATGAACATGCCGAGGCGCGCGCCGGCCGCCAGGTCGACGTTGTTGAAGCCGGCGCAGCGCAGCAGCACGGCGCGCACGCCCAGCGCATGCAACGCGTCCAGCACCGGCGCGTCCAGCAGGTCGTTGACGAACACGCAGACCGCCTCGCAGCCCTGCGCCAGCGGCGCGGTGTCCAGCGTCAGGCGGTCCGAGAAGTACACGGCGTCGACGGCGCCCGCCTGCGCCAGCCTGGCCTCGTCGAGGAAGCGGCGGTCGTAGGGCTGGGCGCTGTAGACGGCGATCTTCATGCCATTTCGTCCGGAACCCACAGCAGCAGGTCGGTGACGCCGATGTCCACGCCGGCCTGCGTCAACAGGGTACTGACCTGGCCTCGGTGGTGGGTCTGGTGATTGAAGAAGTGCGTGATCACCGCGCCCAGGTCCTTGCGGTACACGTCGCCCCTGGTGCTGTGGTACTCCAGCGGCAGCAGCAGGTCGTCCGCGCGGATCTGCGCCGCCCATTGCGAGATGACGCCGTCGCGGTGCAAGCGATGCTGCCGCAGGGCGGCCAGGTCTTCGCCGAAGCTGTGGGTCAAGCCGCCGGCCGGCAGCGGTACGTCGTGCATCACCTGCAGCGCGGGGAAACCGGCGGGATGCGCGGCGAAGCGCTTGAGCCAGATCGTGTCGCCCGCCAGCAGATGGTTCAGCGTACCGAGGATGGAGCCGAAGAAGGCCTTGCGGTCGGCGATCAGTTCCGCGTGCGGCAGCGTGGCGGCGGCGTCGTACACCTTGCGGTTCATGGCGGCGTTATATTCCGCCATCAGGACGATATATTCAGGTGTGTTCATGCGCGTCTATTTCGCTATCGCGTCTGGGTTCGATTGCAGGAAGATCCGGTCGTTCAACCGCGCCAGCGTCTGCGCGCGCTCGGCGTCGCTCAAGACCGGCAAGCCGATGCGCTCCGGCTCCAGCGTGGTGAGCAAATCGTTCGACATCGCCTTGCCGGACGGCGTGGTCTGATCGTCCTTCAGCTTGCCCAACGAGTAGGTCAGCACGCGCGAGGAACGGTTGGCCTCCATCTCCAGCGAGGCTTTTGCCAGCACACCCTCGTCATACGCGATGTTGGTATTGCTGCTGGCCCGGTCGTCGATGGTGACGTACTTGTAGTTCTGCGATTGCGGACTCAGGTCCAGTGCCAGCAGCGCCCCCGCCTTGACCGGCTGATGATATTGCGCCTTCAGGTGCGATTGCTGCTGCTGCGAGATCGAGCGGTCCAACTGGGTATGGCCGGCGATCGCGGTCTTCTGCGACAGCTCGTAGGCGAAAGTGTCTTTTTCGGTGACGCGCGCCGGATTGGACGCCACTTCGGTTTGCGACATCGATGCAGTGAAGTCGGCCAGCCCGGTCGTCATCGCGCGGTCTTGGTCGGTCAGCGTGATGCCGCGCGGCGCCACGACCGGCGCGCCGTAATCGCTGTTCATATCGGTGAACGCATCCTTGAACATGCCGAGCATGGTGCCGTTGCCCTGGCCGCGCAAGCCCGCCTGGTCGACTTGCTGCAGGTAGCGGCCCAGCGCCTTGGCCTGCTGGTCCTTGCTGCCCCAACTGGCGGGCTGGCTCAGGTCGACGCCGATCTTCGCGCTGCCGGCGGGGCCGGTAAAGCTGACCGTTCTTTGCTTGCTGTCGGCGTGGAATTCCAGTTGCTGCGTATCCTTCGCGTTCACCTTGACCTGGCCCTTCAGGTCCACCGACGACAGGGCCGCGCTATCGAATTGCGTCAGTCCGGCCAAGTCGATGCGCGGCGGGTCTTCGGTCAGGCCGTCGATCGATTTCTGGAATGCGTCGGCCAGCTTGCCCAGCGCCTTGCGCTCCGATTCATTCAGTTTGCCGTCGCTGTGGGCCTCGACCGCGATGCCGCCGTCGCCGGCATCCAGCGACAGTTCGACCTTCACGCCGCTGCGCGTCGTGATACTGAGCTTGACCTGGTTATCGCCCATGCCGTGCTGCGTTACCTGCGTCGGCATTACCAGCATATCGTAGGTATCAGCTTGCACGCCAGCCGGCGCCTGCCCGACCGATTGCGAAAAATCTTCGCCGTCGTAGGCCACTTGTTTCAGCAGCTCCGCGCCCACGCCCTTGAGCCTGCCCGCCAGCGGCTGATTGGTGTAGTTCCGCGCCATCAGCGTACTGGAGGTGCTGCGGATGCGGTTCTCCCAGACCAGCGGGCGGTCGGTGGTTTGGGCGCCGCCGCCGGCGCCCAGAGAGACGACTGTCGATGCGCCAGGCTGCGCCGCGCCGGAGGGCGTGGAGAGGGCGGTGGACGTCCCGGCCGCCGCAGAGGAAGAGGCGGCCGGGGTGGTCCTGTTCAATGAGGTGATGGTTGTCATCACCTCATTATAGAGCGGTTTACCGATGCAGGCGCACCGGCGGCAGCACCCTCGCGCGCAGCCAGTCCGCCAGCGTCTGGATGCTCATGCGGGCGATGCCGTGCAGCTGCAGCAGGTGCTTCTGGTACATCAGCCGGTACAGCACCCGCGCCGCGCCGCCGCTGACGCGGATGCTCTTGCCGGTGACGGCGCCGGTCAGCACGCCAACCGCGGCCTGCGGTCCGAGCGAGACCAGCGAACCGTAGTCGTGATAGCGGAAGTCCGGCGGCGGCGTGCCGGCCTTGCGCGCCAGCAGGTCGGCCAGGAACATCGCCTGCTGGTGCGCGACTTGCGCGCGCGGCGGCGCCACGCCCTTGACCGGGCAGGTATAGCTGGCACAGTCGCCGAAGGCGTAGATGCGGCCGTCGTTGGCCGAGCGCAGGCTGGAATCGACCACGATCTGCTTCAGGTGGTTGATCGTCAGGCCCAGCGTGGCGCACAGCTGCGGCGCTTCGACGCCTGCCGCCCACAAGGTCAGGTCGGCCGGGTGTTCGTTGCCGCTTGCATCGATCACCGCGCCGGGTTCGACGCTGGCGACGGTGGTGGCGGTCAGCACCTCGATGCCGAGCGAGCGCAGATGGCGCGCGGCCCGCTGCGACTGTTGCGGATGCAACTGCGGCAGCAGATATTGTCCGCGCTCGACGACGCTGATGCGGATATCGCGCTCCGGGTCCAGCGTGTGCACGCGGTAGGCGGCCAGCGCGCGGGCGCTGTTGCTCAGTTCCGCCGCCAGTTCTACGCCGGTGGCGCCGCCGCCGGCGATCACCACGTGCGCCTGCGTCTTCTGCTCGCCGGCGCGGATGCAGGTTTCAATGAAGCGCTGGCGGAAGGCCTCGGCGTCGGCGACGCTGTCCAGCGTTAGCGCATGTTCGGCGGCGCCGGGCACGCCGTAGAAGTTGGTCACGGAACCCAGCGCCAGTACCAGCTTGTCGTAGCCGATGACGCGGCAGGCACCGTCGCCGCCGTTGCGCGGGGCGAGCGAGATGGATTGCTCAACGCGGTCCACGCACAGCACTTCGCCCTGCACGAATTCAAAGCAGTGATCGACGGCTTGCGCGCTGAAGGACAGCTGCGTCACTTGCGGATCGCACTTGCCGGAAGCGACCGTATGCAGCAGCGGCTTCCAGAAGTGGCCGGGCCAGCGATCCACCAACACGATGCGGGCGCGCTTGGCGTAGCCGAGGGTATCTCCAAGACGGGTGGCGAGTTCGAGTCCTCCCGCACCGCCTCCTACGATGACGATGGTTTCCATGATGCGCCTCCAGGTAGTAAAAAAACGGGGTGCCGCCCCCGCCGGATCTATGCCGCGAGATCCTTGGGGCTTTGCTGATCCGGCGTGTACGGGCTGGCTTGCAGATCGCGCAGCGCGTCGAAGGTGATGAACTGGCGCGGACGTACCACGTCGGCGCCGTATGGCGCGACCGAGACGGTCCACAAGCCGGCTTCCCCGGCGGCGCGCAGGCCCGGTACGGCGGTGTCGATGGCGATGGCGTCGTGCGGCGATACGCCCATGGCGTTCAGCGCGCGGGCATAAGGGCCGGTACCGGCCGGACCGTCGAAGCTGGCGCCGCCGGTGACCACGGCGAACAGGCTGTTGACATCGGCGCCGAAGCAGCGCTCCAGCAACGCGGAGGCGGCGGGTGCCGGCATGTCGGTCAGGATGCAGATCTTGCAGCCGGCGTTGAGCGCATCGTCGATCAGGGTCAGCGCGGCGGGCAGCGCCTGCGGCGGCCGGGCCAGGATCGCCTGGTGGAACTGGCGGTGCTTGTCGGCGAACAGGTCGGCGACGCGCTGCTTGTCGCGCGACAGCAGCTCGCAAGCGATGGCCGAACCGATGGCGCGGGCGTATCCGTGCGTGGCGGCGGCGGCGCGCAGCGCCGGCAGGGTCCAGCGTATCGACAGGCCGGCGTTGGCGAACGCCGCGTTGCAGGCGGCCAGGTGCAGCGCCTCGGTGTCGAACAGTACGCCGTCCAGGCCCAGGAAGATCACGTCGATGCTCATGTCGGTCTCTCGCTAAAACGATGTCAGATAATTATGAATATAGAGGTAGAATGAACGAAAGAAAAATTAAAGATATTCGATAATCGATAAGGAATCCTTATGTATCACGCCAGTTTCCGCCAGCTACAGTCGCTGGTATTGGTCGCGCGCCACGAGAGCGTGTCGCGCGCGGCCGATGCGATGCACCTCACGCAGCCCGCCGTATCGTTGCAAATCCGCACACTGGAGGAGATCGCCGGCATCGCGCTGACACGCAAGGTGGGGCGCAACATCCAGCTGACGGCGGCGGGCGAGGTGATGGTGGAGTTCTCCGAGCGCATCTTGCGACTGTGGGAGCAGGCCGGCGACGAGCTGGCGGCGCTGCAGGGCGTCACCAGCGGCACGCTACGCATCGGCGCGGTCACCACGGCGGAGCACTTGCTGCCGCCGCTGCTGGTGCCGTTCACGATGGAGCGGCCGGACGTGCGCTTGAAATTGCAAGTGGGCAATCGCGCGGAGATCGTCAACATGCTGGCGCGGCACGAGATCGAGCTGGCCATCATGGGCACGCCGCCGCGCGAGCTGCGCACCAACGCCGCCAAATTCGCGCGTCACCCGATGGCGTTCGTCGCCAGTCCCGCGCATCCGCTGATGAAGAAGAAAAAGATCACGCTCAACGACGTGATGGCGGCCAACCTGCTGGTGCGCGAGCGCGGCTCGGGCACGCGCACGGCGGTCGAAAAGCTGTTGCGCGAGGCCGGCCACCCGGCCGAATTCGGCTCCGAGGTATCGAGCAACGAGGCGATCAAGCGCATGGTGTCGGCCGGACTGGGACTGGGATTCTTGTCGGTGCACGCCTGCGGGCTGGAATTCGAAGCAGGCCTGCTGGCGATCCTGCCGATGCAGGAAAACCCGGTGGAAGCGGACTGGCACATCATGCACCTGTCCGAGCAGCCGATCCCGAAGGTGGCGGCGGCGTTCCAGGACTTCGTCATCGAGAACGGCCAGGACCTGGTGCGGCGCGAACTGGAAAGCTTCTACAAGCTGCTGGGGCGTCAGCGCAAGCGCACCTGATCCAGTAACGGTGGTTTGACCAATACACCTGTACAAAGTGTTTTGATGAGTGTACTGGTACACTTCAGTACACTTGCTTCTACAATGGATGTTCGTGCTCTTCACCGGATAAACCCATGTCGCTCGATTTGCTGCTCCCTTTGTGTGCCTTTGCCGCCGTCAGTTCCATCACGCCCGGCCCGAACAACGCCATGATGCTGGCCTCCGGTCTGAATTACGGCTTCGCGCGCTCGCTGCCGCACTTGTTCGGCATCTGCTGCGGCTTTTCCTTCATGATCTTTACCACCGGGCTGGGCTTGCACGCGGTATTCGAACAGTTCCCTTTGCTGCAGGTGATCCTCAAGTACGCCGGTGCGATCTACCTGCTGTGGCTGGCCTGGAAACTGGCCCATGCCGCGCCGATGAGCGCGGAGCAGGCCAGCCTGTCCAAGCCGATGGGCTTTGTCGGCGCGGCTGCCTTCCAATGGATTAATCCCAAGGGCTGGGTGATGGCGCTCGGCGCGCTGACCACCTACCTGCCGCAGGGCTTCAAGGTGGCGGACGTGGCACTGCTGTCGGGCGTGTTCGGCGTGATCGGCATTTTCTGCGTCGGCGCCTGGGCGCTGTTCGGCGTGGCGATGCGGCGCGTGCTGCAGGATCCGCGCTCGGTGCGCATCTTCAACGTGGTCATGGCGCTGCTGCTGGTCGCCACGCTGTATCCGTTGCTGATGAACTGATACCATAGGGGCTATACCGGATCTTAAGGAAGTCCCCAATGCCCATGCTTCATCGAATTGCGCGCACGCTGGTGCTGAGCGCGTCCCTGCTGGCCGCCGCCGCCGGCGCCGCCACCTTGCCGTCGAACCTGATGTTGCCGGAGCCGGCACGCGCCGCGCGCGGTTATGTGGAAAGCTGGGTCTTCAGCATCGAGATCGAATCGAGCGAGCTGACCGGCATGGATGCCTGCCGCAAGATCATGGCCGAGCGCGGCTTCCTGCCGACGCTGTCCAAGACCGCCAGCTCGGCCGACCCTGCGCTGCATTTCAAGATCGCCGGCCGCAAGGCCTACGCGCAAGCCAGCACCGAAGCCGATGAAACGCTGCAGGCGGTGCAGCAAGCCAAATGCCCCGGCACGCTGACCTGGGCCGTGATCTCCCAGCCAGCGCCGGCCGCGCGCTGATCGATCAGCGCGCGCCTCAGTGCGGCAGCCGCAGCGCGTGCAGGCCGGTGCGGATCGCAGCAAGGTCGGCCGGCTGCGTTGCCTGCTGCGAAAGCAGATAGCCCCGCGCGAACTGGATCGCGGCTTCCGCCTGCGGATGCTGTTGCACCAGTTCCTGCAGCAAGCGGTCGGCCACCACCAGGTCGTTGTGCTGCCCCAGTTCGTCCTGCGTGGCGGCCAGTGTTCTCAGATAAGTGCGCGCGCCTTGGGCGCGATAGAACGAATGGAAAAATTCCAGCGCGTAGCGGCCTCGCTTGGCCGCGATGCGGGTGCGGTGCACGCCGGCCGGATCGTTGTCGTCCATGCGGTTGGCGCGCTTGAGCAGCGACTTGTGCAGATGCTGCATGGTCTGGCGCGAGAACTTGGCGGCCGAGCCCTTGAGTCCCGGCGCCGCTTGCAGCATCCACGAGCCCAGCGTCAGCATCAGATGCGTGTAGCGCGGCGACAGCAAGGCTTGCGCCGCCTCGCGCCGCTTGGCGCGCGCGGACTCGAGCGCCAGCGCCTGCAGGTCCAGCAAGCCGTGCTTGCCGCCGGGGCTGGCCTGCACGCGGGCCAGCGTGGACGTCAGCATCACATCCCAGTCGCGCGCCGCGCCCAGTTCCGTGCCCAGCCAGCGGATGTCTTCCTGCAGCGCGGGCGGGCAGGGCGCGATCGACTCGAACAGCTTCAGCGCTGAACGCAGCCGCCGCACGCCCACCCGCATCTGGTGCAGCGTCTCGGCGTCGTCGCCCTTGATGACGGCGTCCTCGTTGCGCTGGATTTGCTGCAGGCAGTTGCCCAGCACGGCCAGCATGGCGTCGCCCACGCTGGCGTCGGCGGGCAGTTCCAGCGTCTTGGCGCGGTATGCCACGGTGCCGGTCTGGCGCACCAGCATGTAGCCGCGCTCGGCCTTGTTGATGTTGTTGAGGCGCAGGGGAATCTGCTCGTGCAGCAGCAGCGCGAAAGCGTACAGGCTGGCGGGATTGCCATCCTTGAGCTCCAGCTCGATTTCATTGACCGGCACCTGGTGGCCGTGACGGTCGATGTGGCCGTGATCGAGCACCAGCTCGATCTTGCCGCCGTCGATTTCGAGGTCCCAGGTGTGGCGTTCCACTTCCACCACGAACAACGGTTCCAGCCGCTCCTTCAGCTCCGGCGCATCCAGCATGTCCCGCCACTGGGCCTCGCCGTCGATCAGCTTGCGCAGCCGTCCCAGGCGCGGCCAGGGACGGTCCACCGGGCCTTCCCATTCGTTGCGGCTGTGCAAACCGCTTTGCACGCTGCCGCCGGCCTTCATGGTCTGTATCCAGACGCCATCGACCTTGCGCACGCGCAGGCCCGCGCCGTGGCGCAGCAGGTGCAGGTCCGGCGTATCGAAGTAGCGGGCCGACAATTGCTGCGCGCGGACCGGCGCGCTGGCGCGGGAGGCGATCAGCGGAAGGCGCAGCAGCGTGTCGTTGTCCGCCGGCGAGAGCAAGAGTTTGAGTTCGACTTCCATGCGATCAGTGTAGAGAAAAGCCGATGTGCGCAGCGCACGGCATCAAAGCCGCAGCAGCCGTTGCGCCCACGCCGGCGTGGCGGCGCGCCAGAACGCATCGATGGTTTCCGCGCGCACATCGAGGCCGAGGAAACGGGCGGCGGGCAGCATGGCGTCATGCAGCAACTGTTGCGGAGCGGCGCCGTTGTCGAATGCCTGCGCGCCGGTTTGCTTGGACAGTTTTTCGCCCAGCTCGTTGACCACCACCGGCACGTGCAGATAGGTCGGTTGCGGCAGGCCAAGTACTTGCTGCAGGTAGAGCTGGCGCGGCGTGGAGTCGAGCAGGTCGGCGCCGCGCACGATGTCGGTGATGCCTTGCGCGCCGTCATCCACCACCACCGCCAGCTGATAGGCCCAGAAGCCGTCGGCGCGCTTGATGACGAAATCGCCCACTTCATCGGTCAGGTCCTGGCTGACGCGCCCGGCCCAGCGGTCGTCGAACGCCAGCACGCAGTGCGGCGACTGCGGCACCTTCAAGCGCAGGGCGCGCGCGCTCTTGCCGGGCGCCAGGCCGTGGCGGCAGGTGCCGGGATAGATCAACGCCTGCGCCTGCTTGCCGGTCAGGCTCAGTTGCGAATCGGCGATCTCCTTGCGCGAGCAGCCGCAGGGATAGACCAGCTCGCCCAGCTGCCGCAAGGCTTGCTCGTAGAGGCCGGTGCGGCGGCTTTGCCAGGTCACCTCGCCATCCCAGCGCATGCCGCAGCGCTGCAGCGAAGCCAGGATGTGCGCGTCGGCGCCGGCCACGTTGCGGTCGCCGTCGACGTCTTCGATGCGCACCAGCCACTGGCCGTCGTGTACCTTGGCGTCAAGATAGCTGGCCATCGCCGCCACCAGCGAGCCGGTGTGCAAAGGGCCGGTAGGCGAGGGCGCGAAGCGGCCGATGTAGGGAATGCGTTCAGTCATGCCGCTATTCTAGCGCGCCCGGCCTTTGCTGCACTGCGCAATGGGCGGCGGCTGATAGGCGGGGCAAATCGCATACAATGTGCGCGCGGCAAAACAAGCAGACCGCACCACCCATAACGCCCTCAGGAAATCATGCAAAAAATGACCCCATCCTTTGTCGCCTCCGCCCTGGCCATAAGCCTGGCGCTGGCATTCCCGGCCCATGCTGCAGACGCAGGCAAGACCGCCGTGCAGGAAGCCCCGTTGCGCGCCCACCTCGCCTTCCTGTCCAGCGATCTGCTGGAAGGCCGCGGCACCGGCCAGCGCGGCGCCGACCTCACCGTCGCCTACCTGGAAACCCAGGCGCTGGCGCTGGGCCTGAAGCCGGGCAACGGCAATAGTTTCCGCCAGTCGGTGCAAATCGCCGGCGTCAAGACGCAGCCGGCCGACAGCACGCTCAAGCTGGAAGCGGGCGGCCAGGCGCTGGACATCAGCTTCGGTAAGGACTGGGTGTTCGCGCCGGGCGATGCGACCGCCGCGCACAGCTTCAATGCCGACCTGGTCTTCGTCGGCTACGGCATCACCGCGCCGGACGAGCAGTGGAACGATTACAAGGGCATGGACCTCAAGGGCAAGATCCTGGTCATGATGGTCAACGACCCGGCACCGACCGCCGCGCAGCCGAACCGCTTCAACGGCAAGGGCTTGACCTACTACGGCCGCTGGACCTACAAATTTGAAGAAGCCAAGCGTCAGGGCGCGGCAGGCGTGCTGCTGATTCACACCACGCCGAGCGCATCGTACGGCTGGAGCGTGATCCAGAACAGCTGGTCGGGCGTCGAGCGCTTCCAGCTGGCGGCGAGCCCGCAGGGCTCGCCGGGCACGCTGGGCACCGAGCTGCAAGGCTGGATGACCGACGACACCGCGCGCGCCCTGTTCAAGGCCGCCGGCCAGGACCTGGACGCGCTGCGCACCGCCGCCGAAAGCAAGGACTTCAAGCCGGTCGCGCTGGCCGCCAAGCTGAACGGCGAAATGAAAGCCGCCGTGCGCAAGGTCGAGCAATTCAACGTCGCCGCCGTGGTGCCGGGCACCGATCCCAAGCTGAAGGACGAAGTCGTCATCTACAGCGCGCACTGGGACCATCTGGGCAAGCAGGGCGACAGCGGCGACACCATCTTCAACGGCGCGGTGGACAACGCCTCCGGCTCGGCGGCGTTGCTGGCGATGGCGCAGGAAGCCAGGCGCGCGCCGGCCAAGCGCAGCCAGATGTTCCTGTGGGTCGCGGCGGAAGAGCAGGGCCTGCTGGGCAGCGCGGCGTACGCATCGGCGCCGCTGTGGCCGCTGGCGAAAACCGCCGCCAACCTCAACCTGGACAGCTTGAACTTCGTCGGCGCCACGCGCGACATCGGCACCGAAGGCAGCGAGCGCACCGAGCTGGGCAAGCTGGCGGCGACGGCGGCCAAGGCGATGGGCATGCACATCGCCGAAGCGGAACCGGACCTGGCGGGCGGCTACTTCCGCAGCGACCACTTCAACTTCGCCAAGAACGGCGTGCCGGCGTTCTCGATCGAATCGGGCCGCGACTACATCAAGGATCCGGAAGGCTCGAAAGCCAAGGCCAAGGCGTACGGCAAGCGCTACCACCAGGCCAGCGACGAATACGATCCGAGCTGGGACCTGTCGGGCATGGTGCAGACGGCGCAATACACGCTCAACCTGGGCCGCCTGATCGCCAACGGCGCCAAGCTGCCGGAATGGAAGAAAGGAGACGCCTTCGCCAAGCCCCGCAACTAAACTCCGGGGTCAGGTCCGGCAACCGGACAGGAGCTCTGCTGTAGGTGAACTCTAGGGTCGAGTCCGTGTCCAGGTTCCGGACCTGACCCCGGAGTTAAACAGTCATGTAAATGAACATTTGGGAGGGATGAGGTAGGGTATATTTTTGATATGCGCTATCTCTCCTTCCTTTTTTCGTTGCTGCTGGCGGTGTCCGCGCAGGCGGATGTCGTCGCGCCCAAGCCGCTGTACCGCGATCCGGTATTTGATGGCGCGGCGGATCCTTCCATCATCTACAGCCCCCTGGATAAGAAGTGGCTGATGTTCTATACCAACCGGCGCGCGAATGTGGCGGGGCTGGATGGCGTGACCTGGGTGCATGGCACGCCGATCGGCATCGCCGAGTCCATCGATGGGGCGCATTGGGCGTATCGCGGCGTGGTTGAATTTCCACGCGAGGTGCCGAATACCGCCGGCACGCCGACCTTCTGGGCGCCTGCCGTGATCGCCGATCGCAGCCTCTTTCATCTGTACGTGACCGTCGTTCCGGGCGTCTTTGCCGATTGGGCGCATCCGCGCGCGATCGTGCACCTGAGCAGCGCCGATCTGAAGACGTGGAAGTACGAGAGCACGTTGGCGCTGGCCAGCGACAAGGTCATCGATCCCGCCGTGCTGCGCTTGCCGGACGGCACTTGGCGCATGTGGTACAACAATGAGCGCGCCGGCAAAACCATCTTCTACGCCGATAGCCCGGATCTTTATCATTGGACCGACAAGGGCTCGGCCCATCTGCCGCGCGCTCGCGGCGAGGCGCCGTTGGCTTTCCGTTGGAAGGGGCACTACTGGTTGCTGACTGATTTGCTCGGCAACGCCGGCCTGGGCGCCTTCCGTTCCGACGATGCGCTGACCTGGATGCGCCAGCCGGACAGTCTGCTGGCCGTGCCCGGCACCGGGGTTGACGACCAGAACGGCGGCCATCATCCCGAAGTGATCGTCAGCGGCGACCGCGCCTTCCTGTTTTACTTCGTCCATCCGGGCCAGCCGGACAACAGGCGCAGTTCAATACAGGTGACGGAGCTCAACTACGCCGACGGCTGGCTCACCACCGACCGCGACGCACCCACCAGCATCCAGCTCGAATAACAAAATCGGCTTAGTGATGGAAGCCGAGGGTGATCGAGGTGCCCGTCAGGTCGATGCCCTTGATCGAGATGCTGCCGAAGCTGGAGCCTTCCGTGCCTTTGATGCGGATGTTGTTGAAGGCGATTTCGCCTATCGATGACGGTAGGCTCAAGGTCAGGGAGCCGTCCTTGTTGATCGTCGCCGCCGCCTTGCTGGGATCGTAGACGACGTTTTTCATCGTGGTGTCGGCTTCCAGGAAGCCCAGCACCGGATTGAGCAGCTTGCTCATCTCGCCCACCACTTCCACGCCGCTGCCCCTGGCCTGCTTGACGGCGTTGACCAGGTCGTCGCTCAGGCCTTGCGCCGAGGTGTCGCCCAGTTCCTCTTCGCTCAATGCCCGCAGCGCGCGCGCCGCCGGGGCGCTGGCCGCCGCCATCGGCAGGGCTTGCGCCGCGTAGGTTTCCAACGGCGCCAGCAGCGAGGTGGCGATCGCCGCCGCCATCCGCAGGCGCCGCTGCTTGCGCAGCGCGTCTTCGATGTTCTGCTGCGTGATGAGGTTGAGCTCGGCGAAGATATCGCCCAGCCGCTGCCCGGTCCTGCGCTGCAGTTCGATCGCGCTGGCCAGCTGCTCTTCCGTAATCAGCTTCTGCCTGACCAGCAGCTGACCCAGCATCGATTTGTTCTGATGACTCGATAACCATCCCATGAGGTTCTCCATTGATTAGGCCGATTTGCGCGGCGTGGTGGGCGCCTGCAGCGCTTCCGGCCCCGGCCCCGGCTGGTGCGCCAGGTGCTGGATGTCCGACGGCGCCATGCCGAACCAGCGCTTGCACGCGCGGTAGAACGCGCTCGGCTCCGAGAAGCCCAGCTGGAAACTGAGCATCTTCAGCGACAGCTCGCCGGCGCTGAGCGATTGCCGGGCCAGCTCGCGCCGCGTGTCGTCGACCAGGTTGGTGAAGCTGGTGCCTTCCTCGGCCAGCCGGCGCTGCAAGGTGCGCTCGCTCATCATCATCTGCGCGGCGATGTCGTCGCGGTGCGGCGGCCCTTTCGGCAGCAGGCTGGCCAGCAGGCATTGCACCTTGGCGCTGAAGGTCGGCGGTTCGGCGCGCGCCAGGCTGGCCAGCACGCGCTCGCCGCCGCCCGAGACCAGCGGCGGCGAGGCCGGCAGGGCCATCACCAGGTCGGTGTCGGAAAACTCCATGACGTTGTACGGCATGTCGAACTTCACCGGGCAGCCGAAGGTTTCCGCGTAGACGTGGGCGTTGGCCGGCTCCGGGAAGGTGTATTCGACCACCACCGGGGCGATGTCGTCGCGCCCGGCGGCGCAGCGCAGGGAGCGCAGCAGCACGCACCAGACGAAGTCGTAGCGCTGCTGCGGCACGTCGCGCCGCGCGCCCGGCAGCACCAGGCCGACGCGCGTGTTGCCCTGGTAGCGCTCGATCGAGCTTTGCACCGTCGGCGAGACCAGCATGATGTGGCCCATCACGCCCAGCCAGCCGAGCCGGTGCGGCGCCGAGATCTTCAGCCCGATCAGCGGGTCGCCGGATTTCTCCACCACCAGTTCCCACAGGTGGCTGAGTTTGTCGGACAGCGTCAGCGCGTCGCACGCCAGGCCGTCCCCTTCGTCCAGGCCGGCCTGCGCGAACAGCGCTTCGGCTTCCACGCCGGATTGCGCCAGGCGCGATTTCACGCCGCGCACCAGATGCAGGGCGGAGGAGTAGGTCATGGCGTGACCGCGGCGCGCAGACGCAGGCCGATTTTTTCCTTCAGGCCCTGCAGCTTGGGATCGATGACGGCGCGGGTGTCGGCGGCCACGCTTTCGCCCAGCTTCTTTTGCATTTCCGGCAGCATGGCCTCGAACTTTTTCTTGACCGGCGATTCGAGGATGGCGATCAGCTGGCGCAGCTCTTCTTCGCTGTAGCGCTCGGCCAGCAGCGGGGCGATGGTGGCCGGGATCAGCTTGTCGGCGCTGCTGCGCGTGATCGGCGTGGCGTCCGTCATGAACTGCTTGGCCTCGCCGACGATGTCGGCCATCGCCGCGTCGCGCTTGTCGGCCGGGGCGCGGCCCTGCAGCATGGCGCGCGCCTGCTGCACGGCGTCGGCTACCGGCACCTGCAGCATCGATTGGCCGATGCTGTCGATGTTCCACAGCTTGAGCACCTGGTCGACCAGCGCCTGCTTGGCCGGCGCTACCGGGGCGGCGAGGGCGCCGCCGCAGGCCGCGCCCAGGGCCAGCACCAGCAGGCCGCGTTTGATGTGGGATGTCTTCATGGTTTGCTCCTCCAAAAAATCAGAAACGCTTGTTGATTTCAAAGCCAAAATAGCGGACGTGGATGTCGCCCTTGACGTCCTGCCCCGCGTAGGGGTTGTAGATCACGTTGAGGAAGGTGTTGCAGTTCATATTGCAGTCGGTGTTGGCCGGCGTGATGAACCGGCCCGACATATAGGATCCGGTGATGTTGATGTCGGTGTCCTTGTTCAGCTTGAAGCCGATGCCGGCGCTCAGCAGCTTGGTGTTCGGCAGCGGCGCCAGCAGGTCGATCTTGTTTTCGGGCACCGAGGTCTTGCGCGGCTCGTAGCCGAGCCGGATCTGCAGCCGTTCCATCGGATACAGCTGCAGGCCGTAGGCGAAGTTGACCACGTTCTTGTAGTTGCGCGGGATCACCAGCTTGCCGGAATCGGGGATGCCGTACAGCCGCGCCACCTCCAGCAGCTTGATGCTCTGGTCGAACTGGAAGCGCAGCGAATCCCATTCGCTCCAGCGGGCGTAGCTGGCGTCCACGTTCAGCTGCACATACTTGATGGGGCGCAGCTTGATGCCCACCTGCATGTGCGCGGGGAAGGGGATGGTCGCGCTCATATTGCCTTTTTGCTCGGCCGGGATCGAGGTCGGGAAGCCCAGCACCGCGCCGGCGATCGGTCCCAGCAGGCTGGCGTTCATGCCGCGCACGAAGTTGCGCAGCATCGGCTCGGTCTTGAAGACATAGCTGCCGGTGTAGTGCGTCTTCGAGCCGCCCTGGTAGACCGCGCCCAGCGCGAACCACGGCCGCGGTTCCCACAGCACGCCGAGGTTGATGGTCGGGTCGACCGGCGCGGTCAGTTCCAGCCGCATGTTGGCGGCTTTCTTGAACGGGTTGACCATGCCGTCCTTGCCGCCGCCGCACACGCCGAAGCCGAACACGTCGATGATGTTGCCGCCGTCCTCCGGGCACCAGCCTTTTTGCAGCTGGCCGAACACGCCCAGCAATTCATTCGGGAAGCGCATATTGGTGTCGACCACGAAGGCCGCGTGCGCGATCGGCACGGCGACGCCGAAGCGCAGCGTGTCCGAGTATTTGTAGCCGAGCGCCGGCGAGGCGTACACCAGGCGCTGGATCTGCAGCTGCCGGCCCTGGTACTGGCCGGGATCGTTGGGATCGGTGGTGCGGTCCAGGCTCATCGCCTGCGACATATAGGCGTCGGTGGCGAAGGTCCACGGCGAGCCGGGCTTGTTCCACGACATGCCGATGCCGGGCACGGCCACGGCCGGCAGGCGCCAGCCGGGCATGCCGTAGCCGGGCACGTACATCACCTGGCGCACCGGGCCGGTCGAGGTGTTGGACAGCGGATCGTCGCGCCAGCCGCCGACGTCGAAGCCCGGTCCCGGCGTGAAGCTGGCCGAGGTGCGGATCGAGGCGACGAAGTTGTGGATGCTTTCGCTGTCGCCGGTCATGCGGGCCAGTCCGGCCGGGTTGAAGTGGATCGACGAGATGCCCGGCGGATCGGCCGTCACCGCGTTACCCATGGCCATCGCCACCACGCTGGTGGTCAGGTTCTCGGTCAGCGCGGCCTGCGCCGCGTGCGAGCACAGCAAGGCCGCCGCGAACGCGATCCCGCGCGGGGTGTACGTGCCGGGCGCGGTCATGTCAGAAACTCAGCGGCAGGTTCAGGCCCACCACCAGGTTGGGCGAATCCGGCGTCAAGCCGATGCCCACCGACAAGTTGACCGTGGTCTTGGGCGAGACGCGGTAGCCCAGGCCCAGGTTGAGGATGCCGGAGGTCTGCATGTGGGTCTTGGCTTCCAGGCCGTCGGCGAAGCGCAGCTTGGAGCCGGCCGAGATCGCTTCCTGGAAGGAGACCGTGGTCGAGATGCCGTACGACAGCGCGTAGGCGAAGCCCAGCCCGAAGCCGACCGAGGAGCCGGGCTGCACGCGCGTCAGGATGCGGGTGCCGTTGACTTGCCACAGGTCCTTGGCCGGCGCGCTGACGGTGAAGTTGAGCGAGCCGAACAGCGCCACCGGATCGACGATCTTGTTGACGTTGAGGCCGGCCGTGAAGGCGCTGACGCCGCTGCCGGTGGCGACGCCGCTGCCGGCGATGATCTTGTACGGGCTGCGGCCGGTCGGCAGGCGCAGGTTGCTGACGACGGTCAGGCTGGGGCGGTCGCGGCGCGCCTCGAACGGTTGCCAGCGCGCGCCGACGCCGATGTCGCCCAGCGAGTTGGACATGCCGTCGGCCTGGCCGGTGTCGGCGTAGCGCGAGATCAGCGGCAGCGTGACGTTGCCGGTCAGGTTGTCGAGCACGCCGTAGTCGCCGGAGAAGGTGTTGGTCACCGTGTGCGAGTTGTTGTTCTGGATGTTGAACAGCGTGGCGCTGCCGTTGGCGATGTCGGTGACGATGCGCTCTTCGCCGACATAGCTGTAGCTCAGGTCGTAGTTCAGCGAGAACTGGTTGCGGCGTATCATCGAATACTGCTTGTCGACGGCGGTCAGGGTCTGCTTGAGCAGCGCGCTCTGGTCGCCTTCGCCTTCCTTCTTGGCCAGCGCGTCGCGCGCCGCCGCGGCATCGGCGCTGGCGGGCGCGGTGGATTGTTGGGCGACGGCGGGCAACGTGGCCAGCGCAGCGGCTACGGCAAAAGTCATGGTGCGAAACGACATATCGGCTTCCTTGTGAGAGTGTGGGCGCTGCGGGGATTTAATTGCGGTGCATCCAAGTGCCGGCGGCGCCCGAGTTGACTGCGCGGTTGAGCAGCATGGCGGCGTTGCTCATCGGGCCTTGCAAGCCTTTGCCGGTGACGCGGTCCATGTCGGTCACGCCCAGCTCCTGGTCCGTCAGCGCCAGCTGGCCGACCGGCTTCCGGCCCTGGGCCGGGGAGATGATGAACAGCGTGTTCTTGTCCCACCAGCGGGCGAATTCCTCGACCGAGAACACCAGGTTGCCGGCCGACGGATCGGCGATGTAGACCACGCCGTCGCGGATGCCGCGCAACACCACGAAGTGCTTGGCGCCGGCGTAGTCGATCGGCACGATGGCCGGTTCGTCCAGCGTCATCAAGTCCTTGATCTCGGCCTTGAAGCCGGCGCCGGACAGGCCCAGCGAGCCGACATAGCGCTTCATGTCGAGCAGCGAGAAGCCGCGCCGCTCGATGATCTTGTCCTTCTCGCCCTTGTCCAGCATGCCCTCCATGGCCTGCTGCTCGTTGACCTGGACGCCGAGGTGGTAGTTGAGGATGGTCACCAGCGCGGCCGAGCCGCAGCTGTAGTCGAAGGCCTGGCGCACGATGTGTTTGTACTTGAGCTCGGAAAACGGCTCCATCGCGACCGATTGCACATAGCCTGCGCCGCCCAGCAGCGCTTGCGGCATCTCGAACTGGCCCTTGGGCCGGTCCTGCGGTTCGTGTCGGGACATGACACCGGCGCCGCCGATGATGGCGGCCACTACACCCAGCAGCAGCATCAGCATGGGCTCAGCTTTCGCGCGGGCGCGCGCGGGAAAATGCGGGAATAAAAGCGTGGGCGTAGGCTGCGCCCAAGGGCGTCGGGCGCCCCGATGTCGGTTGCATGTCTGGTCTCCAATATTCTAGATTAGAACGGTCGTGCTTTATTAAGGCGACAACTCGTCTTTGCATTTTTGTAATTTATTAACGCATGGTTTGCCGCCGCGCGGCACCTTCTTTTTTAGAAATGTGACTCTAGATTTTGGCCCGCAACTTATGCTAACGCGAACAACAAGCGCACCACGGCGCCCCCGCTGCGCCCTCACTCTGTATGGCTCTCAAGGCCAAGTCGTTGGCTTTCGCGGTCAGCGCGAAATGATGGACCGGTGGCCGGACCGACTCTTATGATGAACTCAATTAATAGTCAAATATTAAGATTTTCACGGCGGCGGATACTGCGTTCCGCGGCTCCTACCCGGAGCCTAGGACCAGGCCGGCGGCTGTGAGCAAACAAAAATTTAAAACCTAAACCCGGAGATAAAAACCATGCAAATCGTCAAAACCGCAATCGCAGCAGCCCTGGCAACCCTGGCATTCTCGGCATCGGCCATGACCCCGATCCAGGACGCTGAACTGAGCACCGTCAGCGGCCAGGACGGCGTGTCCATCGTCGCCAACCTGAACGTCAAGATCGATTCCTTCGTCTACACCGATACCGACGCGCTGGATGCGAACGGCCTGGGTGGCGGTTCGGTGTCGTTCAACGGCATCAAGGTCAACGGCCTGATCGCCGCCAGCATCGACATCCTGTCGAAAAATTCCTTCCTGGCCGCTGCCGGCGCCGCTGGCGTGACCAACCCAGGCACCTTCTACAACCCGGTCACCGGCGGCGACGTCGTGCAGATCGCCATCCCGGCCGATGTGCAAGTGGCAGCCGGCAAATTCCTGAACGTGTCGGTCGACGCGATCAAGATGGGCAACAACGCAGCATCGTTCGGTTCGGTCGCCATGAACCAGATCGATATGCGCGGTACCCAAGTCTGGATCTACGCTCACTAATCAGCTGAGCTGCAACAGCCGCTTCGGCGGCTGTTGCTTCCGCCATCATGAAAATCCCCAACCACTGGCGCGCGCTGGTTCTGTGCACGGCTTTGGCCTGCTGCACGCAATCGGCGTCGGCGCAGATGCAGCCCCTGAGCGAAGAGGAACTGTCCAATACGCGCGGACAGGGCCTGGTGACGCTGACCAATACCAGCCTTGGCGGCTACGACTTCAGCAAGGTGGCGCTGGACGCCGACATCACGCTGAGCGCCAACCTGCGCAATATGCGCCTGGGCGAATATACCTATGCGGCGCGCAACGGCAGCGGCGCCGACCTCGACATCGGCCTGCTGCAGTTCGGCCGCAGCGACGGCACCGATGCGCAGCGGCTGGTCCATATCGGCAATCCCTATTTCGAATTTGTGTACCGCAACGCCGCCGACGGCGCGTCGCGCGAAGTGATCGGCATGCGCTTTGGCTTCGACGCCATCAGCGGCGATGTCGGCTTGAAGATCAATACCCTGTCCGGCTCGCTGAAGGTGAGCGGCACCGGCGCCGACGGCGGCGCGATCGTGCTCGATACGCACACCGATACGCTGGGCGGCAAGCGCTGGGACGGCGCGTGCACCGCGCCTTGCCTGTCGCTGTCGCAACTGGGCGGCGTGACGGCCGGCGACGCCGCCGGCGCCAGCCGCGACTTCTGGATCTCGCTGCTGAAGACCGGCGTGCAGTTCCCGACCGCGACCGGCCTGCCGGCCTCCGATGCGGCGCAGGCCGGGGTCTGGCTGAACTGGCGCGACAAGCTGCAGGCGCTCACCACCAACGGCCTGGTGCCGGCCAACCTGCCCAAGGTGCGCTGATGCGGCGCGCGTGCGGTGCGCTGCTGATGTTGACGGCCATCTCCGCCGCGGCGATGGAGCCGCTGAGCGATGCCGCCTTGTCGTCGGTGCGCGGGCGCGACGGCGTCAGCTTCGACCTGAACGGCTTCGCGATGAGCGGCGACGCGCGCGTCAGCTACACCACGCCGGGCGGCGCCAGCCTGTATGTGGAAAAGTTCCACGCCTCGCGCAGCGACAATCCGCTGCCGTTTTCCGATCCCTACCGCCTGGATATCGTGCCCGGCGCGCCGGGGCTGGCCGACGTCATCAACATCGCGTTTCCGGTGAATACCAACGCGGACCAGCGCTGGCAGCTGGCCTACGACTGGGGCGTGGGCGCGGACGGCGTGGTGCGCGAGCAGGGCAGCGTGGTGCTCAAGGACATGGTGTTGTATGGCGGCGGCTTGCAGTTCACCACGCCGCAGGTCAACGACGGCATCGCCTTCGGCGCGGCGCTGCGCATGGATATCGGCCAGCTGTCGTTCCGGCCGCGCGGCCGCGACGACGCCAGCGAGGCGATGGTGCTGAACGGCGTGCACATCGGCGGCGTCGACGGCAGCGGCGTCTTCAACAATACGCCGTGGGTGATCGCCAACGTGGCGTCGCAGCCCGCGGTGATCAATGCCCTGACCGATGAGCTGGGCCCGCGCCTGCACATCGGCATCGACTGGCCGGATCCGCGCTACGGCAACGGCGTGGCGCCGGCGGGCGGCATCGTGGTCGATAATATTTCGTTCGTGAGTCCCGGCCAGCCGACGGTCGACCTGGGATCGTCGCGCATCGGATCGATCCAGATCCAGTACCTTGATATCAAGTTCAAATACTGATGGCGCGCGCGCTCTTTTTGCTGCTGGCGTTGATGGCGGGCACGGCGCAGGCCGGTTCGTTGCGCGCGCTCGACGACGGCGAGCTGTCCCAGGTCAGCGGCGGCGACGGCATCAGCTTTGCCGCCCACGTAGTGCTGAACGATCCGACGCTGGTGGGCGCGGTCAGCGACAGCCGTCTGTCGCTGGGCTTCAAGGGCGATGGCGTGAACCGCTACATCGTGTTCAAGAATGTGCGCGGCACGGTGGATATGTTTGCCGTCACGCTCGGCGTGCAAAACCGCAGCGACGGCGGCGGCGACTATATCGCCATCGGCTTGCCGGGCTATGTGCATTACACCAATCTCGGCTTCGAGTCGCTGAGCGTGCAGATGGATCCGGCCGCGCCGGTGACCGGCAACCTGGGCAGCATCAATATCAACGGCACGGTGTCGCTGCAGGGCCAGGTCCGGCTGTGGGGCCACTGACGTCATTCCCGCGCGGGCGGGAATCCGTGCCGGGCGTCCCGGCGTGCGCCCCATGGCGGGAACGAGCGGCTATTTGCGCGGCTCGGTAGCGAACACGCACAGCGCGGTCAGCGGGAAGGCCAGGCCGGTCCACAGCACGCCGGTCCAGCCGTGCGCCGCAAACATCCAGCCGCCCAGCGACGAGCCCAGCGCGCCGCCCATGAAGAACAAGGCCATGTACAGCCCGTTCAAGCGGCTGCGGATTTCCGGCGGCAGCGCGAAGATGGCGCGCTGGCCCGTCACCAGGTTGGCGGAGACGCCCATGTCCAGCACGATCGAGGTCGCCACCAGCACGCCCAGGTTCACCAGCTGTGTCGAGTGGACCAGCAGCGGCATGGAAAACGCCAGCACGCCGAGGACCAGCGCGATGAAGGTGGTCGAGCGGCTCTTGCCCTGGTCGGCGCGGTGGCCGGCGATCGGCGAGGCGATCGCGCCGGCCACACCGACCAGCGCGAAGATCGCCACGCCGGACTGGCTCAGGTTGAAGTGCGGCCCCGTCAGCTCCAGCGAGACGCACGTCCAGAACAGGCTGAAGGCGCCGAACATGCAGGCCTGGTAGGCCGCGCGGCGGCGCAGGACGGGCGTGGTCTTGAGCAGATGCCACATCGAACCCAGCAGCGCGAAATAGTGCATGCCCGCTTCGGGCTGGCGTTGCGGCAGCCGGGCGCGCAGCAGGAAGGCCAGCGCGGTGGTCGAGACCGCCGAGATGATGAAAATCGCATGCCAGCCGAAGGCGTCGGCGATCAGGCTGGACACGGGACGCGCCAGCATAATGCCCATCAGCAGGCCGCTCATGACCTTGCCGACCGTCTTGCCGCGCGTCTCTGGCCTGGACATATGCGCGGCGAACGGCACGACGATCTGCGCCGCGACCGAACCGAGGCCGATGCAGAAGGCGGCAAACAGGAACAGGCTGGCGTTGCTGGTGGCGGACGCGGCCACCAGGGCAACGGCGGTGGTCAGCAGCGCGATGAAGATCAGGCGGCGGTTTTCCAGCAGGTCGCCCAGCGGCACGATGAACAGCAGGCCGAGGCAGTAGCCGATCTGCGTCAGCGTGACGATCAGGCCGGCCGCGCCGGGATCGAGTCCGGTGGCCAGGCTGATCGGGCCGATCAATGTTTGCGCGTAGTACAGGTTGGCGACGATGAGACCGGTCGCGACAGCGAACAGCCAAACCATGCCGGGGGATATATCTTGCTGGGCGTGGGACTGGCTCACGTCAACTCCTTCAATTTGCAGGCGGCAATTCTACCGGTCCTGGCAAATTGCTGCTGGGCGTGGCCGGTTTTTGCCTACAGCCCGGCTTGCGCGCGGGTCAGCGATTGCCGCACTTCGGCCGTGATCTCGTAGGAGCGCAGGCGCTGCGCGTGCTCGAAGATCTGCGAGGTGATCATCAACTCGTCGGCGCCGGTGCGGGCGATGAAGTCCTGCAACTGGCGGCCGACCGTTTCCGGCGAGCCCATCGCGGTGCAGGAGAGCACGGAGTCGAGCATGGCGCGCTCCGGCGGCGGCAGCGCCTGCAGATAGCCGGCCCGCGGCGGCGGCAAGCGCGACGGCTTGCCGGTGCGCAGGTTGACGAAGGCTTGCTGCATCGACGTCGCGCGGAATTGCGCTTCTTCGTCGGTGTCGGCGGCGAACACGTTGAAGCCCAGCATGACGTGCGGCTTGTCCAGCTGCGCCGACGGCTGGAAGTTGCTGCGGTACAGGGAGATCGCCTGCATCATCATCTGCGGCGCGAAGTGCGAGGCGAACGCGAACGGCAGGCCCAGGTGGGCGGCCAGTTGCGCGCCGAAGGTGCTCGAACCCAAAATCCACAGCGGCACCTTGGCGCCTTTGCCGGGCACGGCCAGCACGCGCTGGCGTGGCGCGTCGGACATATAGTCTTGCAATTCCAGCACGTCCTGCGGGAAGGCGTCGGCGTCGCTTTCCAGGTTGCGGCGCAGCGCGCGCGCGGTGGTCTGATCGGAGCCGGGCGCGCGGCCCAGGCCCAGGTCGATGCGGCCGGGATACAGCGCTTCCAGCGTGCCGAACTGCTCGGCGATCACCAGCGGCGCGTGGTTGGGCAGCATGATGCCGCCGGCGCCGACGCGGATGGTCGAGGTGCCGCCGGCCACGTGGGCCATGACGACGGCGGTGGCCGCGCTGGCGATGCCCGGCATGCCGTGGTGCTCGGCCAGCCAGTAGCGCTGGTAGCCCCAGCGTTCACCGTGCTGGGCCAGGTCGAGCGTGTTGCGGAACGAGGCGGAAGGGTTGCTGCCTTCGGCGATCGGGGAAAGGTCGAGTATGGAAAATGGAATCATGGGTGGTATATCAGGCCGCTAGAATATTAATCAACGAAGCCCATGGAGAGGGTGTGGGTATAATCTTTCCATATGGGTAGACAAGCATACACAGATTGGCCGAAGCGCGCTGGCGGCGGGCTGGCTGCCGCCGCGCTGGCGCTGGCACTGGGGCCGGCCGCCGCCGTGACGCCGCCGCTGGTGGTGCTGGTCGATACCGGCACCGAGATGCCGATGGCGGATTTCCGCGACGACCATCTGGTCGACGGCATCCACAAGGACCTGGGCGCCGCGTTGGCCGGCAAGCTGGGGCGCGAGGTACAGTTCCTGCCCTTGCCGCGCAAGCGCATCGCGCTGGCGCTGGAACAGGGCCAGGCCGATCTGATCTGCCTGTACCTGCCGCCCTGGCTGCCGGGCAAGTTCCAGTGGAGCCGCGGCTTTTTCCCGATGACCGAGGTGGTGGTGACCGATACCTCGGTGGCGCAGCCGCGCAGCCTGAAAGACCTGAGCGGCCAGCCGGTGGCGACGGTGCTGGGGTATTACCATCCGGAACTGGAGCGCGCGATGGGGGCCGGCTTTGTGCGTGACGACGGCCACTCCTCGTCCGCCAATCTGCGCAAGATGGCGGCCGGTCGCTTGCATCATGCAATTACCCAGCAGAGCACGCTCGATTATTATCTGAAGGTCGGCGACAAACTGTCGCTCTACCCGCCGCTGGTGGTGAAAACCTATATGGCGCAGTGCGCCGTTTCCGGGCAGGGGCGGGTCGGCGTCGCCGAGGTCAACAAGGCGATCGGCGAGGTGGCGAAGGATGGCGGACTGTCCCGTATTATCTCCAGCTACCAGGCGCGCATAAAATAACTGTGTTAAGTCGATAATATATTTGTATTTCGTCAGTATTTTAATTGTTGACCTGTTATTTAACTGTGTTTATTTTGCCGACATTCTCATCGGTATTTAAAAATAGTTTTTCCACCGCGTTTTCCTGATTTACTATTGGAAACGGTAGGGCGTACTGTCCTGCTTTCTCATTATTCCATTATTAATATTATTGCGATGGCATCCGACACCGTCGCCGGGATTTCGCATGCCATCGAAACTTGCCATTTTATTTGCCTTGTTGATCAGCTGCTGCCAGGCGGTGTTTGCCGCCGGCCTGAGCGAGGCGACCACGATCCAGCATCGCGGCCAGTTGTACCGCGTGACGCACGAGGGCAAGACCAGTTACCTGTTCGGCACCATCCATGTGGGCCGCGATGGCGTTTATCCGCTGGATCCGGTGGTGTCGCGGGCGCTGCTCGATTCCAAGGCGCTGGTGATCGAGCTGGATATCCGCGAGAACACGGCATTCCAGCTGGCGCTGGCGCGCCACGGCCGCTATCCGGAGGGCGACAGCATCCAGAACCACCTCAGCCCCGCCACCTTGCAGAAAACCGTGCAGGCGCTGGCGCGGGCCGGCATGTCGCTGCAATCGGTACAGCACTACAAGCCGTGGCTGGTCGCCAACCTGCTGGTCGGCACCGAGCTGGATCTGCACGGCTTCCAGCGCAGCCAGGCGGTGGAATACGCGCTGCTGGCCGCCGCGCAGAAGCAGGACAAGACCGTGCGCGAGCTGGAAAGCGCCGATTACCAGCTCAGCCTGTTCGACAGCCTGGACGAACGCCAGCAGGAGCAATACCTGCTGGAAAACCTGGCCGACCTGGCCGACGGCGATTCGCTGAAACGCTCGCAGGCGCTGATCGATGCCTGGAGCGCGGCCGACCAGCCCGGCATCCATGCCGCATGGCAGGCCGCCACCACCGGCGATTCCATTTCCGCCGGCTTCATGAACCGTGTGCTGCTGGGCAAGCGCAATCCCGAGATGGCCGCCAACATCGAGCGCATCATGCAGCAGGACCAGGTGGCCTTTGTCGGCGTCGGCCTGCTGCATCTGGTGGGCGACGATGGCTTGCCGCAGCTGCTGAAGCGGCGCGGCTACCAGGTCGAGCAGCTCTACTAGCGCTACTAATAGGCCATCACCGCGCCGTCGCTGTAGCGGACGCGGTCGCCGATCTTGTAGCTCGGCATCGATTCCACCACCACCATCTGGCTGCTGCCATCGTCCATGCGGACGGTGACGCGGTACACCTTGTCGGTCGGCATGCCGGTGCTGCCGCCGGCCGCCGCCGCGCCCACCGCGCCGACACCGACATCCTGGCGCTGCATCTGGTCGATCGCCTGCACCACGCCGTAGGAGGCTTGCGCGCTGCTGGCGTTCATGCCGCCGCCGCTGGTTGGCGCCATGCTGCTGGTCATGGGCGTGACCGGATTGCCGCCGGCCGCCGTACCGCTGCCGCTTGGGCTGGTGGTGCTGGATGAATAACCGTTGGCGGATGTATCGCTGTCCATCCGGTCCGATGCGCATCCCGCCATGGCGATCACGCACAAGGCCGCAGCCCATTGTTTATTTGCGTTCATGTTTTGTCTCCCCGTCAATTTAATCAAAATGACTAGTCATTTCATTCAGAGAGACGTTATCCCAATTTGTTCCCCCGGCTTGCGGCTGTAATTGATATACATCAATTGAAAGATGCTACTCACACGCAATAATTGTTGGGTATCACTTTGGAGGAGACCGATATGTTGACACGCGAGACAGACATAATTATAGAAGAGATAATAAATTCAACCTGCGGAGACGGGGCGGACCCCCGCCGCAGGCATTTGTTTTTTCATGCACTGCATGGTCTGGTACGCGTGGCCAAAGCCGAGCAACTGCAGCAGATGCGCTCGGACGTGACATTGGCGGTAGGCGAGGCCCGGGAGGAGCCTGCAAGTAGCGTCAGTTTGACGGCTGGATGCGGAAGCGGGTCCACAAGGCCCACATGAAGCCGGCGGTCAGCAATGCGGCATTGCAATCGACCAGCCAGTCGGACACCGCGCCGTGGCGATAGGGGAACAGGCTTTGCACCATCTCGTCCAGCGCGCCCATCAATGCAATGGTGAGTACGGCCTTGCCAGCGCGTTGCGGCACGCTGCCCTTGCCGCCGGTGAAAATCAAAAAAGTCAGGCCGGCGTAGGCCAGCGAGTGCAGGATCAGGCCGGAAGCGACGTTGCCGATGTCCTGGCGCGCACCGGGGATCGAACCGAGTACCAGGATCATCAGGTACAGGACGATGGCGGTCCAGTAGCGCAAGCGGGAATGAGAGGAGGTGAGGAGTAATTGCTTGATCATGACCAGACAATACCATGCACCGCAGAAAAGAGGGAGTGGTGCACCGGGAGCCCGGTGCACCTTTCTTCAGTCATGCCTATCGGTTGCATGTACTCAAGATGTAATCAGTATAGGGAATCAATATGACGCGGCTATGACAGCGCGCAAAAAAATCAGCGGCAAAAAAAAAGCCCGCTGGTTAAAGCGGGCTTAAAACTATTTTCTTGGAGGAGAATAGTGGAGACAGGTGCATTATGCGGCGTCGCCAGATATGTGTCTAATTGTTCTTTCAGATACCAGACATCAGGCGGGCGCATAACTCTCCAAAAAGGCGGATTATTTGACCGGAACCGTGTAGTTCAGGGCCAAACGGCCGCCGTCCACATACAGCGTCTGGCCGGTCATGTAGCTGGCGTCGTCGCTGGCGAGGAAGGCCGCGATCGACGCTACTTCCTCCGGCTCGCCGCAGCGGCCCATCGGCGTGCGCGACAAAATGGTGTTGCGCGATTCCGGGCTGGACATCACGGCTTTCTTGGCCAGTTCGGTCAGGATCGTGCCGGGACCGATGCCGTTGACGCGGATGCCGTGCTCGACCAGGTTGAGCGACATCACCTTGGTCAGCTGGTTGATCGCGCCCTTGGACACCACATACGGCACCTGGTTCGGGATCGCCAGTTCGGCGTTGACGCTCGACATATTGATGATGCAGCCGCTCCGCTGCTTGACCATTTCGCGCGCGACGGCCTGGCCGCACAGGAACATCGATTTCAGGTTGATGCGCATGACGCGGTCGAAGTCGTCCTCGGTGACGTCGAGGAAGTTGGCGGCGTGGGTGACGCCGGCGTTGTTGATCAGGATGTCGATGCGGCCGAAGGCGGCCATGGTGGCGGCCACCAGCGCATCGACGTCGGCCTTCTGGCTGACGTCGGCGGCGAAGAAGCGCGCCTGCTCGCCCAGCGCGGTGGCCGCTTCGGCGCCTTCCGGCTTGATGTCGACCAGCATGACCTTGGCGCCTTCGGCGACCAGGCGTTGGGCGCAGGCCAAGCCTATGCCTTGGGTGGCGCCGGTCACGATGGCGACTTTTTGGGATAATTTCATGGGAATACGCTTTCTGAGGAGAGAGGGCAAATTTTAACAGCCCGCCGCGGGCGCGTTACAATAGAGGGTTTGCAATAATCTTTAAGGGTGCGTCGTGACTTTCATCAACAAATTATCTGCCGCATGGACGGCCAACGACTCCCTGCTGTGCGTGGGCCTGGACCCGGACATGGCCAAGCTGCCGGCCCAGTTCCAGAACGACCCGCAAGGCATCTACCACTTCTGCCGCGAGATCATCGACGCCACGGCCGACCTGGCGTGCTCGTTCAAGCCGCAGATCGCCTACTTCGCCGCCCTGGGCGCGGAAGACCAGCTGGAAAAGATCTGCGCCTATGCGCGCGAGCATTATCCGCACATTCCGGTGATCATGGACGCCAAGCGCGGCGACATCGGCGCCACCGCGCGCCAGTATGCGCGCGAAGCCTACGACCGCTACGGCGCCGACGCGGTGACCGTCAGCCCCTACATGGGTTCGGATTCGGTGGAGCCGTACATGGAGTGGAGCGACCGCGGCATCATCGTGCTGTGCCGCACGTCCAACGCCGGCGGTTCGGACCTGCAGTTCCTCAACGTCGACGGCCAGCCGCTGTATCAGCACGTGGCGCGCCTGGTGGCGGAGAAGTGGAACGCCAACGGCCAGTGCGCGCTGGTGGTCGGTGCGACCTTCCCGGAAGAGCTGGCGCAGGTGCGCGCGATCGTCGGCGACATGCCGCTGCTGGTGCCGGGCATCGGCGCGCAGGGCGGCGACATCGCGGCCACCGTCAAGTCGGGCAAGACGGCTGCCGGCACCGGCATGATGATCAACTCGTCGCGCGCGATCCTGTACGCGACGCCGCAGGGCGGCGAAGACTTCGCCAGCGCCGCGCGCCGCGTTGCGCTGGAGACCCGCGACGCCATCAATCAGCATCGCGGCTAAGCCAGCCTCTTAGTGGGCTGGAGCGATCAGCTCCACATATTCGTACAGCTCGGCCAGGATGTGTTCGGCGCGCTCATCGACATCCTGTTGCAGGTGGTCGATCTCGCCGAAGAACTGGTCGATGCTGCGCGCACCGCCCGCGCCTTCGTAGAAGCGCGCCGCGCGGTGCTGCTCCCAATGCTCCATCTCGCCTTCCGATAAGGTCTCCGGGAAATTGCGCGCGCGGTAGCGGAACAGCAGTTCCAGCAGGCGCGGATCGTCGAACGACGGCGAGGCCGTGGCCAGCCTGGCCGGGGTTTCCTTGCGCAGCGACTCCAGCAGGCGGCGGTCTTCCTTGCCGACGAAACCGTTGTACAAATCCTCGTCCACATCCAGCTCGGCGCCGGCCGGGCGGTGGAACACCTGTTCCCACACCACGTCCATGTTGCGGCCCGCCGCGGCCAGCGCGGCGTAGGCCTTGCCTTGCTCGAGGTCGATGCCCCACCTGGCGGCCATGGCCGGCGACAGCGTCTTCAGGTTGGACACCAGCATCGGCGACTTGTTCAGGTGCACGCTCTTGACCGGCAGCCGCGTCATGCCTTCCGGCAGCGCGTCGGCGCGGCTGAAGATGCGGGTGCGGATGGTGTCGGCGTCCAGCGTGAACAGCTCGGTCGGATCGTAGGTGCAATCCCAGACGATCACCTCGTTCTTGTTGGTCGGGTGTGTGGCCAGCGGCCAGACCAGCGCGATGCAGCCGCGTTCGGCCGGGAACATGCCCGACACGTGCAGGAACGGCGCGCGCAGGCCCGGCGCCAGGTGCATGCCGATCTCGTCGGCCACGCGGTCCTTCTTGTGCAGCGCGAAGCAGAAGTCGAACAGCTTGGGCTGCTTTTCCTTGATCAGGCGCGCCAGCGCGATGGTGGCGCGGACGTCGGACAGCGCATCGTGCGCCGCCTCGTGCAGCAGGCCGTTGGCCTTGGCCAGGTGCTCCAGCTTGAAGCTCGGCTTGCCGTCTTCGCGCAGCGGCCATTCGATGCCTTCCGGGCGCAGCGCGTAGGTCATGCGCACCACGTCCAGCAGGTCCCAGCGGCCGCACTGGTTTTGCCATTCGCGCGCGTACGGATCGATCAGGTTACGCCAGAACATGAAGCGGGTGATCTCGTCGTCGAAGCGGATGGTGTTGTAGCCGACGCCGATCGTGCCCGGCTTGGAAAACGCCTGCTCGATGGTGTTGGCGAACTTGTGCTCCGGCACGCCCCATTCCAGGCATTGCTGCGGGGTGATGCCGGTGATCAGGCAGGATTGCGGATCCGGCAGGAAATCGTTGGCTGGTTTGCAATAAACCATGATCGGATCGCCGATCTCGTTCAGGTTGGCGTCGGTGCGGATCGCGGCAAATTGTGCCGGGCGGTCGCGGCGCGCCTGGGCGCCAAAGGTTTCGTAGTCGTGCCAGAGAAAAGTCTGTGTTGTCATAGGGCGCAGTCATGGGTGCTACAGTTATTCGTAAAACTGCCGATAATTCCTAGATACATCCACCAGGAGCAACATCATGGCGACTCCAGTATCGGCAACATCGGGCAATACGGCCGCGCCTGTCCAGCCCAAGGACGATAGCGTGATGTCGGCCGCCGCCAAGGCCAAGGCGCAGCTCAATGTGTCTATCGTACAAGCTTCCTTGACGGTATCGTTGAATTCTTCCAACGAACCGCTGTCGGTCGTGCTGAAAACCGCGCTGACCGGCATCAATGAGGCGCTCAAGGATGATTTCGGCGATAACGCCATCCAGAACGCCGCGTCGCAGGACAATACGCCGCAAGGCACCGCGAGCCGCATTGTATCGCTGTCGACCGCATTTTACGATGCGTTCAAACAGCAGCATCAGGGCGAGGACGAGGGCGAGGTGCTCAACAAGTTCATCGAGACGCTGAAAAAGGGCGTCGACCAGGGCTTCAAGGAGGCGCGCCAGGTGCTCGACGGCCTGAAAGTGCTGAACGGCGACATCGCCGGCAATATCGACAAGACCTACGACCTGGTGCAGCAGGGTTATGCGGACTTCATCGCCGCGCACCAGCCCAAGCCGGCGGAAGAGGCCGCGGCGGCCGCTACGAGCTGAGCGCTTCCTGCAGGGCCACGCGGTTGCGGCCCTGTTCCTTGGCGCGGTACAGCGCGGCGTCGGCGGCCGCGACCAGGTCCTGTTCGGTCTGCTGCGCCTGCAAGGTCGCGACGCCGAACGAGGCCGTGATGTGCGGCAGCGGCTGGCGCATGTCGGCAAACACCGTGGCTTGCTGCATGCGTTCGCACAGGCGCTCGGCCACCGCCACCGCCACCTTCTCGCTGGTGTCCGGCAGCAGCACCATCATTTCCTCGCCACCGTAGCGCACCGCGAAATCGGTCGGCCGCAGCGCGCCGCTCAAGACCTGGGCCGCCGCGCGCAGGGCCTGGTCGCCGGCCAGGTGGCCATGGGTATCGTTGAACTTCTTGAAGTGGTCGAGATCGATCATGATCAACGCCAGCGGCGCGTGCGAGCTGTGCGCGGTGCTGACCATGGTCGGCATCAGGTCGTTAAGCCAGGCGCGGTTGTACAGGCCGGTCAGGCCGTCGATCATCGACAGCTGGCGGTAGAACTCGCCCAGCTTCTGGCGCCGGCGCAGCTGCGCGTTGGCGGCGCGGATGCGGAAGGACAGCAGGCGCAGCAGGTTGCGCGCCAGCACGTTCGACTCGTCGATCAGTTTCCACACCAGGTCGGCCTCGATCACCAGCAGCTCGCTGTGCTCCAGCGCGGTGATGCTCGACAGGTTAGCTTCCTCGTCCAGCACCGACTGCTCGCCGACGCTCTCGCCCGGCAGGATCTTGCTGACCGTGCCGTCGGCCATGCCGGTGCGGGTGTCGGCGGCCACCGACAGCGCGCCGCGCAGCACGATGTACAGGCGCGCGCGGCTGGATTCGGTCACCGCTTCATCGGCATCCAGCTGCATGACGGGGCAGTTCGCCAGCAGCCTGGCGATGGCGGCATCGTCATCCGAGTTGCGCAGCAGCTGTAAATCGCTGATCTGGTAGCTCGATGAGCCAAAAGTGCTGATCTGTTTCAAGGTGGTCTTCCGGATGCCAAAAAGCAAGTAATAGTTCTTTCTTTATCATAGCCGAAACCCTTGGGGCTTGTCCGGGACAAGCGTGTAAATTTCGCACAGGCAGTTGTTGCGTTGCATCGCTTCCAGTGCTTCAATACCGGCTTCGCAACCGAACGGAAACAACCATGGCTTACACCGACGCGCTGGGCACCGTGCACGCCGCCGATCCGCAGGCGAGGATCGTGACGCTGGTGCCGTCGATCACCGAGCTGCTGTGCGAGCTGGGGCTGGCCGCGCAGATCGCCGGCCGCACCGGCTTCTGCATCCATCCGGCGGAGGTGGTGCAGGCGATTCCCAAGGTCGGCGGCACCAAGGATGTGAATATCGAGAAAATCCGCAAGCTGGCGCCGACCCATCTGGTGGTCAATATCGACGAGAACGAAAAGCCGACCGTCGACCTGCTGGCGGAGTTCATTCCCCACATCGTCGTCACGCACCCGGTCCGCCCGCGCGACAACCTGGCGCTGGCGCGGCTGATGGGCGGCGTGTTCTGCCGCGAACCGCAGGCCGAGGCGTGGTGCGCCGCCTTCGAGGCCGAGTACGCGCTGCTGCGGGCCGCGCCCAAGGGACCGCCGCAAACCATGTTGTACTGCATCTGGCAGGATCCGTGGATGACGATTTCGCGCGATACCTATATCGCCCGCATGCTGGAGGAAATCGGCTGGAGCGTGCCGGCGCTGGGCGAGGTGCGCTATCCGCGCTTCGAGTGGTCGTCCGGACTGATCGCCGGCGTCGACGGCGTCTTGCTGTCGAGCGAGCCTTACCGGTTTACGGAAGCGCATGCGGACGCCCTGGAAAAGCAGATCGGCAAGCCGGTGCTGCTGGTCGATGGGGAGATGATGTCGTGGTATGGCAGCAGGTCGCTGCAGGGATTGCGGTACTTGCGGGAGCTGGCGCGGCGCTAGCCCCCGCGAGCCTGGCTTATTCCTCGTCGTCGTCTTCGACCGGCACGGCGCCGTTGGCGTGGCGCTTGCTGTCGTGCAGGCGTCCCAGTGCGCTGTCGATGGCGCGTTTGAGTTTATCGGCGGAACCGCCTATGGCCTGGTGCAGCGTGGCCGCGTGATCGCTGACGGCGATCGGTTTGTAGCCGGTCAGGCGCGCTTCCATCAGGCAGCGATTGTCGCCGTCGGCCGATTTCTGGCCCAGGTTGTCGCTCAGGTGGACTTCTACGCTGGTGATCTGTTCGCCGAAGCGGTGGAGGGCATTGCTCACGACGGATTGCACATGCTGGTCAAGGCTGGCATGGCGATCGATGGTTTTGTCGGCATTGATATTGATTTGCATACGCTTGCTCCTCTTTTGTTGAACTGCAGATCAATATTACTCCTTTTCGCCTTAGGTTCTCGTTAAGAACTTAACCGTTGATGAGCGATGCGGCAATATTGATCGACAGGCCGAGGATGGCCAGGTTGTAGAAGAAGCACAGCACCGACTGGCCCAGCACCACCTTGCGCAGGCTGCGGCTGCGCACGACCACGTCCGAGGTTTGCACCGCGACGCAGATGGTGAACGAGAAGTACAGGAAATCCCAGTAGTTCGGCTGCAGGCTGCGGTCCGGGAAACCCAGCGGCGGCTCGGCGGTCTCGTTTTCGTAGTACAGGTGCGCGTAGTGCGAGCAGAACATGATGCCGACCATGAACCACGAGCCGACCAGGGTCAGCGCCACGAAGCCGTAGTGCATGGCCTTGCCGCCCCCCGACAACTGCGAGACGATGGCGGCCAGGCTGACCATCACCGCCAGCGACAGCGTGCTCAGGATCACCGGGCCTTTCTCGTCCTGCTTGCGGGCGGCGCGGCGGATGTCGTGGTGGTCGGCGCGCAGCATCATCACCGTCATCATCGCCAGGTAGCTCCACACCACCACGTCCCACGCGGTCAGCAGGCGCGACAGCCACGGCCAGTCCGCCGGCAGCAAGGGCGCGGCCAGCGCGCCCAGCACGACGGCCACGCTCAGGTGGGGGCGGCTGTGGATGATGCCGGGCAGGGGCAGTTTCATTTTTTATCTTCGATGAGGTCGTGCGGGAAGCGGTCCATGCGCGACAATACCGGAAACAGCACCGCCCATGCGCCCGTTACAGCCAGGGTCGCCGCGCCGCCGAACAGCACCGCGCGGGTCAGGCCCATCCAGCCGGCGGTGATGCCCGATTCAAATTCGCCCAGTTCGTTGGAGGCGCCGATGAACACCGAGTTGACCGCGCTGACGCGGCCGCGGATTGCGTCCGGCGTTTCGTACTGCACCAGCAGGTGCCGCACGTAGACGCTGATCATGTCGCCGGCGCCCATCACGAACAAGGCCACCAGCGCGACCAGGAAGGTGGAGGTGGCGCCCAGCACCAGCGTGCCGAGGCCGAACACGGCGACGCCGCCCAGCATCCACAGGCCGACCCGGCGCGTGATCGGGAAGAAAGCCAGCGCGATCGAGCACAGCGCGGCGCCGGCGCCGGGCGCGGTGCGCAGCATGCCGAGGCCGCTCGGGCCGATGTGCAGCACGTCGTGCGCCAGCGCCGGCAGCAGCGCGGTGGCGCCGCCGAACAGCACGGCGAACAGGTCGAGCGAGATCGCGCCCAGCACCACCGGCTTGGACCAGACGAAGCGCAAGCCTTCCAGCACCGTGTGCCAGGAGGCGGGGCCGCTGGCGCTGGCCTGCTTGACCGATTTGACCGGGCACATCAGCACCACGGCGGTGACCAGCAGCGCGGTGGAAATCATATACACCGTTTTCGGCCCGGCCAGGTAGAACAGGCCGCCCAGCGTCGGCCCGAGGATGACGGCGACATGGAAGCTGGACGAACTGAGCGCGACGGCCTTGCTGAAGCTTTCCTGCGGCACCAGGTTGACCAGGATGGCCTGCGTGGCCGGCCCCATGAAGGCGCGCGCGCTGCCGTACAGCACCAGCACGGCAAACACCGGCCACACGGCGCTCAGCCCGGTGTAGGTGAAGCCCAGCAGCATCAGGCCGCACAGCAGTTGCGCGCCGAGCGCGAGGGCGATCAGGTTGCGGCGGTCGTAGCGGTCGGCGGCGTGGCCGGCGATCAGGATCAGCAACAGGAAGGGCGCGAACTGCGCCAGGCCGATCAGGCCGAGGTCGAACAGGTTGTGCGTCATCGAATAGACTTGCCAGCCGATCGCGACGTTTTGCATTTGCACGGCCAGGGTGGCGAGCGTGCGGGCGGTGAGATACAGGGTGAAGTTACGGTGGCGCAGGACGCTGAAACCGTTGGAGGAGCTACTGTCGGACATTGGCGCTTTCAGGGAGCGGAGGCCTGGGACTCCGCATCCCTGTCCGCTCCCGGTGGATGGAATTACTTGTTGATGTCGGCTTCTGTGGTGAAGGCGTCGGCGTAGAATTCGTCCTCGGGCAAACTACAGATGGCGGTGAAATCGCGCTTGGCCGATTCCACCACGATAGGCGCGCCGCAGGCGTAGACCTGGTGGCCGGACAGGTCCGGCAGGTCGGCCATGACGGCGGCGTGGACGAAGCCGGTGCGGCCGCTCCAGTGGTCTTCCGGCAGCGGGGCCGAGACCACGGGAACGTAGGTGAAGTTCGGCAGGATCGCTTCCCACTGGCGGCACAGCGCGTCCATGTACAAGTCCTGCGGACGGCGGCCGCCCCAGTACAGCGTCATCGGGCGGGTGGAGTTTTGCGCGCGCAGGTGCTCGACGATGGCCTTGATCGGCGCGAAGCCGGTGCCGGAAGCCAGCAGCACCATCGGCTTGTCGCTGTCCTCGCGCACGAAGAAGGTGCCCATCGGGCCTTCGAAGCGCAGGATGTCGCGTTCCTTCAGGGTGCTGAACACCTGGTCGGTGAACAGGCCGCCCGGCATGTGGCGGATGTGCAGCGCCAGCGGCTGGTCCTGGTCCGGCGGCGAGGCCAGGCTGTAGCTGCGGCGCTTGCCGTCGCGCAGCATGAATTCGATGTACTGGCCGGCGCGGAATTTCAGCGTTTCATTGGCCGGCAGTTGCAGGGTCATGACGACCACGTCCGGCGCGACCTTTTCCAGTGTCGCCACGCGCGACGGCATTTTGCGGATCGGATAGTCGTCGCTGCCGGCCACTTCGCGCGCCTCGATCACCAGGTCTTCCCTGGCGACGGCGCAGCAGAACAGCGAGTAGCCCTTGGCTTCATCTTCCTTGCTCAGCGCGCGCTCCTGGTGCGGCTTGTGCGTCACCGAGCCCGAGACCACCTTGCCGCGGCAGGAGCTGCAGGCGCCATTCTTGCAGCCGTAGGGCAGGCCGACACCGGCGCGCATGGCCGCCGACAGCACGGTTTCGTCTTCCTCGCAGCTGAATTGGTGGCCGCTAGGCTGTACAGTAATTTGAAACGTCATACAATCCTTCTGATGAGAAACCTAAATAGACAAAAATTCCGCCGGCCGCGCCTGCTGATCGTCGGCTGCGGCGATGTCGGCATGCGGCTGCTGCCGCTGCTGACCCGGCATTTCCGCGTGTTCGCCACCACCAGCCAGCCGTCGCGCTGCGCCGAATTGCGCGCGCTGGGCGCCGTGCCGCTGGTGGCCGACCTGGACCAGCCCGCCACCTTGCGCCGCCTGTGCGGGCTGGCGCAAGCCGTGGTGCACCTGGCGCCGCCCCCGGCCGACGGGGTGCTGGACAGCCGCACGCGCAACCTGACCGCCATTTTACCTGAGCACGGCCGTCTGGTTTATGTCAGTACCACCGGCGTCTACGGCGATTGCGGCGGCGCGCTGTTCGACGAGAGCCGCCCGGTGGCGCCGCGCAACGCGCGCGCGCTGCGCCGGGTCGATGCCGAACGGGTGTTGCGCCGCTGGGCGCGGCGGGCGCAGTCCTCGCTGTCCATCCTGCGCGTGCCGGGCATTTACGGCGCCGACCGGCTGCCGCTCAAGCGGCTGCGGCTGGGCACGCCGGCGCTGATCGAGGCCGACGACGTGTACACCAACCACATCCACGCCGACGACCTGGCCGCCATCATCGCCCGCGCGCTGTTTCGTGCGTTGCCTAACCGTATCTACCACGCGGTGGATGACAGCGATATGAAGATGGCGCAGTATTTCGACGTGGTGGCCGATGCTTTCCAGTTGCCGCGTCCGCCGCGCCTGCCGCGTGCGGAATTGCAACAGGTGGTGACGCCGGCCTTGCTATCGTTTATGTCGGAGTCGCGCCGGCTGAGCAACGGCCGCATCAAGCGCGAGCTGGGCGTGCGCCTGCGCTACGCCACCGTGGCCGATACGCTACACGCGCTGCGTTAGAATGTCGCCTTACATCTTTAAGCACCTATTATGCGTAAAGATGCCAAAACGGCATTTACTAGCGCGGGCAAGCCAGAAAGCAAGCGCTAACCCGTGTAAAGCTATGTAAATAGTAGCGAAACTTAAACCAGTGTAAGCTTGGTGTCGGCTTTCTGTGTCAGACTTATAAGATGACTTGCATGATGCATATCAATCAAGTCGTCGCATGATGCGATATTGTTAGCCATTCTTCACGAAGGAGCGCGCGTATGCTAGCCACTTTGCATCCGACCAAGGAACAGGTTCGCGCCTATATGCACCAGCGCCAGCGCGCCTTCGACCGCTGCCCGCCCCCGATGCCGGAAGAAATCCGCCGCCAGCTGGGCTGGCATTGCAGCCCTGACGGCGGCTTCGGCAACATCGACCATCTCTCTTCCACCACCTTGTTCTTCCCAGGCACGATCGCCCAACTGGCCACTTTGCTGGCCGTTGAATGGTGTTTCCTTGCCGCCGGCATCAGCCGTCCAAACTGATCTTTACCAGCTTTTATACTTTTTTTTACAAGAAATATCTTCCTAGCACAAGAAATAGGGGTAAAATCTCTCTAAATCTCACAGAAATGTCTGACGAGTTAGCCGTTCGTTAACGGAAACGTGTATTATCTCGGCTTGGCACTAAAAACCGGCATAAATGTCTGTGTTTTGTAGTGCTTCACTGGTAATTGAGCTAAAAATTTTTCTTACCCATGTGTCGTTTTTTTGCCAAAGACGGCCAAGAACCTACCTAAACATTATGTCTATCAAAGAAATCACTGCGTCGCCTACCTACAACCCGAACCGCGTGCTGGATGCGATCATCGAGAAACTGCAACTGAAAAACGATGCGGCCCTGTCGCGCGCGCTGGAAGTTGCTCCGCCGGTGATCAGCAAGATCCGCCACAATACGCTGCCGATCGGCGCGACCATCCTGATTCGCATGCATGAGATCAGCGATTTCAGCATTCGCGAACTGCGCGAACTGATGGCTGCCTGATATCGGCGAGCCCAATAGAAAACGGCGCGTACCTTTCGGTAACGCGCCGTTTTTTTAAGCGGGCCTGGTTCAGGCGGAGGTGCTGATCGTGGTGCCGATGCGCTGGCCGCTGGTATTGACGCTCGGGGCGGTCGCCGCTTGCGGCGGCGGGGGCGGCGCCGGCGGCGTGACCTGCTCGGCAGGCTTATCGACCGCCTTCACCGGCTCAGGCTGGCGAGGCGGCGTTGCTTGTATGGTGGCATTGCTCGGGGCGACGGTATTGACGGCCATGATGAACTCCCATCATCTGTAGATTCCCGAGTATGCCACTTTTTTGAGCATGTCGCCAGCGCGCGCTCAAGCGGGCTGGGTCAGGCGCGGCCGCTGGCTGTAAAAACGCGATTGCTGTGCCGCTGCGATGGCCGTGTTCGCCTGAGTGAGGCTGGCGCTGATCTTGCCCGAATGGGCAAACGAGGCCGCCGCCACGCCGGAATGGGCGATCCTGGCCGCCGCGCCGATCGCACCCGAATGCGCAAACGCCGAGACGCCCACCACCTCCGGCTGGGCGAACGATGCCGCCGCCACGCCCGAGTGGGCGAAGCGGGCCGAGGAATTTCCGGGCACGACGCCGGAATGGGCGGCCGGCGCGGCGCGCACATAAGCCTCGCCGAAAGTGTCTTCGTACAGTTCCTTCATGCGCATGCCGACCCGCACGTGGGCCGCTTCGTCATCCTCGCCGCGCAGGCCGATGTAGGGGAAGTGGTGCAGGAAATGGCCGAACACGGCTTCGCAATCGGCGGCGTACTTCATCGTGTCCAGGATATGGTAGTGCCAGAAGGTGTCGACGTCGACCAGCGGCGCGGTCTGCTCATCGGGAAATTTCTTCATCAGGATCAGGAAGCGGCGGTATTCGAACTCCACCGCGTTGGCGCGTTCCAGCGTCCAGCCCTCGCCGGATTCCTCGTGCATCAGCTTGACTTTGATCGGTTCCAGGTCCAGGACGGCAATGGCGTGCAGGTCTTGAGCATTCATCGGGATTTCCTTTGCGGTATTGAGGCAGGGTTGAGAAATCTTGGCACGTTCTCAATTTTGCCCACGGCACAGCTAGGTTCCTTGATGTTGATCAATAAATGTAAGGAAATTCCTACCTGCCCCTCCGTAATCCCGACATCAGGCCGTGGCATTTGCCGACAGCTGGGCGCTATCGTGGCTGCCGCCCTTGGGGTCGGGCGGCACGTAGTCCACCGGCACCGAGATCATCACCGTGGTGCCGGCGTTGGGGCTGCCCGTGATCGAGCAATGGCCGCCGAGCAGACTGATGCGCTCCTCGATGCCGATCAGACCGAACGAGCCGACCTTGTTGCGGCTGCTGTCGCGGGTGCCGACGCCGTTGTCGCTGATGGTCATGCTGAGCATGCCGCCGGCCTGGCTCAGCTCGACCCGCACCAGGCTGGCGTGGGCGTGCTGCACGATGTTGCTGAGCGACTCCTGCAGCACGCGGAAGAAGGCGGTGGCGCAATGGTCGTCGATGCGGATGTCCTGCTGGTGCTCGATCAACTCGCACACCATGCCGGAGCGCTGGCGGAACTGGGCGATCTGCCATTCGACCGCCGCGTTCAAGCCCAGGTCCAGCACGTTGGGACGCAGGTCGTTGATGATGTGGCGCACGCTCTTGATGGTGCTGTCGATCTGGCTCAGCGTGCTGCGCGCGCGCGCGTGCAGGCGCGGATGGCGGTGGCGGGTGCGGGTGGCCAGCATGTCGGCCTCGATCCGCAGTACCAGCAGATTCTGGCCCAGGTCGTCGTGGATTTCGCGCGCGATGCGCTTGCGTTCCTGTTCCTTGATCTGGTCCGCGTGCGCGGCCAGGCGGCGCAGCTTGTGGTGCGACTGCTGCAGCTTGGCCTGGCTGTCGCGCAATTCCTTGGTCATCGCCTTGGCCATCTTGATGGCCCGCATGCGCGACGACGACAGCGTGTGGAACAGCAGGTAGAACAGCAGCGAGCCGACGAAGCCGCACAGCAGCGCCAGCCACGGCAGCCAGGTGTCGAAGCGGCTGTACCACATTGCCTTGGGCGCGCTGAAATGGGCGCTCCAGCGGCGGCTGTTGAAGTGGATCGGCAGCACGATGTTGAACATCTCCGCCGGCCGCAGCACGGCGCTGCCTGGCTTGCTGTCGAACAACTGCATGCGGGATTGCGAGGCCAGCCCCAGGGTACTGTCGCCGCTGTCGTACAGCACCAGGCGCACATCGCGCACCTGCATCTGCTCCAGCGCCGCCTGCGTCAGGCGCGGTACGCTGAAGCCGATGCCCACCGAGCCGAGGTAGGCGGCGCGGCGCTGCGCCACGCTGTCGGTCGGCAGGTCGGAACGGTAGATCGGCAGCCGCAGCGCCAGTCCGGCGCCCTGCGGCTGGTGCACGCTGTCGATCGGCATGCCCGATGCGCTCAGCTCGCCCGTGTCGCGCCCCTGCGCCAGCGCGCGCGCCACCGGCGCGCGGTAGCCGATGTCGCGGCCGATTTTTTCGCGGAACTCGGGCAGGGGCTCGATCATCGTCAACACCCAGTATTCATCGCGGCGCTCGGGCGGGCTGATGCCGAAGTCCGGATAGCCCTGCGGCTGGCCGTCGCCGCTGTGGCGCGTCTTGTGCTCGAAGGCTTCGCGCCCGGCGTCGGTCACGTACTGCGCGTAGTTGATGTTGTCCAGCGCCGGGAACTGGTGCTGGATGTCCAGCCCGTCGACATAGCGGTGAAAGGCGGCGCGTTCGACATGCTCGGCGGCGCGAAAGAAGCTGGCGGTGCCGCGCAGCACGTCGGTATAGGCGTTGATGCGCGAATTGATATTGTATTGGGCGTTGCGGGCTTGTTGCAAAAAGCGCTCACCGGCATCGTGCTCGATGGTCCGGTAGGCGGCGACGTAAAACAGCGCGCCTATCCCCAGCGACAACATCACCCCCGCCCACCACACCGGCTTGGACGGGGAGAACAGCTGTTTTTGGATGAGGAATGCCGCCATGGCTAATTGCTTGAAGCAACTCCTGTGGATTAGGACTTTTGAATATAGGAAAGTTTGTACATGCAAGTCAAGTAATTTTATAAAATTGCTACCTGTCCTGGACGTCTCGATAATAAAAAAAACCGGTGCTTACCACAAGGGCCGGCACCGGTTTTCCAGGCGCGCCGCGCCTACTTGGCGACCCAGCTGTCCTTCAGCGTGACGATGCGGTTGAACACCGGTTTGCCTGGCGTGGAGTCGACGCGGTCGGCGACGAAATAGCCGTGGCGCTCGAACTGGAAGCGCTGGTCGGGCTGCGCCGCGCTCATGCCCGGCTCGAGGTAGGCGCTCACCACTTCCTTGGCGTTCGGGTTCAGCAGCGAGATGAAATCCTTGCCGCCGGCGTCGGGCTGGGCGTCGGTGAACAGGCGGTCGTACAGGCGCACCTCGGCTTCCAGCGCGGTGGCGGCGGAGACCCAGTGGATGTTGCCCTTGACCTTGTAGTTGTCCGAACCCGGCGTGCCCGACTTGGAGTCCGGGAAGTAGTTGACGTGCACGGCGACCACCTTGCCGTTGTCATCCTTGTCGACACCGGTGCATTCGGTCACGTAGCCGTGGCGCAGGCGCACGCGGCTGCCCGGCTTGTCGTCGACCGGCGGGTAGTAGCGGAAATAGCCCTTGCTCGGCACTTCCATGAAGTCCTCTTCCTCGATCCACAGCTCGCGCGTGATCGGGAAGGTGCGCACGCCCATCTCCGGGTGGTGCGGATGGACCGGCGAGGTGCATTCCTCGCTCTGGCCTTCAGGGTAGTTGTCGATGATCAGCTTGAGCGGACGCAGCACGGCGGTGGCGCGCGGCGCCTTCGGATCCAGGTCTTCGCGCAGGCAGCCTTCGAGCGTGCTCATGTCGATCCAGCCGTCCGACTTGGTGACGCCGATGCGCTCGCAGAACAACTGGATCGCTTCCGGCGTGTAGCCGCGGCGGCGCAGGCCGACGATGGTCGGCATGCGCGGATCGTCCCAGCCGTCGACGATCTTTTCGTCGACCAGCTGGCGCAGCTTGCGCTTGCTGGTGATCACATAGGTCAGGTTCAGGCGCGAGAACTCGTACTGGCGCGGCACCGGCAGCTTGAAGAAGCCGCCCGCCGACAGGGTTTCCAGCAGCCAGTCGTAGAACGGGCGGTGGTCCTGGAACTCCAGCGTGCAGATCGAGTGGGTGATGTTTTCCAGCGCGTCCGAGATCGGGTGCGTGTAGTCGTACATCGGGTAGATGCACCAGGCGTCGCCGGTGCGCACGTGGTGGGCGTGGCGGATGCGGTAGATGGCCGGGTCGCGCATATTCATGTTCGGCGAGGCCATGGCGTCGTCGCTGATCCTGGCGCGCAGGATGTGCTCGCCGTCGGCGTATTTGCCGGCCTTCATGTCGCGGAAGAGCTGCAGCGATTCGGCGGCCGGACGGTCGCGGAACGGCGAGTTCTTGCCCGGGGTGTTGAAATTGCCGCGGTTGGCCGCCATGTCGTCGGCCGACTGGCTGTCGACGTAGGCGAAACCTTGCTCGATCAGGTACTCGGCCATCGCGTACAGCTGGTCGAAGTAGTCGCTGGCGTAGTGCAGGTGATGCTCGACGCCGCCGCCGGCCTTCGGATAGTCGTAATGAAAGCCCAGCCACTTGACGCTGTCGATGATGGTGTCGACGTATTCCTGCTCTTCCTTGGCCGGGTTGGTGTCGTCGAAGCGCAGGTTGCAGCGGCCCTGGTAGTCGCGCGCCAGGCCGAAGTTCAGGCAGATCGATTTGGCGTGGCCCACGTGCAGGTAGCCGTTCGGCTCCGGCGGGAAGCGGGTGATCACGCTCGGCATGCCCTCGCGGACGTGGGTGCCGGCGGCCAGGTCGGATTCGACGATGGCGCGCAGGAAATTGGAGGTCAGGACGGGCGCTGGGCTGTTTTTGTCGTTGCTCATCTGAAAAGTTGGCTTTGCAAAAGTTCGAGTAAGGGGCATTTTACCGTATCCCTCCTGCGGACTGAGGGGGAAATGCTGCATTGCGGCGGGCTCTGCGGAATTTGGGGCGGCCACACGGGTATAATTCATCTTTAATTGTTTCGGCAACACGGCCCGGAGTTTCCCAAATGGAAAATTATTACAACACACTGGGTATCGCGCCTAACGCCACCGACGACGAAATCAAGAAGGTTTACCGCTCGCTGGCGATGCGTTTCCACCCGGACCGCAACCAGGCGCCGGGCGCGGAGGCGCGCTTCAAGAGCATCACCAAGGCCTACGAAATCCTGTCCGATCCGGTCAAGCGCGAGGAATACAACCAGAGCGTGAACCACCGCATCATCCTCGATACGGAAGCGGAAGCCTACCAGTTGTGGCGTTCGGTGTTCAACCTGCATGGCACCGTGCTGCCACCGGCCTGAGCCGGCCATCCAACAGAAAGCAAGCAATGTCTAGAAAAGTACACCCTGAATTCGCCTATCAATCGCGTGAGCTTGAAGGCCAGATCGAGGGCATCCTGGGCGATCCGCCGGATCACAAGAACTACCAGCGCATGATAGCCGCGCTGGTGTCCGAATATGCCAGCGGCGGCGGCATCGAGGATGTCAACATGCTGGCCTTCGCGCTGGTCGACCACATCGAGTTCAGCAACCCGAAGGGCTTGCTGGCCGAGGCCGAGGACTACGAGTTCGGCGACGCCGGACGGGTGTTCTCGATGGCCTCGTGCAAGGGCGAAGAGGCGGCCCGCATGTACGCCGCGCTGGAAGAAAACCTGCCGGACCTGGCGCGCCAGGCGATCATCACCGCCTTCCTCTACAAGAATCCGCGCAAGTGGGACGATGACGATCAATCGTTGGAACAACTGTCGGCCAACGACGACGGCGACGATATCGAGGACGAAGACAACGCGACCGACGACTTCGCCCAAATGTTCGACAAGGAGGATTAAACCATGTCCGACGACAGCAAAAGCAATCTGCCGGCGCTCAGCAAGCAAGTGACCGAACTGGTGCTGGCCGGCTCGCTGGGCCACGCCGAGCAAGCCTTCGCCGAGGCGGCCGACCAGTACGGCGACCTGGCGGTGGTGGAAGTGTTGAACAACATCCCGCCGCAAGTGACGGCGCTGCACCTGGCCGGCTTCGACGGCGGCAAGATGTCGCTGGCGACGCTGCTGGTGCCGGCCAAGGCCTGGGCCGACAGCCTGGCCTTCTTCGCCGCGACCTGGCCGGACGACCTGATCGAGGACGATCCGGAGCGCATCGCCGAATCGCTGTTCGCCCACATCCACGGCGTGGTGTTCTCGACCGACGACGAAGAGCGCCGCCACGAGCTGCTGGCGGCCGCCTCGGCGACCGACCACGGCGCGACCGCGTTCGCCATCCTGTTCTCGATGGCGCCGAAGGAAATCCTGGAAGTGGCCGGCGAGATCATCTCCAAGGGCCCGTACCTGACCGGCCAGACCTCGTCCGACAACGACGTGGTGCCGCTGGCGATCGCGCTGGCGCAGGCGTCGGAAGACGGCTGGGACCGCGCGCTGTTCGAGCTGTTCCCGGAATTCCGCCACAGCGCCGACCTGGCCGACGCCGAGTTCAGCGACGACCCGGACGACGAGCCGGCCTTCCTGCAGCGCTCGACCAAGGAATTGCTGTACCGCCTGCGCAAGCAGGTGCCATCGACCCGCAGCGCCAGGTCGGCGACGCGCCGCAGCGTCGGCGGCGGCATCTTCTCTTGATGGAAGTCTGATACATGCTTCCAGCATTAGTCGTAGAGAACCTGCCGCGCCTGACGCGCGCCATCCAGCAACTGGTGGCCCATCCGGACGATGACGCCGCCTATGCGCTGGCCGATGAACTGACCGGCATCACGGCCATGGTGGCCGAGAAATTCACCAACGACCGCACCGCCGAGGGCATCCAGAAAGCGCTGCAGCTGACGGTGGGCGGCGTGTCGCTGGGGCTGGACCACGCGCTGCCGAACCAGGACGACCTGGCGGCGCTGGACTTGCTGATCGACGAGGGCGCCGAGCACGTGTTCCAGATCGGCTTCCGCATGATCAAGGAGCTGTCGGCCTTGCCGGAGGATGCGCTGGTCGGCGAGTACGATACCGATCCGGTGTACGCGGCGCGCCGGCTGCGCGACAAGTTCATCGACATCTGCCAGACCGATCCGAACCAGAACTGGGACGGCAGCGCGCGCTACGCGGTGCAGTTCAAGCAGCGCAAGGAAGTGCAGGCCGTGGTGCGGCTGGCCGGCTGGCTGCGCCGCCACAATACCGAAGGCCCGGTCAGCGACGCCGACCTCAACGCCGAAGGCGTGATCGCGCTGGCCATCATCTTCGCCATCGAGGGCGGCGGCCGCATCGTCGCGCGCACCGGGCAAAAGGAGTTCGAGCGCTTCGTCAAGTCGGTGCGCAAGAACAAGCCGGACTACGAGGAGGGCTGGGCCGCGCTGCTGGCCAAGGTGCCGGTGCAGCACCATCCGGTGCTGCTGGAGCGCATCGCCAGCTATCGCGCCAGCTGCACGGTGATCCAGAACATCAAGGGCCGCACGGCGATGAAAACGCTGTTCGCGGAACTGGAGAACTACGCCGGCTCCGAGCTGGACGCGGATTACTCCTAGGCTGCCGCGGCTTCCGTCGCCACGGCGACGAAGGCCGCGACCAGCGGTGAAATCCCATCCTTGCGCCTGGCCAGGAACAGCGCGGTGGTGGCCTCGGCATCGGCCAGCGGACGGTAGCAGACGCCGCTCATGCGGATGATGTCGAACGAGCTGGGCAACAGCGAGATGCCGCAGCCGGCCGCGATCAGGCCGATGATGGTGGAGGCCTCGCCGGCCTCCATGGCAATGGTCGGCTTGAAGCCGGCCTCGCGGAACAGCCGGAAAATCTGCGGATGGATGCCGGTGCCCGCGCTCTCCGGGTACATCACCAGCGGCTGGCCTTCCAGGTCGCGCACCGCGACCGACTCCTGTGCCGCCAGCGGATGGTCGACCGGCAGCACCAGCACCAGCGGATCGCGCCGCAAGATCGTCAACTCCACCGCGTCGGGCAAGGTCGACTCCGGCGGCCGCACCAGCCCCAGGTCCAGTTCCCGGTTGGCGATGGCGTCGATCTGGCCCAGGGTCGACATCTCCCGCAAGGTCAGGGTCACGCCCGGATAGCGCTGGCGGTAGCGGTTGATGACGGTCGCGAACAGCGGCGTCAGCGGGGTGGAGAAGGTGAAGCCGACGCGCAATTCGCCGGCTTCGCCGCGCTCGGCCCGGCGCGCGGTCTGCATCGCCTGCTCGGACAGCGACAGCACGCGGCGGGCGTCGTCCAGGAACAGTTTGCCCGCTTCCGTCAGGCGCACCCAGCGCTTGCTGCGCTCCAGCAGCTGAGCGCCCACTTCGGCTTCCAGCATCTGGATCTGGTGGCTCAGCGGCGGCTGGCCGATGTGCAGGCGCTCGGCGGCGCGGGTAAAACTCAGCTCTTCGGCGACCGCGACAAAGTAGCGCAGATGGCGTAATTCCATTTTAGTTATCTTTTTAAAGTATGACTAACGGCTTAAATATATATTGGACAGTGATTCGGCGCAATCCTATGATGAAGTCATCGTATCTCTCACTGGACGCACACCATGTCACTCGCCACCGCCATGCCGGCGCCCCGCATCGCCGCCGGCAGCCCTGAATTCAAGCGCAGCAACCGCGCGCTGTTCTTTGGCGGCTTTTCCGCTTTCGCCCTGTTGTACTGCGTGCAGCCGCTGATGCCGTTGCTGTCGCACGAATTCGCGCTGAGCGCGGCGCAGAGCAGCATGGTGCTGTCGGTGTCGACCGGCGCGCTGGCGGTGTCGCTGGTGGCGTCGAGCGCGCTGTCGGAGCGGCTGGGCCGCAAGCCGCTGATGGTGGCGGCGATGGCGATCTCGGCGCTGATGACCATCCTGTGCGCGTTCGCGCACAGCTATCCGCAATTGCTGGCCATGCGCGCCTTGCTCGGCGTCGCGCTGGGCGGCATGCCGGCCATCGCCATGGCCTACCTGGGCGAGGAGATCGAACCGACTTCGCTGGGCTTGTCGATGGGCTTGTACATCAGCGGCAGCGCCTTCGGCGGCATGGCGGGGCGCGTGATCACTTCGGTGTTGAGCGACCATTTCTCGTGGCGGCTGGCGCTGGGCGCGGTCGGCGTGGCCGGGCTGCTGGCGGCGTGGGAGTTCTGGCGCAGCCTGCCGGTATCGCGCCATTTCGTGCCGGCCAGCGGCGGCTGGCGCGCGCTGCCGGGAGGCTTCAGGCAGCACCTGTCCGACGCCGGCCTGCCGTGGCTGTTCGCGCTGGCGTTCCTGCTGATGGGCGCGTTCGTCAGCCTGTACAACTACATCGCGTACCGCTTGCTGGGCGCGCCGTTCGGCCTGAGCCAGAGCCTGGTCGGCGCGGTGTCCTTCCTCTACCTGCTGGGGATCTACAGCTCGGTGTGGGCGGGGCGGCTGGCGGACCGCTTCGGCCGCCGCCATGTGCTGTGGGTGGTGATGACCATCATGCTGTCCGGCCTGCTGCTGACCTTGTCGAACTGGCTGCCGCTGATCGTCGCCGGCGTGGCGCTGTTCACCTACGGCTTTTTCGCCACGCACTCGGTGGCCAGCAGCTGGGTGGGGCGGCGCGCGACCAGCAACAAGTCGCTGGCGTCGGCGCTGTATCTGTTCTTCTATTATCTGGGATCGAGCGTGGTCGGCTCGGCCACCGGCATCATGTGGGGCCGCGCGGCCTGGCCGGGCGTGGTGATGGTGCTGGGCGCGGCGCTGGCGCTGGCCTTGCTGGTGGCGCTGCGGCTGCGCGGCCTGGCGCCGCTGGCGCCGGCCGAGCGCTGATGGCTATTCCGGCGGCACGGCTTCCTGCGCGCGGCCGTGGATCAGCTGATGGTATTGGAAGGCTTCGCGGATGTTGTCGCGCAGCGTCTGGTCGTCCCAGGGCTTGGTGTAGAAGCGGTAGACCTCGCCGCGGTTGATGGCGTTGAGCACCGAATCGAGCTCCGTATAGCCGGACAGGATGATGCGGACGGTGCCGGGATAGAGATCCTTGACGCGGCTGAGGAACTCGGTGCCGTTCATGACCGGCATGCGCTGGTCGCTGATGACCACGTGCACCTGGTGCATGGCCAGCAGGTCGAAGGCTTGCGCGGCGGTGTTGGCGCGCAGCACGCGGTAGCCGTCGGCGCGGAACAGGCGGTTCAGCGCCGCCAGGATGCTGGGCTCGTCGTCCAGCAGCAGCAGGGTGCGCTGCGGCTCCGACGCGCTGGCGGGCGGCGGCAGGCTGCGCTCCTCGCGCAGCAGCCCGGCAAAGGCGTCCGGCGCCAGCGGGCGGCTGAAGTAATAGCCCTGCATCTCGTCGCACTGGTAGCGCCGCAGATAGGCCAGCTGCGCTTCCGTCTCCACGCCCTCGGCGATGATCTTGAAGCCCAGGCTGTGGCCGAGCGCGATCACCGAGCGCACGATGGCGGCCACCTTGGGCTCGGTCAGCATCTCGCGCACGAAGGACTGGTCGATCTTCAGGTAGTCGACCGGGAATTGCTTCAGATAGGCCAGGCTGGAATAGCCGGTGCCGAAATCGTCGATCGAGAGCGCGATGTCGAGCTGCTTGAGACTTTCCACCGTGGCCACGGCGTCGTTGACGTTGTGCATCATCAAGCTCTCGGTCAACTCCAGTTCCAGGTATTGCGCATCGAGGCCGCTGTCGCTCAGGGCGGCGCGGATTTCGCCGGCCAGCGCCGGATCGCGGAACTGGCGCGCCGACAGGTTGACCGCCACCCGCAGCGGCGTCAGCCCGTCCGCCTGCCAGGCGGCGTTTTGCGCGCAGGCGGTGCGCAGCACCCAGCGGCCGATGGCGACGATCAGTCCGGTCTCTTCCGCCACGCCGATGAAGCGCGCCGGCGACACCATGCCCATGGCCGGATGGGTCCAGCGCAGCAGCGCCTCCATGCCGACCACCGCGCCGCTGCGCAGGTCGATCTTGGGCTGGTAGGCCAGGCTTAGTTCCTGGCGCGCCAGCGCGTGCCGCAGTTCGGCCTCGATCATCGCGCGCTCGGCGATGCGGGCGTGCATCGCCGATTCGTAGAACTGCACCTGGTTGCGGCCCGCCTCCTTGGCGCGGTACATGGCGATGTCGGCATGCTTGAGCAATTGCTGCGGCTCGGCGCCGTCGGCCGGGTAGACGCTGACGCCGATGCTGCAGGTGACGGTGAACAGCTGCTGGCCCAGCGCCACCGGCGCCGCCACCGCGTCCTGCACGCGCTGCAGCAGGCCGGCCATGGGACGGTCGCCGGCGTCCGGCAACAGCAGCAGGAATTCGTCGCCGCCCAGCCGCGCCACGGTGTCGCTGTCGCCGATGCAGGCGCGCAGCCGGTTGGCGACGGTGCACAGCAGCTCGTCGCCGGACTGGTGGCCCAGGCTGTCGTTGACCAGCTTGAAATTGTCGAGGTCGATGAACACCAGCCACAGGCCGTGGCCGTAGTGCTGGGCATAGCTGATCGCCTGCGTCATGCGGTCGCCCAGCAGCGCGCGGTTGGGCAGGCCGGTCAGCGCGTCGTGGCTGGCCTGGTGCTCCAGCTGGGCCTGGTAGTCGATGGTGGAGGTCATGTCGGTCAGCACGCAGACATGGTGGTCGATGCCGCCGGCGGCGCCGCGCACCGGCGCCACGTGCAGCTGGGTCCACAGTTGGGCGCCGTCGCGGTGGGCGGTGCGCAGCAGCAGCGTCACTTCCTGCTGCGATTGCATCGCGGCCGCCAGCGCGCGCCGGTCCTCGTCCTGCTGGTCCTGGCCCAGCAGCATCTCCAGGCTGCGCCCCTGCACGGCGGCGGGCGGATGGCCGAACAGGCGGGCGAAGGCGGGATTGGCATATTCGATCAGCTCGCCATCGGGGGAGTGCGCGGTGATGACGATGGCGTTGATGCTGGCCTCCAGCGCGCGGCCGCGCAGCTGCAGCGTCAGTTCGGCCTGCTTGCGTTCGGTGATGTCCTCGATCGTGCCCAGCACGCCGACGATGCTGCCGTGCCGGTCGTGCAGCGGCAGCTTGTTGATCAGGTACCAGTGCAGCGAGCCGTCGGCCAGGGTCATGTGGTCTTCGAGGTTCAGCTGGGGCTGGCCGCTGGCGATGATGCGGCGGTCGTCCGCGTGGATGGCGGCGGCGTTGTGGGCCCACGGGAAATCCTCGTCGTGCTTGCCGACCACCTGGCTGTTGGCGGCCAGGCCGGCAAATTCCGCAAACACGCTGTTGCAGCCGATATAGGCGCCGTCCAGTCCCTTCCAGAAGATCTGGTGCGGGATGTGGTTGATGACCAGTTGCTTGAGCTCGCGCGATGCGTGCAGCGCCGCCTCCAGCGCCAGGCGCTCGGTGATGTCGTGCGCCACCACTAGCCGCGCCGGCCGGCCGGCGATGGTCACCGAGTGCGAGGAGATCTCCACCTCGATCTGGCTGCCGTCGCGCTTGATGTGGGTCCAGCTGCCGGCTTGCTCCGGGCCGCGCGCCGGCGCCGTCGCCAGGTTGGCGGCCAGCCGGTCGAGCTGTTGCGGCGGGCGGATGTCGCGGATGGTCATGTCGAGAAACTCGGCCTCGGTATAGCCGTAGCTGGCGATGGCGGCGGCGTTGACCACGATAAATCGCAACGTTTCCAGATCGTACACCCACATCGGTTGCGGATGCGCTTCGAACAGGCGCTTGAAGCGCAGCCGCGATTCAAACACGTCGTAGTCGTCGAGCCGGTAGGATTGGCACAGGAAGCACGGCGGCTGGTCGGCGGCGCGCCATTCGATGTTCTGCGTGACCAGGTGGCTGCCGCCGTCGGCGCCGATCAGCTCGACTTCGCCGCGCCAGTAGCCGCGCATGCGGGCGATGGGCAGGGCTTCGTTTTGCAGCATCGGCAGCGCCCAGGTGGCGTACAGCGCGGCCGCCGGCGTGTGCCCGATCAGCGGGCCGAGCGCGGTTTGGGCGTGCGGATTCATGGCCAGCAGGCGGCCGGCTTCGTCGATGGAAAAGACGAAATAGGGACTGCCGGCGAAGATCTGATCGAAGGCGGAGACTTCCATGTCCGTAGCCTCTTTTCGTTGCGTGGCGTACTCCTCAGCATCCGGCTGAGCTCCTGTGGCGTACCTGCGTGCGGAATGCTGGGGACTATCCATATCTCTGTTTTACCAGTGCGGAGATGGTGTTGATCCATACTAACAGAACGCTTGAAAGATGGGCCACACGGCTAGCTCATGAATAAATGCGTCCTGGACAAGAGCGATGAGGGTTGTCGGTTTTGTCGTGGCGGCGTGGTTAAATCGCCGCAGATCTGATCTGCGTCAGTAGGGTGGCGGTCGCCTGAAACTGATGAGCTTTCCCGCTGTCGAATCCGCACTGGCACGCCTGTGCCTGGAACGACAGAGGAGACCTCATCATGCAACAGATAAACGATATACAGCATCGCGGCCACTTGCTTGAGCAGGCCATCGGCATGGCGGCGCAAGCCTGTTCGGTCGAGCGCGACATGCCCGGCGAGCTGCGCGACAGCATCCAGCGGCTGGACCGCCATGCCGACACGGCGCGGGCGGTCTTGCTGTCGCAGGACGCGCCGCGCATCGCCAAGCTGGTCAGCGACATGGAGCGCCTGGCCGAGCGCGCGCGGCAAGTCTGCCTGAACGTCCCCCACCTGTCCGCGCAACTGAAAAACGCGGTCATGCAGATGCACTGCCAGATCCAGGAGCTGAAGCGGGATGTGGGCTAGCCGGTAGGGAGTGGCATCGCGGCCGGACTCGATGCAAAACAGCGTTGTTGCCCGGCCGAAAAATTTAGTACACCTCGTTTTTCAGCGTGGCCATGTCGATCACGAAGCGGTATTTGACGTCGTTTTTCACCAGTCGCTCATAGGCCCGGTTGATGTCCTGGATGGCGATCATCTCGACGTCGCTGACGATGCCGTGCTCGGCGCAGAAGTCCATCATTTCCTGGGTTTCCTTCATGCCGCCGATGGCCGAGCCGGCCACCGATTTGCGGCCCATGATCAGGCTGACGCCGTTGGGCGGCGGGTCCAGCTCCGTCAGCACGCCGACCATCGCCATCGTGCGGTCGCGCCGCAGCAGCGCCAGATACGGATTGATGTCGTGCGACACCGGAATGGTGTTGAGCAGGAAGTCGAAGCTGTTGCCGTGCGCCTTCATCGCCGCCGGATCGGTGGAGACCAGCACCTGGTCCGCGCCCAGGCGTTGCGCATCCTTGCCCTTGTCCGGCGAGGTGGTGATCATCACCACGGTCGCGCCCAGCGCCTTGGCGAACTTGACGCCCATGTGACCCAGTCCGCCCAGCCCGATCACGCCGACCTTCTGGCCCGGCCCGACTTTCCAGTGGCGCAGCGGCGAGTAGGTGGTGATGCCGGCGCACAGCAGCGGCGCCACGGCTTTGAGGTCCAGCTTGGGCGAGACCTTGACCACGAAATGCTCGTCGACCACGATGAGGTCGGAGTAGCCGCCGAACGTCGGTTGCCCGCTGCCGCGTTCCTTGCCGTTGTAGGTGACGGTCACACCTTCCTCGCAATAGACCTCCAGGTCTTCCTTGCACGCCTCGCAATGGCGGCAGGAGTCGACCATGCAGCCGACGCCGGCCAGGTCGCCGACCTTGAACTTGTGCACGCCGCCGCCGACCTGCGTGACGCGGCCGATGATTTCGTGGCCCGGCACCATCGGGTACAGCGAGCCGCCCCAGTCGTTGTGGGCCTGGTGCAGATCGGAATGGCAGACGCCGGTGTAGAGAATCTCGATCACCACATCGTTGAGGTTCGGCGCGCGGCGCTCGAAGGTGAAGGGGACCAGCGGGGAATGTGGATCGTGCGCGGCATAGCCGTGTGCATGGAACATGGAAACTCCTTTGTTGTGGCGAACGATTGTCGCCCTTGTCTGCACTATAATTGCCGGGATGTGTAGGAAACAAGCGGGTATGCCTGCATGTATTGAACAGGAAATTGGCATAATCGATGCAACTCGACAATCTCTCCCATCTGGCCGTGTTCGCCGCCGTGGCGCGTCACGGCAGTTTCCGCAAGGCCGCTTCCGAGCTGGCGTTGTCGGCGTCCGCCGTCAGTTATGCGGTGCGCACGCTGGAGGACCGCCTGGGCGTCGGCCTGTTCAACCGCACCACGCGCAGTGTGGCGCTGACCGAGGCGGGCAAGCATCTGCTGGAACGGTTGCAGCCGGCGCTCGGCGACGTCGGCATGGCGCTGGAGGAGATGAATCTGTTCCGCGCCTCGCCGGCCGGCACGTTGCGCATCAACAGCTCGCGCGACGCGGCGGTGATGGTGATCGGGCCGTTGATCCAGCGCTACCTCGACGCCTATCCCGACATCAGTCTTGATATCGTCAGCGACGACGGCATGGTCGATATCGTCGGCCGCGGGTTCGACGTCGGCATACGCTATGCGGAGCATGTGCCGGAGGACATGATCGCGGTGCCGGTGTGGCCGGCGCAGCGCTTTGTGGTGGTGGGCTCGCCGGCGTATCTCAAGCGGCATGGCGTGCCGCGCCACCCCGACGACCTGGCGCGGCACAACTGCGTGCGCTATCGTTTCCCGAGCGGGAGCGTCTACAAATGGGAGTTGGCCAAGGATGGCGTGGCGCTGGAGGTGGACGTGCCGGGGCGGCTGTCGGTGGGCGATTCGCAGCTGGCGACGCGGGCGGCGGTCGACGGCGTCGCGCTGACCTTCCTGCCCGAGCACAAGCTAGTGTCGCTGATCGCCGAAGGCAAGCTGGTGCGCGTGCTGGAAGACTGGTGTCCGCCGACGAACGGGCTGATGATGTACTATCCGCGCCAGCGGCAAATGTCGTCCGCCCTGCGCGCCTTCATCGACATGGCGCGCACTGCCTAAACTTCGGTGTCAGTGCCGACATTCGGACATTAGGGAACTTTTTAAAACTGAGAAGTTCCGTATTTTTGCGATTTGTCCGAATGTCGGCACTGACACCGGTTTTAGGGTTCGATGACGGCGATCATTTCGCCGATTTCGTCCAGGCCGGTTTCCTTGAAGCCGAAGCTTTTGTAGAACCGGCGGGCCGAGGCGTTGTCGGGCTTGTAGCAGATCGTGATCAGCTGGACGTCGGGCTTGGCCTTCAACTCTTCCAGCAGCAGCGTCATCGCCTGGCGGCCGATGCCTTTGCCTTGCTGCGCGTAGTCCACCATGAAACGGTAGATGCCGTATTCGCCCGGGTTGTCGTTCGACGCGCGGTCGTACAGCAGGAAGCCGGCCGGCAGGCCGTCGCTGTAGATGCCGCGCGGGATGTAGTCGGCGTAGAACTTGGCTTGCGCGATCGAGAAGGCGTTGCTGGCCAGGAAGCCGCGCTGGTGCTCGGGCAGCTCCATGTCCATGAACGCTTCGAAATTCCTGGCGGTGATGTCTTCCAGCGTGACCACTACAGTACTCCCTTGGCGTGCAAGGCGGCGATCTCGTCGTCGCTGCGGCCCAGCAGGCCGCGCAAGATTTCCGTGGTGTGCTGGCCCAGCAGCGGCGGGGCGACCGCGTTGCCGGTCGGCGAGCCTGACATCTTCATCGGGCTGCGCACCAGCTTGACCTTGCCGGCCGTCGGATGCGGCACTTCCATCACCAGCTCGCGCGCCAGCACTTGCGGATTCTTGTAGACGTCGTCGAGGTTGTTGATCGGACCGCAGGGCACGCCGACCGCTTCCAGCTTCTCGATCCAGAAGTCGCGCGGCCGCGCCAGCACCATCGCCGCCAGCAGCGGCACCAGCTCGTCGCGGTTCTTGACGCGCTGCGGATTGGTGGCGTAGCGCTGGTCGAACGCCAGCTCGCCCCGTCCGCCGACTTCGACGAACTTCTGATACTGGCCGTCGTTGCCGGTGGCGACGATGATGTAGCCGTCCGCGCACTGGAAGGTCTGGTACGGCACGATGTTCGGATGCGCGTTGCCCCAGCGCTTGGGCGGCTTGCCGCTGTTGAGGTAGTTGCTGCCCATATTGGCCAGCATCGCCACCTGCACGTCCAGCAGCGCCATGTCGATGTACTGGCCTTCGCCGCTGCGGTCGCGGTGCGTCAGCGCGGCCAGGATGGCGATGGTCGCGTACATGCCGGTCATCAGGTCGGTCAGCGCGACACCGGCTTTTTGCGGGCCGCCGCCGGGCAGGTCGTCGCGCTCGCCGGTCACCGACATCAGCCCGCCCATGCCCTGGATCAGGAAGTCGTAGCCGGCGCGGTGCGCGTACGGGCCGTCCTGGCCGAAGCCGGTGACCGAGCAGTAGACCAGGTCCGGCTTGATCGCCTTCAGCGAATCGTAGTCGAGGCCGTAGCGCTTCAGCTGGCCGACCTTGTAGTTCTCCAGCACCACGTCGCAATGCAGCACCAGTTCGCGCAGCAAGGCCTGGCCTTCGGCGCTGGCGATGTCCATCGTCACCGAGCGCTTGCCGCGGTTGGCGGCCAGGTAGTAGGCCGCTTCGGTGGTGTCCTGGCCGTCGGCGTCGCGCGCGTACGGCGGGCCCCAGGCGCGGGTGTCGTCGCCGCTGCCGGGCCGTTCGATCTTGATGACGTCGGCGCCGAGGTCGGCCAGGTTCTGCGAGCACCACGGTCCCGCCAGCACGCGGCTCAGGTCGAGCACGCGGATATGGCCTAGCGCTTTTGGAGCTGTCATGATGTGTTTAACCTTTTGAGTAATCCAATCAGGCCGCTAGTGTAGTGGCTCAGTCGGTCGGTTGCACATCATTTTTTTGCAAGGTGGCGGCCAATGAACGCGCCGCCGACCAGCGGCTGGCAGGCGATGGATAATCGGCTTTGGTGCGGCGCGGCCAGTCGCTGGCGCGCACCATCTTTTTAAAATACCCCGACAGCCGCGCCGCCGGCCAGCCCGCGCGCCACGCCAGCCGCAAGCCTTCGCGGTCGGCTTCCTCTTCCTGTTCGTAATTGGTCTGGGCCAGCAGGGCCATCAGCTCGCGGTCGTTGTCCACCGCGTCTTCCAGTTCGATGAAGGGGCGCCCGGCCCAGCGCGGCTGCAGCCGGATCGCCTGCTGGTATTCCTTCAGGTTGTGGTGCAGGGCGGCGTGCTCGATCTCGTGCGCCAGCAGCATCGCCACTTCGGCGTCGCCCAATGCCAGGCGCTCGACGTAGGCCTTGCTGACCAGGATCTTGCCGCCGGCCATGCAGTCGGCGTTCTGGTCCGGGTCGTCGGTGGTGTGGACTTCCCAGTTCCATTGCGCGGTGTCGGGGTAGTCGCGCCTGGCCTGGGCGATCAGGGGCAGGGCGATGCCGCGCACGCGGTCGATGAAGCGCGGGTCGGCGTCGATCCGCAGCCTGGCCATGCGGTCGGCGTACAGGATGGCGGCGCGGGCCACCACCAGTTCCTGCGTCAGCGGCTCGGCCAGGCCGGCGGCGGGCCACGCCAGCAGCACGGCGAGCGCCATTCGTGATAGTGTTGATATCATTGCCATAACTATCTTCCGAGGCAAAGCCATGTGGCCCTACCCAAAAATTGTTGCACACCGCGGCGGCGGCACGCTGGCGCCGGAAAATACGGTCGCCGGCCTGCGCGCCGGGCTGGCCTACGGCTTCCGCGCCGTCGAGTTCGACGTGATGCTGTCGCGCGACGGCATCGGCATGGTGATGCACGATCCCGACTTCGGCCGCACGGTGGCCGGGCAGGGCAGCGTGCCGGACACCGACGCCATCGACCTGGCCGGAATGGACGCCGGCAGCTGGTTCGGTCCACAATTCCGCGATGAACCGGTACCATTCTTCACCCAGTTCATCGATTATTGCAAGGAGCAGCACATCTGGATGAACGTGGAAATCAAGCCGGCCGACGGTTTTGAGGCGGAAACCGGCGCTTGGGTTGCAAAAGTGACACGCGACAGCTACCAGGCCGAACTCGCCGCCGGCGACCCGGCCGCGATCCCGCTGCTGTCCTCGTTCAGCTTCGCGGCGCTGGCCGCCGCCCGCGATGCGGCGCCGGAGCTGCCGCGCGGCTACCTGCTGGACCAGATCCCCGCCGATTGGCAGGCGCAGGCGCGGGAACTGGGCGCCGTGGCCATCCACACCAACCAGAAACACCTGACGCCCGAGCTGGCGGCGCAGATCAAGGCGGCCGGCTATGGCCTGTTTTGCTATACCGTCAACGATCCGGCGCGCGGCAGGGAGATCCTGTCGTGGGGAGTGGACGGCTTTTGCACCGACCGTATCGATTTGATCGGGCCGACCTTCGCCTAAGACCCTGCCCATGGCGCGGTCATATATAATCAACCCTTTGCATTTGCCAGCTACCAACGCTTACGACATGAAATCATCTGAAATCCGCGACAAGTTTCTCAAGTTTTTTGAATCCAAGGGTCACTCGATTGTCCGTTCCAGCTCCCTGGTACCTGGCAACGACCCGACCCTGCTGCTGACCAACAGCGGCATGGTGCAGTTCAAGGACGTGTTCACCGGCACCGACAGCCGCCCGTACACCCGCGCCACCTCGGTGCAGCGCTGCGTGCGCGCCGGCGGCAAGCACAACGACCTGGAAAACGTCGGCTACACCGCGCGCCACCACACCTTCTTCGAAATGCTGGGCAACTTCAGCTTCGGCGACTACTTCAAGCGCGACGCCATCAACTACGCCTGGGAACTGCTGACCAAGGTCTACGGCCTGCCGGCCGAGAAGCTGACCGTCACCGTCTACATGGAAGACGACGAGGCCTACGACATCTGGGCCAACGAAGTGGGCGTGCCGAAAGAGCGCATCATCCGCATCGGCGACAACAAGGGTGCGCGCTACGCGTCGGACAACTTCTGGCAGATGGCCGACACCGGCCCATGCGGTCCGTGCACCGAGATCTTCTACGACCACGGCGCCGACATTCCGGGCGGCCCGCCAGGCTCGCCCGACGAAGACGGCGACCGCTTCATCGAAATCTGGAACCTGGTGTTCATGCAGTTCAACCGCGACGAAGCGGGCGTGATGCACAAGTTGCCGAAGCCGTGCGTCGACACCGGCATGGGCATGGAGCGCCTGGCCGCCGTGCTGCAGCACGTGCACTCGAACTACGAGATCGACCTGTTCCAGGCCCTGATCAAGGCCGCTGCGCGCGAAACCGGCGCCACCGACCTGGAAAACAAATCGCTGCGCGTGATCGCCGACCACATCCGCGCTTCGGCGTTCATGATCGTCGACGGCGTGATCCCGGGCAGCGAAGGCCGCGCCTACGTCCTGCGCCGCATCATCCGCCGCGCGCTGCGCCACGGCCACAAGCTGGGCCAGACCAAGCCGTTCTTCTACAAGCTGGTGGCCGACCTGGCGATCGAGATGGGCGGCGCCTATCCGGAGCTGGAGGAAGCCAAGGACCGCGTGGCGCAGATGCTGAAGGCCGAGGAAGAGCGTTTCGGCGAGACGCTGGAAACCGGCATGAAAGTGCTGGAAGCGCAGCTGGCCAAGGACAGCACCGGCATCGACGGCGCCACCGCCTTCACGCTGTACGAGACCTACGGCTTCCCGCCGGACCTGACCGCCGACATCTGCCGCGAACGCGATATCAGGTTCGACCAGGAAGGCTACGACGCCGCGCTGAAGGAAAGCCAGGAGCTGTCGCGCAAGGGCGGCAAGTCGACCAAGGACAGCAAGGTTGAATACTCGGGCGAGAAAAACAAATTCGTCGGCTACGAGAACCTGAGCCACAGCAGCAAGATCGTCGCGCTGTACGCGGCCGGCACCCCGGTGCAGGAACTCAAGGCCGGCCAGGCCGGCATCGTGGTGCTGGACACCACGCCGTTCTACGCCGAATCGGGCGGCCAGGTCGGCGACCAGGGCGTGATCGGCACCGGCGCGGCGACGTTCAATGTCAGCGATACGCTGAAGATCCAGGCCGACGTCTTCGGCCACCACGGCGTGCTGGAATCCGGCGCGCTGAAAGTGGGCGACGCGGTCAGCGCCCATGTCGACCAAGCCAAGCGCGCGCGCACCATCCGCAACCACTCGGCGACCCACCTGATGCACAAGGCGCTGCGTGAAGTGCTGGGTTCGCACGTGGCGCAAAAAGGCTCGCTGGTCGATCCGGACAAGACCCGGTTCGACTTCAGCCACAACGCGCCGCTGACGGCCGAGCAGATCGCCGAGGTGGAAGCCAAGGTCAACAAGGAGATCCTGGAAAACCACGCGACCAAGGCGCAGCACATGTCCTTCGACGACGCGGTCAAGCACGGCGCGATGGCGCTGTTCGGCGAGAAGTACGGCGACGAAGTGCGCGTGCTGGACATCGGCACCTCGAAAGAGCTGTGCGGCGGCGTGCACGTGCAGCGCACCGGCGACATCGGCCTGTTCAAGATCATCGCCGAAGGCGGCGTCGCGGCCGGCATCCGCCGCGTTGAAGCCGTCACCGGCGAAGGCGCGCTGGCGCTGGTGCAATCGATGAACCGCCGCCTGCTGGAGGCCTCGGCCGCGCTGAAGTCGACGCCGGAGGAACTGACCGCGCGTATCGGCCAGGTGCAGGACCACGTCAAGGCGCTGGAGAAGGAACTGGCCGCGCTGAAATCGAAACTGGCGTCGGGCCAGGGCGACGAGCTGGTCACGCAGGCGGTCGACGTCAACGGCATCAAGGTGCTGGCGGCAACGCTGGACGGCGCCGACGTGGCGCGCCTGCGCGAGACCATGGACAAGCTGAAGGACAAGCTGAAAACCGCCGCCATCGTGCTGGCCAGCGTCGCCGACGGCAAGGTCAGCCTGATTGCCGGCGTGACCGCGGACGCCACGTCCAAGGTCAAGGCAGGTGAGCTGGTCAACTTCGTCGCACAACAAGTGGGCGGAAAAGGCGGCGGACGCCCCGATATGGCGCAGGCCGGCGGTACCGATCCAAGCGGCCTGCCGGGAGCGCTGGCGGCGGTCGCGGCATGGGTGGGCGAGCGCGCTTAAGCTTAAAAACTTGCTGTAAAGCAGAGTCAATGCGGCCCGTGTGTATAACACGGGCCGTTGTCGTATGTGTTGATGTGTTGTATACTTTCCAGCTCCCGTTGCGAACTTGCAACGTACAACGAACTATTTTGGTGCAGCGCGTCATTCGACCCGAATTGGAGTAGTATGACGTCACTCCTAAACAAACGAGTGGGTTCTTGATGAGCGACACGATACTTGAAAACGAAATCATGGAATTCCATAAGGAACTCGACGCACGCGGCCTGAACTGCCCGTTGCCGATCCTGAAGGCCAAAAAAGCCCTCTCCGAGCTGCAGAGCGGCGAAGTCCTGCGCATCATGGCGACCGACCCTGGTTCCGTGCGCGACTTCCAGGCGTTCGCCAAGCAGACCGGCAACGCCCTGTTGTCGCATGTCCAGACCGGCCGCGAATTCGTCTTTTTGATGCAGCGCAAATAAGACTGTTCCTCGCCTGCTTCTACTTTTCCTACAGAAACATCGTCTGAAAGATTTATTTTTTAGACGATTTCTACTAGCGAAAAATCGCACGATCGTGCTTTAATTTCTTGTGCAGGCCGGATTTCTCATATAATCTAGCCCACATTATTTGTCCCGAATTCTCGTATTTTTATTATTTTTCCCAAAGGCACAGCTATGAAAGTCTTGGTACCCGTCAAACGCGTGGTCGACTATAACGTCAAGGTGCGCGTCAAGTCCGACGGCACAGGCGTCGATATCGCCAACGTCAAAATGTCGATGAACCCGTTCGATGAGATCGCGCTGGAAGAAGCGATGCGCCTCAAGGAAGCCGGCAAGGTCACCGAAGTGGTCGCCGTGTCGTGCGGCGTGACCCAGTGCCAGGAAACCCTGCGCACCGGCATGGCCATCGGCGCCGACCGCGGCATCCTGGTGGAAACCGCCGTCGAGCTGGAGCCGCTGGCGGTCGCCAAGCTGCTGAAAGCGCTGGCCGACAAAGAGCAGCCGCAACTGATCATCCTGGGCAAGCAGGCGATCGACGACGACTCCAACCAGACCGGCCAGATGCTGGCGGCGCTGCTGGGTTGGCCGCAAGCGACGTTCGCGTCGAAAGTGGTGCTGGAAGACGGCAAGGTCACCGTGACCCGCGAAGTCGACGGCGGCCTGGAAACCCTGGCGCTGACGCTGCCGGCCATCGTCACCACCGACCTGCGCCTGAACGAGCCGCGCTATGTGACGCTGCCGAACATCATGAAAGCGAAGAAGAAGCCGCTGGACGTGACCAAGCCTGAAGACCTGGGCGTCGATGTGACCCCGCGCCTGAAAACCCTGAAAGTCGTCGAGCCTGCAAAACGCTCGGCCGGCATCAAGGTACCGGACGTCGCCACCCTGGTCGCAAAACTGCGCACCGAAGCTAAAGTCATCTAAAGGAAAAACCATGGTCGCATTAGTAATCGCCGAACACGACAACGCCAGCCTGAAAGGCAGCACCCTCCACACCGTGACCGCCGCCGTTCAGTGCGGCGGCGATGTGCACGTGCTGGTGGCCGGTTCCAACGCCGGCGCCGCCGCCGCCGCTGCCGCCGCCATCGCCGGCGTATCGAAAGTCATCGTCGCCGACGCGCCGCACTTCGCGGACGGCCTGGCTGAAAACGTCGCCGAGCAAGTGCTGGCGATCGCCGCTTCGTACAGCCACATCCTGGCGCCGGCCACCGCCTACGGCAAGAACATCCTGCCGCGCGTGGCCGCCAAGCTGGACGTGGCGCAGATCTCGGAAATCACCAAGGTCGACTCGCCGGACACCTTCGAGCGTCCTATCTACGCCGGCAATGCGATCGCCTACGTGCAATCGTCGGACAAGATCAAGGTCATCACCGTGCGCTCGACCGGCTTCGACGCCGCTGCCGCCAGCGGCGGTTCGGCCGCCACCGAAACCGTTGCGGCAGTGGCCGATTCGGGCAAGTCGAGCTTCGTCGGCCGCGAGCTGGCCAAGTCGGACCGTCCGGAACTGACCGCCGCCAAGATCATCGTATCCGGTGGCCGCGGCATGGGCTCGGGCGAAGCGTTCAAGATCCTGGAACCGCTGGCCGACAAGCTGAACGCCGCCATGGGCGCGTCGCGCGCAGCGGTCGACGCCGGCTACGTGCCGAACGACTGGCAAGTGGGCCAGACCGGCAAGATCGTCGCGCCGACGCTGTACATCGCGGTCGGTATTTCCGGCGCGATCCAGCACTTGGCCGGCATGAAGGATTCGAAGACCATCGTCGCGATCAACAAAGATCCTGAAGCGCCGATCTTCTCCGTTGCCGACTACGGCATCGTGGGCGATCTGTTCGACATCGTGCCGCAACTGGTTGCCGAACTGGGCTAATCCCACGTAGAGCGCTACGAAGCCACGCTGATCCGGCCCCGCCGGATTGCCGTGGCTTTTTTCTTGGAGACATAAGATGCCATATCAAGCACCCCTGAAAGACATGCTGTTCGTGATGAACGAACTGGCAGACCTGGCCGCCGTCAACGCGCTGCCGGGCAACGAAGACGCGACCCCGGACACGGCCGAAGCCATCCTGGAAGAGAACGCCAAATTCGTCAGCAACGTGATCGCACCGTTGAACAATCCGAGCGACAAGGAGCCGAGCTTCTGGCACGACGGCCAGGTCACCACCTCCAAGGGTTTCAAGGACGCCTTCAAGGCGTTTGCCGAGGCGGGCTGGCAAGGCGTGCAGCATCCGGTGGAATTCGGCGGCCAGGGCCTGCCGAAGCTGCTGGCCACGCCGTGCATCGAAATGCTCAACGCCGGCAGCATCTCGTTCGCGCTGTGCCCATTGCTGTCGGACGGCGCCATCGAAGCGCTGCTGACCGCCGGCAGCGACGCGCAGAAAGCCATCTACCTGGAAAACCTGGTATCGGGCAAATGGACCGGCACCATGAACCTGACCGAGCCGCAAGCCGGTTCCGACCTGGCCGCCGTGCGCACCCGCGCCGTGCCGCAGGGCGACGGCACCTACAAGGTGTTCGGCACCAAGATCTTCATCACCTACGGCGAGCATGACTTCGCCGAAAACATCGTGCACCTGGTGCTGGCGCGCACGCCGGACGCACCGGCTGGCGTGAAAGGCATCTCGCTGTTCATCGTGCCGAAGTTCCTGGTCAACGCGGACGGCTCGGTCGGCGCGCGCAACGATGCGCATTGCGTCTCGATCGAACACAAGCTGGGCATCAAGGCCAGCCCGACCGCCGTGCTGCAATTCGGCGACCACGGCGGCGCCATCGGTACGCTGGTGGGCGAGGAGAACCGCGGCCTGGAATACATGTTCATCATGATGAACGCGGCCCGCTTCGGCGTCGGCCTGCAGGGCATCGGCCTGGCCGAGCGCGCTTATCAGAAGGCGGTGGCGTTCGCCAAGGACCGCGTGCAGTCGCGCGACCTGGCCGGTTCGGCCGGTCCGGTGGCCATCATTCATCATCCGGACGTGCGCCGCATGCTGATGTCCATGCGTTCGCAGACCGAGGCGGCGCGCGCGCTGGCCTACGTCGGCGCCGGCATCAGCGATGTCGCGCACAGCCACGCCGATGCGGAAGTCCGCAAGGCCAACCTGGCCGTGTATGAATACCTGGTGCCGATCATCAAGGGCTGGTCGACCGAGATGTCGCAAGACGTGGCGCGCGACGGCGTGCAGGTGCATGGCGGCATGGGCTTCATCGAAGAAACCGGCGCGGCGCAGCACTACCGCGACTCGAAGATCCTGACGATCTACGAAGGCACGACCGCGATCCAGGCCAACGACCTGGTCGGCCGCAAGACCGTGCGCGACGGCGGCGCGGTGGCCAAGAGCATCATCGCCCAGGTGCGCGACACCGAAGCGCAACTGGCGGCTTCCGGCGACGCCGACTTCAAGGCCATCCTGGCGCAGCTGTCGGCCGGCAGCAAGGACCTGGAAGCGGTGGTGGACTACGTCGCCAACAACATGAAGAGCGACATCAAGGGCGTGTTCTCGGGCAGCGTGCTGTACCTGAAACTGGCCGGCATCGTGCTGGGCGGCTGGCAGATGGCGCGCGCGGCGCTGATCGCGCAGCAAAAGCTGGACGCGGGCGAGGGCGACGCCGCCTTCTACAAAGCCAAGATCGCCACCGCGCGCTTCTTCGCCGACCACATCCTGTCGCAATCCTCGGGCCTGCGCATCGCCATCATCGACGGCAGCGCCGGCGTCCTCGCCTTGAGCGAAGACCAGTTCTAAAGTACCTCCGGCAACTCCGGGGTCAGGTCCGGCATCTGGACACGATCTCTTCCGTATCTGCATTCTACGGTTGAGCTCCTGTCCAGATGCTGGACCTGACCCCGGATTTTTTTGCGTTACACTTTGCGTTCTCGGAGGTGGTGATGCGGATTGCGATTGTTTCGGATATACACGGCAACTTGCCGGCGCTGGAGGCGGTGCTGCGCGATATCGGGCGGCGCGGCGTGGATCGTGTCGTCAACCTGGGCGACAGCCTGTCCGGGCCGCTGATGGTGCGCGAAACGGCGCAGTTTCTGATGGCGCAGGATTGGGTGCAGTTGGCCGGCAACCATGAGCGGCAGGTGCTGGCCGGCAGTCCCGGCGCTTCCGATGAGTACGCACGATCGCAGCTGGGCGAGGCCGAGTTGGCGTGGATGGCGTCGCTCAAGCCATCGCTGTGGCTGAACGAGGATGTGCTGCTGTGCCACGGCACGCCGGACAGCGATGTCACGTATTTTCTTGAGAGCGTGGAGCCGGGCCTGATGCGCCTGGCCACCACCGCCGAAGTGGACCGGCGGCTGGGCGAGGTCCGCGCCGAACTGGTGGTGTGCGGCCATACCCACGTGCCGCGCTCGGTGCGCGCGTCGAACGGGACGCTGATCGTCAACCCGGGCAGCGTCGGGCTGCAGGCCTATGACGACGATCATCCCGTCTTCCACCAGGCCCTGAACGGCTCGCCCGATGCGCGCTATGCCATCGTCGAGCAGATCGCCGGCGAGTGGATCAGCACGCTGATCGCCGTGCCCTACGATTTCCGCCCGATGGCCGAACTGGCCCAGCGCAATGGCCGCCCGGATTGGGTGCGCGCCTTGCTCACCGGGTATATGTAGCGACTAGTCCAGGTTGTTTTTTACCTGCAGCAGCAGGTCTTGCAGGGTTTGCCGCTGCTCGGCGCTCAGCCCTTGCAGCGCTTGCACATTCAATTGTTCGGCATGGCGCTTGATCTGCTGCTGGGCCGCAAGTCCGGCTTCGGTCAGCGACAGCCGCGTGTTGCGGCGGTCGGCCGCGTCGGCTTCGCCTTGCAGCAGGCCGCGCTCGCGCAGGCCGGCGATCAGGCGCGTGACCTGGGCTTTGTCACGCCCACTGTGGCGGGCGAGGTCGCTTTGCGTGCCGCCCGGGTGACGCTCGAAAAATCCCAGTACCCGGCTTTCCATCGGCGTCAGGTCGTGCGAGTCTTCGCGCAGGGCCTGGAATTGCTGCGAACGGAACTGATGCATGATCGTGTGGATGAGGTCCAGCACGCCGTCCAGGTGTGCGTCGCGTTTTTGGTTGACATTGTCATCTGATTTGGGAATAATGGGTGACATTATCAATTATCTGGGCAGGTAAAGACATGAGTATAGACGCTCCTATCAGCCGTGTGCAGCGCGTGCGCCACGAACTCAAGATCCGCGCCGTGGAAGTGGCGGAGGTGCGCGCCATCGGCAGCCATTTCCGCCGCATCACCTTCCGTGGCGAGGCTTTGCACGATTTCCATAGCGCTTCCTTCGACGATCACGTGAAATTCATCCTGGGGCAGGGCGAGGACGCGGTCCGGCGCGACTACACGCCGCGCAGCTTCGATCCGGTGACCGGCGAGCTGTGCATCGAGTTCGCGCTGCACGGCGACGGTCCTGCTGCGCTGTGGGCGGCGCAGGCGGCGCCGGGACAGCAGGCGCTGATCGGCGGCCCGCGCGGTTCCTTCATTATTCCGACCGACTACGATTGGCATCTGCTGATCGGCGACGAGAGCGCCTTGCCGGCCATTTCGCGCCGCTTGGAGGAGTTGCCGGACCAGGCGCCGGTGCTGGCGATGATCAAGGTTGCCGATGCGGCCGATCGGCGCGCGCTGGTGACGGGGCGTACGATGGACGTGCGCTGGGTGTCCAGCGATGCCGAGCTGATCGAGGCGGTGCAGGCGCTGGTGTTGCCGGAAGGCGAGGGCTATGCGTGGTGCGCCGGCGAGGCCGCGACGATGGCGGCGGTGCGCAAGGAACTGGTGGGCGCGCATGGACTGGGCAAGCACCAGATCCGCGCCGCCGCCTACTGGAAGCGCGGCGGCAGCAATTTCCACGAGAACCTGGAAGATTAAAGTACCCGCGTCCACGGCGCGCGGGCGACATGCCGCCGCTCGAACGCTTCGATATCGGCCAGTTGCCGTATCGTCGCGCCGACCATGTCCAGGCCCTCGGTGATCATCTGCTTGTGACGCCGGCCCAGCGTGAACGGAAATACCAGGCCGCCGGCGCTGCGCACCGTCATGCTGTCGAGATCGACGACGAGACGGTTGGCCGGCGGCGCCGCCACTTCGGCGGCCAGCGCATCGACCTGCCGCTGGCCCAGCACGATCAGCAGCAGCCGGTTGTTGAGCGCGTTGCCAAAAAAGATTTCGCCGAAGCTGGAGGCGATCACGACCTCGATTCCCAATTGCTGCAGGCCCCATACCGCATGCTCGCGGCTGGAGCCGCAGCCGAAGTTGGCGCCGCCGATCAGGATGCTGGCGCCGTCGTAGTCCGTGCGGTTGAGCACGAAATCCGGTTTGGGCGTGCCGTCGGGATTGCAGCGCAGGTCGTACAGCACGCCCTGGTCCAGACCTTCCTTGGTGATGATGCGCAGGAATTGCTTGGGCATGATCTGGTCGGTGTCGAGGTTGTCGATCAGCAGCGGCGCGGCGATGCCTTCAATGTTATGCATGGTGTACTCCCAGTTTGCGGACGTCGGCGATGTAGCCGGTGATGGCCGCCGCCGCCGCCATGGCCGGACTCATCAGATGTGTGCGGCCGGCGCGGCCTTGGCGGCCTTCGAAATTGCGGTTGGTGGTGGAGGCGCAGCGTTCGCCCGGTTCCAGCACGTCGTCGTTCATCGCCAGGCACATCGAGCAGCCCGGCTGGCGCCATTCGAAACCGGCGTCGATGAAGATCTGCGCCAGTCCCTCCTGCTCGGCCTGGCGGCGCACGCTGCCGGAGCCGGGCACCACCATGGCGCGCACGGCCGGGGCCACGCTGCGGCCGCGCACGATGGCGGCGGCCAGTCGCAAGTCCTCGATGCGGCCGTTGGTGCAGGAGCCGATGAAGACGCGGTTGACCGGCGTGCGTTCGATCGGCGTCGCCGCATGCAGGCCCATGTAGTCCAGCGCGCGGCCGATGGTGTCGCGCGCCTGCGGGTCGGCGCTGGCGGCCGGGTTGGGCACCAGCCCGGTGACCGGCATCCCCTGGTCGGGGCTGGTGCCCCAGGTGACGTAGGGTTCGACGTCGTCGGCGTTGAAGACGTGCTCGACGTCGAAGCGCGCGCCCGCGTCGGAATACAGTTCGCGCCAGCCGGCCTTGGCTTGCTCCAGTGCCGCGCCGCGCAGGTCTTGCACGTGTGCGCTTACGTAGTCCACGGTGATCTGGTCCGGCTGGATCAGCGCGGCGCGGGCGCCGGCTTCCACCGCCATATTGCACATGGTCATGCGCGCTTCGGCCGACAGCGCGGCGATGGTCGAGCCGCAGAATTCCACCGCATAGCCGCGCGCGCCCTGGGCGCCGATCTTGCCGATGATGAGCAGGATCAGGTCCTTGACCGAGGTGCCCAGCGGCAGCTCGCCGTCGACGCGGATGCGCATGTCGGCCGCCAGCCGGTAGACCAGCGTTTGCGTCGCCAGGATGTGCTCGACTTCCGAGGTGCCGACGCCGAAGCCCAGCGCACCGAGCGCGCCGTAGGTGGTGGTATGGCTGTCGCCGCACATGACCACCATGCCGGGACGGATCAGGCCGTGCTCGGGGGCGACGATGTGCTCGATGCCCTGGTCGGCATCGGTGGTGTCGAACAGCCTGATGCCGAACTCGTCGCAGTTGCGCTTCAGGTTGCGCGCCTGCAGCGACGAGGCCGGATCCATGATGACGCGCTGCGCGGCGCCGACCGGATGCGTCGGGATGATGTGCGACACCACGGCCAGTTGCTGCCGCGGACGCAGCACGCGGCGCTGCTGGTCGCGCAGGGCGGTGAAGGCTTGCGGGCTGGTGTATTCGTTCATGATGTGCAGGTCGGCATACAGCAGCACGTGCTGTTCGTCGATGCGGGCGACGGTGTGCGAGTCGACCAGCTTGCGGTACAGGGTGGATGGCATGGGATTCTCTGGTTAGTGGTCGAAAAAGGGCAGTACCTGGTCCAGCAGCGCTTGCGGCGCTTCTTCCGGGATGTAGTGGCCGCAGTCGAGGGCGTGGCCGCGTACGTTGGCGGCCAGCGCCTGCCACTCGGCCAGCGGATCGAAGCATTTGCCGACCGCGCCATGCGCGCCCCACAGGGCCAGCATCGGACAGGCGATCTTGCGGCCGGCGGCGAGGTCGGCGCGTTCGTGGTCGAGGTCGATGCCGGCGCTGGCGCGGTAGTCTTCGCAGATGCCGTGCACGGTGGCCGGATCCTGCAGGCAGCGCAGGTATTCGGCGTAGGCTTCGTCGGTGAACGGCGCCAGGCCGGCGCTGCGGCCGCCGATGGTGTGCTTCAGGTAGTCGCCGGGATGGGAGTTGATCAGCGTTTCCGGGAACGGCGCCGGACGGATCAGGAAGAACCAGTGGTAGTAGGCGGTGGCGAAGGCCATCGAGGTTTTTTCGTACATCGCCAAGGTTGGCGCGATGTCGAGCGTGACCAGGCGGCTGACGGCCTCGGGATGGTCGAGCGCCATGCGGTAGGCCACGCGCGCGCCGCGGTCGTGGGCCAGCACCAGGAAGCGCTGGTGGCCGAAGTGCCGCATCAGGCTCAGCTGGTCGGCGGCCATCACGCGCTTGGCATAGTTGCTGTGGTCGGGCAGGCCGGCCGGCTTGCCGCTGTCGCCGTAGCCGCGCAGGTCGGCGGCGATGACGGTGTAGCGCTCGGCCAGTTGCGGCGCCACCTTGTGCCAGATGGCGTGCGTCTGCGGATGGCCGTGCAGCAGCAGCAGCGCCGGGCCGCTGCCGCCCTTGATGCAGTTGATGTGGATGCCGCCGACGTCGACGGTGTGCCGTTCAAAATGGGGAAACATCGTAGTCCTCCTGAGTTGCAGACGATTGTATATCCACAGATGAAGCATATAATTCGTAGGAATTAAATCTATTCTTTCTCAGGAGTTAATAATGGATGCGGTGTCCGATCTGGCGTTTTTTGCCTTGCTGATCAAGCAGGGCAGCCTGGCGGCGGTGGCGCGCGAGCTGGGCGTGACGCCGCCGGTGGTGACCAAGCGGCTGGCGGCGCTGGAGCAGCGGCTGGGCGTGCGGCTATTGAACCGCACCACGCGCCGCATGAGCGTGACGCACGAGGGCGAGGTGTACCTGAGCAACGGCGCGCGCATCCTGGCCGATATCGAGGAGCTGGAGATGAAGGTGGTCAGCAGCCGCGCCGAGCCGAAGGGGCTGCTGCGGGTGAACGCCAGCTTCGGTTTCGGGCGGCGGCATATCGCGCCGGCGGTGGCGGCGTTCGCGCGGCGCTATCCGGAAGTGGAGGTGCAGTTGCAGATGACCGAGCGGCCGATGAACCTGGTCGACGCGGCCTACGACGTCGGCATCCGCATCGGCGAGCTGCCGGACGCGCGCATCACGGCGCGCAAGATCGCTTCCAACCGGCGGCTGCTGTGTGCCTCGCCGCTGTATCTGGACAAGGTGGCGGCGCCGGCCGTGCCCAACGACTTGCAGCGGCACGATTGCATCGTCATCCGCGAGGATGAGGCGGCGTATGGGGTGTGGCATTTGAGTAACGGCCGCCGGCAGGAGAACGTCAAGGTGCGCGGCACGCTCAGCACCAACGACGGCGAGACGGCGGTGGCGTGGGCGCTGGAGGGCTACGGCATCATCATGCGCTCGCAATGGGATGCTGCGCCTTACCTGCGTTCCGGGCGGCTGGTGCCGGTGCTGGAGGAGTGGTCGCTGCCGGGCGCCGACATCTTTGCCGTCTATCCGGAGCGCTTGAACCTGTCGGCCAAGGTCAGCGCCTTCGTCGATTTCCTGGCCAACCGTTTCGCGCCGCACCTGGGCGGGGGCGGCTGGTAACTAGGGCGCCATGACGTCGATGATGGCCTGGTAGACGCGCACCGGCTCTTCGGCGATGCGGTTCAGCACGTAGAGGAAATGTTCTTCGCCGAATACCGCGTATTCGCGGGTGGGGAAGCCGCGCGCTTTCAGGCCGGCGATCTGCTCGGTGCCGAGGCCGATCAGCGATTCGAATTCATACCAGCGCGGATCGATGCGTTCCTTGAGGATCAGCGCGCTCAGGTCGGCCTGGATGCCGCGGTCGTGCGTGGCGATCGAACACTTGTGGCCGCTCAGCAGCAACTCGTGCGCGTAGCGGCGGTAGGCGGCGGCCAGCTCGGGGCTGTTGCGGTGGTGGGAGATCTCCTCCGATTCCAGGAAGGCGCCCTTGACCAGGCGGATGCGGCCCGGAATCTTCATCAGCGCCGGCAAGTCCCGCGCCGTGCGGTGGCGCCTGGCAGGCACCGTGATGCCGACGTTGTGCAGGCCGTCTTCCTGGTGCAGCCGCGCGTAGATGGCGTAGATGTCGTCGGCGCGGTCGTGGGCTTCCATCGAGATCATCACCTCGCGGTTGATCTCGGCGGCGGCCAGCGCGATGCGGCGGGCGTTGCGGTAGCCCAGTTCCAGGTCCACCAGCGAGCCGATGTGCGACAGGTCCAGCGAGACCGAGCAGTTCAGGTTGCGCTGGCCGATGGCCTTGGTCAGTTCCATGAAGACTTCGGTCTCGGCCATCGCGAAGGCGGCGTCGCGCACGCTCTCGCCCATGTATTCGACGGAGGCGGCGTGGCCCTGGGCGATGATGTGCTCGACCCGCTGCAATGCCTCGGCCACGGTCTGGCCGGCAACGTAGCGCTGCGAGACCTTGTGCATATACGGCCGCAGCAGCGGATCGCCGCAGAATTTTTCCTTGGCGGTCTCGTCAAGCGCGAGCGCGCGCAGCGTGGTGGCGGCCTGGTCCACCAGTGCTTGCCATTGGGCGGGGAAGGTTGGGACGGTCGGTGCTTGCACGGCGGTTCCTGTCGGGTTAGTCAGCCAGGCAGATGGTGCCATATATCGAGAAACCGAGCCGGACAGCCGGTCAACTCCACTTGCGGAGTATCGCCTGCAGTTCTCCGGTTTTTTCCAGTTGCGAGATGGCCATCCGCAGCTTTTCCACGGTGGCCGCGGCGACGTGCTTGCCGACGATGAAGTAGGACTCGGTGCGCAGCAGCGAGCCCGGCAGCACGCGGACCTTGGCGGCCACGCCGGCGCGTTCCAGCATGCGCTGGATGCCCGGGCCGCGATGAAAATACAGGCGGCCTCGGCCAGCTATTAATTTCTCCAGATTGAGCTTGGTGTCGGTGGCGCTGGCGTCCAACTGGATGCCGGGGATGCTCGCCAGCGTGACGCTGACGGCAAAGCCGCGATTGACCAGCACGATGGGCGCCGGTTGCAGCTGGCGCAGGTCTTCCCAGCTGCGGACTTCCACCGGATCGTCGCGGCGCGCGATCATCACGTAGTCGACCGAAAACAAGGGTGGTTCCAGATAGATGAACAGGCGGTCGCGCTCGGGAGTGTGTTGCATGCCGCAGGCGGCGTCCTGGGCGCCGGCGGCCAGTTCGGTCATCATGCGCGTCACCGGCATCCAGTGCTGGTCGCCCTTGAAGGTCAGGCCGGGCTCGATCCGTTCGATGGCGCGCATGATGTCGGTGCACAGGCCGATGACGTGGCCGTCGTTGCGCAGGAATTTGGGTTCGGTGCCGATCTGGGCGGCGACGCGCAGGTGCTCCGCCGGGAAGGCGGGCAGCGCGGGCAGCAGGCAGCAGAAGGCCGCGACTGCCCGCCAGGCGGCGATGCGGCGTTGAATGTTTGCGGGAGCCATCATTCTCTCCTCGCCGTTTAGGAGTTTAGTTGCGGACGATGGTGCCGTTGGCGTTGCGCACGCGGTCGCCGCTGAGCATCTTCGGGTCGTGGTCGAAGTTGAAGCTGGCGTGCTGGCCGTTGTCGTATTGGACGTGCACGGTCCACTGCTTGCTGGACTTGGCTTTTTCTTCGATTTTCTTGCCGGCGTAGGCGCCGCCCGCCGCGCCGGCGACCGTCGCCAGCTGGCGGCCGTGGCCGCTGCCGACCTGGTTGCCCAGCAGGGCGCCGGCGACGCCGCCGGCGATCACGCCCAGCGCGCTGCCTTCGCCGGCTTTTTCGCCCAGCACCACCGAGGTGACCTTGCCGCATTCATGGCATTCGCCCGGCTTGGCCGGGCCGTATTCGGCCTTGGCCTGCGCCAGCGATTTGTCGTATTCGGATTTGGCGTCGCGCAGGCATTGCATGCGGGTGCCGGAGGTGCTGTCTTCGTTGCATAGCTTCTTGTCGTCCGCGTAGCGGGCGGCGAGGCGCTTGGTTTCGGCGTTGTATTGTTCTTTCGAGGTGGGTTGCGCCTGGACGCTGGACATCAGTCCGGCCAGCATCAGGGCAATCGCGATGGAACGGTTGTGCATGCTTTTTCTCCTTGTTAACCGTAGGCGCCACCAGTGTACAACAAGTCAAACAGGCGGGAAATCGTCGCGATCAGGCCTCCGGCGCCGATCATCATGCTGGCGACCAAGACCACGGCCAGCGGCCAGTGCGTGTCCGATTGCTTGCCGGAGCCGGGGTTGAAGCGGGCGTCCCATTTTTCGTCCGGCATCAGGCCCAGCACCAGCGCTTCGAGGAAGCCGACCAGCCCGGAGACTGTGATCGGCAGCAATTTATAGAAGCCGTCCGCCTGCGGCGCCAGCGTCGACACCAACAGCGCGGCCGGCAGGCAGGCCAGGTGCGCCCACAGCCAGGGATCGCGCAGGCCGCGCAGATACAGGCGTTGCAGGCCGAGGCCGCCGAACAGGAAGGCCAGCACGGCGGCGAAGGTCTTGTTTTTGTGGCGATTGTGGTGCGAAACAGTCAAAGCGGTCATGGTTGTTCGGCAATTAGGCGGAAAACATCCAGTATCGGGCATAATACCGCTCCCGGCCTACCTTTTTTGTTGTCATGGCTATTGCCCCGCAAGCCGGAACGGGGGATAATCTTCGATTACCCCAATCTGCCCGATTATTTCATTAACGCTTGCTGCTTCGCGGCAAAGCGCGCTATAATTTGCGGCTTTTTCCGTCCTAGCACACTTTTTGGAAATATTATGGTCGTTATTCGTTTAGCTCGTGGAGGCGCCAAGAAGCGTCCGTTCTTCAACATCGTTGCAACCGACTCGCGCAATCGCCGCGATGGCCGTTTCATCGAACGCATCGGTTTCTACAACCCGATGGCATCCGGTGGCGAAGTGCCACTGCGTATTACCGCTGACCGTCTGGCTCACTGGCAATCCGTTGGCGCCCAACTGTCGCCGACCGTTGCACGCCTGGTAGCTTCGAACAAAGCTGCTTAAGTCTGGTTGCTGGTTTGACCGATAAGAATGCATCCGGGGTGCAAGTCCCCGACGATCTGGCACAAGTAGGCTTTGTCTTCGGTGCCTACGGCGTTGCTGGCTGGGTGAGGATACGTCCTTTCTCGGAAGATGCGGATGCACTCCTGTCGGTGAAGACCTGGTGGATCGACAAGCCGAATCTGCACGATGTCGATGTCAAGCAGTGCAAACTGCATGGCGGCGACGTGGTCGCGCAGCTGGTGGGAGTGACCGATCGGAACGTCGCAGAAGCGCTGAAGGGCGCCGCTGTCTCGGTTCCGCGCAGTCGTTTCCCGGCGCTGTCCGACGATGAGTTTTACTGGACCGAGTTGATCGGTCTGGATGTAGAGAATTTGCAAGGTGAGCACCTCGGTAAGGTGACTGACATGATGAGCAACGGTCCGCAGTCGATCTTGCGCATCACGCCAGCCGCGCTGCCGGAGGCTGATCCCGAGGTTGCGGCGCAGGAGCGCCTGATCCCGTTTGTGGAGGCGTTCGTCATCAAGGTGGACAAGGCCGCGAACAAGATCACCGTCGACTGGGGCCTTGATTACTAAGAACATAAGGGCGGCCCGCCATGCAATTTGATGTCGTGACCCTGTTCCCCGAAATGTTCGCCGCACTGACGCAGTCGGGTGTCACCCGGCGCGCGTTTGAACAGAATAAATGTGGCCTGTCGCTGTGGAATCCGCGTGATTTCACCACCGACAACCACCGCACCGTGGATGACCGCCCCTATGGCGGCGGCCCCGGCATGGTGATGCTGGCCAAGCCCCTGGAAGCGACGCTCAACGCGGCGAAGCAGCGCCAGACCGATGCCGGCCTGCCCGCGCCCCGCGTGGTGTTCATGTCGCCCCAGGGCAAGCAGTTGACGCATGAACGCGTGATGCAGCTGAAGCAGGAGCCCGGCCTGGTGATCCTGTGCGGCCGCTACGAGGCGGTGGACCAGCGCTTGCTCGACCGTTGCGTCGACGAGGAAATCAGCCTGGGCGATTTCGTGCTGTCCGGCGGCGAGCTGCCGGCGATGGCCTTGATGGATGCCGTGATCCGCCAGATTCCCGGCGTGCTGAACACGGATGCGTCGGCGATCGAGGACAGTTTCGTCAACGGCTTGCTGGATTCGCCGCACTATACGCGGCCCGATATCTATGAAGGTGTGGGCGTGCCGCCGGTGCTGATGGGCGGCAACCACGCCGAGATCGAGAAATGGCGCCGCCAGCGCATGCTGGAGGCGACCGCGCGCAAGCGCCCGGATTTGCTCGTCAAGGCGCGCGCGGCAGGATTGCTCAGCAAGCATGACGAAAAGTTTTTGGCAGGTTTGTAAACCTGTTGTCGTAGCCCGCGGGGACCGCATGTTGCATACCCGCTTGTGTTAACCCCATCCTCTACTGGGCGAGTTTTTACAACTCATTGCGCGCCAGCATGATGGTTTATGGAGTCATCAAAATGAATCTGATTCAACAACTCGAGCAAGAAGAAATCGCTCGCCTGGGCAAAACCATTCCTGATTTTGCACCTGGCGATACCGTGATCGTCAACGTTAACGTCGTCGAAGGCACCCGCAAGCGCGCCCAGGCATACGAAGGCGTCGTGATCTCCCGTCGCAACCGTGGCCTGAACTCGAACTTCATCGTTCGCAAGATCTCGTCCGGCGAAGGCGTCGAGCGTACCTTCCAGCTGTACTCCCCGCTGATCGCTTCGATCGAAGTGAAACGCCGCGGTGACGTACGTCGCGCTAAACTGTACTACCTGCGTGATCGTTCCGGTAAATCGGCACGTATCAAGGAAAAACTGCCAAACCGTCGCCCAGCGGCGAAAGCAACCGCAGCTTAATCGCCGCGCTTGTGTTTGGATGAAGGGGGCGCCAACTGGTGCCCCCTTTTTACTTGGAGGTAGCGTCTTGGCCAAGCCCTCGTTCGACCCGCAACAACTTCCCATCGATGCGATCGCCGGCGAGCCCGCCGTCGCGCCGGAGCGCCTGGCGCCCGCATGGCTGCGCGGCCGCTTCGCCCGGCCCCCGCTGTGGACGCCGGAAGCCGGCGAGCGCGTCTTGCCCGGCCGCGCGGAGCGCGCGCCGACGCAGGCCTCGGTGCTGGTGCCGCTGGTGCGGCGCGCCCACGGCCTGACGCTGCTGCTGACCCAGCGCACCGACCATCTGACCGACCATGCCGGCCAGATCAGCTTTCCCGGCGGCCGCGCCGAGGACTACGACCGCGACGCCGTCGACACCGCGCTGCGCGAGTCGGAAGAGGAGATCGGCCTGGCGCGCCGCCATGTCGAGATCCTCGGCAGCATGCCGCGCTACCTGACCGGCACCGGCTACTGCGTCACGCCGGTGGTGGGGCTGATCGAGCCGCCGTTCGAGGTGACCGCCGATCCGTCCGAGGTGGCGGCCATTTTCGAGGTGCCGCTGGCCTTCCTGATGGACGGCGCGAACCACCAGCGCCTGTCGGTCGAGTTGCCGGGCGGGCGCCGCACGTTTTATGCGATGCCGTATGAAGGTTATTACATCTGGGGCGCGACGGCCGGCATGCTGCGGAATCTGTTCCATTTCTTGCGCGCGGAGTAAGAACTACGCTATCGTAGCGGGCATTAAGGCAATGCCGACTCAAAGGACCATTAATGACATTCATCTCCATTCTATGCGCGCTGCTGATCGAGCAAATGAAACCGCTGCGTGCGGATAACCCGGTCTACACCGAAATCAAGCGCCTGGCGCTGCGGATGGAGACCTGGTTCAACGCCGGCCACTCGACCCACGGCCGCATGGGCTGGTTCCTGATGATGGCGATCCTGATGGTGCCGACGGCGCTGATCTACTGGGTCCTGCGCTATTACGACTGGTTCCTGGCGGCCTTCGCCTGGAACGTGCTGATCGTCTACCTGACCCTGGGCTTCCGCCATTACAGCCACTATTTCACGTCGATCCAGCTGTCGCTGAACGCCGGCGACGAGGCCGGCGCGCGCGCCTTGCTGGCCGAATGGACCAAGCTCGACACGGTCGGCATGGAAGTGTCCGAGATTTCCCGCGTCGCCGTTGAAAAGGCGCTGATCACCACCCACCGCAACGTGTTCGGCGTGTTCTTCTGGTTCCTGATGCCGCTGGGCCCCGCCTGCGCCGTCATGTACCGCGTGTCCGAGCACCTGGCGCGCGCCTGGAACGAGCCCGAGCACATGCGCAACGAGGCGTTCGGCCAGTTCGCCGCGCGCGCGTTCTACTGGATCGACTGGATCCCGGTGCGCCTGACCGCCGTGGCCTTCGCCGTGGTCGGCAACTTCGAGGATGCAATCTACGCCTGGCGCAATTTCGCCCATCGCTGGTCGAACGAGGCGATCGGCATCATCCTGTCGGCCGGCGGCGGCGCCATGGGCGTGCGGCTGGGCACGCCGGTGGAAAACGCGGCCAAGGTGCTGCTGGTCGACGCCGCCACGGTGGACAGCTCGGACGTCGAGCCGGAGGTGCTGCCGGGCGAGGAGCCGGGCGTGCGCGCCCTGCAGAGCACGGTCGGCCTGGTGTGGCGCGCGCTGCTGCTGTGGATGATGTTGTTATTGCTGTTGTCGAGCGCGATCTGGCTGGGCGCATCGCCATAAGGGCGGGCAACGCGGGTACAATAGCGGCATTGCTGTGGTGCGGTAAGATGAATTTTCTGCACCAAAGTGGTTATCTGCACGGAAAGATGGATTGAAATCAATGACTTACGTATTTAGGTCTTCTATAAGATATAATACGTAAGATTCTTACAGAATGATATCCGCCCGGTGCGCTTCAAGCTCCTTCGCGCCGGGGTCTTCCACGCATTCTTGTTACCAACAAGTATCTACGCATAAGCAGCCGCGCCCATGGCAGAGTCAGTTCAAAAACCGGTCGATTCGTTCTTCATTCTTGGCCAGACCAGCAATGGCCGGCAGTTCCGTCCGAGCGACTGGGCTGAGCGCCTGTGCGGCGTGATGGCCTGCTTCAAGCCGGAAGGCTACGGCGGCGGCCGCGATTCCCACCTGCAGTTCTCGCCCTACGTGACGCCGACCGTGGTCAACGGCGTCAAGTCGGTGGTGGTCAACGGCAAGCTGCGCGAGCTCGAACCGCTGGCCTATCACTTCGTCATCTCCTTCGCCAAGGACAACGACCTGCAGATGGTCGACGCCTGCCTGGTGCCCGAGAAGCACTGATCTTTTTCCGAATATTAAAATTTACTTAAGTACCTATCCACGGGGGCGGGGTAGGGCGTATGCTGCCTGTTCTTCAGTTTTTTTCGCGAGAGACCATGAACAACAGCCGTCTGAAACACGCCGCCGCCGCCAGCCTGATGCTGTGCGGCCTGTCCTTCGTCGCCACCGGTTCCGCCTGGGCCGCATCGGCCGCCGCGCTGCCGGCCGGCGTGGTCAAGGGACCCGCCGTTGAAGGCATCACCGAATACCGGCTGCCGAACGGATTGAAGGTGCTGCTGTTCCCGGACGCGTCCAAGCCCACCGTCACCGTCAACGTCACCTACCTGGTCGGCTCGCGCCACGAAAACTACGGCGAGACCGGCATGGCCCACCTGCTGGAGCACCTGATGTTCAAGGGCGCGCCCAAGAACCGCAGCATCCCGCAGGAATTCGCCAATCGCGGCATGGAATTCAACGGCACCACCTCCTACGACCGCACCAACTACTACGAAGTGTTCCAGGCCAGCCCGGACAACCTGAAATGGGCGCTGGACATGGAGGCCGACCGCATGGTCCATTCCTTCATCGCGCGCAAGGACCTTGACTCCGAGATGACGGTGGTGCGCAACGAGTACGAGGCCGGCGAGAACAGCCCGTTCTCGGTGCTGCTGAAGCGCATGCAGAGCGTGGCCTACGACTGGCATTCCTACGGCCGCTCGACCATCGGCAACCGCAGCGACATCGAGAACGTCAAGATCGAGAACCTGCAGGCCTTCTACCGCACCTACTACCAGCCGGACAACGCGGTGCTGCTGGTGGCGGGCAAATTCGATCCGGCGCAGACGCTGGCGTGGATCAGCAAATCGTTCGGCGTGATTCCGAAGCCGAAGCGCAGCCTGCCGCCGTTCTGGACGGTCGAGCCGACCCAGGATGGCGAGCGCAGTTTCGTGGTGCGCCGCAAGGGCGACGTGCAGGTGGTGGCGCTGGGCTACAAGATCCCGTCGGCGCTGCAGGAAGACAGCGACGCGCTGAGCTTCATGTCCGAGATCCTGGGCGACACGCCGACCGGCCGCCTGCACAAGGCGCTGGTGGAAAGCGGCAAGGCGGCGCAGGTGTTCAGCTTCGGCCAGACCGGCTATGCGCCGGGCCTGCAGATCATCGGCGCGGTGGTCAAGGCGGGCGAGCCGCTGGAGCCGGTGCGCGACGCGCTGATCGCGGCGGTGGAGAGCTTTGCGCAGACGCCGCCGACGCCGGATGAGATGGAGCGCGTGCGCCGCAACTACAACAACAGCATCGAGAAGTCCTTGAACGATCCGCAGCGGGTCGGTGTGACCTTGTCCGAGGAGATCGCGCTGGGCGACTGGCGTTTGCTGTTCCAGGGCCGCGACAAGCTGGCCAGCGTGACGTCCGAGCAGGTGGCCGCGGCCGCCGCGCGCTACCTGAAGCGCGACAACCGCGTGGTCGGCAGCTTTGTGCCGGAAGACCATCCGCTGCGCGTGGACATCCCGGCCGCGCCGACCGTGGCCGAGGTGATGAAGGACTTCAAGGGCAAGGACAGCGTGCTGACGTCGGAGGTGTTCGAGCCGACCCAGGCCAACATCAACGCCCGCACCGAGGTCAAGACCATCGGCGGCCTGAAGGTGGCGCTGCTGCCGAAGAAGAACCGCGGCGAGGCGGTGTCGGTGGACATGCAGCTGAACTGGGGCGACGAGAAGAATCTGTTCAACACCTCGATCGTGTCGGAGGCGGCCAACGAGATGCTGATGCGCGGCACCAGCAAGTACAACCGCGAGCAGCTGGCCGACGCTTTCGCCAAGCTGAAGATCTCCGGCGGCCTGTATCACTTCGAGACCACCGGCCCGAACCTGGATGCGGCGCTGCGGCTGGTGGCGCATGTGCTGAAGGACGCCAGCTTCCCGGCGTCGGAATTCGAGCAGCTGCGCCAGCAATGGCTGGTCGGTGTGGAGGCGTCGCGCAATGAGCCGCAGGCGCTGGCCAGCCAGGAGATCGCGCAGCACTTCGACCATTATCCGAAGGGCGATGTGCGCGCTTCGATGACGGTGGACGAGCAACTGGCCGCCATCAAGGCGCTCAAGCTGGAGGACGTGGTGGCCTTCCATCGCCAGTACTACGGCGCCAATCACGGCGAGCTGGCGATCGTCGGCGACTTCGACAAGGCCGCGATCAGCAAGACCATCGATGAGAGCTTCACCGGCTGGAACAGCAAGGTCGATTATGCGGCGATCACCAGCACCAATGCGGACAAGGCGCCGTTGTACAAGACGCTGAACGCGCCGGACAAGGAGAACGGCTTCTACACCGCGCGCGTGAACATCGACCTGAACGTCAACGACGCCGACTACCCGCTGCTGGACCTGGCCAACTACATCTTCGGCGACGGCGGTTTGAAATCGCGGCTGATGGACCGTATCCGCCAGAAGGACGGGCTGTCGTATGGCGGCGGTTCGGGGCTGCAGGCGGGCGAGATCGACCGCGCCGGCAGCTTCAGCATCGGCGCCATCGCCGCGCCGCAGAACCTGAAGAAGCTGGAGGCGGCGGTCAAGCAGGAACTGGAGCGCGCGTTGAAGGACGGCTTCACGGCCGAGGAGCTGAAAGGCGCCAAATCGGGCCTGCTGCAGCAGCGCGTGCAGAACCGCTCGAAGGACGATGTGCTGGCGGCGGGCTGGGTGCGCAATCTGCACCTGGGCCGTAGCTACAACTGGAGCAAGGAGTATGAGGACAAGCTGCAGGCGGCGACGCTGGCGCAAGTCAACGCCGCCTTCCGCAAGGCCATCGATCCGGCCAAGCTGAGCGTGGTGATGGCCGGCGACGAAGCCAAGGCCAAGGCCGGCGCCGCAGCGGCGCCGGCGAAGAAATAAACCCGGAACTGACCCCGTTGTTACCTCGCTGCGAGCAGCGACACGAAGATCGAGCCGGAGAAGGCGAACAGCACGACCGAGGCGACGCGGTGCACCAGCGGCTGGCGCGGCGTGGCGCTGGGGTAGGCCAGCACCGCCGCGCCCATCGAGATCCAGAGTGCGGCGATCGGGATCAGCAGGCTGCTGAAGATCAGGTAGGCCTGCAGGATGGCGGCGGAGCCGGCGGCCAGCGGCGGGAATACCACGGTGGCGAAGAAGAATGCTTTCGGGTTCAGCAGCGTGACCAGGAACAGGTTGCGCGGGCCGATGCCGGTGCTGCCCGCCTGGCCGGCCTGCGGCGCGGTGCGCCATAGCTTCAGCGCCGAGTAGGCGATGTAGATGGCGGCGCAGGCGCGGGCCACGGTCGGCGCGCCCGGCGCCACGGCGGCGGCCAGCGCCAGGAACGCGCACCAGATGCCGATCGCGATGAGGTAGCCGACCCATTCCGCGCCGATCAGGCGCAGCGAGCGGCGCAGGCCATCGCGGCTGCCGGCCAGGAACAGCAAGGTGTTGGTCGGGCCGGGCGTCAACAGCACCGCGCCTATCGTCAGCGCCATGAAGGTCGTGCCATGCGGCGCCAACTCGGACAGGGACGGGAAATGCATCGGATGATCCTTTTTGATACCAAAATTTGTCGGAGCCGGCAGTGTGCTCGACATTTGGTATCTTTGCAACGATGGCGTTAATGTATGTCGTCCAGCAGGTCGTGGGTGCGGCGGTAGCGGGGCAGGCGGCGCTCCAGCGTGTTTTGCGATTGATGATTGGCGTGTTCCACCAGCGTCAGCGCGGTGCTCAGCGCGTCGCTCATGGCTTTGGCGGCGGCCGCCATTGCTTCCGCCGGCGACAGCGGCGTCTTGGCCGCTTCCCGGTTCAATCCCGCGCGCAGTCGGGCGGCGTTGGTCCAGTTCTTGTCGCCGGGCAGGCGTATCCAGAGTTCGCGCCAGGCGTTGCGTGTGTCGCCGGATACCTGATGTACCATCTGGTTCGGGGAGACCGCCTCGCCGTGGTAGATCAGGTCGTCGCCGACGACTTCGGCGCTGTACCAGTTGTCGCCGCTGCGCATGCGTACCCGCGTGGTTTCGGGCAGGAACAGTTGCTTCCACTGGTAGCCGCGCACCGGGAGCGCGTCGGCGCGGCTTTTCGCGATCCACAGTTTGACGGCGTTGGCGATGGCCTCGGCGGGCGTCAGCGTGCTGCCGCTCTCGCGCAGAAAGCCGCACAGCTCGTCGTATGCGGCCGGCGGGAGGAGGGAGGTGGGGAGGGCTTTTTCAGTCCTTCGCGGATTCATTCTGTTTCTCCTTTCTGGTTTTAATGGGTTTCTTCTATTTCTATCTATTGGACCGTCGCTAAAAATAAGAGTTCACAAAAGAGAAAAATAGATAAGAATAGAAGGCCAAAACAGGATGGTTCGGCGAAGGACTGCGACAAGGCACCCCATGCCCAAGGAGTTTGATGATGTCCAAGCAATTGAAAATCGAAGGGCGCGTACAGGGTGTGGGTTATCGCGCGTCGTTTGCGGAGCAGGCGGTCGCGCTGGGCCTGAGCGGCTGGGTGCGCAATCGCCGCGATGGCTCGGTGGAAGCCGCCGTGGATGGCGATGCCCGGACAATCGAGGCAATCATCACTTGGGCCAAACGCGGCCCGCCCTCCGCCCGGGTATCGAATGTCACCGTCGAGGAGTCAGGCACCCAGGCATCGCCGGACGGCAGTTTCAAGATTTTACCGACGCAGTCATAGGGGGGCGATTTGACACATCATGCCGATGCTATTGCGTCTGAGGGAAGCGCTTGGGCGATGGTGCCAGGCGCGACCATCTGGTCATACAGGATCGATGATGTGCCTGCCGGCAGCGCGGACATCAGGGTTGTCACCATTTCCAAAGATGATCAACATTGGGAGCGCATTTTCACCTTCCCCAATCTGGAGGAGTTGACGCTGCATGGACCAGATCAAAAGCAGCTCGCCGCCATGTCAAGACTCCACTCGCTTGCGCGCCTGAGGATCATCAGCGCCCGTCCGAAAGATCTCAGCTTCGTCTCCGAGATGAGCAATCTCGGTGAACTGTCGCTGGAATACGTGTCCGGATTCTCGGATCTGGCGCCTCTCCGGCAGTTGAAAAAACTGCGCTTGCTGCACTTGGAAAATCTGCGGGGCGTGACGGATTTCCACGGCCTGTCAGGCATCGAAAGCCTGATGTATTTGAGTATGTCGGGCACGACGGATTGGAATCAGCCGGTGGCCGATTTCAGCTTTCTGAAAGGGCTGCCCAATCTGGAAGTGCTGTCGCTTAGCTGGCTCACCAGCAAGTCCACGTTTCCTGCGCTGATGCCGATAGTGTCGCTGAAAAAGCTGAGGACATTGCGCATCGGGAGGCGAGATTTTCCAATCAATGAATATGCGCTGCTTGAAGCGGGCCTGCCCGGGGTGGCTGGCGCTGCCTGGAGGCCGTCGCTGCGCCACGCTTACCGACACCTTCCATTGCCACCGGATGCCATCGAGGCGGATCACCCGTCCGTCCGCATCAATCCTTATGGAGAGCGTGTGATCGACGACCCGGATTCCTACTGGTATGACTTTCTCGGCAAGGGAGACCGCAGCATCCGGTGCGCGGGTCCCCAGGCAGAGAAAAAGCGGGCCGAATATGATCAAGCATATGAAGCGATGAAACAGGACGCCTTGCTCAGAATTTCGGCAAGCGGTCCAGCGTGATCACGTTCGGATGGTTGTAGACCTTCTTCTTGTGCGCGCTGGTGTTGTAGTACTCGCCGCTCCAGAAATTATTTGGATCGGTGACGGCCGCGCCGTCGCCATCGTTCCAGACCATGAACCATAGCCACCACGCGCCGTCGGCCGCCATCTTGTCCGGATCGGGGATGTAGCTGGTCTCGCTCAGCGCGATCGGCTTCGTGTGCTGCCGCGCTTTCCGGTAGGTCTGGACCTGCGCGCCGTAGGTCTTGTTGTCGGCCTGGTCGTAGATGTCGTAGCCGGTGATGTCGACCACGTCGTCGCCCGGATACCACGCCGGGTCCTGGCCGTTCCATACCCAGATCAGATTGTGAAGGCCGTGGACGTTCACCAGCCGGTCGTGCATGTGACGCCATAGCTGGATGTAGGCGGCGGCCGGCGAAACGCCGTCGGTGCGCGCGCGGCCCCACCAGAACCAGCCGCCCGAGGCTTCGTGCAGCGGCCGCCACAGCACAGGCACGCCGGCGTCCTGCAGCCGCTTCAGTTCGACCGCGATGCGGTCGATGCCATCGTTGATTTGCCGGTAGCCCGGGCTGTTCTTATCCATCGGAATGGTGAAATCGGTGTTCTTGCTGGTATCGGCTTCGTGCGCGTAGAACTTGCCGTTGTTCATGCGCCAGTGCCAGTGGAAAGACACCAGCCCGCCCTTGCCGGCGAAGGCGATCGCTTCCTCGGTCTGGTGCTGGCCGTCGGTCTCGTTGGCGCCGGGGCCGTAGTTCATGAAATCGTAGCCCATCAGCGCCGGATATTTTCCGGTATCGGCGTGGACGCGTTCAGCCATGTCGACCGAGTCCTTCCACGTCAGGTCCGCTTGCCCGGCGATGATGGACTTGCCCCAGATGCTGAGCAGGTAGTCATGGACCGCCTGCGTCCTGGCGTCGACCGGTGCGCTGCCGGCGTTCAAGGTGGTGAATGCCAGGGCGGCGAACATGGTCAGTAAGCGTATGGTTGGATGTCTCATGCACACAATGTAACGCCGCTGCGGACTCCTTTCAATCGCTCCATCGATTTCGCCGCGTGTTTAGCGTGTTCCGTGCACGTTTCCTGATTATGTACTATCATTAGTTACATGAGACGAGACAGCAAACTATCTTCCATCCTGCACGTGCTGCTACACATGGCGCACGCCGACGGGCCGTTTACTTCCGAGGAGCTGGCGGGCTTCCTGGACACCAACCCCGTGCTGGTGCGCCGGGTGCTGGCCGGGCTGCGCGAGCGCGGCTACGTCGGTTCCGACAAGGGACACGGCGGCGGCTGGAGCATCACCTGCGACTTGCGCAAGGTGACGCTGCGCGATATCTACGAGGCGGTCGGTTCGCCGACGGTGTTCGCGATGGGGAACCGCGTCGAGCAGCCGCAGTGCCTGGTGGAGCGCGCCGTCAACGATGCGCTGGCCAGTGCCTTCGACGAGGCGGAAGCCTTGCTGATCGAACGTTTCAAGGACGTGACGCTGGCCGACTTGTCGGACCGCTTCAACCAAGGATACGCACATCGCAAAGGAGTTCATCATGACCATCCAGCACCCCGCAAGTGAGTTCGACGTTATCGTCGTCGGCGGCAGCTATGCCGGCCTGTCCGCCGCGACCCAGCTGGCGCGGGCGCGCCGGCGCATCCTGGTGATCGACGCCGGCCAGCGGCGCAACCGCTATGCGCATCATTCGCACGGTTTTCTCGGGCAGGATGGGCGCGAGGCGGCGGCCATCGCCGCCGACGGCCGCGCGCAGCTGCTGAAGTATCCGACCGTGCGCTGGCTGGAGGGTAGCGCGGCGCAGGCGGTACCGCGCGAGCTTCAGCAAGGCGGCGGCTTCCGCGTGACGCTGGGTGACGGCCGCGCGTTCGATGCGCGCCGGCTGGTGCTGGCGACCGGCGTGGTCGACGAGCTGCCGCCGGTCGCGGGCCTGGCCGAACGCTGGGGCAGCAGCGCTTTCCACTGTCCGTATTGCCATGGCTATGAGCTCGAACAGGGCCGCATCGGCGTGCTGGCGACCGGGCCGCTGTCCATGCATCACGCGATGATGCTGCCGGATTGGGGAACGGTGACCTTGCTGCTGAACGGTGCATTCGAGCCGGATGCGGAGCAGCTGGCGTCGCTGGCGGCGCGCGGCGTAACGGTGGAGCGAAGCAAGGTGAAAGCCATCACCGGCCGCGCGACGGTGGCGCTGGAGGATGGGCGCGAGCTGGCGCTGGACGGTTTGTTCGTGGTGAGCCGCACGCATAGCGGCAGTCCGCTGGCGGAGCAGTTGGGCTGTGTCATGGAGGACGGTGCGATGGGAGCCTTCGTGCGCACCGATATGATCAAGGCGACCACCGTGGCCGGCGTATATGCCTGCGGCGACGCGGCGCGCATGGCCGGCAATGTGGCGATGGCGGTGGCCGATGGCACGATGGCCGGAGTGGCGGCGCACCAGTCGCTGATCTTCGGCGCGGTGGCCGCCGCGGCTTAGCCGGTTATAGCTGGTTGCGGGCCAGGTCGGCCAGTTCCGCGCGCATGGCCTCGGCGCGGCTCTTGCCGACGTTGGCGTCAAACTCCGCCTGCGCCTGCCGCCAGTGAGCGTATGCTTCGGTGTATTTGCGCGCGCCTTCATCGGTCAGCGAAAACACCAGCTTGCGGCTGTTGACGGCGTCCGGCAACTGCTGGACGTAGTTGTCCCTGGAGAGCGGCTTGAGCGCGCGCACCAGCGTGGTCCGGTCCATCACCATGCGCTCCGACAGCTCTTGCATGGAGATGCCGGGATTGTTCTTGATGACCGCGAGCAGGCTGTATTGCGAGGCCGTCACGCCGGCCTTTTCCAGATGCCGGTCATACAGCGCGGTGACCGCCCTGGCGGCCTGGCGCAGGGCCAGACAGTTGCAGGGATCGGCGAAGAGCGTGTCGTTCATTGTTCCTCCAGGCAGCGGATGCTGTCCACCAGGCTGGCCAGCGAGCGCGCCGCCAGCCTTGCCTCGAAGCCCGATTGCGCATCCTCCAGGATGTCGGTCATCGAATCCTTGAGGTGGCGGCTGGTGGGGCAGGCTTGCTGGACCGGGTAGCCGTGGATGGAGAAGGTGGCCGGCGCTTCGCTGGCGCGATAGATGTCGAGCAGCGAGATCTCGGCCGGCGGCCTGGCCAGCTTGCACGCGCCGTGCTTGCCGCGCGTGGCGACGACGATGCCGGCCTTGGACAGCTTGGCCACCGAGCGCCGTACAAACGTCGGCTCGGCGTTGACGCTGCCGGCCAGCATGGCCGACGTGACGTCTTCGCCGTAATGCTCGCCCAGCACGGCGGCGATGTGCGCGGCGACGGTAAATTGTACGTTCTTCAGTGACATAGCAAGGCTTCCAACCAGACTTTCATGACCATGCGCCAGTGTACCGTATGCGGACCGGCGGCGTCCGGTGAGCAGGACGCCGCCCCGGCCTTCGCCTAGCGGCCGGCCAGCGCGTTCGCCGGCGCGGAGGCCGCCGCAGGCGCCGCAGCGGGAGCCGTCTCGGCGCTGTCCCAGCCGCCGCCCAATGCGCGGATCAGCCCCACCGTGGTGACGGCGCGGTTGCCGCGCAGCTGTACGGCGTTGCGTTCGACCGCCGCCAGGTTGCGCTGGGCGTCCAGCAGTTCGAGGTAGCTGGAACGGCCGGCGTCGTACAGCTTTTGCGCCAGGTCGGCCGAGCGGCGCGCCGATACCACGGCGGCGTCGATCTGCTCCGTCTGACCCGACAGGATGCGCAGGCCGGCCAGGTTGTCCTCCACTTCCGCGAACGCCACCAGCACGTTCTGCCGATAGGTGCCGACCGACTCTTCCAGCGCCGCTTCGCTGCGGGCGATGTTGGCCTTGTTGCGGCCGCCGTCGATCAGCGGCATCGACATCAGCGCGCCCAGCACCCACGAGCGGCTGCTCCACTTGAACACGTCGGCGACGGTATTGCCCGACGTGCCGCCGGCGTTGGCGTTCAAGGCCAGCGCCGGGAACATGGCCGAACGGGCCACGCCGATGCGGGCGTTCGACGCTTCCATCGCGCGCTGTGCGGCGGCGATGTCGGGACGGCGCTCCAGCAGCGACGACGGCAGGCCGGCGGGAATCGCCGGCATCAGCGCGGTATCCAGCAGCGGGCTGGCGCCGGCAGTGTAGCTGGCCGCCGGCTTGCCCAGCAGGACCGCCAGCGCATGCTCGGTCGTGGCGCGCTGGCGCTGCAGGCCGATGGCTTCGGCGCGGGTGGTGGCCAGCTCGGTCTTGGCGCGCGACAGGTCGAACTCTCCGATGTCGCCAAGGTCGAAGCGGCGCTGGTTGACCTTGACGTTTTCTTCGCGGGTCCGCACCGTGCGGTTCAGCGTCTCCAGCTCGGCGTCGGTGGCGCGCAGACGGAAGTAGGTCTGCGCCACATCGGCCTGCACCGCCAGCAGCACCGAACGATAGGTCGCCTCGATGGACGCGGCGTCGCTGCGGGCGGCGCTGACGCTGGACGATACGCGGCCGAACAGGTCGACCTCGTAGCTGGCCGTCAGCTGCGCGGTGAAGACGTTGCCCGGCGCGACCGGCATACCGGCCGGCAGGCCGAGCGCCACGTCGGACTGCTGCTGGCGCTGGGCACCTGCACGCACGCCCACTTGCGGAATGCGGTCGGCTTCGGCGATGCCGGCGATGGCGCGGGCCTGCTTGACGCGGGCGGCGGCCACCGCCAGGTTGGCGTTGGCCCGGGTGGCTTCGGCGATCAGCGCATTCAGGGCCGTATCGTTGAAGGTCAGCCACCACTCGCCGCGCGCCTGCGCTTCGGCGGCCCGCGCCGGTTGCCAGGTGCTGCCATCGGCGGCCGTGCGTACCGGGCTTGCGGACTCCTTGAATGCGGCCGGCACGTCGATCGCGGGCTGCTTGAATTCAGGCGCGGCGCAGGCGGTCAGCAGCAGGGCCGTTAAAGCGATCATGGATTTCATATCAGTTTCCTTCCAGTTGGACCGGCACAGCGACAGGCGCGGCGGCGGGCGCCACCGCCTTGTTCTTTTCCAGGCGTTTGGCGAGCGTGCGCAGCAGCACGTAGAACACCGGCGTCAGGAACAGGCCGAAGAAGGTCACGCCCAGCATGCCGGCAAACACCGCGACACCCATCGCATGGCGCATCTCGGCGCCGGCGCCGTGCGAGAACACCAGCGGCAGCACGCCCATGATGAAGGCGATCGACGTCATCAGGATCGGACGCAGGCGCAGACGGCTCGCCTCCAACGCGGCCTGCACCACGGTGCGGCCATGCAGTTCCAGTTCACGCGCAAACTCGACGATCAGGATCGCGTTCTTCGACGCCAGCCCCACCAGCACAAACAGCGCGATCTGGGTGAAGATGTTGTTGTCGCCGCCGGTCAGCTTGACGCCCACCAGCGCGCTCATGATCGACATCGGCACGATCAGGATCACCGCCAGCGGCAGCGTCCAGCTTTCGTATTGCGCAGCCAGCACCAGGAACACCAGCAGCACGCACAGCGGGAACACATAGATCATGGTGTTGCCGGCGATGATGTCCTGGTAGGTCAGTTCGGTCCATTCATATGTCACGCCTTTCGGCAGGACTTCCTTGGCGATGCGTTCCAGCGCGGCTTGCGCCTGGCCGGACGAGTAGCCCGGCGCAGGGCCGGCGTTGACGTCGGCCGCCACATAGGCGTTGTAGCGCTGCACGCGGTCCGGGCCATAGCTGTTGGAGATGCGCATCAACGACGACAGCGGAATCATGTCGCCCTTGTCGCTGCGGACCTTCAGCTGCGCCACGTCTTCCACATGCGAGCGGAATTGCGCGTCGGCTTGCACGCGCACCTGATAGGTGCGGCCGAACTGGTTGAAGTCGTTCACATACAGCGAGCCCAGATTGATCTGCAGCGTTTGATAGATGGTCGCCAACGGCACGCCCAGCTGCTTGGCCTTGTCGCGGTCGATGTCGGCATACAGCTGCGGCACATTGATCTGGTAGCCGGAGAACACGCCCGCCAGCTCCGGCGCCGCGCGGGCTTTGGTCACCAGCTTCTGGGTGGCGTTGTACAGCTCATCGTAGCCAAGATTGCCGCGGTCTTCGACCATCATCTTGAAGCCGCCGATGGTGCCCAGGCCGTTGACCGGAGGCGGCGGGAACACCATGATGAAGGCATCCTGGATCGAGCCCACGCGCTTGTTGATTTCCGCCGCGATGCCGGGACCGCTGACTTCCTTGGTGTTGCGGGTTTCCGGCGCCAGTTCGCCGACGAAGACGATGCCGGAGTTGGGGGCGTTGGTCAGGTCGTTGACCGACAGGCCGGGGAAGGCCACGGTGTTGCGCGCGCCCGGCACGCCCAGCGCGATATCGGCGGTGCGGCGGATCACGGTCTCGGTGCGGTTCAGCGAGGCCGCTTCCGGCAACTGCGCGAAGCCGACCAGGTAGCCCTTGTCCTGCGACGGCACGAAGCCGGCCGGCACCAGCTTGAACATCACCGCCGCCAGCGCGACCAGCACCAGGTAGAAGCCGACCGACATCGATTTACGCGCCAGCATGCCTTTGACGCCGGTTTCGTACTGATGCGAGGTGCGGTTGAAGAAGTTGTTAAACCAGTGGAAGAAGCGGCCGAACAGCTTGTCCATCACGCGGGTGACGGCGTCCTTGGGCGCATCGTGGGGACGCAGCAACGCCGCCGCCAGGGCAGGGGCCAGCGTCAGCGAGCTGAATGCCGAGATCACGGTGGAGATGGCGATGGTCAGCGCGAACTGCCGGTAGAACTGGCCGGTCAGGCCGGAGACGAACGCGATCGGCACGAACACGGCGCACAGCACCAGCGCGATGGCGATGATCGGGCCGCTGACTTCCTTCATCGCCTGCACGGTCGCCGCGCGCGGCGACAGGCCGGCGGCGATATTGCGCTCGACGTTTTCCACCACCACGATCGCATCGTCGACCACGATGCCGATCGCCAGCACCAGGCCGAACAGGGTCAGCGTGTTGATCGAGAAGCCGAAGCCCAGCATCACGGCGAAGGTGCCGACCACCGACACCGGCACGGCCAGCAACGGAATGATGGAGGCGCGCCAGGTTTGCAGGAACACGATCACCACCAGCACCACCAGCGCGATCGCCTCCAGCAGCGTGTGGATCACGGCCTTGATCGAGTCGCGCACAAACATGGTCGGATCATAGGCGACGCTGAATTGCACGCCTTGCGGGAAGTCCTTGCTCAGTTCCGCCATCTTGGCGCGCACGTCGGCCGACAGCTGCAGGTCGTTGGAGCCCGGCGAGGCGAAGATCGCCAGCGCCACCGCCGGCTTGTTGTCCAGCAGCGCGCGCAGCGCATACGAACCGGAACCGAGTTCGATGCGGGCGACGTCGCGCAGGCGGGTCAGCGCGCCGTTTTCATTGGTGCGCACGATGATGTTGCCGAAGTCGTCCTCGGTCTTCAGGCGGCCTTGCGTATTCAGCGTCAGCTGGAACTCGCTGTCCTTGCTGGGCGAGGCGCCGACCACGCCGGCCGCCACCTGCACGTTCTGCTCGCGGATGGCGTTGGTGACGTCGGTCGCCGTCATGTTGCGGGCGGCGATCTTCTGCGGGTCGAGCCAGATGCGCATGGCGTAGTCGCCCGAGCCGAGGATGTTTACCTGGCCCATGCCGGGAATGCGGGCCAGCTGGTCTTTCACGTTCAGCACCGCGTAGTTACGCAGATACAGTTCGTCGTAGGTGTTGTCCGGCGAGACCAGGTGCACCACCATGGTCAGGTTGGGCGACGACTTGACCGTCGTCACGCCGATCTGGCGCACTTCCTCCGGCAGGCGCGGCAGCGCGCGCTGGACGCGGTTCTGCACTTCGGTTTCGGCCTGCTGGATGTTGGTGCCGATCTTGAAGGTCACGGTCAGCTTGAGCGCGCCGTCGGAGGTGTTCTGCGACGACATGTAGATCATGTGCTCGACGCCGTTGATCTGCTCCTCCAGCGGCGCCGCCACCGTCTCGGCGATCACCTTCGGATTGGCGCCCGGGTATTGCGCGCTGACCACCACCGAAGGCGGCACGACGTTCGGGTACTCGGATATCGGCAGGCGGAAGATCGAGATCAGGCCGCCGACGAAGATGATGATGGACAGGACCGCCGCGAAGATCGGCTTGTCCACGAAGAATCGCGAGAAGTTCATGATCAATGTCCTTTCGTATCAATGGCGGCCACCTTGGCGTCGGCGTTCTTGCCGTCCATGGAGACCATCTGCGGCGACAGCTGCGAGCCCGGGTGCACGCGCTGCAGGCCGTTGACGACGATCTTCTCGCCGGGCTTCAGGCCGGAGCGCACGATGCGCAGGCCTTCGGCGGTCTGGCCCAGCATGACCTGGCGGTACTCGGCCTTGTTGTCGGCGCCGACCACGTAGACGAACTTGCGGCTTTGGTCTGTGCTGATGGCCTGGTCGTCGATCAGGATGGCGTTGGCGCGCGGCTTGTTGCTGGCGCTGGTCTCCAGCTGCACCCTGGCGAACAGGCCGGGCACCAGCAGGTTGTCGGTGTTGGCGAAGACGGCGCGCATGCGCACCGCGCCGCTGCGCACGTCGAGCCGGTTGTCGACGAATTCCAGCTGGCCTTCGTGCGGGAAGCCGGTTTCGCTGGCCAGGCCGATGCGCACCTTGACCGGATGGCCGCTGTGGGCGTTGGCGCCGACGCTCAGATAGGTCGATTCGTCGCCGTCGAAGCTGGCGTAGATCTTGTCGTCGGAGACCACGGAAGTCAGCACGGCCGATGGGTCGATCAGGTTGCCTAGCGTGATTTCCGCCTTGCTGACGCGGCCGTCGATAGGCGCGGTCACCTGCGTGTAACCGAGGTTGAGTTTGGCGGTTTCGAACTGCGCGGAGGCGGCGCGGGCGTTGGCGTCCAGTTCCTTGAGGCCGGCGGCGCGTTCGTCGTATTCGCGCTGCGCGATGGCTTTATCGGCCAGCAGCTTCTCGGCGCGCGCCAGTTCCAGCTTGGCCAGGTCGGCCTTGGCGCGGGCGGAGACGGCGGCCGCTTCGGCGCGGTTGGCCTCGGCCTGGAAGGGGCGGGGATCGATCACGAACAGCAGCTGGCCTTTTTTGACCTTGCCGCCGGGCTGGAAATTCAGGGCGGTGATGTAGCCGCCGACGCGCGAGCGGATCTCGACCCGTTCGACCGATTCCAGCCGGCCGGAGAATTCCTGGGTTTCGGTGATCTGCTTTTCAATCACCACGGCGGCGGTGATCGGCGCGCCCTGGCTGGCTTCCTGGCCGGCGGCGGCCTTGCTATTGGCGTCGCCGCAGCCGCTGAGGATGGCGGCCGCCAGGCCGCCCGCCGCCAGTGCCGCCAATATCGGGCGTAGCTTGTAGTTGAAGTGATTCATGAAGGCTCCCTGTATGGTTTAATGTGCATATGCACACATCGGGGCAAAAAATAATGCGCGGATCGCGCCCCAGTGGTTTTAGAGTAAATGTGATTTTAATCGTCTCATTTAAAAAGTCAAGCTATTTCGGGCGGGCGTTTTTCAGGACGCCTTGTTTGTGCGCGGGGAGGTGGGCCGACGGGTCCTGCGCCGCATCGAAGACGTAGTGCTGGAAAATCGCGCCCCACGCGGCGCGCACTTCCGGCGGCTGGTGCTTCATGGCTTTCAGGGTGGCGACCAGGGCGTCGAAGGTGGTGCCGGCGTCCGCCGCCGGCTGCTCGTTCTTCCACCAGTAGTTGACCATCATGTTCAGGATGCCGTTCGACTGCACGTGGTGCCACCACAGCGTCGGGATGTACAGCGCGTCGCCCGGCAGCAGGTCGGCCACCAGTGCGGCCTGCATCGCCTGCCGGAAGCGCGGATGCAGCGCGTAGTCCGGCGCGCGGAAGTCGACCATGCTGATCGGCGTCGGCGTCGGCGCGAAGTCCAGCGGGCCGATATACAGCTTGCCCGCCTGCTCGGGCGGGAACAGCGTGAAGCGCCGCTCGCCGCTGACCACGCAGGCCAGGTTGTAGGATTCGTCGAAGTGCGCCGGCGTGGTGATGGTGTTGCCCAGCCAGATGCGCGGCCTGACCGACGCCGGCAGCGCCGGCGCGACGTTGTGCAGCGCGAACCGCGGCAGGCACTCGTCGATCAGCGCGCTCTGTATCGCCACCGACGGCGGCGCCTCGAACTGCGAGTAGCGCGCCAGCTGCTCGATCACTTTCGATACCGGCACCTTGTTGCGGACAAAGTTGAAACCGTCCATGTCCGGCTTGTAGAACAGCCGTCCGCGCTCGGCGGGCGGGGTCATCACCGCATCGACCTCGACGCCGCTGTCGAAGTCCATCAGGTATTGGCACAGCGCCTCCGGCGACTGCCGCGCCTTGTGTACGGCCGGCCAGTGCTGGACGAAGCCGCGCAGGATCGCCGGCCGGTAGCTGCCGGCGACCTCGCTGAAGAAGCGCGCCGGATCGAGGTCGCGGTATTCGGTGATGGTGTTCATGATCGTATGATGGCATAAAAAAACCCGCCAGGGCTAGGCCTTGGCGGGTAGAGACTACACAATGAAACCAGGGATTAGTACTTGATGTGCAGGCCGGCGTAGTACTGCACGCCGTTGGCGTAGAAGCGCGCCGGCTGGTCCTTGTTGAAGATGTAGTTCTTCAGGATCGGATTGTTCAAGTTCTGGCCGCTGACCGTCAGGGTCAGGTTAGGGCTGATGTTGTAGTTGAACGAAGCCGACAGCGTACCGGTCGAGTCCTGGTACAGCGGCGTGCCGCGGTCTTGCGCAGCCAGGAACGACGAGCGCCATGCGTAGCTGACGCGGGCATTGAACTTGTCGTTTTCGAAGTACAGGCCGGCGTTGGCGGTGGTCTTCGACGCACCCAGCATGTCGCATGGATCGCCCGAGGTCGAGGTCTGCATGGCAGGGCAGCCGCCGAAGTCCAGGTGCGAATCGGCCAGCGTGACGTTGCCGTCGATGCCGAAGCCCATGCCCACCGGTACCTGTGCCGCCAGTTCCAGACCCTTGACCTTGGCGCCGACGTTGATCGGCGAGGTGATGGTGTAGTTGGCGAACACTGGCTTGCCTTGCTCTTGCGAAGCGCGGGTGTCGATGAAGTTGCCGGTGCTGGTGCCGTAGCCGACGTAGTCTTTCAGGTCCATGAAGAACACGCCTGCCGACAGCAGGGCGCGCGGAGCGAAGTACCACTGCAGGCTTGCATCCAGGTTGTTGGACTTGACCGGTTTCAGCGCCGAGTTGCCGCCGTTGCCGGTGTGGGTTTCGTCGGTCAGGATCACCGCGCCGCCCAGTGCGCCGTAGTCGGGACGGGTCATGGTGCGCGACAGGCCCAGACGCGCCACCAGGTCCTGGCGCAGGTCGAACTTCAGGTTCAGGCTAGGCAGCGGGATGGTGGTGTTGTTGTCGATCGCGGTCTTCTTGACGAAACCGCCCCATGGATACGCTGGCAGCGTTTCGCCGGCCGGCTGGTTAGGCAGGATCTGGTAGCCGTTCGAGGTGCCTTCGGTGCGCACCAGGCGTACGCCGACGTTGCCGCTCCAGCCTTCGCCTTCCATCTCACCCTGGACGTAGGCCGCCTTGGTGTTTTCGGTCAGGTCGAACATGTCCTGGTAGTAGGTGCGGCTGACGTCGCGGTTCGAGTGCAGGTCGCCCCATGCGTTCAGGATCTTCGGATCCAGGATCCAGACGTTTTTAGGGAAGTCGCCGCCCAGGTCGCTGCCGAAGTTGCCAGGGTAGGTGGTGCCGTTCCAGGCCGGGTTGGTGCTGGTGCCGCCAACGTCGGTGTTGGACCAGTTCGGACCTTGCGCCACTTCGAAGTTGGAACGGGTGTGGTGCGTGGCGCGGATGCCGAATTTGATTTCGCGGAACACGCCGGCGTCCAGCGCGAAGGCCGCGTCGATCTGGCCGTAGCTTTCCTTGTCGTCGGTGGTGGCGGGCGATACGCCGAAGATCCAGTCCAGCGGCGTGCCGGTGAACTTGGAGACGTCGATGTTCGGGAACTTGACGGTGGCCGGCGAACCCAGGCCGTTCAGCTGGTAGCTGGCGCCGGAGTTGTTGACGTCGCCCTCGAACACGCCCTGGCTAGGCGTCACGCCCTTGCCCTTGGTGGCGCCGGCCTTGGCGGTCAGCACCAGCTTGTCGTTGACGCGCCATTTGCCGTCCAGGTCGAAGAACTCGGTCTGTGCGTAAGCGCCTTCGCGGACGATGTCGTCGACGATACCGTAGCGCAGCGGCGCGGCCGCGGTGCCCTTGTTGGTGAACGCGGCCGACACCAGGGTGCCGTTGCGGACCACGTAGCCTGGATCAGGCGCGACGCCCGAACCCAGCATGCCCGAGCCGTTCATGTCGGTCATGTAGTTGGTGTTGAAGTTCGACGCTTCCATTTTCGAGCGGAAGTAGGTCGCTTCCAGGCTGAAGTCGCGGCTAGGCTTGAATTGCAGGTCGATCAAGCCGCCCTTGCGCTTGCGTTCCTGCTGGAACAGCGAGGAGCCGATCAGGCGCGGGAACCAGACGTTGGCCAGGTCGGGATTGGTCTTGACGGCGGCGTTGGTCGGCGCCACCTGGGTCCATTGCAGCAGCTCCTGGCCGTCGCGGCGCAGCGAACGCTTCTCGGAGAAGCCCTGGACCATCAGGCCCAGCGTGCCGGCTTCGTTCTTCCAGTTGAACAGGGCGCTGATTTGCGGATCGGTTTTTTCCGGCAGGGTGGCATACACCGCCTGCACGGTCGCTTCCATCGAAATCGCCTTCTTGAAGTCCAGCGGGTGACGGGTGCGGATGTCGATCGAGCCGCTCGAACCGCCTTCCACCTGGTCGGCGGTCGGTGCTTTATAGACCACGACCTGGCCGACGATTTCCGACGGCAGCAGCGAGTACGATGCGGAACGGCCCACTGCGCCGCCCACCTGGTCCAGCACGAACCAGTCGCCGGTCGATACGGCGTGGCCGTTGATCAGGGTCTGGGTCAGCGACGGTGCGGTGCCGCGCATGGAGACGCGGTCGTTTTCGTCGAAGCCGCCCGAGCCCGCGCCGGAGGTGGAGATGTTCACGCCCGGCACGCGCTGCAGCGAGTCGGCCACGTTCTTGTCCGGCATCTTGCCGACGTCTTCGGCGGTGATCACGTCGACGTTGCTCGACGCATTGCGCTTGACCGACAGCGATTGCTGCAGCGAGCCGCGGATGCCGCTCACGATCACCACTTCCGGCTCTTTCTCGGCCGCGGCTTGCTGCGCCTGGGCGTTGATCGAAACGCTCAGCGCCAGAATGGCGGCTGCGGTTGCGATAGGCGTCAGTTTGGACATTTTAGTGTTATTCGAATTGTGTTGCATGTTCCCTCCCGTTGATGAAGGCTCCGCCGAGCCAACCGATTGTTGATGTGTCATTTTTTTTGCGGCGATCGGGTTGTCGGCCCGGCACCGCTTTTCACTTCTTTGCTAACCACGTTCAAAACCAATCCAACGCCAATATACCCGTCTTTTAATACCAGATCACTACCACTTTGAAATTCTTTTTTGTTGTGTTGTATGCAGCACACAGAGTGGCTTTTCGGCAACTATCCAGAAGCGGCCAGACGGTGGTATTGAACGGGTTCGTGGGCGCTTGCAACAGGCTGAAAGCGAGCATCCATGCGGGTTGTGGGGCGATTGTAAAAAATATTTGCAGCCATGCGACAGATCGGTAGATGACTGCTGGTCTTTTTTTGGTATTATCGTTTGACTATTGCAGAGAGGATGTCTTCATCGTTATGGAAAGCGATCAAATGACCCCACTGGTACACATCCGACAGCACCTCAATGAGACCAGTAACCTACCCCTGTACCAGCGCCTGCAGCGCGCCTTGCGCTCGGCCATCGAGCAGCATCTGCTCAAGCCGGAGGACGCGCTGCCGGCCGAGCGCCAGCTGGCCGCCGACCTGGAGATCTCGCGCATCACGGTGCGCAAGGCGATCGATGGCCTGGTGGGCGAAGGGGTGCTGGTGCGCCGGCCCGGCTCCGGCAATTTCATCAACACCCGCATCGAAAAGAACTTCGCCAAGCTGACCTCCTTTTCCGAGGACATGCGGGCGCGCGGGCGTTCGCCGCGCAGCGTGTGGCTCAAGCGCTCCGAAGGCACGGTCACGCCGGACGAGGCGATGCGCCTGCGGCTCAGCCCCGGCGCGGCGGTCTACCGCTTCCACCGCATGCGCTACGCGGACGATGTGCCGATGTGCCTGGAGTACGCGACCATCGTGGCCTCCTGCCTGCCGTCGCTGGACGCGGTCGACCTCTCGATGTACGACGCGCTGGAAAAAGCCGGCAACCGCCCGGTGCGCGCGCTGCAGCGGCTGTCCGCGCTGCTGCTCAATGCCGAACAGGCCATGCTGCTGCAGGCGAAGGAGGGCGATGCCGGCCTTTCCGTCGAGCGGCTGGGCTTTCTGCGGGACGGCCGCGCGGTGGAGTTTTGCCGCTCCTATTTCCGCGGCGATATGTATGACTTCGTGGCTGAACTGAACGCCACCTGACCTTTCAAGGACCTATGAACGCACTCAAATTGGCGCTGGCGCTTGCCGTCGCCGGCACCTTGCCCGCCGCCGCTTCCGAAGTGATCGGCTACTACCCCGGCTGGAAGTCGGATGCCTTCGCGGTCACCGCCGCCAATGTCGATGCCGGCAGGCTGACGATGGCGTTGTTTGCCTTCGTCGATGTCTGCTGGGACGGCAGGCATGGCAATCCCGAGCCCTCGGTGAACTACGTGGCGCCGTGCCAGGAGCCGCTCAACGGCGCGCTGGCCTTCCGCGACGAGGCGGTGGACGGCGCCAACCTGCGCGCGCTGGTGGCGCTGAAGAAGCGGCATCCCAGGTTCAAGGTGGTGGCGTCGGTGGGCGGGTGGGACTGGTCGAACCGCTTCTCCAACGTCGCCGATTCGGCCGAGGCGCGCGCCAACTTCATCGCCTCGTCGGTCAAGCTGATGCGGCGCTATGGCCTGGACGGCATCGACATCGATTGGGAATATCCGGCCGAGGCCGGCGTGCCTTGCGTGGCGGGCGAAACCTGCGCGCGGCCGCAGGACAAGCAGAACTTCATCAAGCTGGCGCGCGAGCTGCGCATCGCCTTCGACACGGCCGGCAGGAAGGACCGCAAGCATTACAGCATCACCATCGCGGCCGGCGGCAACGCCAACTACGTCAACGACGCGGGCAACAGCGCGTGGATCAAGGAACTGTCGCAGACGCTGGACTGGATCAATATCATGGCCTACGACTACCATATGCCGTGGGAGAAAAACAGCGGCCACCACGCGGCGCTGTTCGGCGACGCGAAGGATCCGGTGACGGCCAACGGCTTCTACGCCGCCGGTTCGGTGGAACGCTACCTGAAGGCCGGCGTGCCGGCCAGTAAACTGGTGTTGGGCGTGCCGTTCTACGGCTACGGCTGGAAGGGGTGCGCGCGCGGCGCGGACGGCGACGGCCAATACCAGGCCTGCGACGGCGGCGCCGCAGGCGGCATCAATGGCGGCAACTCGTATGGCTTCAGCCACCTGCTGAAGCAGGGCATATTGACGCCGGCTTTCGAGGGCGGCAACGGTTACCGGCGCTACTGGAACGCGTCGGCGCGCGTGCCCTACCTGTACAACGCGCAGGAGCAGATCTGGATCAGCTACGAAGACCAGGCTTCGTTGAAGGAGAAAGCCCGCTACATCAGGCAGCAGGGCTTGCGCGGGGCGATGTTCTGGGAGTTGAGCGCCGATGGCGAGCATCAGCTGTTGCGCACCTTGTCGGAGGCGATGCGCTAAGAAAAACGCCGGCTTGAAGCCGGCGTTTGGTTATTACTTCGCTGCCGCTGCAGCAGGTGCCGCCGCTGGCGGGTTCTGGTACATGATCCAGTAGCGGGCCAGGTCTTCACGGCCATCGGCGCCGGTGATGGTTTGCAGCAGCTGGACCGATTCGTCCTTCTTGCCGGCCAGTGCCAGGGCGTAGCCCAGGCGCAGCTTGGCGTCGTCAGGATTCTTGGACACGCCCTTGGCGATACCTTGTTTCATCAGGTCGATACCCTTGTCGAACTGGCCCAGGGTGATGTAGTTGTAACCCAGGTTGACCAGGCCGACGCCGTCTTTCGACTTTTGCGCGGCGGCGACGCCGGCATCGATGTTCTTGGCATCGTCGGCGGCGCCCTTGTTGGCGCTGTCGCGGATCTTCTGCAGCGCGACCTTGTCCTTGCCGGCAGGGATGGCGCCAGGGAAGCCCTTGTCCATCGCGATCTTGGCTTCGCTGAAGAAGCCGCCCAGCACGGCCAGTTCGGCCTGTTCCACGTAGTCTTCCGGTTCCATCTTGGTCGGCACGGCGACGGCTTTCAGGCGCACCAGGTCCAGGTCGAAGCGCGTGGCGTAGGTCTTCTTGCCGCGCGTGCGGTTCAGCAGGTCGTTCCAGTAGTCTTCGCTCGGATAGTAGCGGGTCAGCTCTTCCACGGCTTGCAGGTACAGGGCGGTGTCCTTGGTCTTGATGCCGATGTTGCCCAGCAGGTTCAGCTCGTCCTTAGGCGGCGCGACGCCGGATTTTTTCGCGGCGTCGATATCCTTCAGCACCTCGGTCTTCGCGGTGGCGAAATCGTTCTTCAGGAAGTAGGCGCGGATCAGGAACTGGCGCTGCTTGACGTTGTCGCCCGATTCGGCGCCGTAGCGGTTGAACCAGACGATGGCCTTGTCGAAGTCTTTCAGGTTGCTGTAGTAGATGCCGGCGATCGCGTCGATGAAGCGCAGTTTTTCTTCCGGCTTCAGGCGGCCCGATTCGATCATCGCTTCCAGACCCTTGATGGACAGCTCGTTATTGCCCGAGGCCTGGCCCAGTTGCACGCGCATCTGGTTCAGTATGAAGGCTTCGTACGGGGTAATGTTCGGCATGGCCGCCGCGGTGTCGATGCGGGTCTGGAATTCGGTGTAGTTCTTCGCTGCCAGCAGTTCCTTGGTCTGTGCCGGGTCGATCAGCTTGTAGATTTCCGGGCGGACAGTGTCTTTCGGCGCTTCCGGCGCGGCTTTTTTCTCTTCCGCGGCGTGGGCGGCGGACATGCCCAGCATGGCTGGAGCGGCGTTCAGGCCGATGGCGGCCAGGAGCAGGCTAATACGAGCAAGACGAATATGGGACATGGGTATCCTTCAATCAAACAAATTAGACGGGCGGCGCAGGGGCGCCAGGACGTCGGGCAGAGTAAACCCGCGTATTGTTACATAAAACCGGTTAGAAATCCGAATTCAAGTGTGTGCCGCCCCGCGCGCGAGGGCGCGGCCCCCGGCGTTAAATAACAGGCAACGGGAGGCCGGCAAGTGCACCCGCGCGCGGTTGCCCGCGTGCAGCGGCGGCGCCTCGGCGGTTTGCTTGACGGCGATCATCTCCGGCACGCCGGCCAGCGTGGCGTAGACGATGGACAGGTCGCCCAGGTACTCGACGTGGCCGACGCCGACGTCGATGACGTTGCCGCCTTGTTCCGGCGCGGCGATGGCCAGGTGTTCGGCGCGCACGCCCAGCGTGACCTTGTCGCCCGGCTGCGGACCGGAGGCAACGTCGACGGCCGCATCGACCACCACCACGGCGCCGCCGGGCAGCAGCACGCGTACGCTGTCGCCGGCCGTGGCGACGATCTCGCCGGGGATGAAGTTCATCTTCGGCGTGCCGAGGAAGCCGGCCACGAACAGGTTGGCCGGATGGTTGTACAGTTCATGCGGCGTGCCGACCTGCTCGATGCGGCCGCCGTTGAACACCACGATGCGCTGGCCCAGCGTCATCGCCTCGACCTGGTCGTGGGTGACGTAGATCATGGTGGTCTTGAGCTCATTGTGCAGGCGGCTGATCTCGACCCGCATCTGCACGCGCAGGCTGGCGTCCAGGTTGGACAGCGGTTCGTCGAACAGGAACACCTCCGGCTTGCGCACGATGGCGCGGCCGATGGCGACGCGCTGGCGCTGGCCGCCGGACAGCTCCTTCGGCCGCCGCTTGAGCAGCGGCGCGATCTGCAGGATGGCGGCGGCGCGTTCCACCGCAGCCGCCACTTCGGCCGGCTTGTGGCCGGCCAGCTTGAGCGCGAACGCCATGTTCTCGTACACCGTCATGTGCGGATACAGCGCGTAGGACTGGAACACCATCGCCAGCTTGCGCTGCGCCGGGGCGATGTCGTTGGCCAGCGTGCCGCCGATGTGCAGCGCGCCGCCGCCGATGGTTTCCAGGCCGGCGATCATGCGCAGCAGCGTGGACTTGCCGCAGCCCGACGGGCCGACGAAGACCATGAATTCGCCGTCGGCGATATCGAGGTCGACGCCGTGGATGACCTGGGTTTTATCGTAGTGCTTGACGATGCCTTTGAGGCTGACGCTGGCCATGCGCGCTTATCCTATCTGTTCTGCATGGGGCACCGGCGCCGGCGCCGCTGGTTCTTCTTCCTGCTGCGGCCGCGCCGTCATCGGAATGATCTGCGACAGGATGGCGACCGGGATCGCGCACAGCATGACCCAGACGAAGAAGTGCTGGTAGCCGAGCGCGATCTGGATGTCGCCGCTGAACAGCTTGAACAGCACGAAGCCCAGCTGCATGATGCCGGTGGCGAAGGCGTAGTGCGCGGTCTGGTATTTGCCCGGCGCGACCACCTGCATCATGTACAGGATCAGGCCGACAAAGCCGAAGCCGTAGCCGAACATCTCCACGCTCAGCGCGGCGCCGATGATCGACAGGTCGGTCGGCTGGAAATAGGACAGCAGGTAGAACGCCACATTGGGCAGGTTGACCGCGAGGATCAGCCACAGGATGGCGCGCTTGAGGCTGAGCCACGAGGTGAAGTAGCCGCCGGCGATGCTGCCGACCACGAAGGCCACGGTGCCGACGGTGCCGTAGACGGCGCCCACTTCGGCGGTCGACAAGCCAAGGCCGCCGAGGTGGCGCGCCTCGCGCAGGAACAGCGGGCCGATCGACTGCACCTGCGCCTCGCCGGCGCGGAACAGGATGATGAACAGGATCGAGATCCAGATGCCGGGCTTCTTGAAGAACTCGATGATCACCTGCCACAGCGTGCGGGCGATGGCGGCGGCGTTGGTGTCAGTGGAGACGGCGTTCTTCGCCAGCGGCAGCGCCCAGCTGTTGTACAGGCCCAGGCCGACCATGATGGCGCCCAGGATGCAGAAGCTGATGGTCCATGCCGGCACCACGCCGATGGTCTTCTCGAAGTAGCCGGCCAGCAGCAGCAGGCCGCCGGTGGTGAAGAATTTGCCGGCGTTGAAGAAGGTGCCGGTCCAGCCGGCGTACACCGCCTGGCCTTTTTCATCGAGGCTGGTGATGTACAAGCCGTCGCACGCGATGTCGTGGGTGGCCGCCGAGATCGCGACCAGCGCCAGCATCGCCATGCAGGCGGCGAACCAGAACGGCGCCTGCAGCGCCAGCGCGACGCCGCCCAGGCACAGGCCGCCGAAGATCTGGAACGACACCACCACCAGCTTCTTGCTGCTGGCCAGTTCCAGGAAGGGACTCCACAGCGGCTTGAACACCCAGGCGAAGCCGATCAAGCCGGTCCAGTGATTGAGCTCGTCGTTGGGCACGCCCATGCTCTTCAACATCTGGTTGGCGACGATCATCACCGCGAAAAAGGGCAGCCCCTGCGCCAGGTACAGGCTGGGCACCCAGAGCTTGGGGTCGCGGATTGTTGGTTTGTTCTGGTCCATGGTACGTCGTCTCCTGTCCGCCCGTCGTTCGTATTTAGTTTACTTGGCGAAGCCGGGCACCGGCGCGTTGCCGGTGGCTTGTAATTCGCCGGACAGCCAGCCGTTGACCGCGTCCAGCGCCGGCTTGGCGAAGCCGTAGGTCATCAGCGCGGGGGCCTGGATGTCGAGCGCCTGGTACGGGTTCCACAATGCCAGGTGCAGGTCGGGGCGCCAGGTGCCGCGCGCGTGCTCGCCGTAACGCAGGCGCGAGGTCGAGGCCAGCACGGTGAAGCGGCCGTCCCGCGGCAGCGCGGTCCAGTCGAAGGTGTCGGCGTCGGCGAAGGTCACCAGCTCGACGTCGTACAGGCGGCGCAGCGACTCGGCCACTTTCTCGGCCGGCACGCCGGCTTCCGAGACACCGTCGCTGACCACGTCCTGGCGCACCACCAGGCGCACCTGCGCGCCCTTGGCGGGCCGCTGCGGCGCGCCGTAGGCGGTCAGGCTGCGGCGCCAGCCTTCGGCCATCACCTCGCGGTCGGCGGCGTCTTCCTTGTACGAGCGCGGCTTGCATGGATAGGCCTTGGCCAGCGCGGCCAGGCGGTCCAGGCGGACCTGTACTTCTTCCTGCGACAGCTCGCCGGAGGCCAGCGCCGCGGCGATCGCGTTCAGCGTTTCTTCCTGCGTTTCGGTGGTGCCCAGCGCCATGACCATGTCGGCGCCGGCGGCCAGCGCGCGCACGGCGGCGTTGCCGACGCCATAGCGGCCGGCGATGGCGTGCATGTCCATGCCGTCGGTGATGACGATGCCCTTGTACTTCCATTCATCGCGCAGCAGGCCGGTGAGGATGCGGCGCGACATGGTGGCCGGATTGTCCGGGTCCAGCGTCGGGTAGACGATGTGCGCGGTCATCATGGCCGGCGCGGCGCCGGAGGCGATGCGGAACGGCGCCAGTTCCAGGCGGTCCAGTTCCTCGACCGGCTTGTTCACGGTCGGCAGGTCGCGGTGCGAATCGACGTTGGTGTCGCCATGGCCGGGGAAGTGCTTGACGCAGCAGGCCACGCCTTCGGCATGGCTGCCGGCCATCCACGCCATCGCCAGTTCGGCGGCGCGTTTCGGCTCGGCGCCGAAGGAGCGCTCGGCGATCACCGGGTTGTGCGGATTGTTGTTCAGGTCCAGCACCGGCGCGAAGTTCCAGTTGAAGCCCAGCGCCTTGACCGCGCGCGCCACGGCGGCGCCGGTGCGGTGGGCCAGGTCGGTGTCGTCGGCCGCGCCCAGGCCCATGGCGGCCGGCGGCGCCGGCACCCAGGTCGAGCGCACCACGGCGCCGCCTTCCTGGTCGATGCCGATCAACGATTCTGGGCCCATGGCGGCGCGCAGGTCGGCGGTCAGCTTGGCCAGCTGCTCGGAGTCGGTCATGTTCCCGCGGAACAGGCAGACGGCGCGGATGCTGTTGGTCTTCAGGAATTCAGCGGTGGCGGCGTCCAGCACGGTGCCGGGGAAGCGGATCATGATGAGTTGGCCGGCTATTTTTCTGAGTTCGTTTTGGGTCTGGGTCATTTCACTGCTCCGTCCATGCCGCGCATGAAGAATCGTTGGGTAAACAAGAAGGCTGCCAGCGTGGGCAGGATGGTTAGCACAGTCCCGGCGGCGATCACGCGCGTGCTGCTGCCGAAGGTGCCGCGCAAATACAGCACGCCCACCGACAGCGGGAATTCGTCCGGCTTGCTCATGACGATCGAGGGCCAGATATATTCGTTCCATGCTTCGACCGCCGTCAGGATGCCGACCGTGGCCAGCCACGGCGCGATCAGCGGCAGCATGATCTTGCTGAAGATGGTCCATTCGGACGCGCCGTCCACGCGGGCGGCATCGATCAGGTCCTGCGGGACTTCCTCGAACGCCTGCTTGAGCAGCAGGATGGCGACCGCCGTGACGACATTCGGCAGGATCACGCCGGTGTAGGTGTCGACCAGGCTCAGTTTCGTCACCGTGATGAAGTTGACCAGGAAGTTGACTTCCGACGGCAGCACCAGCGTGGCGAGGATCAGGCCGAACACCAGCTTGCGGCCCTTGAAGTGCATGCGCGCCAGCGGATAGGCTGCGGCCGAGCACAGGGCCAGCTTCCAGAACACGGTGCAGGCGGCGATGAAGACGGAATTGCGGAAGAAGGACCAGATCGGGATCGCGTTGAAGACTTCGACGAAGTTCTCGAACGATGGTTCCTTCGGCCAGAACGTCGGCGGGAAGGCGAAGATGTTCCCTTCGGTGGACAGCGCCGTGACCAGCGTCCACCAGAACGGGAACACGCAGACGACCGCCAGCGCGCACAGGATGAGGTAGTGGCCGAGGGTTTTCATCGGTGCTTGGGCTTGATGTAGCGCAGGCAGAGCAGGGCGATGCCGATGCAGAAAATGGACATCACGAAGCTGGCCGCCAGCGCGCGCGGCAGCTTCAGGTGCTTGAGGCCCTGGTCGTAGGCGTAATACAGGCCGGTGAAGGTGGAGTTCATCGGACCGCCTTGCGTCAGCACGTCCACTTCCTGGTAGGCCTTGAGCGCGGCCAGCACGGAGAGGACGGAGCAGATCATGATGGTGGGGCGCAGCATCGGCACGGTGATCTTCCAGAAACGCTGCCAGCGGTTGGCGCCGTCGAGGATGGCGGCTTCCTGCATGTCGGCGGGGACCGCCTGCAATGCGGCGAGGTACATCACCATGTACCAGCCCAGGCCGCGCCACAGCGTGACGAACATGATGGCGAACAGCGCGAGGTTGTCGTTGGAGAGCCAGCCGACCGGGGCGCCGACGAGGTTGAGCGTCATGAGCACGTAGTTCAGCGCGCCCTGTTCGTGGAACATGAAGCCCCACATGATGCCGACCACCGATACCGTGGTCACGACCGGGACGTAGAAGGCGGCGCGGAAGTAGCGGATGCCGGGCAGCTGGTTGTTGACCAGGACCGCGAGGCCCAGCGCGCCGATCTGCACGAAGGGCACCATGAGCAGGAACAGCAGCGAGTTTTTCAGGCCGGTGACGAACATCTCGTTGTCGAAGATGTAGCGGAAGTTGTCCAGGCCGACCCAGTGCGTTTCGCGTATCAGGCTGTAGTCGGTGAAGGCCAGCAGCGAGCCGAAGGCCACCGGCCAGAAGGAGAAGATCGCCAGCAGGATCAGCGCGGGGGCCAGGAACAGCCATGCGGTGAGGTTGATGCGGCGCATCTTGTCATTCCCGCGCACGCGGGAATCCATGCCGGCTGGACTGGCCGGTTCAGCATGGGGGCCCGCGTTCGCGGGAATGACGGTGGCGGCGCGGTTCTCGCTCATATCAATGGCTCCGCTGTACAGCGAGCTTCTTGTTCCAGATCGCGACCGCCTGGTCCAGCGCCTGCTGGACGTCCTGCTTGCCGGTGACGCCCGCTTCGACAGCCTTCACCAGGTAGCGGCGCAATTCGTCGTAGTCGGTGATGCCGGCCACGTACAGCGTGTGCGAATGCGGCATCGACACCGCGCCCGCCGATACAGCCTTCTCGGCCGCACCGGCACCCGGCGGCACGGTGGTGAAGAACGGATCGTTGGCCGCCTGCGCCATCGCCGGATAGACGCTGGCCTGTTTGGCGAACGCCAGCTGGTTGGCGTCATTGGTCAGGTAGCGCGCGAACTTGCCGATGGCCGGCAGCAGCTTGGCATCGACATTCTTCGGCACCGCGAAGTGCACCAGCCAGCCGCCGTCGGCGATGCCGGTCGGGCCCAGCGGCACCGGAGCGACATCGGTGATGGCATAGATATCTTTCGCATCGCTCTGGATGCGCTTGACCGCCGTCGGCGGCGCCAGCAGCATGCCGAGGCGGCCGCCCTTGTAGGCGTCGATCGCGGCGGGGAAGTTATCCTCGGCAAACAGCGCGTCCTTCAGCAGGCCGCCGGCCTTGTAGGTTTCCGCCAGCTTGGCGATCAGCGCCACGTGTGCGGGCGAGTTGAAGACCGCCTTGCCGTTGCTGATCACGGCCAGCCCTTGCTGCATCATCAGGCCGTCGATCTTGGACAGCGCGGGACACAGGCCCGCCTTGCCGGTGCGGGCGGCGATCCGGCGCGCGAACAGCAGCTGCTCGTCGAGATCGCGCGGCGCGTGCGGGATGCCGGCGGCCTTGAATATCTGCGTGTTGTAGGCGATGACGGCGACGTTGCTGTACATCGGGAAGCCGTAGGTCTTGCCGTTGAAGGTCAGGTCTTCCAGCGTGCTGGCCAGGTAGCGCGGGCGGGCGTCGCCGAGCAGCGCGTCGACCGGGGCGAGCAAGCCGTCGCGGGCGAATTCGTCGGCCCACGGCACGTTGAGGTTGACCAGCGCCGGCGGCGTGCCGGCGACGATGCGGGTGACCAGCTTGGTCTGGATGATATCCCAGGGGAAGTCGACCCATTCCACTTTCACGCCCGGATTGCCGGCTTCGTAGTTCCTCACCAGCGTCTCGAAGTAGGGCGTGAACTTGGGCTTCATGCTGAAGGTCCAGAACTCGATTTTTTCAGTGGCGAGGGCCGAGCCCATACCCAGCAGCAGCGCCGTCATCCCCGCGAAAGCAGGAATCCATGCTGAGCGACCATTGCGGCGTCCTATGGATTCCCGCGTGCGCGGGAATGACGGCTTCTCGAACATCTTAGTTGGTCTTGGTGACTTTGCTCAGGTGACGCGGCTGGTCCGGGTCCATGCCACGCGCCGCCGACAGTTTTGCCGCCATCACGTAGAAGGTCTGGATCGCGACGATAGGATCCAGGTCCGGCGTCGCCGCAACCGGCAGGGTCAGGTCGCGGTCGGCGACGTCGGCCGGCGCGGCCAGCAGCACGCGCGCGCCACGGCCGCGCATCTCGGTCGCCAGTTGCAGCAGGCTCGATTGCGTCGGGCCACGGGTGGCGAAGATCACCAGCGGATAGCCTTCCTCGATCAGCGCCATCGGGCCGTGCTTGATTTCCGCGCCGCTGAAGGCTTCCGCCTGCAGTGCCGAGGTTTCCTTGAATTTCAACGATGCTTCCAACGCGACCGGGAAGCTGATGCCGCGGCCGACCACCATGATGTTGCGGGCCGGGGCCAGCACTTCAATCGCCGACGACCAGTCTTCCGTGGTCGCCGCGCGCAGCGATTCCGGCAAAGCTTCCAGGCCGGCCAGCAGCTCCGGATCGTTCTGCCATGCGGCGACCAGGCGGGCGCCGGCGACCAGGCTGGTGATGAAGCTCTTGGTCGCGGCCACGCTTTGTTCTTTGCCGGCGCGCAGCGGCATCGCCCATTCGGCGGCTTGCGCCAGCGGCGAATCGATGTCGTTGACCAGCGCGATGGTGGTGGCGCCGCCGTCGCGGAAGTATCTGATCGGCTCGACCACGTCCGGACTCTGGCCCGATTGCGAGATCGAGATGGCCAGCGTGTCGCGGGTGATCAGCGGCGATTTGTTCAGCGTCACCAGCGACATCGGCAGCGACGCCACCACGCGGCCCAGGCGCGCCATGATCAGGTAGGCGGCGTAGGCACAGGCATGGTCGGAGCTGCCGCGCGCGATGGTCAGCGCGGTCGAGAAGGAGGTGCTCCTCAATTTGCGGCCCAGCTCCGCGTAACGGTCACCGTCGTGCGACAGTTGCGTGGCGACGCAATCGGCTGCGGACAGGGCTTCTTTCAACATCATTGAGGTCACAACAATTCTCCTTCGATATAGACGGCTTTAAGATTCAGGTCACGGTCGAGCACCACGAAGTCGGCGTAGGCGCCGGGGGCCAGGCGGCCCCGCTCTTGCAGGCCGAGATAATCGGCCGCATACGTTGAGACCCGTGCCGAGGCGTCCGCCAGATCGAGGCCGAGTCCGACCAGGTTGCGCAGCGCCTGGTCCATGGTGAGGGTGCTGCCGGCCAGCGTGCCGTCGGGCAGGCGCACGCCGCCCATGCATTTCATGACGGTGTGGCGGCCCAGCATGTACTCGCCGTCCGGCATGCCGGTGGCGGAAGTCGAATCGGTGACGCAGTACAGATGCGGAATGCAGCGCAGCGCGGTCTTGATGGCGCCCGGGTGCACGTGCAGCAGGTCGGGAATGAATTCGGCATACTGCGCATGGGCCAGCGCGGCGCCGACCATGCCCGGCTCGCGGTGATGCAGTCCGGTCATGGCGTTGAACAAATGGGTGAAGCCGTGCGCGCCGTGCTCCAGCGCGGCCACGCCGTCTTCGTAGGAGCCGAGCGTGTGGCCGATCTGCACGCGCATGCCGGCGTCCGACAGTTCGCGCACCAGCTCCAGGTGGCCTTCGATTTCCGGCGCCACGGTGATCAGCTTCAACGGCGCCAGTTCTTCCAGCTTCTCGACGTCGGCCAGCTTGGCCGAGCGCGCGTAAGGCGGCTGCGCACCGAGTTTGCCGGAGTTGATGAACGGGCCTTCCAGGTGGGCGCCGAGCACGCGCGCCTCGCCTTTGCCGCGCTGGGCGGCGGCCAGGCCGATGCCCTTCAGCGCGAGGTCGATGTCTTCCGGCGGCGCGGTCATGGTGGTGGCCAGCATGCTGGTGGTACCGTGCCGCGCGTGGATCGCGGCGATGGTGCGGACGGCGTCGCCGCCTTCCATCACGTCCTTGCCGCCGCCGCCGTGCACGTGCAGGTCGATAAAGCCAGGCAGGATATAGACTTCTTCGTTTTGCGAAGGGTCGGTGCTGCTGCCGTTGATGGCCGCGATGCGCTCGCCGAAAGTGAGTTCACCGCGGACCCAGCCCGCCGATGTCAGGATATTGCCTTTGATTGCATCGCTCATCTGCGCGACTCCGCTACGAATTCATAATAATCACTGCGGCAATACGAGTGGGTCAGCTCCACCGCTGCGCCGTTGTCGAGATAACTGACGCGGGTGATGTGCAGCATCGCAGCACCCGCAGGTATATTGGCCAGGCGCGCTTGTTCGGCGCTGGCGTTGACGGCGCGGATATGCTGCAGCGCGCGCATCGGTATGGTGCCGTTGGCTTCCAGGTAGCCGTACAGCGAATCGGTGACGCTGTGCGGATTCGGCATGTACTGCGCCGGGATCGTGGTGGTCTCGATCGCCATCACCACGTCGTCGGCGGTGCGCAGGCGCTTCAGGCGCGCCACCGGCATGTTGGGCGACAGGCCGAGCGACAGCAGCTCGATCGGCGAGGCGATGCCGATGTCGCGCTGCAGCCAGCGCGAACCGGCGGTGAAGCCGCGCTCGCGCAGCTCCTCGGAAAAGCTGGTCAGGCGCGACAGGGGCTGTTCCAGTTTCGGCGTGATGTAGGTGCCGGAGCCGCGCTTGCGGGTCAGCATGCCGCGCTCGCACAGCATGTCGATCGCCTTGCGCGCCGTCACGCGCGAGATGTTGAGCATGTCCGACAGCACGCGCTCGGACGGCAAAGCCTCGTTGGCGCGCCAGTCGCCGTCGGCGATACCGTCGGACAGCTTGTTCGCAAGCTGCATGTACAACGGGGTATCGCTGTCGGCATCCGGCCGGAAATCGCTCAACTGGGCTAGCACTGGCTACTCCTTCAAACGTTGTTGGATCAGCCGCAAGGCGCCTGCAGCGGAATCGCCTTGCGGCGTCACGATCCGCTTCAACATCGAGACCGGCATGTAGGGCCGCAGCGGCGCGGCCAGTCCGCCGCACAGGGCAATCGGCAGCGCGCCGGTGGTGTCCAGCGCATTGGCCATGATCTCCACTTCGCGTCCCGCTTCGAGCAGGATCAGGCGCGCGGTGTCATTGGTTTCGCCGTGCTGCAGGACGATGCGCGCCAGTTGCGCGTAGTTGGTCTGGGTGGCTTTCGCCAGCCAGTTCTGGATCGCGATACGCTCGCCGCCGCAGGCGTTGGCGACGTCGGTGGCGAAGGCGTTGGCCGGCATGCGGCCGTCCAGCACCTGCTGTACATGGTTGACCGCGCGCAGGCCCATCCAGGCCCCGCTGGCTTCGTCGCCGGCGGGGAAGCCCCAGCCGCCCACTTCGACATGGCTGCCGTCGGCCAGCTTGATCTCGCCGACGCTGCCGGTGCCCAGCGCGATGATGGCGCCTGGTTGGCCGCGGTGCGCGCCCAGCACGGTGGTGTGGCCGTCGCTTTCCAGCGCGACCTTGGCGTAGCCGGGATTGGCGGCGACGAATTCTGCCGCCCACTGCTTGTTATGCACGCCGGCCAGGCCGAGGCCGATGGCGATGGCGGCTTTGTCCGGGAAATCCAGCCCGGCGGCGCGGAACGCCATGCCGGCGGCGTCTTCGACGGCCGCCCAGGCCTTGCCTATGCCGTGCATCAGGCCCGATGGTCCGCTGACGCCTTCCGCCAGTTCGACGCCGTCGGTGCGCGCCAGGCGTACCCTGGTGCCGCTACCGCCGCCGTCAACGCCGATTAAAAATTCGATCATGTAGTGTGAGTGAGCTGTGCCGGGATTCCCCGTGTTGAGGGCACTATATGGTTGGCAAACCAGCTTGTCAACAGGTATTTAACTGGTATTATAAAATATTGAAGTGGACTGGCGTTGTCGAGTTGGAATGTATTTTTAAGTCATTGTTTATATTGAGTATATTGGAATTGTCCGGCGCGCTGGCGGGTGTCGTATTTGCATGCCACTTTGGTCTGGTTTTGGTAGGGGCAGGCCGAAAGGAGTACACTATGGCTTTAGTGCAATGATGAGAGTAGATGATGAACGAGTATTGGGACGACTGGCAGCGCGAAGCACTGGCGGCCGGCGTGAAGCCGGCTTTGGCCAAGCTGGGCATGGAAGTGATGAAGACCCACAAGAAGAACCGCTGGCCGAAGCACTTCCTGGGCCGCATCGACGACGGTCCGATGATGATCGAGATGTGCCTGGAAGAGCCGGATGAGACGGAGTTGCTGTTTATCGAGAATCTCCATCCGTATGACGAGAAACTGATCGCAGCGACCAAGAAGCGCCTGTGCTTCGATTGATGTAGTAACAACCCCGGTGTCAGTGCCGACATTCGGACACCGGGGTTTCTTTTAGTTGGCGCGCTCGCGGGAGCCGTTGCGCTCGTAGGTGATGAGGCGGGCGTGGTCCTTGCCGTTGACGTTGACCGTGGCGTTGCCCGAGCCGTGCACGTTGACCTGCGCCTGGCCCGCCGACAATTGGCGCGCGTTCAGGTTGCCCGATCCACCCAGGTCGGCATTCAGCGTGGCGGTGTTGCCCGATAAATCCATATCCCCCGAACCGCTGAGGACGGCGCGCACGGTTTGCGCCTGCAGGCCGCGCACCGTCAGGTCGCCGGAGCTGTGCACCTCGGCGTCGAGTTTCTTGATGTTGCCGCTCAGGCAGGCTTCGCCGGAGCCGTGCAGCTGGGCGCTGGCCGTTTCCACCGCCAGCGAGCAGGCGTCGAGATCGCCCGAGCTGTGCACCTGCGCGAGGATTTCCTGGGCCTTGCCGTGCAGCCGGACCGAGCCCGAGCCGTGCAGCGACGCGTTGACGCGGCCGCCCTGGACGTCGCCGACGTCGAGGTCGCCCGAGCCGTTGACCCGCAGGTTCAGGTCCTGCGTGACGGCGCCCGTGTCGACGTCGCCGGAACCATTCATCCACAGTTGCAGCGTGGCGGTCTTCAGCGCGCGCAAGTTGAGGTCGCCGCTGCCGCTGGCCGTCACCGTCAGGTCGCGCACGGCGCCGCTGGCGTTCAGGTCGCCCGAGCCGTCCGAGGTGATGGTCAGCGCCTGGCCCTGGAATTGTTGCAGATCGACGTCACCGCTGCCGCCGTTACGCAGGCTTTTCAGGTTGGCCGCGCTGATGCGGATGGTCATCGGCGGCTTGCTGTCCTTGCCCCAGCCGAAGTTGATGGTCCAGCCTTTTTTCTTGTTCGGCTGGCGCACCGTGAGGGTGTCGCCGCTGACCGAGGTTTCGATGTCGGCGAACTGGCGGCGCAGGCCGGACAGTTCGACCTTGTTGTCGCCCTGCGGGGTGACGATGACGCGGAACGGGCCGATGATGTTGATGGCGGTGAACGGCGCCACCGTGCGGTTCTCGGTGCCGATGGTGTCGTCCTGCCGGGCGTCCTGCTTGCTGTCGGCCTGGCTGTAGCCGGCGGCCATGGCGGCGGCCAGCAAGGTGCAAGCCAGGGCGGTGCGTTTGATCGTTTGCTTCATATTGGTCTCGATTGTGGGAAGTGGCGATGAGTGAACGATATGACAAAACTTCGCCGCCGGCTTGCGGAATGGGATGGACGCGCAGATGCGTGGGATCAACTGCAAAAAAACGGTACTGAGCGGTGGTTCGACCACAACTCAACTTTCCCTGCGCACGGTCGATACTGTTTGTATGGCCGCACCGCTGCCGTAATGTCATAATGCATGCATCAATTAGTCGCCAGGAAACACCTGCGCAGTCAAGGGAGCGCACATGATTAAATACATGGGGACAAAGAATACAAATGACGGTTCGGTATTGTATGTATTTTTGATTAATGGTTTACAGAAGGAAATCAGGGAAAGTGCCTTGAAACAATATCCAGGCTGTTACGAGGCTTTGCCGGCCACGGCCAAGGCGCGCATCAGCGCCAACCGCAGCTGGCTGTCGAAGCTATAATGCGCGCGCTGGGACGCTGCCTGAGCGCCGCGCTGGCGCTGGCCTGTTCCTGCGCCACGGCGCAATCGGTGCCCACCACCTTCGGCACCATCGTCGGCAACGGCCTGCTGTGCCGCGATCAGACCGATAACTTCTATTTCTACGATTATTTCGTCAAGCACTTCGGGGCGGCGTACAAGCACGAGGGCGGCGCCTACTGGTTCCGCACCGGCGGCGCCACGCTGTGGGGCACGACCATCTCGGAAGTGATGGTGAGCGACGATACCAGCACCTATATCTTTGTCGGCGCGGTGGCCGAGTCCACGCCGGAGGAGCTGGAGAAGGCCATCATCAGCCAGGTCGGCATCCACTACGTGCGCATCGATACGTCCGCCTTCCCGGTGCGCGAGGCCAAGCCGGCCAGCCGCATCGTGTATTTCGATACCAAATCCAAGATTTACTGCGCGAAGTTCAAGCCGCTGCCGCCGGTGCAGCCGCCGGCGGTCCGACAACGGCTAAAATAGGGCACGCGCACTCCCAAGGTCTTCATGTACACGCATTTTTTCAATCTGAAACAATCGCCGTTTTCCATCGCGCCTGATCCGCGCTACCTGTTCATGAGCGAGCGCCATCGCGAGGCCTTGGCGCACCTGCTGTTCGGTATCGGCAGCGGCGGCGGTTTCGTGCTGCTGACCGGCGAGATCGGCGCCGGCAAGACCACCGTGTGCCGCTGCTTCATGGAGCAGATCCCCGAAAACTGCAAGCTGGCGTATATCTTCAATCCCAAGCTGTCGGTGGAGGAATTGCTGTTGTCGATCTGCGACGAGTTCGGCATCGAGTTGCCGCCGCAGGGCGCGGGCGCGGTCAGCGTCAAGGGCTATGTGGACGCGATCAACGCCTATCTGCTGGCCAGCCACGCGCAGGCCAAGAACAATGTGCTGATCATCGACGAGGCACAGAACCTGTCGGCCGAGGTGCTGGAGCAGCTGCGCCTGCTGACCAACCTGGAGACCAGCGAGCGCAAGCTGCTGCAGATTATCCTGATCGGCCAGCCGGAGTTGCGCACGATGCTGGCGCGGCCGGAGCTGGAGCAACTGGCGCAGCGGGTCATCGCGCGCTACCACCTGGGTTCGCTGTCGGAGGCGGAGACCGGCACGTATATCGAGCACCGCCTGACGGTGGCGGGGGCGACGGCGATCGCGCCGTTCCCGCGCCGCCTGATGGGCGTGGTGCATGGCTTGACCAAGGGCGTGCCGCGCCGTATCAATCTGCTGTGCGACCGCGCGCTGCTGGGCGCGTATGTGGAGAACCAGCCGCAGGTCACGCGCACGATCTTGCGCAAGGCGGCGGCGGAGGTGTTTGCCGGGGCCGATGCGGCGGCGGGCGGGCGGGGGGCGCGGTGTGGCGCCAACCAGCGCTGGCCGCTGGTGGCGGCGGGCGTGCTGGGTGGCGTGGTGATCAGCGCGCTGGCGTGGCAGCTGGCGTCGCGCGACGCCAAGCCGGTGCTAGCCAATGCGCAGGCGGCGATTGCCGCACCTGCGCCCGCTGCGCGCTTGCAGCAGGCGCAAGCCGCGCCGACACCGGCCGCTCTCGCGCCGGCGGAGGCCAAGCCGGCGCAGGTCGACACGGCTGCGCCTTTGCGCCAGCTGGCCGGCATGTGGGGGCTGACGCTGGTCGATGGCGACCCTTGCGCCAGCGCCGCGCGCGCCAACCTGCGCTGCCTGCAGACCAAGGGCGGCATCGATGAGCTGCGCCAGCTGGACCGTCCGGCGATGCTGAAGCTGCACGACGATCCGGTCGCGGCCAACTACGTGTTGCTGACCGCGCTGGACGACAAGCAGGCCACCATCGTCGCCGCCGGCGGCAAGCCGCAGACCGTCAGCGTGGAGGCGCTGTCGGCGCGCCTGGACGGCGAGTTCACCACCTTCTGGCGCGCGCCGCGCGCCTGGCGCGACGAGGTTTCCAGCGGCGATCACGGTCCCGATGTCGATTGGCTGGCCAAGCGCCTGTCGCAGATCTACGACCTGAAGAAGCCGCAGGAAAACCAGCCGCTTGACGCCGCGCTGCGCAAGCGCCTGGTCGAGTTCCAGGGTGCGCAAAATCTCAAGGCGGACGGCGTGGCCGGGCCGAAGACGTTCATCCGCCTGTACCAGCTGGGCGGCGTGCAGGAGCCGCGCTTGCGTGACTAGTGCGCGCGGCCGTCGTAGTGCTGTACCGGGATGGCGTCGAGGTCGATGCCTTCGAGGCAGCGGATATTGATCGCCGCCGTCGCGTCGCCGTTCGGCGCCGTGCCTTCGGCGTAGGGATGGATGCCGCAGGTGAGGCAGAAGCGGTGGTTGATTACGTGCTTGTTGAATTGATAGGTGCCGGCGTTGTCGTCCGGCGTCAGCAAGCGCATGGCGCTGCGCGGTATGAACCACAGCAGCGATCCCTTGCGCTGGCACATCGAGCAGTTGCAGGACATGGCCGAGGCGATCTCGCCTTCGGCTTCAAATTTGACGTTGCCGCAGTGGCAGCTTCCGATGTATTTCATTTCCGGCCTCATTGAAGTTGGTGGGCTTACGTTAAGATACAACGATATCGATTTAGATTGCAGCTATGTCTTATATTTTAGAAGCACTGAAGAAGGCGCAGGCGGAACGTCAGCTTGGCAGCTCGCCCACGATCCACGCGCCGACCTTGCAATCGGCGGAGCGGGCGGTGGACGGCGGCCGCTTCAAGGCGCCGGTGGTGCTGGCCTTGCTGGGCATGGCGGCCGTGATCGGCGTGCTGCTGACGCTGGTGCTGCGGACCTCCGAGCCGGCCGCGCCGGCTGTTGCGCCGTTGCCGCCGCAAGGCGCCCTTGCAGCGGCGCCATCGGTCGCCGCTGTTATGGCCGCACCTGCGCCGCAATCTGCTGCTGTTGCCGCCCCTGCGCCGGCACCGCTGCGGGAGCCGACTCCGCTGCCGGCCCCTGTGGCCGACCTGCCACCATCGGTCGCGCAACTCGCCAAGGCGTCCGCGCCGGCACCATCGCCCGCGTCGGCCGCTGCCGCCTCTGCTGCGGCAGCCCCCGTTGCTGTCGCCGCCAAGCCGGCCGCCGCGCCGGACGAGCCGGTGATGAACCTGCGCGACCTGCCGGAGCCGATCCAGCGCTCGATCCCGCAAGTGGCGGTGGGGGGCTACATCTACTCCAAGAATCCCGCCGACCGCGTGCTGCTTATCGATAAGGTGCTGCGCCGCGAGGGCGAGGAAGTCGCGCCCGGGCTGACCTTGGAAAAACTGCAACCGAAAGAGGCGGTGTTCAGCTTCAAAGGCTACCGCTACCGCGTTCCGTACTAAGTTGTCATCTGCACGTCATGTGTTAATGATATTTTCCCATCATTGAATGCCATGCATGGGAAATATCATGAAACAGCTGAAGCACCTGAGATTCTTGCCGTTGTTAATCGCCGCCGCCTATTGCATGCCGCGCGTGGCGCACGCCGCCGAAGCCGCCCAGCACGAGTCGGGCAGCTATGGCGCCGTGTTGATCTGCATCGGCCTGGTGGTGCTGGCCGCCGCCGGACGCCGTCGCGGCCCGAGCTTCAAACGCGAGATCTGAGCCGCCTGCTGCGTCACCAAATGTTGCTGCGTATAATGGCGGGCAACATGGTGGCGTAAAGAGGTCAGGCAATGCATCGAGAAAGTCCCGCGCAAGCGCGCAAGGTCCTGGGCGTGGTCGGGACGTCGGGCAGCGGCAAGACCACGCTGCTGGAATTTCTCATCGCCCAGCTGGCGGCGCAGGGCCTGAAGGTCAATGTCATCAAGCACAGCCACCACGACCTGGAGCTGGAGCCGCCGCGCAAGGACAGCGCCCGCCTGCGCATGGCCGGCGCGGCCGAGGTGATGGTGGCGTCGCCGTTCCGTGTGGCAATTATCCGCGAGTTGCGCGGCGCGCCCGAGCCGTCGCTGGACGAGCAGCTGGACCGCCTGTCACCCGCCGACCTGACCCTGCTGGAAGGGTTCAAGTCCTATCCCATCGATAAGCTGGAAGTGTACCGCGCCGAGTCCGGCCGCGATCCGCTGTATCCGCACGATGTCCATGTGATCGCCGTGGCCTCGGACCAGCCGCCGCCGGCCGGCTTGCGCGCGGGCGTGGCCTGGCTGGACCTGAACCAGCCCGACACGGTGCTGGCCTGGCTGCGCGGCCATCTGAAAAAATATTCATTAAACGCCTAAAGTTGCTGCCGAAACGTCCGTAAATAAGGGATACGCCTTACTGGAGGATCACATGGACGTTACAGGTATTGCTCAAACCGCAACGACGATCGCAGACACTGGCACCAAGCAAGCTGTCGGCATTGCCGTATTGAAAAAAGCCCAGGATATCCAGGCCTCCAGCGCATCGGCCCTGATCGAGGCGATTCCGCCGGTGCCATCGGCGCCGAATCTGCCCGCCCACCTCGGCAACACCATCAATACGACCGCCTGAAGCGGTTGTTCCGCGGCCCGTTCCGGCGCCGCACCAGCCCACTGCGCGCCGTCCGGTGCGCGGCGCGGTCGTGCAGATTTTTAATTCCAGTCAACACACAGATGCGTATCGGCGTTAATGCTGGTACGCTGCGTCTGCTTGTTTGGATATAAAATCAACCTCGACCCCTTTGGAGATTTACCATGAATAAACGTCAAGCCCTGATCGCCGCCGCCCTGGCCACCGTATGCGCCGCCAGCGTCGGCTCCGCCGCTGCCGCCGATGACAAGGAAAAATGCTACGGCGTCGCCAAGGCCGGCCAGAACGATTGCGCCGCGTCCGACGGTTCGCATTCGTGCGCCGGCCAGGCCAAGGCGGACAATGGCGCCGTCGAGTGGAAGTATGTCGCCAAGGGCACGTGCGAGAAAGCCGGCGGCAAGACCAAACCGCCAGCCAAGTAATCGCGGTCGCCGCCAGCGGAGCCATGGCCGTGTCGCGTGAGCCCTTGGGCGTCGGCGTGGGATTGCGGGCTCCGCACTACAGGCGGTTTGTCGAGCAGCGGCCGCGCGCCGCCTGGCTCGAAGTCCATACCGAAAATTATCTCGATCAAGCCGGCTGGGACTGGCACGTGCTGCAGCAATTGCGGCGCGATTATCCGATCAGCCTGCATGGCGTCGGCCTCGGACTGGGCTCGGCGCGCGGGTTTTCCGAATCGCACCTGGAGCGCGTGCGCGGACTGGTGGCGCGGGTGGAGCCGGCGCTGGTGTCCGAGCATCTGTGCTGGGGCGCCGTCGGCGACCGCCAGCTCAACGACCTGTTGCCGATCACCTTGGACCGCGCCGCGCTGGACGTGCTGAGCGCGCGCGTCAGCCGCGTGCAGGACGTGCTGCAACGCCGGATCCTGCTGGAAAACGTCTCCACCTATGTGCGCTTCGATGCCGACGCGATGAGCGAGGCCGAGTTCATGGCGGCGCTGGCGGTGCGCACCGGTTGTGGGCTGTTATTGGATATAAATAATTTATATGTTAATCAGCGCAACCACGGCGAGGATGCGCTGGCGGCGCTTGCAGCCATCCAGCCCGGCATGGTGGGCGAGCTGCATCTGGCCGGGCATCTGGAGACGCCGCTGGCGGTCATCGATCACCACGGCGATGTGGTGGCCGAGCCGGTGTGGCGCTTGTACGAGGCGGCGCTGGCGCGCTTCGGTCCGCTGCCGACCTTGATCGAGTGGGATACCGATATCCCGGCGCTGGAGGTGCTGCTGGGCGAGGCGGAGAAGGCGTGCGTGCTGCATGCCGCCGCGCTTGCGCCGGCACGCGCGACCGTCGCGTCGCCCGCGCGATGGACGCCGGTCGAGGCCGAGGTCGACGCCGCAGGCAAGGGCTTGTACGCGCGCGAAGACGCGCCTGCGCTCGCCGCCAGCCAACAGCTGTTTGCCAGCGCGCTGTTCGATGCGCGCGAGGCCGCGCCGGCTTTGGCGCAATTCAAGGGCGAGCTGGCGGCGCGGCGCTTCGACCTGTATCGCGGCAACCTGACCTCGACCTGGAACAAGACGTTGGCCGCCGCCTATCCCGTACTGCTGGCGCTGGTCGGCGAAGAATTCTTTGGCGGCCTGGCGCAAGCCTATGGCCGCGCCCATCCGTCCGACAGCGGCGATTTGAACCGCTTCGGCGCGCACTTCGCCGCCTTCCTGCAAGACTTCCCGCATGTGGCCGAATATCCCTACCTGCCCGACATGGCGCGGCTGGAGTGGGTGCTGCACCGCGCGCACTACGCGCCGGCGGCGGATGGCGTGACGGCGCGGCAGATCGCCGCGCTGGCGCCGGAGCAGGTCGAAACCGCGCGGCTGCGGCTGCATCCTGCCTGCCAATTGCTGGCGTCCGAGTGGGCGGTGATTCCGCTGTGGCAGGCGCACCAGCCGGACGGCGGCGTTGGCTTCCCCGAAGCGATGGCCGCGCCGTGCCAAGGCCTGGTCACGCGGCCGCACTGGAAGGCGCAGGTGGTGCCGCTGGCGCGCGGCAGTCACGCGGCGTTGACGGTATTGGGGCGGGGAGGGGAGTTCGGCGCCGCGCTGGACGCCGCCTTCGAGATCGATGAAAACTTCGACGTGGCCGGCAACCTGCAGCACTGGCTGGACCACGCCCTGATCGTCGGGATAGACGGCTGATCAGGCCTCGGGCTTGAAGGCGCGCAGCACCTTGGCTTCACCGGTCAGGTCGCGGTGCAGTCGATTGGCGACGGCGGTCAGTTCGATCATGCGCTCGATGTGGGCGTCTTCGAAGCGCGCCAGTTCCTCGGTGGCGGTCAGCAGCGCTTGCGCCAGCTTGGCGCGGGCGGCCTGGTAGGTGGCGCCGTTGTACTGGTCGGTATTCTTGAGCAGCTCCTCGGCGTTTTCGATCACTTGCCGCAAATCGTCGAGCAGTCTTTCCTGGGTCGTGCTGTCTGGTTCAGGACCGTCCATGACGTCCCCCTAAAAACTGGTTTGAAAAAGCCGGGTGGCGGGCTATCCCAATATAGCGATGGCACCGCCCGCCGGTTTGCGAGGCGTCAAACGCGCCATCCGGCAGACTCGCGGCTGCTCTTTCAGCTTAGTTCGTTATTGCCCAAATGCAAGATAAATCACGCGGCGCCGACGCTGATCCGGACGTCGCCCACGCTCACTTGCTGGCCGGCGCGGATCTTGGCGGTCTTGCGCAATTCCTGCTTGCCGTCGACCTTGACCTCGCCGCTGGCGACCAGCATCTTGCCGGCGCCGCCGCTGTCGCACAGGCCGACCAGCTTCAATAACTGGTTAAGTTCGACAAATTCCCCGCTCAATTCAAAACTGACTTTCTGCATTTTATCCTCTGTTGCCATGATGTGAAATCGGCGTTCACGCCCACTGTGGCTAGTGTAGCGACATTCCGACAGGCCCGCAGTTTACCCTATCGAATCACATTGCTATACGGCAAAGAAATTGCTATTCTAAAGGTGACTGCTGAAGTTTTGAGCAGGTCGTAGCGCCCTGTAGCGAGTTGCATCATGAACAAGCTTTCTCTGGCATTGGCGATGGTGGTTGCCCCGCTGGCAGGCGAGGCCGGCGCAGCCGCATCCGACCCCTTCGGGGCTCAGCCCGCTTCCCCCGGTTTTGAAAAACGCGCCAACGCGGCGCTGCTGTTCGACGCGGCCGACCGCCAGGCGGCGTTCGCCGATTCGCTGCAGAGCGAGGGCGCGCAGCGCTACGCGGCGTTTGCCGGCGCGCCACGGCTGCACTTCGGCGCCTTGCCGGACAACATGGGCCTGCTCGATCCGCTGGGGCCGATGTTGAACGAGCACAGCAAGCGCTTCCTGAGCAGTGCGGAATTTGAAAAGAAAATGGGCCGCGCGATCGGTATCCTGACCATCGGCGTGTTGCGCGAGACCGGCTCGGTGCTGGGCACGCAGCACAGCCCGGCGCTGGCGCTCAACACCCGGCCGACCACCACCTTCACCTCGCTCTCGCTGGGTTATGCGCTGTCGCCGCGCAGTTCTCTGATGGCGATGGCTTCCTACGGCAAGACCGACGGCATCGGCAGCCCGGACAGCCTGCTGTCGCAGGTGACGTCGGTGCGCACGGTGGCGTTCAGCGTCGGCTATGTGCGGCGCCAGCTGTTCACCAGCAACGACCGCTTTGCCGTGACCTTGTCGATCCCCGCCAAGGTGCGCAACGGCTCGCTCGAATACAGCGGCCCGGTGCAGGCCGGCGATCCCGGCGCCCCGGCGTTCGGCGCGCCGACCCTGAACCTGCGGCCGACCGCCACCGAGCGCGACCTGGAGTTCGGCTACACCACCATGTTCGGCCGCGACGGCCGGCACGGCAAGCTGACCGGCGCGGTGATGTTGCGCGTCAATCCGGGCCACGACGCCAACGCCCGGCCGGACTGGCTGACCGGGGTGCGCTATTCCTACGGTTTCTGACTAACCCTTGGCGCCCGGCCGGGTCATCGCCAGCGGCACGATCCACTGCTCGAACTGCTCGGCGGTGACATAGTCCAGCGCCAGCGCGGCTTCCTTCAAGGTCGTGCCTTCGTGCTGGGCTTTCTTGGCGATGCTGGCCGCCTTGTCGTAGCCGATGTGCGGCGCCAGCGCCGTCACCAGCATCAGCGAGCGCTCCATCAATTCCGCGATACGCTCCCGGTTCGGCTCGATGCCGTGCACACAATGCTCCTCGAAACTGCGCATGCCGTCGGCCAGCAGGCGCGCGCTCTGCAGGAAGTTGTGGGCGATCAGCGGCTTGTAGACGTTCAGCTCGAAGTTGCCGGAGGCGCCGCCCATGGTGATGGCGACGTCGTTGCCGAACACCTGGCAGGTCAGCATGGTCAGCGCTTCGCACTGGGTGGGGTTGACCTTGCCCGGCATGATGGAGCTGCCCGGCTCGTTTTCCGGGATGGTGATTTCACCGAGGCCGGAGCGCGGGCCGGAGGCCATCCAGCGCACGTCGTTGGCGATCTTCATCAGCGCGGCGGCCAGCGTTTTGAGCGCGCCGTGCGCGGACAGCAGGGCGTCGTGGCCGGCCAGCGCGGCAAACTTGTTGTCGGCGCTGCGGAACGGCAGCGACAGGTGGTGCTCCAGCTCGGCGGCGATGCGGTGCGCGTATTCCGGGTGCGCGTTGAGGCCGGTACCCACCGCGGTGCCGCCGGCGGCCAGCTGCAGCACGCCGGGCAGGGCGGTGCTGATCGCCTGCTCGGCGAAATCGAGGTGGGCGACATAGCCGGAGAATTCCTGGCCCAAGGTCAGCGGCGTGGCGTCCTGCAGGTGGGTGCGGCCGATCTTGACGATGTCGGCGAAGGCTTCGGCCTTGTGGTGCAGGCTGTCGCGCAGTTGGCGCAGCGCCGGCAGCACGTTGCCGGCCAGCGCCTGGGCGGCGGCGACGTGGATCGCGGTCGGGAAGATGTCGTTCGACGACTGGCCCTTGTTGACGTCGTCGTTCGGGTGCAGCTTGCGGCTTTCGCCGCGCACGCCGTTCATCAGCTCGGAGCCGCGGTTGGCCAGCACTTCGTTCATGTTCATGTTGGATTGGGTGCCGGAGCCGGTCTGCCACACGGCCAGCGGGAATTCGCCGGTGTGCTTGTTGGCCAGCACTTCGTCGGCGGCCTGGGTGATGGCGATGGCTTTCGGGCCTTCCAGCAGGCCGAGGTCGAGATTGACGCGGGCGGCGGCGCGCTTGACGCTGGCGAGCGCGTGGATCAGCTCAGCCGGCATTTTCTCGGTGGAGATGCGGAAGTGTTCCAGGGAGCGCTGGGTTTGCGCGCCCCACAGTTGTTCGTCGGGGACGTCGATCGGGCCAAAACTGTCGCGTTCGCTTCGGGTGCTCATGATGGTTCCTTCGTGGGGAGGGGAATAGTGTGCATTTGATAATGGCGATTTAGTGTAGCGCAGTTTGCAAAAATTATCCTAGGGCTACAAAATCGTGAAAATCAGCCGTTATAGGTATTACACTTTAGAATTCGCAGCTAAGCGACCCTGACATGCGGCACAAGCCTTTACACAATTCGATCCGCGCGCTGGCCTGCGCTGCGCTGTTGGCTTCGGCCGCCCAGGCGGCGGAGCTGGGCGACATCGCGCCGCGCTCGTATATCGGCCAGCCGCTGGCGGCCGATATCGAGCTGGTGGCGCTGGCGCCCGATGAAATCAATGGCTTGCAGGTGCGGCTGGCGCAGGCCGATGTGTACCGGGGCGCGAATGTGACGATGAATCCGGCCTTGTCGTCGGTGCGGATGGAGGTGGTGAAGCGCGACCAGAAGCAGTTTTTGCATGTGACGACCACGCGCGCGGTCAATGCGGAGTATGTGCATCTGTACGTGACGCTGGGCGCGGCGGGGCGGCAGGACGTGCGGTTGGCCACGGTGTGGTTGCAGGCGGATCCGAATCCGGCGCCGCCGCCGGCACCGCCGGTGCCGCTGGCCAGCGCGATGACGCCGGCGCAGGCGGAGCAGATTGCGGCGCAGGCGCGCGCGGAGCGGGAGGCGGCGGCCAAGGCGGCTGCGGCGGCTGTTGCGGCGGCGCCGGTTGCGCCGCCGGTGCGCGATCGCACGCGGCCGGCGCCGATGCCGTCGGTGCATGAGTCGGAGGTCGGGGCGCCGGGTGCGTTGCGGGCGGCGGTCACGGCCGCGCCGGAACCGGTTCGGCGGACGCCGCCGGCGTCGGTGCGGGATTTGCCGGAGCGTATAGCCGGGGTGCTGGTGACGCCGGGTGGTAAGCCGGTGAAACCGTCTGCCAGGCCGGAGGATGTGTCGGCAGAGGGGGCGGTGCCGTTGCCGGTGGCGCAGGCGTTGTTGCCGCTGCCGCCGTTGCCGCTGCCGAAGGGCGTGAAGCGGCCGGCCAGTCCTGCGGCCTGCGCGCCGACCGGCATGAGCGCCAAGGAGTGCGTGGCGCTGGATAATCATAATACGGCGTTGTCCAGCAAGCTGGTTGAGCTGGAGGGGCGGATGAAGGTGTTGCAAGGCGCTGTGGGTGGGGCGGGGGCGCGTGCGACTCGCGCTCCGGCCTCGCTGCCGGCCCCAGCCCCGGCTCCGGCAGCGCTGGTAGCGGCTAGCGCAGCAAGTGCGGCAACGCACGCGAGCGCGGCAGCTCCGGCAGCAGCTCCCGTTCCGGCTAAAGCAGTAGCTCACGCGAGTGTGGCGGTCCCGGATAAAGCGCAGGCGAAGACGGCGTCGGCAGCGTCAGCGCCAACGGCACCAGCAGGGGCAGCGTCGTCATCTGCACCAGCGGCGTCAGCGCCGGTAGCGGCGCCGTCCGGCGCAGCGGCGAAGGCAGTTTCTGCTGCGGCCAGCGCATCCGGGCGCATGGAGCCGGAGGCGCACGCGGCCAAGGCGTCGGCGTCGGCATCGGTACCGGCGTCAGCCTCAGCCTCAGCCTCAGCCGCTAGTGCGTCCGCGTCCGAGGCCGCGCCGGTCCCTGCCAAACAGGTGCGCGTGTTGCCCAAGCTGAAGTACAAGAAAGAAAAGCCAGCCGAGAAGCCTGCCGATTACACGCTGCCGCTGGCGGCCGGCGGGGTGGGATTGCTGGCGCTGGCCGGTGCCGGCCTGATCTACCTGCGCAAACGGAAGGCCGGCAGCGGTCCGCTGAAGATCTGGCAGGGCTTCCGCAAGAAAAAAACCGCCGAGCCCAAGCCGGAAGAGGCCCAGCCGCTGCACGAGGTGACGCCCGAATCGCTGATGCAGTAATAAGCTTATAACGGCAAGCTCTGTCTGCGCTTCAATAAACTGGGGTATAGTATTCGACGCTAATTTCCCACCATTGAAAGCGTCCCATGACCGCAGCAGACCTCCCATCCCAGCATCAAGAGCAGTACCAGGCATTCAAACAACTTGGCCTCAAACTCGATATGTCGCGCGGCAAGCCGGCGCCGGAGCAATTGGATTTGTCCAACGCGCTGCTCGATGCGCTGGACAGCTACAAGGCTGCCGACGGTACCGACGGCCGTAACTATGGCGGCACCATCGGCCTGCCGGAAGCGCGCGACCTGTTCGGCAAGCTGCTGGACGTGCCGGCCGCGCAAGTGGTGGTCGACAGCAGCGCCAGCCTGTCGCTGATGCATGACGTGATCATCTACGCGCTGCTGAACGGCACGCCGGGCAATGCGCCGTGGGTGCAGCGGCCGGTGACCTTCCTGTGCCCGGTGCCGGGCTACGACCGCCATTTCGCCATCTGCGAGGCGCGCGGCATCAAGATGATCAATGTGCCGATGACCGAGGAAGGTCCGGACATGGATCTGGTGGAAAAACTGGTGGCCGAGGATGCCAGCATCAAGGGCATGTGGTGCGTGCCGAAGTACAGCAATCCGGGCGGCGTGGTGTATTCGGATAAAGTCGTGGCCCGCCTGGCGGCGATGAAAACCGCGGCGCCGGACTTCCGCCTGATGTGGGACGATGCCTATCGCTTCCATCACCTGGGCGAGCAGAAACTGGAAGTGGCCAATATCCTGGATGCTTGCGCCCAGGCCGGTAATCCGGACCGCGCGATCGTGTTCGCGTCGTCGTCCAAGGTGACTTGGGCGGGTTCGGGGATTGCCGCGCTGGCGGCGTCGCCGGCCAATATCGCTTGGTGGACCAAGCATTCGGGCATCCGCAGCATCGGCCCGGACAAGATCAACCAACTGCGTCACGTGCGTTTGCTGAAGGATTTGCCGACCGTCGAGGCGCTGATGGAGCAGCATCGCCAGTTGCTGAAGCCGAAGTTCGAGGCGGTGCTGGCGCAGTTCGAACACTATCTGGGCGACGTGCCTGGCGTGTCGTGGACCCGTCCGCAGGGCGGCTACTTCATCGATCTGGTGACGCCGGAAGGTTCTGCCAAGCGCACCGTGGCGCTGGCCAAGGATGCGGGGATCACGCTGACGCCGGCCGGCGCGGCTTTCCCTTATGGCAACGATCCCAAGGATAGCCATATCCGCATCGCGCCGAGCTTCCCGTCGCTGGACGAGATCACCAAGGCGGCGCAGGGGATTGCCTTGTCGCTGCGCGTGGCGCTGGCCGGCTAGAAGCGCCAGACGTAAAAAAAGCGCCTGCGGGCGCTTTTTTTCATTTGGGCCGGGCGCCTTATTGACGCGACATGCCTGGTACGGTGTTCATCCAGGGATCGGTCACGTCGCGGATTTCGCGGTCGTTGGCCAGGATCTGTTTCAGCAGGTCGATCTTGCGCAGGCGCGGGGCGCCGCTCGCTGCCGGTACGCCGGTGCTCACAGCGCGCGCTTCGGCGGCGCATTGGCTTTCCAGTTTGCTCAGACCGTCCCAGTCACCCATACGCGCGGCGGCAGCCATTTGATTGGTCAAACCGGCAATGTTTTCGTACATCGAGAGGACTTCGGTGGAGGTCATGTTCTCACCCTGGCTAAGTTTAATCAGTAAAACGGATTACCGCATGTCCAGATTAACGTCGCCTTAAACGGGAACTTTAGGGTCTTTTTGAAAAATAATTGAAAAAAGTCGAAAAAAAACCGCCGGGCTTGAAAAACGGCGGTTTAGTTGTCTTCCGGGTAAGCTGGTTTATTTGACCAGCTCCTCCAGGCCAGCGCTCAGCTCGTCCGGTGACGGCATGTCGTCGATCAGCGCGTTGTCTTCCAGGCCCAGTTCCTCGGCCAGTTCGACCGGGTAGCAGGCGGCGATTTCCTCTTCGCTCAGCTGGGCCTGCTCGACGCGGGCGCGCCAGGCGGCCAGCGAGACCACGGCGGCCAAGCGGTTCAGCTCGCCGTTGTGGTGCGGTTCCGGGAAGGCGGCGATGGTGTCGGAGAAGGTCTGCGGGAATTTCCAGCGCTTGGCCAGTTCCGCGCCGACGTCGGCGAAGGTGTAGCCGAACGATGCTTGTTCCGCATCCAGGCGGCGCGAGTCCATCGGGCCGGCGACCTTGTCGAGCGCGATCGCCTGTTCGGCCGCTGCCGAGTGGATCACCAGCTGGCCGATGGCGTGCATCATGCCGATGGTGAAGGCGAGGTCGGTGTTTTCCTTGGTCTTCTTGGCGATCCATTTGGCCGACACCGCGGTGTGCAGGCTGTAGCGCCAGAATTGTTTGAGATCGAGGCCGGGCACGGTCTTGAAACCGCTGACCAGGCCGGAGCTGATGACCAGCGTGCGGACCGTGACGAAGCCCAGCATCAGGACGGCGTCTTCCACCGTGCCGATGCTGCGCGAGACATGATAGTAGGCCGAGTTGGCCAGACGCAGCAGCTTGGCGCTCAGCACAGGATCCGTCGACAATTTCTTCGCGATCTCTTCGGTCGAGACGCTGGCTTTGTCAAAACTGCTGATCAGCTCTTCCACGACTTTAGGCGCGGTGGGCAACGCAGTCGGATTCTGGAACAGGGCATCAAGTTTCATATTTATCTCCTCGTTAATTAGCGCGTTGCTATAAGCTAACTATATAGGGATTCCTCCCATGACAGAAGAAATTTACAGCGCGAACGTATCTTTTCTGCGCGTGGCGGGGAGAGATATTTAACCTTGGGGCGTTCATGCTGGTTCTCCTTGCGCGACAGGCGAACGACTACCAACGCCAGAAGGCACGAAAACAGCGCCCTCCCTATATACTCACGGCATGGAAAACCACGACATCGAACAGATCACGCAGACCACGCTGCAGCACTACGAGCGCACGGCCGAGCAGTTTTTTGCCGGCACCATCGACCATGACGTGAGCCAGAACATCGCCGCCTTGCTGGATGCGATCCAGGCGACCGCGCCGTACCGCTTGCTGGACCTGGGCTGCGGGCCGGGGCGCGACCTGAAGACCTTCAAGGACCTGGGCCATGAACCGATCGGCATCGACGGCGCGGCGCGCTTCGTCGAGATGGCGCGCGCCTACAGCGGTTGCGAAGCGTGGCACCAGGACTTCGTGCAACTGGATTTGCCCGCCGATTATTTTGACGGCATCTACGCCAACGCCTCGCTGTTCCACGTGCCGAGCGCGGCGTTGCCGAAAGTGCTGAGCGACTTGCATGCCGCATTGAAAACCGGCGGCGTGCTCTTCAGTTCCAATCCGCGCGGCGACAACCGTGAAGGCTGGAACGGTCCGCGCTATGGCAGCTATTACGACTACGAAACGTGGGAGCGTTACCTCACCGCAGCAGGTTTTATCGCTGTCCAACATTACTACCGTCCAACTGGATTGCCGCGCGATCAGCAGCCGTGGCTGGCCAGCGTCTGGCGCAAATCCTGATTCCCGAACTGCGTTCGCGAGCGCACAGAACAGCAGCGAATGCCGGCCTATAGTGGGGCCCATGCATGCAGCACAAAGCTGTATGTCCTGTAGCTTCATCACCCACCAAGGAGTGCATCATGAACAAGGACCAAATCAAAGGCAAAGCGAAAGAAATCGGCGGCAAGATCCAGCAAGAAGCTGGCGAGCTGGTAGGCAGCTCGGAGCAGCAAGCCAAGGGACTGAACAAACAGGCTGAAGGCAAACTGCAAAAAGGCCTGGGCGACGCCAAGGAAGCCGTGAAAGACATCACCAAAGGCAACCGCAATTAATCGCGGGCCCGCATAGAAAAACAGCCGCTTGCAGCGGCTGTTTTCACTTGGGGGGTCTTGCCTAGTTCGTTTCCGGCTTCAAGTTCTTCTTGAAGAAGGCCTCGATGTTGCCGTACACATGGCGCTGCGGCGCGCGGCCGGCGATGCCGTGCTTGCCGCCCGGATAGGTCATCAGCTCGAAGTGCACATTGCGCTTGACCAGCGCGTCGATCATGCGCGTGGTGTTGGTGAACAGCACGTTGTCGTCGGCCATGCCGTGCATCAGCAGCAGCGGCGATTTCAAGCCATCCAGATGCGAATAGACGCCGCTGTATTCATAGCCGGCCGCGTTTTCTTTCGGCATGCCCATGAACTGCTCGGTGTAGTGGGTGTCGTACAGCGACCAGTCGGTCACCGGCGCCACCGACACGCCCATGGCGATCTTGTCCGACGCTTCCGCCAGCAGGCGCAAGGTCATGAAGCCGCCGTAGCTCCAGCCGAACACGCCGATGCGCTTGGCGTCGACATAGGATTGCTGGCCCAGCCACTCGATGCCGGTCAGCTGGTCTTCCACTTCCACGCGGCCCAGTTGCTTGTAGTTGGCGTCGGTGAAGGCGCGCTCGCGGCGGAACGAGCCGCGGTTGTCCAGGCGCCAGACCACGAAGCCCTGCTGCGCCATGTACTGGTCGAAGAAGTTGCCCCATTTGCGCGCCACGTGCTGCGAGTGCGGGCCGCCGTAGGTCGACAGGTAGACCGGGTATTTCTTCATCGTGCTGAAGCCGCTCGGCTTGATCATCGAGTAGTACAGCGTCTGGCCGTCCTTGGCCTTCAGCGTGCCGTACTCGGTCTTCAGGTGCGCGTCCAGGTACTTGCCATATGGGTGAGACGCGTTCAGCTCGTTGTGCTCCAGCCAGCTGATCATCGCGCCGTCCGGACGGCGGATGCTGACCTGCGGCGGCGTGTTCGGATCGGAGTAGGTGTCGACGAATACTTCGCCGTTGCGGGCGAAGGCCGAGTCGTGCCAGCCGTCGCCCTGGGTGATGCGGGCCGGCTTGTCGGCGGTGCTGCCGTCCAGCTTCAGCGCGTAGGTCTGGCTGTCGACCACGGCGTCGCGGTTCGACTGCACGAACACGCGGCCGTTCTTTTCATCCAGCGCCAGCAGGCGGTCGATGCCCCATTCGCCCTTGCTGATGGCGTGCACCAGCTTGCCGTTCATGTCGTACAGGTACAGGTGCTTGCGGCCGCTGCGCTCGGACGACCAGACGAAGCCCTTGCCGTTGCCGAGGAAACGCAGGTCGTCGAAGATGCTGACCCAGGTCGGCGACGTCTCGGTGATCAGCACGCGCTGCGCCAGCGTGGCGGCGTCGACCGACACCAGTTCCAGCGTTTTCTGGTCGCGGCTCTGGCGCTGGAACAGCAACGCCTTGCTGTCGCCGCTCCAGTCGGCGCGCACCAGGTAGATGTCCTGGTTGGCGCCGAGGTCGACGTTGCGGATCTCGCCGCCGTTCGGCGCAACGATCTTCAGCTGCACCAGCACGTTCGGATCGCCGGCCGCCGGGTAGCGCTGCTCGACCACCTCGGTGCGGTCGGCAAAGATCTCGAAGCGGCGCACCACCGGCACCGGCGCTTCGTCGTAGCGCTTGTAGGCGATGGCGGAATCGTCCGGCGCCCAGTAGTAGCCGGTGGTCTGCGCCATTTCTTCCTGCGCCACGAACTCGGCCTCGCCGTTGTGGATGGTGCCGGCGCCGTCGGCGGTCAGCTGCTTTTCCTTGCCGGTGGTCAGGTCGATGACGTACAGGTTCTGGTCGCGCACGAAGGACACGTAGCGGCCCTTCGGCGAAATCTTCGGATCGAGCACATTGCCGGAAGCGACCATGCGCGCGGCGTCCGGCTTGCTGACCTCGATCAGGTACAGGTTGCCGGCGATCGGCACCAGCAGCTGCTTGCCGTCCGGCGACCAGCTGTAGCTCAGGATCCCTTTCAGGCTGGCGGTGCGCTCGCGCTCGCGGCGGGCCTTCTCGGCGTCGGACAGCTGCTCGTTCGGCACCAAGATCTGCGAATCGACCAGGCGGTGCGTGGTCTTGTCCTTCAGGTTGTATTCCCACAGGTCGAGCTGGAACTGGTTGTCTTCGCGGCCGCGCAGGAAGGTCACGCGGGCGCCGTCCGGCGACACTTTCAGGCTGCGCACGCCGGGGCCGCTGAGCGACGGGTCGCTATGGATGCGGTCCAGGGTGAGTTTTTCGGCGGAAGCGTTGGCGCCGGCCAGCAGGGCGAGGAAGCAGAGTATGAAGCGCATGAAGGGTGTCTCTAGTTAGGCGGAATCCAAGACGATACCAGACGGCGCCAGCTGTGGCGAGACGGCAAGATTCTGAATCCGCGCTGGAAAACCGTTTTTAGTTCGGCGCCGCCCGTGCGCCCGCCTGCGCGCGCGCCAGCGACAGCCGCTGCAGCGACCAGCTGAGCAGCACCGCCGCCACCGTCAGGCCGATCACCAGCCCGATCCAGAAACCGGCCGCCGCCATCGGTTCGGCAGGCGCCCAGGGCAACCATTGCGGCGCCAGGCCCAGCCAGCAGCCCAGCGGCAGCGCGAAGCCCCAGAAGGCCAGCAACTGGATCTGCATCGGCTGGCGCGTCACCTTGTAGCCGCGGATCGCGCACGAGGTGGCCACCTGCGCCGCGTCGGACAGCTGGAACAGCGCGGCAAACAGCAGCAAATGCGCGCACAGCTGCTGCACCGCCGGATCGGAGGTGTAGGCGCGGGCGATCTGCTGGCGGAACAGCACGATGCCGATGGCCGACAGCACGCCGAAGGCCAGCGACATCCAGACCCCGGTCCAGGCCACGAAACGGGCCTTGGCCGGATGGCCTTCGCCCAGGGTCTGGCCGACGCGGGTGATCAGCGCGATGCCAAAGCTGAGCGGCACCATGAAGGTCAGCGACGAGAAATTCAGGGCGATCTGGTGCGCGGAAATCTGCACCACGCCATAGCGCGCCACCAGCAGGCTGACCGCGCCGAAGGCGCTGACCTCGGCAAAATAGGTGACGCCGATCGGCAGCCCGAGGCGCAGCATCGAGCGGATTTCCGGCCAGTGCGGCCACTCCCAGTGCGTCAGCGGATAGGTGGCGGTGTAGGCCGGCGCGATGCGCATCCAGGCCAGCATGGCGAACAGCATCAGCCACATGCACAGCCCGGTCGAGACGGCGCAGCCGACCCCGCCCAGCGCCGGCAAGCCCCAGTTGCCGAACACCAGCAGCCAGTTGACGAAGACGTTGAACAGCAGGCCGAGGATGGCGATCACCATCACCGGCTTGGTCTGGTTGATGCTGGTGCTGTAGCCGTACAGCGCGCGGTAGGCGGCGAACGGCGGCAGGCCGATGCTGATGATGTGGACGAACAGCGAGGCCTGGCGCTGCACGTGCGGCGACAGATACAGGTAGTCGAACAGCAAGGTCGCCAGGTTGGCCAGCAGCATCGCGACCAGGCCCACGCCCAGCGCCTTCCACAGCGATTGCCGCACCGCGTGCGGAATCCGCGCCAGCGCGCCGGCGCCGACGTCGTGCGCCACCACGCTGTTGATCGCCATCATGGTGCCGCTGACGGTGACCAGGATGATGGACCAGATCGACGCTCCCAGCGACACGGCAGCCAGCTCGTCGGCGCTGGTGTGGCCGGTCATGGCGACGTCGGCCACGCCCATGCCGACCGTCGCCAGCTGGCCGATCAGCACCGGCCAGGCCAGATGCCACAGGGCGGCCGCTTCGCGGCGGAGGTTCGGCAGGGTGAGGGTGTTGGGCATGGCTGCAGACTGCTGGGAGGAAACCAGCGATTTTACTGTGTAGTCTACAGTTTTGCGCGTTATCATTCGAGCCACACCGCCGATTCGGAGAACGAACACCATGAAAACTGTCTTGACCGCCGTATTTCTGAGCATGGCCGCCGCCGCCCAGGCCGGCGACATCACGCTCTACACCCGCGACCATTTCGGCGGGCCGGCGATCACGCTGCACGAATCGGCGCCGGACCTCGATCCGCTGGGCTTCAACGACAAGACCTCCAGCGTGATCGTCCACCAGGGCACCTGGGAGGTGTGCGAAAGCAAGCATTACAAGGGCAAGTGCCGGATCCTGGAAGTGGGGGAGTACGCCGAGCTGAAAAATTTCAACGACATGATGTCGTCGGTGCGCGAGATCGAGCCCAAGCGCGAGCCCAAGGACAAGCGCGAGCACAAGTGAGGCGGCGCACGACGCGCCCGGCCGTTTGGCGCTAGACTGGCGGTGGAAAACTATCGCGGCGGGAGCGTGCAACGTGGAATACAAGGATTATTACCAGACCCTGGGTGTGGCCAAGACGGCCTCCGAGGATGAGATCAAGAAAGCGTACCGCAAGCTGGTCCGGAAATACCATCCGGACGTCAGCAAGGAGGCGGACGCGCAAAAGAAGACCCAGGAGCTGAACGAAGCCTACGGCGTGCTGGGCGACGCTGAAAAGCGCGCCGCCTACGACGAGCTGGGGCGCGGCCACCAGTACCGCGCCGGCCAGGAATTCCGGCCGCCGCCGGACTGGGGCCGCGGCTTCGGCGGCGCCGGCGGGCCGGGCGGCAACGGCGGTTTCGGCGGCGGCGCCGACCAGAGCGACTTCTTCGCCGACCTGTTCGCCAACCTGGGCGGCCGCCGCCGGCAGGCGCCGCAGCGCGGCGGCGACAGCCACGCCAGCATCACCATCGATCTGGCCGACAGCTACACCGGCGCCACCCGCAACATCAGCCTGATGGTGGCCGAGCGCGACGCCCACGACCGCATCATCACGCGCGAGCGCAACCTCAGCGTCAACATTCCCAAGGGCGTGACGGCGGGCCAGCAACTGCGCCTGTCGGGCCAGGGGCAGCCGGGCGCGGCAGGGCCGGGCGACCTGTACCTGGAAATCGAGTTCCGCGCCAACAGCCGCTACCGCATCGACGGCCGCGACGTCTACGAAACGGTGCCGGTGGCGCCGTGGGAGCTGGCGCTGGGCGGCGACATCGAGGTGGCCACGCCGTCGGGCAAGGTCAACGTCACGGTGCCGGCCGGCTCGCAAAGCGGCCGCAAGCTGCGTCTGCGCGGGCGCGGCATTCCCGGCAAGGAAGCGGGCGACCTCTACCTGCTGATGGAGGTGGTGCTGCCGCCGGCCACCAGCGACAAGGCGCGCGAACTGTACCAAACCATGGCGCGCGAGATGGCGTTCAATCCGCGCGCCGGAGGCTAAGAGAGGGAGGAGCGAGTATGGGACAAGCTATCGTACAGGCGGTGCTGATCGACGAAGCCGCGCTGACCCTGGAGGAACTGGCGCAGGCCTGCGCGGTCGAGCCGGACTGGGTGGTGCAGCGGGTGCGCACCGGCATCCTGCTCGACAGCGCGCCGGACAACAGCGTCTACTGGCGCTTCACCAGCGCCGACCTGGTGCGCGCGCGCCGGCTGTGCCAGGTCGAGCGCGACTTCGAGGCCAACGACGACGTCGCCGCGCTGGTGGTCGACCTGTCGGACGAGATCCACCGCCTGCGCTGCAAGCTCAGCGCGGCCGGAGTGAAATAGGGCCGGCGTCCGGCACGCCCGGGTTGGCCGACGCCACCGCCGACGCGGGCACCGGCGGCGCCGGCACGCGGTCGAGCAGGCTGGCGTAGGCGTGCCCGGCGGCGCTGGCGTCGTCGGCCTGCTGCGCGCCCTTGCACACTTCCGTATCGTGGCTGGGCACATGGGCGCCGCCCAGCTCCAGCTCGAGAAACTGCTGCATCAGCCACTTGGCGGCCGGTCCCGGCTCGTCGTCGCCGCGGCGGATGACGTAGATCGGGAAGCTGAACGAGCTGCCCTCCTGGATGTCGAGCTGCACCAGCCGCCCGGCGTCCAGGTCCCACTGCACCATCTCGATCGGCATATTGCCCCAGCCGATGCCGCTGCGCAGCAGCGCGTGCTTGGAGCTGAGATCGCCCAGCCGCCAGTCGCGCAGCGCCATCACGCCGAAATCCTGGCCGGCGGTCAGCGTGCTGCGGTCGGTCAGCACCAGCTGGGTGTGCTCGCGCAGGATCGCGCTCGGAATCTTGCCCTCGATCTGCGCCAGCGGATGCTGCGGCGACGCCACCGGCACCATGGTCACGAAGCCGCAGGCCTGGCGCTCGATGGTGTCGGGCGTGCCCGGCATCCAGCCGCTGATGCCGATGTGGCAGGTGCGCTCCATCACCAGCTGGGTCACCGCGCCCAGCGCCTCCATGCGCAGGCGCATCGACACGGTCGGAAACTCCTTCTGGAAGGCGTGCAGGATGCGCACCAGCACGCAGGTCGAGAACATCACGTCGACCACGATCGACACCTCGGCCTCCAGCCCGGCCGACAGCGCCTTGGCGCGCGCGCGCATGCCGTCGACCCGCAGCGACACGGCGCGGGCGTCGGCCAGCAGCGCCTTGCCGGCCTCGGTCAGGGTCGGCTTGCGCTTGCTGCGGTCGAGCAGCTCGACGTTGAGCTGTTCCTCCAGGTTGGCGATCGTATAACTGATGACCGACTGCGTGCGGTGCAGCGCCCGCGCCGCGTGGGCGAAGCCGCCGTGGTCGATGACGGCGATGAACACGCGCAACTGGTCGAGGGAGGGGAGGCCGGGATCTCGCATGATGTTTTGGTATCGATTTTATCGATAGGTAAGATTTAAATTTACAGCATTTCGTCGATATTAAACTCGTTCTATGATGCATGCAATCCCTAACCGAAAGGAAACAGCATCATGGCAAAAGTACTCCACATCGACAGCAGCGTGCGCAGCGCCGGCTCCCTGACCCGCCAGCTGGGCGGCGAATTCATCGCCAAGCTGCAAGCGGCCGACGCCGCGACCAGCGTCGTCACCCGCGACCTGGCCGCCAGCCCGGTGCCGCACCTGACCGAACAAATGATGGGCGCCTACTTCACCCCGGCCGAGCAGCGCAACGCCGAGCAGGCCCAGACCATCAAGACCTCCGACGCGCTGGTCGACGAACTGCTGGCCGCCGACACCATCGTCATCGGCGCGCCGATGTACAACTTCTCGGTCACCTCCGGCCTGAAGGCCTGGATCGACCACGTGGCGCGCGCCGGCCGCACCTTCAAGTATGGCGCCAACGGCCCTGAAGGCCTGGTCGGCGGCAAGAAAGTCTATGTCTTCGTCGCCACCGGCGGCGCCTACAGCGAAGGTCCCGCCGCCGCCTACGACCACGTTACCACCTATCTGCGCTCGGTGCTGGGCTTCCTCGGCATGACCGACGTCACCTTCATCGTCGCCGAAGGCGTGGCGATGGGCGAAGAGGCCGTCGCCACCGCGATCGCCAAGAGCCGCGCCAAGATCGACGCCATCGCTGCCTAAGTGCAACAATAGCGGCAGAAAAGAGAGCCCCGCCTGCGGGGCTTTTTGTCGTCTGCGGTATCATGCAAGGGATACAACGCCACGGAGCCTTACATGAAACGGAATCTGCACCTGCTCGTCATCGATCCGCAAAACGACTTTTGCGATCTGCCCGACAGCTACCGGCCGCAGGATCCCGTCGGCCGCCGGCCGCTGGCGCCGGCCTTGCCGGTGCCGGGCGCCCACCAGGACATGCTGCGCCTGGCCGGCCTGATCAACCGCGGCCGCGCCGGCCTGACGGCGATCAGCGTCACGCTCGACTCGCACCACCGCTTCGACATCGCCCACCCGACCTTCTGGATCGCCGCCGACAACGCGCCGGTCGCGCCGTTCACCGAGATCAGCGCCGCCGCCGTCCGCGCCGGGCAATTCCGGCCGCGCCACCCGGCCGCCTTGCCGCTGGCACTGAACTACCTCGACAAGCTGGAGGCCGCCGGCCGCTACAAGCTGATGGTCTGGCCGGTGCACTGCGAGATCGGCACCTGGGGCAACAACATCCACGCCGACGTGCACGCCGCCTACGGCCACTGGGAGGAAGCCTCGCTGGGCATCGTCGCCAAGCTGGCCAAGGGCTCCAACCCGTGGACCGAGCACTATTCCGCCGTGATGGCCGAAGTGCCGGACGCCGACGACCCGGACACCCAGTTCAACACCAAATTCGTCACCAACCTGGCCGAGGCCGACCACATCTACGTGGCCGGCGAAGCGGGCAGCCATTGCGTCAAGGCCACCGTCGAGCACATCGCCGACTATTTCGCCGAGCACTACGGCGCCGCCTCGCTGTCCAAGCTGACCCTGATCACCGACTGCATCAGCCCGGTGGCCAGCTTCGAACCGCAATACCAGGCCTTCCTGCAGGCGATGCGGGCGCGCGGCGTGCGCCTGCTGGCGTCGGCCGAGGTGCTGCCCGAACTGCTGGCCAACGCCGGCCGGGTGCTGGAAGACGCGCTGGAGACCGAATGAGCCAGCCCATCGTCCGCAGCCTGCTGGAGACGGACTTATACAAATTCACCATGTGGCAGGCGCTGCTGCACGGCCACCCGAACTCGCACACCGAATACGAATTCGTCTGCCGCAACCCGCCGGCCTATCCGCTGACCGAGCTGCGCGAGGCGGTCGAGCGCGAGCTGGACCATTTGTGCTCGATGGGCTTCGCCGAGGACGAGCTGAACTTCCTGCGCTCGCTGCGCTACATGAAGAGCGACTTCGTCGACTTCCTGACGGTGTTCCGCTTCCAGCGCAAGTTCATCGAGGTGCGCGCCGACGGCGACACCCTGGTGATCCGCGCCAGCGGCCCGCAGGTGCACGTGATGGGCTTTGAGATCTACGTGCTCTACATCGTCAACGAGCTGTACTTCCGCCGCTTCGACCAGGCCGCCGCGCTGGCCGAGGGGCGTGCGCGGCTGAACGCCAAGATCGCCGCGCTGCGCGCCTTCGGCAACGAGCCGGCGCGCCGCAACCCCTTCGAATTTTCCGACTTCGGCACGCGCCGCCGCTTCTCCGGCGCCTGGCACGACGAAGTGGTGCAAAAGCTGGCGCGCGAGGTGCCGCAGTATTTCAAGGGCACCTCCAACGTCTACCAGGCCATGAAGTTCAACCTGGTGCCGATCGGCACCATGGCGCACGAATACATGCAATCGTTCCAGGCCTTCGGCGTGCGGCTGCGCGATTTCCAGAAAGCCTCGCTGGAAGCCTGGGTGCAGGAATACCGGGGCGACCTCGGCGTCGCGCTGACCGACGTGGTCGGCATGGACGCCTTCCTCGACGACTTCGACCTGTACTTCGCCAAGCTGTTCGACGGCCTGCGCCACGACTCCGGCGACCCGCTGGTGTGGGGCGAAAAGGCGCTGGCGCACTACGCCGCGCTGCGCATCGACGCCAAGACCAAGCGGCTGGTGTTCTCGGACGGCCTCAACCTCGACAGCGCCTTCGGCCTGTACCGCCACTTCGCCGACCGCATCATGACCGGCTTCGGCATCGGCACGCATTTGACCAACGATGTCGGCCTGACGCCGCTCAACATCGTTATGAAGCTGGTGTGCTGCAACGGCCAGTCGGTGGCCAAGCTGTCGGACTCGCCGGGCAAGACACTGTGCAAGGACGAAACCTTCCTGGCCTATCTGCGCCAGGTGTTCCATCATCCGGTGGCCTGACATGATGATCTATCTGTACCTGGTCAACTTCGGCATGTACGTGATCGTCGGCCTGGGCCTGCTGCGGGTCTGGCTGCGCCACCGCAGCCAGACCTTCGCGCGCGACATGGGCTGCTCGACGCTGTGCGCCTCGCTGCTGCCGATCGGCTACATGGTGCACACCGTCGCGCCGCCGGCGATCGCCCCGCTGGGCCTGGCGGTGGTGGTGCTGGGCGCCATCCCCAACCTGCTGTTCCTCAGTTCCGGTGTCCTGCAGCTGGCTGGGCGCCGGCTGTCGCGCCCCACCGCCGTCGCGATTTTCGTGGCCGCGCTGGTGGTGCTGCTGGCGCCGGCCGAGAGCGGCAAGCTGCTGTCCTGGGCGCTGTTCAACATGGCCATGCTCACCGGCCTGGGCCTGCTGGCCACGCGCTGGATGTGGCGCACCAAGGGGCTGGAGCGGCTGGTCGGCCCGCTGCTGATCCTGCTGGGCATGAATCAATTGCTGCTGGCGGTCTGGGGCGAGCAGGGCATGGCCGCCAGCCTGCTCGGCGGCACGCTGCTGCGTTCGGCGATCGGCGCCGTGTTCGGCCTGTCCGCGCTGGACGGCGCGATGCGCGACGCGGCCAAGCTGGCGGCGCGCTTCCAGCTGCTGACCGAGCACTCGGTGCAGGGCGTGGTGGTCACCGACGGCAAGCGCATCCTGTACGCCAACCCGGCGGTGCGGCAGATCTACGGCATGCCGCTGGGCCTGGGCAACTACATCGTGTTCGCCGACCTGCCGCCGGAAAGCTTCAGCGACGACATGCTGCAGCACCAGCATGGCCAGCTGCAAAGCGGGCTGGTCGACATCGCCAGCTGGGAAGGGCGGCGCGAAGTGGCCGGCGGGCGCGAGCTGGAGCTGCGCTTCGAAGCCTGGCGGGTCGAATGGGACGGCGTGCCGGCCACGCAGATCCTGATCACCGACGACACCGAACGCAACGCCAGCGCGCGCGAGCTGGTGCACCAGGCCACGCACGACAAGCTCACCGGCCTGCCGAACCGCACGGTGCTGATGCAGCGCCTCAAGGAATACTGCTACCTGGCCGACGGCTCGCTGCAATGCACGCTGGTGGTGCTCAACATCGACCGCTTCAAGCTGTTCAACCAGAGCCAGGGCCATGTGACGGGCGACCACGTGCTGAAAGCCTTCGCGGCCAAGCTCAAGGACGTGCTGGGCGCGCGGGCCGAGCTGATGCGCCTGGGCGGCGACGAATTCGCCATCGTCGACCCCGACGCCAGCAACGCGCGCGACATCGCCGGCCGCCTGCAAAGCGCCTGCGTGCAGGCGCTGGTGGTGCCGGGCGGCGAATACTTCATCGACGCCTCGATGGGCATGGCCATGTTCCCGGACAACGCCGGCAACGCCGAAGCGCTGCTGCGCGCGGCCAACGCCGCCATGTACCAGGCCAAGCGCACTCCCGGCACGGCGCTGGCGATGGCCGAGCAAAGCTTCGAGCAAATGTCGGGCAAGTCGCTGGAAAACGAACAGGCGCTGCGCAAGGGCATCAAGAACAATGAAATCTACCTGGACTACCAGCCCAAGATCGACGCCGTCAGCGGCAAGCTGCTGGGCTTTGAAGCGCTGGCGCGCTGGCAGCGGCCGGGCATCGGCCTGGTCAGCCCGGTCGACTTCATCGCCATCGCCGAGCGCACCGGCCTGATCCCGGAACTGGGCGCCATGCTGCTGGAACGGGCCTGCCGCCAGATCGCCGCCTGGCGCGCCGAGCTGGGCGACTGCGTGCCGGTGGCGGTCAACGTCTCGCCGATGCAGTTGCTGAACCGCGGCTTCCCGCAAGTGGTCGAACAGATCATCGCCGACGCCGGCATCCCGGTGCATTGCCTGACCCTGGAAATCACCGAAAGCGCGGCGGTCGACAACCTCGACGACACGCAAATGCAGCTGCAGCACCTGAGCGGGCTGGGGATCGAAGTCGCGATGGACGATTTCGGCACCGGCTTCTCGTCGCTCAGCATGCTGCGCAAGCTGCCGCTCAGCACCCTGAAGATCGACCGCGGCCTGATCGACCCGCTGCCGGCGCCGGACGCGGTCGCGGTGGTCACGGCGATCTGCCAGCTGGCCTCGGCGCTGGACCTGCAGGTGGTGGCCGAAGGCATCGAAACGCTGGAGCAGGCGATCGCCGCACGCGACGCCGGCTGCCACGAGCTGCAAGGCTTCTTCTACGCGCGGCCGCTGACGGTGGCCGACGCCGGTGACTGGATGAAACGGCAGTTCAGCGCCGACGCCGAAGCGGTCGCGGGCTAGGCCGAACGGGCGCCGAAGCCGCCCATGATGGAATCGGCCTTGTCCTGCTCATCCTCGTCGTAGATATCGACGGTCAGCATGGCGCCGCTGCGCTGGCGGGCCTGCGCGGCCGCCGCCGGCCCGCCCGGCGTCAGCGCGTCGAGCAGGTTGCCGACGGTGCTGGTGGCCACGTTGGGCGGCAGCGTCGTATGCTTGGTCAGCTTGACGCTGGATTGTGGAAAGCCGTTCGACAGCAGGGCGCTGCGGGCGCTCTCGGCGTCCGTCACCTGCTCGAAGTTGCGATGGATAGTGCGTGTCATGATAGCCTCCGGGTGAGACTCATAGTGCGTGGGGTCTTCAAAATCCGGCCACCACGGTGTCAAAATGCTCTACTTTGGGCGGCAACGCGAAGTAGGCGCCGACCAGGCCGCGCCATGACTGGAATGCCGGGCTGCCGCGAAAATCGACCGTATGGTTCTCCAGCGTTTGCCAGCCGACCACCAGATGATACGTGTCCGGGGTCTCGATGTCACGGTCCAGGCGCATCGACAGGCAACCCTTGGCCGCCTTGAACAGCGGAACGGCCTCGGCGACGCCGGCCTGGAAGGCGGCATGGGAATCGGGCTTGATATACAGCTCGGCGATTTCGTAAATCATGGACATCCTTGGTAGCGGGAGATGGCTCTATTGTGCCTCAACTGGGGCCGGCGTGCGCAGGATGAAGCGCATGGCCTGGCGCGCCAGCTCCGGCACGTCGGCGCCGCTGCCCGGCTTGTACCATTGCACGGTCCAGTTCAGCGCGCCGAAGATCAGCAGGCGGTCGAACTGCGACGGCATGGCCCAGTCGCCCGAATGGTGCAGCGCGGCGATGGCGCGGTCCCACACCGCCTCGTAGCGGTCCTTCAGTTCCACCAGGCGCTGGCGCGACGGCTCGTCGAGCGCGCGCCACTCGTACAGCAGCACGGCGATGAAATGGTGGTCGGGCGCCAGCAAGGTATGCAGATGGGCCTCGACCAGGCGGTGCAGCATATCGGTCGGCGCCAGCGGCTCACTGGCGATGGCCTCGATCTCGGCCAGCGAGCGCCGCAGGCCCTGTTCCATGATGGCCTCGAGGATGTCCTGTTTGGTCTTGAAATGGTAGAACCAGCTGCCGGCCTGGATGCCGGCGGCGGCGGCGATATCGCGCACGGTGGTATTGTCGTAGCCCTTGGCGCGGAACAGCTGGGCCGACTTCTCGATCAGTTCGGCGCGCAAGCCTCCACCTTCCCCCTTATGGGGGCGCCCCCGTTTCTTCGGGGTAGGGGCATCGTTGACGGCGGCGTCTGGCATGGCGTGGGTTAAGGCGAGCGCGGGGATGATGTCACTTCATTTTAATGCAGCGTCCGGCTGCTCAATCAAAATTCTCATGCGTATCCTCACTTTTGGCATAGAAGCCGGGCGGTTTTGTGCTGCATTGCAACACACCGAGGTTTGCGCTGGCATAAAAAGGCGTGGCTGAGCAGGGTTAGGCTGGGGCATGGATCAGGGAGCCCGTCATGAACGACATGCCAGCAGCGCGCTTGACATCGACCATCGTGCCGCAGAGGATAAGGACATGGACACCGCGATAGACACATTGCGAGAGGAAGTAGGCGCCGGCTTCAAGGAGGTCAACGCGCGGATCGCTGCGTTGCAGCTGGAAGTCACTGCGCGGATTGACGCGCTGCGCAAGGAAACTGCGGAGAATTTCAAGCTTGTCGACGCCCAGATTCAAGAGTTGCGTAAGGACGGCTTCAATAATTTCAAACTGATCGAAGTTAAGATTCAGGAGGCTCGCAAAGAGAGCTTCGACAACTTCAAGTTGGTCGATGCCAAAATTGAGCATTCCCGCCAGGAATCAGCCTCGCTCATTCAGGAGTCGCGCAAGGAGGCGCTGGATAATTTCAGGCTGGTTGAAGCCAAGATTGAACGATTGTGGGATGAGGGTAATCAGCGGCGCCGGGAAACCGATGCGCATATTGAGTTGCTGCGGCAGGAGAGTCAAAAACGCATGGACCGCAGCGATACCCAGTTTCGCTGGCTGGTGGGGCTGGTGGTGGCCGGCATGCTAGGTCTTGCCGGTTGGATCAGCAAAGTCCAACTTTACTGAAGAGAAAGTGGTGCCGGTATATTTCCCGACCGCCGGCGCCGGTAGTAGCCGCCTGTGAAAGGCGCTAGTGAGTCGTTCTATGTGAGAACTGAAGCCATCATAACGTGCGAATATGACGGGCGTTTGACTTGTTCCCCGGGGAAAGCTGCGGAGTGGGGCAAAGTGCTGTAAAATAGGAAGTCTGTGGGGACGACCTGGTTTCGACGTGGGTTGCAAAGCAGAACAGGGCATACCGAGGCCTGGCTACCTCGTAAATACAACCAGAAATCAATAACTGCAAACGATAACTCGTACGCACTGGCAGCTTAATTGCTGTTAGCTCCTCAACACCTCGTCCCTGGGGTGGGCCGTTAAAAGCTGAGGAGTCATTTACAGGGAATCGCGCTGCAACGGGTCACTTGAAGTAGCGTTAAATCTAAGGTGAATCGCCTGTCCAAAACGTGCACATCCGTGTTGTATGGGTTAAATTAAATGATAGTGCTAAGTATGTAGAACTGTCTGTAGAGTGCTTGCGGACGCGGGTTCGATTCCCGCCGTCTCCACCACTGGATTAAAAACAAAGGCCCCGACGCGAAAGCGTCGGGGCCTTTGTTTTTAATCCTATCGCTGGCGCTGGCCGGGAATCGAAACCGCGTCCGGTACGGACGTCGGGGCGTAGCGGGGAATTCGTCCCGCATGCGGGGCGCCCGCGAAGCGGGTTGCGCTTGCAAGCGCAACCCTCTCCGATTCGACCGATTCCAAAATCGCCTTTGGCGATTTTGCGCTGGCGTCCTCTATAAAAAAATCGCCGTAGGCGATTTTTGCCGTAAATTTCCAATAGGAATTCTCAGAAAAGAGCGACTGCGTCTTAGCCAGAGTACAGAGATCAACAGAGACCCAACCTCGCCGCTCCTGAGCCCTATGCCGCCAAAGCGAGGCCATACCACGCATCGTTGGCACATGCGCCGGTGTGGATCCGCAGTTGCGGGGATTCGCGCACGGACACCGGCTGCTCCTCCGCAAGCAGTGTCACCATCGCCGGCACGTCCCTGCCGTTGATCGCCGCCTGAAAGCGGCGTATCAGCTCGCGGCACAGTTTTTCGTCCGGCGACGCTTCACCCTTGTCTTCCCGCAGCCGCCGACGGGCGCGCGCCAGATACTGACGCGCATTCACCACCTTCGTGCCGAGCGCCGCCGCGATATCGGCATGTTCGCATTCGAAGACCTCATGCAGCACCAACGCCAGCCGTTCCGACGGCGACAGGCATGCCAGCAAGCGGGCGAGCGCCTCGCCCAGTTCAGCGCGCCGCAGCAAGTGTTCCTCCGGCAAGGCAGGCTGCACCTCCGGCACCAGTTCCATCGCAATGCGCGCCGCCACCGCATCCCGGCCGCGTTTGCGCAGGCGGTCGATCGACTGGTGCTGCACGACGGTGGTCAGCCAGGCCGCCGGCGTCGCCAGCGTTGCCTGCTCCGCGCCATGCCATTTGAGAAAACAATCCTGCACGATGTCCTCAGCCTCCGCCTCGCTGCCGACGATGCGGCAGCTGATCGCTTTCAGGCGCGGGCGCAGTTGCTCGAACATGGCGCAGTCGGTATCGGTCGTGCTTGGCATCGTGAATCTCCTGTTGCGGTGGTGGTACCACTTGACGCTCGGCGGTGCCCGGATGTGACGCGCCAACGATATATTTTTTTGCTGTCACACGGCGCCAGGCCGCAGGCGTCAAGCGGACAGTGAATCAACCCGGTGATTCACACTCTACCGCAAAGGACGATCATGACTTCAAACTCTCCCATGGCACTGGGCCTGGTGCCCACCGTCATCGAACAAACGGCACGCGGCGAGCGCGCCTTCGACATTTACTCGTGTCTTCTGAAAGAGCGCGTGATTTTCCTGGTGGGCGAGGTGACCGAGCAATCGGCCAACTTGATCGTCGCGCAATTGCTGTTCCTGGAATCGGACAATCCCAACAAGGATATCTCGTTGTACATCAATTCGCCGGGCGGCTCGGTGTATGCCGGCATGGCGGTCTACGACACGATGCAATTCATCCGGCCCGACGTCTCCACCTTGTGCACAGGTTTCGCCGCCAGCATGGGCTCCTTCCTGCTCGCCGCCGGCGCGATCGGCAAGCGCTATGCCTTGCCCAATGCCCGCATCATGATCCACCAGCCGCACGGCGGGTCGCAGGGTGTGGCGGCCGATATCGAAATCCAGGCGCGCGAAGTGCTGTACCAGCGCCACCGGCTCAACACCATCCTGGCCGAACGCACCGGGAAAACGCTGGCGCAGATCGAAAAGGATTCGGACCGCGACAACTACATGTCGGCGCGGCAGGGCGCGGAATACGGCCTGATCGACCAGGTGCTGGTGGCGCGCGACGCCATGTGAGCACGGGGCAGTGCGCGATCCACGGACGATTGTGCCGCATCAATCGCAGTGATTATAAATTCAATATTATCATTATTTACATTCCGCCTTGCCTGCCCCCACACCGTCCGAAATTCCAGGAGATACGATCATGCCCCACGTCAAACCCGAACTGAGCCGGCGTATGCTGCTGCCGCTCGCCCTGATCTGCGCCGGTGCCGCCAACGCCCAGGCTGGGCCCGTCACCACCTTCGAACTCGATTCAACGGTGGCATTTAACATCGGCGGCACCATCGCGACGGCGCATGATTTCGGGACCTTCATCTATGGCACGACGGCCGTCCAGAATGTGCAATACCATGAGTCCACGCATTCGGTCGTCCAGACACCTCCTGGCATCGGCACGCCGGGATTGGCGCTCGACTATCTCGATCGGACCACTTCCTACGACGAGGCCTACACGGTCGGGAAGTCGGAAAACGGATATGTCGGCATGACCGCCAGCGACCCGCAAGCCATCAACTTTGGCGGCGGAAAATACTTTCAAGTCACCGGCCATCTCAACGCCATCCAGGACACCGTAGTGACCTTCGGCGCGCATGCCAACGGCAACTACCTACCGACGACTACACCGTTCGGCCAAGCCATTCCCGCATTGCCGGACTTTTATTTCAGCGCCAATGGCACCGGCGTCAGCCCCTTCTTCACCGACACCACCACCAATCCCAACGATACGCCGGGCAGTTACAGCTTCTATTCGCAAACCAGCAATCAAACCTTGCTGGCCAACACCCCATTCACGTTCACTGCCCTGATTTACGCGGGGGACAATGTGTCGCTCCACGACTTCCAGTTGCAGATCGGCACCAGCTACTATGACTGGACCACCACCATCACGCCGAAGTCCAATACGACCAGCGAGTTGATCGGCTCGCATTTGCTGGCCGCCGTGCCGGAACCGGAAACCTATGCGATGCTCCTGGGAGGACTGGCGTTGATTGGCTGCCTGTCGAGGCGCCGGCGGCACCATTGCCTGCCTGGTTAGGCTTGGCACTCATGGCTGGACTACAACCCAAGACTGAAACCGATGTGCAGGTGCTTAAATGATATACACTGACCCAAATGATTTGATATGAGGTGAGTCATGCGGCAAGTTATAGTCGAGCTTGACGACAAGGAAATGGCAACCTTGGAGGCGGTTGCGCGAGCGCGGCGCGTGGCGCCAGCTGAAGTCCTCAAGGTCGAGGCAATCAGAGGTTTGAGGCAGGTGGTCACAGACATCATGGCGGACAACGTTGCTATTGAGGGTCTTGTGCATATGATCTCAACCAATGATGTGACTCCAGATGAAGCAAAAGAACAGCGGCGCCAAGCCCGACTGGCTGTGCTCATGCGCAGCAATGGTATCTTTGCGGGCGATAAGGATAAACCTAAGGATGGATTCGTCTATCAGAAAGAACTGCGTGCTGAATGGCAGTAGTACTTTTTGACACGAACATTCTGATCGACCACACGCTCGGCATCGCGGAGGCGACTCGGGAAGGTACGACAATGCCGCCATCAGCGCTATTAATTGGATAGAGGTGACGTGTGCGCTCACGCCGGCAGGAATTGTCCAATTCGACCAAGACTTGGCTGACGCCGGTATCGTTGTCTTGCAGACGACGCCCGACATCATGCGCAGAGCTTCCGAGATCCGAAGTGGGCGCAATCTGCTCGCAGGAACGAAGACACCCAAGCTACCAGACTGCATCATATGGGCGACCGCGGAAATTGAGGGGCGCACAATCGTAACTCGTAACCCTGACGACTTCGGCGGGAACACCAATCCATTGGTGCGCGTGCCGTACAAGAATATCGGCGGCGTTGTGACTGACGTGCAGCCTTTACCTGAGTAGCCGGCTATTAGCTTCGCGGCGATGTGCGAGCGTGGCCGCGCTGTTGGCACGTCTGGCGTACAACTAGACGTGTCGCATGACGGCAACGGAGTGTTAGCGCGTTGTAAGGGCAGGTAAAACCGCGCAAAGCACCCCGTACGCTGTCCACGTTCGGTATCAAATTCGCTATTGTCCGTATCTCATTAATGATTCGGAGAAAGCGAACCATGCCTATTTCACACCGGACGGTTGCCGTCTATGCTGCCTCGTTGTCATTGCTGTTGTCGGGCTGCGGCAATAGTTCAGACTCGTCGTCCACCAGCGCCGCCAGCACCACCACCAGCGGCCCAACGATCACCACCCAGCCGGCGGCTGCCGCCATCGTCTCCGGCTCCAACAGCGTGTTGTCGGTGGTGGCCAGCGGCACCAGCCTGACCTACCAGTGGTATCAGGACGGCAGCGCCATCGCCGGCGCCACCGCCGCCACCTACACCGCCTCGGCGGCCGGCACCTACTATGTGGTGGTGACCGCCTCGGACGGCGCCGTCACCAGCGCCAACGCGGCGATCACGCTGACCACCACGCCTGTCATCACGGCGCAGCCGCAGGACGCGACCATCCTGGCCGGCACCAGCCAGACGCTGTCGGTGACCGCCGACGGCAGCGAAATCGGCTACCAGTGGTACAAGGACGGCGCCGCCATCGATGGCGCCACCCACGCCGCCTATGCCGCCTCGGCCGCAGGCAACTACACCGTCGTGGCCGGCAACACGGCAGGCTCGGTCACCAGCTCCACCGCCACCATCGCCGTCTCGTCGTCCGTGACGGCGCCGGTCATCAACGTGCAACCGGTGACGCAGACGGTCAACGGCGGCACCGGCGCCACGCTCTGGGTCGCCGTGAACGGCGTCAGCGTGTCTTACCAGTGGTACCGCAACGATATCGCCATCCCGGGCGCGACCTCGCGCATCTACCGCATCACCACCGCCAACGCCAGCAGCGCCGGCGCCTACAAAGTGGTGGCGACCAATACCGCCGGCACGGCCACCAGCAACAGCGTCGCGCTGACGGTCAACGTCATCAGCGCCGGCGCCAACACGCCCGCCGTGGTCAACGCCGCCAACGCCTTCCTGGCCACGCTGTCGGCCGACCAGAAGAGCGTCGCCACGTCCGCCACCGCGTCGACCACCGTGCTGTTCGACTACGCGCTGGCCAACGCGATCCAGTGGACCAACCTGCCGGGCGACCGCCACGGCCTGCGCCTGAACACCAGCACGCTGAGCGCGGCCCAGCTGGCGGCGGCCAACACCGTCATCGCCAAGGCCTTGAGCGCCACCGGCATCACGCTGCTGAACGAACTGCGCGCGGCCGACCAGGTGCTGGCCAGCGCGCAAGGCGCGGGCGGCGGCGGGATGATGCCGACCGACGGCACCGGCGTACCGCCGACCGGCACCGTCCCGACCGATGGCACCGGCGTGCCGCCGACCGGGACATTCCCTGCCGATGGCACAGGCACGCCGCCAACCGGCACCGGTGGGGGAGGCGGCGTCGGCGGCTATGGCTCCGACCAGTACTCGATCGCCTTCGTCGGCACGCCGTCGGCCACCTCGCCGTGGATACTGCAAGTGGCCGGCCACCACCTGGCCTACAACATCACCTACAACACCGGCAAGGTCAGCGCCACGCCAACCTTCGTCGGCGTCGAACCGCCGAACTGGACTGTCGCAGCCGACGGCACCGTCACCGTGACCAGCAACGCGGCCAGCGCCGGCAAGGCGCATGCGCCGATGGAGCAGCAGCGCGCCGCCGTCTACAACCTGGCGGAAGCGATCTACGCCGACAGCGCGGCCTCGGCGGCCGCCAAGCTGTCAGGCACCTTCACCGATGTGCTGATGGGCGCCTCGGGCAACAGCGACGGCAACTTCAAGACGCTGGTCTATCCGACCAGCGCGCGCGGCCTGCAGTACCCGGCCATGAACGCCACGCAAAAAGCCTATGTGCGGGCGGCGATTGAAGCATGGGTCAACACCCAGGCGTCCGACGTCGCCAGCACGCTGCTGGGCGCCTACCTGGCCGACGACGCGCTGGCCGCCACCTACGTGGCCTACGGCGTCGGCCAGAACGGCGTCAAGGCCGACTTCAGTCCCTTCGCGAACTCGCTGTCGTCGCCGCTCGATGCGCAACACTCCTACATCCGCATCGACGGCCCGCGCGTATGGATCGAGTTCGTCGTGCAGGCGGGCGTGCTCTACACGAGCAACGTCCACTACCACACCATCTGGCGCGACAAGACGGCCGACTACGGCGGGAGCTTCTGACGTCCCATGCTGCAGCGCTACCTTAGCCGCCTGGCCGCCGCGTGCGGCCTGGCGTTGACGATGGCGGCGGTGGGCGCCCACCCGTCGCCGCAGTCGGAAGTCCTGCTGGAGAGCCGTGCCGGCGGCATCGCCGCCGAACTGGTCCTGCCGATAGCCGAACTCAAGCTGGCGTTCGACCGGCCCATGCCCGCAGCGGACGCGGAGATGGCGGCCTACCTGGCCGCGCACATCCGTCCCGTCGCCCCCGACGGGCGCGCGTGGGTGGTCAAGGTCGAGCGCCTGCGCTGGCTGCTCGACCGGCAGCCGGCCGACCTGGTGGCGACGATGACGCTGCGTCCGCCGGCCGGCGCGCCGCTGGACCGCTTCACCTTTGCCGACGACGCCATCGCGCACCGGGTGCCGAGCCACCTGACCGTGGTGGCGCTGCGCGCGGGGGCGGACGCGCAGCCGCGCCTGCTCGGCACGCTGCGTTTCGGCCAGCGCAGCCTGGACGTCGCCGGCGCCGATCCGCGCTGGTGGGCCGGCTGCGCCGACCTGTTCAAGCTTGGCATGCAACACATCGCCGAGGGCAGCGACCACTTGCTGTTCCTGCTGACGCTGCTGTTGCCGGCGGCCCTGCTGGCCAGGGACGGGCAGTGGGAAGGCTATGGCGGCACGCGCCACCTGGCCGTCTACCTGGCCAAGGTGGTGACGGCGTTCACGCTCGGCCATTCGTTGACGCTGATGCTGGGCGCGGCCGGCGCCGTCAAGGTGCCGGAGCAGCCGGTGGAGTTCGCGATCGCCGCGTCCATCCTGGTCTCGGCGCTGCACGCCTGGCGTCCGATCTTCCCGCGCCGCGAAGGCTGGATCGCGGCCGGCTTCGGCCTGGTGCACGGGCTGGCGTTCGCGTCGGCGATCCGCGAGCTGCAATTGAGCGGCGCGCGGCTGGCCGCCGGCGTCCTCGCCTTCAACCTCGGCATCGAGACCGTGCAGATGCTGATCGTGGCCGTCGCTGCGCCCGTGCTGGTGCTGCTGGCGCGGCGGCCGGGCTACCGGCGCGTGCGGCCGATAGCCGCCGCGCTTGCCGGCGCGATGGCCGTGCTGTGGATGACGCAGCGCAGTTGAAAAAAGCCCCGCCGGGCTCGTGCCGGGCGGGGCTTTTTGCTGCGCGGTCGCGCGGCTTATTTCTGCTGGCGGCGGCGGGCCACAAAGCCCATCAGGCCCAGGCCTGCCAGCAGCATCGCATAGGTGCCGGGTTCCGGCACGGCGGCGACCGGCGCCAGGCCGGTGGAATACAGCGTGGCGTTCGACAGCGACGCGAACGAGGTCGTGAAGCTGTCGATGCCGGTGGTGTTGCCGGCGTCGAAGCGGTAGAACGCGGTGACATTGTTCGACGTGACGCCGTTGGCGCCGGTCACGTTGCCGTAGTGGATGCCGATGATGGTGGTGCCGTACAGCTGCTGGGTGAAATCGATGGTGTGGCTGGCGTTGTTGCTGCTCAGGTTGGACAGCATCGAACTCGACGCGACCGCGCTGGTCAGGTTCACGCCCCACGACGCCAGGTCGGTGTTGATCGCGCTCAGGCTCGGGTTGTTGCCGTTCAGGTTGCCGGAGAAGAAGCCGAGGCAGCTGGCGCCCGCGACCGAGATATTGGTGCCGGAACAGGTCGCCAGCACGGGCGTGGTCGAACCGCCGCTGCCGCCGCCATTGCCGTTGCCATTACCGTTGTTGCCTTTGCCATTGCCGCCGGCGGCTGCCGAGGCCAGGCCCGTGGAGAGCGCGAGCGCAAGCGCCGCGATGGAGGTGATTAATTTTGCTGGTTTCATGTTTGGCCATCCTTGATAAATACTGCAGGAAAATGATTGGCCAGCAATAGCAAGTGTTGGGGTACCGCAGCCTGGTGCCAAGAATAGCACGATTTAGTTTCATTGTGGACAAAAATATTGTAACAAAGTAACTAGATAGTAGCTGCGGCGCAACTTTATTAGAAGCCTGGCGCCGGCACTTCCGGGATCTGGTTGCGCAGGCTCAGGTTGATCAGGTTCCAACCCTTGATGACGGCGATGGCGTAAGCCAGTTCGGCCGTTTCCGTCTCATTGAAATGCTCGCGCAGTTCGCGGTAGGCGGCGTCGGTGTCGTCTTTCTGCGGCAGTGCGTTGACCGCTTCGGCCCAGCCCAGCGCGGCGCGTTCGCGCTCGGTGAAGAACGGCGCTTCGCGCCAGCCGGCGATGGCGTTCAGGTGGCGTGGCTCGGCGCCTTGCTTGATCAGGTCGCGCCAATGCATGTCGACGCAGACGCCGCAGCCGTTGATCTGCGACACGCGCAGGTTGACCAGTTCAACGATGCGCACGCCCAGCGAGCTTTTTTTGACGGAGCCGGACAGGCCGATCATGGCTTGCAGGTTGGCCGGGGCGAGTTGGAAGAAGGAGATACGGGCAGCGTGAGTCATGATGGTACCTTTCAGGTTGGATCGCGCACGATTGCGCTCTCTATACCTGTAAGACGGGCTGGCTTCGCCGCTTGTGACAGCCTGGCGGAAAAAATTTTCAGCGCCGTTGCCGTCCCCGCCGCACCAGGCCGGCCAGCCCCAGGCCGGCCCCCAGCATCAGCCAGCTGTCCGGCTCGGGTACGGCGGCCACGCGCAGGCTGTCGATGCCGATATAGTTCGAGTTCTGGCCGCCGGGGCCGCCGTCTTCCACCACGTAGCGGAACGCCAGCGCGCCGCCGGTGGGGCCGGTCAGCCCGCTGAGGGCGACGCTGTAGCGGGTCCAGACATCGGGGTAGCCAAATACTTGCTGCGCGGGATTGATGCTCAGCAACAGCGTGGAAAAGCTGCCGACGCCGGCGGCGCTGTTTTCCACGTCGGTGCCGCCGACCCGGCTGAAGCGTACCTCCAGCCGGTCGGGAAAGAAGGAAAAGTCCGAGGTGCGGGTGGAGAACGACAGCACATCGCCGTTGTTGTAGGTCTGGGTGGGCAGGATCAGCCATGTACTCAGGTTGGCCGCGCCGGCGCCGGAGTGGAAGTTGGCGGCAAGGTAGCTGTCGCCGGCGCCTTGCTCCGCCGTAAAGATGGTTTGGTCGCCTTGGAACCAGGACGTCGTCCCGGCCGGCTGGCTGTTGTTGACGACCGTCCAGCCGCTGGGCAGCCCGTGGTCGAAATCCTCCGAGATCGTGGCCGCGCTGGCGCTGGCGCTGGCGCCGCAGAGCAGCGCCGCAATCAACGCCGGGAGTATGGTCGGTCGCATCGCGGAGGGCTCCTTTGGTCGGTGTCAAGTTAGTGTCATTAAATTAATTTTACCAATTTGTTGATATTTTTTGTAGAATTATTGGCAATTTAACCGACCGGGCGACCCGATGAAGCAAGCTACCCTCCTAGGCACGTTGCTGCTGGTGTTGGCCGCCGCCGTTGCGCCCGGTGCACGCGCGCAAAGCCAGACCACCGACCGCAACAGCGTCCGCATCGAGTTCGACAGCTACACGCCGGCGACCATGTACGATCTGGCCCGCGAGCGGCGGCAGAACTGGGCGCCGCAGCGCGTCTGGGGCGACCTGGCCTTCCCGCGCGTGAAGGAAAAGCCGGTGCCGGCGATGGTGATCCTGCACGGCAGCGCGGGCATCGAAGCCAATACGCAGATGTGGGTGAGCACGCTCAATGCGATCGGCGTGGCCACCTTTGTGGTCAGCAGCTTCGAGCCGCGCGGCGTGGTCCGCACCGTCGAGGACCAGACGCTGGTGCCGCAGTCCGCCAACCTGATGGACGCCCTGCAGGCGCTGCAACTGCTGGCGGACGACCCGCGCATCGATCCCGCGCGCATCGGTGTGATGGGATTCTCGCGCGGTGGCGCGGCCGCGTTCCGCGCCGCCATCGAACCGCTGCGGCATGCGGTGATCAAGTCCGACTTGAAGTTTGCGTTGCACATACCGCTCTACAGCGGCTGCAACCAGATGTACTGGTCGCGGCAAATCACCGGCGCTCCGATCCTCAACCTGCTCGGCGCGGCCGACGACTACACCGGCGCCGCCCCTTGCGTATCGCTGGCGGCCAGGTATGCCGAGGCCGGAGCGCCGATCCGTACGATCCAGTACGCCGGCGCCTACCATTCGTTCGACGCCACCTACGCGCCGATCTTCCTGCCCAAGGCGCCGACCACGATACCGTGCGGCGTGGTGCGCTGGGATATCGAACCCTGGACCATCCACGCCGAACTGACCGGCGCCACGCTGGATCCGGCCAAGCTGACCGACTTCTACAACCGATGCACCCGGCTGGGCGTGCACGTCGGCCGCAACGAGGCGGCGCTCAGGCAGGCGCGCGGCGACGTGACGGCCTTTGTCCAGCAGCTGTTCTTCGGCGCGAAGTAGCCCTGCTCAAATGGTTTGCGGCACCCCGGTCAGCTTGTCCGGGTTACGGACGATGAAGATGGAGACGATGCGGCCATCCTCGACCAGGAAGGACTGCGCCGACTCCAGCTTGCCGTTCACATAGCGCACGATGCCAGGCGCGCCGTTGACGCGCACCTGGCGGTAGACCACCTGCAGCGGATTCTGGTGTTCCAGCGACCAGTACACGCCGGCCACCCGTCCCGCGCCATGCAGGATGTGCAGGAAGGAGTTGACCTTGCCGCCGCCGTCGGCCACCAGCTGCACGTCGTCGGCCATCATCGACTTCATGGCCGCGCGGTCGCCGACCTTGGCCGCCTCCATGAATTTGCCCAGCAGCTCTCGGTGCTGGTCCTTGGGTACGTCGAAGCGCGGCTTTTGCTGCTGCACGCGCTCCTGCGCGCGGTGCACCATCTGCCGGCACGCCGCTTCGCTCTTGCCCAGCATGCCGGCGATGTCGGCGTAGTCGTGATCGAACACCTGGCGCATCAGGAAGGCCGCGCGCTCCTCCGGCGACAACCGCTCCAGCACCCACAAAAACGCCACCGACACTTCGCTGGCCATCTCCGCGCTGCTCTCGGGCGTGTTCTCGTCCATCTCGACGATGGGCTCCGGCAGCCACCAGCCCACATAGGATTCGCGCTCGGCCATGCGCGAGCGCAGGCGGTCGATCGAGAGGCGGGTGGTGATCGTCACCAGCCACGCCTCGGCCGACTGCACCTGCTGTTGTTCGCTGCCGTGCCAGCGCAGCCAGGCGTCCTGCACCACATCCTCGGCGTCGGCGCGCGTGCCCAGCATGCGGTAGGCGATGGAGAAAAGCCGCGGCCGCAGGGCGGCAAAGCTGGCCAGTTCGGCGGGGGAGGTGGAATCGGTCATGGCTGTAAAAAAGTAGTGGCTGTGTACCTTAGACGCGACAGCATTGTTGTTTGTGACAGTGTTGCACAACTGTTGATGCGGTGCTGGTTTTTGAGCAGCGCCACTGGCCAAGAGGGAGGCGACGCCTTTATCCAGAATGTGAATTTCTATGTTCGGAATGATTCGTGTGCACCGCAACAAAACTCACTTAGTCTGACATGACTTCTTAACAATAACAGGATCCGCCGTGGACAAACTGCTTACCTTCCCTGACCAGTCCGGAATGACCTTGTCGATACGCGCCAAGGCGATGCTGTTTCACGATCCGCGTTCGTCCGAGTTGCTGCAGCAGGTGGAGCGCATCGCGCGCAGCGACGCCACCACCCTGATTATCGGCGAGACCGGCACCGGCAAGGAGCTGATCGCGCGCCACATCCACAACCAGAGCGAGCGGCGCGGGCCTTTCGTGGCGGTCAACTGCGGCGCCTTCAGCGAATCGCTGATCGACGCCGAGTTGTTCGGCCATGAGGCGGGCGCCTTCACCGGCGCCACGCAGGCGCGCTCCGGCTGGTTCGAGGCGGCCAACGGCGGCACCCTGTTCCTCGACGAGATCGGCGACCTGTCGCTGGCCCTGCAGGTCAAGCTGCTGCGCGTGCTGCAGGAGCGGCAGGTGGTGCGCCTGGGCGCACGCCATCCGATCCCGCTCAACGTCCGCCTGGTGGCCGCCACCAACGTCGACCTGCACAAGGCGATAGCGGCCGACCGCTTCCGCTCCGACCTGTACTACCGGCTCGGCGTGGCGACCGTGCACCTGCCGCCGCTGTGCGAGCGCAGCGGCGACATCCTGCCGCTGGCGCGCCACTTCATCGAGGTCTACAGCGGCAAGCTGAAACTGCAAAACGTCGGCCTGTCCGCCGATGCGAAGGTGGCGCTGCTGTCCTACGAATGGCCTGGCAATATCCGCGAACTGGAAAACGTGATCCACTTCGCGCTGATCGTCTGCCGCGATGAAACCATCCAGGCGGAAGACCTGAAGCTGACCGGCATCACGCATCGCACCCAGCATCATCATCCGCGGCAGGCGGTGATCGCGGCGACGCCGGCGTCCAGCGCGGCCGGCTTCCAGCAGCAACTGGCGGCGCTGGTCAACAGCATGATCGACGCCGACCAGCCGGACCTGTTCGAGCGCGTCGAGGAGACCGTGGTGCGCACGGCCTTCGACAACTGCAACCGCAACCAGGTGCAGACCGCGCGCGTGCTGGGCATCAGCCGGAACATCCTGCGCACGCACCTGAAGCGCTTCGGCTTGATCGGCTTCGAGGGCGGCGGCGAGCTGGCGGTGGTCGGCGGCACGGCGGCCAGCCACGGCGAAGTGCTGCAGCATTGATGGCGGCGGAAAGCATGCGCCTGCAGGCGCACCGGCTGGCGTGCGCGCGCGGCGAGCGCCAGCTGTTCAGCGATCTGAATTTTGAATTGCAAAGCGGCGAAGCCCTGTGGCTCAAGGGCCGCAACGGCAGCGGCAAGACCAGTCTGCTGCGGCTGCTGTGCGGCCTCGGACGTCCGCTGTCGGGAGAAGTGCGCTGGAACGGCAAGCCGATCCAGCAGCTGCGCGAGGACTTTCACCGCCAGCTGATCTACTGCGGCCACGCCAGCGCGGTCAAGGACGACCTGTCGGCGTGGGAGAACGTGGCCACCGCCAGCAACCTGTCCGGCACCGCGTGCAGCCGCGAGCAGGCGGTGGTGGCCTTGGTCAGCGTCGGCCTGGGCGGCGCCGCCGACCTGCCGGCGCGCGCGCTGTCGCAGGGGCAGCGGCGCCGCGTGGCGCTGGCGCGGCTGGCGGTCGAACCGCTGCCGCCCCTGCTGTTGCTGGACGAACCGTTCGTCGCGCTGGACCAGGCGGCGGTGCAGAACTTGTGCCGCACCTTGAACCGTCATCTGGCGGCGGGCGGCATGCTGGTCTACACCACGCACCAGGCGCAGGCCTTGCAGGCGCGCCGGCTGGAACAGTTCGATCTCGACCGGTTGGCGCCATGCTGAACGCGCTGCTGCTTGTGATACGGCGCGACCTGCTGCTGGCGTTCCGCCGCCGCACCGATGTGCTGAGTACCCTGGTGTTCTTCGTCATCGTCTGCACGCTGTTCCCGCTGGGTGTGGGGCCGGAGCCGGAACTGCTGCGGACACTGGGGCCGGGCGTGCTGTGGGTGGCGGCGCTGCTGGCCAGCACGCTGGCCCTGAACCGGCTGTTTGGACTGGATCACGCGGACGGCACGCTGGAGCAGTTGCTGCTGTCGCCGGAACCGCTGGTGCTGATCGTGGCCGGCAAGGTGGCCGCGCACTGGCTGATCAGCGGGCTGCCGCTGGTCTTGCTGACACCTTTGCTGGCGCTGCAATTCGGCCTGGACGCGCAAGCCACGGCGTCGCTGGCATTGAGCCTGCTGATCGGCACGCCGGCACTGAGCCTGGTGGGCGCGATCGGCGCGGCATTGACCTTGGATGTGCGTGGCGGCGGCGTGCTGGTGGCCTTGCTGGTGTTGCCGCTGTACGCGCCGGTGCTGATCTTCGGCGCCGGCGCGGCGGTGGCGGAGGCCGGCGGCACCGCCGCGGAAGCCAACCTGCTGCTGCTGGGAGGCCTGCTGGCCGGCGCCGCCGCGCTGGCGCCGTGGGCCACCGCCTCGGCGCTGCGCATATCACTGGAATGAATATGAAGGGAACATCAAAGTGCTGAGCATCGGAACACCTCTCACCGCAGGCGGTCAGCCGCGCACGGGGCGCTGGCTGCGTTATGCGTCGCCGCAGGCCTTCCTGCCGCTGGCCGACCGGCTCATACCGTGGCTGCACACGGCCGCAGCGCTGCTGGGGGCCGTCGGCCTGTACATCGGCCTGTTCGCCGCGCCGACCGACCATCAACAGGGCGACTCCTACCGCATCATCTTCGTGCACGTGCCGGCCGCGTGGCTGTCGATGGTGATCTATCTGGCGATGGCTTTCTGGGCCGGCGTCGGCCTGGTGCTGAACACCCGACTGTCGGCCATGATGGCCAGCGCGCTGGCGCCGACCGGCGCGATCTTCACCTTCCTGGCGTTGTGGACCGGCGCGCTGTGGGGCAAGCCGACGTGGGGCGCCTGGTGGGTGTGGGATGCGCGCCTGACGTCGGAGCTGATCCTGCTGTTCCTCTACATCGGCTTCATGGCGCTGCAGGCGGCGATCAGCGACCCGCGCCGCGCCGACCGCGCCGGCGCCGTGCTGGCGCTGGTGGGCGTGGTCAATGTGCCGGTCATCTATTTTTCGGTCCAGTGGTGGAACACGCTGCACCAGGGATCCTCGGTCTCGCTGCGCAGCGCGCCGACCATGGCGGCCTTGATGCTGCAAGGGATGCTGATCATGGCGCTGGCGTTGTGGGCTTATGCCGGCGCGGCGGTGCTGCAAAGGTTGCGCGCCATCGTGCTGGAGCGCGAACGGCACACGGAATGGGTACAACGCTACATCACGGAGCGGAAATGATTTGGGATAGCTGGAGCGATTTGATCGACATGGGCGGCTACGCCCTGTATGTGTGGGGCTCGTTCGCGGTGGTTGCGCTGGCGGTCGGCGGCGAGCAGGCCGCGCTGGCGCTGCGCCGGCGTGCCGCCTTGCGCGCGGCGGGAGCACGCCCATGACGCGCAGGCAGCAGCGGCTGGCGCTGGTGGCCGCCGCACTCGGCGCCCTGGCGCTGGCGGCATGGCTGATCCTGTCGGCGTTCCAGAAAAACCTGGTGTTCTTCTTCACGCCGACGCAGATACTGGCCGGCGAGGCGCCGCGCAACAAGAGCTTCCGCATGGGAGGCATGGTGGAACTGAATAGCCTGAAGCGCGAAGCCGACGGCGTCACCGTCAGCTTCATCGTCACCGACACGGTGCAGCGGCTGCCGGTGCACTATCGCGGCATCCTGCCGGACCTGTTCAAGGAAGGCAAGGGCGTGGTCGCTCAAGGAAAACTGGGTGCCGACCATCGCTTCGTCGCCGACGAGGTGCTGGCCAAGCACGACGAAAACTATATGCCGCCGGACGCCGCCTACGCGCTCAAGAAAGGGCGGCAGTCCGCAAAGGTGGATAAATGATCGCGGAACTGGGTAACTTCGCGCTGATGCTGGCGCTCTGCCTTGCGCTGGTGCAGGGCAGCCTGCCGCTGCTGGGCGCATGGCGCAATAATCCACGCTGGATCGCGCTGGCGCGGCCGGCGGCGGCGGGGCAGTTCGCGTTCGTCGTGTTTGCCTTCGGCAGCCTGGTGTACGCCTTTGTCGGCAACGACTTTTCGGTCGCCTACGTGGCCGCCCATTCGAACGCCATGCTGCCGGTGCACTACCGCGTAGCGGCGGTGTGGGGCGGGCACGAAGGCTCGCTGCTGCTGTGGGTGCTTATACTGGCCGTGTGGACATTGGCGGTGGCGCTGTTCAGCCGTCAGCTGCCGGCGCCGTTGACGGCGCGCGTGCTGGCGGTGATGGCATGGATCAGCGTCGGCTTCCTGCTGTTCATGTTGTTCACGTCGAATCCATTCGACCGGCTGCTGCCGGCGGCGCGCGACGGCGGCGATCTCAATCCGCTGCTGCAGGACTTCGGCATGATCATCCACCCGCCGCTGCTGTACATGGGCTATGTCGGCTTCTCCGTGGCCTTCGCGTTTGCGATTGCGGCACTGCTCAGCGGCCAGCTGGACGCCGCGTGGGCGCGCTGGTCTCGGCCCTGGACATTGGTGGCGTGGTCCTTCCTCACACTGGGCATCTTCATGGGCAGCTTCTGGGCCTACTACGAATTGGGCTGGGGCGGCTGGTGGTTCTGGGATGCGGTGGAAAACGCCTCCTTCATGCCCTGGCTGGTGGGCACGGCGCTGATCCATTCGCTGGCGGTGGTGGAAAAACGCGGCAGCTTCAAGAACTGGACGGTGCTGCTGGCCATCCTTGCGTTCTCGCTGTCGCTGCTGGGGACTTTCCTGGTGCGCTCCGGCGTGCTGACGTCGGTGCATGCGTTTGCCACCGATCCGAGCCGCGGCCTGTTCATCCTGGTGTTCCTGGCGCTGGTCATCGGCGGCTCGCTGGTGCTGTTTGCTTGGCGCGCGCCGTCGGTGGGACTGGGCGGGCGCTTTGCGCTGTTCTCGCGCGAATCGCTGCTGTTGCTGAACAACGTGCTGCTGCTGACCGCCGCCGCCTCGATCCTGCTGGGTACCCTGTATCCGCTGTTCCTCGATGCGCTGGACCTCGGCAAGATCTCGGTCGGCGCGCCGTACTTCGAATCGGTGTTTGCACCGCTGATGCTGCCGGTGCTGCTGCTGATGGCGGCGGCGCCATTCGTCGAATGGAAGTCCGCCGCGTTGCGGCCGGTGCTGGAACGCGTCTCGCGCGTGGCGCAGGCGTCGCTGCTGTTTGGACTGGCGGCGTGGCTGACCTGGAAGTTTTCGCTGGCCGCGGCCGGGGGGCTGATGCTGGCGGCGTGGATACTGCTGGGCACCGCGCTGCATCTGGTGCGGCGCCTGGCCGAGCCGGGGGAGGGCGTATCGTTCCGCCGTCACGTGGCGAAGCAGCCGCTGAGCTACTGGGGCATGCTGGCGGCGCACGCCGGCATCGCGGTGTTTGTGGCCGGTGTGACGCTGGTCAAAAGCGGCGAGGTCTCCGAGGACGCCAGCATGCGCGTCGGTGACAGCATCGTCAGCAACGGCTGGCGCTACAGCTTCACGGCGCTGCAGAAAGTCGACGGCCCCAATTACATCGCCGCGCGCGCCACCTTCGAGGTGCGCGACGAAGGCGGCCGCGTGCTGGTGCTGCAGCCGGAGAAGCGCTACTACACCGTCCAGCAGATGCCGATGACGGAGGCCGCCATCGATCGCGGCTTCACGCGCGACGTCTACCTGTCGCTGGGCGAACCAGGCAAGGATGGCACATGGCTGGTGCGCATGCAACGCAAACCCTTCATCGGCTGGATCTGGGCGGGTTGTTTGATTATTGCCGGCGGCGGCCTGCTCGCGGCCGCCGACCGGCGCTACCGGCTGGGCAAGCGCGCCGCCGCCGCCGAGCCTGCCGGCGGGCGCGTGGCGACGGCTTGATGAAAGAGGAATGACGATGAAACGATACATACTGCCGCTGGGCGGCTTCGTGGTGCTGCTGGTTTTCCTGGGCATAGGCCTGCGCCTGAAGCCGCAGGAGATTCCATCGCCGCTGATCGGCAAGCGCGCACCGGCCTTCACGCTGCCGCAGGTGGAGGATGCCCGCCTCACTTTCCATTCCAAGGACATGGAAGGCAAGGTGTGGGTGCTGAATGTCTGGGCCTCCTGGTGCGGGCCGTGCCGCGTGGAGCATCCGGCGCTGCTGGAATTCTCGCGGCTGGCGGCGGCGCCGGTCGTGGGCCTGAACTACAACGACGCGCGCGGCGACAGCCAGAAATGGCTGAAGGAGTTCGGCAATCCTTATCAGGTGTCGGTCTTTGACGGCGACGGCAAGACCGGCATCGAGTTCGGCGTGTACGGCGTGCCGGAGACCTTTGTGATCGACAAGCACGGACTGATACGCCTGAAGCTCATCGGTCCGGTCACGCCGGATCTGGTGCACGGGAAGCTGCTGCCGCTGATCAAGGAGCTGAATCGTGCGTAGATGGTGTGCCCTGCTGTTGCTGGCCGGTGCGGCGCTCGTCGCTCACGCCGACGACGGCGCGGCGCTGGAGAAGCGCGTGGACCACGTGGCGCAGCAGTTGCGCTGCCTGGTGTGCCAGAACCAGAGCATCGCCGACTCGCATGCGCAGCTGGCGCTGGACTTGAAGAAGGAAGCGCGCACCCAGTTGTCGCAGGGACGTTCCGAGCAGGAGGTGATCGATTTCATGGTGCAGCGCTATGGCGATTTTGTGCTGTACCGGCCGCCGTTCAACGCGGCGACCCTGCTGTTGTGGATCGGCCCTTTCGCCTTGCTGGTGGCCGGACTGGCTGCGCTGCTGGTCAACCTGCGCCGGCGCGGACTTGGCGCGGACGATCCCGTATTGGAGGAAAACGAATGAACAGCTTTATCCTGATCGCCGGCCTGATGCTGGCTTGTAGTCTTGGCTTCGTCCTGCCACCGCTGTGGCGTCGTGCTCCCGCCGGCGACGCCGTGCCGCGTCAACGCTGGCCTGTGATCGCGGTCGCGCTGCTGGTGCCGCTGTTGGCGGTGACGCTGTATGCGGCCGTCGGCAATCCCAAGGGCCTGCAGCCGGAGCCTGCGGCGGCGCAGGTGGGACCGGAGCAGATAGAGAAGATGGTCGCTGGCCTCGCCAAGCGCCTGGCCGGCCAGCCGAATGACGCCGACGGCTGGCGCATGCTGGCCCGTTCGTATGAAACGCTGCGTCGTTTCGACCTGGCGGCCGACGCCTACCGGCGCCTGATTGCGCTGGAGCCGAACAATGCCGACATGCTGGTGGATTACGCGGTGGTGCTGGGCATGACGCTGAATACGACGCTCGCGGGCGAGCCTGAGGTGTATCTGGCGAAGGCGTTGGCCATCGACCCGAATCATATACAGGCGCTGGCCTTGTCGGGCAGTGCGGCATTGGAGCGGGACGATGCGGCGGGCGCCGTCAAGCCATGGAAGAAGATATTGGCGCTGGTACCGGCCGATTCGGATATCGGCCGGTCGATTTCAAATAACATCGCCAAGGCGGAAGGGCGGTAACTAAGCCGCTTCTTCGTGATGATGGTGATCGTCATGCGCGTCCGGCGGCAGCGGGATGGCGTAGACGGCGCTATCGATGGTCAGCAGCAGCCCTGCGACCGAGGCCGCGTTCTGCAGCGCCGTCCGCGTGACCTTGGCTGGATCGAGAACACCCAGTTCAACCAGGTCGCCGTAGCTGCCATCGGCGGCGTTGTGGCCGAAACCTCCCGTACCTTGCAGCACGCGCTCGACCACCACGGAGGGCGCGCCGCCGCCATTGACGACGATTTGCCGCAACGGCTCTTCGACAGCCCGCAATACGATGGCGATGCCGGCGTCCTGGTCCGCGTTGGCGCCGCGTAGCTGGCCTATCGCCTGCCGGGCGCGCAACAGCGCAACGCCGCCTCCCGTCACCACACCTTCGGCGATGGCTGCGCGTGTGGCGTGCAGGGCGTCTTCCAGCCTTGCCTTTTTCTCCGTCAGCGCCGACTCGGTGGCGGCGCCGGCGCGTATCACGGCTACGCCGCCTGCCAGGCCTGCAAGACGCGCCTGCAGCTTGTCGCGGTCATAGCCGGCGGACGTGGCATCGATTTGCGCCTTGATCTGTTCCGAGCGCGTTGCGATCTGCCGAGGCGTGCCGCCGCCGTCGATGACGATGGTGTGTTCCCTGCCTGCCTCGACACGTCGTGCCTGGCCCAGGTCTCCCAGTGACACCTGCGCCAGCGTCAGCCCGCTGTCGTCGGACAGCACGCGCGCGCCGGTCAGCGCCGCCAGGTCTTCAAGGCTTTCACGCCGCCGCTCGCCGAATCCCGGCGCCTTGACGGCGACGGATTTCAGCAGCCCGCGTGTATGATTGACCACCAGCCCGGCCAGCGCGTCGCCTTCGACGTCCTGCGCCACGATCAGCAGCGGACGTGCGGCCTTGGCCACCAGCTCCAGCAGCGGCAGCAGTTCGCGGATGTTGGCGATCTTGATGTCGGCCAGCAGGATCAGCGGACGCTCCAGCTCCGCCACCTGGCGGGCGGCGTCGCTGATGAAGTAGGGCGACAGGTAGCCGCGTTCGAACTGCAGGCCCTCGGAGACGACCAGGTCGTCCTGCAGGGAAGGGCCGTCTTCCACGGTAATCACGCCATCCTTGCCGACGCGCTCGAAGGCGCGCGCGATGATGTCGCCGATGGCCGCGTCGCCGTTGGCGGAAATGGACGCCACCTGCGCGATTTCCTGGCTGCTCGCCACCGGGCGCGCCAGCACGGCCAGCTCGGCGACGATGGCGGCCACCGCCTGGTCGATGCCGCGCTTGAGCTCCATCGGGCTGAAACCGGAGGCGACGTGCTTCATGCCTTCGCGCACGATGGCCTGCGTCAGCAAGGTGGCGGTGGTGGTGCCGTCGCCGGCGGCGTCGCCGGTACGGGCGGCGGCCTGCTTCGCCAGTTGCGCGCCCATGTTCCGCAGCGGATCGGCGAAGTCGATCTCGCGCGCCACGGTCACGCCATCCCTGGTCAGCGCCGGCGACGCATAGCCGCGATCCAGCACGACGCTGCGGCCTTTCGGCCCCAGCGTCGTCTTGACCGCATTGGCGAGCAGGTCGACCCCCGCCGCCAGCCGGCGGCGGGCGCTGTCGCCGAATATGACTTCTTTAGCGGTCATAGGCTCAGTTGGCGGCGAAGCAGTACAGCAGGCCGGCGCCGCCGGTCGCGACCAGGTTGGCCTGGCCGCAGCCACGGCTCGGGTGGGCGGCGTTCCACGAGGTGTTGCCGCCGCCGGTGCGGTCGAAGTGCCCCAGTTGCACAGAGCCGTCCGCCGCGCTGGTCGTGTAGTTTTTGCAGGTATGGTCGGCGGCGTCGGCGAAGGCGCGGCCGTCCGGCTGCGAACCGGTGATGATGTCATGCTCGTTCGGTTTGTCGCCGGCACCCTTCACCGGTTCATTCTTCTCGGTCAGGGCGGTGGTGCGCGACAGGTTGTTGCCGAGACGCGCCGCGTCGACCGTATCGCCATGCAGGTGCGCGACGTCGCGCGCCACCACGCCGCCGCGCGTGTTGAACCACGGGCCGTTGCCGATGCGGTCGCGGGCGTTGATGGCGGGCTTGCCGTCCGCCGCCTGCGTGCTCAGGTAGGCGCGCCAGCTCTGCTTGCCGGCGCCGACCGAATCGGCCAGCTTCTGGCAGTGCGCGTCGGCGCCGGCCACGCCGCCCAGGTCCGCGCCTTTGCCAAGGCCTTCGCTGGTGACGAAGAAGCTGAGCGGCTTGGCCGGATCGGTCGAGCGCGCGGTGTTGGGCGCCTGCGGCGCGGCTGGAGCCGGAGCCTGGGCGTAGGCGTTGGACGCCAGGCACAGCGCCGTGACGGCGCCGCAGATCAGTTTTTTATGTAAGGTCTTGGTCATGGCTAGTCTTTGGATTTGAAGTCGTCGTGGCAGGATTTGCAGGTGCGCTGCAGTTTGCCGAATTGGGCCTTGATGGCGGCGAGGTCGCCGCCGCCGGCGACCGTCGCCAGTTCGCTGGCTTCCTTGCCGAAGGCCGCGCTCAGTTCGCCAAAACGTTTGGGGTCCTTGAACAGTTCCGGCCTGGAGCTGGTGTCGTGCCAGCCCTTGCCTTGCTCGGTGCCCGGTGCGAATAGCGCGCCCAGGCCCGAGTTGGCGATGGCGGCGATCGCGTTGGCGGCGCGCAGCACCTCGTCCTTGTTGTACTGGCCATCGACCGACGCCTTGATACGGCCGGTGTTCCAGGCCACCACCTGGAATGCCGACTGGCGCCATTTGATCAGCTGCTCAGGCTTGGGAGCTTGCTGCGCCGTCGCGCCAAAGCTTGCCGCCAGCAGCACCGCCGCCAGCGACGGCGCGAGAATTTTCTTCATACCTTGTTTCATCTGTGTCCCATCGTCAGGTTAAAAAACTATTTGGAGCGACCGCCGTAGCCTTCCGCCAGCAGGGCGATCTTGTAGGCCGCACCGCGTCCGACCACGTACAGGGTCTTCTTGTCCGGGCCGGCGAAGGCCAGGTTTTGCGGCGCTTTCGGCAACGCGATCACGCCCAGAGATTCGCCCTCGCTGGAGAAGATCTGTATGCCCGCGGCGGACGCCACATACAGCCTGCCGCCGCCGTCGACCGCCAGGCCGTCGGCGCCGCTGGTGGTGCCGGTGTCCGTCTTGCGCCAGCCTTCCAGCCTGGCGAAGTTGCGGCGCGCGCCGACGCTGCCGTCGGCGCCGATGTCGTAGGCCAGCACGTGTTCGCCGGCGGTATTGGCCACGTACAGCACTTTCTCGTCGGGGCTGAGCTGGATGCCGTTCGGGCGTTCGATGTCGGCGGCGATGCGCTGCAGCTCGCCGGCCGGGGTGATGTGGTACACGGCGGGCTTGGCCACCACCGGCTGCTCGGCCGGCGCGGGCGAACCGGCAGGGCGCGGAGGCGCGCCGGAGTCGGTGAAGTACACGCCGCCATTGCGGTCCACCACCAGGTCGTTGGGGCGCCCGAACGGCTTGCCGTCGTATTGATCCGCCAGCGTGCGCGCATGCGAAGCGGGATACACGATGCCGACCCGCGTTTTCTGCACCTGGACCGCGTACAGGTCGCCGTTGGCGGTGAAGCCCAAGCCGTTGGAGCCGTTGCTGTTGTCGAGGTAGGTCGAGGTCGAGCCGTCGGCGGCGATGCGCGTGATGCGGTTGGCCGTGGTCTCGGTGAAAATCAGGCTGCCGTCCGGCAGGCCAACAGGACCTTCGGTTCCGCTGAAGCCTTCTTTGATCAGCTGGATCGGCGTGCCCGCCGCCACCACGCCGGCGATGGCCGGCGTGACCTTGCCGACGTCCGGCGCGGTCTGCGCGGTGATGTCGGCGGCCGCCAGCGTCAGGCCGGCGGCGACGGCGGCGGCCAGGTGCGGCTTCCAGATGCTGTAGTTTTTCATGGTCTGCTCCTTCAGGATTTTTTACGCGCCAGCTGCTGCACCGTGGCCAGCGCCTTCTCGACGTTGGCTTCCGGCGTCAGGCCGCCCACGGCGGCGGCGATCTTGCCGTCCGGGGTGATGACGAAGGTGGTGCGCTCGGCGGCGTTGTGGTCGATCTCGACGCCGCGCGTGTCCTTCTTGCCGGCCGCGATTTCGCGGATCGCCAGGTCGTAGGATTTGGCGATGTCGCCGTTGGCATCCGCCGCGACCGGGAATTTTCCGGCGCAGTAGTTCGGATCGGCCGAGAACTCGTTCAGCCGCGCGATGCTGTCCAGCGAGACGCCGACCACGGTGGCGCCGGCGGCGCTGAATTTATCGTGATTGACGGCGAAGGTATGGGCCTGGATGTTGCAGCCGCCGGTAAAGGCGGAAGGGTAGAAGTACACCACCACCGGCCCTTTCTTCAGCGCGTCCTTGAGCGAGAAGGAAAAGGCCTTGCCGGCCTGTGAGGCTTGTACCTTGAAGGCCGGTGCGGCGTCGCCTTCCTTGAGCGCGGCGCTGGCCGGCAGCGTGAAAGCTGCCGCCAGCAGCGTTGCGATGACTATGTGTTTCATTCGATCCCCTTGTATGGTTGGTTGTCTACATCTCTGATACATGGCGCGCCAGCGCTTCGATCTCGGCGTCGGTCAGCGGCGCGGTCAGCTGGTTCATGATGCCGCCCGCGCTGTTGTTGCGGCTGCCGTTGCGCCAGTCCTGCAGTTGCTGCTCCAGGTAGCGCAGTCCCTGGCCGCCGATCACCGGTCCCACACCGGCCGCGCCCTTGCCGCCTTCGCCGTGGCAGCTGGCGCAGGCGGGCAGCTTGCGGGCCGGATCGCCATTCGCGTACAAGCGGTGGGCGGCGGTGTCCTTCGGTGCCGCGCCGGACGGCATGGCGGGTTGCGCGGCGAAGTAGGCGGCGATATCGGCCAGGTCGGCGTCGCTGATCCCGGAGGCGATCATCTTCATGAAATCGTTCTTGCGCTTGCCGCTGCGGAAGTCCTGTACCTGTTTGATGATGTAGTCCGGATGCTGGCCGCCCAGGCGGGCGAACTTGCCCTCCGTGCCGTTGCTGAAACCCTGGCCTTCGCCGGCGACGCCGTGGCACTCCAGGCATCGTTCGGCGTCGGCCTTCTCCCTGCCGGCCACCGGGTCGCCCGGTGGCGCGGCAAAGGCGGGGAGCATCAACAGCATCCAGGCAGCCGTCTGCAATGCTCTGAAAATAAGCTACTCCTTCTTGTAAAACGTGTGGCAGGTGCGGCAGGTGCGCGACAGCGTGGTGGCGGCGGTGGTGGCCGATTCAAAATTATTGACCGCCACAAAGCCGACGATATCGGTCGACAGTTCCTTGCTTTGCCTGGCCAGGTCCACCGCGTTCTTCGCATCGCCCTTGTGGTCGAAGAAGGTCTCGACGTCGGCGAACATCTGCGTCAGCTCCTTGGCGTCCGCCGTGGCGCCGGCCTTGTTGCTTAACGCGATATTCGACGACAGGCTTTTGTTGGTGTCCTCGATGTTCTGCATCAGATCTACACTGAGCTCCTCTGCCGACCGGACACCGGTCGACAGGAACATCGAGGCTGCGACGAGCAAAATAACTTTACGCATGGAGGCCTGTTCTTATGGACGCAGCTGGCCGCGGATCTCGCCCGGCTTGTGGTCGGCGCTGTGCACGTTGATGTACAGGTTGCCGGCCAGGTAGCTGGCGTACTGCTCGTCGTTCAGCGTGGCGCCGGCCGGCACCGACCAGGTGTTGTCGCCGGTCTTGGACAGCGTGATCACCGGCGGACCGCTCTTGCCCGGCGCGGCCGCATGGATGTGGGCCGCGGTGGCTTGCACCTCCCTGGTGGTGATGCTGCCGCTGACGGCGTGGCCGGCGCCTTCGGCGACGGTGATGGCGCCGCTGCCGCTGGCGTTGGTGGTGACGGCCGGGGTTTCTTCAGCGCCGCTCAGGACGACCTTGGTTTCGCCGGCCTGCGCCAGCGCGGCGCCCAGCGACAGGATCAGGGACAGTGCGATAGTATGTTTTTTCATAGTGGGATCTCGAAGTTAAACCAGCAGTTCTTTAATGACCTTGCCGTAGACGACGGTCGGACGCTCGGAACGGCCGTTGTTGAGGAAGGTGGTTTTCAAATGGTCCAGGCCCAGCAGCTGCAGCACGGTGGCGTGCAGGTCGTAGGTATCGACCGCGGTATCCTTGTCGGCCACCTGCAGGCCGATTTCGTCGGTGGCGCCGTAGGTGAAGCCGGCCTTGACGCCGCCGCCCGCCATCCATTGCGTGTAGCCCCATGGGTTGTGGTCGCGGCCATTGCCGCTCTGGCCGTAGGAAGTGCGGCCGAATTCCGACGTCCACACCACCAGCGTCGATTCCAGCAGGCCGCGCGATTCCAGGTCGGCCAGCAGGCCGGCGATCGGCTTGTCGATCATGCGGGCGTTGACCTTGTGGTTCTTTTCCAGGTCGCTGTGCGCGTCCCAGCTGGTGATCTCGGTCTGGCCGTCCGGCGCGCCGGTGACCACCTGGACGAAACGCACGCCCCGTTCCACCAGGCGGCGCGCGCGCAGCAGCGTGGTGCCGTAGCTGGAGCTGGTTTCGTCGTTGATGCCGTACAGTTCCTTGGTGGCGTCGCTTTCCTTGTTCAGGTCCACCGCTTCCGGCGCGGCGACCTGCATGCGGTCGGCCAGCTCGTAGGAGCGCACGCGGGCTTTCAGTTCGGTGTCGGCCGAGTAGCGCGCGGCGCCGTCGTTGTTGAGGCGCTTGAGCAGGTCCAGCGAGGCGCGCTGCTGTTCGGCGGTGCGCAGCTCAGGGCGCTCCAGGTACAGGATCGGCGACGGGCCGGGACGGAAGGCCGTGCCCTGGTACACCGCCGGCAGGAAGCCGGAGTTCCAGTTGACCGAACCGGCGCTAGGCTCGCTCTTGCCGTTGTAGAGCACCACATAGGGCGGCAGGTCGGGATTGGCCGAGCCGAGCGCGTAGCTGACCCAGGCGCCCAGCGACGGGCGGCCCGGACTCAGGTCGCCGGTGTTCAGCTTCAGGATCGAGATGTCGTGGGTGGCGCCCACCGTCACGCTGGACTTGATGAAGGCGATCTTGTCCGACTGGGTGGCGATGTTCGGCACCAGGTCGGAGAACCACGAACCGCTTTGGCCGGACTGCTTCCAGGTGCGCTTGGAGGCGTACAGCTTGCCGACGCCGCCCTGGGTGCTGGTCTTGATCCCTTTCAGGAACGAGGCCGGCACATCCTGGCCCGCCAGCTTGATCAGCTCCGGCTTGTAGTCGAACAGGTCCAGCGTGCTTGGGGCGCCGTTCTGATGCAGCCAGATCACCGACTTGACCTTGGCCGGGAAGTTGGGTTGCTTGGGCGCCAGCGGATCGGCCAGTTCGGCGGCGGTTGCCGCGTGCAGCAGGCCGCCGCCAGGCAGCAGGCTGGTGAGGGCGCCGGCGCTGATGCCAAGGCCGGATTTAAGCAGGAAGTCGCGACGTGAATGGATGCTCATGGTGCTGTCCTTTTATTTTCGTGTAAGAGATTTAGAAGCGGTAGGCGAAGTCGTTGGAATTGGCGACTGCGTGAACCAGGTCGACAAACGCCGCCGCCCGGACTGGATTGATTTGCTGGCCTTTGGCCCCGACCGGAACGGCGACTTCAAACTTGCCTTCGGCGTTCTTGGCCAGGATGATTTTTTCCTCCTTGTCGAGGAACTCCTTCAAGGCCACTCTTTCGGTCTTGGTCGGCACGCGCGAGAACAGGATTTCGTACAGCCGGTTCAGCTGTGCGGTTTCATCCTTGCCGGCTTCGCGCAGCACGCGGCCGGCCAGCGCCTGCGACCAGCCGAACACCACGTCGCTGTTGAACAGCGTCAGGGCCTGCAGCGGCGTGGTGGTCACGTCCCGCTTGTGGTGGGCGTGGGATGGGTCGGCCAGGTCGAAGCTCTGCATCAGCGGATACGGCACGCTGCGGCGCACGAAGACATACACGCTGCGGCGGTTCTGCTCCTTCGGATCCTTGGACGGCGTCCACAGGGCGCCGGCGTTGAAATTGCTCGGCACTTGCGGGAACACCGCGGGACCGCCGATCTTGTCTTCCAGCTGGCCCGAGGCGGCCAGCAGCGAATCGCGGATCGCTTCGGCCTCCAGGCGTTTGCGCGGATAGACCGCCAGCAGCTTGTTGTCCGGATCGGCCTTCAGCACGTCGTCGCGTTGGCCCGACGATTGGCGGTAGACGCTCGACAGCAGGATCTGGCGATGCAGCTTCTTGACGCTCCAGCCTTGCTTGACGAAGTCGGTGGCCAGGTAGTCCAGCAGTTCCGGGTGGGTCGGCTTCTGGCCGGCGCGGCCGAAGTCGGCCACCGTCGAGACGATGCCGTTGGCGAAGTACTGGCTCCATACCCGGTTGACGTAGACGCGCGCCGTCAGCGGGTTGTCCGGGCTGGCCAGCCAATTGGCCAGCGCGGTGCGGCGGCCCGACGAGTTGGCGTCCGGCTTGATCTCCAGCCTGGCGTTGGCGCCGGCCCACAAGGCCGGCAGCGCAGGCTGGACTTCGTCGGTCGGACGCTCATGCACGCCGCCGAAGCGGACGAAGGTCGGCGGCGAGTCGGCGTGACCCAGCTCGGTCGCGGTGGTCAGCGTCAGGCTGCCTTTTTCAGGGCGCAGCTTGTCGAACTTGCGGATGTCGGCGGTCAGCTTCTGGTACTGCTTCCATTTCTCGACGTTCTCCGGATTGAAGTCCGGGCTGTCCTTGTCTTCGGCGGTCAGGCGCAGGTACTGCACCACGTCCTGGTCGGTGCTGACGGTCTTCAGGCGGAAGTTGACCCAGCGGTCCATCGCGGTCCATTCCGCTTCGGGCTTGAAGATGGCCTCGCGGCTGTCGGTCAGGTAGCGCTCCTTGTGGTACTTGACGCCGACGGTGCGCACGGTGTCGAGGATTTCCTTCTGCTTGGCGCGGATATCCTTGGTCGCCTCGCGGTAGATGTTCTGCTGCTTCTCGAAGGCGAGTTCCTGTTCGCCCTTGATCGCCGGGGCTTTCTCGTCGAAGCTGGTGTTGGCGAAAAACGCCTGCAGCTGGAAGTATTCCTTCTGGCTGACGCGGTCCGCCTTGTGGTTGTGGCAGCGCGCGCAACCGATGGTCGAGGCCAGGAAGGTCTCGCCGACCAGGTCGGTCATGTCGGTGGCGATTTGGTATTTACGCTGCACCAGGTCGCGCGAGTTGGAGTTGTCCGGATAGCCGGCCAGGAAGCCGGTGGCGATCTTCGCTTCCTGGCTGTCGGGCCACAGTTCGTCGCCGGCCAGCTGCTCCTTGATGAAACGGTCGAACGGCTTGTCGGCGTTGAAGCCGTTGATGACGTAGTCGCGATAGCGGAAGTTGTTCGGGCGCGTGGTGTCGTTCTGGAAGCCGGCGCTGTCGGCGTAGCGCGCCAGGTCCAGCCAGCGGCGCGCCTGGCGTTCGCCGTAGTGCGGCGACGACAGCAGGCGGTCCGCCAGCTTCTCGTAGGCGTCCGGCGACTTGTCGTTGACGAAGGCGTGCACTTCCTCCGGCGTCGGGATCAGGCCCCAGGTGTCGAGCGTGGCGCGGCGGATGTAGGTGGCGCGGTCGGCGTCGGGCGAGGGCTTCAGGCCTTTCTCTTCCAGCTTGGCCAGGATGAAGGCGTCGACCGGGGTGCGTACCCAGGCTTTCTGCTTGACCTTCGGTACCGCCGGCTGCTGCGCGGGGGTATAGGCCCAGGCCTTGGCCGGCGCGGCGGCGGCGGGCTTGGCGTCTGCCGGCTTGTCCTCGGGGGCCGCCGACAGCGCGGCGGAAAGACTCAGCAGCACGGCGATCGATAGCGTCTTTATTGCGGGCTTGTTCACTGACTTGCTCCTTCTAATATGCGTGGACGAGATGACGGTGTTGATGCTTTAGATGGCAACTATCGTGCCAGCCCGTCTAATCTGCTCATGTACTTGATTACACTGGATATTCTTTCGGAAGGCAGGGGCGGCGCTGCTGCGCCGCAGACAGCGCCGTCGGCCTGCTGTTGAAAGCGCAGCAGGCCGGCGGCAGCGTTACAGCCTGCCGCTGAAGGTCAGGCCGAACCAGCGCGGATACGGGTTCGGCGCGTAGCTGACCCAGGCCGGTTCGTGCTTGCGGTTGTCGGTCAGGTTCTTGACGATCAGGCTGACGTCGAAACCGCTCTTGAATCCGAGGCCGATCGAGAAGTCGGTCACCGCGTTGCCCGGCACGTAGCCCCACGAGGACAGCGTGTCCGTATTGTTATAGCGGCTGGTGAAGGCGGTGTTGAAGCTGGTGTGGAACTGCTTGTCGGCCCACACCGGCACCCGGTACTCGGCGCCGATGTTGCCGGTCCACTTGGCCACGCCCGGCAGCGTCAGGCCGCTCTGGTCGATGTAGGCCGGCGCCAGGTAGGCCAGTTCGTCGGGCTTGGCCGCCTGCGGGAAGCTGATGTAGCGGGCGTCCGTGTAGGCGGCGGCAAGACGGATGCTGAGGTTCTGGATGCCGGAGTAGACCGCGTCCAGCTCCAGGCCGCGTGCGCGCACCTTGGGCACATTGCCTTGCGCCGTGACGTAGGCGGTTGGATTGGCCTGGCCGTTGGCGATATTGGTCTGGGTGGTGAAGTCGTCGACCACCCGCACTGTCGACTGGTAGTCGCGGATGTTCATCTGGTACAGGTCGGCGTTGACGACCAGCGTGTTGTTCAGCAGGGTGTTTTTCAGGCCCACCTCGAACGCATTGGTCTTCTCCGGCCGCACATTGGCGGACAAGCCGTTGACGTTGAGCGCCGAGCCGGATTTTTCGCCGTGCTGCCAGGAGACGTAGCCGGTCACGCTGTCGTTGAAGCGGTAGCTCGGGCTCAGCGTGGAGGTGATCAGGTTGTCGTCGTAGTAGCTGGTGATGCCGCCGATCAGCTGCCCGACCTGGCCGGCGCGCAGCGCCTTGGCGGTCGCCACCTGCGCTTGCTGCGCCGTCGTCAGCGCGGCGTAGGAGGCGGCGCCGAAGTAGCGGTTGGCCACCGCGTCGGCCAGTGCCAGCTGCGCGGCGGAGTTGCCGGCGGCGAGCGCGCCGGCGGCAGTGGAGTTGAAGCCGCCCAGCTGCACGCCGCGCACCGCGACCGGGTTGAGGCCCGCGCCGGCGCCGTTGGCGGTCAGGAAGCGGGTATCGGTGGTGCTGCGGTCCTCGTGGGTCAGGCGCAGGCCGCCGGTCAGGCTGAGCGCATCGGTGGCGCGCCAGGTGGCGTTGCCGTAGATGGCCGAGCTCTCGGTCTTGACCACGGTGTCGCCCTTGAGGATGGCGTCGTCCAGCGCATCCTTCAGCAGCGCCAGGCCGGCGCCGCGATTGGCGCCGGCGTTGCGGTCCAGCGTGTTGTACTGCGCGGTGGTGGCGAACCAGGCGCCGGCGTCCGAACCCCAGCCGGTCTTGGAGGCGATGTCGTCGTCGGTCTTCAGGTAGAACACGCCGGCCACGTAGTCGAAGGCGCCGCCCGGCTTGGACTTGAGCTTGAACTCCTGGCTGAACTGCTGGTAGTCGACGCCGCCGCCGCCGTTGCGGTTGATGTCGAACGGCGTGCCTTCGTCGTTGTGCGCGTCGAAGGTGTATTTGCGGGTGGCGGTGATGGAGCTCAGCGTGTGATTCAGGACGTTCCAGGTCAGGTCGACCTGGCCGCCCTTGTTGTGCACCGTCTGGCCCTGGTTCTCGTTGAAGTTGATGTTGTTGTCGCCGATGTAGTTGTTCTCGTAGGTATAGGGAGTGCCGCTGAAGTCGCGGCCGGCGAACCATGCGCGTCCGGCCGTGTAGACGCCGGCGGCGTTGGTGAAGCCGGCCAGCTTGGCGCGGGTGGTGGTGCCGCTAGGATCGGTCAGCGAGCCATCGGCGAAGCGGTCCGGCTGCGTCTTGTAGAAGGTCAGGCCGTTCTGCACCTGCGGCGCATGGGGTTCGAGGTCGAAGCTGATGCGGGCGTTGAAATCCGCGGTCGGCGTGAACAGGAACTGCGTGCGGCCGCTGACGCGGTTTTTGTTATACAGGCTGTAGTTGCTGTCGAAGTTGTTGGTGTAGTAGCCGCGGCTGCGGTCGACCACGAAGGAGCCGCGCCAGGCCAGCAGGTCGTCGATGATCGGGCCGCTGAGATTGGCCTTGGCGATCAGCGTGTCGCGCTGCCCGTAGGTGACCTGGTAGTCGGCGCTCGGGTAGAACGAAGGGCGCCTGGTATTGACGCTGACCACACCCGAGCTGGCGCCTTTGCCGCCCAGCGTGCCTTGCGGGCCGCGCGTGACGTCGACCGAGTCGACGTCGTAGAAATCGAAGTTGGCCAGCTGCGACAGGCCGTAGCTGACGCCGTCGACCACCATGCCGACGCTGGGATCCTGCGTTTCGGTGAAGGAGCGCTTGCCAAGGCCGCGTATCGACAGCGATGCGCCGCGCGTGTTGTTCTGGTTGAACTGGATACCGGCGCTGCGCTTGGTGATGGCGCTGAGGTCCTGCGCCAGCTCGCGGTCCAGCTCCGCGCCGCTGATGACGGAGACCGACAGCGGCACGTCTTTCAGCAGCTCGATTTTCTTCTTGCCGCGCACGGTGATGGCACCCAGCGCCTGCGCTTCGTCGTCCGCCGGCGCGGCGGCGACTGGCGCGGGCGCTGCTTCCGCCACGGCCGGTGCCGCGCCAGCAGCGGGAGCGCCGCCCTGCGCGGCCAGCGCCTGCTTCAGCTTTGCGTTCTCGGCCAGCACGCGGGCGATTTCGGCCTGAAGGTCCGCCACGGTCGGCGCGTCGGCCGCGTACAGCTGGCCGGAGGACAGCAGTCCCAGTGCGGCGACGACGGCGGCGGTCAGCGGCGCCGCTCGGAATTGCGGTGGTAAGACCTTATGCGATTTGCTCATTACTTTACTCTCCTGATAGTGGCGGTGGTAGTGAGCTCTAATCCGCAAGTAACGTGCCATCGCTCCGCCGCGCATGCCGGATAAGCTTATGCATCAGCATCTGCGGGCGCTTTGCGATTTTCTCAGCCGCAAGGCACCGCCATGAGGGGTGTTGAATTTTCAGCAGCCCTGTTCCGCGCGCTGGTGGCGAGGCAGCACGGAATCCGCAGGAGCCCAGCAAATACGGGCCTCCTTTCGTGGCACGATAGTTGCAGACATGGTGGATGAGGCATCCCACTCATTCACCATGAAAGCACTTACACCATGAAGAAAATCCACACCGCAGTCTTGGCCCTGTCGTTGATCGCCAGCTTCTCCGCTTTTGCGCAGGATGCGTGGAAGTACAAGACCAAACAACTGGCGCGCGCCGAAGTCGATACGCTGCTGGCCGCGCCGGAGAAACTGGTCGTGCTTGATGTGCGCCGTCCGGATGAAGTCACGACCAAGGGCAGCTTCCCGGTCTTCCTGAATATCCAGGCCAAGGACATCGAGAAGCAACTGGCCTACATTCCCAAGGACCGCGTGATCGTCACCGTATCGAACCACGCGCATCGCGCCGGCGCCGTGGGCGACCTGCTGACGGCCAAGGGTTTCAAGGTCGCCGGCGCCACCGGTTCGGAAGACTATGAAGCGCAAGGCGGCAAGATCGTCCGCATCGAAGCGCCCGCCAAGCAGGTCGCGGCCGCGCAGTAAAGGATTGCCATGAAACGCGCCGTCATTGAAGAAATCCAGCCGGCGCTTGCCGCTGTCGCGCCTAAGCGCATCTGGGTATGGGATCTGCCGACGCGGATCTTTCACTGGTCGCTGGTGGCGGCGGTCGCCGTCGCCATCGTCAGCGGCGAGATCGGCGGCGACTGGATGGAAGTCCACGGCAAGGCGGGGCTGGCGATCGTCGGGCTGGTGACGTTCCGGCTGGTGTGGGGCGTCGCCGGCTCCACGCATGCGCGCTTCCTCAATTTCGCGCCGACGCCCTCCAGGCTGCGCGCCTACCTGCGCGGCCGCTGGAAAGGGCATGGCCACAATCCGCTCGGCGCGGTGTCCGTGTTTGCGCTGCTGGCGCTGCTGGCGGCGCAACTGGGGACCGGGCTGGTCGGCACCGACGAGATTTCCTTCACCGGCCCGCTGGCCGCGCTGGTGGAGGAGGGCACGTCGCTGCGGCTGACCGGCCTGCACAAGCAACTCACATGGGTGCTGTTCGCGCTGCTGGCCGTGCACGTGCTGGCGATCCTGGTTTATCTCGCGTTCAAGAAGGACAACCTGGTCAAGCCCATGGTCACCGGCTGGAAGGAAGTGCGCTCCGGCGAATCCGCCGCCAGGGGCAGCTGGACCGCGCTGGTGCTGGCGATAGCCGCCGCCGCGACGGCGGTGTACTTCGCCAGCGGACGCGCGTGGTGACACGGCGGGTGATGCGGTACTGTTGGCGCGCTGCTGATCGCGCAGCAGTTTCCCGCATGCGCCGCAGCCGCGAATTCCGTGTTTATCAATGAAATCAGTCACTTGATGTCCGGGCACGGTTTCTGCTCAAGGACGTGCAAGGACAACAGCGAAAGGGCCTCATCATGACTGCACTGACTTTTGAGAGTATCAATTATTCACCGCGCCGCGCGGCGGTACGGCGCCAGGCGCGTCCGGCGCCGTACCTGAAGGCGGTGGAAGCGCCACTGCCGGTCAGCGTCGCGATTCCGAAGGCCGGCACCATCGCCGGACGTGGCAACAAGCGCGGCTTGGCCGCGCTGGCCGCACTGGCCGTGGTGCTGCATGCTGGCGTGGTGGTCGCCTTCCACCAGGGCGGCCAGATCGAGCCGTTGCCGCCGAAAGCGGCCGAGCCGCTGGCGATTGAATTCGCGCCGCCGCCGCCACCGCCGCCTGAGCCGCCGAAGGCGCAGCCGCAGGTCGCCAAGGCCGCTCCGGCCAGGGCGGCGCCGCAAGTGCCGGTGGTGGCGCAGGCGCCGGTCGACGACGGCGCGCCAAGCGAGAACACCGTGCAGGTGGCGACCGCCGCGCCGCCGGCGCCGGTGGCCGCCGTTCCGGCGCCGCCGCCGGCGCCGGAGCCGGTGACCGAGCCGCGCGGCTTCGCCGGCTACCGCAACAATCCAGCGCCGGACTATCCGGCGCTGGCGCAGGACCGCGGCCTGCAAGGGCAGGTGGTGCTGAAGGTGCGCGTGCTCGCTTCCGGCAAGCCGGACAGCGTGGCGGTCGACAAATCCAGCGGCCACAAGATCCTCGACGACGCCGCCATCAAGGCGGTGACGGCGTGGTCCTTCGACCCGGCCAAGCGCGGCCAGACGCCGATCGACGGCTGGGTCAAGGTTCCACTCAATTTCAAACTTTCTTAATTTTTTATACTGCGAGAGCTACCCATGTCCACCTACTACTTAGATCTTATCGTTCAAGGCTCCCTGTATGCGCTGCTGCTGTTCTCCGTCATCACCTGGGTGCTGATCATCGCCAAGGGCGTGCAGCACTACCGTCTCGGAAAACGGGATAAACAATTTACCAGGCAGTTCTGGAGCGCCAGCACGCTGGACGCCGCCAGCGCCTTGGCCAGCGACGCCAGCCCGAAATCGCGCCTGGCCAACATCGGCTTCGAAGCGCTGCATGTCAGCGAATCGGGCGACGCCAGCGCCGACCTGGAACACAGCTGGGACAGGCAGGAGCTGCTGGAGCGTCATCTGCGCCAGCAAATCCAGAAAGAATACCAGTCGCTGGAAAGCGGCCTGGCGGTACTGGCGTCGATCGGCAGCACGGCGCCGTTCGTCGGCCTGTTCGGCACCGTGTTCGGCATCATCCATGCGCTGGGGGCGATCGGCAAGAGCGGCTCGGCCAGCATCGACGTGGTGGCCGGCCCGATCGGCGAGGCGTTGATCGCCACCGGCGTCGGTATCGCGGTGGCCGTGCCCGCGGTCCTGGCGTTCAACTTCTACGTGCGCCGCCTGAAGGTGACGGCGGCCGAGCTGGATAACTACGCCACCGACTTCGTCAACCTGGCGCAGAAGAACGGCTTCCGCGTCACCCGTCCGGCATCCTCGCGCAACGGCGGCACGCCGCAGCCTGTGCGTCCGGTGACGGCGCCGCAACAGGGAGCATTTGCATAATGGCCTTCTCAACCGGTAGAGACAGCAGCGATGTCGTCAGCGAGATCAATATCACGCCTCTGGTGGACGTGATGCTGGTGCTGCTGGTGACCTTCATCCTGACCGCGCCGCTGCTGAACAACGCGGTGCGCATCAACCTGCCCAAGACCTCCACCACGACGCCGGCGAATCCGTCGAAGTCGGTCACGGTAAGCATCGACGGCAGCAACAGGATCTTCATCGACAAGCGCGAAGTGGAGGCCGCCGCGCTGGAGCCGGAGCTGAAGCAACTGGTCACCCAGGATCCCGAGCTGGCGTTGAGCCTGCAGGCGGACCAGGGCGTTCCATACCGCGCCGTGGCCAAGGTGATCGCCAATATCCAGCGCTCCGGCGTGACGAAATTGTCGGTGCTGACGGAGCCGGGCGGTTGAAAACGAAACGCACCAGTGCTGTGCTGGCGGTGCTGGCTTGCGTGGCCGGCGGCGGCTATCTGCTGCTGAACCGCCCGCAGCCGGCACAGGCGGCGGCAACGCTGGCCGCCGCGTCGTCCGCGCGCGGCGGGATTGCGTCGGTGCGCGTGGTCCCCGCGCTGCGGTGCGACGTGCCGGTCGAACTGCGCGCCAACGGTGCCGTCGTGCCGTTGAGCAGCGTGGAGATCCGCCCGCACGTCGGCCGCTTGCTGACGCGGGTGCATGTCAGGGAAGGGCAGTTCGTCGCCGCCGGCGCCTTGCTGTTCTCGCTGGACGACCGCGCCGAACGCGCCGCGCTGGATCGCGCGCAGGCGCAGCTGGCGCGCGACCAGGCCACGCTGGCCGACCTGGAACGCCAGTTCAAGCGCAGCCAGGATCTCTCGGAGCAAAAATTCATTTCCGCCAGCGCCGCCGACAGCGTGCAGTCGCAGGCCGAAAGCCAGCGCGCGCTGGTGCAGGCCGACCAGGCCGCCGTGCGCGCCGCCCAGGTGGATCTCAGCTACACCGCGATACGCGCACCGTCCGCCGGACGGGTCGGTGCGGTCAATGTCTATGCGGGCAGCCTGGTGCAGGCCAATGCGGTGCTGGCCAGCGTTACGCAAATTCATCCCATCGCCGTCAGCTTCACCGTGCCGGAAAGCGGCGTGGCGGGGTTGCTGGACGCACAGAAGGCCGGCGTGGTCGCCGTCAGCGCCACGCTGTCAGGCGCCACGCTCAAGGGCAAGCTCAGTTTCATCGACAGCAGCGTCGACGCGGTGGCCGGCACCATCCGCGTCAAGGCGCAGTTCGACAATACGAATACGCGGCTGTGGCCCGGCCAGTTCGTGCAGGCGCAGATCACGCTGTCGACGCTGCGCGACGCGGTGGTGGTGCCGCTGGCCGCCATCGTCACGCGGCCCGAGGGCGCGCTGGTGTACGCGGTCGACGCCGGGCAACTGGCGCAGCCGCGCAAGGTGCGCGTGCTGCACGCCTTCGGCAACCTGGCCGCCGTCTCCGGCCTGGAGGCGGGCGAGAAGATCGTCACCGAGGGCAAGCAGAATCTCAAGCCCGGCGCCAAGGTGCGCGCCGCCAGGGATGAACTGGTGGCCGATGCCGGCGTGGCGATTGCCGCACGAGGGAGCGGACGTTGAACATTTCCGAATTGTGCATACGCCGTCCGGCGCTGGTGTTCGTACTGTCGCTGTCGCTGATCGCTGCCGGCGTGCTGGCCTGCTTTCGGCTGCCTGTAGCGGCGCTGCCCAGCTATAACACCCCCGTCATCAACGTCAACGCCGACCTGCCGGGCGCCAGTCCCGAGACCATGGCGTCGTCGGTGGCGCTGCCGCTGGAGAAGCAGTTCTCCACCATCGGTGGACTGAATCTGATCACCTCCAGCAGTACCGCCGGCAGTACCGCGCTGACGCTGGAATTCGATCCCAGCATCGACATCAACGTCGCCGCGCTCGACGTCCAGGCCGCGCTGCTGCGCGCCCAGCGCTCGCTGCCGCCCGAGGTGACGGAGCTGCCGTCCTACCGCAAGACCAATCCGGCCGACGGCCCGACGCTGTTCATCGTGCTGAATTCGCCGTCGCTGGGCCTGGCCGAGTTGAACGACTACGCCGAGAACCTGATGGCGCCCAGCCTCGCCACGCTGGAGGGCGTGGCGCAGGTCAACGTCAACGGCCAGAAGCGCTTCGCGGTGCGCGTGCGCGCCGACCTGGAGCGGCTCCACTCGCGCAACCTGACGCTCGACGAGCTGGCCGCCGCCATCAAGGCGGCCAACTCCAACTCACCTCTGGGCATCATCGAGGGCCCGGACCAGACGCTGACCATCCAGGCCGACGCGCGCCTGATGAAGGCCGCTCAGTTCGCCGAACTGATTATCGCCAACCGCAACGGACTGCCGGTCCGGCTCAAGGAGGTGGCCACGCTGGAGGACAGCTTTCAATCCGTCCGCACCAGCGCCAGTTACAACGGCGCCAGCTCGATCACCCTGCAAGTGCAGCGCCAGCCCAACGCCAACACCGTGCAAGTCGTCGACGCCGTGCGCAAGCTGCTGCCGCAGTTGCAGGCGCAGTTGCCGGCTTCCATTGGCGTGACGCTGAGCGGCGACAGCTCGCTGTCGATCCGCGACGCCCTCCACGACGTCAACATCACGCTGGCGCTGACGGTGGTGCTGGTGGTGCTGGTGATCTTCCTGTTCCTGCGGCGCGTCGCGGCGACCTTGATCCCGGCGCTGACGCTGCCGATCTCGTTGCTGGGTGCGATGGTGCTGTTCTACTGGCTGGGCTATAGCCTGGACAACGTCTCGCTGCTCGGCATCACGCTGGCGGTGGGACTGGTGGTGGACGATGCCATCGTGGTGCTGGAAAATATCGTGCGCCACATCGAGCAGGGCGAGCCGCCGCTGAAGGCCGCGCTCAACGGCTCGAAGGAAATGGGCTTCACCATCGTCTCGATTTCGGTGTCGCTGGTGGCGGTGTTCATTCCGATCTTTTTCATGCCCGGCGTGATCGGCTTGCTGTTCCATGAATTCGCGGTGGTGGTGTCGTTGTCGGTGCTGGTGTCGGCGCTGGTGTCGCTGACGCTGGTGCCGATGCTGGCCAGCCGCTTGCTGACGCATGACGATGCCGCACATGGCGGCGTTGGCAATAAAGGCATAGGCCGCGTCTTCGAAGCGGGCTTCCGGCGCCTCAGCGGCGCCTACGAGCGCACGCTGGACTGGGGACTCGCGCACCGCAACGTGGTGCTGCTCACCGCCGTCGGCAGCTTCGTGCTGACCGGGGTGCTGTACCAGACCATCCCCAAGGGCTTCTTCCCGGAAGAGGACCTGGGCCGGCTGCGCGTCATCACCGAGGCCTCGGAGGATGTCTCCATGCCGGCGCTGATGGTATTGCAGGCCCGCGTCGCCAAGGCGATCCAGGAGGATCCGAATGTGCTGGGCGTGCTGTCGTTCACCGGCGCCGGCGGCCCGGGCGGCGGCACCAGTTCCTCCAGCGCGCGCATGGTGGTCACGCTCAAGCCCAAGGGCGAGCGCGCCGACCTGCGGGGCACGCTGGATTCGCTGCGCAAGGCGGTGCGCGCGGTGCCTGGCATCACGGTGTATTTCAGTCCTCAGCAGAACCTGCAACTGGGCGGCCGCTCCAGCAAGAGCCGCTACCAGTACACGCTGCAAAGCGTGACGCCGGACGCGCTGGAAGGCTGGGCCGACAAGATCATGCAGGGCATGCGCGCCGACCCGATGTTCCGCGACGTCACCAGCGACAGCCAGACCAAGGGCCTGCAGGCCACGCTCGACATCGACCGCGACAAGGCCAACGGCTTGGGCGTGCGGATGGCCGACGTGCGCAGCGCCTTGTACCTGGCCTTCGGCGACCGCCAGATCTCCACCATCTACGCGCCCAGCGCCAGCTACCAGGTCATCATGGAGGCGGCCGACCGCCAGTTCGACGAGGCGCTGGGCAAGGTCGGCGTGCGCAGCGACAGCGGCGCGCTGGTGCAGCTGTCCAGCATCGCCACGGTGGTGCGCACGGTGGGGCCGACGGCGGTCAACCACCAGGGCCAGCTGCAGGCGATCACGCTGTCGTTCAACACGGCGCCGGACGTGGCGCTGGGCGACGCCACCGACCGTATCGCCGCCATCGGCAGGGAAGTGCAGCTGCCGGCCACCATCATCACCAAGTACGGCGGCGAGGCGGCGGTGTTCCAGGACACGCAATCGAGCCAGCTGGTGCTGATCGCGATCGCGCTGCTGGTGATCTACGTGCTGCTGGTGGTGCTGTACGAAAGCTATATCCATCCGCTGACCATCCTGGCCGGCCTGCCGTCGGCGGCGGTGGGGGCGCTGATCACGCTGCGGCTGTTCGGCATGGACCTGACGCTGATCGCCACCATCGGCATCCTGATGCTGATCGGGATCGTCAAGAAGAACGCCATCATGATGATCGACTTCGCGCTCGACGCCCAGCGCACGCTGGGCTTGCCGGCGGCGGAGGCGATACGCGCGGCCTGCGTCCAGCGCTTCCGGCCGATCATGATGACGACGCTGGCGGCGCTGATGGGCGCCTTGCCGCTGGCGCTGGGCTGGGGCGCGGGGGCCGAGCTGCGCCAGCCGCTCGGGCTGGCCGTGGTGGGCGGCTTGATTTTCTCGCAGGTGATCACGCTCTACATCACGCCGGTGATCTACCTGCTGCTGGACCGCTACAGCGGCACCGGTCCGATGACCGACCAGCAGATGGCGGCGCGCATCGCCAGCGTGACGCTGGTGCCGCCGCCGAGGGAAAGGGAGAAGGAGAGCGTCAGCTCTTGACCTTGTCCTTGTCCTTGCCTTTGGTTTTGTCCTTGGTCTTGTCCTCCGGCGGAGGCGGCACGCGGGTGACGATCACTTCGCCGTCGACGATGCTGCAGTCGATGATGTGGCTGCGCGATACCGCCGCGTGCTTGGAGAACAGGTCGTCGTACTTGCCGGCGTCTTCCAGGCGCAGGTCGATGCGGAAGCTGTCCAGGTGGTTGGCGGCCTGCACCTCGCGCAGGCGCTGCTTGCGGACCTCGGCTTCCTTGTCGCTGCGGCCGTGCATCTCCGGGCCTTCGAAGTAGCGTATCAGCGCGCATTCGATGACGTCGATGCGGTCCTTGAGCAGGATGTCGGTGGCCACCGCGTTCTGGTTGGCCTCCAGCTCGGCCGGATCGCCTTCGTCGGACATCACTTCCACGCTCATGCGCTGGATCAGCAGCAGCATGTCGCTGTCTTCATTGTTCTTCTGGTGGATCTTCTGCACCGGCGCCAGGCGCGCGCGGGCCAGGCGGCCGACCGGGTCCTTGGTCTGGCCGACGTACTGCACCTTGCTCTGGTAATTCAGGTCGTTCTCGTATTGCTGCAGGATGTCGTGGATCGACAGCGCCTCGATCAGGCCGCCCCAGTTGAGCGTGATGAAGCGGTCGGTCAGCAGCACCGACGGCTTCTTCAGCGTGGCGGCGAACGGCACTTCCAGGTCGACGGTCAGGGTGTCGCGCTTTTCCTCGGCGCCGACCAGGATGGGAATGGTCAGCTTCAGCGAGAAGAAGCCCCAGCTGGTGCTGCGGGAGGCGTCGAAGCGCACGCGCGGGCGGTTGACGACGAAATAGATCAGGCGCTTTTCGCTGGTCGCCTCCAGGTCGAACTGCATGCGGCGCAGATGGCGGCCGACCGGGTCGCGGATGTCGGGGATCTCGGGGAAGCCGCACACCAGGTCGTACCAGTGGTACTTGGCGTCGGCCACGGTGACCACCCAGGTCTGCGGCGCGTTGGTGCGCTGCGGCAGCAGCGGCAGCAGGTCGTCCAGCGCGTCGTGCGGCGGTGCCAGCAGGTCGTGGAAAGGTTCCGGCGCTTCGGCGAACAAGGCGCCGACGCCCAGCTCATCGGGCGACGGGTCCGGGTAGTCGTCGTCGGCGATCAGGTCGGGTTGATCGCTGGTCATGTTGCGCGCTCCAAGTGTCTCATATTGCGGTGATCTGGTTATATTCCCCCAGTATAGTCCTTCCCGCGTGACATTTCCACGCGGCAACCCAAGGGAATGTTATTTAATCACACAATGTAACACTAGTTAGCTTTTCGCACCCTTGAGCGGCACCGGAATCGGCATCGGCGCGACAGTCGCCTGGCCGTCGGCGATGAAGCAGCTCAGCAGGTGGCGCCGGGCCGAGGTCACGAACTCGGAGCTCAGGTAGCTGTAGTTGCGGGCTTCCGCCAGTTCGAAGTCGATGGTGAACTGGGACAGGTGATTGCTTTCCTGCACTTCGGTCAGGCGCGCGCTGCGGGCCTCGCGCTCTTCCGCGTTGCGCAGGCGCGGGTTGTTGCCGCCTTCGAAGTAGCGGATCATCGCGGCCTCGATCACATCCATGCGTTCGGCCAGCAGCGCGTCGGCCGCCATCGGATGCTCGTTGTGCGGCAGGTCGGCCGGGTCGCCGTCGGCGCAGCTGACGTCGAACTCCATGCGCTGCACCAGCAGCAGCGTGTCGTAGTCCAGGCTGAACTGGGCGCGCAGCTTTTGCAGCGCCGGCAGCCTGCCCTTGGACAGGCGCGCGTCCTCGTCGCGGGTCTGGCCGACATACACCACCTTGCTCGGAATGCGCAGGTGGTGGGCGTAGGTCTGCAGCACGTCATGGATCGACAGCGCTTCGATGCAGCCGCCCCAGTTGAGGGTGATGAAGTTTTCGGTCAGCGTGACGGTCGGCTTTTTCAGCGTGGCCGAGAACGGCACCGTCAGCTCGATGGTGAGGTTTTCCTTGGTCCGCTCGGCGCCCATCAGCAGCGGCAGCGTCAGCTTGAGCGAGAAGAAGCCCCATTGCACCACTCCCGTGACGTCGAAGCGCACGCGCGGACGGGTGACGGCGAAGAACAGGTGGCGCTTTTCGGCCACCGCTTCCAGCTCGAACTGGGTGCGGCGCAGGTAGCGGCCGATCGGATCGCGGATGTCGGCCTTTTCGGTGAAGCCGGCGACCAGGTCGTACCACTGGTACTTGGCGTCGGCCACGCGCACCATCCAGGATTGCGGCGCGGCGGTGTGCTGCGCCTGGCCATCGGCCAACAGCGCGAGCGGATCGGAGTACAGCTGCGGGGTTTGGGCAGCCTGCTCAGGAAAATTCATGATGCTCCTGATGGAAAGTTGAGATTGTCGGTGACTGCTACTCTCGTTTCCATCAGCGGGTTTGTGGCTTTTAGGAAATAAGTAATTCTACGCAGTCAAGCGCAGACTATACCTACTTTGTCCACACGGCAATAGAATAAACTGCCTAATTTATGAGCAGCCTCAATAGTGAGTCGCCTATACAACGGTTAGCGGTACCATCAGGCCGCCAGGGCGCTGCCCGACAAGGAACTGTGCATCAACGCCAATATTTCCGTCGGCTGGACGAACAGGTAATCGGCCTGCCAGCCTTGCGGCTCGACCGGGCCGCAGTAGCCCCAGCCGGCGGCGATGGTCGGCATGGCCGCGGCCTTGCCGGCCTGGATGTCGCGCAGGTCGTCGCCGACGTACCAGCATTGTTCCGGCGCCAGGCCCAGCCGCGCGGCCGCTTCCAGCAGCGGCGCCGGGTGGGGCTTGGCGTGGGCGGTGGTGTCGCCAGACACCACGCAGGCCGCGTGGCCGAGGCCGATCTGCGGCAACAGCGGATCGGTGAAGCGGGCCGGCTTGTTGGTGACCACGCCCCATTGCAGCCCGGCCGCCTCGATGCCGGCCAGCAGTTCGACGACGCCGGGGAACAGGCTGCTGTGCACGGCCATGGCGGCCGCGTAGTTGTCGAGGAAGCCGTCGCGCAATTCCGGGTAGCCCTCGTCGTCGGGCTTGATGCCGAAGGACGCGCCTATCATGCCGCGCGCGCCGGCCGAGGCGGTCGGGCGCAGGATGTCGTAGGCGGTCGGTTCCAGGCCGCGCGCGGTGCGCAGCAGGTTGACGGCGGCGGCCAGGTCGGGCGCGGTATCGGCCAGTGTCCCGTCGAGGTCGAACAGGATGGCGCGCGGTGCGGTAGGCAGGGTCATGGATGTCGGCAGTTAAAGCGGGCGGCTGGTGGCCACCAGGTAGTTGACGCTGGTGTCGTCGTTCAGCGAATAGATCTTGGTCAGCGGATCGTAGCCCATGCCCTTGAAGCCCTTGACGTCGAGGCCGGCGGTGCGGATGTATTGCGACAGCTCGGACGGCGTGATGAACTTGTCGTAGTCGTGGGTGCCCTTGGGCAGCATGCGCAGCAGGTATTCGGCGCCGATCACGGCGAACAGGTAGGCCTTGGGATTGCGGTTCAGCGTCGAGAAGAACACCTGGCCGCCCGGCTTGACCAGGGTGGCCGCGGCGCGCACGATGGCGCCCGGATCGGGCACGTGCTCCAGCATTTCCATGCAGGTGACGACGTCGAACTGGCCGGCTTCCTGGGCCGCCATGTCCTCGGCGGCGATCAGCTTGTAGCGCACCTGCACGCCGGATTCCAGCGAGTGCAGGTCGGCCACTTTCAGGGCTTTCTCGGACAGGTCGATGCCGGTCACCTTGGCGCCCTTGCGCGCCATCGATTCGGACAGGATGCCGCCGCCGCAGCCGATGTCGATCACGTTCTTGCCGGCCAGCGGCGCGCGCGCGTTGATCCATTCCAGCCGCAGCGGGTTGATTTCATGCAGCGGGCGGAACTCGGACGTCGGATCCCACCAGCGGTGGGCCAGGTCGGAGAATTTCTGTAGTTCTAAAGGATCGGCGTTCATGGGCAGCAATGATAGAGGCTAATCCCGCTATTCTAAAGCAGCGGGCATAAAAAAACCCCGCCGGAGCGGGGTTTCTGTCTTACGCGACAAGCAATTACTTGCTGGTGCCGACGACTTCGATTTCTACGCGGCGGTTTTTAGCGCGGCCTTCTGCAGTTTTGTTGTCTGCAACTGGCTGTTTCTCGCCTTTGCCTTCGGTGTACACGCGGTTGGCTTCAACACCTTTGGAGATGATGTAGGCCTTGACGGCTTCAGCGCGGCGTACCGACAGCTTCTGGTTGTACTCGTCCGAACCGACCGAGTCGGTGTGACCGACGGCGATGATGACTTCCAGGTTGATCGAACCCAGTTTCGATGCGACGTCGTCCAGCTTGGCTTTGCCTTCTGGCTTCAGCACGGCTTTGTCGAAGTCGAAGAAGGCATCAGCGGCGAAGCTGACCTTCTGGGCGGTCGGTACTGGAACCGGGGCCGGTGCTGGAGCCGGTGCCGGAGCAGGGGCTGGTGCAACGACCGGCGGTGGCGGCGGTGCTACGCATTTGCCGTTTTCCAGCTTCTCTGGCTCGACGCAGATCGGCAGATCGCAACCTGGCACGGCATCGGCCGGGGTCCAGTAGCCGGTGCGCCAGCACAGGCCGAATGGATCACGGGCGATCACGCCGCGCGCATCCTGAACATAGGCGCTCTTAGGCGTAGCGGCCTTGATGTCCTGGGTGACCGGAGCATATGGCGGCGCGGTAGGGGTGGTTTGTGCGATTGCCGAGGCGGCGAATGCAGCCGACATGGCCAACATCGAAATAAGTTTTTTCATATTTTTCTTCCTTTCGGGGGTGATATCCGCAGGGAAACTGCGAGACGCGTGATACGTGGTGCGAATTCTACCACGCAGGGGCGTCGCGCTCGGTTCCCGCTTGCGAAACAAGCAATTGACTTCTCGTCCATTTTGCCACAAGCGGCCGAGACCGATAAAAAGCGGCCAACACGGCGCCTTTTCGATTTCGACCAAAATGTTGTTTTGTTGCAACGTGATTGTCGATAATAATTGAGTAATGTGTCCAGAATATTACAAGGTGTTACAAGCTGTTGTATCGTGCCGCCCCCCTGCGGCGAGCGGGCTGCAGCCGGATTTGCGCTAGTTGCCGTGCGCCCATGCTAAAATCGCTAGCTTGCCTGTCCCTTGGGAGGGGCGGCGCAGGAATGCAGTACGTGCGGCATACATTGCTTAATAAACCACAGTCAAAGATCAGTCGACCCGCCAATGGATCAATTCGCAAAAGAAACAATCCCTATTTCCCTCGAAGAAGAGATGCGCAAGAGCTACCTCGATTACGCCATGAGCGTGATCGTGGGCCGCGCCTTGCCGGACGTGCGCGACGGCCTCAAGCCGGTGCACCGCCGGGTCCTGTTCGCGATGCACGAGATGAACAACGTGTGGAACCGCCCTTACGTCAAATGCGCCCGTGTGGTGGGCGAGACGATGGGTAAGTACCACCCGCACGGCGACGCGTCGATCTACGACACGCTGGTGCGCATGGCGCAGGACTTCTCGCTGCGCTACATGCTGGTCGACGGCCAGGGCAACTTCGGCTCGGTCGACGGCGACGGCGCCGCGGCGATGCGTTACACCGAGTGCCGCCTCGACAAGATCTCCGCCGAGCTGCTGGCCGATATCGACAAGGAAACCGTCGACTTCCAGCCCAACTACGACGGCAAGGAAAAAGAACCGACGGTCCTGCCGACCCGCATCCCCAACCTGCTGATCAACGGCTCGTCCGGTATCGCGGTCGGCATGGCGACCAACATCCCGCCGCACAACCTGCACGAAGTGATCGCCGGCGCGCTGCACGTGCTGCGCAATCCGCAGTGCTCGATCGACGAGCTGATCGAACTGATCCCGGCGCCGGACTTCCCGACCGGCGGCACGATCTACGGCGTCTCGGGCGTGCGCGACGGCTACCGCACCGGCCGCGGCCGCGTGGTGATGCGCGCCAAGACCCACTACGAAGAGTACGGCAAGGACGGCGGCCGCACGGCCATCATCGTTGACGAGCTGCCGTACCAGGTCAACAAGAAATCGCTGCTGGAGCGCATCGCCGAAAACGTGCGCGACAAGAAACTCGAAGGCATTTCCGACATCCGCGACGAGTCCGACAAGTCGGGCATGCGCGTGGTCATCGAGCTGAAGCGCGGCGAAGTGCCGGAAGTGGTGCTGAACAACCTGTACAAACAGACGCAACTGCAAGACACCTTCGGCATGAACATGGTGGCGCTGGTCGACGGCCAGCCGCGCCTGCTGAACCTGAAGGAAATGCTGCAGTGCTTCCTGTCGCACCGCCGCGAAGTGGTCACGCGCCGCACCGTGTTCGAACTGCGCAAGGCGCGCGAACGCGGCCACGTGCTGGAAGGCCTGGCCGTGGCGCTGGCCAACATCGACGACTTCATCGCCATCATCAAGGCGGCGCCGACGCCGCCGGTGGCCAAGACCTCGCTGATGGAACGTTCGTGGGATTCGTCGCTGGTGCGCGAGATGCTGGCCCGTACCGGCGAAGGCGATACCGTGGGCGGCATCGACGCCTTCCGTCCCGAGCACCTGCCTAAGCACTACGGCATGCAGTCCGACGGCATGTACAAGCTGTCCGACGACCAGGCGCAAGAGATCCTGCAGATGCGCCTGCAACGCCTGACCGGCCTGGAACAGGACAAGATCGTCAACGAGTACAAAGACGTGATGGCCGAAATCGCCGACCTGCTGGACATCCTGGCCAAGCCGGAGCGCGTGACCACCATCATCACCGACGAGATGACCCACGTGGTCAACGAATTCGGCGACCCGCAGAAGGACCCGCGCCGCTCGAACATCGAGCACAACGCGACCGACCTCGGCACCGAAGACCTGATCACGCCGCAGGACATGGTGGTGACCCTGTCGCACACCGGCTACATGAAGGCGCAGCCGATCTCCGAATACCGCGCGCAGAAGCGCGGCGGCCGCGGCAAGCAGGCCATGGCGACCAAAGAGGAAGACTGGATCGACCAGCTGTTCATCGCCAACACGCACGATTACATCCTGTGCTTCTCCAACCGCGGCCGCATGTACTGGCTGAAGGTGTGGGAAGTGCCGCAAGGCTCGCGCAACTCGCGCGGCAAGCCTATCGTCAACATGTTCCCGTTGGCGGACAACGAGAAGATCACGGTCATCCTGCCGCTGTCGGGCGACAACCGCACCTTCCCGGAAGACCACTACGTGTTCATGTCGACCAGCCTGGGCACCGTGAAGAAGACGCCGCTGAAGGACTTCAGCAATCCGCGCAAGGCCGGCATCATCGCGGTCGACCTGGACGAGGGCGACTTCCTGATCGGCGCCGCGCTGACCGATGGCGAGCACGACGTGATGCTGTTCTCCGACGCCGGCAAGGCGGTGCGCTTCGACGAGAACGACGTGCGTCCGATGGGCCGCAACGCCCGCGGCGTGCGCGGCATGAACCTGGACGAAGGCCAGCGCGTGATCGCGCTGCTGGTGGCGGAAAACGAGCAGCAGTCGGTGCTGACGGCGACCGAGAACGGCTTCGGCAAGCGTACTCCGATCATCGAGTACACCCGCCACGGCCGCGGCACCAAGGGCATGATCGCGATCCAGACCTCCGAGCGTAACGGCAAGGTGGTGGCGGCGACGCTGGTCACCCCGACCGACGAGATCATGCTGATCACCACCGGCGGCGTCCTGATTCGCACCCGCGTTTCCGAGATCCGCGAGATGGGCCGCGCCACGCAAGGCGTGACCCTGATCGCGGTCGAAGACGGCACCAAGCTGTCCGGCCTGCAGCGCGTGGTCGAAACCGACATCGACGAAGTCGAGCTGGAACCGGGCCCGGACGCCAAGCCTGACGAGGCCGCGCCTGAATAAGGCGCGGTAAAAGGAAGTTCCGCGCTGTTCCTGGCGGGACCGGCGGGGCCAGGGCTTATAGCGCGGATTGATGCGACAATAAGACTGGCCCCTTATTCATTTTGAAAGCAGCTATGAAAAAAATCGTTGCAAGCATCTTCACCTCGCTGGCCCTGACGCTGGCCTGCGCTCCGGTCTTCGCCCAGAACGCGCCGGACGCCGATCCGGCCGCGCTGGCCGCCGCGCGCGAGATGTTCGACGCCATGAACTACCGCACGCTGATGGGCGGCATGATGCGCCAGATGGGGCAGGGCATAGGCGCCTCGATGCGCGCCGGCGCCGAGGCCGCGATCAAGGGCAATACCAAGACCAGCGACGAGCAGAAAAAGCAGGCGCTGGCGAAAATGGAAAAAGAACTGCCGGCCGCGATCGCCGCGCTGCAGGAGCTGATGAACGACCCGACCGTGGTCGACGACATCATGAGCGAGACCGTGCCGCTGTACGCGCGCACCTATACCGCCGATGAGCTCAAGCAGATCAGCGCGTTCTACCGCACCCCGGTCGGCGCCAAGATGCTGGCGACCACGCCGAAGCTGATGGGCGAGGGCATGCAGATCGGCCAGCAGGTATTCGTGCGCCGCGTCGGCCCGCTGATGCAAAAGCTGGAACAGTCGCAGCAAGCGCAGAAACCGTAACAACTTACAAGGACCGCATAGTGACTCACATCTACAACTTCTCCGCCGGCCCCGCCGTGTTGCCGAAGGAAGTGCTGGCGCAAGCCGCTGCCGAAATGCTGGACTGGCATGGCAGCGGCATGTCCGTCATGGAGATGAGCCACCGCGGGCCGGAGTTTATGTCGATTTACAAGGCGGCCGAGCGCGACCTGCGCGAGCTGCTGGCAGTACCGGACAACTACAAGATCTTGTTCATGCAGGGCGGCGGACTGTCGCAGAACGCCCTGATCCCGCTGAACCTCGTCGGCCACAAGCCGCAGCCAGCGACCATCGATTTTATCCATACCGGCTCGTGGTCGGGCAAATCCATCAAGGAAGCCGCCAAGTACGCCAACGTCAACGTCGCCGCGTCGTCGATGACGTCGGTGCCGCCGCAATCGACGTGGCAGCTCACGCCCGGCGCCGCCTACCTGCACATGTGCACCAACGAGACCATCGACGGCGTCGAGTTCGACTTCGACGCCGGCGTGCCGGATGCGCAGGATGCGCGGTTGGCCGAGACGCTGCTGGTGGCGGACATGTCCTCGCACATCCTGTCGCGTCGCATCGACGTCTCCAGGTACGGTTTGATCTTCGCCGGCGCGCAGAAGAACATCGGCCCGGCCGGCGTCACCATCGTCATCGTGCGCGAAGACCTGCTGGGCAAGGCGCTGCCGGCCTGCCCGTCGGCGTTCGACTTCAAGCTGGTGGCCGACAACGAATCGATGTACAACACGCCGCCCACCTACGGCATCTACATCGCCGGCCTGGTGTTCCAGTGGCTGAAGCGGCAGGGCGGCGTGGCGGAGATGGAGCGACGCGCCATCGCCAAGGCCGGGCTGCTGTACGCGGCGCTCGACGCCGACGATTTCTACACCACCCGCGTGGCGAAACAAAACCGTTCGCGCATGAACGTTCCCTTCTACCTGAAGGACGAGAGCCGGAACGAAGCATTCCTGGCCGGCGCCAAAGCGCGCGGCCTGCTGCAATTGAAGGGCCACAAGTCCGTCGGCGGGATGCGCGCATCGATCTACAACGCGATGCCTATCGAGGGCGTGCAAGCCCTGGTCGATTATTTGAACGAATTTGCTGGTCGCTAAAAAAACATCATGACAGACAAACTGACACCCCTGCGCGAGCAGATCGACGCCATCGATGCGCAGATCCTCGACCTGTTGAACCGCCGCGCCAAAGTGGCGCAGGAAGTCGGCCATATCAAGGCCGAGACCAACGCCCCGGTATTCCGCCCGGAACGCGAAGCGCAGGTGCTGCGCGGCGTGGCCGACCGCAATCCCGGCCCGATGGGCAATACCGAGCTGCAGACCATCTGGCGCGAGATCATGTCCGCCTGCCGCTCGCTGGAGAAGCGCGTTACCATCGCCTTCCTCGGCCCGGCCGGCACCTACAGCGAACAAGCCGTGTACCAGCAGTTCGGCACCGCCGTCGACGTGCTGCCGTGCGCCTCCATCGATGAGGTGTTCCGCGCCACCGAAGCCGGTACCGCCGAATTCGGCGTGGTGCCGGTCGAGAACTCGACCGAGGGCGCCATCGGCCGCACGCTGGACCTGCTGCTGCATACGCCGCTGACCATCAGCGGCGAGGTGTCGATCGCCGTGCGCCACAGCCTGCTGACCGGCACCGGCAACATGGACGGCATCACCGCCATCTGCGCCCACGCGCAGGCGCTGGCGCAGTGCCAGATCTGGCTCAACAACAACTACCCGGAGATCGAGCGCCGCGCCGTCTCGTCCAACGCCGAAGCGGCCCGCATGGCGCGCGACGACCACGGCATCGCCGCGATCGCCGGCGAACGCGCCGGCGTGCGCTACAGCCTGGGCACGGTCAAGGCCAACATCCAGGACGATCCGCACAACCGCACGCGCTTCGCCGTGATCGGCCACCTGCAGCCCGGCCCGTCGGGCGAGGACCGCACCTCGCTGGCGCTGGCCGCGCCGCACAAGGCCGGCTCGATCTACCGCCTGCTTGGCTCGCTGGCCCAGCACAATGTATCGATGACGCGCTTCGAGTCGCGCCCGGCCCGCACCGGCACGTGGGAGTACTACTTCTACGTCGACGTCGAAGGCCATGTCCAGAACGAGGCCGTGGCCAAGGCGCTGGATGAATTGCAGGGCAACGCCGCTTTCTTCAAGGTGCTCGGGTCCTACCCGGTCAGCTTGACCTAACTATAGAGAATCAGAGAGAGACCATGACCAAGAACTACGGCCCGGAGTACGTCCGCGCCATCGCCCCATACCAAGCCGGCAAACCGATTGCGGAAGTCGCGCGTGAATTCGGCCTCGAAGAAGAGGCGATCGTCAAACTGGCGTCGAACGAGAATCCGTTCGGCGTGCCGGAATCGGCCAAGCAGGCGATGGCCGCCGCTGTCGCGGAACTGGGCCGCTACCCGGACGCCAACGGCTTCGACCTGAAAGGCGCGCTGTCCAGGCGCTACGCCGTGCCGGCCGAGTGGATCACGCTGGGCAACGGCTCCAACGACATCCTGGAAATCGCCGCCCATGCCTTCGTCGAGCGCGGCCAGTCGATCGTCTATGCGCAGTACTCGTTCGCCGTGTACGCGCTGGCGACGCAAGGCGTGGGCGCGCGCCACATCGTGGTGCCGGCCAAGGCCTACGGCCACGACCTGCCGGCGATGCTGGCGGCGATCCAGGAGGATACCCGCCTGGTGTTCATCGCCAACCCGAACAACCCGACCGGCACGTTTATCCCGGCCGCCGACATCCAGGCCTTCCTGGACCAGGTGCCGGCCAACGTGGTGGTGGTGCTGGACGAGGCCTACAACGAATTCCTGGCCGAAGAAAACCAGTTCGAATCGGCCGAGTGGGTCAAGCAGTATCCCAACCTGCTGGTCTCGCGCACCTTCTCCAAGGCCTACGGCCTGGCGGGCCTGCGCGTCGGCTTCGGCATCGCCCAGCCGGCGCTGACCGATCTGATGAACCGCATCCGCCAGCCGTTCAACGTCAACTCGCTGGCGCAGGCGGCGGCCATCGCGGCGCTGAACGACAAGGATTTCCTGAAGCGCAGCGCGGCCAACAACGCCGCCGGCTACCAGCAGTTCACCGAGGCCTTCGACAAGCTGGGCCTGGAGTACGTGCCGTCGTACGGCAACTTCGTGCTGGTCAAGGTCGGCGGCGACCTGGCGGCCGGCGCGCGCGTCAACCTGGCGCTGCTGAAGCAGGGCGTGATCGTGCGCCCGGTCGGCAACTACGGCCTGCCGGAGTGGCTGCGCATTTCCATCGGCCTGCCGCAGGAGAACGCGGTGCTGATCGCGGCGCTGACCAAGGCGCTGGCGCAGTGATATGCCCATGCTGAACAAGGTCGTTATCTTTGGCGTGGGCCTGATCGGCGGCTCGTTTGCGCGGGCGCTGAAGAAGGCCGGCGCCGTCGGCAGCGTGGTGGGCATGGGCCGTTCGGCGGCCGCGATGGCGCGCGCGCTGGAGCTGGGCATCGTCGACGTCGTCGGCGGCGATGTGGCCGAGGCGCTGCGCGGCGCCGACCTGGTGCTGCTGGCCGCGCCGGTGGCGCAGACCGAGGCGATCCTGGCGGCGATCGCGCCGCACCTGCTGCCGGGCACCGTGGTCACCGACGCGGGCAGCACCAAGTCCGACGTGGTGGCCGCCGCGCGCCGCGCGCTGGGCGGCAAGATCGCCCAGTTCGTTCCGGGCCATCCGATCGCCGGCCGCGAGACCAATGGTCCCGACGCCGCCATCGACCATCTGTACGTCGGCAAGAAGTGCGTGCTGACGGCGTTGGATGAAAACGCGGCGGACGATGTCGAGCGCGTGGCGGCCGCATGGCGCGCCTGCGGTGCGCTCATCCATCGCTTGACGCCGCAGGAACATGACAAGGTGTTCGCCGCCGTGAGCCATCTGCCGCATTTGCTGGCGTATGCGCTGGTGGACGACATCGCGAAGAAGCCGCATGCGGACCTGCTGTTCCAGTATGCGGCCAGTGGCTTCCGCGATTTCACAAGGATCGCCGGATCGTCGCCCGAAATGTGGCGCGACATTAGCCTGGCCAACCAGTCGGCATTATTGACGGAGCTGGATGCGTATCTGGCACAATTGACGGGCCTGAGGGCGCGTCTCGCCGCCGGCGACGGGGCAGGGCTGGAGCGCGTGTACAGCAACGCCCAGCACGCCCGCCACCAGTGGATCACGGCGATCGAGGCGGCCGAGGCGCCGCCGTCGCAAGACAAGGCAGATTAACAGGAGGCTTGAGAGCCGTCGTTCCGGCGCAAGCGGGAATCCATGCCGCGCTGGCGTTCCATGGGTCCCCGCTGCCGCGAGGGCGACGGTTTTCCGGCCTCCGTAAAAGGAAACTGTATGACTCACGAATTTATTGACCTGCAAACGGTCGCGCACGTGGAGGGCGCGGTGCGCCTGCCGGGCTCGAAATCCATCTCCAACCGCATCCTGCTGTTGTCGGCGCTGTCGCAGGGCAAGGTCGACATCGTCGACCTGCTGGCCTCCGACGACACCGCCGTGATGCTGGCGGCGCTGCGCTCGCTGGGCGTGGACTGGCGCGAAGAGCGGACCGCCACCGGCACCATCCACCACGTCACCGGCGTGGCCGGCGTGTTCCCCAATCCATCGGCCGACCTCTTCATGGGCAACGCCGGCACCGCGATCCGTCCGCTGACCGCCGCGCTGGCCGTCATCGGCGGCGACTACACGCTGCACGGCGTGCCGCGCATGCATGAGCGTCCGATCGGCGACCTGGTCGACGCATTGAACGCCGCCGGCACCGACGTCGAATACACCGGCAACCCCGGCTTCCCGCCGCTGCACATCAAGCGGGGCAAGATCCACGCGCAGCGCCTGTCGGTGCGCGGCGACGTCTCCAGCCAGTTCCTGACCGCGCTGCTGATGGTGGCGCCGCTGATGGCGCGCGAGCACGCCATCAGCATCGATGTGATCGGCGAGCTGATCTCCAAGCCCTACATCGAAATCACGCTGAACCTGATCCGCCGCTTCGGCGTGAAGGTCGAGCAGAACGGCTGGGCGTCGTTCACCATCACGCCGGGCCAGGTCTACCAGTCGCCGGGCACCATCCACGTCGAGGGCGATGCGTCGTCGGCGTCGTACTTCCTGGCGGCCGGCGCGATCGCCGGCGGCCCGGTGCGGGTCGAAGGCGTGGGCAAGGACAGCATCCAGGGCGACGTGCGCTTCGCCGCCGCGCTGGAGCAGATGGGCGTGCAGATCACCATGGGCGACAACTGGATCGAGGCGCGCTCCAGCGGCGTGCTGAAAGCCATCGACGCCGACTTCAACCACATCCCGGACGCGGCCATGACGATCGCCATCGCCGCGCTGTACGCCGACGGCACCAGCACGCTGCGCAACATCGCCAGCTGGCGCGTCAAGGAAACCGACCGCATCGCGGCCATGGCGACCGAGCTGCGCAAGGTCGGCGCCGTCGTCGAAGAGGGCGCCGACTACATCAAGGTGACGCCGCCGGCCGTCATCACGCCTGCTACCATAGACACCTACGACGACCACCGCATGGCGATGTGCTTTTCGCTGGTGTCGCTGGACGGCGCCGCGCGCAAGGGCAACGTCATGCGCATCAACGATCCCAAGTGCGTGAACAAGACCTTCCCTGACTACTTCACCGCATTTGCAAAGATAGCAAAATAAATACAATGCCAACATCCCAAGTTCCAGTCATCACCATCGACGGCCCCACCGCATCCGGCAAGGGCACGGTCGCACATCGCGTTGCCGATAAGCTCGGCTTCCACTACCTGGACTCTGGCGCCCTGTACCGTCTGACGGCGCTGTCGGCACTGCGCCGCGGCACCGACCTGGCCGACGAGCACGCGCTGGCCAAGCTGGCCGAGCACCTGCAATGCAGTTTCCAGGGCGGCGACATCGTCTTGTCGCATGAAAACGTCACCGACGCCATCCGCGCCGAGGAGGTGGGTAATACCGCTTCCAAAATTGCAACCTTCCCCGCCGTGCGCCACGCGCTGGTGGGGCTGCAGCTGGGTTTCCGCAAGGCGCCGGGCGTGGTGGCGGACGGCCGCGACATGGGCTCGGTGATCTTCCCGCACGCCCAGTTGAAGGTGTTTTTGACGGCCTCGGTGGCCGCGCGTGCGGATCGCCGATATAAGCAATTGATTGGCAAGGGGTTTTCTGCTAATATGGAAGACCTACTGATGGATTTGCAAGCGCGCGACGACCGGGATACGCATCGGGCCATCGCACCGCTGGTCCCCGCAGAGGGGGCGCATGTGCTGGATACCTCGAACATGACCGCTGATGAAGCGGTCGATCAGGTGTTGCAGTGGTATGCGGCCGTCGGTAAATAGCACGTGCTAGGGCAACTCTGAGTGCCTTGGCTTTTTATTAACCCTAACCCAACTGAAGTCGCATTCGCGAGCCTTGTTGGTAACCTGGAAGTTACAATGTCTAATATGGAAAGTTTTGCAGCCCTCTTCGAAGAATCCCTGTCGCGTCAAGACATGCGTTCGGGCGAAGTGATCTCGGCTGAAGTCGTTCGTCTGGATCACAACTTCGTGATCGTCAACGCCGGCCTGAAATCGGAAGCATTCATCCCTGTTGAAGAATTCAAGAACGACCACGGCGAACTGGAAGTCAAAGTAGGCGACTTCGTTTCCGTGGCGATCGAATCGCTGGAAAACGGTTTCGGCGACACCATCCTGTCGCGCGACAAGGCCAAGCGTCTGGCTTCGTGGCTGGCACTGGAAAAAGCCATGGAATCGGGCGAGATCGTCGTCGGTACCGTCAACGGCAAAGTCAAGGGCGGCCTGACCGTTCTGACCAACGGCATCCGCGCCTTCCTGCCGGGTTCGCTGGTCGACACCCGTCCGGTGAAAGACACCACCCCATTCGAAGGCAAGACCCTCGAATTCAAAGTGATCAAGCTGGATCGCAAGCGTAACAACGTGGTTCTGTCCCGCCGCGCCGTCATCGAAGCTTCGATGGGCGAAGAGCGTCAGAAACTGATGGAAACGCTGAAAGAAGGCACCGTGGTGACCGGCGTCGTCAAAAATATCACCGACTACGGCGCGTTCGTGGATCTGGGCGGTATCGATGGCCTGCTGCACATCACCGACCTGGCATGGCGCCGTGTGCGTCACCCGTCGGAAGTCCTGACCGTTGGCCAGGAAATCACCGCCAAGGTCCTGAAGTACGATCAAGAGAAGAACCGTGTGTCCCTGGGCGTGAAGCAACTGGGCGACGATCCTTGGACCGGTCTGTCCCGTCGTTACCCGCAAGGCACCCGCCTGTTCGGTAAAGTGACGAACCTGACCGACTACGGCGCGTTCGTGGAAGTCGAGCAAGGCATCGAAGGCCTGGTGCACGTTTCCGAAATGGACTGGACCAACAAAAACGTCGCGCCAAACAAAGTTGTCCAGCTGGGCGACGAAGTTGAAGTGATGGTTCTGGAAATCGACGAAGAGCGTCGCCGTATTTCGCTGGGCATGAAACAGTGCAAAGCGAATCCATGGGATGACTTCGGCGTGACCCACAAGAAGGGCGATAAAGTCCGTGGCGCGATCAAGTCGATCACCGACTTCGGCGTGTTCATCGGCCTGGCCGGCAACATCGACGGCCTGGTGCACCTGTCCGACCTGTCCTGGACCGAAACCGGCGAAGAAGCCGTGCGTCGCTTCAAGAAGGGTGACGAACTGGAAGCCATCGTTCTGGCCATCGACGTTGAGCGCGAGCGCGTTTCCCTGGGCGTCAAGCAACTGGAAGGCGACCCGTTCAACAACTTCGCCGCCATGAACGACAAGGGCGCGCTGGTCACCGGCACCGTGAAATCGGTCGAGCCTAAAGGCGCCGTGATCCAACTGTCCGAAGAAGTCGAAGGCTATCTGCGTGCATCCGAAATCTCCCGCGACCGCGTGGAAGATGCGGGTACCCACCTGAAAGTCGGCGACTCCGTGGAAGCCCTGGTCATCAACATCGACCGCAAAGCTCGCAGCATCCAGCTGTCGATCAAAGCGAAAGACAATGTCGAGACCCAGGAAGCCATGCAGAAGATGGCAGCGACCGACAACAACGCAGCTTCGGGCACCACCAGCCTGGGCGCGCTGTTGAAAGCCAAGTTCGACAACAAGAACTAAGAACTAGTCGATGACTAAGTCCGAGTTGATCAACCGCCTGGCTGAGCGTTATTCTCAGCTGGTGGCCAAAGATGCGGAGTATGCCGTCAAGACCATTCTGGATGCGATGACCAACGCTTTGTCGACTGGCCAGCGCATCGAGATCCGCGGTTTTGGCAGCTTTGCTCTGAACAGCCGGCCACCTCGCATCGGACGTAATCCGAAGTCGGGCGACAAAGTGATGGTGCCCGAAAAACGGGTGCCGCACTTCAAGCCGGGCAAGCAATTGCGCGAGCGGGTTGACGCGATGGTCGGGCAACCGATCATCGAGGACTGAAGCGTCTGATAAGTTGGTAATAAAAGCGGCGTCCTCTGGATGCCGCTTTTTTTTGATCGCATTTTGATCTATACGGTTTCTAATGCCATACTGGCGCTCTTAGAAATCCAGAACAGGAACCAGGCTGATGAAATTCATATCCACCCTCATTGGATTCGTTCTTTTCGTCTTGTTTTTTGGCTTCGCCTTGAAAAACACGCAGGAAGTCGACCTGCATCTTTTCCTGCACTATGAGCTGCGCGGACCGCTGGTCCTGATCCTGCTCGGCTTCTTCGTGGCCGGCGCCGTGCTCGGCGTGCTGGCCCTGACGCCCACCGTGTTCCGCCATCGCCGCGAAACCAACAAGCACAAAACAACCATCAACACGCTGCAAACGACGGTGCTGCAGGCGAACGCCCAGCCGCAGCCGGACAGCGTCAACACCTTATAAAAACAACGCATGGAATTCGAACTCTGGTGGTTATTGGGTATCCCGGTCTTCTTCGGACTGGGCTGGGTCGCCGCGCGCGTCGACATTCGTCAACTGGTGTCCGAGTCGCGCACGCTGCCGCGCGGCTATTTCAAGGGCCTGAACTTCCTGCTCAACGAGCAGCCCGACAAGGCGATCGACGCCTTCATCGAGATCGTGCGGCTGGACCCGGAAACGGCCGACATGCACTTCGCGCTGGGCAACCTGTTCCGCCGCCGCGGCGAGACCGAGCGCGCCATCCGCGTGCACCAGAACCTGCTGTCGCGTCCCGACCTGCCGCAGGAGCAGAAGGAGCATGCGCAGTATGAGCTGGGCATGGACTACCTGAAGGCCGGCCTGCTGGACCGCGCCGAGGAAACCTTCAACTCCATGGTCAGCGGCCAGTACGCGGTGCAGGCGCGGCGCGCGCTGCTGGAGATCTTCCAGCGCGAGAAGGAGTGGCCGCGCGCCATCGAGGCCGCCATCGGCCTGCAGGAATCGGGCGCCGGTTCGCGCCAGAAGGAAATCGCGCAGTTCTACTGCGAGCTGGCGCAGGACGCGCTGGTGCACATGCATCCGGAAGACGCTTTGCCGCTGCTGGAGAAGTCGCTGCAGGCCGACCGCGTCAACGTGCGCGCGACCATGCTGAGCGGCGACGCCCAGCTGGCGCAGGGCAATGTCGAGGGCGCGCTGATGACCTGGCGCCGCGTCGAGCAGCTCAGCGTGCCGCATGTGGCGCTGGTGGCGCAGCGCATGATGGATGGCTACCGCAAGGTCGGCCGCCCGCAGGAAGGCGTCAACCTGCTCAAGTCCTACCTGGAGCAGGCGTCGTCGATCGACCTGCTGGAGGTGGTGTACAAGGCCGTGATGGAATTGCACGGCGTGGAGGCGGCCAAGGAGCTGGTGGTCGACGAGCTGCGCCGCACGCCGACGCTGATGGGCCTCGACAAGCTGCTGGAGGCGCGCCTGATCGACGCCCCGGCCGCGGTGGTGTCCGAACTGTCGCTGGTGAAGAACCTGGTGCACGGTTATACGCAGAAGCTGGCCCGCTACCAGTGCGGCCAGTGCGGTTTCAAGGCGCGCCAGTTCTACTGGCAGTGCCCCGGCTGCAGCCGCTGGGAGAGCTACCCGCCGCGCCGCACCGAAGAACTCAACGTCATGAATTAAGAAGCGCACCCCTATGAAAATCACCATCATCGGCACCGGCTATGTAGGCCTGGTGACCGGCGCCTGCCTGGCGGAACTGGGCAACGACGTGTTTTGCCTGGACGTCGACCAGAAGAAAATCGACCTGCTGAACAGCGGCGGCATCCCGATCCACGAACCGGGCCTGGAAGAAGTCGTGGCGCGCAACCGCGCCGCCGGCCGCATCCAGTTCTCGACCGACGTCGCGGCCTCGGTCGCGCACGGCGAGGTGCAGTTCATCGCCGTCGGCACGCCGCCGGACGAAGATGGCTCGGCCGACCTGCAATACGTGCTGGCTGCGGCGAAGAACATCGGCAAGCACATGGCCGGCTTCAAGGTCATCGTCGACAAATCCACCGTCCCGGTCGGCACGGCGGACCGCGTCAAGGCCGCGCTGCAGGCGGAGCTGGACGCGCGCGGCGAGCGCCTCGCGTTCTCGGTCGCCTCCAACCCGGAGTTCCTGAAAGAGGGCGCGGCGGTGGAAGACTTCATGCGTCCGGACCGCATCGTCATCGGCTGCGACAACACGCCCGAGGGCGACCGCGCGCGTGAACTGATGCGCAAGCTGTACGCGCCGTTCAACCGCCACCACGAGCGCACCCACTGGATGGATGTGCGCTCGTCCGAGTTCACCAAGTACGCCGCCAACGCCATGCTGGCCACGCGCATCTCGTTCATGAACGAACTGGCCAACCTGGCCGACCAGGTCGGCGTGGACATCGAAGCGGTCCGCCACGGCATCGGCTCCGATCCGCGCATCGGCCACAGCTTCCTGTACGCCGGCGCCGGCTATGGCGGCTCGTGCTTCCCGAAAGACGTGCAGGCGCTGGAGCGCACCGCGCGCCAGTACAGCCAGGACCTGCTGATCCTGCGCGCGGTGGAAGCGGTCAACGACAAGCAGAAGCTGGTGCTGGGGCAGAAGGTCGTCAAGCGCTTCGGCGACGATTTGAGCGGCAAGCATTTCGCGGTCTGGGGCCTGGCCTTCAAGCCGAACACCGACGACATGCGCGAGGCGCCGGCCCGCGTGCTGCTCAAGCAGCTGCTCGACAGCGGCGCCAGCGTGGCGGTCCACGATCCGGTCGCGATGGCGGAAGCGCGGCGCGTGCTGGCGCTGGACCTGAGCGCCGAGCAGCTGGCGCGCGTGCGCTTCGCCGACAGCCCGATGGACGCGCTGGCCGGCGCCGAGGCGCTGGTGATCGTCACCGAGTGGAAGGCCTTCCGCAGCCCGGACTTCGACCAGATCAGGGCCGCGCTGAAGCACGCCGTGATCTTCGACGGCCGCAACCTGTTCGAGCCGGAGGTGATGGCTGAAGCGGGCTTTGAATACCACGGCATCGGCCGTTCCATCCTGACCCGGGCATAAGCCATGACTACTTCCGTGACGACATACAAGGCGCCGGCGCTGGACAAGGTGCGCATCCTGGTGGTGGGCGATGTGATGCTGGACCGCTACTGGTTCGGCGATGTCAGCCGCATCTCGCCGGAGGCGCCGGTGCCCATCGTGCGCATCGAGAAGCGCGAAGCGCGCCTGGGCGGCGCCGCCAACGTGGCGCGCAACGCCGCCGCGCTGGGCGCCAGCGCGGGCCTGCTGGGCGTGGTCGGCGCCGACGAGGCGGGCACCGAGGTGGAGCAGATGCTGCAAAGCGGCGGCATCCACAGTTACCTGAAGCGCGACGACGCCATCTCCACCATCATCAAGCTGCGCGTGATCGGCCGCCAGCAGCAGATGGTGCGCATCGACTTCGAGGAAGCGCCGACCGACACCGTGCTGCGCGACAAGCTGGTGCAGTTCAAGGCGCTGCTGGCCGACTACGACGTGATCGTGCTGTCGGACTACGCCAAGGGCAGCCTGGTCAACGTGGCCGACATGATCGCGTCCGCGCGCGCCGCCGGCAAGGTGGTGATGGTCGATCCGAAGGGCGACGATTTTTCGCGCTACGCCGGCGCCACCGTGCTGACGCCGAACAAGTCGGAGATGAAGCGCATCGTCGGTAGCTGGAACAGCGAAGAGCAGCTGACCGCCAAGGCGCAGCAGCTGCGCGCCGACCTGAAGCTGGACGCGCTGCTGCTGACGCGCTCGGAGGAGGGCATGACGCTGTACACCGAGAACGAGCAGTTCCACATGCCGGCGCAGGCGCGCGAAGTGTTCGACGTTTCCGGCGCGGGCGATACCGTCATCGCCACCATGGCCTGCATGCTGGGCACGGGCGCCAGCTGGAACGACGCGGTGCAAACGGCCAACCGCGCCGGCGGCATCGTGGTCGGCAAGCTGGGCACGGCGACCGTCACGCGTGACGAACTGTTCGGCGCTTGATGTAGATCACGCAGGCGCTGTCAACCGTGGTTGAAGTACGCCGTTAAGGGCGTTCAAGGAGCGATTTTCGCCCTTGCTGGTATTCAACCACGGAGACAGACATGTTCAAGAAAATATTGCTGGCAATTGCAACGCTGGTTGCAATGACGAGCTTCGCTTTCGCGCAAGTCGACGTCAACAAGGCCGACCAGGCCGCGCTCGATTCGATCAAGGGCATCGGCCCGGCCAAGACCAAGGCCATCCTGGAAGAGCGCAAGAAGGGCGACTTCAAGGACTGGGCCGACTTTGAGCAGCGCGTCAAAGGGATAGGCGGGAAGAACGCCATCAAGCTGTCGCAGGCCGGCCTGCTGGTGAACGGCAAGCCGAAAGACGGCGCGCCGGCCGCAGCCGCGCCTGCCGCCAAACCGGCGCCGGCCGCCAAGCCGGCCCCCGCACCAGTCAAATAAACCGCAGCACCACAAGAAAGCCCCCGCCCGCACCGGGCGCGACATCGAGCGCGCCCAGGCCGGCGTGGGCTTTTTTATTCAGGCGTAGGGCGTGCCCGCCATTGCGGCCTTGATGCCGATGGTGCCCTTGTCGACAATCGCGATAAAGGTGGCTTGCGCTTCCCCGGTATCCCGCTTTTGCCGAAAAATCCGGTGCGACTGGATCAGCGCCACGGTCCATGTCGCCAACAGCAGACCGGCCGCCAGCTGGGCATCCGGATCCTCGGGTTCGCGGCCGGCGGATTCGGCCAGCGCGATCGCGACCACCTGCCAGATCTCGTTGCGTATCGCCCTGGCCCGGGCCTTGAGGGTTTCACTGCCTTCGATGGTGTCGACGAAGCCCTGGCTCTCGGCGGAAAACCTGACGTAAGGACTCTGTTCCGCCACCAGCCGATGGGCGAGCAGGCGCAAGGTCTCGACCGGCGTGACGCCGGGATCGCGCTGCCGCAACGCCAGGCGCAGCGCCTCGCGGCCTTCCTCGTCGCGATCAAAGAACATGTCCTCCTTGCGGGGGAAATGGTTGAACACCGTCATCCGTCCGACGTCGGCCGCCGCCGCGATCTCGTCCACCGTCACATGATCGAAGCCGCGCTCAAGGAACAGGCGGGTGGCGGCATTGGAGATGCTTTGTCGCGTGGCGAGACGCTTGCGGGATCGGAGATCGGATGGGATTGACATGGCGCCCATGATAGCATATCTTACATGTACTGAGTACATGTTTGGATTGAGTATGAAAATTTACGATGTCATTATTTCGGGCGCCGGCCCCGTGGGACTTTTCCTGGCCTGCGAGCTGGCCTTGGCCGAATGCTCCGTGCTGGTACTGGAAAAGGCGGAGCATCCGCATTCGCCGCTGAAGCGGCTGCCGTTCGGCATACGCGGGCTGTGGGCGCCCACGGTGGAGGCGTTCTACCGCCGTGGCCTGCTCGATGAACTGGCGATACCGCAGCGCCTCAAATCGCCTTTCGGCAATCAAGTTGCGGGATCACGCCAGCAGGCAGGGCACTTCGCGGGCATTCCTTTTTACTTCGAGGACATCGACGCCTCGCAGTGGACGCATCGCCTGCCCAGCTCCACCGACACCGGCCTGCTGTCCGAAATGGCGGAGCTGGAAACGGTGCTTGCCCGCCGCGCCCAAGCCCTGGGCGTGGAAATCAGGCGCGGGGCCGCCGCTGCCGGCTTTCATCAAACCGGGGACGGGGTCACCGTCCAGTCAGGCGAGCTGGCTTTTCAAGGCAAATGGCTGGTCGGCTGCGATGGCAGCCGTAGCGCCGTGCGCAAGGCCGGCGGTTTCGAGTTCGCCGGTACCGAGCCGGAATTTACCGGCTATTCCGCCCAGGTCGATATCGCGGATCCGGAGAAGCTCAATCCGGGCCGCAACCTGACGCCGACCGGCATGTACTTCCAATCGCAGCCGGGTTTCCTGGTGATGCAGGAGTTTGACGGCGGCGCATGCCACGGCGCGGAGCCTGTCACGCTGGAACAGGTTCAGGCGGTGCTGCGGCGCGTCTCGAACACCGACGTCACCATCAGCGCATTGCATACCGCCAGCACCTGGACCGACCGGGCGCGGCAGGCCACAAGCTACCGCAGCGGACGGGTTCTTTTGGCCGGCGATGCCGCGCACATCCACGCGCCGCTGGGAGGCCAGGGGCTCAACCTTGGCCTGGGCGACGCCATGAACCTGGGCTGGAAGCTCGCCGCCACCATTCATGGGACGGCGCCGGAAGGTTTGCTGGACAGTTATCAGCGCGAACGGCACCCGGTGGGCGTCCAGGTGCTGGATTGGTCGCGCGCGCAGGTTGCGCTGATGAGGCCGGACCCGCATGCCCGCGCGCTGAGCGCCATCGTCCGCGACCTGATGGAGACACGCGATGGCGCCACTTACATGGCGGGGCGGGTGCGGGGTGTTTTCATGCACTACAAGCTAGACGGCGACCATCCGCTGACGGGCCATGGCGTTCCCAACTTTGAATTGGAAGACGGCACGAGGATCGGCGAGCTGATGCGCGACGGCCGGGGGCTGCTGCTGGATTTCGATATGAACGCCGCGCTTGCCGCCTTGGCCGGCGAATACGGCGGCCGGATAAAATATGTCGCGGGCCGGGCGAAACAGCAGTTGGGCTTGAGCGCGCTGCTGATACGCCCCGACGGGTTTGTCGCCTGGGCTTCCGGCCAGGTTGCCGATCCCGCGGACGCCGGGCGCGCCGCCGCGACCTGGTTTTGAACTGTAACTGAATTGTTTCCGGCCCCCAATTCTTCGGTGGACGTGAGAAGATATCGCGATCTTTTCAACGGAGACCGCAGATGCAACTCAAGCCCCTCGTATTGACCATCCTGGCCGCCCTGGTCGCCGCGCCGGCCATCGCCGCCGCGCCCGACACGACGCGCCATCAGGCCCAGATCGACCAGATCGTCAAAGAGATTTCGCCGGCGCGCATCGAACGCTATATCACCAAGCTGGTGAGCTTCCGCACCCGCCACACGATGTCGGACACGGTTTCCGAGACCGAGGGCATCGGCGCCGCGCGGCGCTGGATCAAGGGCGAGCTGGAACGCTGCGGCGCGGCGCAGGGCGGCCGCCTGCAGGTGGCGTTCGACAGCCACATCACGCCGGTCTCCGCGCGCATCAGCCGTCCGACCGAGATCGTCAACGTGGTGGCGACCTTGCCCGGCACGCAGCCGGCATCGGTGGACCGCATGTACGTGGTCAGCGGCCACTATGATTCGCGCAACACCGACATCATGGACGCCAAGGGCGACGCGCCCGGCGCCAACGACGACGCTTCCGGCACCGCCGCCGTGATGGAGATGGCGTGCGTGATGGCCAAGTACAAATTCGACGCCACGCTGGTCTTCATGACCGTGGCGGCGGAGGAGCAGGGCTTGCTGGGCGCCGCGCACTGGGCGGAACTGGCCAGGCAGAAGAACCTGAACATCGCCGGCATGTTCACCAATGACATCATCGGCAGCTCGCGCGACGAGCACGGCAAGGTCGACGACAAGCAGGTGCGCCTGTTCGCCGAAGGCTTGCCGGTGCAGAAGGAAAACAGCGACGCCGTGAAGACGCTGGTGCAGACCGGCGGCGAGAACGATTCGCTGTCGCGCCAGTTGGCGCGCGCGGTGAAGGAGGCGGGCGAGCGCTATGTGCCGAAGTTTACCGTCAAAGTGATCCAGCGCCGCGACCGTTATCTGCGCGGCGGCGACCACATGCCGTTCCTGGAGCGCGGCTATGCGGCATTGCGCTTCACCGAGCCGGCCGAGGATTTCAATCACCAGCACCAGAACATCCGCACCGAGAACGGCGTGTTGATCGGCGACCTGCCGCAGTACGACGATTTCAACTACATCGCCCAGGTGGCGCGGGTGAACGCGGCGGCGCTGTCGTCGCTGTCGCTGGCGCCGGCCGCGCCGCAGAAGGTGCAGGTGCGTACCGCCAAGCTGCAGAACGATACCGAGCTGGTTTGGCAGGCCAACAGCGAGCCGGATCTGGCGGGCTACCGCATCGTCTGGCGCGACACCTCGGCCGCCGAGTGGCAGGGCAGCCGGTTCGTCGGCAAGGTGACCGAGTTCACGGTGCCGCTGTCGAAGGATAACGTCTACTTCGGCGTGCAGGCCATCGACAACGACGGCAACGCCAGCCCGGCCAGCTATCCGACGCCTTTGCGCTGATCGCCATGAAGATCTCCCGCATCCTGCACGCCGGTTATGTCTTCGAGTCCGAAGGCACGCAGATCCTGTTCGATCCGGTGTTCGAGAATCCGTTCAGCAGGAACTGCCACGCCTTCCCGGACGTGCGCTTCGACCTTGCGCAGATACGCGGGTTGCGGCCGGATGCGGTGTTCATCTCGCACTTCCATGACGACCATTGTTCGATGGAGAGCCTGGATCTGCTGGACCGCGATACGCCGATCTATCTGTATTGCCTGTTCGATGAACTGTTCGCGATGATACGCGCGCTGGGCTTCGTCAATGTGCTGGCGCTGGAGGTCGATGCGCCGGTGATGGTCGGCGCCATCGAAGTGATTCCGCGCAGGGCGCTGGATGCGGATGTGGATTCGATGTTCCACATCCGCGCCGGCGGACTGAATGTGCTCAACGTGGTCGATTCGTGGATGGACCCGGAGACGCTGGAGCAGCTCAAGCCCTTCGCGCCGTGGGATATGGTGCTGTGGCCGTTCCAGACCATGCGCGAGATCGATGTGATCGCGCCGTCGCGCGCCGAGGGCGGCCCGGTGGCGCTGCCGGAGGAGTGGCCGGAGCAGTTGCGCGCGCTGGACCCGCGCTACGTGGTGCCGAGTTCCTGCCAGTTCCAGCAGGAGCCATGGTCATGGTACAACCATGCGCTGTTCCCGATTAGCTATCGCCAGTTTGCGGACGAGGTCGGTGCTTGGCTGCCGGACGCGCGCGTGGTGCGGCTGAATCCATCGGTCGCGGTGGCGCTGACTGCCGAGGCATTGACGCCGGCCGCGCCGCTGCCGTGGGTGCTGCCGGTTGGCGAGCAGGATGTCGATTACGATTACGACGCCGGCATCACGCCGCCGCCGACAGCGGACATCGCGCGGCACTTCGCACCGCTCGATGCGCAGCAGACCGCGCTGGCGCTGGATTTCTGCCGCGTAGGCCTGATCGAGCGATATGAAGAAATGGAGCTGGCGCCGGACAGCTACTTTGAAACGCCGTGCGTGTGGCAGTTGTCGGTGTACGACCATGCGGGCGCGGTGCGGCAGTTCCGCTACCGCATTCATGGCGACAGCATCGCGCTGGTCGGCGACGAGGACGCGCCCACCTGGACCACCGAGATCCCGATCGCCAAGCTGTACGCCGGCCTGGCGCTGGGCGAATCGCTGACATCCATGTACATGCGCATCGCTGGCGCGCCGGCCGATGCCGACATCGTCGACGACCCGCTGATACGCTGCCTGTTCAACGACGCCTTCGGCGCGTACCAGGCGGCGCAGCTGAAACGCTTGAAGGTCGACTACGCGTAGGCTGTTTTTGAGTTTGCTGTTTGCCAGCCTGGGCGCGCAGGCGGCCTGCTTTTCAAGACCTTCGCGGAACCGGCCTTTTTCGGCCTTCTGAATCCTTCTATTTGTCTCTGGTTTCTTCTCTTGAGATGGGAAGAAAAAAAATAGAAGAAAAGAGCAAAATTCAAGAAGAAAAAGATGGCCAAAAGAGGACGCTTCGGCGAAGGAGAGAGAACAGGCTCCCCCTATGCATACTCCCGGCCTAGCGGTGGCTGGAGCGCAGTTCCTCCGGGCTGAGTACATAGTCCGGGCTGTCGAGCAAACGGCTGACGGCCAGATCGATGAAAGCGCGGGCCCGCACCGGCAAGGATGTCCTGCTGCCGAAGTAGACGAAATAGCTGGCGATGTCCGACATGTAGTCGGTCAGCAAAGGCACGAGTTGCCCGGACCGGATGTACGGTCCGGCCGTGACGCCCGCCAACTGTCCAATGCATTGCCCGGACAGCACGGCCTGCAGTTCCAGTACCTCGTCATTGGTGCAAATATAGGGCGCCACCGGGATATCGACAAAGGCGTTATCGAGCTTCAGGTGCCATGCCGCGACCTTGCCGGTGGCGGGGTGGCGGAACGCCGTGCAGCGGTGCGAGGCCAACGCCGCCGGCGTGTCCGGCGCGCCATGGCGCTCCACATACGCAGGCGTGGCGCAAACCACCAGCTGGAGCGGAAACAGCCGCCGCGCGACGACGCCTTCGTGCGGCGAAGGCCCCAGGCGGAAGCCCACGTCAACCCGGTCCTCGACCCAGTTGCCTAGCTTGTCCTCCAGCTGCACGTCCGGCTGGATGCGGGGATACAGCGCGCAAAACTCTTCAAGCAATTTCCAGATGATGGGTTGGAAAGTCGTCCGGGGGCCGACGATGCGCAGCGGCCCCGCGATTTCCTCCTTGGCGTGCCTGACGTTCTGGACCGCCCGCTGAAGGCTCAGCAGGGCCGGCTGCGCCTCTTCAAAGAAGCGCTGGCCTTCGTCCGTCAGCGACATCACGCGCGTGGTGCGATGAAACAGCCGGACGTCCAGGTGCCGTTCCAGCTGGGCGAGCGCCTGGCTGGCCGCTTGCGGGCTCAGGCCCTGCGCGTCGGCCGCTTTGCGCAGGCTGCCGAGTTCGGCGGTTTTCACAAAGGTGGAAATGGAGCGTAATTCGTTGATGGCCATGGTCGATTATCACGAAATGCTTGCTAATGATTAAAGTAATACCATACTACTCCGATGTTAATCCCGCGCGTATATTGCTTCCATTCAGCCGGCTCAGGAAAGGAATCCCATATGCAGCACGTCACCTTGAACAACGGCATCACAATGCCCATCCTCGGATTCGGGGTCTTCCAGATCCCCGACCCGCAGGAGTGCGAGCGCTGCGTGGTCGACGCGCTCGGCACCGGCTACCGCCTGATCGACACGGCGGCGTCGTACATGAATGAAGAAGCGGTCGGCAAGGGGATCAGGAACAGCGGCGTCAAGCGCGAGGACATTTTTCTCACGAGCAAGCTATGGGTGCAGGATGCCGGCTACGAACGCACCAGGATCGCGATCGACAAGTCCCTGCGCCGGCTGCAGTCGGACTATCTCGACCTGTTCCTGATCCACCAGCCGTTCGGGGACGTGTTTGGCGCGTGGCGGGCGATGGAGGAGGCTTACCGTGGCGGCAAGCTGCGCGCCATCGGCGTCAGCAATTTTCATCCTGACCGGCTGATGGATCTGATGGGGTTTAACCAGGTGCCGCCGGCGGTCAACCAGGTGGAAGCGAATCCCTTTCACCAGCAGGCGGAGAGCGTGTCGTTCATGCGCGATAACGGCGTGCAGGCCGAGGCCTGGGCGCCATTCGCGGAAGGCCGCAACAATCTGTTCCATAACGAACTGCTGGCCGCCATCGGCGCCAGGCATGGCAAATCGGTCGGACAAGTTGTGCTGCGCTGGCTGGTACAGCGCGGCATCGTCACGCTCGCCAAGTCGGTGCGGCGCGAGCGGATGGCCGAGAATCTGGACGTGTTCGATTTCGCGCTGGACGACGCCGAGATGGCCGGCATCGCCACATTGGAAACCGGCGTCAGCAGCTTCTTCTCGCACCGCGATCCGGCGATGGTCAAGTGGATGCAGGAACGCCGGCTCGACATCTAAGGAGACCGCCAATGAAAACCTACCTCGCGATTGCCGCGTTGACGGCGTGCGTACAGCTGCCGGCCGGCGCGGCGGAACCGTCGCGCGCGCAGCAGCTGATGGGCGATGTCGCCCCCAAGCTGGCCGACCTGACGGACCAGGTGCTGTATGGCGACATCTGGCAGCGGCCCGGACTGTCAAAGCGGGACCGCAGCCTGGTCACCGTCAGCGCGCTGATCGCGATGAACCGTCCCGACCAGCTGCGTTCGCACCTGCTGCTGGCGCGCGAGAACGGCTTGATGCAGACCGAGATCAGCGAGGCGATCACGCACCTGGCTTTTTACGCCGGCTGGCCCAACGCGGTCACGGCCGCCTCGGTGGCCAAGGAAGTCCTGGGCAAGTCCGACACCTGGGCCGCCGGCAAGTCCGGTGGGCCGTTGACGATACAGGAGCAGGGCAGCTATGCGGTCGGCGGCTCGATCGTCAAGGCCGGCGGCAGCTTCGATCCCGTCAAGCTGGGCCCCGAAGGGCAAACGCTGCACGGCGACCACGCGCGGGTGTTCTACCAGTTGCCGGTGAACGCGCGCAAGCTGCCGCTGGTGATGTGGCACGGCTACGGCGAATTCTCCAAGACGTGGGAAAGCACGCCGGACGGGCGCGAAGGCTTCCAGACCATCTTCCTGCGGCGGCGGTTCCCGGTGTACCTGCTCGACCAGCCCCGCCGGGGCGGCGCGGCGCGCGGCACGCAGGGGGCGGCGATCGATCCGGTGCCGGACGAGCAGCGCTGGTTCAACCAGTTCCGCCTTGGCCGCTGGCCCGGCCTTTACGCCGGCGTGCAGTTCTCGCGCGACCCGGAAGCCTTGAACCAGTACTTCCGCCAGATGGTGCCCGATACCGGCCCGCTGGACGCCGGCGTGGCCACCGACGCCGTATCGGCATTGTTCGACAAGATAGGGCCGGGCATCCTGGTGACGCATTCGCACGCGGGCGGTTTCGGCTGGCTTGCCGTCATGAAGAATCCCAGGATCCGCGCGGTGGTGTCGTTTGAGCCGGGCAGCGGCTTCGTGTTTCCGGCGGGAGAGCTGCCGCCGGCGATGCCCAGCGCCGCCGGCACGCTGGAGGGCGTGAGCGTGCCGCTGGCGGAGTTTTTAAAACTGACCAAGGTTCCGATCGCGATCTACTATGGCGACAACATCCCGTCGGCGCCAAGCGCCATGCCGGGGGAGGACAACTGGCGCGTGCGCCTTGAGATGGCGCGGCTGTGGGCCGCCGCCGTGAACCGGCACGGCGACGACGTCACGCTGGTGCACCTGCCGGAAGTGGGCATCCGTGGCAACACGCACTTTCCGTTCTCCGACCTCAACAACGTCGAGGTGGCGGACCAGATGTCCAGGTTCCTCGCCGAAAAGCAGCTGGACTAGCTGAACACCTTGTCGGCCGGCAGGTTGGCCAGGAACTGGTGGATCTGCGCCACCACCGCCGCGCCTTCGCCGACCGCGGCGGCGACCCGCTTGGTGGAGCTGGCGCGCACGTCGCCGATGGCGAACACGCCCGGCACGCTGGTCTCGAGCGCCGCGCGCGACGGCATGTCGCGCGGGTAGACGCCGTTGGCGAAGTTGGCCTTGCACTGCGCCTTGGTGACGTCGAAGCCGGTGCGGATGAAGCCGTGGCTGTCGACGTCGACGCCGCAGTCGCTCAGCCACGCCGTGTTCGGATCGGCGCCGATGAACAGGAACACGCGGCACACGTTGTAGTCGCATTCCTCCTCGCGCTTGGAGTTGCGGATGCGCACCTGTTTCAAGCCATCCTCGTCGCCCTCCAGCGCGACGATCTCGGAATGCGTGTGCAGCTCGATATTCGGCGTCGCCAGGATGCGCTCGATCAGATAGCTCGACATGGTCGACGCCAGGCTGTCCTTGCGGATCAGCATGTGCACCTTGGACGCGTGCCCGGACAGGAACACCGCCGCCTGGCCGGCCGAGTTGCCGCCGCCGACCAGCACGATCTCTTCCGTCTTGCACAGCTTGGCCTCGATCGGCGAGGCCCAGTAGTAAATCCCCTTGCCCTCGAACTGCTTCAGGTTGGCCAGCGATGGCCGGCGATAGCGCGCGCCGCACGACAGCACCACGGTCTTGGCTTTCAGGTGCTGCAGGCTGCCGCACATTTCCACCTGCAGCGGATAGGTGTCGCAGATCAGGCGGCCGGCCGGCGCCGGGATCGCGACCTCGACGCCGAACTTTTGCGCCTGCACGTAGGCGCGGCCCGCCAGCGCGCCGCCGGAGATGCCGGTCGGGAAGCCGAGGTAGTTTTCGATGCGCGCGCTGGCGCCGGCCTGGCCGCCGTAGGCGCGCGTCTCCAGCGCCAGCACCGACAAGCCCTCCGACGCCGCGTACACCGCCGTGGCCAGCCCGGCGGGGCCGGCGCCGACCACGATCACGTCCCACACCTTGTCGCCGCTGAGCTCGGGCAGCATGCCCAGGCAGCGGCCGATCTCCACCACGGTCGGGTTTTTCTTGACGATGCCGTCCGGGCAGACCACCAGCGGCAAGTCTTCCGGCTTGGGCTGGTAGTGCTCCATCAGGTCGGCCGCCTGCTGGTCGACCTGCGGGTCGAGCACGCTGTGCGGATGGCCGTTGGCCAGCAGGAAGCTTTGCAGCGTGTGGATGCGGCCGTGGCCACGCGGGCCGACGATCACCGGGCCGCCGGAATTCTGCTCGATCAGGCCGACGCGCCGCAGGATCAGCGCGCGCACGATGCGCTCGCCCAGGTCGGCGTGCGCGACCAGCAGCGCGCGCAGCGATTCGGACGGCACCACCAGCACCTCGACGTCGCCGTCGGCCTCGCCGTTGCCCAGCGACGGCCGGCCCGACAGCTGCGCCACCTCGCCGCTGAACTGGCCCGGCATGTGGGTGGTGATGTAGGAGCTGTTGCCCAGGCCGTCGTAGCGGGTGACCTTGATGCCGCCCTGCAGCACCAGCATCAGGCCGAAGCTGGTCTTGCCGGCCTCGAAGATCATCTCGCCGTTCTTAAAGTGGCGCACGTGGCCGAAGCGCATCATGTGCTTGATGTCGGCTTCGCTGAGCGTCGGGAAAATCTGGTGCCGGCGCTGTTCGAGGTCGAGCGTGGACGTCAGTTCAATCGGGGAGTTGGCCATAGTGGTCGGTGCGTTAAAGTAGTTGCAGATATGTGGTCAGTCTATCTTATGCGCCGGCGCCAGTCCAAAGACTTTGGAGGGAGGCGAGGCCGGCGATACGCACAAGGCCAACTCAGATTAGAATGCTTGTTTTAGCGAATTTAACTCTAGATCAAAGACGATGGCTTACAAGACCCTGGAAGATACGATCGGCAACACGCCGCTGGTGCAGCTGACCCGCCTGCCCGGCGCCGATGCGCTGGCCCGTAACAATGTCATTCTCGGCAAGTTGGAAGGCAACAACCCGGCCGGCTCGGTCAAGGACCGCGCGGCGATGTCCATGCTCAAGCGGGCGGAAGAGCGCGGCGACATCAAGCCCGGCGACACCCTGATCGAAGCCACCAGCGGCAACACCGGCATCGCGCTGGCGATGGCGGCGGCGCTGCGCGGCTACAAGATGCTGCTGCTGATGCCGGAAAACCTGAGCATCGAGCGGCGCCAGAGCATGGCCGCCTACGGCGCCCAGATCATGCTCACGCCCAAGACCGGCGGCATGGAATACGCGCGCGACATGGCCGAGCAGCTGCAAAAGGACGGCAAGGGCCTGATCCTCGACCAGTTCGGCAACCAGGACAACGCCCGCGCCCACTACGAGGGCACCGGCCCGGAAATCTGGCGCGACACCGACGGCCGTGTGACGCACTTCGTCAGCGCCATGGGCACCACCGGCACCATCATGGGCGTGTCGCGTTACCTGAAGGAGCAAAACCCGGAGGTGCGCGTGATCGGCGCCGAGCCGGAAGAGGGCTCGTCTATCCCCGGCATCCGCAAATGGCCGGAAGCCTACCTGCCGAAGATCTACGACCGCGCGCGGGTCGACCAGGTCGAAGCGGTGTCGCAGGCGGCGGCCGAGCGCATGGCGCGCAGGCTGGCGGCCGAGGAAGGCATCTTCTGCGGGATTTCAGCGGCGGGTGCGTGCGAGATTGCGTTGCGGATTTCGCAAACGGTAGAGAATGCGACGATCGTGTTCATCGTCTGCGATCGTGGCGACCGCTATTTGTCCACCGGGGTGTTCCCGGCGTAAGAACTGCAACCCTCGCCCCCGCTGGGAGGGGGAGGGTGGTGCCGCAGGTGGGGCCGGGGGCTGGATCAGCCCTGGCCGCCGCCTGGTTCGCCTTCTTTAGGCTTGAACTGCTTGTCGCTGATGCGGAACTTGTTGCGGCGGTCGCCCATCAAGTAGCGCAGGTCGCGGATGCTCAGATCGCTCACCTCGTGCATGCGGATCAGCAGCGAAGCGCCGACCGGCAGACGGTGGTGACGGATCTTGCTGATCACTGGCGGTGCAACTTCCAACGCGCGCGACAGCGCCGCATCGTTTTTCAGACGCAGGTTCTCGATCAGGGTATCGAGCAGGCGGTTGGGATTGTATTGCAGCAGGTCATCGCCATCCGCATCGTTGTTCATATCTATGCCGACTTGGTTTGTCATGATTTCGTCTTTTCCTTCTGTAAAGTTGTCCTGCAAAGTACAACACTCGGAGCTCGCTTTGCTGCGTTAATGTTCATCCTTACCAAGGAACGAATTCACACACGGACACGGATTCCGGGATAACAAGTTTCATAATATATACACAATTGTACAACAGTACGCAATCTAATACTCGGCAGCAATAGAAAATAGGGCCTGCCCGCAGTTTATTGTTGTCCGACTGCAACATTGTGTGAGAATTATACACCCACTCTTGTGATAAGCTGCTTGTGCGCACTTTTAATTAAACGGTAAAGTTAATTATATAGCAATTCCGTTGTAAAAGCAGCCCGCTTTATCTTGCCGATACGTGCAGTGTGGACAAATAATTTCCAAGTGTCAACAAAACAATACCGTGCGCGGGGCGCACGGTACAAGGCGTTTTACGCTTGCTTACATTCCCCCTACACGCTTTGCTACATGCCGCCGCGCGCCAGCCGCACGGCGCGGCCCAGCTCCACCACCGACATTGCGTAGAAATAGCTGCGGTTGTATTGCGTGATCGCAAAGAAATTGGTGTTGGCCAGCCAGTACTCGGTCGGCTCGGCGCCGTTCTGCAGGTCGACCAGGCCGTAGGTCTGCAGTTCCGGCACCGGCAGGGCGGTGGTGACGCCGGCCGCGTTCAGTTCCGGCGCGTGGTACTTGGCCACCAGGCCCTGGTTGATCATCGCTTCCCACGCGCGGCTCGGCGACACGGCCGCCGCGTACACCAGCGGGCCGGTCTTGTCGCGCTCCCAGCCGTGGCCGGACAGGAAGGCGGCCACGCTGCCGATGGCGTCGCTGCTCGATCCGAGCAGGTCGATCTTGCCGCTGCCGTCGAAGTCCACCGCGTATTTCATCACGCTGCTGGGCATGAACTGCGGCATGCCGATGGCGCCGGCGAACGAGCCCTTGAGCGAGAGCGGATCGATGCCGTTCTGGCGCGCGAACAGCAGCACCGCCTCCAGCTCGCCGCGGAAGAAGGCCATGCGCTCGCGCCGCTGCGGCGCTTCCGGATAGGAGAAGGCCAGCGTGGTCAGGGCGTCGACCACGCGGAAGCGGCCGGTGTTGCGGCCGTACACGGTCTCGACGCCGATGATGCCGACCAGGATCTCGGCCGGGATGCCGTACAGCGCCTCGGCGCGGTTGAGCGCGTCGAGGTTGTCATTCCAGAACTTGACGCCGCCGTCGATCCGCGCCGGCTCGACCGTCAGGCGGCTGTAGGCTTGCCAGTTCTTCGGCTTGCCCGGCGGCGCCGGCTTGACCAGCTGCACGGCCGAATCCACATAGCGCACCTGGCCCATCAGCGTATTCAGCTCGGCGCGGTCGAAACCGTCGCGCGTGGCGACCTCGTCGAGGAAGACGCGCACCTCCTTCCAGTCGCCGAAGTTGACGAACTCGCCGACATAGTCGACCGGCGGCGGCCCTTTCTTCCTGGCCGGGGCCTTCTTCTTCGGCTGCATGCTCGGCGGCAGCTTGTAGCCGTAGGGATCGACGGCGGCGTGGCTGCACGGGCTGAGGGTCGCTGCACTCAGCAGCAGGGCGGAAATCAAGGTCTTCATCGGCATAAAGGTAGCAGTGTTTTCAGCGTCGCCAGCGACGCCGGTCGTGTATCGGGCTTGGGCGCGCCATACTTCAGCGCGCCGTACAAGGTCAAGAACTGGTCCATCGCAGCGTGTTTTTCCCGGCTGGCCCGCATCGCCCGCAGGCGCGCCGCGTAGCCGGCCGGGCCTTCGTCCGGCCGGCGCGCATAACCGTAGCGCGCCTGTTGCCGGCAAAAGGCCTGGTACAGCCCGTCGAGCGCATCGGCCGGCCGGCGCCGCCGGCGCCGGCGCAGCGCCGCCGCCAGCAGCGCCACCAGCGCCGCGCCGAGCGCCGTGCGCCAGTTGCCGAAGGCCGCGCCTAGTTCTCCAAGGAAACTCCGCTGCCTCTCTGGATTGTAATCCAGTACCCATTGATTCCAAGAATTATTCATCGCCGCATAGCTGAATCTGAGTTGCGCCAGCCACGAATCGGGATCGTTTTGCAATTCGATCAAGGCACCGAGGCCGAAGCCGGCCGGCTGCGGCAGCGCCCGCGCCAGGTTGCGCGACACCCGCTCGGGGGCGACGGCGGCGGTCGGGTCGACCCGGCGCCAGCCGGCGCCGGCGCTCCAGATCTCGGCCCAGGCGTGGGCGTCGGACTGGCGCACGGTCAGGTAGCCGTCGACCGGGTTCATCTCGCCGCCCTGGTAGCCGGTCACCACGCGCGCCGGCACGCCCATGGCCCGCATCAGCACCACGTAGGCGCCGGCGTAGTGTTCGCAGAAGCCGGCCTTGCTGTCGAACAGGAACTCGTCGACCGCGTCGCGGCCCAGCAGCGGCGGCTCCAGCGTGTAGCGGTAGGCCTGCTTGCGGAAGCGGGCCAGCACCAGCTCGCTCAACTGCTGGTCCAGCCGGCCCGGCTGGTCCGGCCCGGCGCCCGGCGCCGCCTGCCGCAGCTGCCGCGCCAGCGCCAGCGTGCGCGGGTTGAAGCCGGCCGGCAGCTCCAGCCAGCGCCGCATGCGCTCGGGCTGTTCGCCGGCCTGCAGCCGGTAGTCGAGGTAGGCGCCGGCGGCAAAGCGCAGCCGTTGCGTGACCGGGTCCATGGTGAACTGCTCCATCTCGTCCGAATCGCGCACGCGGTGGCCGGGCACGCTGAAATCGGGGCCGGCCAGCTCCAGCAGCGCCAGCCAGCGCTTGCCGGTCGCCTCCATCGTGATCTCGTGGCGCAGCGGCCGGCCGCGGGCCTCGATGGCCACGTCCAGCCGCTGCAGCCCGCGCCGGCGCGGCACGCGGGTCCAGGTGCGGCCGTCGTAGTCGCCCAGCACGATGCTGCGCCAGTAGAGCTGGTTGCGCGCCGGCGCCGGGTCGAGGAAGCGCACGCGGAACGCCACCTCCTCCGACTGCGCCAGCGACGACAGCGTGCCCGGCGCCATGCTGTCGGAAATGCCGGTCTTGCCGCCGTGGGCGTCGCCCGGCAAGCCCCACAGCGGCCCCTGGATGCGCGGGAAGCCGACGAACAGCAGCAGCGCCAGCGGCGCGGCCAGCAGCGCCAGCCTGGCCGCGTCGCGCAGGCGCCGGCCCAGCGGCGGCACCGCGCCGGTGTACTGGAACGATTGCTGCGCCGTCAGCAGCACCACCAGGGTGGCGATCATGAACAGCGCGGTCGGCATCGATTGCGAGTAGAAGAAACTGGTCAGCAGCACGAAGAAGCTGAGGAAGACCACCACGAACAGGTCGCGCCGGGCGTGCATCTCCAGCAGCTTGAAGGCCAGCAGCAGCGCCAGCATGGCGACGCCGGCGTCGCGCCCCAGCAAGGTGCGGTAGCTGAGGTAGACTCCGCCCATCGCCGCCACCGACACCGGCAGCAGCAGCCAGATCGGCGGCATGCGCTGGCCGCGCCAAGTGATCGCGGCGCGCCACAGCAGCGTGGCGCAGACGCCGGCGCTGGTCCACAGCGGCAGGTGGCCGAAGTGCGGCGCCAGCACCATCAGCGCGGCCGTCAGCAGCAGCAGCGTGTCGGACTTGTCGCGCGTCAGGCGCGGCGCCCAGCGGTTCATGCGCGGCCCTCGGCGCCGAACAGCGCCAGCGCGCGCAGGCAGGCCGCCTGGTGGGCGTCGCCGAGGGCCGGGCCGTAGTCGTGCTGCGCCAGCCGGAAGCTGTAGGGCAGGGCGCGCCGCTCGGCCTCCAGCACCCAGCGCGTCATGCGCGACAGCTTCGCTTCCAGGTCCATCTGCAGCGGCAGCGCGGCGAAATCGAGGCACAGCTCGGCCACCGCGCCGCCTTCGAAGTGCTTGGTGACCAGCTGCCCGCCCAGCGCCGGATCGTGGCGCGCGATCTGGCGCCAGGCCAGGTGACGCATCGGGTCGCCGGCCTGGTAGCTGCGGATGCCGGCGAAATTGTCCAGCCCCACCGTGCCGTGGCCGTCCTCGCTGGCGGCGCCGCTGGACGGCAGCGGCTGCGCCGGCAGCTCGGGCGCCGGATACACCAGCAGCCGGACGTCCGGCCGCCAGTAGCTCCAGGCGCGGAACAGGCCGAGCGGAAAGCGCGTCAGCAGCCGGATGCGCGGCGCCGCCAGCCAGCCGCGCCGGGTGGTGGGCGCCGACAGCTGCACCGCGCTGGCGCCGCCGGCCGGGATGTCGGTGACCTGGCGCGGCTCGCCGTCGGCCTGGAAGCCCAGCCACACGGCGTAGCGGTCGCGCCTGGTGCGGTTGTGCAGGTGCAGCTCGAACTGCGCCTCCTCGCCGGCGAACACCGGCGGCGCGCGGCCCGGCGCCAGCTGCAGCATGGCCAGGTTCCTGGCGGTCAGGTACATGTCGGCGATCGCGCAGGCGCCGGTGAAGAAGGTCAGCGCGAAGCCCAGGCCCAGGTTGTAGTTGAGGGCGCCGATCAGCATCACCAGCAGCAGGCCGACGAAGGCGATGCCGGGCCGGGTCGGCACGATGAACACGCGGCGCATGCCCAGCGTGACGGTGCCGGGCTCGCTGTCGCCCAGCTGGAACAGCCACTGGTCGCGGCCTTTGCGGTACAGCGTGCGCAGCGGGGAGGCCATGGCCGCTTAGACGGGCACCGACTTTTGCAGCTGCAGCACCAGGTCGCGGCTGGCCAGCGCCACGCCGTGCGCCGCCTTCAGCGGCCGCAGGCGGTGCGCGCAGACCGGCACCAGCACCGCCTGCACGTCCTCCGGCAGCACGTGGTCGCGGCCCTCCAGCGCGGCCCAGGCGCGCGCGGCCTGCAGCAGCGCGATGGCGGCGCGCGGGCTCAGGCCCTCGGCGAACATGCCGTTCTGGCGCGAGGCGGCCGCCAGCGCCTGCACGTAGTCGATCAGCGACGGCGCCGCGTGGATCTGGCGCAGCGCCAGCTGCGCCTGCGCCAGCTCGGCCGGCGTCATCGCCGCCGGCAGCGACTTGAGCATCAGGCGGCGGTCCTCGCCCATCAGCAGCGCGCGTTCGGCGGCGGCGTCCGGGTAACCCAGCGACAGGCACATCAGGAAGCGGTCCAGCTGCGACTCCGGCAGCGGGAAGGTGCCGATCTGGTGGGTCGGGTTCTGGGTGGCGATGACGAAGAACGGTTCCGGCAGCGGCCGCGTGACGCCGTCGGCGCTGACCTGGCGCTCCTCCATCGCCTCCAGCAGCCCCGATTGGGTCTTCGGCGTGGCGCGGTTGATCTCGTCGGCCAGCAGCACCTGGGTGAACACCGGCCCCGGATGGAACACGAAGCCGTTCTTCTCGCGCTCATAGATCGAGATGCCGTTGACGTCGGCCGGCAGCAGGTCGCTGGTGAACTGGATGCGGTTGAAGCGCAGCCCCAGCGAAATCGACAGCGCATGCGCCAGCGTGGTCTTGCCCACGCCCGGCACGTCCTCCACCAGCAGGTGGCCGCCGGCCAGCAGGCAGGTCAGCGCCTGCCGGATTTGTAAGTCCTTGCCGACGATGATCTCGCCGACCTGCCGTGCCGCCGCGTGCAATTTTGTGTACATGATGTCTATGGTTGATCAGCTATGGTAGATTAGCGCCTAATGAGCGATTCTATCGCAGTAGCAGACAAATCAGTGACATGACCACAGCCATCTACAGCCATCCAGATTGCCAGCGCCACGACATGGGCGACTGGCACCCCGAATCCCCGGCGCGCCTGCAGGCGATCTCCGACCAGTTGATCGGGTCGCACATCAGCGACCTGCTGGACTACCGCGAGGCGCCGCTGGTGGACGTCGCCGACCTGGAGCGCAACCACAGCCGCAACGCCATCGCCATCGTCCGCGACAACGTGCCGGCCGAAGGCGACACCTATCCGATCGACGGCGACACCTCGCTCAACGCCTGGAGCTGGCGCGCCGCGCAGCGCGCCGCCGGCGCCGCCGTGGCCGCGACCGACGCCGTCATCGACGGCGAGATCGCCAATGCCTTCTGCGCGGTGCGTCCGCCCGGCCACCATGCGCGGCCGGTCGAGCCGATGGGCTTCTGCCTGTTCAACAACGTCGCCGTCGCCGCCAAGCACGCGCTGGACGCGCGCGGCCTGGCGCGGGTGGCCATCGTCGACTTCGACGTCCATCACGGCAACGGCACCGAGGAAGCCTTCCTCAACGAGCCGCGCGCGCTGATGGTGAGCTTCTTCCAGCATCCCTTCTATCCGTACAACGAGCCGCTGCCGGTGAGCGCCAACCTGGTCAACGTGCCGGTGCCGGTCCACACCAAGGGCGACGCGGTGCGCCGCATCGTCAACGAGCAATGGCTGCCGGCGCTGCACGCGTTCCGGCCGGAGATGATCTTCATCTCGGCCGGCTTCGACGCCCACCGCGAGGACGACATCGGCGGCATGGGCCTGGTGGAGGCGGATTATGCGTGGATCACGCAGCAGGTGATGGAGATCGCGCGGCTGTATGCGAAAGACCGCATCGTCAGCTGCCTCGAAGGCGGCTACAACCTGTCGGCGCTGGGCCGCAGCGTGGTGGCGCACGTCAAGGCGCTGGCGGACCTGTAGCCGCCGCCGGCTAGGCGGCGTCGGGGCGCAGGATCACCTTGCGGCAGCTGTCTTCCTTGCGGTCGAAGATGCGGTAGCCCTCGGCCGCCTGCTCCAGCGGCAGGCGGTGCGAGATGATCGCCTCCGGCTGCAGCTTGCCGTCCTCGATCAATTCCAGCAGCTCCGGCATGTAGCGCTGCACGTGCGTCTGCCCGGTGCGGAAGCTGATGCCTTTCTCGAAGGCGTCGCCGAACAGGAAACCGTGGATGAAGCCGGCGTACACGCCGGGCACGCTGATGATGCCGCCGCGCCGCACGGCGGCGATGCACTGGCGCAGCGCCGAGCCGCTGCTGCCCTCCAGTTTCAGGCTGGTCAGCGCCGTCTCCAGCGCGCTGCCCCTGGCCTCGAAGCCGACCGCGTCGATCACCGCGTCGACGCCGCGGTTGGCGGTGTTGTCGATGATGACCTCGGCCGCGTCGACCTGGTCGAAGTCGATCGGGATGGCGCCGTAGGCGGCGCGCGCGAACTCCAGCCGGTAGGGATGGTGGTCGACCATGAAGATGGTCGACACCCCCAGCATGCGCGCGCAGGCGGCCGCCATCTGGCCGACCGGGCCGGCGCCGAAGATGGCCAGGCTGTCGCCTTCGCCGACGCCGGCGTCGAGCACCGCCTGGTAGCCGGTCGGCAGGATATCGCTGAGGAACAGCACCTTCTCGTCGGCCAGCTGCGCGGGGATCTTGATCGGGCCGACGTTCGCCTTCGGCACCCGCGCGTACTCGGCCTGGCCGCCCGGCACGCCGCCGTACAGGTGGGTGTAGCCGAACAGCGCGGCGCCCGGGCGCAGCGCGTTCCTGCCGGCGATCGCGCCGCGGCCGGGATTGGTGGTCTCGCAGGCCGCGTACAGCCGCATGTCGCAGAAATAGCAGCCGCCGCAGGCGATCACGAAGGGCACCACCACGCGGTCGCCCTTGCGCAGGCGGCTGACGCCGGAGCCGGCCTCGACCACCACGCCCATGAACTCGTGGCCGAGGATGTCGCCCGCTTTCATGCCCGGCACCTTGCCGCGGTACAGGTGCAGGTCCGAGCCGCAGATCGCCGTGGCGGTGATCCGGATGATGACGTCGTCGGCTTCCTGGATGATGGGATCGGGAACCGTGTCGACTTTGACCTCGTGGGCCGAATGGTAGACAAGAGCGCGCATGGCAGGGCCTCCAAAGATGGTGAAGCACCATCATGGAGCCCGGCGCGCGCGCGCACCATCGGCACACAGGCCGATGCCGGGTAGGAGTCGGCTTAAAAGACTACGGCGCCTGCTTGAGGTGCTGGTCGAGGAAGGCGTCGACCCGCTTCCAGAACGCGATGCGGTTGTCGGCGTGGCGCCAGCCGTGGCCTTCGTTGCTGTAGGTGATGAATTCGACGGCGGGGTTGTGCTGCTTGACGGCGCTGCGGAAGCGGTCGGCGTGCACCACCGGCACGCGCAGGTCTTCCAGCCCGTGCGCCATCAGCAGCGGCTGTTTCAGCTCGGCCGCGCGCAGCAGCGGCGAGTTCTTGCGGAACAGTTCGGCGTCCTTGTCCGGATCGCCGATCAGCGTGCGCATGCTGTAGTTCAGCGTCTCGCGCGAGGCGTCCGAATACGGCGTGTCGAACATCAGGCCGATGTCGGTGACGCCGGCCCATTCGACGCCGGCGCGGAAGATCTCCGGGTTCTTGATCAGACCCATCAGCGTGGCGTAGCCGCCGTAGCTGGCGCCGATGATGCCGATGCGCCTGGGATCGGCCCAGCCCTGGCTGACCGCCCATTGCGCGGCGTCGGCCAGGTCGTCCTGCATGGTGCCGCCCCATTGCTTCCAGCCGGCCTGGAAGTGCTGCGAGCCGAAGCCGGTGCCGCCGCGGTACTCGGGCTGGATCACCACGTAGCCGCGCGAGGCCAGGAACTGGGCCTCGTCGTCCCAGTCCCAGTAGGCGCCGCGCACGCTCGGGCCGCCGTGCACCAGCACCACGGCCGGCAGCGGACCGGCCGTCTTGCCCGGCGGCAGGGTGACATAGGCCGGGATCTCGCGGCCGTCGCGCGCCTTGAAGCGGTGGAAGTCGCGCATGCCCATCTGCTTGGCGTCGATGTCCGGATGCGAGGCGCCCAGGCCGAGCAGCTTGCCGCTGGCGCGGGTGTACAGGATGTACTGGTCGGGCTCGCGGTCCGAGGACGCCACCACCAGCAGCACCGGCGCCGCCAGGCAGGCGTTGGCGCAGTGGATGGTGTTGGTGGTGGCGGGCAGCAGGGCGTCGATCCTGGCCTGCTCGGCCTTCATCGCCGGCTCCAGCCAGACGGTGGTGCCGGCGTCGGTCTGCAGGTGGATGCCGATCAGCTTGCCGGTGGTGCTGTCGGTCTCCGGCGTGCCGCTGAAATCGAAGCCGGGCACGGAGATGAAGGGCTCCTTGCTCATCTTCAGGTTCTTCAGGTCGTAGCGGAACAGCGCGGCGTAGCCGTGGTGGTTGGCGCGCACGTACAGCGTGTCGCTGCCGTCGAAGAACTGCGGCGTGAAGCGCAGGTCCTGGTAGCAGACGCCGTTTTCCAGCTCGCTCCAGGCGCTGTCGTCGGCCCTGCGGTAGGAGGCGATGCAGCGGCCGTTGATGCGCGAGGTCACCACGCGCGGCACGTCCTTGCTGTCGGTCAGCCAGTACTTGGCGGCGGCCGGCTGGTTGCCCTCGAAGGTCGCGCGCAGCTGGCGGGTGCGGGTGTTGAGGCGGTACAGGCGCGAATGGTCGGGCTGGCGGTCGATATTGTTCCAGGTGTATTTTTCCACCAGGATGTCGTCCGAGCCGTCGTGCGCGACGTCGTAGAACGCGTAGTCGGCGGTCAGCATCTGGGCCTTGATGGAGCTGCCGGTCATTTCGCGCTGGTGCTCCCAGTTGCCCGAGATCAGGTGCGCCAGGTTGGCGCCGTCGCGGTCGGCCGCCATTTCATCCAGGTTGCCCTCGAACTCGATGCGCAGGTTCTTGATGGTGAAGCCGATGCGGTTCTCGTTGATCCAGTGGACCGCGGTGATGGTCTCCAGGTCGGTGGTCTTGATGATGACGTTGACCTTGCCCGGGTCGCTGGTGTCGCGCACCGCCAGCACGCCGACGCCGCCCGGCAGCGCGTTCACCAGCGCGACATAGCCGCCCTGCGGCGACAGCTGCACATGGCTGACGCTCGGGTCCTGGAAAAAACTCTCGGCGGGCGGGGCGGCGCAGGCGTTGCCGGCCAGCGCCAGCAGCAGGACAAGTCGGGACAGCGGGGAGGGTTTCATGCGAGCCTCTATGATTGCAATAAGGCAATCATAGAGGTTGCTTGCTTTTTTGTCTACTGCTGCGGCTGGGCGAGGAAACTACGGCGCCTGCTTCAGGTTCCTGTCGAGGAAGGCCTCGACCCTTTGCCAGAAATCGATCTGGTTTTTCTCGTTGCGCCAGCCGTGGCCTTCGTTGTCGTAGACGATGCTGGTCACATTGCGGTTGTGGGCTTGGACCGCCGAGCGGAACTTGTCGGCGTGCGCCATCGGCACGCGGCGGTCGTCGCTGCCGTGCGCCATCAGCAGCGGCTGTTTCAGCTCGGCCGCGCGCAGCAGCGGCGAGTTTTTGGCGAACAGGGCGGCGTCGGTGTCCGGATCGCCGACCAGCGTGCGCATGCTGTAGCCGAGGTTCTCCTCCGACATATCCGATTCGAGCGAGGTGAACATCAGCTTGATGTCGGTCACGCCGGCCCACTCGACGCCGGCGCGGAAGATCTGCGGATCCTTGATCAGCCCCATCAGCGTGGCGTAGCCGCCGTAGCTGGCGCCCATGATGCCGATGCGCTTGGGGTCGGCCCAGCCCTGCTTGACGGCCCATTGCGCGGCGTCGGCCAGGTCGTCCTGCATGGCGCCGCCCCATTGCTTCCAGCCCGCCTCGAAATGGGCCGCGCCGAAGCCGGCGCCGCCGCGAAACTCCGGCTGGATCACGACATAGCCGCGCGAGGCCAGGAACGCCGCCTCGCGATCCCACTCCCAGGAGCTGCCGCGCACGCCGGGGCCGCCGTGCACCAGCACCACGGCCGGCCGCGGCCCGCCGGCCTTGGCGGCGGGCATGGTCACATAGGCGGGGATGGCGCGGCCGTCGCGCGCGGCATAGCGGTGGAAGCTGCGGCTGCCCATCTGCGCCGGCTTGATGTCCGGATGGCTGCTGCCGAGGCCGACCAACTGGCCGCTGGCGCGCGTGTACAGCGCGTACATGGCCGGCTGGCGGTCGGAGCTGGATTGGACCAGCAGCACCGGCGAGGCCAGGCACAGGCGGGCGCAGATGATGGTATTGATGGCGCCGGGCAGGGCGGCGTCGATCTTCGCCTGTTCGGCCTTGAGCGTGGGATGGATCCAGATGGTGCCGCCGGCATCGGTATTGAGGTGGATGCCGAGCAGGCGTTTGGAGGCATAGTCGATCACCGGCTCGCCGGAGAAATCGAAGCCGGCCGTTTCAACGATGGGTTCGCTGGCCAGCTTCATGGTGTGCAGGTCGTAGCGGAACAGCGCCGCCAGATCCTTGTGAACGGCCTGGACGAACAGCGTGTCGGCGCCGTCGAAGAACAACGGCGTGAAGCGCTTGGATTTGAAGCATTCGCCGCTGTCGATCTGGGTCCAGGTGGGTTCGTCGGGCTTGCGGTACGAACTGATGCAGCGCCCCTTGACCACCGACATCACCACCCGCGGCACGGCGTTGCCGTCCGTGATCCAGGTGCGGCTGGCCTCCGGCTGGGCGCCCTCGAAGGCGGCGTGGAGCTGCCCGGTGCGCGTGTTGAGGCGGTGCACGCGCGACGATGCCGGCGTGAGGTCGACGTTATTCCAGGTGTATTTCTCGACCACGATGTCGTCGGAGCCGTCATACGTGACGCTGTGAAAAGCATAGTCCGCCGTCAGGGTGCGCGAAGCCAGCAGCGAGCCGATCGGCCGTTCCTCCGTGTGCGCCCAGTTGCCGTTGATGAGATGCCGGCGGTTGCCGCCGTCGCGGTCGGCCGCGAATTCGTCGAGGTTGACGCTGGAGCCCATGAACATGTTTTTGACCGTGTAGCCGATCCGCTTTTCGTTGACCCAATGCAGGTCGTAGAAGGTCACCAGCCCCGTATCCATCTGGCTGACCACGCTTGCCTCGGCTGGGGCGGCGGTGTTGCGCACCACCAGCGCCTGCTTGCCTTCGGCCAGCATGACCGTCATCGCCACATAGCCGCCCTCGGGCGACAGGGTCACGTGATCGATTTGCGGCGTTTGGAAAAAGCTGGCGACGCTGGGCAGCTCGTCGGCGGCGCTGGCGCTTGGGCCGGCCGGGATGGCGCACAACAAGAAGAGCGGGCGGAGCAGCGCGGAACGTTTCATTTGGACCTCTATGATTGCAATAAGGCAATCATAGAGGAGACTTGCTTTTTTGTCTATCAGGCGTTGACTGCGCGGCCGTTCCTGGCCGACCAGCGGTACAGGCCCCAGACCACGGCGATGCCGACCAGCAGCGAGACGATCATGGTGTGGTGTTCGCTCAGCGAGTTGGCGATGGCCAGCGGCTCGCCTTGACCGGACAGCACGATCAGGCCGGCCAGCGCGACGTTGAACAGGCTCTCGCCGACGATGAAGCCGGACATCACCAGCACCGCCAGCCGCTTGGCGGTCTCGCCGCCGGCCTGCTTCTCGACCGCGCGGTCGAACAGGTAGCCGGCCACGGCGCCGATCACCACCGGCGTGATCACCGCGCTCGGCAGGTAGATGGCCAGGCCCACGCCCAGCGGCGGCAGGCTGTACTTGTTGCCGCTGGATTTTTTCAGCGCGAAGTTGATCAGCACCAGCAGCAGGCCGACCAGGGCCCCGTAGCCCAGCAGGTTCCACTGCAGGTTGCCGCCGATGACGCCCTTGGCCAGCGTCGAGATCAGCAGCGCCTGCGGCGCGGCCAGCGGCTGGTCGGAGATCGAATCGAGATTCGGCGCGCCGACGAAGCCGTTGGCGTGGTTCAGCAGCTCCAGCACCGGCGGCACCACGCAGGAGCCGGCGGCGACGCCGATCAGCAGGCCGACCTGCTGCTTCCACGGGGTGGCGTTGACCAGCTGGCCGGTCTTCAAGTCCTGCAGGTTGTCGTTGCCGATCACGGCCACGGCCAGCACCACGGTGGTGACGAACAGCGCGAAGGCGATCAGCGCATGGGCGATTTCCGGGCCCATCACGCTGCGGCCCACCATGCCCACGCTGAGCGCGGCGCCGAGGATGGTCAGGATGGCGATGCCGGACACCGGCGAATTGGAGGAGCCGATCAGGCCCGCCATGTAGCCGCAGACGGCGGCGGCGAACATGCCGGCGATCAGGATGTAGCCGATGCCGACCGCCACCAGCGGCAGCGCCAGTGCGGACAGCGGGCCGCCCTGCAGGAAGCTGGCCAGCAGCCAGCCGGCGGGCACCATGGCGATCAGGGTCACCAGGCCGACGATGAAGATGGGAATGTCCTGCTCGGTGCGCTCGATGACGGCGCCTTCGAGCTTGGACTTGCGCGCGGTTTCCATGGCCGACTTCAGGCCGCCCAGGATGGGCTGGGCCAGGCCGGCCAGGGTGATGATGGCGGCGGTGCCGATCACGCCGGCGCCCATCATGCGCACTTCCTTGGACCAGATCGACAGCGCCTGGCCGGCGGCGTCGGCGCCGGCGGCGGCCGGCGTCAGGGATGTCATCAGCGGCACCATGATGCCCCAGGCGATGACCAGGCCGGCCAGCATCGCGATGCCGACCGTGATGCCCATCAGGTGGCCGGCGCCGATCAGCGCCAGCGAGCTCGAGGCGCCGATGCCGGTGGCGCCGGCGCCGGTGCGGAAGAAGATCGACACTTCGCCGGCCATGATCTTGACGGCCGAGCCGGCGGCGAACAGCGCCGACGCGACGCTGCCCCAGACCACGGCGCGCAGGCCGGCCTTGCCCTCGGCCGCGCCGGCGCGCGACGCCATGCCGACCTTCAGCACTTCAGCGGCGGCCACGCCCTCCGGATACGGCAGGTCGGACTGCGACACCAGCGCGCGGCGCAGCGGCACCGTGTACATCACGCCCAGCACGCCGCCGACGGCGCAGGCGCCGAAGGTCGGCCAGAACGGCACGTGCGCCCACCAGCCCACCATCAGCAGGCCGGGCAGCACGAAGATCACCGAGGCCAGCGTGCCGGCGGCCGAGGCGATGGTCTGGACGATGTTGTTTTCCTGGATGGTGGCGTCCTTGAAGGCGCTCAGCAGGGCCATCGAGATCACGGCGGCGGGGATCGAGGTGGCGAAGGTCAGGCCGACTTTCAGGCCCAGGTAGACCTGCGCCGCCGTAAACACCAGCGTAATCAGAATGCCCAGGATAATGCCGCGAAGGGTGATTTCCTTCGGGTTGGACGGTGCAGTTATGCTCATCTTCAGCACTCCGGTTTGAAAATAATATTGTTTATATAATCAGAAAAAGGAAAAAGCGCCTCATCATATCCGAAGTCCGGACGGGCCAGCAGGTAAAATAGCGGATTGTCAGAACGATTTTGAAGGCCAGAGCATGTCGATACAATGGTACCCGGGGCACATGAACGCCGCCAAGAAGAAGGCGGCGGAGCAGATGGAGAACACCGATCTGGTGATCGAGGTGGTCGACGCGCGCCTGCCCGAGGCCAGCACCAATCCGATGGTGGAGGAACTGCGCAAGTTCCGCCAGCGTCCGTGCCTGAAGATCCTCAACAAGATCGACCTGGCCGATCCGGCCGCCACGGCGGCCTGGGTCAACTACTACAACGCGCAGGAAGGCGTGACCGCGTTCGCCATGACGACCAAGAAGCCGGCCGACGTCGCGCGCGTGCCGGAACTGGCCAAGCAGCTGGCGCCGCACCGCGGCGTGCCGACCAAGCCGCTGCGCATCATGATCATGGGGATCCCCAACGTCGGCAAGTCGACCCTGATGAACGCGCTGCTGAAGCGCAAGGTGGCCAAGGTCGGCGACGAGCCGGCGGTCACCAAGCAGCAGCAGAAGCTCTACCTGGACAAGAACACCATCCTGGTCGACACGCCGGGCATGCTGTGGCCGAAGATCGCGCTGCCGAGCGACGGCCTGATGCTGGCCGCCAGCCACGCGATCGGCTCGAACGCGCTGATCGAGGAAGAAGTCGCCGAGTTCCTGGCCGGCGAACTGCTGCTGCACTATCCGGCGCTGCTGGTGGCGCGCTACGGCTTCAAGGAAATCGAGAAATTCGACGCCATCGCGGTGGTCGAGGGCATCGGCGCCAAGCGTGGTTTCCGCCAGAAGGGCGGCGACCTCGATTACGAAAAAGCCGCGCACACCTTCCTGGGCGACTACCGCAGCGGCGCGCTGGGCCGCATCTCGCTGGAGACGCCGGCCAGCCGCAAACAGCGTCTCGACGTCTACGCGGTGGAAGCGGCCGCCAAGGCCGCCGAAAAAGCCGCCATCGCCGCCGAAAAAGCCGCCGCCTACGCCAACGGCAAGCGCGGCACCTAAAGCAACTCCGGGGTCAGGTCCAAAACGCGGACACGAGCTCTACCTTAGCTACTGCTAAGGTAGAGCTCGTGTCCGCGTTTTGGACCTGACCCCGGATTTTTAGCCGAAGCGGAAGCTGGTGACAGCCAGCGATCCCATGAACGCGTCCTCATGGTATGGCACGGCGGCGGTTTCGTTTTCCGCCGCGCCCACGACCACCATCAGCGGCAGCAGATGCTCTTCGCGCGGGTGCGCCATGCGGGCGGCCGGCGCTTTGTCCCATGCCATCAAGGCCGCCGTGCGTTCGGCCGGCGGCAGCGCCATCGCGGCGCGCAGCCAGTCGTCGAACGCATGCGAGGCCGCCGCGCCCTGCGCGTTGAACGCGCGCAGGTTGTGGTAACTCAGGCCGCTGCCGACAATCAGCACGCCTTCCTTGCGCAACGGCGCCAGCAAGCGGCCCACTTCCAGGTGCGTCTTCGGATCGAGCCCGTGCTTGAGCGACAGCTGCACGATCGGCACGTCCGCTTTCGGATACACCGGATACATGGCGCTGAAGGTGCCGTGGTCGAAACCGCGCTGGCCGTCCAGCTGCGCCGCATGGCCGCCCGCGTCCAGCAGCGCCTTGACCTGCACTGCCAGTTCCGGCGATCCCGGTGCGCTGTACTGCACCTCGTAGGTGTGCGGCGGGAAGCCGCCGTAGTCGTAGATCATCGGCGGCTTGGCCGACGACGACAGCATGAAGTCGCGCCCTTCCCAGTGCGCGGTAATCACCAGCACCGCCTTCGGCGTGACGCCGATCTGGCGCGGGATGTCGCGCAGCGACGCGTCCAGCTGGCCATACAGGTGGCCGACCTGGTCCATCATGAACGGCCAGGGGCCGCCGCCGTGGGAGAGGAAATAAGTGGGTAAGGTTTGCGTGGTCATGGCAAGGCTCCGGTTTCAGTATGCATCTACTATAAGGACGCCGGCCCCCGCAATCAATGCCGGAAATATAGATAGATCCTATCTAAATTGTTAATGATCGAGGGGTATAATGCCGGGGTTCTGGTGCCGCGCCTGTGCTCACATGCGTGGTTAAACGGGAAACACAGGCCGCCGGCGCTTTCCAGCGCGCGGCCAAGGTGTGCTGCCCCCGCAACGGTAACGCAAGCGCCAACGCGCGCCTGCAAGCCCGGATATCGGCCAGACAGGGGGAAGCGCCGTTGATCGGCGGCTTCCGTACACTTCCAGCTTGCGGGGACGCAGGCGGATGTCTTTTTTGAAAACGATTTATCATGATTTCTTCCGCATTCCGCCCGCGCCAGCTGGCCGTCGCCGTTTCCCTGTGCTTTACCGCCGCCGCTCCCGTGACCGCCATGGCGGAAGACGCCTCGCAGGCCGGCCAGATCCTCGCTCCCGTCATCATCACCGGCTCGCGCTTCGACGCCGACCCGGCGCTGGCCCCGATCGGCGCCACGGTCATCTCGGCGGAAGAAATCCGGCGCTCCGGCGCCAGCGACATCAACGCGGCGATCCGCAAGATCGGCGGCGTGTACGGCCGCCAGAGCCTGGACGGCAGCCCGGACTTCGGCCTCGACCTGCGCGGCTTCGGCACCAACAGCAGCCAGAACATGGTGATCGTGCTGGACGGCGTGCGCCTGTCGGAAAATGAATTGCTCAACGCCGTCCTGTCGGGCATCCCGGTCGACAGCGTGGACCGCATCGAAATCACGCGCGGCGGCGCCAGCGTACTGTATGGCGACGGCGCCACCGGCGGCGTGATCAACATCGTCACCAAGCGTCCCGGCAAGGCCGCCAGCCGCGGCAGCGTGTTCGTCGAAGGCGGCCGGTTCAACGCCGGCGAAGTGCGGGTCTCCGGCGCGCAGGCCTGGAACGGCTTTGCCGCCGATGCCACGCTGGGCACCCAGCGCACCGACAACTACCGCGACAACAACGAATTCAAGCAAACCCACTTCAGCGGCGGCGCGCAATGGTACGCCAACGACAGCCGCATCGGCTTCCGCTACGAAGGCGCGCGCCAGGACATGCGCTTCGCCGGTTCGCTGAGCGAGGCCCAGTTCAACGCCAACCCGCGCCAGACACTGACGCCGGACGACAACGGCGCGCTCGACTACGATCGCCTGACCGTCTTCGGCCAGTACCGCGTGGCCGGCTTCGACCTGGCCGCCGACCTCTCGTACCGCAAGAAGACGGTGGAATCGACCTACGTCTTCGGCGGCTTCCCGTCCAGCTCCACCTACGACAGCAAGCAGACCCAGTTCTCGCCGCGCCTGCGCCGCCTGGGCGAGATCGGCGGCATGCTGAACGAAGTGGTGGCCGGCGTCGACCTGATCGTGTGGAACCGCACCACGGCGTCGTCGTTCTCCGCCGCCGACGCCAGCCAGCACTCGAAAGCCGTGTACCTGCGCGACGAGCTGCGCTTCGACGCCGCCCATGAAGGCCGCGTCTCGGCCGGCGTGCGCCGCGAGATGTTCGACAAGGACTTCGCCGATCCGCTGGGCTTCTCGACCACCGGCTACAAGGTCAACCAGGGCCTGAACGCGTGGGAACTGCAGGCCAGCTACATGCCGGTCGCGCACCTGACCGTGTTCGGCAAGGCCGGCCAGAGCTACCGCGTGGCCAACTCGGACGAGAACGCGGCGACGCCGACCAACAACCAGCCGCTGGTGCCGCAAAAATCGCACGACGCGGAGCTGGGCCTGAGCTATGCCGACAGCGCGCGCAAGATCACCGCCCGCGTGTTCCGTCATAACCTGAGCAACGAGATCTTCTACGACCCGACGCTGAACTTCGGCTTCGGCGCCAACACCAACCTCGATCCGACCCGCCGCCAGGGCTTCGAGCTCGATGCCGAACAGCGCATCGCCGCCGACTGGAGCGTCAGCGCGCACTACCAGCACGTGCAGGCCAAGTTCACCGAAGGCGTCAACGACGGCAAGGAGATGGTGCTGGTGCCGAACAACACGTTGACCGCGCGCCTGAGCTGGGCCACTGCCGTGCAGTCGGCCGACATCGGCGCGCAATGGGTCGACAGCCAGCGCTACGGCTCGGACTTCAGCAACACCTGCGCCGGCGAGATTCCTTCCTACACCACGCTGGACGCGCGCTATGCCCGCAAGTTCGGCCAGTGGGAATTCGCGCTGTCCGGCCTGAACCTGGCGGACAAGCACTACTACTCGCAAGCGTTTGCCTGCAAGGGCGGCATCTATCCTTCGGACGGCCGCCAGCTGAAAGTCTCGGCGCGCTACGAGTTCTGATGCGCGGCGCCGTCCCGAGCGCGTTGCTGTTGCTGGCGCTGGCCGTCAGCGCGCAGTGCGCCGCCGTCACCGTCAAGGACGATGCCGGCAACAGCGTCACGCTGGCCAGGCCGGCGCAGCGCGTGATCGCGATGGCGCCGCACATCACCGAGCTGCTGTTCGCGGCCGGCGGCGGCGACCGCGTGGTCGGCGCCATGAACTATAGCGACTACCCGGAAGCGGCCAAGCGCGTGCCGCTGGTCGGCAGCGACGCCCAGATCGACCTTGAGCGCGTGGTGGCGTTGCGCCCGGATTTGCTGGTGGTCTGGCAAACCGGGAACACCGAGCGCCAGCTGTCGCAGCTGAAAAGCCTGAACATCCCGATCTTCTACAGCGAGCCGAAAAAGCTCGACGAGGTGGCCACCAGCCTGACCCGCCTGGGCCAGCTGATGGGCACCGAGGCGGCGGCGCAGGCGGCCGCCGGCGACTACCGCCAGAAGCTGGCCAGGCTGACGGCGAGCTACGCGCGGCGCCCGCCGGTGCGGGTGTTCTATCAGATATGGGAAAAGCCGCTGTTCACGCTCAACGGCGAGCATGTCGTCAGCGACGCGCTGCGCATCTGCGGCGGCCGCAACGTGTTCGCCGGCCTGAAGGTGACCGCGCCATCGGTCGGCACCGAGGCCGTTCTACAGGAAAATCCGGAAGCGATCATCGGCGGCGAGCAGCACGACGGCCAGTCCGGCATCAATATCTGGAAGCCGTACAAGGGCATGCTGGCGGTCCGGCGCGGCAACCTGTTCATGCTCGACAGCGAGCTGCTGGTGCGCGCCACGCCGCGCATCGCCGACGGCATCGCCGTGCTGTGCGAGAAACTGGAGACCGCCCGCCGGCGCCGGCCTTAAGGCCGGCTTAACGTGAAAAGTGGTAATCTCCCGGCGTTTACCCTCCCAACCCTGCTGAAGGACTGTTATGCGTTTCCTGAGTTTCCTGCGCCCCCTGATTGCCACCGCCGCCTTCATGGCCGCCGCTGCCGGCGCCCAAGCCGCCGACTTCAAAGATGGGCTGGATTTCAACACGGTGGACGCGCCGCGTCCCGACACCGGCAAGAAGGTCGAAGTGTTGGAAGTATTCTTTTACCATTGCCCGCATTGCAACGCGCTGGAGCCGCTGATGGCCGACTGGGTCAAGAAGAACAGCGACAAGGTGGTGTTCCGCCGCCTGCACATGGGCGACGACGCGCAAGCCAAGGCCTTCTTCACGCTGGAGGCGATGAACGCGCTGGGCAACGGCATGCACGAGAAGATCTTCCGCGCCATCCACGTCGAGCGCAACCGCCTGAACACCGATGCCGCGTTGCTGGACTTCGTGGTCAAGAACGGCGTCGACAAGACCAAATACCTGGAATTTTTCAACTCCTTCGCGGTCCAAACCAAGTTGAAACGCGGCCTGGCGCTGACAAATCAGTATAAACTGGATAGTGCGCCCAATCTGGTGATTGACGGTCACTATACGACCTCGCCGGCGGTGGCTGGTCACGGCCTGAGTTCCGCACCGGCGGCGCACGCCGCCATGTTCGCGGTATTGGATAGCCTGGTTGCGAAATCGCTGCAGGAACGCGCCGCGAAGAAATGAGTTTTTTTGAAGGACGGGTAAGGCAATGAAATTTACGAGCGACGATAAGAAGGCCGTTGAAGGCGAAGTAATGAAGATCTACAAGGAATCTTCACCTATGCTGGAGAACCTGTTCGAGTGGGCCTACATCAACCACGTGGCATGGAGCCTGGTGGTGGTGTTCCTGGGCCTGATATTCTGGCTGAGCCTTGCGCTGCTCAATGCGGAGAACCAGCGCAATGCGCTGATCACCAAGCAGTGCGCCGACCCGATCTTCAAGGGCGAACTGGATAGGAAATGCCTGCGCACCGTGCAGTCGCGCGAGCACTGGTGGCAGCACCTGACCTACGCGCTGAGCCACACCAGCCCGGAAAAATAAGATACCCCCAAGCCCGCGGCAGCGGGCTTTTTTCATAAGGCGATCCGATGAAACAAGTGATACTGGTGACCGGCGGCGGCCGGGGCATAGGCGCGGCGACGGCGCTGATGGCGAGCCGCCGCGGCTATGCGGTCTGCATCAACTACCGCAGCGACGCCAAGGCGGCGGAGAAGCTGCGCGCGCAGATCGTCGCCGAGGGCGGCGAGGCGATCGCGGTGCAGGCCGATGTCGGCGTGGAGGCGGACGTGCTGCGCCTGTTCGCCACCGTGGATGCGGAGCTGGGGCCGTTGACGGCGCTGGTCAACAACGTCGGCATCCTGGAGCGGCAGTGCAAGCTGGCCGATATGTCGGCGGAGCGGCTGCAGCGCGTGTTCACCACCAATATCGTCAGCTGCTTCCTGTGCAGCCGCGAGGCCGTCAAGCGCATGTCGACGCTGGCGGGAGGGCAGGGCGGCGGCATCGTCAACGTCGGGTCGGGCGCGTCGCGCCATGGCGGCGGCAACGTGTATATCGACTATGCCGCCTCCAAGGGGGCGATCGACGTGCTGACGCTGGGCTTGTCCAAGGAGGTCGGCGCCGAGGGCATCCGCGTCAACTGCGTGCGGCCGGGGATCATCTACACCGAGATCCACGCCAGCGGCGGCGATCCGGGCCGGGTCGACAAGCTGGCGTCCACGGTGCCGCTGCAGCGCGGCGGCCAGCCCGAGGAAATCGCCGAGACCATCCTGTGGCTGCTGGGACCGCAATCGTCCTACGTCAGCGGTGCCATCGTCGACGCCGGCGGCGCGCGATAAAACTCCGGGGTCAGGTCCAAAACCTGGACACGAACTCTACCGTAGCGACCGCTACGGTAGAGTTCGTGTCCAGGTTTTGGACCTGACCCCGGAGTTAGCTGTGGATCACCACCGTGCAGGTGGTGCCGGCCACCAGCTCCATGCCTTTCGGCTGTTGGTCGATGTGGATGCGGACCGGCACGCGCTGCGCCAGGCGTACCCAGTTGAAGGTCGGGTTGACGTCGGCCAGCAGTTCGCGGCCCAGGCTCGCGTCGCGGTCGGTGATGCCGTGCGCGATGCTTTCGATATGGCCGTTCAGCTGCGCCGCGCCGCTCATCAAATGCACTTCCACTTTGTCGTTCACCTTCAGCAGCGGCAGCTTGGTCTCTTCGAAATAGCCGACCACGTAGAACGACGCGCTGTTGATGACCGCCAGCTTGGCCGCGCCGACGGCGGCGAAGTCGCCCGCGTGCACGTTCAGGTTGGTGACGTAGCCGGTCACCGGCGCCCGCACCACGGTGCGTTCCAGATTGAGCTGCGCCAGGTTGCGCGCGGCCAGCGCGGCCTGGTACTGGGCCGACGCCGTGCCGACCGCGAATTCCGCCGTTTCCATGTTCTCGGCCGAGACGATGGAACTGTCCAGCGCCGCGCGGCGGCTGGCTTCCTTGCTGCGCCGGCCTTTCTCTACCTGCTGCGACGCCAGCAGCGCGCCGGCCTGCGCCAGCGCGTTCTGGTAGCGCGCCTTGTCGACTACGAACAGCACGTCGCCCTGCCTGACCAGCTGGTTGTCGTGCACCAGCACTTCGGTCACGGTGCCGGCGACGTCGGCGCTGATGGTCACCACGTCGGCCTTGATGCGGCCGTCGCGGGTCCACGCGGATTCCATGTAGTGGTCCCAGGCCGAACGTCCCGTCCACAGGGCTGCGCCCAGCAGCAGCATGGTCAGGAAAAAACGGAAGATTTTAGATGCGCTCACAGCAGACTCTCAGGTAGGGTTATTGATACAGGGTGACCAGCAAGGCGCTGAAGATGCAGACGAACAGGCACAGGCGCACCAGCGCCGGGTGCCAGCTCCGGCGGTAGGCGCCGACGTGACTCAGCACGCTGTCGAGCGCCACCTGCAGCACCAGGCTGCCGAGGAAGATGGGCAGCACGCCGGGCAGCAGCACGCCAAAAAAATCGATTTCACGCGGCATGAGGTTGTGCAAGATTCGGTTCTCCTGTTGATAGCTGGTCCAGCAAGGACGTGTAGATGGAATGCAGGTCGGCCAGCGCCGTGTGCAGGCGCGCGCGCCGTTCATGCGTGGCGTCGGGCAGGGCGGCGCGCACCGCCGATCCGGCGTCGAGTATCGATTGCAGCGCCGCTTCGCCGCTGGCGTTCGACGGTGCGTGCAAATAGGCCGCCAGCTGGCGCACCACCAGTTGCAGGCTGCCGCGCGCCGGCCCGTCGTACGACGCGGCGATCAGCTGGCGCAGCTCGATCACGGCGTGGCCCAGTTCCAGCAAGGTCAGGCCCTGCCGCACCACTGCGCGCGCGGCGTCGTTGGGCGCCGGACCGGAGGCGGCGTTCAGCTGGCTCAGAAGATCGCGCACGCGGTTGTCGAAGCGGCGCTTCAGGCGGTACAGGGACGCGGTGCAGGCTTGTTGCGCCTCGCGCCACAGCGCGGCGGCGACGTGTCCCCTGTGGCCCATCGTATGCTCCGGCAGCACCACCTTGAACATCAGGTAGGCCACCACCACGCCCATCGTCAGCGACAGCTCGCTGCTGATGAAGGACTCGACGTCGTAGTGCATGAAGTTGGTCGGCACCACCAGCGTGGCCGAGAACATGCCGATGCCGATCCCCACGCCGGCCCAGCGCGGGCCGCTGCTCAGGTAGGCGCCGAAGATGAACAGCGGCAGCGCCGCCAGCACCAGCGGCGAAAAATTATCGGCCCGCGCGACCAGGAAGAATTCGGTGACGAAGGCCAGCGGCATCGCGATCAGGAATCCCATCAGCACCTGCTGCACCAGCACCGTCGGCCGCGGCGACGACGAGGCCAGCGCGCAGAAGATGGTGGCCATCAGGATGGCGTTGACGCTGAACGGCCACGCCAGCCAGTACCAGGCGGCGGCCGTCACCAGCAGCGTGGCGCCGGCGCGGAAGCCGCTGGCGACGATGATGGCCGGCGGCGTCTTCGGCGTATAGGCGCCGGGATCGCTGACCTGCTGGCGCTTCTCCTGCGCCAGGCCGTGGTACAGCGCGGCGAAATCCGACAGGTCGCGGGCGAAGCGCTCCAGCAGCTCGGCCGCCGTGTCGAAGTCGATCTGCTGCGCGCGTTCCACCGCCGCGCCGCCGGCGAGCCGGGTGCGCGCGGCGGCGATGTCGGCGGCCAGCGTGGCGCGCATCTGCGCCAGGTGGCCGGGAGCCAGCTCCTGCCGCATGGCTTGCGCGAGATGGGCGTGCATGGGCTCGACCAGTTCCAGCACCGGGCCGGCGCCCGCGGTGCGCAGGCGGTGGCTCAGGCGGTGCAGCGTGTAGAAGGTGGTCAGCGCCGTCATGAAGGCCGCATTGAAGGCATGCAGCTGGCGCGTGTGCGAGCGCGGATGATCGGCCTCGAAGAAGGCGGCGGCGCGGCCCGATTCCAGCGCGGCGATATCGGCCGCGAACTTCAAGTGGTTTAACTCCGCCTCGGCCGGCGTCAGGCGCTGCTCCAGCACCTGGCGGCAGAAACCGACAAAGCCGGCATAGCGCGCCTGCACCGTGCGCATCACCGCGCGCGAATGGCGGCGCGGGAAGAAAACGTCATGCACCACGGCCGAGCAGATGATGCCCAGCCCGACCTCGGTCACGCGCGTGACCGCCAGCGTGAAGACGTTGGCCGGCGCGTCGATGGCGGGGACGGCGATCATGACGGCGGTATAGCCGGCCAGCACGAAGCTGTAGGACTGCTGGTTGCGGTGCATGGCGGCGCCACCGGTGCACAGCGCGACCCACAGCGCCACGCCGAGGAACAGCACCGGCGGCGATTGCGGGAACAGCGCGACCAGCGCCAGCGCGGCCGAGCAGCCGACCAGCGTGCCGAGGAAACGGTAGAAAGCCTTTTCCAGCACCATGCCGCTGCTGGGCAGCGCGAGGATGATGGTGGTGGCGAGCGCGGTGTACGGGGCGTCCAGGCCGAGACGGAAGGCCAGCCATAGCGCGCAGAAGGAGGCCAGCATGGCCTTGGCGACGAAGACCCAGCGTTCGCCCTCGGTGGTGAGCCAGCCGGCGGTCTGCGCCGCCAGCCAGCGGACCGCTCCCCCTGCCGCGCTGTGGTCCGAATCAGGAGTGGCGGCTGGGGGAACGTTCATGTGGTCGGGTCGGTCTAGGTGAGTGCTTCTAAATTATCCAGCTGCCTTTTCAGCAGCGATTCCAATACTTTGACTTCTTCCGCGCTGTAGCCGTCGTAGGCGTGGGTGGTCGCGGACCATACTTCCGGCAGCACCTTCTCGGCCAGCGCGCGGCCGGCGTCGGTCAGCGAGATCATCACGCAGCGCCGGTCGCCCGGGCGGTTGCCGCGGGTGATCAGGCCCTGGCTTTCCAGGTCGTTGCACACGCGCGTCAGGTTGGCCGGTTTTTCCATGCAGGCCTCGCCCAGCGTGGACGCGGTCGAGGTCTCGTTTTCCGAACCGTACAGCACCGCCAGCACCATATAGCTGGCGTCGACCAGATCGTATTGGCGCAGCGCCGCGTTGCTCAAATCTTTCATCCGCTTCTGGATGTGGTACGTCATGCGCAGCAGGCGCATCAAATCCTCTGGGAATTCCGGCATGCGGGCATGGATGTTTTTCAGGCGTTTTTTAGTCGCTTCAAAACTGCTCATCGCCTCTCCTCTGTTATTTTTAAAAGGATTTGATTGTACTATCTAAGCGTCAATGTAAATCCAGTTTTATGCCGCCACCCAGCGCCGCCATCAACAATGCATAGTTATCTAGTTGTTTGCTCGCCACTTGCGCCATTTGCTGCTGCTCGCTCAAGAGCACGATCTGCGCGTTGATGACGTTGAGCGAGTCCGTCATGCCCGCCTGATAGGCCCGTTCCGCCAGTTGCTGCTGCCGGCGCGCCGAATCCAGGGCGCGCCGCGCCAGCCGGTCCTGCTGCCCGACCGAGGCGATCCGGACGACTGCGTTTGCAACGTCGGCCATCGCTTGCACCACTGTGGCGTTGTACTGCTCGACCGCGCCATCAAGGATGGCGGTCTGGTTACCCAGTTGACTGCGCAGTCGGCCACCTTCGAAAATCGGCAGGCTGATGGCCGGCGTGACGCCGCGCATGGACGAGTTGCTGTCTAAAAAATGCGAGAAGCCCAGCGACTGGAAGCCCACAAAAGCCGCCAGGTTGATGTTCGGGTAGAAGTCGGCCCTGGCGCCGGCGACGCGCGCGTTCGCCGCTTCGATGCGCCAGCGCTGCGCCGCGATGTCGGGGCGGCGGCCGACCAGTTCCGCCGGCAGCGACGCGGGAACCGCGCCGCCCCGGCCCGCTTCAAGGGCCAGCATCGGCCGGGCGATCGCGTCTCCGTCGCCCGGTCCTTTGCCGATCAGTGCCGCCAGCTGGTTGCGCAGCAGGGCGATCGATTCGCCGATCTGCTCATGCTCGCGCCGTCCGGCCGGCAGCGTTGTTTCTATGCTCGTCACGTCGATGTCGCTGGCCAGGCCGGCGGCCTGGCGGCGGCGCGTGATCTCCAGGATGCGCTGGCGCTGCGCCAGGTTCTCCGCCACGCTGTCCTGCAGCGCGTACTCCAGCGACAGCTGGATGTAGCTGCGCACGACGGCGGTTTCCAGCGTCAGCCGCGCCATCTGCGATTCGGCCGAGGCCATGCGCACGTCGTCCAGCGCGGCGGCCAGCGCGTCGCGGTTGCGGCCCCACAGGTCCAGGTCGTAGGAACCGGATAGCGTAGCGGTGTTCTTCCACGCGTAGCTCCCGGCCAGGGGCGCGGGGACGGTGCTGTGCGCCGAGTACAGTTCGCGGTCGGCGCTGGCCGAGGCGTCGGCGCGCGGCAGCGTGCCGGCCTTGGCGACGCCCGCCAGCGCTTCGGCCTGGCGCACACGCGCCAGCGTCGCGCGCAGCGTCGGACTGTCGTCCAGCGCGGCCTTCACCAGCTGGTTCAACTGCTCGTCGTGCAGCGCTTCCCACCAATGCTCGTCGGGCCAGGAAATGTCGGCGCTGGCGGCGGCGATGGCCTTGCCGGGATGGAGAGCGGCGTTCTTCAGCGCGACCGCTTGCGGCTTGACGTTGCCCATGTCGGCGCACCCGGCCAGCACCGCCAGCGCGCATGCGAGCATGGGGGCGGCGACTTGACGAACGGTGCCTTGCAACGGCATGGACGACGGCTTCACTTTACAGCTTACTTAACGAAGTGCTTCTTGGTCTGGGCGACGTCGAAGTCGGCTTCGGTTTCCAGCAGCGTGCCGTTCTTGCGGGCTTCGATGACTTCCGCCTGCACTTGGGCACGGGTCAGGCCGGCCGGTTTTTCAGCCTTGGCCGAGACCAGCGCGCTGTTGGCGACGGCGTTCTGGGCGGCGGTGCCGGTGGCGGCCGCGGTGGTGGCCGACGAGGTCGCGGTGGTGCTCTGGGCGAAGGCGCTGGTCACCGTGGTGGCGGTGGCGGCGATGGCGAATACGACGGTAGCGGCTGCGGTCAGCAGGTTTTTGGTAGTTGTGCTCATGACATCTCTCCTTGTGTGGTTGGGTGTTCGATGAGGTTAACTATAGAGATGAATATTACATTTGTAAAGTAAAAGATTCCTATCAGCACGATAGATTTTTGCCATGCCTAAGCGAGACGGCGCACGGACCGGACGCCGCAGCGGTGGTCAAATCAGGTTTTTACGCGAAGGAGCAGATCATGTCTGACAGTACGCTGGACCCGGATAACATTCCGGTTGGCACCGATCGCACGCTGGGGCGCGGCCACGGCACGCGCGCGCTGGGCCCGAGCGATAACTCCGACAGCGGCAGCGATGTCGCCGGCGATCCTGACATCAGCTTCGACAGCGATACCGATGCCGAAGGTACCGGCGAGCGCGCCGAGGTGGAGCTGGAACTGGTGGCGCCGGATGCGGACATCGGCTTCGACCATGTCGAGACGATCCCGGTGGTCGACGGCGAATTCCGCGACGCCGCGCCGGCCGAAGAGGAACAGGAAGAGGGCGAGCGGGAGCCGCTGCGCGAGGAGCGCCGCGACTGGTCGCGGACTAGCTCGCGGCCGTCATCACGTCCGTAATCCAGTCGACGAACACCCGCACGCGCGGCGACAGCTGGCGCTGGTGCGGATACAGCACCGATACCTGCATCGGCTGGGGCCGCCACGCGCCCAGCACCTCACGGAAGGCGCCGCTGTCCAGCAGGTGGGCGACGTGGTAGCGCGGCAGCTGCACCAGTCCGAGGTCGTTGGCGCAGCAGGCCACGTAGGCCTCGGCGTTGCTGACCGAGACCGTGCCGGGTAGCGCGATGCTGCGCTGTTCGCCGTCGACGATGAAGTCGAACGGGAACATCTTGCCGCTGCTGGACGAGAAGAAGTTGACCGCGCGATGGCCTTGCGCGGCCAGGTCGTCCAGCGTGGCGGGCGTGCCTTGGCGGTCGAGGTAGGCGGCGCTGGCGCAGGTCACCTGCTGCAGCGAGGCCACGCGGCGGCCGACCATGCTGGAGTCGCGCAGCTCGCCGACCCGCAGCACGCAATCGACGCCGTCGCGCACCAGGTCCACCAGCCGGTCGCCCATGCCGATCTCCAGTGCGAGATCCGGATAGCGGGTAAAGAATTCCTTCAGGCGCGGCAGCACGTAGTGCTGCGCCAGCGTTCCCTGCAAATCCACCCTGAGTTTTCCGCGCGGCGCCACGCCGCTGTTGCCGAAGCCCGCCTCGGTCTCCTCGACGTCGGCCAGGATGCGCACGCAGCGCTGGTAGTAGGCCTGGCCGTCCAGCGTGGTGCTGACATGGCGCGTGGTCCGCTGCAGCAGGCGCACGCCGAGGTGCGCCTCCAGCTGCTTGATGGTGTAGGTGGCCGTGGCGGCCGGCATCTGCAAATCTTCCGCCGCCTTGCTGAAGCTCTCCAGCTCGACGATGCGGGTGAAGATCCGCATGGCGTTAAATCTATCCATGGTTTATTTGCGTAAATTGCATAGTGCTTGCAATATTACTGCCTTTATTCATGTGTGGCGATAAGTAATACTGGCTCCATCAAGCAACCGGGAGCCGCACATGAACGTCGCCCAATACCTGACCGCCGCCATCGCCGCCGGCGCCGCGACCATCGCCATCGCGATGGGCATCCAGCCGCAGGACCAGACCCACATGAAAAAATCCGTCACCTATCTGCATCTGCTGAAAAAGACGCCGTTCTTCACCAGGCTCGACAAGCGCCAGCTGAAGTGGGTGATCGATCATTCAAGCGAATGGGAAGCGCAGGCCGGCATGGAGGTCAGCAACCGCCTCGACGCCAACGACCACATCTGGGTGCTGCTGGACGGCGGCTGGCAGGTGGAGCAGGGCGGGCAGGTACTGAAGGCCGGCCACGCCGATCCGGCCAAATGGTATGGCGGCCGGCACGTGGCGCTGCTGCCGGCCGACAGCCGCCTGATCGCCAATCAGCACAGCTATGTGATGCGCATCGCCCGCGCGGATTTTGACGAGATGCTCGGCAGGCAGTTCGACTTCGCCGAGCATTTGCGGCAGGGCGAAGCCTTCTACAGCCAGCATTGATTACTTATGGGACGACGATCCCGCCCACAGGTTGATGGCGCCTTCCTTGGCCTGCTCGTCGATGGCCGCCAGTTCTTCCGCGGTGAAGCTGAGGTTCTTCAGCGCGGCGACGTTCTCGCGGATCTGCGCGCTGTTGCTGGCGCCGATCAGGGTCGACGTGACGCGCGCGTCGCGCAGCACCCAGGCCAGCGCCATCTGCGCCAGCGTCTGGCCGCGGCGCCTGGCGATTTCATTCAGGCCGCGCACGCGCTCCAGGTTTTCCGGGCTGAGGTGCGATTGCTGCAGCGAGCCGCCGCCCGGACGATTGACGCGGGCGTCGGACGGAATGCCGTTCAGGTATTTGTCGCTCAGGATGCCCTGCGCCAGCGCGGTGAAGGTGATGCAGCCTATGCCTTGCTTGCCCAGCGTATCGAGCAGGCCTTCGTCCTCGATCCAGCGGTTCAGCATATTGTAGGACGGCTGGTGGATCAGGCACGGCACCTTCCACTCGTGCAGCAAGCGCGCCGCTTCGGCGGTCTTCTCGGCGGAGTAAGACGACACGCCGACATACAGCGCCTTGCCCTGCTGGACCGCGTGCGCCAGCGCGCCCATGGTTTCTTCCAGCGGCGTGTCCGGATCGAAGCGGTGCGAGTAGAAGATGTCGACGTAGTCCAGGCCCATGCGCTGCAGGCTTTGATCGAGGCTGGCCAGCACGTACTTGCGCGAGCCGCCGCCCTGGCCGTAAGGGCCGGGCCACATGTCCCAGCCGGCCTTGGTGGAGATGATCAGCTCATCGCGGTAGGGCTTGAAGTCTTCCTTGTACAGGTGGCCGAAATTGGTTTCGGCGGAGCCGTACGGCGGACCGTAGTTGTTGGCCAGGTCGAAGTGGGTGATGCCGAGATCGAAGGCGGTGCGCAGCATGTCGCGCTGCGAGGCGAGCGTGTTGCTGTCGCCGAAGTTGTGCCACAGGCCGAGCGACATCAGCGGCAGCTTGAGGCCGCTGCGTCCGCAGGTGCGGTACTGCATTTCGTCGTAGCGCTGCGGGGATGCGAGGTAGGTCATGTACTCTCCATAGTGATGGTCCGTCCTCATTATAAGAGTTTGCTTCAGAACTGGCCGGCCGCCATCTCGCGCGCGATCTGTTTCCTGACGTCGTAGGTCGCATAATTCGGCGTGCCGTCGTCCATGGTCGGCATTTCGAACCCCGCGCAGAAATCCTGGGCGGCTTGCTGCGGGTCGGTCGCATTTTTGAGCTTGGCGGCGACTTGCGGATAGTCGTTTTCCAATTCCTGGTCCAGGTACCCGAGCTGTGCGGACTTGCTCTGCCAATCCAGGTTATGGGCGGCGGCATAGGCCTGCAAGTTGGCGAGGCGCTGGCCCTTCCATTGCGCCAGCCCTTGCTCGCCCTGGCTGGCCGGCGCGCCCGTTGTCTTGAGGCCGTTTTCAGCCTGGAGATTGGCGACGATGCCGATCGCGCCCGCCCGGGTGTAACCCTTGGACATGAAATGCTGAATCAGTTCTTCCGCCGTGAATTGGGTGCCGGAACCGGCTGCGGGCGGCGTGCCCGAGGTCTTGCCGGCGGGCGGCGGATTGGCGCCCGCCGGTACGGTCTCGGGTTCGCCCTCCACATGAAAGTCGCGCCAGTTGCTGATGAAGGTATGGTTGCCATCCTGGATCTCGCCGGGGTCGGTGACCCGCACGGCGGTATGGTCCGAGGTTATCTTGTAGGTATTGCCGTCGATGCCGCAGTGATAGACGGTGCCGATACGGCCGATTTCTGTACTCATCTCGTTCGCTCCAGAAGGTGTGTCGATCAATCCGATCTCATGGCTTCAAGCCGGCCATTGGAAATCACTCCTCATGGAGCACTCTTGAGTGGCGCTCTGCCCGCGATAGTTCCGCGGGATGTATCACACGGCGCGAACGGGCGAAAAAAAAGCTTGCGCCGGCCGGCACAAGCTTTCTGTTTGACACCGCAGACTACGCTCAGGCGAAGTTGGCGGCTGCGAAGTCCCAGTTGGCCAGCTTGAAGAAGGTCTCCAGATACTTAGGACGCACGTTGCGGTAGTCGATGTAGTAAGCGTGCTCCCACAGGTCGCAGGTCAGCAGCGCTTTGGCGTCGGTGGTCAGCGGGGTGGCGGCGTTCGAGGTGTTGACGATGTCCAGCGTACCGTCGGCTTTTTTCACCAGCCAGGTCCAGCTCGAACCGAAGTTGCCGACTGCCGACTTGGTGAACTCTTCCTTGAACTTGTCGAACGAGCCCCACTTGGCGTTGATCGCGTCGGCCAGCGCGCCGTCTGCCGCGCCTTTGCCGTTCGGGGTCAGGCTGTTCCAGTAGAAGGTGTGGTTCCATACCTGGGCCGAGTTGTTGAAGATGCCGCCGGACGACTTCTTGATGATCTCTTCGAGCGACAGGTTTTCGAACTCGGTGCCCTTGATCAGGTTGTTCAGGTTGGTGACATACGTTTGGTGATGCTTACCGTAGTGGTATTCCAGCGTTTCTTGCGAGATGGCCGGCGCCAGGGCGTCGATTGCATATGGCAGTGGTGGCAGAGTATGTTCCATTGTTCTTCCTTTATTGGTTTGAGTTGGTTCTGAAACGGAGGTGAATTTTTGCCGAAACGTCCATCATTGTAAAGCGGATGCGCGGTCCATGCAGAAAAGGCCCGTTTTCCGTGTGGCTACTCAGCCCGCCCGTCAGCGCACCCGGCGCGTGGTCTCGCGCACGATCAATTCCAGCGGCGGCACCTCGCTGCGCGCCTCTTCGCCGTTGATAATCCGCAGCAGCGCATGGGTGGCGATGCGGCCGATGTCATAGAGCGGCTGGCGGATGGTGGTCAGTGGCGGCGTGGTATATGACGACCCCGGCAGGTCATCGAAGCCGACCAGCGAGATATCGTCCGGCACCCGGATGCCCTTGCGGTACAAGGCCAGCCGCGCGCCATAGGCGCTCAGGTCGTTGGCCGCGAACACGGCCGTGAACTGCTGGTGCGTGTCGAACAGCCGGTTCATGGCCAGCATGCCGCTCGCTTCGTGGTAATTGCCTTCGACGATCAGGTTGTCGTCGAGCGGGATCTGGGCCTCGGCCAGCGCCCGCGTGTAGCCGGCCAGGCGCTCGGCGGCGTCGATGTTGTTGGCCGGGCCGGAAATGAAGGCGATGTTGCGGTGGCCCAGCTCGATCAGGTGGTGCACCGCCAGGTAGGCGCCGTATTCATTGTCCATCTTGAAGCCGAGCGCGCTGCGCGTGCTCAGCGCGCGGCCGGTCGAGACGATCGGGCGCTGGCTGGAAAAGCCCAGCACCGCCTGGTCCGACATGCGGCCCGACAGCAGGATGATGCCGTCGACCTTGCGCGCCAGCAGCAGGCGGATGCGCTCCGCTTCCTCTTCCGCGTTCCAGTGGCCGCTGACGATCACCGACGCGTAGCCGGTGCCCTTCAGGCCGTCGTCGACGCCGCGCAGGGTTTCGTCAAAGAAAGGGGAGGAGATATCCTGCACCACGATGCCGATGGTCATCGAGCGGCCTTTTTTCAGGCCCTGCGCCATCTGGTTGGGGGCGAAATTCATCTGCGCGATGGCGGCCAGCACGGCCTGGCGCTTGTCGTCCGACACCCGGGCGGTGCCGTTCAGAATGCGTGAAACCGTACTGGGTGACACTCCCGCTTCGCGTGCAACATCCATCAGTGTCGATGGTCCGGAGGAGTGTGGTGTATCTGCCAAGACGGGTTCCTTTGTGATTATGTTATGAAAACCTTTTCGCCGGAAGATTACCATAAATCCGGGGGGCCTCCGCCAATTTGGATGATGGTGACGCATTGACTTTCGGCCGGTGTCGGTATTTAATGAAAAAGGCGCTTGAAAACGTTTTCATAAAACGGTGTGACTTATAATCAAGCCGCCAGCCATAACAAGAAACAGACTAGGAAGAGACATGAAACGCGACTCGTTTTCGCACCTCGCGCACGGCCCGCGCCTTCTGGCCGACATCGGCGGCACCAGCGCCAGCTTCGGGCTGGAAACCGCCCCCAACCGGATCGAAGCCATCTGGCTGACCGAATGCGCGGCGTATCCGACCTTGGGCGCGGCGCTGGTGGCGTACCTGTCGCAGGCGGCGACGGTGGCGGCGGGCGGCTACCAGGCGCGTTTCGCCGGCATCGCCATCGCCAACCCGATCGACGGCGACTGGGTGACGATGACCAATCACCACTGGTCGTTCTCGGTGGAGGCGGTGTGTTCGCAGTTCAGCCTCAAATCGCTGGTGGTGGTCAACGACTTCACGGCGCTGGCCAGTTCGCTGCCTTACCTGGCGGCCGAGCACAAGCACCAGATCGGCGGCGGCGTGGTGCGCGCCAACGCCACCATCGGCCTGGTCGGCGCGGACGCGGGGCTGGGCGTGTCGGGGCTGGTGCCGGCCGGCGACCGCTGGATCGCCATCGACAGCGAAGGAGGGCACAGCACCTTCGCGCCGATGAACGAGCGCGAGATCGACATCCTGCGTTATGCGCGGCGCTATCACGAGCATGTGTCGAGCGAGCGGCTGGTGTCGGGCATCGGCCTGGTGCTGGTGTACCGCGCGCTGTGCGAGCGAGCGCGCATCGAGCCGCAGAACCTGAATACCTCGGAGATCATGGAGCGCGGGCTGCATCGCCTGTGCCCGGTGTGCGAGGAGACGCTGGTGGCGTTCTGCGAGATGCTCGGCACGGTGGCGGGCAACGTCGCGCTGACCTTGGGCGCGAAGGGCGGCATCTACATCGGCGGCCGCGTGGTGCTGAAGATGAGCGAGTTCTTCGAGCGCTCCGGCTTCCGCGCCCGCTTCGAGCAGAAGGGGCGTTTCTCGGACTACCTGTCGCACATCCCGACCTATGTCATCACCGAAAAATACCCGGTGCTGACCGGCATGTCGGCGATGCTGTCGGCCGCTTAGTCGAGCGCCGGCTGCACGGTATCGACGCCGAGCTGCGCGCCGCCTTCGGCCAGGCGCAGGTGCAATGTGCTGCGCGGCTTCAGTTGCGCCGGCGTGCGCACGACGGCGCCCTCGGCGTCGGTGACGATCGCATAGCCGCGCTCCAAGGTGCGCTGCGGATTCAATAACTCCAGTTGCGACGACAAGGCCGCCAGCGCATCGCGCCGCTGGCCCAGCTGCCGCGCCACGCTGATGCCGGCGCGGTGCTGCAGGCCCGCCAGCGCCGAGCGCGCCGCCGTCATGTCCGGCTTGCGCGCGCCCAGCCGCCCGCTCAAGCGATCGAGCTGATAGCGCGCCTGCGACAACGGCGCGCGGTTCGCGTGCGTCATCGCCGTCGACAAGGCCAGCAGCTTCAGACGCTGCTGCTGGATCTGCGCGCCGGGATTGAGCAGGCGCCGCGAGTAGCCGTCCAGCGTCTGCGAGGCTTCGCTGAAGCTGCGCCGCATCGCGCGCCGCAGGTCGATCACATCGGCGCGCAGGGAGCCGATCCAGTCGGCGCGCGGCGTCACCGCCAGTTCGGCCGCCGCCGTCGGCGTGGCCGCCCGCAAGTCGGCGGCGAAATCGCAAATCGTAAAATCGGTCTCGTGGCCGACGCCGGAAATCACCGGCATGCGGCAGTTGGCGACCGCATATGCGACGTCCTCGTCATTGAACGACCACAGGTCCTCGATGCTGCCGCCGCCACGGCACACGATCAGCACGTCGCAGTCGTTGCGCAGCGAGGCGGTATCGATGGCCGCCGCGATCTTCTCGGCCGCGCCCTGGCCCTGCACCGGCGTCGGGTACAGCACCACATGCACGTGCGGCGCGCGCCGCTTGAGCGCCGTCAGCACGTCGCGCAGCGCCGCCGCCTGCGGGCTGGTGACGATGCCGACCGTGCGCGGGAACACCGGCAGCGCGCGCTTGCGCTCGGCGTGGAACAGGCCGGCCGCATCGAGCTTTTCCTTCAGCCGCTGGAAGGCTTCGAACAGCGAGCCCACGCCGGCGCGGCGGATCGCTTCCACATTGATCTGGTAGTCGCCGCGCGCGCCGTACAGCGTGACCAGCGCCCGCACCTCGACCTTGTCGCCTTCGCGCGGGACGAAATTGGCGTACTGCGCGCGGCCGCGGAACATCACCGCCCGCACCTGGGCGGCATCGTCCTTGAGCGTGAAATACCAGTGGCCGGAACTGGCCTTGGTGAAGTTGGACACCTCGCCGGAGATCCACGTCAAAGGAAAAGTGCGCTCCAGCAGGCGCGCCACCGCCTGGTTGAGCGCGCTGACACTCATGACGGGGGCGGCTGCGGGGGCGGTTTCGGTATGGTCGTCGAAGTTCATGGATTTCAAAAAAGGAAACTATCCACACTATGTTATTTCGGTCACACAGCGGTCATAGAGTATCTAAAGCAGCAGATATTATAGGTAAATATATGATTTTAAAGAGTAAACAATTCTGCCGTATTTGCGTGCAAAGAGGAAAAACCCTTACGGATCAAGCACTTTGCCCAAGCCACCGGCAGTTACGCACAAAGTTATCCACAAAAGATGTGTGGAACTTTGGTGAGCGATAGCTAATTTCTTCTTATTGAATTTGCCATGCTTAAAATTTACGCACGGAAAGTATATGATTACAAATCAATGACTTAAGGCATGGGGGAGGGGATTGCGCACACTTTTATCCACAGAATTTGTGCAAAACTCGGGACTTGCCCCCAGGCGCGGCATCGCGGTGAATATCCTGCAGCCGGCGGCCGGTCCTGACCTGGGGATAATAAAACCGCTTGCTTCATTTTTACGCATGGCAATAAACCTGATATAAATCAAGGACTTTGATCGGGATGTGCAGCCTTGCTAACAATCTTATCCACACAAAATGTGCAGAAGTGCACTGTTTCCATCGATAGCCGGGCCTTATCGCCGGGCTGCGGTTTGGTGCCGGTGGAAAACCTGGTTTTCACTATGGAAAACAGTCAAAAATGGCCGTCTGCCAATTTTTTACTCACGGCAAAAATTTCCTTATAAATCAACGATCTTTCACGATGTGGGAGGCGTTGCTCACAATCTTATCCACATTAAGTGTGTAGAAGTGCGCAGCCTGCAAGGCCGTCAAAACCGCTGGTTTTGGCCTTGCGGACCTGCGATTTTTTTACGCATGGAAAAAATATCCTTATGAATCAAGGGCTTTGCATGGAGCCGGCATCCTTGCTAACAATCTTATCCACATTTTTTGTGCAGAACTCCACAGCTAGCCACTTTTGGTGGCTGGAGTTGCAAGGGGAGTAACGAGTTTGGCGTATAAGGCATCGTAATCGCCCATATGCCATATTTTTACTCACGGAAATAAAATTGATTGAAATCAAGGACATGCCCCCGCATGGCATGCCTTGCTCACAATCTTATCAACAGAATATGGGCATAAGTGGGCATAACTTTTGCTGGGGAAAAGCGGGCGTTCCGGCGCGCCGCTGCGCGATTTTTGAGCTTTGAAACTATTCGCTTATAAATCAAGGGCTTGGACAGGGTTGGCGGGCATTGCGGACATCATTGTCCACAGAAAATGTGCAGAACTCCACAGCGGCGCCGGCAGGGGCCGGGGCCGGCAGGCATACACCCCTTGCCGAGCGCGGCCCAACAAGATACATTGCGCCTTCGGGTGTTTATCTATACAGGAGTTCGTTTTGCTCGCCATATTCCAAGCTGCAGGTTGGCCTATCTGGTTGTTGCTGGTCGCATCGATCGTCGCAACGGCCCTGATCATCGAACGCTTGCTGTACCTCCGCCGGGCCAAGATCCTGCCGAAGAAGCTGCTGGACGAGGTGGTGCAGGTCTACCGCGGCGGCAATATCACCCCGGACATTATCGACCGGCTGGAGAACAGTTCACCGCTGGGCGTGGTGCTGTCGTCGGCGCTGCGCAATATCGATTCGCCGCGCGAGGTGATGAAGGAATCCATCGAGGAGGCCGGCAACGGCGTGGCGCACACGCTGGAACGGTTCCTGACCACGCTGGGCACGATCGCGACGCTGGCGCCGCTGATGGGCCTGTTCGGCACGGTGGTCGGCATGATCGAGATCTTCGGTTCGCAGAATTCCTCCGGTTCCAACCCGGCGCAGCTGGCCCACGGCATTTCGGTGGCCTTGTACAACACCGGCTTCGGCCTGGCGATCGCGATGCCGACGCTGGTCTTCTACCGCCATTTCCGCGCGCTGGTGGACAGCTTCATCATCGACATGGAACAGCAGGCGGTGAAGTTTGTCGATATCGTGCACAGCAAGCGCAAGTAACGGCAACCAAGGACGCAGCATGAATTTCCGCAAAGGCCGGCACCGCGAGGACCCCGAGATCAACCTGATCCCGTTCATCGACGTGCTGCTGGTGATTTTGATTTTCCTGATGGTGACCACGACCTACAGCAAGTTCACCGAGCTGCAGATCACGTTGCCGACCGCCGATGCGCAGAAGGCCACCGACAAGCCGTTCGAGTTGAACGTGACGGTCGACGCCAAGGGCAACTACACGATCAACAACGAGCCGGTGTCGTTCCGCGACGTGGCCGGCTTTGCCCAGGCCATGCGCAACGCGGCCGGCAAGGGCGGCGAGGCCGGCAAGTCGCCGGTGGTGATCGTCAACGCCGACCAGTTCGCGATGCACCAGATGGTCATCAACGTGATGGAAGCGGCACGTATCGCCGGCTATGAAAAGCTGACCTTCGCCGCGCAGACCGGTGGCGGAAAGTAAGGCGTCGGCCCTCGAGGCCACGCTGACGCGCAACTGGTTGCGGCGCGGCCCGCTGGCCTGCGCCTTGTGGCCGGTCTCCCTCTTGTTCCGGTTATTGAGCGGCGCGCGCGCGGCGCTGTTCCGCGCGGGCGTGCTGAAGTCGTCGCGGCTGCCGGTGCCGGTGGTCGTGGTGGGGAATATCTACATCGGCGGCACCGGCAAGACGCCGCTGACGATCTGGCTGGTGCAGGCGCTGCAGGCGGCCGGCATGACGCCGGGCGTGATTTCGCGCGGGCACGGCAGCGACGCCGATGGCGCGCGCGAGGTGCTTGCCGCCTCGACCCCGGCGCAGGTCGGCGACGAGCCGCTGCTGATCAAGCAGCGCACCGGCTGCCCGGTGATGGTGGGGCGCGACCGCGCCGCCACCGGCCGCGCGTTGCTGGCCGCGCACCCCGAGGTGGATATCCTGCTGACCGACGACGGCTTGCAGCACTACGCGCTCCAGCGCGACATTGAAATCATCCTGTTCGACGGCCGTGGCGCCGGCAACGGCTGGCTGCTGCCGGCCGGGCCGCTGCGCGAGCCGGTCAGCCGCCGCCGCGACTTCACCGTCATCAACACGCCGCAGCTGGGCGCCGCGCTGGCCGCCTCGGTCGGCGCGTCGGCCGCGCCGGTGCGGATGACGCTGGAAGGCGGCTACGCCGAACAACTGCGCGACCGCGGCCAGCGCACCAGCCTGGTCGAACTGGGCACGCGGCCCGGGCTGCGCATCGCCGCCGCCGCCGGCATCGGCAATCCGGCGCGCTTTTTCGGCATGCTGAAAGCCGCCGGCCTGCGCATCACCGAGCTGCCTTTGCCCGACCATCACGACTTCCGCGACCGCCCGTTCGACGGCCTGGACGCGGATCTGATCTTGATGACCGAGAAGGATGCAGTAAAATGTGCGCAACTTGAAGAACTCAGAGGCGACCCGCGACTATGGGTCGTCCCGGTGACAGCGCGCATCGACCGCGCGCTGGCCGACCAAATTGTGGAGAAATGTCGTGGACGCTCGATTGCTTGATATCCTGGTATGCCCGGTCTGCAAAGGCCCCCTTGAGTACGATAAGAAAGCCCAGGAAATGATCTGCAAAGGCGACCGCCTGGCATATCCTATCCGCGACGGCATCCCCATCATGTGGGCCGACGAGGCGCGCACCCTGCAGGACAAGGCGGAATAAGCCGGTGTCTTCAGTGTCCCCATTCATCGTCATCATCCCGGCCCGCCTGGCCTCGACCCGTTTGCCGAACAAGCCGCTGGCCGACCTCGGCGGCAAGCCGATGGTGGTGCGCGTGGCCGAGCGCGCGGCGCAGGCCGGCGCCGCCCGCATCATCGTCGCCACCGACCATGAAGACATCCGCGCCGCCTGCGAGCAGCACGGCGTCGAAGTCTGCATGACCCGTTCCGACCATCCGTCCGGCACCGACCGCATCGCCGAAGTGGCGCGCGCGCTGAACCTGGCGGCCGACGCCGTGGTCGTCAACCTGCAGGGCGACGAGCCGCTGATCGACCCGGCGCTGCTGCAGGCGGCCGCCGCCCGCATCGGCGCCGACGTGCCGATGTCGACCTGCGCCCATCCGTTGCACGACGCCGCCGACGCCTTCAACCCGAACGTGGTCAAGGTGGTGCTGGACAAGGCGGGCAGGGCTCTTTATTTCTCGCGCGCGACCATACCGTGGAACCGCGACGCTTTCTCGCAGTCCAAAGAAACACTGCCGGCCGGTTACGTACCGCTTCGCCACATCGGACTGTACGCCTACCGCAATGACTTCCTGCAAGCCTATCCGGCGCTGGAAGTTTCGCCACTCGAATCCATCGAGGCGCTGGAACAGTTGCGGGTGCTATGGCATGGTTTTCCGATCGCTGTCCACGTGACCGACTCGGCCCCGGCGGCCGGGGTGGACACGCCGGAAGACCTGGCCCGCGTCCGGCAACATTATTGATTTTCATCAAAAGCGACGTCAGCCAGCAGTCAGTTACGACTGATATAACGAAGACGTAAGTGCGATATTCATACGGAATATCTCTCTGGGCCGTCACAAATTGGCGTTGATGCGACGTTTTGTGGTAAGTTTCGTACGATCCAACACTAACTAACCCACATCCATATCTGTTTTTAGGAATTTTTCATGCGTCTTATTCTTTTAGGAGCACCAGGTGCCGGCAAAGGCACCCAGGCTAATTTCATCAAAGAAAAATATAACATCCCGCAAATCTCCACCGGCGACATGCTGCGCGCCGCGATCAAGGCGGGTTCGGAATTGGGCTTGGCCGCCAAGAAGGTGATGGATGCGGGTGGTTTAGTGTCAGATGACATCATCATCGGCCTGGTCAAGGACCGCCTGACCCAGCCGGATTGCGCCAACGGCTACCTGTTCGACGGCTTCCCGCGCACCATCGCGCAAGCGGACGCCATGAAGGACAGCGGCGTCATCGTCGACTACGTGCTGGAAATCGCCGTGCCGGACGCCTCGATCATCGAACGCATGGACGGCCGCCGTTGCCATCCGGGTTCGGGCCGCGTCTACCACGTCAAGTTCAACCCGCCCAAGGTGGAAGGCAAGGACGACGTCACCGGCGAAGACCTGGTGCAGCGCGACGACGACAAGGCGGAGACCGTCAAGAAGCGTCTGGACGTCTACCACACCCAAACCGAAGTGCTGCTGGGCTACTACAATACCTGGGCACAATCGGGCCAACCGGGCGCGCCGAAGTACCGCCGCATCGAGGGCGTCGGCCCCGTAGAGCAAATTCGCGACAGCGCGTTTGCCGCGCTGGCGAAATAAGCGTTACAGTAGAGCGGACCGAGTGTCCGCTTTTTTTGCGCTGGATTTTCGTCATCCGTTCGCGACCCAGGCTGGATGCCATCCCGTTTTTGAAGTTATGCAGTTCGCAGGTTAGCAGGCCGCGCCCACGAGGGGCGGCTTTCTGAAGTGTGGTTTGTAGGCTTGATTAATAAAAATAAGGGGACACTATGGCAGCTAGTCTATGGTTTGCGGTTGCGTGCGGCATCATCGCCGTGGTTTATGGATTATGGTCGCGTAGCTGGATTTTGCGACAAGACGCGGGCAATCCGCGCATGCAGGAAATTGCACTTGCGATTCAACAGGGCGCCGCCGCCTATCTGGCGCGCCAGTACCGCACCATCGGCATCGTCGGGGTGGTGCTCCTCATCCTCATTGCCGTCTTGCTCGACATGAATACCGCGATCGGCTTCCTGATCGGCGCGGTGCTGTCCGGGGCTTGCGGCTTCATCGGCATGAACGTCTCGGTGCGCGCCAACGTGCGCACGGCGCAGGCGGCCACCAAGGGCATGAACGAAGCGCTCGACGTCGCCTTCAAGGGCGGCGCCATCACCGGCATGCTGGTGGTCGGACTGGGCCTGCTCGGCGTGGTGCTGTTCTATATGTTCCTGGTCGCCGGCGTGGCCGACAAGGGCGCCGATCTGCACAAGCTGATCGAGCCGCTGATCGGGCTGGCGTTCGGCGCCTCGCTGATTTCGATCTTCGCCCGCCTCGGCGGCGGCATCTTCACCAAGGGCGCCGACGTCGGCGCGGATTTGGTCGGCAAGGTGGAGGCGGGCATCCCCGAGGATGATCCGCGCAACCCGGCCGTGATCGCCGACAACGTCGGCGACAACGTCGGCGACTGCGCCGGCATGGCCGCCGACCTGTTTGAAACCTATGTGGTGACGCTGATCGCCACCATGCTGCTGGGCGCGCTGCTGATGGGCGCCGCCGGGCCGTCGGCGGTGGTGTATCCGCTGCTGCTGGGCGCGGTGTCCATCATCGCCTCCATCATCGGCTGCTCGATGGTCAAGGCCAAGCCGGGCAAGAAAATCATGTCGGCGCTGTACACCGGGCTGTGGTGGGCCGCCGGCCTGTCGCTGATCGGCTTTGCCGTGGTGACCTGGCAGGTCTGGCCGGACGACGCCATGCGCTACAAGATGATCGGCTGCACCGTGGTCGGCATCGTGCTGACCGGGCTGATGGTCTACATCACCGAGTATTACACCGGCACCGATTTCCATCCGGTCAAGCACATCGCCGAAGCGTCCACCACCGGCCACGGCACCAACATCATCGCCGGACTGGGCGTCTCGATGAAGTCGACCGCCTACCCGGTGCTGGCGGTGTGCGCGGCCATCCTGGTCTCCTACCAGCTGGGACAGTTGTACGGCGTGGCGATCGCCGCGACGGCCATGCTGTCGATGGCCGGCATCGTCGTGGCGCTGGACGCCTACGGCCCGATCACCGACAACGCCGGCGGCATCGCCGAGATGTCGGGCATGCCGGAATCGGTGCGCGCGATCACCGATCCGCTGGATGCGGTGGGCAACACCACCAAGGCCGTCACCAAGGGCTATGCGATCGGCTCGGCCGGCCTGGCCGCGCTGGTGCTGTTTGCCGACTACACGCACGCGCTGGAGTCGGCGGGCAAGAGCATCACCTTCGACCTGTCGAACCCGATGGTGATCGTCGGCCTGATCATCGGCGGCCTGATTCCCTACCTGTTCGCGGCGATGGCGATGGAAGCGGTGGGCCGCGCGGCCGGCGCCGTGGTGGTCGAGGTGCGCCGCCAGTTCCGCGACATCAAGGGCATCATGGACGGCAGCGGCAAGCCGGAATACGACAAGGCGGTCGACATGCTGACCGCGTCGGCCATCAAGGAAATGATCGTGCCGTCGCTGCTGCCGGTGGTGGTGCCGATTATCGTCGGCATGCTGCTGGGATCGGCCGCGCTGGGCGGCATGCTGATGGGCACCATCGTCACCGGCCTGTTCGTGGCGATCTCGATGACCACCGGCGGCGGCGCCTGGGATAACGCCAAGAAGTATATCGAGGACGGCCATTTCGGCGGCAAGGGCTCCGACGCGCACAAGGCGGCGGTCACCGGCGACACCGTCGGCGATCCGTACAAGGACACGGCCGGTCCGGCGGTCAATCCGCTGATCAAGATCATCAACATCGTGGCGCTGCTGCTGGTGCCGCTGTTGCCGGCGTCGGGCTGGCTGGCGGTCACGGCGCCGGTGGCCGCGATCCATGCGCCACCGCCGCCGGCGATGATGATGGCGCCGGGTGCCGGCATGGCCCCGGCCGATGCGCCGCCGCCACCGCCGCCGGACCGGCCGCTGACCGAAGGCGCCGGCCACCCGCCGCCGCCGGATGAACCGCCACCGGCCAAGTAAGCGTTACGAATTGTTTCTATGGCTTCCCTCCCGCACGATGCCTGCTAATGTGAGAGTAGGCGTAGTACTTCGCGAGGTGAAGCCATGAACATATTGAAACCGGCGCTGGCGGCGGCGTTCCTGCTGGGCGCATTATTGAGTTCAGATGCCTGGGCGCAAGGGCGAGGCGGTCACGGCGGCCATGGCGGGCACTGGAGCGGAAATGGCCATGCCGGACCGCATGCGGGCCATGGCCATGGCTATCACCACCATGGACGCGGCTTTGTTGGCGGCGGCGTGATCATCGGTGCGCCATTGATCTGGCCGCGCCGCTGGTACGGCGATCCCTTCTACGACAACTATTATTATCCCGGCTATTACCTCACGCCAGGGGATGGTCAAACGCTGTACTACTGCAATAGTCCGAGAGGCTACTACCCGAACGTCCAGGTCTGCCGCGTGCCGTGGCGTACAGTGATCTCCACCGTGGTGCCGCCGCCATGAGGATGGCCCCGATCATCCTGGGCTTGTTGCTGGCCGCCGGCGAGACGCTGGCGCAGTCCGATACGCCGCCGCCGTCGGCCGACGCGCAAGCCTACGCCCAGCTGCCGGTCTGCGCGCTGAGCAAGGACGGCAAGCGCCTGGCGGTCGAACCCTGCCGCACCGCGCCGGCGAAAGTGCCGATGCCGCGCCGTCCGGTGTATCAAATCATCCAGCCCATGCCCAAGGTGTCGCTTGCGCCGCAGGTGCGTATGCCGGCGATGCCGCCTTCCCAGCCGATCGAGACCTTGATGCATCCGCCCGGCGCGCCGGTGCCGGTGACCGGCTGCGATAGCGGCGGCTGCTACGACCCCGGCGGCAGGCGCCTGAACAACGCCGGTCCGGGTATCGTCACCACGCCATCCGGCAAAGTCTGCAGCCGCTCCGGCGCCTGGGTGCAGTGCTGAGATTCAGCCCGCGGCAAATTCAATCACCGGCTCGCACAGGATGGGGAAGTTGACCGAGTTGGCCACGTAGCATTTCTCGTGCGCCGTGTGATGCAGGCGCTCGGCCAGCGCCAGGTCGGCTCCGGCCGGGATCGTCACATGCGGGCGCAGCACGATCTGCGTGAAGCGGCCTTGCTCCGGGCTGTCCAGCATCGTGCCTTCGGCGTAATCGACATAGGCGCTGACGGCTATCCCCGCATCCGAGCACAGGTGCAGATACCACAGCTTGTGGCAGGCCGAGGCGGAGGCCAGCAGCAGATCCTCCGGATTCCAGCGCGCCGCATCGCCGCGGAACGCCGGATCCGACGAGCCGGGAATGTCCGGCTTGTCGCCCGCGCTGATGACGTGATCGCGCGCATAGTCGCGATAACCGGAAGTCCCGCTGCCCTGGTTGCCGGTCCACTCGACCTTCAGCTTGTATTTGTGCTCCATGACCGCCCCTGGTGGTTGTGAGTGCCGAATTATTGCACGATGCCGTCCCGATGCGCTCCGGGACCTTTCGCAACGTTTCATTACAATTGCCTTCGGCCGAAGTGAGAATGTGTGTATTTTGAGTACTGACTATCAAGCTATGATCCTTCAGTATTTTTACTTAACTTTACACAAATGTTGTCACCGGGTTCAACCGGCACTAGGGAAGCATGAAAGCACACAACTCAGCCCGATCCGTATTGCGTCGTTTGTTCTTGCGGGTTGCCGCAGGCTATGGCGATCACTTGTCCGCGCTGATCGAAAAGCGCGTGGAAATGAATATGGAGCAGATCGTCAACCAGCGCGTCGAAGCCTTGCTGGCGAAGCGGCTGTCGCCGACGATCTACCTGCCGCCGATCGACGTCCATCAGACGGCGGCCGAGCTGCCGTTCATGCAGTACTCGACCTGCTCGGCGGCGGATTTCTATCATCCGCGCTTCTCGGAGATCGCCCGCGACATGGGCATTCCACCGATGTTGCACCGTAAATTCTGGGAGTGGGCCTACATCGTGCACATCGCGCAAAGCCGTGGCGTGGTCGCGCCGGGCAAGCGCGCGCTGGGCTTCGGCGTCGGCGCCGAGCGCATGCCGGCCCTGTTTGCCAAGGGCGGCATGCAGGTGACCGCCACCGACGCGCCGCAAAGCGTGGACAACGCGCAGGGCTGGAGCACCAGCGGCCAGTACAGCAACGCGATCGAGGCCATTCCCTACAACGGCATCCTCGACAAGGAAACCTTCCTGGAGCGCGTGCATTTCCAGGAATGCGACATGAACAACATCGGCGACGATGTGCAGGGCTACGATTTCTGCTGGTCGTCGTGCGCGCTGGAGCACCTGGGCAGCTTGAAGCTGGGAATGGACTTCATCATCAACAGCGTCGAGAAAACGCTGAAGATCGGCGGCATCGCCTGCCACACCACCGAATTCAACCTGAGCTCCAACGGCACCACGGTGGAAAGCGGCGACACGGTCCTGTACCGCCGCAAGGACCTGGATGCGCTGATCGCGGAACTGAGACGGCGTGGCCACAAGGTCGACGAATTCGTCGTCGCGCCGGACGCCCACTTCCTCGACGGCTATGTGGATACGCCGCCGTTCGCCACGCCGACGCCAACCACCGGCCCGGCCCATTTGAAGCTGGAGCTGTACGGCTACGCCTGCACTTCGGTCGGCATCACCGTTCAGCGGGGGCGCTGAGCGGTCAGGCGGACGGCTGGCCGTGGAAGGCCTTGTTGGCGATCTTCCACCCATGTTCGGTTTTCAGCAGCACGAAGTAATCGATGAACTTCATGGCGCCATGCTCCAGCGTGACACGCGCGCTGGCGGCACTGCCGTGAACCTCGATCCAGTCGATGGTGCGCTTGCGCGTCTGCTCGTCGGCCGCGGGCGTTCCCTTGAAACGCTCGCAGTACACGTCGAGCGGCCACGATGTGAACACGCCTTCGCGCATCGATTCGATATGCGCGCTCGGCAGGAACGCCTGGCGCATGAAGTCGGCGTTGTCCTGGGCGTGGCCCTGGAAGTAGCTGCGCACGGGTTCCAGCGCAGCCAGTTGTTCGTCATTGAAAGTAGTCATGTGGTCTCCTGTTGGCGCATCGTACGTGACGGCGGCCTTGCTGTGCCGCTGCACAGGGCATAGCCGATATAGGCTGCGGCTGATGTGAGCGTGAGCAGGATGCCATCCTTGGCGAGGTTGGCCGATTCCCGTCATTAACCAGGAAGAAAGAAGAAAAATGCATCTCATACTCAACGGCATGGTCAGCTCCGGCTACGATGAGGGGCCTGGAAATCTGATCCTGACGCCCAGCTCGATCTTTGTTCTCAAGAACGGGGAGAAGCCTGGTATGTGGACAGCGCTCTATGGTGGCGTGATTGGCGCCGTGATCAGCAAATTCATCAATCGGAAAATGATGGAAGACACCCCGCCTGGCTTTCTCGATGATGCTGAACTGGCCGGCTTGAGCAAGAATGAGCGGCGCGTCTTGATGACCGCCGAGGTCCTGGTCAAGTATGATCGGCGCGCCCCGGCCTTTTCGGTCACGCCGACAGCCATGGGTTTCGCATTCAATGACGGTCTTACCGGAGCACGGTACAGCGGCTGGTTGCACAAGAAGAAAATAGCGCAGTTTCTCGGACACTGAAAGGCATACACCATTGATGCGTATCGCTCTCCCGATCATCCTGTTGCTGTCCTTATCGGGGTCTGCCATGGCGGACCCCGGCACGGATGAAACCCCGACCGAACCATCGCCCCAGCAAGTGGCGGTGGCAGGCACCAGGGATCCCGACTGGAAACCGTACCGCAAAATGCTGGCTGGTATCGACGCGTTCGACCACTACCACTCGCTGGCGCCCAAGGCGGAACTGAAATTCATCTTGCGCCCGCAACAGCCCAATCTGACGCTGGCTGATCTCAAGCTGCGCATTGTAGGCGACAGCACCAGCATCGAGGTCCCGATCGCGGCCGACTATACCTTCTCGGTGCCGCGCGACGAGTCGGCCGCCAAGGATGATGCCGACTTGCGGCTCAACAGCAAAAAAGGATTGTTCCGCTGGCGCCCGGACATCCGTACTCCAGGTGTTTCCGGTGGGACTCGCCGGCTGGGTGATCTGCGTCTGGAATGCGAGGTGCGCTGGGCGGTCGACAAGTTTGACGCCTCGTTTATTCAGCTCGCCTACCTGGTTCCCCTTGGCGGGGTTTGTCATACATCGAGAAGCCGGATTTTCTACGCGACCGCTTCCCCGATCGCGGGCGCAACGCTGGTATCGGGCACCCGCCGCGAAAAATTGCCGGCAGAGCGCCTGGATGCGAAGGACCGCACTCGCTACGCGCCACCGCTGCACGACCAAAGCTGGCCGGATGACACGCTGGTCGAATTTGATCTCCCGGCGCCGACTAGCGCCGCCGCAGCCGATGCGGCGAAAAATTGAGCTGGCCGCAACCAATAGCTGACCTTTGAAAACTAAGATGGTAATGGCGCCTGAGCGTGAAAAAGAGTACGACGAATTGTTGGCTTACGTGGGCCACTTCGCTGCCGTCGTTTGGAAGATTAGTCCGACAGCGGAAATTCATCCAGCAAAAACCATTGAAAAAGTGATGAAACAGTTCGGAAAATCCAAAGCTCTAGTAGGCTTACGCCAAGCTGCAAACGACACTATCGAAGACACGAGCAACTGGAGCAATGAAGCGAAATACGCTATAGACGAAGAGTTCAAGTCAGCCGGAATTGTCACCGTTTCAGAAATTGCGCGTCGATACTCTGCGAGCTATAAGCGTATCCTCAAGCGAGGGATCATCAAAAATGAAACTGAATACTATCTCATCAATGCTGCGCTGATTGACCAGGGAAATGCGATTACAGATGACGAGCGAACCCTTCTGCAAAAGCTTGTAGAAACGTACGAAGCAAGTGTTTGATTTCCGGAACCGGCCATTTGCGGACGGTCAAAACAACTAAACATTAAATATTAAATCGCATTCACATATGGACTACGACCCACTTTCCGAAGTTATTGATGAGCCGCTTTCAATAGATACTTCGATTCTCGAAGAGTTGAAGGCATTTCGCCAGGCTGACAAACTTGACAATCTGCCTGGCACCGACACGGCTGCTGAAAAGGCCAGGTTGTCGGATGTACTGAACGGTCTTCTGGACCGCTTGCTTTACGATGTCGAGGCGCACCCCAGCAAGCTTTGGGTGCTGACTGAATTTCAAAAAGCGCTGGTACTGGTGGAAGGAGAGGATACCGAAGGGCGTGAGCATTTCGGTATCGAGATGGAAAATATTATGGACATCTTGGGTATCGAAAGCTCGGATGGCTTGCTCTCCGCTTACCTGGGCGGTTTTTGAGTCCTTGGGCATCAGCCGGCCAGTTGCGGCCGTTCATCAGGTGACCGCTCGATGAGGAAGAATTGATGTACAAATGCGTTAAACTTCTCGTGATTTTAGTCATACTTTTCAGCTCATTACGTGCAAACGCATCTGTTCCGCCAGAATATAAGGAGCCAACGAGGGCAGAAATGAAGAGCTTGGGTTTTAAGTACAGGCTTCTGAAAGGCGCTTCCGGGTCGACAATGAATTGGCATTTTCCAAAGAGTGTACGCGGGGAGCGATTTGCTCTAGTCCCACATTCGACCACGGTTATCGTAAGAAATTTGGCTGGCGAGGAGATTGCGAGGACCACCAACTGGGTTGCAGGAAATAATTTTATGTCAATCGAGACATCATACGATCACAAGGTCTCCGATGTGTCCATGTCAATCACGTATGCATGCGCAAGCAAGGGTGACAGCGGATGCTACGGGGCTACGACATTAAGTATTCCGTCCGTCTCAAAATTTATGGATGCGAACCCTGATCTTGTAAATTTGCGGCCAAAATGCCGGAACATAACAAGCATGGTTATAGATTACACTAAATATGAAAGTGATGAGTATCCTTAAATCGCTTGGGCCGGGTTCGGCCAAATTCGGTCATTGAGATACAAAGTAAGCAAGTTCACCGATGCTCGGAATTAATCTATTTTACAAAGGAAACTATGGGCTCGTTCAGCATATGGCATTGGATAATCCTATTTATGATGTTCTTCGCTTTTCCAATCGCTTATATCATTCCAGCATGGAAAATCGTTAAAAAGGCAGGCTATTCTGGATTTTGGTCTCTTCTAGGTTTCGTTCCGGTACTAAACTTCATCATGTTATGGGTCTTTGCTTTTAGCTCGTGGCCCCGGGACCGAGCGTAAAATTATTTTTCCGCAACCGGCCAATAGCTGCCTTTGACTTTATTATTGAAATTTATTAATTAAAAAATGGAAGAAAAAACTCCTGCAGAAGAATTCATGGCATGGGTGAAATTGCCTAGCCCTAGTCAAAAATTATTGAGATGGTGTGTGCTCATTCCTAGTGTTGCGACTATTTTCCTATTTTCGCAACTAATTCTTCTCTTTGTGCTTTCTCTGATTTCAAATGGAAACAACCAAGATATAGTTTCTTGGGCCATGAATATTTTGAACGCAGCATTTGTTCCGTTTCTTATAATTAGATACGGTACGCCTATAGCACCATCATTTCACAGAAATATCAGCATTGCTCTTGCATTCGTCGCGATATTTGTGGTCGCCTTCTCGCGGCTCGCTTTTGAATTGTCCCATCCTTCTGAAACGAATTGGCGGTACGCTTGGCTCGCTGTAGGGGCGGCTATTTGTTGTGTTAGTGTGTGGCGTGGCATGCAGGATGTAAGCCGTAAAATGTCGCTAACCGAAAAATCGTCCTCATAGAATGACTGTATATAGTGAAGACCCATCGCTCAAGCTGCAATCGGCCAGAAGCAGACGGCCCCACGCCACGAAGAAGGATTTTGAAATGCAGCGGAAAACGCTTTTACTGATTATCTTCCTTTCATGGCTGTTTGGCGGTTTAATTTACGGTTGGATAGATGTCTCTGATACGATGAACGATTTAAGAATGAATCCGTCTCCAGACCTCTATGCAAACAACTTCGGATTTCAGCTAATCGCCTTTATGCTCACTAAAGGCATGGCAGCACTGTTCATCTTAGGAATTGGACTCGTTGCGGGTCTGTTTTACACCGGCAAGCGCCAACCCTAACCATTGGCGGTAACCGGCTGCGGACCGTCAAATTCAATAATCAAGGTACAACTGATGCTTCCCTTCTTAATCGAGAGTCGCCTACCTGCCGTTCGATTGTTTGAACTAGACGACGGCCGCTTCCAGCTCTTGGAGGCTGCGGAAATAGGTCCCTTTTTTCCCGGGTATGGCTACCTACTTGTAGAGCGAGAACTGGCAGAGTTTCTGATCGAACTTGATGTTGAACGAATCGTTTGCGCAGATGCTGTACTGTTTGACAGGCCCTCAGGCAGGGAATTTCGGACACACGTACGTGTCCAGGTCCGGCAGTATTTCACCTCAGCGCAAATCAACGACCTTGACGTCACTGGCCTGCGTCTTTTAACGATGAATGACGAGTATTATTTTGTAAGTCCTGCGCTGGAGGAAAGGTTGGAACAGACCTCGTTTGACTACCTTTGCTTTAGCCACGGATTGGAAGGATTTGCGGGTGTGCAAGCGTAAAATCGCTCTGCGATTTTCGGCCAATAGCTGCCGGTTAATATTTAAGCGAAACGAATTGTTATGGGTACAAAACTAGAGCCAAAGGATGAGGAGCTTTACCGTAGGGTGGATGAGGTTCTACACTACATTTGGGATCCGATTGGCGTGTCCGGGATTCCCCAGGCGCGCGACGAATATTATTCCTACTTGCCAGGCGTATTCCAAATGGTGAAAGACAAGGCAGCGGCGGATATCATCGCGCAGTATCTGACAGATATCGTTGTGAATAGAATGGGTCTGAGAGGAACTACAGAGAACGCCCTTGAGGTTGTAAGTGTTCTCCAAGATTGGCAAGAGGCACTTGATAAGAAGTACAGTGTCCGATGACGCAAACCGGCCAGAAGCTGACGCTGTAATATTTTGTGAGGTTTGCGAATTGAACGCGAAATTAAACGATGTGAAGATTGTTCTAGCGAAAAATGAAACCATCGTTTTGTTTGAATTCCTACAGAGGTTCAGCGATACTGATGAGTTAAAGATTGTCGATACCGCAGAAGAGCAGGTTCTTTGGAAATTGTGTGGAATTCTAGAAAAACAATTATCCGAGCCGTTTGATATTGGCTACCTTGAGATTCTTGAAGCGGCCCGTCGAGAGCTTAGAGGAGAATGAGCGCCAAGGGGATTTCAGGTAGGCGGCAATCAGTCGTCTCTCGGCCAAAAGCAGACGATTCGTACTACGTGACTACCTCAATGATCAGCCTAGTAAAATAGCATGAGAAAAATATTTTTTATATCAATATTGTTTATCGCTAAACTAGCATTTGGTGCAGATGAAATTACGCTTCCCCCGGAGGGTTTTTCCTCGGCTGAAAGCATACGCAAATGTGAAGTCCAATTAGCTCAATTGGAAAGCTATCAGAAGAAGGTGAGCGAAACGGCAAATGGCTACACGAAAATAGATCCAAATGCAGATTCATTTATTTATGTTTTTACTACTCCGGCGGAACCTGCTCACCCAGCCATGATAAGAATCACGCTCCACCGCATGGCTGATTTTCGCCATCCCGCGCAGAGTGAAATCGAGACTTTTGGCTCCTACGCAGGCAAAGAAGATGATTTTCTCGCATGGGGAAGCCGCATTACATATGATCTAGGAAGGGGTTTTGGCGATGCAGTGAATGGCAATAAGTAGCCGCTTTCAAGACTTGACTTGTGCCGCAATCGGCTATGGATTCAATCGGTCATTGCGTTTCGGACTATGAAGTGTTTTCGTAATAATCTATTTTTGGAATTATGAGTTCATTGGAAATTCTTTCTTTTCAATATCTCTGGGACGGTCTCAGCCTGGCTGGGTGCTGACGCGCCTCTATGGGAATTATGTCGAACTATCGCTGAAGTTTGAACAAACCGATGGCCCATCGCCTCGAGAAGTTATGGCGGCGAGGCGTTCTGTGTCGGAATTTAAATCTCTTCCGCTTAATCAAGTAATTGAGCGGTTGCGCGGATGTCCGATCTTTTTTCTAGGACGATTTGAGTCCAGGTATGCTCGTAGAGTGGCGGACGCTTGTCGCAACGAAGGTTTGATCGTGTTGGAAAAAATTCTCGATGTCCTCCGATTCCTGCCGACAAACGAGATAACAAACTCAGTTTTGGTGATCGAGGATGACGAATTGGCAAAGTGTGTGTACGATTCGGCGCTTCAACATGGTATCCCTCTCCGACACGTTGAGAATTAGGCGAGCAGCCCGATCTGACCGCGTACAGTCGGCCAGAACCAGTCATTCAATGTGTTAAGCGCATCCATGAAATCTGACCTTGAGAATTTGCTTAGAGAATCGAGAGCTTGGTTGATCTCTCAGGAATCGCCGACTTCGCAAAGCCAAAAATGGTATGCGCTCGGTAATTTCAAATCGTTTCTCGACAGGGTTGAATTGGCACCTACCGAGGCAGGAATTGTGCGCGCTGTTCACGCACTACGCCACCACATTGTGGACCAGTTCGACTGGTCTGCTGACTACTGCAAAGACATTTCAGAATTCTGTGACCGCGCAGACAGAATTCGGAGACAATACAAAACGGACCGATAGCCACAAGCTGCCGATTGATTTTTTTGGTTTGAAAATGAGGAGTTTTCCATTGATGAGGCTAGTCAGACGACGTTTTATGATCGCAGGGACTATTGCGCTTCTCGTCGTCAGTGGATATACGCTTAGGAATTACTTAAAAGCAGAGCCTTTGCTTGGGCAGGTCGAAGACTTCTCGTCGCCGGACAATCGATTGGTGGCAACCTTGGAAGAGCTAGACAATGGACTAGGCTTCGGTCAAGGAATGCTGTACGACGAAATTCACATTCACCGCCCGGATGAAATAATCGCTGACCATGACGACGATGATAGGTCCGCAATATTTTACGCAAACTCGATGGGACGGCAAAGCGCTGAAAAGCCGAAAATCAAGTGGGTTGACTCATCGCACTTGCTGATAGTTTATAGCTCTCAAAGAATCAATGGCGGAGCACCCGGCAAAACAATTGAAGAATACCGTGGTATTCGGATTAGTTACAGCCCGAGCCCATAAATGGAAGGTCCGCAACGGGGTGCGGATTCAACCGGTCGATGCGACATACTATACTGCTTAGGCAGGAGGAGTGTTGCGATGAAGAACAGACCTCGAATCTATTACACGGAAGAGCAAAAGGCAATGATGTGGGAACGCTGGCGTAAAGGTGAGTCGCTGCAGCATATCGCTCAACTGTTCGACCGAAATCACTCATCAATTCAGAGAATTCTGGCTGAGACTGGCGGAATAAGTCCAGCTCAGCGCTGCCGCTCCAGATTGGCGCTGACATCGGCCGAGCGCGAAGAAATTTCGCGCTCTTTGGTGACTGGAGCATCACTTCGTTCGATAGCAGTTTCTCTCGGTCGCGCCCCGTCCACGATCAGTCGAGAAGTCAAACGTAATGGCTGGCTGACGTGCTATCGAGCAAACCAAGCTGATACGCGTGCCTGGGATCGAGCGCGACGCCCCAAGCGTTGTAGACTGATGGAGAACCCAACGCTGGCCGGGATCGTGGCCGATAAGCTCCAACTTGAATGGTCACCGGAACAGATCGCTGGATGGCTCAAGCACACTTATCATGGCGATGAGGCTCATCACGTGTCACACGAAACGATTTACCGTAGCCTGTACATACAGGCCCGTGGTGCATTGAAGAAGGAGCTCACTGAGCATTTGCGGCGCACTCGCGTAATGCGCCGCTCACGCCACCATACCCAGAAAACAGAGGATCACGGCCGAATCAGTGACGCGGTATCGATTAGCGAACGTCCCGCCACAGCAGAAGATCGGGCAGTTCCTGGGCATTGGGAAGGCGATCTTTTGTGTGGTAGCCATAACAGCCAAATCGTTACGCTGGTTGAACGCCAAACACGCTATGTGATGCTGGTGAAGGTCGCGCGTAAGGATTCAGAAACGGTTGTGAATGCGTTAATCCAGCATGCTATGAAGCTGCCGCAAGAACTCTACAAGTCGCTTACGTGGGATAGAGGTCCAGAGTTGGCCGAGCACAAGCGCTTCAAGCTGGCGACCGATATCCAAGTCTTTTTTTGCGATCCAAGAAATCCTTGGCAACGTGGGTCGAATGAAAACACCAATGGCTTGCTGAGACAGTATTTACCAAAGGGGCTGGATCTATCCAGTTACTCGCAAGGCCAGCTCGACGCCATCGCCAATCGCCTGAATGAACGACCAAGAAAAACGTTAGACTACGAAACGCCGGCGCAACGGTTTTATCAATGCGTTGCATCGACCGGTTGAATCCGCAGGCGGTAGCCGCCGGTCATCTGACATGACGTCTCGGGGCATCTCGCAATCACTGCACCTAAGGAAACCATCGACACTCTATTTTTGCATTTGTCTTCAGACAGTTCATGGGGGCGAGCGCTCCTGAATAATTGACATCCGTCGCTGGGCCAGTAGCGGTCTACCGACGAGCACTTAAATTTAAGAAGAACTTGGAAATGAAAAACATCAAATTATTTCAAAATGACTCAGCGTATTTTTTTCTTCCTCTGGTTTTGGTACTCACAGGATGCGCGGGTTTAGCCCCTATGGAGACAACTTACCATCCTCCAAATCCAAATAATTCGTTAGTGGTTTTTGCTCCCCAGCGGACAACCACACCAATTTATGTCGAAGTATGTGAGAAGCAAAAGTGGGAGAGGGCCGCTACCATCGGACATGGACTCGTCTCTGTCGGAAGAGTTGTGATGGATGAACGGTTAGACGGCGCATCCCAGCCTGGCGCCACCCCTCTCTCCGACACTGCGACTATTTTGATTCCCGTCGATCAAGAGGTGAAGATTCGAGTCAGATCGAATCCCGAATTGATAAGCGGCAGTGCAATCGGCTTCGGAACGGTTGAATCCTGTGAAATCCCTCTGGTCTTCAAATCTGAACAGGGGGTCAGCTACAAAACCACGTGGGGACGCACTCCGCAGAAATGTGGACTTTCTCCTTTGAAATCGTCTCGGAATAACAAAGGGGAAATGGTAGAGGGCATAGTTGCTACCGAAAAGACGTCATGTTAGCCAGATTCTAGTCCTCGCGAGCGGCAGCCGCCAGTCATCTGACATGACGTATCAGGCCATGTCAGGGACGGTGCCGATAACGGGCGTCCGGCGTCGCGGCCGGACAGGGCGTTACTTCTTCATTTCATCCTTGGCCATGGCGTCCTTTTTCATCTCGTCCTTGGCCATCTTGTCTTTCTTCATCTCGTCCTTGGCCATTTTGTCCTGGTGCGCGGGTTTTTTCATGGCGTCTTTTTTCATGCCATCCTTGGCCATGGCATCTTTCGCCATGGCGTCCTTGGACATATCATCCTTTTTCATGGCGTCCTGGGCGTAAACGGCGCCCGACATCATCAGGCATGCGGCGATCAGCGCGGTGGTCATTTTGTTCATGGTGATTTCCTCTAGAAAGTAAAGTTAAACAACGTTGGTACTGCTACTGCACGAGCGGTCCGGTACGGCGATGATCAACTTCCGCCGAACCAGTTATACCCCTGGTCTTCCCAATAGCCGCCAGGGTAGGTATTGGTCACAAAGATGGCTTGTATGTGTTTCGGATTCTTGTAGCCCAGCTTGGTGGGCATGCGCAGCTTCATCGGAAAGCCATAGCGCGGCGGCAAGGGCTGGTCGTTATAGGTCAGCGCCATCAGCGTTTGCGGATGCAGCGCGGTGGCCATGTCGATGCTGGTGAAATAGTCGTCGGCGCATTTGAAGCCGACGTATTTCGCGCTCAGGTCGGCGCCCACTTGACGCAGGAAATGCGAGAACGGCACGCCGCCCCATTTGCCGATGGCGCTCCAGCCCTCGACGCAGATATGCCGCGTGATCTGCGACTGCTGCGGCAACGCGCGCAACTGCTGCAGCGTCCACGGCTTGCGGTCGGCCATCATGCCGCTCAGTTCCAGGCGCCAGGCGTCGCCGTCGACCTCGCGGATCTCGTCTTCGCCGTAATAGGCGTTGAACGGGAACGGCTGGGTGATCATGGACTCGGGGTAGGTCGGCGCCAGGCGCGACGGATCGAACAGCACGCCCTGGACGCGGTCGTTGAAGCGCGAGATGCTGGTGAGCGCCTGGTCGATGCTGTCCTGGTCGTCGGTGGCGCAACCGGTGAGCAGGGTCAGTCCGCCCAGCGTCAGGCTGCGCTGCAGGAAGGCGCGGCGCGACGGCTGGGCGATGCGGCCGATGGCGTCCGCCAGCATGGCGGCGCCTTCGCCGGGAATGATGATCTCGCGTTTTTTAAACAGTTTCATATTGATTGATCCTCGTTCTGATGACTAGCGGCCGCGCAGCATGGCCAGCAGGGTGCGCGGCACCAGCGCCACCATCGCCAGGTGCACGACGATGAAGGCGCACAGGCCGGCCATGGCGAAAAAGTGCACGCGGCGCGCCGCTTCGTATCCACCCATCAGTTCGCGCAGCAGCGGAAATTGCACGGATTTCCACAGCACCAGCCCGGACAGCACCAGCACCACGCTGTCGACCATCACGAACAGGTAGGCCAGCCGTTGCACGCTGTTGTAGCTGCGCGGGTCGGCATGGGCCAGCTTGCCCTTCAGCGCGGCGCCCAGGTCGTGCAGCACCTGGCGCGGCGTGATCGGGAAGAACTGGCGCCGCAACCGGCCCGAGAATAGGTTGATCAGCAAATACAGGATGCCGTTGGCGACCAATAGCCACATCGCGGCGAAGTGCCATTGCAGCGCGCCGCCGAGCCAGCCGCCCAGCGTGATGCCGCGCGGGATGGTGAAGTCGAGAAAACGGGTGGCGTTGTAGATGCGCCAGCCGCTCGTGACCAGCAGCATGACGGCGATCGCGTTCAGCCAGTGCGTGAGACGCAACCAGACTGGATGTATCGGTGTATTTGTTCCAAGGGGTTTCATGTGCTAGCCTGCTTGTCGATGACCGTGACAGTGAATTCGCAGCGAGCCATGAATTGGTTACACGGCAGGTCGAATATTTTCGACGTAAATTTATTTGCTCAATGCTGTAACTTAAGGCGCCGATGCAACGAATACCTGAGGTGGATCTTTTACGCAGCACCGAATTACGCCTGCATGCCCTGTTCCTGCAGGGCGTGGAGGGCGACGCCCTGGCGTATCGTCGTTTCTTGCAGGCGACGGCGACGCATATCCGCGCCTTTCTGCGGCGGCGCCTGAGCCGCTGGCCGGACGAGGTGGAAGACCTGGTGCAGGAATCCCTGTTGGCGATCCATAATCAGCGCCTGAGCTACGACACCGGAGTGCCGTTGACGGCGTGGATCTATGCGATCGCCAGGTACAAGCTGATCGACTGGCTGCGCCGGCATGCGCGCCGCGATAGCCTGCACGATCCGCTGGACGATGCGCTTGCCGGCGAGAGCGCGTTGTTTTCCAACGCCGACGAGGAGGCCGGCAACGCGCGCCGCGATCTGGCCAAGCTGCTCGCGACATTGCCGGACAAGCAGCGCGACGCCATCATCCACACCAAGCTGGATGGCCTGTCGGTGCGCGAGGCGGCCGGCATGTTGCAGATGTCGGAGGCGGCGGTCAAGGTATCGGTGCACCGCGGCTTGAAAGCATTGGCAACCACCTTAAGGGATGCGACATGAAAACAGATGACTTGATCACGATGCTGGCCAGCGGCCCCGACGTCGGCGTCGCCGCCCGGCCGTTGCGCGTCACCGCGCTGCCGCTGCTTGGCGGCTTGTTCGCCAGCGTGGTGCTGATGCTGGTCCTGCTGGGCTTGCATCCGGATCTGGCCCGCGTGGCGTTGCTGCCGGCCTTCTGGGTGAAGCTGGTCTTTGCGGCGACGCTGGCCTGGGTGGGCTGGCGGGTGGTGAAACGCCTGTCCTTGCCGGGCGCGCGCATCGCCGCGCTGCCGATGTGGCTGGGCGGGCCGGTGCTGTTGCTGTGGTGCGCCGCAGGTGTGGTGCTGCTGCAGGCCGCGCCAGAGGTGCGCGCGGACCTGTTCTGGGGCCGCACCTGGCGCTATTGCCCGATCCTGATCGCGGTCTTGTCGCTGCCGGTGCTGGCCGCTACGCTGCACGTCATGCGCGGCCTGGCGCCGACCCGCCTGCGGCTGGCGGGCGCGGCGGCAGGCTTCGCCGCGGGCGCGGCGGCGGCCGTGGTGTATTGCCTGCACTGCCCGGAAATGAGCACGGTCTTTGTCGGCTTTTGGTACTTGTTGGGAATGCTGGTGCCGGCCGCGCTCGGGGCACTGATCGGGCCGCGCGTGCTGGCCTGGTAAATCGCGGCGATGTGACAATGTGTGATCGTCTGGGCGCGTGGGAGGACTATATTGTCAAGGCTTGCCAAGTGGCGGCGTGTCTTTCTAAAAAGAGAAAAAAATGAAAAATTACGATGCCTCTCAACAAGCGCTGTATCAACCCGAATTGTCGGCGACAGTTTTCGGCACGCGGCCGTTCAGCGCCGAAGGAATCTGTGCCGAGCTTGCGCGGCTTGCCTATACCCGTTTTGAAAACGGTGACGCGGACGAGGGCAAGCTCAGGCAGGCGCTGGAGGCGGCCGGCATGTCGGCGGTTGTCACCTTTGCGACCAAGCGTACCGGCACGCAGGGTTTTGGCGCCGTCGGCAGCGACGGCAAGATCTATATCGCCTTCCGGGGAACCCAGGCGGACGATCCCACCGACATCGGCGTCGATGCGGATCTGCGCCTGCGGTCATGGAAAGCCGGGGGCGAGGTCCATACCGGATTTTCGCAGGCGCTGGACAGTATCTGGGGCGCGGTCGAACAATGGCTGAAGCCCTACGATCCATCCAAGGTCTGGATCACCGGCCATAGCCTTGGCGCCGCGCTGGCCACGTTGGCGGCGTCGCTGGTTCCCGGTGCCACCCTGGTCACCTTCGGTTCGCCGCGCGTCGGCGACCATGTGTTTGCGGCGTTGTTCGCCCAGCGCGATGTGCGCCGCTATGTCGATTGCAGCGACGTCGTGACCATGGTTCCGCCGGAGCTGTTGGGCTACAAGCATGTCGGCGCGATCAGGTATATCGACCGGAACGGGGAATTCCAGGATTGGAACGAAGCGACGCCGGACGATCCGATTGACGACGATCGCTGGGAAGCCAGGGCGATCTATCTGGCGAAGCTGGCGTGGCGGCATGGAAATGTGGGCAGCCGGGGGCTGGCCGACCATGCCCCGGCCAATTATGTGCGCGCATTCTAGCCGCATCAGATTCTCAAAGTGGATCTTTGCATGGAAACGCTGGACGTCCGTGGGGTTGGAACATTGCTGAGAGGCGCGGAACATTGGGAATGTTCGCCGATCCAGCTCAATGGATCGATATTGAATATCGAATCCACCGCCGTTTCCCTTGACCAGGAAGAGCGTGCCCGCTGGATTTGCTTCAACTGGGAGCAACTGCTCACACTCTGCATGAACTACATTTCCCTGCGGCGCGGAGACTACGGCCTTGATGCGGTTTCCTTTGTCGACCCCAATGTATTTATCAACAGCGGCCAGGAGTGGAGCATCTATTTCGACACCGAACACGCTATCGATGCCATTGTCGGCGTCGATTTCCGGGGCGAGACCCCTTTCCAACTCACAATCGGCGATTGATAGCGCACAGTTTTTCTCATCTCCGGGCCAAAAATCGCTACAATTGGCGCCTAGGTGACGTTTACGTAAACGTCAAACAAAAGAATAGAGGAAAGACATGCAGATTCAAGACAATGTATTCATCGTGACCGGCGGCGCGTCGGGGCTGGGCGCGGCGACCGCGCGCATGATCGTGGAGGCGGGCGGCAAGGTGGTGCTGGCCGACGTGCAGGTGGACGCCGGCGAGGCGCTGGCCGCCGAACTCAAGGCTGTTTTCGTCAAGTGCGACGTGACCTCGGAAGCCGACGGCAAGGCCGTGGTGGAGGCGGCGACGGCGCTGGGCACGCTGCGCGGCCTGGTCAACTGCGCCGGCGTGGCGCCGGCCGTCAAGACCGTCGGCAAGGAAGGCCCGCACCCGCTGGATGTCTTCCAGCGCACCATCAACATCAACCTGGTCGGCACCTTCAACATGGCGCGCCTGGCGGCCGATGCGATGGGCAAGACCGCCGCAGCCGATAGCGGCGAGCGCGGCGTCATTATCAATACCGCCTCCGTCGCCGCCTACGACGGCCAGATCGGCCAGGCCGCCTACGCCGCCTCCAAGGCCGCCGTGGTCGGACTGACGCTACCGATGGCGCGTGACCTGTCGCGCAACGCGATCCGCGTGATGACCATCGCCCCCGGCATCTTCGAGACGCCGATGTTGATGGGCATGCCGACCGAGGTGCGCGATGCGCTCGGCGCCATGGTGCCGTTCCCGCCGCGCCTGGGCAAGCCGTCCGAGTATGCGCAGCTGGCCCGCGCCATCATCGAGAACACCATGCTGAACGGCGAAACCATCCGCCTCGACGGCGCGATCCGCATGCAGCCTAAGTAAAACCACCAAGCAAACGATTTACACGATTTCGTGTAGGATGCCAGAGTGATCGGGCGCGCGGCCCAGGCCGCGCGCCTTTTATTTTGGAGAGTCCATGATACGTTTGAAGACACTGGCGCTTTGCGTCGCATTGATGGGCGCCGCGCATGTGCCGGCTTATGCTCAACGCACCACGCCGGACGCCGCGCCGGAAATCGCCACCGGCTACAAGGAAAAAGCCGGCAAGTCCTCGCAAAAATTCATGGTGGCCGCGGCCAATCCGCTGGCCACGCAAGCCGGCTACGAGATGCTGAAGCAGGGCGGCGCCGCGATCGACGCGGCCATCGCCACCCAGCTGGTGCTGACCCTGGTTGAGCCGCAATCGTCGGGCATCGGCGGCGGTTCCTTCCTGATGTACTCGGACGGCAAGCGCGTGCAATCCTACGACGGCCGCGAAACCGCGCCGGCGGCGGCGGACGAGCACCTGTTCCAGGACAAGGACGGCAAGCCGGTCTCGCGCGAGACCGGCGTGATCGGCGGCCGCTCGGTCGGCGCGCCCGGCGTGCTGCGCATGCTGGAGCTGGCGCACAAGCAGCACGGCAAGCTGGCCTGGAAAAAGCTGTTCGTCCCGGCGATCAAGCTGGCCGAAAACGGTTTTGCCGTCAGCCCGCGCCTGAACGCGCTGATCTCCTACGATAAATACCTGGCGCGCGACCCGGTCGCCAGGGCCTACTTCTTCGACGCCGACGGCAAGCCGCGCCCGGTCGGCTACATCCTGAAGAACCCCGAGCTGGCGCGCACGCTGCACGACATCGCCGACGGCGGCGCCGACGCTTTCTACAAGGGTCGCATCGCCAACGACATCGCCGCCAAGGTGGCCGGCCATCCGACCAATCCCGGCAAGCTGACCGCCGCCGACATCGCCGGCTACCAGGCCAAGGAGCGCGCGCCCATCTGCAGCGACTACAAGGCCTGGACCGTGTGCGGCGCGCCGCCGCCTTCGTCCGGCGGCATCGCCATCGCGCAGATGCTGGGCATCCTGGAGGTGAAGGACATCAGCCCCTATAAGCCGGTCGACGGCCAGCTGACGGCCGAAGGCATCCACCTGTTCACCGAGGCCGGCCGCCTGGCCTACGCGGACCGCAACCGCTACGTCGCCGATACCGACTTCGTGCCGCTGCCGGGCAGGGGCGTGAGCGCCATGCTGGACAAGGGCTACCTCAAGCAGCGCGCCTCGCTGATCGGCGAGCAGTCGATGGGCCGCGCCAACTACGGCACGCCGGACACCATGCAGGTGGCCTGGGGCGCCGATACCGCGATCGACAAGCCGTCCACCTCGCACCTGGTGGCGGTGGACGCTTTCGGCGGCGGCCTGTCGATGACGACGTCGGTGGAAGACGCCTTCGGCGCGCGCCAGATGGTCGACGGCTTCATGCTGAATAACCAGCTGACCGACTTCTCCTTCGATTCGCAGGACGAGAACGGCCCGATCGCCAACCGCGTGCAGGCCGGAAAACGTCCGCGCAGCGCGATGTCGCCGACGCTGGTGTTCGACAAAGGCACGCACAAGCTGGTGCTGGCGACCGGCTCGCCGGGCGGTTCGGCCATCATCAACTACGTGGCCAAGGTGCTGGTCGGGACGCTGGACTGGAAGCTGGACGTGCAGCAGGCCATCAGCCTGCCCAATCTCGGCAGCCGCAACGGCCCGACCGAGCTGGAAGCGGGGCGCGTCAGCCGTGCCGTGGTCGCGCAGCTGAAGGCGCGCGGCCACGATATCCGCGAATACGAGCAGAATTCCGGCCTGCAGGGCATCCAGCGCCGCACCGTCGACGGCAAGCAGCAGTGGTTTGGCGGGGCCGATCCGCGCCGTGAAGGTGTAGTATTAGGCGACTAATCGGCGCCAAATCGCCCCCAAATCGCCCGGACCCTGCTAATCTTGTCGTATGGGAATTCAAAAGAAAACAGGCTTGATCCTGACGGGTGGAGGCGCCCGGGCCGCCTACCAGGTCGGCGTACTGCAGGCGATTTCGGCGATATTGTGGGAGGCCGGCTGGCCGCCGGCGCGTAATCCCTTCGAGATCATTTGCGGCACCTCGGCCGGCGCCATCAACGCCACGGCCCTGGCCTGCCGCGCCGACAACTTCGGCGAGGGCGTGCAGAAGCTGCTCGACGTCTGGCAGCATATCGAGGTCGAACAGGTCTACCGCGCCGATTCGCTGGGGGTGATCCGCTCCGGCGCGCGCTGGCTGTCCTTGCTGTCGTTCGGCTGGCTGCTGCGCAAATGGCGCGCCGCGCCGCCCGCCTCGCTGCTGGACAACACGCCGCTGGTCGGCCTGCTGCACCGCATGCTGGACCTGCCGCGCCTGGACGCGGTGCTGTCCGAAGGCCTGCTGCACGCGCTGGCCGTCACCGCCTCGTCCTACACGGCGGGCAACCACCTGACCTTCTACCAGACCGCCGCCGACATCGCGCCGTGGATACGCATGCAGCGCGTGGCGCTGCAGGACCAGATCGGCGTCGAGCATCTGCTGGCGTCGTCGGCGATCCCGTTCATCTTCCCGGCCACGCCGCTGTACATGGGCGGCCACCGCGAATACTGCGGCGACGGTTCGATGCGCCAGCTGGCGCCGATCTCGCCGGCCATCCACCTGGGCGCCTCCAAGGTGCTGGTGGTCGGCGCCGGCCGCCTGACCGAGCCGCCGCGCAGCGCCGCCGAGAAAAGCGCGGCCCGCTATCCGAGCCTGGCGCAGATCGCCGGCCACGCGATGTCGTCGATCTTCCTGGATAGTCTTGCGGTCGACATCGAGCGCTTGGAGCGCGTCAACAAGACCTTGTCCATGCTGCCGCCGGAGCTGCTGGAGCAGACCCCGCTCAAGCCGGTCAAGCTGCTGGTGATCGCGCCGTCGGAGCGCCTCGACGATATCGCCAGCCGCCACATCGGCAGCCTGCCGGCGCCGATCCGCACCATGTTGTCGGGCATCGGCGCCACCGAAACGCGCGGCGCGGCACTCGCTTCGTACCTGTTGTTCGAATCGACGTATACTTGCGAGTTGATCCGACTCGGCCAACGTGACACCCAGGCCCGAAAAGACGACGTATTGGCCTTCTTCGAATCCTGACATAACGGATCTCCTTTGCAGTGTTTTAAACGCCTTTGCCGCCGACTGCTGATGCCGGCCCTGCTGCTGTGGGGCCTGGGCATGGCCGCCGCATGGGCGGGGGCGCCGCCGCGCACGCTGCGCTTCGAGCAGCTCAGCGTCGAACATGGCCTGGCGCAGGAATCGGTGCTGGCCATTGCCCAGGACAAGCAGGGCTTCATCTGGCTCGGCACGCAGGCCGGCCTGACGCGCTTCGACGGCTACCGCACCATCACCTACAAGAGCGCCGTTTCCGACCCGCGCAGCCTGGGCGACAACTGGGTGCGGGTGCTGCACTTGGACCGCTCCGGCCAGCTGTGGGTGGGCACCGACGGCGGCCTGGATCGCTACGACGCCGCCACCAAGACCTTCACCCACTTCCTGCCGAACGAATCGGCGCAGCGCGGCAACGGCAACCGCCACGTGCGCGCCATCGCCGACGATGGGCTGGGCGGCCTGTGGGTCGCCAGCGCCGACGGCCTGCATCACTTCGACCCGTCCAGCAAGCGCTTCACCAGCTGGCACCACGATCCGGCCGATGCCGGCAGCCTGGCCAACGACCAGGTCAACGCGCTGGCGCGCGACGCCGCCGGCCGGCTGTGGGTCGGCACCGCGACGGGGCTGGACATGCTGGCGCCGGGCGCATCGCGCTTCCAGCACTATTCGATCGACGCCCGCGGCGACAGCAAGGCCAACGCCGTCGTCGCGCTGCAGGTCGACAGCGCGCAGACGCTGTGGGTCGGCACGCTGGGCGGATTGGAACAATGGCGCCTGCTGGGCGCCGAGCCGCAGCGCCGCCGTCTCGGTCCGCGCGAAGGGCTGGCGCCGGGGATCAGCATCACCACGCTGTACGAGGACGCCGAGACCAACGTCTGGGTGGGCTCGCAGGCCGATGGCCTGTTCCGCTGGCTGCCGGCGGAAAACCGGCTGGTGCAGTACCGCCACCAGTTCAGCGACACGCACAGCGTGGCCGACAACCAGGTCTCGGCGCTGTTCCGCGACCGCGTCGGCACTTTCTGGGTCGGCACCTGGAACGACGGCGTCAGCCGCGTCGACATGGGCAGCGGCGGCTTCGCGCGCATCGTGCGCCAGGCCGACATGCCCGACTCGCTGTCGGACAACAAGATCCGCGCCATCGTCCCGGACGGGCGCGGCCAGCTGTGGCTGGGCAGCAGCGGCGGCTTGAACCTGTATGACACCGTCAGCGGCACTAGCAAGGTGTGGCGCCACGATCCGCTGCGCGCCAATAGCCTGAGCGACGACCAGGTCACCGCGCTGTGGCGCGAGAAGAGCGGCAATATGTGGATCGGCGGGCGGGCCGGCGTCAACCACCTGAACCTGGCCACCGGCGCGGTCCGCGCCTTGTCCTTCGTGCGCGGCGACCCGGCCAGCGACACCATCCGCAACATCGTCGGCGACCGTGGCGGCGTGCTGTGGATCGCCTCGCGCGGCGGCCTGCACCGCCTCGATCCGCAGACCATGGAGGTGCGCACCTTCCGCCACGATCCGTCCGATCCCGCCAGCCTGGCCGACAACGTGGTGCGGCCCATCCTTGAAGACCGCCAAGGCCGGCTGTGGATAGGCACCTTCAACGGCCTCGATCTGCTGGACCGCAAGACCGGAAAATTCCGCCACTTCCGGCGCGACGCGGCCGATCCTTTCAGCCTCAGTCACGACGAGGTGCACTACCTGTACGAGGACGCGCGCGGCGCGATCTGGGTCGGCACGGCGGCGGGCCTGAACAAGATGGAGATCGCGGCCGACGGCGGCGTGCGTTTCCGCCGCTACCTGCGCAAGGACGGCATCGCCGACGACGCCGTCGCCTCGATCCTGCCGGACGATGCCGGCAACCTGTGGATGAGCACCAACAGCGGCCTGTCGCGGCTGAACATCGAGACGGGGCTGGTGCGCAACTACAGCGGCGCCGACGGCACCATCGAGGGCGCCTACTTCGATGGCGCCGCGTTGCGCACGCCGGACGGCACGCTGTACTTCGGCGGTTTCAACGGCATCACCGCGTTCTCGCCGCCGGAGGTGCGCGAGAACAGCGTGGCGCCGACCGTGGCCATCACCGATTTCCAGATCTTCAACAAGTCGCTCAAGCCGGGGCAGGGCGAGCATGCCGACGTGCTGAAGACCGCCATCGAGCACACCGGCGCGCTGACGCTGCTGGAAGCCGACTCGGTGTTCTCGCTGGAGTTCGCGGCGCTGCACTACGCGGCGCCGCAGCGCAACCGCTTCGCCTACCAGCTGCAGGGCTTCGACGAGGACTGGGTGGTGACCGATTCCACCAAGCGCTTCGCCACCTACACCAACCTCGATGCGGGCAAGTACGTGTTCCGCGTCAAGGCCGCCAACAAGGACGGCATCTGGAACGACAACGCGGCCACGCTGGAGATCACCATCCGGCCGCCGTTCTGGAAGACCTGGTGGTTCCGCAGCCTGCTGGCGCTGCTGGCGCTGGGCGGCGCCTATGCGGCCTACCATGCGCGCGTGCGCAGCCTGCGCCACCAGCAGCAGCGGCTGGAGCAGCTGGTCGGTTCGCGCACGGCGGAGGTCGAGCACAAGAACCAGCAGTTGCAGCAGCAGAAGCAGGAGCTGGAGCAGCGCCGCCTGGAAGCGGAGGCGCAGCGCGCCGAGGCCGAGCAGCGCCGCATCGATACCGAACGGCAGAAGGTGGAAGTCGAACGGCAGAAGGAAAACGTCGAGCAGGCGCACCGCAACATCTCGGTGCTGAGCGAGCTGGGGCGCGAGATGAGCGCCACGCTGGACATGGAAACCACCATGCGCACGCTGTACCGTCACGTGCACCATCTGATGAACGCGCAGATCTTCGGCATCGGCTTCGTGCGCGAGGAGGATGGCGTGATCGATTTCCCGTTCGCGATCGAAGGCGGCGTGCGCACCCTGCCTTACCAGCGCCGCCTGGATGAACCCAACCAGCTGGCCGTCTGGTGCCTGACGCAGCGTAAGCCGGTCTTCATCAACGACTTCCAGTCCGAGTACCGCGACTACATGGACGAATCGGGCCTGGAGGGCATGACACCGTGCGTGCGCGAGGACGGCGTGCCGGTGGCCCAGGCACATTCGATGATGTACGCGCCGCTGGTCATCAGCGACAAGGTGGTCGGCCTGCTGTGCGTGCAGAGCACGGAGCGCAACAGCTACCAGCGCGTGCACATGGACATGCTGCAGACGCTGGCCTCGCACGCCGCCGCCGGCCTGGAAAACGCACGCGCCTACCAGCAGCTGGAGGAGGCGATGCAGACGCTGCGCCAGACCCAGGCCCAGTTGGTGGCGCAGGAAAAGCAGGTGCGGCTGCATACCGAGGAACTGGCGCTGGCCAACCGGGCCTTGCAGGACAACGAGGAACGCCTGCGCTACGCCAAGCAGAAGGCGGAAGACGCGACCCGCCAGAAATCCGAATTCCTGGCCAATATGAGCCACGAGATGCGCACCCCGCTGGCCGGCGTGATCGGCATGCTGGGCTTCGCGCTGCGCGACGCGCGGCTGGCCGACAGCACGCGCGAGCAGATCCTGCGCGGCCAGGCCAATGCGCAGTCGCTGCTGTCGATCATCAACGACCTGCTGGATTTCTCCAAGATCGAGGCCGGCAAGCTGTCGATCGAGAACATCGACTTCTCGCTGTCGGCGGCGGTGGAAAACGTGGTCAGCCTGTTTGAAGAGCAGGCCGCCGCACACAGCGTCGGCTTCAGCCTGGAGTTCGGCGAAGGCTTGCCGCAGTTCGTGGTCGGCGATCCGACCCGCTTGCGGCAGGTGCTGGTCAACCTGGTCGGCAACGCCTTCAAGTTCACCCAGCAGGGTGCGGTGCGGATGCGGGTCGAGCGCGTGCCGCAGGAAGACGAGGGCGCGGCGCCGGCCGGGTACCAGGGAGCGCTCAACCGCATCCGCTTCACCGTGTCCGACACCGGCATCGGCATCGACGCCGACGCGATTCCGCGCCTGTTCCAGAAGTTCGAGCAGGCCGACGCCTCGACCACGCGCCGCTACGGCGGCACCGGCCTGGGTCTGGCGATCTGCCGCCAGCTGGTGGAGCTGATGGGCGGCGGCATCAACGCCGTCAGCATGCCGGGGCAGGGCAGCACCTTCATGTTCGAGCTGCCGCTGGCGAACGGCGTCGCGCCGCCGCTGGTGCCGCACGTGCCGCGCGAGCCGCACAGCCATCAGCTCAAGGTGCTGTGCGCCGAGGACTTCCCGACCAACCAGATCATCATCCGCATGATGCTGGAAGACCTGGGCCACAAGGTGGACATCGCCGCCAACGGCGCGCTGGCCGTCAAGGCCTGCTCGCTGACGCGCTACGACCTGATCCTGATGGACGGCCGCATGCCGGAAATGGACGGCGCCAGCGCCACCCGCATGATACGGTCCGGCGGCACCGAAGCGGCGCCGGTGCGCGACCAGGAACTGATGATCATCGCGCTGACCGCCAACGCCAGCGAGGAAGACCGCAGCCGCTACCTGGCCGCCGGCATGGACGACTTCCTCACCAAGCCGATCGACGAAGACAAGCTGCACTTCCAATTGAGCCGCGCCATCGAACGCCAACTGCAGCGTGGCTTCCAGTTGCCGCGCATGGAGCCGCGACGCAATCCGGCGCTCGGCACGCCCGAACTGGACGCGCTGTTCGGCGTCGCGCCGGCCGCGCTGGAGCCGGCCCGCATGGTCCAGCACAGCGGTGGCGCTAGCGATCTGAAAGTGCGCTTGCGGGCCGCCTTCAACCAGGACGCGCCGCTGCGGCTGGCGGATCTGGAGCATGCGCTGGCGCTGCGGGACGGCGAGGCCGCCAGCCGCCTGCTGCATGGCATGAAGGGCAGCGCCGGCTATCTGGAAGAGCAGGAGCTGCAGGCGCTGTGCGGCGAGCTGGAACTTGAGGCCGATCACGGCAATTGGGAGCGGGTGGCGGCCGCCATGCCGCAGCTGCGCAGCCTTCTGGCGCAAGTAGCAACAGCTAGCATTCTGTAAGGCGCAATCTATTGCGTCCAGGACGCTGCGGGCCGTGTTTATAATGTAAGATCATTACAAAGTGCCGTACTGAAATCACGTAAGGTAGTCGTTAATGGCACAGGGAGTCACATGAAAGTTCTGGTAGTCGACGATGATGTCGTCTCGCGCATGGTGTTGATGCATTTGATCGACAGCTGCGGCAAGTTCGACATTGTGGAAGCGGAAGATGGCGCGGATGCGTGGCAGCAGCTGGAGGGTGGCTTGCGGCCTGCCATCTGCTTCTGCGACCTGCGCATGCCGCGGCTGTCCGGCATGCAGTTGCTGCAGCGCGTCAAGGCCGATGCGGAAATCAGCGGCATGCCCTTCGTGCTGGTGACGTCGGCCAACGACAAGGACACCGTGCAGGAGGCCACCAATGCCGGCGCGGCCGGCTACATCGTCAAGCCTTTCCAGGCGGAGCAGGTGCGGGTGCACCTGGCGAACTTCCTCGACCAGGCGGCCAGCGGCTACGAACACCTGGCGGAGGAACCCGCCGCCACGCTGCGCCGGCTGGGCATCAACGGCGAGCGGCTGCTGGTATACCTGAGCGGTTTCCAGAACCAGCTGACCGCCGCCGCCGGCGATCTGGAAGTCATGCTGGGCAAGGGCGAGCAGCAGGAGGCGCAGGTGCGCATCGACCGCCTGCACGCCGGCTGCGTCACGCTCGGCTTGCACGGCGCCGCCACCGCGCTGAAAAGCTTCCCTCCCGCCCACCTGTCCAACGAGGCGGTGCAAGCGGTGCTGGCGGACGTGACCCGCGCCGTGGTCCAGCAATCTGGCCTGGTACGCGAGAGCGCCGCCGCCTGATGCGCTGATCCGGTTTTCGCTTGATGTTGAGATAGTTTAGGTTTAAAGTATCTGCTGCGTGAGCAGCGGGTACCGAACGACTTTCAACTTCAGGGCGACCATGACCAGCATATTGACAGCCAGTGCCTATACCGACCATTTCGCGCGCACGCATTTGCCGCCGCCCGAACTATGGCCGGAATTGCGCTTCGACCTGCCGGAATTGCAGTACGGCCCGCGCATCAATTGCGTGGCCGAGCTGCTGGGCGGCGCGCTGGCCGGCGGCGCCGGCGAACGGATCGCCATTCGCGGCGCCCAGCTCACGTGGACCTACGCGCAACTAGGGCAGCAGGTGGACCGCATCGCCCATGTGCTGCGCGGAGCGATGGGACTGGAGGCTGGCAACCGCGTGCTGCTGCGCGGCGCGAATAATCCGATGATGGCGGCTTGCGTCCTGGCGGTGATGAAGGCCGGCTGCATCGCGGTGCCGACCATGCCGCTGCTGCGCGCGCGCGAACTGGGCGCCATCGCCGGCAAGGCGGAGGTCAACGCCGTGCTGTGCGCCGACGGCCTGCGCGTGGAACTGGACGCCGCCACGCTGCCCGCCGCCGCGCGCGCGAACACGCTGTACTTCGGCGCCGATGCCATCCCGGGTTCGCTGGAGGCGCTGATGGCCGCGCAGCCTGCCGCATATGAGGCGGTGGACACGGCGGCGGACGACGTCTGCCTGATCAGCTTCACCTCCGGCACCACCGGCATCCCGAAAGGCACGATGCATTTCCATCGAGACGTGATGGCGATCTGCGACTGCTTCCCGCGCTCGGTGCTGCGTTCCCAGCCCGGCGACACCTTCATCGGCACCCCGCCGCTGGCCTTCACCTTCGGCCTTGGCGGCCTGCTGCTGTTCCCGCTGCGGGTGGGCGCGACCGCCGTGCTGTTGGAAAAGCTGACGCCGGAAACCCTGCTGAAAGCGATAGAGACGTATCGCGCGACAGTGTGCTTTACCGCGCCGACCTTCTACCGGCAGATGGCGGCGCTGGCCGACCGCTACGACCTGGCCAGCCTGCAGAAGACCGTATCGGCGGGCGAGGCGCTGCCGCTGGCGACGCGCGAGAGCTGGCGACAGGCGAGCGGGCTGTCGATGATCGACGGCATAGGCGCGACCGAGCTGCTGCACATCTTCATCTCGGCGGCGGGCGAGCAGGTGCGGCCCGGCGCGACCGGCAAGCCGGTGCCCGGCTACCAGGCCTGCATCCTCGACCAGGACGGCCGGCCGGTGGGGCCGGGCGTGATCGGACGGCTGGCGGTGAAGGGCCCGACCGGCTGCCGCTACCTGGCCGACGAGCGCCAGCGCGACTATGTGCTGAACGGCTGGAACCTGACCGGCGATGCGTATGAGATGGACGCGGACGGTTATTTCTATTACCGCTCGCGCACCGACGACATGATCATCTCGGCCGGCTACAACATCGCCGGGCCGGAGGTGGAGGATGCCCTGCTGCGCCATCCGGCGGTGGCGGAATGCGGCGTGATCGGCCGCGCGGACGAGGAGCGTGGGCAGATCGTGGAAGCGCACGTGGTGCTGAAGCCGGAGTTTGAAGCGTCGCCGGAACTGGCCCTGCAGCTGCAGGAGTTCGTCAAGGAACAGATCGCGCCGTATAAATATCCGCGCGCGATCAAGTTCCTGACCATGTTGCCGCGCACCGAGACAGGCAAGCTGCAGCGTTTTAAACTGAGAACCGAATGAATATTGTTTGCATAGGCGGAGGCCCGGCAGGTTTGTATTTCAGCCTGCTGATGAAGAAGCGGGACCCGTCCCACCGGATCACGGTGGTGGAGCGCAATCGTCCCTACGATACCTTCGGCTGGGGCGTGGTGTTTTCCGACCAGACGCTGGGCAACCTGATGAACGCCGACGAGCCGACCGCGCGCGCGATCCTGCAATCGTTCAACCACTGGGACGATATCGATGTTTTCTTCAAGGGGCGGAAGGTCACGTCCGGCGGCCACGGTTTTTGCGGCATCGGCCGCAAGCGGCTGCTGAACATCCTGCAGCAGCGCTGCGAGGAACTGGGCGTGTCGCTGGTGTTCGAGACCGACGTGCTGGACGACCAGGAGATCGCCGCGCGCTACGACGCCGATCTGGTGATCGCCTCGGACGGTTTGAACAGCCGCACCCGCGCGCGCTACGCCGACAGCTACCGGCCGCAGATCGAGCCGCGCCAGTGCCGCTTCGTGTGGCTGGGCACGCGCAAGAAGTTTGACGCCTTCACCTTCGCCTTCAAGCAAACGGAGCACGGCTGGTTCCAGGCCCACATCTACCAGTACGACAGCGACACCTCGACCTTCATCATCGAGACGCCGGAAAGCGTCTGGCGCGCCGCCGGCCTGGAGGAGATGAGCCAGGAGCAGGCGATCGCGTATTGCGAGCAGCTGTTTGCCGACCAGCTGGACGGACACAAGCTGATGTCCAATTCGGCGCACCTGCGCGGCTCCGGCATGTGGATCAAGTTTCCGCGCATCGTCTGCGGCAACTGGGTGCACTGGAACGTGGCGGGCGACAGGCGGGTGCCGGTGGTGCTGATGGGCGATGCCGCGCATTCGGCGCACTATTCGATCGGCTCCGGCACCAAGCTGGCGCTGGAGGACGCGATCGAACTGGCACGCTGCTTCGGCGCCCACGCCGATGCCGCCGCCGCGCTGTCCACCTACGAAGCGCTGCGCGCGGTGGAGGTGGTCAAGCTGCAAAGCGCGGCGCGCAACTCGATGGAGTGGTTCGAGAACGTCGAGCGCTACACGGCGATGGAAGCGCCGCAATTCGCCTATTCGATGCTGACGCGCAGCCAGCGCCTGTCGCACGAAAACCTGCGCCTGCGCGACGCCGCCTACGTGGCCGGCTACGAAAAATGGTTCGCCGCGCGCGCTTGCGAACAGGCCGGCCTGCCTGCGCCGGCCGCGTCCACGCCGCCGATGTTCACGCCGTTCAAGGTGCGCGGCGTCACGCTGAAGAACCGTATCCTGGTATCGCCGATGGCGCAGTACAGCGCCGTCGACGGCACAGTGGGCGACTATCACCTGGCGCACCTCGGCGCGCGCGCCATGGGCGGCGCGGCGATGGTGTTCGCCGAGATGACCTGCGTCTCCGCCGACGCGCGCATCACGCCGGTCTGTCCCGGCATGTACGCGCCAGAGCATACGCAAGCGTGGAAGCGGATTGTCGATTTCGTCCACCAGCACACGGATGCGAAGATCGCCCTGCAGCTTGGGCACGCGGGCGCCAAGGGTTCCACCCGCGCCATGTGGGACGGCATCGACCGGCCGCTGGACGGCGGCAACTGGCCGCTGTTCTCCGCCTCGCCGCAGCAGTACCTGGACGGCGTTTCGCAAACCGCGCGCGCGATGACGGCGGCGGACATGGCGCGCATCCAGGGCGATTTCATCCGCGCCACGCTGGCCGCCGACGCGGCGGGATTCGACTGGATCGAGCTGCACTGCGCGCATGGCTACCTGCTGTCGTCCTTCATCTCGCCGCTGACCAACCAGCGCGGCGACGAGTATGGAGGCAGCTTGGAAAACCGCTGCCGCTATCCGTTGCGGATATTCGCCGCGATGCGCGCGGCATGGCCTGCGCACAAGCCGATGAGCGTGCGCATTTCCGCGCACGACTGGGTCGAGGGCGGCATCACGCCGGACGACGCGGTGCTGATCGCCCGCCTGTTCAAGGCGGCCGGCGCCGACATGATCGATTGTTCCTCGGGCCAGGTCAGCAAGCGGGAGCAGCCGGTGTACGGCCGCATGTTCCAGACGCCGTTCGCGGACCGCATCCGCAACGAGGCGGGCATCGGCGCCATCGCGGTCGGTTCGATCTTCGAGGCCGATCACGCCAACGGCATCATCGCCGCCGGCCGCGCGGATTTGTGCGCGGTGGGCCGTCCGCACCTGGCCAACCCGGCCTGGACGCTGGCCGAAGCCGCACGCATCGGCTACACGGCCGTCGCCTGGCCCAAGCAGTACCTGGCGGGCAAGCAGCAGCTGGAGCGCAACCTGGAGCGCGAACGCCAGTTGGCCGCCGCCAGCAACGGCCTGACGCCGCAGCAAGTCGCCGCCAAACTGCTGGAGGGCTGACAGCATGAGCGAAACGCACAAGCCCGCCGTCGCCCGCGACGCCTACCACGCCCCCGGCGACGCCTATCTCGCACCCAGCGGCGGTGCCGCCGCCATGCGGCAGCCGCTGGCCGGCAAGCACGCGCTGGTCACCGGCGGTGCGCGCGGCATCGGCGCCGCCTGCGCGCAAGCCTTGCTGCTGCGCGGCGCCCGCGTGACGCTGGCCGGCCGCGACGCCCAGGCGCTGGCCGCTGCGGTCGCCGCCATGCGCGCACTGTGCGGCGACAAGGTCGCCATGACCGTGATCGACGTCACCGACGAAGTCTCGGTGCAGGCCGGTTTTGCGGAAGCCGCGCAGCGCTTCGGCCGCATCGATATTTTGATCAACAACGCCGGCCAGGCAGCGCCCGCGCCGTTCGCCAAGACCGACGCCGCGCTGTGGCGGCGCATGCTGGACGTGAACCTGACCGGCACCTTCCATTGCACGCAGGCGGCATTGCCCGGCATGCTGGAAGCGCAGTGGGGGCGCATCGTCAACGTGGCGTCAACCGCGGGCCTGATCGGCTATCGTTACGTGTCGGCCTACGTCGCCGCCAAGCACGGCGTGATCGGCCTGACGCGCGCGCTGGCGCTGGAAGTGGCGACCAAGGGCGTCACCGTCAACGCGGTCTGCCCCGGCTATACCGAAACCGACATCGTGCGCGACGCCGTCGCCAACATCGTCGCCAGGACCGGCCGCAGCGAAGACCAGGCGCGCGCCGAACTGGCCGCCGGCAATCCGCAAAAACGGCTGGTGCAAAGCGACGAGGTGGCCGGTACGGTCGCCTGGCTGTGCCTGCCCGAATCCGCAGCAATGAATGGACAATCCATCGCCGTCGCCGGCGGTGAAGTCATGTAAGAGGAAACTATGCAAGACGAAGAAGAAAACCTGGACCTGGCCAGCCGCCTGACGCAGGATCACCACCAGTCGCTCAAGCTGTGGCTGCGCATGCTGTCGTGCACCGTCAAGATCGAGAACGAGATCCGCAGCCGCCTGCGCGCCACCTTCGGCATCACGCTGCCGCGCTTTGACCTGATGGCGCAGCTGGAGCGCTACCCGCAAGGCCTGCGCATGGGTGAACTGTCCAAGCGCATGATGGTCACCGGCGGTAACATCACCGGCATCACCGACCAGCTGGAGCAGGAAAAGCTGGTGGTGCGCGTGTCCGATCCCAAGGATGGCCGCGCCTACAGCGTCAAGCTCACGCCGGCCGGCCGCAAGGCCTTCGCCACCATGGCCGCCGTGCACGAGAGCTGGATCGCCGAACTGCTGCAAGACCTGTCCGGCGCCGACAAGGGCAAGATGATCGAGCTGCTGTCGCAGATGAAGCAGCACCTGAACGCCTCGGACGAAAAATAAGGAATACACCATGCGATACCTTCCCGGCGAAGTGCAGCAACTGCCAGGCAACCGCGCCGCACTGGCCGATTACCGGGCCAGCCATTTCCTGTTCGAGGTCAGCGGCGGCGTCGCCACGCTGACGCTCAACCGTCCCGAGCGCAAGAATCCGCTGACCTTCGATTCCTACGCCGAGCTGCGCGACCTGTTCCGCGCGCTGGCCTATGCGGACGACGTCAAGGCTGTGGTGATCGCCGGCGCCGGCGAGAACTTCTGCTCCGGCGGCGACGTCCACGACATCATCGGTCCGCTGACCAAGCTGGATATGCCCGGCCTGCTGGCCTTCACGCGCATGACGGGCGACCTGGTGAAGGCGATACGCGCCTGCCCGCAGCCCATCGTCGCCGCAGTGGACGGCATCTGCGCCGGCGCCGGCGCGATCCTGGCGCTGGCGTCCGACATCCGCCTCGGCACGGCGCGCAGCAAGACGGCCTTCCTGTTCACGCGGGTCGGCCTGGCCGGCTGCGACATGGGCGCCTGCGCCTTGCTGCCGCGCGTGATCGGCCAGGGCCGCGCCGCCGAGCTGCTGTACACCGGACGCTCGATGTCCGGCGCGGAGGCGGAGCGCTGGGGCTTCTTCAACAGCCTGCAGGAACCGGAAGGCTTGCTGGACGCGGCGTACGACTTCGCGCAAAGCCTGGCCGACGGTCCGACCTTTGCCCACGGCATGACCAAGAAGATGCTGCAGCAGGAATGGAACATGGGCGTCGATGAAGCCATCGAGGCGGAAGCGCAGGCGCAGGCGATCTGCATGGCGACCAACGATTTCCATCGCGCCTATCACGCCTTCGTGGCCAAGCAAAAACCGGAATTCGAGGGCGACTGATGAGCGACAAGACTTACCTCGAATGGCCGTTCTTCGAGCCGCGCCACGCCGCGCTGGAGCAGGCGCTGGACGCCTGGGCCGCGCAGCATATCTCCCGGCATCACGAGGCCGATGTCGACGCGGCCTGCCGCCGGCTGGTGCGCCAGCTGGGCGAGGGCGGCTGGCTGCGGCACGCGGTCGGCGCCGCCGGCGAAGCGATCGACACCCGCGCCATCTGCCTGATCCGTGAAACGCTGGCGCGCCACAACGGCCTGGCCGATTTCGCCTTCGCCATGCAGGGGCTGGGTTCCGGCGCCATCAGCCTGTTCGGCAGCGCCGCCAACCGCGACGAGTACCTGCCGCGCGTCGCGGGCGGCGAGGCGATCGCCGCCTTCGCGCTGTCCGAACCGCAGGCCGGGTCCGACGTCGCCGCCATGCAGTGCGCGGCGGTGGCGGATGGCGACCACTATCTGCTCAACGGCGAGAAGACCTGGATCTCCAACGGCGGCATCGCCGATTTCTACGTGGTGTTCGCGCGCACCGGTGAACAGCCGGGGGCGCGCGGCATCAGCGCCTTCATCGTCGACGCGGGCACGCCGGGCTTCGAGATCGCCGAGCGCATCCAGGTGATCGCGCCGCATCCGCTGGCGCGCCTGGTGTTCAAGGATTGCCGCATCCCGGCCGGCAAGCGGCTGGGCGAGGCGGGGCAGGGCTTCAAGGTGGCGATGGCGACGCTCGACGTGTTCCGCACCTCGGTGGCCGCCGCCGCGCTGGGCTTCGCGCGGCGCGCGCTGGACGAGGCGCTGGCGCACGCCACGCAGCGCAAGATGTTCGGCCAGATGCTGTCCGAGTTCCAGATGACGCAGGCCAAGCTGGCCGGCATGGCGACCGGCATCGACGGCGCCGCGCTGCTGACCTACCGCGCCGCCTGGCAGCGCGACCAGGGCCGCAAGGTCACGAAAGAGGCGGCGATGGCCAAGATGAACGCCACCGAGACCGCGCAGCAGGTGATCGACGCCGCGCTGCAGATGTTCGGCGGCCTGGGCGTGGTGAGCGAGCAGCCGGTCGAGCGGCTGTACCGCGAGATCCGCGCGCTGCGCATCTACGAAGGCGCGACCGAGGTACAGCAACTGATCATCGCGCGCGAGCTGCTGCGCGATGCCAACCACAAGGAACAATGATGGACTTTCTTCAACCGCCGGGCTGGGCGCGGCCGCGTGGCTATTCCAACGGCGTCGCCGCCAGCGGCCGCACGGTCTGCGTCAGCGGCATGATAGGCTGGGACGGGCAGGGCGTGTTCCACACCGACGATTTCGCCGGCCAGGTGCGGCAGGCGCTGCGGAACATCGTCGCCGTGCTGGCCGAGGCCGACGCCCGGCCGGAGCACATCGTGCGCATGACCTGGTACGTGCTCGATAAGCAGGAATATGTGGCGGCCTACAAGGAGATCGGCGCCGCCTACCGCGAGCTGATCGGCGCGCACTATCCGGCCATGACGGCGGTGCAGGTGATGGCGCTGGTCGAGGACCGGGCGCGGGTGGAGATCGAAGTCACCGCCGTCATCCCGGCGGTGTAAAAAAGATAAAATTTGTATTTATGCCTGCTATATTAAGTAAGCCAGCCGGCAGACCAGCTCCAGAGCACCGACAGCCCGACTGTTGTTCGCCCGCCCAGGCGTGCCCGCTGTTTTTCTCTTAAAAAATGTAAGATGCTGGTTTGTTAAGTTAAATTACTTTAATATTAATAACAATAATTTATTGTTAGGAGTAGTGCATGATACGCAAATTGATTTCCGTGGCGGCGTGCGTGGCCGGCATGCTGGGCGCCCCGGCCGCTTTTGCGGCGGCAAGTTCGGCCGTGACCGAGTTGGACGTGGCCGCGCTGACGGCGTCGCTGAGCAGCCAGTCCCTGAGTTTCGGCGGCTGGACCTACCGCAGCCTGAGCGATGCGGACAACGGCGGCAGTTTCTCCCAGACCGTCTCGCCGACGGCGTTTTCCGATGCCGATGTGCCGGGCGTCGCCGCCCTGACCACGCTGGGGCACGCACAAGCGAACTCCAGCGGCGGCAAGGCCGTCGCCACGATGGACCTGATCAGCGACTTTTCGCTGGCGGCCGGTGCGCACCTGAGCTTTTACGTACCGTACTCGATCACCCTGCACACCGGCCAGCTGGCCGACGTCAACAGCGGCAACGTGTTCTTTGAAGTGAAAAACACCTTCAACAACAGCGTGGTGTACAACCAGGACATCACGTTCGGCACCGGCGACCTGCGATACCACGTGGTCGGCAGCACCGACGGCCAGGCCAACAGCATCCTGGTCGACTTCTACAACGGCACCGGCGCCACCGCCAACTACACGTTCTTCGGCCACGTCAACGCCACCAGCAACGCGGTCTACGCGCCGGCGGTGCCGGAGCCGGAAACGTATGCGATGTTGCTCGCTGGCATGGCCGTGCTGGGCGTCATGGCGCGCCGCCGCATTTCCTAGTCCTTGTCCGACCGCCGGGAGACGCCCGTCTCCCGGCCCACTTCCGGCACCACCCCGGTACGCTTGGAAAATTTTGCAAAAGACAAACGCATTTACACGCTAGAATAACTACGTTGCAGCGCGTCAAATTGCCGTTTATAAACACTACTTTTGCTATGGCAACGCGCCCGCGCTGCCCAGCCTGACCGATGACCAAGAACTTTATCTCACATCAAACCTATCGTCCGGACATAGACGGCTTGCGCGCGCTGGCGGTGCTGCCGGTCGTGCTGTTCCACATCGGCTTTCCGGGCTTTTTCGGCGGCTTCATCGGGGTGGACGTATTTTTCGTCATTTCCGGCTACCTGATCACCGGCATCCTGGCGCGCGAGCTGCGCAACGGCGACTTCTCCATCATCCGCTTCTACCGCCGCCGGGCGATCCGCATCTTCCCGGCGCTGTTCGCCATGCTGGCGGTGACCACCGTGCTGGCCGTGCTGACCATGCTGCCGGAGGAGTTGCGGCGCTACGGCAACTCGCTGCTGTCGACCGCCACCTTCGTCTCGAATATCCTGTTCTACAGCGAAAGCGGCTATTTCGCGCCGGATGCGCACTCCAAGGTCTTGCTGCACACCTGGTCGCTGGCGGTGGAGGAACAGTTCTACCTGTTCTGGCCGGTCGTGCTGGCGGTGCTGCACGCGCGCGCCCAGTCCAGCGTGCGCTGGATCGCCGCCGTCATCACCGTGGTCTCGCTGGCGTTCTCGATCTGGTGGCTGAAGGTCGATCCGTCCGGCACCTTCTACCTGATTCCGTCGCGCGCCTGGGAGTTGATGATCGGCGCCCTGCTGGCGGTGGTGCCGGCGCTGCCGGCGCGCCACCGCGCGCTGCGCGAAGTGCTGGCCGGCGGCGGCGTGCTGGCGATCCTGATCGGCGTCAAGTTCTACAACGGCGGCGTGCCGTTCCCCGGCGCCAGCGCCTTGCTGCCGTGCCTGGGCGCGGCGGCCATCATCGGCGCCGGCACGGCCGGCACCTCGCTGGCCGGCCGCCTGCTGTCGTGGAAGCCGGTGGTGTTCATCGGCCAGATTTCGTTCTCGCTCTACCTGTGGCACTGGCCGGTGATCGTCTTCACCCAGATCGGCCTGATGATGGAGCCGACCTGGCCGGTGCGCATCGCCGAGCTGGCGCTGTCGCTGCTGCTGGCGGTGCTGTCCTGGCGCTACGTCGAGCAGCCGTTCCGCGTCGGCGCCAACGACTACAGCAACAAGAAGGTGTTCCAGGGCGCGTTTGCCGCGATGGCCGCGACGATGGCGTTCGGCCTGACCTTCGCGTTCAGCGGCGGCTTGCCGGCCCGCTACAACGACCAGCAGCTGGCGATGGCCAAGTACGAGACCTACGACGGCGACCATGTCTACCGCGGCGGCACCTGCTTCATCGTCGACGGCCAGGGCCGCTACGACCCGCAGGTCTGCCTGGGCCAGAGCGCGCAGCGCAGCAAGTCGCTGCTGGTGGTGGGCGACAGCCACGCCGCCCAGCTGTGGCCCGGCCTGCACCAGGTCGCCACCGACTACAATGTCCTGCAGGCAACACAGACCGGTTGCCGGCCCGTGCTGACCAACACGCCGGCGTCCAGGCGGTTGCCGTGCGAGCAATTGTTCCGCAAGGTGCTGGAAACCTGGCTGCCCGAGCATCCGGTGCAGCTGGTGATCCTGGCGGGCCGCTGGGCGCCGTCCGACCTGCCCGACCTGGCCGCGACGGTGGCGCTGGCCAAGCGCCACGCGCAGGTGGTGATGGTGGTGGGGCCGATTCCGCAATACGCCAGCAGCCTGCCGCGCGTGCTGGTACGCAACGACGGCCATCCCGAGCGCATCGCCAGCAGCGTGGTCAGCGGTCCGTTCGCGCTGGATCCGCTGATGCGCAAGACGGCGACGGCGGCGGGCGCGCAATATTTCTCGCTGATCGAGCAGTTGTGCCACGGCAAGGAGTGCCGCACCCTGGCGGCGGCCGGCGTGCCGATGCAGTTCGACTACGGCCATTTGACCGAGCAGGGCTCGGCGGTGGTCGCGGCCATGCTGCTCAATCCGGTACAAGGCAAGATGGCCAGCTCCGGCGCGTCCGGCGCGCCCTGAGCCCGGCATGAGGGGAGGGGGATGGTCCCCCCGACTGGAATCGAACCAGTATCCCACGCTTAGGAGGCATGTGCACTATCCATTGTGCTACGGGGAGGACGCGGCGCAATTATAGCCGCGACTCGCCAAGAATTGGTAATGGAAGGGCGTCTATCGGTACAATGCTGGCTTCATTCATCTAATCGTTGCCGTTTTCGCCCATCCGGCGCAGCGGGCGAGCACCTTAAGTTCACTAAGTTTACCTATGGCAGTCATTTCCTTATCCTCCGCCCAGCTGGCGTTCGGCCACGTCGCGCTGCTCGATCACGCAGAATTCTCCCTCGAAACCGGCGAGCGCGTCGGCTTGATCGGCCGCAACGGCACCGGCAAGTCGTCGCTGCTGAAAATTATTTCCGGCCGCTTCAAGCTGGACGACGGCCTGCTGGTCATGCAGCAGAACATCAAGATCGCCTACGTCGAGCAGGAGCCGGTGTTCGACCCGGAAATGAGCGTGTTCGACGCCGTCGCCTCCGGCATGGGCGACCTGCAGGATTTGCTGAAGGAATACGACGCGCTGACCGGCCAGTTTGGCCAGGGCAACGACGACGCCGTCATGGAGCGCATGCACGACGTCCAGGTGCTGCTGGACGCGGCCGACGCCTGGAGCCTGCCGAACAAGGTGGAAACCGTGCTGGACCGCCTGAACCTGACCGGCGACATGCTGATGAAGACCCTGTCCGGCGGCATGCAAAAGCGCGTGGCGCTGGCGCGCGCGCTGGTCTCGGCGCCGGACGTGCTGCTGCTCGATGAACCGACCAACCACCTGGACTTCACCTCCATCATGTGGCTCGAAGGCCTGCTGCGCGACTTCAAGGGCAGCGTGTTGTTCATTACCCACGATCGTTCCTTCCTGGACAACGTCGCCACCCGCATCATCGAGCTCGACCGTGGCCGCCTGCTGTCCTTCCCGGGCAACTTCACCGCCTACCAGGTGCGCAAGGCCGAGCAGCTGGAAAACGAGGAAGTGGAAAACGCCAAGTTCGACAAGGTGCTGGCGCAAGAGGAAATCTGGATCCGCAAGGGCGTCAAGGCGCGCCGCGTGCGCGACGAGGGCCGTGTGCGCCGCCTGGAAGCGCTGCGCCTGCAGCGCGCCGCGCGCCGCGAGCAGCAGGGCCAGGTCAAGCTGGAGGTGGCGTCGGGCGAGCGTTCCGGCAAGATCGTGGCGGAACTGGAAAACGTCAGCAAGAAATTCGGCGACCGCGTCATCGTCAACAACTTCACCGGCACCATCCTGCGCGGCGACAAGGTCGGCCTGATCGGCGCCAACGGCGCCGGCAAGACCACCCTGCTGAAAATGATCCTGGGCGAGCTGGAACCGGACGGCGGCGCCGCCAAGCTGGGCACCAAGCTGCAGGTCGCGTACTTCGACCAGATGCGCACCCAGCTCAACGAGGAAGCCAACCTGATGGAAACCATCGCCCCGGGCAGCGACTGGGTCGAGATCAACGGCGCCCGCAAGCACGTGATGAGCTACCTGAACGACTTCCTGTTCGCGCCGGAACGCGCGCGTTCGCCGGTCAAGTCGCTGTCCGGCGGCGAGCGCAACCGCCTGCTGCTGGCGCGCCTGTTCGCCAAGCCGGCCAACTGCCTGGTGCTGGACGAACCGACCAACGACCTGGATATCGAGACGCTGGAACTGCTGGAGGAATTGCTGGAAGAGTACACCGGCACCGTGTTCCTGGTCAGCCACGACCGTACCTTCCTGGACAATGTGGTGACCCAGGTGATCGTCGCCGAAGGCGAGGGCAACTGGCGCGAATTCGTCGGCGGCTACAGCGACTGGGAACGCGTGCGCGACACCGTGGCGGCGTCGGCCAAGCCGGCCGCCAAGCCGGCGGCCAAGGCCGAGCCGGCCCCGGCCGCAGCGGCCGCCAAGGGCAAAAAGCTCAGCTTCAAGGAGCAGCGCGAGCTCGACGAGCTGCCGAAGCTGATCGCCGCGCTGGAGGACGAGCAGACCGCGCTGGCGCTGCAGCTGTCCGATCCGGACTTCTACAAGAAGAACGCGGCCGAAGCCAAGCGCGTCAACCAGCGCGTTGAGGAAATCGAGGGCGAGCTGCTGGCCGCGCTGGAAAAATGGGAACAGATCGAAGCCCGCGCCAAGGGCTGACCTGATGTTCGACCGCGACGCCTGGCCGCGCATCCTGCCGTTCGCGCTGTACATGTTGTTCGTCTTTGTGGCGGACATGGCGGCGCGGGCCGGCCTGGACGAGGCGTCGCTGCGCTACCTGTATCCGCTCAAGATCGGCGTGGTGCTGGCCGCCTTGCTGCTACTGCGCCGCCGTTACACCGAGCTGAGCGGCTCGATCGGCCTGCGCGAGGCGGCGCTGGCGCTGGCGGCCGGCGTGCTGGTGCTGGTGTTGTGGCTCCATCTGGACGCCGGCTGGATGACGCTGGGGCAGTCGTCCGGCTACGATCCGCGCGGGGCCGGCGGCGCCATTTCCTGGCCGCTGGCCATCGTCCGCCTGCTCGGCGCGGCGCTGGTGGTGCCGGTCATGGAAGAGCTGTTCTGGCGCTCTTTCCTGCTGCGCTGGATCGACGCCCCCGATTTCATGAATACCGTTCATACGAAGATAAAATACCGGGGCTTTGTTGTCTCAGTGATATTATTTGGAATTGAACACAATCTGTGGTTCGCCGGCGTCGTTGCCGGGGTAGTTTACAGCCTGTTGTACATGCGCAGAGGTAACTTGTGGAGCGCCATTGTTGCTCACGCGGTAACAAACGGGCTGCTTGGCGTCTTTATAATTTATACTGAACAGTGGACTTACTGGTAAGATTGTAAAATGTAGATTGCTTGTTAACTTCCAATAACGAAAGAATAACTTGAGTTTCTTTCCTGACATGCTGGCCAGGCCAGCCTCCCGCGCGGTGAGCGACCGCCGTTCCCCCTATGTGCTGGCGTTGCTGGTCGGCGCCGCCTACGCCGCGCCCGCGATGGCGGCCATCAGCGATACCATTCATCCTTATGTGTCGGCCTCGCTGATGCATGATGACAACTTGTTGCGTCTTGACGACGGCCAGAGCGTCAACGGCCAGCGCGGCGACACCTACAAGCAGGCCGTGGCCGGCGTCAGCGTCGAGCAGCCGATCGGCCGCCAGATGGTGACCGCCGACCTGCGCGTGAGCCGGGTGAGCTTCGACCGTTTCAGCCAGTACGATTACAACGGCAAGGAAGCCCAGGCGCAGTGGGCCTGGCAGCTGGCGGACCACCTGTCGGGCCACCTCGGCGGCGAGTATTCCGAGACCCTGGCGCCGTTCTCCGACTTCGGCGCGGGCGAACGCAACCTGCGCGTGCAGCGCAAGGAATTCGTCGACGGCACCTGGCAATTCCATCCGCGCTGGCAAGTGCGGAGCGGTTTCACGCGCGAAGAGTACCGTTACGACCTGTCGACCCAGAAGTACAACAACCGCGACCAGGACACCAGCGAGTTCGGGGTCGATTACCTGACCCCGGCCGGCAGCCGCATCGGTGTCCAGCTGCGCCACCTGAAGGGCCGTTATCCGAACGGTTTCATCGGCGACGTGCTGGTCAGCGACGACTACACCCAGGACGAAGCCAAGATCAACATCTACTGGCGCTACAGCGCCATCACCCAGGTGCAGTTCCTGGGCGGGCGGGCGCGGCGCGAGCATGCCTTCTTCACCGAGCGCGACCAGAGCGGCACCAACGGCCGGCTGCTGGCGTACTGGGCGCCGGCGGCCAAGCTGAAGTTCACCGGCGGCGCCTGGCGCGAATTCTCGGCGGTGGACGGCGCCATCATCAACAGCGCGCTGAACAAGGGCGTCAGCCTGGACGGCACCTGGCAGGCGACCACCAAGATCGCCGTCACCGGCCAGCTGCGGCGCGAGCGCCGCGACTTCGGCACCGTGACCGAAGCCCAGGGCACGCTGGACGATCCGCACGACATCACCCGCAGCGCCGGCCTGTCGCTGACCTATGTGCCCCTGCCTAGCATCGAACTGACCACCGGCGTGTCGCGCAACGACCGCAAGGGGAATTTCTCGGTCGGCACCGGTAATTACAAATCCAATAGCGCGTCGTTCAGCGCCAAGATCGTTTTCTAAATTATGACGGCTACTGATTTGCCCTTGTTGTCGTTCTTCCAGCGCGTGCTGGACCCCCTGATCATCATGGGGATGCTGTACCTGAGTTCCATGTTGTTGGGCGAACCGTTCACCGGCTATGCGCTGGTGCTGACGGTGATGGCCTTCTTCATCTCGTCGTCGGTGTACGAGCACGTCGATCCCTACAGCGCCTGGCGCGGCGGCCGCCTGTTCGCCTCGGCCCGCAACGTGGTGATCGGCTGGATCGTCACCGCCGTGATCCTGGTGCTGCTGGCGTCGCTGTCCGGCTTCACCGCCCACTATTCGCAAAACGTGGTCATGGTGTGGTTCATCGCCACGCCGGTCGTGCTGGTGGTCAGCCACCTGGCGGCGCGCCGCCTGATGGCCGACCCCGAGCGCGACATCGACGAGGTGCGCTCGGCCGTCATCATCGGCGCCAACCAGGCCAGCCAGCGCTTCGCCGAAACGGTGGAGCACCACCCGCACCTGTTCATGAGCGTGCACGGCTATTTCGACGACCGCTCGGAAGACCGCTGGCCGGCCGACCTGCGCCAGCCGATGCTGGGCAAGGTGGCCGACGTCTGCGCCTACGTGCGCCAGCACCACATCCGCATGGTGTTCATCAGCCAGCCGATCTCGGCCGACCCGCGCGTGGTCAAGCTGCTCGACGAGCTGCAGGACACCACCGCCTCGGTCTACTTCCTGCCCAACATCTACGTGTTCGACCTGATGCAGGCGCGCTTCGACAACATCGGCGGCATGCCGGTGATCGCCATCTGCGAATCGCCGTTCACCGGCTTCAACGCCTTCGTCAAGCGCGCCAGCGACATCGTGCTGGCCGCCTGCATCTCGCTGCTGCTGCTGCCCATCATGGCGGTGATCGGCGTGGCCGTGAAGCTGGGCTCGCGCGGCCCGATGATCTTCAAGCAGCGCCGCTACGGCCTGCACGGCGAGGAAATCATCGTCTACAAGTTCCGCTCGATGACGGTGGCCGAGGACGGCGACAACGTGGTGCAGGCCAAGAAGAACGACCAGCGCATCACGCCGATCGGCGGCTTCCTGCGCCGCAGCTCGCTCGACGAACTGCCGCAGTTCATCAACGTGCTGCAGGGGCGCATGAGCATCGTCGGCCCGCGCCCGCACGCGGTGTCGCACAACGAGCAGTACCGCAAGCTGATCAAGGGTTACATGTTGCGCCACAAGGTCAAGCCGGGCATCACCGGGCTGGCCCAGGTCAATGGCCTGCGCGGCGAAACGGAAACGCTTGACAAGATGGAGGCGCGGGTGGAATGTGACCTCGATTACCTGCGCAACTGGTCGTTGTGGCTGGATATCTGGATCATCCTGCGTACCGTGCAGGTGGTGTTAAAGCGTGAAAACGCCCATTAAGAAGCCCTTAAAAGACTGGCGCACAGCAGGATTTATTGGGTAATATGCAATTTGTTGTGTCATAATGCTCACGTTAATGGTGCGCTGCATCAGACCGGCACGGCAGCGCCATCGATGAAATTAAAGGATCTATGTTGACTCATATCAAAATGTTAGACGGGCGCGCAGTGCGCGTCGCGGCCGGCATGCTGCTGCTGGCCGGTCTGGCCGCCTGCGGTCCCAAGGACAAGAAGGAGGCGGGCCAGGCGCTGGCCAGCGTGAATGGCGAGGAAATTACCGCCATGCAACTCAGCGAGGAAATGCAGCGCGCCAACGTGCCCGCCGCACAACAGACGGCCGCCAAGAAGCCGCTGCTGGAATCGCTGATCGACCGCCAGGTGCTGCAGAACGCCGCCATCGCCGAAAAGGCCGACCGCGACCCGAAAGTGGTGCAGGCCATCGAGCGCGCCAAGGCGCAGATCATCGCCCAGGCCTATCTGCAGAAAAAAGTCGGCACGGTGACGCCGCCGACCAAGGCCGAGATCGGCGAGTACTACACCAAGCACCCTGAATTCTTTGCACAGCGCAAGCAGCTGACCATGCAGCAACTGGTGTTCGCCAGCGCCGACATGAACGACAAGGCCAAGGCCGTGGTCGACAACGCCAAGACGCTGGAAGACGTGGCCTCGTGGTTCAGCGCCAACAACATCAAGTTCGCGCGCAACCAGATCGCCCGCAGCACGGCCGACCTGCCGCCTGAGCTGGGCAACAAGCTGGTCAGCATGAAGTCGGGCCAGCTGTTCATCATCAAGGAAGGCGAGCGCAGCCTGCTCAACACCGTGGTCGAGATCAAGGACGCGCCGGTGACGCTGGAGACCGCGGCCTCGCAGATCGAGCAGTTCCTGCAGAACGCCAAGGCCAAGGAAGCGGCGGCGGCGGAAATCGCCCGCCTGCGCACCGCGGCCAAGATCGAGTACCTGAACAAGGACGTGGCGGCCGAACCCAAGCCTGCCGCGGCGGCGCCCGCCGCCTCCGCCCCCAACCAATCGCTGGAAAAGGGCGTCGCCGGCCTGAAGTAAGCCTGCGCCTTCCGTATATTTCACCTTACCAATAGGATAGAACCTCTATGAAACGACAGCTACTTTGGATCCTGGCCGCGCTGATGATGTGGCTGTCCGGCGGCGCCAACGCGGCCGAAATTCCGCTCGGCTCCGGCGACGTGGTCAAGATTTCCGTGTTCGGCAACCCGGACCTGGCGGTGGAAACCCGCGTCAGCGAATCGGGCTTCATCACCTTCCCGCTGATCGGCCAGGTGCAGGTGGCCGGGCAGTCGGTGGCGGCGGCCGAGAAGATCATCGCCGCCAGCCTGGAGAAGGGCGGCTTCGTCAAGTCGCCGCAGGTCAACCTGATCGTCTCCGTGCTGGCCAGCCAGCAGGTGTCGGTGCTGGGCCAGGTCAACCGCCCGGGCCGCTATCCGCTGGACGCCAAGCGCACGCTGCTGGACTTCCTGGCGCTGGCCGGCGGCGTCACCACCGACGGCAGCGACCAGGTCACCCTGATCCGCAAGCGCAACGGCCAGACCAGCAAGGAAGTGATCGACGTGCCGGCCATGATGCGCGCCGGCGACATGGACCGCGACTTCGACCTGGCCGGCAACGACGTCATCTTCGTCGAGCGCGCGCCCAAGTTCTATATCTACGGCGAAGTGCAGCGCCCCGGCGCGCTGCGCCTGGAGCGCGACATGACGGTGCAGCAGGCGCTGTCGGCCGGCGGCGGCCTGAGCCCGCGCGGCACCGAGCGCGGCATCACCATCAAGCGCCGCACCGCCGACGGCAAGACGCAGACGATCAGCCCGAAGCCGGATGACGTGGTGCAAACCGACGACGTGATCTACGTCAAAGAGAGCCTGTTCTAACGCTATCCCGCTGATTCAACCTGAAAGTACGATTATGAATTTTGCTCAATTTTTTCTGATACTGCGTGCACGCCAGCGCATTATCTGGATCACGCTGGCGGCGGTGGTGGCGGTGACGCTGGCGGTCAGCCTGGTCATCCCGAAGACTTATAAGGCCACCTCGTCGGTCCTGCTGAACTACAAGGGCGTCGATCCGGTCACCGGCCTGACCCTGCCGGGCCAGCTGCTGCCGGGCTATATGGCGACCCAGATCGACATCATCACCAGCAAGAACGTGGCGCTGCGCGTGGTCGATTCGCTCAAGCTGGCCGACAGCCCGGCCGTGGTGCAGCAGTTCAACGACGCCACCGGCGGCAAGGGCACCGTGCGCGACTGGCTGGCCGGCCTGCTGCTGAAGAAACTCGACATCGTTCCATCCAAGGAATCGAGCGTGGTCGAGATCAGCTTCACCGGCGCCGATCCGCAGTTCGTCTCGGCCGTGGCCAACGCCTTCGCCGACGAATACCAGAAGATCAGCGTGCAACTGCGCGTGGAACCGATGAAAAAGGCGTCGGCCTATTTCGACGCCCAGACCAAGCAGCTGCGCGACGCGCTGGAAGCGGCGCAGAGCCGCCTGTCGAAGTACCAGCAGGAACACGGCATCGTCAGCATCGACAACCGCCTGGACGTGGAATCGAACCGCCTGAACGATCTGTCGACCCAGCTGGTGGTGGCGCAGGGGCTGTCGACCGAAGCCAAGTCGCGCCAGGAGATGGCGATGGGCAGCAACGGCGCGGCCTCGCCCGACGTCGCGTCCAACCAGCTGATCCAGAACCTGAAAGCCAGCCTGGGCGTGGCCGAGGCCAAGTTCGCCGACGTCTCGCAGCGCCTGTCGCAGAACCACCCGCAGTACATCTCGGCCAAGGCTGAGCTGGACAAGCTGCGCGAAGACCTGCGCACCCAGCAGAGCCTGATCTCCAGCAGCATCGGCAACAACGCCCAGATCATGCAGCAGCGCGAGCAGGCCATCCGCGCCGCCACCGCCGCGCAAAAATCCAAGGTGCTGGAACTGAACCGCACCCGCGACGAGATGGGCGTGCTGATGAAGGATGTCGAGAGCGCCCAGCATGCGTTCGACGCCACCGCGCTGCGTTCGGCGCAGACCAAGATCGAAGGCCAGTCCGAGCAGACCGATATCTCGGTGCTGAACCCGGCCACGCCGCCGACCGAGCAGGCGCAGCCGAAAGTGCTGCTGAACGTGCTGCTGGCCTTGTTCTTCGGCTCGCTGCTCGGCGTCGGCCTGGGCCTGGGCGCGGAGATGCTGGACCGCCGCGTGCGTTCCGAGCGCGACCTGGTCGATGCGCTGCAAATTCCGGTGCTGGGCGCGATCGCCTGGAACCCACCTAAGCGCCGTCGTTTCGGCAAAGTCAAACCACTGGGACGCTTGAGCGCAAACTAAGATGGAAACTACTATGACCCCTACGGCACAGACCGCGGCTGCGGTGCCCGTCACCCCAGCCCCCAACGCCAACCGTGGCGGCCGCGATTCGAGCATCGGCGGCCTGCTGCTGGAATCGGGCAAGATCACGCCTGAAAACGCCGAGCGCGTGCTGCGCACCCAGAAAGAGCTGGGCATCCGCTTCGGCGAGGCGGCGATCCGCCTCGGCCTGATCACCGAGGAAGACATCCAGCAAGTGCTGGCGCGCCAGTTCGACTACGCCTACCTGCAGCGCGGCACCGGCAATTTCTCGGAACAGCTGATCGCCGCCTACCATCCGTTCGGCCCGCAGGTCGAGACGCTGCGCGCCATCCGCAGCCAGCTGATGCTGCGCTGGTTCGCCCGCGGCCGCAAGTCGCTGGCCATCGTCAGCATCAATCCGGAAGACGGCGCCAGCCTGTTCGTGGCCAACCTGGCGGTGGTGTTCTCCCAGCTGGGCGAACACACGCTGCTGGTGGACGGCAACCTGCGCACGCCCAAGCAGCAGGAAATGTTCGGCCTGCAGAGCGGCCAGGGCTTGTCCGACGTGCTGGCCGGCCGCGCCGGCCTGGACGCGATCAAGAAGATCGATTCCTTCGTCGACCTGTCTGTGCTGAGCTCGGGCACCCTGCCGCCGAATCCGCAGGAACTGCTGAGCCGGGCGTCGTTCGCCACCTTCAGCGAGCAGCTGGCCGCGCGTTATGACGTGGTGCTGTACGACGTCGCCGCCGCCGCCAACGGCGCCGATGCGATGGCCATCGCGGCCCGCGTCGGCGGCGTGGTGCTGGTGGTGCGCAACAACCAGACCGCGATCGCGGACGTCGCCGCGTTCAGCGACCAGTTGACCAACAACGGCGTCGAAGTCATCGGTACCGTACTGAATGATCTCTGACATGGCGTCTAGCGTCACGCTCCAGCTGGCGGAGCAATGGCGGCGGTTCCGGCGCAACGAGCGCCTGATGCTGCCGCTGCTGGTGATTTTCATCGGCGTCTTCGCCATGTACGGCCAGACCACCGTGGAGCTGTTCCACGGCGTCTGGAGCACCGACCGCAACGCCCACGGCCCGATCGTGCTGGCGGTCGGCCTGTGGTTCCTGTATTTCAAGGGCCGCTCCGCGGTGGAGGAGCAGATCCCGGTCGAGCCGGCCCCGCTGCTGGGCTGGAGCGTGCTGATCTTCGGCTTCGCCATGTTCGTGCTGGGCCGCTCGCAATCGTTTTACCTGTTCGAAGTCGGCTCCTTCATCCCTGTGGTGCTGGGCGCGCTGCTGCTGCTGTGCGGGCGCAAGGTCGCGCGCCACCTGTGGTTCGGCTTCGTGTTCCTGGTGTTCATGGTGCCGCTGCCGACCACCGTGGTCGACACGCTGACCCAGCCGCTCAAGATCGCGGTCTCCTACAGCGCGGAAAACCTGCTGTACTACTTCAATTATCCGGTCGCGCGCGCCGGCGTCATCATCACCATCGGCCAGTACCAGCTGCTGGTGGCGGACGCCTGCTCGGGACTGAATTCGCTGTTCACGCTCGAAGCGCTGGGCTTGCTGTACCTGAACGTCATGCGGCACGAGTCGGCGGTGCGCAACTTCCTGCTGGCGCTGCTGATCGTGCCGATCTCGTTCGCCTCCAACGTCACGCGGGTGCTGGTGCTGTCGCTGATCACCTACCACCTGGGCGACGCCGCCGGGCAGGGCTTCCTGCACGGCTTCTCCGGCATGGTGCTGTTCCTGACCGCGCTGATGCTGATCATCGGCCTCGACACCTTCCTGCGCTGGATCACGGCGTCCTGGCCGCGCTGGCGCGGCCAGCCTGTCGCGGAGCAAAGCCGATGAAACCGAGCAAGGCACTGGCGATGAGCATCGTCATCAGCGCGCTGATGGCCGGCAGCAGCGTCGCCGCCTGGGTGGTCAAGCCGCGCCACACCATGGAGCAGACCACGCCGCTGGAGGACACGGTGCCGCTGGCCTTCGGCGACTGGAAGGCGCTGGCGTCCGGCTACCAGCAGATGGCGCTGTCGGTCGCGGCCGACGGCCAGCGCAGCGAGGAGCAGCCCTACGACCAGGTGGTGATGCGCACCTACCGCAACAGCCATGGCGAGCACGTGATGCTGGCGCTGGCCTATGCCAAGCAACAGCAGCAGGAGCTGAAGATCCACCGGCCGGAAATCTGCTACAAGGCGCAGGGCTACGAGGCCACCGGGCACCAGGAGCTGGACTTGCCGCAGGCCGGCAACGCCCCCGGCATCCCGGGCCAGCGCTTCTTCATGACCAGCGGCAACCGCCGCGAGACGGTCAGCTATTGGATACGCATCGGCTCGGACTACCCGCGCAGCGGCACCGGCGCCCGCCTGGCCATCCTCGAGCACGGCCTGCACGGCGTCGTACCGGACGCGGTGCTGGTGCGGGTATCGAGTATAGTCGCCAACGCCGACGAGGCCGCTCCAGCCTACCGGCGCCAAGAGCGCTTCCTGGCCGAACTGGTGCAGGCGATGCCGGCCCCGGCCGCGCGCCTGCTGGTGGCGGCCGCGCCCTGACCGCATGCGCGGCGGCGAGGCCGGATTTTTTTTGAATTTACTAGGGTATTGTCGATGAGATGTTTATGGATCGCGCGGGAAATGCCGTTCCCGGCCGATAGCGGCGACCGGATCTATTCCGGCCAGATGGCGCGCGCGTTTGCCCAGGCCAATGGCGGCCTGACCTTTGTCGGCCTGGCGCACGGCCAGACCGGACCGGCGCCGGAAGACGCCATGGTCCAGTGGGCCCCGGTGGCGGGCGAGCGCCACGGCCTGCTGCGCTCGCTGCTCAGCACGATGCCGCTGGTGTCGGCCGTGCATGCGACGGCGCCGTTCAAGGCGCGCCTGGACGCGCTGTTCGCCCAGCCATGGGATGTCATCGTGTTCGACCACTATGCGTCGGGCTGGGCCTTGAAGCGCTTCCTGGCCACGCCGCAGGGCAGGTCGGCCAACCGCCCGGCCATCGCCTATCTGGCCCACAACCACGAGGAGCGGGTGCTGCGCGCGATCGCCGCCGGCTCCGACGCCTCGCTGGCGCGCCGCCTGGGCTTCTGGCAGAACTACGTCAAGGTGCGGGCCATGGAACGCTACATGGTCAACCAGGTCGACCTGGTCACCGCCATCACGCAGGAAGACGCCGACAGCTTCGCGGCCCAGCGTCCCGGCCTGAAGACCATCGTGCTGACGCCGGGCTACAACGGCGCCGTCGCCGGCGAGCGCCAGATCACCGGCGCCATGCCGCGCCACGTGATCATGGTCGGCTCCTTCCAGTGGGCCGCCAAGCAGGAAAACCTGCGCCAGTTCCTGCGCATCGCCGATCCGGTGTTCGCCCGCCACGACATCGTGTTCGACGTCGTCGGCAGCGTGCCGGACGCGCTGCGCGCGGAACTGACGCCGACCTTGAAAGCCACCCGCCTGCACGGCTTCGTGCAGGATCCGGGACCGCTGTTCGACGGCGCCCGCATCGCGCTGGTGCCGGAGGCGATCGGCGGCGGCTTCAAGCTCAAGTTCCTCGACTACCTGTTCCGCCGCATGCCGGTGGCGACCCTGGCCGACGCCGTGGCCGGCCTGCCGGCCGAGCTGCGCAACGAGATGATCCAGAGCGACACGCTGAGCGCGCTGGCCGAGGCCGTGGTGCAGCAGATCGACAAGGTCGAGCACCTCGACGGCCTGCAGCAGCGCGCCTACGAGGCGGCCCGCAACCTGTTCCAATGGCGCGACCGCGGCAGCGCCCTGGTGGCGGCCATCACCAGGCCGGCATGACGATGGGTCTGAAGCTCAAGAAAATCCTGGCGCTGGGCGTGTCGCTGCTGCCGACCTCCGGCCTGCGCGCGCTCGGCTACCGCACGCTGCTCGGCTATGCGATCGGGCCGGGCACGCGCATCGGTTTCCGCGCCGTGATCGGCGTCGAATCCTTCAGCTGCGGCCGGCAGTGCGTCATCGGCCGGGCCTGCACGTTCTGGGGCCCGATGCGGGTCGCCATCGGCGACAAGGTCAGCATCGGCCGCTGGAACCATTTTGAAACGCCGGGCATCGCCGCCGCGCCCGAGCGCGCCGCGATGAACTATGCGCGCCGCCTGAGCATTGGCGCCAACGCGCTGATCCATGAAGCGCATTACTTCGACCTGTACGGCGCCATCACGATCGGCGAGGGCACCTGGATCGCCGGCCGCGACACCCAGTTCTGGACCCACGGCGCCAGCGTGACCGAGCGCGACATCACGCTCGGCGCCGGTTGCTACATCGGTTCGGCCGCGCGCTTCGCGCCCGGCTCCGGCCTCGGCGACCGCGTGGTCGCCGGCCTCGGCGCGGTTATTTCCGGCAAGATCGCCGGCGACGACATCGTGGTCGGCGGCGTGCCGGCCAAGGTGCTGCGCGACCGCAGCGCGCAGGCCGACACGCTGGTGTTCCAGCGCCTCGACACCGACTGAACGCCGCCGCCGGCGGCCACTGACTTGCGTCTTGATGGCGCGATTGCCCCTTTGCCGCCGCGCGTTTGTGCGATTGCAGCCACAGTCGCGCGCGTGCGATCGGCGCGCCCATGTAGCTATTGCCTATGAAAACCTGTTATTCCATAATTTTGGATTGCTGGAACGCAACGATGGCGCCTGAAGCGATGGTCTGGCGAGCTGTTCAAGGGTATCATTGTAAGCCTTAGTGCAAGGTGTTTTGCCTCTTAACCAATCGTCTATATTGCCTCCGTTAGCGCCTGTTGGGCGTGTTCTGGTCGAAGATGCCGTTGCGTCATGTGTGTAAACTCCGCTGTCCGAAATTCCGCGAAATCCGATACGTTATAAGGAGTAATTATGCTATCTCACAATAAAGTCGTTAGCCGTCTTGCGATCATCGGCGCCATGCTGGCGCCGGCCGGCATCCTGGCGCAGACCGCCACGATTCCGACCGTGACCACGACTGCGACGGCGCCGGTGCTGTTGTCGCCGACCTGGAACGTCACGCTGCCGCTGCCGGCGAGCGCCGCCACCGCCACCTGCGCGCCGGTGACCGACATCGCGACCACCACCCAGTTGCTGACGCAGACCTTTTACGATCCCTTCGACACCTTCGACCTGAGCACCAATAAATGGACGCCGTACTACGACGGCGGCTACGATGAAACCCTGAAGACCTGGCTGGGTTACGACTGGATGGTCAAGCGCACGCTGACCAGCCAGCATGAACAGCAACTGTATGTCGATCCGCTGTACAAAGGCACGGCCGGGCGCTCGCTGGGCCTGAACCCGTTCGCGGTCACCAACGGCATCCTGCACATCGTCGGCCAGCGCATCCCGACCGACCTGCGCCAGTACCTGTACAACTACGAATTCTCGTCGGGCGTGCTGACCACCCGCCGTTCGCACCTGCAGCGCTACGGTTACTTCGAAGTCAAGGCCAAGGTGCCGGCCGGCGCCGGCCTGGTGCCGGCCTTCTGGATGGTGCCGTTCGACAAGAGCTGGCCGCCCGAGCTGGACATCATGGAGGCCCCGGGCTCGGAACCGGACCGCGTGGTGACCACCTCGCACTGGAAAGACGCCAGCGGCGCGTTCAAGGCCTCCGGTTGCCGCGTCGCCGTGCCGGGCTTCGCCCAAACCTTCCACACCTATGGCGCGCTGTGGACGGCCGACCGCATCGTCTACTACATCGACCGCAAGCCGGTCACGCAGATGCTGACCCCGCTGGGCATGAATTTGCCGATGTACATGATCCTGAACCTGGCGCTGGGCGGCGACTGGCCAGGCCGCACCAATTCCACGACGCCGATTCCGGTCGACTTCCAGATCGACTGGGTGGTCGCCTATACCACCGGCAGTCCGGCCACCTGCGGCTTGCTGCCGAACGGCGTGCGGCAGTGCCCGTTGCAATAAAGCACGGATTTTCTTGAATCAAGGCCGGCTACTGTTGTAGCCGGCCTTTTTTTTTGCTTGTCACCACTTCCTGCCGCCATCCCCCGGTTTTCCCCATTCCTCCTGCTGCGGCGCAGCAATCCCCGCCTTTTTTCGTGAAATTTTGTTGGCACGAATTTAACGAACCGCGTTTGCGCGTTTCGATATCGTCGGCTAGGATACTTTCTTGAAAGTTAATATTTTCAAAAAAGCCATTTTCGGCAATATTTCTTTCCTGTACTCCACATCCTGCCCGCACCAGAACTTGAAAGGCGCTCATCTTGAAATCCTCCATGCCCAATCTGCAGATACTGCGCTTCTTTGCCGCAGCCATCGTGCTTGTCAGTCATGTCCAGCACGAAGCCCTGAAAGGGAAGTTCGCGGTTGGCGACTACGCGCCGTGGGACTTTATGTTCTTTGCCGGCGGCGTCGATATTTTCTTTGTCATCAGCGGATTCATCATCTATGCCGTGGGTTCGGGCAACTTCGGGCGCCCGGGAGCGGCGCAAAAGTTCCTGATGCGCCGGCTGGTGCGCGTGGCGCCGCCATACTGGATCTTCACCACCGCGATGATTGTCGCCGCGCTGGTGTTCCAGAGTCATGTCACGCACTCGGCGCTGGGCTGGGACCACATCCTCGCCTCGTATTTCTTCGTGCCCTACAATAACGCCTACGGCTTGGCCTACCCGGTGCTGATGCTGGGCTACACCTTGAATTTCGAGGTGTTTTTCTACGCGATATTCGCGCTGGCGATGGTGTTTCCCAAGAAAACCGGCATCCTCTGCCTGCTGGCGATCATGGGCGCCTTCGGCTTGGCCGGCCTGTTGCAGCTGCCGTTGCCGATGCCGTTCGCGTTCTGGGCCAGTCCGCTGGTGCTGGAATTCCTGATGGGCATGGGGCTGGCCATGCTGCGCGAGAACAAGCTGCGCCTGCCGGCGCCGGCGGCGTGGGGACTGGTGGCGCTGGGGCTGGGACTGATGCTGCTGTTCAAGGCGCTCGGCATGGTCGGCCACGACTGGCACCTGCGCATATTCTGGATGGGCGTTCCCGCCATGTGCATCTGCGCCGGCACCGTGCTGGCCCTCGACGACGACCGCCCGCTGACGCCGCTGAAGAACCTGCTGGTGCTGCTGGGCGACGCGTCCTACGCCATCTACCTGTCCCATCCCTTCTCGCTGAACGCGGTGGCCGTGGTGTGGAAGCACATTGGCCCGATAAATGCTTGGGTGTATGTGTGCACCGCTTGCGTGGTATCGGTGCTGGTCGGCGTGGCTGCGCATTTGTGGATGGAAAAACCGATGACCCGCTATCTGAACCGCCAGGTCGAACGGCGCTGGGGGAGTCGCTGGGGCAGTGCGGCGCAGCCCGCTTAATCTGAAGTACCTCCATTGATGAGGTATAATTGACAAGGAAATGGGGCTGCTGCATGGTGAATCGGATGGGTGGAACGGACAACGCTGGGATGGACCAGGGCGGGAGCGCGCGACAGTATTCCGGACTGGTGATAGGCATACCGACATATCGCCGACCCGAGATGCTGCAGGCGCTGCTCGACAGTTTGCTGCCCGAATTGCAGCGGCATCCGGCCGAGGTGGTGGTGGCCGACAATGATTGCGGCAGCGCAGCACCGGCGCTGGTCGAGGCCTTCCGTGCGCGCTGGCCGGCGATCCGCTGCATTCCTGTGGCCGCGCGCGGCGTGGCGCAGGTGCGCAACGCGCTGGTGGCCGAGGCGCACCAGGCCAACCCGGACTGGCAGTGGCTGCTCATGCTGGACGACGACGGCCTGGTCACGCCCGGCTGGCTCGGCAGTCTGCTGGGGGCCGCCACGCGCTACGACGCCGACCTGGCCGGCGGCCCGGTGCAGGGCGTGCTGCCCGGCGATTCGGGCCGGCTGGCGCGCAACAGCATTTTCGCCGCGCGCCGGCGCTGGCCGACCGGCCTGGTGCCGCTGCTCAATACCACGCAAAACCTGGCGATCGCGCGCCGCGCGCTGACGCTGGCGCCGGAACCGTTGTTCCGCAACGAGTACGGCGCCTCCGGCGGCGAAGACTACGACCTGTTCCGCCGGGTGGCGCGCGCTTCCGGCCGCATCGTCTGGTGCGACGAGGCGGTGGTGATGGAGCCGGCGCCGGCCGACCGCCTGACGGTGCGCAGCCTGCTGCACCGCTACGCCTCGACCGGCATGTATATGGTGGCGATCGACCGCAGCTACGACGGCGGGCTGCAGGTGTGGTTGAATGCGCTGAAGGGGCTGCTGATGTCGGCGCTGGCCGCGCTGCTGGCGGCGCTGACGTTCCGGCGCGACGCCTGCGCGCGTTCGGTGTTGAAGGTCTCGCACTACGTCGGCAGGCTGGGAGGCTTGCTCGGCGCGACGTCGGCGCGTTATGTTCCCGCCGCGAAAAATCCCGGCGAGGCATAATGCCCGGCTGTCCGCCACGCCGGCCTTGAGCCGGCTTCTTTTTCTTTTTTGAACTGATATCGTATGCAACGTTTTTCTTCCGCACCCGGCACCGCCGGCGGCGCGCACCCTCCGGTCGAGCGCATTCACCAGCTCGACGGGTTGCGCGGCGTGCTGGCGCTGTTTGTCGTGGTCTACCATCTGCTGGCGGCCGTTCCGGCGCTGGATCCATGGTTGCGGAACAGCTTGCCCCTGCTGTTCGAGGGCTGGTACGCGGTCGATGTGTTCTTTGTCATGAGCGGCTTCGTGATGATGCACGTGTACGGCAAGCAGTTCGCCCAGCGGCTGAGCTGGAGCCAGTTCAGCCGCTTCATGCTGGCCCGGGTGGCGCGCCTGTATCCGGTGCACCTGTTCGCGATGCTGGCGACGCTGTTGCTGATGGCGCCGGCGCTGATGGCGGCGGCGCACAGTATCTTCCTGTCGTTCGGCGGCCGCTACAGCCTCGGCACCTTCATGTCCTCGCTGCTGATGCTGCAAAGCCCCTGGGTCGGCTACCGCAGCTGGAACTATCCGGCATGGTCGATCAGCGCCGAATGGCACGCCTACCTGGTGTTCCCGCTGCTGGTGCCGCTGGTCAAGCGGATCGCCTGGCGCGGCGCGGTCTTGACCATGCTGGCCGGCGTCAGCGTGACATTGCTGGTTTATTTGTTTGCAAATGACCAAGATCAATACCCGACCAATGGTATGCTGGTGTTGCTGCGCGTGCTACCTCTGTTTATTACAGGCATGGCTTTGTATATGCTGTGGCCGCATGTGCGGCGCGTCCCCGATGCGCTGGCGCTGCTGGCTGTGGCCGGCACGCTGGCCTGCCTGTGGTTCAGCCGCTGGGCGCCGCTGGCGGTGTTGCTGGTGCCGCTGCTGGTGCTGGCGACCTTGCGGCATCCGCTGCTGAAGACGGTGTTCGCTTCGGCGCCGCTGCTCTGGCTGGGCAAGATCTCCTACAGCCTTTACATGACGCACGCATTGGTCGAGGGATTCGTGCTGAGCATGGCGATGCGCTTTATCGGGCGCCATTTTGGTGCGGCGGTGGCGCAAAATGTGGCGTTGTCCGGCGTCGCCCTGCTGGCGGCGATCGTGGCGGCGCTGGTGCTGGGCTGGATGACGTGGAAGTGGGTGGAAGTTCCAGGACGAAATTTCCTGATACGGCAATTGGCGCGCAGCGAAGCCAAGCCGGCGATGGCGCAGGCAAAAATATAAGCAGCAATAAGCAGCAATAAGTAGCAAATAACAGGCAACAAATAATAAGCAGTAAATAATAAATAATAAACAACAAGCATCTAGGGTATCGCTGACAATGAACAGGAATTTATACATACAAGGGCTGCGCGGCGCGCTGGCGCTGGCGGTGTTCTTCTACCATGTGGCCAACTCCAAATTGCCCACGTTTACCGATCTGCCGGGTTATGCCGTGCTGGATGCGCTGCTGCATTCGTTCGAATTCGGCGTCGAACTCTTCTTCGGCGTCAGCGGCATCGTCATCGTGTTCGCCTTCCGTAAGTCGAAAACCGTGTCGCATTTCCTGATCGACCGCATTTCCCGGATTTATCCGGTGCTGTGGATCACCGTGCTGTGCATTTTCCTGCTGTCGATGCTGGACCGCAGCCGCCAGATCGAAGCGGGACCGTTGGTGGTGCTGGGCAATTTGCTGGCCTTGCCGCCGCTGGTGCCGATCAGGCTGATCCATCCAGCCGCGTGGACCATCAGCTATGAATTCCTGTTCTACGCCTTCTTCGTGGTGTTCGGCCTGCTGGCGCTGCGCACCGGCAAGCGCGTGGCGCTGTACGTCGTGCTGGCGGCCGGGGCGGTCTTCATCTTCCTGCATTTGCGCGCCATGCCCTTCCTGGTCGGCATGGCGGTGGCCTATGTGGCCGGCAAGAAAGATTGGCCGCTGGCGCAATTCAAGTTCGCCGGCCTGGCCATCTTCGGCTCCATGCTGTGCTGGCATTTCGGCAACCTCGCGCAGGGCTCGCAGTACGCCACCTTGCCGGTCTTGCTGGAAAGCCCGCTGGCGACGCTGCTGTATGCGGCCGGCGGCGTGCTGGCCTTCTTCGGCCTGCTCGGCGTGTATTTCGGCCATGGGCTGTTTTGCCGGCTGATGGTCACGCCGCTGTTCCAGTGGCTGGGCGCGCTGAGCTTCAGCCTGTACATGTGGCAGGCGATCACCATGGCACTGATCAAGAAGGGCATGTATGTCAGCGGCCTGGTCGACGCGGCCGGGCCCTTGTCCCAGCTGCTGTTCCTGCTGCTGGCGCTGCCGCCGACGCTGGTGGTCTCGCGCCTGTCGCAGATCTACCTCGAAGGGCATGCGACGCGCTGGATGCGCGGCTATGCCAACCGCAAAATGACGGTGGGCGGTCCGGTGCCGACCGTCTCCGAATGAGCGCGGACGAAAAAAAACGTAAATATATTGCGTCGCACCATGCGATATCTCAAACCATAGTGTAAAATTTGCACGTTGAACTCCATAAAATATTGTCAACAATCTGTTCTAAATGATATGTATTGAGAAACCATGCAAAAGATGAGTTCCGCACCGAAGGTCCTGGTCGTCGTTCCGACGCTGAATGAGGAAGTGATGATCGAAAGCGTCCTGACGACGCTGTTTGACGGGCAAGGACCGGTGGACGGCCGTCTGTTCGTGGTGGCCGACGGCGGCAGCACGGACGCGACGCGCGGCATCGTCGAGCGCATCGCCGCCGCCCGCGGCGACGTGGTGCTGATGGACAATCCGAAACGCCGTCAAAGCGCCGGCATCAACCTGGCGCTCGACACCCACGGCGCCGGCGCCGATATTCTTGTGCGCTGCGATGCGCACTCGGTCTATCCGGCCGGCTTCATCGACAAACTGATCGGCTCGCTGGCCGACAGCGGCGCCCAGGCGGTGGTGGTGCCGATGGATTCGGGCGGCGACAACTGCGTGCAGCGCGCCGTGGCCTGGGTCTCGGACACGCCGCTGGGCTCGGGCGGATCGGCCCACCGCGGCGGCAAGGCCAGCAGCTTTGTCGACCACGGCCACCATGCCGCCTTCCTGGTGTCGAGCTTCCGCCGCGCCGGCGGCTACGATGAAAGCTTCAGCCACAACGAAGACGCCGAACTCGATTGCCGCCAGCGCGCTTACGGCGGCCGCATCTGGCTCGACGCCGGCATCCGCATCGGCTACGCGCCGCGCGACAGCCTGTCGCGCCTGTGGAGTCAGTACTTTAATTACGGCAAGGGCCGCTCGCGCACCATCCGCCGCCATCCGGGCTCGATGCGCCTGCGCCAGTTCGCGGTGCCGGCCCACCTGGCGTTGTCGCTGTTCGCCATCGCGGTGGCGCCGGTCTTTCCCTACCTGCTGGCGTGGCCGCTGCTGTACCTGGCCATCCTGACGGCCGGCTCGCTGAAGATCGCGCTGGACAAGCAATCGGCGTGCGGCCTGCTGGCCGGGCCGGCCGCGTTCGTCATGCACACCGCGTGGGCGCTGGGCCTGTTCTGGGGGCTGGCGACGGTGCGCCAGCCGGCATGGGCGCCCGACCCGTCCAGTGTGGCAGCTTCGCGCGTGGTTGCCGGATAATGAAGCTTAGTGAATCAACAGTGGGAATCAAGATGAGATACAAGACTTGCGTGATCTTCGGCGGTACCGGCTTCATCGGCAGCCACCTGGCCCAGCACCTGCTGGCCGTTGGCGCGGCCGAGACCGTGATCCTGGCCGACATCGTGGCGCCGCGCGCCGATTTCGCGTTTGACGGCGCGGCCGTCAAATACCTGAACATCGACGTGCGCAAGCCGATCGATGCGTCCCTCCTGCCGGCCCAGGTCGACCTGATCGTCAACCTGGCGGCGGTGCACCGCGAGCCGGGCCACGAGGCCCACGAATACTACGAAACCAATCTGCTGGGCGCGGAAAACGTCTGCGCCTGGGCCGAGCAGATCAACTGCACCAACGTCATGTTCACCAGCAGCATCGCGCCCTACGGCCCGACCGAATCGGTCAAGACCGAGCAGTCGATCCCGGTGCCGATGAGCCCGTACGGCGGCTCCAAGCTGGCGGCGGAAAAGATCCACCTGCGCTGGCAGCACGGCGCCGCCGGCCGCCGCCTGGTGATCGTGCGTCCGGGCGTGGTGTTCGGTCCCGGCGAGCGCGGCAACGTGACGCGCCTGGTGCAGGCCACCATGCGCCGCTACTTCATCTACATGGGCAACCGCGCCACCCGCAAGGCCGGCGGCTACGTCAAGGAACTGGTGCGCACCATGCTGTGGGCGATGGACCGCCTGCCGGCCGGAGGCGGCCACACGCTGTACAACTTCACCATGCAGAAGCCGCCGAGCATCGAGGAATACGTGCGCACCGTGTGCGACGTCGCCACCGTTAAGCGCACCGTGCTGTCGGTGCCGTATCCGGTGCTGCTGGCGATGTCGTACGCGATCGAGGCCGTGGCGCGTCCGCTCGGCATCAAGCAGCCGGTCAGCCCGGTGCGCATCCGCAAGCTGGTGCGCTCGAACAATATCGAGCCGGCGCTGCTGCTGCGCGAACAGTATCCGTACCAGTACACGCTGCAGTCCGCGATGTCGGACTGGCGCAAGGACCGTCCGGACGAGTGGCATTGATGGCGCCTCGCCACAACCTGGTCTCTGACTTAAAGGGGTAGACATAGTGATGAATCTTCAGCGCGCCGCTGGCGTTGCCGCACGTCCCGATCAGTCGCGCATCGGCTCCCAGCGCTTTTTCCTGGTGCTGATGCTGCTGTGTACCATCCAGTTCACCGGGGTGTGGATTTATCCATCGTCGTCGTTCGGCGGCGTGATCTCGCTGGTGATGGACAAGCGTTTTGGCGTGCCGTTCCAGTACAGCGTCTGGGCGCTGGTGCTGCTGGGCGTGGGCATGCTGGTCAAGGTGCGGGGCTTCGGCCCGCTGGTCGAGGTGCTCAAGCCCTTCTTCCCGTTTCTGCTGATCGGCCTGGTGGCCGGGGTGTTCGGCTACAGCCCGTTCCTGTCGATGCGCCTGCTGGTGCTGTGGAGCGTGATGGCCTGCGCCGCCGTGGCGATCGGTACCGCGCTGCCGCAGCGCCAGGCGCTGCGCATGGTGCTGTGGATTTCGCTGGGCCTGCTGCTGGTGTCGGCCGTGTATGCTCTGGCCTTGCCGAGCTATGGCGGCCAGCCTTACGCCTCCGGCACCGTATGGCGCGGGCTGTTCCTGAATAAGAACCAGCTGGGCTGGTTCGCCTCGCTGACGCTGGTGATCGGCGTGATGAGCCGTGGCCGCGTCGAGGGCCGCCTGCCGCTGCTGGTGGCGCTGCTGTCGGCGGTGTGCCTGATCGGTTCCGGCTCCAAGGGCGCGCTGGTGGCGTCGGTGCTGGTGATCGCCTACGGCTATGTGCTGTCGCGCCTGCGCCGGGCGGTCACGCCCGGCTTCGGCGCAGCCATCGTGCTGTTCCTTGCCGTGCTGGGCGGCGTGGTGTTCGCGCTGGCCTACGCGCCGGTGCTGGAACTGCTGGGCCGCGACCCCACGCTGTCGGGCCGCACCAGCATCTGGGCCGCGTTCTTCCACGCCATGGCCGACAGCCCGTGGCTGGGCCAGGGGCCGGGCTCGTATTCCGGCCTGTCGCCGCTGACCGCGGCGCTGGCCAGCCGCCTTGACGACCTCGGCGCCATCGTCACCCCGCACAGCAGCTACCTGGCCGCCTTCGGCGATGCCGGCCTGTTCGGCCTGGTGGCCTTTGTCGGCATGCTGGTGTACCTGAGCCTGATCGAACCGCTGAACCGCCGCACGCCGCTGTTCCTGATGAGCGGCACCGTCTGCTTCCTGATCGCCGCCAGCGGCATCGCCGAGACGCACGACGTGTTTACGCCGGGACCGGGCTGGTTCCTGCTGATCCTGCTGCGCGCGCTGGCGCTGAAGGAAGGCAAGGAGGGCGCCGGGGCGGCCAGCCAGCCGGCCCAGCCCGCCCGCAAGGCCAGCCGCTATTACCAGCTGCCACGCTACAACTGAGCAGGTCCACCCCATGAAAGCGCAACACTATGTCTGAACCTGTGACCACTCCTATCTTCGACGGCCTGGCCGTCGGCCTGTGCACCTACAAGCGGCGCGATTCGCTGGTGCGCTGCCTCGACCATATCGCCATCGCCGCGCGCGCGCTGCCGGCGCCGCCGAGCGTGATCGTGGTCGACAACGACGGCGAGGACGCCAGCGTCGGCGCCGCCGTGCAAGCCTTCTCCGAACGCTCCGGCCTGCCGGTCCACTACCGCATCGAGAAAACGCCCGGCATCTCGGCCGCCCGCAACGCCGTGTTCGACACCGCCGGCCAGATCGGCGTGCGCTTCGTCGCCATGATCGACGACGACGAATGGCCGTCGCCGGACTGGCTGCGCGAACTGCTGAAGGCGCAGAGCGACCATGCCGCCGTGGTGGTCGGCGCGCCGGTGCGTCCGGTGTTCCCGGACAACGCCGCCAAGCTGAAGAAATACGCGCGCTACTGGTCGGTCGACAAGCAATTTTTGAACGGCAAGCCGTTCGTGTTTTGCACCTGTAACTTCCTGATCGACATGCAGGCGCTGCGCGACGAGCCGCGGCCGCTGTTCGACGAGGAATTCGGCCTGTCCGGCGGCGGCGACACGGTGTTCTTCCGCAAGCTATTCTTCCGCGGCCACGACATGGCCTGGTCGGATGCGGCCTGGATCAACGAGGAAGTGCCGCCGTCGCGCGCCTCGTTCAAATGGATGCGCCAGCGCCGCTTCCGCGTCGGCAACCACGCGGTGCGCTGGGAAAGCCTGGACGGCGGCGCGCCCAAGTCGATCGCCAAGAGCGTCGGCCTGAGCCTGCGGCTGGCGATCTATCCGCTGTTCCGCCGCGAGCCGGAATCGGTGCTGGTCGGCTGGCTGCTGGAATACGACAAGGTGCGCGGCCGCTGGGCTTCGCACTTCGGCGACGTCTTCGTCGAATACGCGCGTCCGGCCAAGCCGGGCGAAAAAGTCTGCCGCTGAAGCCTGTCGCTGAAAACTCACCACGCATGAAATCCCTGACCTATCGTACCGAGATCGACGGCCTGCGCGCGGTCGCCGTGGCCGCCGTGGTGCTGTACCACGCCGGCCTGAAGGCGCTGCCCGGCGGCTTCGTCGGCGTCGACGTGTTTTTCGTGATCTCCGGTTACCTGATCTCCGGCATCATCTTCAACGACCTCGAGCAGTCGCGCTTTTCGCTGGCGCGCTTCTACGAGCGCCGCATCCGCCGCATCCAGCCGGCGCTGATCGCCATGGTGCTGGTGGTGCTGGCCGGCTTCGCCGCCATCTACACGCCGATCGACTACAAGTCGCTGGCGCAAAGCGTGGGCGCGACCGCGACCTTCTCGTCGAACATCTATTTCTTCGTCAAGAGCGGCTACTTCGACCCGATGTCGGAAACCAAGCCGCTGCTGCACACCTGGTCGCTGGCGGTGGAGGAGCAGTACTACCTGCTGTTCCCGCTGCTGGTGGCGCTGCTGTGGAAGTACGGCCGCAAGCGCATCAACCTGGTGCTGGCGGCGCTGGCGCTGGCCTCGTTCGCGCTGTCCGTGTGGCAGGCGCGGGTCTCGCCCAACGCCGCCTTCTACCTGCCGTTCGGCCGCTTCTGGGAATTGCTGATCGGCGCCTGGCTGGCGCACGGCGCCGTGGCGCCGGCGCGCAAGGGCTGGCCGGCCGAGGCGCTCACCGCGCTGGGCCTGCTGCTGATGGGGGCCGCGCTGGTGCTGCTGTCGCCGGCCGACATCTTCCCCGGCGAGACCGCCTTGCTGCCGTGCGTGGGCGCGGCGCTGGTGCTGCACGCCGGCCGCGACAGCCGCCTGGCGGCGGGCTTGCTGGGCAATCCGCTGATGACCTTCATCGGCAAGATTTCATATTCGGTGTACCTGTGGCACTGGCCGCTGTTCGTGGCGATCCGCTACCTGTGCTTCCGCGAACTGACCGGCGCCGAAACCGCGCTCTACCTGGCCGCCTGCGTGTTGGCCGGCTGGGCCAGCTGGCGCTGGGTCGAGCAACCGTTCCGCCACCACACCAGCGCCTCGATGAGCCGGCGCGGCCTGTTCGCCTCGACCTTCGCGGTGACCGCCGCCGGCCTCGTGTTCGCCGTGGTGGTGCACCTGGGCGCCGGCTTCCCGTGGCGCTTCGACGCCGCCACCCAGGCCTACGCGGCGGCCGCGCTGGACACCAACCCGGAGCGCAACCGCTGCGACCGCCTGTCGGCCGAGCGCATCCGCAACGGCGAGGCTTGCGAGATCGGCGCCCGCGGCGCCGGCAAGCCGACCTTCGTGCTGATCGGCGACAGCTTCGGCGACGCCATCGCGCCCGGCGTCGACGAGGCCGCCCGCAAGCTGGGCGAGAAGGGCCTGGTCATCACCAACAGCGGCTGCTTCCCGCTGCTCGGCATACGCCAGGTCGGCCACGACGAATGCAACGCCGCCAACCGCGCCACCTTCGACTACGTGCTGTCGCAGCCGGACATCAAGCGGGTGCTGTTTGTCGGCCGCTGGACTTCGGCGCTGCTGGGCACGCGCTACGGCCAGTTCTCGGCCGAGGGCTGGTTCATCGAGGACGACCAGTCGACCGTGGCCGGCTATGCCGAGAACGCGCAAGTGTTCGAGCGCGGACTGTTGCGTACCGTACAGGCATTTAAAGGCCGGCAGGTTACTATCCTGGCGTACATCCCGGAACAGCGCTACGACATCCCGCGCGCGCTGGCGCTCAGTTCGGCCTACGGCATCCCCGGCGTGGTGGCGCTGCCGCTGGCCGAGCACGAGCAGCGCCAGCGCCAGCTGCGCACGGTGCTGGAGCGGCTGCAGGGCGAGAGCAGCTTTTCGGTGACCGACGTCGGCGCCAGCCTGTGCGACCGCAGCCAGTGCGCGGTGCAGGTCAACGGCACCGCCCTGTACGCCGACGACAACCACCTGTCGCGGCGCGGCGCGCTGATGCTGGAGCCGGTGTGGGAAAAAGCATTGGGTGCTAATTGAGCGCGGTCGCACGGCTGGTACAGAAACTGGAGCAGCGTTTCCGCGTCATGACCTTCGCCCGCACCATGGTGCCGACGATGGGCGCGCTGGCGCTGCAGTTCGTGACCTTCGCGATCACCGCGCGCGGCCTCGGGGTCGAGCAGTTCGGCCGCTACACGGCGCTGCTGGCCATCGTCGGCATCGGCGTCGAGCTGGTGGGCCTGGGCGGCGCCGACATCCTGGTGCGCGCGGTGGCGCGCGAGCGCACGGCGTTCCGCGCCTATTACGGCAATATGCTGCTGCTGGGCGCATTGACCACGCCGCTGGTGGTGGCGCTCGGCGTGGCGGTGGCGGTGGGCGCGATGCAGACCACGGTGGACTGGCTGCCGCTGGTCGCCGCGCTGGTGGCGGAGATCCTGATCGCCCGCATGTCGGCTTCGCTGGAGCTGGTGATGGTGGCGCACGGCCACACGGTGCGCGCCGGCTGGGTGCGCATGACCACGGTGGTGGTGCGCTTGCTGCTGGCCTTGGCATATTTCATGCTAATCGGTTTGCATGACTTGAATGGCTGGATCGGCGTGGTGTGCGTGCAGTCGATGCTGCTGACGGCGGTGTATGTGGTGATCGGCGGCCGCCTGTACGGCCAGCCGGTGTGGCGGCTGCTGCGGCACGAGATGGGCTCGGGGCTGTCGTTTTGCGTGACGCAGACGGCGCGCGCGGCGCAAAGCAACCTGGACCGCATGGTGCTGAGCCGCTACGCCGACGATGCGACGCTGGGCCTGTACGGCGCGGCGTCGCGCTTCATGCAGTTGGGAATGTTTCCGCTGCAAGTGGTGACCCGGATTATTTATCCGAATTATTTTGTGCACGGCAAGCAGGGCATCGCCGCCAGCCGCCGCTACGCGGTGCGCATGGCGCCGCTGCTGTTCGGCGTCGGCCTGCTGTCCGGCGCGGCGGTGGCGGTGGCGGCCCTGCTGGCGCCGTATGCGCTGGGCGCCGGCTACGCCGGCTCGACCGGGGTGACCATGGGCCTGGCGTGCGCGCTGCCGTTCATGGCGCTGCAATATCCGGCCGCCGACGCGCTCACCGGCGCCGGCCGCCAGTCGCTGCGGGCGCTGATCTACAGCGTCTCGGCCGTGGGTTTTGGTTTTGTCTTGTTGGGCGGTGCTTATCTGGGCGGCATACGCGGCGTGGTCGCCGCGTTCCTGCTGGGACATTTGCTGCTGGCGGTGATCTTTTGGGTGGTCGCCTTCCTGTGCCGCGACGTGCAGCCGGAACAGCGCTAGAAAGGCCGCCCAGGCCATCGTTTTTTTGAATTTTTGAATCTTGCATTTTAATTGGAGCCCTCATGAAAATTACCGTTATTGGCACCGGCTACGTAGGCCTGGTGACCGGCACTTGCCTGGCCGAAGTCGGCAACGAAGTGCTGTGCCTGGACCTGGACGCGAGCAAGATCGCCATCCTCAACGGCGGCGGCATCCCCATCCATGAGCCGGGCCTGCTCGACATGGTCAGGCGCAACGTCGCCGCCGGCCGCCTGAAGTTCACCACCGACGTCGCCCACAGCGTGGCCTTCGGCCAGGTGCAGTTCATCGCGGTCGGCACGCCGCCGGACGAGGACGGCTCGGCCGACCTGAAATACGTGACCGCCGCGGCGCGCAACATCGGCCGCCACATGACCGAGTACAAGGTGGTGGTCGACAAGTCGACGGTGCCGGTCGGCACCGCCGACAAGGTGGCCGCCGCGCTGCAGGAAGAGCTGGCCGCGCGCGGCGTCGAGGCGCCGTTCGCCGTGGTCTCCAATCCGGAATTCCTGAAGGAGGGCGCCGCCGTCGAGGACTTCATGCGTCCCGACCGCATCGTCATCGGCACCGAGGACCCGCGCGCCATCGCCCTCATGCGCGAGCTGTATGCGCAGTTCAACCGCAACCACGACCGCATCGTCGTCATGGACCTGCGCTCGGCCGAGCTGACCAAGTACGCCGCCAACGCCATGCTGGCCACCCGCATCTCGTTCATGAACGAGCTGGCGGTGCTGGCCGACAAGCTGGGCGCCGACATCGAACAGGTGCGCCTGGGCATTGGCTCCGATCCGCGCATCGGTTTCCACTTCCTGTATCCGGGCTGCGGCTACGGCGGCTCCTGCTTCCCTAAGGATGTGCAGGCATTGATCAATACGGCGGCTGAAAACGACATTAAGCTGAAAGTGTTGGCGGCGGTCGAAGACGCCAACGAGACGCAGAAGCATTTGTTGCTGTCCAAGATCACGGCGCGCTTCGGCGGCGACCTGAGCGGCAAGAAGTTCGCCGTCTGGGGGCTGGCCTTCAAGCCCAACACCGACGACATGCGCGCCGCTTCCAGCCGCGTGTTGATGGAGGGCCTGTGGGCGGCCGGCGCCACCGTCACCGCCTACGATCCGGTGGCGATGAACGAGTGCCGCCGCATCTACGGCGACGAGCCGCGCCTGGCGTACGCCGACACGCACATGGAGACGCTGGATGGCGCCGACGCGCTGGTCATCGTCACCGAGTGGAAGGAATTCCGCGTGCCGGTGTTCGAGGACATCAAGGCCAAGCTGAAGTCGCCGGTGATCTTCGACGGCCGCAACCTGTATGCGCCGGCCCAGGTGCGCAGCCACGGCCTGGAATATTTCGCCATCGGCCGCCGCTGATCGGCGCAACCCCGTAACGTTCTTGACGAGGAATACCAAATGAAAGCAATGATACTGGCTGCAGGAAAAGGCACACGCGTGCGTCCGCTGACCTACGATTTGCCCAAGCCGATGATTCCTATCCTGGGCAAGCCGGTGATGGCTTACCTGATCGAGCACCTGGAGAAGTACGGCGTCAAGGAGATCATGGTCAACGTCTCCTACCTGCACGAGAAGATCGAGGAGTACTTCGGCGAAGGCCACCAGTACGACGTCCAGATCGGCTACTCGTTCGAGGGCTATACCAAGGACGACGGCGAAGTGGTGCCGCAGCCGATCGGCTCGGCCGGCGGCATGAAGAAGATCCAGGAATTCGGCGGCTTCTTCGACGACACCACCATCGTGCTGTGCGGCGACGCCGTGATCAACCTCGACATCAAGTCGGCGCTGTTCGAGCACCGCCGCAAGGGCGCGCTGGCCAGCGTGATTTGCCGCGAAGTGCCGCGCGACAAGGTCGAGAGCTACGGCGTGGTGGTCAGCGACAAGGAAGGCCGCATCACCGCCTTCCAGGAAAAACCCAAGGTCGAGGAGGCGCTGTCGAATTTCGTCAGCACCGGCATCTACATCTTCGAGCCGGCGGTGCTGGACCTGATCCCGAGCGGCGTCACCTTCGACATCGGTTCCGACCTGTTCCCGCTGCTGGTCGAGCAGGGCGTGCCGTTCTACGCGCAGAACCGCAGCTTCAGCTGGATCGACATCGGCAGCGTCAAGGATTACTGGGAAGTGTCGCAAAGCGTGATGATGGGCGAGGTGGCCCACATGGACGTGCCCGGCATCCAGCTGGCCGACGGCATCTGGGCCGGCCTGAACACCAGCATCGACTGGGAAGGCACCACCATCGAGGGCCCGGTCTACATCGGCTCCGGCTGCAAGATCGAAGCCGGCACCACCATCATCGGCCCGACCTGGATCGGCCACGGCAGCCATATCTGCGAAGGCGCCACCGTGGTGCGCAGCGTGCTGTTCGAGTATACCCGGGTGTTACATAATGTAAGCCTGGAGGAAATGATCGTCTTCAAAGATTACAGTGTCAACCGCGCCGGCGAGATGCGCCATGTGTCCGAGTACGCGGAGGGCGAGTGGACCAACGCGCGTGACCGCCGCACCAAGCGCCGCGCCGGTGTCGAACAAGAACCTACTGCAATGAATGCAGCATAAAAAGAAGAGGTAGTGAGCATGAAAATTTATCCAGTTATCCTGTCTGGCGGCGCCGGCACCCGTCTGTGGCCACTGTCGCGCTCGGTATTGCCGAAGCAGCTGCTGCCGCTGGTATCGGACAAGACCATGTTGCAGGAAACCGCGCTGCGCGTGGCCGGCTGGCCCGGCATGCAGGCGCCGCTGGTGGTGTGCGGCAACGAGCACCGCTTCCTGGTGGCTGAGCAGATGCGCGAGATCCGCCAGCAACCGCTGGGCATCCTGCTGGAATCGGTCGGCCGCAACACCGCGCCCGCGGTGGCCGCCGCCGCCCATTACCTGGCCGCGCTGGACCCGGAAGCGGTGATGCTGGTGCTGCCGGCCGACCACGTGATCGAAGACGCCGCCGCGTTCCAGGCCGCCGTCCAGCGCGCGCTGCCGCAAGTGGGGCAGGGCGCGCTGGCGACCTTCGGCATCGTGCCGACCGCGCCGGAAACCGGCTACGGCTACATCCGCCGCGGCGCCGCGCTGAACGGCGCCGACGGCTGCTACCAGGTGGCCAGCTTCGTCGAGAAGCCGGACGCGGCCAAGGCCGAAGGCTTTGTCGCCTCGGGCGACTACTTCTGGAACAGCGGCATGTTCCTGTTCAGCGCCGCCAACTACCTGCGCGAACTGAAGGAATTCCAGCCGGCCATGTCGTCCGCCGTCGAAGCGTCCTTCACCAAGGCCTACCGCGACCTCGATTTCTGCCGCCTGAACGAAGAACAGTTCGCGGCCTGCCCGTCGGACTCGATCGACTACGCCGTCATGGAGCACACCCGGCACGCGGTGGTGGTGCCGGCCGACATCGGCTGGAGCGACGTCGGTTCGTGGTCGGCGCTGCATGACGTGCTGCCGGCCGACGCCGACGGCAACGTCGCGCGCGGCGACGTCTACCTGGACGGCGTGAAGAATTCGCTGGTGCGCGCCGAAGGCCGCATCGTCGCCCTGATCGGCGTGTCCGACCTGGTGGTGGTGGAAACCGCCGACGCGGTGCTGGTGGCGCACAAGGATCATGTGCAGCGCGTCAAGCAGGTGGTCGACCACCTGAAGGCCGGCGGCCGCACCGAGCACATGCACCACACCAAGGTCTACCGTCCATGGGGCAGCTACGAGGGCATCGACCTCGGCGAGCGCTACCAGGTCAAGCGCATCACCGTCAATCCGGGCGGCAAGCTGTCGCTGCAGATGCACCACCACCGCGCGGAACACTGGGTGGTGGTCAGCGGCACGGCGCGCGTGACCTGTGGCGAGAATGTCACGCTGCTGACGGAAAATGAATCGATCTACATCCCGATCGGCATGAACCACCGCCTGGAAAACCCGGGCAAGTTGCCGCTGCACCTGATCGAAGTGCAGTCCGGCAGCTACCTGGGCGAAGACGACATCGTGCGCTTCGAGGATGTCTACTCGCGCGCATAAGCACCGGCGCGGCGGCTCGCGGCGCCAGCGCGGCGCCGCCTTGCTGGTGCTGCTGACCATGCTGATGCTGGGCGTGGCGGCCCTCGCCATCAACGCCTTCCGCGGCGGCGGCGCCCGCGAAGCGCAGGCGCTGCAGTCCCTGGGCCAGGCCCGGGAAGCCCTGCTGGGCTACGCCGCCCTGCATGGCCGGCTGCCCCGGCCCTCGGCGTCGCCGTCGGCCGGCATTGAAAACCCCGCTCCCTGCGCCAGCGAACAACAGTGCACCGGTTTCCTGCCCTGGGCCACGCTTGGCCTGGGCCCCACCTATGCGCGCGGCAAGCCGCTGCGCTACAGCGTGACCCCGGCGTTTTCCGCGCCCGACGCGCGCCTGAACTCGGCCCTGCCCAGCAAGACCGTGGCCACCCGCCGCGGCGACCGGCTGCTTGCCGTGCGCGGCCGCGCCCCCTGCAGTCCGGTCGACGAATGCGTGCCCGCGGTGCTTATTGCCAGCGGCAAGTATCAGGGCACGCGCGGCGCCGACCAGGCCGCCAACGACGGCGCCACCAGCCATTTCATCCAGCGGCCGTTGAGCGACCTGGAGCAGGGACCCGGCGGCGCGTTCGACGACCTGGTCGCCTGGGTGCCCTACGACGTCTTGATTAAACGCAGTAGTGCGGCCGGATCGATACGCTGAGTAGTAAATATGCTACATCAATCATGTTGTTTCGACATGATAATTATCTAAATTGCACTGAAAAGTACCGTATTCCAGCACTTCCTTGGGGCAAGAACGCACCACGCGGATGCAAATTTCACAAGGTGATAAAAGTTGCTAACCAGAAAATATATATTATATTCTAGCCAACAAAAATTCATGCATCGTGTTATTATTCGTTTGTCGCAATTTTTTCTAACAAACAGTATTCGTTGTACCACCAGTATTTTTCCTGAAGGAATTTCCATGAAGATTAAATCGTTCATCGCCGCTGCCGCACTGATGCTGGCCGCCGGCTCCTCTTTTGCCACCACCATCAATCTGGTGCAGGATTCGGCTAACCCGCTGAACTACACCGGCGGCTTCAACGTCACCCACTCGGGTTCGTTCACCGACACCTTCACCTTCTCGCCGACGTTCTCGTCGAGCGTGGTGTCGGCTGTCCTGACCTCGATCGGTTTCACCGCCGTGACCAACATCAACTTCACCTCGGTGTCGATCAACGGCCAGGCGCTGAACATCGTCAACGGCGTGGTCGATACCGCCACCACCCTGACCCAGCTGAACCTGACCGGTCCGCTGACCCTGAGCGTGAGCGGCCTGTCGGGCTCCAACGCCAGCTACTCGGGCACCGTCAACGTGACCGCCGTCGTTCCAGAACCAGAAACCTACGCGCTGATGCTGGGTGGCCTGGGCCTGGTCGGCTTCGCCGCACGTCGCCGCAAAGCAGCAAACCAAGCCTGATGCAGCGACGCCGCCACGGCGGCGTCATGCGAAAAAACGCGCCTTCGGGCGCGTTTTTTTTCGCCCTATTTTTCGTTTGATGTATTACTGACGCCACACTTCCATTCTGGTTACAAAACTAAATTTGCCGGCCAAATATGTTCTGCGGAAAGTCTATTTGACAATTTATTTTCCTGTCAGAAATCGTTGTGCCTTGCAGCAGAGTTTATGTCCATTGACCGATGGAAATTGTGAAATCCATCCCGGGATACGGAATCTGGCGAGCTCGACAAGGCTAAAAAAGCCATGCAATTCCTTGCAAATATAGTTATTATTTTTATACGGAAGAGAATTCCATGTATTGCCAGGCACGGGCCTAGATACTTATACCGAAAGGGTGAATCATGAAGAAACTAATGCGAGCGGCAGCGGTTACGGCGGCACTGATGCTTTCCATGGCCAGCGCCTCGGCGGCGACCACCATCAGCCTGACGGAGGGGCCTCCGGGCCAGTACACGGGCGGCTGGAACGTCACGCACTCGGGCGCTTTCACGGATACCTATTACTTCCTGCCGCAACTGCCGTCGAGCATCGTGTCGAGCGTGCTATCGACCATCGGCTTTACCGCCACCGAAGACATCAACTTCACCTCCGTCACCCTGAACGGCCACCTGCTGACGCTGGCCAGCGACGGCCAGGCCGACTTCGCCTACACGTCCGCGCCGCTGTGGCTGAGCGGCCCGCTGACCCTGGTGGTGGCCGGCACGTCGGGCTCCAACGCCTCGTACTCCGGCACCATCAACATGACCGTGGTGCCGGAACCGGACACCATTGCCTTGCTGGTGGGCGGCCTGGGCCTGGTTGGCTTGGTCGCGCGCCGCCGCCAGAAGGAGCTGACGCCGGCCTGAGCAGTGGAGGCGTCCGCCTGAGCACAAAAGCGCCGATGCATTCGGCGCTTTTCATTTTATAATCGGGCACTGTCGTCCACTAAAGGCCTCTCTTGCAACCCCTCTTGCGCTCCGCCTTGCTGCCGTTTGCACTCTCCCTCCTGCTGGCGGCCTCCGCCTCAGCCGCCGCCCTGGCGCCATCCCAGCTGGGACTGGTGGTCAACGATGATGAACCGAATAGCGTCGCGATCGCCGAGCTGTACCGCGCGGCGCACGACATCCCGGCGCAGAACATCGCCCACGTGCGCATTCCCAACCGCCCGCGCAAGCTCGGCGCGGCCGCCTTCGAGGAACTCAAGAAAGACATCGACCGCCAGCTCGGCCCCGAGGTGCGCGCCACGCTGATGGTGTGGACCGCGCCGTATGCGGTCGAGTGCAATTCCATCACCTCGGCCTACACCAACGGTTTCGACGCCGCGCAATGCCAGAAGCCCTGCGGCCCCGGCAAGGAAAGCCCGTTCTTCGACAAGCTGAACCCGGCGCCGCCGGCGGCCCAGGCCGGCGGCCGCATCAGCATGCTGCTGCCGACCGAGTCGGTGGAGCAGGCGCGCGAGCTGATCGCGCGCGGCGCCTCGCGCTGGATGGCGCCGCCCAAGGCCACCGCCTATTATTTGGTGACCAGCGAAGTGGCGCGCAATTCGCGCGCGCAGTTCTTCCCGCCGAACGGCAAGATCGCGGCCAAGAACCTGTCCATCCGCAACATCAAGGCCGACGTGCTGGAAGGCGTCCAGGACGTCATCATCTACCAGACCGGCATGGCGCGCGTGGCCAAGCTGGAGACGCTGCGCTTCCTGCCCGGCGCGCTGGCCGACCACCTGACCTCGACCGGCGGCAACCTGCTGGACGACTACCAGATGAGTAGCCTGCGCTGGCTGGAGGCGGGCGCCACCGCCAGCTACGGCAGCGTGACCGAGCCGTGCAACTACTGGCAGAAATTTCCCAACCCGCTGGTGCTGCTGAAAAACTATGTCGGCAACGGCAGCACCGCCATCGAGGCCTACTGGAGCAGCGTGGCCTGGCCGGCGCAGGGCGTGTTCATCGGCGACCCGCTGGCCGCGCCGTATCGACGCTGAACGGGGAGGGGATTGATCCGTTCGGACTAACTGGCTGTCATGAAGGCGTCACCACCGCGCCTTAATATGCAAATTGCAATATTTAAAAACAATTTGTTAACATCCCAGGACAGTCCATGAAAAACATCCCCACCTCGCCGTTCGCCCAGGCTGCCGCTACGCCGGGCCGGCGCACCATCATCGCCGCCGCCCTGATGGCGGGCTTGACCGCGCCGGCCTTCGCCGCCTCGCCGGTCGTCATCAGCCAGGTCTACGGCGGCGGCGGTAATTCCGGCGCCACCTACAAGAACGACTTCATCGAGATCTTCAACCGCAGCGGCGCGCCGGTCAACGTCGGCGGCTGGAGCGTGCAATACGCCAGCGCCGCCGGTTCCAGCTGGCAGCTGACCGCGATCCCGGCCGGCACCGTGCTGCAGGCCGGCCAGTACCTGCTGATCAAGGAAGGCGCCGGCACCGGCGGCACCGTCGAGCTGCCCGCCGCCGAAGCGAGCGGCGGCCTGGCGCTGAGCGGCACCACCGGCAAGGTGGCGCTGGTCAACAACAGCACCGCGCTGTCGGGCGCCGCGCCGTCCGGCGCCACGCTGGTCGACCTGCTGGGCTTCGGCACCGCCGGCGCGTTCGAAGGCGCAGCCGGCCCCGGCCTGAGCAACACCACCGCGGCCCTGCGCGCCGCCGCCGGCTGCACCGACACCGACAACAACGCCAGCGACTTCAGCGCCGGCGCGCCCAACCCGCGCAACACCGCGACCGCGCTCAACGTCTGCGGCGCGCCGTCGGCGCCGCCGATCGTCGCCACCTGCCCGGCCAACCTGTCGCTGGCCTTCGGCATCGATGGCAGCGCCGACCTCAGCGCCACCGACAGCGACGGCATCGTCAACACCGCCGCCATCACCTCGGCCGCCGTGCCGGGCATCAGCCTGGTCAACTTCCTGGCGGCCTCGGGCATCGGCGCCAACGCCACCGCCAGCCTCAGCGTGGCGGCCAGCGTGCAGGCCGGCACCTATCCGGTGGTGGTCACCTTCGGCAACGACCAGGCGCAGCAGACCGTGTGCTCGATTAGCGTCAACGTCGCCGCGCCGGCCACGCTGACCCACACGATTCCGCAGATCCAGGGCGACGGCGAGACCAGCCCGTACGCCGGCACCATCCAGACCACCGAAGGCGTGGTCACGGCCAAGGTCGGCTCCGGCTTCTTCATCCAGGACGAGGCCGGCGACGGCAATCCGCTGACCTCGGACGGCATGTTCGTCTACACCACCGCCGCCAACAGCGGCACCGTGCAGGTCGGCGACAAGATCCGCATCACCGGCGCCGTCAGCGACTACGCGCCGGTGGCCGGCGGCCACGCCTACACCGAGCTGATCAACATCAGCGCCATCGTCAAGCTGGGCAGCGGCATCGCCGTCACGCCGACCAACATCCAGCTGCCGCACCCGAACCTGGGCCAGGTCGAAGGCATGCTGGTGCGCTTCACCAACCCGCTGACCGTGTCGCAGCTGCAATTCCTGGGCGACCGCGGCGAAGTCACGCTGTCCTCGGGCCGCCTGGAAATCGCCAGCAACCGCTACCGCGCCGGCACGCCGGAAGCGCTGGCGCTGGCCGCCGCCAACCAGCTCAACCAGATCGTGCTGGACGACGGCATCTTCGTCGCGCCGACCACCATTCCCTACCTCGGCGCGGACGGCTCGCTGCGCGCCGGCGACACCGTGTCCGACCTGACCGGCGTGGTCGACTTCGGCGCCAAGGGCGGCGGCGGCGCCGGCTTCAAGCTGCAGCCGACGGCCGCGCCGGTGTTCTCGCAGGACAATCCGCGCACGGCGCCGCCGGCGCTGGTGGCGGGCAACATCAAGGTGGCCAGCGCCAACGTGCTGAACTACTTCACCACCTTCACCAACGGCACCGACGACCAGGGCAACACCAACCAGGGTTGCGCGCTGGGCGCCAGCGTCGCCAAGTCCAACTGCCGCGGCGCCGACAACCTGAACGAGTTCGGCCGCCAGACCGCCAAGATCGTCGGCGAACTGAAAGCCATCAACGCCGACGTCTACGGCCTGATGGAAATCCAGAACAGCGGCGAATACACCGTCACCAAGCTGGTCGACGCGCTGAACGACGCGATCTCGCCGGGCACCGGCCTGAAGACCTACGCGGTGGTGCCGAAGCCGGCGGCCACCGGCACCGACGCGATCCGCGTGGCGATGATCTACAAGCCGGCGTCGCTGACGCTGGTGGGCGGCGCGCTCAGCGATGCCGACGCCATCAACAACCGTCCGCCGATGGCGCAGACCTTCGTCGCCGCCAACGGCGCGAAATTCTCGCTGGTGGTCAATCACCTGAAGTCCAAGGGCAGCTGCCCGAGCGGCAGCGGGCCGGACACCGACCTGGGCGACAGCCAGAGCTGCTGGAACGCCACCCGCATCCAGCAGGCGCAGCGCCTGGTCAACGTGTTCGTGCCGCAAGTGGCGGCCGCCGCCGGCGACGCCAAGGTGCTGCTGATCGGCGACTTCAACTCCTACGGCTACGAAGATCCGATCGCCGCCATCACCGCCACCGGCTATGTCAACCAGCTGGAGCGCTTCGTGCGCGGCAGCGGCGCCATGCCGTACTCGTTCGTGTTCAACGGCGAGGCCGGCTACCTGGACCACGCGCTGGCCAGCGCGGCGCTGAGCCCGCAGGTGATGGACGCGGCCGAATGGCATAACAACGCCGACGAACCGCCTGTGCTGGATTACAACACCGACGGCAAGGTGCAGGACAAATACACCGCCGCACCGTACCGCGCCTCCGACCACGACCCGGTGGTCATCAGCCTGAACCTGCAAGCGCCGTATGCCGACGTCAGCGGCAGCATGCGCGCCGTCTCGGCCGGCCTGGTGTACAACCGCGCCACCGCCAAGTGGAGCGGCAACATCACGCTGACCAACACCAGCGGCGCGGCCCTGAACGGCCCGTTCCAGGTGCAGATCGACGGCCTGGTGGCGGGCGCGGCGCTGGTCAACGGCAACGGCACCCATGCCGGCGCGCCTTACCTCACCGTGAACGCCGCCAGCCTCGCGCCAGGCGCCAGCCTGACCGTGCCGACCGTCTTCACCAAAACCGGCACCGGCAGCGTCACCTACTCGGCAGTCAAAATTTACAGCGGTAATTTCTAAGGAATCATGCATATGTTCATCAATACCTCTTCCTTCCGCCGCGCCGTGATGGCGCTGGCACTGGCCGCCTGCGCGGGCCTGGCATCGGCGGCCGGCACGCTGCACGTCGAGCTGGACACGTCGAGCTTCGGCGCCGACGGCTGGATCGACCTGCAACTGAACGGCTCGCCGGTCAGCACCGTGACCACCTATGCGGACCTGGGCAACATCGTCGGCTTCGGCAGCAGCGCCGGCGCCCAGCTGTCCAACGTCACCGGCTCGGCCGCCGGCGGCTTCCGCATGGAAAACGTCGCGGGCGGCTATAACGACCTGTTCCACGCGGTGAATTTCAGCGGCGGCAAGATCAGCTTCAACATCAGCTTCAGCGGCGATGCCGACCCGACCGGCCTGTACGGCTCGGTGTTCTCGGTCGCGCTGTACGGCGCCGACCAGTTCACGCTGCTGGGTTCCAGCAGCAATACCGACGGCAGCCTGCTGCACCTGAACTGGACCCCGTCCGTCACGGTGGGCGGGCAGGGCCACGTCGGCGCCGAGGCCTTCGCCTCGGGCGTGCAAGTGGCCGCCGCCGTGCCGGAACCGTCGACCTGGCTGATGCTGGGCGCCGGCCTGGCGCTGGTGGGCCTGGCGCGCCGCCGCAAAGCGGCCGCCTGAGACTAAAAAAACGGCACATTTCGATGTGCCGTTTTTTTTCCGGGATTTATAGCGCCAAGCTCTAAATCCCCCATGGAAATCATATTAGTAAAGCCATCTTGCTTGTTGCATAGTGATTCCTTTACACGGATTCGCCATGCCAGCCGCCCACATCCTTGTCATTGAAAACACCCCCGCGATCCAGGAACTGATCGCCCTCAACCTGGGCATGGCCGGCCATGTCGTCAGCCGCGCGGCCGACGCCGAGAGCGCCTTGCTGATGCTCGAGGACGGCCTGCCCGACATGGTCTTGCTGGACTGGACGCTGCCCGGCCAGTCCGGCCTGTCGCTGATCCGCCGCCTGCGCGCCCAGCCCCGCACGCGCGACCTGCCGATCATCATGGTGACCGCCCGCTGCGGCGAGCCGGACAAGATCATGGCGCTGGAAAGCGGCGCCGACGACTACATGACCAAGCCCTTCAGCCCGCGCGAGATGGTGGCCCGCGTGCACGCGCTGCTGCGCCGCCACCAGCCGCGCAGCACGCAGCACGGCGCCGAGGCGGCGGTGCAGATGGCCGGCCTGCGGCTCGATCCCAGCACCCAGCGCGTCACCGCCGGCGCGCGCGAGCTGGCGCTGGGCCGGGTCGAGTTCAAGCTGCTGAATTTCCTGATGAGCCACCCGGAGCGCGTGCACACCCGCGCCCAGCTGCTCGACCAGGTCTGGGGCAGCGCCGTCTACCTCGACGAACGCACCGTCGACACCCATGTCGGCCGCCTGCGCAGCGCCTTGCAGCCGAGCGGCTACCAGCAGCGCATCGAGACCGTGCGCGGCAGCGGCTACCGCTTCACCGGCGCCCAGGTGTGACCATGGAGCAACTGGTCATCTTGAGCAAGCTGGAGCAGGAGTACCTGCTGCACGCGATCGAGGCGGCGCTGCCGGTGCAGGACGCGCGCCAGTTCTTCCTGTGGACCCAGGGCCCGTTGCAGGCCCTTCTGCCGCATCACATCATGGTCTGCCTGCAATTCGGCGCCCAGGACGAGCTGCAGCATGTCGAATGCGTGCACAGCACCGTGCTGGACGCCGGCCTGCGCGGCCGGCTGGGCAACCGCGACGACGGCCTGGCCTTGCGCCTGGCGCGTCATTGCCGCGGTGAAACGCGGCTGCCGGCCATGCTGGATGCCGGCCCCGGCGCCGACGCCCTGAAGGCCGGCCAGGCGCTGGCGCCGTTCCAGGGCGAGCTGCGCGAGCTGGGGCTGGAAAACCTGCTGATCCACGGCAGCGAGCGCCTGCCGGGCGGCGCCACCTTCTTCGTGCTGTTCGGCCTTCCGCACCGGCCGCGTTCGCGCCAAGCGTATTTCCTCGAGCTGCTGCTGCCGTATCTGCATCTGAGCCTGCAACGCATCAGCGGCCAGCAGGCGCAGGCGCGCGCCGGCACGCTGGCCCGCCCGGTCAGCGCGCGCGAGGTGGAAATCCTGCACTGGGTGCGCCAGGGCAAAAGCAACGATGAAATCGGCTTGATCCTGGGCATTAGCGGCTTGACGGTGAAGAACCATCTGCAGCGGCTGTACCGCTTGCTGGGCGTGTCCAACCGCGCCCACGCGGTCACGCGCGGCATGGCGTTGCAGCTGTTCAACCGACCGGCGCAGCCGCTGGCGCGCGCCGCATAAAAAAGATTGTCAGAGAAGTAAGCCGCATGGTAGCCTCTTGACTTCTTGTAGGCTGTGCAGCGCGAAGGAGTGGCGGGGATGGAAGTTGTAAAGAATGGCAGTAAAACCGGAACCCGCAAGACGGCTGGTTTTACCTTGCTGGAACTGCTGGTCGTGATCGTCATCATCGGTTTGCTGGCGGCGTATGTCGGTCCCAAGTATTTCGCCCAGCTGGGCAAGTCGGAAGTGACCATCGCCAAGGCGCAGATCGAAGCCTTTGAAAAATCGCTGGACACCTTCCGCCTCGACGTCGGCCGCTATCCGACCACCGAGGAAGGCTTGAACGCGCTGCTGGTGGCGCCCGCCACGGCCGGCGCCAAATGGAACGGCCCGTACCTGAAGAAGAGCGTGCCGCCGGACCCGTGGGGCCATCCTTACCAGTACAAGTCGCCCGGCACCAAGGGCGAATTTGACATCATCTCGCTGGGCCGCAACGGCGTGCCCGGCGGCGAAGGCGAAGACGCCGACATCAGCTCGCAATAAGCCGACCAGAGTCTCTCCACTATGCAGTTCGATGTCCGTACCTTGTCGGCCGATATGGTCATCTCCCATCTGTTGATCGATGGCCGCGATGAGGCGGACGCGCGCCGTCAGGTCGAGGCGCGCGGCCTGTTCGTCAGTGCGATCGCGCCGGTGCGCGGCGGCCTCGGCATGCGCGGCGGCAAGGCGCGCGGCAAGGGCCTCTCGCTGGTGCTGTTCAGCCAGGAGTTGCTGGCGCTGCTGACCGCCGGCCTGGGCATCGTCGAAGGCCTGGAAGCCTTGCTGGAAAAGGAAAGCAGCCCCGCCACGCGCAGCGTGCTGGAGCGCCTGCTGGCCGGCCTGCGCGAAGGCCAGCGCTTTTCCGCCGTGCTGGCCGAGCAGCCCGAACTGTTCCCGCCGCTGTACATCGGCATCGTCAAGGCGGCCGAGGGCACGTCCGACCTGCCGCGTTCCCTGTCCCGTTTCATCGACTACCAGCAGCGCATCGACCTGGTGCGCGCCAAGCTGGTGTCGGCCGCGATCTATCCCTGCATCCTGCTGCTGGTCGGCGGCGGCGTCAGCCTGTTCCTGATCGGCTACGTGGTGCCGCGCTTTGCCGAGGTCTACCAGGGCGCCGGCCGCAACCTGCCGTGGCTGTCGCAGCAGATGCTCAACTGGGGCCAGTTCGCCGGCGCCCATCCGACGCTGCTGTTGGGCGGCATCGCCGCCGCGCTGGCCACGCTGGCGCTGGGCCTGCGGCACATGATGGGCAACGGCGGCATCGGCCGCCTGCTGGGCCGCCTGCCGGGCATCGGCGAGCGCGTGCGCATCTACGAGTTGTCGCGGCTGTACCTGACCTTGGGCATGCTCAGCGAGGGCGGCATCACTATCGTGCACGCGATCGAGACGGTGCAGGGCATGGTCTCGGCCGGCCTGCGCCGCAACCTGCAGAGCGCGCGCGGCGCCATCGAATCGGGGCTGCCGCTGTCGACCGCGTTCGAGGCCAATCAATTGACCACGCCGATCTCGCTGCGCATGCTGCGGGTGGGCGAGCGCACCGGCGACATGGGGCCGATGCTGACGCAGTCGGCGGCCTTCTACGACGGCGAAATCAGCCGCTGGATCGAGCGCTTCACGCGTACCTTCGAACCGCTGCTGATGGCCGCCATCGGCCTGGTGGTCGGCGCCATCGTGGTGCTGCTGTACATGCCGATCTTCGATCTGGCCGGGGATATGTCATGAGCATCGATACGGTACTGCTGGCGCGCGCGCGCCACCTGCGCCAGCAATCCAAGCGCACGCTGGTCGAGGAACTGGAAACGCTGACCGGCACCGAGCCGCGCCTGCTGGTGCAGTCGCTGGCGCAGCCGTTCGGCATGGCCGTGCTGGAGACGGTCGACATGCTGGCCTTCACGCCGGCCTTCGACCTACTGCCGCTGTCGCAGGCGATGGCGCGCCACTGCGTGCTGCTGCGCGGGCACGACGGCATGGTGGTGGGCGTGATCGCCGACCCGTTCGACCTCGATTTGCAAACCTGGCTGGGCACGCAGGCGCGCGCCACGCCGCACGCGCCGCTGCAAACCCGGCTGGCGCTGCAGGCCGACATCCAGGCCTACCTGTCCAAGCAGGAGGAGTCGGCGCGCGCCACCGACACGCTGCTGCCCGGCGCCAGCGAAGGCCGGCGCGACGGCAAGACGGCGGCGGTGCTGTCGTTCGCCTCGGTGTCGGAAGCGGCCAGCCCGGCGGTCCGCCTGGTCAACTCGACGCTGTACGATGCGCTCAAGGCCGGCGCCTCCGACATCCACCTGGAAAGCACGGCCGGCGGCCTGGCGGTCAAGTACCGGGTGGACGGCGTGCTCGATCACGCCACCTCCGTCAACGGCATCGACGTCGCCGAGCAGATCATCTCGCGCCTGAAGGTGCTGGCCGAGCTGGATATCGCCGAGCGCCGCGTGCCGCAGGACGGCAGCTTCCGCGTCGAGGCCAACGCGCGCGAGATCGACCTGCGCGTCTCCATCATGCCGAGCATCCACGGCGAGGACGCGGTGATCCGTATCCTCGACAAGCGCGCGATGATCGAAGCCTACGGCTCGCTGACCCTGGAAGCGCTGGGCTTCGACGCGCCGTCGCTGGCGACGCTGCGCGTGCTGGCGCAGGAGGCCTACGGCATGCTGCTGGTGACCGGGCCGACCGGCTCCGGCAAGACCACCACGCTGTATGCGGCGCTGACCGAGATCCACAACGGCCGCGAGAAGATCATCACGATCGAGGATCCGGTCGAGTACCAGCTGCCCGGCATCCTGCAAATCCCGGTCAACGAAAAGAAGGGCCTGACGTTCGCGAAAGGCTTGCGCTCCATCCTGCGCCACGACCCGGACAAGATCATGGTCGGCGAGATCCGCGACCGCGAGACGGCGGAAATCGCCGTGCAGTCCGCGCTGACGGGCCACCTGGTGCTGACCACCGTGCACGCCAACAACGTGTTCGACGTGTTCGGCCGCTTCACGCACATGGGCATCGATCCGTATGCGTTCGTGTCGGCGCTGAACGGCATCTGGGCGCAGCGCCTGGTGCGCATCAACTGCCCGCACTGCGCCACCGAATACACGCCGGACGATCACGAACTGGCCAGCGTGGGCCTGGGCCGCGCCGATGTCTACGACTACCGCTTCATGCAGGGCAAGGGCTGCGGCGATTGCCGCGGCACCGGCTACAAGGGGCGCCGCTCGATCGCCGAGATCCTGACCTTGAACGACGAGATCCGCGAGCTGATCGTCGACAAGCGGCCGATCCGCCAGATCAAGCAGGCGGCCTATGAAAACGGCACGCGCAGCCTGCGGCTGGCGGCGCTGGAGCTGGTCAAGCGCGGCGGCACCACGCTGTCTGAAATCAAACGGGTGACCTTGCATGCGTAGAGCCATCGGACAATCCTTGCGTATCGATGTCGCGGCCCATGCGGTCAGCGTGCAGCGCGTCAGCCTCTGGCGCGGCGAGCCATTGACGGAACTGGCCGCGCAGGCGATCGCGCCGTCGGGCGAGCATCCGTTCGACGCCATCGCCAACGCCTTGCGCGCGCTGCTGGGCGAGCTGGAGGTGAATGGCTGGCCGGTCGGCTTCACGCTGGCCGACGAACTGACGCGCATCTGGCGCGTGACGCCGCCGCCGGGCGCGGCCCGCCTGGCCGACATGGAAGCGGCCGCAGGCCTGCGCTTCCAGTCGCTGTATGGCGAGCCGCCGTCGGCATGGCAGGTGTCGGCCGACTGGGATGCCGCCAAACCGTTCTTCGCCGCCGCCGTGCCGCGCGCCTTACTGGCGTTGCTGCAGCTGGTGGCGCAGGAATTCAGGCTGTCCATCGTCGGCATCGAGCCGCGCTTCGTCGGCGCGTGGAACCGTAACCGTGGCGGCATGAAGCAGGGCGCATGGTTCGGCCTGGTGCACGACAAGCTGCTGACATTGGCGGCAATCGAGGCCGAAGGCAAGGGCGTGCGGGCGATCCGTCCGCTGCCGATACCGCACGGCGCCGATCAATACTGGCTGACGCAAACGCTGCAACGCGAAGCGCTGCTGCTGGACATGGCGGCGCCGGACCTGCTGCAGGTGTGCGGCGCCATGCCTGCCGTGTGGACCACACCGGCCGCCGGCGCGGCGCACATCCCATGCGCGGCGCTGGACGGGAGCGCGGCATGAGAGCGATGAACATCGACTTCGCGCCGCGCAGCCTGCGCCGCACCTTGTTCCATGCCCATCCGGCGCTGCTGGCGCTGGCCGCCGCCGGCCTGCTGCTGTGCGCCGGTGCGGCCTTCGGCGCCTGGAAGCTGGCCGAGCAGAAGCATGCGCGCGAGCGCCAGCTGCGGCATTTGCAGGAGCGCGTGAGCGCGATGTCGGCGCGTCCGGCGGAAGTGGCGAAAACAGTGATCCCGGAAGGGCAGGCCGTCTTCGTCAACGGCGCCATCATGCAATTGAACCTGCCGTGGCGCGAGCTGCAGGATGCGGTGGCCGCGGCCACGCCGCGCAGCGTGGCGCTGGTGGCGATGGAGCCCGATCCGCGCAAGCAGGTCCTGAAGATCACCGCCGAGACCAGGACCAGCGACGACATGGTGGCCTACGTGGCGGAGTTGAAGCAGCAGGAGAGCTTCAGCGGCGTGATACTGACGCGCCACGAAATCAACGACCAGGATCCCAACCGTCCCTTGCGTTTCCAGCTGGAGGCGACATGGATAGCCCGATGACCGGCGTGAAGGGCGGCATCAACCTGGCCGCCCTGGCGTTGCGCGGCCGCCTGGCTTTGCAGCGCATCGGCGCGCCGGCCTGCATCGCCGTCGCCTTGTGCGTGGCCGGCGTGGCGGCGTGGGCGTGGCTGCTGCCGCAGCGCGCGGCGCAGGCGCAGCTGATGGCCCGGCCCCTGCCGGCGCCATCGACGCTGGTCGTACCGCCACCGCCGCCGTCGGCCAACCAGAACCTGGCCGGCTTCTATGAAGTGCTGGGCGAGAAGCGCTATGCCGAGCAGCAGGTCAAGGTGCTGTTCGACCTGGCCGCCAAATCGAACCTGTCGCTCAGCCAGGGCGAGTACAAGGCCGCCTACGACAAGGCCAGCCGCGTCAGCACCTACCAGATCATCCTGCCCGTGAAGGGCGCCTACCAGTCGATCTGGCAGTTCTCCATGCGGGCGCTGCGCGAGATGCCGTTTGCGTCGCTGGACGAAGTCGGCTTCCGCCGCGACACCATCGCCGACGCCAACGTCGAAGCGCGCCTGCGTTTCACCCTGTACCTGAAGGACGGCGAGCCATGAAGCCCTATCAGATCGCGATGGGGCTGGCGCTGGCGGCCGCGGCCGGCCTGGTGCTGTTCGGCGATAACTCGCCGTCGGCCGACATCGCCGAACCGGTGGCGCGCAATGCCGCGCCGAAGGGACCTGCCGCCGCCGCGCCGGCCCGCGCAGGCAAGGATGCCAGGCCGGAAGCCGAAGCGGCCATCCTGCGCCTGCTGCCGCGCGACGAATTGATCGGCGAATCCGGCGAGGGGGCTTTCGCGTCGGGCGAGGGCGTGTTCCTCGGCCAGAACTGGAATCCGCCGCCGCCCCCGCCACCGCCCGCATCGAGCATGCCGCCGCCACCGCCGCCGATGGCGCCGCCGATGCCCTTCGTCTACATCGGCAAGGCCGTGGCGGACGGCGCGTGGGAAGTGTATTTGTCGCGCGCCGATAAAACCTATGTGGTGCGCAATCAAACCGTCATCGAAGGTACTTACCGCGTGGAGAAGATCGCGCCGCCGCTGATGTCCGTGACCTACCTGCCTTTGAATCAGCTACAACAGATCAATATTGGAGTATTCGACTGATGGCTAGTCATCTGAAGAACTTGGGCGTGCCGTTGTTGCTGGCGGTCCTGCTCAGCGGCTGCGCCGCGCAACTGGCCTACCGCGAGGGCAACGACCTGACCGCGAAGAACCAGGTCGAAGCCGGCCTCTCCAAATACCAGGAGGCGGTGAAGGCCGACCCGGGCAATGCGCAATACCGCGCCGCCTACCTGCAGGCGCGCGACCGCGCCACGCAGCGCTTGCTGGACACGGCGGAACGCGACCAGTCCGAAGGCCGCGCCGATCAGGCGGAGCAGGGCTACCGCCGCGTGCTGGGCCTCGATCCGCAAAACGAGCGGGCCCGCGCCGGCATGCGCGCGCTGGAACGCGACGACCGCCAGGCCAGGCTGATGGCCGCCGCCACGCAGCACATCAACAAGGGCGAGTACGAACTGGCCAGGCAAAGGCTCAACGCCGTGCTGACCGAAAGCCCGGCCAACGAGAAGGCGCGCCTGATGCTGCGCGAGGCGACAGAGAAGGCCGCGCCGCCGGTGGTGGAGTCGGGCCTGGCCAAGACCTACAAGCAGCCGATCTCGATCGAGTTCCGCGACGCGCCGCTGAAGCAGGTGTTTGAGGTGATCTCGCGCCGCTCGGGCCTGAACTTCGTGTTCGACAAGGACGTCAAGACCGACCAGAAAACCACCGTGCTGCTGAAGAACAGCACCGTCGAATCGGCGATCTACTTCCTGCTGCTGACCAATCAGCTGGAGCAGCAGGTCATGGACGCCAACACCATCCTGATCTACCCGAACGTGGCGGCCAAGCTGAAGGAATACCAGGAAATGACGGTAAAGACCTTCTTCCTGGCGAACGCCGAGGCCAAGCTGGTGGCCAATACGCTGAAGACGATCTTGAAATCGCGCGACGTGGTGGTCGATGAAAAACTCAACCTGATCATCGTGCGCGACAGCCCGGAGGCGATCCGCCTGGCCGAGCGCCTGATCAACCTGCAGGATGCGCCGGAAGCGGAAGTGATGCTGGAAGTGGAGATCCTGGAGGTCAAGCGTTCGCGCCTGATGGACCTGGGCGTCGTCTGGCCGACCACGCTGGGTTTCTCGCCGCTGTCGACTTCGGGCGGCACCGGCATCACGATACGCGACCTGAACAACCTGAACCAGCGCACCATCGGCGTCACCGGCGCGCAGTTGTCGATCAACGCCAACAAGAACGACGCCGACTCCAACCTGCTGGCCAATCCGCGCATCCGCGTGCGCAACAAGGAAAAGGCCAAGATCGTCATCGGCGACAAGCTGCCGGTGATTACCAGCACGGTGTCGTCGGGCGTGGGCGGCTTCGCCAGCGATTCGGTCACCTACGTGGACGTCGGCCTGACGCTGAACGCCGAGCCGACCATCTACCTCAACAACGAGGTGGCGATCCGCATGCAGCTGGAGGTCAGCAACCTGGTCAGCACGGTGACCACCAAGAACGGCACCACGGCCTACCAGCTGGGCACGCGCCAGGCGTCCACCATGCTGCAGCTGAAGGACGGCGAGAACCAGGTGCTGGCGGGCCTGATCAACAATGAAGAGCGCAACTCGTCCAACAAGGTGCCGGGCTTCAGCGAACTGCCCATCATCAGCCGCCTGTTCGGCAGCCAGCGCGACGACAACCAGAAGACCGAGATCGTGCTGTCGATCACGCCGCACCTGATCCGCAATGTGCAGCGTCCGGAAGCGAGTGCGTCGGAATTCTCGGCCGGTACCGAGGCGAGCTTCCGCCGCCGCCCGGACTTCACGCCGCGCGCGCCGGTGACCTTGCCCGCCGCGCCGGGTGCCTTGCCTGCGGCTCCGCCGCCCATGCCTGTTCCTGCGCTGCTGCCGCCGCCGGTGCAGGCCACGCCATTGTCGCAATCGCAGCCCGCGCCGCTGCCGGCGACCCAGGGTGCGCAGCCGCAAGCGGTGCAGCCGCCGGTCGCCGAGCCCGCGCCGCCGGTTCAGCAATAAGAGCATGACGATGCGCGCCCGGGGATTCACGCTGATCGAGCTGCTGGTGACGCTGGCCATACTCGGCCTGCTCAGCGCCATGGTGATCCCGACCGCGCAGGTGGTGGTGCAGCGCCGCCAGGAGCAGGAGCTGCGCGATGCGCTGCACCAGATCCGCGACGGCATCGACGCCTACAAGCAGGCCTACGACCAGGGCCGCATCACCAAATCGCTGGCCTCGACCGGCTATCCGAAAACGCTGGACGTGCTGGTGGAGGGCGTGCCGGATCTGCAGAACCCCAAGCACGCCAAGATCTACTTCCTGCGCCGCGTGCCGCGCGATCCGTTCAACGACGATACCTCGGTGAGCGAAGCGCAATCGTGGGGCAAGCGCAGCTACGCCAGCGAGGCCGATCAGCCGAAAGAGGGCGAGGATGTGTACGACGTCTACAGCCAGAGCGACAAGAGCGGCTTGAACGGCGTGCCTTATAAAAAATGGTGACCATGAAGACCAAGGGATTTACGCTGATCGAGCTGCTGGTGGTGCTGGGCATCATCGCCCTGATGCTGACGCTCGCCGTGCCGCGTTATTTCCCCAGCGTGGACAAGTCGAAGGAGGTGGTGCTGGCCGATAACCTGCGCAGCGTGCGCCAGGTGATCGATCAATACTATGGCGATACCGGCCGCTATCCGGATTCGCTGCAGCAGTTGGTGGAGAAAAAATACCTGCGCTCGATGCCGGTCGATCCGGTCGCCGACAGCGATGCGGCATGGGTGATTGTCCCGCCGGAGGACGGCACCAAGGGCGGCGTCTACAACATCAAGAGCGGCGCACCCGGCAACGACCGCAGCGGCAAGCCTTACGCCGACTGGTGATGGCCGGCCCGCGCCTGCGCCGCAACGGCGGCTTCACGTATCTGAGCCTGATCATCCTGGTGGCGATTATCGGGCTGGTGTCGGCGTCGGCGCTGAAGCTGGGCTCCGTGATCCAGCGCAGCAAGGCGGAGCAGGAGCTGCTGGTGATCGGCGCGGCTTTCAGCGATGCGCTGCAAAGCTACGCCGACGCCACGCCGGCCGGCATGCCGACGCAGCCGCCGTCGCTCAAGGAGTTGCTGAAGGATCCGCGCTTTCCCGGCGTGCGCCGCCATTTGCGCAAGGTGTTCGTCGATCCGATGACCGGCAAGGCGGAATGGGGCGTGACGTATTTGGGCGACAAGATCGGCGTGCTGGCCGTGTACAGCCTGTCCGACGCGCAGCCGGTCAAGATCGGCAATTTCCCGTTGCGCTTCCAGGGCTTGTCGGGCAAGCAGAAGCTATCCGAATGGCGTTTCGCCGCGACCGGCAAGCCTGGCGCGCCTGGCGGCGTAGCGCCGGCGACGATGCCGCCGATCGCCACGCCGGGGTTCCAGCAGGCCGCGCCGCAGGCGCCGGCCATGCCACAGGCGCCTGTGGTGGAAGCGCCGCCGGTGCCGCCGCCGGAAGTGCCGCCGGCGGAACCGCCGGCCCAGGTGGACCCGGCACCGGTCGAAGCACCGGCGGAGCCGCCTGCCGAACCGCCGGCCGAGCCGCAGCCGGAAATCAAATAGCGCTGGGCTTGACCTTAGCGCGCGATGCGCTTGAAGTCGCGGAAGCGGAAGCCCATCGCCAGCAGCGCGCCGAAGTACACCACGCAGCACACGCCGATCACCAGGAACAGCGCGCCGGCGCGCAGCAGCGTTTGATGGTGCATGCCGGTCCAGTCTATCCGCGCCGCGCCGAACCAGGCGGTGGCGCCCATCAGCACGCAGGCGATCACCAGCTTGGCGAAGAACAGCGGCCAGCCAGGCTTGGGGGTGTAGACGCCGCGCTTGCGCAGGCCGGCGAACAGGAAGCTGGCGTTCAGGCAGGCGCCCAGGCTGATCGACAGCGCCAGTCCGGCCACCGCCAGGTGCGGTACGAAGATGACGTTCATCAGCTGGGTGGCGATCATCACGCCGATGGCGATGCGCACCGGCGTGCGGATATCCTGCTGCGCGTAGAAGGCCGGCGCCAGCGTCTTGACCAGGATGATGCCGAGCAGGCCGACGCTGTAGGCGATCAGCGGCTCGGCCGACGCATGCGCCGCCGCCGCGGTGAAGGCGCCGTTCTGGAACAAGGTGGCGATCAGCGGCACGGCCAGCGTGGCCAGGCCCACCGCCGCCGGCATCGCCAGCAGGAAGGTCAGGCGCAGGCCCCAGTCCAGCAGCGACGAGTATTCTTCCTTGTCGCCGCCGACGCTGGCCTTGGACAGGCTGGGCAGCAGGATGGTGCCCAGCGCCACGCCCAGCAGCGCGGTCGGGAATTCCATCAGGCGGTCGGCATAGGTCAGGAAGGAGATGCTGCCGACGGCCAGGTTGGAGGCGATGCTGGTATTGATCAGCAGGCTGATTTGCGCGGCCGAGACGGCGAACACCGCCGGCCCCATTTTCTTGAGCACGCGGCGCACGCCGGGATCGCGCAGGCCGGTCAGCGGATTGAGCGACAGGCGCGGCAGCATGCGGATCTTCAGCAGCGCCGGGATCTGGATCGCCACCTGCAGCACGCCGCCGACGAAGACCGCGATCGCCATCGCGTAGATCGGCTGCTTCAGGTGCTGCTGCAGGAACAGCGAGGCCAGGATGGAGGCGATATTCAGCAGCACCGGCGTGAAGGCCGGGATCTTGAACTGGCTCCAGGTATTCAGTATGCCGCCGGCCAGCGCCACGAAGGCCATGAAGGCGATGTAGGGGAACATCAGGCGCGTCATCCAGACCGCGGCGTCGAAGTCGGTCGGCTTGAGGCCGCTGGCCACCGCCAGTAACAGCAGCGGAGATGCGATAATGCCGATCGCGGTAATGATCACCGTGGCCCAGACCAGGGTCGTGCCGACATGGTCGGCCAGGTTGCGGGTGGCTTCCTCGCTTTGCTTGTTTTTATATTCCGACAAGATGGGCACGAAGGCTTGCGAGAACGCGCCCTCGGCGAACAGCCGCCGCAGCAGGTTGGGGATGCGGAAGGCGACGTTGTAGGCGTCGGTCATGCCGCCGGCCCCGAAGGCCCTGGCGATGAGGATTTCACGCAACAATCCGGTGATACGGGACAGCATGGTCATGCTGCTGAGGGCGGCTAGAGTTTTTAGCAAGTTCATGGGGCATGATTATAGTTGCTCCCACCGAAAAATATCGCTATAATCGCAGGCTGTACAGAATTCTGTTACGCAGACACTAATGTTTGGCAGGCAGTAGTTTGACTCACATGGTTCGGCAGACGCACTGAACGCACCTGTTTGACAAACAATAATGTTTGCAAACGCACCTTTACCCTGTTTTAGGAAATTCCATGGCAAATACCGCACAAGCGCGTAAGCGCGCTCGTCAAGCAGTCAAGCAAAACGCTCACAACTCGGCTCAGCGTTCGACCCTGCGCACCGCAATCAAAGCAGTTCGCAAGGCGATCCAGGGCGGCGACAAAGCTGCTGCGACCGCAATCTTCCAAACCTCCGTGTCGAAAATCGACAGCATCGCGGACAAGAAGATCATCCACAAAAACAAGGCAGCTCGTCACAAGAGCCGTCTGGCAGCTGCTCTGAAAGCGCTGTCCGCTTAATTCCCCTCGCTGGGATTAAAGCAAGAACCCGCCTGACCTGGTCAGCGCGGGTTTTTTCGCTTGTGCGGCCCGAATTAATGCGCAGGGTGGCCAAGCCCGCACTGCTCGCCGCACGACAGCGCGGGCCGCAGGTGCCTGAGCAGGTCGTGCAGCGGCGCCGACGACAGGCCCAATAGCTCGGCCGAGCGGCGGTCGATCTCGTTGGCCAGGTCCAGCTGCAGCCATTCCATCTCATCCAGCATGGTGCGCAGCTCCAGCAGCACGTTCGGATCGTCGTGGGCGATGTCGAGCATGCTGTCGCTGTGGTCGGGGTCGAAGCCCGCCTGCAGCACCAGCTGGCGGATCGACGTCATGCGCTCGAACAGGAAGGCCAGCGGCGAGCGTTCCGGCGCGTTCGGCGCGACCTGGTGCTCGAAGGCGCTGCGCAGCGCGAACCATGCCCGCAGCACCTCGGCCAGGTGCGCCAGCTGCGCGGCCGCGCCCAGTTCCTCCTGCGGCGCGCGGAGGGCGTCCTTCGGCGTGGAATGGATCAGGTCGCGCAGGGCGTCGGCGGCCGCATGGTCGAAGCGGCCGTGGTGCAGCCGCGCCAGCATGTCCAGGCGCGGCAGGTCGAAGCGCCGTATCACCGTCTCCGCCACGTCGGCCACCGCCAGCAGCTTGGCCAGCGGCGCGATCCTGTCGGCGCGCAGGCCGTTCGGATAGCCGCTGCCGTCCAGCCTTTCATGATGCTGCAGGATCGCCAGCCGCGCGGCCGGCGGGAAGCCGCTGATCCCGTTGAGCAGGACGTGGCTGGTCAGCGGGTGGACGTGGACGAAGCGGCGTTCCTCCGGCGTGATGTTGTGGCGGCTTTCGAGCAGCAGCGGGTCGGTGTGCATTTCGCCGATGTCGTGGCACAGCGCGGCCAGCAACAGCTGTTCGCGGTCATTGGCGGTCAGCTTGAGCCGCTGCGCCAGCGCGTGGGCGATCATCGCCGTGCGCAGCGAGTGCTGGAACATGGCGGGGCGCTGCTCGCGCATCACGGTCAGCCGCATCAGCAGGGCCGCCGGCAGCTTGAGCGCGGCCAGCCCGTGCTTGACGGCCAGCGGATCGCCGCTGCGCGTGCCCAGCCGGGAATAGATGGCGTCGCGTTCGAGTATCTTGCCGGCCTCGATGGCCAGGCCGGAAGCGTCGATCGCGCGCTCGCTGATCAGCATGCGGTCCAGCGGTTCGGACAGCTTGTGCTGGGCCAGCCGCTCGAACTGCTCGTCGCCCAGCTGAGTGCCCTTGGCCACCAGCTTCATGCCGTTGTTGCAGTAGATGTCCTGGTGCGCCATCACCGCGCGCGGGCGCGCCAGCGCGGCCACCGCCTGCAGATAATAGGGGCTTTCTGTATAGGAGGCGGCATCGGCGTCGGACATGGAATCTCCCCGGCGCTCGGTGCGCCCACCTATTTAATATAGAGCAAGCATTGTTACTTTGCTAGGTGGTGAGGTCTTTGGGCGACACTTCCATCCATTCGCCGGGCATCAGCGGGTGCGACGCCAGCGAGATATGGCCGATGGCGCTGCGCACCAGCCGCAGCGTCGGCAGGCCGACCGCCGCCGTCATGCGCCGCACCTGGCGGTTTTTGCCTTCCCGTAGCGTGATGGCCAGCCAGCTGGTGGGCTGGTCGGCGCGCTGGCGGATCGGCGGATTGCGCGGCCACAGCCACTCCGGTTCGGCGATCCGCACCGCCTTGCACGGCTTGGTGACGAAGTCGCCCAGGTCGAGCGGCGCCTGCAGCCTGGCCAGGCTGGCGGCGTCCGCCACGCCGTCCACCTGCACCAGGTAGATCTTGGCTTCCTTGTGGTCGGGGTGGGCGATCGTGTGCTGCAGCTTGCCGTCGTCGGTCAGCAGCATCAGGCCCTCGCTGTCGGCGTCCAGGCGGCCCGCGGGATAGATGTTCGGGAGCTTCAGATAGTCGGCCAGGGTGGCCTTGTCGTCCTGCGGCGAGAACTGGCACAGCACTTGAAAAGGTTTATTAAATAGTATCAGGGACATGCTTATATTCAGGTGAAATTGGTGTAGGCTTAAAGGCCCAATTCGTGCATAATGCGAACAGCATGTCTTATGTCTTATAGAAGACTTAGAGCCCACTTCGGAGAACCACGATGTACCAACATATCAAAGTACCTGCCGACGGCCAGAAAATCACCGTCAACGCCGATTTTTCCCTGAATGTACCAGATAACCCGATCATTCCCTACATCGAGGGTGACGGCACCGGTCTCGACATCACCCCGGTCATGCTGAAAGTCGTGGACGCGGCCGTGGCGAAATCGTACGGCGGCAAGCGCAAGATCAACTGGATGGAAGTCTACGCGGGCGAGAAGTCGACCAAGGTCTACGGCCCGGACGTGTGGCTGCCGGAAGAGACGCTCGGCGCCGTGAATGACTACGTGGTATCGATCAAGGGCCCGCTGACGACGCCGGTCGGCGGCGGCATCCGCTCGCTCAACGTGGCCCTGCGCCAGCAGCTGGACCTGTACGTCTGCCTGCGCCCGGTGCGCTACTTCACCGGCGTGCCGTCGCCGCTGAAGGAGCCTGAAAAGACCAATATGGTCATCTTCCGCGAAAACTCGGAAGACATCTACGCCGGCATCGAATACGCGCAAGGTTCGGACGGCGCCAAGAAACTGATCGACTTCCTGGTCAAGGAACTGGGCGTGACCAAGATCCGCTTCCCGGAAACCTCGGGCCTGGGCATCAAGCCGGTGTCGATCGAAGGCACGCAGCGCCTGGTGCGCAAGGCGATCCAGTACGCCATCGACAACGACAAGCCGTCGGTGACCATTGTCCACAAGGGCAACATCATGAAGTACACCGAAGGCGGCTTCCGCGACTGGGCCTACGAGCTGGCGCAAAAAGAATTCGGCGCCGAGCTGATCGACGGCGGCCCGTGGTGCAAGTTCAAGAACCCGCGCACCGGCCGCGACATCATCATCAAGGACTCGATCGCCGACGCCTTCCTGCAGCAGATCCTGCTGCGCCCGGCGGAGTACAGCGTGATCGCCACGCTGAACCTGAACGGCGACTACATCTCCGACGCGCTGGCCGCGCAAGTGGGCGGCATCGGCATCGCGCCGGGCGCCAACCTGTCGGACTCGGTGGCCATGTTCGAAGCCACCCACGGCACCGCGCCCAAGTACGCCGGCAAGGACTACGTCAACCCGGGCTCGCTGATCCTGTCCGCCGAAATGATGCTGCGCCACATGGGCTGGACCGAAGCGGCCGACCTGATCATCAAGTCGATGGAAAAAGCCATCGACTCGAAAAAGGTCACCTACGACTTCGCCCGCCTGATGGAAGGCGCGACCCAGGTCTCGTGCTCGGGCTTCGGCGAAGTGATGATCGAACAGATGTAAAAGCCCGCTGGATCGACCAAGCCCCGCGCTCTTCGGACCGCGGGGTTTTTTTTATGGCGGCGGCGTTGCATTTCCGCCGATGACCGTCGGACTTCTACAACACTTTGGCGTTGGGCGGGCGCAAACGATGGACGAAAAAAAACCCCGCAGCGCGAGGTTTTTCACATCTGGGGCTGAAACTTAAGCAGCTTGGATGTTGGAAGCTTGCTTGCCTTTAGGGCCTTGCGTGACTTCGAATTGAACTTTTTGACCTTCTTTGAGGGTCTTGAAACCGTTCATGTTGATTGCGGAGAAGTGAGCGAACAAATCCTCGCCGCCGTCATCTGGAGTGATGAAGCCAAAACCTTTGGAATCATTGAACCACTTAACTGTACCTGTTGCCATAAAAAGAACTTTCAAAATTAAAACGGATCACACGAGCCATAAAAGCAAGAAGCTTCTTGCCCCCTCCTCACGCCTCACTTCTTATCAACATGTACATTTCTGCACGAAGCCGATAACGCATTGTTAGCGGACCAAATTTGAAAGTCAAGCAGATTTGTATTCATTTTGCTACTTTTAACCTGATTGGCGAAAAAGCAACTCTTGATTTATGCGAACGGGTCACCATCTGCGTCAAGTTCAGAAAGCGCGTAAGATGGAAAACAATTAGATGTGCATGGAGAAATGCGCATTGCATCAACCCCGAAAGCATTAGAATATAAGCGTATGGCAACCAAGCATGACACCGAAACCCTCTTGGAGCGGCAAACGCTGAAGCCGCCACCCCTGTACCAGGTGGCGCTGCTCAATGATGACTACACCCCGATGGAATTCGTGGTGGCCATCATCCAGGAGTATTTCAATAAAGACCGTGAAACAGCCACGCAGATAATGCTCAGTGTTCATCGCTACGGCAAAGGAGTGTGCGGCGTGTTCTCTAAAGATATAGCCTGTACCAAAGTGGAGTTCGTTTTAACGCATGCGCGCAAGGCGGGGCACCCCCTGCAGTGCGTGATGGAGGAAGTATGATTGCGCAGGAATTAGAAGTAAGTTTGCACATGGCGTTTGTCGAAGCCCGACAGGCACGGCACGAATTCATCACGGTGGAGCACTTGCTGCTGGCCTTGCTGGACAACCCTTCGGCTGCCGAAGTGTTGCGTGCATGCGCCGTCAACATTGAAGATCTGCGCAAGACCCTGACCAATTTTATTGGCGACAACACTCCGACCGTGCCCGGCACGGGCGAGGTCGATACCCAGCCGACGCTCGGCTTCCAGCGCGTGATCCAGCGCGCCATCATGCACGTGCAGTCCGCTTCCAACGGCAAGAAGGAAGTCACGGGCGCCAACGTGCTGGTGGCCATCTTCGGCGAGAAAGACTCGCATGCGGTGTACTACCTGCACCAGCAGGGCGTGACGCGCCTGGACGTGGTCAATTTCATTTCGCACGGCGTGCGCAAGGACCAGCAGACCGATGCCGCCAAGGCTTCGGAAGGCGTGGAAGAGGGCGCCCCGGGCGGCGAAGGCCAGACCAAGGAAAGCCCGCTCGACCAGTTCACGCAGAACCTGAACAAGTCGGCCGCCGAAGGCAAGATCGATCCGCTGATCGGCCGCGAGGACGAAGTGGACCGCGTGATCCAGATCCTGTGCCGCCGCCGCAAGAACAACCCGTTGCTGGTGGGCGAGGCGGGCGTGGGCAAGACCGCCATCGCCGAAGGACTGGCTTACCGCATCACCCAGAGCGACGTCCCGGAAATCCTGCAGAATGCCGTCGTGTATTCGCTGGACATGGGCGCGCTGCTGGCCGGCACCAAGTATCGCGGCGATTTCGAGCAGCGCCTGAAGGCCGTCCTGAAGCAGTTGAAGGACAACCCGAACGGCATCCTGTTCATCGACGAGATCCACACCATCATCGGCGCCGGTTCGGCGTCGGGCGGCACGCTGGACGCGTCCAACCTGCTCAAGCCAGCCTTGGCCAACGGCCAGCTGAAGTGCATCGGCGCGACCACCTACACCGAGTTCCGCGGCGTGTTCGAGAAGGACCACGCGCTGAGCCGCCGCTTCCAGAAGGTGGACGTCAACGAGCCTACCGTCGAGCAGACCGTGCAGATCCTGCGCGGCCTGAAGTCGCGCTTCGAAGAGCACCACGGCGTGAAATATTCGTCGTCGGCGCTGTCGACCGCGGCCGAGCTGGCGGCGCGCTTCATCAACGACCGCCATCTGCCCGACAAGGCGATCGACGTCATCGACGAAGCCGGCGCGGCGCAACGCATCCTGCCGAAGTCGAAGCAAAAGAAAACCATCGGCAAGACCGAGATCGAGGACATCATCGCCAAGATCGCGCGTATTCCACCGCAGACCGTCAACCAGGACGACCGCAGCAAGCTGCAGACCATCGACCGCGACCTGCGCAACGTGGTGTTCGGCCAGGATCCGGCGATCGAAGCGCTGGCCTCGGCGATCAAGATGGCGCGCGCCGGCCTGGGCAAAACCGACAAGCCGATCGGCTCCTTCCTGTTCTCCGGTCCGACCGGCGTCGGCAAGACCGAGGTGGCGAAGCAGCTGGCCTTCATCCTGGGCATCGAGCTGATCCGCTTCGACATGTCCGAGTACATGGAGCGTCACGCCGTGTCGCGCCTGATCGGCGCGCCGCCGGGCTACGTCGGTTTCGACCAGGGCGGCCTGCTGACCGAAGCCATCACCAAGAAGCCGCACGCGGTGCTGCTGCTGGACGAGATTGAAAAAGCCCATCCGGACATTTTCAACATCCTGCTGCAGGTGATGGACCACGGCACGCTGACCGACAACAACGGGCGCAAGGCCGACTTCCGCAACGTGATCATCATCATGACCACCAACGCGGGCGCCGAGAGCCTGCAGAAGTCGTCGATCGGTTTCACGAACACCAAGCAGGCGGGCGACGAGATGGCCGACATCAAGCGCATGTTCACGCCGGAGTTCCGCAACCGTATCGATGCGACCATCAGCTTCCGCGCGCTGGACGAGGAAATCATCCTGCGCGTGGTCGACAAGTTCCTGATGCAGCTGGAAGAGCAGCTGCACGAGAAGAAAGTCGAATCGATCTTCAGCGAGAAACTGCGCAAGTTCCTGGCGAAGAAAGGCTTCGATCCGCTGATGGGCGCGCGTCCGATGGCGCGTCTGATCCAGGACATGATCCGCAAGGCGCTGGCCGACGAGCTGCTGTTCGGCCGCCTGGTCACCGGCGGCCGCGTGACGGTCGACCTGGACGACAAGGACCAGGTCAAGCTGGAGTTCCCGGAACCGCCGGATGCGGCGCCGACCACGCCGCCGGAGACCGTCGAAGTCGAGTAAGCTCGCCACTCCTAAAAAAGAACCCGCCTCACGCAAGTGGCGCGGGTTTTTTTCTATACGGGGCCAAGCTGTGCCAGAATCGCTGTTCCATTCGACAACCTTTCTGAGCACTGTCCATGATCCCGTCCTGTCTTCGCCTCCGCCCCCTCGCTTTCATGTTGATGTCCGCCGGCCTGCTGGCCGGCCAGGCGGCGCACGCCGCCGACGCCTACTTCCGTTTCCCCGCGATCCGTGGCGACGCCGTGGTCTTCACCGCCGAAGGCGACTTGTGGAAGACCGGCGCCCATGGCGGCACGGCGCAGCGCCTGACCACCCATCCGGGCGCCGAGACCAACGCCGCCATCTCGCACGACGGCAAGTGGATCGCCTTCACCGCCGCGTATGAAGGCGGCCAGGACGCCTATGTGATGCCCATCGCCGGCGGCCTGCCGAAGCGGCTGACGTTCGAGAGCGTCGGCGTCTCCGTGCTGGGCTGGACCGCGCAGGGCGAGGTGCTGGTCAATATGTCGGACAACAAGGGGCCGGGGCGCGCGGTGACCATCGCCGCCTTCAAGCCGGACACGCTGCAGCGCCGCATCTTCCCGGTCGCCGACGCCAACGACGCGGTGCTCGACGACGCCGGCAAGACGCTGTACTTCACCCGCTTCGGCCTGGCGCTGACCAACGACAACGTCAAGGGCTATCGCGGCGGCGCGCACGCGCGGCTGTGGCGCTACGATTTGACCGGAAACGCCGAAGCCGCGCCGCTGCTGGCGGCCGACACCGGCAACAACAAGCGCCCCATGTGGTGGCAGGGCCGCGTCTACTTCATCAGCGACCGTGGCGGCTCGGACAACCTGTGGTCGATGGCGGCGGACGGCAGCGACCCGCGCCAGCTGACCCGCCATGCCGACTGGGACGTGCGCAACGCCGCGCTGGGCGACGGCCGCATCGTCTACCAGCTGGGCGCCGACTTGCACTTGCTGGACCTGGCCGCGAACAAGGATGAGCAGCTGGCGATCAGCCTCGTCTCCGACTTCGACCAGCAGCGCACGCGCCAGATCCGCACGCCGCTGGAGAACCTGACCAACGCGCAAATCTCCGGCAAGACCGAACGGCTGGTGCTGACCGCGCGCGGCCGCGTCAGCGTGGCCGGCACCGGCGCCCAGCGCCGCGTGGAGATCGCCGTGCCGGAAGGCGCGCGGGCCCGCGAAGCGGTGTTCAGCCCGGACGACAAATGGGTCTATGCGATTGTCGATACCACGGGCGAGAATGAAATCTGGCGCTACGCCGCCGATGGTTCCGGCAAGGGCGAGCAGCTGACCAGGGACGGCAGCAGCCACCGCTGGCAGCTGTATCCGTCGCCGGACGGCCGCTGGCTGGGCCACACCGACAAGAAGGGCCGCTTCTGGCTGCTGGACCTGGCCAGCAAGGCCAACGTCGTCATCGACGATGCCGGCAAGGCCGGCGTCGACAAGCACGACGAGATCCTGTGGTCGGGCGACAGCAAGAACCTGGCGCTGGTGCGCGCCGCCAGCACCGAGCAGCGCGAGCAGATCGGCCTGTACAACCTCGACTCGAAGCAGCTGGCCTTCGTCACCAGCGACCGCTATACCTCGCGCTCGCCGGTGTTTTCGCCGGACGGCAAGTGGCTGTACTTCCTCTCGGCCCGCAACTTCCAGCTGGCGAACGGTTCGCCGTGGGGCGACCGCAATATGGGGCCGGTGTTCGACAAGCGTACCGGCTTATTCGCGCTAGCGCTCCAGCCGGGCAACCGCTTCCCCTTCAAGCCGGACGATGAGCTGAGCAAGCCGGGCGACAAGGCGGCCGAAGGCGAGCCGGAAAAAGCGGCGGCGCAGGCGGCTGAAAAAGCTGTCGCCAAGGCCGTCGCCAAGACGACGCCGGAGGCCAAGCCCTCCGGCAAGGCGCTGCCCGCCATCGTCTTCACCGGCCTGGCGGACCGCCTGTACGAAGTGCCGCTGGCGGCTGGGAACTACCGCGCGCTGCAGATGGACGACAAGCGCCTGTATTTCCTCGATGCCGAAGGCGAGGGCAAGGCCAGCCTGAAGACGCTGGCCATCGCCAGCAACGGTCCGCAGCCGGAGACCTTCGTCGCCAACGTGCGCGAGTACGACCTGGCCGCCGACAAGAAGCACGTCTACTACCGCACCTTTGCCGCCAACGGTCCGGGCGAGATGATCATCGTCGATGCCGGGGCCAAGGCGCCTTCCGATGTCTCCAAGGCCAAGGTCAAAGTGGACGACTGGAGCTTCACCTCCAACCCGCGCCTGGAATGGAAGCAGATGTTCAACGATGCCTGGCGCATGCACCGCGACTTCCTGTACGACGCAAAAATGCGCGGCGTGAACTGGGTCGGCGTGCATGAAAAATACGCGCCATTGGTCGAGCGCGTGACCGACCGCGCGGAACTGAACGATGTGCTGGGCATGATGATCAGTGAAGTCGGCGCGCTGCACTCGCAGATCGCACCGGGCGACGTGCGCCGTCCCGCGCCGGAAGGCACGCCGGCCGGTCTGGGCGCGCTGCTGTCGCGCAGCGCCGATGGCTACCGCGTGGACCATATCTACGCCAGCGAGCCTGAGCTGCCGTCCGAGCGTGGCCCACTGGTGCAGGCCGACGTCGATGTGAGGGAGGGCGATGTCATCACCGCCGTCAACGGCAGGCCGGTGCTGGAGGCGCGCGATATCGCCGACCTGCTGCTGAACCAGGCCGACAAGCAGGTGCTGTTGCAGGTCAAGCGCAAGGAGGGCGGCACGAAATCCGTGATCGCCACGCCGGTGAACATGACGAAGCAAACCGCACTGCGCTACAGCGACTGGGAGCAGAGCCGCGCGCGCCAGGTGGAGGCCGCGTCCAAGGGCCGCATCGGCTACCTGCACCTGCGCGCGATGGGGGCGCGCGACATCGCCTCGTTCGCGCGCGACTTCTACGCCAACGTCAACCGCGAAGGCCTGATCATCGACGTGCGCCGCAACAATGGCGGCAATATCGACAGCTGGATCATCGAGAAGCTGCTGCGCAAGGCCTGGGCCTTCTGGGCGCCGCCGGGCGTGCAAGCCGCGCCGAATATGCAGAACACCTTCCGTGGCCACCTGGTGGTGCTGGTCGACGAATACACCTATTCGGACGGCGAGACCTTCGCGGCCGGCATCAAGGCGCTGGGACTGGGGCCGTTGGTCGGCAAGCGCACGGCGGGCGCCGGCGTCTGGCTCAGCGATAACAACCGCCTGAGCGACAACGGCATGGCGCGCGTGGCCGAGATGGGCCAGTTCACCACCGCCGACGGCCAGTGGCTGATCGAAGGTGTCGGCGTGACGCCGGACGTGGAAGTGGACAACCTGCCGCACGCCACCTTCCAGGGGCAGGACCGCCAGCTGGAAGTAGCATTGCAATTGCTGGACAAGACGATGAAGGAAAAGCCGATCAAGCCGTATCAACCGCAGGTGATCCCTGCGCTGAAATAAGGAGACTGTGTACATGAAAAAAATGCTGTCGATCGCCGCCGCAGCGGCCGCACTCGCCATGTCCGCCACGCCGGCGCTGGCGCTGCCAAGCACCAGCGACACCCGCATGCTGACCGAGCCCGCGCTGTCCGCGCGCCACCTGGCCTTTATCTATGCGGGCGATGTGTGGCTGGCCAACGCCGACGGCAGCGCGCCGCGCCGCCTCACGTCCGATCCGGGCGAGAAATCGAACCCGGTGTTTTCACCGGACGGGAAGCTGCTGGCCTACAGCGCGCAGGTCGATGGCAATACCGATGTGTATCTGCTGCCGATCGAAGGCGGCGTGCCGAAGCGGCTCACGTATCATCCGGGCGCCGATGTGGTGCAGGCCTTTACGCCGGACGGCAAGTCGGTGATGTTCACCTCGCCGCGCGCGGCCTTCAATAACCGCTTCCGCAAGCTGTTCACGGTGCCTGTGGGCGGCGGCGTGGAGACCGAGCTGGAAGTGCCGAACGCCGCCCGCGCGGCCTGGTCCCCGGATGGCAAGCAGATCGTCTATAACCCGTTCTCGCCGGCCTTCATGCAGTGGAAGCATTATCGCGGCGGCACCAACTCCATCCTGTGGTTGTTCAATCGCGGCGACAAATCGGTGCTCAGCATTCCGCAGCCGGCTGCGCATGCCAACGACGTCGATCCAATGTGGATAGGCGACACGGTCTACTTCCGCTCCGACCGCGACGGCGAGTTCAATCTGTACGCCTACGACGTCAAGACCAGGGCTGTGCGTGCGCTCACCAGGCACACCGATTTCCCGGTGCTGAATGCCGCGGCATCCGGCGGCGGCATCGTCTACGAGCAGGCGGGCTATCTGCACGCGCTGGACCTGGCCAGCGGCCAGGTGCGCAAGCTCACCATCGGCGTCAACAGCGACCTGGGCCTGTCGCGTCCGCGCTGGCTCAGCGGCGCCAAGTACATCCGCAACGCCTCGATCTCGCCCTCCGGCGCGCGCATCGCGTATGAGTTCCGCGGCGAGATCGTCACCATCCCCGCGGACAAGGGCGATGTGCGCAACCTGACGCAGACCCCGGCGGCGAATGAGCGTTCGCCGGCGTGGTCGCCCGATGGCCGGTCCGTCGCCTACTTCTCCGACGAATCCGGCGAATACGCGCTGCACATCCGCGCACAGGACGGCAAGAGCGAACCGCGCAAATTCAAGCTGACCGGCTCTGGCTTCTACGACAATCCGGTCTGGTCGCCGGACAGCAAGAAGATCGCCTACACGGACAACTCGTGGACGCTGTATGTGCTGGACGTGGCTTCCGGCGCGGTCAAGAAGATCGCCTCCGAGCCGCTGTACGGCGTGAACAAGACACTCAGGGCGGCATGGGCGCCGGACTCGCGCTGGATCGCCTACGCCTTGAATTCGATGACCTACACGCGCAGCGCCTACATCTACTCGCTGGAGCAGAATAAATCCTGGCCGGTGACGGACGGCTTGTCGGACGTGGTCAATCCAGTGTTCGACAAGAGTGGAAAGTACCTGTACTTCTTCGCCTCGACCAACGCGGGACCGAGCAACAATTGGTTCTCGCAACAGAACGAGGACAACCGCGTCACGCGCACCATCTGGATGGCGACGCTGCGGCGCGACCTGCCGTCGCCGCTGATCAAGGAGAGCGACGAGGAGAAGGGCGCGCCGGCGGCGCCGGCCGCCGACAAGAAAGAAGCCAAGGCGGACGCGCCGCCCAAGGTCGATCCGAAGACCGGCCGTGACGATCCGAAGGTGACGGTGGCGCCGGTCGCGCCGATCGCCATCGACTTCGAGGGCATCGACACCCGCATCGTCGACCTGCCGATACCTGCCGCATCGCTGTCCGACCTGGAGGCAGGGGAGGCGGGCCAGATCTTCTTCCTGCGCGAGAACGACGGCAAGAAAGCCATCCAGCGCTTCGACCTGAAGGACCGCAAGGCCGAGACGCTGCTGGCCGAAGTCGATGATTTTGAAGTCTCCGCCGACGGCAAGAAGCTGCTGTACCGCCTGAAGGAAGCCTGGGCGATGGGCAGCGCCGGCGCCAAGACGCTGACGCCGGGCGAAGGCAAGGTCAAGGTGGAAGCCATCGAAGTGCGCGCCGAGCCGCGCGCGGAGTGGGCGCAGATCTTCAACGAAGCCTGGCGCATCAACCGCGACTTCTTCTACGATCCGGGCATGCACGGCGCCGACTGGAACAAGATGCGCGCCAAGTACGCGCAGTTCCTGCCGGAGTTGTCCAGCCGCGCCGATTTGAATCGCCTGATCCAATGGCTGTGCAGTGAACTGGGCGTTGGCCACCATCGCGGCGGCGGCGGCGACTTCTTCACCGAGGGCAAAGCGGTGCCGGGCGGCCTGCTCGGCGCGGACTACGAGGTGAGCGAAGGCCGTTACCGCTTCAAGAAAGTCTACGGTGGCTTGAACTGGAACCCTGCGCTGCGCGCGCCGCTGACGGAGCCTGGCCTGAACGTCAAGGCCGGCGAGTACCTGCTGGCGGTGGACGGCCGCGCGCTGCTGGCGCCGACCAATCTGTACAGCGCTTTTGAAAACACCGCCAACAAAGCCATCGACATCACGGTCGGCCCCAACGCGGACGGCAGCAAGTCGCGCACCATCACCGTGGTGCCGGTGGCGAACGAAGACGCGCTGCGCAACCGCGACTGGATCGAAGGGAATATCCGCAAGGTCAACGCCGCCACCGGAGGCAAGGTCGCCTACGTCTACGTGCCGAATACGGCGACGCTGGGCCATACCTACTTCAAGCGCTATTTCTTCCCGCAGGCCGACAAGGACGCCGTCATCATCGACGAGCGTTTCAACGGCGGCGGCAGCGTCGCCGACTACTACCTGGAGATTTTGCAGAAGAAGGAAATCGCCTGGTGGACCATGCGCTACGGCGCCGACATGAAGACGCCATCGGCGTCGATCCAGGGCCCGCGCGCGATGCTGATCGACGAGACGGCCGGTTCCGGCGGCGACCTGTTGCCGTGGATGTTCCGCAAAAACCAAATGGGTCCGCTGATCGGCAAGCGTACCTGGGGTGGCCTGGTCGGCGTGCTCGGCTTCCCGACGTTGATGGACGGCGGGAGCATCACCGCGCCCAACCTGGCCTTCTGGACCCGCGACGGCGGCTGGGGCGTGGAGAACGAAGGCGTGGCGCCGGATATCGAGATCGACCAGAATCCTGCCGACGTCATCGCCGGCCGCGATCCGCAACTGGAAAAGGCGATTGAAGTGATCAAGGCCGAACTGGCGAAGAATCCGCCGGTGCGCCCGGTGCATCCGGCCTTCCCGATCAAGGCCAAGTAAGCATGGTGTTCGGAAGTGGACAGTTTCAACGTTCACTTCCGAACATCGGTGCTGGATACGGGCCGCCAAGGCGCTGAAAACCCCGTGGCATGGATGTTGCAATCCATAGAAATTTTCCCACCACGGACTGGAACCACATGAAGCTACGAGACTTTCGCATCGGCTGGCGCACCCTGATACAAGAACCGGCCTACACGCTGGCCTCGGTGCTGGGCCTCGGTGTGGGCCTTGGCGCGTGCGTGCTGCTGCTTGGGTTTGTGCGCTACTCGATGGAGTACGATACGCACGTGCCGGACGTGGACCAGGTCTACGTCGTCAAGCATCACTTCAATGTCGAGCCGTCGTCGCCCCTGTTCGACCTGGCGCCGATGTTCCTGCGCGAGACCGCGCTGAAGATACCGGGCGTGCTCGACGCCACCAGCTATATACCGGCGCGGCCGGAGATCACGCCGTTGACGGTGCGGGTAGACCGCAACCTGATGACGGTGCGCGGCCTGATCGTGCTGCCCGGCTTCCCATCGATGCTGGGACTACGCGCTCTGCAGGGCGACATGGCTACGGCGCTGGAGCGGCCCGACCGCTTTGTGATTACCGAAGCGGCCGCATTGCGCATGTTCGGCACGCGCAATGCGCTGGGCCGGACCATGGTGGCGGAAGGGAATAGCATGCAGGTCGGCGCCATCGTAGCGACACCGGCGGCCAACACGACGATACCGTTTGAAGTGCTGTTCGGCGTGAACGGGGCCGTGGTGGAAAGCGCCATCCGGCACGAGATGCTGACCGGCGAGAACGGCTGGATGACCAAGATGCTGCTGCGCCTGGGGCGCGGCGCCTCGCCGCCGGCCATCCTCGAACGCTTGCAGCAAGTGGTCGACAGCACGCCGAGTGTGAATCAATGGCCGCCGGAGATGCGCGAGCGGCTCGGCAAGCGCAAGGCGATTGAACTTGCGATATCGCCGCTGCGCGCCGCCTATTTCGACGACAAGGTGGAGAACAGCTTTATCGCGCTGCCGGGCGATCGCGCCAATCCGGGCATCGTGGCCGGCCTGGCGTTGCTGGCGATGCTGATCCTGCTGCTGGCCGCGATCAACTACGTCAACCTGACCACGGTGCGGGTGCTGCGGCGCCAGCGTGAAGTGGCGATGCGCAAGGTGCTGGGCGCCGGCGTACCGCAGATCATGCTGCAATTCCTGCTTGAATCGCTGCTGGTGGCGATGGTGGCCACCGCGCTCGGCCTGCTGCTGGCGTGGCTGGCGTTGCCTGCGTTCTCGCAGCTGGTCAACCGCCAGCTGGACGGCCTGTTCTCGCCGCAGAACATCGCGGCCGCCTTCGGCATCGGCGCGCTGCTCGGCGCCGCCACGGCGGCCTATCCCGCCTGGATCGCGCTGCGTGTGCATCCGACGCAGGTGCTGGCCGGGCGACCCGACACCGAATCGTACGGCAGCATGCAGTGGCGGCGCGCGCTGACGGTGGTGCAGATCGGCACGGCAATGGGCCTGGCCAGCGTGACCATCGCGGTGGCGTGGCAGACCGACTATGCGACGCATGCGTCGCCGGGTTTCGAACCGTCGCCGATGGTGATCGTCGACATGCCGGGACATGTCAGGGACCACGAGAAAGCGCGGCGCTTCGTCTCGGCATTGCAGGCGCAGCCCGGCGTGGCCGGCGTGGCGATTTCCGAAGACCCGGTGGGCCGGCTCAACTGGTCGTGGACGCGCGCGCTCAAGCGGCCCGGTGGCGTCGCCGCGTCGATGGAGATGAAAACGGTCAGCGCCAACTTCTTCGAACTGTACGGCATCGCGCCGGCGGCGGGGCGCCTGTTCCAGTCCGGCGTGGACAAGGACAACGATAAAACGGCGGTGGTGCTGAACGCCGTTGCCGCGCGCGAGCTGGGCTTCGCCAGCGCGGAGGAAGCGGTAGGGCAGTCCGTGATGTTCACCGGATTCGACAACGTGGTCAGCGCGGCGCGCATCGTCGGCATCGCCCCCGAACTGCGTTTCCACTCGTTGCGGGACCAGCCGCGCGCGACCGCCTATGAACTGCGGACGGAGGGGATGGCGCTCAGCGTGCGGGCATCGGGCGCGCCTGCCGACGTCGAGCGCGCCGCGCAAGCGCTGTGGCCCAGCTACTTCCCGGATGCGATACCGAAGATCTACCGCGCGGAGGACGTGCTGGCGGCGCACTACGCAGAGGATGCGCGCATGGCCAGGCTATTGGCGGTCGCCACCGGCATCGCGCTGGCGATCGCCGCCTTCGGCACCTACGTCCTGTCGGCCAACACGGTGCAGCGGCGCGCCAGGGAGATCGTGCTGCGCAAGCTGCACGGCGCGCGCCGCGCCGACATCGGCCTGCTGGTCGTGCGGGAAGTCGGCCTACTGATGCTGGCGTCGGCGGTGATCGGCCTGCCGGTGGCGGCGGTAGCGATCAACCGCTATCTCGCCAATTACGTCGAGCACGCGCCGATCGGCTACTGGACCTTGCTGTTCGCGCTATCGCTAACGCTGGGCATCGCCCTGATCGCCATCGCCCGCCACACCTGGATCGCGATGCGCATGCCCCCCGCCGACGTACTCCGCACATAGCACTCCGGGGTCAGGTCCAGAATCTGGACACAAGCACATCTGTAAGGCGTCTACGGAAGAGTACGTGTCCAGGTTTTGGACCTGACCCCGGAGTTTAGAGGGTGGTGATGGTTTTGAATTGGGTGGCGCGGCGGCGGGAGACTTCGATGGTCGGGCCGTCGCGCAAGACGAGGTCAAGGCCGCCGGCTTCGTTCGGCGTGACTTGCTCGACGTAGCCGAGGTTGACGATGTGGCGGCGGCTGGCGCGGAAGAAGTGCTGCGGGTCGAGCCGCTCTTCGAGTTGGTTCAGGGAGCGCAGCATCAGCGGCTGCTGCCGGTCGAAGTAGATGCGCGTGTAGTTGCCGTCCGATTCAAATAGCCTAATGTCCTGCAGGCCGACGAACCAGTAGCGCTCACCGTCCTTGATGAACAGCTTCCTGGCCGAGGTGGGCGCGACATAGGCCAGCGCGCGCTGGTGGCGCAGCGCGCAACGCTGCAGCGCGGCCGCCATGCGCGTGGCCTGGATCGGCTTTTGCAGGTAGTCGAGGGCATTGACTTCGAACGCCTGCAGCGCGTACTGGTCGAAGGCGGTGGTGAAGATCACTTCCGGCGCACCCTCCAGCGCGGCCAGCATGTCGAAGCCGCTGCCGCCCGGCATTTGCACGTCGAGGAAAATCAGGTCCGGCTTGAGCGCGGCGATCTGCTGCACGCCATCCGCTGCGTTGACCGCTTCGCCGACGATTTCCACTTCAGGATGCGCCGCCAGCAGGCGGCGCAGTTCCGCGCGCGCGAGGCGCTCGTCATCGATCAGTAGTACCCGCATCAAGCGGCCTCCGGCAAAGTCATGGTCGCGCGCACCCAGCCGCTGTTTTCAGTGAGGTCGAGATTGGCGTTGGCGCCCAATGCCAGCGCCAGCCGCTTGCGGGTGTTGACCAGCCCGACCTTGGTCGAATTCGCAAACGGCAGGATCGCGCCCAGGTTGGCGATCTCGATGTGGATCATGCCGTCGTCCATGCGCTGCGCACGGATGCGGATCTCGCTGCCGGTGGCGCTGGCTTCGACGCCATACTTGACGGCGTTTTCCACCAGCGTTTGCAAGGCCATCGGCGGAATGCGCACCTGTTCCAGGCCGACGCCGATGTCCACGCTGACACGCATGCGTTCCTCGAAGCGGATTTTTTCAATCGACAGGTAGGCTTGCACGGCTTCGATTTCCGCCGCCAGCGGCACGGTGTCGTGATGCCCCGATTGCAGCGCGTAGCGCATCACGCTGGCCAACTGGTCGATCATCTGTGCGGCGGCGGCCTGGTCTTCATACACCAGCGCGCGCACGCTGTTCATGCTGTTGAAGAAAAAATGCGGATTGACCTGCGCCTGCAAGGCGCGCAGCTCGGCGTCCTTGGCACTGATTTCCAGTCGCAGCGATTCCGCTTCCAGCCTGTTGGCGCGGCGCAGTGACAGCACCGCCATGTAAAAGATACTCCACACCAGGTAGATCGCCCACCAGGTCAGCAGTGCACTGGGCAGCCAGCCAGCGCCATGCACTTCGCCGAACGGTTTGAGGATCAGGAAGCCGGTGAGCTGCACGCCGGTCTGGATTACGCCCAGTGCCAGGATGGCGCACAGCATGAACTTCCAGTTCACGCGGACGCCGTTGTGGATGCGGCGCTTGAGCAGGCGGTGCCACTGATCGGAGACCAGCAGGCCGGTCACGCTGCCCCAGCAGGTGATCGCCAGGAAGCCCGAATGCTGCCAGGCGCCCATCGACAACGAGAAGATGAACAGGAAGCCCCAGCCGGCCAGTTGGAACGTCCAGTACCAGTTCATGCGCGCCAGCAGGGGAAGCTCGTTCTTCATGATGTGCTTAGTTCAAAAAGTTATCGATGCGATCATACATCCAAGTGGGAGGCCATGCTATCGGGCCGTCGATGCGCGGGCGACGGCTATTTGACGAACGGTTTTTTTGCCGTGATGAGCGGTTATTCCGTCGCGCCATTCTCGGCGCGCAGCTTGCGCCACAGCGTCGTGCGGCTGATGCCGAGGTAGTCCGCTGCGGCGTCGCGGCGGCCGCCGAAGCGGGCCAGCACGTCGCTGGCGCTTTCGGTGGAGGCCCTGGTGCCGCCCGGCTGCGGAGCCGGGGGCGGCAGGATCGCAGCGGAGTGCGCGACCAGCTCGGGCGCGACGCTGAGCACGAAGGCCGGCGTTAGCGCCTGTAGCGGTTCGGCTGCCAGGAACAGGGCCAGGCGCTCGGTCAGGTTGCGCAGCTCGCGCACATTGCCGGGCCAGTCGTAGCGCTGCAGCAGCGGCGCGCAGGCGGCCATTTCGGCGTGCAGGTTCGGATGCGGACGCGCGCCCAGCGAAGCCAGCGCATTCTTCAGCGACCATTCGGCCAGCGTCATGATGTCGTCCGGCCGCGCGCGCAGCGGCGGCAGCGATAGCCGCAGCACGGCCAGCCGGTAGAACAGGTCGGCGCGGAAGCGGCCTTCGCGCACGCGCTGCTCAAGATCGCAGTGCGTGGCGCTGATGATGCGCACACTGACGGGAATCGGCCGGGTGCCGCCCACGCGTACTACCTCGCGCTCTTCCAGCACGCGCAGCAAGCGCGTTTGCAGCGTCAGCGGCATTTCGCCGATTTCGTCGAGGAAGAGGGTGCCGCGATTGGCCGCTTCAAACAGGCCGGCGTGGCCGCCGCGCCGCGCGCCGGTAAAAGCGCCTTCCTCGTGACCGAACAGTTCCGACTCCAGCAGCGATTCCGCGATCGCACCGCAGTTGACGGCGACGAAAGGCCTGTTCTGCCCCAGGCTGCGCGGTGTCTCGCGATGAATCGCCTGCGCCACCAGCTCCTTGCCGCAGCCGGTCTCGCCTTGTATCAGCACGGTCGCCGGCGATTTCGCGTACAGCACCACGGACTGTCGCAGTGACTCCATCGCTTCGGACTCGCCACGCAGATCGTTGATGCCGTGCTTGGCACGTAGCGTGTCCGTCACCACGGCGCCGCGCGCGCGGCTGCGGTTCGATTCCAGCTGCGTCAGGCGCGCCATCTCCAGCGCATCGTCGAAGGCGTGGCGGATCGAGGCTGCCGAGTAGACGAATACGCCGGTCAATCCCGCTTCCTCGGCCAGGTCGGTAATCAGGCCGGCGCCGACGATGGCCTTGATGCCGGCCGCCTTCAGGTCGTTGATCTGCGCGCGCGCATCTTCTTCGGTCGCGTAGGTGCGCTGCGCGACATCGAAGCCGAAGGTGGCTGAGAACTCGGCCAGCTCCGCCAGCCGCTCCTGGTAGGTGATGATGCCGATGCGATCCGACACGCGGCGCGCGCGCGCCAACGCCTGCATCACGTCGAAGCCGCTGAACTTGGCGATCACCACCGGTACCGACAGCCGGCCTTTCAAATACGCGGCGTTGGAACCGGCGGCGATGACGGCGTCGCAGCGCTCGGTGGCCATGCGCTCGCGGATGTGGCGCGCCGCTTCGTCGAAGCCGAGGTTGATCGGTTCGATGGTGGCCAGGTCGTCGTATTCCAGCGTGATGTCGCGGAACAGGTCGTACAGGCGCGAGACTGAAACGGTCCAGATGACCGGTTTGTCGTTGGCGTCGAAGGGCAGGGGCGTGGAGTGGCGCATGTTTCAATTGTAGTTCATATGTTCCGATGTTTCAAAATGAAACAATAGTGAAACACATTGAAAACGTAAGTTATTGATTTATATAGTGTGACTGTCTGGCATGCCCCTTGCACTAAAGAGCCCAACTTCACCGCAACACTGAAAGGTCTTTAACATGAGTCAATACTCCGCAGGCGCCGCCTTCCGCAAAGCCGTCCAGGAAGAATCTCCGTTGCAGGTCGTCGGCGCGATCAACGCCAACCATGCGCTGCTGGCCAAGCGCGCCGGCTTCAAGGCGATCTACCTGTCGGGCGGCGGCGTGGCGGCGGGTTCGCTGGGCCTGCCGGACCTGGGCATCTCCAACCTGGACGACGTGCTGACCGACGTGCGCCGCATCACCGACGTCTGCGACCTGCCGCTGCTGGTCGACGTGGACACCGGTTTCGGCGCTTCCGCCTTCAATGTGGCGCGCACCGTCAAGTCGATGATCAAGTTCGGCGCGGCCGCGATGCATATCGAAGACCAGGTCGGCGCCAAGCGCTGCGGCCACCGTCCGGGCAAGGAGATCGTCACCAGGCAAGAGATGGTCGACCGCATCAGTGCCGCCGTCGATGCGCGCACCGACGATCAATTCGTGATCATGGCGCGCACCGATGCGCTGGCCGTGGAAGGACTGGACGCCGCCATCGAGCGCGCGGTCGCTTGCGTGGAAGCGGGCGCCGACATGATCTTCCCGGAAGCGATGATCAGTCTCGATATGTATAAAAAGTTCGCCGCCGCCGTCAAGGTGCCGGTGCTGGCCAACATCACCGAATTCGGTTCGACGCCGCTGTTCACCGTGGACGAGCTGCGCGGCGCGGATGTGGGCCTGGTGCTGTATCCGCTGTCGGCCTTCCGCGCCATGAACAAGGCGGCGGAAAACGTCTACGGCGCGATCCGCCGCGACGGCACCCAGCAGAACGTGGTCGATACCATGCAAACCCGCGCCGAGCTGTATGACCGCATCAACTATCACAGCTTCGAGCAGAAGCTGGATGCGCTGTTCGCCGCACAGAAAAAATAATTAACCACCATCGTCATTCCCGCCTGCGCGGGAATGACGGTCTCACTGGAGACTATAAATGACCGAAGCAACCTTCAAGCCAAAAAAATCCGTCGCCCTGTCCGGCGTCACCGCTGGCAATACCGCACTGTGCTCCGTCGGCAAGACGGGCAACGACCTGCACTATCGCGGCTACGACATCCTCGATGTCGCCGGCACCTGCGAGTTCGAAGAAATCGCCTTCCTGCTGGTGCACGGCAAACTGCCTAACGCCGCCGAGCTGAAAGGCTACAAGAACAAGCTGAAATCGCTGCGTGGCCTGCCTGCCTCGCTGAAGGCCGCATTGGAAGCGCTGCCTGCCTCCGCCCACCCGATGGACGTGATGCGCACCGGCGTTTCGGTGCTGGGCTGCACGCTGCCGGAAAAGGACGACCACAACGTGCCGGGCGCGCGCGACATCGCCGACCGCCTGATGGCGTCCTTCGGCTCGATGCTGCTGTACTGGTACCACTTCAGCCATAACGGCAAGCGCATCGACGTCGAAACCGACGACGACTCCATCGGCGGCCACTTCCTGCATCTGCTGCACGGCGAGAAGCCGTCCGAGAGCTGGGTGCAGGCGATGCACACTTCGTTGATCCTGTATGCGGAACACGAGTTCAACGCCTCGACCTTCACCAGCCGCGTCATCGCCGGCACCGGGTCGGACATTCACTCCGCCATCACCGGCGCGATCGGCGCGCTGCGCGGTCCCAAGCACGGCGGCGCCAACGAATTCGCCTTCGAGATCCAGAAGCGCTACGAGAACGCCGACGAAGCCGAAGCGGACATCCGCAACCGCGTGGCCAACAAGGAAGTGGTGATCGGCTTCGGTCATCCGGTGTACACCATCTCCGACCCGCGCAACGTGGTCATCAAGGAAGTGGCGCGCAAGCTGTCCAAGGAAGCCGGTTCGATGAAGATGTTCGACATCGCCGAGCGCCTCGAAACCGTCATGTGGGACATCAAGAAGATGTTCCCGAACCTGGACTGGTTCTCGGCCGTGTCCTATCACATGATGGGCGTGCCGACCGCGATGTTCACGCCGCTGTTCGTCATCTCGCGCACCTCAGGCTGGGCCGCGCACATCATCGAGCAGCGCATCGACAACAAGATCATCCGTCCAAGCGCCAACTACGTCGGCCCTGAAGACCTGAAATTCGTCCCGATCAAGGACCGTCAATAATGAACACCCAATTCCGCAAGCCCTTGCCGGGCACCCAGCTAGACTACTTCGACGCGCGCGCCGCTGTCGACGCGATCCAGCCAGGCGCCTGGTCCAAGCTGCCGTACACTTCGCGTGTTCTGGCAGAAAACCTGGTGCGCCGCTGCGATCCGGCGACGCTCAATGCCTCGCTGTCGCAGCTGATCGAGCGCAAGCGCGACCTGGACTTTCCCTGGTTCCCTGCGCGCGTGGTGTGCCACGACATCCTGGGCCAGACCGCGCTGGTCGACCTGGCCGGCCTGCGCGACGCCATCGCGCTGCAAGGCGGCGACCCGGCGCTGGTCAATCCCGTGGTGCCGACGCAGCTGGTGGTCGACCACTCGCTGGCGGTGGAATGCGGCGGCTTCGATCCCGATGCCTTCGACAAGAACCGCGCAATCGAAGACCGCCGTAACGAAGACCGCTTCGATTTCATCAACTGGACCAAGAAGGCGTTCAAGAACGTTGACGTGATCCCGCCGGGTAACGGCATCCTGCACCAGATCAACCTGGAGCGCATGTCGCCGGTGATCCAGGCAGTGGACGGCGTGGCTTTTCCCGATACGCTGGTCGGCACCGATTCGCACACGCCGATGGTCGATGCGCTGGGCGTGATCGCCATCGGCGTCGGCGGCCTGGAAGCGGAGAGCGTGATGCTGGGTCGCGCGTCGTGGATGCGCCTGCCGGACATCATCGGCGTCGAGCTGACCGGCAAGCCGCAGCCGGGCATCACGGCCACCGATACGGTGCTGGCGCTGACCGAGTTCCTGCGCAAGCAGAAGGTGGTGTCGTCGTACCTGGAGTTCTTCGGCGAGGGTGCGTCGCACCTGACCTTGGGCGACCGCGCGACCATCTCCAACATGGCGCCGGAGTACGGCTCCACCGCCGCGATGTTCTACATCGACGGGCAAACCATCAAGTACCTGAAGCTGACCGGCCGCGATGATGCGCTGGTCAAGCTGGTCGAGACCTATGCGAAGGAAACCGGCCTGTGGGCCGATGCGCTGCAGACCGCCGAGTACGAGCGCGTGCTGAAGTTCGACCTGTCGTCGGTGGTGCGCACCATCGCCGGCCCGTCGAACCCGCACAACCGCGTGCCGACCTCCGAGCTGGCCGCGCGCGGCATTAGCGGCGTAGTGGAAAACGAGCCGGGCCTGATGCCTGATGGCGCGGTCATCATCGCCGCCATCACCAGCTGCACCAACACCAACAACCCGCGCAATATGGTCGCCGCCGGCCTGCTGGCGCGTAACGCCAACGCGCGCGGCCTGACCCGCAAACCTTGGGTGAAAAGCTCGCTGGCGCCCGGTTCCAAGACCGTGACGCTGTATCTGGAAGAAGCGGGCCTGATGCCCGAGCTGGAACAGTTGGGCTTCGGCGTGGTGGCTTACGCCTGCACCACCTGCAACGGCATGTCCGGTGCGCTGGATCCGGTGATCCAGAAGGAAGTGATCGACCGCGACCTGTACGCGACCGCCGTCTTGTCCGGCAACCGCAACTTCGACGGCCGCATCCACCCGTATGCCAAGCAGGCCTTCCTGGCGTCGCCACCGCTGGTGGTGGCTTACGCCATCGCCGGCACGATCCGCTTCGATATCGAGAAGGATGTGCTGGGCCATGACGCCAACGGCCAGCCGGTCACGCTGAAAGACATCTGGCCGACGGACGAAGAGATCGACGCGCTGGTCGCGTCGAGCGTCAAGCCGGCGCAGTACAACAAGGTCTACATCCCGATGTTCGCCAGGCAGGCCGACGATGGCCTGAAAGTCAGCCCGCTGTACGACTGGCGTCCGCAGACCACCTACATCCGCCGTCCGCCGTACTGGGAGGGCGCATTGGCCGGTGCGCGTCCACTGAAGGGCATGCGTCCGCTGGCGGTGCTGGGCGATAACATCACCACCGACCACCTGTCGCCATCGAACGCGATCATGCTGAACAGCGCGGCCGGCGAGTACCTGGCGAAAATGGGGCTGCCGGAGGAGGACTTCAATTCCTACGCCACGCACCGCGGCGACCACCTGACTGCGCAACGCGCCACCTTCGCCAATCCGACGCTGAAGAACGAGATGGTGCGCGACGCCGACGGCAAGGTCAAAGCCGGTTCGCTGGCGCGCGTCGAGCCGGAAGGCAAAGTTACGCGCATGTGGGAAGCCATCGAGACCTACATGGAGCGCAAGCAGCCGCTGATCGTGATCGCCGGGGCCGACTATGGCCAGGGCTCGTCGCGTGACTGGGCGGCCAAGGGCGTGCGCCTGGCGGGGGTGGAAGCCATCGTGGCCGAAGGCTTCGAGCGTATCCACCGCACCAACCTGGTCGGCATGGGTGTGCTGCCGCTGGAGTTCCTGCCGGGCGTGAACCGGTTGACGCTGGCGCTGGACGGCACCGAGACCTATGACGTGATCGGCGAACGCACGCCGCGCTCGACGCTGACGCTGGTGGTCAATCGCAAGAACGGCGAGCGCATCGAGGTGCCGGTGACCTGCCGCCTCGATACGGCGGAAGAAGTGTCCATTTATGAGGCGGGCGGCGTTCTGCAACGCTTCGCGCAGGATTTCCTCGAATCGGCTAAAGCAGCTTAACCACGTCATTCCCGCTTGCGCGGGAGCGACGGTGACGGATGAATATCATGGCTCATAAACCGCAAATCAAAATCCCCGCCACGTATATGCGTGGCGGCACCAGCAAGGGCGTGTTCTTCCGCCTGCAGGATCTGCCGCAAGCGGCGCAGCAGCCGGGCTCCGCGCGCGACGCGCTGTTGCTGCGCGTGATCGGCAGCCCGGACCCGTACGGCAAGCAGATCGACGGCATGGGCGGCGCGACCTCCAGTACCAGCAAGGCGGTGATCCTGTCGAAGAGCAGCAGGCCGGATCACGACGTCGACTACCTGTTCGGCCAGGTCTCCATCGACAAGGCCTTCGTCGACTGGAGCGGCAACTGCGGCAACCTGTCTGCGGCGGTCGGCGCCTTCGCCATCGGCGGCGGGCTGGTGGACGCGGCGCGCGTTCCGCAGGACGGCGTCGCCGTGGTGCGCGTGTGGCAGGCCAATATCGGCAAGACCATCATCGCCCATGTCCCGATGATCAACGGCGAAGTGCAGGAGACCGGCGACTTTGAACTCGACGGCGTCACCTTCCCGGCGGCCGAAGTCGTGCTGGAGTTTATGGACCCGGCGGCGGAGGAAGAGGGCGGCGGAGGCGCGATGTTCCCGACCGGCCAGCTGGTCGACGAGCTGGAAGTCCCAGGCGTCGGCACGCTGAAGGCGACCATGATCAACGCCGGCATCCCGACCATCTTCGTCAACGCGGAGGATATCGGTTACACCGGCACCGAGCTGCAGGACGCCATCAACAGCGATCCGAAGGCGCTGGCGCGCTTCGAGCTGATACGCGCGCACGGCGCGCTGCGCATGGGACTGATCTCGCATATCGACGACGCGGCCACGCGCCAGCACACGCCGAAGGTGGCGTTTGTCGCCAAGCCGGCGCCGTACACATCGTCCGCAGGCAAAGAGGTTGGCGCCACCGACGTCGACCTGCTGGTGCGTGCCATGTCGATGGGGAAGCTGCACCATGCAATGATGGGTACGGCGGCCGTGGCCATCGGCACGGCGGCGGCGATACCCGGCACGCTGGTCAACCTGGCGGCGGGCGGCGGTGCGCGCGATGCGGTGCGCTTCGGCCATCCGTCGGGCACCTTGCGGGTCGGCGCGCAGGCGACGCAGCAGAACGGCGAGTGGAGCGTGACAAAAGCGGTAATGAGCCGCAGCGCGCGCGTATTGATGGAAGGCTGGGTACGCGTACCCGGCGATACGTTCTAAGATACCTACAACGGAGGAGACATGAATTACGCTGATTTCTATCAGCGCTCTATCGTCGCGCCTGAACAATTCTGGCAAGACGAAGCTGCGCTCATCGACTGGAACACGCCTTACACGCAAGTGCTGGACTATTCACATCCTCCGTTCGCCAAATGGTTCGTCGGCGGACAGACCAATCTGTGCCACAACGCGGTCGACCGCTGGTGCGCCACGCAGGGCGACCAGCCGGCGCTGATCGCCATCTCCACCGAGACCAACACGGAGCGCAGCTACTCCTTCAACGAACTGCGGGCCGAGGTGGAGCGCTGCGCGGCGATGATGCTGGCGCTGGGCGTCACGCGCGGCGACCGCGTGCTGATCTACATGCCGATGATCGCCGAAGCGGCTTTCGCCATGCTGGCCTGCGCGCGCATCGGCGCGATTCATTCCGTGGTGTTCGGCGGCTTTGCGGCCAACAGCCTGGCCACCCGCATCGACGACGCCAAGCCGGTGCTGATCGTCTCGGCCGATGCCGGTTCGCGCAACGGCAAGCCGATTCCCTACAAACCGCTGCTGGACGAGGCGATCTCGCTGTCCACCGCCAAGCCGGCGCATGTGCTGCTGGTCGATCGCGGCCTGGCCGCCATGCACCGCGTGGAAGGCCGCGACGTGGACTACGCCGGCCTGCGCGCCGCGCATCTCGATGCGCGCGTGCCGGTGACCTGGCTGGAATCGAACGATCCGTCCTACATCCTCTACACCTCCGGCACCACCGGCAAGCCGAAGGGCGTGCAGCGCGACGTCGGCGGCTACGCGGTGGCGCTGGCGTCGTCGATGAAGTACAACTTCTGCGCCAAGGCCGGCGAGACCTTCTTCGCCACCTCGGACATCGGCTGGGTGGTCGGCCATTCCTACATCGTCTATGGACCGCTGATCGCCGGCATGGCGACCATCATGTACGAAGGCCTGCCGATCTGCCCGGACCCCGGCATCTGGTGGAGCATCGTCGCCAGGCACCAGGTGACGCGCATGTTCTCGGCGCCGACGGCGATCCGCGTGCTGCGCAAGCAGCCGCCGGAATTCATGCGCAAGCACGACCTGTCCTCGCTACGCGCGCTGTACCTGGCCGGCGAGCCGCTGGATGAAACCACCTCGCAATGGATCGCGACGGAACTGGGCGTGCCCATCATCGACAACTACTGGCAGACCGAAACCGGCTGGCCCATCCTGTCCATCGCCAAGGGCGTCGAGGACCTGCCGACGCGCCTGGGCAGTCCCGGCGTGGCGATGTACGGCTACAAGGTCAGGCTGCTCAACGAATCCACCGGCGAGGAGTGCGCCGCCAACGAGAAGGGCGTGGTGGTGATCGACGGCCCGCTGCCGCCGGGCTGCATGCAGACCGTGTACGGCGACGACCAGCGTTTCGTCGATACCTACTGGTCCACCTTCAGCGGCCAGCAGGTGTATTCGACCTTCGACTGGGGCGTGCGCGATGCGGACGGCTATTACTTCATCCTCGGCCGCACCGACGACGTGATCAATGTCTCCGGCCACCGGCTCGGCACGCGCGAGATCGAGGAGTCCATCTCCAGCCACCCCAACGTGTCGGAAGTGGCGGTGGTGGGCGTGGCGGACCAGGTCAGGACCCAGCTGGCGGTGGCTTTCGCCATCGTCAAGGATGCGTCGCGTATCGAGACCGGCGAAGGCCGCGCGGCGCTGGAGCGCGAGATCATGGGCGTGGTCGACCGCCAACTGGGCGCGGTGGCGCGGCCGAGTCGCGTGTACTTCGTGCAGCAACTGCCGAAGACGCGCTCCGGCAAGCTGCTGCGCCGCTCGATCCAGGCCATCTGCGAGGGCCGCAATCCGGGCGACCTGACGGCGATCGAAGACCCGGCATCGCTACAGCAAATTCGAAGCGCCTTGCAATCATGAATATGTAAATCGCGCCGGTTTTTAGGGTAATGTCGTTTTTAAGGGCATCTCCCGGCAACAGAATGGCATATGGACCCAATGTGGTTTATCATCTGCCAACTATGCTGCCGAAAAGTAACGGGCAAGGTGGCATCTTCACTAGGTGCCATTGGTGTACATGACTCGAGTTTCGACTAATCCGGATTTCGTAGCCGATGCGCTGGCGCTGGTCGGCGTGCCGGCCTGCGCCTGCGGCAACGACGGCGTGGTGCTGGCAACCAATGCGGAACTGGTGGCCTTGCTTGGTTTCGATCCCTGCGGCCGCGCCGTGGCCGACCTGTTCGCGCGCCATGTGCGCGCCGCCAGCGTCGATCAGCTCAACAACACCGGCGCCGGCCAGCGCTGGGACAGCTGCCTGACCTGCGCCAGCGGCCAGTACCTGTCGGTGCAGGCCTGGGTCAAGCCGCTGCCGGCCGGCGGGATGACGGAAGGCGTCACCATCGTTTTCCACGACACCACCGAAGTCCAGCGCGACCAGCGCGCGCTGCGCAAGACGCTGCTGGAGCAGCAGGCGATCCTGGAAAACGCCGCCGTCGGCATCCTGTTCACCAAGGACGGCGTGATCCAGGAGTGCAATATCCGCTGCGCCGAGATGATGGGCTACAGCCGCCAGGAACTGGAGGGCGCGCCCAGCGTCATCTTCTATCCGAGCGAGGCCGACTTCATCAAGCTGGGGCGCGAGGCCGGGCCGCCGCTGTCGCAGGGCCTGTCCTTCATGACGGAAGTGCAGTTGCGCCGCAAGGACGGTTCGCTGTTCTGGGCGCGCGCGTTCGCCCGCGCGATCGATCCTATCCATACCACCGAGGGCACGGTATGGATCATGGAGGACATCAACGAGCACCGCATCGACGAGGAAAAGCTGCGCCGCGCGCTGCTGGAGATGCAGGCCATCATGGACAACGCGCCGCTGGCGATCGGCTTCCAGCGCGATAACCGCATCCTGCGCTACAACCAGCGCTTCGCCGAGACGTTCGGCTTCAGCGAGGACAGCGGCATCGGCCAGCTGACGTCCATGCTGTATCCGTCGCAGGAGGCGTTCGAGGCGGTGGTGAAGAAGGCCCGCCCGCTGCTCGCGCGCGGCAAGCCGTACCAGGCCGAGATGGAAATGCGCCGCGAGGACGGCTCGACTTTCTGGGCGCATGCCTTCGGCTACGTGATCAATCCCGGCCGCACGCAGCAGGACACGATCTGGATCTTCGATGACCGCAGCGAGCAGAAACAGCATGAAGAGGAAACCCGCCAGTTGCTGCTGCAGCAAAAGGCGATCCTCGACAACGCCTCGGTCGGCATCCTGTTCAGCAAATCGCAGGTCATGTTGAGCTGTAATCCGCGCATGGCCGAGATGTTCGGCTACACCGGCGACGAGATGGTGGGACTGCACGCGTCCACCGTGTTCCCGTCGCCCGAGGTGTACGAGGAGTTCGGCCGCGAGGCGGCGCCGCTGCTGGGCACAGGCCAGCCGTTCGAGCGCAAGGAGTACGAGTTCAAACGCAAGGACGGCAGCCTGTTCTGGTGCCGCGTGCGCGCCAAGGCGGTGGACGACGCGCACAGCGAAGGCGGCACCATCTGGATCCTGGAGGACGTGACGAACACGCGCCAGACGCAGATGGAGGTCGAGGCCATCATGACCAACGCCTCGATGAGCATCCTGTTCACCAAGAACCGCGTCATCACGCGCTACAACCGCGGCTTTGCCGAGATGTTCCGCTACGACGCCGATTCGGGCCTCGGCCTGCCGGGCCGCGCGCTGTATCCGTCGCAGGAATCCTACGACAGGCTGGGCGCGGAAGCCTATCCCTTCCTCTCGATCGGCAAGCCGTTCCAGACCGAGATCGAGATGCGCCGCGCCGACGACACGCGCATGTGGGCGCAGCTGATCGGCTACGTGGTCAATCCGGACGACCCTAGCCAGGGCACGATCTGGGTGATCGAGGACCGCACCGAGCAAAAGCAGGCCGAGGAAGCGCTGCGCAACGCGCTGCTGGAGAACCAGGCCATCCTCGACAGCGCGGTGCTGGGCATCTCGGTGGTGGAGAACGGCCGCAACCTGCGCTGCAACACCAAGATGGAAGAGCTGTTCGGCTACCAGCCGGGCGAGATGAATCACCTCAGCGTGCAGGCCTTCTACGCCGACAAGGATGCGTGGCAGACGGCGCGTGCCGAGACCGCGCGCGACTTCCACGCCGGCCGCGTCAACGTTTCCGAGTACGAGCTGGTGCGCAAGGACGGCACCACCTTCTGGGCGCGCCTGTCGGGCCGGCCGTTCGACCTGGCGCGGGCCACCGGCCGCTCGGTATGGCTGGTGGACGACATCACCGTGCGGCGCGAGGCGGCCGAAGCGGTCAGCCGCGCGCGCGACGAACTGGAAGTGCGGGTGCTGGAACGCACCGCCGAACTGGCCGGCGCCAATGCGCTGCTGCAGGGCGAGATCGTCGAGCGCCGCCAGGCCGAGGCGCGCGTGCATCACATGGCCTATCACGACAGCCTGACCGGCCTGCCGAACCGCGCGCTGCTGTCGGACCGGCTGGACCGCGCGATGCTGGCGGCGCAGCGTTCCGAGCGTCATCTGGCGGTGATGTTCATCGACCTCGATCGCTTCAAGACCATCAACGATTCGCTGGGCCACATGACGGGCGACCAGCTGCTGAAGGAAGTGGCGGCGCGCCTGTGCCGCGCGGTGCGCGCCAGCGATACCGTGGCGCGCCTGGGCGGCGACGAGTTCGTGGTGCTGGTGCCCGGCATCCGTTCGGTGGACGAGGCCAGCCACGTGGCCGAGAAGATCATCGAGGCGCTGTCGGAGAGCTTCCCGCTGGAGGGCCGCAACCTGCACATCACGCCGTCGATCGGCATCTGCGTGTATCCGGACGATGGGGCCGACGTCGAGACGCTGATGCGCCACGCCGACGCCGCGATGTACCACGCCAAGGCCAGCGGCAGGAACAATTACCAGTTCTTCAGGGAGGCGATGAACCAGACGGCGGCGCGCCACTTCGAGCTGGAGTCCAGCCTGCGCAGCGCGCTGACGCTGGACGAATTCGAGCTGCACTTCCAGCCCATCATGGACATCGGCACGCGCCGCCTGCATACGATGGAGGTGCTGCTGCGCTGGCGCCACGGCGGCGAGCTGGTGATGCCGGATTCCTTCATCCCGATCATCGAGGAGAACGGCCTGATCGTGCCGATCGGCGAGTGGGTGATACGCGCGGCCTGCGTGCAGAGCATGACCTGGCAGCGCCAGGGCATGACGCCGGTGCCGCTGGCGGTGAACCTGTCGCCGCGCCAGTTCATGCACCGCGGCCTGATCGAATCGATACGCGGTATCCTCGACGAGACGGGCATCGATCCGTCGCTGATCGAATTCGAGATCACGGAGACGGCGCTGATGCAGCACGGCGAACAGACGCTGGATATTCTCGGCCAGATCAACGCGATGGGCATCCGCCTGTCGATCGACGATTTCGGCACCGGCTATTCGTCGCTGGCCTACCTGAAGCGCTTCCCGGTCAAGAAGATCAAGATCGACCGCGCCTTCATCAAGGAGCTGGAGCAAAGCACGGAAGACCAGGCGATCGTCGCGGCGATCATCGCGTTGTCGGACAGCCTGCAGCTGTCGGTGGTGGCGGAGGGGGTGGAGACGGAAGGGCAGTACGCGCTATTGCAGCGCCATGGCTGCCAGTATGCGCAGGGTTATCTGTTCTCGCAGCCGGTGCCGCATGCGACGGCCCAGCTGCTGCTGCCACGTTCCTAGTCCAGGGTGGCGACCACCGGCGCGTGGTCGGACGGCTGCTCCCACTTGCGCGGCGCGCGGTCGATCACGCAGGCGCTGCAGCGCTGCACCAGCGCCGGCGACAGCAGGATGTGGTCGATGCGCAGTCCCTTGTTCAGGCGGAAGCCCAGCGCGCGGTAATCCCACCAGCTGAACGATTTCTCCGGCTGTTCGAACAGGCGGTAGGAATCGGTCAGGCCGATGTCCAGCAGGCGCTGGAGCGCGGCGCGCTCCTTGTCCGACACCAGCACCTGGCCCTCCCACGCGGCCGGGTCGTGGACGTCGCGGTCTTCCGGCGCGATGTTGTAGTCGCCGAGCACCGCCAGCTGCGGGTGCAGCGCCGCTTCTTCCTTGATCCAATCGTGGAAGGCGGCCAGCCAGCCCAATTTATATTCGTATTTATCGGAATCGATGCTCTGTCCGTTCGGCACGTAGGCGCACACCACGCGCACGCCGTCGATGGTGGCGGCGAGGATGCGCTGCTGCGGATCTTCATACTTGGGGTTGTTCTTGACCACGTCCGCGATCGGCAGCCGGGAGAGGATGGCGACGCCGTTATAGGTCTTCTGGCCGGTGTAGGCGACGTGGTAGCCGGCGGCCTCGATGGCGGCCAGAGGAAACTTGTCATCCGTCAATTTTGTTTCTTGAATACATAGCACATCGGTGGGGTTCTCCTCTAGCCATTTCATAACGTGCGGCAGTCTTACGTTCAGTGAGTTAACATTCCATGTGGCTAATTTCATGATGCTGAGGTTCCTTGCGGGTTCGGTGGGGGCGGTGCGCCCTGCATGACTTGCATCTTACCGCAACTTGATTTAACACATGGGCTTGTTAAATAAGCGATTTTTATAAAAAAACATGGAAAACCCCTTCGCGTGCGCGCCTGGAGGCCCTAAAATGTTGCAAAATGTGTGAAATCGAAAAAAAATTGCCAATCCTGTCTCCTTGTTGTCAAAATAGAACTGGAACACAAGACAAGATAAGCAAAAGAGAAATATACTGATACACATTAAGTGGAAAACTTGTGTTTCCGTTTGGCAACCAACGACAGCAAAAAACCGCGTATATTTATGTGTTGTAGTGACGCAATAAATGGTACTATACGGAAATTACTTGTAGTTTTAACAGTGAATTGCGCGTAGCGCATTTGCAAAGGAATCGAAAAATGCGAACTGCATTTGAGGCATGGGCACAGCGGGACGGACACATCGTTCGCCGCCGTGAAGATAAGCCAGAAGAGTATCTGGTCTTTGAAACGCAACGCCGCTGGGTCATCTGGCAAGCGGCGCTGGAACATGGCAAAACGCCGGGCGGCCGCAAGACCGCCGCGCAGAAGGAGGCGGCAGCCGCTGAGAAGCGTGCGGTCGCGGCCTTGCAGCGTGCGCCTGCGATCAATTCCGATGAAGCCGCCGTGCGCAACCAGGTGCTGAACGAAGTGCTGGACGCGTTTTCCACCCTGGGCGGTGAGCGCGGCATGGACGATATCCTGAAAGTCGTACAGGGCTTGAAGAAGAAACAGGACGAGCAGGCGGAAGAACGTCGCGTGGCCGAAGTAGCGGTCCGCCACAATGCCTGATGCGGTTTGACCGATGCAGCAGCGTTTCAAGCATTACAAGGGCGGCCTCTACGAACTGGTGTGCGAGGCCACCCTTGAATCGGACCTGAGCACCGTGATCGTGTATCGCGCCGCCAACGGTACCATCTGGTGCCGGCCGAAAGACGTGTTTTTTGAAGTAATCGAAGTCGATGGCGTCAAAGTGCAACGCTTTACGCCGCTTGATTGATCGAATAGAAGCCCTCGCGGGCTGCTACACTGGTCTGTATCTTTATTCCTGAGGCAGACCATGATTCTCCGCCCCGCTGCAGCGGCAGCCGCGCTGCTGGCCGTTCTCGCCTTGGCCGGCTGCGCTTCCCTGACTGAATCCACCCAACAAAGCGTGCTGGTGCAAACCGTGCTCGAGCATCGCGAGATCGCCGGTGTCGGCTGCGTGCTGTACAACGACGTCGGCAAATGGTTCGTGACCACGCCGGGACGGGTGACGCTGCGCAAGAGCGCCAGCCCGCTGCGCATCGATTGCCAGAAGGAAGACAAGGGCTGGGCCTATGAGAAGGTCGACTCCAAGGCCGACGGCAACCTGTGGGGCAATGTGGTGCTGACGGCGGGCGTGGGCTATTTCATCGACAAGAACACCGGGGCCGGCTACGACTATCCGGCCACGCTGGTGGTGGTGATGCATCCGGCCAAGGACAAGGAAGAAGGGCCGCCGCCGGCCGCCGGCGTGACCCTGTACTGATTAACTGCGGTTGATCAGGAAGTTCGACAGCAGCGGGACCGGACGGCCGGTCGCACCTTTCGCGCCGCCCGATTTCCAGGCGGTGCCGGCGATGTCCAGGTGCGCCCAGGTGTACTTGCGGGTGAAGTTTTCCAGGAAGGCGGCCGCGGTGCACGACGCGCCGCCCGGCGTGCCGATGTTGGCCAGGTCGGCGAAGTTGGACTTCAGCTGCTCGTTGTACTCCTCGCCGATCGGCAGGCGCCATGCGGTGTCGCTGGCGTTCTTGCCGGCGGCCAGGATCTCGTCGGCCAGCTTGTTGTGGGCCTCGTCGTCGCGCGTGAACAGGCCGCTCTTGTGGTGGCCCAGGGCGACGATGCAGGCGCCGGTCAGCGTGGCGATGTCGATCACGGCGGCCGGGTTGAAGCGCTCGGCGTAGGTCAGCGCGTCGCACAGGATCAGGCGGCCTTCGGCGTCGGTGTTCAGGATCTCGATGGTCAGGCCGTTCATCGAGGTGACGATGTCGCCCGGCTTGGTGGCGCGGCCGGACGGCATGTTCTCGCACGAAGCGATCACGCCGATCACGTTCAGCTTCAGATTCATTTCGCCGATGGCGCGGAAGGTGCCCAGCACCGACGCCGCACCGCCCATGTCGTACTTCATCTCGTCCATGCCGGGACCGGCCTTCAGCGAGATGCCGCCGGTGTCGAAGGTGATGCCTTTACCGACCAGCACCACCGGCGCATCCTTGGCCTTGCCGCCCATGTGCTTGATGATGATGAACTTCGGCGGCTGGTCGCTGCCGTTGGTGACCGACAGGAAGCTGTTCATCTTCAGCGCTTCCAGCTGCTTGCGGTCCAGCACTTCGACGTCGAACTTGTAGTCCTTGCCCAGCTTCTTGGCGGTGTTGGCCAGGTAGGTCGGGGTGCAGACGTTCGGCGACAGGTTGCCCAGTTCCTTGGTCAGGTCCATGCCGTTGGCGATCGCCACCGACTGCGCCAGCGCCAGCTTGGCGGCGGCGGTGTTCGGCACGGCCAGGGCGATTTTCTTCACGCCGGCGGGCGCCGGGTCTTTCTTGCTTTTCTGGCCGTCGGTGCGGAACACGCCTTCGTGCGCGCTTTGCACCACGCTGCGGATCGCCCAATTGACATCGCGCTCTTTCACTTCGGTCATCGGCAATGCGATAATAGCGTCGCTCGTGCCCAGGGCGGAGAAAGCCTTCAGCGCGGCGGTGACGCCGCTGGAGAAGCTTTTTTCGCTGACGGCTTCGTCGTTGCCCAGGCCGACCAGCAGCACGCGTTCGGCGCTGGCGCCCTTGACGCCGCGCAGCAGCAGGGTGGTGCCGGCTTTGCCGGTAATGTCGCCGGACTTGAGCGCAGCCGTGATTTCACCGGAGCCGTCCAGCGCCTTGGCGGCCTGGGACAGCTTCTTGTTCTCAAAGACCGCGACGGCGACAACGCCGGTTTTGGCCGAGGCGATGGTGTTTTTTGTGTCGAATGCTTTTATGCTAAAGTCCATTTGATTCTCCGTGTCGTGTACGAATTGCCAGCCGTTGTGGCCTGATAGGCCGGGCCATTTCTTCAACGTGATTAAACTTGTGGCCCTGTGACGGGCCCTTAACTACCGAATTATAAACTTCGAATGATCTTTCAACGCGCCCTACGACGTGAAATGGCCAGTACCGCCGGCGCCTCCTTCACGGTGCTGTTCAGTATCTGCGTTACCTGGACCCTGATCGCAGTCCTCGGCAAGGCCGCAGGCGGCAAGGTGGCATCCAGCGACGTGATCGCGCTGATCGTCTTCGCAACGCTGAATTATCTGCCAACTATCCTCATCCTCACCAGCTTTATTTCAGTGCTGATGGTTGTGACGCGCAGCTACCGCGATTCCGAGATGGTGGTGTGGTTCGCCTCCGGCATGTCGCTGACCCGCTGGATCTACCCGGTGCTGACCTTCGGCCTGCCGCTGGTGGCGATAACGGCGGCCCTCAGTTTCGTGGCCACGCCGTGGGCCAAGCAGAAAAGCGCGGAATACGTGGAGCGCTTTGAAAAGCGCGAAGACCTGCAGAAAGTCTCGCCCGGCCAGTTCAAGGAATCGGCGGCGTCCAACCGCATCTTCTTTGTCGAAGGCGTGGCCGGCAAGACCGCGGTGGTGCAGAACGTGTTCGTCAACACGGTCGACGAGCGCGGCACCGCCGTCATCGTCGCGCGCGAAGGGGTGATCAACACCGGGCCGAAAGGCGAGCGCTATCTGGTGCTGAAGAACGGCCGCCGCTACCAGGGCACGCCGGGGCTGGCGGACTTCCAGACCATGGAGTTCGAGAGCTACAGCATGCGCGTGACCAGCCAGAGCCAGGAGCTGGACGCCGGCCGCGATACCGACAGCATACCGACCATGGAGCTGCTGGGCGACGACAGCAACGGCGCGCGCGCCGAGCTGCTGTGGCGCATCGCGTCGCCGCTGACCTGCCTGGTCCTGATCCTGCTGGCGATACCGCTGGGCTTTGTCAATCCGCGCGCCGGCAGTTCGGCCAACCTGATTATCGCGCTGCTGATCTTCTTCAGCTATAACAACCTGGTCAAGCTGGTCGAGGCCAGCGTCAGGCAGGGCAAGGCGGCGTTCCCGCTGTCCTGGTGGCCGTTGCACCTGGCCGCCGCGCTGACCGTGTTCGCCCTGTTTGCCTGGCGCCTGAACCTGAACCACCGCTATCATCCGCTGGCCTTGCTGTCGGCGCTCAAGCTCCGGCGCGCCGGCGCGGCCAAGAAAGTCGTCTCGTAATGAAAATCCTGCAACGCTATTTCGCAGTCTCGATACTGCAAGCGGTCGCCTTCGTGCTGGTGGCCTTCCTGGCGCTGCAAGCCTTCATGGACCTGACCGGCGAACTGCCGAAAGTCGGCAAGAACGGTTATGCGATCCAGTATGCGTTCCTGTATGTGGCGGTGCAGCTGCCCGGCCACGTGTACGAGGTGATGCCGCTGGCGGCGCTGATCGGCACCATCTACACGATGGCGCAGTTCGCGGCCACCTCGGAATTCACCATCATGCGGGCGTCGAGCATGTCGACCGGGATGGTGGCGTGGATGCTGGCCAAGATCGGCCTGGTGCTGGTGGTGCTGACCTTCATCGTCGGCGAGCTGGTGGTGCCGCGCACCGCGCCGCTGGCGGAGAAATTCAAGCTGACCGCGCGCGGTACGGCCATCTCGACGGAGTTCCGCTCCGGCCTGTGGACCAAGGACATCATCAAGTCTGACGGCATGACGGGCACGGTGACCGGTTCGCGCTTTTTCAACGTGCGCGAAGTGCGGCCGGACGGCACGCTGCTCGACGTGAAGCTGTACGAGTTCGACACCAGCTTCCGCCTGCGTTCGATCACGCTGGCCAAGACCGGCACCTTCCAGGGCAATAACAGCTGGCGCCTGAACGATGTGACGGAAAACCTGTTCACCAATCCGCAACTGCTCAAGCCGGGCAGCGAGGCCAACCTGGCGAACAATTTCGCGCAGGAGTCCAGCCTGGTCGAGACGCGCCGCAGCGCGACCAAGGATTTGCTGTCCGAGATCACGCCGAAGATCTTGTCGGTGTCGCGTTCCGATCCGGAGCGCATGTCGGCCAGCGAGCTGGCCGTGTACACCCGCCACCTGCAGGAGAACAAGCAGGAGACCGAGCGCTTCAAGATCGCGTTCTGGAAGAAGCTGTTCGACCCGCTGGCGATCTTTGTGCTGATGGCGCTGGCGCTGCCGTTCGGCTACCTGCACACGCGCAGCGGCGGCGTGAGCCTGAAGATCTTCCTCGGTATAATGTTGGGGGTCAGCTTCCTGTTGGTGAACACGCTGTTCTCCCACTTGGGCTTGCTGAGCACCTGGCCCGCGGTCCTGACGGCGATCGCGCCGAGCTTGTTATTCCTGCTGCTGGCGCTAGGCGCCTTGTGGTGGGTGGAGCGGCATTAGATGAGCAAGAAGTCCCTGGTCTTGTTTGCGCACGGCGCCCGCGCGGCGTCGTGGGCGGCGCCGTTCGAGCGGCTGCGCGACCTGACGCAGGCGCGCACGCCGGACGTGCGGGTGGCGCTGGCTTTCCTGGAACTGATGACGCCGCGCCTGCCTGAGCTGGTGGCCGAGCTGTCGGCCGACGGCGTGACGGAGGTTACCGTGGTGCCGGTGTTCCTGGGGCAGGGCGGCCACGTGCTGCGCGACCTGCCGCTGATGATAGACCAGCTGCGCCTCGATTATCCGCAGACCGCGATCAACGTGGTCGAAGCCGCCGGCGAGAACGCCGCCGTGCTCAACGCACTGTCCGATTACTGCGTCGCCTCGTTGTCAGCGCACGCGTCGCCAGACTGACAGCGGAATATTCCCGTCCGGCCGCGGCGGTACGCGGTAGCTCAGTTCATCCCCGTTCAATTCATAGCTGCGTTTCTGCCGCGCGCCTTCCCAGTTGGGAAAGGCTGCGCTGGCGATGCTGAAGGTCAGCGTGCGCGCCGCCTCGTCGATGGCGACGGTGCCGAAGTGCGTGCTTGTCCCCGTCACGGCCGCCGCGAATTCCGCCGGCGTGCCGGTCTTCTTCTCGCCGCTGGCGAAGCGCGGCCGCTCGGAGGCGTAGATCTGCACCGAGTAGCGGCCTTCGGCGTCGATCATCATCAGGCCTTTCGGCGCGGCGCCGAAATCGCGCTCGCGCGTGCCGTCCGGCCGTATCAGGTCGGCGGCCACCAGCGTCCAGGTACCGGCCAGCGGGCAGGGTGGGGCGGCAAATGCGGCCTGGCTGGCGGGCACCCACATCACCAGGCAGAAAAGACGGTTCAACAGTTTCATGATGCTTCCTCGGGATTGATCGTGTGAGGAACGATAGCGCTGAACCGCCATCTTTAAAATTAGCGAAATTCGCGCCGAACCTGTGCATAATTGCACAATGAACCAACCTGACTGGGACGACCTGCGTTATTTCCTGGCGCTGCACGATGCGGGCAGCCTGTCGGGCGCCGCGCGCGCGGCCGGCGTCGAGCATACCACCGTGGCGCGCCGCATCGATGCGCTGGAAGCGGCGCTGGCGGTGCGCCTGTTCGACCGCTTCCCCAGGGGCTGGTCGCTGACGGCGGCCGGCAGGGACCTGGTGCCGCATGCGCGCGGGATGGAGGACCGCCTGCATGGATTGATGCGGGCGGCCGGCGGCGCCGCCACGCTGAGCGGCAGCGTGTGCGTTTCCGCACCGCCTGCGCTGGCGGCCTACATGCTGGCGCCCCGGCTCAAGCCGGCGCTGACGCGGCTGTCCGGGATTGAAATCGATGTGCGGGGCGAGGCGCGGCGGACGGACCTGACGCGGCGCGAAGCGGATATCGCGCTGCGCTTCCAGCGGCCGACCGCGCCTGGGCTGGCGGTGAAGCTGCTGGCGACGGTGGGCTACCAGCTATACGCCAGCGCCGCCTATCTGAAGCAGCACAAGCCGGCGCAGTGGGAATTCCTGGGCTACGATGAACTGCTGCGGGATACGCCGCAGCACCTGTGGCTGGACCAGATACGCGGCCAGCGCCGTTACTGCCTGCGGTCCAACGACCTGGGCGCCTTGTTCCATGCCGCGGTTGCGGGGTGCGGCGTGGCGGTGCTGCCGCCGCTGTTCTTCGATATCGCGCGCAGCGGCCTGGTCGCCATCGAGGCGCCGGCCTGCCCGGTCAGGCGCAAGCTGTGGCTGGTGATGCATGAGGATGTGCGGCGCTCGCCGCCGGTGAGGGCGGTGGCCGACGAGATCGTCGCCTTGTTTACTTCCGCGGAACCAGCTTGATTTCGTAAATCTTCGGCCACAGCTTGCCGGTGACGAACAGGCGCTTTTTGTCGGCGTCGTAGGCGATGCCGTTCAGGACGTTCTCGCCGTTCCGGCCCTTGCCCGCGTCCGGGTACAGCTTGCCGAGGTCGATCCAGCCGACGATCTTGCCGTTGGCCGGGTCGATGCGGGCGATGGTGTTGGTGTGCCACAGGTTGGCATACACCTCGCCGTCCACCACTTCCAGCTCATTGATCTGCGCGACCGCGATGCCGTCCGCCGTCACCTTCACGCGGCGCACTTCGAGGAAGGTCTTGGGATCGAGGAAGCGCAGCGTGGGCGTGCCGTCGCTCATGATCAGCTCCTTGCCGTTCTGCGTCAGCCCCCAGCCTTCGCCCGGGTAGGCGAACTGGTTGCGCAGCTCGAAGGTCTTCAGGTCGAACACGAAGCCGGTCTGGGTTTGCCACGTCAGGCCGACCAGCGTGTCGTCCCACACCGTCAGGCCCTCGCCGAAATACTGCGGCGGGATGTCCTTGCTCTGCAGGACCTTGCCGGTCTCCAGGTTGACCTTGCGGATCGACGACTTGCCGTTCAAACCCGTGCTCTCGTACAGGAACCCGTCGCGGTACAGCAGGCCTTCGGTAAAGGCTTGCGCATCGTGCGGGTAGCTGCGCACCACCTTGAAATCGTAGGTGGGGATGGCCGCCATGGCGCCGGCCGCCAGCGGCAGCAGGGCGGCAAGGAGGAGGGCTTGAGCGTTTTTTTTCACTGTTCAGTCACCGAGGAGTTTTGTAGTTCGACCATGGCGTCGAGCGTGGAGCCGGGGGCATCCAGTTCCGCCTGCACGCAGGCCCGCGCTTCCGGCGCCTGCACCAGCGCGACCGCCTGCTGGCGCGCCGTCGCCGCAGCCGCAGTATCGCCGCAGCCGTTCAGCAAGTCCAGCACCAGCGCTACTTCGGTGGTGTAGTTGAATACGTCGGCCAGCAGCTCGGCCATGCCTTCGGTGGTCAGGACGTTGATGCCGTTCTTCAGTTCATTGAGTCGGGCCGCGGCCTGCGCCAGGTGCTGTTCCGGCTGCGGCAGCCAGCGCCGCGCCAGTGCAAAGTCGCCGCAGGCGATCAGGGACGGCAGGGCCGGGCGCGCGCATTCCTGCGCCAGCGCGTCGGGCAGGCGCTGGAACAGGTGGTAGGTGTTTTGCAGGTCGCCCAGCTTGTCGTTGATGACGCGGATATCGTTGAACAGAACCGCGTCGCCGCCGGCGGCCAGCAGGCGGGCGCTGTCGGCGTCGCGGGTCTGGACCAGCGCCTGGCGCGCCGGCAGGTATTCCTCCGCCAGCTTGGCCCAGCCGCCCAGCACATAGGACAGGCGCAGCGGCGCGGTTTCCGGGTCGGCGGCGGCGGCTTCGAACAGCCAGACGTAATCCTTCAGGGCAGCTTCAAATGCGCCGGCGGAATGGGCATTCCAGGCGCGCTCCAATACTTCGTGAACAGTGTCCATTGTTACCTCGGTTGTTGCCTCGTTTGGTAAGAGTGGACATTCTATTACGGAAAGCGGGAAATCAGGCGCGGAGCTGGTGCGCTATTGCGCTGCTAATCGCGGTATCGAGGCTTTGGTGGGGACGGCTTTTCATCGCGTCGCCCAGCATCACCAGCACCGGGCCGTGCGCGGCGCCCAGGCCCTGCGCCAGCGTGGCGATGGTCATGCGACGGATATGCTGGTCCGGACGGCTGACGTTTTCGATGACCACCACCGGCGTATCGGGCCGGTGGCCTTGCGCCAGCAGGCGTTCCGCCGTGGCGATGGCTTCGCGTCCGCCCATGTACTGCACCAGCGTGTCGGTGTCTGGAATGGCGTCGTGTTCGCTGTGTTCCGGCGCGGTGGAGGAGGTGAAGAAGGCCACGCTGCGGGCCACGCCGCGCTTGGTCAGCGGCTGCCTGGTGGCGGCCGCCGCGGCCAGCGCGGTGGTGATGCCGGGGACGACTTCCACTTCGATGCCGGCTTCTTCCAGTGCGCGCAGTTCTTCGTCGGCGCGGCCGAACATCATCGGGTCGCCGCCTTTGAGGCGCACCACCAGCTTGACCTTGTGGGCGTAATCGACCAGCTGCTTGTTGATGAACTGCTGCGCGGTGGAACGCTGGCCGCTGCGTTTGCCGACCAGGATTTTTTCCGCTTGAGGGCACAGCTCCAGCATCTCTTCGGTCACCAGCGCGTCGTGCAGCACGACGTCGGCTTGCGCCAGCAGGCGCGCGCCGCGCAGGGTGATAAGGTCCTGGGCGCCGGGGCCGGCGCCGATCAGGTAGACTTTTCCCAGGGATGCCATCGCTGTTCCTCTTTAGTCGCCGAGGCGGATCATGCCTGCCGCGACGGTTTGATGCGTGACTTCGTCGATCAGGATGAAGGCGCCGGTCGCGCGGATGTCGGCGTAGGCGTCGGCCGCCAGCGGTTGCTGCACGGTCAGGCCGATGCGGGCGATGTCGTTCAGCTTCAGGCCTTCGGCGGCGTGGCGCTGCTGGGTGTTGATGTCCAGCAGGGACTCGATGCCGGTGATCTTGGCCGAGGTCTGCTTGGTGCCGTGCTTGATCCAGTACTTGCGGCGCTGGTCCAGCGGTTCGTCGGACATCCAGCAGACATCCGCCTTCAGCGTCTTCAGCAGGGTCGCAGGCTGGCTGGCGCCGGCCAGCAGGTCGCCGCGCGAGATGTCCAGGTATTCGTTCAGCAGCAGCGTGACCGATTGGCCGACCACCGCCGATTGATGCGAACCTTCCAGCGTGACGATGTCCTTGACGGTCGCGCTCTGACCGGACGGCTGCACCACCAGCTGGTCACCGACCGAGACCTTGCCGGCTTCGATGCGGCCCATGTAGCCGCGGAAGTCGTTGGCTTCGTGGCCGTTGTGGCGCGCCACCAGCTGCACCGGGAAGCGGAATGGCGCGTTGTGCGATTCGTCGTACACCGACAGCGATTCCAGCAGCTCGATCAGGGTCGGGCCCTGGTACCAGCCCAGCTTCTCGCTCTTGTCGACCACGTTGTCGCCGGTCAGGGCGGACAGCGGAATCGGCGTGATGTCCTTCAGGCCCAGCGTCGCGGCGAACTCGCGGTAAGCCTTGACGATGCGGTCGTAGATCACCTGGTCGTAGTTCACCAGGTCCATCTTGTTGACGGCGACCACCACGTGCTCGATCTGCAGCAGGTGGGCGATGGTCGAGTGGCGCTTGGTCTGGATCAGCAGGTCGACGCCGCCGTCTTCGTGCAGCTTCACTTTCGAGACGTCGATCAGGATGATGACGGCATCGGCGGTCGAGGCGCCGGTGACCATGTTGCGGGTGTACTGCTCGTGGCCCGGGGTGTCGGCGATGATGAACTTGCGCTTAGGCGTGGCGAAATAGCGGTAGGCCACGTCGATGGTGATGCCTTGTTCGCGTTCGGCTTCCAGGCCGTCGGTCAGCAGCGACAGGTCGACGGCGTCGCCGACGGTGCGCTTGTGCTTGGAGCGCGACATGGCGTCCAGCTGGTCGGCGAAGATGCCTTTGCTGTCGAACAGCAGGCGGCCGATCAGGGTGGACTTGCCGTCGTCGACGGAACCGGCGGTGATGAAGCGCAGCAGTCCGCGCTCGGTTAAATTTTCGTTCAGTGCGTTCATCAGAAGTATCCTGCTTTTTTACGTTTTTCCATCGATGCTTCGGAAGTCTGGTCGTCCATCCGGGTGGCGCCGCGTTCGGTGATTTGCGTGATCGCGGTTTCGGCGATGATCTGGTCGACCGTGGCCGCGTCCGAGGACACCGGGCAGGTGCAGGAGATGTCGCCGACGGTGCGGAAGCGCACCACCTGCGTCTCGACGGTCTCGCCTTCGCGGGCCGGGGTCAGGTCGGTCAGCGGCACCAGCAGGCCGTTGCGCGGGATGACCTGGCGCTCGTGCGCGAAGTAGATCGGCGGCAATTCCAGTTTTTCGCGGGCGATGTACTGCCACACATCCAGTTCGGTCCAGTTCGAGATCGGGAACACGCGCATGTTTTCGCCCGGATGGACGCGGGTGTTATACAGGTCCCACAGTTCCGGGCGCTGCGACTTCGGATCCCATTGGCCGAACTCGTCGCGGAAGGAGAAGATGCGCTCCTTGGCGCGGGCCTTCTCTTCGTCGCGGCGGGCGCCGCCGATGCAGGCGTCGAAGCCGTGTTCGGCGATGGTTTCCAGCAGCGTCACCGCCTGCGCGGCGTTGCGCGAATCGGTCAGCGGATTACGCAGGCGCACGGTGCCTTTCTTGATCGATTCCTCGACCGAGCCGACGATCAGGCGTTCGCCCAGTTCGGCCACGCGCTTGTCGCGGAAGGTGATGACTTCCTCAAAATTGTGGCCGGTATCGACGTGCACCAGCGGGAACGGGAACTTGCCGGGACGGAAAGCCTTTTCCGCGATGCGCAGCAGGACCACCGAGTCTTTGCCGCCCGAGAACAGCAGGGCAGGGTTGCTGCATTCGGCCGCGACTTCACGCATGATGTGGATCGCTTCCGATTCCAGCGCATCAAGGTGGCGCGAATTAACGTGCACGTTGTTTTCAACTAAAGCGTTCATTGGACTAGCCTATTGTTTTAGCGGCGCGCTTACGCGGCCACGGATTTAATGCGTATCAGTTTGCCGTCGACCATGTGCAGGCCGCACTCTTTAGACTCCGGGTTTTCCCACCACCAGCGGCCGGCGCGGACATCCTCGCCCGGCTCGATGGCGCGGGTGCAAGGCTCGCAGCCGATCGACGGATAGCCTTGGTCATGCAGGGCGTTGTACGGCACGTCGTTCTCGCGGATGTAGTTCCAGACATCCTCCTCCGACCAATCGGCCAGCGGATTAAACTTGGTCATGAGGTGCGCCGGATCGTCTTCCTCCACCATCAGCGAGGTGCGGGTGGCCGACTGCGCGCGGCGCTGGCCGGTGACCCACGACTTATTGCCGGCCAGGGCGCGGCCCAGCGGCTCGACCTTGCGGATGCGGCAGCATTCCTTGCGCATCTCGACGCTGTCGTAGAAGGCGTTCAAGCCATTTTGCGCGACGTAGGCGTCGACCGCCTCGGCCTGCGGCTTGTACAGCGCGATGTCGTAGCCGTAGCGCTCTTTCACCTTGTCCACCATGGCCAGCGTTTCCTTGTGCAGGCGGCCGGTTTCGAGCGAGAAGATGCCGATACCCAGTTTGGATTTCAGGATCAAGTCGGTCAGCACCATGTCTTCCGCCGCCAGGCTGGAGGCGAAGACGGCCGGTGCATGTTCGCTGGCGATGCGGGCCAGCGTGGCGCTGGTGTCCGCAATCAGCTTGCTCAAGTCACTCATTACCACTCCTTCAAATGCCTGCGCCATCGTTGTTCGCGGTGACAGCCGCGCCCACGCCGACATTGCGGGTGTGACGGCGGAACAGCGGTACCTTCTGGTCCACCGATGCCTGGTAGGTTTCCGAGAAGTCGGACAAGCCTTTCAGCGCGTCGTGGATGTCGCGGTCGGCGCGCACGGCGTAGGCGTCGAAGCCCACGCGCTGCATCGAGAACAGCTGGTCGCGCAGCACGTCGCCGATGGCGCGCAGTTCGCCGGTCCAGCCCAGGCGGGTGCGCAGGTTGTAGGCGGTCGAGTAGCCGCGGCCGTCGGTGAATTTAGGGAAGTCGACGGCGATCAGCGGGAACTGGTCCAGCAGGCCTTTCAGCGTTTCGGCGCGTTCGTCCGGCGCCAGCCAGACGCCGATCTCGCCGGCGGCGGTGCGCGCGGCCAGCAGCTCGCGCTGCACCAGCCACAGGCTCAACGGCACGATGAACTTGCCGGCCGGGACCGACACGGTGGCCGGATCGTGCGGCGGCGCGCCTTCGACCGGCTCGGCCAGGCGCAGCACCTGCCAGCCGTCTTCGACCACTTCACGGCCCTTGATAATCAGGTTCTTGACTGCTTCAGACATACTCATCCTCTCCTACCAGGCGACCGCTCTTTTCGGTGATCGGCGTGGCGTACACAAATTCCTTGAACGGCGCGACGCCCAGTCGCTGCGCGCAGGCGGCGAAGGATTCGTCTTCAAAACGTTCGCGCACATAGACCTGCAGCAGGCGGCCGATCACTTCCGGCATTTGCAGCGCGGAGAATGACGGTCCGATGATCTTGCCGATGGCGGCGCTGTTGCCTTGCGAGCCGCCGATCGACACCTGATACCATTCGCTGCCGTCCTTGTCGACGCCCAGCACGCCGATGCTGCCGACGTGGTGGTGGCCGCAGGCGTTGATGCAGCCGGAGATATTCAGTTCGATCTCGCCGATGTCGTGCTGGTAATCGATGTTGTCGAAGCGCTCGGCGATGGCGGCGGCGATCGGCAGCGACTTCGCATTGGCCAGCGAGCAGAAGTCGCCGCCGGGGCAGCAGATCATGTCGGTCAGCAGGCCGATGTTCGGCGTGGCCAGGCCGTGCGCCTTGGCTTCCTGCCACAGCGTGAACAACAGCGACTGCTCGACGTCGGCCAGCACGATGTTCTGTTCGTGCGTGACGCGCAGTTCGCCGAAGCTGTAGCGGTCGGCCAGGTCGGCCATGAAGTCCATCTGCCCGGCGGTGGCGTCGCCCGGCGGCACGCCGGTCTTTTTCAGCGACAGCACCACGGCGGCGTAGCCGGGCTGCTTGTGCGGCTTGACGTTGCGGTTGACCCAGTTGGCGAAGGCCTTGTTGCCGGCCTGCGCGGCGACCACGTCGCCGTCGTCCAGCTGTTTATAGGCCGGCGGCTGGAAGTAGTCGATCACGCGCTGCATCTCTTCGGTGGTCAGCGTTTCCGGACCGTCCTTCAGGTCGACCCATTCGGCTTCGACCTGGCGGGTGAACTCTTCCACGCCCAGGGCCTTCAGCAGGATCTTGATGCGGGCCTTGTACTTGTTGTCGCGGCGGCCGTGCTGGTTATACACGCGCATCACGGCTTCGGTGTAGGTCAGCAGGTGCCGCCATGGCAGGAATTCGCGGATCACGCTGCCCAGGATGGGCGTGCGGCCCATGCCGCCGCCGGCCATGAACTTGAAGCCGATCTCGCCGGCGTCGTTGCGCACCACGGTCAGGCCGATGTCGTGCACGGCGATGGCGGCGCGGTCTTCGACGGCGCCGTTGATGGCGACCTTGAACTTGCGCGGCAGGGCGATGAATTCAGGGTGGAAGGTCGACCACTGGCGCAGCACCTCGGCGTACGGGCGCGGATCGATGATCTCGTCGGCGGCGACGCCGGCGTACGGATCGGAGGTGGTGTTGCGGATGCAGTTGCCCGAGGTCTGGATGGCGTGCATCTCCACCGAGGCCAGGTCGCTCAGGATGTCCGGCGTCTGTTCCAGCTCAATCCAGTTAAACTGGATGTTTTGACGGGTGGTGAAGTGGCCATAGCCGCGGTCGTACTTGCGGGCGATGTGCGCAAACATGCGCATTTGCTTGGATGCCAGCAGGCCGTAAGGCACGGCGATGCGCAGCATGTAGGCGTGCCGCTGCATATATAAGCCGTTTTGCAGGCGCAGCGGCAGGAATTCGGCTTCGGTCAGCTCATCGGCGAGACGGCGCCGTACCTGGTCGCGGTACTGTGCAATCCGTTCACGAACGATAAGGTGGTCGTATTGGTCGTATTGATACATATTCTTCCTAGATAGTCGCTTAATCCCCAAACTAGCGCTAATAGTAATAAACTTCGTCTTTATTCCATACGACTTAGTCTTTATTTGCTTATATAAGGATTGGGCATAAGCATGGACGCTAATAATTTTAAGATGGGTCAAGACTTGCAATGAACCTTCACCAACTGCGCTTCGTGCGCGAAGCAGTGCGACAGAACTACAATTTGACCGACGCCGCCAAGGCGCTATTTACCTCGCAGCCAGGCGTGTCCAAGGCCATCATCGAGCTGGAAGAAGAGTTGGGCGTCGATATCTTCACCCGTCACGGCAAGCGTATCCGCGGCCTGACCGAGCCGGGGCGGCTGGTGCTGGAGTCGGTAGAGCTTATTATGCAGGAAATCGACAGTCTGAAGCGCATCGGCAAGGAATACGCGGCGCAGGACAGCGGCAGCTTCACCATCGCCACCACCCATACCCAGGCGCGCTATACGCTGCCCAAGGTGGTGCAGGCCTTCATGCTGAAGTTCCCCAAAGTAAGATTGTCTTTATTGCAAGGCAATCCGCAGCAGATCGCCGAGATGGTCCAGCGCGACCAGGCCGACCTGGCCATCGCCACCGAATCGATCGCCGGCGTGACCGGCCTGATCACCTTGCCATGTTATCAATGGGAACATGTGGTGGTGGTGGCGCCCGACCATCCGCTGCTTAAATCCAAGCAGGTGACGCTGGAAGAAATTGCCGCTTTCCCGATCATCACGTACGATAGCGCCTTCGCCGGCCGCAGCAAGATAGACCACGCGTTTTCGCTGCGCGGCCTGAAGCTGGACGTGCTGCTGGAAGCCATCGACGCCGACGTGATCAAGACTTATGTGGAGTTGGGCATGGGGATTGGTATCATAGCGGGCATGGCCTTCGACGCCGAGCGCGACAAGAACCTGCGCGCGATCCCTGTGGGCCACCTGTTCGGCATGAATGTGTCGCGGGTGGCGGTCAAGCAGGGCGCTTACCTGCGCAGCTACATCTACACCTTTATTGAACTGCTGGCCCCCACGCTCAACCGCAAGTTGATCGAGCAGGCCATGAGCGGTGAAAAAGAGCATTACGAACTGTAAAACAAGAAAGTACGACCATGATTACCAACCAGTTGACCCAATTTTACGCCGTCAACGCGGACAACTACGACCAGGTATATGCGCAGGAAGAGCGCTTCGACGACCTGGATGACTTGCAGGAAATGGTCGCCGAGCTGTTCCAGGGCCATAAGGTGCTGGAACTGGCCTGCGGCACCGCCTACTGGACCGACCTGATTTCGGAGGTGGCGGAATCTGTGCACGCCACGGATATCCTGCCAGAAATGATCGCGCTGGCGGAAACGCGCGGCCTGGACGAGGACGTCGTCACCTTCGGCGTGATGGATGCGTTCAACCTGCCGGACGGCCTGGAAGGCCGGTACACCGCCGTGTTCGCCGCCGGCCTGTGGACGCACGTCAAGCGCGAAGACCAGGAAAAGTACCTGAAGACCCTGCGCGCCAAGCTGGGTAAGGACGTGCTGCTGGTGTTGCTGGACGAAACTTATGTCGATGGCAACAGCATGGTGTTCGCCCGCACCGACCTGGAAGGCAATACCTTCCAGATCCTGACCGCCGACGACGGCCAGCGCTACGAGATCATGAAGAACTACCTGACCGACAGCACGCTGCGCAAGCGCTTCGCGACGTCGGCGCGGCAGATCCGCGTCGAGCGGCTGGAGTACTACTACCTGCTGAGTTGCAAGCTCAAGTAAGCCCCCACCAAAGCCGCGTTCCGCGGCTTTTTTCATACTGATGTTGATTTACAACAAATAGTGCTTGTCACATTGTTGAAGTAATTGATAGGCATGATTTCGCCCGTAGATTCACTACGCGCAGCATTTCTTTCAACCTTAAGTAGAGAACATCAAGTGAAAAAACTTACTCTGGTAGCAATGATCATCGGCGGCTTCGCTGCACAAGCCCAAGCTCAATCGAACGTCACGATCTACGGTCTGGTCGATGTAGGTGTCGTGAGCGAGCGCGGTGGCTCGGCCGGCTCGGTGACCAAAGTCACCAGCGGTGTGGGCAGCCAGTCGCGCCTGGGCTTCCGCGGTAACGAAGACCTGGGCAACGGCCTGTCGGCTATCTTCCAACTGGAAACCGGCTTCAAGGCCGACGACGGCACGCTGGACAGCACCAACACCATCTTCAACCGCCAGGCATTCGTGGGCCTGAAGTCGAAAGACGCCGGCACCCTGACCCTTGGTCGTCAATACACCATGCTGTACAACGCCATGAGCCAGGTCGCCGACCCATTCGGCGCCGGCTACGCAGGCAGCATCAAGAATCTGTTCCCAGCCGCCGGCGCGAACACCCGCACCAGCAACGCGATTGTCTACGCCACGCCTAGCATGAGCGGTTTCAGCGCCGAAGGCCTGTACTCGCTGGGTGAGCAGGCTGGCAGCAACAACGCCGGCCGCCAGTTCGGCTTCGGCCTGAACTTCTCCCAGGAAGCGCTGAACGCCCGCCTGGTGTACAACAACCGCAACAACGACACCGCCGCCGTCGGCACCACCCCTGCGGTCAACCGCGACACCGGCCGCAACACCCTGCTGGCAGTCAACTACGACTTCAAAGTGGTCAAGGCCTTCTTCGCCTACGGCGCGGACAAGGGCGTGAACAGCGCCGCACTGCCGGTGGCCAACGCCTACGGCTACGCTGTCGCTCCTAAGGCCAGTACCGACAGCAACGACCTGCTGATCGGCGCGCAAGTACCAGTCGGCAACGGCATCATCATGGCGTCGTACATCCGCAAGGACGACAAGACCACCAGCAACCAGGACGCCGATCAGTGGGCACTGGGTTACTCGCACTTGCTGTCCAAGCGTACCAACCTGTACGTGGCATACGCCAAGATCAAGAACAAGAACGGCGCTGGCTACACCGTTGGTAACAACAACGAAGCTGGTACCGGCGACAAAGCCTTCAACGCCGGCATTCGCCACTCGTTCTAAGCTGGCCTAGGCGGCTTCCGGAGGCGGCAGCGGCAGGCGGATCATGATCCGCGTGCCGCCGTCGCTGACGATGGAAATGTCGCCATGCAGCGCCCAGACGCGTTCGCGCATCCCGATCAGGCCAAACGACGAAGCCTTGTCCATGTCCTGCTCGGCGATGCCGCGGCCGTCGTCATGTATCGTAATCTTCAGCAGCGAATCGGTGCGGTATAGCGACAGGATGACCTTGCCCGCTTCCGCGTGGCGGGTGATGTTGGTCAGCGCTTCCTGCGCAATGCGGAAGATGGCCGTGCTGTAGGCATCGTCCAGTATCAAGTCCTCTTCATTCGCGTCCAGCGTGCAGGCGATGCCGTAGCGCGAGACGAATTCCTGGCGCAGGCTTTCCAGCGCAAAATACAATCCCCCTTCATCCAGCGCGCGCGGGCGCAGATTGCTGGCGATGCGCCGCAGCGACGTGATGGCCGACATCAGCAGCTCGTCCATGCCGGCCTGCAGCTTGCGCGCCACGGCATTGTTGCCGGGCTGCTGCTGCAGCAGCGCCAGGTCGACGCGCAGCGTGGCCAGCAGCTGGCCGAGGTCGTCATGCAGCTCGCGGGCGATGTGCTTGCGCTCCTCCTCGCGTATGGTTTGCAGCGCCGCCGACAGTTCGCGCAGCTGCGAATACGATTGCTCCAGCTGTTCCTGCACCTGCTTGCGCTCGGTGATGTCGCGCAGGATGATGGTATAGATCTGCTGGCCGTTCTCGGCCAGCGAGGAGATCGAGCCTTCCAGCGGGAAGTGCTGGCCGCTGGCCTTCATGCCGGTCACCGCGTAGTCGGTGGTGCGCCGCCCCTTCATGCGCAGGCGGATGCCGGTCTCGCCGAAGTAATGCACGGCGGCCGCCTCGATGCCCTGGCGCTGGTCGCGCGGAATGAAGTGGTGCAGCGGCGCGCCTTCCATCGCTTGCACCGTGGTGCCGAACATGGCGGCCGCCGAAGGGTTGGCCTGCAGGATGTGCTGCCTGGCGTCGGTGGAGATGATGGCGTCGCTGGCGTGCTGGATGATGCCGCGGCTGCGCTTGTTGTTGGCGGCCGCGCGCGCGCATTGCCAGCCGGTGCGCCATGACAGTCGGCTGGTCGCTGCGAGCGCGGCGGCCAGTAGTAATAGCGATCGGGTGCGGCCCATGCGTGTCTCCATGCGGCTGGAGACCGCTTGGAGACACACTAAAGCAAGCGCGGGAGAGGGAGGTTGATGTGACGCAGGCGTGCTACATCTGCTTGAACAGGTGCAGGAAGCTGCGGCTCACCTCCAGCTTGTCCGATTTTCCCTTGATCATCACCAGGTGGCGGCCGCGGATGTCGCGCGTCACGCCCTCGATGGCGTTGACGTTGACCAGCGTGGCGCGGTGGATTTGCCAGAACAGCGCGGGATCGAGCTCCTCGGCCAGGTCGCGCACCGGCTTGCGGATCAGCGCTTCGTAGCGCTCGGTCTGCACGCAGGTGTATTTTTCATCGGAGCGGAAGAACAGGATTTCCTCGACCGGGATCATGCGCAGGTCCTGGCCGATGCTGGCCTGGATCCATTGCAGATAGGCCGGCTTCGGCGCGGTGATCTTCTCCGCCAGTTGCGACAGCATCGCCGTCACGCTGGCGTTGACGTCGGCGGCAGGCTTGCTCAAGCGGGTCTTGAGGCGGTCGACGGTGATCTGCAGGCGCTCCTGCTCGGGCGGTTTCAGCACATAGTCGACGGCGCCGCGCTCGAAGGCTTCGACGGCGTAGGCGTCGTAGGCGGTGACGAACACGATGTGGCTCTTGTTGCCGATCACGGTCGCGGCTTCCATGCCGGTCTTGCCCGGCATGCGGATGTCGAGGAAGGTGAAGTCGGGCTTGAGCTGGTCGACCAGTTCGATCGCTTCATCGCCGTTTTTGGCTTCGCCAATAATCTCCAGCTCGGGCCAGACCTGGCCCAGGCGCATGCGCAGTTGGTCGCGCATCAAACGTTCGTCGTCGGCAATAATTGCAGTAGGCATCGTATGGGTGGTTTAAGTGTTAAATATTCAATCAATTATTCAACGAATCGCCGTAATAATCAATCGATCTTATTTGGCGAGCTGATACGGCACCTCGATGGTGGCGATCACGCCGCTCGGGCTGTTGGCGGCGATCAGCAGCTGACCCTGTTCGCCGTGCAGCAGTTTCAGGCGTTCGCGGATGGTCATCAGGCCCAGGCCGGTGCCGTCGCTGGGCACGGCGCCAAAGCCCAGGCCGTTGTCGGCGACGATCACGCGCAGCTTGTTGTGGGCCACGTCGGCGCGCACTTTCAGCGTGCCGCCCTCGGGCTTGGCCTCCAGGCCGTGCTTGATGGCGTTTTCCACCATCGATTGCAGCATCATCGGCGGGAAGGCGGCGGTGCGCAGGCCGTCGGGGATATCGAAGTCCACCGTCAGGCGCTCTTCCATGCGCATTTTCAACAGGTTCAGGTAGGCCACCACCATGTCGGCCTCGCGGCCCAGGTTGGTGATCAGCGCGTTGTCGCGCATTTGCGGCAGCACCGCGCGCAGGTACTTGATCAGGCTGCGTTGCATGGCCGAGGCGCGCGGCGGGTCGGTTTCAATCAGGTGCTCGACCGAGGCCAGCGTATTAAACAGGAAGTGCGGCTCGACTTGCGCCTGCATCATCTGCATCTTCGCTTCGCTGAGCTGGCGCTGCATGGATTCGCGTTCGGCGGCGGCGTTGGCGGTCAAGGTTTCCGCTTCGGCGCGCTTCTTGCCGCCCATCAGCGCCTTGGTGCCGAACAGCGCCAGGACCAGCAGCGTAATAAAGCTGCGGAACCAGGTCGAGGCCTGGCCATGGTAGCGGGCCACTTTCTGCTCGGCGGCGCTGTCGACCGCCTCTTCAATGGCGTTGGACAATTCTTCGCCGATCTGTGGCGGCAGATCGATATGGACTTCTTCGCCCGGCAGCGTCGGCAGGGCGGGAATGGACGCGGCGCCGGACTTGCCGCTTTTGGCTGGAGCGGCCGGGGCTTCAGGCGCCTCCGGCGCTTCGGGAGCGGCGGGCGCTTCCGGCGGCGCGACCGGCGAGTGCTCATTGCCATGGTCGCCCGGAGTGGATTCGGTCTTGTTGCGGATCTTGCCGCGCGGATTGAAGTGGATGCCGCTGTCGTCGATCAGGATATTGGTATCGCCGCTCTTGCGCTTCGGGCTGCTGCTCACTTCTTCTTCGACCGGATTGGACGAGAACAGCTCATCCTGCAGGATGGAGCCGGCGATCAGCATCAAGACTGCAAACACCAGGAACTTCCACCAGGACAGTTGCGTTACCCAGGTCGCGGTCGCATCAAAACCGCGATGCAGCCAGGTGGCGGCGGTTTTCAGGGTGTCTTGCGTTTTAGGCGTAGGAAACATGTAAGACTTTCACTCTTGAATACGAAGCAAGTGTAACGAATTTTATGATGGTGCAACTGTAATGATCATCGGCCACATGCGCCATGCTATTGCGACAGTCTGCAAGAAACGGGGATTGGACGGCGCAGAACAGGGAACGGAAAAATAGCCCTTGCAAGGGCGATAGCCGTTTGCTATAGTTCGCCTCCCCGCAAAACGCTGCATCTGATGCAAAGCGGAAAAACGGGGAAGTAAGAAAAGGTAGTTGACGAAATAAGCGAAGTGCTTCATACTCTTCCTTCTCTGCTGATGACAAACAAAACGCTTTGTCGATAACTGCAGAGGATGTACCGAATTACGGTTCTTTAAAAATTAACAGTCGATAAGTGTGGACGTTTGATGAGAGTGCACGCGGAGCTTCGGTTCCGCGATACTTAAAATATCAAATGTTCACAAGAAGTAATGAAATAGGCGCTACGAAAGTAGTGGCCTGTCAGTATTTTGAGTGAGCGACCCGTCGAAAGACGGTGACACGAAAGTGTCAAATAAACAGAGATTAAACTGAAGAGTTTGATCCTGGCTCAGATTGAACGCTGGCGGCATGCCTTACACATGCAAGTCGAACGGCAGCGCGGGGCAACCTGGCGGCGAGTGGCGAACGGGTGAGTAATATATCGGAACGTACCCTGGAGTGGGGGATAACGTAGCGAAAGTTACGCTAATACCGCATACGATCTAAGGATGAAAGCAGGGGACCGCAAGGCCTTGTGCTCCTGGAGCGGCCGATATCTGATTAGCTAGTTGGTGGGGTAAAGGCCCACCAAGGCATCGATCAGTAGCTGGTCTGAGAGGACGACCAGCCACACTGGAACTGAGACACGGTCCAGACTCCTACGGGAGGCAGCAGTGGGGAATTTTGGACAATGGGCGCAAGCCTGATCCAGCAATGCCGCGTGAGTGAAGAAGGCCTTCGGGTTGTAAAGCTCTTTTGTCAGGGAAGAAACGGTGAGGGCTAATATCCCTTGCTAATGACGGTACCTGAAGAATAAGCACCGGCTAACTACGTGCCAGCAGCCGCGGTAATACGTAGGGTGCAAGCGTTAATCGGAATTACTGGGCGTAAAGCGTGCGCAGGCGGTTTTGTAAGTCTGTCGTGAAATCCCCGGGCTCAACCTGGGAATGGCGATGGAGACTGCAAGGCTAGAGTTTGGCAGAGGGGGGTAGAATTCCACGTGTAGCAGTGAAATGCGTAGATATGTGGAGGAACACCGATGGCGAAGGCAGCCCCCTGGGTCAAAACTGACGCTCATGCACGAAAGCGTGGGGAGCAAACAGGATTAGATACCCTGGTAGTCCACGCCCTAAACGATGTCTACTAGTTGTCGGGTCTTAATTGACTTGGTAACGCAGCTAACGCGTGAAGTAGACCGCCTGGGGAGTACGGTCGCAAGATTAAAACTCAAAGGAATTGACGGGGACCCGCACAAGCGGTGGATGATGTGGATTAATTCGATGCAACGCGAAAAACCTTACCTACCCTTGACATGGATGGAATCCCCGAGAGATTGGGGAGTGCCCGAAAGGGAACCATTACACAGGTGCTGCATGGCTGTCGTCAGCTCGTGTCGTGAGATGTTGGGTTAAGTCCCGCAACGAGCGCAACCCTTGTCATTAGTTGCTACGAAAGGGCACTCTAATGAGACTGCCGGTGACAAACCGGAGGAAGGTGGGGATGACGTCAAGTCCTCATGGCCCTTATGGGTAGGGCTTCACACGTCATACAATGGTACATACAGAGGGCCGCCAACCCGCGAGGGGGAGCTAATCCCAGAAAGTGTATCGTAGTCCGGATTGTAGTCTGCAACTCGACTGCATGAAGTTGGAATCGCTAGTAATCGCGGATCAGCATGTCGCGGTGAATACGTTCCCGGGTCTTGTACACACCGCCCGTCACACCATGGGAGCGGGTTTTACCAGAAGTAGGTAGCTTAACCGCAAGGAGGGCGCTTACCACGGTAGGATTCGTGACTGGGGTGAAGTCGTAACAAGGTAGCCGTATCGGAAGGTGCGGCTGGATCACCTCCTTTCTAGAGTGGCACGGTCAGTAATGACCAGCTCATCAAGCGTTCACACTTATCGACTGTCAATAGATAGAGAACAGCAATATTGGGGCTGTAGCTCAGCTGGTTAGAGCACCGTGTTGATAACGCGGGGGTCGTTGGTTCGAGTCCAACCAGCCCTACCAGTGGTACCCATTGGGGGATTAGCTCAGCTGGGAGAGCACCTGCTTTGCAAGCAGGGGGTCGTCGGTTCGATCCCGTCATCCTCCACCAAAATGCTTTTACGTAAGTTAAGAAACTTAGGTAAGAGCAGTTCTCGTTCTTTAACAATCTGGAAGAAGTAAGTAAATTTTTATTGATCGCAACACCGACAGGTGGTGCGATGGGTAATGATTGTATGTATCAACAAACGCAACAACGTAGTACTTCTTATTCCTATAAACGCTCCTTGTAGACGCGCGGTCAGCGGCGCAGGGGCTAACGTTATAGGGACAAGTGAATAAGTGCACATGGTGGATGCCTTGGCGATTACAGGCGATGAAGGACGTAGTAGCTTGCGATAAGCTGCGGGGAGCTAGCAAACAAGCTTTGATCCGCAGATTTCCGAATGGGGAAACCCGGCCCTTTGGGTCATTGCATGCTGAATACATAGGCATGCAAAGCGAACGCGGCGAACTGAAACATCTAAGTAGCTGCAGGAAAATAAATCAACCGAGATTCCCAAAGTAGTGGCGAGCGAAATGGGAAGAGCCTGTACGTTTTAGCATGACGCATAACAGAATCCTCTGGAAATAGGAGCCATAGCGGGTGATAGCCCCGTATGTGAAATGCGATGTGTGGAACTAAGCGTACGACAAGTAGGGCGGGACACGAGAAATCCTGTCTGAATATGGGGGGACCATCCTCCAAGGCTAAATACTCGTAATCGACCGATAGTGAACCAGTACCGTGAGGGAAAGGCGAAAAGAACCCCGGGAGGGGAGTGAAATAGATCCTGAAACCGTGTGCATACAAACAGTAGGAGCGGACTTGTTCCGTGACTGCGTACCTTTTGTATAATGGGTCAGCGACTTACATTCAGTGGCAAGGTTAACCATATAGGGAAGCCGTAGAGAAATCGAGTCCGAACAGGGCGATAGTCGCTGGGTGTAGACCCGAAACCAAGTGATCTACTCATGGCCAGGATGAAGGTGCGGTAACACGCACTGGAGGTCCGAACCCACTAATGTTGAAAAATTAGGGGATGAGCTGTGGGTAGGGGTGAAAGGCTAAACAAACTTGGAAATAGCTGGTTCTCTCCGAAAACTATTTAGGTAGTGCCTCAAGTATCACCATCGGGGGTAGAGCACTGTTATGGCTAGGGGGTCATCGCGACTTACCAAACCATTGCAAACTCCGAATACCGATGAGTGCGAGCTTGGGAGACAGACGTCGGGTGCTAACGTCCGGCGTCAAGAGGGAAACAACCCAGACCGCCAGCTAAGGTCCCAAAGATTGGCTAAGTGGAAAACGAAGTGGGAAGGCTAAAACAGTCAGGATGTTGGCTTAGAAGCAGCCATCATTTAAAGAAAGCGTAATAGCTCACTGATCGAGTCGTCCTGCGCGGAAGATGTAACGGGGCTAAGCCAGTCACCGAAGCTGCGGATATGCAGTAATGCATATGGTAGGAGAGCGTTCTGTAAGCCTGCGAAGGTGTCTTGTAAAGGATGCTGGAGGTATCAGAAGTGCGAATGCTGACATGAGTAGCGATAATGGGGGTGAAAAGCCCCCACGCCGTAAGCCCAAGGTTTCCTGTTCAACGTTCATCGGAGCAGGGTGAGTCGGCCCCTAAGGCGAGGCAGAGATGCGTAGCTGATGGGAAGCAGGTTAATATTCCTGCACCGTCGTATGATGCGATGGGGGGACGGATCGCGGAAGGTTGTCTGCCTGTTGGAATAGGCAGTTTCTGGTTCATAGAAGGCGCTTAGGCAAATCCGGGCGCAGGATTCAAGGGACTGGGACGAGGCACTTAGGTGCTGAAGCAATCGGAAGTGGTTCCAAGAAAAGCCTCTAAGCTTCAGTCATACGAGACCGTACCGCAAACCGACACAGGTGGGCGAGATGAGTATTCTAAGGCGCTTGAGAGAACTCGGGAGAAGGAACTCGGCAAATTGGTACCGTAACTTCGGGAAAAGGTACGCCCTTGTAGCTTGACTGGCTTGCGCCAGAAGGGTGAACGGGTTGCAATAAACTGGTGGCTGCGACTGTTTAATAAAAACACAGCACTCTGCAAACACGAAAGTGGACGTATAGGGTGTGACGCCTGCCCGGTGCTGGAAGATTAAATGATGGGGTGCAAGCTCTTGATTGAAGTCCCAGTAAACGGCGGCCGTAACTATAACGGTCCTAAGGTAGCGAAATTCCTTGTCGGGTAAGTTCCGACCTGCACGAATGGCGTAACGATGGCCACACTGTCTCCTCCCGAGACTCAGCGAAGTTGAAGTGTTTGTGATGATGCAATCTACCCGCGGCTAGACGGAAAGACCCCATGAACCTTTACTGTAGCTTTGCATTGGACTTTGAATCAATCTGTGTAGGATAGGTGGGAGGCTTTGAAGCGGGGACGCCAGTTCTCGTGGAGCCAACCTTGAAATACCACCCTGGTTCATTTGAGGTTCTAACCTTGGCCCGTTATCCGGGTCGGGGACAGTGCATGGTAGGCAGTTTGACTGGGGCGGTCTCCTCCTAAAGTGTAACGGAGGAGTTCGAAGGTACGCTAGGTACGGTCGGACATCGTGCTAATAGTGCAATGGCATAAGCGTGCTTAACTGCGAGACTGACAAGTCGAGCAGGTACGAAAGTAGGACATAGTGATCCGGTGGTTCTGTATGGAAGGGCCATCGCTCAACGGATAAAAGGTACTCTGGGGATAACAGGCTGATTCCTCCCAAGAGTTCATATCGACGGGGGAGTTTGGCACCTCGATGTCGGCTCATCACATCCTGGGGCTGTAGCCGGTCCCAAGGGTATGGCTGTTCGCCATTTAAAGTGGTACGTGAGCTGGGTTTAAAACGTCGTGAGACAGTTTGGTCCCTATCTGCCGTGGGCGTTGGAAATTTGAAGGGGGCTGCTCCTAGTACGAGAGGACCGGAGTGGACAGACCTCTGGTGTACCGGTTGTCACGCCAGTGGCATTGCCGGGTAGCTAAGTCTGGAAGAGATAACCGCTGAAAGCATCTAAGCGGGAAACTTGCCTTGAGATGAGATTTCCCAGAGCCTTGAGCTCTTTGAAGGGTCGTTCGAGACCAGGACGTTGATAGGTCAGGTGTGGAAGTGCAGTAATGCATTAAGCTAACTGATACTAATTGCCCGTACGGCTTGTCCCTATAACCTTAGCAGGGTATAGAGAATGAGAAGTACGTTGGAACGTTCGTTGATATAACTTCATTACCCATTTACTTGCTTCTCCCAGATTCCGAGATGGCGCCACGCGCCGCTCTTACAAGTCAAAGCTTGATGACCATAGCAAGTTGGTCCCACCCCTTCCCATCCCGAACAGGACCGTGAAACAACTCTGCGCCGATGATAGTGCTGCAACCAGTGTGAAAGTAGGTTATCGTCAAGCTAGTTATATAGAAAAACCCCCACCAGCCTGAACGCGCTCAAGATTGCGCTCAGTGCCAGTGGGGGTTTTTTGCGTCTAAAGCAACGGGCCTCCACAATTTCTGTGCAGACATGCGATTGAGTTGTATCATTAATCGGTGTCCAACCCACCTGAGGTATCTCCATGACAGAAGCAAAAAAATATCGCTTGGTGACGCGTAGCGATTTTGATGGTTTGGTGTGTGCGGTGCTGTTGAAGCATCTGGATATGATCGACGAGATCCTGTTCGTGCACCCGAAGGACATGCAAGACGGTAAGATCGCCATCAGCGATAACGATATCACGACCAACCTGCCGTTCGTGGCCGGTGTCCACATCGCGTTCGACCACCATTTGTCGGAAACCATCCGCAATACCGGCGAGCGCAAGAACCACGTCATCCACCCTGAGGCGCCGTCCGCCGCGCGCGTGGTGTATGACTACTATGGCGGCCTGAAGGCCTTCCCGGCTTCGTGGGACGACATGATGGCGGCGGTCGACAAGGGCGACGCCGCGCGCTTCAACGAGCAGGAAGTGCTGAATCCCGAGGGCTGGGATTTGCTGAATTTCCTGATGGATGCGCGTACCGGCCTGGGCCGCTTCCGCGAGTTCCGCATCTCGAACTACAACCTGATGATGGACTTGATCGATTACTGCAAGAACCACACGATCGAGCAGATCATGGCCTTGCCGGACGTGAAGGAACGCAAGGAGCTGTATTTCGAGCACGCCGAGAAGTGCAAGGACCAGATCCGCCGCTGCGCCACCGTGCACAAGAACCTGGTGGTGCTGGACCTGCGCAACGAGGAAGTCATCTTCGCCGGCAACCGCTTCATCATCTACGCGATGTTCCCGCAGACGAATATCTCGATCCACGTGCTGTGGGGCTTGAAGAACCAGAACACGGTGTTCGCCACCGGCAAGTCGATCCTGAACCGCACTTCCAAGACCAATATCGGCGCGCTGATGCTGGAGTATGGCGGCGGCGGGCACGAGAATGCCGGCACCTGCCAGGTCGATAACGAGCGGTCGGAAGAGGTGCTGGGAGCACTGATATCCCGGATCAACTCGGAAGGCTAAATAAGAAACGGCGCTCATTGAGCGCCGTTTAATTATGCCTCTTCTTTTTCAGGAAGGGCGATCTGGTTGTCGACGCTGAACTGGTAGTCCTTGAACACGTGTTCGGCCGTCAGCAACTGGTACTCGCCATTCGCCTTCTTGTGCGTGGTGTCCTTCAGGCGGTAGGTGTAGTGGCCGCAGGTCCAGCAGTTGAAGTTGCGCATGTGCGTGCACAGGCAGGTCTTGTCCATCACCACGATGTTCTTCTCGTTCGGATGCGCCGCCACTTCGCGGTTGTACGAGTTGATATAGGCGCAGTTGCCGGTCGCGTCCAACAGGTAGCCGTAGGATTCGCAGCCCGGGCGGATGCCGGCGCCGATGGCCGGCGTGTTCTTCAGCATGCGCATCGGGTAGCCGGTCGGCGAGACGCCGTTGACGATGATGTCTTCTTCCGACGCTTTGTAGTATTCCTGCTTGACCTTGGCCGGTAGGCCGCATTCGTTGGTGACGGTGAAGCGGGTGGCCACCTGCACGCCAGCCGCGCCCGCTTCCAGGAAACGCACCGCGTCGCTGCCGGTGAAGATGCCGCCCGCCGCGATCAGCGGGATGTCCAGGTTCTCGGCCTTCAGGTAGTCCAGCAGTTCCTTGGTGATGGTCATCAGGTCGTATTCGGCCCAGTCCATGCCGAAGCCCAGGTGGCCGCCGGCCAGCGGGCCTTCGACGATGATGAAGTCCGGCAAACGGTCCAGCTTGGCGTTCTTGCGCAGGAAGATTTGCAGCGCGCGCACCGACGAGACGATGATGCCCAGCTTGGCTTCGCGGAAACGCGGGTGGTCGGCCATCAGCGCGAACGAGCCGAAGTGCAGGCCGGCCGACAGGGTGATGCCGTCGATGCCGGCGTCCAGCGCCGCGTTCAAACGGGTGCGCAGGGTTTCGCGCGGGCCGTTCATGGTCAGCTTTTCCATGCAGTTCACGAAGATCAGGCCCGGGCCCTTTTTCGCGGCCATGGTGGCGCCGATGTGGCGGCGCTGCGCGTCGGCCAGGCGTTCGAGGTCGAACTGCACCACCGACTTGTCCATGTTGTTGATGTTGAACTTGTAGAGCTTGGTCTTGTCCTTGACGAAACTGGTGTCGAACTTGCGGTCCGAGACATCTTCCACCATCGCATCGGAGATATGACCGATGCCGCCCAGGCGGGCCGCTTCCAGCGCTAATTCTGAAGTCGAAATATCCACACCCATTCCGCCGACCATGATGGGCACATACTCGTTATTGCCAAATCGCAGGCGGAAATCATCAACACGTTTCATTGCTATCCTTAGACTACCGAGGTTGGTTGCCGGGCGATGGTGCCCAGCGCTATGCGGTGACGCAGTCGCGCGGTAGTACATTGCATGGAGCTCCGTTAATTCTACTCCATGTGTACTACAGCTTTGTGACGGCGCGGCATGGGCCGCGCGCACGGGATCAGTCGCGGAAGTTGTTGAATTCCAGCGGCATGTCCGGCACGTCCTTGCGCAGCATGGCCATCGCGGCCTGCAGGTCGTCGCGCTTGGCGCCGGTCACACGCACGGATTCGCCCTGGATGCTGGCTTGCACTTTCATCTTGCTATCCTTGATGACGCGCACGATTTTCTTGGCATCCTCGGATTCGATACCGTTCTTGACCTTGATGATCTGCTTGACCTTGTCGCCGCCGATTTTCTTGATGTCGCCGTCTTCCAGGAAGCGCACGTCGACCTTGCGCTTGGACAGCTTGTTGGTCAGCACGTCGCGCACTTGTTGCAGCTGGAATTCGGAATCGGCAACGACGGTCAGTTCGTTTTCCTTGTGCTCGACAGATGCGCCGGTACCCTTGAAGTCAAAACGGGTGGCGATTTCCTTTTGAGATTGCTCTACAGCATTCTTCACTTCGATCATATCGGCTTCAGAGACTACATCAAACGACGGCATGGCTATTTCCTTTTCGTGTGGCATGCAGCTGACTTGAATCCGGCTGCATCAAAGTCTGACATTTTAACGGACAACGAGGCCGCCGCCGCCATATCGGCGGTGGTTTTTTATCGGTTTGCCTCTATAATCGACTAAATTTATCGGTTTTCCCATGTCCTTACAGCCCACTCCCCACTTCCCCCTGCAATCCCTCAACACCTTCGGCATCGCGGCGACCGCGCAAGCCTATTTGCGCGTGACAAAAACAGAGCAGCTGCTCGGCGTTTTTGCTGATGCCGCATGGGCTACTTTGCCGCGACTGGTGTTGGGCGGCGGCAGCAATTTGCTGCTGACGCAAGACTTCGCGGGGCTGGTTTTGCACATCGCGCTGCAGGGCAGGGACGTGGTCGGCGAGGATGAGCAGCACCGCTACGTGCGCGCGGCGGCCGGCGAGAACTGGCATGCGTTCGTGCAATGGACGCTGGCGCAGGGCTTGGGCGGACTGGAGAATCTCTCGCTGATCCCCGGCACGGTGGGCGCGGCGCCGATCCAGAATATCGGCGCCTATGGGCTGGAGACCAAGGATGTGTTCCACAGCCTGACGGCCTTCGATCCGTCCACCGGGACCACGCGCGAGATGCGTGCGGCGGAGTGCCGCTTCGCCTACCGCGACAGCATCTTCAAGCAGGACGGCGGCCGCCATCTGATTATCCTCGACGTGACGTTCGCGCTGCCCAAGCGGTGGCAGCCGAACCTGCGCTACGCCGAGCTGGCGCAGGCGCTGGCGGAGCAGGGCATCGCGGCGCCGAGCGCGCAGCAGGTTGCCGATACGGTGATCGCGATCCGGCGCCGCAAGCTGCCGGATCCGGCCGTGATCGGCAACGCGGGCAGCTTCTTCAAGAATCCGGTGGTCGACGCGGCGCAATGTGCGGCCCTGCTGGAGCGCTTCCCGACGCTGGTGCATCACGCGCAGCCGGACGGCAGCGAGAAGCTGGCGGCCGGGTGGTTGATCGATCAATGCGGCTGGAAGGGACGCAGTCTCGGTGCTGCGGGCGTGTATCCGAAACAGGCGCTGGTGCTGGTGAATAACGGCGGCGCCACCGGCGCGGAAGTGGTGGCGCTGGCCAAGGCGATACAGGCCGACGTGCAGGCGCGCTATGGCGTGCTGCTGGAGCCGGAGCCGGTCTTCATTTAAGAGCGGTGTCAGTGCCGACATTCGGACACGAGCTCAGCTATTGTAATAGCTGAGCTCGTGTCCGAATGTCGGCACTGACACCGAGGCTGGACACCGAGGCTGGGTTAGCCGAAGTGGCAGACGTAGTCGAGCGTCTCGAGCGTCTCGATATCGAAGCTGGTGTTGGCGCCGACCTTGAATTCCTGGCCTGCGCCGTAGGTGTTCCATTCGGTGGCGCCGGCCAGGCGCACCTTGCACACGCCGCCGACGATTTCCATGATTTCCGGCGCGCCGGTGTTGAAGGTCAGGCTGGACGGGAAGATCACGCCGACGGTTTTCTTGCTGCCGTCCGCCAGGATGACGCTGTGCGAGACGCACTTGCCGTCAAAGTAGATATTCGATTTCTTGACGACGCTGACTTGATCAATTTGAGCACTCATGCTGCTGTTTATCCTTGGTTATTCGCTGGGTTCGATGCTGGAGTAAGACCGGGCAGGCCGGCCGCGTTCATCACGCGGTTGCGGCCGCCGCGCTTGGCGGCGTACAGTGCCTGGTCGGCTTGCTGGATCAGCTCCTCGATGCTGGAGGCTGGCGACGGCACCACGCTGGCCACGCCGATCGACATGGTCACAGAGGACAGTTCCGTACTCGCTTGCGGATTTTCAATCGCGAGCTGTTCCAGGTGGCGGCGGCATGACTCGGCCACGATCAGTGCCCCGGTCAATTCAGTCTCCGGCAGGATAATCGCGAATTCCTCGCCGCCGTAGCGCGCAGCCAGATCGGCCGGGCGCTTCAGATGTTCGGTTAATACGGCGGCCACCTTCTTCAGGCACAAGTCGCCCGCCAGGTGGCCGAAGCTGTCGTTGTACAGCTTGAAAAAATCCACGTCGCACATCAGCAGCGTCAAGGGCTTCTTGTCGCGCTGGCCGCGCTGCCATTCGATGCGCATGGTGTCGTCGAAGCGGCGGCGGTTGGCGATGCCGGTCAGGCCGTCGAGGGCCGCCAGCTTTTGCAGTTCGATGTTGGCGTCGGCCAGCTGCTTCTGGCTTTCGCGCAGGAAGCGGAAGGCCTGGTCGCGCTGCAGGCGGCTGATGTGCGCGCCCGAGTGGTAGCGCACGCGCGCCAGCAGTTCCAGCTTGTCCGGCAGCTTGACCATGTAGTCGTTGGCGCCGGTGGCGAAGCTGTGGGCCTTGAGCTTCGGGTCTTCCTTGGCCGAGAGGACGATCACCGGCACGGTGCGCAGCGCCGGATCGTCGCGGTACTGGGCGATCAGGCCGAAGCCGTCGATGGACGGCATCACCAGGTCCTGCAGGATCACGGTCGGCTGCAGCTGCAGCGCCGATTCCAGCGCCTTGGTGGCGTCGGTCACGTAGTGGAATTCGATGTCGGACTGGTCGCTCAACATGCGGCGCACCGCCTCGACGATGATCAGCTGGTCATCGACCAGCAGCACCCGCACTTTGAAAACGGGCAGTGCGTGTTCCGGATCTGCTGCGATTACATTTGCTTCGGACATCGGTGTTCTCTTTTTCTGTCAGGCGCGTCCGCCCAGGGTGCTGCGCAAGACCGGTCCGATCTTCGACAGCGGTAAAATCATTTGCGCCGCATCCAGCTCGGCGGCGGCGCGCGGCATGCCATACACCGCGCTGCTGGCCTGGTCCTGGGCGATGGTGGTCTGGCCGGCGCGGCGCATCGCCAGCAAGCCTTCGGCGCCGTCGCGGCCCATGCCGGTCAACAGCACGCCGACCGCCTCGCCCTTCCAGTGCTGCGCCACGCAGTGGAAAAACACGTCGACCGACGGCCGGTAGGCGTAGTCCTTCGGATTGGCATCGTAACTCAGCCGGTGGTTTTGATCCAGCGTTAAGTGGTCGTTGCTCTTGGCGATCAGGACCGTGCCGGCCACCAGTTCGTCGCCCTGTTCGGCGGCGCGCACCGGCATGTCGAGCTGCTCGCCCAGCCAGCGCGCGAAGTTGTCGGCGAAGTGCTGGTCGATGTGCTGCACCACCACGATGGCGCAGCCGCGCGGCGGCACCCAGCCGGCCAGCATCTTGGACACCGCCACCGGGCCGCCGGTGGAGGCGCCGATCGCCAGCAGCGAGGTGACGCGCTCCGGCGCATCCGGCGCCGCGGCCGCGGCGCCGGCATGGCCGTTGGCGGCGGTCTTGGGCATCATGGCCTGGCTGCCGCCGCTGTGGCGTATCAGCTTGTCCATGGTGCGGATCTTGGCCAGCAGCTCGGTGTCGCCGCCCGGCTGGCCTTGCAGCACCGGCGTCGCCGTCACGTCCAGCGCACCGGCGCCCAGCGCGCGGAACACCTGGTTGACGTTGTCCTGCGGACGACCGGTCACCACCAGGATCGCACACGGGCTTTGCTCCATGATCACGCGGGTGGCCTCGACACCGTCCATCTCCGGCATGTTCAGATCCATCAGGATCAGGTCCGGGCAGTTGTCGGCGCACATGCGCACGGCTTCCAGGCCGGTACGGGCGATCCACAGCACCTGGTGCTCGGCGGTGCTGGCAACCACGCGCCGCAGCGCTTCGGCCGCCATGGCGACATCGTTGGCGATGGCGATCTTCATCTACGTGCGTCTCCAATCAAATCGCTGACGGCGTCGAGCAGCGTCTCGTCGTGGAAGCTGCCCTTGGTCAGGTAATAGTCGGCCCCGGCCGAAAGACCGCGCGCGCGGTCTTCAGGCCTGTCTTTGTAAGAGACTATCATGACTGGCAATTTATGCAGGTGTATGTCCTTCTTGATAAGGGTGACCAGCTCGATGCCGTCCATGCGCGGCATGTCGACGTCGGTGATCACCAGATCGTAGTCGCCGCTGCGCACCACGTTCCAGCCGTCGATGCCGTCGATGGCGATATCGACCAGGAAGCCCCGCGCCAGCAGCAGCTTGCGCTCCATTTCGCGCACCGTGAGCGAGTCGTCGACCACCAGGATGCGCTTGGTCTTGCGGCGCTCGGCCTGGTCGGACTTGGTCAGCTGGTGCAGGCCGCCCTCGTGCAGCAGCTTGTCGATCGACAGCAGCAGGTCCGGCACGTCAAGGATCAGCACCGGCTCGCCGTCGTCCAGCAGGGCGGCGGCGGAGATGTCGCGCATCTTGCCGAAGATCGGATCGATGGCCTGCACCGCCAGGCTTTGCTCGCCGCGGATGGCGTCCACCACCAGCGCATAGCGGCGCGCGCCGCTGCCGATCACCACCACCGCCAGTTCGGTGCTGCCGGCCTCGGTGTCGCCCAGTTCCAGCACCTGCGCCGCCGAGACCAGGCCCAGATGCTCGCCGCCGAAATCGAAGAACTGCTTGCTTTCCAGGGTGTGGATGGCGGACTGCGGCACCTTGATCACGCGCTCCACCTGTACGATGGGCACCGCGTAGGCCTCGCCCTTGACGTCCACCACCAGCGCGCGCACGATCGATTGCGTCAGCGGCAGCGTGATGTAGGTGCGGAAGCCGGTGCCCAGCTCCGATTCGATGCGCACCGTGCCATTCTGCGAGCGTATGGTTTCGTGCACGATGTCCAGGCCGACGCCGCGCCCGGAAATCTCGGTGGTGCTTTCCTTGAGGCTGAAGGCGGGCAGGAACAGGAACTCCAGCAATTCCGCCGGCGACAACGAGGCCGCCATCTGCGCGCTGGCCATCTTGCGGTCGATCACGCGGGCGCGGATTTTTTCCAGGTCGACGCCGTTGCCGTCGTCGCTGATCTCGATACTGAGCATGCCGGCGCGGTGCTTCGCTTCCAGCACGATGGTGCCGGGACCCGGCTTGCCGGCGGCGATGCGCTCGGCGGCCGGCTGCATGCCGTGGTCGATGGCGTTGCGCAGCATGTGATTGAGCGGGCTTTCGATCCTGGCCAGGATGTCGCGGTCGACCAGCGTATCCTCGCCGATGATCTGCAGCTGCACATCCTTGCCCAGGTTGCGCGCCAGGTCGCGCACCATGCGCGGGAAGGCCTGCACGCCGTCGCGGAAGGGACGCATGCGCATGGTCAGCACTTCGTCCACCATGCCTTGCGAGACGGCCAGCAGGCGGCGTTCGTAGGCTTCGATGTCGGCGATGTGCTCCAGCACGAACTGCTTGAGCGGATGGGTCTTTTGCAGCGCCAGCAGGGACTTCTCTTTCAGGTTGGCGTCGTCGCTGTTGGCGATGGCCTCGTGCAGCTGCTCGATCAGCGAGAACAGGCTGCTCTGGTTGCGCTTGAAGCGCTGCATGTTCTGAATGAAGGGATGCATCTGGTGCGCGTTGATGCGCGATTCGCTGGCCAGCGACAGCAGCTTGTCGAAGTTTTGCGCGGTCTTCAGCGCGGCGGCGGGCAGGCGGGCGCCGGGCGCCTGCGCTTCTTCCGTAGCGGCGGCCGGCGCCTGGGCGGCGATCGGCAGCTCGCCGACCGGGAAGGCCGGGGCGGCGGCTGGCGCGGAGGCCGGCGGCGGCAGGCCCGCTTCGGCTTGCAGGTTGACGGGTTCCGGCAGGAAGGCGATGGTGGCGATGGCGTCCAGCGTGCGCTTGATCTGTTCGGCGTTGGCGGCCAGCCAGGCGTCGACGCCGGTGTCCTGCAGGCGCGACAGCTGGAGGATCAGGTCGACCCCGGCCAGCAGTACGTCGACGCGGTTCGGCGTCAGCGCCAGCTTGCCGTGCTGCGCGGCGATGAAGGCGTCCTCCATGCCATGCGCCAGCTGCACCACCACTTCCAGGCCGACGATGGCGGCGGCGCCCTTGATCGAGTGGGCCGCGCGCATCATCGATTCGACCGCGCCGGCGTCGTCCTTCAGGCGCTCCATCGCCAGCAGGCCGTCGGTCAGGATCTGGGTCTGGCTGTCCGCCTCCATGCGGAACAGGTCCAGCATGGAAAACTGGCTCAGGTCTGCGTTGCCGAGCTTGTCTTTATCCTGGCTCATCGCAGGGTCCTCGCGAGTTGATAGCCGATCAGCGCTTCGTCCAGTACGCCGATATGCATGTCTTCATGCGAAATCACGCCGGTCAGGAAGCGGGACAAGCCCTTGTTGATGGTGGCGGCCGGCGCCTGCACCGTGGCCGTGGCGTAGCGCAGGATGCCATGCAGGTCGGCCACCGGCAGCGCGTAGGCCTGGTCTTCCCATTGCGTCAGCAGCACGCGGGCGAAGGTGTGGCGATTGGTGGCGGCTTCGCCTTCGCTGGCGTCGATGCCCAGCAGGTCGGCCAGCGACATGCAGGGATAGAGCGTGCCGCCGACGTTGACGATGCCGCTCAGGCCACGGCCGTTGCGATGCGGCAGGCGGTGCGGCCTGGCTTGCGGCGCCACCGAGACGAACATCCTGGTCGGCAGCGACAGCCATTCGCGGCCGATGCGGAACACCAGGCAGGAGGCGTCGAGCTGCCGGGCGCCGGAGGCGGCCTGGCGGAAGTGCGCGGCCCAGTCCTTCTTGTAGTCGTCGCCGACCACGCGCTGCAGGTTGCGCTGGGCGGCGCCGGCGTAGACCTCGCAGTTGCGGCAGTGGACGGCCTGCTCCAGCTTCTCGCAACTCTGGTCGCCGACCACGCCGATGCGGTTCCAGCAGTCGTCGATGTCGACAATGGCGATGGGGGAGGTGGTGTTCGTCATGTGTGGTCGCCTTTATGCTTGCTGGCGTTTGTAGATGCGCGCGGCGCGGGCCTTGAGCGCGGCGGCGCCGGTGGCGTCGTTGTTGGCCTCGGCCAGCAGCGCCAGGTGGCACAGCGCTTCGTAGTGGTCGGGCTGCAGGTAGATGCAGCGCTTCCAGTAGTCTTCGGCGAGCTTGATTTTGTTGGTCAACTCGTTCAGCAGGCCGAGGATGAAATAGGCTTCGGCCGAATCGGGCTGCTGCGCCAGATGGTCGCGGCATGTGCTTTCGGCGGCCTTGACGTCGCCCAGGTCGGCCAGGCGGCGCGCCTCGACCAGCAGGTCGACGGCGGGCGTGGTCGCGGCGGTCGGCTTCGCTGCGGCCTTGGGCGCCGGCGCGGCCGGCGGCTTCGCTGCGCGGGGTGCCGGTGGCGCGGGCTGCTGCTGCGCTGTGCCCCGGGCCAGGCGCGCCGCCGGCGGCGCGGCCTTGGCGGCCGAGGCGCCGGGGTGCGCCGTCTTGCGCGGCGCGGCGGCGGCCTCCTTGGTCAGGCCGAACGCCTGTGCGTACTTCAGCGGCGCAAAGCCGTGCTGGCAGAACGAGGGCACCTCGGCATAGCCGGCGAACAGCTGGCCGTCGGACGCCAGCAAGGCTTCCAGCTTGGCGATGGCGGCCTTGGTGGTCGGCTTGTCGAAGTAGATCAGCAGGTTGCGGCAGAAGATCACGTCGTAGTAGCCGGTGCGCGTGCCCAGGTCGAACTCCAGCAGGTTGCCCTGCTTGATGCGGACCTGCTTGCGGATCGCGTCGGCGATGCGGTACTCGTCATCGCCGAGGTGGCTGAAGTAGCGGTCGCGGAAGCCCATCTCCTGGCTGCGGAAGGCGTTGCGGCCGTAGATGCCGCTTTTGGCGCGTTCGACGCAGCCGGGGCTGATGTCGAAGGCGTCGATGATGAAGCTCCCCGGCGGGATGCCGGCGTCGGACAGCACCATCGCGATCGTGTACGGTTCCTCGCCGCCGGCGCAGGGGATGGACAGGATGCGCACCAGGCGGCCGTTGTCGGCGGCCAGCCGCGTGCGGACGAAATCGGCGGCGGCGTGGAAGGCCTGCTGGTCGCGGTAGAACCACGATTCCGGCACCACCACCAGTTCGATCAGCTCGGTCAGCTCCTCCGGCGTCATCTGCTCCAGGTACTGGTCCTGGTCGGCGACGGCGGTTTGCTCCATGCGGTTCCTGATGGCGCGTTCGACCAGGGACTTGGACAGGCTCAAGCCGGTGGCCTTGCGCAGCATGGACTGGGCGGGCGTCATGATGGCTGGAACAGCAGCGCGCGCAGCGACTCGGGCAACAGTTGTTCAAGTTCGACCAGTTGCAGCATGCCCTGCGCGTCGCTGGCGACCTGGCCGAGGAAAGGCGCCGCTTGCACGCCGCTGTCGGCCAGCTGCGCCTCGCTCACTTCCTGCACCCCCAGCACGCGCTCGGCGCGCAAGCCGAGCAGGTGGTCCGTGCCTTCCGGCGCGTGGTAGTCGGCGACGATGATGCGGGTGTCGAAATGGTCCTCGCCGGATGGCAGGCCGCTGGCCCGGCACAAGTCGATCACCGGCACCGACTGGCCATGGAAATCCATCAGCCCCGCCACCGGATCCGGCGCCAGCGGCAGGTGCTTGAGTTCCAGCAGCGGCAGCACGCGGACCACGTCGCGCAGGCGCAGGCCATAGCGGTCGGCGCCGATGTGGAAGATGAGGAGTTTCATCGGCGGCTCCGCTTACACCGCGACCGCGAAGTTGGCGACGCTGGTCTGCAGGTCGCCCGCCGCGTATTGAAGCTGGTGCACCGCTTCGCTGGTGGCCTTGAGCGATTCCACGGTCTGCTGGGTGGCCTCGTTCAGCTGCATCATGGTTTCCGAGATCTGCTGCGCGCCCACGGCCTGTGACTGCATCCCCTGCAGCACCACGTCGAACTGCGGCGCCAGCTTTTGCACCTGGTCCATCACGCCCGACAGCTGGTCGGTCACCTGGCGCACCTCGCCGACGCTGCGGCGTATCTCTTCGGAGAATTTGTCCATGCCCATCACGCTGGCCGAGACGGCCGACTGCATCTCCTTGAGCATCTGCTCGATGTCCCAGGTGGAGACCGAGGTCTGGTCGGCCAGGCGGCGGATTTCGGTGGCCACGACCGAAAAGCCGCGCCCGGCCTCGCCGGCCTTTTCGGCCTCGATGGCGGCGTTGAGCGAGAGGATGTTGGTCTGGTCGGCCACCTTGGTGATGGTGATCAGCACGCTGTTGATGTTGGAGGCTTTCTCGGACAGCGCGGCCAGCTTGGCGTTGATCGAGTCGGTGGCCGAGACCATGTGCTGCATGGTGCTGTCCATGCGGCGCAGGTTGGTCTGGGCGTCGGCGGTGGCGTTGGTGGTGTAGTCGGCGACGGCGGTGGCGTCCTCCATGGTCTTGAGCAGCTGCGAGGTGTTGGCGGAGATTTCCTTGGTGGTGCTGAGGATCTCGACGCTGGTCTGGGCCTGCTCGATGCCGGTCGCTTCCTGCTGCTTGGCCGAGGCGGCGATCTCGGTGGCCGAGGTGGTGACCTGGATGCCGGCCTTCTGGATGTTGTTGAGCAGCGCGCGCAGGTTCTCGAACATGCGGTCCAGGCCATGGGCCAGCTGGCCGATGGCGTCGCTGCCGGAGACCTCGACCTTGCCGGTCAAATCGCCCGCTGCGGCCTTGGAGACCACGCCGAGCAGCGAATCGACCTTGGACTTGAGCAGGTTGGTGGCCGCCAGCTCGTTGGCCTGGCTGTCCTGGATGGATTGCGCCATGCGGTTGAATTCCGTGCTCACCCGGCCCAGCTCATCGCCGGAGAGCACCGCTGCGCGCGCCGATTGCTCGCCGCCGGCGATGCGGCCGACCGCGTGGGTCAGGTTGTTCAAGGGCGTCAGCAGCGAACGGACCAGCAGCCAGGCGATGGCCGCCGACAGCAGCACGCAGGCGACGCCGCCGGCGGTCAGTATCAGGCGCATGGTTTCCTGCAGCGCGTTGGATGCCTCGGCGCGGACGGCCAGCAGCTTGTGCTCTTCGTCCGCCGCCTGGTTCATGATTTTATAGACCTCGCCGATGGCGGAGGCGGTGCCCGACAGCTGGTTGGTGCGGCCCATGGCATCGGCCGCACCGGGCTTGTCGCCCATCGATTCGCGCAGCGCCAGCTGCGACTCGATGACGTCCTTGGACCAGGCGTTGATCATGGCTTCCAGCTTTTTAAAGCGAGCAACCTGGGTTGGATTATCGCTGGTTATTTTTTGCAGCGTCAGGATGGAGGCGGGAATGTCGCGCATTTCCTTGCGCGCTCGCTCAAGGCGTTCGGCGCTGCCGGTCAGGTAGTAGCCACGCGCCTCCACCTGGACTTGCAGCAGGTCGTTGCGCAAGCTGTCGATGTCCTGGATCACCTCCATCGTGTGCCTGTCCCAGCCGTTGGCGTCGGACAGGCTGTTGAAGCGGTTGTACGCGATGGACAGCAGCACCAGGATGATGGCGAGGATGGCGCCAAAACTCAGGTACAGCTTCTTTTTGATGCTCAGGTCTTTAAACATTTGATCTCCATGTGCCACGGTTCATCCGCCATTGTCCCACGCTCAGGCCGCCACGGCAAAGTTGGCGACACTGGTCTGCAGGTCGCCCGCCGCGTATTGAAGCTGGTGCACCGCTTCGCTGGTGGCCTTGAGCGATTCCACGGTCTGCTGGGTGGCCTCGTTCAGCTGCATCATGGTTTCCGAGATCTGCTGCGCGCCCACGGCCTGCGACTGCATCCCCTGCAGCACCACGTCGAACTGCGGCGCCAGCTTCTGCACCTGGTCCATCACGCCCGACAGCTGGTCGGTCACCTGGCGCACCTCGCCGACGCTGCGGCGTATCTCTTCGGAGAATTTGTCCATGCCCATCACGCTGGCCGAGACGGCCGACTGCATCTCCTTGAGCATCTGCTCGATGTCCCAGGTGGAGACCGAGGTCTGGTCGGCCAGGCGGCGGATTTCGGTGGCCACCACCGAGAAGCCGCGCCCGGCCTCGCCGGCCTTTTCGGCCTCGATGGCGGCGTTGAGCGAGAGGATGTTGGTCTGGTCGGCCACCTTGGTGATGGTGATCAGCACGCTGTTGATGTTGGAGGCTTTCTCGGACAGCGCGGCCAGCTTGGCGTTGATCGAGTCGGTGGCCGAGACCATGTGCTGCATGGTGCTGTCCATGCGGCGCAGGTTGGTCTGGGCGTCGGCGGTGGCGTTGGTGGTGTAGTCGGCGACGGCGGTGGCGTCCTCCATGGTCTTGAGCAGCTGCGAGGTGTTGGCGGAGATTTCCTTGGTGGTGCTGAGGATCTCGACGCTGGTCTGGGCCTGCTCGATGCCGGTCGCTTCCTGCTGCTTGGCCGAGGCGGCGATCTCGGTGGCCGAAGTGGTGACCTGGATGCCGGCCTTCTGGATGTTGTTGAGCAGCGCGCGCAGGTTCTCGAACATGCGGTCCAGGCCATGGGCCAGCTGGCCGATGGCGTCGCTGCCGGAGACCTCGACCTTGCCGGTCAAATCGCCCGCTGCGGCCTTGGAGACCACGCCGAGCAGCGAATCGACCTTGGACTTGAGCAGGTTGGTGGCCGCCAGCTCGTTGGCCTGGTTGTCCTGGATGGCCTGTGCCATGTGGTTGAATGCGGTCGTGACTTCACCCAGCTCGTCACGGGACAAGACGTCGGCGCGCGCCGATTGCTCGCCGCCGGCGATGCGGCCGACGGCGGCGGTCAGTTTGTTCAAGGGACCCAGCAGCGCCGCCGACAGCAGGTAGCCGACGACGATGGCCAGCACTACGCAGATGCCGCCGCCCAGGATCAGCAGCGTGGCCATCGTCTGCTGCAGATTGTTCGAGGTCTGCGAGCGCAGCGCCAGCAGGCGTTCTTCATCGGCGCTGATATCGTGGATCAGCTGCCGCACCTCGGCGACTGTCCTGGCGCCGTTCAGCACATCGGCCGCCGTCGCCACCTGCTGCGACACGCCCATCTGCTTGTTCAATGCGCGCCGTTTGTCCAGCAAAGGATGGATCACATTGATGATCCAGTTTTCCATCATGGGGCCGAGACGCTTCAGGCGCTCCTGTTGGATCGGATTGTCGGAGGTGAGCTGGAGAATGTTGGCCAGGTGGCGGCGCACGGCTTCTTCCTCGGTGGGGATCGGCGCGGTGGTGCTCTCGTCGCCGGTCAGCATGAAGCCGCGGGTCGAGGTCTGGATCTGCAGCAGGGCGGTCTCGATCTGGTTCGCTTCCAGCAGCACCTGCAGCGTATGCCGGTCCCACTCGCTGGCGGTGGAGAGCTTGCTGAAATTGGTGTAGGCCGTCGCCAGCAGGACCAGGATGATGGCGACGATGGCGCCGAAGCCGCCGGCGAGTTTTGTCTTGATACTGAGGTCTTTAAGCATATACGCTCCACTCTGATCAGGCTGTGGGAGCAATGTATCATTTTGTCGCCCTTTGCGGAGGACAAAAAAAAGAGCCGCTCATCGAGCGGCTCTCGTGTGTCGCTTATTGACCGCGCTTCAGGCGGGCGTTCGCGGCGATGCGCATGCGCAGCGCGTTCAGCTTGATGAAACCGCCGGCGTCGGCCTGGTTGTAGGCGCCGCCGTCTTCGTCAAAGGTGGCGATGTTCATATCAAACAGGGAGTCGGTCTTCGAATCGCGCGAGACGACGATCACATTGCCCTTGTACAGCTTGACGCGCACCCAGCCGTTGACGGTGGCCTGGGTGTGGTCGATCAGGGTCTGGATCGCGACGCGCTCCGGCGCCCACCAGTAGCCGTTGTAGATCATCGACGCGTAGCGCGGCATCAGGTCGTCCTTCAGGTGGGCCACTTCGCGGTCCAGCGTGATCGATTCGATGGCGCGGTGGCCCTTCAGCATGATGGTGCCGCCGGGGGTTTCGTAGCAGCCGCGCGACTTCATGCCGACGTAGCGGTTCTCCACCAGGTCGAGGCGGCCGATGCCGTGCTTGCCGCCCAGGCGATTTAGTTCGGTCAGCACGGTGGCTGGCGACATGCGCACGCCGTTCAGGGCGACGATGTCGCCGCGCTCGTATTCGATGTCCAGGTACTCGGCCTGGTCCGGCGCCGCCTCGGGGCTGACGCTCCAGCGCCACATCGATTCCTCGGCTTCGGCGCTCGGGTTTTCCAGGTGGCGGCCTTCGAAGGAGATGTGCAGCAGGTTGGCGTCCATCGAGTACGGCGCGCCGCCGTTCTTGTGCTTCATGTCGATGGCGATGCCGGCGTCTTCCGCGTACTTCAGCAGTTTTTCGCGCGACAGCAGGTCCCACTCGCGCCACGGCGCGATCACTTTGACGCCCGGCTTCAGCGCGTAGGCGCCCAGCTCGAAGCGCACCTGGTCGTTGCCCTTGCCGGTGGCGCCGTGCGAGATGGCATCGGCGCCGGTCTCGTTGGCGATCTCGATCAGGCGCTTGGCGATCAGCGGACGCGCGATCGAGGTGCCCAGCAGGTATTCGCCTTCGTACACGGTATTGGCGCGGAACATGGGGAACACGAAGTCGCGCACGAATTCTTCGCGCACGTCGTCGATGTAGATGTTCTCAGGCTTGATGCCGAACTTGATGGCCTTGGCGCGCGCCGGCTCCAGCTCTTCGCCCTGGCCCAGGTCGGCGGTGAAGGTGACGATCTCGCACTGGTAGTTATCCTGCAGCCACTTGAGGATGACGGAGGTATCGAGGCCGCCCGAGTAGGCGAGGACTACTTTTTTAATATCGCTCATGTTGATTCCATTCCTAGGTAAAGTTGTTTCCGCCGTCGTTCCCGCCTGGGCGGGAATGACGAATTACGTGTTGTCGACGCGGCCGATCAGCAGGTATTCGATCAGGGCCTTCTGGATGTGCAGGCGGTTTTCCGCCTCGTCCCAGACCACCGACTGCGGGCCGTCGATGACGTCGGCCGAGACTTCCTCGCCGCGGTGGGCGGGCAGGCAGTGCATGAACAGCGCGTCCGGCGCGGCGCGCGCCATCTTGGCGCCGTCGACGATCCAGCCGTCGAAGGCTTTCAGGCGGGCGGCGTTTTCCTCTTCGTAGCCCATGCTGGTCCAGACGTCGGTGTTGACCAGGTGCGCGCCTTCGCAGGCGTCGGACGGGTTCTCGAAGAAGGTGTAGCGGTCGGTCGAGACCAGCGACATGTCCATGTCGTAGCCCTTCGGCGTCGAGACGTTGACGTGGAAGCCGAACACCTCGGCCGCCTGCAGCCACGAGTACAGCATGTTGTTGGCGTCGCCGATCCAGGCCACCGTCTTGCCGGTGATGGCGCCGCGGTGCTCGTAGTAGGTGAAGATGTCGGCGAACACCTGGCACGGGTGGTGCTCGTTGGTCAGGCCATTGATCACCGGCACGCGCGAATTGGCGGCGAAACGCTCGATGATGTCCTGGCCGAAGGTGCGCACCATGATGATGTCGCACATGCGGCTCATCACCTGGCCGGCGTCTTCCACCGGCTCGCCGCGGCCCAGCTGGGAGTCGCGGGTGTTGAGGTAGATCGCCGCGCCGCCCAACTGGTGCATGCCGGCCTCGAAGGACAGGCGCGTGCGGGTCGAGTTCTTCTCGAACACCATGACCAGCGTGCGGTCGATCAGCGGGTGGTAGATCTCGTAGTTCTTGAATTTCCGTTTGATCAGGTGCGCGCGTTCAATTACGTACTCGTATTCGGCTAACGTAAGGTCGGAAAACTGCAGGTAATGCTTGATCGGTTTTTGGATAGACATAGTGACAACTGACAGGTGAGCGGGCGTGGGGCGAGGTGCCTGGCCGGCTTAGCCGAACAATTATAAAGGCAATTCGGCGGATAGGGCTAATTGCCGCAGATTATGCTGTCTATACAGGTACTTAGCGCGCTCCCGCGTCAATGATAGATCTGCGTCGTGGCGGCGGCCTGGTGCGCCGGCGCCGTCAGCGGCAGGTCGAGGGTGAACGTGGTGCCGGTGAGCGCGCTGTGCACGCTGATATGGCCGCCCAGTAGCGAAGTGACAATGTTGTAGCTGATCGACAGTCCCAGGCCGCTGCCGCCCTGGCCGAGCTTGGTGGTGAAGAAGGGATCGAAGATGCGCGACATATGCTCGGGCGCGATGCCGCCGCCGTTGTCGCGGAAGGTCACCAGCACGCGGCCGTCGGCCGGCGTGGTGGCGCGCAGCCACATGCTGCCGCTGCGCTCCTTGCCGAAGGCGTGCAGCAGCGCGTTGTTGATGAAATTGGCGATCACCTGGCCGAAGGGGCCGGGATAGCTGTCCATCGAAATCGACTCCGGCACCTCGATCTCGATGCGGTGGCTGGAAGCGCGGATGCGGTTCATCATGGTGGCGATCACTTCGTGCGACACCTGCTGCAGGTTGAACATGCGGCGCTGCTCGGTGGTGCGGTCCACCGCCACCTGCTTGAAGCTGTTGACCAGTTCCGCCGCGCTGGTCAGGCCGCGCATCACCAGCTCGTGGGCCTTGCGGGCGTCCGCCATGTAGCTGGCCAGGTCGGAGCGCTTCAGGCCTGGGCCGTTCAGCTGCGTCTCCAGCTCCTCGGTCTTTTGCATCAGCGTGCTGGCGATCAGCAGGCTGTTGCCGATCGGCGTATTCAGCTCGTGCGCCACGCCGGCCATCAGCGAGCCCAGGGCCGCCAGCTTTTCCTGCGACACCAGCTGGGTTTGCGCGTCCTTGAGCTGGCGGTAGGCCTCGGCGTTGTCGAGCGCGATGGCGCCGTAGGCGCACAGCGTGCGGAAGATCAGCCGTTCGCGCTCGCCGTAGGCGCGGGCGTGCATGGCCTGCACCGTCATCACGCCGATGGCGCGCTCGCCCACCAGCAGCGGCACGTACAGCGCGCTGGCGGTGGGCAGCGTGCCGGGCGTGAGGAAGATGGTCTGCGGGTCGAGCTGCTCGACGTAGACTTCGCGCCGTTCGCGCAGGCTCAGGGACGAGTTGGCGCGCGGGTTGTCCAGCGCGATGGTGTTGGCCGGCAGCGGCTGGCCGTTCTCGACGCCGAAGGCGCGCGTGATGCTGGCGCCGCCGGCGTCGCACATATAGATCGCGAAGGTGTTCGCCGGCAGCAGCGCCTGCACGTGGCGGTCCAGCGCCTGGAACACCGCCGTCGCGTCGAGATGGGTGGTGATCTCCTGGCCGATGACCGACAGGCGCTCCAGCGTGGCCGTGGTCTGCTGCAGCACTTCGGCGCGGCGCGCTTCGGAGGCGGCCAGTTCGCGGTGATGGAAGCCTTCGGCGCGCGCGTGTTCGGTCTGGTGGTGCACCTGCATGGCGATGGCGCGGTTGGTGGCGTCCTGGCTGTGGGTCTTCTCGCGCGCGGCGGCGGCCGATTGCGCGGCGGCGTAGGCCTGGGCGTAGTCGCCGATCTGCGCATACTCGCGCGCCAGCGCGTCGTGCAGGTCGCCGGGCAGGGTGTAGCCGTCGATGCCGGCGGCCACCGCCAGCGCCTGGTGCAGATAGTGCAGCGTGGCGTTGGGCTCGGTCATGCCGGGCGGCGGCGGCAGCTTGTGGCGCACATGGATCGCCGACATCACGCGCAGCGCGGCGACGTGGTTGTACAGGTTGGCCTGGCCGGCCGCCAGCTTGGCGGCGCGGGCGGCCATCTCCAGCGCTTCCTGCGGCCGGTCGAGGAAGCACAGCGCGTGCGCCTGGCCGCGCCGGGCGATGCTCTGGAAGTCTGCCTGGCGCAGGGCGTCGGCGCGGTGCTCCAGCTGGCGGAAGGCGTCCAGCGCGGCGGCGTGCTTGCCCTGGTCCAGCGACAGGTCGCCCAGGTAGTGCAGGGCGGTGGCGTAGCTGCGGCCACCCGACAGCGGCGCCAGGATGTCCAGCGCCTCCTTCAGCATTTCTTCGGTGGCGTCCAGCCGGCCCAGGCGGCGCATGGTGTCGGCGGTGTGCATCAGGCAGGCGCCGATGCTGCGCGGCCAGCCGGTGGGACGGGCCAGGTCGAGCGCGCTCTCCATCCATTCCAGCGCCGCGTGGTGGTCGTTGAGGATGGTGAAATCGAGGCCGATGTTGACGGCGGCGGTGATCGCCATGCGCAGCTGGCCGGTTTCCAGCGCCGCCTCGTAGCAGCGCAGGTAGTGGGCGGCGGCGGCGCCGAAGTCGCTCAGCTGGCTGGCGGCCAGGCCGTAGTAGTCGTAGATCCAGGCGGCGACGGCGGCCGGCCGGCGGCCATCCTCGAGGTCGAAGTGCTGGCCCCAGCGGCGCTCGGCCGTCGGCAGGTCGCGCAGCACGGTCCAGCGGGCGTTGGCCGCTTCGGCGATTTCGCTGCGCTGGCGGTCGCCGACCTGGCGGGCGGCGGCCGACATGCGCTCCAGTTCCGCTTCGCCCAGCAGGTGGTCGCCGCGGTCGATGGCGATCCAGGCGCGCAGCCAGTGGGCGTCGGCGCAGCCGGTATGGTCGTTGAGGTGGGACAGTTGGGCATAGGCTTGCGCCGCCAGCTGGTCGGCGGCGTCCAGCTGGCCGGAGAGCCAGGCCGCTTCCGCCTGCACCAGCTGCAGCCGCGCGGCGAGCAGCGCCATGGCGTCGGCGGCGAGGCTGGCGGCGGGCAGCAGTTGCAGGCCTTCGGTGGCCAGCGCGACGGCGCGGGCGGTGTCGCGCTGGCGCAGATGCCAGGCCAGCGGCACCAGCGCCGGCAGGCGCGCAGGTCCGCGCAGGGGATGCAGGGCTGCTTCCCACCGGGCCAACTCATCGTCGAGCGCAAAAATTTCCATGGCTACCCCAATACTTGCCTTGAGGAATTATAGACCTCAAACGCAGCTTATGCGCGCGCCATCGTCATTGTTTTTGTTAATACAATGTTTGTGATGATTCGTGCAAGAGCTGGCCGTACAGCGTGTGGCGCATCTTGGCGACCTTGCCGTCCGCCACGGCCGCCAGGATCGCGCATTGCGGCTCGATCAGGTGGCGGCAATTGTAGTACTTGCAGTGCCCCAGGTAGGGCGCGAAATCGACGAAGGCGCGCTCCAGCATGCCTTCGCTCAGGTGGTACAGGCCGAATTCCTGGAAGCCGGGCGAGTCGATGATCGACGAGTCCGGCCCCAGTTCCGGCAGCTGGTACAGCCGGGTGAAGGTGGTGGTGTGCTTGCCGGTGTCGAGCGCGGCGGAAATCTCGCGCACGGCGATGTCGGCGTCCGGCACCAGCAGGTTGATCAGCGAGGACTTGCCCATGCCGGACTGGCCGATCAGGATCGACGACTGGCCGGCCAGCAGCGGCTTCAGCGTGGCCAGCGTTTCCTCCGGCTTGCCCTTGGCCGACACCTCGTGCACCGGATAGCCCAGCGCGGCGTAGGGCTGCAGGCGCTCGCGGGTGCGCGCCAGCGATTCGGTGACGTCGGTCTTGTTGAGGATCAGGTGGGCCTTGATGCCGGCCGCCTCGGCCGCCACCAGCGAGCGCGACACCAGGTCGTCGGCGAAGCCGGGCTCGGTCGCGACGACGATGAACAGCTGCGTCAGGTTGGCCGCCAGCAGCTTGGACTTGTACTGGTCCGAGCGGTAGAGCAGGGTCTTGCGTTCCTCGATCCTGTCGATCACGCCCTGGTCGGGCGAGGTCAGCGTGATGCGCACGAGATCGCCGACGGCGACGTTGGTCTTCTTGCCGCGCGTGACGCATTGCAGCTTGGCGCCGTCGACCTCGGCCAGGTAGTGGCGGCCGTGGGCGGCGATGATGATGGCGGTCAGTTGCTGGCCGGCTGGCTTGTTCATGCGCTCACCGCCGAGTCGTACAGCGCGCTGGCCTTGGCGGCGCAGATGAAGTCGTTGTCGGTCAGGCCGTGGGCCGAGTGGGTATCGTAGCGCACGATACAGCGGTTGTAGGTGACGGTCATTTCAGGGTGATGGTCTTCAGTGTGGCTCAGGTATGCCAGCGCGTTGACGAAGGCCATGGTCCGATAGTGGTTTTTAAAGGTAAAGGTGCGCACCAGCTTGCCGTCTTCCAGCGCCCAGCCGGGCACCAGCGTCAGCAGGCGCGCGGCCTCGGCGGCGTCCAGCGCGTGCGTGGCCGGACGGCAGCGGCTGGCCAGCAGGTCGGCGCCGGTGGCGATCATGATGCCGCCGCCATGTGCAGGTGGCGGATGCGCACGCTGGCCGGCGGGTGCGAGTCGTAGAACGCCGAGTGCAGCGGATCCGGGGTCAGGGTCGAGGCGTTGTCCTCGTACATCTTGACCAGCGCCGAGACCAGGTCGCGGGCGTCGGTATGCTTGGCGGCGAAGGCGTCGGCCTCGAATTCGTGCTTGCGCGAGCTGATCGAGGTCAGCGGGCCGAACAGGAAGGTGAACACCGGCAGGGTCAGCATGAACAGCAGCAGCACCATGGCGTCGTTGGTCTGGCCCGGCAGCACCAGCGGATCGACGCCCAGGCCGGTGTAGAACCACAGCTGGTTCTTCAGGTAGCCCAGCAGGGCCAGGAAGGCCAGCGACAGCGCGAACATCATGGCGATGCGCTTGATGATGTGCTTGAGCTTGAAGTGGCCCAGCTCGTGCGCCAGCACCGCCTCGATTTCCTGCGGCTGCAGGCGCGACAGCAGGGTGTCGAAGAACACGATGCGCTTGTTGGCGCCGAAGCCGGAGAAGTAGGCGTTGCCGTGGGCGCTGCGCTTGGAGCCGTCCATCACGAACAGGCCCTTGGAGGCGAAGCCGACGCGCGCCATCAGGCCCTCGATGCGCGACTTGAGCGACTGGTCTTCCAGCGGCGTGAACTTGTTGAACATCGGCGCGATCACGGTCGGGAACAGCACCATCATCAGCAGCTGGAAGCCGCTCCACACCAGCCAGGCGTACAACCACCACAGGTTGCCGGACTTGGCCATCAAGGTCAGCATGACCCACACCAGCGGCAGGCCGATGGCCGCGCCCAGCAGCGTGCCCTTGACCATGTCGCCGAAGAACAGGCCCGGCGTCATCTTGTTAAAACCGAAACGCTGCTCCAGGCCGAACTGCTTGTAGTAGTCGAACGGCAGCGCGATGGCGCCGGCGATCAGCGCGTAGGCGGCCAGCAGGGCCAGCTGGTAGACCATGCCGGGGCCGGTGGCGTTGAAAATCTGCACCGACAGCCATTGCAGGCCGCCCAGCAGCGTAAAGCCGACCAGCACCAGGGTGTCGATGAGCAAGGTCAGCAGGCCGAACTTGGTGCGCGCGATGGTGTAGTCGGCCGCCTTCTGGTGGGCGGCGAGGGGGATTTTCTCGGCGAATTCGGCCGGCACGGCGCTGCGGTGCGACAGCACATGGCGGATATGGCGCGAGGCCAGCCAGAAGCGCACGATCAGCGTCAAAACGATGAAAGAAACAAACAAAATCGAAAACGCGAGTGAATACATTCTATGCCTGTGAGAAAATGGCGGATTCGGATAAACAGGATGGCCAAAGACGGCCAAGAGAGAATTATGTCACAAGCTAATGATTTGCCAGAAGGTTCCGCACCGGCGGCGGCCGCCCCGCGCCAGAATGAGTACAACCTGGTCTGGGTTGATATGGAGATGACCGGGCTGGAGCCCGACACCGACCGCATCATCGAAGTGGCCGTGATCGTCACCGACATGCATTTGAACGTGCTGGCAGAAGCGCCTGTGTTTGTGATCCACCAGTCGGACGAGACGCTGGACAAGATGGACAACTGGAACAAGGGCACGCATGGCCGCTCGGGCCTGATCGACCGCGTCAAGGCGTCGACCGTGAGCGAGGCGCAAGCCGAGGAAGAGCTGATCAAGTTCCTGAAGCTGTGGGTGCCGAAGGGCAAGGCGCCGATGTGCGGCAACACCATCGGCCAGGACCGCCGCTTCATGGTGCGCTACATGCCGAAGCTGGAGGCGTTTTTCCATTACCGCAATATCGACGTGTCGACGCTGAAAGAGCTGGGCAAGCGCTGGAAGCCGGAAATGGTGGCCGGCTTCAAGAAACACCAGATGCACACCGCGCTGGCCGACATCATCGAGTCGATCGAAGAGCTGAAATACTACCGCGAGCACTTCATTAAATTGTAATCGCGACAACGCCGGGGCAGTTCCGGCAACCGGACACGGCCTCAGCCATGTTGCTGCTGAGTTTGTGTCCGATTGCCGGTATCTGACCCCGGTTTTGTTCTCGCTTATTCCGCGAATGCCTGCCACACCAGCCAGAGGTTGGCCGATGAGATCACGGCGAACAGGAGCCACGCCAGCGCGGTGGTCCACCAGGCGTTGACGAAACCGCCCATGATGCGGCGCTGCGAGGTCAGGCTGATCAGCGGGTACATGGCGAACGGCAGTTGCAGGCTGAGTACCACCTGGCTCAGCACCAGCAGCTTGCCGACCGAGTGCTCGCCCAAGGTCAGCACGCCGATCATCGCCGGCACCAAGGCCAGGCCGCGCGTGATGATGCGGCGCTGCCAGCACGGGATCTTCAACTTCAGGAAACCTTCCATGATGACCTGGCCGGCGATGGTGCCGGTGAAGGTCGAGCTTTGCCCGGAAGCCAGCAAGGCCAGCCCGAACAGGATCGCCGCCAGCGCCGTGCCGGCCACCGGTTCCAGCAAGCGGTAGGCGTCGTCGATATCGAGCTCACGCGCATTTCCCGGCTGGTGGAACGCGGCGGCGGCCAGCACCAGGATCGCGCCGTTGATCAGCAGGGCCAGCAGCAGCGAGACCACGGTGTCGATGCGCGACAGGCCGATCGCTTCGCGCTTGGCGCTGTCCTTTGGCGACACCACGCGCGTCTGCACCACCGACGAGTGCAGGTACAGATTGTGCGGCATCACGGTCGCGCCAAGAATGCCGATGGCCAGGTACAGCGGCTCGCGCGACGACAAGGCCGACAGCGACGGCACCAGTCCCGCCGCCACCGCATGCCAGTCCGGCTTGATGAACACCAGTTCGCTGAACAGGCAGATGGCGACGGTCAAGATCAATCCCAGCACAATCGCCTCGATCCGCCGGAAGCCTTTGCCTTTCAGGCCGAGCACGATCAAGGTGTCGAGCGCCGTCAGCGCCACGCCGACCGGCAACGACACCCCCAGCAGCAGCTTGAACGCCAGCGCGCAGCCCAGCACTTCGGCCAGGTCGCAGGCGATGATGGAAATCTCCGCGAAGCCCCACAGCGTCTTGCTGGCCGCCGGCCGGTACTGCTCGCGGCAATGCACCGCCAGATCCTTGCCGGTGACGATGCCCATCCGCATGCTCAGGCATTGCAGCACGATGGCCGCCAAACTCGACAGCACCACCATGAACAGCAGCTGATAGCCGAACTGCGAGCCGCCCTGTATCGCGGTGGCCCAGTTGCCCGGGTCCATGTAGCCGACCGAGACCAGCAGGCCGGGACCGGCGAAACGCATTACTTTCTTCCAGAATGGATCGCCCTCGGGCACCTGGACGGTGCCGGCGACTTCGGAGGGGCAGAACGGCGCGGTGGCCGTGGTCGGCAGCTTGAACGGCAGTGAGAACATAGGCATCCAGGAAAATGATGCCTAAATTCTACTTTAGAAAGCGGGGCAGCTCCCTATCCCATGAAGCCGAGGTCCTTCAGCGCGAAGTTGCCCAGTTCGTTCTTGAAGATCTGGTTTTCCAGCGTATCCGCATCGGCGCCGAACCAGCGGCCCAGCGTGGCGCCATATTGCTGGTTGGAGAACTGCGGTATCCACGCGCCGCGCCCGGTGGCGTCATCCTTGCCGCCCAGCTTGAAATCGGGGAACCGCCCATACACGCCGCCCTTGACCGCCGCGCCCAGCACCAGGTGATGGTTGCCCCAGGCGTGGTCGGTGCCGCCGCTGGCCGGCTGCAAGGTGCGGCCGAACTCGGACATGGTGAAACTGGTCACTTGCCGCTCGGCGCGGACTTCCGACAGCGCCAGCTGGAACGCGGCCAGCGCCTGCGATACCTGGCGCAGCATGTCGAACTGCTGGTAGGCCTGGCCGCCGTGCGTGTCGAAGCCGCTCAGAGAGACGAAATAGACCTGCCGTCCCGGCCCTTGCGGCGCGCGGATGCGGATCAGCTGCGCCACCGTCTTCAACTGCTGTCCCAGCGAGGTGCCGGGGAACGCGGTCGCCAGCGGCGCGCCGGCGTTGGCGGCCTTGAGGTCGGTCACCAGCTCCATGCCGTTCAGCAGCGCCTTGTTGGCGGCGTTGGCGATCAGGTTGGGATGTTGCGCCGACAGGATCTGCACCAGCGCCGCGCGGCGCGCATCGGCCTCCTTCTGCGGCCAGAAATTCATGCCGGCCAAATCCAGCTGCCCGTTGCCGGGCAACAGATTGCCGTGCGTACTGGCGCCTTCGACAAACAGGCCGCCGGCGCCGACCGAGATCGCATCCAGGTCGCCGCCGGTGCCGAGCACGTCGACCAGGCGTCCGCCCCAGCCGCTGGCGGCGGAGGAGGGCGTGCCGGCCTGGTTCTGGATGGTCTGGTCGGGATGCGAAAACAATTGCGCCGGCACGGCGACGCCGGCGGCGTATTGCGCCTTGGTGAGCGGCTGGCGCAGGCTGCCGACGTTGAGCACGGCGGCGACCTGGCCCTGTCCGTAGAGCGCGTCGAGTTCCGGCATGCCGTAGTGGAAGCCGAACGGCTGCGCGATCGGATCGGCGACCGCCTGCAAGGTGGCGCTGCGTGGCGCCAGCAGCGTCTTGGCGGCGGTCGACAGCGCCAGGCCATGGTTGCCGCGAATGGCGGTGTATTGCGCGTAGCGGGCGCCGTCGAGCGGCACGATCATGTTGTTGCCGTCGTTGCCGCCGAACAGATAGACGCAGACCAGCGCCTTGTAGTCGGTGACGGCGGCGCGCGCCGGCGCGGCGATGCCGAGCATGCCGAGGGTGGACAGCGCGCTGGCGCCAAGGAAGCGGCGGCGGGTTGTGGCGTGGCTCATATGCATTCCTCTCTTATTGGGCGACGGCGAACTCGGCGCTGATGGCGGCGAGGTAGAGCGCGGTGATGGCGCGCTGGCGCTGGTCGGCGGAGGCGTTGACGGCGGTGCCGATCGCCTGCCGTGCGGTGGCCGACATGCGCCCCGCCAGCAAGGTGGAGTCGACCAGGTTGAGCAGCGTGGTGGCGTCGCCGGCCGCGCTGACGAACGGCGCGATGTCGAGATTGACCATGCCCTTGTATTCGCCGGAAATAAATTTGTAGAGGAAGTTGGCGCGCGCCACGGCCATGCTGGGCGCATACAGCTGGAATTCCGGGCCGTAGTACTGCGGCGCGCCGGGCAGGCGCGTCATCGGCGAGTAGAAATTGAACACGCTCGGCGCGGCGGTGATCTTCTGGCCGAGCAGCAAGTAGTCCCAGAACAGGTTGCCTGGATCGTTGATCGTGGCGCCCAGCGCGCGGAACAGGCCCAGCGATTGCAGCATCGGATCTTTCAGGCGGCCTTGCGCGGCGGCCGCCGTGTCCTGGCGCGCTTCGGGATCGGTCAGCACGGCGGTCAGCGTCGCCTGCAGGTCGCCGCGCCCGGCCGCGCCATAGGCGAACACGTCGGCCACACGCGTGATGTAGGCCGGGCTCGGATTGCTGGTGACGAAGGCGCGTATCAGCCGGGTGGCGACGAACGGCGGCAGGTTGGGATGCTGGAACAGGTTCTGCATCACGCCGTCGAGGTCCTGCACGGCGCTCTGGCCGGCCGGCAGCACGGCGCCCAGCAGCAAGGTCTTGCTGGCCTTGTCGTGGAATGCGTCGCGCGGCTGCAGCGGGCCGCTGAAGTTTTCCCAGTTGATGCCGGTGGCGCTGGCGCCCGGGTAGGTCCAGCCGCTGAGGGCGCGCGCGAAGTCGCTGATGCGGGCCTGGTCGTAGGTCGGGACCGGATCGCCGTTGCGGTCGGTCTGCATGCTGCCGTCCTGGTTCAGCATCACCGGGCCCAGCGTGAACAGCTGCATCACTTCGCGCGCGTAGTTCTCATTCGGCGATGGCGCGATGCTGTTGCCGAGGTCGAGGTATTTGCCCATGGCCGGATTGAGCGTGATCTCGCGCAGCAGCGCGCCGTAGTTGCCGAAGGCATGGTTCGACAGCGCGGTCAGCCAGGGCTGGATTTCGTTGGCGTAGGGGTTCTTGTCGGCGGAGACGACGAACAGTTGCGACAGCGCGAAGATCATGCGCTGGCGCAACTGGTCCGGGCCGCTGGCCATGTTGTCGTACCAGGCGTTTTGCAGCACGCGCATGTCGGTGGTGACCGGGATGGCGCTGGCCGGCAGCGCGAATTGCTGCTTGAGCCAGGCGGCCTGGCCGTTGGCCTTGACTGCGGCGACGTCGGCAGGGGTGGCGCCGAAGGTGGCTTGCTCCAGCAGGCGCACGGCGCTGATGCGGGCGGCGTCCGGCACGGGGTGCTGGCCGATCGGCGGCGGGGCGGGCGCCGGGGCTGGTGTTGGTGCCGGTGCCGGCGCCGGCGTTGGTGTCGGGCTTGGCGCTGGTGCCGGTGCTGGGGTAGGTACCGGCGTCGCTTCAGCCTTCAGCGTCAGCGTGGTGCTGGCGGTCATATTGGCGTAGGCGCCAGCATATTGCGTGGTGGCGCCGGTGATGGTAATGACGGCATTGGCCGGCAGCACGGCGGGCGCGGTGTATTCGCCATTTTGCGAATTCAGCTTGCCATAGGTGGCGTTGCCACCCGGGATGCCGTTGACGGCAAAGTTCATGAAGACGCCTTTGCCGTCCACCTTGCCGACCAACCAGACTTTGCTCCCCAGCCGGACCTGGCCTTTGGCGGAGCTTTCAATGGTGGCGGTGGCGGCCCAGACGGAGCCGCTCAGGCTGAGTATGCAAGCGACAGACCAGGCGCTGGTTGGTGACAATGACATCGGCTTCTCCCTTATTATTCTGGACAATGCATGTCATTAGGCAACATTTATGCCAGAAGCTAAGTCATTGATTTTTTGGGGGATGCGACAAAATTTGCAGCGCGGGGACAAAAATTGTCAGGTCCGGCGGCAAGAACTGTCAGTCGCTGCGGCGCTGCGCGAACAGCCAGTCGCGCCAGGCGGCGGACAGCAGCATGTCGGCCGGAACCTGGTGTTCCATGCCCTGGTATTCGAGGAAGCGGAGCCTGGCGCCGGGCTGGCGCTGCAAGGCGGCGACCAGCGCGCGGTCGGGCTCGATGGGATTTTCGGTGTCGGCGTTGCCGTGCACGATCAGCAGCGGTGTCGCCGACAGCCGCGCGGCGGCGCCGCGTTCCGGCGGAATGCCGGAGAAGGCGACAGCAGCGGCAAACATACCCGGCTGGAACAGCAGCGATTGTGTGGCGGCCGAGGCGCCCATCGAGAAGCCGGTGATGTAGATGCGGTCGGCGGCGATCGGGTGCTGCTTGCCGAGCTGGGCGACCAGCGCGGTCAGCGTCGGGATATTGGGGCCGGGCCGGGCGGCCAGCAGGCCGTCGGCTTCGGAAGGCTGGTAGTTGGCGCTGCGCTCGGGGAACTGCGGCGCCAGCACGTAGGCCGGGAAGCGGGCGCGGATCGCCGGCGCGCCCCACGACACGGCCAACTGGCCGAGCTGGCTGCGGTTGTCGGTGCCGACCGCGCCGGAACCGTGCAGCACGATCACCAGCGGGTAGCGCTGGCCGGGCTGGATGTCGGGCGGCGGCAGCAAGCGGTAGGGCAGGGCGCCGGCGCCGGCTTCAAAGATGCCGGCGCTCCAGGCTTCGCGGTCCAGGCTTTGCAGCTGCGCGGCGTTGCCGGCCTGTTCGGTGGGCGTGGTGCGGTCGGCGACGAGTTCGGTCTGCGCGGTGGCGGACGCGCAGGCGGCCGCCAACAGCAGGCAAAGCGCCGCGCGCCGCATCGTCATCGGCTTATTCCGCCGTATCCGCGCCGTGGCACTTCTTGTACTTCTTGCCGCTGCCGCAAGGGCAGTCGTCGTTGCGGCCGACTTTCGGCTCGTCGCGCACGAGGGTGGTGACGGCGGCCTTGCGGCGCGGCACCCAGAACTTGTAGATGGCCGGCAAGTTCGCTTCCAGTTCCTGGCCCAGCTTGTGCGCCTTGACCGGATCTTCCACCAGCGCCAGTTCCTCTTCCTCGATCTCGTCGGCGCCCAGCAGATAGATCGGCTTCATCAGCTCGCCGACTTCCGATTCCCAGATCTCGTCCCAAGAACCCGGACGCAGCTCCATGCCTTCCCAGAAGCCCCAGCACCAGGCTTCGGCGTCGATCAGGGTCTGGCCTTCGTGCTCGTGCTCGACAAACAGCGGCTCGAATTCCTTGGGCGCGACTTCGAACGTCACCAGCACTTCGTTCATGAAGCGCATGATCAGGTTGAGGATGCGTTCCTCTTCCTTCTCGTGCTTGAACTTGGGGATGTCGGTGGCTTCCTTGCCCCACACGCCCTTCAGCCATTCGGCCGGCATGATGGTTTCCGGGCCGATCGCGATGGCGGTCAGGTAGCCGTGCAGCATGTCCATCGTCATCGCATCTTCGGGGCTGCGGTCGCCCAGCAGGAAGGCGTCTAATTCGTCGAATTCTTTTTCGCTCAGTGGCTGATCGAGTTGCATGGCTTGCTCTTTTCTTGGATTGAAGCCGACAGTATACACGCCGGCCCCGTACAATGCGGGGATGAACCAAGATCATTTCGACGACGAAGAAGAAGACGCCCGTGCGGCGGCGCTGGCCGCAGCCATGGCCGACCAGCATGGCGGCCCCGACGGCGGCGCGCAGGAAACCGTGCCGCATCCGTATTCCGCGCTGAATCCCGAGTGCGTGCTCGACGCGCTCGACAGCATAGGCTTGCGCGGCGACGGCCGCCTGCTGGCGCTGAACAGCTATGAAAACCGCGTCTACCAGGTCGGCATCGAGGATGAGAAGCCGCTGGTGGTCAAGTTTTACCGTCCGGGGCGCTGGAGCGACGCGGCGATCCTGGAGGAGCACGCTTTTACCGAGGAACTGGCGGCGCTGGAGATCCCCGTGGTGCCGGCGCTGGCGCTGGGCGGCTCGACGCTGCATCACTTTAATGGCTTCCGCTTTGCGGTGTTCACCCGCCACGGCGGCCGAGCGCCGGAATTGAGCGATCCGTCGGTGTTGGAGTGGACCGGGCGTTTCATCGCCCGCATCCACGCGGTGGGGGCGGTCAAGCCTTACCAGGAGCGGCCGGCGCTGGACATCGCCACCTTCGGCACCGAGCCTTGCGCATATCTGCAGGCCAACCAGTTCATCCCGCCCGACCTGCAGGAGGCCTATGCCAGCATCTCGCAGCAGGCGCTGGACGGCGTGCGCCGCAGCTACGACCGGGCCGGCGAGCTGCCGCAGCTGCGCCTGCACGGCGATTGCCATGGCGGCAATGTTCTGTGGACCGACGCCGGCCCGCACTTCGTCGACTTCGACGACAGCCGCATGGGGCCGGCGATCCAGGACCTGTGGATGATGCTGTCCGGCGACCGCGCCGACCAGGTGCGCCAGATGTGCGACATCCTGGCCGGCTACGAGGATTTCTGCGAGTTCAACCCGCGCCAGCTGCACCTGGTCGAGGCGCTGCGCACCTTGCGCCTGATGCACTACTCGGCCTGGCTGGCGCGGCGCTGGGACGACCCGGCCTTCCCGGTGGCTTTCCCGTGGTTTAATACGCAGCGCTACTGGCAGGACCGCATCCTCGAACTGCGCGAGCAGGTCGCGCTGATGGACGAGCCGCCGCTGCCAGTCTGAGAAATAGCGGGGTTTTCCACCTCTTCTTGCGGTTCGGCTTGCTTGCCCGCTACTTGATAATGAGAACTCAGAAGTCCCGGTTGGTGCCGGGGCATATCGTCTAGCGAGAACTCTCATGCAAGCACAACTGGCCCAACAAGACAGCGACAACGTCACTCTGCTCCCTATGGTGTCGCTGCATGATCCGGACGAATCGACCCACACCCCGCGCGCCGCCATGGAAATGAAGGCGATCCAGGAAGCGATCGCCCGCGTTGAAGCCGACGCCAAGGCCGCCTGCGCCGCCGAAAACCGCGCCCACGCCGAAGCCCGCGCCCGCGCCTTGGCCGAAGACCGCGCCGCCATGGACGCCGCCGCCGCCGCCGCCGCGCAGCAAAATGCCCAGGCATCGGAAGAAGCGATCGCCGCCAACCGCGACCGCCTCGAATCGCTGCGCGCCGCCGCCCAGGCCAGCGTCGCCCGCCTGGACGCCGTCAAGCAGGAAACCGCCGAGCTGCGCGCCCGTGTCGAAGCCGACACCAGGATCCGCCTGGCCGCCGAGCAGCGCGCCAAGGCCGAGAACGAAAGCCGCCAGCGCGCGCATGAACAGATCGCCGCCGAATCCGAGCTGGCCGAACAGGCCGCCCGCGCTGCCCAGGAACTGGCCGCGCAAACCGAGCAAGCCCGTCTGCAGGCGGTCGAGCGCGTCGCCGCCGTGCAGGCCGCGAAAGAAGAAGTGGTCGGCATCGCCTCCGCCGATGCGCGCGTCGCCACCCTGGCGCGCGAACGCGAGCGCCACGCCCACGGCGCCCGCCAGACCGCGCAGATGCTGGCCGAAGCCGAAGCCGAAGCGCTGGATCTGACCCGCCAGCGCGAACGCGCCGACCAGATCGCGCTGGAATCCGCCTTCAACCGCGCCGCCGCCGAAGTGCGTGCGCTGGAAGAAGCCCGCGCGCTGGCCCATCTGGAGCAGGAGCGCGAACAGATCGCCCTGGCCAAGGCCGAATCCGAGCGCAGCGCCGCGCAATCGGTGCACCTGCGTCTGCAAACCGAAAAGGAAATCCGCGACGCCGCGATCCACCGCGAGCGTCTGGAAATGGTCGCCGCCGCCAGCGCGCAGGCGCGCCGCGACGCCGACGCCAGCATCCTGGCCGCGACCGAAGCCCGCATCGAAGTCGACAGCCAGTTGCGCGCCGTCGCGCTGGCCCGAGTGCAGGCCGAGCAGGAAGCCGAACTGAAAACCCACGCCAAGGTGGAAGCCGAAACCCACGCGCTGGAGCAAGCCAAGCTGCGCCAGGCCGCCGATGAAGCGGCCGCCGAAGCGGCCCGCGCCGACAGCCTGGAACAGCAACGCGCCGCCGACCTGGCCGATGAGCGCGCCGCCATGTCGCGCGCCGCAGCCGAACTGGCCGCCAGCCAGAACGCCGCCGAGCAACAGGAAATCGCCACGCTGGCACTGCACGTCGAAGCGCAGGATGAAGCCAATGCGCTGGCCATGCGGAAAGCCGCGCAGGCCGAGGCACTGCTGCAAGCCGAGCGGGCACGCGCAGCTGCCGAGCAGCAAGCCATCGCCGCGCTGAAGGAAAAACTGGAAGCCGAGCAGCGTGCCAGCGACGCCGCCCAGCACCGCATCGCCGCCGAGCGCGCGCAGACCGAAGCCTATCGCCAGCAAGAGGAAGCCGAGCAGCGCCTGGCCGCCGCCGCGCAGCAGGAAGCCGAAGCCGCGCGTCAGATGACTGAGCAGGTCTCGCTGGAAGCCGAACAGAAAGCCATCGCCGCACAAGCGCTGGCGGCGCAAGCCCGCCTGGCCGTGGAGCTGGGCGTGGTGCACGCAGAGCGCGCCCGCGTCGAGCAGGAAAAAGCCGCGACCGCCGAAGCGCTGTTGCTGGCTGAACGTGAATTTGTTGAAACCGAGCGTCAGTCGCTGGCGCTGATCGACCAGAAACTGACGCAGCAACGCCTGACCACGGCAGCGGAAATCCGCGCCTCGAAAGCCATCGCCGGCCGCCTGGAAGCGGAAAAGAACGTCGCCGCCAGCGCCCGTCAGCGCGCCGACGAAGCGCAAGCCGAAGCCGACGCGATGCAGCAGCGCGAACTGGCTGAGCAAGCCGCTACGCAAGCCATTGCCGACAAGGCCGCCGCCCAGCAGGCCTTGCTGGAAACCGCGCAAGCGCACGCCGCCATGCAGCGCAAGGTCGCCGACGCCACCGTCGCGATGACGGCGGCCAAGCAGAAATTACTGGAACTGGAAACCCGCCGCTACGGCGCCGCGCAAAAAGTGCTGGCCGCGGTGGAAGCGAAAGTGGTCGCGGAAGAGGGCGCCGTCGTCGCCACGCTGGACGCCGCCCGCGCCCGCAAGGAAGCGGCCCGCCAATCGCAGCCAGCCGAAGCCGGCAAAGCCGTCTGGCGCTCCCGCTGAGTTTAAAAGCTGTGCTCCGGGGTCAGGTCTGGAATGCGGACACGGTCTCTTGTGTAACAGTATTCCATAGTCGAGGTCGTGTCCGGGTTTTGGACCTGACCCCGAAGTTTAGAAGCTGTAGCCGAGGCCGATCAGTAGCAGGTCGGCGTCGCGGTGGTAGTCGGTGACGACGCGGTTCCACGAGATCTCGCCAACGATGCGCTTGGCCAGGTGATAGCGGCTGGCGATGCTGACCAGCCCGGCCTTGTGCGAGCGCTGGCCTTCGCCGTCCGGTACCTTGTCGTTGAAGTAAAACCCGGCGCCCATGCCGATTTCCACCTTCGGACTCAACGAGCGGATCAGCCACAGTTGCGTGGCGACGCCGTCGCGGTTCGATTGCGCCGAGTTGCCTTCGGTGATGGCCGTGACCGTCCAATCCACATAGCGCCCCACCGCGCGCCGGTATTCCAGCGCCATCGTCCTGGCCCGTTCCGAACTGGTGCTGTTGGTGATGCCCTGGCCGGCCAGCAGCGTCAGCGTGTCGTCGGTCGACGGCCCGTCCAGGTGCAGCTTGTCGCCTTTGACCCCATTGAACTGGTAACCGACACCGACCATCAGCGCGGTGGTCGAGTCCTTGCCGGCCGGCGTGATGCGGTTGACCTGCACCTGGTTGTACCAGCGGCTGTCGCGGTAGTGGTAGGTCGCCTGCAGGCTGTAGATGGCCGCCCAGCCGTGATCGTTGGTGTAGCGGTCGTCGCCAAGATCGGTGGTGTCGAAATAGAAATACTGGCCGGCGCCGGCGCCAAAAGACCAGCCCGGCTGGTTGTAGCCGCTGCGCAGCCAGACCTGGCCGGCGACGCCGTCGCGATGGTGGTCGGTCGGGTGACCCTCGTTGAGGTAGCTCAGGCTCAGGCCCAGGTGCTCGGTGACCGGATGGGCGTAGGAGACGCCCGCGCTGAAGCTGTTTTCGTGCTGCTCGTTGACGCGCAGTGCGCCGGCCTGGATGGCCAGTTCCTGCGCGGACAGCGAGGCGGAGGCCGCGAGCGCGACAGCGGCAAGCAAGGTCCGTTGCATAAGATAAGTTTCCGGCAAAAGGCCGAGTCTACCGGAAATAATCAAACGCTGTCTGCCGTATCGCGGGCCGGCCGCGCCTTGTTTTTTGGCTATTGCTGCACTTGGACGCGGGTGATGTAGTACTCGGTCTCGCCGAAGCACTGGCTCGGCACGCCCTTGTGCTGGGCGTAGGTCAGCACCACGCGCTTGCCGGTGGCCGCGGTCAGCGCCTGGGCCACGCCCTCGTCGCGCACGCTGAACTCGAATTTTTCCGGGATCGCGCCCGGCATCGAGGTCAACAGGATCTCGCCTTCCCAGGTCTTGCAGATCCAGCCGCGGCTGGAGAATTTCTGCAGGTAGCCGGCCCGTTCGCCGTCCGAGTAGGAGATGTGCAGCATCGCCCAGGTATAGCCGGCAAACAGCAGCAGGACGGCGGCCAGCAGGCCGATGAAATACAGCAGGACGCGTTTGGTAGTGGTCATGGATCAGTCTGGGTTATGCAATGTTTTTAATCTTATCACGCGGCGTGCTTGCGCTTGTGGCGCAGCGACGACCAGAGCGAGAAGCCGATGAAGACGATCCCCGACAGGCCGGTGAACCATTCGGGGATGTGGTATTTGACGCTGGCCAGCATGATGATGGCCAGGATGCCGATGGCGTAGTGGGCGCCATGCTCCAGGTAGACGTATTCTTCCAGCGTGCCCTTGTGCACCAGGAACACTGTCAGCGAGCGCACGAACATGGCGCCGATGGCCAGGCCCAGCATGATGATGACGACGTCGCTGGTGATGGCGAAGGCGCCGATCACGCCGTCAAAGCTGAACGAGGCGTCCAGCACTTCCAGGTACAGGAAGCCGCCGAAGCTGCCCTTGGCCACGGTCGCCGCCACCTGGCCGACGCCCGCCTCGGTGGTGTCGTCGTCGTCGGCCGGCGGGTCTTCCTCCAATAGCGTGCTGATCCAGCCGACCGCGAGGTAGACGATCACGCCGACCATGCCGGCCGTCAGCACCTTGTATTGCTCTTCGGCGCCGACCAGCGCGACGCAGCCGAACACCGCCGCCAGCGCCAGCAGCACCGACAGGCTTTCGGTGCCGTGCTGGCCCATTTTCTTCTCCATCCAGCCCAGCCAGTGCAGTTCCTTCTGATCGTCGAACAGGAAGTTGAGGAATACCAGCAGCAGGAAGGCGCCGCCGAACGCGGCCACCTCGGCATGGGCGCCGGTCAGGTGCTTCGAGTAGACCTCGGGCGTGGTGGTGGCCATGGTCCACACTTCCAGCAGGCCCAGGCCGGTGGCCATCGAGACGATCAGCAGCGGGAACACCAGCCGCATGCCGAACACGGCGACCAGGATGCCGACCGTCAGGAACAGCTTGCGCCAGAATTCGTTCCAGTGGCGCAACACCGAGGCGTTGACCACCGCGTTGTCGAAGGACAGCGACACTTCCATCACGCCCAGCACGGCGGTGATCCACAGCGCTTGCGCCAGGCCGCTGACGCCGCCGTGGTTGTAGCCCCACCAGCCGGCCAGGACCATCAAGATGAAGGTGACGGCGAAAGAGATGCGGAAATGCTGCATAGTTGTCTTTATTGAAATTTGGATCAAGGGTTGGATTTTATAATACTTGCTTCCGCCGCTGTGGGGCCATCTGCGATAATTGCACCATAAAAATGCAAAGGACCACAGATGGACATCGCTTACCTCGTCACGCCGCTGATCACCTGGATCACCGTCGGCCCGATCAAGTTCCTGATTAACAGCGCCAAGGCGCGCAAATGGGCGTTCAACCTGGTCGGCAACGGCGGTTTCCCGAGCAACCACAGCGCCGTGGTGTCCAGCATGGCGACCCTGATCGCGTTGCGCGAGGGCATCGGCCATCCTGCCTTCGGCGTCGCGGTGACCTTGTGCTTTATTGTCATCATCGACGCCAACAGCCTGCGCCAGCACGTCGGCAAGCAGGCCGCCGCCATCAACCGCCTGGCCAAGGACGACACCGGACACAAGTGGCTGCGCGAGCGCATGGGCCATACGCTGGTGGAGATCGCCGGCGGCCTGTGCACCGGCATCGCCATCGCCCATGCCATCCACGCCATTTTCGGCCGCGGCTGAGACTGTCCGGCTGTGTGTCCGGCGGGACGTCCGCGCCCGCCATTCCATCTTTCCCGCTTTACCGTTTATCCCCGTATTTGGCAATTCAGCCACAAATTCTACCGTCCGTCGCACTGTGATTGACCTCAGCCGGGCGCTCGGGGATACTCTGCCGCCTGTAGTCTGGCTAAAATTTTAATAAGCACCAATGTGCCAATTTCTCGGAGAACTTTATGTTGCGCAAAACCCTTCTTGCTCTCGCCATTGCCTCTGCCCTGGTCGCATGCGGCAAATCAGCCAAGGAGCCTGAAAAAGCCGGAGCCAGCGCTTCGGCCTCAGCTACCGCAGGTAAAGACGACAAGAAAGAGCCGTTGGTGACGTTATTGATGTCGCCTGAGGACACCATCACCGTCGAATCGAACGCGCTGGCCTCGGGCCCGGTGATCACCGGTTCGATCCAGCCGGAGCGCCGCGCCGACCTGCGCGCCGAGGTCGGCGCCGTTGTTCTTCAGGTACTTAAGGAAAACGGCGAGCCGGTGCGCAAGGGCGACGTGCTGCTGCGCCTGGACGAGACGTCGATCCGCGACAGCGTCAATTCCGCCGACGAGGCGACCCGCGCCGCCGAGCAGACGCTGGCCCAGGCCCAGCGCATGTACGAGCGCCAGAAAACCCTGCTGGCGTCCGGCATGGTGTCGACCCAGGCGCAGGAAGACGCCGAAATCCGCCGCAACAACGCCCAGAGCGACCTGGCGGCCGCCCGTTCGCGTTCGGTCTCGGCGCGCCAGCAACTGACCCGCACCGTGGTGCGCGCGCCGTTTGACGGCATCGTCAGCGAGCGCAAGGTGTCCAACGGCGACACCGCGCAGGTGGGCAAGGAGTTGATCAAGGTGATCGACCCGGCCAGCATGCGCTTCGAGGGCCTGGTGTCGGCCGACAAGATCGGCGTGGTCAAGGTCGGCCAGCCGGTGCTGTTCCGCGTCAACGGCTACCCTGGCCAGAATTTCAGCGGCAAGGTCAAGCGCGTCGATCCGGCCGCCAACGCCGTCACCCGCCAGGTCGAGGTGCTGGTCGAGTTCAGCGAGCCGGCCCAGCCGCGCGTGGCCGGCCTGTATGCCGAGGGCCGCGTCGAGTCGCAGACCTCGTCTTCGCTGATGATCCCGCCGTCGGCGCTGGTGCAGGCGGGCGACGCCAACTATGTCTGGCGCGTCAAGGGCGGCCAGCTGGCCAAGGTGCCGCTGACCATCGGCACCCGCGACGAGCGCAGCGGCCGCTGGCAGGTGCTGACCGGCCTGGCCACCGGCGACATGGTGGTGCGCGTGCCGGCGTCCGGCTTCAAGGATGGCCAGAAGGTCGAACTGAGCGCGCCGAAAGCGGTGGCCTCGGCGTCGGCGCCTGCCGCCACTGGCAAATAAAAAGGATAACCAGCCATGTTCTTATCGGATTTCAGTATCAAACGGCCGATCGCCACGATCGTGCTGATCGTGGCCATGATGTGCCTGGGCCTGATGGCGCTGACCAAGCTGCGCGTCAACCAGAACCCGGACGTCGAAGTGCCGTTCATCGTGGTCAACATCCCGTATCCGGGCGCGTCGCCGGAGACGGTCGAGCGCGAGATCGTCAACCGCCTGGAAAAATCGCTGCAGTCGATTACCGGCGTGACCGAAGTCAATAGTACCGCCTCGGAAAGCTCGGCCAGCATCTTCATCAAGTTCACCTTCACCAAGAACCTGATCGAGGCGTCGGACGAGATCCGCAACGCCATCGCGGCGGTGCGCTACAAGCTGCCGACCGAGATGCGCGAACCCATCCTGCAGCGCATCGATCCGTCGGCGCAGCCGGTGATGCAGCTGGCGCTGTCGTCCAACACGCAGAGCCACGCGGTCATCTCGCGCCTGGCCGAAGACAAGCTGGCCGACCGCTTCCGCGGCATCGACGGCGTGGCCTCGGTGAATATCGACGGTTCGCTCAAGCGCGAGCTGAGCGTGCTGCTGAAGGCGGAGAAACTGCGCGAATACAACGTCTCCGTCGGCGACGTCGTCAACGCGCTGCGCAACCAGAACACCAACGCGCCGGTGGGCAAGGTGCGCGGCGACCTGGACGAGAAGAGCATCCGCCTGGTCGGCCGCATCGAGCGTCCGGAAGAGTTCCAGCAAGTGGTGGTCAAGCGCAACGGCAACGAGCTGGTGCGCCTGGCCCAGGTGGCGACGATCGAAGACGGTTTTGCCGAGGTCAACAGCCTGAGCGTGCGCTCCGGCAAGCCGAACGTCGGGATTTCCGTGACCCGCTCGCGCGATGCCTCGACCGTGACCGTGGCCAAGAAAATCCGCGCGATGGTCGAAGAGATGCGCAAGGACCTGCCGTCCGGCACCACGTTGGAAGTGACGGAAGACGACGGCGAAAACGCCGAGTCCAGCCTGAACAACGTGATCGAGTCGCTGATCTTCGGCGCCGGCCTGACCATCTTCGTGGTGTACGCCTTCCTGAACTCGTGGCGCTCGACCCTGATCACCGCGCTGAGCCTGCCGACCTCGGTGCTGGCGGCCTTCATCGGCGTCTGGCTGTGCGGCTTCACGCTGAACTTCATGACGCTGCTGGGCCTGTCGCTGGCGATCGGTGTGCTGATCGACGACGCCATCGTGGTGCGCGAAAACATCGTGCGTCACATGCAGATGGGCGCCGACCGCCGCACCGCCGCGCTGAAGGGCACGGCCGAGATCGGCATGGCGGTGGCCGCGACCACCTTCTCCATCATGGCCGTGTTCATCCCGGTGGCCTTCATGCCGGGCATCACCGGCGAATGGTTCCGTCCGTTCGCGCTGACCGTGACCTGCTCGGTGGCGGTGTCGCTGCTGATCTCGTTCACCCTGGATCCGATGCTGTCGGCCTTCTGGGGCGACCCGCCGGATCACCACACGGCGCCGCGCAAGGGCTTTGAGAAAGTCTTGCAGCGCTTCAACGAATGGTTCGACCACCAGGCCGACCGCTACGGCTACGTGATCGAATGGGCGCTGCACCACCGCCGTTCGATGGTAGTGATCGCCGTGGTCAGCCTGGTGGCGGCGCTGGGCCTGCAGGTCAAGTTCGGCGGCGCCAGCTTCGTGCCGGCGTCCGACTGGGGCACCATCGCCATCGACGTGCGTACGCCGTCGTCGAGCAGCCTGGAATACTCGCGTCTGAAACTGGAAAAGGCCGCCGTGATCGCCCGTTCGATCAAGGAAACCAAGGAAACCAACAGCTACGTCAATCTGAGCGGCGGCCGCATCTATGTGGACATCGGTAAGAAGAACGAGCGCAAGCGCGGCGTGGTGGAAGTGGCCAAGGAGCTGCGCCAGAAGCTGGCGGGCCTGGTCGGCGCCGAGTACACGGTGCTGGACGACTTGAGCAACGGCGCCCGCAAACCGGTGCAGATTGAATTCACCGGCACCGAGTCGCGCAAGCTGATGGAGATCACCAACGCCTATATGGACCGCTTGCGCAAGGTGCCGGGCGCGGTGGATGTCGGCCTGTCCGAGATGGATCCGAAGGACGAGCTGCAGATCGAGCTGAACCGTGGCCTGGCCAATTCGATGGGCATCGCCGCCGGCGACGCCGCGCAGGCATTGCGGGTGGCGTTTGCCGGTATCGAAGTGGGCGACTGGGTCGACCCGACCGGCGAGTCGCGCGACGTCGCCGTGCGCCTGGCGCCGGAAGACCGCACCAGCTCGGAGAACATCGAGCGCCTGCCGATCGCCGTCACCGGCACCAATCAAATGGTGCCGCTGGACCAGATCGCCCGCGTGACGATGGGCAAGGGCCCGTCCACCATCAAGCACAAGGACGGCAAGCGCGTGATCACGGTCACCGCCAACGTCGAAGGCCGCTCGCCGGGCGAAGTGACCAGCGACGCCATGAAGCTGGTCAAGGACATCGACTTCCCGCCGGGCTACGGCCTGGACCTGGGCGGCGCCGGCAAGGACATGAACGAGGTGTTTGGCGCGATGGGCATCGCCCTGATCGCCGGCGTCGGCCTGATGTACCTGATCCTGGTGATGCAGTTCGGTTCCTTCACGGCGCCGATCGCGGTGATGCTGTCGCTGCCGCTGTCGCTGATCGGCGTGGTGCTGGGCCTGCTGCTGACCGGCAGCACCATCAACCTGATGAGCCTGATCGGCGTGATCATGCTGATGGGCCTGGTGGCCAAGAACGCCATCCTGCTGCTGGACGCGGCGCGCAAGCGTGAGGAAGAGGGCTATGGCCGCGAGGATGCGCTGATGTACGCCGGCCGCATGCGCCTGCGTCCGATCCTGATGACGACGCTGGCGCTGATCGCCGGCATGTTCCCGGTCGCGCTGGGCCTGGGCGAGGGCGGCGAGTTCTACCGTCCGATGGCGATCTCCATCATCGGCGGCACGATCACCTCGACCCTGCTGACCTTGCTGATGGTGCCGACCTTCTACGACAGCATCGAGATCAGCAAGGACCGCATGATCGCCAAGTTCCAGCGCCGCACCGAACGCTGGAGCGCCGCGCCGGCCCTGGTGGTGACCCTGGTCGAAGCGCTGCTGACCCTTGTGTTCGCGCGCTGGGTGTTCCGCCTGGTCATGAAAGTGGTGTTCAAGCTGACCGGCCGCGGCGGCCCTGTCGTCCCGGCGGCCGAAGTCGTGTGACGCGGAAAGTGAACCCAGCACCAGGTTGATGTAAGCCTGGTGCCATCGAAGAAAAAAAGCCAATCGCCGAAAGCGATTGGCTTTTTTTCTTGCTAGATCCCGTGGGCGACGCTGCCTTTGTTTCGCCAGGACAGCGCCGTGATGGCGGCGGCAATCACATTCGCAACGGCACTCGCGATGATCGGCAGTGTATAGCTATGGCTGGCATCGTAGATGAAGCCCGCTGCGCTCGGGCCGACCAGCGTGCCGAGCGCGACGCTCGTGTACAGGATGCCGATGATGGCGCTGACATTGCGTCCTCCAAAGTGGTCCATCACCACAGTGGGAAGGATGGCCACCCAGCCGCCGTAGAAGAGTCCGAACAGCAGTGCAAACGTGGCCAGCGACCCAAAGCGCGAGGTGAACGGCCAGAGTGCCAGGGCCGCCGCCATCCCGAGAAACATCGCCAGAAGAAAGTGCTTTCGCCCCACTTGATCGGCCAGCCCGCCAAGTATGAATCGCCCCGCCGTGCTGCCGACGCCGATGGCGCCAAGCAGCAGCACGGCCGCCGATGGGCTGAGTTGATGGTCGAGGGCGTATGGCATCAGGTGGACGAAGGGCACGAAGACCCCGAATGAGCAGATCAGGCAAGCCGCGTACAGACCGAGGAATTGCGGTGTCCTGAGCGCGTCGCGCAAAGATGCGCCGGCGCGGACCGCGCTGGCGCGGCCGGTGGGCGCAGGTCCGCCGTCCGGCCCCAATCCCTTGTCGGCTGGATCGTTCACGATGAAGAGCGACATGCTCACGCCTATGCATGCGGCCAGGCCGCCCAGTGCAAGATAGGCGTGCCGCCACCCTACGGCGGCAATCAGCCATGAGGCGACCGGCGGCATGACCAGCGTACCGATGCCGATGCCGCTGACCGCCAGTCCGGAGGCGAAGCCGCGCCGCTTGACGAACCAGCGCTGCACCGCGCCTATGGCCGGGACATAGGCGCAGCCGACTCCCAGCCCGATGCCAAGGCCGTAGGCCGCGTAGACCTCGACTATGCTGCGCGCCGCGCTGGCGAGCGCGAGACCGATGCCGACCAACAGCATGCCGAGCACCGCCAGGCGGCGCGCGCCCCAGCGGTCGGCCAGCGGGCCGCTGAGCGCGCCAAGTCCGAAATACAGGAAGCCCGCCAGGGAAAAGACCAGCGACACCGACCCGCGCGACGCGCCGAATTCGCGTTGCAGCGGGACCACGAAGGCACTGAAGGTGTAGGCGCTGCCGAAACCGACAAAGGTGATGGCGAAAGCGGCGGCAACGACCATCCAGCCATAAAACAGTTGATCCGGTGCGGTTGTTGAGCGCATCTTAAACCACCGGATGACGCTGGTGCCACGCTGAGCCTGACTGGAAAGCGGCGCCGGCACGGATCAGTGTTGCCTCGGCCAGGCGGCCGGCAACAAGCTGGATGCCGATCGGCATGCCTTCTGCGCTGAAGCCGCCGGGCAGGGTCAGGGTCGGATGGCCGGACATGTCGAACGGACTGGTATATCGCTGCAACGCGGCGATGAGCTCCGGCTGCTCGCCCAGGGTTTTGATCTTCGCCAGCGTGAGGGGCGCGAACGGTTGAACCGGCGTCAGCAACAGATCGATGGCGCCAAATATCGCGTCCACACGGCCACGGAACGCCATGCGCCGCAAGAGGATGTGCTGGAATTCGATTGCGGAAATCGCGCGTCCCGCGTCGATCACCGAGGCCAGGATCGGGCCATATTGTTCCTTGTGCGCCGGATAGGTCGCCTGATGCGCCACGGCGGCTTCCACCGCGCAATTGGGCACCCAATCGGCAACGACCTGGCGCACATCGGGAAACTGTACCTCGACGATCCGGGCGCCGAGCTCGGAAAATGCCGCGCTCGCATTCGCCAGCACGGCCTGTGTGCCGGCATCGACGCCGTCGCCGTTCCACGCCCGGTCGATGCCGATGCGCAGCCCGCTCAAGCTTGCGTCGCCGGGGCACTGGTAATCGGGGACGGGATCGCGCAGGGACGTCGGGTCTTGCGGGTCGCCGCCGGCTATCGCACCGAGCAGCGTTCCGGCATCGCGCGCGCTGCGGGCAATGGTGCCCACATGATCCAGCGAGGCCGCGAGTTCGACGACGCCGTAGCGGCTGACCCGGCCCCAGCTTGGCTTCAGGCCTGTCACGCCGTTCGCCGCGGACGGCCAGCGGATGGAGCCGCCGGTATCGGACGCCAGCGCCCCGTAGCACAGTCCAGCGGCCGTCGCGGCCGCCGAACCGCTCGACGAGATGCCCGTCCAGTAATCGGGATTCCATGGATTCCGTGGCGGAGTGATGGACGGATGGTAGTCGGAGTACGCGCCTTCCGTCAGTTGTGTCTTGCCCAACAGGACGGCGCCGCCATCCCTTAGGCGCCGTACCACGGTGGCATCGCGATCCGCGACGCTGCGCCCGATGGTCATGCCGGCCCCGGTACGGACGCCTTCAATCTGGCAAAGATCCTTGACCGCGATGGGCACGCCATGCAGTGGTCCGCGCACCTTCCCTGCGGCGATCTCGGCGTCCGCCGCGTCGGCCTGCATGAATGCGGTATCGGCCATCAGCAAGGCATAGCTGTGCAATTCGCCGTCCAGCAAAGCGATGCGATCAAATTGGGCGCGCGTCACCTCCCTCGACGAGATGATGCGTTTGCGTATCAATGCCGCGATCTCGGTGAGTTCAAGGTAATGCAGGTCGGTGCTAGTGGGCACGTTCATTCCTTCAGTTAATTAGGTGGTTCGGTTGGAATTAGAATATATAATCTATCACCTGAACGATAAGCTGGATTGCCATGAAGGACAAACCAGAATTTCTTCATCTTTTTGATTAGAAAAACTAAATGAAAAATCCACGACTGCCACCGTTGAACGCGTTGCGGGCGTTCGAGGCAGCGGCCCGCCACCTGTCCGTGAAGAGTGCCGCCGAAGAACTATGCGTGACGCCCGGCGCGGTCAGCCAGATGCTTAAGGTCCTGGAGGCGCATCTCGGTATCAAGCTGTTTGAGCGTATCAACCGGGGCATCGTCTTGACGCCGGCGGGCCGGGACTACCTGCCGCCGGTGCGCAACGCTTTCCGCCAGATCGCCGACGCGTCGAGACGCCTGTCCGCCGCTGTGGACACGGGGGCGCTGACCATCAGCGTGACCCCGTTTTTCGCTGCGTCCTGGCTGATTCCACGCCTGGGCTCGTTTCACGATGCGCATCCCGATATCGACCTGCAGATCGTGACCAGCAATGCGCTGGCCGACTTCGCGCGCGGCGGCGTCGATCTCGCCGTGCGCCACGGCGCCGGCCGATATGCCGGCCTCGACAGCCATCTCGTGGTCTCGGTGCAAATGGTGCCGGTGGCCGCGCTGTCGCTGGTGACCCGCCTGGGCCCGCCAGTTTCGGCAGCCGCGTTGACGCGCTGGCCGCTGATCCATGATGCCGATCGAAAAGGCTGGAGCCTGTGGTTCCAGGCACAGGGGATCGACGAAAGTAGTGCGCCGCGCGGGCCGTCGTTTGACGATTCCGGTTTGCTGCATAGGGCCGTGCTGGCGGGCCAGGGTGTCGGGCTGCTTCCTGCGGCGATGGTCGAGCCCGATATCGCCGAGGGACGCCTGGCGATGCTTGCCGAACCTATCCAGATGGAAACCTTTGCCTATTATCTGGTCTATCCGGAAGCAAATCATGATCGTCCCGGAGTCGCCGCGTTCAGGGATTGGATCCTGGCGGGCGTGGATTGAATGCAGAGCAATTGCTCGGTTTCAAGGTTTTAATTAGTATTTCCCCTCTAGCGCCCGCACTTCTAAATTGATTTATAAATGTAGTATGCTGCTGGCCTTCCTGCACCAAGCCCGGCTATTGACGGTCTGGCATGCTGCGGGCCCTCAGAAAATATAAATCGAGACCGACACATGCAACCCAAATACCTCACCCTGATCATCGCCGCCGCCCTGGGCGCCACCTCCTTCGGCGCCCACGCGTCTGGCTACCGTTTCGGCTCGCAGAGCGTGGCGGGCCAGGGCACGGCCGACGCCAACGGCGCGGAAGCCGTCGATGCCTCGACCATCTTCTACAACCCGGCCGGCCTGTCGCGCCTGGACGGCACGCAGATCAGCGCCGGCGCCACCGTGGTCGTGCCGCACTCGACCTACAACGACACCGGCTCGACCCATTTCACCGGCCAGCCGACCGGCGGCAGCGCCGCCAAGGACTACGCGCCTGACGCCGTCACCGCGCCGTCGCTGTACATCAGCAAGAAACTGAACCAGCAGTGGGCCGTCGGCCTGGGCCTGTACGTGCCTTACGGCGCCAAGCTGGACTACGGCAACACCTGGAACGGCCGCTACGCGCTGTCCAACATCAAGCTGGAAGCGATTAACCTGAACCCGTCGGTCGCGTTCAAGCTGAACGAACACCACGCCTTCGGCTTCGGCATCGATGCGGAATTCATGAAGGCCGAGCTGGGCCAGGCGGTGGACGTGCCGGGTTCGATCGCCGCACTGTCGAGCGGCGCGGGCGCGGCCCAGGGCGCGCTACTGATCAAGCAGATCGCCGCGCTGGGCGGCAATCCCGCGCTGCTGCGCACCGCCGGCGACGCCCACGGTTCGAACGACGGCCAGGACTGGGGCTGGGGCTTCAACCTGGGCTATATGTTCACGCTGGACCAGAACACCCGCTTCGGCCTGGCATACCGCTCGTCGATCTCGCACCAGCTGCGCGGCAGCACCGTGTGGGACTTCTCGCAAGTGACCACCGACCCGATCGTCAACCAGGTGCTGGCCGCCGCGTCGCACAAGGTCAACTCGGCCGCGCTGGTGACCCTGCGCACGCCGGAAACCCTGTCGGCCAATGTGTTCCACCAGTTCGATTCCAAGTGGGCCGGCATGGCGGACGTGACCTTCACCCGCAACAACCGCATGGGCGACCTGGACATCCAGTTCCCGGGCACCACCGAAGGCAACGAAGTGATCCGCCAGCAGTGGCAGAACACGGTGCGCGTTTCGCTGGGCGGCAACTATGCCTACAACGACAACCTGACCCTGCGCGCCGGCGTGGCGTATGACGAATCGCCGGTCAAGAACGCCGAACTGACCCACCCGGCGCTGCCGGACAGCGACCGCATGCAGTATTCGATCGGCGCCAACTGGAAGCTGAGCCCGCGTTCGTCGATCGATTTCGCGTACAGCTTCCTGGATTTCAAGGACGCCAGGATCAACTACACCAACAACTGCAATCCGCTGGCCACCGGCTGCACCGGCAACGGCGAAACCACCCGTGGCCTGTACCAGACCCACTTGTCGCTGGTCGGTATCTCCTACAACTACAAGTTCTGATTCAGGACAACGTAGCGTAAAGGGCCTTCGGGCCCTTTTTTTTCGCCCTTACTGGTTGGTGGTGGGCGGCGGGTTGGAGGCGGGCGGCGTCGTGCCGTTCTGGGCTGGCGGCGTGGTGGGTGTGGCCGGCGGCGTGGTCGCGTCAGGCGGTGTGGCGGCCGGCGCCGGCGTGGTGGCCGGCGTGGTGGTTTCCGGCGTCACCGGCTGGTCCGCCGGACGCTTGTTGCAGCCGCCCAGCAGGGCTACGGCCACCGCCGCGCCCAGCACGGCCTTGATGAGATTGAGGGAAGTCATCATTCTTTCCTTTCCGTTAAAGGGAGAAAATTAGACAACGCCGCCGGGCCGGCGGTTCCCTCGACTTTCGATCAGGCGGCTTTGCGTTCGCTGTCGATGGAGAACTCGGCGTCGTTGTCGAAGACGGCGAGGTCGGTCTCGCCCAGCACGCGGCTGGTGACGGCGCCGGCGGTGATCGAGCCGCTGACGTTGAGCGCGGTGCGGCCCATGTCGATCAGCGGTTCGATCGAGATCAGCAGGCCGGCCAGCGCCACCGGCAAATTCATCGACGACAGCACGATCAGCGCGGCAAAGGTGGCGCCGCCGCCGACCCCGGCCACGCCCACCGAACCGATGGTGATGATGGCCAGCAGCGGGGCGATGAAACCGAGGGTGAACGGATCGACGCCGACGGTCGGCGCGATCATCACCGCCAGCATGGCCGGGTAGATGCCGGCGCAGCCGTTCTGGCCGATGGTGGCGCCGAACGAGGCGGCGAAGTTGGCGATGCCTTCCGAGGTGCCGAGGCGCTGGGTCTGGGTCTGCACGCTCATCGGGATGGCGCCGGCGCTGCTGCGCGAGGTGAAGGCGAAGGTCAGCACCGGCAGGATTTTCCTGACGTAGCGTACCGGGTTGAGGCCGACGCCGGAGACGATCAGCAGGTGCACCAGGAACATCAGGATCAGCGCGCTGTACGAGGCCAGCACGAAGTCGATCAGGTGCAGGATGTCGGTGTAGCTGGAGGTCGACACCACCTGCGCCATCAGCGCGAACACGCCGTACGGCGTCAGGCGCAGCACCAGCGTGACGATGCGCATGACGATGGCGTGCGCGACCTGGATGAAGCGCTCGAAGGCGGCGAAGATGTCCGGCTTCTTGCCGTGGATGCCGGTGGCGGCGATGCCGATGAACACCGAGAAGATCACCACCGCGATGGTCGAGGTCTTGCGCGCGCCGGTCAGGTCGAGGAAGGGATTGGCCGGGATGAAGCTGAGCAGCATGCCCGGCAGCGAGATCGCCTGCGCGGTCTCGACCTTGCCCTGCAGGTAGACGCCGCGCGCGATGTCGGCGGCGGAGGCGGTCAGGCCGACCGCGCTCAACTGGAATACCTTGGCCATCAGGATGCCGAGGCCGGCCGCGATCAGGGTGGTGGCCATCAGGGTGCCGATGGTCAGCGCGCTGATCTTGCCCAGCGAATTGATGCCCTTCAGCTTGAGGATGGCGGAAATGATGGACACCATAATCAGCGGCATGACGATCATCTGCAGCAGCTTGACGTAGCCGGAGCCGGCGATGTCGAGGTAGTCGCCGGTGGTTTTCAGTTCCGCCGCGCCGGCGCCGTAGATCGCTTGCAGCGCGGCGCCCAGCACCACGCCCAGCCCCATGCCGGTGAACACCCGCACCGAAAAGGACGCATGCCTGCGCTGCTGCGTGTACAGCACCCCCAGCAGTACCAGCGCCGCCAGCAGGTTGAGAATGATATGGATCGCCATTGCTTGCCCTTTGCTTCGAATGAATAGTCATGCATGGTCACGCATCGACAGAGTTTGTCGCTGTAACTTGTAACCGATCGGTCATTTTATATGCGATCGCATATATCATGGCCGTGAAAATGCCCGTTTTTACGAATATTTGGCTATATAACTATGCGGTTTTCATATATGGATCATCAGATGTTTGTTTTGAGCAATTAGTTAAACTACATATATTTCTTGGCGTACAATCTCTTCGCTGGTTCCGTATTCACCTGTTCAGGAGTACTCGTATGGCAATCGCAAACATGAAAGTGGGCACCCGGCTCAGCCTGGGTTTTGGCCTGGTCCTGGCGTTGTTGCTGATGGTCGCGCTGCTTGGCGTGTTCAACATGAGCACTATTCATGCCAAGCTCGACCGTATCGTGAACGAAAATGTCGTCAAGATTGAGATGGTGGGGACGATGTCCGAATCGGTGCATATCGTCGCCCGCGTGGCGCGCACGGTGGTGCTGCTGAGCGACGAGGCGCTCATCCGCACGGAAATGGCCAAGGCCGAGCAAGCGCGCGCCGCCTACGACAAGTCGGTCGGCGCGCTGGGCGGGATGGCGTCCACGTCCAAGGGCCTGGCGATCCGCGAGCGCATTGCCGCATTGGCGCGGGAAGCGCGGCCGCTGAACAATAAAGTGTTCGAGCTGGCGCTGGGCAACCAGGATGCCGAAGCGACCGAGGTGTTGATGAAGCAGGCCGGTCCGTCCACCCAGAAGTGGCAGGAGGCGATGGATGACTACGCGGCCCTGCAGAAGGACAATAACCAGGCCGACGTCGACGCCGCCACCGGCGCCTATGAACGCGCCCGCGCGCTGATGCTGCTGCTGAGCGGCATGGCCATCGCGGTGGGCGTGGTGGCGGCCGTGCTGATCGCGCGCACCTTGCTGCGCCAGCTGGGCGGCGAGCCGGACTACGCGGCCGAAGTCGCCGCCCGCATCGCCGCCGGCGATCTGACCGTGGCCGTCGAAACCCGCGGCAACGACTCCAGCAGCATGCTGCACGCGATGAAGCTGATGCGCGAGGCGCTGGCCAGGATCGTCGGCGAGGTGCGGAACGGCACCGAAACCATCGCCTCGGCCTCGGCCCAGATCGCCAGCGGCAACCAGGACTTGTCGTCGCGCACCGAACAGCAGGCCAGCTCGCTGGAGGAAACCGCGTCGTCGATGGAGGAGCTGACCAGCGCGGTGCGCCAGAACAACGACCACGCGCGCCAGGCCAACCAGCTGGCGCAATCCGCCTCGGCGGTGGCGCAGCAGGGCGGGGCGGTGGTGTCGCAGGTGGTCGATACCATGGGCGCGATCAACGATTCGTCGCGCAAGATCGTCGACATCATCGCGGTGATCGACGGCATCGCGTTCCAGACCAACATCCTGGCGCTGAACGCGGCGGTGGAGGCGGCGCGCGCCGGCGAGCAGGGGCGCGGCTTCGCGGTGGTCGCCACCGAGGTGCGCAACCTGGCGCAGCGCTCGGCCTCGGCGGCCAAGGAAATCAAGGAGTTGATCGGCGACTCGGTGGAGAAGGTGGGCATCGGCAGCAAGCTGGTCGAGCAGGCCGGCCAGACCATGAGCGAGGTGGTGGCCAGCGTGCAGCGCGTGACCGACATCATGGCCGATATTTCATCGGCCGGCGACGAGCAGAGCGCCGGCATCGAACAGATCAACCAGGCCGTCAGCGAGATGGACACGGTGACGCAGCAGAACGCCGCGCTGGTGGAAGAGGCCGCGGCGGCGGCCGAGGCCATGCAGAACCAAGCGGCCAGCCTGGAGCGCGTGGTCAGCGTGTTCCGGCTGGACGCCGGTTCCAAGTACCTGACAGCCTCTTCTGTTTCGCTTATATAATCGCGGTACGTTTAATTCATGGAAGCGATGCGATGAAATCACTGCTGGTCCTGATGTTAGTGTCGAGCGCCGCACTGGCCGATGATGGCGGCATGCTGCGCTGCCGCCAGTTGACCGACGGCCCTGCCCGTTTGTCCTGCTACGACGCGATTCCGTTGGGCGCGCCGGCCGCTGTCGCAGCCGCGCCGGCGGCGCCCACTAGGGCCGACCTGGAGCAGCGTTTTGGCCGGGAACAATTGCCGCAGGCCGGCAGGCTTGATGTGATCGAGAGTACGATCATCGGCCAATTCGACGGCTGGGTACCCAATCAGCGCATCCGCCTGGCGAACGGCCAGATCTGGACGATTTCCGACGACAGCAGCGAAGAAACGCTGACTATCCTGAACAATCCGAAAGTGAAAGTCGAGCGGGGCGCCATGGGGGCGTTTTACATGGACATCGATGGCACCCGCACGGCGCCGAAAGTCAGGCGCGCTAAATAAGCGCCCGGTCCGCGCGCAGCCAGATATCGAAGCGGGTCCGGCCGTCGCCGGTGGCGGCCAGCCGGTAGGCAAAGCCGTGCCGGTTCAACACTTCGCGCACGAACAGCAGGCCGATGCCCTGGCCGCCTTTCTTGGTGGTGAAGAAGGGCGTGAACAGCTGGCGCGCCGGCACGTCGCCCAGCAGGTTGCCGCTGTCGATCACCGACAGCCGCACGCCCTCGGCCTCCCGCGCCAAGACAAACTCGATCCGCCGGTCGCCGGCGGCGCCGGCTTCCACCGCTTCCATCGCATTCTTCACCACGTTCAGCAGCGCCTGTTCCATCAGGTGGCGGTCCAGCGGGATCGCGGCGATGTCGTCGCAGTGCCCCCAGCCGATGTGGATGCCGCGGCTGCGGCAGGGCTCGCGGTACAGGTAGAGGATGTCGTCCATGATGTCGCGCACGGCGTTGGGACGCAGTTCCGGCGCCGGCATCTTGACCACGCGCGTGAAGCGCTCGATGAATTCGCCCAGGCTGACATTGCGGCGCTTGACGGCGACGATGGCGGTGCTGAAGTCTTCGCTGTCGCGCTCGGCCAGTTGGCCGCTGTAGTACAGCAGCGAGTCCAGCACCGAGCCGGTGGCGGCCACGGTGTTGTTGACCTCGTGCGCCAGTACGCGGATCAGCTTGTCGTAGGTGGCTTTCTCCGAGCTTTCCAGTTCCGCCGTCAATTCCTCGACCAGCAGGAAATGGCGCGGGAAGCCGCGATCGTAGAAGTGGCCGCGCTGGCCCCGGTAGCGGCGGCCGTCGGCGTCGGTCAGCAGCTGGCTCTCGCCCAGCGGCAGCGCGTCCAGCTGGGACAGCAGGTTCAGGCCGGGCCTGGCGTCAGCGTCCTGCTGGCAGTCGGCCAGCTGCTTGCCTTTCGCCTGCGCCAGCCCGGGCAGCGCCTGCGCGCTGGCGTTGAGCAGGCTGATGCGGCCGTCGAAGTCGAACACGATGACGGCGCTGGGCGTGGCTTCCAGCAGCCGGTCGAGAAAGCCTTGCTGCTCGCCGATCTGCAGGCGCTCCTGGTACAGCGCGCCCAGCATGGTGTTGAACAGCTGCACCAGCTCGTTGAGTTCGGCGTCGCCGCTTTGCTGCAGGCGGGCCGCGTAGTGCTGGTCCTGCAGCAGGTCGTGGAAGTGGCGCGTGTAGCCCAGCGGCTCCAGCGCGCGGCGGATCAGGCGCAGGCCGAGCACCAGGCTCAGCACCACCACCGTCTCCAGCGCCAGCATCACGCCCGGTGCCGTGCGGAACAGCAGCACGGTGATGCCGAGGAACAGCAGATGCGCCGCGATCAGGTAGGCGTACAAGCGCCGCCGCAGGCTCATGGACGCCGGCCGCCCATGCGGGCGCCGCCGGCCGCGTGGCCGAGGTTGCCGTCGCCGCCGTCGCCGTCGGCTGTGCCGAGGCCGTGACGTTCCAGGCGGCGGTACAGCGCGGTGCGGCTCAGTCCCAGCGCCTTGGCCACGCGCGAGATATTGCCCTGATGCTGCTCCAGCGCATGCGCGATCATATGCCGCTCGACCTGTTCCAGCGTCATGCCGTCGACGCCGAGTCGCTGGCCCGGCATGCCGAGCGCGCCGCCATGCTCGTGCTGCTCGGCGGCGATGAAGTCGGCCTGCCGCAATTCAGTCCTGCCGACCAGCAGCAGGGTGCGCTCCAGCGTTTGCTTGAGCTGGCGGATATTGCCCGGCCACGCTTGCGCGCTCAGCCACTCCAGCGCCTGCGGCGCGATGGTGGCCGGTTCCAGCCCATAGCTGGCCGAGACCTCGCCGATGATGTGCCGCGCCAGCAGCGGAATATCGCTGCGCCGCTCGCGCAGCGGCGGCAGGCGTATCGTGATCAGGTTGAGGCGGTAGAACAGGTCCTCGCGGAACTCGCCGCTGGCCACCAGCGCGGCCAGCTCGCGGTTGGTGGCCGACACCACCCGGAAATCCGCACGCTCGCCGCGGCTGGCGCCGACCGGCTGGTAGGACTGGTCCTGCAGCACGCGCAGCAGCTTGACCTGGTCGGCGCGGTTCAGTTCGCCGATCTCGTCGAGGAACAGCGTGCCCTCGTGGGCGCAGGCGACATGGCCCTTGCGGTCGGCCTTGGCGTCGGTGAAGGCGCCGCGCACGTGGCCGAACATTTCGCTCTCGAACAGCGACGGCGTGATCGCGCCCATGTTGATCTTGACGATGGGGCGTGCCGCGCGCGGGCTGTTGCGGTGGATCGCGTCGGCGATCAGCTCCTTGCCGCAGCCGCTTTCGCCGAGGATCAGCACCGGCGCCCGCGTGGCAGCGACCTGGCCGATGGTGGACAGCACCTTGAGCAGGCGCGGATGCTCGCCGACGATGCCGCTAAAATCGAACTGTAGGTCCAGCGCCTGGCGCGACACGCGGGCGGCCGACGGCGGCGCGGCCGTCTCCAGCGTGGCGTGGATCAGCGCCGCCAGCTGCGTGTTGTCCCAGGGCTTGGTGAAAAAGTTGGCGGCGCCGGCCTGCACGCCGCGCACCGCCAGCGCGATCGAGCCCCAGGCCGTCATCAGCAGCACCGGCAGGGCGGGCTGCGCCTGCTTGATGTGGCAGAGCAGCCGCATGCCTTCCTCGCCGCTGGTGTGCAGCGAGAAGTTCATGTCCTGCAAAACGAGGTCGACCGGCTGTTGCGCCAGCAGCGCCAAGGCCTGGCCCGGATCGTCACAGCACAGCGGCTCGAAGCCGGACTGCTTGAGCAGCAGGGCCAGCGATACCTGGACCGCGCTGTCGTCGTCGACGATCAGGATGCGTTGCTTACGGGATGATTCCATTGATTCGGGCGGGCCTATTCATAATGCAGTGCTTGTGTCGGACTGAGGCGCGCGGCACGCCAGCCGGGGTAGAGCGAACACAGCAAGGATAGCAGATAGATCACACTTGCCGATAGCGCCGCCGACGCCAAAAACACCGGCCAGTTCAGGCTGTCGCCGAACACGCCGGTCAGCGGCAGCTGCACCAGCAGCACCATCGCCACGGCGATCGCGCCGGTGCTGAGCAGCAGCTGCTCGGCGATGATCTGGCGGTAGATGCCGCCGGCGTCGGCGCCCAGCGCGCGGCGCAGGCCGATTTCCGGGATGCGCTGCGTGGTGTTTTGCCACAGCACGCCGAACAGGCCGAAGGCGACCATCACCAGCAGGAAGGCGGCGATCACCGACAAGATCATCAGCGGCAGCATCTGCATGGTCAGCATCGACTTGCGCGCTTCACCGAGCGGAGCGATGACATACGACCATTCGTTGTGCAGCTGTTTCAGACGCGCGTTGAGCTTGCTCTCGAAGGTGCGCGGCGTGCCCGGCCTGAGCTTGAGCACGATGGTCATCGCCGGATTCTTGCCGACGCCGGGGATGAAGCGCGGCAGCATGAAGTTCACCGGATCCATGTATTCGCCGTGCGAGCGGAAGTGCTCGACCACCGCGCTGACGCGGTAGCGCTGCGGCTTGTCCTTGGCTTCGGCGTCGATGAACACCTGGCCCACGGCCGGCTTGCCCGGGAACAGCTTGTCGGCCAGGAGCCGGTTGATGACGGTCGGCGCGGCGTCGGCGGCGTCGTCGGCGGTGGAGAACCAGCGGCCCTCGGCCGGCGTCATGTCCATGGCGGCGAAGAAATCGTCGCTGACCGCCAGACCGTGGCTTTCCGTCTTTTTGCTGCCGTCCGGCAGCGCATAGTCGGCGGTCCAGCGCGACATTTCATATGGACTGAACGAGGTGAAGGCGACTTTCTCCACTTCCGGCAAAGCCAGCAGGCCGCGCTTCAGGCTGTCGTACATGGCGGCGTCGTTGGCGATGTCGCCGTTGCCGCTGCGGATGCTGACGGACCACTGGTCGCGCCAGGCAAAGCCGGTCGGCATTTGGTAGAGCTGGTAGTTGCGCATGGCAAAGGCGGCGATGCCGAACACGATCAGGAAGGCCAGCAGGATCTCCAGGCTCAGCATCGTGTTCCTGGATTTGCGTTTCCAGATCAGCTTTAACAAGTGGCGCAGCATTATGCGTTTCCTTTCAATGCGTGGACGGGGTCGAGCCGGGACATTTTCCAGGCCGGGATGGCGCCCGACAGCACGCCGAACACCAGCGTGATCAGCAGGCCGTAGCCGAACACGGCGAGATTGAGGTGGACCTTCAGGTAGGGGATCAGGCCCGAGCCCTCCAGCCACCACAGCACGCCGGCCGCGCCGGCCAGGCCCAGCACGCCGCCCGCCAGGCACAGCAGCACGTTTTCCAGCACCAGCTGCGCCACCAGCTGGCGGCTGGTGGCGCCGAAAGCCTTGCGCACGCCGATCTCGCTGCTGCGCTCCATGATGCGCCCGACATTCAGGTTGATCAGGTTCAGCGCCGGCAGCGTCATGAACAGCAACATCAGCGCCACGATGACGGCCAGCAGCTTGCCGGCGCCGGCCTCTTCGGTCTCGTTGCTGAGCAAGGTGCGGGCGAATAGTTCCAGCTTGGAGTCGCCCCACATGCGCGTGACGTTGAACATAGCCGGGTCGTCATACTGGACCGTCTTGGCGATGCGCAGGATCTCCTGCTTGATGGCGGGCAGGTCTTCGGCCTTGCGTGCCAGGATCATGGCCATGTAGGGACCGAACAGGGCGTTCCTGTAGTCGCTGGACGGCTGGCTGGTGACCGGCACCCAGATGTCGGAGAACGCGTTCACGTGCATCTCATCCTCGACCACGCCGATGACGCGGAAGACCTGGCCGCCGGCGCTGAATTTCTGGTCCAGGAAAGCTTGGCCGGGAAACAGCTTGCGCGCCGTGGACTGGTTCAGCACCGCGACCATGCTGCCCTGGGCGACGTCGTCTGCATTGAACAGGCGGCCGGACACGAGCTTGAAGTCGAGGATTTTCCAGTACTCGGCATCGGTCTGGCGCATCATCACGTCGCTGACCTGGCCTTCCTGGTAGACCGATACCGATTGCGGGAAGGTGGCGGCCGATACCGCCTCCGCGCCCTTGATCGGCCGCAGGTACTTGTCGATCAGCTTGTAGCCCAGCGTGCCCCTGCGCTTGCCGCCCTTGCCGGTGTGGCTGGACTGGATCATGATCATTTGCACGAAGCGCTCGCTCTTGCCCTCGACGCCGCTGGGGGTGAAGGTGTTTTGCAGCAGCGCTGTGACCACCATCAGCACCACCAGCGTCAGCACGATGCACAGCAGGTTGATCGCGGTGAACAGCTTGCGGCGCATGAAGACCTTCCAGGCCGTCAGCAGATAATTTCTGAACATGCGGCCTCCTTAGGCGACCAGCTGGCCGTCGAACACGCGCACGATGCGGCCGGCCATCCGGGCTTCCTGCTCGTTGTGGGTGACCATGACGACGGTGGTGCCTTCGCTGTGCAGCTTGAGCAGGATGTCCATCACTTCCTGGCCCATCTTGCTGTCCAGGTTGCCGGTCGGTTCGTCGGCCAGTAATACCTGCGGCTGGCCGACGATGGCGCGGGCGATCGCCACGCGCTGCTGCTGGCCGCCGGACAGCTGGTTCGGGTAGTGGTCCATGCGCGCGCCCAGGCCGACTTTTTCCAGCGCCTCGCGCGCCAGCCGCTGGCGCTTCTTGGCCGAGATATTCCGGTACAGCAGCGGCAGCTCGACGTTGTCGATCACGCGCAGGTCGTTGATCAGGTGGAAGCTCTGGAAGATGAAGCCGAAGGTCTGGTTGCGCAGCTTGGCCACATGCTTGTCCTTGTACGACGCCACCGGCGTGCCGGCCACATGGATGGCGCCGCTGCCGGGACGGTCGAGCAGGCCGATCAGGTTGAGCAGCGTGCTCTTGCCGCAGCCGCTGGGGCCCATGATGCAGACGAATTCCGATTTCTCGACATGCAGGTCGATGTCCTTCAGGGCCAGGGTTTCGACCTTGTCGGTCTGGTAGGTCTTGCTGACTTTGTGCAGGCGGATCATGTGGGCTTCCTTTGGTTGTCGGGCGTTATTCAGCGACGCGAACGCTGTCGCGTTCCTTGTAGCTGCTGGTATTGGAAATGATGAGGCGGTCGCCGGCGCGGGCGCCGGACAGGATTTCGACGGACTTGCCATCGCTGGCGCCGATGTCGAGCGTGGTCTTGCGGGCGACGCCGCCGCGCACCACGAACACGTCCTGCGGGCCGCGGCCGTTGAAGGCGGGGCCGTAGTCGGCCAGCAGGGTGTTTTTCTTTTGCTCGGTGAGGATGTTCACTTCGACGCGCAGCTTGTTGCGCAGCATCGGGTGGCTGGGCTGGGCCAGCGTGACCAGCAGCTTGACGGTGCCGTTCTGGATTTCCGGCAGCACGGTCTGCACCTCGCCGTCCAGCTTGACGTTGCCTTGCTCGACCAGCACCTTCTGGCCGGCGCTCAGCGCGCGGGCGTGGAAGTCGGACAGCGAGGCTTCGACCTTGTAGTTGTTCAGCTCGGAGACCTTGGCGACCAGCTGGCCGGTGGCGACGCTGGCGCCTTCGTCGGCCAGCAGCCAGGTCAGCATGCCGGCGAAGGGCGCGCGCACCTGGGTTTGCGCCAGCAGTTCCTGCTGTTGCAGCAGCTGCTGTTGCAGGATGTTCTTTTGCAGCCGGGCGCCCTCGATATTGCTGGAGGTGACGCGCTTGCTGTCGTCGATCTGCTCGTGCTGCTGGCGCAGCTGGATCTCGGCGCGCTTGACGTTCAGCTCGGCGGTCAGCAAGTCTTCGGCCGAGACGCCGCCGGCCTTGCGCAGCGTCTGATACCGGCCGAGCTTGACGCGGGCCGCTTCCAGGTCCAGTTCCAGCAGCTCGATGGCGCTGACCAGTTGCTTGCGTTTCTGGTCCATTTCCAAGGTCAAGGCGAGGATGCGGTTTTCCTGTTGCGCCAGCTGTTCCTTGATGCCGTCGACTGCCAGCAGGATGGTGCGGTTGTCCAGCTCCAGCAGCAGTTCGCCGGCCGGTACTTGCTGCCCGAGCTTGGCGTGGACCTTGGCGACGCGGGTCTGGATCGGGCTGGACACGAGTTCCTCATGGACCGGGATGACGATGCCGGAGGCGTTGATGGTGTTGGCGATATTGCCGACGCGGACTTCGGCCAGCATCACGCTGGCGGCATCGACGCTGGGCGCGACGGCGCGGTTGAGGCCCCAGGCGGCGACGCACAGCGTGGCGAGCAGGGCGGCGACAGCGAGCGCGGTCTTGCGCTGGCGGCGGCGGATGATGTCGGGGTTGAGTGCTTGGTCCATGTCCCCTTTATTGCAAGCACTGTGCCATCGCTTTGATACAAGGACAAAGCCATATAAATCAAAGACCTGGCATGGATGGGCCGGGCCACGCCGCATTCCGCATTGCCCGTCTCCGCCCGCCACCGTCCGGAAACGGACACCCTTCAGATTAGCGGAGGCGCTTGCTCATGCTGGTGTAGGCAAATGGTTGGCCGTCGATGCGGAACATGTCGGCGGCCTCGCCGGTTTTCTGGAAGCCGGTGTGCTCGTAGAGCTTGATCGCGGGCGTGTTCACGGACAGCACCTGCAAGTCTATCCACGCAAATCCCGCTTCGACAGCCCATTGCGCGGCATGCGCGATCAGGCGGCCACCAAGCCCGGCTTTGCGGTGGCGGCGATCCACGCCCATCCCCAGCAGGCAGCGATGCGCCGCGTAGCGTTCCGCATGGGCGCGCAAATCGATGTGGCCCGCGATCGCACCATCCGCATCGCGCGCCACCCACGCCCGCCGCCATCCCGCATGGCCCACTGCCGCTTGCATCCCGGTCTTGAACGCCGCCGCCTTGTCCGCCGGAAAGCGCGATTCGTCGCGCGACAGCGGCTGGAAATATGCCGTCTCTCCGCGTCCGTTGTCCGACAGGTGATCGTTCAGGTAGGCGAGGAAGGCGGCGAAGCCGGCGTCTTCCAGTTGTTCTATATGGATCATTTTTTCAATGTGGAAATTTACCAACGGATGATTTATATCAATGTGTTACGGTAATGTCCAGAGCACCTTCACCACGGAGGATTCATGCGTATAAAAAACAGGGGACTGGCGCTGCTGCTGGGCGTTTCGACGCTGGCCGGCGCCGCTGAACAAGACGAGATTGTTACCGACCGGCCGGATTTTGTCGAATCGAGCAACGTCGTCGGCAAAGGCCGCTTCCAGATCGAAACCAGCATCGCGCAAGAGCGCAACAAGGCCGACGGCTTTAAAGACAGAACCTGGTCCACGCCCACCTTGCTGCGCTTCGGACTCAGCGATACGCTGGAATTCCGCATCGAAACCGACGGCCGCATGCGCGCCATCTCGGACAACCTCGCCACCGGCGCCCGCAGCACCGAGAACGGCTATGCGGACGTCTCGCTGGGCGTCAAATGGCATATGGCCGACGAGAACGGCATGCGCCCCTCGCTGGGCGTCCTGGCGCACGCCGACCTGGATACCGGCTCCAGCCAGTTCCGCGCGCCCGGCAAGGGCGGCTCGCTGCGCCTTGCCGCCGAATGGGAATTGCCCGACGAGTTCTCGCTGGGCGTAATGCCGGGCCTGGCGTGGCAGCGCAACGACGATGGCGAGCGCTACACCAGCGCCATCTTCGGCATCGTGCTGGGCAAGGGCTGGACCGACCGCTTCCGCACCTTCGTCGAATACTCGGCGCCGCAGATCGCCCGTGGCCGCAACGGCGGCTCGGTCACCACCTTCGATGTCGGCGCCGCCTACCTGGTGGCCGACAATATGCAGGTCGATACCGCCGTCTCGCGCGGGCTCAACCGGAACACGCCGGACTGGAGCTGGACGGTCGGCTTTTCCATCAAGTTCTAGATAGGGGATGCCATGCATTTGACGATCAAGCGGCGCTTGCTGTTGTCCAATCTGGTCACGCTGGCGTTTGTCAGCCTGGTCGGCGTGGTCGGCTATTTCGCGGTGCATGTGCTGGATGTGTCGATGGACGCGATCAGTACCAACAGCGCGGCGATGAAGGACCAGCTGCAGGCCGACCAGGCCCACGACGCGCTGCGCGCCGATGTGCTGGCGGCGCGGCTGGCCAGCGAGAAGAACGATCCGGCCGAGGTCAAGGAAGTGCGCGCCGATACGGCCGAGCACATCGCGCTGTTCCGCCGGCTGATCAAGGAAATGGACGCGGCCAGTACCGATGACGAGGTCAAGCAGGCGATGCTGAAGGTGCGGCCGGATGTCGACCTCTACCTGAAGCGCGCCGAGGAAATGGTCGAGCTGTCGCTGACCGACAAGGATAAGGCCCAGGCCAGGTTCGCGGCCTTCATGGACAGCTTCCGTGTGCTGGAGAAAAGCATGGCGGCCTTGAGCGACCTGATCGAAAAAAATTCCGACGCCACCAAGCAGGTCGGCGATGCGGCGGTGGTCAAGTCGCGCTACCAGATCATCGGCTTCTCGCTGCTGGCGGTGGTGGTGGCGCTGGGCATCGGGCAGATGATTTCGCGCTCCATCATGCGGCCGCTGGACGAGGCGGTCGGTTTCGCCGAGCGCGTGTCGCAGGGCGACCTGTCCGGCCAGATGGCGGTCGAGGATGACGACATCACCGAAACCGGCGCGCTCAAGCGCTCGCTGCGCGATATGAACGGCAGCCTGCACAAGATCGTCAGCCAGGTGCGCAGCGGTACGGATGCGATCGCGCTGGCGTCCGGCGAGATCGCGGCCGGCAACCTGGATTTGTCGTCGCGCACCGAGGCGCAGGCCAGCTCGCTGGAGGAAACCGCATCGTCGATGGAGCAGATGACGTCGGCGGTGAAGCAGAACTCCAATAACGCGGGCGAGGCCAACAAGCTGGCCTCGTCGGCAACCGACGTGGCCGTCAAGGGCGGCGCGGTGATGACGCAGATGGTCGAGACGATGGGCGGCATCAATGACTCGTCGCGCAAGATCGTCGATATCATCGCGGTGATCGAGGGCATCGCGTTCCAGACCAATATCCTGGCCTTGAACGCGGCGGTCGAGGCGGCGCGCGCCGGCGAACAGGGGCGCGGCTTCGCGGTGGTGGCCTCGGAGGTGCGCAGCCTGGCGCAGCGCTCGGACACGGCGGCCAAGGAGGTCAAGCTGCTGATCGATGCGTCGGTGGCGCAGGTCGGCGAGGGCAGCGTGCTGGTCGGGCAGGCCGGCGGCACGATGGAGGGCATCGTCGAGAGCATCAGCCGGGTGCGCGCCATCGTCAGTGAAATCGCCAGCGCCAGCCGCGAGCAGGAGATGGGGATCGACCAGGTGAACCAGGCGATCGGCACCATCGACAGCGCGACCCAGCAAAACGCCGCGCTGGTGGAGGAGGCCGCCGCCGCCGCAGGCGCGCTGCAGGAACAGGCGGGCCGGTTGGCGGAGGCGGTCAAGATCTTCAAGCTGGGCCGCTGATGTCATTCCCGCGCGGGCGGGAATCCATGGAACGCTGCGCCGGCGCCAAACCACGCCCCTGCTCGGCAGAGCGCGCCGTTTCCAGCGCCACGTTCAAGGCCAGGATGTCGGTCTGGAAGGTACGCAAGGTTTCCCCCGTGTGGCACACATCTAAGATAGTAATGTGGTTTGTTTCATTCTGGGATCGTTTCCAATTACACTAGACCTTCTGTTCACTTTGCTAAGGTTAAGAGATACATGAATACCAATGCTTCCCGGTTGGACGTGATCGATGCGCTGCGCGGCTTCGCCATCGTCTCGATCATGCTGCTGCACAATATCGAGCACTTCGATTTCTACTTTTCCCCGACCGGCTTGCCGGCCTGGCTGCAGGCGTTGGACAAAGTCATCTGGGACACCATGTTCTTCCTGTTCGGCGGCAAGTCCTACGCGATCTTCGCGCTGCTGTTCGGGATGACCTTCTTCATCCAGCACCACAACCGGGAAGTGCAGGGCGAGGACTTCCGGCCGCGCTTTGCCTGGCGGCTGGTGCTGCTGCTGGGATTTGGCCTGGTGAATTCCATGTTTTATCACGGCGATATCTTGAGTATTTATGCCGTATTGGGATTGGCGCTGATACCGGTGGCGCGGCTGCGCAGCGGTGCGGTATTGCTGATCGCTATCGTTTTATTACTGCAACCTTTTGTCTGGCTGGAAGTGATACAGGCCCTGCCTAATCCCAATGAGAAACTGTCCGATCCCGCTTCCTGGGCTTATTTCGGCCGCGCCAATGAATATATGGGGCATGGTTCCGCATTCCAGGTCTGGTGGGGGAATCTGACCAATGGAAAGATCGGCGTGATTCGCTGGAGCTGGGAAAATGGCCGGATATTCCAGATTCCCGCATTATTCATGTTGGGGATGCTGGCCTGTAGAAAAGGCATGTTCCAGATCTCCGATGAGAATAAACAACGCTGGGCGCGCGTGCTGCTGATTGCCGTGCTGGCGTTTATTCCACTTTATTTGCTGAAGACTTATCCTGAATCGTGGAATATCGGCGAGGCCGTGCGGCGTCCGCTGCTGGTGATTATTACTTCATGGTCCAACGTGGCATTTATGGCGGTGCTGGTTTCCGGTTTCGCTTTGCTGTTTTATTCCTGGAACTGGCTGGAGGTATTCTCGCCATTGGGCCGCATGAGTTTGACCAGTTATATGGTTCAATCGGTTATTGGTACGACGATTTATTATGGCTTCGGACTGGGCATGTACCGATATACGGGCGCCAGTTTCGCGTTGGCCATCGGCATCGTGCTGGCGCTGCTGCAGCGGCAGTTCAGCGTGTGGTGGCTGCGTCGTCACAAGCAGGGACCGCTTGAAACCTTGTGGCACAGGGCGACGTGGATCGGCACACCGCGCTAGGCGTGCCAGATATTGGCGCGTATATACCAAAAATGAGCTTGCGAGGCCCGGCCGGCGGCAGTGTGAGCCGGCCGGGCTTATTCCTCTTCGGCGTCTATCCAGGCGATGCGGCCGTGGCCCGCTTCATTCAGGCGGGTAATCAGTGCTGGCGCGGCATTCTCGGCCAGGCTGAATTCGAATTGGACGTGGTCCGAATGCGAGACATTATCCAGGCTGGCGCCGGCTAATTCTATTTCACGGCGCAGCATGCCTTCCATCGCATACGGCGCGGTGCAAACAAGATGACGCAGCTTGATAATCGCGATTTTCTCGGCGGTTAATAATGCCTGCGCCACGCTGTCGGTATAAGCGCGCACCAGGCCCCCGGCGCCTAATTTAACGCCGCCAAAATAACGGACCACCGTGGCCAATACACCTTCCAGATCCTGGTGACGTAAAACATCGAGCATGGGACGGCCGGCGGTGCCACTCGGTTCGCCATCGTCGACGGCGGCGGATTGGCCTCCGGCTAATAATGCCCAGCACACGTGCGCCGCGCCCGGGTGTTGCGCCCATAATTCCGCCACGACTTTTTGCGCTGCGCTGCGGTCGGTCATCGGTTGGACGCAGGCAATAAAGCGGCTTTTTTTAATCAGCAATTCATGATGAACAGCCGAGGTTATCGTTTGGGGCATGGGAGGGATTTCGGCATGGCGGCGGTGTAAATCGCCGTATGGTGCCAGAAATCATTCGGAAAGACAAAAGGCCCAAGCGGCCGGCGCGTTATAATCCGGGCCGAGTCCACCCATCCGACATGCCATGACCAATTCCGCTCAAGCCCCTCATATTTCAGCCTCGGACGGCGATCCGGCAGAGGATGACGACCTGATGCGCGAGCTGGGGTTGACCGCTCGCGGCATCGCCCTGGCGCGGGCCGAGGGCCGGGTATTCCTGCGGGTGACCGGCGTGGTCGACTATGCCGGCCGGCGTGTGCCCTACGATCTGGTGCCGGCGCAGGGCGTGCTGGCCAAGCCGTCCAAGTGGCGCAAGATGGACCAGGGCGCGCGCGGCCAACTGCTGCGCGAGCGTGCCGGCGAAGAAATAGTGGCGGAATTGCACGGCTTTGTCAGTGCGTTCGTGCAAGAGATGGCCGATGCCTGCGACGATTGCGACCTGGATCCGGCGCCTTTCCTGCTGGGCCTGTCCGAGATGCAGATCGCCGAGCCGGCCGGCATGGTGTTCGACCGCATCCGCCAGCGCCTGGAGCATGCGGTCGAGCGCGACATGGAAGAGCAGCACGCCGAGCGCACGCGGCAAAGCATCAACCTGGCCGAGTATCCGGCCTCGTTCGAGGTGGCGCGGCGCATGAAGCGCAAGTTCATCGCGCTGCTGGGGCCGACCAATTCCGGCAAGACCCACCAGGCCATCGAAGCGCTGGCCAAGGCGCCGAGCGGCGTCTACCTGGCGCCGCTGCGCCTGCTGGCGCTGGAAAACTACGAGCGTTTGCAGGGCATGGAGCAGCGCGGCAAGCCGCTGGCCGTCAGCCTGGTGACCGGCGAGGAGCGCCGCGTGGTGCCGGGCGCGACGCACGTGGCCAGCACGGTGGAGATGCTGGATACCCGCACGCCGGTCGAGGTGGCCGTGATCGACGAGATCCAGATGCTGTCCGACCGCGACCGCGGCTCGGCCTGGACCGCCGCCGTGTGCGGCGCGCCGGCGCAGATCGTGTACCTGGTCGGGGCCCCGGAGGCGCGGCGCGCCATCGAAGTGCTGGCCGAACGCCTGGAGTGCGAGCTGGAAGTGCACGTCCTCAAGCGCAAGGGACCGCTGTCGATGGAGCCCAGCGCCGTGCGCAAGCTGAGCAATCTGCGGCGCGGCGACGCCGTGATCTGCTTCTCGCGCCGCGAGGTGCTGATGTGGCGCGACATGGTGACGGAAATGGGCCTGTCGGTGGCGACCGTGTATGGCAACCTGTCGCCGGAAGTGCGGCGCGCGCAGGCCCAGCGCTTCCGCGAAGGCGCGGCCGACGTGGTGGTCGGCACCGACGCGATCGCGATGGGCCTGAACATGCCGATCGCGCGCATCGTCATGACCACCTCGGTCAAGTACAACGGCTACGAAGAGGAAGAGATTCCTGCGGCGCTGGCGCGGCAGATCGCCGGCCGCGCCGGGCGCTTCGGCGTGCATGAGGAAGGGCTGGTGGCCGGCTACGACAACGAGACGCACAACGTCATGCGCTCGCTGCTGCGCGAAAAACCGGTGCCGCTGAAGACCACCGGCTTCGCCGTGGCGCCGACGCTGGAGCATCTGCACCGGATTTCGTCGGTGACCGGCGAACAGGGGCTGGCCAAGCTGCTGAAGCGCTTCGTGCATAACATCGACGTGCCGGACGGCTTTTTCTTCCCGCGCATCACCGAGGACCAGTTCGAGCGCGCCGCGTGGCTCGATACGCTGGAATTGACGGTGGCGGAAAAATTCGCGCTGTCGCTGGTGCCGATTTCGTCCAAGGTGCCGTCGCTGCAGAACGCCTGGGAGAAATGGGCCAAGGCGCTGGCGCACAAGACGGTCACCAACCTGAGCCCGCACCAGAGTCCGCTCAGCTATATGAATCTGCAGGAGGTCGAGGATTCCTGCCGCCTGTATTCGGCGTATGCGTGGCTGTCCTACCGCCAGCCGGAATACTTCCCCGATATCGCCAAGGCGCAGGAACTGTCGCGCGCGGCGTCCGAGCGCGTGGATTCCATCCTGCAGGACCAGAACTCGGCGGCGCGCAAGCGGCAGCCGAAGAAATTCCGCAGGTAGTTCCCGGAGGGTGAGGTATGATGGTTTTATAACCATCTTTCCAGGAGAGTGACGATGCCGGCCTCGTTGACAATTGCGAAAAATGACCAGCTGGCGTTGGACATGCTGTCCAACCTGGTGAACCGCCACGGCTGCATCACCGGCGCCACCGGCACCGGCAAGACCGTCACGCTGCAAAAGATCGCGCAGTCGCTGTCGGAGATCGGCGTGCCGGTGTTCATGGCCGACGTCAAGGGCGACCTGTCCGGCATCGCCAAGGCGGGCGCGCTGAGCGACAAGATGGCGAAGCGGCTCGATGCGCTCAAGCTGGAGGCGCCGCAATGGGCCGGCTGCCCGGTCACCTTCTGGGACGTCTACGGCCAGCAGGGCCATCCGGTACGGGCCACCGTGTCCGACCTCGGCCCGCTGCTGCTGGCGCGCATGCTGAATCTGAACGATACGCAGGAAGGCGTGCTGCAGCTGGTGTTCCGCATCGCCGACGACAACGGCCTGCTGCTGCTCGACACCAAGGACCTGCGCGCCATGCTGCAGCACGTCGGCGACAACGCCGCCGACTACAAGACCAGCTACGGCAACATCAGCGCCGCCAGCATCGGCGCCATCCAGCGCGGCCTGATCGCGATCGAGGAGCAGGGCGGCGACCAGTTCTTCGGCGAGCCCATGCTCAACATCGACGACCTGCTGCAAACCGATGCCGGCGGCAAGGGCGTGGTCAACATCCTGTGCGCCGACAAGCTGATGAACGCGCCGCGCCTGTACGCGGTGTTCCTGCTGTGGATGCTGTCGGAATTGTTTGAAAACCTGCCCGAAGTGGGCGACCTGGAAAAGCCCAAGCTGGTGTTCTTCTTCGACGAGGCGCACCTGCTGTTTGCCGAGGCGCCCAAGGCCTTGCTGCAGAAGATAGAGCAGGTGGTGCGGCTGATCCGCTCCAAGGGTGTGGGCGTGTTCTTCATCACGCAGAATCCGCTGGATATTCCGGACACGGTGCTGGGGCAGCTGGGCAACCGCGTGCAGCACGCGCTGCGCGCCTACACGCCGCGCGACCAGAAGGCGGTCAAGGCCGCCGCTGAAACCTTCCGCGCCAATCCGTCGCTGGATGTGGCGCAGGTGATCGGCGAGCTGGGCGTGGGCGAAGCGCTGGTGTCCTTCCTCGACGAGAAGGGCACGCCGCAGATCGTGCAGCGCGCCTTCATCCTGCCGCCGGGCAGCCAGCTCGGGCCGATCGACGCCAACGAGCGCAAGGCCGCGATGGCCGCGTCGGTGGTGGCTGGGGTGTATGACAAGACGGTCGACCGCGAGTCGGCGTACGAGAAATTAAACGGCCGGGTCGCCGCCGGCGCGCAGCCGGCGGACAGTGCGCCGGCCGGCCGCGAGGTGCCGGCGGCACCGCAGCAAGCGCCGGCCGAGGAGGGCGGCTCGCTGTTCGGCGACGTGCTGGGCGGTCTGTTCGGCAAGACCGGCAAGCGCGATACGGCGGTGCAGGCGATGGTCAAATCGGCGGCGCGCAGCATCGGCTCCCAGGTCGGCCGCGAGATTATTCGCGGCGTGCTGGGCTCCATCCTGAAGAAACGCTGAAGCGGCCTAGTCGAACTTCATATGGCAGGTGGCGGTGGAACAAACCATCTGCAGTATCTGCGGCTGGAACAGGAGGTCGCGGACCAGTTGGTGTTCGCCATTGATCAGAAACACCGCTTGCTGGCCCCGCATATAGACTTGCAGGTGGATCTTCTCGCCGATGCCGAAGCGGGCGGCGTCCAGGTAGGCGCCTTCGTCGCTGGACTTGCTGTCGGCGGACAGCGTGCGGGGCATGGCGACGAGCTGGACGGAGTCCCTGGCCTCGGGGGAGAACGTTACGCAAGCCACGTCGCTTGGCGTCTCGGCACTCAGGCACACGGACAGCATGGCTCCCCACTTCTGATGTTGCTGGGGGGCTTCCAGGCGTAGTTCCAGCGAGCGTGTCCTGGTGTCGTCGAAGCGGAAATATGCCTGGTCGAAATAACCCGCTTTGATCACCATGCTCTGGGTCGGCGACGCCGCGGTCGGTGCCGTGTTGAGGTCGTCGTCGCTGTCGGCTTCACTGGCTTTGTTACGCCAATGCCGTTCGAGCTGGCTGTCCTGCTGGACGCCGATCCCGTCGCGATACAGATCCGCCAGCGCTGCCTGCGAGCTCCATCGTCCCAGGTTCGCCCCCAGGCTGCACCACCGGAATGCCTCTTCGCCATTCTTGGCCTTGCCGCCGCTGTAGTGCTGGCACAGCGCTTCCACTCCCTTCGGGTGCTTGTTGCCGCCGAACAGAAGCAGACTCTCCAGGCTGCGGTCGCGCCATTCGACCACGGCCGGCGGGGTGTCGTCCTTCGGCGGCGGCGTGTCGTCCAGCTCGTTCCATTCCTTCAGCAGCGCTTGCAGGGACAGTGTCTTGGCGCCGCCGTTGATCCGCACCAGACCGTCACCGATATCGATTTCCGTGACCAGCGCATCCTTCTCCATGCGGGCGTAGCCGTTGGCCAGCAGCTTGCCGAGCGCCAGCTCGTAGACATTTTGTTCCACTGTGGCCGGGTTCATCTCGCTTGCCTCGCCGTCCGCCGCGTTTTTCTGAAATTGGTGCATGATGCCGCGCAAAGACGACAGCGGCAGGCGGACCTTGAGATGCGCCACCACCTTGTTCAGGATGCGCTGCTCGGAAGAAAAGTCCGCGGCGGTCGCCGCCGGCATGCCGACGGATCCGGTCAGCTGGATCCTGCCGCCGCCGAAGTTGGCGCTGATGTCTTCAATGTCCAGGCTGGCACCGCGCAGGAGTAGCGCCTTGATCAGGCCGTCCGTTGCCGGCTTGTTCGCCGCGCGCGCGTAGACCGTGATGAGATCGGTGCCTATGTTCCGCAAGCGATACGCCATATGGAGGTCGCCGATCTCTGCCTTGCCCATCGTCAGGCGCGTGGCGTGAAAATCGAACAGATGTTCCTCGGCCTTGCCCTGGCGGATGACGTCATGCAGCAAAGTCGACTTTTCCGCGCGCAGCGGCAAATTATCGTCCGGGATCGCGGCAAGCACGATGCTGTCGACATCGAAGCGGAGCTTGCCCGTCCAGCCGCCGGAAGGCTGGCGCGTTTGATTCAATCCGATGGCGATGCCGTGCAAGGCCGTCGTATAGTCTTTGCCTTGAATGTCGATGCCGTCCCATGCGCCGGCGCCATTGACCTGGCTGCCATCTGAGGAGATGCCGATCCGTAGGTCGGCGTCCGGCCAGACGCTGTGCGCGTCATCGCCGTCATAGCGGTTGCCGGGAATGCGGAGGGTGTATTGAGCCACGCCTTCCTTGGCCGGCAGACGCGTGACGGCGAACGGTGCGCCTGCGCCAAATACGGCCCGCCCGGCGGCCTGTTGCGCCTCGCCGTAGCTTTCTCCGCTGGGCCGGTCCAGGTGTGCGCCCTTGGCGGTGTTGATGCGGGCATCGAATTCCCGTGCCAGATAGTTGATCGCCAGCGTGACTTCGGACGATGGCGCGTAAGAGACGGGTGCCGCACATGCAAGCGTCGTGAAGGATGCTGCAATAGCAGCCAGGATAAATTTCTTCAAGGGAGCCGATACAAAGGTTGAAGCCCGCGAACAGGAGTACGCGGGCTTCTTGAGATATTCAGGGATGTTGCCTGCGTCGGGAATTAAGCCGCGACTGTTGGCTGGACGATGCCCAGGGCGGCCGCCGCCAGAGCGTTGTCGGCTTCAGCACCGGCCAGAACATAACCGCGCTCCAGCAGTCGGCGGGTGTAGTACTTGTTGTACATGAAGGCCCACACGACGCCGATAAAGAATGCACCTATCCCCATCGTGACGATCGCGATGATGACGCTGATGACAAAGCCGCCGATAAAGGTAATGAAGTCGCCGCGGAACAGCGCCGGGAAGAAGCCGAAGAAAAAGGTGGTCCATGAGAAGCCGTAGAAGCCGTCTTTGACCAATCCGGTTTCTTTATGCTTGAGTGCGATGCGAGTTGCCACTGTTATTTCCCCTAGTGTTTTATTTTGGATTGCAACTATTTTATCAATGTTGCCACATGGATAGTAACGTATCGACAAAGCACAAAAACTATCCAATTGTCACTATTTTTGGGTGATGGCCAGTTGTCTTGCAAAGAGTCTTGAGAGTGCTTTGGTCCCGGCCGAGTCACAACTTGTCGGTGGCGGCGGGACGACGTTGAGGCGATCGCGCTGTTTTTTGCGGCGTGTCGGGCAGCGGTTTGCCATATAGCTGAAACCTGCGTGAAAACCTGAATGGTCGGCCGACTCCTCTCGGATCGGAGAGGAATGGCAGCACAAATGTTTCCTTGGGAAGTAGCAAAAGAGTCCAAACTATTCCGCCAAAGAAGCGGAACCGCACAGTGTCTGATTGCGCCAGGTCCAGATCGCCAAATATGCCTGTCGCGTACATGGCGCCCAAGCGTGCCGAATCCACGATGTTTAACGCGTCGTCCAGAAGATAGATATGCAAGGTATCTTCGAAAGGGATGTCGTTGGTAAGGAACATCAACGTAAAGTCATCCCACTTCAACACCGCTTCCAACACCGCGCCGCCGATGATTTTCCCTGTCGGCATGCCGCCGATCATGATCTCGCTCAGTGGCGCAATGTCATCCGATGGCGGCGTGGCCAATCGGATGGAATAGGCCGGGGCAGGGATCAATTTCATAGGAACTCTACCAGAAATAGCTGGTTCCGAACGACGCCAGCGCGCCGCCGACGAACGCTCCCACTGTAACGCAAATTGGCGCGGCGGGGCCGCACGCCAAGCCAGGATAGATGCGCCACGCCAAGGGCAAATTGCGCTGGCGCAGGTTAGGCGCACGCATGCGCGCGCCACTAATTGTGCAACCTCGGCTATCATAGCGCCCGGTCGGCAAATTCATTAATGTAATTTGCTTATCTGGGAAATGCGTTGTTGAAGAGAAAGTTGCCTGGTAAGGGATGTGGATGAGCGTAGCAGCGGTAGCACCTGGAATGGATATGACAGCAGTCAAGCCTCAGTTCGGCTTGATTAACCTGTTGAAGGCTGGCGCGGCGCCGTTGATTGTGCTGCACCATCTGGCGTTCTACGGCCCCATGTCCGATCACGTGCGGCCACTGCTGCCCGCGCTGATCGACTGGCTCAGCGGCAGCGCGCGCATTGCCGTCCAGGTCTTCCTCGTCATCAGCGGCTTTTTGGCCGCCAAATCGCTGTCCCCTTCCGGCCATCCCGGCCATTCCGACCCGCTGGGCGCGATATCGCGCCGTTATGCCAAGCTGGCGCCGCCGTTCCTGGTGGCCACGCTGGTGGCCGCGGTCGCCTCCGCCCTGGCTGCCACATGGATGACGCATGATTCCATTTCGGCGCCGGCGACCTTGAATCAGCTGAGCGCCCATGCGCTCCTGCTGCACGGCGTGCTGGGCTATCCGTCGTTGTCGGCCGGGGCTTGGTACGTCGCCATCGATTTCCAGTTGTACGCGGTCATGGTCTTGCTGCTCTGGCTGGTCGGCCGGGTGGTCGGCAAGCGCAGGCTGCCTTGGCTGATGCCACTCGTGGTCGCGCTTGGCGTGACGTTTTCCTTGCTGTACTTCAACCTGGATGCCGGCTGGGACAACTGGGCGCTGTATTTCTTCGGCAGCTATGGCCTGGGCCTGATGGCTTGGTGGGCCAGCGACCAGCGCCGCAACCCGGGCGCCGTGGCATCACTGATGGTGATGACGCTGCTGCCTGTGCTGGCCGCCCTGATGCTGGAGTTCCGCAGCCGCATCGCGCTGGCGCTGGCTGTCGCTTGCGTGTTGTTCCTGTGGGGCCGCGCCAGGACGATGGCCACAGGCCGCGCATGGTCGCTCGTCAACGGCATGGGCCGGATATCGTATTCGGTTTTCCTGATCCACTTCCCGGTCTGCCTGCTGGTGAACGCGGCGTTCACGCGCTTTGTTCTGCCGGAGCCGGAATTGCAGGCGTTCGGCATGCTGGTCGCGTGGGGCGCCAGCCTGGCGGCCGGCGCCGTATTCCACCGCTGGGTGGAAGTGCCGCTCGGCCGCGTGCTCCAGCTCGCCGCAGGGAAATTCGCCACGCGCCTGTTGGTCGCGTAGACCGGTCGGCGGCCAGCCTGCCGATGCGCTGGCGCGCAAGCTCACTGCGCGTCTTTCATCCCCTGCCATCCCCATAAAATCGACGTCCGCGGCGACTGCCGCCCGGATCTGCTCGAAATCTTCAAATTCCCGCGTTATACGTTTTTGGAATGTCAATTTGTAAAGAAGTAATAGATTGACATTCTTTAGGAGGACTAATATCGCCTTGCAAGAGACTGGAAACTCCGTAGTCATATAACTAAACATAATGGAGACAAAATGACAACACATGGAACTAGTATGCGCAAGACGGTATTGGCCGCGCTCATTGCCGAAATGCTGATGACGGTGGGCGCATCGGCGCAAACCGCCGATGCGCCCATCGATCCGGCGTCGCAAGTCGTGGTCAGCGGCATTCGGGCATCCCTCAGCTCATCCCTGACCACCAAGCGTCTGCAGGACGGCGTGGTCGACGCGGTGTCGGCCGAGGATGCCGGCAAATTCCCGGATACCAATATCGCCGAGTCATTGCAGCGCGTGACCGGCGTGCAAATCCAGCGCAACGGCGGGGAAGGGCGCTACATTTCGGTCCGTGGCCTGGGGCCGGAATTTAACAATGTCCTGGTCAACGGCCGCACCTTGACCAGCGACACCGGTGGCAGGGAGTTTTCCTTCGACTTGCTGTCCTCGGACCTGATTTCGAAAGCCCTGGTCTACAAGACCTCCCAGCCTTTCTTGCCGGAGGGCGGCATCGGTTCGACGGTGGACATCCAGACGGCGCGGCCGTTGTCGGGGAAAATCGGCCACACGTCGGTCTTCAATGTCTCGGAATCCTACGATTCCAACTCAAAGAAATACACACCCAACGCCAGCGGCATGTATTCATTCGCCAACGAGGCGCGGACCTTTGGCGTGACCGGGTCGGTCTCGTACACCGACCGCGCCTCCAAGCAAAACAAGGCCATCAACGACGCCTGGAATTACCGCGATGTGGCCATGATCAACGGCGACCTGAATTCCAAAGGGTTGACGATGGCCGATGTGACCACCAGGAAGCTGTACATGCCGCAGAGCTTCGGCTACCAGCAGGAAAATGAGAGCCGCAAGCGCCTGGTCGGCAATCTGACGGCGCAATACAACCCGTCGCCCACGTGGAAAATGACGGCCGACGCCTTGTATTCGCGCCTCGACCAACGCAATGACGTGATCGCCTTCAGCGATTGGAATAATCCCGCCCAGCTCGGCGTCAAGTATGACGCGAACGACCAGGTCACCAGCTTCCTGCGTCCCGGCTCGACGTTTTACGCGAACAACCCGGCGCTGTCCGGCAGCGGTAATCTGTTGGGCGAGGTCAATTCAAACGACATGATCGCCAAGGGCGGCGATCGGCTGTCGATCACCAAGGCGTTCGGGCTGAACTCGAAGTGGGCGCTGTCGCCGGATTGGAAGCTGGAAGGCGATGTGTCGAGTTCGCGCTCGACCTCGCAATCCAACGATATGTGGGTGGTAGCCGGCATGGTGCCGAAGAACGGCGACGTGCTGACCTTCGGCGGCACGCCCAGCGTGGTGTTCGGCGACGGCATCGCCGACCCCACCGCCGTGCGCGCCCACGCCGTCTCCGATGGCGACGTCCTGAATACGGACAAGCTGCACGAAGGACGGTTGAATTTGTCCTGGGGCCATGAGATCGGCTATTTCAAGGGGATCGACACTGGCCTGGCCTATTCGCAGCGCACCGTTGAGCGGACCGAGTGGAAGAACGATGCCTGGAATGCCTTCAGCGGCTATCACGTCGGCTTGCCGGCGTCGCTGTTCACGGTGACGCCGATGGATAATTTCATGGGCAGCGGCGCACAGGTCCCGAGCGCCTATCTCAGCTTCAATCCTTACGCCTACATGAACTATTTGAATCAGCCCTCGTTGCTGGCGCAATCGAATGATCCGGCCTTGTACTCGGACCTGACGAAGTATCCGAACGGACCGATGGCGATCGACTACACCAAGCCATCGATGTGGGGCGTCAAGGAGAAGGTGGCGAGCTTCTTCCTGGATTCGAAATGGGAGGGCGCGGGTTGGTCCGCCAACGCCGGCGTGCGCGTGGTGCACGTGAACTCGACCTCCACCGGCATCAGCCGCGTGCTGCTGTCGGCGGTGAAGAGCCCCAACGACACCACCTTCATTTCCAACTGGGGCCCGACCACGGTGACCACGGTGGACAACAGCTACAACAGCGTCCTGCCATCCGCCAATTTGAAGCTGGACTTGACGGCCGACATGCTGCTGCGCCTGGCCGCCTCCAAGACCGAGACGCGCCCGACCTTGAACCAGATGGGCGTCGACAACTGGTACGGCGGGCGCTTCGGCGATGTGCAAACCGGCGGCGGCAATCCCTACCTGAAGCCGATGCAGTCGAAGAACTTCGACGTGTCGTATGAGTGGTATCTGTCGAAGACCAACTATGTCAGCGCCGCCGTATTCGTGAAGCATGTTTCCGACTTCCTTGAAACGCAGCTGGTGGACATGAGGATTCCGCAGTTTAACGAGGTGGTGCACGATACCCGTGTGCGCAACGGACAGAAGGGCAAGATCAAGGGCGTGGAAATCGCCGGTCAATATGCGTTCGACTCGGCGATTTCCTGGCTGCAGGGATTCGGCGTGGCGGCCAACTACACCTACGTCGATGCCAGCGCGACCCGCGACACCGATAGCGGCGCGCCGACATGCGGTTACCCAGGCTTGTCGCCGCAGTCGTACAACGGTTCGGTCTTCTTTGAGAACGGCAAGTTCCAGGCCCGGGTGAGCTATAACTGGCGCAACCATTTTTCCATCGACTGCGGCGGCGGCAGCACCCAGCCGCGCAACCGGGCGGCATATGGACAGACCGACGCCAGCCTGCGCTACAACCTGACGCCGTCGATGGCCATCTACGCCGATGCCATCAACCTGAGCAATTCCAGAACGCATGAGTATGCCCTGAACGAGAGCCAGTTCCTGACCCTGGAAGATGTCGGCCGCCGGGTGAGCGTCGGCTTGAGGGTGGCTTTCTAAGCCTGCAAACAAAAACGCCAACCTGTGAATGAAGGTTGGCGTTTTTGATGCGTCTGGCCTGGAAAGAAGCGCTATCGGGCCAGGAAGCGTGGCGGCTCCGCCGCATAGATTTTCGGCAGCAGGGGATTGGACAGGATGAAGCAGTGGTGGGCGCTGGCTTTCACCTGCTGGATTTCCTTCTTGAAATGGCGCGCCGTCAGTTCATCCAGCGAACCGTCCGATTTGGCCGCCGCCAGCCCGGCTTCCAGCCGTTCCGCCAGCTTGGGGGCGCCAGGACTGACGTAATATACGACTGGCAACGGGTAGTACAGCGTCAGCTCCGGCACCAGCGCCAGCTGGTCCGCCGCTTGCGCATGCAGCACCAGGGAGTCCGCCTCGACCACACTGATCGGCAGATAATCGAAGCGCTGGTTGATCAGCATGTCGAGCAGCGTCGCCAGATTGCCGCTGTCTTCGACCTGGTAGCCGTTGTGGCGCAGCACCGCGACATCCACCCAGCCGCGCCCCTGTCCAGCGACCAGCTTCTTGAGCTGCGCCTCGGTGATGGATTTGAACTTCGGCAAGTCTTCCCTGCGCACGATCAGCCTGCGGTAGCCCAGCAAACCGCCCATCACGGGCGTGCCGATCAAGTGGCTGCGCTCCAGCGGCTCGCCGGCATCCAGATCACGCCAGGGTCCGGCATGGACGTTGATGCGCTTGCCGGCATGGACTTCCAGCCTGGCGCGCGACGTGCTCATGCTGTCCAGCACCCGCAATACGGAGAACGGGCCATAGGCCGGCGTCGTTTTTTGCAGTGCCAGGGTCAGCGCGGCGACCTGGTAGTCGTCGCGCTTCGGTGTCTTGCCCCAGTCCCAGTAGCGGTAAGCCATGGCCTCGGACGCCGCCCGCGCATTCCACGCGCCCAGTGCCAAGGCGGCCAACGTCAGCAGTACGGCCCTGCGTGGCGAATTGACCGAGGTTTCGGTTGCGAAGTGTGACGTGGACTTTGAATGCATGGGCGGTAAGTTTAACACCACTCATCGGCATGATCAGGCAAAGGTTTGCAGCAGCCAGCGCAGCGTCCGCAGGCGGAAATCGAAAACCAGGGACTGCGCCAGATGGGCGCGCTGTTCCAGTTTCGAGATGTTCGGGCGCGAGGCGACGCGGATGAAGAAGCGGGCCAGCATGCTGCGGTAACGGCTGTTCTCGGCGGCATTCAACAGGTGGGACTGGCGAAAGTAGTTTTCCTTGTGGAAGGCCAGCGTTTCCCGCGCGTGCAACTCGTCGTTGGTCGTCAGCGCCTCGTCGTGGTGGCGGTACAGGGCCACCGTGCGGTCCAGGAAACCTATCCGCGCGGTCTCCGCGAAGCGGTACCACAGCGAGATGTCGTCCAGGATGCGGTAGCGGATATCGAAGCGCTGGCCGATGATGACCTCGCGCCGGCACACGATGGTCTGCGTGCTCATGCCGGTGTGCACGCCCGCCATGCAGCCCCAGAAATTCCGGCATTGGTACAGTTCGTCGCCCAGCGGCACCAGGTAGGCTTGCGCCGTCGACGTGAACCGCTTGTGCGCCAGGTAGCCCCGTTGGCCCTGCAGCGCGTCGCCGAACGGTTCGAAGTCGGCAAACAAGATGTCCAGGTCGGGATGTTGCTGGAGCACGCGCGTGGCATGTTCCAGCTTTTCCGGCAGCAGCACGTCATCCTGGTCGCAGAAGGAAATGTAGCGGCCCCGCGCCAGCGACAGGCCGACATTCTTCGGCAGCGCGGGGCCACCGGAATTGATGGCGGTTGAAACGACGCGCACGCGGGCATCCCGTGCGGCATAGCCGGCCGCGATCCCGGCCGAACCGTCGGTGGCGCAATCGTTGACGACGATCAGTTCGAGGTCCGGGCAGGTTTGCCGCAGGACGCTGTCGATCGCCGCCGCCAGATAGGTCTGGCCGTTGTAGACCGGCATGATGACTGAATGTAGCGGCATCTCTTCTCCTAGCGCCGAGCCGGTTTCGGCAGCAAGCGCCGCAGCAGCTGGCGCGACAGCGCAACCAGGTCCGGCTTGATCTCATGGTTCAGCAATAGAATCCCCGTCACCCAGCTGGCAAGTGCGGCCAGGCCGGCAACCCCGAGCAAGACCACCGGCCGGGCGTCATCGAATCCCGGCAACAGCATCACCAGCGCCGGGGCCGCTACCGTCAGCAAGGTCACGGCAGCGGATCGCGCAATGGTGTGGCCCAGTTCCGCCGTGCGCATGCCGGTCAGGGCCGCCAGGCTGCGATACAGCAGCGCCGAACGGAACATCGTCGTCGCAGCGATGCTCCAGGCCACCGCCTCCAGCCCGAACGGCGCCGCCGCGACGATGCCGGCGATGCGTACCGGCACGCTGATAGCCTCCAGCTGGGCGCGCAGCCGCACTTGCCCCATCGCGACAAACAGGTCGCGCGCCATGCCGAACAGGCAGAACACGGCGCTCGAGACGCACATGATGCGCACCAGCGGCGCACTGGCGTCCCACTGGTGCCCGTACAGCAGCCGTATCAGCGGCGTGGCCAGTACGGCCAGCACGGCAAAGAACGGCCAGGACAGCCCAGCCATGTACGCGATGGTTCGCAGGTACAGCTGCTTCATGTCGTGGCCGTCGCGGGCATTGGCGGCAAACAGCGGCAGGATCACGGGCGTCACGGCTTTCGTGATCAGCATGTTGAAAATATTCAGCGTGGCCTGTGCCTTGCCGAACAGCCCCACCGCCGCCACGTCGATGAGCTTGCCGATGATCATGTCCGGCGCGGCGACGCCGCATTCGTCGAGCACGTTCGAGCCTGTCGCGTAGGCGCCGAACGCCAGCAGCTTGCGCATGCCCTTGAGACCGGGCATCCACGGCATGTCGGCGGGACGGAACAGCAGGCTCGCCAGCACCGTCGCGACGCTGCCGGCGACCGCGGCCCACGCCAGGCTCAGGTAGCCGAAGCCCAGTCTGACCAGCACGAGGCAGGCCGCCAGGTTGGCCAGCGCATTGGCCACGTTGATGCAATACAGCGCGCTGAAGCGCATCTGCCGGCGCAACACCGGCAGCGTGATGGACCCGAAGGGGATCAGGAGGAGGTTCAGCGCCAGTACGCGCAGCACCTTGCCGACACCGGGCTCATCGTAGAAATCCGCGATCGAATAGCTGGCCAATGCCAGCAGCGCGGCCATGCTCCAGGAGATCATCATCGTTAGCGCGTAGGCGGCGCGGATGCGCTCGGCGTTCAGGTCGCGTTCCTGGATCAGGTATTGTCCGATGCCGAAATCGCGCACCAACTGGGTGATGCCGACGACCACGGCGCCGATGGAAAAGATACCGATCTGGCCCGGCGTCAGCAGCCGCGCCATGATCATGCTGCCGGCCATGCCGATCACCAGCACGGTGTACTTCTCGGCGAACGACAGCAAGAGGGAATTTTTAGTCGCGTTCATTTTGGGTTTCTTCGCATTGAACGCGGCGGCAGTATGCACAGGAGTTCATCGGCATATTATTGTGGTTTCGGCCCTTATCAATTTGACCTTGAACGAACTCCGGTGCTTTCATGCGCATTGCGCTTCTCAATGTATTTTGTTTGAAATGATATCTACAATAATGTAGACTTCATTTCATGAAATATTGGTTATCTCTCATTATTAGCCTGCCTACTGAAAACGCCACCGTCCGAATGCGTGCGTGGCGCGCGCTCAAGGCGTCGGGCGCGGCCGTGCTTCGCGATGGCGTCTATCTGATGCCTGAGCGTGATCAGTGCCGGGTGACGATGGAGCGTCTTGCGGCGGATGTACTGGAAGGCGGCGGTACCGCACTGGTATTGCGCATCGAAGAACCCACTGAAGCAACTTTTGTGGCCTTGTTTGATCGGCGCGACGACTATGCCGCTTTGTTAAGCGATGTAGGGCAGGCCCGGGACGCTGTGACCAGCGATACGGCGCGGGACTTGCTCAAGCAGGCGCGAAAGTTGCGCAAGTCCTTTGCTGGCATAGCAGAAATTGATTTTTTTCCCGGCGAGGCGCAACGCCAGGCTGATGTCGCCTTGCGGGAATTGGAATTGGCATGCTCCCGCGCATTGGCGCCTGATGAGCCGCATGCTGTCGCCGGCATGATTCCCCGATTGGTGGCGGCTAGCTATCAAGGCCGTACCTGGGCGACTCGCCGGCGTCCTTGGGTGGACCGCCTCGCTAGCGCGTGGCTGATCAAGCGTTTCATCGACGCTCAAGCCCGCATCGAATGGCTTGCTCGTCCGGAGGACTGCCCCGCTGATGCACTGGGTTTTGATTTCGATGGCGCCACCTTCAGCCATACCGATGGCCTGGTCACCTTTGAGGTCTTGCTGGCGAGTTTCGGATTGGCGCAGCCATCGCTGGTCCGGCTTGGACTGCTGGTGCATTGCCTGGATGTGGGAGGTATTCAGCCGGCCGAGGCGGCAGGGGTGGAGAGCGTGTTGGATGGTTTGCGCGAAGCCATCGCGGATGACGACCAATTGCTAGCCGCCGCGCATGCTGTCTTTGATGGGCTGCTGGCAAATTTCAGCAAAGGAGTGCTGGGCTCATGAATCAAACTGATGTTGCACCTGCGACAAACACCATGTCCACGCCGCGTTCGATCAGCTTTTGGGAGGCATTCTTCTTTTGGTTTAAGTTGGGCTTTATCAGCTTTGGTGGTCCTGCGGGGCAAATTTCGATCATGCATCAGGAGCTGGTCGAAAACAGGCGTTGGATTTCGGAGCGGCGCTTTTTGCATGCGCTCAATTACTGCATGCTGCTTCCAGGGCCTGAGGCACAGCAGCTGGCGACCTATATTGGCTGGATGATGCACAGAACGAAGGGCGGCATCGTGGCTGGCGCGCTGTTTGTGCTGCCGTCGCTATTGATACTCATCACATTGTCATGGATCTATATCGCTTTCGGAGAAATACCGATGGTCGCTGGGCTGTTTTACGGTATCAAGCCGGCCGTCACTGCCATCGTAGTGCAGGCGGCGCATCGCATCGGCTCGCGGGCGCTCAAGAACAACTGCTTGTGGGGCATCGCGGCTGCCGCCTTCATTGCCATCTTCGCCCTGGACGTCCCGTTCCCCGCAATTGTTGCGGCAGCCGCCCTCATTGGCTATGCCGGTGGCCGCATCGCCCCGGATAAATTTAAGGCCGGCGGCGGGCATGGCAAGACCGATAAGTCATTTGGTCCTGCGTTGATTGATGACGACACGCCCATACCGGAGCACGCGAAATTCCGGTGGGGAAAATTGGCGCAGGTTGCCCTGGTCGGGGCGGTGCTGTGGGCTGCGCCGATGGGGCTATTGGCGTTTCTGTACGGCTGGAACCACACGCTCACGCAAATGAGCTGGTTCTTCACGAAGGCGGCGTTGCTTACATTTGGCGGTGCCTATGCTGTGCTGCCCTATGTTTATCAGGGCGCGGTGGGGCACTATGGCTGGTTGAACGCCACGCAGATGATAGATGGACTGGCCCTGGGAGAGACGACGCCGGGGCCGCTCATTATGGTGGTCGCTTTCGTGGGATTTGTCGGCGGCTACGTCAAGGCCGTTTTCGGGCCGGATGCGTTGTTCATGGCGGGCGCGGTAGCTGCGGTGCTGGTGACGTGGTTTACCTTCCTGCCGTCTTTCCTGTTTATCCTTGCCGGTGGGCCGCTGGTGGAGTCTACGCACGGCGATCTTAGCTTCACTGCACCGCTTACGGCCATCACTGCTGCCGTCGTCGGCGTCATCCTCAATCTAGCGTTGTTCTTTGGATACCATGTGTTATGGCCCAAGGGATTTGTAGGCACCTTCGATTGGCTCTCGGCATTGATAGCAATAGGCGCAGCCATCGCGCTGTTCCTGTTCAAGCGTAACGTGATCCATGTCATCGCAGCTTGCGCGGTAATCGGCTTGATCCTGCGGGTACTAGTCCTGTGATATCTGCATGGGGACATCGGGACCACGGCCGGAACCGCCGGGTTTGGGGTTGCCGGTAATCTGAAACCGCCGATGAAATCGAAACGGCCTGCTGACGCCGCGAGGGTCTTTAAAAAACGGAATCACGAAGACCTCTTCATTGAACAACTCCAAGGTCCAATCAGTGTCGCCGAAGAAAAGAAAGCGCACGGTGTTGGGTGGACAAAGCGCCAGCAGGGAAAACACGCCGGTGGCGTACATCCAGCCGAGCTGGGCGGAGTCCACGATGTTCAACTTGGCGTCGAACAGATAGATGCGCAATGTCTCTTCGTGCATGATGTTGTCGGTGACAAAGGCGAGCAGCAGGTCATGCCATTGTATGGCGACTTCCAGCACGGCGCCGGCGACGACCTGTCCGGTCGGCTGCCGGTTCAAGATCAATTCGCTTTGCGGCATCTCTTCGCTGAACGGCGAGTCGATTGGACGAAGTGCAAATTCAGATGTTTGAACGAGCTTCACGGCATGCCTACCAAAGAGAATGGATGCCAAAGGCGGCCAGCGCACCGCCCTCGATAGCCGGCGCGTGCGAGCGTTGTTATCTTCTGTCAGCCGCCGTCCGCGTTACCTTTTCGGACTGACTTAAGACCCGCACTCCTTCAGGTTGCGGCTTGCCTTCAATCCGGAAGTGCCTGAAGAATTTGAACTTTCGGCTCACGCCGCTCGGATCGGAAAGGAAGGGGAGGGCCAATTCCGGCTCTGTGAGCAGCACCATGCGCCAGACGGTAGCACCGAAGAAGCGAAACGTCAGTGCATTCGGCGGCTGCAGGCTCAGCTCGGTAAATGTGCCGGTGGAATACATCGCGCCGAGCACGGCCGCATCGACCAATGCCATCTTGGCGTCGAACATATAAATCCGCAGCATGTCTTCGAAGGGAATGTCATCGGTGAGGAAGGCGATGCGACAGCCTTGCCATTCCAGGGCAGCTTCCAGCACCGCTCCGGTCACGATCAGCCCGGTGGGCTTGCCGTTCAGCAGCAGCTCGGATGACGCCGGCGCCGTATCCGTGTAGGGCGACGCCAGCCGTGTCGCGAATTCTGAGGTCGAAAGTAATCTCACGAGCTTGCTCTACCATATAAAGCCAGCGCCGAAGGCCACTGTATGGTGGGCTCCTGCCAAAGGTGTCAGGCGAGAGTACTGCGTTGCAGGCGGAGGGCATTTGAAGCGGCGCAAGGGGCCGCGTTCAAATGCGCTGAGTCGCCGCCGCGTCGCCCTGTAGATTCACGGCGCTTTTTTCTTTTGGGTCTGGCGCTGTTGTTGCTTGCGCTGGGTCTCATTCTTGTTCTGCTTGGCTTTATAGATCGCGGCGGCGTCCAGTTTGGCTTGGGCGAAGGTGCGCAGCTCTTCCTTGTCGTCATGGGTGACAAAGTAGTCGTTTGCCTGCGCATCTACCACCAGCTTGATCGCGGCTTCATCGTCGAGGTTGTACAGTTCGGCGAGCAGCGTGGTTACCTCGTCGAGGAATTCTTCGTAAGTCATGGATTGCGTCCTATTCTGGAAAACAAAAAAGCCAACCCGCAGGTTGGCTTTTCTGATGAATCTTGGTAGGCCGTGCGGGATTCGAACCTGCGACCAACGGATTAAAAGAACGCGAAGCGGCAGGCATCGTGGTGGAAGATTTTACCACGCTCACTGGTGTTCTATCCGCTACTTCCTTGGCGCAGCTAGTTTCATCGTCGAGTAGGGGCACCTATTGCCGCTGCCCCGATCTTTGCTGCTGATAGATGCTGCTTGACGGCATTGTATCTGGCCCCGACCAGAGAGCGACCAGACGATCGCATTGGCGATGAGCGAGGGGCGATGGAGTAATGGCATCCGGTATTGATGGGGACTACGTATTGAGCCTGAGCTGATGCTTTGCTGTTCAACACGACGCTGACCGGAACAGTACCGGAGCTCACGTCCCAATGATCGAGCCGCGCCCTAGGCTTCAGGCTTTTGGTCTGGCTAGATCTCTGCACGGTTTGCACAGACAGGTGCAAGTATAAGAGCCTGAACGACTACCCCTTGCTTGACTTTCTCCACGATTTCATCCTTGTTGTCTTTACTGCCTGCGTTCAGGTCACACGACGTTAGACGCCTGCCGTCTGCACAATCTGCACACCCCTTATGCTGGTGGTCGATGCCCAGAGGCTATGCTCCTGAATACGCTTGGCGCCTACGTTAGTCTGTTGTCGCTGGATAGCGCAGTTTTGCGTCCGCCGCCAACTCGTGCAGTTCCGGGAATATGTAGCTCCGGTTTACGCCAAGCTGGGACAGTTCTTGCAGAATTTTTCCTTTTGCTGCCGATTGGATTTGAATTCGCTTGGGGCCTTGATGAGATTCCAGCGGCCAATGGGTCGTTGTTCCAGGGGGGCAGATGACGAAGGCGCCTTGCTGTCGCCGGATGCGTTCATTGTTGATTGGAGGGAAAACGAAAAAGAAAAAGGTGAATTGCTGAAGGAATTTCCACAGCTCGCTCTTCTCGGCGTTGTGCTGTATCCGCATCCCCTTGCAGAAAATTTCGATTAGCTGTCTCTTTTCCTCGTAAAGAGCATTGTTGAACTCAAGTAGCGAGGTCTGCGCTTTTAAGGCGACAATTTGATCTGAGACGGGTCCCTGTTGTAGCTCTTTCAAGGGCGCATCCCATTGCTTCATAAAAGCGATGAGGGCGTCTTCTATATCTCGAAGTACGGCGACATGGACCAACATGTCGTCTTGCGTAAGAGATTGGTCCAGGAAAGTAATGCATGATTGCAGTAGCGTTAGATAGGCTGTGCCAAGATCCGGACGCCACATTTCTCGTGACTGCTCAATCTTCAAATAATCTCGAAATGCAGAGACGGCTTGGGCCGGTACTCCCCTGAACTTGGAAGATTGCTCTATACCCACGAGCGCAGCGTCCGGAACGTCCGATGGCTGGCATACATCCTTGTATTTGCGATGGAAGCATAATACTTCTCCGATGTCCGAGCTCTTGCTTTCGCACGCGAAATATAGCGCAACCAATGCACTATGAGTGAGATCCAGCAGCCGCGTCGGTAAGCCGTAGTGCTGCATTCGCACTAGCCGTTCGAGCACTTGTTCGTTTGCTCGATGAATTGACCCACTCAGTTTGACCCGCCTTCCACTGCCTGGCAAACGCTGCCACGCGATCGTAGGATCCTTCATATCCCAGCTCCTTCAGGTCCGCGTGGATCTGTTTCAAACTACGGCGCTGCTTACGCGGCTTGCCCGTCTCGGCCTTGAGCCATCCTGATAACTGCACGGAATATTTATCCAGCCCGCTCGCTATACGGCGTTCCGCATAGCTAGGCTCGGTGGTCTCCGAACGCAAGTAGCGCCGGACGGTGTTACGTGAGATGCCCAGCCTTCTGGCAATCTCCCGTAGGGGAATCTGGTCACGAATGTGCCAGCGTCGAATTATGCCTAGTAACGCCACGTTGATCACTCCGTTCTCCTGCCGATGAGACAGGTCGAATTGTGCTCTTCACGTGGGTCAGATTCAGTTGCAAATTACTGGGGAAAGTGGGTCAATTTTCGGTGCAAATCAACACGTTTGAAACAAATTGAGCGTGAAACAGATGAGATCGCTCGACTTCGGCCAATTATTGAAGGCAGTCGGTTTTTTGCTGTGCTTGACAATCGGGTTCAGAAAAATGTACGGCAGGGAGATGGGGTGCGCCTCGGAGAGGCATTAATTGATTTGGCTGAGCAGGCAGGATTGCCGCGAAAATATGTTGCTGATATGTACACTCATTTCTGCAATTACTCTCATGCCGGGGCTATTAGCGTATTTCAGCTAAGCGAAACTTTGAATGATGGCACTTCGCCAATAATGGCTCGTGTCACAATCGGATTTTGTTGCATTCTCCTGACCCAGTTAATCTTGGCTTATGCCGATTTTTTCGAAGAGGTTAGTGCTGCCGTGGAGGCCGACGCTGAACTTGTAGAGCTTCTTACTCTTTGGAAGGGAATGGGCGAGGCGTTCAGTAATATGTACGAAGGCTGGTCCAAATGATTGCTGAGCAATATAGCGATAAGCAAGACCTTCCACTATGGGCAGGTTAGAGCGCAGGACTGCATGCAGTGGTGGGATGTTTTCCGAAGCGACCAGAGAGCGACCAGAAACAAAAAAGCCCACGAACCGAAATTCGTGGGCTTCCTTGATTATTCTTGGTAGGCCGTGCGGGATTCGAACCTGCGACCAACGGATTAAAAGTCCGCTGCTCTACCAGCTGAGCTAACGACCCAAGGTATTGAAACCCTAGTAATCTTTCGAATGGTAGGCCGTGCGGGATTCGAACCTGCGACCAACGGATTAAAAGTCCGCTGCTCTACCAGCTGAGCTAACGACCCCTCGAAAGAAGCGAGATTATAGGGGGGATCGGCTCAACTGTCAAATACCACCAAGTAATTATTTGCCGCCGAGGCGCTCCTTGGCCGTGGCCGCGGCCGACGAATCCGGGTATTGCTTGATCAGATCCTGCAGTGTCTTTTTGGCAGCCTTGTCTTTCAGCTCAGTCTGGCAGCTGGCGATGTTGAGCATGGCGTCCGGCGCTTTCGGGCTGTCCGGGTAGTTCTTCAGCACCAGCAGCTGGGCCGCGATGGCGCTCTTGCAGTCGCGCTGCGCGTAGTAGGCGTTGCCCAGCCAGTATTGCGCGTTCGGCGTGTAGATCGACACCGGGAACTGGCGCACGTAGTCGCCCAGCGCGGCGGCGGCGGCCTTGTAGTCGCCGGACTTGAACAGCTGCATCGCCGCTTCGTAGTTCTTTTGCTCGTTGGGATCGACCTGGGCGGCCTTGCCGTCCACCGTCACCTCGCGCGGCTCCAGCTTGCGCAGGCGCGCGTCCAGGTCGACGTAGAAGTCCTTCTGGCGCTTCTGCGCGTTCGACAGCTCGTTGGCCAGCACTTCGATCTGGCCGCGCAGCTTGGCGATCTCTTGCAGCGTGTTTTCGTTCTGGGTCACCAGGTCCAGCGTGCTGGACTTGTCGGATTTGGTGTCGATGCGCGCGCTCATTTCGATGCGCATCGCTTCCACCTTGGCGCGCAGGTCGAGCAGGGCCTTGCGGGCTTCGTCGTCGTCGAACAGGCCGGCGTGGGCCTGCAGCGGCAGCCAGCTCATGGCGGCCAGCAGGGCGGCGGCGGTGAGGCCGGATTTAGAGAATTTCATCATGTCGGGCGCTTTCACACAAATCAAAAAGGAAACGGGGCAGGGCGCGGTCTTGAAACCGCGCGCCGCCCCGTATTATGCCTGTGACCCGGCAAAAAGGTAGTGCTTTTGATTACTTGTAGACGATGTCGGCACGACGGTTTTGCGCCCATGCTTCTTCGTTCGAACCGGTCGCTTTTGGCTTTTCTTTGCCCAGCGATACGGCTTCGATTTGCGACTCAGGCACGCCCAGCGTGGTCATGGCCTTGCGCACGGCTTCGGCGCGCTTCTGGCCCAGCGCCAGGTTGTACTCGGAACCGCCGCGTTCGTCGGTGTTGCCTTGGATCAGGATCGAGCGGGCTTTGTTCTTGGTCAGGTAGGCGGAGTGGTTTTCCACGACTGGCTTGCCGTCGGCGCGCACCACATAGCTGTCGAAGTCGAAGTAGACGCTGCGGTTGGCCAGCACGCCTTTTGGATCGTCCAGCGGATCCAGCGATTTGGTTTCGACCGGGGCGACGGTGCGGGTATCGGCTTGTGGGGTCACTGCTTTTTCAACTGGACGCTCAACGACCGGCGCCGGCTCCGATACCTTGACCGGGGTCGAGCAAGCGGACAGGATGGCGGCGGTGGTGATGACGAAAGCTAAACTGCTGATTTTGCGCATGTTGATTCTCCTAGTAGTGAAAAGATATTACTGCATGAACGGACCCCAGGTGGGCTCCTTGATGTTGCCCGCCTGAGATGTCAGGCGTTGTTTTACACGTCCGTCGACCGAGACCACGGCCAGCGACTTGCGGCTGCCGGATTGGGTGGCGTACATGATGTATTTGCCGTTGGGGGCAAAGCTTGGTGATTCGTCGCTGGTGGTGTCCGACAGGCGCTGCTCCTGGCCGCTGGCCAGGTCCAGCACGTACAGCTGGAAGTTGCCGTCGCGGCGGGAAATATAGGCCAGGGTCTTGCCGTCGGCCGAGATGCGCGGGCTGGTGTTGTAGGTGCCGCTGAAGGTGATGCGCTTGGCTTCGCCGCCGTCCGCGCCCATGCGGTAGATCTGCGGGCCGCCGCTGCGGTCGCTGGTGAAGTAGATGCTTTCGCCGTCGGCCGAGAATTGCGGCTCGGTGTCGATGCCGGCGCTGTTGGAGGCGCGGCGCAGGTTGCTGCCGTCGGCGTTGACGGTGTAGACCTGGGTGTGGCCGTCCTTCGACAGCGCCACCGCCAGCTTGTTGCCGCTCGGCGCCCAGGTCGGGGCCGAGTTGCTGCCTTTTTCGTTGGCGATCACGGTGCGCGCGCGGGTGATCAGGTTTTGCACGTAGACCACCGGCTTTTTCTGCTCGAACGAGACGTAGGCGACCTTGGTGCCGTCCGGCGACCACGATGGCGAGATGATCGGCTCGTTCGAGCGCAGCGCCAGCTGTTCGCTTTCGCCGTCGGCGTCAGCCACCATCAGCTGGTAGCTGCGCGGCTCGGCCTTGACGTAGGCGATGCGGGTCGAGAACGCGCCCTTGATGCCGGTCAGCTTGAAGAACACGTCGTCGGCGATCAGGTGCGCGGACAGGCGGGTGAACTGGGCGGTGACGGCCTTGTCCAGGTTGGAGATCTTGGCCTGCTTGACGGTGTCGAGCAGCTTGTAGCGCACGTCGTAGCGGCCGTCGGCCAGTGCGTCGACGGTGCCGACCACCAGCGCATCGGCGCCCTTGGCTTTCCAGGCGCTGTAGTCGATGTTGTTGACGTCGTTGATCACACCGGCGTCGATGATCTTGAAGGCGCCGCTGCGCTCCAGGTCGGCCTTGATGATGGCCGAGATCTGCTGCGGGGCCACGCCTTCATTGGCGAAGCCGGCCACGGCGACCGGGATCTGGTTGCTGCCGACGCCGGAGATTTCAATCCGCATCTGGGCCTGGGCCGGTGCCACACTGGCCATGGTGGCGGCGATGGCCAGGCCGGCGTAGAGGATGTTCAGTTTTTTCATATCAGTGCATATCCTTCATGTTGAAGTCGGCGGTAAATTCGCGCTCTACCGTACCATCTTTCTTCTTGGGCAGTGGTGACGATTTGGCAATCGCGTTTTCAATCGCGCTGTCGTAGGCGGACGAGCCGCTACCTTTTACCTTGCGCACACCGATGATTTCACCGGACGGCAATTGGGTAATCTCGTAAGTTGCCTTGAGCGTATCGTCGACCGTGCCGTACACCAGGTTGCTCTTGATCTTGGCGCGGATCGCCGCCTGGTAGCCGCCGTCGACCTTGCCGCCGGTCGATTGCGCGGCGCTGCCGGTCGAGCCCTTGGCGGCGGCGCCGGTGATGCGGCTCATCTCGGCGGCGAAGGCTTTGTCCTTGGCGGCCTTGTCGGCTTTTTCCTTGGCCAGTTTCTCGGCGGCGGCTTTTTTCTTCTCTTTTTCGGCGGCCAGCTTCTCTTCCTTCAGCTTGTCTTCGGCTTCCTTCTTGTCGGCCAGTTTCTTGGCTTCCAGCTTGGCCAGCTTCTCGTCGGCTTCCTTCTTCAGCCTGGCTTGCTTGATCTCGTCCAGCTTCTTCTCTTCCTCCAGCTTTTTCTTCAGCTTCAGGCGTTCGAGGGCGATGTCGGGTTCTTTCGGCGTCGGCGGGGCTTCCACCGGCGGTGGCGGCGGGGCCTTGACGACCGGTTGCGGCTCGGGTTCGGGCTCCGGCTCCGGTTCGGGGGCGGGCGCGACGGGGGCGGCGTCCTGCACCTTCATGTCCCAGATCTCGGCCTGGACTTCGGTCGGTTCGTTGTTCTGCCAGCTGACGCCGACCCACAGGAACAGCAACAACACGGCGTGCATCGCCACCGCCAGCGCGACGGAGCGCCAGCCTCGGTGTTGTCGCGGTACTTTGTACGGACCGCCTGCGGTTGCGGGTTTCATCGTATGCACTATGTTTATTTGGTGGACAAGCCGACCCGGTTGATGCCCATCTTCTTCGCTTCCGAGATCAGCTGGATCACGTCGTCGTACTTGCTTTCCTTGTCGCCGGCGATCAGCACCGGATAGTCGGGATGTTCGGTATGGATGGTGCGCAGTTTCTTGACCAGCGCGTCGCGGTTGGGCGCCGTTTCCGGCGCGTCCTCGTCCTTGCCCTTGACGCCGATCGACAGCGCGCCGTTCGGCTTGATGGTGATCTGCACGTAGTCGCTCGGCGGCTTGGTGGACTTTTCAGCCTTCGGCAGGTCGACGATGCTCGGGTCGTTGGCCGACGGCATCACCATGAAGATAATCAGCAGCACCAGCATGACGTCGATGTAGGGCACGACGTTGATCTCGGACTTGAGCTTGCGGCCGCGGCCGCCGCGCATGCTGCTGGAGAAAGAGGAAGCCATGGTCTCTCTGCCTTCTTAACGCGATTGACGCTGCAGGATGTTGGAGAACTCTTCGACGAAACTTTCGAAGCGGATCGCCAGACGATCGATATCGTGCGTAAAGCGGTTGTACGCAACCACCGCCGGAATCGCCGCGAACAGGCCGATGGCGGTGGCGATCAACGCTTCGGCGATGCCGGGCGCGACCGCCGCCAGGGTGGCTTGCTGGACGTTGGCCAGGCCGCGGAAGGCGTTCATGATGCCCCACACGGTGCCGAGCAGGCCGATGTACGGCGACACCGAACCGACCGAGGCCAGGAAGGCGAGGTGCGATTCCAGCACGTCCATCTCGCGCTGGAAGGCGGCGCGCATGGCGCGGCGGGCGCCGTCCAGCACCGCGCCGGCGTCCATGCTTTCGCGGGCCGCGGTGTAGGATGCCTTGCTCTTGATGAACTCGCCCATGCCGGCTTCGAAGATGCGGGCCAGCGGGCCGCTGCCGGCGCGGTCCTTGCCTGCGTTCTGGTGCAGCGCGTGCAGGTTGCCGCCGGCCCAGAAGGTTTTTTCAAATTCGACGGTCAGGCGGCGCGCCGAGCGCACCGCGAACAATTTGCTGAAGATATAGGTCCAACTGGTCAGCGAGATGATGAACAGCAGCGCCATGATCAGCTGCACGATCAGGTGCGCGTTGGTGATGAGGGACAGGAAAGAGAGGTCTTGTGTGACGTTCATGTATTTATCTGATCAGTCGGTTTTGGTGGTGACAGTGGCATTGCGCATCTGGTCGGCGACGACAGGCGGCACGGCGCGCGGACGCAGCGACGAATCGACGCAGCCCACCTTGACCCGCGCCGTATTCAGCAGCAGTTCGCCATGCCACGCTTCCTGAATGAAGGAGATCGAGGCGCGGCCCAGTTTTTCGATGCTGAGCGTTAATTTTAGTACATCGTCCAGCTTAGCAGGCGCATGATACTCCGCGCTGACGCTTTTGACGACGAACATGGCGTCATGTTCCTGCAGCAAGGTGTGCTGATTCACATTGAGGGCGCGCAACCACTCGGTGCGGGCGCGCTCGAAGAATTTGAGGTAGTTTGCGTAATAGACGATACCGCCGGCGTCGGTGTCTTCGTAATAGACCCGCACGTTCCAGATGAAATCTGCTGGCATGTTGTTTTGACTACTAATGAGATTGAGCAACATTCTACGCGATTTTGTTGTTTTGGTTGAAGCTTAGACGGTTGAATTCACGTCGTTTCCGCGTTTTATCCGGAGATATTCAACTCGCGCGCAAAAATGCACTGGCAGCAGTAAAGCGTTTTCCCGGCGATTTGCCAAGTATTGTAACAACCACTTACTAATTATTTCATAGATGAAACTGGGGATAAGCCTCCCTTAAGCAAGGGAGGCCGTTATTTTGCTACCGCAGTTGCTTACAGATCGCGCTTGATCGCCAGCGGGCCGTAGCCCTGGCAGGTCGGCATCATCTCGATACGGTTGATGTTGATATGCGGGGGGAGGGTGGCGACCCAGTAGGCGGTGTTGGCGATGTCCTCGGCGGTCAGCGGCACCGTGCCTTCGTAGACCTTGGCCGCGGCCGTGTCGTTGCCCTTCAGGCGCACATTGGAGAACTCGGTGCCGCCGCACAGGCCGGGCGCCAGGTTGGTGGCGCGCACGCCGGTGCCGACCAGGTCGGCGCGCAGGTTGAGCGTGAACTGTTCGACGAAGGCCTTGGTGGCGCCGTAGACGTTGCCGCCCGGGTAGGGCGTGGCGCCGGCCACCGAGCCGAGGTTGATGACGGTGCCGCTGCCGCGCTTGACCATGTCGGGCAGGATGGCGCGGGTCATGGCGACCAGGCCGCTGACGTTGGTGGCGATCATGGTGTCCCAGTCTTCCAGCGACGATTCGTGGGCCGGGGTCACGCCCAGCGCCAGGCCGGCGTTATTGATCAGCACATCGATCTGCCGCCATTCGGCCGGCAGGCTGTCGAGCGCGCTCTTGATCGAAGCCTTGTCGGTCACGTCCAGCACGATGGGGCGGGCGGCGGCGCCCAGTTCTGCGGCCAGGGCCTGCAGGCGGTCTTCGCGGCGGCCGCTGATCAGCACTTTGTGGCCGCCCTGGACGAAGGTGCGCGCCATCGCGGCGCCGAAGCCGGCGCTGGCGCCGGTGATGAAGACGATCATGATCTATCCTTGCTGGTAGGTGGAGGGCTGTCCAAAATTGTAGCCGAAATGCCCGCTTTGTCCCGGCCGCCCGTGAAAAAGGCGTCATTGTTACTTATTAGGCAAGTCATTTCCTTGCTCAAAACTGGCGCATAAATTACAATCAGGCTTCCATTACGTCTCACGTAACTGGCGAAAAGTCGCAATCAGCCCCAAAATGGTGCGTTGATCAGGCGGCGAAAGGTGGGCATCCACCGGGAAACGTGAGATTTCAATAGCCGTTCGCCTGGGCAGCCCATCGATGGAAAGCACGAAGAGGCTGCCTGTCCGCTATCGGCGTCCCTCATTCGATCCAGCCTGCCAGTAACAAGTTACTCATTCGATTGGAGTTTTTTCATGTTCGCAAAAGATCACACCCTCGCCAGCGTTGACCCGGAATTGTTCGGCGCCATTCAAAAAGAAAACACCCGCCAGCACGATCACATCGAGCTGATCGCGTCGGAAAACTACACCTCGCCGGCCGTGATGGAAGCGCAAGGTTCGCAGTTGACCAATAAATACGCCGAAGGCTACCCGGGCAAGCGCTACTACGGCGGTTGCGAGTACGTCGACGTCGTCGAGCAACTGGCGATCGACCGCGTCAAGCAGCTGTTCGGCGCGGAAGCGGCCAACGTGCAGCCTAATTCGGGCTCGCAGGCCAACCAGGGCGTGTTCTTCGCTGTCCTGAAACCAGGCGACACCATCATGGGCATGTCGCTGGCCGAAGGCGGCCACCTGACCCACGGCATGCCGCTGAATATGTCCGGCAAATGGTTCAACGTGGTGTCCTACGGCCTGACCGAAGCGGAAGACATCGACTACGTCGCGATGGAAGCGCTGGCCAAGGAACACAAGCCTAAGCTGATCATCGCCGGCGCCTCGGCCTTCTCGAAAAAGATCGACTTCGAGCGTTTCGCCGCCGTCGCCAAAGCGGTCGGCGCCTACTTCATGGTCGACATGGCGCACTACGCCGGCCTGATCGCCGCCGGCCTGTATCCCAACCCGGTGCCGCACGCCGACTTCGTCACCTCGACCACGCACAAATCGCTGCGCGGCCCGCGCGGCGGCATCATCCTGATGAAGGCCGAGCACGAGAAGATCATCAACTCGGCCATCTTCCCAGGCATCCAGGGCGGCCCGCTGATGCACGTAATCGCCGGCAAGGCAGTCGCGTTCAAGGAAGCGCTGCAGCCTGAGTTCAAGGCTTACCAGCAACAGGTGGTGATCAACGCCGACGTGCTGGCCAAGACCCTGATCAAGCGCGGCCTGCGTATCGTCTCCGGCGGTACCGAGTCGCACGTGATGCTGGTGGACCTGCGTCCGAAGAACCTGACCGGCAAGGAAGCCGAAGCGATCCTGGGCACGGCGCACATCACCACCAACAAGAACGGCATCCCGAACGATCCGCAGAAGCCATTCGTGACTTCCGGCATCCGCCTGGGTTCGCCGGCGATGACCACCCGCGGCTTCAAGGAAGCGGAAGCGGAACAAGTCGGTAACCTGATCGCCGACGTGCTGGACAACCCGCACGACGCGGCCACCATCGAGCGCGTCAAAGCGGCGGTGAAGGTGCTGGCTGACAAGTTCCCTGTCTACGCTAAGTAATACGAGACTGCGTCATCCCCGCGAAAGCGGGGATCCATGCCGAGTAACTTCGGCAGCGCGGCATGGGTTCCCTCTTTCGAGGGAACGACGCTAATTTACTCTGCTATTCGCCCATATGAAATGTCCGTTCTGCCAGCATGAAGATACCCAGGTCCTCGATACGCGCGTATCGGAGGAGGGGGACGCCATACGCCGGCGCCGGCGCTGCGGCAAATGCGATAAACGGTTTACCACGTATGAGCGCATCGAGCTGGTGATGCCGTATGTGGTCAAGAAGAACGGCAGCCGTACCGAGTATGCGTCCGCCAAGCTGCGCGGCAGCCTGACGCTGGCGCTGCGCAAACGCCCTGTGGCGGCGCCCGCCGTCGATGCGGCGATCCTGTCGATCGAAGAAAAACTGCTGACCAGCGGACAGCGCGAAGTCGATACCGGCTACATCGGCGAACTGGTGATGCAGGAGCTCAAGCGCCTGGACAAGATCGCGTATATCCGCTTTGCCTCCGTCTATAAAAACTTCGAAGACCTGGCCGAGTTCCAGGATGCGATTGCCGAAGTCGGGCAGGAACGCAAACCGCGCAACAGCTAGCGCACGGCTGGCATACTGCTGGCGCACTTTTGATACACCTCATACTCTCTGCAGTAAGCGCTGCTACCTTCTAGCACAGTCTTCTCGACTTGCGGAGGTGTGCCATGCGCACACGGGCATATTGTTCCGGCTACACCTTGCTGGAAATCCTGATCGCCGTGGTGGTGCTGGCCTTGGGCATCATGGGCGGCGTGGCCTTGCAGATGGCGGCCCTGCGTTCGCGGCACCAGGCGGCGCTGCTGTCGCAGGCGACCCAGCTGGCCACCGCGATGGCCGAGCGCATGCGCGTCAACGCCGGCCAGATGCGCCTGGCCGATGGCGACAATCTCTATCTCACCCTGAATTACGACGTCTTGAACGAGCCGCGTCCGCCGGCGCCGGCGGCGTTGTGCTATGGCGCCGCCTGCGGCAATGCGCAGCTGGCGCTGTCCGATTTGTACGAGACCAAGCTGCTGGTGCGGCAAAACCTGCCGGCCGGGCGCGTGGTGATCTGCCGCGACGGCGGCTTATGGAGCGGCGGAAAATTGCGCTGGGCCTGCGGCGGCGGCGCCGCCGCGCCGCTGGTGATCAAGGTCGGATGGCGCGGCAAGCATCCGGACGGCACGCCGCTGACCGACGACAGCGGCGAGTACATGCCGGGCGTGGCGCTGGCCGTGGGAGCGGTGCGATGAAGCGCGGAGCGAGGGGCGGCTGGAGCGTGGTCGAGTTCATGATCGCGGTGGCGCTGGGATTGCTGATTACGCTGTTGGCCAGCGGCCTGTTCCTGGCCTCGGGCAGCAACTACCGCAATCACAGCGAGAATATGTGGCTCAGCGATGGCGGCCGTTATGCGCTGCAGAGCATGGCGCAGGCGATACGCCAGAGCGCCACCGTCAACTGGGAGAGCGATGGCGCGCCGTTCGAGTTGAATCCGGAGACGCCCGCCGCCATCGACGGCCGCGACGCCAGCAGCATCAGCCGGGCCAGCGACGGCATCAGCGCGCCGCTGCCGCCGGTGGCCAACGGCAGCGACGTGCTGGCCTTGCGGTTTTCCGGCTCGGGCGGCGGCGCCAATGGCGATGGCTCCAGTCTCAATTGCGCGGGCTTCGGCGTGGCGGCGCCGGCCGATGCCGATGCGCGCGGCTGGAGCATCTTCTATGTCGCCGCCGATGCGGGCGGCGAGCCCGAGCTGCGCTGCAAGTATCGCGGCGGCGAAGGCTGGGGCGCGGACGCCATCGTGCGCGGCGTCGATTCCTTCCAGGTGCTGTACGGCGTCGATACCGATACGCCGATGGACGGCGTGCCCAATACCTATCTGAACGCCAGCGCCGTGCGCGCGTTGGACGACGCCCTGGCGCTGGAGGGCGCGACGCCGGCCGAACTGGCGCGCGACCGCCATCGCAAGACGCATTGGAAGCGCGTGTGCAGCGTCAAGCTGGCCTTGCTGCTGCACGGCGACAGCAATTCGCGCGCGGACACGGTGCAGACCCGTTTCGATTTATTCGGCCCGGCCTATTCCGATGCGCATGGCGAGGATCAGGGCGTGCTGGTGCAGGAAGGGCAGTTTCCGCAGGCGCAGCGATACCGGGCGCGCCGGGTGTTCAGCATGACCGTTGCGCTGCGTAACCGGGGTGTATAGATGATGGCCGCGCGGCAGCAAGGGATTGCGTTGCTCATCAGCCTGATGCTGCTGATCTTGGTGATGCTGCTGGGCGTGTCGGCGGCGCAGCTGAGCTTGCAGGGTGAGAAGGCCGCGCGCGGCGAGCGCGACCGGGATGTGGCGTTTCTTGCTGCGGAGGATGCGTTGGCCGATGCGGAACTGGATATCCAGGGCGGGCCGGAAGGGAAAGGGGATCCGGCGCGCGCGGCGGCCTTCGGGCCGGATGCGGCGGCCTTTGCTGCCGCTTGCGGCGGCGCCGATGCGGCCTCGGCGGGCCTGCGTGCGCGGGCGGCGGCCGGCGAGCCGCCGGTCTGGCAGCAGGTGGACTTGTCCGGCACGGAAGATGGCGGCGCCTGCACCGCGACGCATGGGACCTACACCGCCGCCGCGATGCCGACCGGGGAGGGCTTCCTGCCGTTCAAGAAGCCGCGCTATCTGATCGAGCGGATGGCGTGCCGCCTGCCGGGCGACGACGCCTCCGCCGGCGCGCCACCGCATTACTGCTATCGCGTCACGGTGATCGGCTTCGGCGCCAAGCCGGGGACCGAGGTGGTGTTGCAAAGCGTGTTCAGCAAACCGGAGTGAGGAGGTGGGCGATGTGGCGCGTACATGGTTGGGTGGTGGCGGGGCTGCCGCTGATGTGGGTGGCGTGCGCGCAGGCTGCGCCGCCGGTGCTGGAGATCGACAGCCTGCCGGTCGCGGCGGCGTGCACGCCGGCCGGCGGCGCGGGAGCGGCGACCGGCTCGACGTTGCTGCGCCCGGCCGCGCGGGCGGCGGCGGTCGCGACACCGCCCTCGGCGGGCGCCGGCGATCTGTATCGGGCCACGATGGCGCTGGCCGACTGGGGCGGCCATTTCTCGCGCTACGTCTTGCCGGCGGGCGGTGTCGGCGTGGTGCCGGCCCTGGCGTGGGATGCCGGCGCCGTCCTGACCGGCGCCGCCGGCCGGCCGCCCATGCCCGCGCCGGAGCAGCGCAACATCTACACCGCCATCGTCCAGCCCGGTGGCGCGCTGGCCATGGTGCCCTTTACCTGGCAGGCGCTGTCGCCCGCGCAGCAATCGCTGCTGAACCAGTCCGACCAATCCGGCGCGCAACGCCTGGCCTATCTGCGCGGCGACCGCACGCTGGAGGGCAGCCAGTTCCGCCGCCGCAGCAGCGTGCTGGGCGACGCGGTGCACAGCACGCCGGCCTATGTCGGTCCGGTCGACCGCCGCGCCGCCGTCTATCTTGGCGCCAACGACGGCATGCTGCACGCCTTCGACGCCCGCAATGGGCAGGAGCTGTTCGCCTACGTGCCGGACGCCTTGATCGCGCAACTGCACCACCTGGCCGATCCGGCCTACGTTCACCGCGCCTATGTCGACGGCCCCGCCGCCACCGGCGAGGCGCTGATCGGCGACGGCAGGAAAACGGTGCTGGTCTCCGGCATGGGCGGCGGCGCGCAAGGCGTGTTTGCGCTGGACGTCACCGATCCGGCGCGCTTCGCCGATGGACTGGGCGTGCTCTGGGAATTCACCGACCGTGACGACGCCATGATGGGCAACGTCACCACGCTGCCGCAAATCGCCAAGGTCCGCACGCGCGGCAGCGGCGGTGTCGCCACGTACCGCCATTTCGCCATCGTCGCCAGCGGCCTGAATAACTACGCGGCGGATGGCAACGCCGGCGGCGAGGGCAAGGGCGCCTTATTCCTGCTGGCACTGGACAAGCCGCAGGACGCGCCATGGAAACTCAATGACAACTACTACCGGCTGATCACGCCTGTCGCGGAGTCCGCATTGGCGAACGCGCTGAGCGCGCCGGTGCTGCTGGCCGGCAGCGACGGCGCATTGCGCTACGCCTATGCCGGCGACCTGCAAGGCAATCTGTGGCGGTTCGACTTCAGCGGCGGCGCGCCGTGGGCCAAGGCGGTCGGTCCCGGCGCCAACGGCGCGCCCCTGTTTGTCGCACGCGACGCCAACGGTCAACGGCAGCCGATCACGCAGCAGCCCTTGCTGGCCTACGCCAGCGAGCGCGGCTATATGGTGCTGTTCGGCACCGGCAGCTTGATCGAAAAGGCCGACCGCGGCTCCGCGCGCTTTGCGCCGCAGTCTTATTACGCCATCATCGACAGCCTGCAAACTCCGCCGGACATCGTCACCAGCCGGCGCCAGTTGACGCAGCGCTTCCTTGACGGCGCCACCGGCGATGCGCTGCTCGGCATCAGCGGCGCGCGCATGGAGAGCGGCAGCAAGGGCTGGTATGTCGATTTCCTGCAAACGGAAAAATCCGGCGAGCGCAGCATCGACAGCGGCCTGCTGGCGGACGGCGAAGTGCTGTTCAACACGCTGTTGCCCGGCGCCGATGCCTGCGCCGTGCCGCGCAGCAGGACCTATGCGCTGAACGTCCTCACCGGCTTGGCGGACGACCGCGTTGTGACCGCCATCCTGCCCGGTGACGAGCCCATCGTCGGCCTGCTGTTGCCCGACTACGTGCCATCGCCCGCGCTGCTGCCGCAGTCCGCCATCCGCGACGACAACGGTCCTGCGGGACGCATCAATGTCAAAGCCACTGCGACGGTCGTCAATATCGGGGCGGACGGCCCTGTCGTTGCCGGCAGCATGAAGTCGGTGCGGCGCGCCGGACGCCTCAGCTGGCGCGAAGTGGCCAACTGGCGCGAACTGCACGAGGCAGCAAGATGAAGCCCGCCGCCGACGACGGCTTCAGCCTGATCGAACTGCTGGTGGTGCTGGTCATCATGGTCGTGCTGGCGGCGCACGCCTTGCCGGCCTGGCAGCAGCACGTGATCCGCACCAAGCGCGGCGAGGCGCAGTCGGCCCTGCTGAAACTGATGATGCAGGAGGAGCGCTTTCATACGCAGAACAACCGCTATATCGCTTTCGCCGCCGGCGCCACCGAGGCCGAGGCGCGCCACTTCCACTGGTGGAGCGGCGCCCGCCCGCCGGTCAGCGCCTACGAGATCGAAGGCAAGGCTTGCGACGGCGAGGTGATCGAGCAATGCGTGCAACTGATCGCCATGCCGGGCACCGGGCAGGTCGACGGCCAGTTCCGCGACGAGGATTGCCGCCGGCTGACCCTGACTAGCAGCGGCCTGCGGCTGGCGAGCGGCCCCGCCGCAGGTTGCTGGCCGTGAACCGCCGGCATAGCGTGGGCGTGTCGATGGTCGAGCTGCTGGTCGTGCTGGTGCTGGCCGTCATACTGGCTGGCGCCGCCATGTCGTCCTTCCATGAGACGCTACGGCGGCAACGGCTGCGCACCGCCACCAACGACTTGCTGGCGGCCATCGACCTGACCCGCTCGCAGGCCATCGCGCGCGGCAGCAAGGTGCTGATGGCGCCGCTGGAGCCGGCCGGCGCCGACTGGCAACGCGGCTGGCTGGTGTTTGTCGACCAGAACGGCAACCGTCGGCCCGACGCCGGCGAACTGCTGATCTACCGCCACGGTCCCATCGCCGACGGGATCATCGTATCGTCGAGGTTTTCCTCGGGTGCAGCGCCGGCCTACCTTGCTTATAATGCTGCAGGGCGTGCTTGCAGCGCCGGCAACAGCCTGGCCGCACGCTGGGGGACGCTGTCGCTGACACAGGGCGAGGATGTGCGCAATATTAAGATCAACATGCTGGGCCGGGTGCGGGTATGCGACCCGGCGCAGGACCGAGCCAACTGCGATGGTGCGGATTAAGGACAATGTGAATATCAGCAACGATCTCGAAGGCATGACGCTGGCGCTGGAATGGGCCGCGAAAGGGTTGTACACGACGTCGCCGAACCCGCACATCGGTTGCGTGATCGTGCGCGACGGCGTGGTGATCGGCGCCGGCGTCACGCAGCAGGCCGGCTCCGACCATGCGGAAATCCAGGCCCTGAAGGATGCGCAGGCGCGCGGCCACGACGTGCGCGGCGCCACCGCCTATGTCACACTGGAACCGTGCAACCATTACGGCCGCACGCCGCCCTGCTCGGACGCGCTGGTGCGCGCCGGCCTGGGCCGGGTGGTGGCGGCGATGGAGGATCCGAATCCGCTGGTGGCCGGGCAGGGCATGGCCAAGCTGGCCGCCGCCGGCATCGAAGTCGGCACCGGCTTGCTGGCCGAGCAAGCTTATGAATTGAATATCGGCTTTTTCTCGCGCATGACGCGCGGCTTGCCGTGGGTGCGTATGAAAACCGCCGCCAGCCTGGATGGCATGACGGCGCTGCATAACGGCGTCAGCCAGTGGATCACCGGACCTGAAGCGCGTGCCGACGGCCATGCGTGGCGCGCGCGCGCCTGCGCCATCCTGACCGGCATCGGCACCGTCAAGGCCGACGATCCGCAACTGAACGTGCGCGCGGTCGAGACGCCGCGCCAGCCGCGCCGCATCGTGGTCGACAGCAAGCTTGATATTAGCCTTTCCGCCAAGATATTGGAGGGAGGCGGGACGTGGATCGCGGCGGCGGTCGGCCATCCCGAGAAGGAAGCGGCGCTGCGCGCTGCCGGCGCCGAGATCATCATGTTGCCGAATGCGTCCGGCAAGGTGGATCTGCCGGAGCTGATGCGGGAGCTGGGCCGCCGCCAGATCAACGAGCTGCACGTCGAGGCGGGCGGCAAGTTGAACGGCTCGCTGATACGCGAAGGCTGCGTCGACGAGTTGCTGGTCTATCTGGCGCCCACCTTGATCGGCGATGCGCAGGGCATGTTCGCCCTGCCGGCGCTGACGGATTTATCGCATAAACGGAATTTGAAATTTCACGAGGTTCAGCAGATCGGCGCCGATTTGCGTATCCTTGCCCGATTCACTCGTTAAGAAGAAGCTACTCATATGTTTACTGGAATTGTCGCCGCTATCGGCAAAATCGAATCGGTCACCCCGCTGGAAGGCGGCTCGTTCGCGGGCGTGCGCCTGGACATCAACGCCGGCGGCCTGCCGCTGGCCGATGTCGCGCTGGGCGACTCGATCGCCATCAACGGCGCCTGCATGACCGTGGTGGAAAAGGATGACAGCAGCTTCCGCGTCGATGTCTCGCGCGAAAGCCTGAACTGCACCGTCGGCCTCGATACGCTGACCGAAGTGAACCTGGAAAAGGCGCTGACCCTGAGCGAGCGCCTTGGCGGCCACCTGGTCTCCGGCCACGTGGACGGCCTGGGCGTGGTGCGCAAGTTCGAAGCGGTGGGCGAGTCGTGGGAATTGGTGATCGAAGCGCCGCACGAGCTGGCCAAGTTCCTGGCTTTTAAAGGCTCGATCGTGGTCAACGGCGTGTCGCTGACGGTGAACCGCGTCAACGATATCGGCAGCGGCAAGGACCTGGTGTGCCAGTTCTCGATCAACCTGATCCCGCACACCATCGCCATGACCACGCTGAAGCATTTGGTGGTCGGCAAGCAGGTCAACCTGGAAATCGACCTGATCGCCCGCTATGTCGAGCGCATGGTTTCGGTAGGCGCCGCCAGCAAATAAACCCGTCTTGACCTTCCGTATGCACGCTGGTATAAGTGAATCATCTCGTGCGGAGGGTCAGGCCATGCTTGCGACTGAGTCTATCAGCAGTATGAAAGCGGTGGAGTTGCCGGAATTGCCTAAACGGCCACGTATCGAATACGCGACCGGGCGATTCCATACTGACCTCGTCAGCACGGATGGCCTGTGCCTTGCCATTCTTGAAGACACCAGCGAGCTCAAGTACGTGGTTGAGGACCTGCAGCAGTCCATGTCCCAAGGCAATGCATCGACCGGCCTGGTGGTGATTTCGCCGGAGAGCCGCGTGGCCGATTTTGAATTGACGCCGATGCAACTTGCCGATATCGGTATCGCTTTCTACAAAAGCCCCACCTTGATTTTGCGTGACGCTGCGATCAACTATATCAAGCAGTACTGGGAAAACCGCAAGGCGTCGCGCGCCAACCTGCTTAAATTTGCACAGTCGAAGTCCTTATAACATCCCGCAAGGCTGGCTCCCGGCCTTGGGAACAACAATGAGATGAGGGAGCCGTGACCAATCCCGTCCTGGTATTTCATCGTGTTTCCCCCTTTCGTTATGATCTGACCGGCGTCCGCACGGGCAGTGTGCGTGATCAGCTGATGCGTTCCAGTTTGCTGGCGCACGGGCTGATCGACGACAAAATCATCGCGCGCGATCGGCCCTTGTTGATATTGGGCGCTGGCGCCGCTGGCATGAACGCGGCCATGACGGCAGCCAATCTTGGCGTCCCCGTGACGGTTCTGGAGCTGAGGCCGCAGCCGTTTGCCGCGCTCCAGCAGGCGTCGTGGCGCAGGGTGGATCCCACCGAATATGACTGGCCGCAGCCGCATTGGCGGCATGGCAGCTTTCCCATCGCGCCTGGCACCATCCCTCTGATGCAGCAACAGGGGACCGGAACCGCCCTGGTCGCCACATGGATGACGGCATGGCAAGACTGGCTGACGTACTTGAACGGACGGGGCCACCGGGGCCGCATCGACTTGCATCTTTCCTGTGATGCGTGGCATTTCGTCGCCGGCATGAAAGATACGGCTGGCGGCGTCACGGTTCCCGGCCCCTGGCCTGACGGTTCGGCCCACAAGTCATTTTGCGCGGTGCTGTCCTGCATCGGTTTTGGCCGCGAGCAGACCGCCGACAACCGCCTGCCACAAGGATGGAGCGGCTATAGCGGCCCGGCGTTCTGGACCGACGACGATGGCATCAGTAGTGGCGCCAAGTTGCCGCCCCGGGTATCCAGTGTCGTGATTTCGGGTGGCGGCGACGGCGCATTGCAGGATGTCCAGCGTGTTCTGACGATGGGTTACTTCGGCCGCGAACTGTTCGAGAAAATCCAGACGGAAGCCCATGCCGTCAACCCGCGCCTCGACATCGCGCCGCCGTCGCTGTGCGCAGTCATCCTGGCGGCGGAGGATGAAGGCCGGCGCGCCTACGCTTGGCACGGCCCGGCACAGCCGCCCGTCAAGGCGATGAAAAAGTGGCATGAAACCATCGCCGACGCCGTCGCCGTTTTGATGAAGGGGTGGGCGACGACGGACAAGGCGGCTTTGGCGAAGCGTGTCTTGCGCCCGGAAATGTTCACGACGGGTTTGCAGGTGACGTGGCTGACGCGCGAACCGCACCCCAGCTATGCGTATGCGCTGAACCGCTTCCTGGTGCTCGTGCTGGCCGGGCTGGCCGACACCGATGCCAAGGCCGGGAAACGTTTCTTGCGGCGCTACGGCTATGAAATTGACAGTATCGTGCCGTCGTCACCAACCCACGTCTGCACGTCGGCCGCCAATTGCCAGGGGATCGACCATCAGGTGGTCCTCAATCCGGTCGGCGGCGCCGGTTCGACGATCACCGTGACGGCGAACATGATCGTCATCCGCCACGGTACCGAGCCCAAGCCGATGTTGGGCGGCGCGCCGGTGCGCGAGCAGATGACGCCGTTCGACCTGCCGCAATAGGCGGCCATCAGCGTTTCCAGAAAACGGAAAACGGCCTACAGCGCGTGGCGCAGGGCGTGCCGTACGCCTTGCCGCGCGATGTCCAGCCAGATGGATTGAAACGCCGCCATCATGCCCGGATGCTCTGACAGCTTCAGCGCCTTGAACGCGCGGATGTCCATGATCGCGGACGGCGGACCATTGCGGATCAGCGCCCAGTCGGTCTGGTTGATTTGCGGTTCGGTCGCGTCGAACAGGCCGCCATAGGCATCGACGCCGTTCAGGTACAAGCGGAAGCACGCCAGCAGGAAGGCGGCGCGGCGGCAGTCGCGGTCTTGCCGCAGCATGGCTTGCAGCGTCGAGGTGTAAAACACCGGGATCTTGGCGGCGCCGTCGTGCGCCACGCGCGTCAGCTGGTCGGCGATGGCCGGATTGTCGAAGCGCGCCAGCACGCTTTCCTTGTACTCATCCAGCACCACGCCCTCGGGCGGCGCCAGCAGCGGAATCACGTCGTTTTCCATGAAATGCCTGAGCAGCTTGCCCAGGTCCCCGTCGGCCATGGCTTCCGGCACGATGCGATAGCCCAGCAACAGTCCCGGATACGCCAGCAGCATGTGCGAGGCGTTCAGCATGCGGCCCTTGATGGCTTCATACGGCGCCGCTTCGGGCCGCAACTCCACGCCGGCGGCGGCAAAGTCGGGACGTCCGGCGACAAAGCGGTCCTCCAGCACCCATTGCGTGTAGGGCTCGGCCATCGCCGGCAGCAGGTCGTCCACGCCGGTGATCTCGTTCAGGCATTGTTCCCGCAGCGGCGAAATGCCCGGCGCGATGCGGTCCACCATGCTGTTGGGGAAGCTCACCTCGGCGTCTATCCATTCGGCCAGGCCGGCATCCAGCTGCGTCGCGCAGGCCAGCACGGCGCGCCGCGCTGTGTCGCCGTTGCTGCGCAAGTTGTCGCAGGAAACCACGGTGTAGCCGCCCACGCCCGCGTCCCGGCGGCGGCGCAGCGATTCGACGATGTAGCCGAAGGCGGTGCGCGCGTTGTCGCGCTCCGGGGCGATGTCGTAGCCGCCTTCGGTGATGGTCAGCGTGACGATGCGGATCGCCGGATCGGCCAGGCGGCGCAGCACCGCTTCCGGATTGGCCGGCGCGTGCAGGTAGTCGATCATGGCGCCGATGACACGGGTGCCGGTCTGGCCGTCGGCGCCGAATTCGGTCACCGTGTACAGGTGGTCCTGCTGCGCCAGGGCTGCGGCCTTGGTCCGCGCCTGCGGGCTGTTGCCGAGGCCGATGCCGCAGATGGCCCAGTCCGCATGGCCGGGCAGGTGCAGGCAGCGGTCGATGTACGCGGCCTGGTGCACCCGATGGAAATTGCCGACGCCGATGTGGGCGATGCCTGCTTTGAGTGCGCTACGGTCGTAGGCGGGTACGGCGAGCGCGGGATTGCGCCTGGTCAGCGTTGCAATGGTGGTGTTCGATAGTTTATTCATCATGGGTTGCCTCGAAAACGCCATTTCATGGCGAGGACCGAGCAGGCCAGCACCAGCGTGACGCCGTTGTTGATGGCGATGGGCCAGGCGCGGATGCTGATGCCGTAGCACAGCCACAGGAAGACGCCAAAGCAGAACAGTGAGTACATGCCGGTCGATACGCCGCTGGCGGAGCGTCGCCGCCAGATCAGCAGCACTTGGGGGATAAACGCGATGGTGGTACAGAAAGCGGCGATCAGGCCGAGGAGGGTGGAATCAAAATGCATAATTCTCCTTTCATGGCTATTAATAAATCAGTTTGATTTATTAATTAAGAACGAAGTATACTACAAATGAACAAAACCTCTCTTTTTCTGCGGAATTAATATCAAAACTGCAATCCCTAACCTGCGCCGGCTGGGCGCGAACGAGCGCCTGCTGCTGCAGGAAATCCGCCTGCGCGGCAGCGTGGCCAAGGCGGACCTGGCGCGGCTGACCGACTTGAGCACGCAGACCGCGTCGGTCATCATCAACCGGCTGCTCGACGAGCAGCTGGTGCGCAAGCTCGACGTCCTGCGCGGCAAGGTGGGCCAGCCGTCGCAGCCGATCGCGCTGGATCCGGACGGCGCCTATGCGATCGGCATCCAGATCGGCCGCCGCGAACTGGAGGTGGCGCTGATCGATTTCACCGGCGCGCCGCGCTTCCGCGCCGGGATCAGCTACGACAGCCCGGATGTCGAGACCGTCTTTGCGGCGATAGCGCGGCAACTGGACGCCGCGGCCAAGTCGCTGGGGGCGGAGGCCGCCGCGCGCATCTGTGGCGTGGGTGTGGCGGCGCCGCTGAACTTCGGCGCCTGGCAAGGGCTGCTGCGCATGCCTGTGGAGGATGCGCAGGCATGGAGCGGCGTCGACATCCGCCAGCGGATGCAGGCGTTGACCGGCTTGCCGGTGACGTTCGCCAAGGATACGGCGGCGGCCTGCGTGGCCGAGCTGGTGGCGGGGCGGGGGCGCAGCCTCGACAGCTACTTGTACATCTTTGTCGATACGTTGACCGGCGGCAGCCTGGTGGTCAACGGCCGGCCCCATGCCGGCATGCACGGCAACGCCGGCGCCATCGGTTCCATGCCGCTGCGGGCCGGCGCGCGCGGACAGGATGGCGCGCCGATGCAGCTGCTGAGCGTGGCGTCACTGGTCACGCTGGCGTCAAGCGAGGCCTGGCTGGCCACGGCGGCGGATGCTATCGCCTATGCGATCTGCAACGCGGCCTGCCTGGTGGACCTGGATGGGGTCATTATTGACGGCAAGATCGACCGCGCGCTGCTGGCGCGACTGCTGGTGGAAGTGGAAACCGCCCTGCAGCGCTACAACTGGGAGGGCGCGGCCCGTCCGGCGTTGCATGCGGGCGAGGTTGGCGCCGACGCCAAGGTCATCGGCGCGGCCTACCTGTCGCTGCACGCGAGCTTCGCGCCTGCGGCGCGGACGGGAAGCCGCGCCCCGGGCGCTTAGCAGCTACCCCAGATGGTGCCGGTCCAGAGCGATTGATCGTTGAAGGACACGGTGGCTTTGATCCCCTTGAACGGCGGGAAGCCAAAGCGGAAGCCGCAGGTTTCCATGCAAACCTTCACGGTTGAGCCGGATGGGATGGGCAGGGAGACGCCGAAGCAGATGTTGCCGATGAGCGGGAAACCGACGCAAATTTTGCCATTGTCATAGCTGGCGGTAACGCAGGCCGAGATTTGCGCCGCAAGGGTGTCGGGATGGAAGGCAAATACCTGGGTCTGGCCTTGCAGCTGGGCGCCTTCCGGCAGGGCGCTTGCCACCTTGGTCAGGTCGCGCACTTCGTTTTGTTGGTTGCAGTCGCATTTGTTGTCGGACATGGTGAATCTCCTTGAAAGAAATATCTTATTGATCAGGCCTTGGAAAAGGCCCCCGCCATTCACCCTTGGCGGGACAGGTATGCGCGGTATCGCGAATAATTGAGTTATCGCAAATAGCATGCCTGCTGGAAAAGTGGTCTTTTTCGCTCTTTTGTCGTGAAATTCGTGTAAAAAACCATGTTTTTACATGTAAAGCGTCAGTATTGGCATGTTTGATTGACGCTCGAATAGCTGACTGGCGTCCGCAATGTTTGCAAGAAAACCAGAGTGCGGATGAGCTACTGGTCTTTTGCCGGATAAAAGCGGGGTTTTGCGGTGGAGAAGGCGTAAATCCTTTAAAATAGCGGGTTAAGAAACATTCTCGCTAAGCTTTAGAAGGATTAAAAATGTCAATTTCCAGCACCGAAGAAATCGTCGCCGAATTGCGCGCTGGCCGCATGGTGATCCTGGTCGATGAAGAAGACCGGGAAAACGAAGGTGACCTGGTGCTCGCGGCGGATTTCGTGACGCCGGAAGCCATCAATTTCATGGTCAAGCATGCGCGCGGCCTGGTCTGCCTGACGCTGACCGAAGAGCGCTGCGACCAGCTCGATCTGTCGATGATGTCGTCCCGTAACGGCACCGCCTTCGGGACCAACTTCACCGTCTCGATCGAGGCGGCCGAAGGCGTGACCACCGGCATCTCGGCGGCAGACCGCGCCAAGACCATCCAGGTCGCCGTGGCCAAGGACGCGCAACCGTCGGACATCGTCCAGCCGGGCCACATCTTCCCGCTGAAGGCGCAAAAGGGCGGCGTGCTGATGCGCGCTGGCCATACCGAAGCCGGCTGCGACCTGACCGCGATGGCGGGCCTGACCCCGGCCTCCGTGATCTGCGAGATCATGAAGGACGACGGCACCATGGCGCGCCTGCCGGACCTGCTGGAGTTCGCCAAGGAACACGACATGAAGATCGGCACCATCGCCGACCTGATCCATTACCGCAGCCGCAACGAGTCGCTGGTCGAGAAGATCGGCGAGCGTCCGCTGAAGACCGCGCAGGGCGACTTCCGCATGATCGCCTTCCGCGACAAGCCGAGCGGCTCGGCCCACCTGGCGCTGGTGCACGGCCAGATCGAAAAAGGCAAGGAAACCCTGGTGCGCGTGCACCAGCCGGTCTCCATCCTCGACATCCTGGAATCGGAAGCGACCACCCACTCGTGGAACCTGTCGTCCTCGCTGGCGGCGGTCAAGGCGGCCGACAGCGGCGTGATCGTGCTGCTCAATTGCGAAGAAACGGCCGAGCAGTTCTTCGCGCAGTTCGACGCGCTGGGTAAGCCGGAAGGCAAGCCGAAAGGCCGCGCGGCCAGTATGGACCTGCGCAGCTACGGCATCGGCGCGCAAATCCTGCGCGAAGTCGGCGTCTGCAAGATGCAGCTGCTGGCCAGCCCGCGCAAGATGCCATCGATGACCGGCTTCGACCTCGAAGTCACCGGCTACGTTGCCAAACCTAACTAATCCACCCAACATAAAAAGAGGCCCCCCATGACCGTAGGAAGCTACGAAACCAACCTGTCCGGTGATGATCTGCGCATCGGCATCGTGCAAGCCCGTTTTAACGAAGACGTTTGCCACGGCCTGCTGTCCGCTTGCCTGGCCGAACTGAAACACCTGGGCGTGGCCGACGAGGACGTGCTGCACGTGACCGTGCCGGGCGCGCTGGAAGTGCCGCTGGTACTGCAGAAGATGGCCGAGTCGCAGCAGTTCGACGCGCTGATCGCGCTGGGCGCCATCATCCGCGGCGAAACCTACCACTTCGAGCTGGTGTCGAACGAATCGGGCGCGGGCATCACCCGCATCGGCCTCGATTTCGGCATCCCGATCGCCAACGCGATCCTGACCACCGAGAACGATGAACAGGCCGAAGTGCGCATGGCCATCAAGGGCGCCGATGCGGCGCGCGTCGCCGTTGAGATGGCCAACCTGACCATCGCCCTGGAAGAGTTGAACCAGGATCAAGGCGACGACGAGTAATTGAACAGAACACAGAAGAGTAGGTAACAACCATGACAGAGAAGACTTTGCACGCCAACCCCAGCAAGAACCGCACGCCGCGCCACCGCGCCCGTGAGTTTGCGCTGCAGGGTTTGTATCAGTGGCTGCTGAACAATGAAGACGCCGCCACCGTGGTGAACCATATCCGTGCCGCGCACGGCTTCGATAAGGCCGACGGCGAACACTTCACCGTGCTGCTGTACGGTACGATCCGGGATTCCGTGGCGCTGCGCGAGACCTTCGCGCCGCTGGTCGACCGCGGCATCGGCGAGCTGTCGCCGGTCGAGCACGCCGTGCTGCTGATCGGCGCGTACGAGCTGAAGAACAACCTGGAAATCCCTTACCGCGTCGTCATCAACGAGGCGGTGGAGCTGACCAAGTCCTTCGGCGGGATCGATGGCCACAAATATGTCAACGGCGTGCTGGACAAGCTGGCGCCCAAGCTGCGTCCGGACGAAGTCGCGGCCGACAAGAAACGCTGATCCGCAGCACGCGGTATCGTCGGAAGCCACCCAAGGTATCTTGCGGTGGCTTTTTTTATATTTGATTTGACGGGTGGGATGGCGGGCAACAGAATCGCTTGATTTTAAGATAACCTCAAGGCGATATCATCGAACTGACCCGACCTACCGGCCCGCAGGCCTGGAAACGGCGCGGCTGGCTGGCGCTGATCGGCGGCGCGCATGTGCTGGCGTTGCTGTGCTGGCAGGCGCCACAGCGGCCGCTGGCGGCCTCCGTGGTGGTCCACGCGGCGATTAGCTATATTCTTGCGCCGGTGCCGCGTCCGCCGCCGGAGCGGCCGAGGATCGCTCAGAAGGCGCCGGAGCGTGTCCGGCGGCCGCAGGCGCCGATGACGGCGATTGCACCGCCGATCGCGCCCGCCACGGCCCCGCCCGAGTTCGAACGGCAGCCGCAAGCCATCACCCAGGCCCCGCCGCCGGATCCTTTCGCACTGCCAACCAAGCCTGAGGACGATCTCAAGCAGCGCGCGCTGAAAAGCGCTTTCGCCGCCGACCAGCAAGTGCGCAAGGAAGCCTGGACCCAGCGCGACCGGAAAATCGTCAACGACACCACGGCGCTGGCGGCGGCCATCGGCAAGGCCTACGTCGGCGGCGGCAGCGGCGCGATGGAGGAGGTGATCATGGCCGACGGCACGCGCATGACCAAGTGGCGCATGCCGGGCGGCGGCACGGCGTGCTTCTACAAGGAGTCGAACGGCTTCAGCGGCGGCCGCGATCCATTCCGCGATACCGGCAAGATCAAGATCATGTCCTGCCCATAGCGTGCAGGCGTAAAAAAAGCCACATCGCTGTGGCTTTCCTTGTTGCGTCCGCTATCTATCAGAGGCCGGCGATTTGCGTGCCGTTGACCGTTTTCTCGGCCGGGGCCGCAGCGACCGGCGCTGCCGGCTTAGGCGGCGTGGCGGCCATCATCGGCGTGATGGTCGGAACCTTCTTGCCTGCCGAAACCTGCTTCAGGCGGTTGTACTCTGCCAGCACTTTCGAGCCGTAGCCGTCGTCGTGCTCGAAGGCGCCTGCGCCCACATAGATCTTCAGGCCGGCTTCGACGGAACCGCCGCGAGTCACGTAATCTTTGAGGATCAGCGAGCCGACACGGATATTCGCCACCGGATTCAGCGCGGCTTGCAGGCCGCCCATTTCCTGGAACTTGTCGTGGTGTACTTTCGACATCACCTGCATCAGGCCTTGCGCGCCGACCGGGCTTTCCGCGAACGGATTCAGGCCCGATTCAATCGCCATCACCGCCAGGATCAGCAGCGGGTCGAGCTTGATTTCACGCGCCGTCAGGTAGGCGGTGGACACCAGCATGTTGGCGGCGTCGCCCGCTACGCGGTAACGCTTGGACAGCCAGGACGTCACCCATTGCTGCTGCTTCTGCGTGCCAAGCAGGGCCTTTTCTTCGGCGGTCAGCGGGGCGTTGCTGGCGGCTGGCGCGCCGGCGGCCGGCGCTTCCATCAAGGCCGACAGCGGTGGCGCCACGACGGCGACCGCTTCGATTTCTGGTGCCGGGTTCAGGCTGTCGCTCAAGGCTTTGGCCAGATCCGGACGGACAAACAGTACTGCCATTACTACCAAGAGCGTCACACCAAGAATGGTCAAAGTGTGCTGGGCGGTGGTTAACACACCCTTTGCCGAAACGCGCGTCGTGGAGAACCACGCGGCTGGCTGGCGAGCCATGGTGCGGGCAAACATCGTTGCACCGGTGAAGCGATTAATCATAGAGTTCCCCTGAAATGTCCGTAAAAGCGGGTCCCTGCCAGCGTTAAACGCAGCTAACCGGGTGCTCATGCCGTGCATCAGAAATATCATCGTCCGTCGCCGCTGGGAGCGCGCGTTGGACGCCGTCATTGCTTGCTAGAGCTGATCTTTCCCTGAGGTATTCGATACAGTCGCAATACAACTTCTTTCGGGGGTAAGGCAGACGCCTTTTGAAAACACTCCTTAAAATGTCATGTGGAGCCCCGACTCCGTGAATGAATGAGCAACAACTTTATGTGGTTCACATAAGGTCCTGAGACCGTGTCCTCTTCAAGTAGGGCAAATTGTAGAAGCCGTTTTATATCAAGTCAATACTAACGCGATTGAAAGCTATAACTTTTAAATCTAACTTTTCGGCATGTGTGCGCTGGAAAACCAATAAAATCAACTACTTGACCTGTATTTTTAAACAGTACGCTTTAATGTAAGAAAATATTAAAAAACGATGAAATATTCTGATCTGCGAGATTTTATTTCTCAACTGCAACGGATGGGCGAACTAAAACCCATTTTGTTGCCTGTTTCGCCGCATTTAGAGATGACCGAGGTTTGCGACCGTACCTTGCGCGCCGGCGGCCCCGCCTTGCTGTTCCAGAATCCGACCGGTCACAGCATGCCGGTGCTCGGCAATCTGTTCGGCACCGGCCGCCGCGTGGCGCTCGGCATGGGCGCCAACGACGTCAGCGAACTGCGCAAGATCGGCCATGTGTTGTCGCGCTTGAAAGAGCCGGAGCCGCCGAAGGACTTCAAGGACTTGCTGGGCCTGGGCTCGCTGGTCAAGGCCGTATGGGATATGGCGCCGAAGGAATTGCGCGGCGCGCCGTGCCAGGAGATCGTGTGGGAGGGCGCCGATGTCGATTTGTCGAAGTTGCCGATTCAGCACTGCTGGCCCGGCGACATCGCGCCGCTGATCACCTGGGGCCTGGTGATTACCAAGGGACCTAATAAGAAGCGCCAGAACCTGGGCATCTACCGCCAGCAGGTGCTGGGTCCGAACAAGGTCATCATGCGCTGGCTGGCGCATCGCGGCGGCGCGCTGGATTTCCGCGAGCACGCCATACAGAGCAAGGGTAAACCGTATCCGGTGTGCGTGGCGCTGGGCGCCGATCCCGCTACTATATTAGGTGCGGTCACGCCGGTGCCGGACAGCCTGTCCGAATACCAGTTCGCCGGCCTGCTGCGCGGCAGCCGCACCGAGCTGGTCAAGGCCATCGGCAGCGAGTTGCGCGTGCCGGCGTCGGCCGAGATTGTGCTGGAAGGCCATATCTATCCTGATGAAAACCATCCATCGGGCTACGAGCATGCGCTGGAAGGGCCGTATGGCGACCACACCGGCTATTACAACGAGCAGGACTCGTTCCCTGTGTTCACCATCGACCGCATCACGATGCGCCGCGATCCGATCTATCACTCCACTTATACCGGCAAGCCGCCGGACGAGCCGGCCGTGCTGGGCCTGGCGCTGAACGAGGTCTTCATCCCGCTGCTGCAAAAGCAGTTCACCGAGATCACCGATTTCCATTTGCCGGCCGAAGGCTGCAGCTACCGGATGGCGGTGGTGCAGATCAAGAAGCAGTACGCCGGCCACGCCAAGCGCGTGATGTTCGGCGTGTGGAGCTTCCTGCGCCAGTTCATGTACACCAAGTTCATCGTGGTGGTGGACGAGGACGTCAACATCCGCGACTGGAACGAGGTGATCTGGGCGATCACGACCCGTGTCGACCCGACCCGCGACACCACGCTGGTCGACAACACGCCGATCGATTACCTGGACTTCGCCTCGCCGGTGAGCGGGCTGGGCAGCAAGATGGGCATCGACGCGACCAACAAGTGGCCGGGTGAAACCAGCCGCGAATGGGGTACGACGATCAGCATGACGCCGGAAGTGAAAGCACGGGTGGATCAGATTTGGCAGGAGTTGGGCCTGTAGGTTATAATTACGTCTGGCGGGCCCCTGCGCATTGTGGCATGGCTAACCTGGTCAGGTCGGGAACGAAGCAGCCACGGCTATTAACCATAAGTGCCGCAGATCAGGCTCGCCTCCTTCGGGAAATAGAAAAGCTGCCATTAGGCAGCTTTTTTTATTTACTCATCATCCAGCAGGGCCTCGAACGGCCGCTCGCTGGCGACCATCAGCGGATTCTCCTTCAGCAGCGCCGACTCGGGCTTGAGCCTGATCTGGTTTTTGGCGTCGGTGTTATATACCGTGGCGCCGACTTTCAGCTGCGCCGGCTTGTTAAACTTGAACACCACGAACTTGGCGCTCGGCGCGAACAGGCTCAGCGCGCCCGCCATCTTCTTGATCGCATGATTCATCTGTTCGACGCTGCTCATCACCGGCGTGTATTGCCATTGCAGCCCCTCGGGCAGGGTGGTGGTCGCGTCCCAGCCGACGGTGGACTTTTCTTCCTTCGGCAGGCTGGTCATGATCTTGGTGTCGGCCGTCATCCACTTGGCGTCGGGCACCAGCGTCATGCGGAACTCGGGCGACAGCGCCGGCAGCGGCTGGCGGTCGTTGCCGCGCACCGCGGTCAGCACCACGTCCGACGGCTTGTAGCTCTTGTTGTTCGGCTTGATGGTCAGGTACAGGTTGACCTTGTCGCGCTCGGCGGCGGGCATGGCGTAGAAGCGGTCGAGGCGCAGGTCTTCGACCAGCTTCTTATAAGGCACCCATTCGCGCTCGGCGGCGTGCGCGCTCAGGGCCAGGAACAGCACAGGGATCAGGGCGAGTTTTTTCATTTTTGTCATGTTAAAAGAAAAACAAATTGTAAGGCAGGAAGGTGGACTTACCTAATCCGGTCTCGACTTGTTACAATTGCCGCTTTGGCACCCGCTATCTACGGTAAAATCCCAGCATGTCCTATCAAGTCCTCGCCCGTAAATACCGCCCCAAGAACTTCGAGACGCTCGTCGGCCAGGAGCACGTCGTGCGCGCCTTGACGCACGCCTTGCACAGTGGCCGCCTGCACCATGCTTATCTGTTCACCGGAACGCGCGGGGTCGGCAAGACCACCTTGTCGCGCATCCTGGCCAAGTCGCTCAACTGCGTCGGCCCGGACGGAAACGGCGGCATCACGCCGACGCCGTGCGGCGTGTGCGAGGCTTGCACCGCGATCGACGCGGGCCGCTTTGTCGATTACATCGAGATGGATGCGGCGTCCAACCGCGGCGTCGACGAGATGGCGCAGTTGCTGGAACAGGCGGTGTACGCGCCGAGCAATGCACGCTTCAAGGTCTATATGATCGATGAGGTGCACATGCTGACCAACCACGCCTTCAACTCGATGCTGAAGACGCTGGAGGAACCGCCGGAGCACGTCAAATTCATCCTCGCGACCACCGATCCGCAAAAGATTCCGGTGACGGTGCTGTCGCGCTGTCTGCAATTCAATCTGAAGCAGATGCCGCCGGGCCATATCATCGGCCATCTGGAAAATATCCTGGGCCAGGAAGGCATCGCCTTCGAGCAGCCGGCCCTGCGCCTGCTGGCCGCCGGCGCCCATGGTTCGATGCGCGATGCGCTGTCGCTGACCGACCAGGCGATCGCCTATGCGGCCGGCGAGGTGACGCTGGATGCGGTGCAGGGCATGCTGGGCGCGCTGGATCAGTCTTACCTGATCCGCCTGCTCGATGCATTGGCGGCGCAGGATGGCGCCGATCTGCTGGCCGTGGCCGATGAGATGGCCACGCGCAGCCTGTCGTACAACGGCGCCTTGCAGGACCTGGGCACCTTGCTGCACCGGATCGCGCTGGCGCAGACCGTGCCTGCCGCGCTGCCGGAAGATTTGCCGGAGTACGCCGATGTCGTGCGCCTGGCCGCCGCCTTCGATGCGGAAGAAGTGCAGCTGTATTATCAGATCGCCGTGCACGGCCGGAATGAACTTGGTTTGGCGCCGGATGAATATGCGGGCTTCTCGATGACCTTGCTGCGCATGCTGGCCTTTCGGCCCGGCGTAGGCGGGGCGGAGGGGCAACCTGCCGCCGCGCCGGCGATGTCGCGCCAGGCGGCAGTGGCTGCGGTTCGCGCCGCCGCCGCGCCCCCCGCGCGCGCGGCCGCGCATGTACAAGCCAGCCACGCCAGCGTGACGCCGCCGGCCGTGGTCGCCGGCGCCGCCGCCGCGATGGCGCGCGCCGAAGCGCCGGCGCCAGCACAGGCTCCGGCCAGCGCGGCGCCGTCCGCGTGGGGCGCGCCGGCATCGGCTCCCGCACCAACCGCGCCTGTCGCTCCGGCCGCCAGCGCACACGCATTGGCCGCTCCGGCGCCTGTTGCAGCGGCGCCAGCACCCGCCGCCCCCGCACCGGCCGCCATCGCACCGGCCGCAGCCGCACCGGCGCCTGCTCCCGCGCCTGCAGCGCCATCGGGGCCGATGAGTCCAGCCCGCGCAGCCATCAACGCCGCGCTGGAAGCCGCGCGTGCAGCGTCCAAGCCGGGCGCCGCCCGCGCCGCCGCTGCCGCCCGGGAGAGCGGTGTCGCGCCGGACGCGTCGCCAGCCTCGGCAGCGCAGCCGGCGTCATATGCATCGACGCCAGCCGTGCCGCCGCAGCCTGTGCAATCGGCACCGCAACCACCAGCACCTGCCGCGTCTTACACGCCGCCGGCCCCGCCTGCGTCCAGCGCTCAGATGGCGGCCGCGCCGCGCGCGCCTGCACCGTGGGAAGACATGCCACCGGCGGCGAGCATGGGCGGCGACGCTCAAGCTGCCGTCCTGGAGGCGCCTGTCCGTCAAGCCGTGCAGCCTGCGGCGCAAGCAATGCCGCCGGCCGCCGCGCCGCAGTACGCCGCGCCAGCCGCGCAGTCGGTCCAGCAGCAGGCCAGCGATGAAGACGACCTGCCGCCCTGGGTCACCGAATTTTCCGACGACAGCGCCGTAGCGCCGGCGGCCACGCATACCGCACATGCCGCACATGCCGCGCCAGGCGCCGCGCAAGGCGGCTATGCCGATGAAGTGCAAGCCTTCGTTGCGCCACCGCGCGCGGCGGCGGCGCCGGCCAAGGCCCCGTACGCCTACGTTATCACCCCGGTGCCTGAATTGAACTGGGACGGCAACTGGCCGGCGGTCGCCGCCGCGCTGCCGTTGCGCGGCGTGGCCCAGCAACTGGCCATGCAGGCCGAACTGATCGAATGCGGCATCGACGGCAACGCCGTCGTGTTCAAGGTCCGCGTGCCGATCGAAACCTGGCGCACGCCGGGCAACGTCGAAAAACTGACGGCCGCATTGGCCGAACGCTTCGGCCGCGCAGTGCGCGTCGATACCGAACTGGGCGCCGTCTGGTACACCGCCAGCGCCGAAGCGGCCGCGCACCGCGCAGCCTGCCAGCGTGCCGCCGAAGAGACGGTCGCCACGGATCCCTTTGTGAACAGCATGATCCGCGAGCTCGACGCCTGGGTGGTGCCTGGCTCCATCGTGCCGCCGGCGGCGCAAGCCGCTGCATCGGCCTGATCACATCCTTAACTTAAAAACCTGGAGAACTCCATCATGATGAAGAACCAACTGGCTGGCTTGATGAAACAAGCGCAAGCAATGCAGGACAACATGAAGAAGGCGCAGGACGCGCTGGCCCTGATCGAAGTCGAAGGCCAGTCCGGCGCCGGCCTGGTGAAGGTTGTCATGACCTGCAAGAACGACGTCAAGCGCGTCTCGATCGACCCGTCGCTGCTGGCCGACGACAAGGACATGCTGGAAGACCTGGTGGCCGCCGCCTTCAACGACGCCGTGCGCAAGGCAGAAGCCACCTCCGCCGAGAAGCTGGGCGGCCTGACCGCCGGCATGAACCTGCCGGCCGGCTTCAAGATGCCGTTCTAAGGAGCGGCCCGGTTTAAGGCTATGTCCAAATCGCTGGAATTCCTGACGGAAGCCTTGCGCCGTCTGCCCGGCGTCGGCCCCAAGTCGGCGCAACGGATGGCGTTTCACCTGCTGCAGCATGACCGCGAAGGCGCGGACATGCTGTCGCGCGCGCTGCACCAGGCGGTCCACGCCGTGCACCACTGCGCGTTGTGCAATACCTTCACCGAAGAAGACGTCTGCGACACCTGCAACGACGAGCAGCGCGACCGCCGCCTGCTGTGCGTGGTGGAGACGCCCGCCGATCAGCTGATGATCGAGCAGACCCTGACCTACAAGGGCTTGTACTTCGTGCTGATGGGCCGCCTGTCGCCGCTGGACGGCATCGGCCCGAAAGATATTCACCTGGAAAAGCTGATCGCACGCGCCGCCGACGGCCTGGTCGATGAAGTGGTGCTGGCCACCAACTTCACCAACGAGGGCGAGGCCACCGCGCACTACATCAGCGAGATGCTGAAGGCGCGCGGCTTGCGCGTCAGCCGCCTGGCGCGCGGCGTGCCGGTCGGCGGCGAACTGGAATACGTGGACGCGGGCACCATCGCCCGCGCGATGCTGGATCGAAGGGCGACATGACTAAGAACACTTCCGGCCCGTTGGCCGGCATCAAGGTACTGGAACTGGGCACGCTGATCGCGGGCCCTTTTTGTGCGCGCATGCTGGCGGAGTTCGGCGCCGAGGTGATCAAGGTCGAGTCGCCCGACGGCGGCGATCCGATCCGCAAATGGCGGGTGCTGAAGGATGGCACGTCGCTGTGGTGGTCGGTGCAATCGCGCAATAAGAAATCGCTGACCTTGAACCTGAAACACGCGCGCGGCCGCGCCATCGCGCGCCAGCTGGCGCTGGAAGCCGACATCATCATCGAGAACTACCGCCCCGGCGTGCTGGAGAAGTGGGACATCGGCTACGAGCAGTTGAAGGCGGTGAATCCGTCGACCATCATGGTGCGGCTGTCGGGCTTTGGCCAGACCGGGCCGATGAAGGATCTGCCGGGCTTCGGCGCGATCGGCGAATCGATGGGCGGCTTGCGCTATGTATCCGGCCATGCGGACCGGCCGCCGGTGCGCGTCGGCGTCTCGATCGGCGATTCGGTCGCCGCGCTGCACGGCGTGATCGGCGCGATGATGGCCTTGCGCCATCGCGACGCCACCGGCGGCCGCCTGAAGGGCGAGGGCCAGATGGTCGACGTCGCGCTGTACGAATCCGTATTCAACCTGATGGAATCGCTGGTGCCGGAATTCGACCACGCCGGCGTGGTGCGCGAGCGCACCGGCGGCGCGCTGCCTGGCATCGTGCCTTCCAACACCTACACGACCAAAGACGGCGAGAACATCGTCATCGCCGGCAACGGCGACGCCATCTTCAAGCGCCTGATGCTGGCGATGGGCCGCATCGACATGGCGGGCGATGCCGGGCTGGAGCGCAACGACGGCCGCGTCAAGCGCACGCAGGAGATCGACGACGCGATCCAGGCCTGGTGCGATACGCAGGACATCGACGGCGCCTTGACGGTGCTGCAGGCGGCCGACGTTCCGGCCGGCAAGATCTACTCGGTGCGCGACATGATGGTCGATCCGCAGTTCCTGGCGCGCGGAATGTTCGAGCAGCACCACTTCGCCGACGGCACGCCGGTCAAGCTGCCGGCGATCTCGCCCAAGCTGTCGGCCACGCCGGGTCACACCAAATGGATAGGCCCGACGCTGGGCCAGCACAACGACGAAGTACTGCAATCGCTGGGCTACAGCACTGAGGACATCGCCGCCATGAAACGGGATGGGGTGTTGTAGCGCTCAGTCAGGAATGGCGCATAAGGGCTTGCCCATTGCGATTGCCAAGCCGATCAGTGCCTTGAATTCGGTGATGAACTCAGTTAGTTCAGATGGTACAAGTTTCTCAAGTGTGGAAATTTCCTGCGCCAACGCCGGCAGCTTGGCCGCAGGGAGATCGGCATCGGCATAGTAATCGGAGAAGCTCAGGAGTTTTTGTAGCTTCAATTCCTTCGCAAGCATCATCATTTCGTGATGCGGATCGGGCTCCAGCGAAACGGTTTCCGCTGGCTCGCCAGTTTCCGACAGCATATTCAGATCGTCGGTTCATCCAGCGCGCATTGATTGGACAGCATCAGGTTGATCGATTCGGGCGGCGAGGGATGGCCGAGGTAGTAGCCCTGGACCATGTCGCAGCCGTATTCCTCCAGCAGCACCAGCTGGGCGTCGGTCTCGACGCCTTCGGCCACCACCGCCATCTTCAGGCCGTGCGCCATGGCGATGATGGCGCGCGTGATGGCGGCGTTTTCGGAGTCCAGCGGCAGGCCGCTGATGAAGCTCTTGTCGATCTTGAGCGCGCGCACGTCGAAGCGCTTCAGGTAGTTCATCGACGAGTAGCCGGTGCCGAAATCGTCGATCGACAGGTACACGCCGATGCCGCGCAGCTGTTCCAGGGTCACCATGGTGGCGCGGGCGTCATCCATCAGCGTGCCTTCGGTCAGCTCCAGTTCCAGCAGCTCGGCCGGCAGGCCGGTGTCGTGCAGCGCCGACAGCACGATCTGCGTCAGGTTCTCATCCTTGAACTGCTTGGCCGACAGATTGACCGCCACCCGCACCGGCCGCTTGCCTATCGCTTGCCACGCCATCGCCTGCTGGCAGGCCGTGCGCAGCACCCATTCGCCGATCGGCACGATCAGGCCGGTCTCCTCGGCCAGCGGGATGAACTCGGTCGGCGAAATCACGCCGCGCTCCGGATGGCGCCAGCGCACCAGCGCTTCGACGCCGACGATCTGCGCGCTGGCGACGTCGATCTGCGGCTGGTACAGCAGATACAGCTCGTCGTTCTGCAGCGCCTTGCGCAGGCCCACCTCCAGCTTCACATGGCTCATGATCTGCATCGTCAGCGACGAGCTGTACAGCTTGGCGTTGTTCTTGCCGCAGTTCTTGGCGTGGTACATCGCCGTGTCCGCATACTTGAGCAGCGAGTTGCAATCCTCGCCGTCCTCGGGATACAGCGAGATGCCGATGCTGGCCGTGACGAAGATTTCGTGGGCGTCCAGCAGGAAGGGGCGGCGCATCGCTTCCTTGACGCGGTGCGCGACGTTGAGCGCGTTCTCGACCCGCTCCAGGTCGGGGATCAGGATGGTGAACTCGTCGCCGCCCAGTCGCGCCAGGTTGTTGCCGCCCAGTTCGGTGCGCGACACCACGTCGCTGGGGCGCGTGGTTTCGCGCAGCCGCTCGGAAACGGCCTTGAGCAGGTGGTCGCCGACGTCGTGCCCCAGCGTGTCGTTGATGCGCTTGAAGGCGTCCAGGTCCATGAACAGCACCGCGAACTTCTTGTTGGCCTTGCGCGAACGCACCAGCTCCGCCTCCAGCGTTTCCAGGAAGGCCTGGCGGTTGGGGATGCCGGTCAGGCTGTCGCAATAGGCCAGGCGGCGGATCTGTTCCTCGGTGCGCTTGCGCTCGCTGATGTCGCGCACCAGCCCCAGCACTTCGTCGGGACCGGTGGCCACCAGCCGCGCCTCGAAATGCCGCACCGGCAGCGGCGCCGGATGCTCGCCCTGGCGCGCGCGCGGGGCCGGGCCGGGAAGCGGCAGCTCGTAGTCCAGCGAGCGGATGTGCTGGGTGTCGAGCACCGTCTGCACCTGCTCCAGCATGTGCTGGGCGATGTCGTCCGGCAGCACCTGGCTCAGGTGCCGGCCCACGCACTGGTCGCTGGAAAACACGCCGCTGGCCTCGTGGCCTTGTTCGTAATCCAGGTAGTAGCCATCCTTGTTCATGCGGAAGAAGGTGTCGGGGATCGCCGCCAGCACCGCGCGGTGATGGGCGTCGGCGATGCGCAGGCGGGTGATGGCGTCGCTGGCGCGCAGCACGTACAGCACGCGGTGGCCGAGGATCGGCCAATTGATCGGCTTGGAGACGAAGTCGGTGGCGCCGGCCTCGTAGGCCTGGGTCACCGATTCCAGTTCGTCGCCGCCGGTGACCATGATGATGGGCACGGTGGTGTGCGATTCCAGCCGGCGGATTTCGCGGCACACGGCAAAGCCGTCCATGCCGGGCATCTCGACGTCCAGCAGCACCAGGTCCGGCGCCATGCTTTGGTAGCAGGCCACGGCCTTGACGCCGTCTTCGGCCTCGATCGCGTCCAGGCCCACCTGCATCAGCATTTCCAGCATCAGCATGCGCATCATCGGATCGTCGTCGGCGACCAGTACCAGGCCGCGCTTGGGGGAGGAGGGGATGGCCATGTCATATTTCCTTTTCCAGGATAGCTCCCAACGCCTGCCGCGCGGCCTGGAAAGATCGTTCCATCTCAGCCAGCAATGCGGCGGCGCCGGCGGTGGTGTTATTGCGGCCCAACAGCTCCAGTTCCTTGGCGCGCTGCGCCAGCGCATCGGCGCCGACGTTGGCGCTGCTGGACTTGAGGCTGTGGGCGGCCTTGCGCATCTGGACGGCGTTGCCGCTGGCAATCGCCTGCCGGATGGTTTGCAAATGGGTCGGCGTGTCTTCGAGAAACGCTTGCAGCACGCGCTCCAGCAGCGCATCGCCGTGGGTGGCGCTGAGGGCGCGGATGTTGTTGAGCGCCTGGCGGTTGATCTGCTGGTCCGGGGCGGCGGCCGGCGGCGTCCCCGCCGCGGCCTCGTCCGGCAGCGCCGCCATGCGCGGCAGGCTGATCCAGCGCGCGATGGTTTGCCCCAGCGCCTGCTGGGTGAACGGCTTGCTCAGATAGTCGTCCATGCCGGCGGCCAGGCAGGATTCGCGGTCGCCCTGCAGCGCGTTGGCGGTGATGGCGATGATCGGCAGGTTGCGCGCCCGCCCGCGCTGTTGCTGCTGGTGGCGGCGGATTTCCGCGGTGGCGGCAAAGCCGTCCATCACCGGCATCTGGCAATCCATCAGGACCAGGTCGAAATCGCCGGACTGCACCGAATGCAGCGCCTCCTCGCCGTTGCAGGCGCGGCTGACGTCCAGTCCCAGGCCTTCCAGCATGGCGCTGGCCACCTCGACATTGACGGGGTTGTCCTCGGCCAGCAGCACCTTGCGGCGCTTGCGCGCCCGGGGCGCCGGCGTCGGGCTGGCGCTGAGCGCGGTCAGCGGCGGGGCGGCGGGGGCGACGGCGGCCGGGACGGCCGCCGGGATTGCGGGCGGGACGCGCTCGCGCATGCGCGCGGCCGGCACATTGCGGCCGCTGTCGCCCGGGCGGGCCGGCGTGACGATGGCGTCGTACAGGTCGCAGGCGCGCGGCGGCTTGATCAGCTGGAAGGCGACGCCGGCCTCGCGCCGCTGCACGCTGTCGGCGGCCAGGCGCTCGGTGCTCAACAGCAACAGCCGCGAGGCGGCCAGTGCCGGCTCGGCGCGGATCGCCGCCGCCAGCGCCAGGCCGCTGGTGCGCGACAGCTCCATGTCGAGCACGACCACATCGTAGGCATGGCCGTTGGCCGCGGCCCGCCGCAGTTGCGGCAGGGTGTTGGTGGCGGTGGCGCTGGTGCTGGCGATTTGCCAGGCCGCCAGCTGCCGTTCCAGCGCGGCGCGGCTGGCGGGGTTTTCATCGACAATCAAAGCGCGGATTCCCTGGGTGGCGGTGGACGGATCGTCGAGATCGACGCGGCGTTTATCGAAATTTACGGCAAACCAAAATATCGACCCTTGAGTTAGCGCATGATCCACCCCTATCGTGCCTCCCATCAGCTCCACCAGTTGTTTTGAGATCGCCAGGCCGAGGCCGGTGCCGCCGTGTTTGCGCGTGGTCGAGCCGTCCGCCTGCGAGAAGGAATCGAAGATGCGCGCGCGCGCCTCGCTGGAGACGCCGATGCCGGTGTCATGCACCTCGAAGCGCAGGCCCACCGATTGCGGGTCTTCCTGCGCCACCGCGACCCGCAGCGTGATCTTGCCGCTCTCGGTGAACTTGATGGCGTTGCCCAGCAGGTTGAAGATGACCTGGCGCAGCCGGTTGGGATCGCCGCAGATGGCGACCGGGATGTGGTGGGCCACGGCCAGTTCCAGCCGTATGCCCTTGGCCTGCGCCTGCGGCGAGAACACGTTGTCGATATCGTCCAGCAGGTCGCGGAAGTTGAAATGGATGTATTCCACCGTCAGCTTGCCGGCCTCGATCTTGGAAAAATCCAGGATGTCGTTGATGATGACCAGCAGATGCTCGCCGGAGCGCTTGACCATGCTGGTGTAGTGGCGCTGCTGCTCGGACAGGCGCGTGGCCAGCAGCAGCTCGGTCATGCCCAGCACGCCGTTCATCGGGGTGCGGATCTCGTGGCTCATGGTGGCGAGGAAGGCGCTCTTGGCCTGGCTGGCCGCCTCCGCCGCGTTCTTGGCCTTTTCCAGCTGCTCGGTGCGCACGCCGACCTGGCGTTCCAGCTGGTCGCGGTACTGGGCCAGCGCGGCGTCGCGGCCCTCCACCTGCGCCAGCATGTCGTTGAAGCTGTCGATCAGCGCGCCCAGCTCGTCGTTGCGGTGATGGCTGATGCGCGGCGTCGCCTGGCCGCGGCTGACCTGCTGGGCCGCGGCGATCAGCTTGCCGACCGGATCGGCGAAGCTGCCCTTGAAATGCGCCGCCGCCAGCAGCGCCGTCATGAACGACAGCACGGCGGCCACGGCGGCGGCGCCCAGGTTCTTCAGGATGTCCAGCCACATCCGTGCCTGCGCGCCTTCCACCATCACCGTCCCGGCCACGGCGCCGCCGGCCGCGTCGTCGCTGCGCACCGCGCGGTAGACGCGCATGGCAGGCGCCCATGGCGGCCCGCTGCTTTCGGTGCGGAGATCGGCGCCCTCGGCCGGTAATTCGGCCGGCGCGGCCTGTTCCCGTGGCAGGGCGGCGGCGACATAGCGCGCCAGCAGCCTGCCGTCGCTGCCGTACAAGGCCGCCTGCAGGATGTCGCTCTCGACCGCCAGCGTGGCCAGCGTCTGCTCGGCCTGCTTGCGGTCGGCGTACAGCAGCGCCGTCCTGCTGTTGTTGCCGATTACGCCGGCCAGCGTGGACAGTTGCTGGCGCTCGTCGTCGGTGTGGCTGAGTACGGATGTGACGGCAAACGCGATGAACACCAGCATCAGCGCGCTGCCGGTGGACAGCGCGGAAATGATAGTCAGTCTCTGACTCAGGCCGGATCGTTCAAAGTTGAACATGGCGCGTTAGCGGTTGCAAACGGTGGGCGTCGAAAGCGTCGGCGCGGACGGGTGCAGCAAGCTGATCAGTAAGTGCCAATAGGAAAGGTATATTGGTCGAGGGGCGCGGGCATTGATCTGCGTCTAACAGTGCACGTTTGCGCGAGATCAAGCCCCACCGGCTTGCGCGACGCAAGCTGTGATCATGGAACGCAAAAAGATCCTGTTCGTGGCCGAGGCGGTGACGTTGGCGCATGTCGGCCGCCCGCTGGCGCTGGCGCAAACGCTGGACCGGCAGCGCTACGACGTGCACTTCGCCTGCGCGCCGGGCTACGAAATGTTCTTCAAGGGGAGCCACGTCAGCAGCTGGACCATCAGCAGCATCTCCAGCGCGCGCTTCCTGGCGGCGCTGGCGGCGGGCAAGCCGGTGTACGACGCGCCGACCCTGCAGCAGTATGTGGTGGACGACATGCGCATGCTGCAGGCGGTGCGGCCGGATGTGGTGATCGGCGATTTCCGGCTGTCGCTGTCGGTCAGCGCGCGGCTGGCGGAAGTGCCGTATGTCGGGCTGATCAACGCCTACTGGAGTCCCTACGTCGAGCAGCACTACACCGTGCCGGCCATCGGGCTGGCGCGGGTGCTGCCGATCGCGCTGGCCGACGGCCTGTTCCGGCTGGTGCAGCCGCTGGCGTTCGCCTTGCACAGCATGCCGCTGAACCGGGTGCGGCGCGCCTACCGGCTGCCGTCGCTGGGCCGCGACCTGCGCCGCGTCTACACCGACGCCGACCACGTGCTGTACTCGGACATTCCGGAAATGTTTCCCGCGCATGATATGCCGATCACGCATTCCTACCTGGGGCCCGTGGTGTGGTCGCCGCCCACCGGCCTGCCGCCGTGGTGGGACGCGCTGCCGGCCGCGCGGCAGATCGTCTACGTGACGCTGGGCAGCTCCGGGCAGGGCGCCTTGCTGTCCAAGGTGTTGCAGGCGCTGGCGCCGTTGCCGGTCACGGTCATCGCGGCGACCGCCGGCACCGTCGATCCCGGCCCCTTGCCGTCCAACGCGCGGGCGGCGACCTACCTGCCGGGGATGATGGCGGCGCAGCGCGCCGGCCTGGTGATCTGCAACGGCGGCAGCCCGACCAGCCAGCAGGCGCTGACGGCCGGCGTGCCGGTGCTGGGCATCGCGGGCAACCTGGACCAGTACCTGAACATGCACGGCGTGCTGGCCGCCGGCGCCGGCGCCCTGCTGCGCTCGGACCGCTTGAACGAGGGGCAGTTGCGCGACACCGCGCTGCAGTTGCTGGAGCAGCCGGGCCCGCGCGAGGCGGCCGGCAAGCTGGCGCAGCAGTTTCTGCGCTACGACGCCGGCGCGCGGCTGGCGGGCTTGCTGGCGCAGCTGCTGTGGCGTTAAAAAGCGGACGCCGGCTGTTTGCGGCGGCCCAGCGCCAGGCCGGCAAGGCTCAGGCCCATCAGCGCCAGCGTGGCTGGTTCCGGAATGGCGGCGGCGATGAAGCTCTGTGACGAATCGATCTTCAGGAACGGCACGGTGGATGGCGTCGCGCCATCCCACACGTGGGACGGGGTGAAGAACGACGGCACGTTGGTGGTGCCGGTGATCTTGTCGAGGAAGACGGCGTCGGTCACGATGTCCAGATAGGCGGGGTCGACATAGTCGATCTGGAAGCGCGAATCGAAGGAGCCGGTGCCCACCGGGCCGGACGCCGTGAAGCTGGCCTCGTTGAACACCAGGTGGCCCGACAGGATGAGGATGCCGTCGCCGTCGATGCCGCCGGCGCCGCAGCCGGCCGAGCTCGAACCGGCGCCGTAGCAGCGCACGGAACTGGCGCCGTTGCCCGGCACGGCGCGGCTGCCGTCGGTGATGTTGTCGAAGTAGATCGCCATGTTCTGCACGCCGGCGCGGATCGGGTCGACGTCCATCGCGGCGGACTGGCTGGCCGGCAGCGTGAAGTGGGCGGTGGTGGGGGTTTGCGCATCGACCAGCTCCTGGAAGCGTATCACCTTGGTGATCTCAAAGGTCGTGTTCAGGCCGGCCGGCGTGACGATGGCGGGGATGTTGCTGTTCGACATGGTGCCGATCACCATCTGCGAACGCAGCTCGGTCAGGTAGGGCGCGGCGGCGCCGGGACCGACGGTCCGGCCGGGAACAAAGCCGGTGGCCAGGCCGGTGTTGGTGACGTTGGTCCACAGGTCGGCATAGGTGCTGTAGACGCCGCTGCCGGAGGGATCCAGGCCGACGACGGGAGCGGCGATGGCGGCCACAGGCGCTGCCAGCGCGGCGGCGAGCATGGCGGCGGCCCATGCGGACTTGAAGATTTTCATGGAGAGTGCTCCTGGAAATGGCCCCGGGAATCGGGGTCGTACGACCTGCAGAGCAAAAGCCTTGCCAGGCTTGGCGATGGCTGTGGAATCAAGCACTTGGACGCCTGCGCGGTGCTCGGCGGCTGCCCGCTGTAAAGAATTCCGTCAGGCTGGCGTGCCGATAAAAAAAGCGGACGCCGGCTGGCTGCGCCGGGTCCGCTGTAAAGACCGCTGCTGCCGCGGTTCGGTTCAGGACTGCACTTTGCGGCGGCGACCCAGCGCCAGGCCGGCAAAACCCAGGCCCATCAACGCCAGCGTGGCCGGTTCTGGAATGGCGGCGGCGGCAAAGCTTTGCGACGAATCGACCTTCAGGAACGGCACGGTGGTTGGCGTCGCGCCATCCCACATCTCCGTTGGCGTGAAGAACGATGGCACGTTGGTGGTGCCGGTGATCTTGTCCTGGAAGATGGAGCCGGTCACGATGTCCAGATAGGCGGGATCGACATAGTCGATCTGGAAGCGCGAATCGAAGGAACCGGTGCCGATCGGGCCGGACGCCGTGAAGCTGGCGTCGTTGAACACCAGGTGGCCCGACAGGATGAGGATGCCGTCGCCGTCGATGCCGCCGGCGCCGCAGCCGCCCGAGGTCGAACCGGCGCCGTAGCAGCGCACGCTGCCGGCGCCGTTGCCCGGCACGGCCTTGCTGCCGTCGGTGATGTTGTCGAAGTAGATCGCCAGGTTTTGCACGCCGGCGCGGATCGGGTCGACGTCCATCGCGGCCGACTGGGCGGCCGGCAGCGTGAAGTGGGCGGTGGTGGGGGTTTGTGAATCGACCAGTTCCTCGAAGCGCACGACCTTGCTGATTTCAAAGGTGGCGTTCAGGCCGGCCGGCGTGACGATGGCGGGGATGTTGCTGTTCGACATAGTGCCGATCACCATCTGCGAACGCAGTTCGGTCAGGTAGGGCGCGGCGCCGCCGGGGCCGCCGACGGTCAGGCCGGGAATGAAGTTGGTGGCCAGGCCGGTATCGGTGACGTTGGTCCACAGGTCGGCATAGGTGCTGTAGGCGCCGGCGCCGGTCGGGTCCAGCCCCACGGTGGGGCCGGCGAGGGCGGCCACCGGTGCTGCCAGCGCACTGGCGAGCATGGCGGCAGCCAACGCGGGTTTCAATGTTTTCATGGATGCTCCTGGAAAATGCGAATCCGGGAATCGGGCTCGTATAACCCTATAGAGCAAAACCCTTGCCAGTGCTGGCGTTCCTTGTGAAATCAAGCACTTGCGCCTGCGCGGTGCGCGGGCGGCGCGCACGCTGTAAAGAATTCCGTCAGCCGGACATGGCGGCGGGCGCGGCCTTGAGCCGGCGGGCCGGGATGCCGCCCCAGATTTCGCCGGCCGCGATCTGCGTGTCCTTGGTCACCACGGCGCCGGCCGAGACGATGGCGTTGTCGCCGATCCGCACGCCGGCCATCACCACGGCGGTCGCGCCGATGGTCACGGTGTCGCCGATGGTCACCGCTTTCAGCTCCAGCTTGCTGCCTTCGATGACGTGCGCGAAGATCACGGCGTCGTGGCCGATGATGGTGTTGCTGCCGATGCGGGTCAGCGGCGGGTCGAGCAGCACGCCGGCGCTGTAGGTGTTGGCGCCCAGCTCGGCGCCCAGCGCCAGGTAGACCAGGCGCAGCAAAGGCACCGGGATGAAGTGCGTGCGGATCAGCGAATTGAACAGCAGCAGGTAGAACAGGATGTTGACGTTGGCGATCAGCTCGTGGCGCGAGTTCTCGGCCACCTCGCCCTCGTGCAGCGGCAGCGCGAACAGGAAGCCGCGGTACACCAGGAAGGCGTACAGGTAGGTCAGCACCACGCCGATGAGCAGCAGCAGCACGCCGCGGAAATCGCCCAGCGGCAGGCCGCCGAACAGCAGCGCGGTGGTGCCCGCGCCCAGCAGCAGGATCAGCACCAGCAGGCTCATGAAGACGGCGATCTGGCCGGGCTTGATGGCGCGCATCAGCTGCTCCTCTCCGGCCCGACCAGCAGCTCGCGCAGCGGCCGCCGCAGCGAACGCGCCTTGGCCGGCTCGCCGGCGCCGATGCGGCCCATGAACACCGCCGCCTCCCACGCCGGCTTGCCGACCAGCGCCTCGCCTTGGCGCGACAGTTCGGCCGCGCGTTCCTGCATGCCGGGCGTGCAGGAGAACACGCGCTCCTCGCGCACGTAGCGCGAAAAGATCAGCGGCGTCAGCTCCGGCTGCAATTGCAGGCTTTGCGCGGTGGCGGTCAGCCAGAAGCGCTGCATGGCGCGGCCGGCGGCGATGTAGTCGTCGATGCGCTGCGGCCGGCGCGGCGCCGTCAGCACGAAATGCGCGGCGCAGGCCAGGCCGGGGATCAGGTCCATCTGCAGCCGCGGCGCCACGGTGCCGGCCAGCCAGGTGTTGAAGAACTGGACGCGCCGCCAATCCTGCATGATCCAGCGCATCAGCCTGGCGGTCATGGTGTCCACGCCCAGCGCCTGGTCGGGAATGCGGTCCTCGCTGTAGCGGGCGTTCCACTCGATGATGGACTGGTGCACCTGGTGCGCCTCCGGCATGGTCAGCCGCAGCTTGGCGTTGCGGAACATCAGCCGCGCCGCCGCCATGCGCTGGCCGCCTTCCAGCCACCGCACCTGGTAGCCGGGCGGCAGCGTGGCCGCCAGCGCGGCCTTCTCCGACGGCGTCAGCGGACGGCGGCTGAGCGGGCGGCGCTGCACGCTGCGCGGCAGGATGGCATCGGCCAGAGGATCGGCTTCCAGCGCCGGCGCCGGCACGAACTCGACGCTGATGGTGGGGCGGCTGTCGGGCGCCTCCAGGTGGCGCATCGAGCGCATCTCCAGCTGGAAGGTGCTGGCGGCGATCGCCATCGTCTCCAGCAGCGCGCCGATCGAGATCTGGCTCGGATGACCGTCCAGGTCGTAGACGCAATGATCGCGCGTGTCGTGGCCGTGCACCACCAGCCGGCGGGCGTCGAGGATCTCGAAGCGCCACGGTTGCGTGTTGTCGCCGCTGGGCGCCCAGCGCGCCAGTTCGAGGATCTGTTCCAGCGTGGCGTCCAGATGCTGCTCCATCTTGCTCATGACTGACCTCCCGGCCGGCGCCGCCGCACCAGCATCATCGCCAGCCGTTGCAGCGGATGGCGGTTGCCGCCGGGGCGCCATGTGCGCACCAGCTTGTTACGATAGCCGTCGAACTGCCAGCCGCGTGGGGCCGCCAGCACCTCGCCGCGCCCCAGCAGGATCTTCAGCGCCTCGGTGGCGGCGGCGCCGGCGCACAGCTGGCAGCCCATGATGGTGGACGGCCCGCGCTGCTCCTTGAGATTGATGGCCGACGGATCGACCAGGTAGCCGCCGTGCAGGCCGGCCGGCGCCAGCCCGACCAGGAAGCGCAGCGCCTTTTCGTCGTCCGGCCGGTCGCCCCAGCCGAAATATTCCTCGAACGTCATCTGCCCCGGCAGGAAATTCAGCACCGCCGTGCCCATGCCCAGCGGCGCCGCCGTGACGGCCGGGATGCCCAGCCGCGCGCAGGCGGCGAAGGTCGCCTGGCGGGCGCCGAAGGCAAAGAAATCGAGGCCGTCGACGTACAAGTCTACACCGTCGAAGAAGGCGGCCAGGTTGTTGCTGTTGACGCCTTGGGGAAAACAGGTGAGCTTGATGTCGGGATTGATGTCGAGCGCCATCTCGGCCAGCACATCGACCTTGGGCCGGCCCAGCGTGGACATCATGGCGCCGACCTGGCGGTTGAAATTGGCGAGGTCGAAGGTATCGAAGTCGGCGATGTGAAACGCGCCCACCCCCAGCCGCGCCAGGGTCAGCAAGTGCACGCCGCCGACGCCGCCCACGCCGGCGATGGCGATGCGCTTGTCGCGCAGTACCGATTGTTCCGCCGGCGTAAGCCAGCCGATGTTGCGGGCGAACGCCTGCTCGTAAGAAAATGGGTATGTCATGGGTCTCCATCGTCCGCCGACTGCGCGGCTCAACAAAGTTAGACACACGGGCGCGGCAGGAAGTTCCGCGCCGGACGAAAAAAAACCGGGGTCAGATCCCCGGTTGTTGGGTTGCTAGCAGCAGCCGCCGCGCTTGCCGGCGCCGCCGTAGCGGGCTTCCTGGCGTTCGCGGAAGAATTCCTCGTAGGTCATGATGGGCTCATCGGGATGGGTGGCTTCCCGATGGCTCACATAGACGTCGTAGTCCGGCAGGCCCATCATCAGGCGCATGCTTTGCCCGAGGTAACGGCCGGCCTTGGCGATGTCGCCCAACATCACTGCACCTTGGGCGTCAGGACCATCGGGCTTTCCTGGGCGGTCGGCTTGTCGTTGGCGCGCGCCGCCAGCACGGTGCGCACGCCGAACACCAGCACGCTCAGCACGACGATGACGAAGAAGCCGGCCAGCGATGCATCCAGGTAATCGTTGAAGATAATCTGATGCATCTGCGCTACCGACTTGGCCGGCGCCAGCAGCTTGCCTTCATCCATGGCCGCCTGGTACTTGGCGGCGTGGGCCAGGAAGCCGACCTTGGGATTGGCGTCGAAGATCTTCTGCCAGCCCGCGGTCAGCGTGCACAGCAGCAACCACACGGTCGGGATCATCGTCACCCACGCGTACTTGCCGCGCTTCATCTTGAACAGCACGCAGGTGCCGAGGATCAGCGCGATCGCGGCCAGCATCTGGTTGGCGATGCCGAACAGCGGCCACAGCGTATTGATGCCGCCCAGCGGATCGACCACGCCCTGGTACAGGAAGTAGCCCCAGGCCGCCACGCACAGGCCGGTCGCGGTCAGGTTGGCGAACACGTTCTCGGTCTGCTTCATGGCCGGCACGAAGGCGCCCAGCAAGTCCTGCAGCATGAAGCGGCCGGCGCGGGTGCCGGCGTCGACGGCGGTCAGGATGAACAGCGCCTCGAACAGGATGGCGAAGTGGTACCAGAAGGCCATCATGGTCTGGCCGCCGATCACGTTCGACAGGATGTGGGCCATGCCGACCGCCAGGGTCGGGGCGCCGCCGGCGCGCGAGATGATGCTGTGCTCGCCGACATCCCTGGCGGTCTGCAGCAGCATTTCCGGCGTGACGTAGAAGCCCCACTGCGAGATCGCCGTCGCGGCCGACTCGGCGGTGGTGCCGATCAGCGCGGCCGGGCTGTTCATCGCGAAGTAGATGCCGGGCTCGATGGTCGAGGCGGCCACCAGCGCCATGATGGCGACGAACGATTCCATCAGCATCGCGCCGTAGCCGATGAAGCGGGCGTGGGTTTCATTCTCGATCATCTTCGGCGTGGTGCCCGACGCGATCAGCGCGTGGAAGCCGGACACGGCGCCGCAGGCGATGGTGATGAACAGGAAGGGGAACATCGAGCCCGACCAGACCGGGCCGGAGCCGTCGATGAACTTGGTGATGGCCGGCATTTTCAGGTAGGGCGCGACGACGATGATGCCGATCGCCAGGCCGACGATGGTGCCGATCTTGAGGAAGGTCGACAGGTAGTCGCGCGGCGCCAGCAGCAGCCACACCGGCAGCACCGAGGCGACGAAGCCGTAGCCGATCAGCATCCAGGTCAGCTCGGTGCCGGTGAAGTCGAACATCGGCGCCAGCGCCGCGTTTTCCTGCACGTACTGGCCGCCGAAGATGGCCGCCATCAGCAGGATGAAGCCGATGATCGACACTTCGCCGATGCGGCCGACGCGGATGTAGCGCGAGTACACGCCCATGAACAGCGCGATCGGGATGGTGGCCATCACGGTGAAGCTGCCCCACGGCGAATGGGTCAGCGCCTTGACCACGATCAGCGCCAGCACCGCCAGGATGATGACCATGATCATGAAGGTGCCCAGCAGCGCGATCATGCCGGGGATCTGGCCCAGCTCCGACTTGATCAGGTCGCCCAGCGAGCGGCCGTCGCGGCGCATGGAAATGAACAGCACGATGAAGTCCTGCACGGCGCCGGCGAACACCACGCCGGCCAGGATCCACAGCATGCCCGGCAGATAGCCCATCTGCGCGGCCAGCACCGGGCCGACCAGCGGACCGGCGCCGGCGATCGCCGCGAAGTGGTGGCCGAACAGCACGTACTTATTGGTCGGCACGTGATCGAGGCCATCGTTCAGCTTGTTGGCCGGGGTCATGCGGCGGGCGTCCAGTCCCAGCACCTTGTCGGCGATGTACAGGCTGTAGTAGCGGTAGGCGATCAGGTAAACGCAGACGGCGGCGATCACGATCCAGACGGCGCTGATCGACTCGCCGCGTTTCAAGGCGATCACGCCCAGCGCCGAAGCGCCGGCCAGCGCAAGCGCGGCCCAGCCCAGCTTGCTGGCCAGTGTCTGGCCTGTGGTTTGTAGAGCTTTCATGCTTCCTCCAAGGTTGTCCTCACTCCGGGGTCAGGTCCAGAATCCGGACATGAGCTCGTGTCCGGATTCTGGACCTGACCCCGGAGTGCGATGGTCGGGCGCTGCTTTGATGGGCATCCCGGCAGCTTATGATCAGTATTCACGAAGCTGATAACGGGGACAAGCGCACCAATACGCACTATCGGTGCGTACAACTACGTAGGTCCGGGGCGCCTCGGGGGCGTAGAATCGCGGCTACTAGCATGTTGGAGGAGCGCGGCATCATGAAGTTGCGGCAAAAAGTCATTTTCCTGGCCATCACGCCGCTGATCCTGGCGCTGTGCGCGATCGCCCTGGCGGTCCGGCACCAGTCCGTCCTGCTGGCCGAGCAGCAGCGCGCGACCATCCAGCAGGCCTACCTGAGCAGCAAGGAGGCCGAGCTCAAACACTACGTGGCGCTGGCCTCGCATTCGATCTCCCACCTCTACGAGTCGGGCCGCAACGATGCCGATACCCGCCTGGAGGCGATGCGCATCCTGTCCTCGCTCAGCTATGGCGACGATGGCTATTTCTTCCTCTACGATATGGACGGCAATACGCTGATGCACCCGCGCCAGCCCGAGCTGGTGGGCCAGAACCTGTTCGAGCTGCGCGACGACAAGGGCAGCCCGACCATCCAGAACCTGCTGCAGCGGGCCCGCGCGGGCGGCGGGCTGGAGCGCTATATGTGGATCAAGCCGTCCACCCACAAGCCGGTGGCCAAGCTGGGCTACGTGATCGCCATGCCGAAATGGGGCTGGATGATGGGCACCGGCATCTACCTGGACGACGTCGACCAGGCGCTGGCCAAGATCGACGTCCAGCAGTCCGCCAACATCCACAGCACCATGCTGTGGATCGCCGGCATCGCGATCGCCGCCGCGGTGGCGGTGGCCAGCTCCGGCCTGGCGCTGAACATCAGCGAGCTGCGCGTGGCCGACGCCAAGCTCAAGGTGCTGGCGCAGCGCGTGGTCGAGTCGCAGGAGGAGGAGCGGGCGCGGCTGTCGCGCGACTTGCATGACGGCATCAGCCAGTGGCTGGTGTCGATCAAGCTGCAGATCGAGGCCGGCATCGTCCGCCTGTCGTCCAGCAAGCCCGAGCAGCAGCAGGCGGCGCAGGCGATGTTCGAGCACGCGGCCGACCAGCTCAGCAACGTGATGGGCGAGGTGCGCCGCATTTCGCACAACCTGCGCCCGGCCATCCTGGACGACCTGGGCCTGGCGGCCGCGCTGCACCACCTCGGCCAGGAGTACACCCTCAGCAGCGGCACTCCGGTACACTTCGAGGCATCGGGCTGCACCGACGGCCTGTCCGACGTCGCCAACACCGTGTTGTTCCGGCTGTCGCAGGAAGCGCTGACCAATATCGAGCGCCACGCCGGCGCCAGCCGCATCGACATCAGCCTGGCGGAGGCGGCGGGCGGGGTCACGCTGCGCATCCAGGACGACGGCGCCGGCTTCGACGCCGACGGCATCGCCGAGCATCCCAAGCGCGGCATCGGATTGCGCAATATGATGGAGCGGATGGACGCCATCGGCGGCCGCTTCGACATCGTTTCCTCGGCCGGCGGCACGGTCGTGACCGCCTACGCCGGCAACCACGTATAAAGAATCGCCATGACAACTACGATCAAAATCCTGCTGGTCGACGACCACCCCCTGGTGCGCGACGGCCTGCGCGCGCGCCTGGAAGCCATGCCGCAGTTCGAGGTGGTGGCCGAGGCCGGCGGCGCTGCCGAGGCGCTGGAACAGGCGGCGCGCTGCGACATCGACCTGGTGTTGATGGATATTAATATGCGCGGCACCAACGGCATCGAGGCCACGGCCCAGTTCAAGCAAGCCTTCCCGCGCATCGCCGTGCTGATCCTGTCGATGCACGACAAGCTGGAATACGTGTCGCAGGCGATCCAGGCCGGCGCGCGCGGCTACGTGCTCAAGGACGCGCCCGGCAAGGACATCGTGGTCGCGATCGAGACCGTGATGTCCGGCGGCATCTATTACAGCGCCGCGCTGGCCCGCCAGCTGGCCCAGCCGCATACCCAGGACAACCAGCTGACCTCGCGCGAGCACGAGGTGCTGCGCCACATCGCCAACGGCGAATCGAACAAGCAGATCGCCCGCGCGCTCGACCTCAGCGTGCGCACCGTGGAAACCCACCGCCTCAATATCAAGCGCAAGCTGGGCATCGAAGGGCAGGCCGAATTGATACGGTTTGCCGTGCAACACGCGCAGTGAGCGCTATCAACCTTGCCCGTGTAGCAAAAAAGCCGACGCCCGCTTCTAATACAGTTGAGCAATTTCTAACTGTACGTGTTTGCACGGCAATATCTGATATATTCCAGTCCGACCGCAGATTATTGTAATTGTGTAAAAGAAAACGTTTCGCGTCGCAGTCGATTGGTCTTATACTGGTAATATTGATAATCACACTACTGTTCTCATGGTAATTGGTTGCTTTAAGTTAATAGCCGATCTAAGATTGCGCGCACAACTCCCGATGAGATATTGATGTCTGCGCCTGAAATCAGCCCGTTTCCACTGGTGGAATTACAAGCAGTGTCCAACGCTCACAACGAGTGGGTGGCCCTGACTTTCGAACTGTCCGCCGACGCGGGCGACGCCTTCCAGGCAGCGTTGACGCTGCTGAAGACGCCCGATGCCTTCGCCGCCTTGGCGCCGCTGGATTGCATCCTCGCCGTTCCGAATCCGCAACTGCTGGAACTGTCGCAACTGTCGACCTTGCCGGCCAACCGCATCATCCTGCGCGTGCCGGCCGCCACCTGCGCCGACGCCGCCGTGCAAAAGAAACTCGCCGGCTATGCCGAGGCGGGCTACCGCATCATGGTCGAGGGCGTGGCCGACGGCTCGGCCGCCACCATGTGCAGCGCCCGCGCGCTGATGGTCGACGCCTCGGTCGTCATGCCGCCGGTGCTGGCGCTGGTGGCCCAGCCCGGCCCGCACCTGGCCACCGGCATGCACAGCGAAGCGCGCATCGCCGAATGCGCCAAGGCCGGCTTCAGCTGGTTCACCGGCGACTTCGCGCTGCATCCGTCGCACGACATGAGCGTCGGCGACGGCACTTCGCGCAAGCGCCTGCTCGCGCTGCTGGGCCTGCTGGCCCGCGACGCCGACTCGCGCGAACTGGAAGTGCTGCTCAAGCAGGATCCGGCGCTGTCCTACCATTTGTTGAAACTGGTGAACTCGGCCGCGTTCGCGCTCAGCTCGCCGATCCACAGCTTCGGCCAGGCCATCAACGTGCTGGGCCGGCGCCAGCTGCAGCGCTGGCTGCAACTGCTGCTGTACGCGCGCCAGCAGGATGACGGCCTGTCCAATCCGCTGCTGCCGCTGGCGGCGGTGCGCGCGTCGCAAATGGAAGTGCTGAGCAAAGCGCTGGGCTGGGACCGCGACCAGCAGGACATGGCCTTCGTGGCCGGCGTGTTCTCGCTGCTGGACGTGCTGCTGGCCATGCCGATGACGGAAATCGTCGCCGCGCTCAGCCTCGACCTCGACGTCGTCATGGCGCTGCTGGACCGCGCCGGCCCGCTGGGCGAGCTGCTGCAGCTGGTCGAACGGCACGACAGCGCCAGCCTGGAGCAGGCCGGCATCGACCATGAAACCTATTGGCAAGCGCAGCTGCAGGCTTACCACTGGGCGATCCAGGTGAGCAGGAACATCTAAGCCATGCTCACGCATCCCGTCTCCGACTTCCTCACCAGCAGCGCGGCGCTATGCGACGCGGTGCTGCGCCTGCGCGGCCCCGCGCTGAGCGAGGAACTGGGGCGCATCGTGCGTGGCGTGCTCAACAGCCCACTGGGCGACTACCTGCCGGCCGATGCCGTCGCGCTGCTGCTGCATCCGCCGATCGAAGAAATCGTCGCCGCCAACGACGACGCCGTGCCCAGCCTGATCCAGGACATTTACTTCGACGACCAGTACTTCGGCCGCTTCGTGGTCTCGGGCCGCGCGCATTACAGCGAGACCGACCGCCAGCAACTGGCCAGCCTGGCCGGCCTGGCCGCCAGCGTGCTGCAGGTACACTCGGTCGCGCAGCGCTCCACGCACGCCTACGCGCAAATGGAAGCGCAGTTGCAGCACCAGGCGCAGATCCTCGACCAGATCCACGAATCCGTGCTGACGATGGACATGAACGGCTTCATCATCAGCTGGAACAAGGGCGCGGAACGGCTGTTCGGCTACAGCGCGGTCGAAGCGGTGGGGCGCAACATCCTGTTCCTGTACGACGACGAAGACATGAGCTTCGACGACCACTTCCTGGAGCAGGGCGGGCGGCTGATGGAAGTGCGGCGCAAGAAAAAATCCGGCGAAGTGTTCTGGGCCAGCCTGTCGCTATCGCCGCTGTGCGACATCAACGACCGCTCGGTCGGCCTGATCGCTTACCTGACCGACATCACCGAACGCAAGATGGCGGAGGAGCGCATCCACCACCTGGCCTACTACGACGCGCTGACCAGCCTGCCGAACCGCAGCCTGCTGACCAAGCTGGTCGACCAGGCGCTGATGGTCGCGCAGCGCAACAAAGAGCACGGCTGCATCCTGTTCATCGACCTCAACCGCTTCAAGCTGATCAACGACACCTTGGGCCGCAAGATCGGCGACGAACTGCTGGTCGAAGTCGCGCGCCGCTTCCGCACCGTGCTGCGCGACCAGGACCTGGTGGCGCGGCTGGGCGGCGACGAATTCGCGGTCGGCCTGTTCGACATCGGCCAGCATTTCGAAGCCAGCATGGTCGCGCAAAAACTGCTGGCCACGCTCAACACGCCGATCGTCATCGACGGCCACGATTTGCGCGTGGGCGGCAGCATCGGCATCAGCGTCTACCCGCAGGACGGCCACGACGCCGAAACGCTGCTGCGCCTGGCCGACATCGCCATGTACCGCGCCAAGCAGGAGGGCGGGGCGGAAGGCGATCACGTCGCCTTCTACAGCCAGGACATGAACCAGGGCATGCAGGAGCGCATGCGCATCGAATCGGGGCTGCGCCACGCGCTCGGCAACGGCGAGTTGCTGCTGCACTACCAGCCCAAGTACGCCATCGCCAGTGGCAAGATCATCGGCGCCGAAGCGCTGGTGCGCTGGCGTCACCCGGAGCGGGGCCTGGTGCCGCCGGCCGAATTCATCCCGCTGGCCGAAGCCACCGGGTTGGTGGTGCAGGTCGGCGAATGGGTGCTGGAAGCGGCCTGCGCACAGGCGCAGGTGTGGAAGGACGCGGGGTTGCCGCCGATCCGGCTGGCGGTCAACGTCTCGGCGCGCGAATTCACCTCGACCTTGCCGGGGCGGGTCACCGAGACGCTCAAGCGCTACGGGCTGGAACCTTCGTGGCTGGAGCTGGAAATCACCGAAAGCACGCTGATGCACAACATCGACCGCGTGATCGGCATCATGGACCGCATCACGGCCACCGGCGTGACCTTGTCGCTGGATGATTTCGGCACCGGGTATTCGAGCTTGTCGTACCTGAAGCGCTTCCCGATCGACACCTTGAAGATCGACCGCTCGTTCACGATCGGCATCCCTGGCGACGCCAATGATTGCGCGATTGCCAACACCATCATCAGCATCGCCCAGCAGCTCAAGCACAAGGTGATCGCCGAGGGCGTGGAGACGGTCGAGCAACTGGCGTTCCTGAAGAATTCGGGCTGCGACGAGGTGCAGGGGTATCTGTTCTCCAAGCCGCTGGATGCGGAAGCGTTCGAGCTGGCGCTGCGCGAGAACTGGTTGCCGGGGCAGGCCAGCCGGGCCGCTTGAGGGTTTTAGCCCCGATCAGGGGTGAAATCTGTATAATGCTGCACAACTTAGGAAGCGTGGCCGAGTGGTTGAAGGCACCAGTCTTGAAAACTGGCGATGGGTTAAACTGTTCGTGAGTTCGAATCTCACCGCTTCCGCCAAGAAATACAAAAAACTGCCAGCACTGAGCGCGATCTTGAGCGCGTTCAGGCTGGCGGTTTTTTTATTTCTTGGCGGAAGCGAGCAGGGCGCCTGCGCGCCCTGCGTGTGAGATTCGAAGGGCATGGCCCTGCAGGGCCATCCCGCTCCGAATCGCCCAACTGCTGTGCGCGCAGCGCACAGCCTCGAGCGCCGAAGGCGCGCGTTCCTCATCCATTCGATCCATCAACGGCTTAACTCGTGTCCATGTTTTGGACCTGCCCCGAGCCTGCGTGGAAAAAGCTCCGGCTGATTCATCTAATTGATATGCATTGCTGTGCAATCGGTGTGTAATGCATCTTTAGAACAACATTCCCGTTAAGCTAAAATGACCACAAGCAAGTCGCTCATATTGGCCATGCTCTGCTGCGTTATTCCCCTGGCGGCGGCAGCCCCGCTGCGTCAGACGCTGGCCGGCCCGGTGCAGGGCCTGGAACAGGATGGCATCCTCAGCTTCAAAGGCATTCCATATGCCGCCTCGCCCACCGGCCACCTGCGCTGGCAGCCGCCCGCGCCCGTGCAGCCGTGGAAGGCGGCGCGCAAGGCGGATGACTTCGGCCCCGCGTGTCCCCAGGCGGAGCCCATTCAGCCGCAGTCGGAAGATTGCCTGTCCCTCAACCTATGGACGCCGGCCCGCGCCGACGGCAAGCTGCCGGTCGCCGTGTGGATCCATGGCGGCGCCGGGATTGCCGGCGGCAGCCGGCAGCGCGGGTACGACGGCGCCAATTTCGCACGCGACGGCGTGATCCTGGTCTCGATCAACTACCGCATCGGCCGGCTGGGCTTTTTTGCCTATGATGAACTGGAAGGCAAAGGCGGCAATTTCGGCTATATGGACATGGTGGCCGCCTTGCGCTGGGTACGCGACAACATCGCCAGCTTCGGCGGCGATCCCGGGCGGGTGACAATCTTCGGCGAGTCCTCCGGCGCCATGGCCGTGACTGCCCTCATGACCATGCCGGAGGCGCGGGGCTTGTTTGCCGCCGCCATTGCCGAATCGGGCGGGGAAGGCCAGATGTCGCCGCTGGCCGATGCCATCGCGGCCGGGCAACGTTTCGCCGCTTCCGTCGGCGCCCGCGATCTGGCGGAGCTGCGCGCTTTGCCGGCCTCCGCCATCGTGGGGCAGCTGGGATATGACGCGCTGGGCCGCGAGGTGCGCGACGGCTTGTTCGGTTCCGTGATGCTGGACGGGCGTACCTTGCGCGAACAGCCTGGGCAGGTGTTCAAGCAGGGGCGCGAAGCCCAGGTTCCCTATCTGTCCGGCGCCAACAGCCGGGAAGAGGCGCCTTATCCGCCGGAGTTCTATGGCAGCCAGGCCGCCGAAGCCGAGCTGTCCCGGCTGCTCCAAGCCTACCCGGCCCAAGCCGCCGCCGCCCGGATCGTGTACGACCTGGAGCACGTCGGCGCCGCCGAGACGCTGGTGCAGATACTGTCCGACAGCGGCTATGTGGAAGCGGCACGCTACTATGCGCGGCAGCATCGGCCATCGTGGAGCTATCGCTTCTCCTATGTCGCCAGCAAGGACCGGGCGACGCTGCCCGGCGCGCCGCATGCATCGGAAATAGCCTACGTCTTCGACAATCTGGACGCGGCGGCTAGTACGGAGGACAAGGCCGTCGGCGCTGCGGTCCATGGCGCCTGGGTGCGCTTCATGAAGCAGGGCGATCCGGGCTGGGCGTCGTTCAATGGGCCGGACGAACCGCTGATGGATTTTGGCGTCGCCGGTTCGGCGGCGGGGCCGGATCCGCGCCGCGCGCGCCTGGACGTTATCTCCAGCGCCAAGGGGCGTTAGCGGAGCGCGAAAGCATCCCGACAGCTGCGGCCGGCGCATCGCAGGGACTAACGCCAGTGGACAAGGGATTCAGTTGCCAGCACGCTGAAAAACGAAGCAGCAATTGGGCGCCATGTTAAAGGCCTAGGGCGCATTGAGAGGATCGAAAATGCCCAGCGCGATGCCGGGCAAGCCGGATCAACCGAAAGTGAACGCGAAGGTTTGCGCGCCCTTGTCCAGGAAGCGCACCTCGAAGCGCCGCTGTTTTACCCTACCGGCCTGGCGCACCAATTGATACAAGCGGGTCGCATCGACCACGCCGTTGCCATCGGCATCGATGTCGGCGCCATGGTCGGCGCCGGGAGCGCGGCCGTCGAGCGTGACTTTGATCCTGACCTTGCCGCCGGGCGTGCCGGGCCCCATCACCAGGTGCAGGTCGCGCGCGCTGAACTGATGCACCAGCGCGGCGCCTGGCTCGTCGGGTACGGCGCTCTCCGCACCGACCACCCAGCGGCCGGACAGGCCCCACTGGTTCAGGCCCAACTGGTCGACCGCATAAGTCTGCGGACGGTCTTCGAGCAGCTTCGGCGTCGAGCGGAAACCGGATGCCTTGCTGTAGCCCACGTACGCCTCATCCGATCCCACGCTCGCCAGGTCGGGCGCCATCTGCTCGCCGTTCGCCGCTGGATTGACCAGCTTGCCATCGGCCGCGCCGAGGCCCGCTTCCGCCAGCAGCGATTGAATCGCCCGCTCCATGGTGTCGTATCCGCCCTCGCCGAACTGGTGATGGCGAATCTTGCCGTTGGCATCGACCAGGTACAGCGCCGGCCAGTAACGGTTGCCCCACGCCTGCCAGATTTTCTGATTGCTGTCGACTGCGACCGGATAGTCGATCTGGAAGCGGCCGACGGCGGCGTTGATGTTGACCAGGTCTTCCTCGAACTTGAACTCAGGCGTGTGCACGCCGACCACCACCAGGCCCTGGTCGCGGTACTTTGCCGCCCAGGCGCGGATATGGGGCACCGTGCGGATACAGTTGATGCACGAGTAGGTCCAGAAATCGACCAGCACGACTTTGCCGCGTAATTGCTGCGGCGACAGCGGCGCCGAATTGAGCCAGGTCGTCGCGCCATTGAAGCCTGCCATCCGGCCTTCGACCGGCAAGCTGCTGCGGATCGGCGCCGGTTCCGCCGACGCCGCATTCGTGCCTGCGACGGCCAGCATGGCTAGCGCGCTAGCGGCGGCGGTAAGGGCAGCGATGATCGACCAGCGGCGTGTGTTCATTGTTGGAGTGCGTGTATTCATTGTCGAGACCCACGATAGATTGTCGTTTTTAACCGAAAGCCACCTGTTTTAGGAGGCTATTTAAGCGTATGCGATTAATATTACATCGAATCCGATTAAATCGGAAGAGAATTTTATCGATATGCAGTTAGCTATCGCCAGCAAACGATTCAAGCTGGCCGGGTTCATCCCTTCGTACGAGATCAGATTAGCGTCTCCGTCACGGACTCGGCCATCGCCAACGGACTATCGCAATCTGCCAAGCTTCTGGGTATGATGCAGAAAGATTAACAAGAAAATCGTTGAGTAAAGACCTGGGAGCTAGTAGCTTTTTATATGAATATTTTCAGAGCATTATTCGGTAAGGCAAAAACACCGGTCCACGTCAATTCCGCAGTGCGTACAGCGGAGAGCTCCCTTCCCGCGGCCGGTGAGCCGCCAACAGATACGACCCCAAGCTATCTGGCACCCGCAATCTGGATTGCCCGTAATGCGGATACAGTAAGCGATTTGGAGGAGGGCTGTCGCCACTACTCAGGTTACGTGCGCGAAGCGGCGCTCCGACGGTGTGTCGAACTGGCATGGCCAGAATCGCTGCCGCTAGTCGTCGATCGTCTCAACGACTGGGTACCGCAAATCCGCGATCTGGCAAGACAAGCGTTGATGACGCTGTTGCCATTCGTCTCCGCTCCGCAGTTATTATCTGTGCTGCCGCCTATACTGCGATTGCACAGTGCAGGACGAGTCAATCACGGCGAATGGATGAAGCAATTTGAGCTCGCGTTGATCCAAACTGTCGCCGCCGGTGAATTAGTCGCGGCGGCGCAAGGTCCTGATGTGAAAGTTGCCCGCGCGTGCGTGCAGATCCTCGACAGGTACGAACTGCTCGAAGCGACAGCGTTGATCGAGCTGATCTTGAGTCGGAATGACGACATCGTCCTCGCGAACCATGCCGCTGAACTTTGTGCGAGACTACCGCGTGAAAAACAAGGTGCGCAGTATCGCATGGCGGCCAGATCGCACTTCGGGTCGGTCAGGACCATTGCAATCAGAGCGTTATTGGCAATGGAGGACGAGTTGCGTTTGGCGATCGCGATAGATGCTTTGAGCGACGTCCAAGCGTCGGTACGCTCGGTTGCAATGAGCTACCTTGCTCCGCTGGATTTTGACTTGCGCGCACACTATCGCAATATTCTCCAGCAGCAATGCCATGTGACGAAGGTAGTGCGTATCTCGCTGTCTGCGCTGGCAAGTCTGCGTCACAAGGATGATGTCGGACTAGTCCAGTCCTTCCTGGATAGCGACCGCATCTCGATACGCCTGGCTGCGCTGGCCGCGTGGGCAAAGTTGGCGGAACATGACAAGGACCTTGTGGCCAGCCGAGCTTTGGCCGATGCGGCGCCTGGTATTCGAAGGTTCGCTTTACAGCTGGTTCGCAAGCACGGGGCTTACATGCCGTTCACAACGATTCAGAGCAGGCTGGAGGAACTTGGGGATGTTGAGTTGCTGCTGCTGTTTGCTGAAAGCAAAAAATGGATCTGGCTGGATTGCATCGCGCGCTTAAGTCTGCAACGTAGTGTTGAGGAATCAATCAACCTGAGGTTGGATCGTTCTTTGAAAGAATGGATGCAGACGTCGGGACGTTGGTATGAGCAGCCCGATGCCGGGCAATTGGCGTACTTGTCATCGGAGCCTGTTATTTCCAGTCTGGCGAAACTGCTTGGAAGTTCGCCAGACCGTTATGCGCATTTGCGGGAAGTGCTGGCCCACCACGGACTGCCTGTCATTATCGCCAGGTGATGATCCCCACGCTTGCCAGCCGCTCGAAATGGGCGGCGATCAGCGCTTGCGGTATGGGCATGTAGCGGCCGGTGATGATGTCGCGGATGTCGGTGATCGAGCGTTTGCCATCGGCCAGGTTCATCGCTTCGTATAACATCAGGTCCGCGTCTCCTTCGCGGAACTCGGGCATCGCCGGCAGGGATGCTTCGTCTTTGTCTCGCTCTGCCAACGTGGCGCTGACGTGGTCGTAGTAGTAGATGCCGAGCGGGCCGCGCACGGTGGGTGCGGGCACCGGCACGCGCGCGTCGACGGTTGTCGATGCAGGCAGCGTCACGCCATGGGCTTTCAACTGATCGGTTAGCGTGTTGGCGGCTGCGTTCGTGGCGGGCCAACGTCGAGCCACTGTTTGTAGTTTGGTGCGATTCATCGTCAGTGTTTCGCGCACGGCCAATGCGCCGTCGCGCGGATTGTCGCTGAGCGCCATGCGCAGGCGTGCCTGCGCCAGTTCCTGCTCGCCGTCGTAGCGCGCCATGGTCAGCAGGCGCGGGGCCTCGGCGTCGGGCAGCGCGGCCAGCGTGTAGGCGATGCCCGCGCCCAGATACGTCACGCGCCCCAGCTTGGTGGCGTCGAGATTCTCCGGCTGGTCCTTGCTGGTGTGGATGGTGACGTCCGGCCAGTCGTGGAAGTACAGCATCGGCACACCCCAGCCGGACGACTGGAACACTTCATGATCGCTGCCCAGTTCCATCGGCCGCATGTCGCCGATGAAGACGTCGCGTGAGCCGCCCGGCGTGGCGAAGCCGGCGTAGGGATCGCCGCCGCGTTCCGCATACTGCGCGGAAGCCTTGGTCACTTCGTCGAAGAAGGCCTTGCCGATATCGTTGAGCACATGCGGCAGCGTCTGCGCGGTGCGCGACAGGTGGAAGGTGCTGTGCGTGGTGCCGAGCAGCGCGCCGACCATGTCCATATGGATGCCGCCGACGATCTTGCCCTTCAGCTCGGGATGGCTGGCCAGCCACGCTTGCGATCCCGCGATCTCCGGCGTCCACAGGAAGCGGATGGTGAGGCGCGGCCGCGCGATGGCGCCGGATTGAATCGCCCGGTTGAGCGTGCGCGCCACTTGCAGGATGGCGGCGCTGCCGGAGGCGTTGTCGTTGGCGCCGGCCGATTGGTGGCACAGGTGCGCCGTCAGCACGACTTCGCCTGCGGATGGATCGCTGCCGGGGATGGTGGCGCTGACCACGTCCAGCGAGGCTGGCGTCATCTGCGCGTGGACCACGGCGTGCATGCTGATCTTCTCGGCTGCGGCCAGGCGTGCGCGGTAGGCGTTGGCCTGGCGTTTGGACAGCATGAAGGCAAAGCTGTTCTTGGTTTGGTACGGCGACAGGTGGCCCCAGCGCACCAGATCCTGGTCGTCGCCGGACCACGCGGTGGTCTGGTTTGGATAGTCGGACAGGATGCCGAGCGCGCCACGTTCCTCGACCGCCTGCTTGTGCACCAGCGGCAGCGGGCCGCTGGCCAGCACCAGTTTTCCTTTGACATCCAGGCCCTGATAGTCGGCGGCGGACGCGCCGCTGCCGACGCTAACCAGTTCCGCCTTGACGTCGGCGTTCTGGCTGTAATCGGCCAGCGCCACCGGCAGCTCCGGGAAGCGGGCCACGGGCCGGCTGTTCGGGCCTATTTCATCCAGCTGCGCCGACTTGGCGTCCCAGCCGAGATAGCTGCGGAAGTGCGCGTACCTGGTCTTGCCATCCGACGGAAAATGTTCGACCACCGCGTCGCGCATGCCGGCCGCCTGCGCCTGTTCCTGCACCCACTTGGCCGCCGCCGCGTAGCCGGGCGAGCCGTGCACGCGGTGGTAGCGGCCCAGCGTGCGCACGGTCTCCAGCGCGGCCTGACCGTCGATCTCGGCGTGGATGGCGGCGGGCACGGCGTCCGGCCAGAAGGGGATGTGGCGTTCCGCGGCGCCGGCCGTCGAAACGGCAAGCAATATGACGAGCAAGGACGAATGCTTGGACAAGTGTGGCTCCTGACCGATGAGGTGGCTAATCAGGCCATACTGTCACAGCATTGCGCCTGATGCAACGATGGCGTCGGCGCGGGCGTAGCGGCCGGGCGGCAGGCCGACGTGGCGGCTGAACGCCGTGCTGAAGGCGCTGGCCGAGCCATAGCCGACGCGCTCGGCGACTTCGGTGAGCCCTATGTCCTGACTGCGCAGCAAGTCCTTCGCCACTGCCATGCGCCAGGCGAGCAGATATTCCATCGGCGGCAGTCCCACTGCTTCGGTGAAGCGTTCATAGAATGCGGAGCGCGACAACGCCGCCTTCTTCGCCAGTTGCTCGACCGTCCAGCCATGCGCGGGATCGCCGTGCATGTGACGCATCGCCGCCGCCAGCCGCGCGTCCGCCAGGCCGCGCAGCAGGCCGGGCGGGGAGTCCGTCGCCGAGGTCCAGCGCAATGCTTCAATCAGCAGCACTTCCACCAGGCGCGTGAGCACCAGGTCGCGGCCGGCCTGCTGCCCGCTCGATTCCTCGCCGACCATCTTCACCAGCAGCGCCAGGCGCTCGGCGCCGCGCACATGCATTTGCGCCGGCAATAGCGATACCAGCAATCCCGCATCGGGCGAGTCGAAGATGAAGTAGCCGCCCAGCAGGCGGACGTCTGGCGGACCGTCGGGCGCGCCGTGACGCACGTCTTCGGTCGGCGCGGGCGCCACCTTGGGATCGATCTGTACCGGTGTCGCCGGTTCGAAGCCGGACATCGTAAATCCGGGCGTGGAAGGCAGCAGCACGAAGTCGCCCGCTTCGAGCGTGAGCGCCGGCTGGCCGTCCACCGCCAACAGGCAGCTGCCCTCCAGCACCGCGCAGAAGCTCGGCTGGCCAAAGTCGGAGTAGCGCACACCCCAACGCCCGGCGCCGCTGATTTCCTTGGAGAACACGGTGCGCGGCCGCAGCAGCGTGATGACCGCTGTGAGTGGATCGATCATGTTTGGACGATTGATAACTAAATTTGGATATTGGATTATAGATCATCCTGATCAATGCCATTAAAGTGACTCCATCGAAACCACCAAGGAAACACCATGAAAACAGTACTGATTACCGGTTGCTCGTCCGGCTACGGCCTGGAGACCGCGCGTCATTTCCATGCGCAGGGTTGGAACGTGATCGCCACCATGCGCACACCGCGCGAGGGCTTGTTCGAGCCATCCGACCGGCTGCGCGTGCTGGCGCTCGATGTGACCAAGCCCGAAAGCATCGCCGCCGTGCTGGAAGCCAGCGGACCTATCGATGTACTGGTCAATAACGCCGGCATCGGGCTGTTTGGCGCCTTCGAGGCCACGCCGATGGCGACGGTGCGCGAGGTGTTCGAGACGAATACCTTCGGCACCATGGCGATGACGCAGGCGGTGCTGCCGCAGTTCCGCGCACGCCAATCCGGTGTGGTGGTGAATGTGACGTCGAGCGCCACGCTGACGCCGATGCCGATGGTGGCCGCCTACACCGCAAGCAAGGTCGCGGTCGAAGGCTTTACCGCGTCGCTGGCGTTCGAGCTGGAGGCCTTCGGCGTGCGCGTCAAACTGGTCGAGCCGGGCTATGGACCGACGACCGCCTTTACCAACAACACCGGCTCGCGCATGGACGGTTTGATTCCCGAGGCGTATGCGCCATTTGCGCAATCCATCTTCGCCGCATTCACTCAACCGTCGGCGGTCACCACCGAGGCCGATGTCGCCGTAGCGGTGCTGCGCGCCGCGAACGATGAGACGGGACAGCTTCATTTTCCGGCCGGCGCCGACGCCGTCGCGCTGGCGGCCAGGCGCTCCAACAGTGTTTAACCTTCAGCGGTAATGCATCTACTATCGGTGTTGATGTTTCATTGTCACGTATATCAGCCTAAGGATACGCACAAGATGAACGACCTCAGCGATATCAGCATTACCCGGCGCAATCTGTTAATCGCGGGCGCGCTGTCCGCCACGTCGGCGGCAGTGCCGCTGACGGCGGAAGCACAGGTGCCGGCAGGCGCCAGTCCGCCGCCATCCATCAACAAATTTTCCTTTCAAGTCAACGGCAAGCAGCACGCGCTGGAGGTCGACACGCGCACCACGCTGCTCGATGCCCTGCGTGAACATCTGCATCTGACCGGCACCAAGAAAGGCTGCGACCACGGCCAGTGCGGCGCCTGCACCGTCATCGTCGATGGCCGGCGCATCAATTCCTGCCTGACTCTTGCGGTGATGCATGACGGCGCCAAGATCACCACCATCGAAGGCCTCGGCACGCCGACCAAGCTGCATGCGATGCAGGCCGCCTTCGTCAAGCATGACGGCTACCAGTGCGGCTACTGTACGCCGGGGCAGATCTGTTCCGCCGTGGCGGCGCTGGATGAAATCAAGCAAGGCATTCCCAGCCATGTGAGCGCGGACCTGAACGCGCGCCCGCTGGTAAGCGCCGAGGAACTGCGTGAGCGCATGAGCGGCAACATCTGCCGCTGTGGCGCCTACTCCAACATCATCGATGCCATCACCGAAGTGGCGGGGAGGGCGGCATGAGAGCCTTCACTTACCAGCGCGCGAAGACGCCCGCCGAAGCCGCCACCGCTGCGGCGCGCACGCCGGGCGCCAGGTTCATCGCCGGCGGTACCAACCTGCTGGACCTGATGAAGCTGGAGATCGAGACCCCCACCCACTTGATCGACGTGAACGGCCTGGAGCTCGACAAGATCGAGCAAACCTCGCAAGGCGGCTTGCGCATCGGCGCGCTGGTGCGCAACACCGACCTGGCCGCCAACGAGCGCGTGCGGCGCGACTATGCGGTGCTGTCGCGCGCCTTGCTGGCCGGGGCGTCGGCGCAGTTGCGCAACAAGGCGACCACGGCGGGCAACCTGCTGCAGCGCACGCGCTGTCCATACTTCTACGATACCAATCAGCCGTGCAACAAGCGGCAGCCTGGCAGCGGTTGTTCGGCCATCGGCGGCTACAGCCGCAATCACGCCATCCTTGGCGCCAGCGAGGCGTGTATCGCCACGCATCCCAGCGATATGGCGGTGGCCATGCAACTGCTGGACGCCGGCGTGGAGACCGTGCGTCCCGATGGCTCGACGCGCACCATTCCCATCGCCGACTTCCACCGCCTGCCGGGCAGCACGCCGCATATCGAGACCGCGCTGGCACCGGGCGAACTGATCACCGGCGTGACCCTGCCCAAGCCGTTCGGCGGCACGCATGTGTACCGCAAGGTGCGCGACCGTGCGTCCTATGCGTTCGCGCTGATCTCGGTGGCCGCCATCGTGCAGGCGGACGGCAGCGGGCGCGTCGCGTTGGGTGGCGTCGCGCACAAGCCGTGGCGCATGCCGGCGGCCGACGCCAGCATGCCGCAGGGCGCCAAGGCGGTGGCGGAGCAGTTGCTGGCCGGCGCCAAACCGAGCGCCGAGAGCGCGTTCAAGATACCGCTGGTGCAGCGCACGCTGGTGTCGGTGCTGGCCGAAGCGAAGAAAGGCTGATCCCATGAAATTCACTACGCCCGCCACCACCAATCCCATCGATCAGCTCAAGGTCGTCGGCCGCGCCACGGACCGGATCGACGGCCCGCTCAAGACCACCGGCACCGCGCCGTATGCCTACGAACACCAGACCCCGAACCCAGCCTACGGCTATGTGATCGGCGCCGCCATCGCCAAGGGACGCATCGTCTCCATGGATGTGAGCGAAGCCAAACGCGCGCCCGGCGTGCTGGCCATTGTCACGGCGGAGAACGCGGGCAAGCTGGGCAAGGGGAACTTCAATACCGCCAAGCTGCTCGGCGGGCCGGAGATCCAGCACTACCATCAAGCGATAGGCCTGGTGGTGGCGGAGACCTTCGAGCAGGCGCGGGCCGCCGCGGCGCTGGTGCACGTCAAGTACGACAAACAAAAGGGCGCTTACGACCTGGCGCGCGCCAAGGATACGGCCAAGGTGCCATCCGAAAAGGATAACAAGGACAGCAAGGTCGGCGACTTCGCCGGCGCATTCGCAGCGTCGCCGGTGCGGCTGGACGCCAGCTACACCACGCCCGACCAGTCGCACGCGATGATGGAGCCGCATGCCACCATCGCGGCCTGGGATGGCGAAAAGGTCACGCTGTGGACCGCGAACCAGATGGTGGACTGGAGCCGTGGCGACGTGGCCAAGACGCTAGGTATCTCCAAGGAGAACGTGAGGCTGGTGTCGCCGTATATCGGCGGCGGTTTCGGCGGCAAGCTGTTCCTGCGCTCGGAAGCGTTGCTGGCAGCGCTGGGCGCGAAGGCGGCGCAGCGCCCGGTCAAGGTGGCGCTGGCGCGTCCCATGATGATCAACAACACCACACACCGGCCGGCGACGATACAACGTATCCGCATCGGCGCCAGCAGGGAGGGCAAGATCAGCGCCATCGGCCATGAGAGCTGGTCGGGCGACCTGCCCGGCGGCGGCCCGGAGACGGCGGTGCAGCAGACCAAGCTGTTGTACGCGGGCCCCAACCGCATGACGAAGATGCGGCTGGCCGTGCTCGATCTGCCCGAGGGAAACGCGATGCGCGCGCCGGGCGAGGCGCCGGGCCTGATGGCGCTGGAGATCGCGATGGACGAGATGGCCGAGAAGCTGAAGATCGATCCGGTCACCTTCCGCATCATCAACGACACGACGGTGGATCCATCCAAGCGCGAACGAAAATTTTCGCAGCGCCGGCTGGTCGAGTGCCTGCGCACCGGTGCCGACAAGTTTGGCTGGAGCACGCGCAGTCCGCAGCCCGCCAAGATGCGCGACGGCCGCTGGCTGGTCGGCATGGGCATGGCGGCGGCGTTCCGCAACAACCTGGTGCAGAAGTCGGCGGCGCGCGTGCGGCTGGACGGCAAGGGCATCGTCACGGTCGAAACCGATATGACCGACATCGGCACCGGCACCTACACCATCATCGCGCAGACCGCCGCCGAGATGATGGGCGTGACGCTGGACCAGGTGGTGGTGAAGCTGGGCGATTCGGACTTTCCGGTGTCGGCCGGTTCCGGCGGGCAGTGGGGCGCCAACAGTTCGACCGCGGGCGTGTACGCGGCCTGCGTCAAGCTGCGCGAGGCGGTGGCGCAGAAGCTGGGCGTGAATCCGGCCGAGGCGGAATTCGTCGATGGCACGGTGCGCGCCGGTGGCCGCTCGCAGGTCTTGCGCAAGGCGGCCGAGGGCGGCGATCTGGTTGCCGAGGATGTGATGGAGTACGGCGACCTGGACAAGAAATTCCAGCAATCGACCTTTGGCGCGCACTTCGTCGAGGTCGGCGTCGATGCCGCCACCGGCGAGACGCGCGTGCGGCGCATGCTGGCCGTGTGCGCGGCGGGCCGCATCCTCAATCCCAAGTCGGCGCGCAGCCAGGTGATCGGCGCGATGACGATGGGCGTCGGCGCGGCCTTGATGGAGGATCTGGTGATCGACAAGCGCACAGGCTTCTTCGTCAACCACGACCTGGCCAGCTACGAGGTGCCGGTGCACGCCGACATTCCGCACCAGGAGGTGATCTTCCTTGAGGAAAACGATCCGGTCTCTTCACCGATGAAAGCCAAGGGTGTGGGCGAGCTGGGCATCTGCGGCGTGGCGGCGGCGATCGCCAATGCCGTCTACAACGCCACCGGCGTGCGCGTGCGCGACTATCCGGTCACGCTCGATAAGCTGCTGGCAAAAATGCCTGCGGTGTGATTGTGCTATCCTGTACTGACACTTTGTAAGGGGGATATCATGCCTGCTTCCCATGACACCTACACTCGTCGGCAAGGTCTCAAAAAAACCTACGATGTCGAATATACGGCATTGCATTACAGGATTTCCTTGGGCAATAAAGTGCTCAAGGATATACATCTTGACCTTCAAACCGTACCCGTTGTTGATACCGAGATCGCGTGGCGACACGCGGTTTCCGACATAGAACACTTGCGGGGCATGCCTGAGGCCTAGGCCTTCAAGCCATCGTATCGACCAGGCTGCCGAGCGTTTCCGTGCGCTTATCCTGCTGCGCTGTTGGCGCGGCAGGAATCTGCTTGACCTCTTCCTCGGCTGGCTTGATGACTTGCACGTTGCGGTCGGTATCGGTTTGCAACAGCGCTATCTGCAACGCCTTGATCTGGGCTTCGATGCCCTGGATCTGTTGTTGCAAGGCGATGCGTGCTTCAATCGAGGCGGTGTCGTTTCCCAGCTTGGCGAGCTCTTCGGAAAGGCCCGCCTCGGTCTTTTGCAGGGCGTTGATTTGCTTGAGGATGACAGCGCGCGCTGTCGTGGTTTCGACCGTGCTGGAGCTGCCGGCGATGCGCGATGTGGACTCGATCTTCATGATGATTCCTACGGTAAATATACCGAGGTTATCGGCCGATTTCGCTCAAACCTTTAGCCGCCGCAACCTGCGCTGAGCACGGGATGCTCGCGCGCTTCCGGTTTCATCAGCTCAGGCTTGTCGTATGGAATGTAATTCATCCAGAACCACGGCAGGCAGGTCTTGCCGTAGATAAATTCCACTGCCGGGAAGAACATGCTTTCAGCGTTGGAGCTGTTGCTGAGCATAACGATACCGTTCTGCTGGTTCACAAAACCCAGCGCGAAATTATTCGTGCCGTCGTCATTGCCTTCCTTGAAGAAGGCCGGTCCCATCGGCGAGTCGTACAGCGGCCAGCCCAGGCCGATCGATAAACCCATGCCGCGCCATGCGGTGGTGTCGCCCGGCCAATGCGAAGGAAACTGTTTTAGAGATACGATCGCCAGTTGCGGCGACAGCATCTGCGTGCGTACCGCCTTCGACAGTCCCTCGCCACGCAGCACGCCGGCCATGAAGCTGGCGTAGTCGTTGAGCGTGGTGTCCATCGATCCGGCGGCGCGGGCGCCGCTGCGGCGCTTGTGCGCGATGACGGTGCCGGCGCGTCCGTAGTGTGTGGTGGTGCGGCCGGCGAAGTCGTCGCGCCACACCATGCTGGTATCGCGCATGCCGAAGCGGTCGAACACGCGCTGCTGCATCAGCGTTTGCAGCGGGACGCCGGTGCGCTCCTCGACCACGATCTGCAATATCTGCAAGCCTTCGCCGGAATAGACGTAGCGGCTGCCGGGCGGATACTTGAAGTCCAGCTTGCCATCCTCGTTGATGAAGCGCCAGTTGAGCAGGCCGCTGGTGTGGGATAACAGCATGCGCGGCGTCAGCAGCTTCCAGCGCTCGTCGATCCTCAAGTCTGCAAAGGCGGGATAATCGGGCAGGGGTTTCTTCAACAGCGCAGGCAGCGGGGCATCGAGGGACAGCAGGTTTTCGTCCACCAGTTGCATGACCATGTACGCAAACGCGGCCTTGGTCAGCGAGGCGCCGTACATGATGGTGTCGGTGCGCAGCGGCGCCTGCTCCGCCAGATTCGCATAGCCGTAGGCGTGCCGGTACACGACCTGGCCGCGCTCGATCACCGCCAGCGCCAGCCCGGGCACCTTGGCGGCCGCCATCAGGCGCTGCATCTCGGCATCCAGTTCCGGCCGCTCGCGTGGGGCAGCGGCGCAGGCGCCAAGCAGCAGTGTGACGGTCAACGCCGCGCAACGGAGCAGGGGGAGTGGAGGCATGGTGATTTATTGTAGCTCGTTTCACTTGCTATACTGTCACCTGTGGCATGAATAACAAATCAGGGGAAAGTCTTGACGATACGATGGAAGCGATGGGGGATAGGTGCTGCGGGCGCCTTGGGCGTGTATGCACTGGCCGGTGGGTGGCTGCTGCCTAGCGTGATCAAGAGCCAGTTGCCGAAGTTCGTCGAGACTGAGCTGGAGCGCAAGGCGACCATCGGCGACGTCAGCTTCAACCCCTTCACGCTGCGGCTGGCGGCGAAAGATTTCCGCCTGACCGAAGCCAGCGGCGCGCCATTGTTCGGCGTCGATGGGCTGGCGGTCGAGATGCAATGGCGCTCGCTGTTCCGCCGCGCCTGGAGCTTTGCCGAGATCCGCATTACCGCGCCGGCCGTGCAGCTGGCGATCGCGCCGGACGGCAAGTTCAATATCGCGGCCTTCATGGACACGCTGAACAAGCGCAAGAAGGACGATAGCGATTCCGGCATGCCGCGCCTGGTGATCGAGCACTTCGCGCTGGAGCAGGGCAAGGTGGATATGGACGACCGCCATGCCGGCTACAAGGACACTTATACGCCGATCACCTTTTCGCTGAACAACCTGAGTACGCTGCCGGATGAAAACGGCGACTATACGCTGAGCGCCGACGCCGGCCTGGGCGGCAAGCTGCGCTGGAAAGGCGCGGCCTCGCTGAACCCGATTGCCGGCAACGGCCAGCTGTCGCTGGAGAATGTGACCTTGCCCGGGATGGCGCGTTATCTGAAGTCCTTCGCGCGGGTGGAGGTGACGAGCGGCCGCCTGTCGGCCAAGCTGCCCTACAAATTCTCCTACAAGGACGGCAAGCTGGATGCGGGCCTGGCCGGCGCCGGCCTGGCATTGAACGACCTGGCCATCAAGCGCGATGGCGCGACCGAGGCGTTTGTGAATTTGAAGCAGTTCGATGTCGGCGATGTCGGCGTCGATCTGCTCAAGCGCAGCGTGAGCGTGGGCGCTCTGCATGTCAACGGCGGCGCGCTGGCCTTGCGCCGCGATGCCAAGGGCGAGCTGGATCTGGCCGGCCTGGCGGTGCCTGCACCGGCGAAGGCTGCAACCGCGGCGCCGGTTCCGGCCAAGCCCGCAACGAAAGAGGGGGGCTGGAAAGTCGCTTTCAAGCAGATCGCACTGGATGGCTTTGCGCTCAATGCTATCGACGAAACCGTCAGCCCGGCGCTGAAGGTCAGCACGGATAACGTGAAACTCAAGCTGCAGGCGCAAATGGACGGCGACAAGATCAACATCGCCGATGCGTCGTTCTCGATGGATAATCTGGCGCTGGCGAGCGGCACGATGACGCCGTTCAAGCTGGGGCAGCTGGGCTTTGAAGGCGGTACGCTGGACCTGGCCGCGCGCCGCGCCACCCTGGACCGCTTGTATGCGGACGGCGGCCAGCTCGATCTGTCGCGCGATGCCAAGGGCCAGTTCCTATTCCTGAGCCGCTTGCCGAAAGCCGGCGCCGGTAGCGCCACTGCACCGGCGGCGAAGCCTGCCGCTGAAGAAGCGCCGTGGGTGGCCAGCGTCAAGTCGGTCGAGCTGAACAAGTTTGGCGCCCGCTACGACGATGCGAGCACCGGCATCAAGGCCAATCTGCAAGACTTCAACCTGAAGCTGACCGACGCCGGCACCGATCTGAAGAAACCGTTGGCCTTCCAGGGCGGCGTGCGCCTGCGCGAAGGCGGCCAGCTGACCGCCAATGGCAAGGTGGTCCCGTCCACCGGCGCGGTGGACACCGAACTGAAACTGAGCAAGCTGGCGATCTCGCCGGTGCAGCCGATGCTGGCCAAGTACGTCAAGCTGAAGATCGCCGACGGCAGCATCTCCGCGCAAGGACGCCTGCGCACAGGCGCCGGCGGCAAGGCCAATCCCGCCTTGCGCTATGACGGCTCGTTCGAGGTCGCCGAGCTGGCGCTGAACGAAGAGGACAACGATCACTTCGCGCACTGGAAATCCGTGCGCGCGGACAAGCTGGCATTGAGCCTGACACCGGATCTGCTGGACGTGGCGGAGCTGCGCGTGGTCGAGCCGAATGCGATCCTGATCATCGACAACGACCGCAGCTTCAACGCCGGGCGCCTGCTGGTCAAGCAGCCCGCATCCACCGCGCCTGCTGCCCCCGCGCCTGCGGCCAAGCCAGCCACCGCCAGCGAGCCGTTCCCGATCCGCGTGCGCCGCGTGCGCTTCCAGAACGCCAAGCTGGACTTCACCGACCTGAGCCTGCGCCCGCAATTCGGCGCCAAGATTTATGAGTTGAGCGGCATCATCACCGGCCTGTCGTCCAAGCGCGACGCGCGCAGCCAGATCGAGCTGGATGGCCGCGTCGATGAGTTCGGCCTGGCGCGCATACGCGGCCAATTGAATCCCTTCGTGCCGACCGATAACACCGATCTGAACGTGGTGTTCAAGAACGTGGACATGGTGTCGGCCTCGCCATACAGCATGAAGTTCGCGGGCTACAAGATCGCACAGGGCAAGATCTCGCTGGACCTGGAATACAAGGTCCGCAACAGCCAGCTTGAAGGCAACAACAAGATCGTGCTCGATAACCTGACGCTGGGCGAGCGCATCGACAGTCCGGATGCGCTCAAGCTGCCGCTGGAACTGGCGCTGGCCATCCTCAAGGACAGCGACGGCCGCATCGACCTCGGCGTGCCCGTCTCGGGCAATATGAACGATCCGCAGTTCAGCTATGGTTCGATCGTGTGGAAGGCGATCGGCAACATCATGACCAAGATCGTCACGTCGCCGTTCCGTGCGCTGGGCAGCCTGTTCGGCGTCAGCGGCGACAAGCTGGAGTCGATCGATTTCGACGCCGGCAGCGATACGGTGCTGCCGCCGGAACGCGAGAAGCTGCAGCAGGTGGCGCAGATCCTGGCCAAGAAGCCGCAGCTGAAATTGTCGGTGCCGGGCCTGTACAACGAGGCGGCCGATGGCGCCGCCTTGCGCGCGCAGGCGTTGCGCCGCGTGGTGGTGACGCGCGCCGAGATCAAGCTGGCGCCGGGCGAGCAGCCGGGACCGCTGGACATCGGCCAGCGCAAGGTGCGCGGCGCGCTGCGCGATCTGTACGCCGAGCGTTTCGGCGCCCCCGAACTGGACAAGCAGAAGAAGGCGGCGGAAGCGGCGGCAGGCCCGGTTGGCGCAGGCGGCGATGACGCCGCGCAGAAGAAGCTGCCGATCCTGCAGCGCCTGGGCAAGCTGGTGCAGGGCGAGCCGCAGGTGGCGGATGCCAGCGCCTTCTACGCCAAGCTGCAGGAACGCCTGGAGCAGAACCAGCCGTTGCCGGCGGATGCCTTGCCGCAGCTGGGCGCGCGGCGCTCCGGCGCGATCATGGCGGCGCTGAAGGAGGCTGGCGTGGCGCCGGCCGCCGCCCAGGCCTCCGCACCGGCGGCGACCGACGGCGGCGCAGGCAAGCCGATCGCACTCAAGTTGGGACTGTCGGCCAACTAAGATGATCGAAGATAAAAAGAGCCACAGCGCGCTGCTGGCCGGCTTCGCGCTGCTGTGCAGCCAGCTCTCGCTCAACGCGGGCGCGGCGGTGGCCAAGCATTTGTTCCCGCTGATCGGCGTCGAGGGCGTGACGGCCTATCGGGTCGGCTTCGCGGCCTTGCTGATGATGCTGGTGTTTCGTCCGTGGCGCACGCGGCTGACGTGGGCGCAGGCCTGCAACGTGGCCGTCTACGGCAGCGTGATCGGGCTGATGAATCTGCTGATCTACCGCTCCTTCAGCCGCATCCCGCTGGGCATCGCGGTGGCGATCGAAGTGGCGGGGCCGCTGACGGTGGCGGTGCTGTCGTCGCGCCGTCCGCGCGATGTCGCGGCGGTGTTGCTGGCGGTGGTGGGCTTGTATTTCCTGCTGCCGATACACGGCGGCGTGGAACAGCTCGATCCGATCGGCGTCGCCTATGCGGCGGGCGCGGCGGTGTGCTGGGCGCTGTACATCGTGTTCGGCAAGCGGGTGTCGGTGATGCATGGCGGGCAGTCGGTGGCGTGGGGCATGCTGGCGGCGTCGCTGTTCATCCTGCCGGTCGGCGCCTGGTATTCGGGCGCGGTGCTGCTGACGCCGAACTACATGCTGATCGGGCTGGCGATCGCGGTGATGTCCAGCGCCTTGCCGTACACGCTGGAGATGCTGTCGATGCGCAGCCTGTCGTCGCGCACGTTCAGCATGTTCAGCAGCGCGGCGCCGGCCATCAGCGCGCTGGCGGGCCTGGCGGTGCTGGGCGAGCAGTTGACGCTGACGCAGTGGCTGGCGATCGCCAGCATCGTGACGGCCTCGGCGCTCACATCCTTGCGCTGACTCAAATCTGCTGAGCTTGCCTGACGCGCAGGCGCGGGCCTAAGATGGATGCATGGATATCGAGAGCCGCCTGGACAAGCTTGAGGATTTCGCGATCGAGACGCGTGAGCGCCTGACGCGGATAGAGACGCGCCTTGATCAGATGTCCGATACGATGGCAACGAAGGCCGACTTGACGGAGCTCTCTGCAACAATGGTCAAGTGGATGGTCGGCATGGCGTTCGGCATGAGTGCCGCGGCCATCACCATCATGACGTTTGTGCTGAATAACGCGGTGCCCAAGGTGGTCGCGGCGCCTCCGCCGGCGCCGCAGCCCATTGTCATTCAACTTCCCCTGCCCAAATAAACTCCTTGCCGCGATTATTGCTTTCATGGCAGCATAGCCGGATTCCTAAGGAGATGTCATGCAAGTCGCCCACGCCAAACAACCCATCGCCGCCGCCGCCGTCACCCTGGTGTGCTGGATCATCGGCATCGCCGCGTTCCTGCCGCCGCTGGTCTACCGCACGACCGAATCGGTGTCGCTGATCATCGTCGCCGGCATCGGCATCGCCGTCAGCATGATCCTGCACCTGATCTTCATCGGCATGGCCGCCAAGCGCCTCGGACGATCACCCGCGGTGTGGGTGATCGTCGCCGTGTTCGGCTTCCCGATCGCCTCCATCGTCGGCCTGATCCTGTTCGAATGGTTCAGCGAAAACCAGGCGCCCGCATAAGGGCTGGACAGAATCCGAAATGATGGGATAGTATGGATCGCGATGCAACATTGCATCGACGTCGCTCGGACGGTTCCGGGCGCTTACGTGAGATATCCATGACTGACACCCAAACTCCGCGCAGCTTTTCGCGCATCGATCGCCTGCCTCCCTACGTTTTCAATGTCACCGCCGAGCTCAAGCTCGCGGCGCGCCGTCGCGGCGAAGACATCATCGATATGTCGATGGGCAATCCCGACGGCGCCACGCCGGCGCACATCGTCGACAAGCTGGTCGACACCGTCAAGCGGCCCGACACCCACGGCTATTCCTCGTCCAAGGGCATACCGCGCCTGCGCCGCGCCATTACCAAGTGGTACAAGACGCGCTACGACGTCGAGTTCGATCCCGATTCGGAAGCCATCGTCACCATCGGCTCCAAGGAAGGCCTGGCGCACCTGATGCTGGCCACGCTGGACCAGGGCGACACCGTGCTGGTGCCGAACCCCAGCTACCCGATCCACATCTGGGGCGCGGTGATCGCCGGCGCCAACATCCGCTCGGTGCGCATGACGCCGGGCGTCGACTTCTTCGACGAGCTGGAACGCGCGGTGCGCGAGAGCTATCCCAAGCCGAAGATGATGATCCTCGGCTTCCCGTCGAACCCGACCGCGCAATGCGTGGAACTGGAATTCTTCGAGCGCGTGGTGGCGCTGGCCAGGCAGCACAACATCCTGGTGGTGCACGACCTGGCCTACGCCGACATCGTGTTCGACGGCTGGAAAGCGCCGTCCATCATGCAGGTGCCGGGCGCGCGCGAGGTGGCGGTGGAATTCTTCACCCTGTCCAAGAGCTACAACATGGCGGGCTGGCGCATCGGCTTCATGGTCGGCAACAAGGAACTGGTGGCGGCGCTGGCGCGCATCAAGAGCTACCACGACTACGGCAGCTTCACGCCGGTGCAGGTGGCGGCGATTGCCGCGCTGGAAGGCGACCAGAGCGCCGTCAGCGACATCTGCGCGCAATACCAGAGCCGGCGCGACGTGTTGCACAAGGGCTTGTGCGAAGCGGGCTGGCCGGTCGACAAGCCGAAGGCCTCGATGTACATCTGGGCCCGCATCCCGGAAGCCTATCGCCACCTGGGTTCGCTGGAATTCTCCAAGCTGCTGCTGGCGGAAGCCAAGGTCTGCGTCTCGCCGGGCATCGGCTTCGGCGACTATGGCGACGAGTATGTGCGCTTCGCGCTGATAGAGAACGAGGCGCGCATCCGCCAGGGATTGCGCGGCATCAAGGCCATGTTGCGCAAAACGTCAGAATAAATCCGCGCCGTATTTAAGCCGCATCAAGCACCTTGTTTGATGCGGCAGCTACTGTAGTTCCTGGAATTCTTACAGGAGCTCTCATCATGTCTCCCTTGCCCCAAGGTCACAGCGCGCGCCGCCTGGTCGACGCCGTCCGCAAACTCGAAGAATCCTTGAACTCGGCGGGCCTCCCGCGCTTCGTGGCACGCCTGCCGGTATGCTGGCTGAGCTGGCACTACTGCCGCGTGCTGGACAAGAAAATCGTGCGCATCAGGCGCATCGCCGGCAAGTTCGAGCGTTGGCAGCGGGCCATCCGCGAGATGTCGAAAGAGGCTGCGGCGCAGATGGAACTGATGGATGTCGACCGCAGCATGCGCAACGATATCGAGTTCACCAAGAGTACGATGTGGGAGTTGCGCAGCTACTGCATCGATGTCGGCCGCATGTTCGAGCAGCTCGGCTACCAGTCGGCGGGGCTGAAGCGGCGCCAGGCCGCCTTCCTGCAGATACTGGAAACCTCATGCGCGTCGGCCAGCGGCATGCAGGAAGCGCTGGCCACGCATGATGACGCGGTGCTGGCCTTCCTGCGCGCCGAGCAGTTGCGCGAGCGCGCCGAAGCTGCCGCTTCGGCAGCCGTCGTGGCCGGCTCGGCAGCCCAGGCTTAGAAGCCTTCCAGCACGATCTTGCCCTTGGCGCGATTGCTTTCGATCAACGCATGCGCGCGCTTCAGGTTGGCGGCGTTGATCTTGCCGAAGCGCTCGGCCAGCGTGGTTTTCACCGCGCCGGTTTCCACCAGCCTGGCCACATCGTTCAGCAACTGATGCTGCTTCTGGATGTCGGCCGTTTCAAACATCGAGCGGGTGAACATGAATTCCCAATGCAGCGATACGCTCTTGCGCTTCAGCAGGCGCACGTCGATGGCTTCCGGGTCGTCGATCAGCGCCACCTTGCCTTGCGGCGCGACCAGCTCGGCGATGGCCGTCCAGTGATGGTCGGTCTGGTTCAACGCGGCGACATAGGTTACAGGCGGCAGGCCGAGGCGGGCGATCTCTTCGTTCAGCGGCTTGCTGTGGTCGATCACGTGATGCGCGCCCAGTTGCTTGATCCACTCTCCGGTTTCCGGACGCGAGGCGGTGCCGATGATGGTCAGGCCGGTCAGCTGGCGCGCCAGTTGCACCAGGATGGAGCCGACGCCGCCCGCCGCGCCGATCACCAGCAAGGACTTGCCGTGCACGGCGCCGGCGTCGCGGCTCACTTCCAGACGCTCGAACAGCAACTCCCAGGCGGTGATGGCGGTCAGCGGCAGCGCGGCGGCCTGGGCGAAATCCAAGTTGTTCGGCTTGTGGCCGACGATGCGCTCGTCCACCAGGTGCAGCTCGCTGTTGGTGCCGGCGCGGGTCAGGGCGCCGGCGTACCAGACTTCATCGCCCGGCTTGAACAGCGTGACGTCGGGGCCGACGGCCTTGACCACGCCGGCCGCATCCCAGCCGATCACCTTGGTGTCGCCGTCGGCCGGCGCGACGTTGCGGCGGATCTTGACGTCCACCGGATTGACGGAAATCGCGCGCACTTCGACCAGCAGGTCGCGGCCGGTGGCTTGCGGTGCCGGCAGTTCGATGTCGAGCAGGGCGTCATCGTGGTCGATGGGGAGGGACTTGCGGTAGGCGACGGCTTTCATGGAATGCTCCGGTGGAGTTGATGATGGGAGTATCATCATTTATTTCGTGGGGATGAAAAAGAGGCTCCATAGCGAAACACTTTCAAAGGAACGCCGAAAATTGCTGCGACTTGATGATTTGACCGTGTTTGTCCGCACCGCCGACCGGGGCAGCCTGTCCGCCGCCGCGCGCGAGCTGGAGATCTCGCCGGCCCTGGCCAGCGCCGCCGTCAAGCGGCTGGAAGGTGCGTTGGGGCTGCGCTTGTTCGCCCGCACCACGCGCTCCTTGCGGCTGACGGAGGAGGGGGAACTCTATCTGCGCCACGCGCGCGAAGCGCTGAGGCTGTTGAAGGATGGCCGCGATGCCTTGATCCAGGGACAGGAAACCCTGGGCGGAACGCTGAAGATATCGATGCCGTCCGACCTGGGCCGCAACATGCTGGTCGGCTGGCTGGACCAGTTCCAGGCGCAGTATCCCAAGGTCAGCTTCCAGCTCAGCGTCAGCGACCGGGTGTCGGATATGTACCGGCAGCCGGTGGACCTCGCCATCCGCTACGGCATACAGGAAGACTCCAACCTGATCGCGCTGCCGCTGGCGCCGGACAACCGCCGCGTGCTGGCCGCGTCGCCCGACTACATCAAGCAGCACGGCAAGCCGGCCTCGCTGGACGAACTGGCGCGCCACAACTGCCTGCGCTTCATGCTGGAAGACGCGATCCACGACCGCTGGAGTTTTTATCACGCGGCCGGCGCCGACCCTGTGGTGATCGATGCCAACGGCAACCGCAGCGCCGACGATGCCGACGTGGTGCGGCGCTGGGCGGTCGCGGGGCTGGGCATCGCCTACAAGTCGCGGCTGGACCTGAGCGACGACATCCGCAGCGGCCGCCTGCACATCCTGCTGCCGGACCTGCTGGGCGAACCGACGCCGTTGAACATGCTGTGCATGCACCGTTCGCAGATCACGCCGACGGTGCTGGCGTTGCGCGACTTCCTGCGCGCGCAGTGCGAGAAAGCTTAAGGACGCCTGAAACGGGCGGGCCGATCGCTTGCGTCACGACAAAATGCGCTTACCATAGCGCTAATAATAATCGGGAGAGAGAACCATGACCGAAACCCAGCGCGACCTGCTCAGCGCAGGCTTTTCCTTGACGCTGATTGCGCTGGCGGCGTTCGTGATGCACCGTTTCTTCCTGCCGCTGATCTGGGCCGGGATTTTATGCGTGGCGACCTGGCCGCTGTACCAGCGCATACGGACGCGCTTCGGCCGCCGTGACGTGCTGGCCGCCGCCGTGCTGACCTTGCTGTGCGCTGCCGTCTTCATCGTGCCGGTGCTGCTGGGCGTGACGCAGGCGGCCAGGCAGGCGCCGGAGTTGGCCAACTACATCGTCAGCGCCAATCTCGACGGCATACCGGTGCCGGATGTCGTGCGGCACATTCCCGCCATCGGCGACACCATCGCCGAATGGTGGCAAGCCACGCTGAGCCAGCCGCACGGCTTGGCGCACCTGCTGTCGGACCGTGAAATCAATGGCCTGCACTCGGCCAGCGACATGGTGAAAGTCGCCGGCGTCGGCCTGATGCACAGGCTGGTCGACTTCGGCCTGGCCTTCCTGTGCTTGTTCTTCTTCTACAAGGACGGCGAAGCGCTAACCCGTCAGATCACCGCCATCGGCAGCCATTGCTTCGGCGAGCAGCGCTGGGCGCGCTACGCGGAAAAAATCCCGACCGCGATCCGCGCCACCGTCAACGGGCTGGTGCTGGTCGGCCTGGCTGAAGGCGTGTTGATCGGCATAGGCTACGCGCTGGCAGGCTTGCCGTCCCCCGCGCTGTGGGCGGCGGCGACAGGCATCCTGGCCATCATTCCATTTGGCGCGCCGCTAGCCTTCCTGAGCGCGGCCGGCGTGCTGGCCTTTAACGGCGCGATCCCGGCCGCGATAGCGGTGGCGGTATGGGGCACCATCGTGCTGTTCGTCGCGGATCACTTTGTACGGCCCGGCATGATAGGCAATGCCACGCGGCTGCCCTTCCTGGCCGTACTGTTCGGCATACTCGGCGGGGTGGAGACCCTGGGCCTGGTTGGACTATTTATCGGTCCGGTCGTGATGGTTCTGTTTGTGACGCTGTGGTACGAGGCGAATCTGTTTGATGACGGTTCGCCAGTTGCCAAACCCAGGTGAGGAGCGCGAGCGAGGTCGCGGCGTCTGCCGGCCTGTCTTGCGACTGGATCGGGCAACTGGCACCGGCAACCATTAGTGCGCCTTCGACAGGATCAGCAGCCAGCGGCGCATCAGCAGGATTTCCAGATGGCCAGCCTGCACGCCGGTGTCGCATTCCATGATCGGGTTCACAGCGTAGAAGCGCTTGCGGAAGTCACGGCACACCAGCATTTCGCGTTTGCCCATGCGTACCAGGAAGGACGTCGGCATATATTCCATGCCGAAACGGGAACCAAAGCTGTTATTCAGTGTTGTCATGACATTTCCTTTTGGGGAGAAGCGTTTAACGAGGAGTTCAGAATAGCATAACTACTGTATGAATAAACAGGTACTGTGTAAATAAACAGTAAATTCGTTGTTTTGTGATTTTTACGCCAACTTAATCGGTCATCAGTGCGGGAGCGCCAAATTTTCAGGAAATTCATCAGTTTCATCGAGGCAAGATTGTCGCCGGGCGGCGAATTCGGCCTGCACCTCACCGCCGGCATGGCGGTGCTGATCGTGGCCGGCTATGCATTTCACGAACTGGCCGAGGCGGTCATGGGGCAGGAAGCCATCACCGTGCTGGACATCCAGGTGGCGCACTGGTTCAACGCCCACGCCGTCGAGCCGTACACCAGCCTGATGCTGGGCGTGTCGGCCTGGCACTCGGTGGCGGGCATGGTCATCATGGTGCTGGCGCTGGCCGCCTACCTCTGGCGCGTGCGGGCGCGCTACTGGCTGCTGGCGCTGATCTTCTCGGTACCGGGCGGCATGGTGCTGAACGTCACGCTCAAATACATCTTCCAGCGCACCCGGCCGGTATTCGATGCGCCGCTGGTCAGCCTCAGCACCTACAGCTTCCCCAGCGGCCACACCACGGCGGCGACTTGCTTTTATGGCCTGCTGGCCAGCTACCTGGTGATCGCCAGGCCGGGCTGGAATGTGCGCTTAGGAACGGTGGCGGCGTGCACGATGATGGTATTGTTGGTGGCATTCAGCCGGGTCTACCTGGGCGCGCATTATGTCAGCGACGTGCTGGCGGCGATGGCCGAGAGCATCGCCTGGCTGGCGGTGTGCATCACGGCGATTTCCACGCTGCGCCGGCGGCGCGAAGGCAAAACGGCATAAACGGATACAAGGAGAACGCGCTGGACAAGATCGTCGTCATCGTCAACGCCAGCGCCGGCCTCGGATATTGCGGCGGCTGGACCGCCGCGCTGGCGGAAAAATTCCGCAACCACGGCGTCGAGGCCGATATCACGCTGGCCAGGAGCGGCGCCGAGATGATCGCGCGCGCCGAGCAGGCGCGGGCGGAAGGCGCGGCGGTCGTGGTGGCGGGCGGCGGCGACGGCACCATCAACGCGGTGGCGTCGGCGCTGACGGGCAGCCAGACGCGGCTCGGCGTGCTGCCGCTGGGCACACTGAACCACTTCGCCAAGGACCTGAAGATCCCGCTGGACCTGGACGAGGCCGTGGCCAACGCCGTCAAGGGCGAAGCGCTGCAGGTCGATGTGGGCGAAGTCAACGGCCGCATCTTCCTCAACAACTCCAGCCTCGGCATCTACCCCGACATCGTGCGCGACCGCGAACAGCAGCAGCGTCACCTGGGCCGGAGCAAATGGCACGCCTTCGGCCGCGCCATGTTCGCCGCGCTGCGGCGCTTCCCCTTCATGAGCGTGCGGCTCAAGATCAATGGCGACGAGCACCTGCGGCGCACGCCCTTCGTCTTCATCGGCAACAACGAATACCTGCAAGGCTTGACGCTGGGCGGGCGCGAGCGACTGGACAGCGGCAAGCTGTGCCTGTATGTCGCGCAGAAGCCGACCCGGCTGGGGTTGCTGCGCTACGCCGTGCACGCGCTGCTGGGCAAGCTGTCGGAAGCACGCGACTTCGACGTGCTGTCGGCCCCCGAGTTGGTGATCGAAACCCGTCACCAGCGGCTGCGCGTGGCCACCGACGGCGAGGTCACGCTGATGACGCCGCCTTTGTGCTACCGTTCAAGGGCGTCGGCGCTGAGCGTGATCGTGCCGGCTGCATAGGAGAAGCGCATGCGCACCATCGTCCATTTATCCGATCTGCATTTCGGCCGCGTCGACCAGGAGTTGCTGAAGCCGCTGCAAGAGCTGACCGTCAAGCTGGCGCCGGATGTGCTGGTGGTGTCGGGCGACCTGACGCAGCGCGCCAAGTCCGAGGAATTCAAGGCCGCGCGCGCCTGGCTCGACACCTTGCCGGGGCCGCAGATCGTGGTGCCGGGCAACCATGACATCCCGCTGTACAACGTCGCCAGCCGCTTCCTGACGCCGCTGCGCAAGTACACGCGCTACGTCACGCTGGACCTGGCGCCGGAATATGTGGACGAGGAAATCGCCGTCCTCGGCATCAACACGGCGCGCTCGCTGACCTTCAAGGATGGGCGCATCAACCACGACCAGGTGGCGCAGATCCGCCAGCGCATGGGCGCGGTCGATCCGCACCTGACGCGCATCATCGTCACGCACCACCCGTTTGATCTGCCGGAGACGTTTGACAAGGACGACCTGGTCGACCGCGCGCCGATGGCCATGCAGGCGTTTGCCGAATGCGGCGTCGACCTGCTGCTGGCGGGGCATCTGCACGCCAGCCACGCGGGCAACAGCGCGCAGCGCTACAAGATCAGCGGCTACGCGGCGCTGGTGGTCCAGGCCGGCACCGCCACGTCCACCCGGGGCAGGGGGGAATCGAACTCGTTCAACGTGCTGCGCATCGAGCCGGACATGGTGCAGGTCGAGCGCCACAGCTGGATCGAAGGCACGGCCAGTTTCGAGCTGGTCCACACCGAACGCTTCCGCCGCAGCGGCGACACCTGGTCGCTGGCCGGCGAATCCTGAAAGCGGGGTCAGATACCGTCTTGAATAGCAAGCCCTTTTGAAAGGTAATTCGCATCAAAGGGCTTGCCGGTACGAACGACACCATAGATGAGATGCACCAGCTTGTGCATCACGGCGCCGATCACGGCCTTTTTCGCCATGCCGTTGGCCGCTAAGCGTAATGCAAACTGGTGTAGCAGGGGGTTGTGGCGGCTTGCCACCATGCCGGGCATGTAAAGCGCCGCGCGCATGGAGGTGCTGCCATTTCGGCTCATGATGGTGCGGCCCTTAATCGAGGTGCCTGAGCTGCGCTGGCGGGGCGTCACACCGAGAAATGCCGCCAATGCCTTCGCGCTGCTAAAGCGCCGGATGTCACCGAGTTGCCCCAAGATCCGAGCGGCGGTGGTGTTGCCAATGCCCGGGATGCTGGTGATGAGTTCGGCATCGTGCTTAAGGCCGGGATGGCGATCGATATGGTCATCCACATCGTCTTCAAGCTGCTTGATTTCCACGTCAAGCCAAGCAATGAGCGAACGTGCGTGCTCGGCCACCTCGACCATGCCGCCGGCCTCATAACTTTCCAGCCGATTGCGCTCTTGCTGGCGTATGTCCTTCAAGGCGAGTATTCGCTGCGACCATGCGCGCAATTGACGCTGCTCTAATGGCGTGGGTGCCCATACTGGCGGCGCCATCGCCATGCAGTAACGCGCGATCAGCGCTGCGTCAGCCTTGTCGGTTTTATTGCGCAGATTTTCACTCTGGCTAAAACCCTTGATGCACCCCGGGTTGACCACGCTCACCACCAGGCCGGCATCATGGAGCGCGGTTGCGATCGCTTCGTAATAGACACCAGTGGCCTCCATGCAAACCTGTAAAGCGTCCTTGGGGGCCTTGCTTTTATTCAGCCATTCCAAAAGTAACTGATGGCCTAGCGTGGAATTATCCACTACTTTGGCTTTCATCTTACCGTTCACCAGCAGGGCTACATCAAGCTTTTTCTTACTGACGTCGATCCCCACAACTGCTTTTGAGTTATCCATTTTCGACCTCCCTCGTATGCGGGCTTACGCTCAAGGCGATGGCCCAAGATACCGTTCGCTGCCACCTCCTGATTATCCGATGGCGATGCGGTATGCTCAATATACGAGTTCCGGTTGCCGGAACTGACCCCGCCTTACAGCCAGTAGTTCATGAAGCGGGCGGCCCATTCTTTCATGCGGTTGACCCACGGACGGTGGCGCCAGTCTTCCAGTGTGATGAGGACGGAGTCGCGCAGGTCTTCCTGGAAAGCCCTTTCCATTTCGGTGCCGAAGGCGTCGCCCATGACTACGACGTTGAGCTCGCTGTTGTGCAGGAAGCTGCGGGTGTCGATGTTGGTCGAGCCGACCGTCGACCAGTTGCCGTCGATGACGGCGGTCTTGGCGTGCAGTACCGCCAGCTTGAGCTGGTAGATCTGGACGCCCGATTCCAGCAGCTCGTCATAGAAGGCATGGCCGGCGTGGAACACCAGCCCGCTGTCCGAGACGCCCGGCAGCACGATCTTGACGTCCACGCCGCGCCTGGCCGCCGCCGTCAGCGCATCCACCGTTTGCCGGTCCGGCACGAAGTAGGCGGAGGTGATGTGGATGCTTTTCCTGGCTTCCTGGATCGCCAGGTTGTAGGCCTTGTAGATTTCAAACTTGCCGCCCGGCTCGCTACCGAGCACGCGCACTACCTTGTCGCCGGCGATCACCGGCGTCGGGAAGTAGTCCGCGTCCGGCAGGTCGTCGCGGTCCTGCGAGGCCCAGTTGCGCACGAACAGCCATTGGAAGGCTTGCACCGCCGGCCCTTCGACCTTGATGTGGGTGTCGCGCCAGCCCACCTGCGACTTGTCGGTGGGTTTGGAGGCGGAGCGGAACAGCGAACTCTTGGCATAGGTCGCGCTGATGTTGATGCCGCCGGTGAAGGCGATCCTGCCGTCGACGATCAACACCTTGCGGTGGTCGCGGCTGTTGACTTTCCAGCTCTCGCCCTTGAGCTTGGCCGGGTTGACCGGATTGAATTCCATCAGGTGGATGCCGGCCTTGCGCATGCGCTCGAAGAATTCCGCCGGCACGCCGAGGGTGCCGACGCTGTCGTACATGATGTTGACCGTGACGCCTTGCTGCTGCCTGGCGATCAGCGCGTCGGCGAACTTCAGGCCCAGCTCGTCCTGGTCGAAGATATAGGTTTCCAGGTTGATGCTGCTGCGGGCGGCGTTGATGGCCTTGAGCATTTCCGCCATCGTTTGCGGACCGTCGAACAGCAAGGTGCATTTGTTGCCGGCGATCAGGGGCACGCCGGTCGCCGCTTCCTCCAGCGCCGCCTGGGCTTGCTGGTCCAGCGTGGCTTTCGGCCAGCGCTTGGTCAGCAGCGCCTTGGCGCGGGCGTCGCTCATCGCGCCGTTGACCCCGCTCACGCTGGGCACCGCCGACGGTTCCAGCTTGTCGCCCATGGCCTTCACATCCGGCAGCGAAGCGCATGCGCCTAGCAAACCCCAGCACATCAGGCAGGCGGGGAGACAGTAACGCATGCGGACAGATTTCATCTGTTAGCCTTTTCAGCAGATTTCGATGCATCGGACAGCGCCAGCGGCGCCGCTTCCTCTTCCCGCGAGCCGAAGAAAAACGCTACCGGCCCTTGCCGGAACCTGCGTCCCAGCGCCTTCAACAGTAGCCAGCCATGCTTGAATTGCACCTGGCGCGAGCGCAGCGCGACCCACAGGGCCAGTCCAAAACTGACCAGCAGGTTGACCGTGCCGATGGCCAGGAAACCTGCTACCGAAGTGACAACTAGTTCCCAGCTGACATTGTGATCGAGTCCGACCATTGCTGTCGCAAAGTTGGCTGACGAGAAGGTCACGTGCCGGATATCAAGCGGAATGCCCGTCATGAAGCCGATGAACGGCATCACGCCGAGCAAGATGCCGAAGAAGAAATTCCCCATCAGTCCGCCCAGGTTGTTCTCCAGGTAGACGCCCAGGCGGCTCAGGCGCTCCCGGCCCAGCAGCCAGCGCAGGCCGCGCAGCTGGGCGACGCGCTGCGCCCAGCGCGTGTACAGCGCCTTGTTGTCGTAGTAGCCGGAAATCAGGCCGGCCACGAACAGGCAGACGCCGGCGATCGCCGCGTAGATCAGCGCCGGGCCGTGGATCGGGTCGATGTCCTGCAGCAGGTGCATGGCCTTGTCCGGCGTCACCAGGTGATGGCCGGTCATCAGCGGCCACGCCATCGCGATCAGCCAGGCGGTGGGGATGGCGGTGGCCAGGTTGCCCAGCACCGCCATGTTCTGCGTGCGCAGCACCTTGTTGCACAGCTCGGCCATGCTGTCGATGTCGATGTTGCGGCCGTCCTTGCTGTGCAGCCCGGCGGCGATGCGCGAGGCGGTCATCGCCGGCTGCTTGGTGGCGACCGTGAAGTGCAGCAGGTGGATGAACATGAAGCCGATCGAGTAGTTCATGCTGAACAGGAAGGCTTCGACCAGCGGCGCGGCGCGCAGGTAGGACATCAGGATCTTGAACAGCGCCATGAAGCCGATCACCAGGCCGGCGCCGGCCGACGAGAAGAACATGCCGCCCAGTTCCTTGCGGCGGTCGGCCACATAGTGTTCGCCGGTGTGGCTGGCGTTCTCGGTGACGTTGCGCGCCAGCAGGTCGATGTTATCGCGCAGCAGGTCGCGCACCATGTATTTGTTGTTGTGCGCTTCGACCAGTTCCAGCGCCAGGTCGACGGCGGCGCTGCGGCGCGGGCTCGGCGGGCCTTCCTGCTGCTCGGGCTGCGGCGCGGCCGTGGCCAGCAGGTTGACCTCGGCGGCCGGGCGGTGTTCCAGCTCGCCGCTGACGTCGACCAGGAACAGCAGCTTGCGCATGCGGTCCAGGCTTTGCGACAGCGTCACCAGCAGGTAGGTCAGCGCGATGCTGGTGCCCTGGCTCAGCGCCTTCTTGCGGATCTTGCCGACCACCGCGTCGCACTGGTCCAGCATCACCAGCAGGTGGCGCGCGTCGTCCAGCGCCACGTCCTCGCCGGCCAGCATGCGCTGGTAGTTGTCCAGGTAGGCGTTGACCTCGAAGTTCTGCACCATGAAGGGCGATTCGTAGGTTTCCATCTCGGTATGGAAGTTGGTCAGGCGCGGCTCCAGGCCGATCGCGCAGACGCGGTAGGACAGCGTGCGGATGGCGTCGAGCAGGCCCGGCAGCATCAGCTTGCCGCCGCCGTCGGGCGTCTCGGCCGCGTGGCTCACCACATCGATCAGCGCCAGCCAGTCGGCGGCCGGCACGGCGCCGATCCACAGGTAGTCGGTGCGCTTGTAGACGATCTGGTCGAGCGCTTCGCTCAGGTAGTCGTTGCCCAGCGCCGGCGGCAGGATGCGGTAGGCGATGCGGGTTTTCAGTTCGGTGAAGAAGCCGTCGTTCGACAGCACGCCGATCTCGGTGTACAGGCTGGAGTGGCGGCGCGCGGCGATCAGGTTGCGGGCATAGCCGCGCAGGGCGAGCGCGTGCGCAGGATTGCCCTTCAGCAGTTGGCAAAGGGTGCGCACGTTGGCGGTGGCGCGGGCGCCGTCGCCGGGACGTTTGGGACGCAAGGTATTGAACAGCTCGACCAGCAGGCCGATGTCGCTGCTGTCTGCGTCCATGCGTTCTAGAATATTGAGCATGCGGAGGCCAGGTTGGACAAAAATGCAGTATACCCGCCGGCGCCCCGCATGTATGTACGATGGCGAACATAGGTTTCCTGAGCGAAAGTCGAATGCACCTTGCATGAACGTGATCGGCCGCACAGAGAGGGGGCGTGGCCCGCACTACACTGGAGCTAACGATTACCCAATGCTCGCGGCTTATCATGAAACCCACCCTCGCCACCTTGGCACTGCTTGCTCCGCTGAGCGCGGCGGCGCAAGCGCCGTCGGCGGTCGAGGTGTACGGTTTGCTGGATGCGGGCGTGGTAGCTGAGCGGGGTTGTAGCGGCGATTGCGCGCGGACCAAGGTCGACAGCGGCATCGCTTCCGGTTCGCGGTTGGGTGTGCGGGGGCGCGAGGATTTGGGCGGGGGGACTTCGGCGGTATATACGCTGGAGGCGGGCATTCTCAACGATACCGGCGCGTCCGACCAGAACGGAAAACTGTTTGGCCGCCAGGCCTACGTCGGGCTCGATGGCCCGCTGGGGCTGGTGACCCTAGGGCGGCAGTACAACCTGGTGTATGAAACGCTGACCGACGTCGCCGATCCTTTCCATGGCGGCATGGCGGGCAGCGCGGCCAATCTGGTCGGTTATACCAACAAGCGCTACGACAACACGATCAAGTACCAATCGCCGCGCGCGCGCAGCGGCCTGATCGGTTCTCTGATCTACAGCTTCGGCGAATCGCCCTATAACAGCAAGGTCAACCGGGCGTACGGCGCCACCATCGGCTATGCCAAGGGCGTGGTCAATCTCAGCCTCACGCACCAGCGCAAGGAAAACCTGCTCGATGCGACCGGCACCACGCCGCCGGTCGATCAATCGGCGCGCAACACGCTGGTGGCGGCCAATGTCGACTTCGGCCGCTTTATCGGCTACGCCGCCTACGGCCGCAGCCGGGGCGACGGCAGCTCGCCGTGGGATATGGACAATCCGTATGGCGCGGTGGCGCAAAGCACGCCCTCCAACAACAGCCGCGATGTGCTGGTCGGCGTCGCCGTGCCGATGGGGGCGACCACCTTCCTGGCGTCGTACATCCGCAAGGACGACCGCGGCCTGGCCGACCGCGACGCCAACCAGTTGGCGGTCGGCTTCTCGTATGCCTTCTCCAAGCGCACCGACTGGTACGCCTCCTTCGCCAAGATACAGAACCGCAACGGCGCCGGCTACACGGTCGGCAACGCCAGCAGCGGCGGGCACGGCGACCGCGCCGTCAACGTCGGCTTGAGACATTCCTTCTAGCACTCCTTCTGGCACGCCTGCCAATCGTGCTACATTGCTCGTTTTACTGATCACCGGGAACGAGCATGTATCTGACTTACTTCAACGGCAGCTGGGCCGAAGGCAACACACCACTGTTTGGCGCCATGGATCACAGCGTCTGGCTGGGATCGTCCGTGTTTGACGGCGCCCGCTCGATACGCGGCCATATGCCCGATCTGCGCCTGCACCTGCAGCGCGTGATCACGTCGTCGGAGCGTGTCGGCCTGGTGTGCCCGCTGAGCGTCGACGAGATGGAAAAGCTGGTGCGCGAGGGCGTGGCAAAGTTCCCGGCCGATGCCGAGCTGTATGTGCGTCCGCTGGTGTTCGGCACCGACGGCCTGCTGATCCCGGTGGCGGAAAAAAGCGGCTTCGCGCTGACCTTGTTCGATGCGCCGATGCCGGCCTTCACCGGCTTCTCGGCCTGCCTGTCCGAGCAGCGCCGGCCCGACCCGTCGATGGCGCCGACCGACGCCAAGGCTTCCTCGCTGTACGCCAACACCACCAAGGCGCTGCGCGAAGCCAAGAACCGCGGCTACGACAACGCGGTGGTGTGCGACAGCGAAGGCAACGTGGCCGAGTTCGCCTCAGCCAATCTGTTCCTCGTCACGCCCGAGGGCAAGGTGGTGACGCCGGTGCCGAACGGCACCTTCCTGTCCGGCATCACCCGCGCCCGCGTGATCGAATTGCTGGCCAAGGAGGGCATCACGGTCGAGCAGCGTTCGGTGCTGCCGCGGGAATTGGAAACCGCCGTCGAGATCTTCAACACCGGCAACTACGGCAAGGTCACGCCGTGCGTGCGCTACGAAGCGCGCACCTTGCCGGTCGGCCCGATCGCCACGCTGGCGCGCGACCGCTACATGGCGTTCTCCGACAGCCAGTAATTATTTGGGCTTGGCCGGGCAGGTGGCGGACAACCAGCGCCCGGTCGATTCGATGGTGGCGTTCTGCGGCCCGGAGCCGGTGCTGTTGGTCACGTTCATCGTCATCGTGTAGGCGCTGTCGCCATTGAAGCGGACCTGGCCCTGGCCGCTGGAGGCGGGATCGGTGCAGGTGAACGAGATGTTCAGGCCGTTGGGCACGTGGTCTTGCTGCGAGGTGCACTTGCCTTTCTGATCGATCGGGATTTCCTTCTTGGCCGCCATTTCCGGCGTCACGCAGGCGGTCAGCAGCATGCCGCCGTCGCCGCTCTGCTTGGGCATGGAGACGCCGTTCTGCGCCATCATCGCCTCCATCTGGGCGCGCTGCGCCGGCGGCATATTGGCCAACTGCTGCATCGCCATAGACAGCGCCTGGTCAGTCTGGGCGTTGCCGGTCTTGACTTTGTTATTCATTTCCCACAGGCCGGGCTTGATGGTTTGCGCATGCGCGTGGACGGCGGCCAGCAAGGCCAGCGAAATCACTAGACGTTTCATATCGGCTCCCAAAAAAGACAGCATAAACCAAACGGCGCACAAATGAAAAAACGGCGCGCCACCGTAGGGTGGCGCGCCGTTGTTCAGGCAGCGGGGAGGGCTATACGCCGCGTCCGCTAATCAGGCGCAGCAGCACCATGATGATGGCGACCACCAGCAGGATGTGGATGAAGCCGCCGATGGTGTACGACGTGACCAAGCCCAGCAGCCACAGGATAAGCAGAACTACAGCAATGGTATAGAGCATGATTCTCTCCTCAGGTTGTATTGCGACGTCCACTGTGGGCATCGATGGGGATCTCGAACCGTTTCGTCTTGTTCGTATCTTGCTTCCATTATCGTCAACGCCGGGGGCGCCATCTGTACGGTGCCGTACGTAAAGTCTTTAGTCGATCGAACGCAGTTGGCCTTTCACCACGCGCACCGCGTCGCCCGAGCGCCACGACGGCTGCGACGACTGGTGGATGGTGCGTTTGCTGCCGTTATCCATACGCACCACGATGTCCCAGGTGTGCGTGGTTTTCATATTGCCTTCGATATGGTTGCCGGCCACCGCGCCGCCGACCGCACCGGCCACCGTCGCCACTTGACGGCCGTGGCCGCTACCGACCTGGTTGCCCAGCAGGCCGCCCAGCACCGCGCCGCCGACGGCGCCCACGCCGCTGGATTGCGGACGATGTTCAACCGAGCGCACCGACTCGATCACGCCGCAATTGGCGCAGGCGGCAGGCGCCTGTTTCGCGACAGGTTCGGGCGCCTGGTCCTGGTTTTGGCCTTGGCCTCGCGCCGGGGCCGGCGCAGCGTTGTTGTAGGCGACCTGCTGCTCGGGCGCCGCCGACAGCTGGCCGGGCATCGGCGCGGCGCCGGGCAGGGTGCCGCTGGCGTTCGAGGTCGGCAGCCAGCCGAGGATGGCGGCGCTGCCGACGCCGCAGAACAGGACCACCGCGACGGCGGCGATCACCATGACCGGATGAATGGAGCGGGTGGTGTTGGGAGTATTCATGGGGTGTCCTTTTTTATGGTTGAGGTAGTGCATCACGCCTCGTATTTTCCTACGAGACATCCCTTGCTTCCGTGCGTCACCGTACATACAGGGAAAATCATTGCCATTACGCTGGTCTCATGCATACCTCTCTCTCACATCCGCCCGACGAAGACCGAGCGCAGCCAAGGCAGGCGCTCAACCGCCTGCTGAGCAGCCTGCCCGAAGACGATCAAAGTCACCTCGCCGCGCTGAGCGAGACGGTGCGGGTCGAAGTAGGGGAAGTGTTGTACGAGCCCGGGCAGGCGATACGCCATGTCTACTTTCCGGTCGACTGCCTGATCTCGCTGCTGGCGGTGGCCGAAGGCCGCATGACCTTGGAAGTCGGCTCGGTCGGGCGCGAAGGCATGCTGGGCGCCTCGGTGGTGCTGGCCCACGAGATGGCGCAGGTGCGCGCGGTGGTGCAGCGCTCGGGCCGCGCCAACCGCATCGATGTGGCCGACTTCGCCGCCGAGTTCAGCCGCATGGAATCGCTGCAGCGTCTGCTGCACCGCTACACCGACACCTTGCTGGCGCAAGCGATCCAGATCGCCGTGTGCAGCCGCTTCCACGTGCTGGAGGCGCGGCTGGCGCGTTCGCTGCTGATCACGCGCGACCGCTTGCAATCGGAAAAATTCCACCTGACCCATGAATTCCTCGCGCACGCGCTGGGCGTGCGCCGCGTCGGCGTCACCAAAGCCGCCAGCGCGCTGCAGCATCAAAAGCTGATCAGCTACAGCCGCGGCAACATCGAGATCCTCGACTCGGCCGGCCTGGAAGCGGTCTCCTGCCACTGCTACGAGCTGGTCAAGGACGACGGCCTGATCGGCATGGCCAACGTGCTGCTATAACTCCGGGGGCAGGTCCAAAACCTGGACACGGGCTCTACCGTAGCGAAGGCTACGGTAGAGCCCATGTCCAGGTTTTGGACCTGACCCCGGATGAAAAACGGACCCGAAGGTCCGTTTGTTTTTTTGCGGGGCGATTAACGTGGGGGCTTTTGTACCTGGTTGCCGATCACGCCGCCAACCGCTGCGCCGCCTACCGTGCCGACCGCGCTGCCGCCGGTCAGTACCGAGCCGGCTACCGCGCCGACGCCGGCGCCTACCGCGGTGTTCCTGTCCTGATTCGACATGCCCGCGCATGCGCTCAGGCCCAGCGTGGCTGCCACGATGGCGGCCGTCGATGCGATGTGCTTGATGTTCTTCATGCTGTTCTCCTCACTGGCAGGTCAAGACGCGGTATTGCGCCTCTCCCAATGGCGCCAGAGTACGTCAGGCGCGGGCCGCATTCCGTTCGCCAGCACACGTTGAGGACTTATCCTTTGGGTTTGACGGCCCGCGCCTTGCCCGGCGCCGGCGCGACCGGCTTGCCGCCGGCCTGGGCCAGCAGCGCCGTGCAGCCGCTGCTTTCGCCGGCGGCGGTGTTGACCAGCGGCAGGATGGCGGCGACCGGCGCCACCACGGCCAGCGCCAGCGCGCCGCCCGCGCGCAACGCCAGCACGCCCTTGTCGACGCTGATGTCCGGATCCTTGAAGGTGCCGCGCACGTAGATCGGCGCCCGCAGCGAGATCACACGCATGCTCTTGGCGTCCGGCTTGAGCGTCAGGTCCAGCTTTTCGTTGCCGAGGTTGACGGTGCCGGCGATGTCGATCCTGGCTTCCGAGGTGTCGACCACGAACAGGCGCGACCGCATCAACCCGTCGGTGACGGCGAAATCGGTGACCATGCAGTTGAGCTTGACCTGCTTGTCGCCCACCACCTTGGTCAGCACCACGCTGCCGATGTTGAGCCCCATCTCCTCCAGCAATAGCTTGCTGACGCTGCCTTCGTTGATCACGCCCTTGAGTTCGCCGTTGGACGAGCCCAGCAGGCTGGCCACCGAGTTGCCGGTGGCCGACAGCGAGATGTCGGCGTTGACTTCGCCCACCGTGGCCTGCATGCCGTCGATCTTGGGGAACAGCTGCTTCAGCTGCAGATGGCGGGCGCCGGCCTTGAGCTCGGCGCGGATGGCGCTGGCGTTGACCTTGCCGCTGCCGTCGAGCATGACGTTGGAGGTGAAGCGGCCGCCGGCGATGTCGAAGTTCAGCGGCGTCAGCGACAGCACGCCGTCCTTCATGTGGATCATCGTGTCGAGGTTGTGGATGGGCAGGTCGTGGTCGCGCGTGATGCGCTGGGCCTTGAAGCCGACGTCGGCGTCGAGCGCGGTCCAGCGCTCGGTGCGGAAGACTTCCACCGGCAGCACCTTGTTGCCCGGCTGGACCGCCTCGGCCCCGCGCGCCTGCTTGCTGGCGTTGGAGTCGGCGCCGATCAGCGGTCCGAGGTCGGTGAACTGCAGCAGCTTCGATTGCACCGCGCCGGTCAGCACCGGCCGCGACGGCCCGGCCGTGTAGTCGAGCTTGCCGGCGATGTCGCTGCTGCCGACCTTGCCGGTGAACTGGTCGTAGACCCAGCGGCTGGTGTCGGCGCCCAGGCTGCCGGTCAGGTGGCCCTCGGTGGCGAAGGGCGGGGTTTCCGGCAGCAGCACGCCGGTCAGGCCGTACAGCCGCGCCATGCTGGGGCCGGAGACCTTGAGCCGCATGTCGAACGCGGTCAGCGCGGTCGGCTTGGTCAGCGTGCCGGTCACCGCGATGCTGGTGCCGCCGACGTTCAGACTGGCCGTCAGCGGGAAGGGCGCGGTTTGCTGCTGCAGCGCCAGCACGGCGCCGGCCTTGCCGCTGCCCTTGATGTCCTGCTTGTTCCACTTGCCGCGCAATTGCCAGGCGATGCCGTAGGTCGGGTCGGCGTTGATGGTGTCGATGTCGGCGCTGGCATCGACGTGCGTCATGGCATCGATGTAGCGCATCGTGCCCTTGGTGAAGACCACGCGCTGCAGGTCCAGCTTCCACGGCGACGGCTTGTCGGCCTGTTTGAAGTCCCAGTTGTGCTTGCCATCGGCGTCGCGCTGCAGCAGCACCACCGGGTTGTCGAAACGCAGCACCGGGATCGCTATCCTTTGCTGGAGCAGCGGCAACAGCTCGACGGCAAAGGCGAACTGGCTGACGCTGGCCATCTCGGCCGGCGCCCGCATGCTTGCCGGATTGCCGATATGGACGTCCCTGGCCACCAGGTGCGGCAGCGGCAGGTAATCGTGCCAGGTGCGGTCGCCGCTGCGGCCCTGCTGCCGCCAGGTCAATGAAAGTTCGCCGCGGATCTCGAACGGGCGATCGATCGATTCGCTGATCCTGTCGTTCAGCCAGGGTTTGGCTTTGTTCCAATCGTAGTTGGCCATCGCGACGGCGACGACGACGGGCAGGGCGACCAGCACGCCGGCGGCGGCGAGGACGATGCGGGAGTGGCGATTGAGCGGCAGGAACGGGGGCATGAGCATGAGACCTGTTTTCTTATAGTTAGTTGCGGCATTTTACACACTCTAAGGCGGCGTCAACATCGCGATGGTGCGCTGCCGCACCCAACGGTAGCAGGCGGCGCGTCAGTGTGCGGCACCGTACTGAAGGTGCGGCGCCGTCGGCATATAACGTATCCGTCCCGATCACAATTTTAAGGAGAACAATAATGATGACGACGAACCGAGTAAACATGATGTTGTGCGGCGCTGCGATGGTGCTGGGCCTGGCCGCTTGCGCCAGCAACAAGGCGCCGGCCACCGCCGATGTCGCGGTATCCCGCGCCGCCGTGGCCAACGCCACCAGCGCCGGTGCCGCCGACCTCGCGCCTGCCGAAATGCAGTCGGCGCGCGAAAAACTGATGCGCGCCAACCAGGCGCTGGCGGCCAAGGATTACAAGACCGCGCAAGACCTGGCGACGCAGGCGTCGGCCGATGCGCAACTGGCGCAGAGCAAGGCCAACTCGGCCAAGGCCTCCAGCGCCGCCGACGAGCTGCAGCAGAACATCCGCCTGCTGCGCGAAGAGCTGAACCGTGCCAACAGCACCACCCAACAACAATAATCAAGGAGACCGATCATGAAAAAACTACACCTGATTCCAACCGTGTTTGCGATGTCCGTGTTCTTCGCGGCTTGCAGCACCACGCCAACCACCACCAGCACGCTCGACCAGGCGCGCGGCGACTTCATGGCGGCGCAGAGCAACCCGTCGGTGGCCGCCAGCGCACCGCTGGAATTCAAGGCCGCCGCCGATGCGCTGGACCGCGCCAACGCCGCCGCCGCGAAAAAGGAAAGCCTGAACGAGATCGACAAGCTGGCCTACATCGCCAAGCAAAAGATCGCCACCGCGCAGGAAGTGGCCAAGCAAAAGCAGGCCGAGGCTGATGTCGCCAACGCCGGCCGCCAGCGCGATGAAATCCGCCTGGAACAACGCACCGCCGAAGCCAACCAGGCCCGCAGCGCCGCCGACCAGGCCCGCATGAGCGCCGAGCAGGCCAAGGCCCAGGCCGACGCCGCCCGCCTGCAGGCCGAAGCCGCCACCAGCGCGGCGCGCGACGAGCAGGCCAAGAACGCCGCGCTGCAACAGCAGCTGGCCGACCTGCAAGCCAAGCAGACCGACCGCGGCCTGGTGATCACGCTGAACGACGTGCTGTTCAATGTCGACCGCGCCGAGCTGAGCGCCGAAGGCATGCGCACCGCGCAAAAGATGGCCGACGTGCTGCTGCAGGAACCACAGAGCGCCGTGTTGATCGAAGGGTTTACCGACAGCACCGGCACCTCGTCGCACAACCTGGAGCTGTCGCAGCGCCGCGCCGAATCCGTGCGTAACGCGCTGATCGGCCTGGGCGTGAAAGCCGACAAGATCGCCACCCGCGGCTACGGTGAAGCATTCCCGGTCGCCAGCAACAGCGACGCCGGCAGCCGCCAGCTGAACCGCCGCGTGGAAATCGTGCTGTCGCAGAACGGCCAGCCGATCGCCAACCGACGCTAAGGACCGACACCGTATTTCTCACAAAGGAAGGACTATCATGGCTGAATCTAACCCCACCAAACCGGCAGGTATCGACACCGAAGCCATCCGCGCGGCGGCCCGCAACCTGCAGGACGGTCCGGTCACCGCCGGCTACCAGGGCGACCGCGCCGCCGTCGTCAAGATGCTGAACGACGCGCTGGCGACCGAACTGGTCTGCATTTTGCGCTACAAGCGGCATTACTACACGGTCAGCGGGCTGCAGAACGGCCCGATCAAGGCCGAATTCCTGGAGCACGCCACCCAGGAGCAGGAGCACGCCGACTGGCTGGCCGAGCGGATTGTTCAATTGAATGGACAACCTGATTTCAATCCGGCAACATTGCTCGCACGTAGCCATGCCGAGTATGATGCTTCTGACGACGTACAATCGATGGTCAAGGCCAATTTGATCGCCGAGCGGGTCGCCATCGAATCGTACCGGCAGATGATCGAACAGATCGGCGATAGCGATCCGACGACGCGCCATCTGTTGATCAAGATCATGGCGGTCGAGGAAGAGCACGCGGACGATATGCGTGATTTGCTTGCATAAGGTGAACCCGGATCTGCGCGATTTGCTGTAAAGTTTTCACACCACAACCACAACAGGAGCTTCATCATGCTGGAACAAAACATCAGTACCGTGAATAACGACGTGAAAACGCTGGTGAAAGATGCGCAGGCATTGTTTACCGCCGCCACCGCGCTGACCGGCGAAAAAGCCGAGGAACTGCGCGGCCGCGGCATGCGCGCGCTGGACACGGCACTGGCCAAGGCCCATGAAGCCCAGGTGAGCGCGGTGGCTGCCGGCAAGGAAGCGGCCAAGCATGCCGACGAATACGTCAAGGAAAACCCATGGCGCTCGATCGCCGCCGCGGCCGGCGTCGGCCTGCTGATCGGCGTGATCATCGGCCGCAAGTAATCCATCGTGGCGCATGCTGACGAAGGAAACCGTCCGCCGGGCCTGATCGCATCGCTGGGCAATGTGACCCGCAACGCGGTCGGCTTGCTGCTGACGCGGCTGGAGCTGGCCGCATTGGAGCTGTCGGAGGTCCGCAATCACCTGCTGAAGCTGGTGCTGGTGTTCGCGCTGGCGGTGGCGGTGGGCAGCCTGGCCCTGATCTACGCCACCGTCACGGTGGTCTGGCTGGCCTGGAGCGTGATCGGCTGGGTCATCCTGCCCATCATCACCGGCGTGTTCCTGCTGGTCGCTATCGGCCTGGTCTTGTACGCGCGCGGTTTGATCCGCAGCGGCAAGCTGTCGCTGCCGGCGACCATGGCGGAACTCAAGTCCGACCGCGACATGCTGTTGTAAGGAGAGCCATGAGCAAGGAAACCGAGGCCGCCGAACTGGCGGCCGAGAAACAGAAGCTGATACGCGAAGGCGAGCTCTATCGCATCAAGGTCGTGCATGCCAAGGCGCTGCTCGCCAACGCGCTGCATCCGGACGCGCTGTTCCACGGCGCGGTCGATCAGGCGGTGGGCATGGCCAGGGCGCGCCTGGGCGGCTTGCTGCAGCCGGGTGGCCTGAGCGGCGTCAACATCAAGTCCCTGATGCCGTACGCGCTGACGGTCGGCTCGTTCATCGCGCGCAAGCGCCTGATCAAGCCAGCCATCGGCGTGGCGCTGGCGCTCGGCGTCGGCGTGGCCTGGCTGCTGCGGCGCAAGAGTACGCCGGAACAAGAGACGCCTTGAGTTCGCCCGCCAACCCGCTCAATCCCGCAGGGCTGCGCATCGTGTTGGTGCTGCAGGGCGGGGGCGCGCTGGGGGCTTACCAGGCCGGCGTGTTCCAGGCCTTGCACGAGCACGGCCTGGCGCCGGACTGGATCGTCGGCACCTCGATCGGCGCCATCAACGCCGCCATCCTGGCCGGCAATCCCCACGAAACCCGTTTATCGCGGCTGCGCCAGTTCTGGCACGGCATCGCCCACCGCGACAGCTTCGACATGCGGCGCGTGACCGACCAGCTGCGCCGCTCCAACATCCTGCTGCAAACCTGGGATACGCTGCTGCGCGGCGTGCCCGGATTTTTCTCGCCGCGCTTGTTCAGTCCGTTTGCTGCCGGCGCCGAGGTCGCGCCCGAGGAAGCCAGTTTCTACGATACGACGGAATTGCGCGACACGCTGAAGCAGCTGGTCGATTTCAACTACCTCAACGCGCCGGGCGGCACCCGCCTGACGGTCAACGCGCTGAAGGTCACCAGCGGCACGCTGCGCAGCTTCGACAACCGCGAGCAGACCATCCATGCCGACCATATCCGCGCCAGCGGGGCGCTGCCGCCGGGTTTTCCGGCGGTGCGCATCGATGGCGACCTGTACTGGGATGGCGGCCTGTATTCGAATACGCCGCTGGAGACCGTGCTGGACGACAGCCAGCAGGTCGACACCCTGTGTTTCATGGTGGACCTGTGGAGCGCCGACGGCGAGGAACCGACCACGCTGGACCAGGTGCAGACGCGGCAGAAGGATGTGACCTTCGCCTCGCGCTCGCAGCGCCACCTGGCCGACTATGTGACCACCCACAAGATGCGGCAAAAGCTGCGCGACCTGTACCTGGCCTTGCCGCCGCAGGCCAGGACCGAGCAGGCCGCGCGCGAACTGGATGCGCTGGGCTGCGGCAGCACGCTGCATGTGGTGCGGCTGCCGTATGCCGGGCGCGACTGGAACATGGCGGCCAAGGACATCAATTTTTCCGAGGGATCCATCCAGTGGCGCTGGGACCAGGGCTACCAGGATGCGCAGCGCGCCATCAAGGCCGCCGGCTGGTTGAGCTTTGTGACGGAAGACACGCCGCTGGTGGTGCATGAATTGCCGCCGCAGGAGCTGCGTGCCGGACCGGCGCGCGAGCGGGCCGCCTGAGGCGGCCGCCCACCCCTAGCGGTTCTGCGCCAGGATCTGCGGCACGCTGGCCATGTCGCGCTGGTAGGTCTCCTGCGCTTCCTTCATGCAGGCGCGGCGTTCGGTGGCGGGGCCTTGCTTGCAGGCCAGCCTGGCCTCGGCCAAGGCCGCGCCGATTTCCTTGCGCAGCGTGCGCGTCTGCGCCGACGCGGTCGTGTCTTCCTGGTACCAGCGGGCCGGATCGCCCCTGGCGATTTCCTGCTGCTGGAGCTGGACGTTCGGTTGCGGCGTGGTGTCCTGCGCCTGCGCGGCCAGCGCCGCGCAAGCCATCATCACGCCGAGTACGAGGCGATGAGTCATGATGTTCTCCCGTGTTTATAACCTGCCGGTCAGCAGCATAATCAACAGTATCACTACGATCAGGCCGGTGATGCCGCTGGGGGCGTAGCCCCATTCGCGGCTGTGCGGCCAGGTCGGCAGCGCACCGATCAGTGCCAGGACCAGAATGATTAGAATGATGGTGCCCATGTTTTTCTCCCGTTTGTTTTAAATGGTGACTGGTCCCGCGCTGGCATCATTAATAGCGATACAGGCGGCCGTCCACCAGGCGCACGCGGTTGCCGACGCGCAGGTCGTAGACGCTGTCCTGGTTGACGATGCGGTAGTCGCCGTTATCCATGCGCACGCTGATCTGGTATTGCTGTTGCGGCTGGTTGCGGCCTTCCTCGACCTTGTTGCCGACCACGGCGCCGCCGACCGCGCCGGCCACGGTGGCGGCGGTGCGGCCGCTGCCCGAGCCGACCTGGTTACCCAGCAATGCGCCGACCAGGCCGCCGGCGACGGCGCCGCCGCCGCTGGTGCCGGCCTTGGCCTGCACCACCTGGATCGAATCGATGGTGCCGTAGGTGGCGGACTCCTGGTTGGTATAGCCGACCTGCTGCGGTTGCTGGTTGTTGCTGGCGCAACCGCTGAGGATGGCGCAGCCGGCGACGACGGCTGCTGCAAGCGTAGTAGCGTGTTTCATATTGTCCTCCTGGAAAAGTGTGAGTCCAGAATAGTCACGCTGGGCGACAGGGTCTGTGCGCTTGCGCACCGATTCGCATTGTGGCGTTTTTGGTGAATTTTGATGTGTGTACGGTACCGTACAGAGGTCGATTTGCAAGCAGCGTAAAACGTCTACATCGGTAGCAGAGACGTCCAAGCGTCCCGCTGGCTGACAAACTCATTGTTTAATAACTCCAAGGAGAATCGCCATGAAAATCGCACATAAAATCGCTACTGCCCTGTTCACCGTCTCGCTGCTGGCCACCGCCGGCTGCGCATCGACTTCCACCAAAGAAGGCACCGGCGAGTATGTCGACGATTCCGTCATCACCACCAAAGTCAAAGCCAGCATTTTCAACGAACCTAGCCTGAAGTCGACTGAAATCAATGTCGAAACCTTCAAGGGCACGGTGCAGCTGAGCGGCTTCGTGGCCCAGCCTGGCGACATCGCCAAGGCCGCCGAAGTGGCGCGCGGCGTCAAGGGCGTGACGGCTGTGAAGAACGATCTGCACGTCAAGTAAGCAGATGTGACCCGCCGGCGCGCCGTGCTCTTGCGAGCATGCCGCGCCGGCATTTTTTTTGTGAGCCATCATGAACCAGCCTGTCGATCTCCCCCAGACTCATGCACAGGCGCTCAGCGCCGACGGCGACGCTCCCATCGAGCTGCCGCGCGACCTTGCCCGGATTCCCCTGCATGTCCACGCGCGCGGCCTGGCGCTCGGCGTCATCGCCACCGTGGCCTTCATCTATGCGCTGCAATGGTCGCGCAATTTCCTGGTCCCCTTATTGCTCGGCATCCTGATCACCTACATGCTCAGTCCACTGGTGTGCTGGCTGGAGCGCATGCGCGTGCCGCGCCTGATCGGCGCCACGCTGGTCACCGCCGCCATCCTCGGCGGCTCGGTGCTGGTGATCGACAAGGTGCAGGGCGAGTTCCAATCCATCGTCGAGGAATTGCCGAGCGCCGGCCACAAGCTGTCGCGCCTGCTGTCGGACCGGCTGCACGGCGGCGGGCCGAGCGCCTTGCAGCGCATCCAGGACGTCGCCACCGAATTGCAGCAAGCCACCGCCGGCGCCCAGGAGCGGCGCGCGGCGCGCAAGGCCGCCACGGCGCCGCCGGACAGCATCCCCGTCATGGACTGGGTGTGGGCCGGCTCGCGCGGCGTGATGGTGTTCCTGAGCCAGTCGACGATGGTGATCTTCCTGGTGTTTTTCCTGCTGCTGTCGGGCGACACCTTCAAGCGCAAGCTGGTCAAGCTGACCGGGCCGTCGTTGAGCAAGAAGAAGATCACCGTGCACATCCTGGAGGACATCAATACCTCGATCCAGAAATACATGCTGATGCTGCTGGTCACCAACGGCATGCTGGCGCTGCTGATGTGGGTGGCGCTGCGCTGGATCGGCCTGGAGAACGCCGGCGCCTGGGCCATCGTGGCCGGCCTGCTGCACCTGATGCCTTACTTCGGTCCGCTGCTGATCATGCTGGCGACCGGCATCGTGGCCTTCCTGCAGTTCGAATCGCTGAAGATGAGCTTGTTGGTGATGGGCGCCTCGCTCGGCATCGCGACGCTGGTCGGCACCGTCATCGCGACCTGGATGACGGGCCGCTTCGCGCGCATGAATCCGGCCGCCGTCTTCGTCAGCCTGCTGTTCTGGGGCTGGCTGTGGGGCGTCTGGGGCTTGCTGCTGGGCGTGCCGTTGATCGTCATCGTCAAGGTGGTGGCCGAGCGTGTCGAGGGCATGGAGGTGGTGGCCGAACTGCTGGGAGAGTAGGTGAGCCGAGGTATGCGGGCTGAGGTATGATGACGCGTTCCATTCCGAGAGCGCACCCATGCTGAAAATACTGTCATGTCTGACCCTGCTGCTGGCCCTGGGCGCTGCCCAGGCCGCCAGCTATCCCGCCCCGGTCGAAGGCGATTTCCATCTGAAGAATTTCCAGTTCGCGTCCGGCGAGAAGCTGGCCGAGCTGCGCATCCATTACCGCACTCTGGGCACGCCCCGGCGCGACGCCCAGGGCGTGGTGAACAACGCGGTGCTGATCACGCATGGCACCGGCGGCACCGGTGCCCAGTTCCTGCGTCCCGAATTCGCCGGCGAGCTGTTCGGGCCGGGCGGCCTGCTGGACGCCGCGCGCTACTACATCATCCTGACCGACGGCATCGGCCACGGCCAGTCCAGCAAGCCCAGCGACGGCCTGCGCGCGCGCTTCCCGCACTACGGCTACAACGACATGGTCGACGCCCAGCACCGCTTGCTGGAAGAGGGCCTGGGCGTGCGCCACCTGCGGCTGGTGATGGGCACCTCGATGGGCGGCATGCAATCGTGGGTGTGGGGCGAGCGCTATCCGCTGTTCATGGATGCGCTGATGCCGCTGGCCAGCGTGCCGACGCAGATTTCCGGCCGCAACCGGGTCTGGCGCCGCGTGGTCATCGACGCCATCCGCAACGATCCGGAATGGAAGGGCGGCGAGTATACGACGCAGCCGCCAAGCCTGCGCGTGGGCGAGGAGATGCTGTACCTGATGGGCAGCAATACGGTGCAGCGTCAGCTGCAATTGCCGACGCTGGCGGCGGCCGACGCCGCGCTCGACAGCTACGTCGCGGCCGGCATGCAGACCGCCGACGCCACCGACCTGATGTATCAGCTGCGGGCTTCGGAAGACTACGATCCGGCGCCGGCGCTGGAAAAGATCGTGGCGCCGCTGCTGGCCGTCAATAGCGCCGACGACCTGATCAATCCGCCCGAGCTGAAGATACTGGAAACCGAGATCAAGCGCGTCAAGCGCGGCAGCGCCGTGGTGCTGCCCTATACCGACGCCACGCGCGGCCACGGCAGCCACACCATGGCGGCGCTGTGGAAGCAGTACCTGCAGCAGCTGCTGGCGCAAAGCGCGCGCTAGCGCAGGCGCCCCCCGCGCAGGCTGCCCAGCTGTAGCGCGTATTGCCGCGCAAACTCGGCGCCGAGGAAGAAGATCTGCGCCGAGTAGTAGACCCACAGCAGCAGGGCGATCAGCGAGCCGGCGGCGCCAAAGCTGCCGGCCACGCCGCTGTTGCCGATATACGCGCCGATCGCATATTTCCCGAGCGTGAACAGGGCGGCGGTGCCGAGCGCGCCGATGGTGACGTCGTGCCACGACAGTCGGACGCGCGGCAGCATCTTGAAGATCACGCCGAACAGCGCGGCGATCACCACGAAACTGATGGTGGTGTTCAGCACCGACAGCACGATGCCGGCATCGCGCCAGATGCCGCCCCAGTATTTCTCCAGCAGCGCCAGCACGGCGCTGACCACCAGCGACACCATCAACAGAAACGCCAGCACCAGCACCATGCCGAACGACAGCAGGCGGGTGCGGACGACGTCCCAGGCCGTGCCGCGGGTGAGGGGAGGGACTTGCCAGATCGCGTCCAGGCTGGCCTTGAGTTCGGCAAACACGGTGGTGGCGCCGAACAGCAGCAGGGCGCCGGCGGCCATGGTGGCCAGCCGCCCTTGTTCCTTGTCGCGGGCGCCGGCCAGCACCAGCTGGATCGCGTCCGCGCCCTGGCTGCCGACCAGGCCGCGCAGCTGCGTGAACAGCTCGCCCTGCGCCGCCTGCGGGCCGTAGAACCAGCCGGCGATGGCCAGCACCAGCACCAGGATGGGGGCGAGCGAAAACAGCGTGTAAAACGCCAACGCCGCGCCCATGCTGCCGGCGCGGTGTTCAAACCATTCGGAGACCGTGCATTTCAGCACGGAGCCTATGTTGGCCTTCATCGGATCGCACGCCCCGCGACCGCAGTCGCGGGGCGGACCGCTTACTGCACGCGGCGTTCGATGGTGATTTGCTCGACTTCGACGCGGCGGTTAGGTTCCAGGCACTTGATCAGGTCGGCGCGTTTCTTGTCGTTGCACGTCACGACAGGATTGGATTCGCCTTTGCCGACCGCGTTCAGGCGGTTGGCCGCCACGCCTTTGCCGACCAGGTATTCCTTGACCGAGTTGGCGCGTTTTTCCGACAGCTTCTGATTGTACTTGTCGCTGCCCAGGCGGTCGGCGTAGCCGCTGATGACCACGTTGTCGATGCTGGAGTTCGCGTTCAGCACGTTGGCGATGTCGTCCAGCTTGGGCTGGTTCGGGTTCAGCTTGGCGCTATCGAACGAGAACAGCTCGGTTGCCGACATCGTCACTTTTTCAAAGCGTGCCGGTGGTGGCGGCGGCGGTGGCAGCGGTGCCGGTGGCGGTGGCGGCGGTTCGACGGCGGCAGGCGCCGGCGGTGGGGCCGGTGGTGCCGGACGCGGTGGCGCGTTGAAGGCGATGTTCAGGCCGACGGTGGCGTAGTAGTTGTTGCTCTTGCTGTTGGGGAAGGTGTCGCCGCGGATGAAGCCATGCACGTCGCGGATGTCGGCCTGCAGGGCCACGCGTTCGCTGAGGTCGGCCTGGAAGCCCAGGCCGGCGCTGACGTAAGGCGAGTTCTTGCGGCGCTCGCCGACCAGGTTCAGGTTGGCCTTGTCGCGTTCGACGCCGGCGCCGACCAGGAGGAAGGGACGGAAGGACTTGCGGGAGAACAGGAACAGGCCGTCCACACCCAGGGTGTTCTGCTGGTAGCGCTCGCCATTTTCACGGGAGCGGGCATAGGTCGTACCCATTTGCACGTCCCAGTTCTCATTGACGGCCTTACCGAATTTGAGGCCGGCGCCGTAGCCGCGCTTGTCCACGCCGAAGTCCGAATCGGGCTTCATGGCGTTGACGCTGGGCTGGATGTACCACGATGGATTGATGACCGCATCCTGAGCCAGGGCGGAAAACGACGCGCACAGGGCTGCGGCGGCGATGGCGATTTTCTTGGATTTATTCACAGGTTTGCTCCCGATTATTAAAAAATGTTTCATTGCCAGCAATGTCTTAACACGGCTGTTGGACCGAAGATTAGGCAAGTTGGTGCGGACGGTCCGTTCGCTAGCGCACAAAAGCTTGTGGTGTATCAAATTCGTCACATTTCTTGAAACTTATGTCTTTTTCCCTTGTCCCACCTTTAAACGCATAGATGCATCGCTAATGTTCGTTGCCGCACAGACCATGAGGCGCCAAACCGGCATTCTTCATTCAACGCCACCAATCTCGGCAATTGTTATAAGGAGTGTTCAAATGCATGCTGTCAGACAACCTCAAACGCTGGTTCAGAACGAGATGAAAGCCTCGTCCGAAATGCAAGCCACCACGGCCAAGCTGATGCTGGTCGAGCGTCCGGCGCCTGCACCACTGGACCGCAAGCCAGCCTTGTCGATGGCCTCCATCGAGCGCGTGCGTTCGACCTCGGCCACGCTGCGCCGCATCGAAAACATGCAGAAGCTGATCGGCGAACTCTCCATGCACGAGATGCTGGCCGACGAAATCGCCTGGTTCCTCAAGTTTTCGCCGTCCGGCGCCCGCAAATACATCCGCGACCTGCGCGAAGCCGGCGTGATCGAGCTGGCGCGCTATGTCGAAGGCACCGCCACCTACCTGGGCAAGGCGGTCTACCAGCTGACCCCCGACCCCGAGCGCGTGGCCGCCTTCCTGGCCGCGATCGTCCAGCCCAAGCGCGAAGGCGCGCCGCCGCGCAAGGAACGTCCCGGCATCCGCGAGCAGGCCATGGCCGGCAGCGGCCGCCACTTCCACATCCTGGCCGACGACACCCACTATGCGATCCGCGTCAACCGCGGTCCGGTGATGCGCGATCCGCTGGTCGCCGCCCTGTTCGGCATGGCGCCGTCGCAGCAAAAAGCGGAATAAGCAGCAAGTCGGCGCCCCTGCGGGCGTATCATGAACGGCCGGGCAGTGCGAACTGCGCCGGCTGTTTGTTTTCGTGGTTTTGATGTTGACATATTGAAATGCGGCCGGACCGCCCCACCTAGCCAGCATTGGACATGACACGGACCTGCGGCACATGGAAGCTTTGATCTGGATCGCCCTGACGGCGCTGGCGATAGCGCTGCCTTTCTACTACCCGCACTGGCGCCTGAAACGGGTGCTGGCCCGGCCTTTGCCGGCCCACGCCGAGGCGGTTTTACAACGCAATATCCCGGTCTACCGCCGCATGGCGCCGGAGCTGCGGCAGCAGTTGCGGCGGCTGGTGGTGCAGTTCCTGCATCAAAAGAAATTCGTCGGCTGCGAGGGCCTGGAGGTCACCGACGAGATGGCCGTGACCATCGCCGGCCAGGCCTGCCTGCTGCTGCTGAACCGGCCCAGCAAGGTCTACCCGGCCCTGCACACCATCCTGGTCTACCCCAGCGCCTTCGTGGCGCGGCGCGCCGACGTCGGCCCCGGCGGCGTCGTCACGCCCGGCCACCAGAGCATGCTGGGCGAATCCTGGGACGACGGCCGCGTGGTGCTGTCCTGGGACGACGTGCGGCACGGCGCCGGCGACTGGACCGACGGCCACAACATCGTGCTGCACGAGTTCGCGCACCAGCTGGACAGCGAATCGGGCCGCGCCAACGGCGCCCCCTACCTGGGCAATCCGGCCAGCTACCGCGAATGGTCGGAAGTGCTGTCGCGCGATTACCAGAACCTGCGCATGCACGCCATGTACCGCCAGCACACGGTGATCGACCATTACGGCGCCACCAACCCGGCCGAGTTCTTCGCCGTGGCCACCGAGACCTTCTTTGAAAAGCCGTACCAGATGGCCGAGCACCACGCCGAGCTGTTTGCGGAATTCCTCAAGTACTACCGCGTCGATCCGCGCCAGTGGATGGCGCCGCCGCTGCCGCCGCCGGTCGAGCCGTCGTACGCGTGGAGTCCGACCTGGTCGCATTGAAACCTGATTGAACGCTGCGCCCAGCCTAAAGTAGGGCATAATCGAGACAGCCGCGCACGCGCTTGCTTGCCGTCCGCCTGCGCGCCCTGCGCAGGTCTGACGCCGTCGCGAGGCTATCAAGATGCAATTTGACGAGTTCGAGCTCTTTTCTTCCGATACCGCCGCCGGCACCGTGCCGGCCGAAGCGGCGTCGCCCCTGGTGCGCTTGCAATACCTGGTCGACAACACCCCGGCCATCATTTATTGCACCGTGCCCAGCGGCGACTTCAAGATGACCTTTGTCAGCAACAACGCCCTGAATGTGCTGGGCTACCGGCCCGAAGAGATGGTGGCCGATCCGAACTTCTGGTTCGACCATATCCATCCGGACGACGCGCCGGCCATCTTTTCCAGCCTGGCGCTGGTGTTCACCGAGGGCCAGCGCGCCTACGAGTACCGCTTCCGCATCCATGACGGCAGCTATCTGTGGATGCACGATACGCTGCGCCTGATCCGCGACGAGCACGGCAAGCCGCTGGAGGTGATCGGCTCGCTGACCGACATCACCGCGCGCAAGCGCATGGAAGAGGCGCTGCAGTCCAAGGGCGTCGAGCAGCAGGCGCTGATCGCCGAACTGCGCGACGCCCACGAGCAACTGCTGCAATCGGAGAAGATGGCGTCGATCGGCCAGCTGGCGGCCGGCATCGCGCACGAGATCAACAACCCGGTCGGCTTCGTCAATTCCAACATGGGCTCGCTGAAGAATTACGTCGGCACGCTGCTGGGCGTGATCGACCAGTACGAGCAGGCGGCGGCGCCGCATCCGGCGCTGGCGGCCCAGCTGGCGGCGCTGCGCAGTCAGGCCGACCTGGAGTTCCTGAAGGACGACGTGACCGACCTGGTGCGCGAATCGATGGACGGCCTCAAGCGGGTCAAGGACATCGTCCAGGCGCTGAAGGATTTTTCCCACGTCGGCGAGACCGAGTGGCAGGTGGCCGACCTGCACCACGGCCTGGACAGCACGCTGAACATCGTCAGCAACGAGATCAAGTACAAGGCGCGGGTCGAGAAGCAGTACGGCGTGCTGCCGCCGGTGACCTGCCTGGCCTCGCAGCTAAACCAGGTGTTCATGAACCTGCTGGTCAACGCCGCGCACGCGCTGCGCGAGCAGGGCGTGATCACCATCCGCACCGGCGCCGCCAACGACTGGGTCTGGATCGAGGTCGGCGACAACGGCGTCGGCATCGCGCCGGAAAACCTGAACCGCATCTTCGAGCCCTTCTTCACCACCAAGCCGGTCGGCAGCGGCACCGGGCTGGGCCTGTCGCTGTCCTACGGCATCGTCAACCGCCACGGCGGCCGCATCGAGGTCGCCTCGACGGTGGGCCAGGGCACGCGCTTCACGGTGCACCTGCCGGTGCAGCCGTCGCAGGCTAAAGGATGATGGAGCCGTCGGCGTCGCGCTTGACCCGCAGCAGGCCGGGCTCCTCGGCTTCCAGCCGCTGCGCCTCGAGCTCCTGCGGCGTGGCGCCGGGCTGACCGACCAGCTCGGCGCGCAGCGCCAGCGCCTGCCGCACATTCTGTTCCAGCTCGGCCACCTCCCACGGCTTGCTCATGAAGCGGAACGCCTGCGCCTGGTTGATGGCGCTCAGCATGGTGTCGAATTCGGTCGAGGCGCTCAGCATGATGCGCACGGTGTTCGGCGCCACGTCCTTGAGCGCCTGCAGCAGCTCGCCGCCGCTCATCTGCGGCATCATGTAGTCGCAGATCACCAGGTCGAAATCGCAGGCGCAGATGCGGTTGAGCGCGTCGAACGGATTGGTGAAGCTTTCGATCTGCGGCGGCGCGTCGCGCAGCGCCTGCGTCAGCGCGCGCTGCAGCGCGTTGAGCACATTCGGTTCGTCGTCGACCAGCAGGATCTTGCTCATGTCGCCCCCTTGGCGTTGCGCACCCAGATCGCCAGCCGGTTGCCGCTCTTGGTTTCGAAATCCTGCACCTGCTGGATCATGCGGGCGTCGAGCACGTGGTCGACGGACAGCAGCATCAGGCCGTCGCGGCTGACCAGGTCGCGCGCCAGCACCATGCCCGGCACCAGTTCGCCCGACAGCACCTCGACCCCGGCGCCGGCGGTATCGCCGCCGTCGATGATCTGGCGGAAGGCCGCCACCACATGCGGGTCGTAGCGCTTGCCGCTGGCGTCGAGGATCAGCGACTTGGCCTCGTCCGGCCGCAGGTGGCGCTGCACCATCGCGCCCTGCTGCAGGTTGTAATAGTCGGCCGCCAGCGCCAGGATGCGCGCGCCCAGCGGGATCGCCAGCCCCGCCAGGCCGTCGGGGAAGCCGTTGCCGTCGAAGCGCTCGAGCTGGCAGCGCAGGATGGCGGCGCTGCCGCGCAAGTCTTCCAGCGGCATCAGCAGCTCCTCGGCGCGCACCGGATGCTTGCGGAACAGGGCCAGCGATTCGCCCTTCAGCATGGTCAGCGGGGTTTGCAGCAGATCGTCGGCAAAGCCGATCTTGCCGATGTCGTGCAGCAGCGCGGCGATGAAGATGTCCTGGCTGTCGCGCCCGTCGAGCTCCATGCGCACCGCGATCTGGCGCGCCAGGTCGGCCACCAGGCGCGCGTGGCCGGGCTGGTTGTGCGCGCGCAGCTCGATCATGCTGGAGAAAATCTTGATGGTGGTGACGAAGTTGGTCTTGAGCTTGCCATTCGCGGCCATCGTCGCGTCGTGCTCGGCCTTGAGCTGGCGGGTGCGCGCCTCGACCTTGGCCTCCAGGCTCTGGTTGAGGGTTTTCAATTCCTCGTTCTGGCGCAGCGTCAGCGTTTCCAGCCGCAGCTTTTCCTGCTCCAGCCCGCGCCGTTCCAGCGCGTGGCGCACCACCAGCAGGATGTCGCCGTCTTCCCACGGCTTGGTGATGTAGCGGTAGATCTCACCGCAATTGATGGCGTCCTGGATCGACTGGATGTCCGAATAGCCGGTCAGCAGCAGGCGCATGGTGTCGGGCCAGCGCGCCCGCACCTGGGCCAGGAACTGGGCGCCGTTCATTTCCGGCATGCGCATGTCGGAAATGACCAGGTCGACCGCTTCCTTTTCCAGCACTTCCAGGCCCTGGGCGCCGCTCTCGGCCAGCAGCACGCGGTAGCCGGCCGGGCGGAACAGGCGCCGCAGCGACGACAGGATGTTCGGTTCGTCGTCCACGCACAGCAGCGTGGGGACTGCGGCCGCGGCGGCCTGCGGCGCCGGCGACAGGGCGGTATTCATGGCTGCTCCCCGGCGGCGGCGTCGGTGTGGCGTACCGGCAGGCGCACGCGGAAGCAGGTGCCTTTGCCGAGCTCGGTTTCGACCTCGATGCGGCCGCCGTGCTTTTGCACGATGCCATAGGCCAGCGACAGCCCCAGTCCGGTGCCCTTGCCGACCGCCTTGGTGGTGAAGAAGGGATCGAAGATGCGCGACAGCGCCTCCGGCGCGATGCCGCTGCCGTTGTCGCCGATCTCGATCCAGACCTGGTCGCCGCCGTCGGTACCGGTGCGCACGGTGATGCGGCCGCGCTGCTCGCCGATGGCGTGGGCGGCGTTGACCACCAGGTTCATCACCACCTGGTTGATCTGCAGCGGCAGGCATTCGATGTCGGGAATGTCGCCGTATTCCTTGACCACGTCGGCCTTGTACTTGACCTCGTTGCCGACGATGTTGAGCGTCGAATCGATGCCGCGGTGCAGGTCGGTCCAGACCCATTCCTGGTTGGCGTCGACCCGCGAAAAGTCCTTCAGGTCTTGCACGATGTGGCGCACGCGGACGATGCCCTCGCGCGACTCGGCCATCAGGGCCGGGATGTCGGTGCGCAGGAAGTCGAGGTCGATCTGCTCGCGCCGGCTCCGCAGCGCGGCGGCCTCGGCGGACGAGCCCATGCCGGCCTCGGCCTGCTCGTAGGCGGCCAGCATCTCGAACAGCTGGTCGAGATAGGTTTGCAAGGTGGTGAAGTTGGAAAAGATGTAGCCGATGGGGTTGTTGATCTCGTGCGCCACGCCGGCCGCCAGCTGGCCGATCGAGGCCAGCTTGTCGGCCTGCACCAGTTGCTGCTGGGCGCGCGACAGTTTGTTGTTGAGTTCGGTCAGTTCCAGGTTGCTGTGGCGCAGCTCGGCCTCGGCCAGGTGGCGCTGGCGGATGTCTTCCTGTAGCTGCTCGTTCATGTCGGCCAGCTGGGCGGTGCGCTTTTCCACCACGTGCTCGAGGTTGTCGTGCGCGCGGCGCAGCGCGTTCTCGGCCACGCGCCGCTCGGTGACGTCGCGCAGCGTCTCGATCGCGCCGACCACCCGGCCGTCGCTGTCGCGCAGCGGCGCGGCGGTGAAGTGCAGCCAGTGGCCGCGGGCGCCGATGTTGGGGAAGAAATCCTCGGCCTCGAAGGCGCCGGGGATCAGCGCCGACGGCTGGTACTTGCCGGCGTAGTGCAGCTCCAGCTGGTCCGGGCCGCCGGCCACGATCAGGTCGGCCAGCACCGGGCGCGGCTTGGGATAGAAGGCTTGCCAGTGGTTGCTGGTGCCGATCATGTCGAGCTTGCTCCAGCCCAGCAGGTGTTCGCAGGCGCGGTTCCAGTGGGTGATCACGTGCCGGTTGTCGATGGCGAAGGTGGGGACCGGATGGCCCTCGAAAAACTCCGACAGCGCGATTTCCGCGTAGGGGAGGGCGCCGGCGGCCAGCGGGGAGGTGGGCGAGGTATTCATGGCGTCAGCATCTGGCACATATCGTGGAACATTTTTTCGGTCTCGCTGAAAATGCTGTCGCAGGCGGCTTCGCTCAGCGCCAGCGTCTGCCACACGGCGGCCGACAGCGGCGGCGCCTGGTCGTCCTCCTGCTCCGACAGGTCGAGCGCGTGGGCCAGGATGTTGGCCAGGTAGATCACCGTCGACAGCGTGACCGGCGCGCCGCGCACCGCGCGCTCGCCGGCCTGGTGGTGTTCCGCCACCGCCAGCTGTATCGGCGGCGGAAACTTCCAGTGCGCGGCCAGCGCGCTGCCGACGGCGGCGTGGTCGACGCCGAACACGGCCGTCTGGGCCTGCGCGCTCATGCAGTCGTGCTCGCGGCGGTAGGCGCCGACGCGCCGGTATTCGTCCGGGAAGCGGGTGCACATCACCAGCGTGCCGAGGTCGTGCAGCAGGCCGGCGGTGAAGGCGGTGTCCGGGTTGAGGCGGTAGTGCGGCGCCAGCACGCGGGCGCAGACCGCGCTGGCGATCGCGTGGCGCCAGAAGGCCGGGAAGTTGAAGTCGTTGCCGGGGCCGGGCTTGAAGCTGCCGGTCACCGAGCAGGCGGTGACCAGGGTGCGGATGCTGTGGAAGCCCAGCACCGAGATCGCTTGCTGGATGGTGGTGACCTTGGCCGGCATGCCGTAGAACGAGGAGTTGGCCAGGCGCAGCGTCTTGGCCGTCAGCGCCTGGTCGAGCGTGATGCGGGCCGCCAGCGCATGGGTGTCGATGTCTTCCTGGTCCATGGTGGCCAGCAGCTCGCTGACCACCGCCGGCAGCGAGGGCAGGTCGCGCACCGCCTTGATGATGTCGTCGGCGGTCATGGCGCTTGGCGCCCGCGGTAGGCGCGCAGCCGCTCCAGCAACAGCAGGCTGCCGGCGCCGTCGGCGCGGTGGCGGAACAGGTGCTCGAGGCGCTGCAGGCGGCGTTCGCGCTCGCGCGCCAGCACGGCGGGGTCGACCGGTTCGGCCGCGGTGCGCACCACGCAGCGCTCGATGCCGCGCCGGCGCAGCGAGGCCAGCATGCCGTCGGTCAGCGCCGCGTCCTGCGGCAGCAGCACGCTGCCGTTGGCGTCGAGCAGCGCGCTCGCCAGTATCATGCCGGCGGCGGCCTGGTCCAGGCCGATTTCACTGGTGTTGCTGTCGGCGTTCATCAGGGTTGCTCCATTTTGCTGAGGGTGATCAGGCTGCCGCGCGAAGCCGAGCGCTCGCCCATCGGATACATCAGGACTTCGTAGCGCTGGCCGCCGATGCTGGCGGTGTGGCGGCTGGGGCTGGCGGCGCCGGCGTCGTCGGCCGGGAACAGCTCGGGCAGCACCACGCCGGCCTCGTGGCCCAGCAGGCCGCCGCCGTGGCGGAACAAGCCTTCGGCGGCGCCGTTGATGAAGGCGATCATGCCGGCGTCGTCCATGCCGATCACCGCCAGCGGCAATTGCTGCAGCAATTCGCGCGCGACGTTCAGGCTGATCTCGTCGCGGCTGATCTGGCGCTGCTTTTCCTGCAGCAGCTGTTCCATGCGGCGGTTGGCGGCGGCCAGCTCCTGGTTGGCGCTGCGCACTTCGAGGTGCAGGCGCTCGTTGTCGTCGGCGATTTCCTTGACCCGGAAGGCTTCGGCGATATGGCCGCGCAGCTGGTCGTCGTCCCACGGCTTGGTCAGGAATTTGTAGATCGCGCCCTCGTTGACGGCGTCGGTCACCGATTGCAGCTCGGTATAGCCGGACAGCATGATGCGGATCGTGTCCGGCGCCAGCTGCCTGGCCTTGCGCAGGAAGTCGGCGCCCAGCATGCCCGGCATGCGCTGGTCGGAGACGATGACGTCGACCGGATGCTGGGCCAGCACCTCCAGGCCCTGCGGGCCGTCGCCGGCGGTGTAGATCTGGTAGTTGTCGCCGCGCAGCAGGCGCTTGAGCGCGGCCACGATGTTGGGCTCGTCGTCCACCAGCAGCAGGCGGCGCGGCGGCTTGTGCATGCGCAGCAGGTGCGGCGGCAGCGCGCGCCCGGCGGCCAGCAGCGCGTGCAGCTCGCCCGGCGGCAGCGGCGGCGCGAAGAAATACCCCTGGATCTGGTCGCACATATTGCGGCGCAGGAAGTCGCACTGGCTTTCGGTCTCCACCCCCTCGGCCACCACCTTCATGCCCAGGTGGTGGGCCATGGCGATGATGCTCTTGGACATGGCCGCGTCGTTGCTGTCGGTGACCACGTCGCGGATGAAGTCGGCGTCGATCTTGATGGCGTCGAAGGGATAACGCTTCAGGCTGCTGAGCGAGGCGTGGCCGGTGCCGAAGTCGTCCAGCGTCAGGCACAGGCCGCGCGCCTTGAAGCCGGCCAGCACCTCGTCGCAGTAGGCGCCGGCCTCGGTCAGGGCGACTTCGGTGATTTCCAGCGCCAGCGCGGACGGTGTGATGCCGTAGTCGTCCAGCGTGGCGGCCACGGCGGCGCCGAAGCCGGGATCGCGGAACTGGCTGGGGGCGACGTTGATGGCCACCTTCAGGTTGGCCTGGCCGCCCTGGCGCCAGTGGTGCAGGTCGCCGCACGCGCGCCGCAGCACCCAGTGGCCGATGGCGGCCGTCATGCCGGCCGCCTCGGCGCGCGGCAGGAAGTCCTGGGCCGACAACAGGCCCAGCTCGGGATGCTGCCAGCGCACCAGCGCCTCCAGGCTGGCCACGGCGCCGGTCTGCAAGTCCACCAGCGGCTGGTAGAGCAGGCGCAACTGGTCCTGCGCCAGCGCCTGTTCCAGCGCGGCGTCCAAGCGCGGCTCGGTCGCCGCGATCGCGGAGGGGAGTACGGGCTGTTCCACGGCTGAACTCATCGGCACGCCTATCAAAATAGTAGTGGCTGATCGCAAGAATCTCAATCGATTATACGGCCACGCTTGCTTTTCTTGTCACACCGGTCAACTTTTTTTGCGGCCTGCGCGCACGCGCGGAAAAGCCGGCGCTGTTGCTTATCCGAGACTATGCCTGCGCGGCGGGCAAATTTCGGTATGATAGGTTGCTACAATAAAAAAACCGAGGCACCCGTCGGACCAACGCTGTTTTGATAGGGGGATGCGGCAATGACACAGGCATGGGTAGTGCTCACCGGTCCGGACGGACGCGATGTGGCGGCGCCGTCCGAAGCCCAGATGGCGGCGGTGTTGGCCGAGGTCTACAGCGGCAAGGCCGCCAGCCCCGACGGCGGTCCCGGCAGCGCCGTGCTGCGCTTCGGCTATGACGACGGCCTGATGTACGAGATGGAAGTGTCGGGCGGCGGCGCGGTGCGCTTCGCCGAATGGTCGGACCGCGATTGCGAAATCGCGCTGGCCAGCCCGCGCCTGATGACGGCGCTGGCGCAAGCCGATGCGCTGCAGCTGTGGCGCCTGATGGCGCAGCGCCAGGTGGCCAAGATCCGCAACCAACCCTGGCTCAACAACGATTGAGCGTCACCGGCGCCGCTGCTCCAGCCGCTTCTGGCAGCTGATGCACAGGCGCGCCTCCGGCCGCGCATCGAGGCGCGAATAGCCGATGTCCTCGCCGCAGTTTTCGCACAAGCCATAACTTTGATCGGCGAACTTGGCCAGCGCATGGCGCACCACGCCCAGCTGGCGCGCCGTGTGCTCGGCCGCCTCGTGCACCAGCGCGTTGAGGGTGCGCTGGCTGGCGTTGTCGGCCGGCGAGGCCTCGGCCTCGTGCGGCAAGGGCAGGCGCACGTCGGTCTGGCGGTCGAGGTCGTCCGCCAGCTGGCTGAGCAGCGCGGCGCGGGCGCGCTCCAGCCGCGCCTGCAAGGCCTGCCATTGATGGTCATCCAGTCCGTTCATGCCGCATGCTCCTTACGGCATTGGACCCGCGCCAAGCGATTTTGTTCGGCGCCGCGTCAGCCCGGGGTATGCAGGACGTCGAGATGGTGCTTGAGTTTTTCCAGCGGCGACAGGATCTGGTCCGGCTGGCCGCTGGCCAGCGCCGCGCCCAGCGACAGCAGCTCGGCGGTCAGGTCGATCAAGTCCTTGAGGCGGTCGAGCTTGCGGATCTTTTCCTGGGCGCGCGCGGTCAGGTCCAGCAGCCGCTGCTGCTGCCCGCCGAGGCCGCTGGCGGCCAGCACGGCGGCGTCCAGGTAGAGGCGGTTGGCGCGCTGGCGCAGCGCCACCTCGTTTTCAAACAGCGCCTGCGCCACGCCCTGCGAGATGCCGGGCAGGCTGGGCAGGCTGGGCGTCGGGTCCTGCGGCTGGCGGCGGATGGCGCGCATCAGGCGCGTGTGCAAGGCGTCGGCGCAGGCCGACAGGCTGTCGGCCAAGGCTTCGATCTCATCCTGGTTGTGCGGGTCTGGCATGGCGCCTCCGGTTTATTTGGGTTGCGGGATCTGGCTCAGCAGCGCGCGGTGGCTGCGCTCGATGGCGTCCAGGTTTTTTTGCGCCAGCGTGTAGCGCAGGCCGACCAGCCGGTATTCGGCGCTCTTGCTTTGCTGCTGGGACTTGGCCAGGGCCAGCAACAGCCGGTTGGGCTGCGGATCGACAAAGGGGATCTCCACCTCCAGCATGCCGAGCACGGTTTTCTGTTCGTTGTCGTTGCTCTTGTCGTACAGCCGCAGCAGGGTGCGCATGGCGTCCAGCAATTCCTGCATCGGCTGCCGGCCGTCGAGCATCAGCTGGTTGACGGCGTTTTCCTGCATGGGCAGCGTGACGGCGCGGGTGAGCAGCCGCGTCAGGCCGGCGAAGGCGTTGACGTGGCGGTCGGCCAGGCCGGTGTCGGGCCAGGCCTTGATGCCGCCGCTCAAGCCCTTGACCTGGTCCTCGAGGTCGTACTGGTCGTCGCCGGCCAGCTTGCCGAGCGCCTGCATATAGGCTTGCACGCCGTACTGCAGCTTGACGAAGTCGTCGCAGGCGTCCTGGCGCTGGCGGTCGAGCGCCCGCTCGCGCTGGTCGGCGGCGGCCGACAGGAAGGGTTGCTCGCGCTGGTAGGTGCCCCGGTAGCGCTCGGTCAATTCGTGATACGCGTTCAGCTTGGGCGACTGGGCGGCGAACGCGCGCACCTCCGCCATGCGCGGCGTGCTGCTGGCGCAGCCGCCCAGCAGGGCCGCCAGTCCGAGGATCAGGAACAGACGAGACAGTTTCATAAGCACTCCGCAGGTTGTGAGGGATATTGTTGCCGCTGGGGATATTACCGTGTTGCGAATGCGCAGCAGACTAGGCGGTGAGCGCGGCGCGCCAGCCCAGGCCGGCGTCGGTGTCGCCGGCCGGCAGGTATTCGCAACCGAGCCAGCCGTCGTAGCCGATCTGGTCGATGAAGGCGAACAGGTGGCGGTAATTGATCTCGCCGGTGCCCGGTTCGTGGCGGCCGGGGGTGTCGGCGATCTGCATGTGCTTGATCAGCGGCAGGTGGGCGCGGATCGTGTTGCTCAACTCGCCCTCCATGCGCTGCATGTGGTAGATGTCGTACTGCAGGAACAGGTTGGGGCAGCCGGCCTCGGCGATGATATCCAGCGCCTGCCGGCTGTGGTTGAGGAAGTAGCCGGGCATGTCGTAGTGGTTGATCGGCTCGATCAGCAGGTCGACGCCGGCCGGCCGCAGCAGCCCGGCGGCGTAGCGCAGGTTGTCGAGATAGGTGTCGCGGGCGCGCGCCGGATCGAGGCCGGCGGGCGTCTTGCCGGCCATGCAGTGCAGCCGGCTGACGCCCAGTTCGGCCGCGTACTCCAGCGCGACGGGCACGCCGGCGCGGAATTCCTCGATGCGGCGCGGATCGCAGGCCATGCCGCGGTCGCCGCCGTTCCAGTCGCCGCAGGGCAGGTTGAACAGCACCAGCTGGAGCCGGTGGCGGCGCAGGCGCTCGGCGATCTGTTCGGCCTCGTGGGCGTAGGGGAAGAGGAATTCGACCGCCTCGAAGCCGGCGGCGCGGGCCAGGGCGAAGCGCTCCAGGAAGGGCGCGTCTTGGTACAGCATGGACAGGTTGGCGGCGAACTTGGGCATGGCGGCTCCGGGGCGAACTGTGGCGGAGCCGCTATCCTAATCCAAATGCCAACTTTGTGGCGGGCAAAAAAAAGCCACCGCGAGGTGGCTTCCACTGCTTAGCGGCCGCGGCCGCCGGAGCGGTGCTGGGCTGCCGAGCGCGGGGCGTTGCCGCCGGTGCGCGGGCCGCCGCCGTTGCCGCCGCCCGGCGCACCGGGCGCGCGTGGCTTGCCGCCGCCACCGCCGCCGGCCGGCTTGGCGCCGGCCGTGGCAGGTTTGGCGCGGCCGCCGCCGCTACGGCCGCCGCCGCCGCCGTTGCGGTGGCCGGGGCCGCCGCTGCGCAGTTGCACCGGTTGCGGACGCGCGTTGGGATCCGGCTCGAAGCCCGGTATCACTGCGCGCGGCAGGGTTTGCTTGATCAGCTTTTCGATGTCTTTCAACATGTCGTGCTCGTCCACGCAGACCAGCGACACGGCTTCGCCGGTGGCGCCGGCGCGGCCGGTGCGGCCGATGCGGTGCACATAGTCTTCCGGGATGTTCGGCAAGTCGTAGTTGACCACGTGCGGCAACTGGTCGATGTCGATGCCGCGCGCGGCGATGTCGGTGGCGACCAGCACTTGCAGCTTGTTGTCCTTGAACTCGGACAGCGCCTTGGTGCGCGCCGACTGGCTCTTGTTGCCGTGGATCGCCATGGCGCCGATGCCGTCGCCGCCCAGCTGTTCGACCAGCTTGTTGGCGCCGTGCTTGGTGCGGGTGAACACCAGCACCTGGTTCCACTGGTTGGCCTTGATCAGGTGCGACAGCATGGCGTGCTTCTTGTCACGGTCGACCGGGTGGATCAGCTGGGCGATCACTTCGACCGCCGAGTTGCGGCGCGCCACTTCGATCATGGCCGGCTTGTTCAGCAGGCCGTCGGCCAGCGCCTTGATCTCGTCCGAGAAGGTGGCCGAGAACAGCAGGTTCTGGCGTTTCGGCGGCAGCGCGGCCAGCACTTTCTTGATGTCGCGGATGAAGCCCATGTCGAGCATGCGGTCGGCTTCGTCGAGGATCAGGATCTCGACCTTGGACAGGTCGACGGTGCGCTGTTCCATGTGGTCCAGCAGGCGGCCCGGGGTGGCGACCAGCACGTCGACGCCGTGCTTGAGCTGCTTGATCTGCGGGTTGATGCCGACGCCGCCGAAGATCACGGTGGAGTTCAGCTTGGTGTACTTGCCGTAGATGCGCACGCTTTCCTCGACCTGGGCCGCGAGTTCGCGGGTCGGGGTCAGGATCAGCGCGCGGATCGGACGGGCGGCGGTGTTGCTGGTGATCGCCGCGCCTTTGGCGTCGGTCGACAGGCGGTGCAGGATGGGCAGCGTGAAGCCGGCGGTCTTGCCGGTGCCGGTTTGCGCGCCTGCCAGCAGGTCGCCGCCGTTCAGGACCGCAGGGATCGCCTGGGCCTGGATGGGGGTGGGCGAGGTGTAGCCGGCTTCGGTAACAGCGCGGACGATAGCGTCGGACAAACCGAGGGAGGAGAATGACATATTAACTTTATGTAAAGATCGGCCTGTCGCCGTTCAAGGCGCCAGTCGCAGGCAATCGGTTGTTGTATTGATCGCGGCTAAGGACTGGTCAGGGGGCCGCAAGTCTTAGTATAGCAGCTAAGCTCGCCTTATGTTTCATTTAGGAAATGAAAAAGGGAGCATTCGCTCCCTTTTTTTGTAACAAAGTTTCTTCTTTTGCCCCGCGCGGGGCGCGCGCTTAGGCGAACGGCGTCAGCAGGCCGACCATCTGGCCGAAGATCTTCGGGCTGGCGGCGATGATGTCGCCCTTGTACAGGTAGTCGGACTCGCCGTTGAACTCGCCGACGATGCCGCCCGATTCGGTCACCATCAGCGAACCGGCGGCGATGTCCCAAGGCTTCAGGCCTTTTTCATAGAAGCCGTCGAGGCGGCCGGCGGCGACGTAGGCCAGGTCCAGCGCGGCGCTGCCCGGGCGGCGCACGCCGTGGCAGCGTTCGGCCATGATGCCGTACATCTTCAGGTATTCGTCCAGCGCCTTGGCGTTGCCGGCCACGTAGCCGGTCGACAGCAGCGCGTTGGCGATGCGGTCCAGCTTGGTGACGCGGATGCGCTTGTCGTTCAGGTAGGCGCCGGCGCCCTTGGTGGCGGTGAACAGGTCGTTGCGCACCGGGTCGTAGATCACCGCTTGCGTGATCACGCCGCGCTGCGCTAGCGCGATCGAGATCGAGTATTGCGGGAAGCCGTGCATGAAGTTGGTGGTGCCGTCGAGCGGGTCGATGATCCAGGCGTATTCAGTCTCGTCGTTCAGTTTGGCGGAAGCGCCCGATTCCTCGGCCAGGAAGGCGTGGTCGGGATAAGCTTTGGACAACACTTCAATGATCGCCTGTTCGGCGGCCTGGTCGACGTCGGTGACGAAGTCCTTGTGGTTTTTCTCGGTGACGATCACGCGGTCGAGATCGAACGAGGCGCGGTTGATGACGGCGGCGGCGCGGCGGGCGGCTTTGATCGCCGTGTTGAGCATTGGGTGCATGTAAGCTTTTCCGTTAAAAGAACGCTAACGCCCACCGGAGGACAGGACCCGTCCGGCAGCACGATAGAGTACAAGAGTGAATTAAAGAGCGGAGCGGCGGCGACAGGGTAAAATCCGGGGAAATTCTTGTATCGATACCGCGCAATAGCGCTATTTTAAATGAACCTGCCCGAAATCAACACCAATCTTTTCAAACAGCTGCGATTTATCCTGGTCGAAACCAGCCGAGCGGGCAATATCGGGGCCGTCGCGCGGGCCATGAAAACCATGGGCTACAGCGAGCTGGTGCTGGTCACGCCGCGCTTCGAGAACGCGCTGCAGGATCCCGAGGCGGTGGCCTTCGCCAGCGGCGCCCAGGATATCCTGGGCGCCGCGCGGGTGGTGGGCAACATGGCCGAGGCGCTGGAGGGCATCAACTACGCGGCCGCCGTGTCGGCCCGGCTGCGCGAATTCTCGCCGCCGGTGCATACCCCGCGCGAGCTGGCCGGGCAGCTGGTGGCGCAGCCGGAGCTGCGTGCGGCGCTGATCTTCGGCAACGAACGCTTCGGCCTGCCGAACGAGCTGGTCGAGAAATGTAATGTATTGATCAACATTCCGGCCAATCCCGACTACTCGTCGCTGAACCTGTCGCAGGCGGCCCAGGTGCTGGCCTACGAATGCCGCATGGCGGTGCTGGAGGGCGCGGGCGTGACCCGCTCGGCCCGCCAGCCGGCCGGCGACGCCAACGAGATCGGCTTTCACGGCGAGGCCGCCAGCATCGAGCAGATCGAGGGCATGTACCAGCACCTGGAGCAGGCGCTGGTGCGGATCGGCTTTCTCGACGCCGGCAATCCGCGCAAGCTGATGCCGCGCCTGAAGCGGCTGTTTTCGCGCGCCCAGCTGGAAAAAGAGGAAGTCAACATCCTGCGCGGCATCGCCCGCCACATGGCGGGCCGCCAGGGCCAGGGGAAAGACTGAGCACGGCCCTGGCCGGCTCGCCACCGTGCTGCGCGGCCGCCGGGACCTGCTCTGCATCGAGACCGGCCGCGGCCGCGCGCGCCGCATGCCGGCCGAATTCTGCGACGCCTACCTGCCGGCCGTGGTCGCGGCGGCCTAGACGCCGCCCTCTATTTTTGCGTTAAGGCGGCCCGGCGCTTTGCCGTACACTAGGCAAAAATATACCAAGACGGACGGAGACATGATTACCCGCAGATCTTTCCTCAAGATCGGCGTGGCCGGTGCGATCACCCTCGCGGCCGGCGGCGCCCTCTATCGCTGGTCGCAAGCGCCGGCCACCGCCCACCGTTTCATGCTTGAAGGCGCCGCCTGGAGCGTGCTGGCGGCCGTCATCCCCGCCATGCTGGGACCGGCGCTGCCGGCCGCGCCCGCCGCCCGCGCCGCCGCCGTGCAAGCCGCCTCCGGGCGCGTGCGGGACGCCGTCCTCGGCCTGCCGCTGGCCACGCAAAAAGAAGTGCAGGACTTGTTTGGCCTGCTGGCGCTGGGGCCGGCGCGGCGCCTGCTGGCCGGCGTCGCGGGCGGCTGGGAACAGGCCGAGCCGCAACAGGTCGCGGCCTTCCTGCAAGGCTGGCGCACACACCGGCTGGCCACGCTGCAGGTGGCCTACATGGCCATGCACGACCTGATCATCGGCGCCTGGTACGCCGATCCGTCCACCTGGGAAGCGATCGGCTATCCCGGCCCGATCAAGGAGTTGCTGGCATGAGCGTCATCCCTGATCCGATACAGGCGGGCCTGGCGGCCGGCTGGCACGTCACCGACTGCGCGCAGCTGCAGGCCGACAGCACGCTGGAGGCCGACGTGGTGATCGTCGGCAGCGGCGCCGGCGGCGGCGTCACGGCCGAGATCCTGGCGCTGTCCGGCCTGCGCGTGATCATCGTCGAGGAGGGCGCCCTGAAGTCGTCGAAAGATTTCAAGATGCGCGAGTCGGAAGCCTATCCGGCGCTGTACCAGGAATCGGCCGCGCGCAAGACGCGCGACAAGGGCATCAACATCCTGCAGGGCCGCACCGTCGGCGGCACCACGGTGGTCAACTGGACCAGCAGTTTCCGCACGCCGCCGATCACGCTCGATTACTGGGGCAGGCATTTCGGCCTCAAGGACTACTCGACGGCGGCGATGGCGCCGTGGTTCGGCATGATGGAGCAGCGCCTCAGCATGGCCGAGTGGGCCGCCCCGCCCAACGAAAACAACGACCTGCTGCGGCGCGGCGCGGCCAAGCTGGGGATACACACCGCCATCATCCCGCGCAACGTCAAGGCGTGCTGGAACCTGGGCTACTGCGGCATGGGCTGTCCGACCAACGCCAAGCAGTCGATGCTGGTCACCACGATACCGTCGGCCTTGCAGCACGGCGCGAGCTTGCTGACGCGCGCGCGCGCCGAGCGCCTGGTGATCAAGGGCGACAAGGCGGTCCAGCTCGACTGCGTGGCGCTGGACGCCGACGGCCTGGCGCCCAGCGGCCGCCGCGTCACGCTGCGCGCCAAGCATTTCGTCGTGGCCGGCGGCGCCATCAACACGCCGGCGCTGCTGCTGCGCTCGACCGCGCCGGACCCGCGCGGCCTGCTGGGCAAGCGCACCTTCCTGCATCCGACCATCATCTCGGCCGGCCTCTTCGAGCAGCGCGTGGATGCGTATGCGGGCGCGCCGCAATCGGTGTATTCCGACCACTTCCTGCACACCGGGGCGATCGACGGGCCGCTGGGCTACAAGCTGGAGGTGCCGCCGCTGCATCCGCTGCTGCTGTCGACCACCATGGCCGGCTTCGGCGCGCCGCATGCCGAGGCCATGCGCCAGTTCCCGCATGTGCACGCGATGCTGGCGCTGCTGCGCGACGGCTTCCATGCCGAGGCGCCCGGCGGCAGCGTGGCGCTGGCCGCCGACGGCGCGCCGGTGCTCGATTATCCAATCAGCGAGTTCATGTGGGACGGCGTGCGGCGCTCGATGCTGACCATGGCGGAAATCCAGTTCGCCGCCGGCGCCAGGAGCGTGACGCCGGCGCACGAGCTGGCGCAGGCCTATACGACCTGGGAACAGGCCAGGGCCGGCATCAACGGCCTGCCGTTCAAGCTGCTCGCCACGCGCGTGGTGTCGGCGCACGTGATGGGCGGCTGCGGCATGTCCGACGACGAGCGGCTGGGCGTGACCGGCGCCGACGGCCGCTATCACGGCCTGGCCAATGTCTCGGTGCACGACGGCTCGCTGTTCCCGACCTCGATCGGCGCCAATCCGCAACTGTCGATCTACGGCATCGTCGCGCGGCTGGCCAGCGGCCTGGCGCGGGAACTGACCGGCAGGCCGGCGGCGCGGCCGGCGCCCGCCGCCTGAGCACGCGCGGCGCGCAGCGCGGTATGATGCAGGCATGATCAAACGTCTGCTTATCCTTCTACTGCTGGTCCAGGCCGCCGGCGTGCTGGCGCTGGCCGCCGCCGCGCAGCGTTGGTGGCAGCCGGGCTGGCCGGCCAGCCTGGCGCTGGGCCTGGCCGCGCTGCTGCTGGTGCGGCTGGCGATCTCGGCCAACAACTTCCTGCTGAGCTGGCATTCCGGCAGCGTCACGCCGGCCGCCCACGCGCTCAACCCGGCCAGCGCGGCCAGCCTGTTCCTGCACGAGTTCAACTCGTCGGTGCTGACCTCGTCCTGGTATATGTTCCAGCCGATCGGCATGCGGCTGCAGCCGGACGCGCGCGGCCTGCCGGTGCTGCTGATCCACGGCTATGTCTGCAACAGCGGCTACTGGCTGCCGATGAGCAAGCTGCTCAGGCAGGCGCGCATCAGCCACTACGGCATCGACCTCGAACCGCCCGGCGCCTCCATCGACGACTTCGTGCCGCAGGTGGCGGCGGCGGTCGAACGCCTGTGCGCGGAGAGCGGCAGCGAACAAGTCATCATCCTCGGTCACAGCATGGGCGGGCTGGTGGCGCGCGCCTATCTGCGTCGGCACGGCCACGCGCGCATCGCCCGTGTGGTGACCTTGGGCACGCCGCATCACGGCACGGCGCTGGCGCATTTCGGCCCGGGCAGCAACGCCGCGCAAATGCGGCGCGGCAGCGAGTGGCTGGGCGCGCTCGCGGCATCTGAGGCAAATTTGCAACGGACGTTGTTCAGCTCCATTTATTCTGTCCATGACAACATCATCGCGCCGCAGGATTCCAGCGCGCTGCCGGGCGCGCGCAACCTGGTGTTCGGCGCCATAGGCCACGTGGCGCTGGGCCACCACCCGGAAATCATGCGCTGCGCGCTGAGGGAAATCGAGGCCGCCGCGCGACTGTGACTTTGTGTGAGTATCTGCGTTCCTTGTTGCTGTATGGTTATTCCTATGCAGCGTGAAACAAGGCGAGGCGATGGCGATCGATTTCGGCAACCTTATCCTGAATGAAACCCCCGATGCCGTCGTGCTGACGTCGCTGGACGGCGAGGTCGTCTGCTGGACCAACGGCGCGCAGGCCGTGTTCGGCTACAGCCCGGCGGAAGCCACCGGGCGCCGCCTGGTCGAGCTGATCGTGCCGCCGGCGCTGGCCGACGAGGAGCGCGCCGTGCTGCGCCGCACGCTGGAGCACGGCCTGTCCAGCTACGAATCGATGCGCCGCGCCAAGGACGGCGCGCTGGTCTACATCGACAGTTCCTGCAAGCTGGTGCGCGACGAGGGCGGCCGGCCCCGGTATATCCTGTGGAGCAAGAAGGACGTCACCGCGCTCAAGGTGCTGCGCGACGCCAAGCTGGTCGAGGCGCGCTACGACGGCATCCTCGAATCGATGCCGGACGCGATCGTCATGGCCAACGCCAGCGGCCGCATCGTGCTGGCCAACGGCCAGGCCGAAACCCTGTTCGGCTATGCGCGCGGGGCGCTGCGCGGCATGTCGCTGGAGGCGCTGATGCCGGCCCGCTTCCGCCACGCCCACATCGCGCACCGCGGCGGTTTCGCGGCCAAGCCGCTGATGCGGGCGATGGGCTCGGGCCGCGACTTGTACGGCCTGCGCAGCGACGGCGTCGAGTTCCCGGTGGAGATCAGCCTGAGCCCGGTCGAGACCGAGGAGGGCGTGCTGGTCATGAGCGCGATCCGCGATATCGGCGCGCGCAAGCGGATCGAACGGGCGCTGCAGGAAAAGAATGTCGAATTGGCCAAGGCGGTGGCCGCCAAGGACCGTTTCCTGGGCGGCATGTCGCACGAATTGCGTACGCCGTTGAACGCGATTATCGGTTTTACAGGTACTATGTTGATGAAGTTGCCCGGCCCCATCAATGACGAGCAGGGCAAGCAGTTGCGCATGGTGCAGAGCAGCGCCCGCCAGCTGCTGTCGCTGATCAACGACCTGCTGGAGCTGACCCGTATCGAGTCGGGCAAGGTGGCGCTGGAGCTGGCGCCGCTGCCGTGCGGCCAGCTGATCGACGAGGTGCTGGCGTCGTTCCGGCCGCAGGCCCGCAGCAAGGGGCTGGCGCTGGAATTTGTCGGGCCGCCGGGCGGGGTGACGGTGTCGAGCGATCGCCGGGCCCTGCAGCAGATTTTGATGAACCTGGTCCACAACGCGATCAAATTCACCAACAGCGGCACGGTGCTGGTGCGGCTGGCGACGGCGCTGGTGGGCGCGCGCTGCTGCGTGACCATCAGCGTCAGCGATACCGGCATCGGCATCGACGCCGGCCAGCGGGAGAGCCTGTTCCAGGCCTTCTCGCAGCTGGACGCCGGCGCGATCCGGCAGTTCGAGGGCACCGGCCTGGGCTTGCACCTGAGCCGCAAGCTGGCCGCGCTGCTGCGGGGAGAGATACTGTTCGATAGCGAGTACGGCGTCGGCAGCGTGTTCACGCTGGCCTTGCCGATGGAATAATAAAGAGAATGGGAGTCCCAACGTGTCAGCACGTATCCTGATCATCGAAGACAACGCCACCAACATGGAATTGATGGTGTATTTATTGCGCGCTTTCGGCTACACGCCGCTGTCGGCCAGCGATGGCGAGGCGGGCGTGGCGGCGGCCAGGCGCGAGTTGCCCGACCTGATCATCTGCGACGTGCACCTGCCCAAGCTGGACGGCTACGGCGTGGTGGCCGCGCTCAAGAGCGACGACGCCGTCAAGCATATTCCGGCGCTGGCGGTGACGGCGCTGGCGATGGTGGGCGACCGCGAAAAGCTGCTGGAGGCCGGCTTCGACGGCTATATCGGCAAGCCCATCGAGCCGGACACCTTCGTCACGCAAATCGAGTCTTTTTTAGTCGGGGCGATGTCGACCCCGGCTAAAAACGACATCGCCACGATCCTGATCGTGGACGACCATGTGCTGAACCGCGAATTCCTGATGACGCTGCTGAGCTACGGCGGCCATCGCCTGCTGGAGGCGGCCAACGGCGCCGAAGGCTTGAAGGTGGTGCTGGCCGAGCGGCCCGACCTGGTCATTTCCGACATCCTGATGCCGAACATGGATGGCTACGAATTCGTCACCCAGCTGCACAGCAATCCGGAGACGGCCAACCTGCCGGTGATCTTCTACACCGCCACCTACCGCGAGCGCGAGGCGATGGCGGTGGCGCAGTCGTGCGGCGTGCGCTGGGTGCTGCCCAAGCCGTCCGACCCGGACGTGATCCTGCGCACCGTGCACGAGGCGCTGGGCCTGGCCGAGGTGGCCGAGGAGGACGCGCTGCCGGCGTTCGCGCCGGAGCCGCCGCGCGAAGGGCGCTTCGACAATATCGACCACCAGGTGGCCGAGTACCTCGGCGAGCTGGAGTCGAGCAGCCTGCGGCTCTCGCAGCTGGCCGGCGACACCGACGAGGCGGCGTCGGAAAACCTGTCGCTGATGACGCAGCGGCTGTCGCACTCGCTGTCCAGCCTGCAGGCGGTGAGCCTGCGCCTGACCGCGCTGATCGAGCTGGGCATCGAACTGGGCGCCGAGCGCGACCCGGGCGCGCTGGTGGAGATCGGCTGCCGCGTGGCGCAGAACATCTGCGTCTCCAAGTATGCGTGCATCGGCGTGCTGGCGCCGGGCGCCACCGAGCTGGCGTATTTCGCCAGCTGCGGCGCCGGCGTGCCGACCCGCCAGATCGCCCAGGCGCCGCGCGCCGGCGTGCTGCGCGGCCTGCTGGACCAGCGCCTGCCGTGCCGGATCAACGACCTCAACGGCGACCCGGCCAACATCGGCCTGCCGCCCAGCCACCCGCCGGTGCATTCCTTCCTCGGCGTGCCGATCGCCTCGCGCGAGCGCACCCACGGCTGGCTCTACCTGGTCGACAAGCTGGGCGCCGAGGGCTTTTCCGAAGTCGACGAGCGGGTCGCCGCCACGGTGGCGGCGCAGATCTCGGTGGCCTACGAAAACCTGCTGCTGTACGACGAGATCAAGCGCCACCACGCGCAGCTGACCTTGGACATGAACGCCCGCATCCGGCTCGACGAGGACCTGCGCCGCTTCCGGCTGGCGATGGACGCCACCGCCGACGCCATCTTCCTGGTCGACCGCGCCGGCATGTGCTTTGTCGACGTCAACGCCACCGCCTGCCGCATGCTGGGCTTCGAGCGCGAGGACTTCCTCCAGGTCGGCCCGAACCGCGCGCTGGAGGGCGACCTGGGCAAGCTGGAGGAGCTGTACGACAAGCTGCTGTCGGGCGACCAGAGCGGCGCCATGGCCGAGCTGCTGCTGCAGCGCAAGGACGACACGCCGCTGGCGGTCGAGGTGCAGCGCCGCACCCTGCGCTCCGGCGCCAGCTGGATCCTGGTGGCGGTGGCGCGCGACATCACCGAGCGCAAGGAGGCCGAGCAGCGCCTGCTCAAGCTGGCCCACTTCGACACCCTGACCGGCCTGCCCAACCGCAGCCAGTTCTACGATTCGCTCGGCCATTCGCTGCGCCAGGCGGCCGAGCACAAATGGTCGCTGGCGGTGCTGTTCCTCGACGTCGACCGCTTCAAGAACGTCAACGACACGCTGGGCCACACCATCGGCGACGAGCTGCTGCGGCAGTTCTCCAGCCGTTTGGTGGATTGCCTGCGGGTGCGCGACACCATCGGCCGCTTCGGCGGCGACGAGTTCGCCGCCATCCTGATGCTGCCCGAGGGCGCGCAGAACGCCATCGCCGTGGTCGACAAGATCCGCGAGGCGCTGCGCCGGCCGTTCGACCTCAAGGGCCACGAGGTGACGGTGACGGCCAGCATCGGCATCGCGGTCTACCCGGACGACGGCGCCGAGCCCGACACGCTGATCCAGTACGCCGACACCGCCATGTACCGCGCCAAGGAAGCGGGGCGCGACGCCTTCCGCTTCTTCACCGCCGAGATGAACGCGCAATCGCTGGCGCGGCTGGACCTGGAGAACGCGCTGCGGCGCGCCATCGACAACGAGGAGTTCGTGCTGCACTTCCAGCCCAAGGTGCACATCGCCAGTGGCCGCATCAGCGGCGCCGAGGTGCTGATACGCTGGAAGCGGCCGGGCCACGGCATGGTGTCGCCGGCGCTGTTCATCCCGATCCTGGAGGAGACCGGGCTGATCGTGCGGGTCGGCACCTGGGTGATCCACGAGGCTTGCCGCAAGATCGCCCACTGGGGCAAGACCAACGCCGGCGCGGTGCACCTGTCGGTCAACGTCTCGGGCATCCAGTTCTTCGTCGGCGGGCTGGAGGAGGAGGTGCTGAAGGCCATCCGCGAGCACGGCATCGCGCCCGAGCTGCTGGAGCTGGAGCTGACCGAAAGCTCGCTGATGTCCAACGCCGAGGAAACCATCACCGTGCTGCAGAACCTGAAGGCGCTGGGGATCCAGATCTCGATCGACGACTTCGGCACCGGCTATTCGTCGCTGGCCTACCTGAAGCGCTTCCCGATCGACAAGCTGAAGATCGACATCGCCTTCGTGCGCGAAGTGACCAGCAACCCGGACGACGCCGCCATCGTGCTGGCCATCATCAACATGGCGCACAGCCTGAAGCTGGACGTGATCGCCGAGGGCGTCGAGAAGGAGGCGCAGCTGTCCTACCTGCGGCGCCACGGCTGCGACGAGATGCAGGGCTATTACTTCAGCCGGCCGCTGCCGGAGGACGAGTTCGAGGCGATGCTGCGCGAGGGCCGCTACCTGCAGGCGCCGGCCGACGAGGCGGTGCTCGAGCAGCAGACCCTGCTCATCGTCGACGACGACGCCTTCATGCTCGACGTGCTGACCGATTTCCTGTCGCAGGACGGCTACCGCATCCTGACCGCGCAAACCGCCGCCGAGGGCTTCGACATCCTGGCGCGGCACCGGGTGCAGGTGATCCTGTGCGACCAGTGCATGCCGCTGATGAGCGGCACCGAGTTCATGGAGCGGGTCAAGAACCTGTGCCCGAACACCTTCCGCATCATGCTGTCGGCCTACGCCGACCTGACGCCGATCATGGCGGCGATCAACCACGGCGCCATCGACCGCTTCTACACCAAGCCGTGGAAGGGCGCGGTGCTGCGCGAAAACATCCGCGAAGGCTTCCGCCTGCACGCCCAGGTGCACGGGCCGGTGGTCGCGCTGGCCGCCGTGGCCGACACCCTCAAGGAGTAAGTTTGGGCATTTTCGATTTTTTCCGCGCCACCCCATCCCCTGACCAATTCGCCCGGCTGGTGCTGCGGGCCTTCGCCGACGCCGGCTACGGCGAACCGCTGCACTACGACGCCGACGACTTCCGCCTGCTCAGCGCGGACGGCAAGTCGCAGGTGCACAACCTGCACAATGTCTACCGCGAATACCAGGCCGCGCCGCGCCGCGGCCGGCAAGCGGTGCTCGACACCTATGTGCGCGCGTTCCAGATGTCGGGCCTGCCGGAGAGCTTCGCCGAAGCGCGCGGCGCGCTGCTGCCGCTGGTGCGCGGCCGCGCCACGCTGGAGTTCCTGCGGCTGAAATCGTCCGCCGCGCCGGAGCGGCCCAGCCCCGACGCCAGCGCGCCGCTCAGCGCCGACAGCGTCATCATGCTGGCCTACGACAGCGAACTGTCGATCCAGACGCTGACCGGCGACACGCTGCGCGACTGGGGCGTGTCGTTCGACGAGGCGCTGGCGGTCGCCATCGACAACCTGCGCGACGCCACCGTCTCGCACTTCGGCCAGATCGCGCCCGGCGTCTACATGGGCGCCTGGGACGATGCCTACGAAACCTCGCGCATCCTGTTCCCGGACATCTTCTACCAGCTGGAAGTGGGCGGCGAGCCGCTGGTCATGATGCCGACCCGCAATCGCCTGCTGGTGGCCTCGGCCAACGACCACGGCGCCCAGCTGCGCATGCTGACCCTGGCGCACGAGATGGCCGAAGAGGGGCGCATCGTCTCGGCGCTGATGTACCGCTTCGCGCACGGCAAGGCGGTCGAGCATGTGCCGGAGCACGCCGGGGTGCTGGCCTCGCTGGAGGAATTGAAGCGCAGCTACCTGGCGGAAGACTACGCCAGCCAGAAGCGCCTGCTGGACGAGCAGTACGAAAAGGACGGCGTCGACGTGTTCGTGGCCAGCTACCAGCTGCTGCGCAAGCAGGAGGGCGGCAACACCATCAGCTACGGCGTCTGGACCGAGAGCGTCGACACGCTGTTGCCGGAGGTGGACATGGTGGCGCTGGTGGCGCGGACCGAGGGCGACCAGACCGCGACCTCGTTCGTCGCCTGGGCCGAGCTGCGCGCCCACATCAAGGAGCTGAGCCGCAGCGAGGAAGGCTATCCGGCCCGCTACCGGCTCAAGACCTTCCCCAGCAAGGAGTTGATCGCCGGACTGGCGCCGACCGAGCTGTAGGCGGCCTGCGGTCGCCATTAGATAGCGCTCTCTAGTTGGCCTGGCTTACAATGGGGCATGTAGCGAACTCACGGGATGGAAATGGCTAAGAAGCTGAAGAAGAACGACGACCAGCCACTGGAAGTGGTGCGCATGTCGTCGCAGGAAATCTGGCAGGCCGGCCTGAGCGCCTTTGCCAAGGCGCAGGAGGAGGAAGGCAAGTTCTTCTCGATGCAGCTGTTCGAGGAGCGCGTGCTGCGCGCGCTGAGCTCGATCGGCGTGCCGACCTCCGCGGAGATCGAGGCGCTCAACCGGCGCATCGACGCGCTGAGCAAGCAGGTGGCGGCGCTGACGCCCAAGCCGGCCAAGCCCGCCGTCAACAAGACCGCGCCGGCCGCCAAGCCCGCCGCGCGCAAGCCTGCCGCCAAGAAATAGCCGACGATCGCGGCAATTCGGCGGCATTTCCCCTATCTGGCGCCATCAGCCCCGCATGTGCGCGTAAAAGCGCGCTTGGATGTTCACCTCCATGGGGCATCGGTGTTATGCTTGCAGGAGAATAAACAGAGGTCTCATTGCTATGCTACAAAAAGCACCCCGCCGCACCCGCGAACGCATACTGGAACTGTCGTTGCGCTTGTTTAACGAATTCGGCGAGCCGAACATCACCACCACGGTGATCGCCGAAGAGATGAATATCTCGCCGGGGAATCTGTACTACCACTTCCGCAACAAGGACGATATCGTCAACTCGATCTTCGTCCAGTTCGAAGCCGAGATCGAACGCATCCTGACCGTGCCCAACGGCCGCCGCTCGAATATCGAGGATGTCTGGCTGTACCTGCACCTGATGTTCGAGCTGATCTGGCGCTACCGCTTCTTCTACCGCGACCTGAACGACCTGCTGTCGCGCAACCGCAAGCTCGAACTGCACTTCAAGCAAATCCTGGCGCACAAGATCAAGGTCGCCAAGCAGCTGTGCGAAGACCTGCGCAGCGAAAAATCGCTGGAAGCGTCCGACAACGCGATCGACGCCATGGCCACCAACATGGTGGTGGTGGCGACCTATTGGCTGTCCTACGAATACGTGCGCAACCCGCGCAAATACAGCGAGCAGCAATCGATGGCCGATGCGCTGGCGCGCGGCTGCTACCAGGTGCTGTCGCAGATCGGCCCGTACCTGCGCAATGAAACCAGTTTGCTGTTCCAGAAACTGTCCGAAGAATATCTGAAGAAGCTCAAGTAAGCTGACGGAGGCCTTGATGGCGTGGACCCCCTTTCCCTATCCCGATCCGGCGTTCCGCTACACGCCGGACAGCCTGCGCGCCGCCTGGCCGGCGCTGCACGGCGGCGACCAGGAAGCCTTCCCGTCCAATCCGGCGCTGGTGCAGGCCTGGATCGCCTTCCACGCCGGCGAGTTCGAGCGCGCCGCGCGGCTGGGGCTGGACGTCGGCGTGCATGGTTACGCGGTGGCGCACAAGGCCATCTGCATGTACGCCAACTACCTGGAAAGCAGCGACAAGAACAGGCTCGCCACCTTCGAATGCGTGGCCGAGCGTTGCCTGCGGCAGCAGCTGGAGCAGCCGGACAATCCGTCCGGCTACTACTGGCACGCGTATGCGCTGGGCCAGTATTCGCGCGGCATCTCGGTGGTCAAGGCGCTGGCGCAGGGCCTGGGCGCCAAGGTCAAGCACAGCCTGGACGCGGCGATCCGGCTGGCGCCGACGCGCGCCGACGCCCACGTCGCGCTGGGCGTGTACCACGCCGAGATCCTCGACAAGGCCGGCGCCGTGCTGGGCGGCCTGACCTACGGCGTCAAGAAGGAGGAGGGCTACCGCCAGTTCCAGGCCGGCCTGGCGCTCAATCCCGATTCGGCGATCGCCCGCATCCAGTACGCGCGCGCACTGCTGATGTTGGACGGCAAAAAGAAAATGGCGGAGGCGATGGCCTTGTACCAACAGGCCGCCGGCTGCAAGGTCCGCGACGCCACCGAGCGGCTGGACCAGGCCGCGGCGCAAAAAGAACTGCAGGAGGAAAAGCTAGCGTGAGTCTATCGATTTGTGTGTATTGCGGCGCCAATGCCGGCGTCTCGCCCCGTTATGCCGAGGCGGCGCGCGCGCTGGGCCGGGCCCTGGTGGCGCGGGACCTGGCGCTGGTCTACGGCGGCGGCAAGGTCGGCCTGATGGGCATCATCGCCGACGAGGTCTTGCGCGTGGGCGGCGAGGTCACCGGCGTGATCCCGACCGCGCTGGTCGAGCGCGAAGTGGGCCACACCGGCCTGACGCGCCAGTTCATCGTCAAGGACATGCACGAGCGCAAGGCCATGATGGCCGAACTGTCGGACGGCTTCATCGCCATGCCGGGCGGCATGGGCACGCTGGAGGAACTGTTCGAGATGCTGACCTGGTCGCAGCTGGGCATCCACGCCAAGCCGATCGGCCTGCTCAATGTCGACGGCTTCTTCGACGGCCTGATCGGCTTCATCGGCCACGCCAGCGCGCAGGGCTTCATCCGCCCCCAGCACGCCGCGCTGATGCGCTCCTCGAGCGATCCGCAGGAGCTGCTGGCGCAGCTCAGGGGCTGAGCCGGCGGTCTCCGGCAAGAATAGTTGCAACCGCGCATCGGTGTGATTATTGGTGATATTTTCGGCAATTTTTCCAGTCAGAATGGTTGCGACGTCCCCGTGCGCAACCGCGCCGCGGCTTGTGCGTCGCCCTGACTGCGAGATTTGCCCCCATGAGCCAGCTTTCCCTCGACACCCCGGTAGTGCACAGGCGTGCGGGCGAACGCTATCAGATCCGCCGCAACCTGGGCGAGGGCGGCTATGGCCAGGTGTTCGAGGCCTGGGATCCGCTGTTGTGCCGCAGCGTCGCGCTGAAGCGGCTCAAGCCGGCGCCCGGCGGCGCCGGGCCCGGATTGCTGCTGCAGGAGGGGCGGCTGGCGGCCTCGCTGCGCCATCCGGCGTTCGTCCGCATCTTCGGCATCGACGGCGCGGGCGACGAGCAGGCCATCGTCATGGAACTGGTGCCGGGCCAGACGCTGCGCGGACTGATCGAGCAGAACGCGCTGCGGCGCGCGCAGGCGCTGGACCTGGCCGCCCAGGCCGCCGAGGCGATGGCCGAGGCGCATGCCCATGGCCTGGTGCATGGCGATCTGAAACCATCCAACCTGATGTGCGAGCCCGACGGCAAGCTGCGCATACTCGACTTCGGCCTGGCCTGCCAGGACGATCCCATGGCGACGCGCAGCGTAGCGTGCGCGGACCCGGTGGGCACCATCGCCTACCTGGCTCCGGAACGGTTGCTGGGCCATCCGCCGGCGCCGGCCGGCGACATCTTCGCGCTGGGCGTGGTGTTGTTCGAGCTGCTGGGCGGCCAGCTGCCGTTCCGCCATCTGCACGGCCTGGCGCAGGCCGCCGCGCAGATGCAGGCCGGCCCGGCCAGCTGGCGCTTGCCCGATGACGCCGACCCGGCGCTGGCGGCGCTGGTGTGCGCGATGACCGCCCGCGATCCGGCCCAGCGCCTGGCGACGATGATGGATGTGCATGCGGCGATCCTGCGCGGCGGCAGGTCCGCGCTTGCCGTGTCCGTCCCGCCGCGCTTGCCGGCGCCGGGATTGCGCTGGCTGCGGCCGCAGCGGCGGCTGTGGCGGCCGGCCGCCGCCGCCGTGCTGGCCGCCGCGCTGGCGGCCGGCGGCATGCTGGCGTGGGACCGTCTCGGCAGCGCGCCGTTCTCCCAGGCCGCGGCGCTGCGCGACGGACTGGAACATTTGCGCACCTTCGACCGCGACGGCAGCCTGGCGCAGGCGCAGCGGCAGTTCGAGGCCGTGCTCGAACGCCGGCCCGCGCATGCCGGGGCGGCGGCGGGGCTGGCGCTGGCCTACGCCTTGCGCTATGGCGGCGACAGCCACGACGAGGTCTGGCTGCAGCGCGCCGCCGCCAGCGCCCAGTACGCGCTGCAGCTGGACGACCAGCTGGCGCTGGCCTACGCGGCGCAAGCGTGGGTGCTGGGCTTGCAGGGCAAGCCGCAGGCGGCGCTGGCGCTGGAGCAGCAAGCCCTGCGGCTGGACCCGCGCCAACTGTTCGCCCTGCACGGCAAGGCCGAACTGCTGCTGGAGCAGCGCCGCTTCGACGAGGCGGCCGCGGCGATCGCCGCTGGCCAGGCGGCCTACCCGAGCGAGCGGCTGTTCAGCGACCTGCTGGGCACGCTGCGTTACCAGCAGGGCGATTATCTGGCGGCGGAACGGGCCTTCCGCAGCAGCCTGGCTTTCGATCCCGACTCGGCCGCCGGCTACGCCAACCTGAACGCGGCGCTGCTGCGCCAGGGGCGCGCCGACGAGGCCATGCAGGTGCTGCAGCAAGGCTTGCAGGTGCGCCCCAGCGGCCGCCTGTACGACAACCTGGGCACGGCGCTGTTCGGCCGCGGCGACTACGTGGGCGCGGCGCAAGCCTATCAACACGCGATCTCGGCCGGCAAGGGCAATCCCAACAATTACCTGAGATGGGCCAACCTGGCCGACACGCTGCGCTGGTTGCCCGGCCGCGCCGCCGACGCGCGCCGCGCCACCGAGCAGGCGGTGGCCCTGCTGGCCCCGCAACTGGCGCGCACGCCCGATGCCGCCGTGCGGCAGTCGCGCATGGGCTTGTACCGCGCGCGCCTGGGACAGGCGGACGAGTCGCGGCGCTGCACGGCGCTGGCGCTGGCCGCCGCGCCCGACAGCGCCGACGTGTACTTCCGCGCCGCGCTGGCCGAGGAACTCCTCGGCCGGCGCGAGGCGGCGCTGACGCATCTGGCGCGCGCCAGGGCGCTTGGCTATCCTTCCAACCTGATCGAGACTGAACCTGATCTGGTGGCACTCCGGCGCGATCCGCGCGCCCATCCCTCCCTCCAAGGAAACCAACCATGACCAATGATAGGAAGCAATCCGTGCTCCGGGTGAGCTTTGACGCCGACCAGATCAGCGACCAGCTGTACTGGCGCCTGGGCGACGGCGACCCGGGCGACCTGACGCGGCCCGATGGCGCCTACGCCGGCGCCCTGCGGTTTTATCCCGGCGAGTCGCTGCAGCTGCAAGTGAGCGGCGGCGGCACTGTGATCAGCGGCTTTAGTTCCTTCCAGATCGTCGATTGCTGCTTCATCACGCGGCCACAGGTGGTGTATTGCGAGGAGGGCGGCAAGACCCGCTACGCGCCGCCGTCGCCCTTCCTGCAGGCGCCGGGCGGCAGCTACCCGCTGGCGCTGGACTTCCGCGCGCACCTGGACGAGCTGGCCGGCCCCGACTACCGCAAGGTCGTGCAGCACTGGAAGCGCACGCTGGACATCGGCTTCAGCAGCGGCCGCTGGGAGCTGTCCTTCAATCTGACCGTCCGCATCATGCGCGGGGCGGATCAGGGGTTCGATGTGCGGGTGTTTCAATTCGATCCGGAAAGCGAGGTCGGCACCGGCGCCAGACCGCCGCAGGACCTTCCTTCCCTTCCACGTTGATCGCTGAGAGCACATCATGAGCCAAGAACCGCACCATCAATTCGACCTGCTGCTGGAATTCGACGCCGACCAGGTCAGTCCCTCGCTGAGCTGGAAAACCAAGCCCGAGGCGATGGCCTCCGTGGGCCCGGGCGCCGGCGTGCTGCAGCTGGCGCGCCATGGCCACATCGGCCTGATCATCACCGGCACCGGTACCCAGGCGCCCAGCATCGGTCATAGCCCCTACACCGGCTTCACCGTGCGCCAGTGCGCGCTGTACGCGCAGCCCAAGCTGTTGCGTTGCTCGGCGATGGCGGACCATGCGCAGTACGCGGTGCCGATGCCGTTTGCCGGGACGCCGGTGGCGCTGCACGAGCTGAAGCCGGAGTTCACCTCCAGCGAGCAGCTGCAGTCCCAGATCCTGACCGTGCGCAAGAAATGGGAGGGCCAGCTGGTCTCGGCCGGCATCCCCGGCCGCTGGGTGCTGACCGTGGTGCTGACGGTGGACATCGCGCGCAAGAGCCTGGAGCCGGCGCCGGCGCGCGTGTTCCAGTTCGATATCGAGCTGCTGATCGATCCCGGCGCGCTGGTGTGACATGTCAAGCCGGCCCGGTTGACACGTCACACGGGCCGGCGCGGCGCCGCGGCGCGCGCTTCCAGCGGGGCGGCGCCCCCGGCGGCCGCTGGCATGCTTCTTGATCTTATGTGGGCAGACGCACAGTCGGGCGGATGCCGAAAAGCCCAGCGCAGCAGCTCCTGCCGCGCAATTGAGTAGGCCACATAGCAAGAGGAATCGATCATGGAAACCAAGCAGAAAATCACCGCCGGCGTCGCGCTGGATAATATCAACAACCTGCAGCAACTGTGGGACGCGGCGGCCGCGGCCTACGCGGCCGGCACCGACGATTCGGTCGCCATGTACAACATCTATCAGGCGATGAGCCCGCGCCTGTCGATACAGGATATCTCGGACGTGTTCAGCGGGGTCTACATCGACACCTACTGGACCATCACCTCGGTCGACCCCACCGTGCTGGCCCAGCACCTGGTGCAGGGCCTGGGCGTGGACCGCGGCCTGGCGCTGCAATACGCCACCAACTCCGTGGCGCAGTGGCGCGGTCCGCTGCTGCGCAAGAACATCAACGACGTCGGCGCCGTGCCGGTGGTGGGCGATTTCACCGCCAGCCTGGATATCGTGTGCAACGGCGACGGCGAACTGTTGCCGCAGAACTTGATCAACAACTGGAACGACACCTTCTGGGCGCAGCCCAAGATCGGCAAGAACTACATCTACGCCCGCGTGCAGAACGCGTATTTCAAGGGCGCCTTCACGCCGACCGTGCAAATGTTTTACAGCTCCGGCGGCTTCAACCAGCCGCCCAGCTCCTGGATACAATGCAATACCGTCAAGGATCCGACCAAGCAGGTCGGTACGGTGATCAACCAGCAGGGCGTGGTCGGACCGTTGAAAGTCGGCGACCGCGGCTGCTCCGAGGGCTTCCAGTTCAACCCCGTCAGCGCCGACCACGTCTGCGTGATCGCGGCGATGGCGACCGAGTACTTCACGTCCAACACGCCGAAAGACAGGCAGCAGGGCAACTTCGATTCGATGTACTGGATCATGCACAATGGCGGCGCCGCCTGGCACAACGTGGATCCGCAACTGCACGTGGAAGACAAGCTGGCCTTCTTCAACCAGGATGGCAGCCACGAAGTGTTTAACTTCAGCCTGGCCTGCCAGAACGTGCCGCTCGGTTCGACCATCCGCCTGCGCTCGGACGATGCGGCGCTGGGCTTCGATACCGGCGACGTGAAAGTGGTGTCGTCCAACCAGACCTTGTCGCACCTGGTCACGCTGCCGCCCAACTACGAAGGTACGCTGAAGATCAAGCTGCAAGATCCGGCCGGCAACTGCCTGCCGGTGAATGCCGCCGCCAAGCTGAGCATGGACTGGGTGGTCGCCACCGCCCATCCAAGCTATGCCGACGCCGCCGCCGTGGCCAAGGTGGGGCCGCGGTACGCGCAGCAGCCGCTGAACCTGAACCTGGGGACGTTCACCCTGATCGGTTCGGGCCGCTAGGGCTGGCAGGCCGGCCGGTCGCCAAGGCGACCCCGCGCAAATGGCGGCGCAGCGCTTCGCGCGGGGTTTGCAGGCGCGCCGCGCTGCGCGCCAGATCGCCCTGGTCCAGCTGCAGCGCCTCGGCGATTTCCGCCGCGGGGATGGTTTCCACCCGGCGGATGCGCGGGTGCTGCTCCAGGCGTTTGTACAACGACGGCCGCGACATGCCGAGCGCCTGCGCCGCGGCCTGAATTTCCCAGCCATGCTGGTCCAGCGCATCGATGATGTCCTGGTCGCTCAGGTCGGCAAGCCGGACGCGCGGCGGGAGCGCGGCGGCGCCGGCCGCCGCCGGCATCGGCGGCGCGGCGCCGGCCAGGGTGTCGAAGGCGGGCACCTCGCCCGCGCGCAGACCGATGGCGATGCGCCGCACGGCATGGGCCAGCTGGCGGATATTGCCGGGCCAGTCATGGCGGCACAGCTGGGCCACCAGCGCCGCCGGCGGCGGCGGACTGTCTTCCTGCGCCAGGAAATGGGCGATCAGCAGGCCGATGTCCTCGCGCCGCTGGCGCAGGCTGGGCAGGGCGATGACAAAGGCTTCCAGCCGCCGCAGCAAAGGCTGGTTGAAGCTGGCCGATTGCAGGTCGCGGTCGGTGGCGGCGATCAGGCGCGCGCTGCTGCGCGTGCTGGCCGTCGCGCCCAGCGGCCGGTATTCGCCGCTATCGAGCACGCGCAGCAGCATGGGTTGCACGGGCGCCGGCGTGTCGCCGATCTCGTCGAGGAAGAGGGTGCCGCCGGCCGCTTCCGCAAACAGGCCGGGGCGCGCCGTTTGCGCGCCGGTATAGGCGCCGCGCACGGCGCCGAACAAATCGGCGGCGGCCAGCGATTCGCTCAAGGTGGCCATGTTGACGCAGACCAGCGGCGCACCGGCGCGGCGGCTGGCCTGGTGTATGGCGCGCGCCGCCACTTCCTTGCCGCTGCCGGTCTGGCCCAGCAGCAGCACCGGCATCTCGGTCGCCGCGACCTGGGCGATCTGCGCGCGCAGGCGCACGGCCGCGCTGCTCACGCCCAGCACGCTGGTGATCGCGCTGGCCTGCGGCAGGCCGTGCATCCAGTGCACGCACAACAGCACCAGGCCGCCCAGGCTGAGCACCGCGCCGGCGTCGACCTGGGCCCGCGCCAGGCGGGCGCCGTCCGCCAGCGGCATGCCGTTCAACTCCACCACCATGCGGCTGTCCGGCACCGCGATGTCGACGTCGCCGTCGGCACGCAGCCGCAGCCGCAGCGGGTCGCGCGCGACGCAGCGCTCGTCGAGTGCCTGGCCGGTGCCGCCGGGCGCCTGGAATAGCGGCGCATAGCGCCCCAGCGCGATCTCGCCGGTGCCGTCGGGGCCGATGAATTGCTGGCCGGCGCGGGACGGATCGGGATGCCACAGGATGGTCAGCGTCAGCAGCGGACGCGGAGCTTGGCGCAGCGCCGACAGGGGCGAGGTCATGGTGCAATCGGTTTCCTGCATGGCGGGGTGCTCCTGATGGCGGTGTGGTGGGGCGGTGGCGGCAGGCTGCGCCGTAAAAAGCTTAGCACGCGCCCGCGCGGGTGTGGCCGCCGGCACGGGCGCCGCTGCCGGCGGGACGGACCGCCTGCCAATGCTGGGCACCGACGGTAAAGGGGAATGGCGCACAAGATTCCATTTTGCAAGTTGGTGCTTCGGTCAACATTGCACTGGCCGATGAATTCTTGCTTTTAACTTTGTAGCGGCTGCGCCACGTTGCCATAAAGCATAAATCGCTGTGGGGGCGCGCCATGCCCCACAAGCATTTTCGGACTGAACAGTACCGTTTTCAAACGATAATAAAATGAAAACAGTTTATGTTGTTTCGACATCTTTTGTGTTTTACTGGAAAAACCATCAGGCCTGTCTCAAGGCGTGTGCGAAGGGCCGGATGATAAAGGGGACGGGCTGCAACAGCCCTGAATAATAAAAATCACTCTGGAGTCAATACCTTGAAAACTGTAACCGTCGTTAAAGCAGCTGCCGCTGCGGCCTTGCTGTCGGCCGCCAGTGCGCAGGCAACAGTGATCGACTTTGATAGCACGTCGATCAATCAGCTGACCCACACCAACTTGCCGGGACCGGTCGACGTGTATTTTGGCGTGAGCTATCTGGAAGATGGCTTCCAAATGCAAAGTTCGCTTGCCAATCCATTCCCCATCGGGCCCCCCGTATTGCCGAGCACGCTGTTCGCGCCGGATGCCGTCAACGTGCTGTACACGCCCGCCGCCGATTCCTATGCGATGGCCGCATCGGTCGGCGCCAAGACCACGCTGACCCATGCCGGCGGCAGCGCCTTCAACCTGCAGTCGATCGACCTGGCCCAGCTGCTGGGACCCGGCGGGCAAAACTACTCGGTGACCTTCGTCGGCACCAAGGCGGATCTGTCGGGGACCGTATCGCAATCGTTTTCCTTCACCGGCAGCTGGAACACGTTCGCCTTCAACGCCAGCTTCACCGACCTGTCGATGGTCACCTGGACGGAAAACGGTGCGGTCAACCGCGACTTCCTGGTCGATAACATCCACGTCGCCGCGGTGCCCGAGCCGGACACCTATGCGCTGCTGGCGGCGGGGCTGGGCCTGATCGGCTTGGTCGCGCGCCGCCGCAAGCCGGCCTGACCGCTGCCGGAAAAGCCGCGCTGTGCGCATGCGATGGTCAAGGCCGTCGTACCGCCGCAGCGCGGTTTTTTTACGCCCAGAGCTTGCGGCCTTCGGTGTCCAGTTGCGTCAGGTAGAGGCGCAGGTCGAATTCGTACTGGTGGTAATTCGGTTCCATGTACGTGCACAGCTTGTAGAAGGCCTTGTCGTGCTGCTTTTCCTTGACGTGGGCCAGCTCGTGCACGGCGATCATGCGCAGGAATTCCAGCGGCACTTCCTTGAACATGGTGGCGACGCGGATCTCGTGCTTGGCCTTGAGCTTGCCGCCCTGCACGCGCGAGATCGAGGTGTGCAAGCCCAGCGCGTGGTTGATCACGTGGATCTTGCTGTCGTACTCGACCTTGTTGATCGGCTCGGCGTTGCGCAAATATTCATTTTTCAATTCCTGCACGTACTGGTACAGCGCGCGGTCGGTGCGCAGGTCGTGCGGCTTGCTGTAGCGCTTGAGCAGCACCTCGCCCAGCTTGTTCTGGGCGATCAACTGCGATACTTGCTGCTGCGTTTGTTCGGAATAGGCGCTGAGGTACTTCAGGGAGGACATGGCTGGACGGCTGGAATCAAGGCGAGGCGTGAATGTACCACATCCGCCGTCTCTGCCCGGGTCTACCCCAGTTGCTCTTCGATGGAGCGGGTTTTCGGTGTCACCGTCGTGCCCGTATGCAGCGTGGCCTTTTTCTCGATCAGCATGATCAGGCATTCCTGCTCCGCCACCGGATTGTGGCGCACGCCTTTCGGCACCACGTACATCTGTCCTTCGGCCAGCTCCACCGCCCCGGCCTCCAGCTCGATGCGCAAGCGCCCCTTGAGGATGAAGAACAGCTCGTCTTCCAGCTCGTGACTGTGCCAGGCCAGCGATCCGAGCACCTTGGCGACCTTGACGTAGCTGTCGTCCAGTTCGGCGATCACGCGGGGCGACCAATGCTCCTGCAGCGCGGCCGCGGCTTGGGTGGGGGTTGAGATCATGGACGGCTCCTGTGTCAGTGGGAGCGGCAAGCTTAGCGTGGCTTACACCGGCAGTCTTGAACGTTTGTGCAAACCCAGCCAGCGTGCCGGCGCGATGCCGTAGGCCGCCACGAAATGCCGTGTCAGATGGCTTTGGTCGGCAAAGCCGGCATGGGCGGCGCAGTCGGCCAGCGGATGGCCCTTGAGCATCAGCGTCTTGGCCAGCGCCAGGCGGCGCATGGTGACGTAGCGGTGCGGACTGGTGCCGTAGAAGGTGCGGAAGTCGCGCGACAGGCTCCAGCGGTCGCGGCCTGCGGCCTGCGCCAGGTCGTCCAGCGTCAATTTGGTGTGCAGCGCGTCGTGGATATATGCACGGGCCAGGAAGGCGGCGCGGAAATCGCCGCCGCGCGGGACGGGCTGGCCGCCGACCCGCTGCAACGCGGTGGCGATGTCGAGCAGGGCATCCTGTTGCTGGAGGGAGTGGGCCGGGGCGTCGAAGTCGGCCAGCAGCGCGCCGGCCGCGCGCGTCAGCCGCGGATCGGATGAGACGCCGCCTTCGATGAACGGCAGCGGCGCGCCGCCCAGCACTTGCTGCAGCAGCTCCGGCGCCAGGTAGGCGATGCGGTAGTGGAAGCCGTCGCCGTTGCCGGCATGGCCGTCGTGCAATTCGTCGGGATGCAGCACCAGCGCGTGGCCGGACAGGCTATGGCGCATCGACGAGCGGTAGCGGAACGATTGCACGCCGGCCATCGTCAGGCCGATGGCGTAGGTGTCGTGGCGGTGCGGCGCGTATGCCGTGCCCTGGAAGAAGGCTTCCACCCGCTCGATGCCGGCGTCCTGATGGCCGCGCCGCAGCCAGTCCTTCGCGCTCATCGCTTGCGGGCGTTCTCGAAGCTGGCCCTGGTGGCGTCCTCGTCGCGCTGGCCGAAGGCGTAGTTCGATTCCAGCCACATGACGTTGATGATGGCGGCCGCCAGCGCAAAGCCGACGCCGAGTATCCAGGCGAAATACCACATAGTGTGCTCCTTAGTATGCCGTGTGTTCGTTTTCACGGATGTGCTTTTCCGTGACCTTGCCGCGCACCACGCTGTAGACCCAGCCAGTGTAACCGACCACGATGGGCAGCATGATGACCACCACCCAGGACATCACGGCCAGGCTCTTGTGGCTGGCCACGGCGTCCCACGCGGTCAGGCTGCTGCCGGGCGCGAGCGAGGAGGGCATGACGAACGGGAACATGGCGGCGCCGGCCGTCAGGATGATGGACGCCACCGTCAGGCCGCTGGACAGGAAGGCGGCCAGCGTCATGCGGCGCAGGCTGAACAGCATCACCAGCGCGGCGCCGACGAAGGCGGCGGCCGGGAGGGCTGCGCTCCACGGCCAGCGCTGGTAGTTGTCCAGCCAGGCGCCGGCGGCGCGCCCGACCGTCTTGGCGATCGGCATGAAGGCGCTGTTGGCGTCCGGCATGGCGCCGATGCGGTAGCCGTCGATGCCGGTGGCGATCCACACGCCGGCGCCGGCGAACAGCAGCATGGTCAACGCCGCCGCGCCCGTCGCCACGCGGCGCGCGCGGCCGGCGATGACGCCGTCCGTCTTCTGTTGCAGATAGGTGGCGCCGTGCATGGCCAGCATGGTCACGCTGAGCGCGCCCGCCAGCAGGCCGAAGGGATTGAGCAGGTCGAGGAAGTTGCCGGTGTACTCCAGCCGCATGCTGTCGTCATAGCGGAAGGGCACGCCCTGCAGCAGGTTGCCGAAGGCGATGCCGAAGATCAGCGGCGGCACGAATCCGCCGACGAACAGGCACCAGTCCCAGGTGTTGCGCCAGCGCGGGTCGGCGATCTTGCTGCGGTAATCGAAGCCGACCGGGCGGAAGAACAGCGCGAACAGGCACAGCATCAGCGCGATGTAGAAGCCGGAGAAGGCCGCCGCATACACCAGCGGCCAGGCCGCGAACAAACAGCCGCCGGCGGCGATGAACCAGGTCTGGTTGCCTTCCCAGGTCGGGCCGATGGTGTTGATGATGACGCGCCGCTCGGTGTCGTTCTTGCCGAGGAAGGGCAGCGACATGCCGATGCCGAAGTCGAAGCCGTCGGTCAGCGCAAAGCCGATCAGCAGCACGCCGACCAGCGCCCACCAGATCAGCTTGTAGGTTTCATAGTCGAATAACATTATGCTTTTTCCCAGTGATATTTTCCGGTGTGGAGGCTGCTCGGCCCCTGGCGGGCGAACTTGATCATCAAGGTCATTTCGATCACCAGCAGCAGCGTGTAGAAACCGATGAAACCGGCCAGGCTGAAGTACAGATTGCCCGCCGACAGCGTCGATGCCGACAGGTGCGTGGGCAGGATGCCGGCGATGGTCCAGGGTTGGCGGCCGTATTCGGCCACGATCCAGCCCAGCTCGGCGGCGACCCATGGCAGCGGAATGGCGATCACCGCCAGCTTCAGCAGCCAGCGCTGCCGGGCCAAGCGCTTGCGTACCAGGAAGTAGAACGAGCAGCTGAACAGCAGCAGGAACAGCATGCCCAGCCCGACCATGATGCGGAACGCCCAGAACACCGGCGCCACTTTCGGCACCGTGTCGTTGACGGCCATCCTGATCTGCGCCTCGGTGGCGTCGACCACATTGGGCGCGTACTTCTTCAGCAGCAGGCCGTAGCCGAGGTCGTCCTGCAGCGCCTTGAAGGCGGCGCGCGCCTCCGGCGATTTGTCGCCCGACTTCAGGCGCGTCAGCGCGGCGTAGGCGTGCATGCCGTTGCGGATGCGCGCCTCGTTGCTTTGCTTGAGCTGCTTGATGCCGGTGACTTCCCTGTCGGTCGAACGTGTCGCGATCAAGCCCAGCATGTAGGGGATCTTGACTTCGTAGTCGGTGCTTTGGGTGGCCTCGTTCGGCATGCCGAACACGGTGATGCCGGCCGGCGCGGGCTGGGTTTCCCATTCGGCCTCGATGACCGCCAGCTTGACCTGGTTGACCTCGCCGACGGTGTAGCCCGATTCGTCGCCGAGCACGATCACCGACAAGGTCGAGGCCAGCCCGAAGCCGGCCGCGATCGCGAACGAGCGCAGCGCGAAGGGCACGTCGCGCGCCTTGAGCAAGTAGAAGGCCGAGACGCCGAGCACGAAGACCGACGCCGTCACATAGCCGGCCGCCACCGTGTGCACGAACTTGACCTGCGCCACCGGATTGAAGATCACGTCGGCGATGCTGACCAGCTCCATGCGCATGGTCTCGAAGTTGAACTCGGCGCCGACCGGGTGGTTCATCCAGCCGTTGGCGATCAGTATCCACAAGGCCGACAGGCTCGAACCCAGCGCCACCAGGAAGGTCACGCCCAGGTGCTGCACTTTCGACAGCCTGCTCCAGCCGAAGAAGAACAGGCCGACAAAGGTCGATTCGAGGAAGAAGGCCATCATGCCTTCGATCGCCAGCGGCGTGCCGAAGATGTCGCCGACGTAGTGCGAGTAATAGGCCCAGTTGGTGCCGAACTGGAATTCCAGCGTGATGCCGGTGGTCACGCCCATGGCGAAGTTAATGCCGAACAGCTTGCCCCAGAAGCGGGTCATGTCCTTGTAGATTTCCTTGCCGGTCATGACGTAGACCGATTCCATGATGACCAGGATCCACGACAGGCCGAGGGTGAGGGGAACGAACAGGAAGTGGTACATCGCTGTGGCGGCAAACTGCAGCCGCGACAGACTGACGACGTCGTCGAGCGGACTCATTGTTTTCTTTCAGATGGTGGTGGCGTGGGGGCGAGCAGATGCTGTTCGACCTGGGCGGTCGGCATCCGCATGTGCTTGACCTGGGGGCGGGAGAAGAAGGCGCTCCACAGCCCGTACAGGATCAGGACTTTCAGCAGCAATGCCAGCGTGATGGCCAGCGCAAGCGAGGAACCATGTAGCCGGCGCGTTGTCATTATTTATCCTTGTCGGAGGCGGTGTCTTCGACGTTACGCCCGAATCGAAAAGTGTCGCGCACGGTTTCGCCGACATCGAGCAGCTTCTTGACGGTGGAGCCCATTTTCATCAGCGAGGCCAGGGTTTCCGGCGACAGGCGCTGGACGTCGTCGAACCAGGAGCTGGACAGCTCGATCAGGTTGTACATCTCGCGCATGCGCTCCTGGGCGACGCGGTCGGCCTCGCCGGCCGGGGTTTCCAGCAGCGCGTCGCGCAGCATCGACAGCGTCGGCTCGACTTCGCGGCGGCGGCGTTCCTCCAGCAGCGCCTTGAAGATGTCCCAGATATCCTTCGGCGGTTCGAAGTATTCGCGGCGGTCGTTCGGCTGGTGCAGCAGCTTGACCAGGCGCCACGATTGCAGCTCCTTCAGGCCCATCGAGACGTTGGAGCGCGAGAACGACAGCGATTCGGCGATTTCATCGGCGTTCAGCGGCTTGGCGCTGACGTAGAGCAGGGCGTAGATCTGGCCGACGGTGCGGTTGATGCCCCAGCGGCTGCCCATTTCGCCGAAGTGCATGATGAAGCGCTGGGCCAGCGGCGTGAGGGGGGCGACATTGACGGGCGTAACTGGGCTCATGAATCTTTCCTTGTTTTTGAATTTTCAGTAATTACTGAAATTATAGAAGGTTTCTTGCTTGTGTGCACAGGCACGTATCGCTATATAATCGACTTTATTGCGGTTTCACTGATCAGGGAGAAATGGATGCGAGCTTTGAATGCGGGTGTGGCGGTCGTACTGATGGCATTGGGCGTGGCGGCGTCGGCGGCGGATATCACGGTGTCGGCGGCGGCCAGCCTGACCAACGCCTTCAAGGAAATCGGCGCGGCCTACGAACAGCAGAACGCGGGCGACAAGGTGCAATTCAACTTCGCCGCTTCCGATCCGCTGGTGCAGCAGATCGCCAAGGGCGCGCCGGTGGACGTGTTCGCCTCGGCCGACCAGGATGCGATGGACAAGGCCGACGGCCTCAAGCTGCTGGCCGCCGGCACCCGCAAGAACTTCGCCACCAACAGCCTGGTGCTGATCGTGCCGGTCGCCGGCACGCATGCGATCAAGGGGCCGGCCGATCTGCAGCAGGCCGCCGTCACCCGCGTGACGACGGGCAACCCGGCCAGCGTGCCGGTGGGCCGCTACGCCAAGGCCGCATTGGAGCAGGCCAGGCTGTGGTCCGCGCTCGAAGCCAAGATGATCTACGGCACCTCGGTGCGCCAGAGCCTGGACTATGTGTCGCGCGGCGAAGTGGACGCCGGTTTCGTCTATGCCACCGACGCCGCCCTCATCAAGGACAAGGTCAAGGTCGTCGCCACCGTGCCGACCGAAACGCCGGTCAGCTATCCGATCGCGGCGATCGCCGCCGGCCCGCAGGCCGCGGCCGGCCGCAGGTTTGTCGACTTCGTGCTGGCGCCGGCCGGCCAGGCGATTCTGGCCAGGTACGGTTTCGGCCGTCCGTAAGTGGAACAGTTCTTTGCCGAACCGGCGTGGATCGCGCTGCGCCTGTCGTTGAAGGTGGCCTGCTGGGCCACCTTGCTGGACCTGGTGTTCGGCGTGGCGCTCGGTTACCTGCTGGCACGCAAGCGCTTTCCCGGCCGCGAATTGCTGGATGCCGTGCTGACCTTGCCGATGGTGATGCCGCCGACCGTGCTGGGCTATTACCTGTTGGTGATCATCGGCCGCAACGGCGTGATCGGGCACTGGCTGCAGCAGACCTTCGGCATCAACCTGATTTTCACCTGGCAGGCCGCGGTGATCGCGGCGGCCGTGGTGGCGTTTCCGCTGGTACTCAAGGGCGCGCGCGCGGCCTTTGAGACCGTCGATACACAGCTGGAGCAGGCCGCGCGGGTATTGGGCGTGTCCGCCTTCGGCGTGTTTTTGCGCGTGACCCTGCCGCTGGCCTGGCGCGGCGTGCTGGGCGGCGCCTTGCTGGCGTTCGCGCGCTCGATGGGCGAGTTCGGCGCGACCCTGATGGTGGCCGGCAGCATCCCCGGCAAGACGCAGACGCTGTCGATCGCCGTCTACGAAGCCGTGCAGGCCGGGCAGGACGACAGCGCCAACCTGCTGGTCATCATCACCTCGGTAGTCTGCATCACCGTGCTGATCACGGCCAACAAGCTGACGCCCAACCGCAACCCGCAGGCATGAACATGCAGATCAAAGTCGACATCAGCAAGACCCTGCGGTCCGATACGCGCACCTTCCAGCTGGACGTGCGCTTTGAATCGGCCAGTCCGCGCGTGGTGATCTACGGCCCGTCCGGCGCCGGCAAGAGCCAGCTGCTGAAGGCGGTGGCCGGCTTGATGACGCCGGACAGGGGCCGCATCGAATTGGCGGGGCGCAGCCTGTTCAACAGCAACGGCGGCATCGACGTCGCGTCGCAGCAGCGGCGGGTCGGTTATCTGTTCCAGGATTACGCGCTGTTTCCGCACTTGAACGTGCGGCAGAACATCGGCTTCGGCCTGCAGCGCGGCTGGCGCAATCCGCTGTCGCGCGTGGATGGACAGCGCATCGGCTACTGGCTGCAGGCGTTCGAGCTGGATCACGTGGCGCAGCAGTATCCACACCAGTTGTCCGGAGGACAGCGGCAGCGGGTGGCGCTGGCGCGCGCGCTGGCGCCGCAGCCGTCGGCCCTGCTGCTGGACGAGCCGTTCGCCGCGCTGGACCCCGGCCTGCGCGAGCGCATGCGCGCGGAGCTGGACGCCTTGCAGCGCCGGCTGGCCATCCCCATGATGCTGATTACCCACGATCCGGAAGATGTGCGTGTCTTCGGCGAGCATGTGCTGCGCATGGAAAACGGCCGCATCACACCGACGGAGGCATCATGACCATGGAACTGCAGGGCAATGTCTGGCTGACCATCGACGGCCAGAAGCTGGGCGGCCACGACCGCGTCGAATTGCTGGCCGCCATCGAGGCGCAAGGCTCGATCACCGGCGCGGCCAAGGCGGTCGGCATGAGCTACAAGGGCGCGTGGGACGCGATCGAGGCGATGAACAATCTGGCCGGCGAGCCGCTGGTCGAGCGCGCTGCGGGCGGCAAGGGCGGCGGCGGTACGCGGCTGACACGGCGCGGCGCGCAGCTGGTGGAGAATTTCCGCAAGGTCGACGAGGCGCACCGCCAGTTCATCGCCCATTTGAGCAGTCAGTCGCATGCGCTGGCCGACGATTTTTTGCTGATACAGAGGATGAAGATGAAGACCAGCGCGCGCAACCAGTTCAGCGGCAAGGTGGTGGCCTTGAAAGAGGGCGCGGTCAACGACGAGGTCACGCTGGAGATCGTCGGCGGCCAGCACATCGTCGCCACCATCACGCGCGACAGCAGCGACAGCCTGAGCCTGGTCGTCGGCGCCGAAGCGTTTGCGCTGGTCAAGGCGTCGTCGGTGATCGTGGTGACGGAACTGGGTGCGGCCCGTTTGTCGGCGCGCAACCAGCTGACGGGCAAGGTCACGCGCGTGCAGACCGGCGCCGTCAACACCGAAGTGAGCATCGAGCTGCCGGGCGGCGGCGTGATCGCCGCCATCGTCACGCGCGCCAGCAGCGGTGCGCTGGGCCTGGAAGTGGGCGGCGAAGCCACTGCGATCTTCAAGGCCTCCAGCGTCATCGTCGGCACGCCGGCCTAAGCGTCGGCGTCGGTCGAGCGGGTCAGCGTTTCCCAGGCGCCGAATTCGCCCGACAACTGGGTGAGCTTGTCTCGCACCAGCGACAGCGCGTCGCTGCCGAGCAGCAAGTGCGCCGGCGGCTCGGGGCTGTCGACCAATGCCAGGATGGCCTGCGCCGCCTTGGCCGGATCGCCCGGCTGCTTGCCGCTGCGCTGCGCGCGCGCGTCGCGGATAGGATCGAACAGCTGGTCGTAGTCGGCGATGCTGCGTTCCGACCGCACCATCGAGCGTCCGGCCCAATCGGTGCGGAAAGAGCCGGGCGCCACGGCGGTGACATGCACGCCGAATTGCCGCACCTCTTTGCCGACCACTTCTGAAATGCCCTCCAGCGCAAACTTGCTGCCCGCATAGTAGGCGATGCCCGGCATGGTGATGAAGCCGCCCATCGACGTGATGTTGACGATATGGCCGCTGCGGCGCGCGCGGAAGTGGGGCAGGAAGGCCTTCATCGTCGCCACCGCGCCAAATACGTTGACGTCGAACTGGCGGCGCATTTCGTCCAGCGGCGATTCTTCCATGATGCCCTCGTGGCCGTAGCCGGCATTGTTGACCAGCACGTCCACAGGCCCGGCGGCGGCCTGCGCTTGTGCGACCACGCCATCGATGGCGTCGAACTGCGCGACGTCGAGCACGTAGCCGAAGGCGCGGCCGGGCAGGCCGGCTTCGAACGCTACGCGCGCCGGTTCGCTGCGCACGGTGCCGATGACCTTGTGGCCGGCGGCCAGTGCGGCTTGCGCCAGGGCGCGGCCGAAGCCGCTGCTGACGCCGGTGATAAAAAATGTCTTGCTCATGCTGCGTCCTTTGCAATCAATGATGAGCAGCCATATTAGTCACGGCGCCACGGTGGGGCTATGTCGGAAGCTCTGCTTTGTTTGCCTGATACTCTGGGTAACGGGGTGAGCCGGAGCGCATGGCCGCGTTTCAGGCTTACAATCGCCCTGATCGGATTTCAGGGGCTTTCGTGAAACAACTGCAGCGGCGCATGGTGGCATTGATGGAACGGCTGGCGCCGGTGGAGGGCTATAACCTGACCGCGTTGCCGGAGGTGCGCTTCCTACGCTCGAACCGTCCCTTGGGCCGCACGCCTGTGCTCTACGAGCCCGGCATCGTCATCGTCTGCCAGGGGCGCAAGCGCGGCTTTCTTGGCGAGCAGGTGTATGTCTATGACGCCCAGCACTACCTGGCGGTTTCGGTGCCGGTGCCGTTCTCGATGGAGACCGAGGCCAGCGCGGACGAACCGCTGCTGGCAATCTACTTGCGACTGGATTTCCAACTCACCGCCGACCTGCTGCTGGAGCTGGAGCGGCAGGGATACGCAGTGCAGGCGGAACCGGTGGGCATGTTATCGACCGCGATGGACGAACGCCTTGGTGTCTCAGTACTGCGTTTCCTTGAAGCGATGGCCGATCCGCTGGAGACGGCCATGCTGGGGCGGGCGTTGATGCGCGAAATATACTTCCGCGTATTGACCAGCGGGCAGGGCGCGGCGATGTTGGCGGCCCTGATGCAGCAGGGCCGCTTTGCGGCGATCGCGCGGACGCTGCGCAAGATCCACGCGTCCTTCAGCGAGGCGCTGGATGTCGATCAGCTGGCGGGCGAGGCCAATATGAGCGTGGCCACCTTTCATCACCACTTCAAGGCGGTCACCGGTACCTCGCCGATGCAGTACCTGAAATCGACGCGGCTGCACCAGGCGAGGTTGCTGATGATGCGCAATGACATCTCCATCGCGGCAGCCTGCGCGCAGGTCGGCTACGAAAGCGCCTCCCAGTTCAGTCGCGAATTCAAGCGCCTGTTCGGGCGCAGTCCGGTCGAGGAGGTCGAACGCATGCGCAAGACCTTCGCCGTGCCCGACCCGCAGCCGTCGCCGTGGTATGTCGCGGCCCATTAGCCGTTCGAGAACTGGCTGAGCCAGCGTGGCGTGCGGCCGGCTGGATGCGTTCTGGGCGTTCGGTGAAAACAGTGTCGACTGTATGAGTGGCGCCTTGCTGGTACGCGAGGCGGGTGGTGTAGCGACGCAGGCCGATGGCGCGCCATATGGCCTGGCGTCGTTGAGTATCGCCGCTGCGCCGCCAGCGGTGCATGCATCCTTGCTGCTGCGTCTACAAGACGTGATGGTGGCGTAGGGAATCAGCTATCGGCGGGCTTGCTGCTTTGGCGGTTGCCTCCCTTGGATGATTGTTCGGAGCCGACGCTGTGCGAGCTGGCGGCATTCTTTTCGGCGTTGGCCCTGGCTGCGGACTGGCGGCTCTCGCCCCCTTTGCGGCCGATTTGCGCCATGTGTTCGCGGTCGCGGCTGACAGCCTCGCCGCCTTTCTGGCCGGCGCGGCGTGCTTCTTCCGAATCGAATTCATGCGCCGTGCCTTTCTGGTGGGCGGCCTGTCCGCCCTTGCTGGCGATGCTGCGCTGGGTCGCTTCATCCATTGCGGCGAAGCCGCGCTTGGCAGTGCCTTTTGGCTTGCCCTGATCGTTCCCTGTGTTGCTGGCCATAGATACCTCCTGATAGAGTGCGGATTCCGACGGGTCGGCAGACCGGCCAGGCTGGCCGGCTGCTCTGCATGGTTAGAGGTGCAAGATTGTAGGAAGTTCCACTAACGCCAAGACAGTTAGTGCCGCATCTGGCTGGGTGGTTGGTACTGGGCTATTTTCTCGGCGGCGCGCGCGGTCTGCTCGCGCGCCTCGTGCAGGAATTCCTCGGCCAGCGTGGTGACCGAGCGGCTCACGGCCGGCATGTGGGTGGCCGCCGTTTGCGCCATGCTGGAGTTGGTGCGGCTCAAGACCTCGGCCAGATGGCGCTGGTAGTTGCTCAGCGAATCGCTGCCCGGAGCGAGATGCGCGCCGATGGCCGAACCGAGTTGCGCGGCGTCCTTGCTGGCCATCAGGCGCTGGCTGTTGGCGCCGACTTCGGCGATCAGGTCGCGTCCCAGCTGCATGTTCAACTCGCTCAGGCTTTGTATGGCCTCCAGCGCGCGTTGCGCCAGGTCGGTGTAAAAGGTGACCAGGATCTCGATGTGCGACTTGATTGCGGGATGTACGACTTGCGGTATAAATTGCGGAAACATGGTTGGCCCTCGTTGTGATCCATGATAGAAAACGCCGGGCTGTCAGCCCGGCGGTGCGTGCAGCACATGGATAGACGCTGAGGACGGCGGAAGGTTCCGCCTCTTTTTACGGTGTCAGTGCCGACATTCGGGGTTAGGCCGGCGCGACCTGCAGCACCAGCTTGCCGAAGTTCTTGCCTTCAAACAGCATGTTCAAGGCTTGCGGGAAATTCTCGAGGCCCTGCACAATGTCTTCCTTGCTGGTGATCTTGCCTTCCTTGAGCCATTGGCCCAGCGCGGCCACGCCCAGGTGGTAGCGGTCGGCGTAGTCGAAGACGACGATGCCTTCCATGCGCGCGCGGTTGACCAGCAGCGACAGGTAGTTGGCCGGCCCCTTGACCGGCGTGGTGTTGTTGTACTGCGAGATGGCGCCGCAGATGACGATGCGCGCCTTGAGGTTGATGCGGGTCAGCACGGTGTCGAGGATTTCGCCGCCGACGTTGTCGAAGTAGACGTCCACGCCCTGCGGGCAATGCTGCTTGAGGCCGTCCTTGACCGAGCCGCCCTTGTAGTCGATGCAGGCGTCGAAGCCGAGCTGGTTGACCACGAAGTCGCACTTGTCCTTGCCGCCGGCGATGCCGACCACGCGGCAGCCCAGTTGCCTGGCGACCTGGCCCACGGTCTGGCCGACCGCGCCGGCCGCGCCGGACACCACCACCGTCTCGCCGGCTTTCGGCTGGCCCGATTCGAGCAGGCCGAAGTAGGCCGTCATGCCGGGCATGCCGAGCGTGTTCATATAGGTGGTCAGCGGCGCCAGCTTCGGATCGATCTTGTGGAAGCTGGCGCTCTTGTCGTCGGCCGCGCCGATCCAGAAGCGCTGCACGCCGGTGCCGCCGGAGACATGGTCGCCGGCCGCGAACTTGGGCGACTTCGATTCCAGCACCACGCCGACGCCGCCGGCGCGCATCACCTCGCCGATGGCCACCGGGCGGATATAGGATTTGGCGTCGTTCATCCAGCCGCGCATGGCCGGGTCGAGCGACAGGTACAGCACCTTGACCAGGATCTCGCCGTCGGCCAGCGCGCGCAGCGGCTCGCTGACCTGTTGCCAGTCGCTGTCCTTGACCATGCCGACCGGCCGGGCGGCCAGGCGGAATTGCAGGTTTGTCTCGTGATTCGTCATTTTTATATCTCCGGAAAGAGGGTGGGGATGACTATATCTCAAATTGCACGATCGTGCTATTTTTGTCGTGTCCGCCCAGCCGTGCGACAATACCGCTCCTTGTTTGACCTCTCACTATGGTGGCCATGAGCAATCCCGAATACATTTTGACTCTCTCTTGCCTGGATCAGCGCGGAATCGTTCATCGCGTGTCGGGTTTCCTTGCCGACCACGGCTGCAACATCATCGACTCCGCGCAGTTCGGCGACGGCGAGTCCAAGCTGTTCTTCATGCGCGTGCATTTCTCCCTCGAGGACAGCAACATCAACGACGACCTGCTGCGCGCCGATTTCGGCCTGCTGGCGGCGGACATGAAGCTGGACTGGGAACTGCGCGACGCGCACTACAAGCCGCGCGTGATGCTGATGGTGTCGAAGATCGGCCATTGCCTGAACGACCTGCTGTTCCGCTACAAGAGCGGCTTGCTGCCGGTGGAGATTCCCGCCATCGTGTCGAACCACATGGACTTCTACCAGCTGGCCGCCAGCTACAATATTCCATTCCATCACTTGCCGCTGGCCACCGGCGCGCCGCAGGAAGCCAAGCTAGCGCAGGAAACCAAGATCATCGAGCTGATGAACACGCACAAGATCGACCTGGTGGTGCTGGCGCGCTACATGCAAATCCTGTCGCCGGGCCTGTGCACGGCGCTGAAAGGGAAGGCGATCAATATTCACCATTCCTTCCTGCCGAGCTTCAAGGGCGCCAAGCCGTATGCGCAGGCGCATCACCGCGGCGTCAAGCTGATCGGCGCGACCGCCCACTTCGTCACCGGCGACCTGGACGAAGGCCCGATCATCGAGCAGGACGTCGAGCGCGTCGACCATTCGATGGATGCCGAGACGCTGTCGGCCATCGGCCGCGACGTCGAGTGCGTGGTGCTGGCGCGCGCGGTCAAGTGGTTTGTCGAACACCGCATTTTGCAGAACGGCGACAAGACCGTCGTCTTTAAATAACCCCGGAATTCAGATGGCCCTCAAAGCAACAATCTACAAAGCTGATTTACAAATTGCGGACATGGACCGCAATTTCTACGAAACCCAGGCGCTGACCCTGGCGCGCCACCCGTCCGAAACCGACGAACGGATGATGGTGCGCCTGATCGCCTTCGCGATCCACGCCAACGAGGCGCTGAGCTTCACCAAGGGCCTGTTCGACGTTGAGGAGCCGGACCTGTGGCAGAAGGACCTGACCGGCGCCATCGAGCTGTCGATCGAAGTCGGCCAGCCGGACGAGAAGGTGATCCTCAAGGCTTGCGGCCGTTCGGCGCATGTCTATGTGTACAGCTATGCTGCCACCAGCCATATCTGGTGGAAGAGCCTGGCCAACAAGGTCGAGCGCTGCAAGAACCTGACTGTGATCAACCTGGATTCCGACGCCACCGAGCAGCTGGCCAAGATGGCACAGCGCACGATGCAGCTGCAATGCACGATCCAGGACGGCCAGATCTGGCTGACCGACGGCACCACCACGGTGGAAGTCGGCCGCGAGACCTTGAAGGCCGAGCGCTGATCTATAATGGTCCGATGAAGAAGATCCTCCTCGCGATGTGGATGGCGGCCTCGGTGCCGGCCGCGCTGGCCCAGGTCGACGTGCGGGAGGCGTGGATACGCGCCACCGTGCCGTCGGCCAGGACCAGCGGCTTGTTCATGCAGATCAAGTCCATGCAGGACGCGCAGCTGGTCGCGGTGCGCTCCAGCGTGGCGGGCGTGGCCGAGATCCATCAGATGCGGATGGACGGCCAGATGATGCGCATGCACGCGGTCGACGCCATCGCCTTGCCGGCCGGGCAGACGGTCAACCTGGCGGCGGGCGGCTATCACGTCATGCTGATGGACCTGAAGCGGCAGTTGAAGGAAGGCGAGACCGTGCCGGTCACGCTGGTGATACGCAAGAAGGGCAACCGCACCGACACCGTCGCGCTCGACGTGACGGTGAAGGCGCTGACGTACAACCCACAATAATCAAGGGGTAGCGATGAAAACCACTTCCATCCTGCTGGCGCTGGCGCTATCGTCGGCCTCGGCGGCGCAGGCGCACGTCACGCTGGACACCGCGACCGGCATCGCCGGCACCTACCAGAAGCTGGCCTTCCGCGTCGGCCACGGCTGCGACGGCAAGGCCACCACCGGCCTGACCGTGACGCTGCCGGAAAACGCCACCGCCGCCAAGCCCATGCCCAAGGCGGGCTGGAAGATCGACGTGATCGACCGCGAAGCCCTGCACGAAATCCGCTGGAACGGCGGCGCGCTGCCGGACGCGTACTTTGACGAATTCGTGGTGCAGCTCAAGTTGCCGGCCGAGCCGGGCAAGCTGTATTTCCGCATCGAGCAGCAATGCGGCAAGACCAGCGTCGCCTGGGATGAGATCGCCAACGAGGCCGGCGGCAAACTGAAAGCGCCGGCACCGGTGCTGGAAGTCTTGCCGGCACCGGCGGAAACGCCGAACCACGTCCACTGATTACTGCACCACCGCGCCGCCTTTCATCACCCACTGGACTTGCTCCAGGGCGCGGACATCTTTCAGCGGCTCGCCGTCGACGGCGATCAGGTCGGCGAACTTGCCCGCTTCTATCGCGCCCACCCGGTCGGTCCAGCCCAGCAGGTCGCTGGCGTTCAGCGTGGCCGTGCGGATCGCCTGGATCGGCGTCATCCCCAGCTTGACCAGCACCGCGAACTCGCGCGCGTTCAGGCCGTGCGGGTAGACCGCGGCATCGGTGCCGAAGGCGATCGGCACGCCGGCCTTGATGGCGCGGCCGATGTTGATGCGCGCCTGCGGCAACACCACCTTGGCTTTTTCCAGCAGCGGCTTGGGCAGCTTGATCGCTTCGGCGTTCTCGATCAGCCAGTCGCCCAGGTACAGCGTCGGCACCAGGTAGGTCTTGTGCTCCTTCATCAGCTTGATGCCTTCGTCGTCGATGTAGGAACCGTGCTCGATCGAATCGATGCCGGCCAGCACCGACAGCTTGATGCCTTCGCCGCCGTGCGCGTGGGCGGCGGTCTTGCGGCCGAGGCGGTGGGCGTCGCCGATGATGGCTTTCAATTCCTCCAGCGTGTACTGCGAGGTGCGCGGGTCGTCGCCGAAGGACAGCACGCCGCCGGTGGCGCAGATCTTGATGACGTCGGCGCCGTACTTGATGTTGCGGCGGGTGACCTTGAGCGCCTCGTCGACGCCGTCGGCCACGCCGAGCGCGGTGGCCTTGTATTCGGGCGCGTGCATGGTGTCGTCGCAGTGGCCGCCGGTGATGCCCAGCGCCGGGCCGGAGGCGGCGATGCGCGGGCCTGGCACGTCGCCGTCGTTGATGGCGTCGCGCAGGCCGATGTCGGCGTAGCCGTCGGCGCCGACGTCGCGGATGGTGGTGAAGCCGGCGCGCAGCGTGACCAGCGCGTTCCGGGCGCCGGTCAGCGTGATGCGCGGGATCGATTTGGCGATGATGCCGTAGCCCGCGTCTTCCGGACGGCCGGTGATGTGGGTGTGCATGTCGATCAGGCCGGGTAGCAGGGTCTTGTTGCCGAGGTCGATGACCTGGGCGCCGGCCGGGATGGCCAGCTTGCTGCCGGCGGCGGTGATGCGTTCGCCGCTGATCAGGACCACGGCGTTGTCGACCAGCGCGCCGCTGCGGACATCGAGCATGTGGGCGGCCTTGACGGCGACGACGGTATCGGGGGCGGCGTGGGTTGCTGCGCAAGCCAGCAGGAGCGCGGGTAGCGCAACAGCACGGCGGAGTGACGAGGCGATGACGTTCAAGTATTTCTCCCTAAAAGTAAGCATCTTGTTGAGGAGAGCCAAACCAAGCTCGCCGACAAGCGTACTCGTCAATAAGGTTGAACGCCACAATATTGTTGATCAAACCGGCAACGGTCACTTATTGCGGCGCGCCGCCGATGCGTTTGATGGTGCCCGAGCCCATGACGCTCTTGCTGACCGACGGGTCGCCGTAGTAGGCGATGTCGCCGGAACCGGCCACGCTCAGGTTCAGCGACTTCACCGCCCACACCGTCGCCTGTCCCGAGCCGCCGATGCTGACCGCGGCGGTGCGCGCCACCAGTTGCCCGGCCTGCACGCGCCCCGAGCCGCCGATCGACACTTGCAGGCGCTCGGTGTTGCCGCCCACTTTCAGGTTGCCGCTGCCGCCCAGGGCGATCGTCACCGATTCGCTTTGCAGGTTGCGGACAGTGATCGAGCCCGAGCCGCCGACGTCGAACGTCAGGCTCTCGCCTTTCAGGCTGTCGGCATCCAGCGAGCCGGAGCCCGCCACCGCCACCCGGTCCAGCGCGCGGACTTGCACCACGATCTTCATGTTGCGCGTCTCCAGGTTCATATTCCGTTTCACCGGGCGTATGCGCAGCGTGCCGTCCTCGATCACCGTCTCGATCAGCGGCACGATGTTGTCGTCGGACTCGATGCTGACGCTTTCGGTGCCGCCCGTGCGGATCTCCACATTGCCGCTGACGCTGGTGGCCAGCGCGGTGAAATGGCCCAGCTCGCGGTTCTGCTTGACGATCTTGCCGCTGCCCTGGACGCGCTCGCCGCCGCCGAGCCAGCTCAGCGGGCCGGCCGTGGCGGCGTTCATCGGGGCGGCGATCGCCAGCAGGCCGGTGGCCAGGAACAGAGTGCGCAGGATGTTGCGGACGGCTGGGGTGGTCATGGTGCTCTCCTCGGTGGTGTATTTAGCATGGATACTACGGACTCGCGCCGCGGCGCGAAACCCGGCTGCGACGGATTGCAGCCTGGGCGGGGCAGAATGCGTACTGGCGGGAACCAACGGCGCATGAGGTATCATTCGGCCTACAACGTCACACTGGAATCACATGCTTATCATCACCATCAAACAGGGCAAGGAAAAGAGCCTGCTGGCCGGCGACCCCTTGATCTACGCCTCCGCGATCGACAAAGTCGACGGCAAGCCCCAGGAAAAGAACAAGCCCGGCGCCACCGCGACCGTGCAGACCTCGTCGCGCCAGTTCATCGGCCGCGCCGCCTACAATGCCAAGTCGCAGATCAGCGCCCGCATCTGGACCTACAAGGAAGACGAGCCGGTCGACCACGCGATGATCAAGCGCCGCGTCAAGGCCGCCATCGCCAAGCGCGCCGCCAGCGTGCGCGCGGCCGGCCCCAACGACCTGGTGCCGGTGGTGCGCGGCGACGAGGACGGCTTGTCCGGCCTGCTGGTCGACAGCTGGGGCGGCGTCCAGGGTTATCTGATCTGCCAGTTCCAGTCGGCCGGCGTCGAGGCCTGGAAGATCCCCATCGTGCAGGCGCTGCTGGCCGAAACCGGCTGCCCCAACGTCTACGAGCGCTGCGACGACCTGATCCGCAAGGGCGAGGGCTTGCCGCTGTTCTATCGCCCGCTGGCCGGCGAGGAGCCGCCCGACCACGTGGTGGTCACCGAAGGCAAGCAGCGCTTCAGCATGGACTTGCGCACCGGCTTCAAATATCCGAAGGTACGCAGCTGAAAAAGTTTCGATGCTGCAATTTTTCTCTTATAATCGTCCGAGGAGTTTTACCGACCCACGGAGATCAGAGTCAAGATGGAAAATTACCAGTCGTCGCAAATACGCACCCTGAGCTATATCGAGAACGAAGACCACCCGGTCTTCGGCACGCTCGTCGAGCAGATCCTGCACCTGCTGAATTCCAAGCTGATCTTCAGCGACATCCTGATCCACCAGAACAGCCCGTTGATGCTGCGCCAGCCGAAAGGCCTGGTGGCGGTCACCGATTCGCCGATCACGCGCGAGGAGCTGCAGGAATTCTTTGAGGTGGTTGAGCCGAACTGGTCCGAGCGGATCCAGGACCGCGCCTTCGACCGTGCGGTCGACCTGCACACCGCCCGCATCCGCGCCAACTGCTTCACCTTCCAGGGCAAGAAGCGGCTCGGTTGCGTGATCCGCCGCTTCCCGAAGGAGCCGCTGGCGCTGGCCAAGCTGGGCCTGCGCGAGCACGAGCAGCACTTCGCCAAGCTGACCAGCGGCCTGGTGCTGATCATCGGCGACACCTGCCAGGGCAAGTCCACCACCATCGCCTCGATGCTCGACGAGATCAACAAGCACCGTTCCGGCCACATCATCACGATTGAAGATCCGGTCGAGACGCTGATCCCGCAGCGCCAGTGCGTCATCACGCAGCGCGAAGTGGGCTTCGACGGCGACGTCGAGAGTTTCTACCTGGGGGCGCTGGATGCGCTGCGCGAGCGCCCGGACGTGATCGTCATCGGCGAGATCCGCGATGCCCAGACCGCGCAGGAAGCGCTGGCGCTGGCCGAATCCGGCCCGCTGGTGCTGGCCTCGCTGCACGCGCGCTCGACCGAGCTGGGCCTGCAGAAGATGCTGCGCCTGCTGGGCAACAGCGAGGCCCAGGCCCAGGCGCTGGCGCACGCCCTGCGCGGCGTGCTGTGCCAGGCCTTGCTGCCGTCGATGCAAGGCGAGCGTTACTATCTGGCCACCGAGTGCCTGACCACCAATCCCGAAGTGACCAATATGATCGCCAGCGGCCAGGTATCGTCGCTGCGCGAATGGATGGAGCACAAGCCGGCCGACGGCTGCCACACGATGAACGCCTCGCTGCGCGCGCTGCTGGCCGACGGCAAGATCGCCATCGAAGACGCGCGCAACGCCACCACCGACCGTATCGGCTTCGCCGAGCAACGTTAATCCGGCGCCCGGGTTGTTGCTGGTTTAGTCCAGCGGAATGGCCCGGTAGCGGTTGACGTCGTTGCCGTTGACTGGCGGTGCGTTGTTGCCCCAGGCGCTGCGCAGGTAGGAGACGACTTGCGCCACTTCCGTGTCGTTGAGGACATGGCTGAACGGCGGCATGCTGTAGGGGCGCGGATTGCCGGCCGTGCCGGGCGCGAAGCCGCCGTTGAGCACGATGCGGATCGGGTTGACCGCCTGTTCCATCGTCAGCGCGCGGTTGCCCGCCAGCGGCGGATAGCCGGGCGGCAGTCCAACCCCGGTCGCCCCGTGGCAATCGGCGCAGTGCTTGCCGTACAGCTGGGCGCCGGCCGCCAGGAAGGCGACCGCTTCCGGTCCCTTGTCGCGCTCGAAGTCCGATTTGCGGCCGTCGCCCGGCAGCGCCTTCAGATACACCGCCATCGCGTTGATGTCGCCGTCGCTCAGATGCTGCAGGCTTTCCTGCACCACTTCGGCCATCGGCCCGAACACGGTGGCGCGCGGCGAGGCGCCGGTCTTCAGCAGCTGCGCGATGTGCGGCTGCAGCCATTCCCCCAGTCCTGCTTCGGCGTTGGAGTTCAACGACGGCGCGTACCAGCCCAGCACCGGAATCAGGCCGCCCGACAAGCCTTCGCCCTCGGTCGCGCCCAGCGTGTTGCGCGCGCTGTGGCAGGCGCTGCAATGCCCCAGTCCCTGCACCAGATAGGCGCCACGGTTCCAGTCCACCGACTGTTTGCTGTCCTCGCGGAAGACCGCCGGCTTGAAGTACAGCGCGCGCCACGCGGCCAGCATGAATTGCTGGTTGTACGGGAAGCGCAGGTCGTGCGGCTGGTTGGCCTGCGGCACCGCCGGCACCGATTGGAAGTAGGCATACAGCGCGTCGGCGTCGTCGCGCGTGATGCGGGTGTAGTTGGTGTAGGGGAAGGCCGGATACAGCAGGCGGCCATCCTTGGCTTTGCCGTTGTGCAGCGCCTGCCAGAAGTCGTCGCTGCTCCAGCCGCCGATGCCGGTGGCGCGGTCGGAGGTGATGTTGGGCGAGACGACGCTGCCGAACGGCGTTTGCAGCGCGCGTCCGCCGGCGTATTGCTGGCCGCCGCGCGTGGTGTGGCAGGCCATGCAGTCGCCAGCCTTGGCCAGGTAGGCGCCGCGGGCGATTTTCTCGGCCGGCGCCAGCGTGGCGGTGACGGTCGGCGGCGGGCCGATGTCGTCGCCGACCCAGAACAGCTTGGCCAGCACGCCCAGCACGACGGCGGCGATCACGATATAGAGGATTTTCTTCATTGCGCGGCTCCTTGCTGAGCCGGTACGCTGCCGCAGGCCATCGGCAGCGGCATGGCGATGCTGGCGGCGGGCCGGGCTGCGGCATCCGGCGTCTGCTTGCTGAGCCAGCCGGACACGGCGGCGACGTCGGCCTCGCTCAGGCGGGCGGCGATGTCGGCCATGCAGTCGGGCGCGGCGGCGCGGCGCACCTTGCTCTTCCACGAGCCGAACTGGGCGTTGATGTAGTCGCTGGGCAGGCCGACCAGGCCGGGGATGGCCGGTTCCACGCCGGTCAGCGCGGCGCCGTGACAGGCGACGCAGGCCGGGATTTTCCTGGCGGGGTCGCCTTGCTGCACCAGCGCCTGGCCGCGCGCCAGCGAGGCGGTGGTGGCGCTGGCGCCGCTACCGGCTTGCGGCGGCGGGTAGGGCGGATGCTGGGCGGCGAAGTAGTCGGCGATCTCGCGCAGGTAGGCGTCCGGCAGGTGATCGACCATGTAGGTCATCATCGGGTAGTGGCGGCGGCCGTCGCGGAAGTTGCGCAGCTGGTTGTACAGGTAGCCGGCCGGCTTGCCGGCGATGCGCGGGAAGAAGGCGTCGCCGCGCTCCTTGACCGAGTGGCAGGCCAGGCAGGCGGCGACGCGCTGCTCCAATGTATCGGGCAGGGCGGCCGGCGTGGCGGCGGTGGTGCTCAGGCAAATACCGGCCAGGGCCAGCGCGGCGCCCAGGCGTGCGGCGGAAAAAGTAGGCATACCGTTCCTCTGTCAGACAGTCCAGCAAGGATATACCTGTGTTGCAAATAAGAACAGAGGACAGATTGACTAAGGCTTGGGCGGGCGCGGCAGCTTGACGGCCTTCAGCGGCGGCAGCTTGCCGCCGCCGGCGAGCCAGTGGCGGTAGACGCGCAGCGCGACCTGGGCGTCGTCGGCGGCGTACAGGATCTGCTTGTCGTTCAGGCGCGGCAGTGCCCAGTTGGTGGTGGAGATCTTCTTGGACTTCTGCAGCTTCTGGCCGAAGAACTTGGCCACGGCGGTCTTGGCGCCGAGGTCGTTGCGCTGGCCGGGCGTGCGCAGCGCCACCGACATGTCGACCACGCCGGCCGCGCGGATCGCCAGCTTGGCGTGCAGGCGCTTGACGTCGTCGGCCAGGCCGAAGCCGATCTTGAGCGGCGCCGCCGGTTCCAGGATGGCTTGCAGCACGGCCAAGGTATGGGCGTCGGTGCGGGCGCCGATCTGGAACAGATACGCCTTGTCGTCGGTGGAGAATTGAATCAGGTGCGGGCCGGTCGAGGTCTCGCCCTTGGTGAAGGTCGGCTTCGATTCGGTGTCGAAGCCGATGGCGTCGGCCGCCAGCAGCGCGTCGCGCGCGGCGACGGCTTGTTCCGGCGTGACCACCATGTGCACATCGGCGATGCGGATGCCGACATAGGGCGGCAGTTCCGCTTCCGCCGCGGCTTGGTGGCTAGCCGTGTGCTGGCTATCCAACTTAGCCCTTGCGCGAGAACTTCGCGGTCAGCTGGTTCAGCTTGTCGGCGCGCACGCGGGCCGCTTCTTCCGCCGCCGCCGCCTCGCGTTCGGCCTTCTTGCGTTCTGCTTCTTTCTTGAAGCGTTCCTGCAGCACCTGGGTCGCGTGGGCGCGGTGGGTGTCGGTCACTTCGGCGCCCGGGGTGCCGTCGAGATCGTGGCGCACCTTGGCTTTTTCCATGACTTTCAGGTAACGCAGCGAGCCGGTATGGATGCCGAGCGCGGTGCGCATCGTCTTACGGTCCAGTTCAGGCATCACGGCGAGGATCTGCTTGTCGATACCGATCGTCAATGGCAGGAAATCGCGGAAAGCGGGGAATTGGGTTTGCAGTTGTTTCAGCAGGCTGCGCGGGGTCAGGGCGGCAGGCGCCGGGGCAGCGGCCGTGGTAGCTGGCTCGGTTGCCGCAGGCTGGGGGGTGAGGCTAGTGTTCATCGACTTCGTAGTTTAAGCAAGAGGCGTCAGCATATCATGGGGGCTACGGGAATGCAGTGCATTTTAGGCTATCGTGACGCTTTGATCACACCGGCGGCGGACAGGGTGGATGCCTTCCCGGCCCAAAACGTGTATAATGCACGACGCACCAGAGCAGGACGGTGCGGTTCAGTTTGGTACAGGATGCGATTCGGACGGTCTGACAGGGGCACTAGCCCTTCTACTTTGCCCTCTCCTCATTCTTCCCTGAATAAGAGAAACAAGCCCGTGGCTGGAAGCGGGCTTTTTTTATTCCGCAGTTAATCGTCAGCTAAATTACAACATTTCCACCCAAGCGCACCGTTCGCGGTCGGCGCGGGGTCAGCTTTTTTGTAATTTCTGACGAATACGCATTGAGAGATTTTTAATGACAAAAACGCCGAAAACTTTAACGTTGTCCGTCAAAAAGCCAACCCGCGCTAGTTCCGCTCCGCTGGTGGTGCCGAAGACGACTTTATCTTATGTGATCGATAATGCGCAAGAGGCAGCGAGCAAAGTAACGGTGGTCAAGAAGAAAACGCGCCTGAGCGCCGCGGCCGAAGCGGCCCTGGTCGACGCGCAGGCGGCGGAAACCGTGGACGCGCCGGTCAAGGCCGTGAAAGTGGCGCGCAAGAGCGCCGCCGCCGCGACCTCGGCGGCCGACGCCGAGGCGTCGGTGCCGGCCGTGGTGGTCAAGGCCGCGCCGAAATCCAAGCTGGTCAAGGCCAAGGCCGAGCCGGCCCCGGTGGTCATCGTCACCGCCGGCCCGGCCGTCAGCCAGGTCACCGACGCCGCCACGCTGGCGTCGATCGACACCTCCGGCTACCTGCTGCCGAGCGTCAAGGTGCCGGGCCGCCGCGGCCGCAAGCCGTCCGAATTCACGCCGGAAAACGACGAAGTCGCGGCGCTGAACGCGGTCGAGCGCGCCGAACTGAAGGCGGTTTCCAAGGCGCGCGAGCGCAAGGCCAAGGGCGGCGCCGCCGACCTGCTGGGCGTCGATTCGAAAAACTCGGCGGAAGACCTGGAGCGCCGCCGCAACCAGATCAAGAACCTGATCAACATGGGCAAGGAACGCGGCTTCCTGACCTATGCGGAGATCAACGACCAACTGCCGGAAAACATCGTCGATCCGGAAGCGATCGAAGGCATCATCGCCACCTTCAACGACATGGGCATCGCCATCTACGAGCGCGCCCCGGAAGCCGATTCGCTGCTGCTGACCGACAGCGTCGCCACCGTCACCTCGGACGACGAAGTGGAGGCGGCCGCCGCGACCGCGCTGTCGACCGTCGATTCCGACTTCGGCCGCACCACCGACCCGGTCCGCATGTACATGCGTGAAATGGGCGCCGTGGCGCTGCTGACGCGCGAAGGCGAAATCGAGATCGCCAAGCGTATCGAAGGCGGCCTGAAGGACATGATCCAGGCCATCTCCGCCTGCCCGACGACGATTTCCGAAATCGTCGCGCTGGCCAGGAAGATCGAAGCCGATGAACTGAAGGTGGACGAAGTGGTGGACGGCTTCGTCGACCTCAACGAAACCAGCAGCGCGCCGGCCGCGGCCGCGGCGCCTGCCGCCGCATCGGACGACGATGAGGAAGAGGAAGAAGAGATCGAGGAAGAAGACGGCGACGCCAATGGCGGCGCGGCCGGCTTCTCGACCGAGCAACTGGCGCAGCTGAAGAAAGCCGCGCTGGAGAAGTTCGACGTCATCTCGACCCAGTACGACAAGATGCGCAAGGCTTCCGGCGGCTACGGCTCCAAGGCCTACGTGGCGGCGCAGGAAACCATTTCGGCCGAGCTGCTGGGCATCCGCTTCACCGCCAAGGTGGTCGAGAAGCTGTGCGACACGCTGCGCGGCCAGATGGAAGAGGTGCGCCACATCGAGCGCGCCGTGCTGGAACTGTGCGTGAACAAATGCGGCATGCCGCGCGCCCACTTCATCAAGGTGTTCCCGGGCAATGAATGCGACCTGGACTGGGTCGACGGCGAAGTCGACAGCGCGTATCCGTACAGCGCCATCCTGGGCCGCAACGTGCCGGCGGTCAAAGAGTTGCAAAAGAAGATGATCGACCTGCAAGCCCGCGTGGCCTTGCCGCTGGCCGACCTGCGCAAGATCAACAAGCAGATGGCCGCCGGCGAAAAGCGCGCGCGCCAGGCCAAGCGTGAAATGACGGTCGCCAACTTGCGCCTGGTGATTTCGATCGCCAAGAAGTACATCAACCGCGGCCTGCAGTTCCTCGACCTGATCCAGGAAGGCAACATCGGCCTGCTGAAGGCGGTCGACAAGTTCGAATACCGCCGCGGCTACAAGTTCTCGACCTATGCGACGTGGTGGATCCGCCAGGCGATCACGCGTTCGATCGCCGACATGGCCCGCACCATCCGCGTGCCGGTGCACATGATCGAAACGATCAACAAGATGAACCGCATCTCGCGCCAGATCATGCAGGAAACCGGCAGCGAGCCGGACCTCGCGACCTTGGCGCTGAAGATGGAAATGCCGGAAAACAAAGTCCGCGAAATCATGAAGATCGCCAAGGAACCGATCTCGATGGAAACGCCGATGGGCGAGGACGGCGATTCGCAGCTGGGCGACTTCATCGAAGACAACACCACGCTGGCGCCGCTGGATGCGGCACTGCACGCATCGATGCGCAACGTCATCAAGGAAGTGCTGGACTCGCTGACCCCGCGCGAAGCGAAAGTGCTGCGCATGCGCTACGGCGTGGAAATGTCGAACGACCACACGCTGGAAGAAGTGGGCAAGCAGTTCGACGTCACCCGCGAGCGTATCCGCCAGATCGAAGCGAAGGCCATGAGCAAGCTGCGCCAGCCGTCGCGTTCGGACAAGCTGAAGACTTTCCTGACGCAGAACTAAGCGTCAGGCGAAGCACCAGGAAGGGAGGCCATGTGCCTCCCTTTTTTTGGTTTTGGTATGCTCAGCGTTCTGATCATTTGATGGGAACGACGATGCTGAAATTTCTGAGCTTGTTGCTGTTGTGCGGCGCGGCGCAGGCCGCTGCCACTGAAACGTGGCTGGTGACGCTGGACCGCTGGGGCAACCATTCGTACCAGACGCTGACGCTGGAACGGAACGGCGACGCGCTGCGGGGCGACATCGGCGGCGACCAGTTGACCGGCAAGCGGCAGGGCCGCAGCATCGAGTTCGACGTCGTCGATGCGAACCAGGCCCGCTATGCGTATCGCGCCCAGGTCGATGGCGCGGCGATGCGCGGCAGCGCCGATTTCCCGGACACGAACAATCCGGCCGCGCGGGCGCAACATGCGTTCAGCGCGCGCCGCCTCCCGGAGCGCCCGGCCGGGCCGCCGCGCCGCTACGAGTTCACGCCCTCCGATTACGCCAACGAGTTCAGCGCCCACCGCGCGCCGGTGCTGACGATATGGCCGGGCGACACCGTGCACACCAAGACCATCGATTCCGGCGGCGTGGACGAGCAGGGCGTCACGCGGGCGCTGTATGGCAATCCGCAGACCGGGCCGTTCTTCATCGCCGGCGCCGAGCAGGGCGACACGCTGGTGGTGCGTCTGCGGCGCCTGCGTTTGAACCGCGACTACGCCGACAGCCTCGATACCATCGTCGGCCGCGCGCTGACGGTTGGCATGGCGGCCAAGGCCGCCGGCCTGGGCAAGCCGGTACGCTGGAAGCTGGACCGCGAGCGCGGCCTGGCCAGTCCCGAGCAGGCCAGCGCGGGACTGGCCCGGTTCGCGGTGCCGGTGCGGCCGATGCTGGGCGGGCTGGCGGTCGCGCCCGGCGACGGCCCCGGCATCTCGACCGGCGACACCGGCCGCTTCGGCGGCAACATGGATTTCAACGAGGTGGTGGAGGGCAATACCGTCTACCTGCCGGTGCAGCAGCCCGGCGCCTTGCTGTACCTGGGCGACGCCCACGCGCTGCAGGGCGACGGCGAAACCTCGCAATACGCGCTGGAGACCTCGATGGACGTCGAGTTCGACGTGGACGTCATCAAGGGCAAGGCCATCGGCATGCCGCGCGTGGAGTCGCCCACCCAGATCATGACGCTGGGCCAGGCCGGCTCGCTGGATGACGCGCTGCGCGCCGCCACCAGCGGCATGCTGCAATGGCTGCAGCAGGATTACGGCCTGAGCTTGTCCGAGTGCGCGCAGGTGCTGGGCAGCGCGGTCAAGTATTCGGTGCCCAACCTGGCCGGCCGCAGCGTCGGCGTCGCGGCCAAGCTGGATAAGACGCTGTTGAAGCGCCCCGGATCGTATCAATAGGATAGCCTGGGGTACCAGTCCGTGCCGCGCCCGGCCGGCGTCAGGTCGAGGATGTTCCAGAGCGGCGTCGGATCGGGGGCGCCGCGCGGGTCCTGGCCGGGGTCTTCGGTGCCGCCCAGCTCGCTGGCCCAGAAGTGCAGCACCTTGCCGTCGCGCTTGACCCAGACGTCGAGCGCCGGCCATTCGTCGCCGTCGGGCGACAGGCCGCGGTAGTCGCGCGCGAAATCGTCGCCGACACACTGATAAAACCGCAGGTTGCGCCAGCCGCGTTCGCGGGCGAACGCCAGCTGCCGCGCGACCGGCGAGCGGCCGATCACCGCCATCGCCACCCGCTGCGTGATGTCGCGCGACGGTACGTCCAGCGCGCCGAGGAAGGCGGTGCACATCGGACAGGGCCGCTCGCGCTGTGGACCATACATCCAGAAGTAGGTGACCAGCGTATCGTGCCGGCCGAACAGGTCGGCCAGCGTCACGGTCTTGCCGTTTTCATCGAGGAAGCTGTAGCCGGGCGCCTCGCCGCCGGGCGGCAGCGCGCGGCGCTGGGCCGCCACCCGTTCGATGTGGCGGCGCAATTCGATTTCCTCGGCCAGCAAGGCGGTGCGCGCGGTGCGGTATGCGGGGCTGTCGTTGGGGTAGGGCTTGCTTTTGGCGGCCAGTTCCGCCGCCGGTGTCAGCGTCGTCATGGGAACTCCTTGTCATCGTCACCAGCGTATTACGGGCGCTTGCGGCGGCGCGGTCTATGCGCTAGCTCACACAGGCGCCTGGCCGGCACCGGGCAGGGTCATATGCAGCACGGTGCCGGTACCGGGCAACGGCGCGACCGCCAGTTCGCCGCCGAAGTCCGCCAGCCGTTCGCGCATGACGCCCAGGTTCAGCGCGCCGCAACCGCCATCCGGCGCCGGCTGGCCGTCGCCGCTGAGGATGATCGACAGGCGCTCGGGCTTCAGGCTCAGCGTCACTTGCAGTGCGCGCGCGCCGCTATGGCCGCCGAGATATCCCAGGGCCGCCTCGACGACGTGGAAAATGGCGGAGGTCTGGCGCTGGTCCAACACCGCGCTGTCATCCAGCAGTTGCAGCACGCAGCGCATGCCGTTGCGCAGCTCCAGTTGCCGCAGCAGCCATTCGATGGCGGCCGACAAGCCCAGTTCCAGCGTCGGTGGATGCAGTTCGTTGATCAGGTCGCGCACGGCGTGGATGCTGGCGTCCAGCGTGGCCAGCGCCTGCGTGGTGCGCTGGTGCAGCAGCGGCTGGCAGCGGCCGGTGCGGGCGTGCAGCACGGACAGGTCGAGCCTGAGCGCGAGCAGGTTTTGCGCCAGGTCGTCGTGGATGCCGAGCGCGATCCGGCGGCGCTCGCGGTCCTTGGTGGTGTGTTCGTGCTCGGACAGCGCGCGCAGTTGCTGCACCGATGACTCCAGCGCCCGCTCCGCGCGCTTGCGCTCGCTGATGTCGACGCACATGCCGATCAGCAGGCGCGGCTGGCCGTGTTGGTCGAACAGCGGCTGCTTGTGGGTTTCCATCCAGCGGTTCTCGCTGTGCGCGTGATGCCAGACCAGTTCTTCGTTGACGATGCGCTTGCCGCTGGCGAAGGCGGCGCGGTCGCGCGCGCCGAAGCCTTCGATCTGCTCGGCCGGCAGGAAGCGCTCGCCGCGGTTGCCGCGCATCTCGGCAAAGCTGACGCCCCACAGCGCTTCGCAGGCGGGATTCATCAGCACGATGCGCGATTCGGCATCCTTGATGAACAAGGCCAACGGCATCATGGCAAAGATGTCCTGCAGCTCGCCCTGCGCCTGCGGCAATGAAACGCCCATTTCCACCTGCAGCTCGGTCACGACCGTCAGGATCTCGGATTTGGCCAACGAATCGATCAAACTCTTCATGTTGTCGTGCAAGTAGTTGGCGTTCGGGAGATACTATGACAATTTTGTCTATTTGTCTTTCCATTATTGAAATAAAAAACGCCCCGGCAAGGCGGGGCGTTTGGTGCGGTGCAGCAACAACTGCTGTCAGCCGGTATTACGCAGGCCGGCGGCGACACCGTTGATCGACAGGTGGATGCCGCGGTGAACGCGCTCATCGGCCTTGCCCGGCTCGCTCGACAGCGCGCGGTGGCGCTTGATCAACTCGACCTGCAGGTGGTTCAGCGGATCGAGGTAGGCGAAGCGGTTCTGGATCGAGCGCGCTAGCAGCGGATTGCCGGCCAGGCGCTCGGTGGCGCCGGTGACGCTCTGCAGGATGGTCAGCGTGTTCGCATGCTCTTCGGTGATGCGCTTGAAGATGCGCTCGCGCAGTTCCTTGTCCTGAACCAGCTCGGCGTAGCGCGAGGCGATCGCCAGGTCGGTCTTGGCCAGCACCATGTCCATATTGGACAGCAGGGTGGCGAAGAACGGCCATTGCGTGAACATCGCTTGCAGCTGCGCCAGGCGCTCTTCCTTCTTGCCGTCGGCGACCCACGAACCGATGGCGCTGCCGAAACCATACCAGCCCGGCAGCAGCAGGCGGCACTGGCCCCACGAGAAGCCCCATGGAATCGCCCGCAGGTCTTCGATGCGCTTGGTCGACTTGCGCGAGGCCGGGCGCGAACCGAGGTTCAGCTCGGCGATCTCGGCGATCGGCGTGGCGGCGAAGAAGTAGTCGGTGAAGCCCGGGGTCTCGTAGACCAGGTTGCGGTAGGCCTTGTAGGCGCGGTCCGAGATCTCGGCCATGATGGCTTCGAACTGGCGCAGTTGGGCCTGGTGCGCGGCGTCTTCCGACTGCGGCATCAGGCTCGCTTCCAGCGTCGCCGCGACCAGCAGCTCCAGGTTGCGGCGGCCGATGTCCTTGTTGGAGAACTTGGAGGCGATGATCTCGCCCTGTTCGGTCAGGCGGATCTGGCCGTTGACGGTGCCGTGCGGCTGGGCCAGGATGGCCTCGTACGACGGACCGCCGCCGCGGCCGACCGTGCCGCCGCGGCCGTGGAACAGGCGCAGCTTGACGCCGGCCTTTTCAAACACGGTCACCAGGTGGGTCTCGGCCTTGTACAGTTCCCAGTTGGAGGTCAGGAAGCCGCCGTCCTTGTTGGAGTCCGAGTAGCCCAGCATGACTTCCTGGATCTGGCCCTGCTTGGCGATCAGCTGCTTGACCAGCGGGATCGCCATCACGGCTTCCATGATGCCGGCCGCGCGCTGCAGGTCGGGAATGGTCTCGAACAGCGGGATCACCATCAGGTCCAACTCGGCCTCGGCGATGCGCAGCAGGCCCATTTCCTTTTGCAGCAGCAGCACTTCCAGCAGGTCGGACACTTCCTCGGTGTGCGAGATGATGTAGTTGCGGATCGCGCGGGCGCCGTAGCGGGCGCGGATCTCGCGCGCCGCGCTGAGCACGCCCAGCTCGGAGACCGTCTCGGCCGAGTAGGCGATGTACGGCGAGTACAGCAGGCGCGGCTGCGCCAGTTCGCTCAGCAGCAGCTGGACCTTGGCATCCTCGTCCAGCGACGAGTAGTCGGCCTGGCCGCCGGCCTTGCCGAACAGCTCGGCCAGCACGCGCTCGTGGATGTCGGACGACTGGCGCATGTCCAGCGAGGCCAGGTGGAAGCCGAAGATGTCGGACGCGCGCTTCAGGGTCGACAGGCGCGGCTGCACCAGCACGGCGCCGTGGTTGGCGTTGAGCGAATCGATCAGCACCTGCAGGTCGGCCGAGAACTCGGCGGCATCGGCGTACGGCTCGGCGTGGCCGACTTCCTTGCGCAGGATGTTGGTCGCGCCCAGCGCGCGCGCGGTGCTGGCGAGGCGCGCGTAGATGCCGATCAGGGCGCGGCGGTACGGCTCGTCGGCGCGGTGGTCGGAGATGTCGGTCGATTTGTCCGACAGCGCTTGCAGCGCCGGCGAGCAGGCGATCATCAGGGTCGAGATCGACAGTTCGGCGCCCAGTGTGTGCGCTTCTTCCAGGTAGAAATCGAGGATGGTGGTGGCCTGGCGCGTCAGCGCGTGCGACATGGTGTTGCCGTTGACGTTGGGATTGCCGTCGCGGTCGCCGCCGATCCAGCTGCCCATCTGCACGTAGGGGGCGCTGACGGCTTGGCTTGCGCCGTAATGCGCGGCGATGTCGCTCTCGATGTCGTCGTACAAGCCCGGCAGTTCGCGCAGGAAGGTGATGCGGTAGTAGGACAGGGCGTTTTCAATCTCGTCGGCCACGGTCAGCTTGGAGTAGCGCAGCATGCGGGTCTGCCACAGCGTCGCGATGCGCGCGCGCAGCAAATGCATATTGGCGGCCTGCTCCTTCGGCGTCAGCGGCAGGTCGCGCTCGGCCAGCAGGCGGGCGATGTCGTGCTCGGCGTCGAGGATGGACTTGCGCTGCACTTCGGTCGGGTGGGCGGTCAGCACCGGGGCGATCAGCGCCTGCTCGAAGAAGGTGGACACGGTGTCCTGGCTCACGCCGGCCTCCTTCAGCTTGCACAGCGCGAAGTTGACGCTGCCTTGCTGCGGGTTGGAGCCGGCCAGCAGGTGGGCGCGGCGGCGGCGGATGTGGTGCTGGTCTTCCGCGATGTTGGCCAGGTGCGAGAAGTACGAAAACGCGCGCACCACGGAGATCGTCTGCTCCTTGGTCAGGATCTTCAGCATGCCGTCCAGTTCCTTGGCGGCGCCGGCGTCCGCCTCGCGGCGGAAGCGCACCGCGGTTTGCCGGATGGTCTCGACCACGGCGTAGACTTCCTCGCCTTCCTGGTCGCGCAATACGTCGCCCAGCAGGCGACCTAATAAGCGGATGTCTTCTTTGAGTGGTGCGTCTTTATCCACGCCAGGTTGTTCAGCCGTTTGATCGTTCGTTGCACTAGATTGTTTTGCCATGAGATAAGCCGCAAAGATGTGAAATGTCGGTGCAAAGGCTTGTGGCCCGGTTCTGCAAGAAGGTGAGCGTGATAAAATTTGTGATCTTAAAACACGCGCGTGTTACTGGCCTGCGCCGGTGAGCGTCAGCTACAGCGAAAGAACTGGTTTTGAAAATATCGGAATTACTACAAAATCCTCCGTCCACCTTGGTGATCGCTTCGCGTGAAAGCCGCCTTGCCATGTGGCAGGCAGAGCATGTACGCGCCCGCTTGACATTATTATATCCGCAGTGCGATGTCAGAATTGTAGGAATGTCGACAAAAGGCGATCAAATTTTGGATCGCACCCTGTCCAAAGTCGGCGGCAAGGGCTTGTTTGTCAAGGAACTGGAGGTGGCGATGGCCGAAGGCCGCGCCGACCTGGCCGTGCATTCGCTCAAGGATGTGCCGATGGAGTTGCCGGAAGGATTCGCTTTGGCCGCCGTGCTGGAGCGCGAGGACCCGCGCGACGCCTTCGTTTCCAACGACTATGCCTCGCTGGACGACTTGCCGGACGGCGCCGTGGTCGGCACCAGTAGCCTGCGCCGCCAGGCCTTGATCGCGGCGCGCTATCCGCACCTGGTCATCAAACCGTTGCGCGGCAACCTCGATACCCGCTTGGGCAAGCTGGACCGTGGCGACTACGCGGCCATCATCCTGGCCGCCGCCGGCCTGATCCGCCTGGGTCTGCCGCAGCGCATCCGCGCGCACCTGGACCCGGCCAGCAGCCTGCCGGCTGCGGGGCAGGGCGCGATGGCGGTCGAGATCGCCGAGCGCGACGACGGCATCGACCTGATGGCCATCCTGGCGCCGCTGAACCATGAAGCCACCTGGCAAGCCGTCACGGCCGAGCGCAAGGTTTCCAAGGTCTTCGGCGGCAGCTGCCAGGTGCCGCTGGCCGCGTTCGCCACCGTCGACGGCGGCCAGATGCACCTGCGGGCGATGGTCGCCACGCCGGACGGCACCCGCATGGCCAGTGCCGAAGTGCGCGGCGCGGCCGCCGATCCGGAAGCGCTGGGCGCGCAAGTGGCCGAGCTGCTGCGCGCGCAGGACGCGGTCGACATCCTCTCCGCCTGCCTGAGCGAAGCGGCGCAAGCCGAGGCCGACGTCCGTTCGGCCACGCTGGCCGCCGACGCCGCCAAACCCGCCGCGGACGCCTGACCAGAGGATGCCCGGCGCCGTCGTCATCACCCGTCCCCTGGCCCAAGCGCGGCCGCTGGCAAGCCGTGTTGCCGCGCTGGGCCGCGAGGTCGAGCTGTTGCCGCTGCTGGACATCGCGCCGCTGGCCGATAGCGCGCCGCTGCGGGCCGCCCTGGCCAGGCTCGCGGATTACGCCCTGGTGGCCTTCGTCTCGCCCAACGCCATCGACGCCGCCTTCGCTTATATTCAGCAATGGCCGGCCGGCGTCACGCTGGCGGTGCTGGGCGAGGGCAGCCGCAGCGCGCTGGCCCAGCACGGCGTCACGCCCGACACGGTCGACATCGTCAGCCCGGCCGACAGCGCCCACAGCGATTCCGAGCACCTGCTGCAAACGCTGGACCTGGCGGCCCTGAAGGGACGGCCGGTACTGATCATCCGTGGCGAAAGCGGACGCGAACTGATGGCCGACGGCCTGCGCGCGGCCGGCGCCGTGGTCGACGTGGTGCCGGCCTACCGGCGTTCGGTGCCGCCGCTGACGCCGGCCCTGGCCGCCACGCTGCGGCGTTTGCTGTCGCAGCAAAACGACTGGATCATCACCAGTTCCGAAGCCTTGCGCGGCCTGTGCGATTTGCTGGCCAAGCTGGACATTCAGTACCCTGATGAATATTTTGATGCAGTGCAGCAGAATAGCGTTGTATTGATGCAACAACAGCATTTGATCGTTCCACATGCCCGAATTGCCGAAACGGCAAATAATTTAGGATTTTCAAGACTGACGCTCACCGGATCAGGCGACGAACGCCTGCTGGCCGCGTTACAATCATGCCTATGAACGATTTGCCTACATTACCCGATCCCACCGTCTCGACCGCCAAAGCTAACGAGACCCCGCCTGCGCCAACCCCGCCGCAGCCAGAGCCCAGTTTGCTCGACACCCTCCAGCAGCCGCAAATGCTGCTGGTCGGTATCGTCGTCCTGACGATCTTGCTGGCCGGCCAGACCTGGTCGTCGCACAACCAGGTCCGCAAGCTGCGCGAAGAGATCGCGCTGCGCCTGCAAAAGGGCGACGCCATCAATGCCGAAACCGGCACGCTGGCGCGCTCGGTGCAGGAGACCAGCAAGGAGCTGCAAGCCAAGGTCGGCCTGCTGGAAAACAAGCAGCAGGAAGCCCAGAGCCAGCAACTGGCGCTGGAACAGCTGTACCAGGACTTGTCGAAGAACCGCGACGAGTGGGCGCTGACGGAGATCGAACAAGTGCTGTCGACCGCCAGCCAGCAGCTGCAACTGGCCGGCAACGTGCCGGGCGCGCTGATCGCGCTGCAGAACGCCGACCGCAGCCTGTCTCGTTCGGACAAGCCGCAATTCATCACGATCCGCCGCGCCATCGGCCGCGACACGGAAAAACTCAAGGCCCTGCCGAGCGTGGATTCGGTGGGCGTGGCCTTGCGCCTGGATAGCGTGATCGCCCAGATCGACTTGCTGCCGATGCTGTCGGACGAAAAGCCGACGCTGCCGGCGCCGCCTGAAAAGAAAACCAGGGCCAAGGCCGCCGGCAAGGACGGCAAGCCGGTGCCGGCGCCGCAGCCGACCAGCCCATGGCTGCTGGCCGTGCAGGACACCTGGAACGGCTGGAGCAGCGAGATGTGGACCGACGTCCGCCAGCTGATCCGCGTGCGCAGCGTGGCAACGCCGGACGCGCTGATGCTGTCGCCGACGCAGGCTTACTTCCTGCGCGAGAACCTCAAGCTGCGTTTGCTGAACGCCCGCATGGCCCTGTTGTCGCGCAATGAAACGGCGTTCCGCGCCGACCTGATCGCGGCGCAGGAAGCGCTGGTCAAGTATTTCGACACCCGCGCCAAATCCACCCAGACCGTGCAGGCGCTGCTGCGTCAGGTGCAGAGCAGCAATCTCGCGATCGAGATGCCGACCCTGTCCGACAGCCTGAATGCTGTGCGCAACTACAAAGCGAAGCCATAGTCATGCGTTTATTTCTTTGGATAGTCGCATTGATGGCCGCGGCCATCGGCATCGCCGTGACGGCGCGTTTCAATCCGGGCAATGTGGTGCTGTTCTACCCGCCGCACCGGATCGACCTGTCGCTGAACTTTTTCGTGGTGCTGATGGCGGCGTTGTTCGTCTTCCTGTACGCGGTGATACGCGCCTTCCGCGCCACCGTCAAAATGCCGGGCAAGGTTGCCGCCTACCGCCAGCACAAGCGCGAGCGCGACGGCAACAAGGGCTTGCGCGAAGCGCTGAAGGCGTTGTTCGAGGGCCGCTTCGGCCATGCCGAAAAAGCCGCGATGCGCGCCGCCGAGCTGCCGGAAAACGCCGGCGTCGCCGCGCTGATCGGCGCCCGCGCCGCGCACCGCATGCGCCAGGGCCCGCGCCGCGACAACTGGCTGGCCCGCATCGGCGACGACAACGTCATGAAGACCGCGCGCCTGATGACGATGACCGAATTGCTGGTCGACGACCATCAGCCGGAAGCGGCGCTGGAAGCGGTGCGCGAACTGAACGCCAGCGGCACCCGCCACATCCACGCATTGCAGATGTCCTTGAAAGCGCAGCAGCAAGCCAAGAACTGGCCGGAAGTGCTGCGCCTGGTGCGTTCGCTGGACAAGCACCGCGCGCTGCATCCCGCGCTGTCGTCGCGCCTGCGCGAGCTGGCTTATGACGACATGCTGTCCGACAGCGGCCACGATGCCGAATCGCTGCTGCGCGTGTGGTCGACCGTGCCGAACGGCGACCGCATCAAGCCTTACGTGGCGTGCCGCGCCGCCACCGCGCTCAACGCGCGCGGCCTGCATGACGAAGCGCGCCTGGTGGCGGAAGAATCGCTGGCCGCCGACTGGGACGACCGCGTGGTGCGCGCCTACCGCGAAGCGGCGGCGCCGGCCGGCTCGGCCGCCTTGCTGGTGCAGATCGAGCATTGCGAGAAGTGGATGCACGCGCGTCCGACCGACGCCGAACTGGCGCTGACCCTGGGTTCGCTGTGCCTGAAGCAGAAGCTGTGGGGCAAGGCCCAGCGCTTCCTGGAGCAGGCGCTGTCGGATGCCTCCGACCCGCGCATGGTGCGCGAATCGCACCTGAAGCTGGCGCAGATGCACGAGGCGCTGGGGCAGGGGGAAGAGGCGGGGAATCACTACCGACAGTGCGCGCTGGCCACTATCCTGTAAAACCGGAACCCGTCCCAGCGACGGGTTTTTTTATGGGCACGGCTAAAACAACGGATAATACCGGCTACATCAATTTTGAGCGCTATTTTGGAATTCTCACATGGAAATTAAGGTCAACTTTCTCGATAAGCTTCGTCTTGAAGCCAAGTTCGATGATTTCACGGTGGTGGCCGACCAGCCTATCCGCTATAAGGGCGATGGCTCGGCGCCCGGTCCTTTCGATTACTTCCTGGCTTCATCGGCCTTGTGCGCGGCTTACTTCGTCAAGTTGTATTGCGTAACGCGCAACATCCCCACCGAGAATATCCGCCTGTCGCAGAATAATATTGTCGATCCGGAAAACCGCTACCAGCAGATTTTCAAGATCCAGGTCGAGCTGCCGGAGGATATCTCCGCCAAGGACCGCCAGGGCATCTTGCGCTCCATCGACCGTTGCACGGTGAAGAAAGTGGTGCAGGCCGGGCCCGAGTTTGTGATTGAAGAGGTGGCGAATCTGGACGCCGACGCGCAGGCCCTGCTGATGGTGAATCCGGCTGCCGACGCCAGCACCTATATCGCCGGCAAGGATCTGCCGCTGGAGCAAACCATCGCCAATATGTCGGGCGTCCTGGCGGCCTTGGGCATCAAGATTGAAATCGCTTCGTGGCGCAATATCGTTCCCAATGTGTGGTCGCTGCATATCCGCGACGCCCACTCGCCGATGTGTTTCACCAATGGCAAGGGCGCGACCAAGGAAAGCGCGCTGGCGTCGGCGTTGGGCGAGTATATCGAGCGGTTGAACAACAACCATTTCTATGCCGGTGCGTTTTGGGGCGAGGACATCGCCGACGCGGCGTTTGTCCATTACCCGAACGAGCGCTGGTTCAAGCCTGGCCGCAAGGATGCGCTGCCGGCTGAGATCCTGGATGCGTACTGCCTGCGCATCTACAATGCCGACGGCGAGCTGCGCGGCTCGCATCTGGTCGATACCAATTCCGGCAATGTGCAGCGCGGCATCTGCTCGCTGCCGTATGTGCGGCAGTCGGACGGCGAGGTGGTGTACTTCCCGTCCAACCTGGTCGAGAACCTCTACGTCAGCAATGGCATGAGTGCCGGCAACACGCTGGTCGAGGCGCAGGTGCAATGTCTGTCGGAGATTTTCGAGCGGGCGGTCAAGCGTGAAATCCTGGAAGGCGAAATCGCCTTGCCCGATGTGCCGCAGGAAGTGCTGGCGAAATACCCCGGCATCCTGGCCGGCATCCAGGGACTGGAAGAGCAGGGCTTTCCGGTGCTGGTGAAGGATGCGTCGCTGGGCGGGGTGTACCCGGTGATGTGCGTGACCTTGATGAACCCGCGCACGGGCGGCGTGTTCGCCTCGTTCGGCGCGCACCCGAGCTTCGAGGTGGCGCTGGAACGTAGTCTGACGGAATTGCTGCAGGGGCGCAGCTTTGAAGGCTTGAACGATTTGCCGCCGCCGACCTTTGCCAGTGAGGCCGTGACGGAGCCCAATAACTTTGTCGAACACTTCATCGACTCCAGCGGTATCGTGTCGTGGCGCTTCTTCAGCGCCAAAGCCGACTACGATTTTGTCGAGTGGGACTTCTCCGGCAATGGCGAGAACTCCAATGCCGAGGAAGCGGCGACCTTGTTCGGCATCCTCGAAGACCTGGGCAAGGAAGCCTACATGGCGGTGTATGACCAGCTGGGGGCGACCGCCTGCCGGATCCTGGTGCCGGGTTATTCGGAAGTGTATCCGGTAGAAGATTTGATCTGGGATAACACCAACAAAGCGCTGTTGTTCCGCGCCGATATCTTGAACCTGCATCGCCTGGACGACGCCAGCCTGGAAGCGCTGCTGGATCGCCTGGAGAACAGCGAGCTGGATGAGTACGGCGATATCGCCACATTGATCGGCATCGAATTTGACGAGAATACGGACTGGGGCCAGCTGACGGTGCTGGAGTTGAAGCTGCTGATTCATCTCGCCTTGCAGCAATTGGAGGAGGCGCATGAGCTGGTGGGCGCCTTCCTGCAGTACAACGACAACACGGTCGAGCGCAGATTGTTCTACCAGGCCTTGAATGTGGTGCTGGAGGTGGCGCTGGACGACGACCTGGAACTGGACGACTACGTGGTCAATTTCCGCCGCATGTATGGCAATCCCCGGATGGACGCGGTGATGGGCTCGGTGGACGGCAGCGTGCGCTTCTTCGGCTTGACGCCGACCAGCATGAAGCTGGAAGGGCTCGACAGGCACCAGCGCCTGGTCGACAGCTACAAGAAATTGCACATCGCGCGGGCCAACGCGGCGTCCTAGCTTATTTTGCAACGGTTGCGGCCGGCCGCCTGCGGGCGTGCGCTGAGCCGGAGGGCTTGGCGTGCGCATTTGCGCTGCTGCGCTGCACAAGCGGCCTGTACTTCGCTATAATTACGCGGTTAAACATTCGATAGCACTCCACGAGGAAACCCCATGAGCTTGAATAAAGTGTCTGCTGGCAAAGATTTGCCTAACGATTTCAACGTCATCATCGAAATCCCGATGAACGCCGATCCGATCAAGTATGAAGTTGACAAGGAATCGGGCGCGATCTTCGTCGATCGTTTCATGGGCACCGCGATGCACTACCCATGCAACTACGGCTACGTGCCGAACACCCTGTCCGACGACGGCGACCCGGTCGACGTGCTGGTGATCACCCCGTTCCCGCTGATCCCGGGCGTGGTGGTGCGCTGCCGTCCTATCGGCGTGCTGAAAATGACCGACGAATCCGGTGAAGACGCCAAAGTCCTGGCCGTGCCGGTCGACAAGGTCCTGTCGATCTACAGCCACTGGCAGAAGCCGGAAGACTTGAACGAACTGCGCCTGCGCCAGATCCAGCACTTCTTCGAGCACTACAAAGACCTGGAAAAAGGCAAATGGGTCAAGATCGACGGCTGGTATGGCCCGGAAGAAGCCAAGAAGGAAATCCTGAACGGCGTCGCCTCCTACCAAAAAGAAGCCCCGGCAGCGTAATCGGCGCCGCCAGGCAAAAAGCCCCGCAAGGGGCTTTTTTTTTATTCGCGCGGTTCGCCGGACGCGGCCTCGGCCTCGCGCCGCAGCCGCGACATGTATTGCGGCGTGATGCCCAGGTAGGAGGCGATGGCGCGCTGCGAGATGCGCGCCTCCAGTCCCGGATACTCTTCGCGGAACGCCGCCAGCCGCTCGTGCGCCGAGGTCTCGCCGTTGGTGTAGGCGCGCTGCGCCAGGCGCTGCAAGCCGTGCATGGCGATATTCAGGTGATAGTGCTGCATCACCTCATGCTGCGCGCGCAGTTCGCAAGCCGCCTTCCACTCCAGCGTGAAGCCATGGATGGGCGTCTCGGCGACCAGGAACTGCACCGACGGCTGGCCGGTCTCACCGTTGATCAGGTCGGTCAGCGTGGTGGCCGATTCGCCCTCGCGGTAAAAGCGCAAGGTCATCTCGACGCCGTCGCGATTGAAGAAGCCGCTGCGCGCGACGCCGCTGGCCAGCCAGTGCACCTGGGTGGCCGGCACGCCGGCCCGCTGCAGGTACTCGCCCTTGCGCACGTGAAAAGGCTTGGCGATGGTCGCCAGCAGGTCGGTCACATTGCTGTACGACTCTTCGCTGACGTCGATACGCTTCATCGTGGCGGATTTGAAGCGGTTACGTTGTTTTATAAAATCTGCATTCATGCTTTGTTTTGCCACGTTCCTAGAAAACCATCCCAAGGGGCATAGAGTATAGGCCCGATTGAAATTGCTGTGAAGCAAACTGGTTTCATCCGAAGGTAGATAGTTGGTACCGATACCATTCTAACGCCGGATCGAAAGATGCGCTTTCTATGGAATCTTTCGTTTAGCTGGTCTTGAACGGCACGTGCTCGGCCAGTTCGTCGATGTAGTCGTCCATGGCCGCCGTTTCCTGGGCCAGGAAATCGGCGATGGCGTCGGCGAAACGCTCGTCCGCCACCCAGTGCGCGGACCAGGTCGGCGTCGGCACCAGGCCGCGCGACATCTTGTGGACGCCCTGCGCGCCGCCTTCAAAGCGGTCTATGCCATGCCGGATGCAGTAGTCGATCGATTGCACGTAGCAGGTTTCGAAGTGCAGGCCGGAGATGAATTCCCGCGTGCCCCAGTAGCGGCCGTACATGATGTTGCCGCCGACCAGATTCAGCGCCACCGCGACCGGCTGGCCTTCGCGCCTGGCCAGCACGATCATCAGGCTGTCCGGCACCTGCGCCAGCAGGCGCTCGAAGAACTTCCGCGACAGGTAGGGCTTGGAGTAGTGCGCCTCGTAGGTCGATACGTAGCAGCTGTAGAAGAAGCGCAGCACCTCGGTCGTGATCTCGCGGCCGGCCAGGTGTTCGAACGTCACGCCGGCATCGAGCACGCGGCGGCGGTCCTGGCGGATCTTCTTGCGCTTGTCCATCTTGAGGCTGGCGAGGAAGGCGTCGAAATCCGCATAGCCGGGATTGTCCCAATGGAACTGCACGCCTTCGCGCAGCATGAAGCCGGCGTCGGCCAGGGCTTGCTTGTCCTGCTCGTCGGGGAACAGGATGTGCAGCGACGAGGTGCCCAGCTGCCTGGCCACCTGCAGCGCGGCGCGCGCCAGCAAGCGGCGGTCTTCCTGCGTGCGCGCCAGCAGCCGGCCGCCGGTCACCGGCGTGAACGGCACGGCCGACAGCAGCTTGGGATAGTAGGGCACGCCGTGCCGATGGAAGGCGTCGGCCCAGGCGTGGTCGAACACGTATTCGCCGCGGCTGTGCTCCTTGAGGTACAGCGGCATGGCGGCGTGCAGCACGCCGTCGCGATGCAGCACCAGGTAGCGCGGCGACCAGCCGGTGCGGTCGGATGCGCAGCCGGTCTCGTGCAGCGCGTGCAGGAAGGCGTAGGCCAGCGTCGGGTTGTCGCCGGCCAGCGCCTGCCATTGCTCCGGCGCCACGCTGTCCAGTGAATCGATGATCGAAAACTCCGCTTCTGCCACGCCTGCCTCCAGCCTTTGATATAGCCGCAAGTCTAGCTTATCTGGCGATGTTTCGTTGGCGGCAAGAATGGCGATCCCCGTGCGATAATTCGATTTTGTTCCTCGCGCGTCCGAAAGACTTCCCATGGCCTCGAACTTCTTCAATCTGTACACGCACGACTTCGCCCGCGTCGCCATCGCCGCGCCGGTGTGCCGCATCGCCGATCCGGCCTACAACGCCGAACAGACCATCGCGCTGGCCGAACAGGCCGCGGCGCAGGGCGCGGCGCTGGTGGCGTTTCCCGAACTGGGGCTGTCGGCCTACACCTGCGACGACCTGTTCCACCAGCGCGCCTTGCTGGACGGCTGCCTCGATGCGCTGGACGCCATCGTCGCCGCCTCGGCGGACTGGAAGATGGCGATCGTGGTCGGCGCGCCGCTGCGCGTCGAGCACCAGCTGTACAACTGCGCGGTGGTGATCGCCGGCGGCCAGATCCAGGGCGTGGTGCCGAAGAGCTACCTGCCCAACTACGGCGAGTTCTACGATGCGCGCCAGTTCAGCAGCGGCGACTACGCGGTCGCCACCGAGATCGACCTGCTGGGCGAGCGCGTGCAGTTCGGCTCCGGCCTGCTGTTCGAGGTGGCCGACATGCCGCTGTTCAAATTCCACGTCGAGATCTGCGAAGACGTGTGGGTGCCGATTCCGCCGTCGTCGTTCGCGGCGCTGGCCGGCGCCACCGTGCTGGTCAACCTGTCGGCCTCGAACGCGCTGGTCGGCAAGGCCGGCTACCGCAACCAGCTGGTGTCGCAGCAATCGGCGCGCTGTATCGCGGCCTATCTGTACACCTCGGCCGGCGGCGGCGAATCGACCACCGACCTGGCGTGGGACGGGCAGGGCGTGATCTGCGAAAACGGCGAGCTGCTGGCCGAGGCCAGGCGCTTCGTCGACGAGCCGACGCTGACCTTTGCCGACATCGACCTCGAGCGCCTGTCGCGCGAACGCATGCGCATGAACACCTTCGCGCAATCGGTGCAGCGCCATGCCGGCGAGGTGGGCAAGTTCCGCACCGTGTTCTTCCAGCTGGAGATCGAGCGCGAGCAGACGCTGGCGCTGAAGCGCTGCGTCGAACGCTTCCCTTACGTGCCGGCCGATGCGCGCCGCCGCGACGACCGCTGCAACGAGGTCTACAACATCCAGGTGCAGGCACTGGCGCAGCGCCTGACCAGCAGCGGCTTGAAGAAGGTCGTGATCGGCGTCTCCGGCGGCCTCGATTCGACGCACGCGCTGCTGGTCTGCGCGCGCGTGATGGACAAGCTCAAGCTGCCGCGCACCAACATCCTGGCCTACACCATGCCCGGCTTCGCCACCAGCGAGCGCACGCTGGACCAGGCGCACGCGCTGATGAAGCTGGTCGGCTGCGCGGCGCAGGAAATCGATATCCGCCCGAGCTGCATCCAGATGCTCAAGGACCTGAACCATCCTTATTCCGAGGGCAAGGAACAATACGACATCACGTTTGAAAACGTCCAGGCCGGCGAACGCACCAACCACCTGTTCCGCCTGGCGAACCACCACGGCGCGCTGGTGGTCGGCACCGGCGACCTGAGCGAGCTGGCGCTGGGCTGGTGCACCTACGGCGTGGGCGATCACATGTCGCACTACAACGTCAACGCCAGCGTGCCGAAGACGCTGATCTCGCACCTGGTGCGCTGGGTCGCCGAGTCCGGCGTGATCGGCCGCAACGACGCGCAGGTGCTGCTCAACATCCTGGCCACCGAGATCAGCCCCGAGCTGGTGCCGGGCACGGCGGACGGCCAGCCGGAGCAGCGCACCGAGAGCACCATCGGCCCGTACGAGCTGCAGGACTTCAACCTGTACTACGTGCTGCGCTTCGGCTTCGCGCCGTCCAAGGTGGCCTTCCTGTCGCACACGGCCTGGAAGGACAAGGAGCAGGGCCGCTGGCCGGACGGCGACCACGTCACCCGCAACCAGTACGACCTGGCGGCGATCAAGCAGAACCTGGGCATCTTCCTGGACCGCTTCTTCCGCACCAGCCAGTTCAAGCGCAGCTGCGTGCCGAACGCACCGAAGGTGGGCAGCGGCGGCTCCTTGTCGCCGCGCGGCGACTGGCGCGCGCCGAGCGATGCGCAAAGCGTTGTATGGTTGGAAGAATTACGCTCCATTCCGGTGCAGGATTAAAGGATTTAGCGTCGATACGCAGACGTTGATGGACAGCGCCTGCACGTCGATTACAATATGATGGATGGCTAGCGGTTCGCCCGGCTACAGATTTTCGATTTACATAAGGAGAAGTCATGAAACAGATTACCGCTGTGATCAAGCCGTTCAAATTGGACGAAGTGCGCGAAGCGCTGGCTGAGGTCAATGTCACCGGCTTGACCGTTACTGAAGTTAAAGGCTTCGGCCGTCAGAAAGGTCATACCGAGCTGTATCGCGGTGCCGAGTACGTGGTCGACTTCCTGCCGAAAGTGAAAGTCGAAGTCGTGGTCGACGACGGCGTGGCCGAACAAGTCGTGGACGCCATCATCAAGGCTGCCCGCACCGGCAAGATCGGCGACGGCAAGATCTTCGTGCAGAACGTCGAGCAGGTGATACGCATCCGTACCGGCGAAACCGGCGCAGAGGCGGTCTAAGCTAGCTGCTTTTTCGCCTTAGTTGAAAATGCCGGTTGATCCGGCATTTTTTTCATATCCTTGCTTGGTTATATTAGTTCGAGTTTTCTAGGTGGATTAGTAATATAGACGGACTGTCCATCCACTGAGAGCCCGTGTCATGACCAAGCATGCCTATCAAATCGTCGCCCTGTCCCTGCTGTCCATCGCCGCCAATCTGCGCGCCGCGCCCAGCGTCTATCCCACCGGCGTCACCCGTTATGACACCGCCACCGCCTACAACAGCTATGTGATCTTCAGTGGCCAGGACAAGAAAACCCATCTGATCGACATGAACGGCAACGAGGTGCACCGCTGGGACGCGGAAGGTTTCCCGCCGGTGTTGCTGGACCCGGCGCTGACCGGCGGCAAGCGCGGCAACGTGCTGGTGCAGCTGGCCAGCGTGACCGGCACCTCGAACGAGGGCAACGGCCTGCGCAACCAGGCGATCGGCGAGTTGGACTGGGATAGCAACGTGGTCTGGCAATGGGGCGCGGCCGGCGCTGCGCAGGATGCGTACGCGGCGCCGGTCGAGGGCAAGGCGCCGGCCCAAGTGCCGGGCGGCAGCGCCAAGCAGCACCACGACTGGCGCCGTCTGCCGAACGGCAATACGCTGGTGCTGGCCAACCTGGTGCATCCGGTCAAAGGCTTCGCCGCGCCGCAAGTGCTGGACGATGTGATCTACGAAGTGAGCAAGCAGGGCGACGTCGTCTGGAAATGGGTGGCGTCCGAACACCTGGACGAATTCGGCTTCTCGCCGGCGTCGCTGAAGCTGGTCAAGGATGGCTACTCGCCGCGCGGCAAGGCCGCGCCGTTCGACTACCTGCACATCAACAATATGTCGGTGCTGGGCCCGAACCGCTGGTTCGATGCCGGCGACCAGCGCTTCCATCCCGAGAACATCCTGATCGATTCGCGCGAGGCCAACTTCATCGTCATCCTCGACAAGAAGACCGGCAAGGTAGTGTGGAACCTGGGGCCGGATTATCCGGCGCAGGTGCGCGGCCCGCGTGTGTTGCCGCGGCCAGTCGACCAGATCATCGGCCAGCATGACGCCCACCTGATCGAGCCCGGCCTGCCTGGCGCCGGCAATCTCCTGGTGTTCGACAACCAGGGCGAGGCCGGCTATCCGCGCGTCAGCGTCGGCGTGCAGCCGCGTTCGCGCGTGCTGGAGATCGACCCGGTCAAGAAGCAGATCGTGTGGGAATACACGGGTGGCGATTCGAATGGCCCCGAGTGGAGTTTCTACAGCTCCTTCATCAGCAGCGCGCGCCGCCTGCCCAACGGTAACACCCTGATCGATGAAGGCATGAACGGCCGCATCTTCCAGGTCACGCACCAGGGCGCCATCGCCTGGGAATACGTCAGCCCGTACTTCGCGCCGACGCCGGTCGCCGGCGCCGGCAAGCCGGTGCTGAGTAATTGGTTGTACCGCGCCCAACCGGTGCCGTACAACTGGGTGCCCGAAGGCACGCCGCGCTCCGAAAAAGCGGTCACGCCGCCGGAGCCGGGAAAATTCCGCGTAGCCACGAACTAAGCGCAAGCACCTCTCTATAAAACCAAGAACGCGCCGGCCTTCACGCCGGCGTGCGGGGCGGCTCACGCCCGTTTTTCTACACGGAACCTATATGCAACAGAACAAACTCGCCGCCGCCGTCGCCGCGGCCTACGGACTCCTGCTGGCCGCCGTGCCGGCAGCCCACGCACAAAACGCCGCCGCGCTGGGCGTCTCAGCGGTGTCCGGCGTCGCCGCCGACGAGGCGCAACAGTCCGGCGCCGGCGCAAACACCGCCGGCGCCGCCGATGCTTCGCTGGAAGTCATCGCCCGCGTCACCGTCGCCACCCGCCGCCGCAACGAAACCTCGCAAAGCGTGCCGACCACGATGAGCGTGCTGGACGCCAAGAGCCTGGAAGACAACCGCATCTACCGCGTGCAGGACCTGCAGCAGCTGTTGCCCAGCACCACGGTCAACTTCGTGCACGCCCGCCAGCTGAGCTTTGCCGTGCGCGGCCTGGGCAACAACACCGCCAGCGACGGCCTCGAAGGCAGCGTCGGCCTGTACCTGGACAACGTCTACCTGGCCCGTCCCGGCATGGCCGCGTTCGACGCGCTCGACGTCCAGCAACTGGAACTGCTGCGCGGCCCGCAAGGCACGCTGTTCGGCAAGAACACCACCGCCGGCGTGCTCAACATCACCACCAGGCAGCCGACCTTCCGCAGCGAGAACAGCGCCTCGCTGTCGGTCGGCCAGGACCACTATGCACAGGGCAAGGCCAGCATCTCCGGCGCCTTTTCGGACACGCTGGCGGGCCGCCTGTCGGTCTACAAGACGCATGAAGGCGGCTACATCACCAACATCTACAACGGCAAATCGGTGCAGGGCGGCGACCGCGAGGGCTTCCGCGCCCAGCTGCTGTTCGAGCCGGACGCCAGCTTCAGCGCGCGCGTGATCGCCGACTACAACAGCGAGGATTCCAACAACGGCACGCTGCTGTTCTACAACGCAGGCCCCAGCGGCAAATTCCTGACCCAGGCCGCGCTGGTCGGCGGTCACCCGATCGCCGATTCCGCGCAACACCAGGTCAACCTGGACAACGGCTCGCATGTGAGCGTGCATCAGGGCGGCCTGTCGGCCGAAGCCAACTGGAAGCTGGACAACGACTACAAGTTTACCGCCATCAGCGCCTACCGCTTCTGGGACTTCACGCCGCGCAACGACGACGGCCTCGACGTGCCCGTGACCTTGAACGTCGGCGCGTTGACCCGCCACCGCCAGTTCACGCAGGAGCTGCGGCTGGCGACGCCGCAGGGCCGCGCGGTGGAATCCGTGGTCGGCGCGTATTACTACTACCAGAACCTGGACAACACCAACTTCACCTACAACGGCCCGCTGGCGGACAAGTTCAACGGCACCCCGGCCGGTGCCTGGAGCAATCTCACCAGCCTGGCGGATGGCCACCTGCGCGTCAACAGCTACGCCTTGTTCGGCCAGTCGATCTGGCACATCGACCCGAAATGGGACCTGACCGGCGGCCTGCGCGCCACCTATGAAGACAAGCGCGCCTACGAGATCCGCTACGCGCCGACCGGCGGCGCGGTGGTCACCGGCGCGGCGCTGGCCTCGCGCAACGCCCGCTACGGCGTGTTCGATTCCGGCGATGTGCGCCTGAACAACCTCAGCCCATCGGCGCTGCTGACGCTGGCCTACAAGATCGATACCGACGTGCTGGCCTTCACCAGCCTGTCGCACGGCGAGAAATCGGGCGGCATCAACCTGACGGTACCCGGCGCGGCGGGCGTGAATTCGCTCAAGGTCAACAACGAGAAGGCCAATAACATCGAGCTCGGCATCAAGAGCAACCTGTTCGAGCGGCGCGCGCAGATCAACGCCAGCGTGTTCGCCAACATCGTGCGCGGCTACCAGAACAATGGCTACGATGCGGCCACCAGCACTTCGTACATCACCAACGCCGGCGACGTCCGCAGCCGCGGCGCGGAACTGGAAACCACCTTCCTGCTGGCGCGCGGTTTCTCGCTGGGCGCCAACGGCGCGTTCAACGATATCAAATACCTCAAGTACACCAACGCGCCGTGCCCGCCGGAGATTGCCGCGACCTCGTGCAACCTGTCCGGCCGCCACGCGCTGGTCAACGCGCCGCGCTGGACCGGCAGCCTGAACGCGCAGTACGCGCACGCGGTCGCCGACCAGGTGGAAGGCTACCTCGGCGCCAATTATTCCTATCGCAGCGGCGTTTATGGCACGCTGGATGCGTCGGAATACTCGCGCATACCCGCCTACAGCCTGACCAACCTGTCGGCCGGCGTGCGCCTGAAAGCGGGCGGCGCCAAGTGGGACGTCTCGGTATGGGCCAAGAACGCGTTCGACAAGCTGTACTACACCAGCACCTGGAATTCCAGCTTCGGCGCCTACAACGCCGTGATCGGCACGCCACGCACCGTGGGCCTGACCGCCCGCGCAGATTTCTGATTGGAGACCAAGACATGAGCGACTCAACGACCAACAACGCCCGCCGCCGCATCCTCAAAACCCTGCCGGCGCTGGCGCTGGCCGGCGCTTTGCCGGGCGCCCTGGCCGCCGGCAAGGAGCAGCCGAACATCATCTTCATCCTGGCCGACGACCTGGGCCACGCCGACCTCGGCGTCTACGGCCAGACCGATTTCAAGACGCCGCACCTGGACAAGCTGGCCGCGCAGGGCATCCGCTTCACGCAGGCCTACGCCAACTCGGCGGTGTGCTCGGCCACGCGCTTCGCGCTGATCACGGGTCGCTACCAGTACCGCCTGCGCGGCGGCCTGGAAGAGCCGATCGCCGGCGCCTCCGACACCCTCGGCCTGCCACGCACGCATCCGACGCTGCCGTCGCTGCTGAAGAAAAACGGCTACGGCACGGCGCTGATCGGCAAGTGGCACCTGGGCTACCTGCCGACCTTCGGCCCGCTGAAAAGCGGCTACGACAGCTTCTTCGGCAACTACGGCGGCGCCATCGACTACTTCACGCACAAGCCGGGCGTCGGCCCCAACGTCAAGGAAGACCTGTACGAAGGCGAGGTGCCGGTGCGGCAGATCGGCTATTACACGGATTTGCTGGGCGCGCGCGCGGTGGACTTCGTGCAGAAGCAGCAGGCCGGCAAGCCCTTCCTGCTGTCGCTGCACTACACTGCGCCGCACTGGCCGTGGGAGGGGCCGGGCGACGAGGCGGTCTCGCGCGACATCGACAACATCTTCCATTACGACGGCGGCGACCTGGCCACCTACGGCCGCATGGTCGAATCGCTGGATGCGTCGATCGGCCGCGTGCTCAAGGCGCTGGACGAGAAGGGCCTGGCCGAGAACACCATCGTCATCTTCACCAGCGACAACGGCGGCGAGCGCTTCTCGAAAACCTGGCCGCTGACCGGGCAAAAGACCGAGCTGCTGGAAGGCGGCATCCGCGTGCCGGCCATCTTGCGCTGGCCGGCCAAGGTGACGGCAGGGCAGGTGAGCGATCAGGTGGCCATTTCCATGGACTGGCTGCCGACCCTGCTGGCCGCCGCCGGCGGCGCGCCGGATGCCGCTTTCCCGAGCGATGGCCAGAACCTGCTGCCGGTGCTGTTGGGGCAGGCCAAGAACAACGAGCGCACGCTGTTGTGGCGCTACAAGGCCAACGCCCAGCGCGCCATTCGCTCCGGCAACTGGAAATACCTGAAAATCGGCGGCAACGAATTCCTGTTCGACGTGGTCAAGGATCAGCGCGAACGGGCCAACCTGGCCAAGCGTCATCCCGAAGTCTTCACGCAACTCAAGGCGCAATGGGAGGCGTGGGATAAGGAGATGTTGCCAATTAGCCCCGATGTGCGCACCCACGGTGTGAGCGGAAATGTCCAGGCCGACCGGTATGGAGTTTCGCCAGCGGGAAGAATCCCCGATTAAAGTTTAATAGAACCTCGCTACGGCGAGGTTTTGTTTTAGGTCCCTGTGTTTAGCGGGTGCGGTTAAACAACCACATTTACGAAAATGGTATTTGTTCGGCGTTCGAATTAATGTTAGCTTTCGATTACTGGCACAAGCGGCCGGATATATAAAAACGGGAGACATGCAATTGAGAACGCTACAAGAAACGGCCATTGCCATGGCTGCGCCCCAACTCGTCCTGTCCTGGGCATATGCACAAACATCCCTTTCTGCAAAGAAAGATGAAAACGTTGTCATGGTTGGTCCAACCTGAACAAATCCTAAGCGCTTGATACCCAGGCTGGCATAACAGCTACAGCTACAGCTGGGGCGTCCATGCGCGCAAAAAAAACGATGACAGGAGACGAGATGAGCAGCAATGACACGCATGGCGACGCGATCCGCAGGATCGTCATCGTGGGCGGCGGCACCGCAGGCTGGATGACGGCGGCGCCGCTGGCCCAGCGCCTGGCGCGCCACCCCACCCAGCCCTGCGAGGTAACCCTGGTGGAATCGCCCGAGATCGGCACCATCGGCGTCGGCGAGGCGACCCTGCCCACGATCCGCATCTACAACGAAGCGCTGGGCCTGGATGGCGCCGACTTTGTCAGCAAGACACAGGCCAGTTTCAAGCTGGGCATCGAATTCAAGGACTGGGGCCACGTCGGCAATCGCTTCTTCCACGCCTTCGGCGATTTCGGCCCGCCGCTGGCCGGCTTCGGCGCGCACCAGCACTGGCTGCGCCTGGCGCAGGCTTTCAACAACATGCCGGATCTGGAGAACTGGTCGATGCCCTCGGTCATGGCGCGCCACGGCAAGTTCATCCCCCCGAATGAGGAAACGCCCGGCATGACCGACGCTTATTCCTACGGTTTCCATTTCGACGCCAGCCTGTACGCCAAGTATCTGCGCGACTACGCCGTGGCGCGCGGCGTCCGGCGCATCGAGGGCATGGTCGTCGATGTCGAGCAGCATCCGGAGAGCGGCTTCGTCACCGCCGTGAAGCTGCGCGACGGCCGCCGCGTCGAAGGCGACCTGTTCATCGACTGCTCGGGCTTCCGCGGCCTGCTGATCGAAGGCGCGCTGAAGGCGGGCTACGAGGACTGGAGCGAGTATCTGCCCTGCAACAGCGCGCTGGCCGTGCCCTGCGCCTCGGTGCCGCAGCTGACGCCCTACACCCGCTCCACCGCGAAGGAAGCCGGCTGGCTCTGGCGTATCCCGCTGCAGCATCGCACCGGCAATGGCCACGTGTACAGCAATGGCTTCACCAGCGACGAGCGGGCGCGCCGCGTGCTGCTCGACGGCCTCGACGGCGCCGCGCTGGACGAGCCGCGCCAGATACGCTTCGTCACCGGGCGGCGGCGCAAGTCCTGGGTCAAGAACGTGGTCGCGATCGGCCTGTCGGCGGGCTTCGTCGAGCCGCTGGAATCGACCAGCATCAACCTGATCGAAACGGCGGTGGGCAAGCTGCTCGAACTGTTCCCGGACCGCGATTGCCGCCCTGAGCTGGCCGACGAATTCAACCGCGTCATGGGCATCCGTTACGAATCGGTGCGCGACTTCATCATCCTGCACTACAAGCTGACCAAGCGCGACGATTCGGAATTCTGGCGCTACTGCGCCAACATGGCGATCCCGGATTCGCTGCGCCACCAGATCGAGCTGTTCCGCGAGACCGGGCGCGTGGCGATCGTCGATCGCGGCGGCTTCGCCGAGCCCTCGTTCGTGGCGATGATGATGGGCCTCGGCGTGGTGCCGAAGCGCTACGACCCGCTGGCCGACCGCGTCGACATCCGCGCGGTGCACGGCCACTTCGCCGAACTGCGCAGCATGATCGCACAGGCAGTGACGCGGATGCCGGATCACGGCGCCTATGTCGCGGGCCAGGCGGCGGCGGGCGTTTCACCCAATCACAAACTTATGGAGGCATGAACTTTCCAACGAGCACTTGCGTTATGAATTATGGAATACAAAAAACACCTATAAGAGGGAGAGAGACAATTGAATAAGTTACAAAAAACGGCGATCGCCGCTGCGGTCGCACAGCTTGTCGTGTTGCACACCAGCCCGGCATGGGCCCAAACGGCAGAGGCCACCAACCCCGGGACTGTCGTGGTGGTGAGCGGCCAGCGCGCCGCGCTGCAATCCGCACAAAAACTCAAGCAGGACGCCGACGAAGTCGTCGATTCGATCGTCGCCGAAGACATCGGCAAGCTGCCGGACCGTTCGGTCACCGAGGTGCTGCAGCGTATCGCCGGCGTCACCATCGACCGCAACATGGCGGGCGACCCGAACCGCCAATCGGTCGAGGGCTCCGGCGTGTCGGTGCGCGGCCTGACGTACGTGCGTTCGGAAATCAACGGCCGCGACGCGTTCTCCGCCGGCGGCGGCCGCTCGCTCGGTTTCGCCGACGTGGCGCCGGAACTGATGGCCGGCGTTGATGTCTACAAGAATCCGTCCGCGGAACAGGTCGAAGGCGCTGTCGCCGGCCTGGTCAATCTGCGCACCGCCATGCCGTTCGACTACAAGGGCTTCAAGGGGATGATGGGCGTGTCGGAATCCTATTCCACGCTGCGCGAGGGCAAACCTTCCCCGACGGGCAACATCCTGCTGTCGAACCGCTGGGCCACGGACTTCGGCGAATTCGGCGCCCTGGTCAATTTCGCCCATGCGAAGAGCCCCAGCCGGTCGGACGGCGTGGGCGTCGATCCGTACTTCCCGCACGTGAACTCCACCGACCCGGCCAAGTACGACCGCAACAAGACGCAATGGATTCCGCTGGGGGTCGGCTATCGCTCGCAGGACTTCGACCGCACCCGCCGCGGCGACTACGCGGCCCTGCAGTGGCGGCCGAACAAAGACCTGACGGCCGGGCTGACCTACTTCAAGACCCGCTACAAGGAAGACCTGGACGAGCACGTGGTGGCCTCGTCCGAAGACAAGTGGTACCAGCAGGTTGCCAGCTCCAACTCGGTCTTCGACAGCAATGGCGCGTTCCAGAGCGGCACGATCTCGAACCCGACCTATGGCGGTTCGCCGTTCAACAGCTCGCAGCGTATCAACACGCGTGAATCCGGCACCCGCGACATCGCCCTGAACGTCCAATGGCGCATCTCGCCGTCCCTGAGCTGGACCAACGACTTCCAGCATGTGCGTTCGACCACCGAGGGCTTCGACGCCGACGTATCGACCGGCTTCATCCTGCCGAACCAGACCATGGATATGACCGGCACGGTTCCGCAGATCGGCCTCGGTTCGGCGGCCTACATGGCCGACCCGAAAAACTACTACTGGGCCTATACCCAGGAAGCGCTGGACCGCGCCAAGGCCACCCAGAAAGCGTGGAAATCCGACGTCAAGTTCTCGTTCGACGACCCGGTGCTGCGCGACATCCGCTTCGGCGTCCGCATGGCCGACCGCGAAGGCGAAAACCACAAGGCCCAGAAGTTCTACAACTGGCAGGCGATCACCTTCCCGTGGATGGAAGGCTGGCAGATCAACGGCGTTGCCCGCCTGAGCGATCCGCGCTTCGCCGGCGGCGCTTCGCTGCAGACGATCGACAACTTCTTCGGCGGCAAATACAACCTGCCGCCGATGCTGTTCGCGGACGCGGCAACGGTGCGCGGTTTCCCTGACCAATGGAGCAAGATCCACGCCTACCACGATGTCCTGTGCGCCGAAAAAGGCTCGACCTGCGATCCGTGGAAGCCGGCGACCTTCAACGACCCTGCCGCCACCAACACGCAGACCGAGAAGACCCGCGCCGCCTACACGCAACTGCGCTTCGGCTGGGATGAGCTCAAGTACCCGATCGACGGCAACGTCGGCATCCGCTACGTGAGGACCAGGAGCGCCGGCAGCGGTTACGTCGCGTACACGCCGCCGTCCATCCCCTCCATCCCCGCCGGCGCCCCCGTGACCGGCCAGGACAAACTGATCAACATCGCGCAGTTCGCGCAGGCGCAGTCGTTCAGCAATTCGTACGACAATTGGCTGCCGAGCCTGAACCTGCGCATGAAGGCCAGCAACGAACTGCAGTTCCGCTTTGCGGCGGCCAAGGCCATGGCGCGTCCGGACTTCAACCAGCTCCAGGTACAGACCACGCTGAGCGCCACGCACCTGCAGACCGTCACCAAGGACGCCTCCGGCAATGCGACTGCGGTGCGGTTCGACGGCACCAGCCTGACCGGCACCAGCGACGGCAACCCGCTGCTGAAGCCGACCACGTCGACCAACGTCGACCTGACCGCCGAGTGGTACTTCGCCAAGGCCGGTTCGCTGACGTTCTCCTTGTTCAACAAGGACCTCAAGGACATCGTCATCACGAAGAACTACGGGTACACGGCAACGGACACCACCGGCAAGCCGCAGACGTTCGTGGTCACCGGTCCGGTCAACGGTGCCAAGGGCTATGCCCGCGGTTTCGAGATCGCCCACCAGCAGTACTACGATTTCGTGCCCGACTGGCTGCGCGGCATCGGCACCCAGGCAAGCTGGACCTACGTGAAGAGCGAGCGCACGCTGAAAGACCCGGTGTATGAAGCATGGTGCTCGGGTAACGATGCCTCATCCAACTTCAACCTGAGCATCAACGGCTGCGATACCGATGCGCGTGCGTTCGGCAAGACTCCGCTGCAGGGCCTGTCGCGTAACACGGTTAACTTCGCGCTCATGTACGAGCAGCATGGCCTGTCGATGCGCCTGGCCTACAACTGGCGCTCGCGCTACCTGCTGGGCGTGAACCAGTGGGGCAGCCGCGGCAACAACGGCCTGAACACGAATCCGGCCGCCGATGCGAGCAGGTACCTGATCCCGACCACCAACAACGATCAGGCCTTTGGTCTGCCGCTGTACCAGGCGGCGTACGGCCAGGTGGATGCGTCGATCTTCTATGACTTCACGGACAAGTTCCGTGTCGGCCTGGAAGGGACCAACCTGACGAACTCGTACACGCGCCAGATCATGGAGCAGCACGCGGGCGACTTCACCCGCCAGGTCTTCATGAGCGGCCCGCGCTACACCCTGCTGGCACAGTACTCGTTCTGATGAACAGACAGGTTTAAGCTATATCGACACCCACCGCCGCCCGGGCCCACAAAGCCCCGGCGGCGGTTTTTTTTCAACACGCTCCGCCGTCGCCATTGCCGCTGCGGCGGCCAAATTCATCGAGATTGTTTTCCTGTTCTTCATGGAGTAGGGATGAGGTCGATCGCGTCGTACGAATAGCCTGGGCTGAGGAAGCGCACGCCGCTGGAGCCGCTGATGGCCGTCAGCGTCAGCACGTTTTGCCCCACCACCAGTTCGCTGGCCGGGATGTCGTAGGTGTACAGGGTGTTGTTGCCGCGATAGTTGCCGACGGTGAGCGTGCGCGTGCCGGGCTGGGTCGACGCCGCCGGATTGGCCGGAATCCAGCCATTGAGCTGCGGCTTGGGACGGCCGCCCGCAAACGCCACGGTGATGCCGATGCGCAGCGTCAGCGGCGCGATCTGGTTCGCCGCCAGGTTGAAGCGCACCACGATGTTGCCGTTCACATCCTTCCACTGGTAGGCCGGGAAGCCGGTTGCCGCGCTGGATGTGCCGACCGTGTAGTCGCCCGGCGTCCACGTCGCCATGCGCACGTCGGACGGATGCATGGTGCTCACCTTGTCGCCGTTGAGGAATTCGGCCGGCGAGCCATCCCAGTCGCCGATGCGCCACAGCGGCGTGACGGCGCTCGGGTCGCCGGCGATGCTGATGGTGTTGAGCGCGCTGGCGGTGCCGGCCGTGACGGTCACCGTGCGCGTATCGACCGCCAGCTCGTTCTTGTAGATCTTCATCGTGTAGGTGCCGGGCAGCATGCCGGTGCTGTAGAAATGGCCGTCGGCGGCGTCGGCGTCCACCCAGTACTGCGCGGTCGCATTGGCAAAGCCGACGGTGTAGGTGTGACTGCCGTCGCGTCCGGCGATGCCGACGCCGGCCACGGCGCCGCGCGCATTCGGCGCCACATAGCCGGTCAATCCCATGGCGCCGAACCACGCGGTATCGACCGCGCCAGGCGCCGCGCCGTTGGTGAAGGCCAGCGTGTAGCTGTTGAGGATGCCCGGGCGGAAGGCTTCGGTCTGGCCCTCGCCATAGTTGATGATGTAGGTCAGCTCCTGGGTGGTGTCGGTGCCCTGGTTCAGCAGGCTGCGGTAGAACGGGCCGCCGGAATTGCCCTCGTTGTTATCGCGCAGTATCCACAGGCCGGCGCTGGCGCTGGTGGCGCCGATGTAACGCCAATCTTTCAGGCGCATGCCGGAATAGTGCTTGGAGCGGGTTTCGCCGTTGGCCAGGCCGAAGATGTCGCCCGACTCGATGGCGCCGGTGTTGTTGCGGATGTCGGACGGGACCGGGCCGTCGGGCAGCGCGGCGATCGGCACGCGGACGATGAAGCGCGCCAGGTTCAGCGTGTCCGGCTCGCTGGTGAAGTAAGTGCCCATGTAGATATTGGGCTCGCCTTTCTTGGCCAGGTAGTAGTGGGTCAGCGCGCCGGCCTGCACGGTGACCTTGACGTAGTCGGTGCCGACGGTGGTGGCGGCGACGCCGACGGCGGAGGTATTCTTGTACAGGTAGTCGAAGCCGGAGTTGAGCTGCGTGCCGCGCGCCTGGTCCTGGTACTGCACGCCGTTGTAGATCATGGAAGCGATGTCGCCGGCCGATTGCGTGCTGACGCCGTTGTCGAGCCGCCGTATCTTGAACACCAGGCCGGCGCCGGTGTCGACCGTGTAGAAGTCGGCGTCTTCGGTCAGGCCGAAGCCGCCGGCCGCCGCCAGCTGCGCGCCGCCCGCCTTGAGCAGCATGGCGCTGGCGGATGTTTGTTCGGGGGCGGTGCTGTCGCCGCCGCAGCCGGCCAGCATGGCGGCGGTTGCGGCGATAGCAGGGAGCAGGGCACTCCGCAGGGGCTGGTACATGGGATCTCCTCGTTGTGTTGTTGTCCGAGGAGTATCACTGCAAGCGGCGCGGCCTTATATGGGGTGAACGCAACAATTAATAATTAATCATGCTGTTGATTAAAATTTAAGTTTTTGGATATCGATGCGGGCGGAACGATGCCGCCGCGGATATCGGATCAGCGGTGGTTGCCGATGCGCAGGTCGAATTTCCAGGTCACCAGCCGGACCACGGTGATGAAGGCGGCGCTGGCCCACAGCGCGAAATCGTCGGAGACGTCGGTGTATTGCAGTCCGATGTACATCCAGCAGCCGAAGAAGGCGCAGATGGCGTAGGGTTTGCCGTCGCGGAACACCATCGGCACTTCGTTGCAGACGATATCGCGCAGCACGCCGCCGAAGATGCCGGTGATCACGCCCATCATCGAGGCGATGAACAGCGGCATGTGCGCGGCTTGGGCCTGCGACACGCCGGCCACGGCGAACAGGCCGAGGCCGATGGCGTCGGCGATCACGATCAGGCGTTCGGACAGGATCTGGCGCAGCGTGCGCATCAGCGGCACGGCGATCAGCGCCAGCACGAAGATCAGGATCGCGTATTCCTGGTGCATGACCCAGAACAGCGGCCGCTTGTCGAGCAGGATGTCGCGCAGCGTGCCGCCGCCGAAGGCGGTGATGAAGGCCACCGTGAACACGCCGACCAGGTCCATGCGCTTGCGGCGCGCTTCCACGAATCCTGAAAAGGCGCCGACCAGAATCGCCACGACCTCAATGATGGTGACGAGGGAGGCATGGACCGGGACAATCTTCATGTAGGCGTTGGACAAGTTGGTGATGCACATAGGTTAACATGCCAAACCGTCCACGTGTAGATCTGTTGCATTCGATTAATGTTTGCCAGGCGCATGCCGCCGCAGAGTCCGCCGCAACTTGTCGGATGCTAACGATAACTTATCTAAGTGTCTAGCTATTTCTTTGCAAGGTGCTGAATTACGACATCTGGCGGGGCAGGACGATAAAAATTTGCGCATTTTTCGCACGGGGTGATATCGTTCCCACATCGAATAAGCTGTTTTTCAGGGATTTTTTTTAGCCGTGTGTGATAACGTTATCTCATGGCGTAGCTCGGAGTTGTTGAATTCTAATTAATAACTGGAGATGTTGATGCAGAACCATCGTACTAAGCAAAATATGCAGGTCCGCCCACTGGTCGTTGCCGTGTCGCTGGCGTTAGCGGGCATCGCCGCAGGCGACGCTTGGGCAGAGCAGGCCGCGACCGCCGCCCCTTCGGATGGCGGCGCCAAGCTCGAATCGGTGATCGTCACCGCCAATAAAAGAGCGCAGAACCTGCAAGACGTGCCGGCGGCAATCAGCGTGCTGAACGACGCGATCCTGCAGCGTAACAATGTGCGGGATGTGGATGACTTGCCCGCGCTGTCGCCTGCGCTGACGATCAGCTACGGCAATCAGCCGGGGAATAACTCGATCAATATGCGCGGCATCGGCACCTACTCATTGGGCATCGGCGTGGAGGCCGATGTCTCCATCGTCATCGATGACATTCCCATCGGCATTCAGGCCAACGCCTTCAAGGACTTGGCCGACGTCAATCGCATCGAAGTGTTAAAAGGTCCGCAAAGCACCTTGCTGGGCAAGAGCTCGATCGCTGGCGCGGTGAGTATTACAACCAAGCCTATCGAGAGCAACTGGCGTACCCGCACCAGCACCCTGGTCACGAACGACAATGAATGGCGGGCGACGGCGTCCACCTCGGGCGCGCTGAGCGACACCGTTCGCGTGCGCCTGGCGGGCAGCCGCACCGGATTCGCCGGCGTGCTCGACAATCTGACGAATGGCGGCCACATGAACGGCTCCTACAATACGACCGTCGCCGGCAAGATGGAATGGACACCGGCCGACAATCTTGAAGTGGTGTTCTCGCCGCACGCCAATCGTAGCAAAGTGAACTGCTGCCTGTCGGCCTACACCTCGATGACCCCGGGCGGACTGTACCAAAATATCGCCCAGCTTCCGGCGTCCCAGGTCCTGTCCGGGATTCCGATTGGGCCAGGCAATATCGCCATACGCACCGACTATCCCGCCGGCGGCCAATCGCGCGACGCCGGCGGCGGCTTGAAGGTCTCGTACACCTTTGGCGATGACTCGCCGCTGGCCAAGCACGTACTGAGTTCGATCACGTCCTACCAAACCTACCGGATGGAGGATTTCCAGGATATCGACGGCCTCGACGCCGACGTGCTGAGGTACACATTGATTGATGGAAAACCGAGCGGCTTCACCGGCGGCCAGTACCAGACCGGCATGTTCGGCGTGCAGTCGCGCACCCAGGAGTTGCGCTTGACCTCACCCGACGCCGGCGCATTCCGTTACGTGGCCGGCCTGTGGTACGGCGATAACCGCCTGGAGCGGGAATTGAAAAAATCGCCGATCGGCTCCATCGTTTCCTGGTACAACGCCCACGCGCGCAATACCAGCTACGCCGTGTTCGGCCAGTCCTCCTGGGAATTTATCAAGGACACCAGCCTGATTACCGGCCTGCGCCTGAACCGCGAAGACACCGGCTACGATTTCACGCGTTTCACGCCGCCGCCATCCGGCACGCGCACACCGATCGACTATCTGACCAAAAAAGACAGCAACAACGACGTCACCGGAAAAATCGGTCTCGAGCATCATGTCGACGCCGACACCATGGTGTATGGACTGTTTTCGACGGGACATAAGGGCGTTGCCTATGACTTGACCAGCAGCCTGACCGCGGCCATCGCCGCCAACCAGCCGGTGCCGGCGGAAACGGCAAAGAACTACGAGCTGGGCGCCAAACTGTCGCTGCTGGACAACCGCGCGATGGTGAATATCGCGCTGTTCCGAACCGACTTCAGCGGCTTCCAGCAATCGGCCGGCTTCATCGATCCGGATGGCCAGTACCGTACCACCTTGCACAGCATCGGCGGCCTGCGCACCAGTGGCCTGGAGGTCGATGCAAACTGGCGTGCCAGCCGTGAGCTGACGCTGAATGGCGGCTTCGCGTTCACCAGGGCCATCATCACCGATTTTGAAAACGGCCCTTGCTACAGCGTCCTGAGCGCCGATGGCAAGAGCGTCGTCCCGGGCGGGAATTGCGCGCCGAATCCGAAGTTCAATAACACCAACGTGGCGAATCTGAAGGGTAAAACGCTGCCGAACGCGCCCAAGATAAAAATCAACCTTGGCGGCCAATACGATCTGCCGTTGCCGGAACGCGGTGTCATCGCCTTTGCCAGCGCGGCGTATCGCTGGCAGAGCGCTACCGAGTTCAGCTTGAATCAGGATCCCGCCAATATCCAGGGCGCCTATGGCATCGCCAATTTCGGCATCGGCGTCAAGGATAAAAAGGATGCGTTCAAACTCAGCTTCTTCGTGAACAACCTGTTCGATAAGAGTTACGCGCGTGGCCTGGGCAGTTCGCTGGGCAGCAATTTCAGTGTGAAGGCGCCCAACGCGGATCCGCACCTGGTGAACTATACGACCTGGACGCCGGCGCGTGACTACACCCGCTACTTCAGCGTACGCCTCGATACCGCTTTCTGACGGGATATGCGATGAAACGTCGGGACTTTATTGGTGGTATGGCCACGGCGGCCGGCATGTGCATGGGCGGTTCCGGGGCGGCCGCGCCGGCGGCGGCGCCGGACGCAGGCGCCCGCGGCTACATGGTGGACCTGCTGCTCAAGATGGCGATGCCGGTGTTGCAGGCGATGGCGCAGGGACAGTTGCAGCGGCGCTTTCCCGTCGAGCTGAGTCCGACCTGGTATGGAGGCGACCCCCGCTTCTGCTACCTGGAATGCCTGGGGCGCCTGATGGCGGGCATCGCTCCGTGGCTGGCGCTGCCGGACGACGACAGCGCCGAGGGCAAACTACGCCGTCAGGTGCGTGAACTGGCATTGCAAAGTATCGCCAACGCGGTCGATCCGGCCAGCGCCGACTATGTCGCCTGGGGCGCGGGCAACCAGACCCTGGTCGACTCCTCGTACCTGACGAACGCGCTGATGCGCGCGCCGGAGGCGCTGTGGCGGCCGCTCAGCGCGCAGACCAGGCAGCGCGTGGTGGCGGAGATCAAGGGCGTGCGCCGGTTTGAGCCGCCGTACAACAACTGGCTGCTGTTCTCGGCGATGAACGAAGCTTGGCTGTTCTCGGTGGGGGAGCAGGGCGACATCGTGCGCCTGAGCACCGGCGTGAGAAAAGTGAACGAATGGTATGTGGGCGACGGCTGGATCAAGGATGGAGAAGCGTTCCACTTCGACTACTACAACTCCTATGTGATGTGGCCGATGCTGCTGGAAATCCTGGAGCAGATGGGGAAGACGGGCCTCGCGGTCTTCCGCGACCCGCCGGCGCAGATGTTCGCGCAAACGCTGAAACGCACGCAGCGCTATTGCGAGCACCTGGAGCGCCTGATTTCGCCGGAGGGGAGCTATCCGATCATCGGGCGCTCGATGACCTACCGGACGGGGGCCTTCCAGCCGCTGGCCTTGCTGGCGTTGCGCAAGCAACTGCCCGCTTCGCTGCCGGAAGGGCAGGTGAGGGCCGCGCTGCACGCCGCGCACCAGGCCGTGTGGCGCAACCCGACCAACTTCAGCCAGGACGGTTTCCTGACCCTGGGTTTCGCCGGCCACAACCCGGGCATCGCCGATACATACTCCAACAACGGCAGCATGTACATCGCCTCCACCGGCCTGCTCACGCTCGGCCTGGCGGCCAGCGACAGCTACTGGACGACGCCGCCGCTGGATTGGACCCAGAAGAAGGCCTACGCCAATATGCCGTTCCCCAAAGACTATGCTGTGGACTATTAACGCTATGCACCCAATGTCATCACCTGCCCAGGCGGCCCATCGCTGGCACACCCGCTACCTGCTATCGATTGCCGGCATGGGCGGCCTGTTGTACGGCATCGATGTCGGCATTATCGCGGGCGCCTTGCCCTACCTCGAATCGACCGCCTCGGTGTCATGGCATCTGAATGCGCAGCAACTGGGTTTCGTCGTCGCGGCGGTATTGCTGGGGAGTGTGTTGTCCTCGCTGCTGGCCGGCGCCCTGGCCGATCTGATCGGCCGGCGCGCCACCATGCTGCTGGCCGGCGTGCTGTTCTGCGCCAGCATCCCCGTCATGGCCATGGCCGGCGGCTATACGGCGCTGCTGCTGGGCCGCCTTTTGCAAGGCATCAGCGGCGGCTTGATCGGCGTGGTCGCGCCGCTGTATCTGGCTGAATGCCTGTCCCCGCAATTGCGCGGGCGCGGCGCCGCGCTGTTTCAGCTGCTGCTGACCGTGGGGCTGGTGATGGCCGCGCTGATCGGCCTGTACTACGCGCGCCAGGTCGAGGGCGCCGCCGGGCACAGCGACGCCGCCGCGCTGTTCGCCATCAAGGATCAGGCTTGGCGCGACATCTTCTGGTTTTGCCTGGCGCCGGGCCTGGCGTTTACCATTGGCGTCCTGAAGCTGAGCGAATCGCCGCGCTGGCTGCTGCGCCGTGGCCGGCTGGAGCAGGCCCGCGCGGCGCTGTTGCGCAGCCGGCCGACGACGGAAGCCGAAGCCGAACTGCGCGACATGGAACAGACCATCGCGGCGCCCCGTGACGCTTCAGCATCACGTCACGGCGACAGCCTGCTGAGCCGCCGCTATGTCTATCCCTTCCTGCTGGCCTGTGCGATCCTGGCCTGCAACCAGGCCACCGGCATCAATTCCATCCTGGCTTACGCCGTCAATATCCTAGGGCAGGCCGGCCTGCCGGGTACGCTGGCCAACCTGGGGGACGTTTGCATCAAGCTGCTGAACGCTTTGATGACCGTCGCCGCGCTGCTGCTGGTCGACCGCAAGGGGCGCAAGTTCCTGCTGATGCTGGGCAGCGGCGGCATCGTCGTTTCGCTGCTGCTGGCGGGCCTGTTGTTCCAGTCCGCCGAAAGCGGCGGCGCCGATCTGCGCGCCGCGCTGCAAGCCCGGGCGGCGCATGACGCGCTGACACTGGAGCTCACCCCGGCCAGCCTGCGCGCCATCGGCGCACCGCCGCGCGCAGCGGGCGCCATGCAGTTCACGGTGGCCTATTCCTACGGCGACTTTACCAACGTCCAGACGCTGCGCGTCGACAGCGACGGCGTCGCGCCCACGCTGCGCATCACCCGCGCCGCCACCGTGGAAGAGGACAGCGTCATCGGCCGCCTGTTCCGCCGCCTGCACCTGAATCCCTTTGCCGACCCGGCGCTGGCCGCCGGCGCGCCGCTGCGCATCGAGAAGGCCGTGCTCGGCGCGGTGCCGTCGCGGCAACACGGCTGGCTGGTGGCCGCCTGCATCTTCGGCTTTGTCGCCTTCTTCGCGGTCGGCCCCGGTGTCTGCGTCTGGCTGGCGCTATCGGAACTGATGCCCACGCGTATCCGTTCCAACGGCATGAGCATCGCCTTGCTGATCAACCAGTTCGTCTCCACCGTCATCGCCGCCATCTTCCTGCCGACCGTGGGCAAGCACGGCTACGCACCCATGTTTTACTTCTGGGCCGGCTGCACGCTGCTGTACTTCCTGATCGCCGCCTTCGTGCTGCCCGAAACCAAAGGGAAGACACTCGAGGAAATCGAAACCAGGTTCGCCCGCTGAACACGCCACACACTGAGGAGTTTCGTTTGAGCATACGTATCAACACCCTGCTGCGCAGCGCGCTGCTGGCCTGCTGCGCGGCGATCGGTGCCACCACCGCCAGTACCGCCACAGCGGCGCAGGATCCCTATCAGCAGATGCGTTTGCGCTGGCAATCGCGCCTGGCGGGCGACGGCGGCGCCGAAGCAGGCGCGGTCGTCGCCCGCGCCGCACAGCGCCATCTGGACGGCATGTTCACCGATCCGGCCGCCGCCGCGCTGTGGGCGGACGCCGGCGACTGGCGGCAAGCGAACGGCATCGCGGCATCCGCCGTCATCACCGCCAACTACCAGCGCCTGGAAGCGATGGCGCTGGCATATGCCGACCCGGGGAGCCCGCTGCATGCCAGCGCACGCCTGCGCGACGCCATCCTGCACGGCCTGGACTGGATGGAGCGCCATCACTACCACGCCGGCATGCAGGCCTACGGCAACTGGTGGGACTGGCAGATCGGCACACCGCTGCGGCTGGTCAACACGCTGACGCTGATGCATCCCGACCTGCCGGCCGGCCTGCTGGCGCGCTGCCTGGCCGCGATCGACCATTTCGATCCCGACCCCACGCGCCGCACCCTGCGCGACGGCACGCCCGGACCGGAAACCGAAACCGGCGCCAACCGCTTGGACAAGGCGCTGGCGGTCGGCCTGCGCGGCGTACTGGGCCGCTCGGAGCGCCACATTACCGCCGCCCGCGACGCCGTCGCCCAGACGCTGGAACCGGTCACCAGCGGCGACGGCTTCTATGCCGACGGCTCCTTCGTCCAGCACGGCCACATCGCCTACACAGGCAGCTACGGCCTGGTGGCGCTGGACGACTACGCCAAGCTGGTCTACCTGCACGCCGGCTCGCAATGGCCGCTGCCGGCCGCCACGCTGGACGGCATCCTGCACTGGGCGCGCCAGGCCTACGTGCCCTGGTTGTTCGACGGCGCCATGGCCGACGCCGTACGCGGCCGCCGTATCTCGTCCGAAATCCAGGACGATCACTATGCCGGCCGGCGCATCCTGGCGGCGCTGACCGCGCTGGCGCAAGCGGCTCCCGGCGGCCAGGCCGACGATCTGAAGGCCTTCGTCAAAGGCAGCGTGCAGCGTGACCCGTGGTTCAGCGGCGGGAGTCCCGATCCCGCCTTCAGCAGCTACGATCTGCGCCAGTTGCGCCAGCTGGCCGCCGATCCAGCCATCCCGGCCGCCGACGAAACACCCGGCGCGCGCATCGACGCCAGCATGGACCGGGCCCTCATGCACGGCAAGGATTTCGGCTTCGTGGTCAGCATGTACTCGGACCGCATCTCGGCCTTCGAATACGGCAACGGCGAGCATGCGCGCGGCTGGTGGAACGGCATCGGCATGACCTCGCTCTACAACGCCGACCGCACGCAATACGGCGGCCACTACTGGCCGACCATCGACGCCTGGCGCCTGCCCGGCACCACCACCGACCATAGCGGCAGCGGCCTGCCGCCGGCATGGGCCATGCTGGGCAACCGCGACGGCTGGGCCGGCGGCGCGCAGCTGGACGGCTATGCCGCGGTGGCGCTGAAATTCGATCTGCGCGATGTCACCGGCTCCGATCTGCGCGGCAAAAAATCATGGTTCCTGCTGGGCCAACGCATCGTCGCCACGGGCACCGGCATCAGCGGCAGCGGCGTGGCCGAAACCATCGTCGATAACCGCAAGCTGTCCGCGCCTGGGCGCGAGGTGCTGATCGTCGACGGCCATCCGCAAGCGGAAACCATGGGGGACGGCGCCAGCGTGGCCCATGCCGGCTGGGCGCACCTGGCCGGCAGCATGCCCGGCGCCGGCATCGGCTTTGTCTTCCCCGGCGGCAGCCCGCTGCAACTGCTGCGCGAATCCCGCAGCGGCAGCTGGCGCGACATCAACGCGATGGAAAGCCCCGCCATCGTGCGCAACGCCTTCCTCAGCCTGGCCATTCCACACGGCGCGCAGCCGCGCGACGCACGCTACAGCTACGTGCTGCTGCCCGGCGCCGACGCGGCCGCCACCGCCGCCTACGCGGCCAGTCCCGCCGTCACGCTGCTGGAAAACAGTGAGGCCGCCAGCGCCGTGCGCGATGCGTCACTGGGCCTGACCGCCGTCAACTTCTGGCAGCCGGCCGCTATCCGCATCGACGGCCAGCCCTACCTGTCGTCGGACGGCCCGGCCTCGGTGGTGGTGCATGAACAGCCCGGCAAGCTGGCGCTGAGCGTGGCCGAGCCTACCCAACACCGGCGGGATGACATCCTGATCGAACTGCAGCAACCGGCGTCCGCACTGCTGCGGTCCGATCCGCGCATCACGGTGCTGAGCCTGCAGCCGGTGCTGCGGCTCAAGGTCCATGTCGCCGGCAGTGCCGGACGCTCGCTGAGCGCCTCGTTCGCGCCGCTGCGCTGACCACCATTTTTTTGTCCCTTGCTTCGGAAGCCTCCATGACCCTGACCTCTACCTTGCCCTTCAAACCCGCGCTGCTGTGCGCCGCGCTGCTGGCCGCCTGCGCCTTACCCGCCGACCCGGCGCTGGCGGCGACGCCGGCCCAGTCGATCACCACCGGCGCCCCCGAGCTCGCGCCCGCCGCCGTGCTCAAGCTGATGGAACGTGTCGGCGACTGGCAACTGGCCCATCCCAGCGCCTGGCCCGACCACGACTGGACGCAGGCGGTCGGCTATACCGGTTTCATGGCGCTGGCCGGCGTCTCTGGCCAGCCGCGTTTCCGCGACGCCATGGCCGCACTGGGAAAACGCCGCGACTGGCAACTGGGACCGGACGAGTATCATGCCGACGACCAGACCATAGGCCAGACTTACGCCGAACTGTATCTGCAACTGCGCGATCCGAAAATGATCGCGCCGATGCGCGCCCAGTTCGACCGCATGCTGGCCGATCCGCGCGACGGTTCGCTGCAGTTCGACCTGCCGGGCAGCCTGCAGCGCTGGTCGTGGTGCGACGCGCTGTTCATGGCGCCGCCGGCCTGGATACGGCTGTACGCCGCCACCGGCGACGAGCGCTACCTGCAACGCGCGGTCGATCACTGGTGGCGCACGTCCGACTACCTGTACGACCCCGGCGAACATCTGTACTTCCGCGACAGCACCTATTTCAACCGCCGCGAAGCGAATGGCAAAAAGGTGTTCTGGAGCCGGGGCAATGGCTGGGTGATGGGCGGGCTGGTGCGCATGCTGCAATACCTGCCGGCCGGGCACCCGTCGCGCGCGCGTTTCGAACAGCAGTTCCGCGAAATGTCGGCGCGGCTGGTCACGCTACAGCAGGGCGACGGCCTGTGGCGCTCCAGCCTGCTCGATCCGGACAGCTACCCGTTGCAGGAAACCAGCGGCACCGCGCTGTACGCTTACGCGCTGGCCTGGGGCGTCAACCAGCAATTGCTGCCGGCCGAGCGGTATGGGCCATCGGTGCGCCGCGCCTGGCTGGCCTTGGCCGCCAGCGTCAAGCCGGACGGCAAGCTGACCCACGTGCAGCCCATCGGCAAGGATCCGAAAGCCTTTGACGACGACTTCACCGACATTTATGGCGTGGGGGCCATGCTGCTGGCCGGCAGCGAGGTCTACCGCATGGGCTTGCTGGAACGCGGCAAGCCGCAAGCGGTCACGGTCAGCAACGACAGCGCGCTGTTCCGCAGCGACGAAACCGTGGCGGCCAAGGTGCATGCGAAAAATCCGGTGGTGATGGATGCGCTGACCTCGCGCGTGCTGAACAGCCAGCCAGGGGAGGGCGGGGTGCTGTTCCAGGCGGTGCTGGGCGCGGGCGACCGCCGCCGCTACCTGGTGCTGGACCGGGCGGCGCTGCCGGCGGTGCCGCCGGCCGACGTCAAAACCCACGCCCGCTTCGTGCCGGAACGCTTTGACGACTTTGCCTGGGAAAGCGATCGCATCGCGCACCGCATGTACGGACCGGCACTGATGACCACGCCTGGTGAAATGCTGGTCAGCAGCGGCGTCGATGTCTGGGCCAAGTCGGTGCGCTGGCCGGTGATCGACGCCTGGTACCGCAGTGGCAACTATCACCAGGACCGTGGCGAAGGACTGGATTTCTACAGCGTCGGCCGCACGCTGGGCTGCGGCGGCATCGGCGCCTACAGCGATGGCCGGGTGTACAGCCCTGCCAACTTCAGCCAGTGGCGCGTGCTGGCCGACGGCCCGCTGCGTGCAGAGTTTGAACTGCGCTTCGCGCGCTGGGATGCGGCGGGAAGGCCGCTGTCGGAAGTGCGCCGCTTGTCGATCGATGCCGGTTCCAATTTCACCCGCGTGCAAAGCCGCTACGAGACCTCGTCCGCTGCGTTGTTGCCGGTGGCGGTGAGCATTGCCGCCGGCAACCACGACGGCCGCTATGCCGACGACGTCAAGGCCGGCTGGTTCAGCTACTGGCAGGCGCCGCAGGGCGACAATGGGAGTATCGGCTGCGCCGTTGTGGTGCCGGATGCCGATGGCCATGCCGCGCTGCCGGACCAGCGGCTGGCGCTGGCAAAGGCCAGGCCCGGACAGGATTTCGTCTACTACCTGGGTGCCGGCTGGAGCAAAGGCGATTTCGCCACGGCGGAAGCGTGGCAGGCCTACGTGCGCGACTATGCGGCCCGGCTCGCCGCGCCGCTGAAAGTCAGCGTGGACGCGCCGTAAACGCGGCGTGATATGTGGGCAGGGCAAGCAAAGTGCGTTGCCTTGCAATCGAATAAATGATATCGTTATCTTATCGAACAACTGGTGAAATAATGAAGAAAACCGCAGTCACCCTGGTGGAAGTGGCCAAGAAAGCCGGAGTCGCCGTGATGACGGCTTCGCGCGCGCTGAGCGGCGAAGGCTACGTATCGGAAGAGACCAAGGCCAAGGTGCTGGCCGCGGCCGGCGAGTTGGGCTATGCAACCAATATGCTGGCGCGCGTGATGAAGGGGGGGCGCACCAACGTTATCGGCGTGGTGGTCAATGACCTTGCCTCGGTGGTGATCACCGCCTATATCGCGGAACTGAGCGCCGAAGTACGGCGCTACCAGATGGACCTGTTTATCTACAACGCGGTGGACGATCTGACGCCGGCCAATGGCCGCCGCCTCGATCAACTGTTGCACGGCCTGTGGGATGGGCTGATCTACGTCATGCCAAGGATGAGCGACGAATACCTGGCCATGCTGGAGCAGAGCGAACGTCCGATCGTGCTGATGAACTACTGCAAGCGCAGCACCGCTCTGCCGGTGGTCAACGGCGACAACTTCAACGGCGCGCGCGACGCCACCCGCCACCTGGTCGATTTGGGCCACCGGCGCATCGCTTTCATCCGCGGCAGCGCCTACACCGGCCAGAGCGTTGAACGCGAGCGCGGTTACCGCGCGGCGCTGGACGACGCCGGCATCGCCTTCGATCCGGCGCTGGTGCAGCAGGGCGATTTTTCCGAACGCTCGGGTACCGAGGCCACCGAGCGCCTGCTGGTCCTGCCCGAACGTCCCAGCGCCATTTTCTGCGCCAACGACGAGATGGGCTTTGGCAGCATGGTCGCCATCCAGGGCGCCGGCCTGAGTGTGCCCGGTGATATTTCGCTGGTCGGCTTCGACGATGTGGCGGTTGCCAGCATCGTTCAGCCACGCATGACGACGCTGCGGCATCCGACCGCCGCCATGGCCAAGGCGGCGGTGCAGGAGTTGCTGCGCCGCATACAGGACCAGCCTGGCCGGCGCCAGCGTGTGGAATTCCCAAGCGAGTTCGTGGTGCGCGAATCGAGCGCGCAGGCGCCCGCCGCCGCGCCGGTTCGCCGTGCAAGCGGACGAACCCGTAAAACAACGGTTTAAGGCCGCCGCCTGGCCGGCGTTCCCTCCTTTTTATGCCGGTCTTTTTTATTCCTGGATGTGGTAACGTTATCTTTGTGTGATGATGGCGTTGCCCCCAATCCCGTTGCCTGCGCCGTGTTGGACCGGCGCGACATTGCGGGCGCGGGCGCGGATGGGGCGCTCGCGCCGCCGCTCGGCGCGGTGCTATGATGTTCCATTGAGACACAGCACTGTTTGATGAGCAACCCTTTGCGGCGTTGCAGAGGGGAGAAGCATGACCAGGCGATCCGGCGTCGCGGCGGCAGGCGCAATGCCCGTGCTGGCCTTATTCGGCTTCCTGCTGCTGGGCGACCTGGCCTGGTCGCTCAAGGAACGTACGGTACAGGAGCTCGCCAAAGTCCAGTTGTTTGTCTTTAGCCAGAATACGCTGCTGCTCAACGCCTTGTTTGGCGTGATACCGGCGCTGGTGGTGATGGCGGCCGGTCCGACCATCGGCGCCTGGAGCGACCGCACCCGCAGCCGCTACGGCCGGCGCATCCCCTTTTTGCTGGTCAATGCGCCGCTGGTATTTCTTGCCATGCTGGCACTCGCGCACAGCAATGACATCGGCCTGGCCGCTGCGCGCCTGCTCAACCTGCCGCAACAAGCGCAGCCCACGGTACTGCTGACCTCCATGGCCGCCTGCTGGACGGTGTTCGAAATTTTCACCATTTTCGGCAACGCCATTTTCATGGCGCTGATTAACGACACCGTGCCGCGCCCCATCCTGGGCCGCTTCTTCGGCCTGTTCCGTATCATCAGCCTGGCGGTGGGGGCTTTATTTTTCTACTATGTGTATGGCAATGCGGCGCCGGAGCAATGGCAACCGCTGTTGCTATTGATCGGCGCGGTCTATCTGCTCGGCTTTCTCGTGTTGTGCTGGGGCGTGCGCGAGCCATCCTACCCGCCGCCACCGGCCATGCCCGAATCCCTGCGCCTGGCCCGGTTGCGCGATCTGGCCGGCCCTGGCAAGCCATGGTTCTATCTGTCGCTGTTTGTGGCGATCGGGCTGGGGACGGCCAGCGCCTATCCGGTCAACATCAACAGCTTCAACGCCCGTGTGCAGTTCGGCGTCAGCCAGGCCGCGTTTGGCGAAGCGATCGCCTATACCTATGCGATTTCCATCATGCTGGCGTGGCCACTGGGCTGGCTGGCCGACCGCTGCCATCCTTTGAAACTGGGCTTCATCCTGCTGACACTGTACGCGGCATCGATGCTGGCCGCCTTGCTGCTGGTGGATGGCCGCACCAGCTTCCTGTGCTGGTACGTGGTGCATGGCGTGCTGGCCGGCTGCTTCCTGACCGCCACCGCCTCGCTGCTGCCGGTGCTGCTGCCGGCCGAACGCTTCTCCCAACTTGCCGCGCTATCGGCGTCGATCACGGCGCTGACCACCGTGATCGCGACCTTGGCCATGGGAGTGGTGCTGAGCTATACGGAACACGAGTTTCATTTGATGTTCCTGGGCGGCGCGCTGCTGGCGGCTGGCGGGGCGCTGGTGTGGTCCGTCCCGCTCTGGCAGAGAAAGCGCGAGCGGAAGACACCAGTTTTCAAATAGACAAAAAGAGATTGATTTTGCCGATAGCTATGGTAACGTTAACCTAGTCAAGCCGTACCCAATCGCTCCTCAATGTTGGGGGGAGGGGCGCGGCGAAACTACAGTGATTCAAACAACGGTCGAACTACTGCGCTTTTGGCAAACAATCAGGAGATAAAATGAACCAGACGGTAGATACTACAAAGCTGAAGTTCTTTGTTTTGACAGGATATTGTTGGAGGAAATGGGCGGCGCTGCTGGCCATCGTATTTGCCTCCGGCGGCGTCTATGCCACAGACTATTACTGCGACCCGGTTAACGGCTCTCCGGCAAACTCCGGCACCGCTGCAAGCCCTTGGCGCCGATTGGACGAGGTTTTTTCTGCTGGAAAAACCTTCATTAGCGGCGACAACATTTATCTACGCAATGGCAACCACGGCGATCCCGTGGTCAGCGGAGGTCTCGCTTCCGGCAGTCGCGCAATCCGGGCCCAGCCGGGCCAAACGCCCAAGTTGCGCACGCTGCGATTTCAGAGCGGCGCAACACGCTGGGTTGTCGACGGCGTGCTGGTTTCCCCTCAAGAGGCAAACGGCAGTTTGATCAATACGCCCTTGGTCCAATTCGACACTGGCGCCACGAACAATACCTTTCAAAATTCGAATGTGCGCTACGCGCCGGATGGCGTCGCAACCAACTGGGAGAACGGCGATTGGGTCAATAACAGTGGAACGGCAATCTACGTCATCGGCGCAAACAACCAGGTCATCAACAACATGATTCGGAATAGCCGAAATGGCGTCATGCTTGAGCGGACCTCGACCGCCGGCGCGGGCGCCACCAATTCATCGGTGGTTGGCAATAACGTCGTGCATTTCTGGGAAGATGCCTACCGCTGCAAGGTCAACAACTGCACCCTCGAATACAACTCCGCCGTGAATAGCTACGCGGTCGTGCCTCCAGGGACGGAAAGCGATCCCCCGCACCGCGATATGTTCCAGAGCTACCGTGGAGACGGCAGTTTCACCCCAATCAACAATGTCGTCTTGCGCGGCAATGTTTTCATTTCCCGGCAGGGAACGCGGTACACCAAAGTGCCGTTTCAATATAACGGCCATTACACCATCCAGGGAATTTCCGCCTTCGATGGCCCCTACAGCAATTGGACCATTGAAAACAACGTCGTCATGGTCGAGGTCGGTCTCGCCCTGGCGGTTTATGGCATGGACAACAGCAAGATCGTGAACAACACCGTCGTCCCCAATCCGCTCGCCACCGACAGCGAAATCCGGATTTTCAACGAGAAGGGCGGAAGCCCGTCCGACAACAACATCCTGAGAAACAATCTCGCGCACCAGTTCAACATCAGCGCGGCGACCAATCTCCAGCAGAGCAACAATATTACGGTCGGCACAAGCTACACCACTTATTTTGCGAACTATGCCGCCGGCGATGTGCGGCTGAAGTCGGGCAGCGCCGCGATTAACGCGGGCACCACCACGGATGCGCCGAATGTCGACGCAAACAACTACCTTCGTGGCGCCCCGTATGATGTCGGCGCTTACGAATTTGGGGCGACTTCCGTTTTGAGCGGATCTTCCGGCGATGGCTTCCACGCCTTCGCCATCCGGCCGCCGGCGACGGGGACTTTCACGGCAAGCTTCGATGCGAAGCCTTCGCTGTGGCCGGAAAATGCGGTGGTCGGATTATCGAGTGGCGCAGCCGCCGACTTTCCTGATATGTCGTGCATCGCACGCTTTAATCCCAACGGCATGATCGATGCATACGATGGCACCGGCTATGCCGCAGCCGCGACCATCCAGTACGCTCCCGGCGTGTCGTATCACTTCCGCTTCGTCGTCAATCTGCCTGCCCGTACTTATTCGGTTTATGTCACGCCGGCCGGCGGTTCCGAACTGACGCTGGGTGTGAACTATGCTTTCCGCAGCACGGCGTACAACGTGACGAGTTTGGATAACTGGAATCTGCAGGTTGGCGCCACGCTTCCCAACGCGTCGCTGACGGTTACCAACCTCAACCCGTAGGCGCCGCCCGCCATTTGAACCGGCTTTAGCCGCGTTGCGGTTGCAGCGCGGCGCGCAGCAAGACGATCAGCGCGCCTTCGCCGCCTTCGGAAGGGCGGGCCTGGCAGAAGGCGACCACTTCCTCCTTCTGCACCAGCCAGCTGTGCACCATGGACTTGAGCACCGGCTCCTGGCTCTTGGAGCCGAAGCCGCGGCCGTGGATCACGCACACGCAGCGGTGGTTGCGCATCGCCGACTTGCGCAGGAAATCGCCGATGGCGTCGCGCGCGGCGTCACGGCGCAGGCCGTGCAGGTCCAGCTCGTCCTGCACCGGCCAGTGGCCCTTGCGCATCTTCTTGATGACATCCGGGCCGACGCCGGGGGCGGCGTAGTTCAGCGCCGGATCTTCTTCCAGGTAATGATCGACTTCGAACAGGTCGGACAGCGACTCGCGCAGCACGGCCGCGTCGTCCTCGGCCTGCGTCAGCTTGCGGGCTGGCGCGGCGGCCGGGGCGGCGGTTTTCGGCATCTGCGGCACATAGCGGTCCGAGACCGGCATGCGCTTGACGCCGCCCACGCTGGACTGGAAGATATTCGCTTCCACCGCCTGCACCTTTTCCCGCTTGACGCGTTCCGCCGCGGCGGCGGCGCGCGTGTCGGCCTGCTCCTTGAGCTGCTTGGCCAGGGATTTCAGGTCCGCGAAGTCTTTCAGTCCCACGGTATTACTCCTGGCCTTCGAGATAGCGCTGCGCGTCCAATGCGGCCATGCAGCCGGTGCCGGCGCTGGTGATCGCCTGGCGGTAGATGTGGTCCTGCACGTCGCCGGCGGCGAACACGCCCGGGGCGCTGGTCGCAGTGGCCATGCCTTCGGTGCCGGTCTTGGTCTTGATGTAGCCGTTGTGCATTTCCAGCTGGCCTTCGAAGATGCCGGTGTTCGGCTTGTGGCCGATCGCCACGAACAGGCCGTGCACGGTGACGTCGGTGATGGCGCCGGTCTCGGTCGACTGGATCTTGACGCCGGTGACGCCGCCGTCATCGCCCACCACTTCGTGCAGCGTATGGTTGTACTTGATCTCGATCTTGCCTTCGGCGACCTTGGCGTTCAGGCGGTCGATCAGGATCGCTTCGGCGCGGAACTTGTCGCGGCGGTGGATCAGGGTGACCTTGGTGGCGATGTTGGACAGGTACAGCGCCTCTTCAACGGCGGTGTTGCCGCCGCCGACCACGGCAACCTGCTGGCCGCGGTAGAAGAAGCCGTCGCAGGTGGCGCAAGCGGACACGCCCTTGCCCATGAACGCCGTTTCCGACGGCAGGCCCAGGTACTGCGCCGAGGCGCCGGTCGCGATGATCAGCGTGTCGCAGGTGTATTCATGGCTGTCGCCGATCAGCCGGATCGGTTTTTCAGCCAGCTTGACGGTGTGGATGTGGTCGAACACGATGTCGGTATTGAAACGTTCCGCGTGCTGCAGGAAACGCTGCATCAGGTCCGGGCCTTGCACGCCCATCGGGTCCGCCGGCCAGTTTTCCACGTCGGTGGTGGTCATCAGCTGGCCGCCTTGCTCGACGCCGGTCACCAGCATCGGCTTCAGGTTGGCGCGGGCCGCGTAGATGGCTGCGCTGTAGCCGGCTGGGCCGGAACCAAGGATCAAAACGCGAGCGTGTTTAGGAGTGGTCATGGAAGGCTTCTTAATAATGTTGGATTAATCCGAATTTGGGGGCATTTATCGCGAGAGCAAGATCAGCGGCCGCTTGTCATGGCGGCAGGCTATTGCATTCGCGAAGGCAATACAAGATTATAGTGCAAGCAGGGAATCGGGACGAATCGTCGGGCCGGTTGTTGCCCATATGCCTTAGAATACCCATATCCGAATATTTCCTGACCGATAACATTGCAACACCTTAATTCCTATGAGTAGTAAAAAAGTTCAGGAACGTGTGCCAAAAGCGAGTTCCGCCGCGTCGTCGGCCTATACCCGCACCCCGACCGAGCGCCAGCCCCTGCCGAACCGGCTGGTGCGGCTGCTGTCGGAGGCGCGCTGGCTGGCGCTGGCCGTGCTGGGCGTGTATTTCGTGCTGATCCTGGCCACCTACAGCAAGACCGATCCGGGCTGGTCGCATGAGACGCTGGTGCCCAAGGTCGCCAATATGGGCGGCCGCGCGGGCGCCTGGCTGTCGGACCTGTTGTTGTATATCTTCGGTATTTCGGCCTGGTGGTGGGCGTTTTGCCTGCTGCGGCTGGTGTGGCAGGGCTACCGCAGCCTGACGCAGAAGTTCGTCATGTCCAGGGAACCGGATCCGGAACACGCGCAGGAGCCGCTGATCCGCGCGATCGGCTTCGTGCTGTTGTTTATCGGCAGCGTCGGCCTGGAGTTCCTGCGCCTGCGCACCTTGACCAGCCATGCGCAACTGCCGCGCATCTCGGGCGGTGTGCTGGGCGAGATGATCGGCCATTCGGCCCACGTGGCCTTCGGTTTCACCGGCGCGACCCTGCTGTTGCTGCTGCTGTTCGGGCTGGGTTTCAGCCTGTTCTTCCACGTGTCGTGGCTGGCCGTGGCCGAGCGCATCGGCGGCGGCATCGAGCTGGCGATCGACTGGTTCGTGCAGCGCTACCAGTACCGCGAGGACCGCCGCCAGGGTGAAGTGGCGGCCGTCAAGCGCGAGGAAGTGGTGGTCATCGAACGGGCCAAGCACGTCGAGAAGCATCCGGTGGCGGCGCCGCCGGTCAAGATCGAGCCGCAGGTGGTTACCGTGGTCAAGTCCGAGCGCGTCGAGAAGGAGCGCCAGGCCAATCTGTTCCAGGACCTGAGCGGCGACAGCCGCCTGCCGGCCTTGTCGCTGCTGGACGAGGCGGCCGAGGTGCAGGAAACCGTGTCGATCGAGACGCTGGAATTCACCAGCCGCCTGATCGAGAAGAAGCTGTCGGACTTTGGCGTCGAAGCCAAGGTGGTGGCGGCCTATCCGGGCCCGGTCGTGACGCGCTACGAAATCGAGCCGGCCACCGGCGTCAAGGGCAGCCAGATCGTCGGCCTGGCGCGCGACCTGGCGCGTTCGCTGTCGCTGACCTCGATCCGCGTGGTCGAGACCATTCCGGGCAAGAACTACATGGCGCTGGAGCTGCCGAATCCGAAGCGCCAGATCGTGCGCCTGAGCGAGATCGTCGGCTCCAAGGTCTACAACGACAATCCGTCGCCGCTGACGGTGGCGCTGGGCAAGGACATCGCCGGCAAGGCCGTGGTGGCCGACCTGGCCAAGATGCCGCACTTGCTGGTCGCGGGCACCACCGGTTCGGGTAAGTCGGTGGGTATCAACGCCACCATCCTGTCGCTGCTGTACAAGTCCGACCCGGCCGACGTGCGCATGATCCTGATCGATCCGAAGATGCTGGAGATGTCGGTGTACGAAGGCATCCCGCACCTGCTGGCGCCGGTGGTCACCGACATGCGCCAGGCCGGCCACGCGCTGAACTGGGCGGTCAACGAGATGGAGCGCCGCTACAAGCTGATGTCCAAGCTGGGCGTGCGTAACCTGGCCGGCTACAACGCCAAGATCGCCGAAGCCAAGAAGAAGGAAGAACACATCCCGAATCCGTTCAGCCTGACGCCGGATTCGCCGGAGCCGCTGGACAAGCTGCCGACCATCGTCATCATCATCGACGAGCTGGCCGACCTGATGATGGTCGTCGGCAAGAAGGTGGAAGAATTGATCGCCCGTATCGCGCAAAAGGCGCGCGCGGCCGGCCTGCACTTGATTCTGGCGACGCAGCGCCCATCTGTAGACGTGATCACCGGCCTGATCAAGGCCAACATCCCGACCCGCATCGCGTTCCAGGTCTCGTCCAAGATCGACTCGCGGACCATTCTGGACCAGATGGGCGCGGAAACGCTGCTCGGCATGGGCGACATGCTGTACATGCCGCCGGGCACAGGCTTGCCGGTGCGCGTGCACGGCGCGTTTGTCTCCGATGAAGAAGTGCACCGTGTGGTCAAGCATTTGAAGACCACCGGCGAGCCGGACTACATCGACGGCATCCTCGAAGGCGGCACGCTGGAGGGCGAGGGCGGCGCTGCCGGCGGCGAAGCGGGCGAGGCCGGCGGCGAGGCCGATCCGATGTACGACCAGGCGGTCCAGGTGGTGTTGAAGAACCGCCGCGCCTCGATCTCGCTGGTGCAGCGCCATCTGCGCATCGGCTACAACCGCGCGGCGCGTTTGCTGGAACAAATGGAAAATAGCGGCGTCGTCTCCGCCATGCAATCGAACGGCAACCGCGACATCCTGGTGCCGGCTGCCAGTGCGGAATAAAAAAGGATAAACCGTATGACTCGTATTAAACGTATTGTTGCGCTGAGCGCCGGCCTGCTGATCGCGGGCTTCGCCCAGGCCAGCGCGCTGGAGCAGTTCAAGTCGTTTGTGGCGTCGACCAAGGCCGCCAAGGGCGAGTTCACCCAGCGCCAGGTCAAGAACACCAACGGCGAAGCGCCGAAAGTCTCGACGCCGGCCACCGGCACCTTCATGTTTGCCCGTCCGGGCAAGTTCATCTGGACTTACGTGAAGCCCTACGAGCAAGTGCTGCAGGCGGACGGCGACAAGCTGTACATCTTCGACAAGGACTTGAACCAGGTCACCGTGAAGAAGCTGGGCGATGCGCTGGGCTCGTCGCCGGCGGCGATCCTGTTCGGCAGCAACGACCTGGAAAAGAACTTCACGCTGTCCGAGGGCGGCACGAAAGAGGGCCTGGAATGGCTGAAGGCCGTGCCGAAAGCCAAGGACACCGCTTTCGAGCAAATCACCATCGGCCTGCGCAACGGCTTGCCGGAAGCGATGGAGTTGAAGGATTCCTTCGGCCAGACGTCGGTGCTGTCGTTCAAGGCCATCGAAAAAAATCCGGCGCTGACTGCGACAAGCTTTAAATTCGTCATGCCGAAGGGCGCCGACGTATTCAATAATTAAAACCCGCGCACCGGGTTCCGACGCCGCAGCCGCGACGCTGCGGCGTTTTTCCATTTAGAGACTATGGCTGATTTATTTTCCACCGAACCGCGCCAGCCGCTGGCCGAAGCCTTGCGGCCCAAGACGCTCGACGACGTCATCGGCCAGCATCACCTGCTGGGGCCGGGCAAGCCGCTGCGCCTGGCGTTTGAGTCGGGCCAGCCGCATTCGATGATACTGTGGGGCCCGCCGGGCGTGGGCAAGACCACCCTGGCGCGCCTGACCGCCAACGCCTACGAGTGCGAGTTCATCGCCTTGTCGGCGGTGTTCTCCGGCGTCAAGGATATCCGCGCCGCGATGGAGCAGGCGCAGCACAACCTCGACCTGGGCAAGCACACCATCCTGTTCGTCGACGAGATCCACCGCTTCAACAAGTCGCAACAGGACGCCTTGCTGCCGTACGCGGAATCGGGGCTGGTCACGCTGATCGGCGCGACCACCGAGAATCCTTCGTTCGAAGTCAATTCGGCGCTGCTGTCGCGCTCGCAGGTATATGTGCTGAAGTCGTTCGACGAGGCCGAGCTCAAGCAACTGGTCGACAAGGCCCGCGCCAAGGTGCTGACGCACCTGGAGTTCGACGACGCCGCCGTCGACACGCTGATCGGTTACGCCGACGGCGACGGCCGCCGCCTGCTGAACCTGCTGGAGCAAACCAGCATGGCGGCCAACGCCGCCAAGACCAACAAGATCACGCCCGAGTTCATCCAGAACGCGCTGACCTTGAACGCGCGCCGCTTCGACAAGGGCGGCGACAATTTCTACGACCAGATCTCGGCGCTGCACAAATCGGTGCGCGGCTCGAATCCGGACGCCGCCCTGTACTGGTTCTGCCGCATGCTGGACGGCGGCGCCGACGCCAAATACCTGTCGCGCCGCATCGTGCGCATGGCGTGGGAAGACATCGGCCTGGCCGACCCGCGCGCCATGCAGATCGCCAACGACGCCGCCACCACCTTCGAGCGGCTCGGTTCGCCGGAAGGCGAGCTGGCCTTGGGGCAGGCCGTCATCTACCTGGCGATCGCCGCCAAGAGCAACGCCGGCTACAACGCCTTCAACCAGGCGATGGCGTTTGTGAAAAAGGATAAATCGCGCGAAGTGCCGGTCCACCTGCGCAACGCGCCGACCAAGCTCATGAAGGAGCTGGGCTACGGTCACGAATACCGCTACGCCCACGACGAACCGCACGCCTACGCCGCTGGCGAAACCTACTTCCCCGACGATATGCGCGAGCCGGGCTGGTACCAGCCGGTCCCGCGCGGCCTGGAAACCAAGATCGCCGACAAGCTGGCCTTCCTGCGCAAGCTGGACGAGGACGCCGGCAAATAACCCGCGACCCCCGCTTGGCCTTGCGGGGCACATCTCAAAACAAATGTTGTAAGATGGAACATTGATGAGTTCGCGGGATAGAGGAGCGGCATGCAGCAGGCATTGGTGGTCGACGGGATCGACGTTTATATTGAAGGCGAGGGCACCGAGACCATCGTGATGATCCACGGCTGGCCGGACACTTACCGCGTCTGGGACGCGCAGGTCGCCGAGCTGAAACAGCGCTACCGCTGCGTGCGCTTCACGCTGCCGGGCTTCGATATCGGCAAGCCGCGCCGCTCCTATTCGCTGGACGCCATGCTGCGCGTGCTGCTGCACATCGTGAACAGCGTCAGCCAGAAGCAGAAGGTCATCCTGATGCTGCACGATTGGGGCTGCGTGTTCGGCTATGAGTTTTACATGCGCAACAAGGCGCTGGTGTCGTGCATCATCGGCGTCGATATCGGCGATGCGCAATCGAAGGCCACCGAGCGCTCGCGTTCGATCGGCCAGAAGTTGATGGTCGGCGGCTACCAGAGCACGCTGGGCCTGGCCTGGGCCATCGGCGGTCCGGTCGGCAACGTGATGACCAGGACCATGGCGGGCGTGCTGCGCGCGCCGTCGCCCAAGGAATTCATCGGCTCCCATATGAATTTCCCGTACTACATCCTGACCGCCGGGGCGGCCGGTTCCTATAGCTCGCTGGTGCCGTTCGTGCCCCAGGTGCCGATGCTGTATATCTACGGTATCCGCAAGCCCTTCATGTTCCATTCACCGCAGTGGACGGAAAACCTGGCGGCCAAGGAGGGATGCAAGGTGGTGGCGCTGGAGACCGACCACTGGCCGATGCTGCGCCAGCCGGAACGCTTCAACGACATCGTGACGAGCTGGCTGGAGAAGCCGGCCGGCAACGACGAGGCCACCGAGGAAAACGCGGCGGCCTGATCTATCAACGCAGGCGGATCGGTTTCAGGTACGGTGCGAACGGCGGCGGCGGCAGCTGCGCCGAGGCGTAGGCTTGGCGGAAGCAGTCCGCTTTCTTGCCCTGGACGTCGGTGGTGCTGCGCGTCACTTTGCCCTGGGCGTCCAGCGTCAGCACGATGACCACCGGATACTTGGACAGGTCGTGGCAATTGCCGCGCTCGTCCAGCTTCTGCGCGTTGTTATAGTTCAGCGAGATTTCCTCGTACTTGGTGGCCTTGTCGTTCGGGAACTGGGCGTTGAACTTGTTCATCTCGCTGGCGAAGTTCGGATTGAGCACCGGCGGCGGCTCGTTGGCCGGCGGACCGCCCATCGTCGAGCAGCCTGCGGCCAGGACCATCAATGCGCCCATGGCGCCGATTTTCAGATATTGCTTTTTCAAATTATTCTCCTCGAATGGGCTGTACTGTTGACGCATCGTACATAGTCCGAGGATTTCATGGCGCACGATTAGTTGCGTAGGAGAAATCCTACAGTGGGCCGCAAGCGGGTGGCGGCGGCCGCAATCAGGCGGTCCAGCAGATGCGGCGGCGCGCCGCCGTCCTCGCTTCCCGCGGGCAAGCGCACCCGCACCACGCCGCTGCCGACCGCGTCGATCAGCATCAGGCCGTCGTTCGGCACGTCGAAGGTTTGCCCCTGGCGCAGCATGAAATCGGTGCTCTCGCCATAGGCCGTGATCCACGCCGTGCCGTCCAGGCATTCGATGCGGCGGCCCGCCGCGTGGGCGATGCGCAGCGGATGGTTTTCCGTCAGGCGGTATTCGGCTTGTCCTTGTTGGACGGCGATCAATTCCGGTTTCATGGCTGCCCCCTGCGTTGTGGATTCATGCAGCCAGAATACGCAGCGGCGGTAAACCATAACAGATGCAGCAAATCGATATTGTTACCATCACAACGCTGTTTTGGCTAAACTGTCATGGTCGAAATTTGCGCTCGCTGTACCTGTCGCGGCAGGGCGGGACTGGGCCACAATATCAGGATGTCCATGCAAACCACCCTGTACGAGCAACTGGCCGGCGAACTGGGCGGGCTGATCGCCAGCCGCGTGTTCGCGCCGGGCGACCGCCTGCCGTCGATCCGCCACCTGGCGCAGCAAAAGCGCCTGTCGGTCAGCACCGTCATGCAAGCGCTGCGGCTGATGGAGGACCGCGGCCTGGTCGAAGCCCGGCCGCAGGCCGGCTATTACGTGCGCCATCGTCCGCGCATGACGGCGGTGATGACCGATGCCGAGCATTTGAAGGAGCCGGCCTACGTCGGCATCAACAACCTGCTGATGCGCGTGCTCAAGGCCAATGAGGACCCGAACATCATGCAGATGGGTTCGGCCTGGCCGCTGGACGAGCTGCTGCCGATGAAGCGCATGCAAAAGACCGTGGCGGCGGTCGCCAAGCGCGATTCCACCTTGCTGAGCGCGGTCAGCTGCTATGAGACCAATTACCCGGAGTTCACGCGCCAGATCACCCGCCGCGCGCTGGACTGGGGCCATGTGGACCCCGCCGAAATCGTCGTCACCGGCTCCTGCACCGAGGCGATCAGCCTGTGCCTGCGCGCGGTGGCGCGGCCGGGCGACACCATCGCCATCGAGTCGGCGACGTATTTCGTGCTGCTGCAGCTGATCGAGTCGCTGGGCATGAAGGCGCTGGAGATCCCCACCCATCCGAAGACCGGGCCGTCGATCGACGCACTGGAAGTGGCGCTCAACGCCGGGCTGGTGCAGGCCGTGATGCTGATCCCCAACGCCAACAATCCCCTGGGTTGCGTGATGCCGGAGGCGAACAAGCAGCGCCTGGCGACGCTGCTGTCGCAGCACGACATCCCGCTGATCGAGGACGACGTCTACGGCGACCTGTGCTTCGCGCCGGAGCGGCCTTGGCCGGTCAAGGCCTACGACATCACCGGCAACGTGATGCTGTGCTCGTCGTTCTCGAAGGCGGTCAGCCCCGGCGCGCGGGTCGGCTACGTGGTGGCGGGGCGCTATGCGCAGGACATCGCGGTGCTGAAGATGGTCTCCAGCGGCGCCACCAGCCATTTCTTCCAGGCCGTGCTGGCCGACTTCCTGGCCGGCAGCGCCTATGAAAACCAGGTGCGCAAGATGCGCCGCGCGCTGTCGCAGCGCATCGCCCGCATGTCGGACGCGATCTGCGCCGCCTTCCCGCAGCAATGCACGGTGTCCGAGCCGCAGGGCGGCTTCGTGGTGTGGGTCGGCATGCCGGCGCAGGTCGACGCGCTGGCGCTGCACCAGTCGGCGATTGCCGAGGGCATCGCCTTCATGCCGGGCCAGCTGTTCTCCGCCTCGGGCAAGTACAGCAACTACCTGCGCCTCAATTGCGGCAACGCCTGGAGTCCGCGGGTGGAGGCGGCCGTCGCCCGGCTGGGCGAGCTGGTGCACCGCCAGGCCGACCAGCCCGGCGTGCTGCGCAGCGCCGCCTGATCCTTGATTTTGCATTCCAGGCGCCGTTTCCGACGCTTCGTCGGATCCCGATGGCGACCCATAGGCCCTTTAGGTACAGTACAACCATGCAAACAGCAGTTGTACCCAACCCACCCCGAGGAGCACATCATGAACATCGCTAAAAACATGGAAATCATCTTCGTTGCCGCCAGCGTCATCGCCGCCGCCACCAGCTTCGCCACCGCCGCCGACTCGCCGGCCGCTCCGGTCGCGCCAGCCGCCAAGGCCGCCGTCGTGGCCCAGGCCGACGTCAAAATGCCGGTGGTCACCGTGACCGCCAAGCGCCTGACCGCCGCTGAAAAAGCAGCGCTGTAATGCCGGCAGCCGGCGGGCTGTTCAAAACTCGCAGGGAAGTGGCATCCTCTTGGTACAATTGACGTTTTCGATACAACGGCACTTGTTCCCATGATTGATATCCAACTTCTCCGTAAAGATATAGCCAACGTCGCCGCGCGCCTGGCGACCCGCAAGTTCCAGCTCGACGTGGAAGCGTTCAACGCCCTCGAAGCGGAACGTAAAGCGATACAGACGCGCACCGAAGAGCTGCAGGGCAAGCGCAACTCGCAGTCCAAGCTGATCGGCATGATGAAGGGCAAGGGCGAAGACACCACCGCCCTGATGGCGGAAGTGGCCGGTCTGGGCGACGAGCTCAAGTCCAACGAAACGGCGCTGGCCGCCGTGCAGGCCAAGCTGGCCGATTTCATGCAGGCGATCCCGAACCTGCCGCACGAATCGGTGCCGGTCGGCGGCGACGAAGCCGGCAACGTGGAAGTGCGCAAAGTCGGCACGCCGCGCACCTTTGAATTCGAAGTGAAAGACCATGTCGACGTCGGCGCCGCGCTGGGCCTGGACTTCGACGTCGCCACCAAGCTGACCGGCTCGCGCTTCTCGGTCATGAAGGGCGGCATCGCCCGCCTGCACCGCGCGCTGGCGCAGTTCATGCTGAATACCCATACCGACGAGCACGGCTATACCGAGTGCTACACGCCGTACATGGTCAACGCCGATTCGCTGCGCGGCACCGGCCAGCTGCCGAAATTCGAAGCCGACCTGTTCTCGGTGAAAAAAGGCGGCGCCGAAGGCGAGGGCGAGCACTTCTACCTGATTCCGACCTCGGAAGTCACGCTGACCAACCTGGTGCGCGACGAGATCGTCGCGGCCGACACGCTGCCGCTGAAGATGACCGCGCACACGCCATGCTTCCGCTCGGAAGCGGGCAGCTATGGCCGCGACACCCGCGGCATGATCCGCCAGCACCAGTTCGACAAGGTCGAGATGGTGCAGGTGGTGCATCCGGACACCTCGTACGCGGTGCTGGACGACATGGTCGGCCATGCGGAAACCATCTTGCAGCGCCTGGGGCTGCCGTACCGCGTGATGTCGCTGTGCACCGGCGACATGGGTTTCGGCGCCACCAAGACCTTCGACCTGGAGGTGTGGCTGCCGGCGCAGAACACCTACCGTGAAATCTCGTCGCTGTCGAACTGCGAAGCCTTCCAGGCGCGCCGCATGCAGGCGCGCTTCCGCAACGCCCAGGGCAAGCCGGAACTGCTGCACACGCTGAACGGCTCGGGCCTGGCGGTGGGGCGCACCCTGGTCGCCGTGCTGGAAAACTACCAGCAGGCGGACGGCTCGGTGGAGATCCCGGCGGTGCTGCGTCCGTACATGGGTGGATTAACGTATCTGAAGGCGTAAATACTCCTTCCCTTTTCTCAACGGCCTGCTATAATCTTGCCTTCTCGCAGCAGCCGGTGGGAAAACGGAGAGGTGGCAGAGTGGTCGAATGTACTTGACTCGAAATCAAGCGTAGGGGCGACCCTACCGTGGGTTCGAATCCCACCCTCTCCGCCACATAACGCTGCTGAAAGAAAATGTACCACCAGGAGAGGTGGCAGAGTGGTCGAATGTACTTGACTCGAAATCAAGCGTAGGGGCGACCCTACCGTGGGTTCGAATCCCACCCTCTCCGCCAATATGCAATGAAAAAGCTCCCGCAAGGGAGCTTTTTTATTTTCCGGACAGGAGAGGAGCGAGCGCAGCTCGCGCGTGGGATTCGAAGACTCGCGCGTACTCGCGCGAGGGCGGCCTGCAGGATGTAGGCGAATCCCACCCTCTCCGCCACGAATAGTCAGGAAGCCCGCAGTTCTCGGAAGAGACTGCGGGTTTTTTGTTTTTCAGGCTAGAATCCCGGACATTATTAAAGGAGCAAATATGAAATCGTTTGTCGCTGTTCTTCTCGCCAGCCTGCTGACCGGCGCCGTCCACGCCGCTACCGCCAACCCCGACGCTGCGCAGGTGAAGGCCGCTCATGACTTGCTGGCCGCGATGCAGGCCGAGAAGATGATGCGCATGACGGCCGGCATGAGCCAGTACGCCTCGCCGGCGCAGCGCAAGGAAGTCATGGACAAGGTCATCAAGTTGCAGCCGGAAACGGTCTACAGCCGCCTGGCGCTGCCGGTGGCCCGCTTGCTGAGCACCGAGACGGCGACGGAGATGACCAGCTTCTACCAGTCCAGCTATGGCCAGAAAGTCCTGCACCAGACCTACAACAGCGGCGCATCGCTGGGCCCGTCCGTGGCAACGCCTACCGCCGCCGAAAAGGCCGCGCTGAAAAAGCCCGCCTACCTCAAGGCCGAGAAGGAATTCAAGGCCAACGAGCAGGCCATCAACCATGAAACCTTCCTGCTGCTGAAGCAGGTCATCAACGGCAAATAAACAGTGGGGTCAGATACCGGCATCGCCTTTAGCCGCAGCATTTCTTGAGTTTTTTGCCGCTGCCGCAAGGGCAGGGATCGTTGCGGCCTGGCTTGGCCGTCTTGACTTGCGGCGCGTGGAAGAAGGCGTTGATCTGCACCACGGCAGGCGCCACCTTGGCCGCGTTCAGCGGACGCTGGAACGGCGCCAGCAGGGCCGGCTGGCTGGCGCGCAGCGGCGCCCACGCTGCGGCATCCAGCTGCATGCCTTCCAGGAAGCCGTCGCACCAGGCGTCCACGGTCCAGGTGCCGCCGCATTCATAGATCGGCTCGAAGCTGGCCGGGTCCTTGGCCATCCAGGTACGCATGTACTCATGGTGGCGCAGCACCAGGGCGGCCGCTTCCGCATTGCCGTCGGCGCCGCCCCAGACCTTCGGCAGCCAGTCGTCCTGCGCCGGTGCCGCCGGGCCGGCGACGAGTGCCGTCAGGTAGCCTTCCAGCCTGGCGACATCCATGGCTTGCCGGCCCATGTTTGCGAGCAGGTCGTCAAGCGTGTCGTATTCGTCGTCGTTCAGGGGCGTGGCGCTCATGGCTGCAGTCCGGTTGCTGGCAAAGCCGACATTCTACTTGGCCTTGGGCGCCGCCGGTTTGGGTTTGGCGGTCTCGACGATCAACAGGTGCTTGTCGACCGCGCCGGTTTTTTCCTGCTTGACCACTTGCACGGCGACCGGACGATGGTCGTAGACCGAACGGGGCGCTTTGGGAGCGAGCATGTGTTTCTCCGATGATTGTTGTTGAAAGCGCAAATGGGCATGATTTCCGTTTTTGCAAGTAGACAAAATGGTCTAGTTGGCCGATACTGCAGCTTCCTTAAACTCCGAAGAACATCATGTTCAAGACGCTAGCCCTTGCCTTGGCGCTGTCGCCGCTTGCCGTAAATGCCTCCAACCTGCCCGACTATCCGTTCGTCCACGCCGGCGGCGAGGGCTATGTGATGGTGCTGCCCGACATGGGCGAGATCAACTTCGACATCAGCGCCTACGACGCCGATCCGGCCGCCGCCGTGGCCGTGGTCCAGGCCCGCGCGGCCGAGATCCACGCCTTGCTGGCGGAGCAGACCGGCGCGCCGGAAGGCGAGGGCGGCGCCAGCGCCAAGGTGTACGACATGCGCAAGGAAATGCGCAAGTCCGCCAATCCCGAGCCCAACGCCGCGCCCGACTACGATATCCGCAGCGCGGTCCACATCGTCGTGCGCGACCTGGGCAAATGGCGCCCGATCATGCAGGCGCTGCTGGCCATGCGGAATGTCGACCGCATGTCCACCACCTTCGGCAAGGCCGACCGCATCCAGGAGGAGAAGCTGCTGACCGCCGCCGCCGTCAAGGATGCGCAGCGGCGCGCCGAGGCGATGGCGGCCGGTTTCGGCAAGAAGCTGGGGGCGGTGACGGCGATCTCGTCCGGCCAGTTGCGCAACCTGACCGGCGCCATCGGCCTGATGCCCGGCGATTTCTACAAGAATCACGCCGGCGTCAATGCGCAGCCTGCCGACAAGGATTTCCTGGCGATCGACGTGCTGAAATGGTCGCAGACGGTGGATATGATTTTCCGCATCAAGTAAGCGGCGCCGCGCCAGCGGACGGTGCCTACCGTTCGATGGCGCACGCAGCCTGTCGCAGGCCCCTCTTGATTATGCCTGGTCACCCCCATCTGTCCATTACCAGGACAGCCAGGAGGGCTTTACCATGTTCGCCACCATCCGCACCCATACCACCCCCGATCCCGAAACGCCGCCACCGCAGCCGGAAAAGGATCCGCCGCCGGACAACACGCCGCTGCCGGAGCAGGCGCCGATCGAGGAGCCGACGCCACCCAAGCCGCCTATCAAAACTCTGTGATTGATTGTCTCCTTATGTGTGCCAACGCACCGTTCGCCGCCCATGGCGAACGGTATGCTTGGCCATGCTCTGAATCGCCGTGAGAAAGTGTGATTGTTGTTGCTCGATGGATACATATTTGATGGTTTGTGTTCTTCGTCACACTGGGGTCATGAAAGAGTTTCTATAATTTAGTCATGTCATCGGTTTTTCCATCACGGAGAGCATCATGGGCAATTCATTACACAACAAAATCTACCTTGGCCGTCGCAGCGTCGCCCTCAGTGCGAAGCGTGTGCAAGCTGTGATTTGTGTAGCCGCCTTCGCCAGCATCGGTCTGATCTGGCTGGCTATCCGAGCGTTCCAGTAATAACATTATTGCCATTCCACGGCGGGATCGGGCGCATTGTCTTGCCCTGGCCCCGCCGGGCGCGTACCATGAGGGCCGCAGCAGTCTCTTATGGAAAAAATGGCAATGAAGAACGAGAAATTAACGCAGGACGAGTACAACGCCCTCGATGAAGTCAAACGCGGCATCAAGGGCGAGCGCATCAGCGCCTGCGTCGGCCGCAACACCAAGCGCCTGGCCGGCCTCAAGCTGTTCAACATCGCCAAGAACGGCCGCATCTCGCTGACCGACAAGGGCGAGCAGACGCTGTTCCTGCGCCGCTGCATCCTGGGCCTGCGCGCCATCGAAGCCGACCCGGCCAGCGCCATCGATGCCGACGTCGCCCTGTTCCTGGGCAAGAAATCCCATATCGTCGCGCGCGCCGAAGGCGGCTTCGAGATCAGCGACAAGGGCCGCGAGTCGCTGGCCGACATCGCCAATCAAGGCATCTAGCTCTTTTTACACAGCGACAACAAAAAACGCCCACTGTGGCGTTTTTTTGTTTTATTGTAGAGCCATCAAGTTTCGCGCCGAAAGCCCGTCCCTCCGCCATGAGATTCGCCACACTGCAGAAATTCAGAAAACTGTTTGGCGTGCTGGTGGCAGCCGTGGCCGTGGTGTTGCTGATTCTCGCGCTGTTCGTCGTCCATGTGCTCAACCAGAGCCGGCTGCGCTACTACGCCGCCGCCGCCGAAACCTCGCACAACCTGTCGATCACGCTGGAAAACTTCCTGCATTCGCATTTCGAGGAAGTCGACCTGGCGATGCGCCGCGCCGACCGCGAGTTCCGCCTCATGCACGAGGAGCGCCGCTTCAGCGATGCGCAGTTCAGCGCCTACCTGCGCACCCTCAAGGAGCGCATTCCGCATGCGCAGGCGGTGCGCGGTTCCGACGCGGCCGGCCGCGTCATCTACGGCGAAGACATCGACCTGGGCAAGCCGCAAGACTTGACCATCCGCGAATTCTTCGCCCGCGTGCAGGCCGAGCATGAGCTGATCTTCGGCGTGCCGGTCAAGTCGCGCATCACCGGCGAATGGGTGCTGCCGCTGGTCTATCCGCTGACGCTGCCCAACGGCCAGTTCGGCGGCAGCGCCTACGTGCTGATGAACAGCGCCCGCATCACCGAATCGTTCGCGGCGCTGAACATCGGCGCCCATGGCTCCATCGTCCTGGTGGACGACAAGAAACGCGTGCTGCACCGCTATCCCGAAGTCGAGGGCATGCCGATCGGCAGCACCATCAAGGTCAACGCCGCCACCCAGGAGATATTGGACGGCAAGCGCAAGAGCGCGACCTACACCGTCGTCAGCCCGCGCGACGAACGCGAGCGCACGCTGAGCGTGGAAAAGATCGGCGGCTATCCGGTGTATGTGGTGGTCGGCCTGGCCAGCGACGATTTCCTCGCGCCCTGGTACAAGGAGGTGCGCAACGCCTCGATCTTCCTCGCCGTCTTCGTGCTGCTGGCGCTGGGACTGCTGCAGGGCGTGCGCTACGGCCTGCGCAAGCAGTATCAAGCCATGCAGCAGCTGGTCGACGCCGACCGCGCGCTGCAAGGCTCGCTGGCGCGGCTGACGGCGTCGGAATCGCGCTGGCGTTCGCTGACCGAGGGTTTGCCGCAGATGGTGTGGACCGCCACGCCGGAGCTGCGCATCGACTTCATGAGCCACCACTGGGAAGAATTCAGCGGCCTGCCGGCCGAGCAGCTGATGCAGCAGGGCGACTGGTCGCGCGTGATCCATCCGGACGACATGGCGCCGCTGACCGCCGCCTGGCAGCGCGCGCGGGCCGACGGCGACCAGTTCCGCTGCGATTGCAGGCTGCGCCGGCACGACGGCGTGTGGCGGATCTTCGACAACCACGCGCTGCCGCAAAGGGACGACGGCGGGGCCATCCTCGGCTGGGTCGGCAGCAGCACCGACAGCACCGAATTGCGCGCCACCCACGAGGCGCTGATCCAGGCCAAGGAGGCGGCGGACCAGGCCGGCCGCGCCAAGTCGGATTTTGTGGCCAACATGAGCCATGAAATCCGTTCGCCGATGAACGCCGTGCTGGGCATGCTGCAATTGCTGCAGCAAACCGAGATGAGCGAGCGCCAGCAGGATTACGCGGCCAAGGCGCATTCGGCCGCCAGCGCCTTGCTCGGCCTGCTCAACGACGTCCTTGATTTTTCCAAGGTGGAGGCCGGCAAGCTGGCGCTCGATCCGCATCCGTTCCGGCTCGACAAGCTGTGGCGCGACCTGGCCGTGATCTTGTCGGCCAATGTCGGCGACAAGAATATCGAAGTGCTGTTCCGCATCGATCCGGCGCTGCCGGCGCTGGTGGTGGGCGATGCCTTGCGCCTGCAGCAGATCCTGCTGAACCTGGCGGGCAACGCCATCAAATTTACCGAGCGTGGCGAAGTGGTGCTGTCGGCCGACGTGCTGGCGCAGACGGACAGCACGCTGTCGGTGGCGTTCGCGATCCGCGACAGCGGCATCGGCATTTCCGAGGAACAGCGCATGCGCATCTTCGACGGCTTCTCGCAGGCCGAGGCTTCGACCGCGCGCCGCTACGGCGGCACCGGCCTGGGCCTGGCGATCAGCCAGCGGCTGGTGCGCCTGATGGGCGGCACGCTGCAGGTCAGCAGCCAGCTGGGGCAGGGCAGCGTGTTCGACTTCATCGTCGACTTCGGCGTGGCCGGGCAGCAGCCGGCGCAGCTGGCGGACCAGGTGCTGGCGCCGGACCATGCGCTGATGCGCGGTTTGAAATGCCTGGTGGTGGACGATAACGACATCGCCCGCACGGTGCTCAGCGAAATGGCGGCCTCGTTCGGCTGGCGGGTCGATGTGGCCGAGGGCGGCCACCAGGCGCTGGCCGCGGTGGCGGCGCAGATGCAGCGGCAGCTGGCCTACGACGTGGTGCTGATCGACTGGCGCATGCCGGAACTGGACGGCTGGGAAACCAGCTGCCGCATCCGCGAGATGGCGCCGGAAGGGCAGACGCCGCTGATCGTCATGGTCACCGCGCACGACCGCGAACTGCTGGCGCAGCGGCACCTGGAGATGGCGCCGGTGCTGGATGGCTTCGTGGTCAAGCCGGTCACGGCGTCGATGCTGTTTGACGCGGTGGCCGATGCGCGCATGGAAAACCGCGCGCCGCTGGCGGCGATCGCCATGCCGTCGATGCGGCGGCTGGCCGGCCTGCGGTTGCTGCTGGTGGACGACAATCCCGCCAACCAGCAAGTGGCCGGCGAACTGCTGGGCAATGATGGCGCGCAGGTCGAGGTGGCCAACTCCGGACCGATGGCGATCGCCGCGATCTCGCGCCCGGGGCCGCTGCCGGACCTGATCCTGATGGATATCCAGATGCCGGAAATGGACGGCTACGAGGCGACCCACGCGATCCAGAAACAATTGGGCGCGGCGGCGCCGCCCATCGTGGCGATGACGGCCAACGCGATGGCGGCCGACCGCGTCGCCGCGCTGGAGGCGGGCATGGCCGATCACATCGGCAAACCCTTCGACCTGACGCAGCTGATCGAGGTGATCCTGAAGCATGCGCGGCGCGATGGCCGGCCGCTGCCGGATGCAATCGACAGCGGTGCGGCGCAGGCCAATACAGCATCCGCTGCCGCCGACGATGCGGGCGCCGTGCCGCTGCCGGAGGCGGGCCTGAACAGCGCAGCCGCGCTGAAGCGGCTGGGCGGCCTGCATTCGGTCTATCTGATGGCGCTGCGCAGTTTTGTGGTGGAAGCGGGCAAGCTGGCCGCCCAGTTGCGAGCCGCCCGCGTCGACGAGGACAAGCAAGCCGCGCTGCCGGCGCTGCACACGCTCAAGGGATTGGCCGGCACCGTGGGTGCCGACCGGCTGGCGGGCTTGTCGCAGCTGGCGGAACGGGCGCTGAAGGACGATGCCTCCAGCGCCGCCTGGAACCAGCTGGAGCTGGTGCTGGCAGCTTGTCCAGGCGTGGCGGACGATATCGAACAACTCGTCCGCCAGCTCGATCCTGTTAAGGCTTGAAACCGTCGGCGGTAATTTCCAGCTCGGTCACCTCGCCGTAAGTCTTGGCGATGCCGCGTATGGCTTCGGCCTTGCCGACCAACACCGTCTGCAGCTTGTCGCGCGGGAAGTGCTTGTCCACCAGCGCCTTGGCGCGTTCCGGCGTCAGGCTGTCGACGTCCTTCATGAAATTGTCGATCTGCTCGCGGCCCACCTTCGATGCATACATATCGCCCAGCAGTCCGGCCAGCTGCTCGCCGGTTTCGTAGCGCGGCGGGAACTGGCCCTTGACGTAGGCCTTGGCCGATTCCAGCGTCGCCTTGTCGATGCCCTTGTCCCATAAACGCTGGTAGGTCTTGTGCGCCAGGGCCAGCGCCGCTTCGGTCTTGGGCAGCGCGGTGAAGCTGGAGATGGCGAAGGTGCCGGTCTGCGACAAGGTGGCGAACTCGCTGCGCGCGCCGTAGGTCAGGCCGGAGTTGACGCGCAGTTCGTCGTTCAGCCACGAGGTGAAGCGGCCGCCGACGATGGTGTTGAGCACTTGCAGCGGCACGTAGTCCGGGTCGTTGCGGGCGATGCCGGCGCCGCCGATCAGGAAGGTGGTCTCGATCGCGTCCGGTTTGTTGACCAGCCACACGCGCGCCTTGTCGGCCTTGACCTTGCCGTTGTCCTGCTGCGGCAGGGACGGGCCGCCGGCCTTCCACGCGCCGAACAGCGACTCGATCTGCTTGCGCATCTCGGCCGCCTGGAAGTCGCCGACCACGATGACGGCGGCGTTGTCCGGGCGGTAGTAGTGCTGGTAGTAGCGCTGCACGTCGGCCTGCTTGAGCGCGGAGACGCTGCTGACCGTGCCGCTGGCCGGGATCGCATACGGGCTGTCGCCGAACAGCATGGCGCGGTAGTAGTTGTTGACGACGTTGCGCGGCGCTTCCTTGGCTTGTTTGAGGCCGTTGACCTTGCGGTCGCGCAGCTTGGTCAGCTCGGCTTCGTCAAAGCTGGGCTGCTGGACGATCTCGGCAAACAGCGGCAGCAGGGCGGCGCTATCGGCGCGGGCGAAGTTGGCCTGCACCACGCTGGCCTCGGTGCCGGCGCCGCCGGCCAGGCGCGCGCCCCGGTAGTCGAAGGCCTGGTCGATGGCGGTCTTGTTGTGCGCCTTGCTGCCCAGCAGCAGCGCGTCGCCGGTCAGGTTGGACAGGCCGGGCTGGGCGGCGTCGTTGACGGCGCCGGCCTTGACCACGGCGCGCACCGAGATCAGCGGCACTTCATGGCGCTCCATCAGGTAAACGGTCAGGCCGTTGGGCAGCGTCACGGTTTCAAAGGCAGGCAGGCGGAATTCGGCGGCGAAGGCGGGTGCGGCGCAAGCGGCCAGCACAGCGGCGGCGATGAGACGTCTGGGGGCAGTTCCGGCAACTGCGGTGATGATGGTTTTTTTCATGGTATCAATCCTCCTTCGCGGCCAGCACGCCGACGGTGCGCTGCGATTTCTTCAGGTATTTGGCGGCCACGGCCTGGATGTCGGCCGGGGTCAGCTTCTCGAATTGCGCCGGGGCGTCGAACATCTTCTTGTAGTCGCCGAAGAAGACTTCGTAGTTGCCCAACTGCTGGGCCTTGCCGTTGATGGTCTCCTGCTCGCGGTACAGGTTGACCAGTTTCTGGTTCTTGACCTTCTGCAGCTCCTCGGCCGTGACGCCGTTCTTGACCACGTCATCGAGCACGGCCAGCAGCGCTTTCTCCAACGCGGCCGGTTCGACCTTGGTGGCCGCCACCGCCGATACATACAGCAGGCCCGGATCGAATCCGTCCAGGCTGTTGGCGCTGACCTGCGTGGCCAGTTGCTGCTCCACCAGCGCCTTGTACAGGCGCGAGGTCTTGCCGTCCGCCAGCAGGCTTTGCAGCACTTCCAGCGCGTAGTAGTCCGGATTGTTGGCGGCCGGGATCTTGTAGGCGACGGTCAGGTTGGCCGACGTGGCCGATTCCTTGGCGACGAATACGCGGCGCTCGCCTTTTTGTTCGGGCTCGATGGTGCGCACGGCCGGCGGCGGCGGGCGCTTGGGAATCGCGCCGAAGTACCTGGTCGCCAGCTTCTTCACCTCATCGGTCTTGACGTCGCCGACGATCACCGACACCGCATTGTTCGGCGCATAGTAGGTCTTGAAGTAGGTTTCGAGATCCTGTTGGGTCCATGCCTTGATATCGGACTCGTTGCCGATCACCGACCATGAATACGGATGCGCCATGAAGGCGACGCTGTTGATCTCTTCGCGCAGCATGCGCATGTTGGAGTTTTCCAGGCCGGTGCTGCGTTCGGACAGCACCACGCCGCGCTCGCTGGCGACCATTTTTGGATCGATGGTCAGGTGGGCGATACGGTCGCTCTCCAGGCTGAAAATGGTTTCCAGCGACGAGGCCGGGAACCAGTCCTGGTACACGGTCAGGTCGGTGCTGGTGTAGGCGTTGTTGGAGCCGCCCTTGGCTTCCATGGTGCGGTCGAACATCTTCGGGCCGTATTTCTTCGAGCCGTTGAACATCATGTGCTCGAAGAAGTGCGACAGTCCGGTGATGCCGGGCGCCTCGTTGCGCGAACCGACTTTCCAGAACGTGTACATATTGGCGTTGGGGATGGCGCCCGATTCCAGCACGATGAACTTCATGCCGTTGGGCAGGGTGAAGGTCTGGACTTGGTCGGCGGTGAGGGCTTGCGCGGTGGCGGCCATGCCCAGCATGATGCCGGCGGCCAGGGCTTTCCATTTCATGAGCGCTCCTTAAGAATAAGCGCAAAGCATACGATAAACCACGACTTTTTTGACAACTATTTGCGAATGACGTGCTGAGCGGATAGCATGGTGTTAAACAACTAGGGAGTATGCAATGGAAAAACCGATGAGCTGGGTGGCCCACGAACTGAGCATGACCGTGCTGATGACGCCGGACATGGCCAATTTCTCCGGCAACGTCCACGGCGGCACGATTCTGAAATACCTGGACAGCGTGGCCTATGCCTGCGCCAGCCGTTATTCGGGCAGCTATGTGGTGACCCTGTCGGTCGACCAGGTGATGTTCCTGCAGCCCATCCACGTGGGCGAGCTGGTGACCTTCCTGGCCTCGATCAACTACACCGGCCGCACCTCGATGGAAGTGGGCATCCGCGTGGTGACCGAGAATATCCAGCAGCGCCTGGTACGCCATGCCAACAGCTGCTACTTCACGATGGTGGCGGTGGACGCCGACCGCAAGCCGGTCGAAGTGCCGGCGCTGGTGCCGGAAAACGAAGAGCAGAAGCAGCGCTGGGAGCAGGCGCTGCTGCGCAAGCAGGCGCGCCAGATGGTGCACGGCGCGCGCAAGCCATGAAGCGGCTGGCGTTGCTGGCCGCGTTCGCGGCGGCGATGTCGGGTGCGCTGGCCGCCCAGCCGTCCGGGCGCGAGATCGTGGCCGATGTCGGCCGCATCGTGGCGCCGAACGGCGTGCAGGAGAATTTCAAGCTGCGCATAGGCGGCATCGACCAGTGGATCTACACGCGCGGGCAGGACCGTGGCAATCCCATCCTGCTGTTCGTCCACGGCGGTCCGGCCTCGCCCAGCGCGCCGACCATGTGGATGTACCAGCGTCCGCTGGAAGAATATTTCACCGTGGTGAACTACGACCAGCGCGGCGCCGGCAAGACTTACCTCGACAACGACGTGGATGCGGTACGCCCGACCTTGCGCATCGGCCAGTTTGTCGACGATGCGGTGGAGATCGCGCAAGCCATCGCCAAGCGCTACGGCAAGCGCAAGGTGATCCTGGTCGGCCACAGTTGGGGCACGGTAGTCGGCATGCGCGCGGTGCTGGCGCGGCCGGAACTGTTCCATGCCTACGTCGGCATCGGCCAGGTCATCAGCATGCCGGACAACGAAAAGGTCAGCTTCGATTTCGCCATGGCGCAGGCGCGCAAGGAGCGCAACGAGAAAGCCATCAAGGAGCTGGAGTCGATTGCGCCGTATCCGGGCGACACGCCGATCACGCGCGAGCGCATCATCATCGAGCGCACCTGGGCGCAGCACTACGGCGGCCTGGCGGCCTACCGCAGCGATTTCGGCTACTACTTCAATGCACCGCTGCTGTCGCCGGAATACGACGACAAGGCGGTGCAGGCGATCGACAAGGGCAGCCTGCTGACGCTGGAACGGGTGTTGAAGGAATGGCTGGAGGTGGACCTCAAGCCGGTCACCAAATTTCCGGTACCGGTGGTGATGTTCATGGGGCGGCACGACTACACCACGCCGTCCGAACCGACGGCCGTGTGGCTGGCCAAGGTAAAGGCGCCGTACAAGCGCGCCGTCTGGTTCGAGAACTCCTCGCACCTGGTGCAGTTCGAGGAGCCGGGCAAGACGCTGGTCAGCCTGCTGGAGTATGTTCGCCCGCTGGCAAAGGATTAGCAAGAAGCGCGATTCGCCTCGACATGCGTTCATGACCTGACTGAAGCGAACTGCGTGATTTTCGCATGTGGTTCCGGCCTATCATCGACGGCAACCGGCCAAGACCCGTCATTCCCGCTTTCGCGGGAATGACGGGACGGCGGCGATGGGCGGACTCTCGCGCCGATCTGCACCAAGCTGGCTGAATATTCTGATCAGCCAGCTTGATGCGATAGTCGTCCAGCGGACGTCTAACGCCTGCGACGGGTCAGGAACACCAGTCCCGCCGCGATCACCGAGGTGATCGCCAGCGCATACAGGCCGCCCTGGATGGAGCCGGTCTTTTGCTCCAGGTAGCCGAAGGTGGCCGGCGCGACGAAGCCGCCGAGATTGCCGAGCGAGTTGATCAAGGCGATCACGCCGGCCGCGATGCGGCTGTCCAGGTAACCCTGCGGAATCGGCCAGAACAGCGATGACGCCGCCTTGAAGCCGATGCCGGCAAAGCAGATCGCGACAAACGCGAACACCGGACCGGCCACGGTCGAGGCGAACATGCCGCAGGCCGCGATCAAGAGCGCGATCGCCACCCACATCTGCTGGTTCTTGAAGCGCAACGCCAATGCCGCAAACATATACATGGCGGCGATCGAAATGATCCACGGGATCGAGTTGAACATGCCGATCTGGAATTCGCTGAAGTGGCCCATCTTCTTGATGATGCTCGGCAGCCAGAAAGTGGCGCCGTAGATGGTCAGCTGGATCGCGAAGTAGATGAAGCAGAACAGCGCGATGCGGCTGTCCTTCAGCAGCGACAGCGAACTGGCGTGCTTGGGCTTGCTGGCGTCGCGTTCCTTCTGCTCGGCCGCGATGACGGCGGCCAACTCGTTGCGCTCGGCTTCCGTCAGCCACTTGGCGTCCTTCGGATGCGAGTCCAGGCAGAACCAGACCACGAAGCACAGCGCGATCGACGCCACGCCTTCAATCATGAACATCCACTGCCAGCCATGGAAGCCGCCGCCCTCGATCTGTAGCAGCGCGCCGGACAATGGTCCCGACAGCACCGACGCCAGCGCCGAGCCGCTCAGGAAAATCGCCATCGCCTTGCCGCGCTCGCGGTTCGGCAGCCATTGCGTGAAGTAGTAGACCACGCCCGGGAAGAAGCCCGCTTCGGCCACGCCGAGCAGGAAACGCATCACGTAGAACGAGGTTTCGCCCTGCACGAAGGCCATGCCGGTGGCGACCACGCCCCAGGTGGCCATGATGCGGGTCAGCCAGGCCTTGGCGCCGAAGCGCTGCTGCAGCATGTTGGACGGCACCTCGAACAGCGCATACGCGAGGAAGAAGATGCCGGCGCCGAAGCCGAAGGCGGCGGCACCGATGCCGAGGTCTTTTTCCAGGTGGCTGCGCACGAAGCCGATGTTGACGCGGTCGATGTAGTTGGCGATGAACATCACCACGAACAGCGGCAGGATGCGCCACTTGACCTTGCTGACGGCCGTGTCGAGCACGGTAGGGGCGGCGGCGGCGGCGCCGGCTATTGGCAGTACGGTATGCATGTTTGTCTCCTTGATTGTTCTGTTGTTGTTTTTATCGAACCATGCAAGGCAGCTTGTTATTGAACTTCCAGCCGGGGATCAGGAACTGCATCGCGACCGCGTCGTCCCTGGCCCCCAGTCCCATGCCGAGGTAGAGCTGGTGGGCCGCTTCGACCGCCTCCATGTCCAGCTCGACGCCGAGGCCGGGCTTCTTCGGCACCTGCACCATGCCGCCTTCGATCTTCAGCGGCGCCTTGGTCAGGCGCTGGCCGTCCTGCCAGATCCAGTGCGTGTCGATGGCGGTGATCTTGCCCGGCGCGGCGGCGGCGACGTGGGTGAACATGGCCAGCGAAATGTCGAAGTGGTTGTTGGAATGCGAGCCCCAGGTCAGGTCCCATTCGTGGCACATCTGCGCCACGCGCACCGAACCCTGCATGGTCCAGAAGTGCGGGTCGGCCAGCGGGATATCGACCGATTGCAGCGAGATCGCGTGGCGCATTTCGCGCCAGTCGGTGGCGATCATGTTGGTGGCGGTCAGCAGGCCGGTGGCGCGGCGGAACTCGGCCATCACTTCGCGGCCGGAGTAGCCGTTCTCGGCGCCGCACGGGTCTTCGGCGTAGGCCAGCACGTCGCCCTTGTCGCGGCACAGGCGGATCGCGTCCTTCAGCAGCCAGCCGCCGTTCGGGTCCAGCGTCACGCGCGCCTTGGGGAAGCGTTCGTGCAGCGCGGTCACCGCTTCGATTTCTTCCTCGCCCCGGAACACGCCGCCCTTGAGCTTGAAGTCGTTGAAGCCGTAGCGTTCGTAGGCCGCCTCGGCCAGGCGCACCACGGCGTCCGGCGTCAGCGCCGCCTCGTGGCGCACGTGCGACCAGTTGTCCTCGGCGTCGCCCGGGGCGGCGGCGTAGGGCAGGTCGGTGGCGTTGCGGTCGCCGATGTAGAACAGGTAGCCCAGCATTTCCACCGCGTCGCGCTGCTGGCCGTCGCCCAGCAGGGCCGCCACCGGCACGCCGAGGAACTGGCCGACCAGGTCGAGCAGCGCCGCCTCCAGCGCCGTCACGGCGTGGACGGCGATGCGCAGGTCGAAGGTCTGCAGGCCGCGGCCGCCGGCATCTCGGTCGGCGAAGGCGGTGCGCGCCGCGTTCAGGATGGCGTTGTAGTGACCGATGGGCTGGCCGATCAGCAGGCTGCGCGCGTCTTCCAGCGTCTGGCGGATCTTCTCGCCGCCCGGCACCTCGCCGACGCCGGTGTGGCCGGCGCTGTCGGTCAGGATCACGATGTTGCGGGTGAAGTAGGGGCCGTGGGCGCCGCTCAGGTTGAGCAGCATGCTGTCGCGGCCGGCGACCGGAATCACGCGCATGGCGACGATGCGAGGGGTGTCGGTGGAAGCTTGTTGCATGATAATCCTTTAAAATGATTGCGCTGTCATTTTCAATGGTAGCGGTGTCAAGCTGAAATTTCAACGTAAACCTGAGATTTTTACATGTCAAAAATGATTGAAAATGATTGAAAATGATGTGTAATGCTATAATTGAATATCTTTTTCTATCGGGATTGCTATGGATAAGCGGCAACTACGCACGCCGGCCGGCGAAATCAGTGTCAGCGGCGCCACACTGGTCGACGTGGCCAAGGTGGCCGGCGTGTCGCCGATCACGGTGTCGCGCGCCTTGAACCAGCCGCACCTGGTGCGGCCGAATACGGTGGCCAAGGTGCAGGCGGCGGTGCAGCAGACCGGCTACGTCAAGAACATGATGGCCGGCGCGCTGGCGTCCAGCCGCAGCCGGCTGGTGTCGCTGGTGCTGCCGACCATCTCCACGCCGATCTTCGCCGACATGGTGGAAGCGGCCAGCGAGAGCCTGACCCGCAGCGGCTACCAGGTGATGCTGGGCCTGTCCAGCTACGAAGCCTGGCGCGAGGAGGTGCTGGTCGAGACCATTTTGAGCCGGCGTCCGGACGGCGTGATCCTGACCGGCAGCCTGCACACCGACAGTACGCGGCGGCGCCTGCAGATGTCGGGCGTGCCGGTGGTGGAGACCTGGGACATGACGCCGTCGCCGATCGACATGATGATCGGCTTCTCGCACGAGGAGGTCGGCCACGCGATCGCGCTGCATCTGCTGGAGCGCGGCTACCGGCGCATCGCCATCCTGGCGGTGGAGGATCCGCGCGCCGCGCGCCGCAACCAGGGCTTGCAGGCGGGGCTGGCCAAGCAGGGCGTGGAGGTGGCGGCGGTGCAGATCATGCCGCTGCCGTCGACCTTCCAGCTGGGACGCGAGGGCATGGTGCGCCTGCTGGAGCGCTGCCCGGACGTGGAGGTGGTGGTCTGCAGCTCGGACACGCTGGCGCACGGCGTGCTGACCGAGGCGATCAGCCGTGGCGTGCGGGTGCCGGAGCAACTGGCCGTGTTAGGATTTGGCGATCTGAGTTTCGCCGCACATACCTGGCCGCCACTCTCGACTGTGCGGGTAGATGGGGCTAAGATCGGAAGGTTGGCGGCGCAGGCGATTGTGGACCGCGTGGAAGGCGGCGGCAAGCCGGTTTCGCGCCTGACCGACACGGGATTCGAGTTGATACAACGTGGCAGCACCTAGGAGCTAACATGGAAATGAAGCGCGTCAACGCAGGAAAATTACGCGCCATCGGCTACGACCCGCGCGACCGCCTGCTACGGGTGGAATTCGATGACGGCAGCGCCATCGATTATTCGGGCGTCGGCACCGAGGTCTGGCGCAAGCTGTCGACCTCGGCAGCCGCCTGGAGCTACTACCGCGACAACATCGAAGATGAATTCACCGGCCGCCGCGGCGTAGTGCGCAAGCCCACCACCCGCGCCGACCTGGAAGACCTGTTCAAGCCACCCGATTAAGATCGGGGTCGCAGCTATAGCTTTTCCAGGACTTTCAGGCGTTCAGCCGCGTTCCGATTCTGTGGGTTGAGCTCCAGCGAGCGACGATAGTGCTGGATCGCCAGCGTGGTGGCGGTATCGGTTTCATAGGCTTCGGCCAGGCTGTCATGGGCATTGGCGTTGTCAGGATATAGTCTTGTTGCAAGGCCCAGGACCACAATGGCCGATTTGTTCTGATGCCGTGCAAGCAATCGATAGCCCCAGCTGTTCAGGTCATTCTGCGATGGCCTGGAAACGCCTTCTTGCTTCATCACTTGCTGTAATTTCCGATCGATCTCGCCATAGCCCGATTTGTCGATGAGCTGGCGCAGGCGATAGATCGCATACGCGCCGCCATTGACCTGCTTGAGTTCGGGTAGATAGAAGCCCGCCACGGTGTCGATCATCTGCTCCGGCTGCGAGCCGGCAAGATTGGTCAGGATGACGATCGCCAGATCATCCTCGGGATAGACATAAAACGCGGACCGGCCGCCGCCAATGCCGGCGACGGCGCGATGCCCGGTGCGCCGGATCGAGGGCCAGCCCAGCGCCCACGGCGCAGGCCTGCCGTCTGAAAATGCGGTCGGCGTCCAGAGCTGGCGCAGGCTGGCGGTCTTGAGCAGGCGCCCCTGCTGCAAAGCCATGATCCATTTGCTCAGGTCTTGTACGTTGGTATTGATACCGGCGCCGGCCCGCGTGTACAACGGAAAATCCTCGATCACATTCCTGAGCGTCTTGCCGTCGTCGGCCAGGCGATACGAATTCGCCTTGTTTTTGACGACATCAAGGCTGTCGCCGAAGCTGCTGTTGGGCATGCCGACCGCGTCGAACTGCTTGTGCTGGATGAATTGCAGAAAAGGCTCGCCGCTCAGCAGCGTTATTATTTTCTCCAGCAAGACATAGTTGGTTTGGTTGTAGCTGAAGCGCTGGCCGGGAGCAAATTCCATCGGCAGGGCCTGGACCGCTTTCCAGGCGGCGGCCGGGCCGCCCGGCAGCAGGTTCGAGGTCGCCGGATCGATGATGTCGGGAAGGCCGGATGTATGGGTGAGCAGCTGAGTCACGGTAATGGCTTGCCACTCCGCCGGCAAGTTATCGAGATAGCGCGAGGCTGGCGCCTGCAGGTCGATTTTCCCCTGTTCCGCCAATTGCATGATGGCGACGCCGGTAAATGACTTGGTGGCGGAGTTGATGGAGAAGACGCTGCTGCCGGCCACCGGCAAGCCGTACTGAATGCTGGCGACGCCAAATACCTTGGACAGCACGGTCTTGCCATTCTTGATGACGACGATTTGCAGTCCCGGTATCTGGCGCTCTTGCATTTCGCTTCGAATGAATTCCACGACGCCGCCGTCAGGCGCGGCGGTTGCGGAAGTGCCGCCGGTCAGGCAGCTTGCCGTGACGAAGAGGAATGCGAGTGCGCGTAAAGCCTTCATTGAGTCACCTTGGTTGTCGTGGTCGGGCAAGTCTAGTTTGTCTAGAAAAAATAGTCTAGATAAATTTCTGCTTGCATGCGCGCGCGTGTGGATTGAATCATTGGGGTGGCTGTGGTCTAATCAAAAAATCTTCGATCACATTGGTTGCCATGTCCAACGCCAGCTCATCAGAAAACCAGCAAGCCCCAGACAAACCACCCGCGTGCCGCGTCGAGCGTTCGACGGTGCATGGCAACGGCGTGTTCGCTCTGCGCGATATCGAGGTCAGCGAGTGCATCATCGAATACACCGGCCGGGAAATCACGTGGGATGAGGCGCAGGCGCGCGCGGCGGCGCTGAACGGGCCGCACAACCATACTTTCTTCTTCAGCCTGGCAAACGGCAATGTGATCGACGGCGGCGACGAGGGCAACGATGCGCGTTTCATCAACCATTCCTGCGGTCCCAATTGCGAGGCGATCGAGGATGAGGGCAGGATCTTCATCTATGCCCTGCACGACATCAAGGCCGGCGAGGAGTTGAGCTATTCCTATCCGCTGATCTACGAAGGCCGCCACACGCCGGCGATCAAGCGCGAGTTCGCCTGCCGCTGCGGCGCGCCGAACTGCACCGGCACCATGCTGGCGCCGAAGCCGCGCAAGCGCAAGCCGGCCAGGAAGCGTGAGCCGGTATTTGACTTGCCTAACCGTCCGCTGGAGACGCCGAGCCAGCCGTCGGTGTAAAATCCCATTTTCACTCAAGAGGTATTCGTCCGATGCGCAATTGATGCCGCTGTCCGCCGACAGCTAGTCCCTACGAACCCCACGCAAGCGCGGGGCGTGTCGACACATCAATTGGAACCGTATGACGACTCCTTATCTGGCGCTGGAAGGCGTCTCCCAGGTGCTGGCCGACGGCCGCACATTATTCTCCGGACTGACCGCAACCTTCGACCAGCGCCGCACCGGCCTGGTCGGGCGTAACGGCGTCGGCAAAAGCGTGCTGGCGCGGCTGCTGGCCGGCGAGCTGGCGCCGTCCGCCGGCCGCTGCGTGCGTAGCGGCAAGGTCTATTATCTATCGCAGCAGATATCCAACGATGGCGATGCGACGGTCGCGCAACTGGCCGGCGTGCGGCCGGTCGTAGCGGCGCTGGCCCGCATCGAGGCGGGCAGCAGCGATCCGGCCGATTTCGATCTGGTCGGCGATGGCTGGGACATCCGCCAGCGCCTGCAGCTCGAACTGGAGCGCATCGGCCTGCCGCAGCTGCAGCCTGACACCGCCGCCGCCACGCTCAGCGGCGGCGAGGCCATGCGCGTGGCGCTGGCCGGCGCCTGGCTGGCGGATGCCGATTTCCTGATCCTCGATGAGCCCAGCAATCACCTCGACCGGGCCGGCCGCCAGGCGCTGATCGGGCAGCTGCGGCGCTGGCCCAAGGGCTTGCTGGTGATTAGCCATGACCGCCAGCTGCTGGCGCGGATGGAGCGCATCGTCGAACTGTCGCCGCAGGGCTTGCGCAGCTACGGTGGCGGCTATGAATTCTATGCCGCGTGCCGCGCCCGGGAGCGCGAGAACGCGGCGCAGACGCTGGAGCAGCGCAAGCTGGAGCGCCGGCGCGAGGAGCACTCCATGCGCGAGCAGCAGGAACGGCAGGCGCGGCGCCAGGCGGCCGGCAACCGCGGCGCGCAGGAGGCGAACCAGGCCAAAATCCTGCTGGGCACGCAGAAGAACCGCAGCCAGAACACGGCCGGCAAACTGCTCCAGCAGCAGGCCGGCCTGCGCGAGCAGTTGTCGCAGCGCGTCGCCGAGGCGGCGCACCAGGCCGGAGGCGAGCAGGCCGTCGCGATGGTCGGGCTGGATGCGGCGGCGGCGTCGCCGCAGAGGCGCGCGGCCGAGCTGGCGGCGGTGGTGATGCCGTTCGCGCCGGCCGCCACCCGCAACATCAGCCTGCTGCTGACGGGGCGGCAGCGGGTCGGCGTCATCGGGCCCAACGGCTGCGGCAAGTCGACCTTGTTGAAACTGCTGGCCGGACAGTTGCAGCCGCTGGCCGGACGCTGCGAGGTGCGGGCCGCGACGGCGTATCTCGACCAGCATCTGGCCGGCCTGGCGCCGCAGCGCTCGGCGATCGCGCACCTGACCGCCGCGAACGGCCAGTTGAGCGCGGGCGAACTGCGCTCGCGGCTGGCGCTGATGGGATTGGATGCGCAGCGGGCATCGATGCCCTGCGGCCTGCTCAGCGGCGGCGAGCGGCTGAAGGCGGCGCTGGCCTGCGCCATCTACGCCGATCCGCCGGCGCAGTTGCTGCTGCTCGACGAACCGGGCAATCACCTGGACCTGGCGTCGGTCGAGGCGCTGGAATCCGCGCTGCGCCAGTATCAGGGCGCGCTGCTGGTGGTGACGCACGACGATGCGTTCATGAACGCGCTGGATTTGACGGACCGCCTGCTGGCCGGGCCGGATGGCTGGCGCCTGGCGCCCTGGTAGCCGGAGCAGGGCGGATCAGGCCAGCGCCGGCTGCAGGTTCTTGCCGTCGACGAGCATCTGCTCGAAGGCGGCGGCCGGCACCGGCGGGCTGAAATAGTAGCCCTGGATTTCGTCGCAGCCGTTGCGGCGCAGGTAGTCCAGCTGGCCCGCCGTTTCCACGCCCTCGGCAATCACCCGCAGCTTGAGGTTGTGCGCCAGCGCGATGATGGAGACCACGATGGCCGCCTCGTCGCCCTCGACGATGTCGCTGACGAAGGAGCGGTCTATCTTCAGCACATCGATGGGGAACTTGCGCAGGTAGGAAAAACTCGAATAGCCGGTGCCGAAATCGTCGATCGACAAGGCCAGGCCCAGCGCCTTGAGCTTGTGCAGCAGCTCCACCGCCAGCGCCACGTCGTGCATGAACAAGCCTTCGGTCAGCTCGATATCCAGGCAGGACGAGGGCAGGCCGGTATGGCGCAGGACGTCGACAATCGAGGCCACCAGGTTCGGTTCGCTGAACTGGCGCGGCGACAGGTTGACCGCGATGCGCAGCGGCCCGTGGCCCGCGTCCTGCCAGGCCTTGGCCTGGGCGCAGGCGGTCTGCAGCACCCAGGCGCCGATCGGCACGATCAACCCGGTCTCCTCGGCCAGCGCGATGAAGCGGCCCGGCGCGACCATGCCCAGCTCCGGATGCTGCCAGCGTATCAGCGCCTCCATGCCGACCACGCGCCCGCTTTGCAGATCGAGCTGCGGCTGGTAGTGCAGCACGAACTCGTCGCGCTCCAGCGCGTTGCGCAGCGCGCTTTCGATGCGCACCCGCTCCAGCGCTTCCTCGTTCATGGCCGGCTGGTAGAACTGGGTGTTGTTGCGGCCCATTTTCTTGGCGCGGTACATGGCGATGTCGGCGTGTTCGATCAGGCGCTGGGCCGGCGTGCCGTCCGGATCGTAGACGGCGACGCCGATCGAGCAGGTGACGAAGAACTCCTTCCCCTCCAGCATGACCGGCTGCGCCACCGCGCGCATGATGCGCTGCGTGACTTCGCGCGTCAGCGCCGCGTCCGGATACTCGGCCAGGATGGCGACGAACTCGTCGCCCGACAGCCGCGCCACCGTGTCGCTTTCGCGCACGCTGTCCTGCAGGCGATGGGCCACGGTCTTGAGCAGCAGGTCGCCGGCCTTGTGGCCCAGGCTGTCGTTGACGAACTTGAAGCGGTCGAGGTCGATCAGCATCACCCACAGCGGATTGCCGCTGCGGTTGGCGTAGGCGGCCGCCTGCATCAGCCGGTCCTGCAGCAGCACGCGGTTGGGCAGGCCGGTCAGCACGTCGTGGTGGGCGATGTGGTGGATGCGCTGCTCGGACAGCTTGCGCTCGGTGATCTCGCTGCCGGTGCCGCGATAGCCGCGGAACCGGCCCTCCTTGTCGAACACCGGTTCGCCGCTGGTGCTGAACCAGTGGATCTGGCCGTCGGTGCCGGGCAGCGCGTATTCCAGGTTGGCGAAGGGCAGGTTGGCCTCCAGCACGGCGATATGCTCGCGGCCCCAGCGGCTGTCCCATATGGCCGGATCCATCTCCCAGCGGGTCTTGCCGATGAAGCGGGCCGGGTCTTGCTTGCCCTTGTCGAAGAAGCCGCCGGTGATGTTGGTGAAGCGGAATTCGGCGTCCTGCTCCCAGTACCAGTCCGACGACAGCGCCAGCAGGCGCTTGAAGCGGTGCTCGCTTTCCTGCAGCGCTTCCTCGGTGCGCTTGCGCGAGGCGACGTCCTGGTTCAGCCGCTCGTTGCTGCGCTGCAGGTCGAGCGTGCGCTCGTCGACCAGCCGCTGCACCCGCAGCGAACGGCGCGCCAGCGAGTTGACGAAGGCGGCCGTCAGCAGCGAGAACAGCAGGCCGCCGAGCAGCGTCGACAACGAGCCCAGGTGGTCGGACAGGAAGGGGCGCGGCAATGGCGTCACCTGCATATGCCAGGTCTTGCCGGCCGCGCTGAAGGTGCTGGTGTAGATCTCGTGGTAGTCGAAGGCGAACCAGCGCTGCAGCGGCCTGGCGGCGGCCGCCTGGCCGGACGCCTGGCCCTGGCTGTAGACCAGGTTGTCGGGTTGCAGGTCGTCGCCGATGTAGACGCGCAGCACCAGCTGGTGGTCGTCCAGCAGGTCGGCGCCCAGCAGGATCTTGTGCACCAGGTCGGTCGAGCGTATCACCGCGCTGGTATTGCCTATCCATGCGGCGCGGCGCAGCGCCGGCGTCGAGAGGTCGGCGCCCCGGCGGTAGACCGGCATCATCAGCACGAAGCCTTTTTGCCGGGCCCGCTCCTGGACCAGCCGGAGCAGCGGCGTGGCGCGGGTCTGGCCGGCGGCGACGCCGTCGTTGATGGTCTTGAGCATGGACGGTATCGAGGCCACGTCCAGCCCGAAGGCGGCTTCGTTGCCTTGCATCGGTTCGAGATAGTCGACCACCACGTGCAGCGGCCGCCCGGTCATCGGCAACTGGTCGGCGTCATGCAGGCGGTAGCCGGGATGGCGGGCCTGCATGGCGGCTTCGAAGCGGCGCGCCGCTGGCTCGTCCATCATGCGGTGGAAATTGAAGGCTTGCACGAACGGGTAGCGCGCCAGCAGCGGCCGGGTGAAATCGGCGAACTGCTCGCGGCTGACGTTGTCGACCGAATTGAACAGGTCGTTGAGGATGGTGACCAGTTCCAGCGTATCGTCCAGGCCGCGATGGATGGCGGCGGCGCGCATGTGGGCGCGCTGCTGGAAACTCAGCTCCATCTTGCCGTACTCCAGCGCGCTGACGGCGACAAACAGCATCCCTGTGACGGCGCAGCCCGTCACCAGCGTCAGGATGGCCGCCAGCGAAATCCTGGATAACTTGCGGAGGCGCGGCATGGCTCGTTTTCCAGAGGAATGGATGGTAACTAGTGTGTCACAAAAAATGCCGTGGTAACAGTTTTTGTCCCTGGGCATGGCTAAATTGCCACATGCTAGCCGCCGGCGTCAGCCCGGTCGGCCCCAGCGCAGCTTGAGCACGATCCAGTGCGCCAGCATGCGGTTCAGCAGCGGCAGCGCCAGGCCGTGGCTGCGCGCCACTTTCTGCTGCATCGCCAGCGCCGGGGAGGGGGCGCCGCCCTTGACCGCGAACAGGATGCGGTTGTTGCCGGCGATGCCGTGGAACCAGCAGATGCGGCCCTGGAAGGTCTGGCGCAGCCGCTTGAGCATGGCGCCGTAGTGGCGGTCGTAGCTGAAGATATTGGCGACCATCACCCCGCCCGGGCGCAGCGCGCGCCGGCAGTCGGCGTAGAAGGCCGCGCTGCCCAGGGCCGGCGGCAGGCCTTCGTGGTCGAAGCCGTCGACCAGCAGCACGTCGGCGCTGCCGCCCAGCTGCGCCATGTAGTCGGCGGCGTCGGCCTGGATGATGCGGAAGCGGGCGTCGTCGCGCGGGATGGCGAACTGCTCGCGCAGCGCGATGACGTCGGCGCGCAGCTCCAGCACGGTGATGCGGCTGTGCGGCAGGTAGCGGTAGCAGAACTTGGCCAGCGAGCCGCCACCCAGGCCGACCATGACGATGTGCTCCGGCTTGGGATGGAACAGCACGAAGCACATCATCGCGCGGGCGTAGCTGAGCACCAGGTGGTCCGGACGCGACAGCCGCATCTCGCTCTGCACCATGCCGGGCTGGAATTCGAGCAAGCGTTTGTCGCCGTGCGTGCGCACCTGCGGCCGGTTGGTGGGCTGGGTCAAGATTTCTTGGTATTGTGGATTTGCGGGGTCAATTTACGCATTGAAATTATAACGCGCATGCCGCCCGGGAAGCACATTGCATTTACAGACGGAAAAATAGTAGGTACATTGGCGTTAGCACAGGCCAGCCGGCCATCTTGGAGAGAGAAACGATGTTTTTAGACCACCCTACGCTTACCGCCACCAACAGCTTCACCGAGCCGGACCGCCTGGAGCGCCTGACCCGCGTGTACGGCTATGTGGTGGCGCTGGCCGACGTCGCCGGCAAGCCGAGCTTTATCGAGAAATTCAGCCAGATGCATGACCACAAGGGTACCCTGATCGTGTTCTGGCACGACACCCCGACCGAAGACGAAAAGGCTTTCTTCAGCCAGGCCTGGGCCAGCAAGATCGGCGACGGCAGCGCCAACGTCGAACACGAGGTCTGACCAGACCCCGGTCATGGATATAAAAACCTTGGTACTGGCGCTGGCGCTGGGCAATCTGAGCCTGTGCGCGGCGCTGTTCTTTTATCAGCAGGAGGCGCGCCGTGGCGGCCTCCCCGCCGCCGGCCACGCCACCTGGACCGCGGCCAAGCAATGCCAGGCCGTGGCCTGGGGCTTGTTGTACCTGCGCGGCACGCTGCCGGACTTCCTGACCATCCCCGTTGCCAACGCCGTGCTGTTCGCCGGCTTCGCGCTGGACGCTTCCGCGCTGTGGGAGCAGGCCGGCCGCCGCGTGTGGCGGCGCTACCTGCTGCCGGCGCTGGGCGTGGCGATCGGCATCTACACCGGCGCCTGGCTGCTGGGCCTGCAGGCGGCCGAGCGCATCGCCATCGCCTCGGTCTCGGCCGCCTTCTTCTTTGTGGCCGGCGCGGCCGCGCTGGGACGCGGCTGGTCGGCCGGCACGCTGCTGCGGCGCTACCTGGTGGTGCTGATGCTGGCGCTGGCGCTGGCGATCGCCGCGCGCGGCGTGCTGTCGGCGCTGCTGTCGGCGGGCTGGGGCTGGGTCAGCATCGAGCTGATCCAGGGCGCCGGCGTCGCCGCGCTGTATTTGATGATGCTGGGCAACGCTTTCGGCTACCTGCTGCTGGCGCGCGAGAAGGCCCAGGGCGAGCTGGCGCGGCTGGAGGTGGTCGATGCGCTGACCGACGTGCCGAACCGGCGCGGCTTCTACCAGGCCCTGACGCCGTGGATCGCGCTGGCGCGCCGGCCCGGCATGCCGACCTCGCTGATCATCCTGAACCTGGACCATTTCAAGCGCGTCAACGACAACTACGGCCATCCGGTGGGCGACCTGGTGCTCAAGGCGATGGTCGACGTCTGCAAGAAGCAGCTGCGCGATTCGGACCTGATGGGCCGTCTGGGCGGCGCCGAATTCGCCATCCAGCTGCCGCGCACCTCGCTGGAGGATGCGCTGATGGTGGCCGAACGTATCCGCAACGCGGTGGCATCGCTGCCGGTCAAGGCGGAAAAAGCCGTCATCAACATGACGGCCAGCCTGGGCGTGACCACCATCCGCGCCGAAGACAGCACCGTCAGCCTGTTCAAGCGCGCCGACGAGGCGCTGCAGGAGGCCAAGCAGGCCGGCCGCAATCGCGTGGTGGAGGCATCCCAGGCCGCCGCCGGAGCGCTGGAAGCCTAGCACGTTAGCAAGGCGTCATGAAGGTGTCACATACGGCGCTTATCGTGCACTATAATTATCTAAATCGTTTAGTTTGATTCCCTGGGGCCTTCCATATTATGTACGCAGCAGTAGATCTGGGTTCCAATAGTTTTCGCCTCCACGTCGGCAAGCATGACGGGGAGGCCATTCGCGTCCTGAAAAGCGTGCGCGAACCGATACGCCTGGCCGCGGGGCTGGACGAACGGGGCAACCTGACGCCCGCCGCCATGCAGAACGCGCTGGCCTGCCTGAAGAACTTCCGCGCCGTGCTGGCCGCCTACAAGCTCGACGCGGTGCGCGTCGTCGCCACGTCGGCCATGCGCGTGGCGCGCAATTCCGCCGCCTTCCTGCCGGAGGCCGAGCTGGCCATCGGCTATCCGATCGAGATCATCTCGGGCGAGGAGGAGGGGCGCCTGATCTACATGGGCGTGGCCAACGCGGTGGCGCTGCCGGGCGAGCGCCGGCTGGTGATCGACATCGGTGGCGGCTCGACCGAGCTGATACTGGGGCGCGGCCAGGAGATCGAGCGGGTCGAGTCGTTCAGCGTCGGCACGGTCAAGCAAAGCCTGTCGTTCTTCGTCGGCGGCCGGGTCGACGGGCCGTCGTTCGAGGCGGCCATCCTGTCGGCGCGCAGCCATTTCGAGGACGCGGCGCCGCCTTACCGTCCGCAGTTCTGGAAGCAGTGCTACGGTTCGTCCGGCACCGCGCGCACCATCGCCGACATCATCATCAAGAACGGCATCGGGCGCGAGGTCAACGCCGCCACGCTGGATGCGCTCAAGCAGCGCTTCATCGAATTCGGCCACGTCGCCAAGATCGACATGCCGGGCCTGCGTCCGGACCGCGCCAGCACCATCATCGGCGGCCTGGCGATCCTGATCGGCCTGGTGCGCGAGCTGGGCGTCCCGCTGGTGCAGCCGATCGAGGCCGGCCTGCGCATGGGCGTGATGTGGGATTTGCACCTGCGTTCCACCAAGCGCGATCGACGCGAGCAGTCGGTGCAGGCCTGCGTGGAGCGCTTCCACTGCGACGCGCGCCGCGCCAACCGCGTGGCCGACGATGCGCTGGCGCTGTATGCGCAGACCAAGCCGGCCTCGGACCAGTACACGCGCCATCTGTACTGGAGCGCGCTGCTGCACGAGATGGGCATGGTGGTGTCGCACACCGGCTATCACAAGCACGCCGCCTACATGATCGAAAACGCCGACCTGCCGGGTTTTACCGCGCGCGAGCAGAAGACCATGAGCCGCATGGTGGTGGCGCACAAGGGCAACCTGCGCAAGGTGGTGGAGGTGTTGTCCGATCCGGATTTCGCCAAGGCGGTGGTGGCGTTGCGGCTGGCGGTGTTGTTCATGCACTCGCGCCTGGACATCGATTTTTCGCTGCTCAAGCTGCGCGTGAAGAGCCGCATCGAGCTGGAAATCCGGCGCGAATGGGTGGCCGACCATCCGACCCTGTCCTATTGGCTGGAGAAGGAACAGGAGCAGTGGGACGAAGTCGGTGTAGACTTCAGCATCCGCACCAGCGGCTAAACCTAACCGGAGGCGTTTATGAACGACAGGATCAAAAGCTGCTGCGCTTGCGTGCTGCTTGCCCTGTCGTTGCCGGCCCTCGGCGCCGACAAGCCCAGGGAGACCGTTACCCTGTGCTTCGAGGCGCAGGACGTGCTGCCGTGGCGTACCGAAAAGGGCGGCGGCCTGAATTTCGTGCTGCTCAAGATGGTCGAGCAGCGGCTGGACATCCATTTCGACTTCCAGAGCATCCCATGGAAGCGCTGCCTGGCGCAATTGAAGTCCAATTCCGTCGACGGCGCCTTCGCCGTCAGCTACAAACCGGACCGGCGCGAACTGGGCGAGTATCCCGGCGGCCAGCAGGTGGACGCCAGCAAGCGCATGCACATCGACCGCTACGTGGTCATCCGCAGGAAGGGCAGCAAGGTCGATTGGGATGGCAAGTCGTTCCAGAACCTGGACGGCGCGATCGGCTTCCAGCTGGGCTATTCGGTGGGCGACGTGCTGCGCGCGCAGAACCTGGAAGTGGACGAGGGCAGCCAGCGCGCCGATGAACTGGCGCGCAAGCTGATCGCCGGCCGCCTGGCCGCGGCGGCGGTGGGCGGCAGCGATGCCAATAGCCTGATGCGCGGCCCGCTGGCGCCGCAGCTGGAGCAGCTGCCGGTGCCGATCATCGAGAAGCCGTACTTCCTGATCCTGTCGCATGCGATGGCGGCGTCGCGCCCGCAGCTGGCCGAGCGCATCTGGCGCGCCGTCGAGGAGGCCCGCAACAGCCCGGCCTACAGGAAAATCGAACTGGCCGAGGGAGTCCGTCATTGACGCGCTGGACGCGGTCCTGACGGACGCCGGCGGCCCGCTGGCGCGCCTGCGCGGCGCGTGGCGGCGCAATATCCTGCTGCGGCTGGGTTTCGGCATCTTCCTGGCGGTGGCCATTTCCACCGCCATCTACACCACCTACGTGATGCAGGCCTTGCGCAGCGAGGCCGAGCAAAACCTGCGCGAACGCGCCGAGCGGCTGACGGCCGTGCTGTCGCAGGCGTTGGCGCGGCCGCTGTTCGACATCAACAGCGCCGCCGTCTCCAGCGTGGTCGACGCCTCGGGCGCGACGCCGGAGGTGCTGGTACTGCGCGTGCTGGCGCCCAACGGCGCGGAACTGGCCAGCTACGTCTCGCCGCTGCGCGAGCCGGTGGCGGCGATCAATGTGCACCGCGAGATCACCTTCGTCGACGCGCGCCGCAGTTATCCGGTCGGCTCGATCGACCTGGCGTTCTCGCGCCAGCAGATGGACCGCGATCTGCAGCGGCAGATCATCAATACGGTGGCGGCCAACCTGCTGCTGGCGCTGGGCATCGTGCTGTCGATCTTTATCGTCGGCCGGCGCGCGGCGCGGCCGTTCGCCGATATCCAGACCGGGCTTGAAAAACTGACGCGCGGCGAGACCGATATCAAGCTGTCCGGCATCGGGCGGCAAGATCAGGTGGGGCGGCTGTCGGACGCGGTGCTGCGCTTCCGCGACACGCTGACGCGGCTGCGCGACGCCGAGCATGCGCTGCGCGACTTGAACAGCGACCTGGAACAGCGCATCAGCGCCCGCACGGCGGAGCTGAGCGCCGCCGCGCAGGTGGCGCGCGACAGCCAGGCCAAGCTGCAAACCATCGTCGATACGGCGCTCGACGCGGTGGTGCGCATGGATTTGAGCGGGCGCATCGTCGGCTGGAACGCGCAGGCCGAACTGACCTTCGGCTGGAGCCGCGAGGAGGCATTGGGGCTGGAACTGGACAAGACCATCATTCCGCCGCGCTACCGCTACGACCACCGGCGCGGCATGCAGCGCCATCTGGCGGGCGGCGGCGGCGGGGTGCTGGATACGCGCATCGAGGTATACGCGCTGCGCCGCAACGGCGAGGAATTCCCGATCGAGCTGGCGATCACCCAGGTCAAGACCGAGGAGCGCGACGGCTACGAGTTCTGCGCCTTCATCCGCGACATCAGCGACCGCCGCGAGCGCGAGCAGAAGCTGGTCAACGCCAACGTGATGGCGGAGGCGGCCAACATCGCCAAGTCGGAATTCCTGGCCAATATGAGCCACGAGATCCGCACCCCGATGAGCGCCGTGATCGGCATGGCCTACCTGGCGCTGCGCACCGAGATGACGCCGAGGCAGCACGATTACATCAGCAAGATCCACCGCGCGGCCTTGTCGCTGCTGGGGATCATCAACGACATCCTGGACTTTTCCAAGATCGAGGCGGGGCGGCTGGAGGTCGAGGCGATTCCCTTCCTGCTGGAGGACGTGCTGGCCAACGTGAACAGCGTGACGGCGCAGCGCGCCGCCGACAAGGGGTTGGGCTACCTGGTCGACGTGCCGTCCGACGTGCCGCGCCACCTGGTCGGCGATCCGCTGCGGCTGGGGCAGGTGCTGATCAACCTGGTCAACAACGCGGTCAAGTTCACGGCCGAGGGCGGGCTGGAACTGCGCTGCATGCTGCTGGACGAGATGGACGAAGACGGCAAGGCCACGCTGCGCTTTTCGGTGCGCGACAGCGGCATCGGCATGACGCCGCAGCAGAAGTCCAAGTTGTTCCGCGCCTTCAGCCAGGCCAACGGTTCGACCACGCGCCAGTACGGCGGCACCGGCCTGGGGTTGTCGATCTCGCAGCAGCTGGTGCGGCTGATGGGCGGGAATATCGAAGTCGAGAGCGAGGTCGATCGTGGCTCGACCTTCCGCTTCGACCTGCGCTTTGCGCTGTCCGATGCGGCGGCGCTGGCGGCGCTGCAGCATGTGCCGGCCGGCGACCTGACGCTGCAGGCATCCCCGCGCCGCACCGCGCGCGTGCTGCTGGCCGAGGACAGCAAGGACAACCAGGATGTGACCACCGAGCTGCTGGCGCTGCAGGGCTTGAGCGTGGACGTGGTGGCCAACGGCCGCGAGGCCCTGGACCGCTTGATGGCGGCCGGTCCGCATGCCTACGACCTGGTGCTGATGGACCTGGGCATGCCGGAGATGGACGGCCATGAGGCCACGCTGCTGCTGCGCCAGGATAGCCGCTTCAACGAGCTGCCGGTGATCGCCGTGACCTCGCATGCGCTGGCCGGTGTGCAGGCGCGCTGCCTGGAGGAGGGCATGCAGGACTACATCACCAAGCCGGTCGATCCGCAGCGGCTCTATAGCGTGCTGTCGCGCTGGCTGGGCATGTCGATGAAGGTGATTCCACCGCTGCCGCCGCTGCCCGAGGAGGTCGCCGGCGGCGAGGCGTGCGGCAGTGCGGCTGATGCGCGGCAGGCGCTGGTGGAGCTGTGCTCCATGCTGGCGGAGTTCAGCGGCGACAGCCTGGATTATTTCGAAGGCGCGCGGGCCTGCCTGGCGACCCTGCTGCCGCCGGCGACCATGACGCGGCTGGATCATCATATGGAGCTGTACGAATTTGAGGCGGCCGGGAGATTGCTGGCCAATGCGGTAAAAAATCAGGAGACGCCATGAACATCAAGAATGAAAATCGGCCCACCGTGTTGATCGTCGATGACACGCCGGACAACATCACCTTGCTCGCCAATCTGCTCAAGGACAAGTACAACACCAAGGTCGCCACCAGCGGCGCCACGGCGCTGCAGATCGTGGCGGGAGCCAAGATCGACCTGGTCCTGCTCGATATCATGATGCCGGAGATGGATGGCTTTGAAGCCTGCCGTCGCCTGAAGGCGGACCCGCACAGCAGTGCCATCCCGGTGGTGTTTTTGACCGCCAAGAGCCAGCCTGAGGACGAGGCGATGGGACGCAGCGTGGGGGCGGTGGACTTCCTGCGCAAGCCGGTCAATCCGGACCAGCTGTTCGCCCGCGTGGCGGCCCATTTGCGTTGAGTCAAGCAAAAAACTGCTAAATGATATATATTGTTTATATTGTTGAATAAAATGGAGTGAATATGAACAAGCCTGTTAATGGTCTGGCAACTGACAAAACCCCTAAAGCCGCCGTCAAGCCGGTCGCCGCGAAGATCGCCGTCAAGCCGGCAGCCAAGGCCGCAGCCAAGCCAGCCGCACCGAAAGCCGCCGTCAAGCCGGCAGCTAAACCGGCCGCTAAAGCCGTTGCCAAGCCAGCAGCCAAGCCAGCCGTGAAGGCTGCGCCTAAAGCCGCCGTTGCCAAGCCGGCCGCAAAACCAGCCGCCAAGCCGGCACCGAAAACCGCCGCCAAGCCGGCACCGAAGACTGCAGCCAAGGCCGCGCCGAAAGCCGCCCCTAAAGCTGCTCCAAAAGCCGCCGCCAAGCCGGCCGCCGCGCCGGAAGCCAAGATCAAAGTCCCTAAGGAAAAACTGGTGCGCGACAGCTTCACCATGCCGGAGCAGGAATACGCGGTGCTGGGCCAGGTCAAGAAAGCCTGCCTGAAAGCCGGTTTCGAGATCAAAAAGAGCGAATTGCTGCGTATCGGCGTGGCGCTGATCAGCCAGATCGACCTGGCGACGCTGAAAACCGTGCTGGCCAGCCTGCCGCAGTTGAAGACCGGCCGTCCGAAGAAGAGCTGATTAAAAAACAACATGTCACGAAAATGACATTTCGCTGTCATTTTCTTGAAGTATTCGATCGTTACGCTTGCTTCGTCTTCCACAGAAAGGATGAAGCATGCAAACCTCGATCATACAAGCGGACGCCCGAGCAACGTCCGGCAAGCTGGTACTCAGTATGGCAAGCACGCCGGAAGAACTGCGTGAAGTTCAACGCCTGCGCTACAAGGTGTTCATCGAAACCATGGGCCTGAGCTCGCTGGTGCGCGAAGACGGCCTGGACTGCGACGAGTTCGACGACTACTGCGATCACCTGATCGTGCGCGACACCGCCACCCTCAAGGTGGTCGGCACCTACCGCCTGCTGAGCGCCTCGCGCGCCCGCAAGCTGGGCCGTGTCTACTCCGAAGGCGAATTCGACCTGGGCCGCCTGAACAACCTGCGCGGCCGCATGGTCGAAGCGGGCCGCGCCTGCATCCATCCTGATTATCGCGGCGGCAGCGTCATCATGCTGCTGTGGTCCGGCCTGGCCGACTACATGCGCCGCGAGAATTGCGACTACCTGGTCGGCTGCGCCAGCATCAGCCTGGCCGATGGCGGCCACAACGCCGTCGCCGTCTACCAGTCGCTGGCCTCGCGCCACCTGGCGCCGTCCGAATACCGCGTCACGCCGCACCTGCCGTTCCCGTTCTCCAAGCTGGAAGCCGCGCAAAAGCCGCAGGTGCCGCCGCTGCTGAAGGGCTATCTGCGCTCCGGCGCCTGGATCTGCGGCGAACCGGCCTGGGATCCTGATTTCGAAAGCGCCGACCTGTTCCTGCTGCTGCCGCTGGCGAACCTGGATGGACGCTACGCCCGCCACTACGGCGTCAACGGCGAACAGCTGGCTGCCTGACGTCCTTCGCCGCCCCGTGTAGAATAAGCCGTTATGCTTATTCTGCGGGGCTGCGATGAAGTTGGACACTGACACCGATCGAACCGGATTCCAGGAGCGTCCCGTACTGCGCCGTCGCGGCGCGGAGGCCTCCCGCACCACCGACCGCGTCGCCGAGGAACTCCCGGTGGCGCTGGTTTTCAATGGCATCTCGCATGCCGTCATGATGGTCACGCCGCGCGACCTGCAGCCGTTCGCGCTGGGCTTCGCGCTGACCGAGGGCCTGGTGGCCCAACGCGCCGACGTATTCGACATCGAGGTGCGGGAGCATGCGCGCAGCTTCGAAGTCGAGATCACCATCGCCAGCCAGGAATTCGTCCAGCTCAAGCAGCAGCGCCGCTCGATGGCGGGGCGCAGCGGTTGCGGCGTGTGCGGCATCGAGAGCCTGGAGCTGCTGGACCTGAAGCCTTCCCGCATCGAAGCGGCGCCGCTGCACGATGCCGCGACGCTGCAGCCGGCGATCGCGCGCGCCGCCGCCGAACTGGGTCAACACCAGGAACTGATGCGCGCCACCGGCGGCGTGCATGCGGCGGCATGGTGCGACGCCAACGGCGCCGTGCTGCGCGTGTGCGAGGATGTGGGGCGCCATAACGCGCTCGACAAGCTGATCGGCCATCTGGCGCTGGAGGGTGTGGACCTGCGGCACGGCTTCGTCTTCATGTCGAGCCGCGCCAGCTATGAACTGGTGCGCAAGGCTGCGCGCATGAACATCCCGATGCTGGCGACGATCTCCGCACCCAGCACGCTGGCGATCGACATCGCCGCCGAAGCGGGCATCAAGCTGGTGAGCTTCTGCCGCCAGGACGGCTGCGTCGAATATACCTGACCCTTCATCGGCACAAAACTGCTTGCATCTTGGCCGGCCGAGGTATATTCTTGTTGTACCGTTTGGTACAACTCAGTTTCAACTTAACTCAAAGGTGATTTCATGACTCGTCCTCCACTGCCGCCGTTCACCCGTGAAACGGCCATCCAAAAAGTCCGCATGGCCGAAGACGGCTGGAACGGCCGCAACCCGGAAAAGGTCGCGCTGGCCTATACCGAAGACTGCCCGTGGCGCAACCGCGGCGAATTCGTCACCGGGCGCGAAGAGATCATCGGCCTGCTCAAGCGCAAATGGACGCGCGAGCTGGAATACCGCCTGATCAAGGAGTTGTGGGCATTCGAGGGCAACCGCATTGCAGTTCGCTTCGCCTACGAATACCATGACGATTCCGGCCAGTGGTATCGCGCCTACGGCAACGAGAACTGGGAGTTCGCGGCGGACGGCTTGATGCAGCGCCGCCTGGCCAGCATCAACGAAACGCCGATCGCGGCGGCCGACCGCAAGTTCCACTGGGATATCAACGGCCCGCGTCCGGCGGACCATCCGGGGTTGAGCGATTTTGGATTTTAGAAAAAGGTAGACATGGCAAGAGTGATGGGAGAGCGCGGCGATGTGGTGCCGCTGCTGGCCGAAGTGTTCCGCACCTACGGTTTCGAGGGCGCCAGTTTGGCGCGGATTACCGAGGGAACCGGGCTGGGCAAGGGCAGCATCTATAACTTTTTCCCCGGCGGGAAAGAGGAGATGGCGGACGTGGTGCTGGCCGAGATCGACGGCTGGTTCCGCGACCAGGTGTTCCAGCCGCTGCGGACGGCCGAGGATGCGGGGCAGGGCGTGGAGCATATGTTCACCGCCGTCGGCCGCTACTTCCTGTCCGGCCGCAAGGTTTGCCTGGTGGGAGTGTTCGCGCTTGGTCATGAGCGCGACCGCTTCGCCGTCAAGGTGCAGTCCTACTTCGCCGAATGGGTGGAGGCGCTGGCGGTGGCGCTGGTGCGCGGCGGCCGCGACGCCGCCACCGCGCAATCGCTGTCCGAGGATGTGGTCGGCGGTATCCAGGGCGCGCTGGTGCTGGCCCGTGCGGCCGACGAGCCGGAGCTGTTCATGCGGGCGCTGGAGCGGATGGGAAAACGCCTTGGTTGAATCGGTTTGTTCAGTTGCTGAACGCGCTTTTCAGCGGCTCCAATGTCATGTCGTCGCACCACAGCTTGCCCGTCATCGTGCTGCCGTAAAACCCGATGCGACAGGCAAGGGTGGCGCTACTGCTGTCTGGACGGAAAATGACGCAGGCTTGTGTCCAATCGAAAGTCCCCGACAGGCTCTCGGACTGAATGAATCCACCCAGCACCGAGACATTGGCGCCGACCTGCGCATCAGATGTGGTGGCGATGTTTTCGCCCCGGACCCAGCCGCATAGCTGGTAGGCCTGTCCGGGAACAAGGTTCGACACTGTCTGCGCCCATGCGGCGTCGTTGGGGCTTGTGGAAGCGATGCTCACGCTGCGCCGGCCTTTTCTTTCTACCCGGTTGTCCCAGGAAAATACGGAGCCTCCCACCCAGGCATTTGCAATCCACGCGTCGGCAGCGCCATTCTGGCCCTGCTCGAAAGAACCATTGACCAGGAGATTGTTTGGTTGAACATAGGGGGCAACCTGGGCGTTAAAGCCGATGCCATCGCCGCCGGTCCAGTAAAGATTGTCCAGCCTGAACACTTCCTTATCGTCGAAATACGAGCGCAGCACCAGCGGCCGTTTCATCGCGGGGTTGTCGGGAGACAGGAAATCACTCAGCTCAGGGAACGCATTTGGCGCAATCGCCCCATCGGCCGCTTCCAGCTTCAGCAGGGGAGGGTCTGTCCATTGATCGGAGCCTTCCAGCACGTGGTAGACGGCCAGCCCGTTGTAGGGCGGCGCGTTGGAGCCAAAACCGCTGTCCGGCCTGTGCCTGTATTCAAGCAAAAAATATTCGGAGGGACGTGACGTGTCAATGCGTACCGCGTCCATGCGCTGGCTGGGCGACGCCAGGCGGACATTCTGGCTGCCCCGATGGAGTGGGCGCGGCTCCAGCCAGCCCAGCAGCATCCGCTCGTAAGCGGTGAGGTCTTGCGGCGGAAGCGTCCAGCTGTCCGAAAGCAGGGTGAGATAGTGAAGCGTGTCGTAGGTGCCATAAAGATCGGGCACGTCGCCGACGGCATGGTTGACTTCATGGTTGAAGTTGCCCGTGGCCTCGGAGATCACGCTCAAGCTGTCCTGGGTGTCGACAAACAGCGTGACGCCGGCGTTGCTGCTGGTGCCGCCGATCAGATAGTCGTAATTCATTCCTTGATTCGAGACGGGTATCGGCAAAGTCGGCGATCACGGCAAGCCCCCGGCGGCGTTGAACATGATGTGCTCCCCGGCCCCGGTGATGATGGTGGCGGAACAGGCCGAACCAGGCGCCGCTGCCAAATGACCGCCGATCGATTTCGGGTTTCGCGGCGTTTGGTGCCGATGCGCTCGTCTTGGCCGTGGACGTATCCTGGACGCCGCTACTGCTGGCGAGACCGCACGCCATGGGCGCCAGGGCCATCACAGCCACCGCGAGCCGGCACAGAGATAAGACGGATTTCATGTCGTTGCTTCCCTGCCTGCCTATCCGTGCGCAAGCGTGATCCCGAGCTTATCATTCTGTTTGAAGAGTGGAGGCTGCGAATAGATAAAACGCAAAGGCGGGCAAGGTCGTGCCAGGTATCGAAAAATAATCACGGCTTTGAGCGCGCATCGAAATATGTCACCTATAGAATGGTGATTTATTTGCAATAATAATTCCGGCTCAAATCAATTTTTTACGTTTGGCTTCTCCAGGCACATTAAATGAAAATTCTAATGTCATCAGTAGTCCTAATGTTGGTAGTTGCCATTTCCGGATGTGCGAATAGACCGGTGAATCCAGAAGCTACGACAGCGGCGGGCTGTCCAACGACTCCGGGTGGCGCTTGCTATGCGGGTCCCGGTGGCCCGGCGTATGCAGGTCCTGGCGGTCCGTTCTACGCAGGGCCAGGTGGTCCCTTGTATGCAGGGCCGGGTGGTCCAGCGTATGCGGGACCCGGTGGCCCGAGGGATGCAGGTCCAGGCGGCGCTTGTTACGCTGGCCCGGGCGGAGCCTGTAGTGCCATGCCAGGAGTAGACAACCAATGCCCTTCAATTTGCAAAACGGGAGCATCAGAAGCATCGCTGGCTAAGTAGCGCTTAATGCGATTGGGGGCGTTGGTGCGCCGTGGCCTGGCTCATTCATCGTCGACATAAAAAAACGCTCATCGTTGCGCTCGTACACGCACAGGCCTTCGCGTTCATAGAAGGCGCGTGCCGGATTCGTGGTCAGGACGCTCAGCCTGAGCGGCAGGGAAGAAGCGTTTGCCTCGGAGATGAGTTGTTGCAGCACTAGAGCCCCAATGCCTTGGCGTTGACTGGCCGGTGTAATGTATAACTTTTCGAGCCAGGCGTGATCCGCATGCCGCGTGATGCTGACGCAACCAACCGCCGCATTTTCCTTCAGGATGATCCGGTGCGTGTCGAGGCGTAGCGTATCGTCGGGCCGTGGACGCCAGATGCCCCAGAGCGCGGTCGCATAGTCGCGCATGCAATCTTCCTCGAGCCGGGCCAAAAAAGGCTTGTCGTCGCTCTGGGCGGCACGTAGTTGCAGCGGCATGGCTAGACCAGTCCGAGATCACGCCCCGGCGTGCCGAAGATTTTTTCGACTTGTCCGGTATTGAGGCCGTACATGCGCGCCAGCAGGCCGCCGAACATGGCGCGGTATTCGTTGAGGACCGGGTAGTCGCGGTTCTGGAACAGCGTGGATTGCTCCAGCCGTATCTGCTCGCCGCGCACCTTGCCGCCCTGGACGCCACCGCCCAGCACCCAGTACACCGTGCCGTGGCCATGATCGGTGCCACGGTTGCCGTTCTCGCGGAAGGTGCGGCCGAATTCACTGACGACGATGACCACCGTGTCCTTCCAGTCCGGCCCCATTTCCTGCGCGAAGCCGGCCAGGCCGCGCCCCAGTTCGTCGAGGCGGCCGGCCAGGTAGCCGGTGGCGCCGCCCTGGCCGACATGGGTGTCCCAACCGCCGACGTCGACGAAGCCGATGTTGTATTTGTCCTTCATCAGCTTGGCGATGCGGCGCGCTTCCAGTTCGAAGCCCTTGGCGGTGATGGCGTTGCGGTTGGCCGCGTCCATCTCGCCGATCATTTCCTTCATCACTTCCGCGCGCACATCGAAGCCATCGCGCACCTGCTGCGACAGCGCGGTGCCATCGTACATGGCGGCGATCATCTTGGCCTGGCGCGGATCGACGGACGGCTTGCCGATCGAGCGCAAGGCGGTATTCGGTACCTGCAGGCTGCCCTGCATGACCAGCGGCAGCTGGTCGGTGAAGGAGATCGCGCTGGCGCGGTCCGCGTTCAGCGTGGACGCCAGCCGGTTCAGGAAACCGGAGCGGTAGTCGCGCGTGCGGTCCAGCGGCTGGCCGAGTTCAATACTGTCCTGCGTTTCGAAGTGGCTGCGCGACAGGTCCTCGGTGCCGGCGAACGGTATGAAGGCGGCCTGGCCGGCGGTGAACAACGGATAGACGCTGTCGCGCAGGGCAGGGTGCAAGCCCCAGTCGGCGTCGATCGGCAGGGCGGAATTGAGTTCGGCGCTGGGCTTGGGGATGGCGATGTTGGGCCGTACCTGGTAGTAGTACTGGCTGGAGATGGGCACCAGCAGGTTGGTGGCGTCGTAGCCGCCGCGCATGAAGACGAACAGCAGCCGCGTCTTGCTGGCGGGGGCCGCCCACAGATTGCCGGCCATGGCGGCGGCAGGCAGTGCGGCAAGGGACTTGAGCAGGGTGCGGCGTTCCATCTTGCGACCTCCTTAACGGTGCATCAGTTCCGGCGACGACAGCAGCAGCGTGTTCCACTCCTGCGGCGAGCCGGCTTGTTCCAGCGCCTGGCGCGTGGCGGGCGCCAGCGATTTTTGCAGCGACTGGTAGTACAGCGCATTGGCCAGTTGCGGGAAGGCCGGGCGTTCCTGCGTTTGCGGACCTTCCGGCTTGAACAGGCCATTGCTGCCAGTGCCGATGGCCTTGGCGATTTCAAAGCGCGTCGTCATCTGGCCGGGACTGGCCCAGCCGGATTGCGTCAGCGGATAACCGTCCGGCGTCTGGCGGCCGTACAGCGGTTCGGCCATGCGCGTCAGCCAGTTCAGCATCGGGCCGGCGTTGAGGACGACCTTGTCGTCATAGGTCAGGCGCACGGCGGATACAACGTAGTGCACAGGATCCTTGAATTTTTTGCCCAGCGATTGCGTGAATTCGGCCGAGGTGAACATGGTGCGCAAGGTGGCGGCGATGTCGCCGTCGCTGGACTGGAAGCTGGCGGCCATGCGTTCGACCAGCGCCGGCGGCGGTTCGTCGGCGACGAAGTAGATCGCCAGCTTTTTGCTGACGTAGCGGGCGGTGGCCGGATGGCGGCTCAACCGGTCCAGCGCTTCATTGACTTCGGCCAGGCCGCGTCCCTTGACGGTCTGGCCGAGGAATTCCTTGTCGCCGTAGTCGTGGCGGTTCGGGTTGAACTCGAACAGGCCTTTGCGCACATACTGCTCCTGCTTCTCCTTCTTCACGTTCGGCATGGTGTCGCCGAGGTTGACGCCGACGCCGGTGAGGATGCGCGCCAGTTGCTGCACGTCGGCCTGGCTGTAACCGCCGTCCACGCCCAGCGTGTGCAGCTCCATGATCTCGCGCGCGTAGTTCTCGTTGATGCGGTTGGCGGCGTTTTGTTCGTTGTCCAGGTAGCGGATCATGGCCGGATGGTATAGCGTGGCCGCCAGCAGGTCACGGAACTTGCCCAGCGCATGCGGACGGATCGCGTTTTCCTCGTAGTCGCCGACCAGCACGCGTACATTGCTCTTGAACTGGTGGACGTTGAAGTGGTTCATCCAGAACCACGTCATCTGCTCCTGCAGCTGGTTCGGCGAGTACAGGTCGCGCAGCAGCGAGCGCGTGGCCGCCTCGCGCGCCAGCCGCGTCATCTCCTGCTGGTAGGCGCGTTGAGCGGCTTTCTTGGCTTCGTCGTCGGCGAGTGTCTTGTCGTAGTCCTTGCGCTGCTGCTCCAGTTCCTGCACCAGTTGCGGCAGCGGTTTCTGCGTGATGCTCATGGCGTCGATCTGCGCCTGGGCGGCGGCCGGCAGCACGGCGGGCGCGGGATGCAACTGGCGTTCCAGCCAGGCGTCGTAGCCCAGCTTCTCGGCCTGCTGGTAGGTGCTCAGGTTCACGCCCCAGCTGACGCGGTTCAGCGCACTGCTCAAGGCCACCGGATCGGATGGCGGCGGTGGCGGCGTCAGGGCAGTGGTGGCGCAGCCGGCAAGCAGCGACATCGACAACGTCAGCAGGATGGGAGCTCTCATAGTCTGCAGAGTATGCCAAATTCTGTGGGCCGCTGTATGTGCTTTGTGTATCGTGCAACAAAATGTTACGTAAAAAGGGTTTGATTAATTTGCAACCCTTGCATAGCATGGCGGTTCATCATCCTCGAAACGGGAGCATCATGCGCATTGCCGTGTTTATCACCCTGCTGGCGCTTGTTGCCCCGCCGGCCTACGCTGCGGTGGCCCTGCACGTGACCTCGGGCTCCACCCAAGTGGACGTGACGCTGGCCGACACCTATATCGCTGTCCAGTCGCCCAAGGTTCGCACGATCTACGACTTTAGCGCGCGGCGGCGCATCGAAATCGATCTGGCGGCCGGGACTTATGTGGATTTCTCGTTGTTCGATACGCTCGGCTTTCGCGTCATGGAGATGGAAAACCGCAAAGTGCTCAATGGCGCCCTGGCCTCGGTGAAGCTCGATGCCGCGCTTGGGCGCACGGTGGACATAGAAAACGAACTGGCGGTCGCCAAAGACAAGGCCAGCGTCATCGACGAGAAGACCGATGGCGACATGCTGCGCTTCTCCAGCGGCGGCATGGAGCTGGCGTCATGGAGCAAAAGCGGCGCCAAGGTCGATGCGGCGGATGCGGCGCGCTTTGCGCAATTCGTCCGCTATACCCAAGGCGGGCATCCCCAGTTGCTGGAGAAGCTGGCCAAAAGCGGCATGATCCCCGACCGGTTGACGCTGACCATGCGCAGCGCCGGCGGCGTGCGTACTCTGAACCTGGCGATGGCCGCGGTGCAGCCCGCGCAGCCGCCGGCCTATGACGTGAAGGGCTATGCGCCGCGCGCATCCGGGCAGGGCCTGGACGCGTTGCTGGACCGCGTGGCGGCGATGTCGCCGCAGCAGTTGGATGCGCTGCGCGCCGCCCATCCCTGCGATAACTCCGTCGATTTCAGCGATGCCAATGTGATGGACACCATGCTGGGCCGGATTGAATGCACGCTCGCCACCGGCAAGCCGATGGCGCAGCTGGCCGCCGCGCAGATGCAAGCCGTGCGCGATTCGCCCTCGCTGACGCTGATGTTCGCATCCATCAATCCGGCCAAGCCGGAACAGTATGCCGACGCCGTGAAGACGCTGGTGGAACTGCGCAAGCTGGCGCCGCGCAAAGCCTATGTGCTCAAGCTGTTCGAGGCCAATCACCGGCTCCGCCTGCGGCAATACAAGGAAAGCCAGCAGCTTTTCGAGGAGGTGCTGGAAGCGGACCCGGTGTTGGGCGGAGCGTACAAGGATCTGGGCGATCTGCTGCTGATGCAGTACGATAGTCCGCGTGCCTGGCGCAGCTGGGACACGGGCCGCCGCGTCTCGCCCGGCCTGCCGAACTTCCAGCCCGTGAACCAGTTCGAGTCCGGCATGACGACGCAGCATCCAGAATATTTTTAACGGACCCACCGAGATGACCACCATCGATCCGCGCGTAGACGCCTACATCGCCAAATCCGCCGAATTTGCGCAGCCCATCCTGGAGCACCTGCGCGCGGTGGTGCATGCCGCCTGTCCTGACGTGGAGGAGACGATGAAGTGGAGCTTCCCGCATTTTATGTACAAGGGCATGATGTGCAGCATGGCGTCGTTCAAGGCGCATTGCGCGTTCGGCTTCTGGAAGGCCGAGCTATTGATGGCCGATGAAGCCAGGCGCGAGGCGATGGGTCATTTCGGCCGCATCGAATCGATCAGGGACCTGCCGTCGAAGAAGGTGCTCACCGCCTACATCAAGCAGGCCATGAAGCTGAACGACGAAGGCGTGGCCGCGCCGGCCCGCGCCAAGCCCGCCGCGCCGCGCGAGCTGTTGATTCCCGACGAGTTGACCGCCGCGCTGAAGAAGGTGCCGGCCGCGCGCAAGCACTTCGAGGCCTTCAGCCCGAGCAAGCAGCGCGATTACGCCGAGTGGATCAGCGAAGCGAAAACCGACGCGACCCGCGTGCGCCGGCTGGAGCAGGCGATTGAGTGGATCGCCGAAGGCAAGTCGCGCAACTGGAAATACGAGAAGTGCTAGCGCGCTAGTGAGGCGGGGTTCTCTTGGCGGCCTTGATGCCGTACATGAGCGCATCGCCTTGCGCCAGCAGCGCTTCGATCGAGCTCTGGACCGCAGGGTCGAATTCCACGATGCCGCATGAGAAAGCCAGTTCGTAGCCGCGCTGGTCCTCCGCATTGCGCTCCTGCAGCCGCTTGGCGAAACTGCCGATGGCTACTTGCGCTTGCTGCTGGTTGGAGTTGGTCAGCAGGACGGCGAACTCGTCCCCGCCCAGGCGGGCAAAGACGTCCGAGCTGCGGAACGAAGTGGTCATCAGTTCCGCAAACACCGCCAGCGCGTGGTCGCCTTCGGCGTGGCCGTAGATATCGTTGATCGGCTTGAACTTGTCCAGGTCCATGAACGCCAGCGAGGCGGTGGCGCCGCGGCGGGCGCAGAAATTCAGGCTGTACCGGGCCAGATGCAGGAAGCCGCGCCGGTTCGATATCTTGGTCAGCTCGTCGGTGGTGGCCAGCTGGAAGGCCGCCAGTTCATCTTCCACCATCGCGGCGAGGTCGCGCAGGGCTGCGGCGTCATTCTCGTCGAACTCGCGCGGCACGTGGTCGATCACGCACAGCGTGCCGATCTTGGCGCCGTTCGGCGCGCGCAACGGGCAGCCGGCATAGAAGCGCACATGCGGCGCATCGACCGCGATCGGATTGTCGGCAAAGCGCAGATCGGCCAGCGCGTCGGGTATCACAAAGATATCTTCACCGAGAATGGCGTGGCCGCAGAAGGAGACATCGCGCGGCGTTTCGCGCACCGGCAGGCCATCGCAGGATTTGAACCATTGGCGGTTTTCGTCGACCAGGCTGACGAGGGCGATCGGCACCCGGAACATGCGCTTGGCCATGCGTGTCAGGCGATCGAAGCGGTCTTCTTCCGGCGTATCGAGCACGCCGAGCGAGCGCAGTGTCGACAGGCGCAGGTTTTCGTCCAGTGGAATGTCGGGTACTTTCATCGCGTGCCCCTCTTAAGACGGGTTCATTATAGACCTCTGGCGCGCCTGCGCGTAAGAGTCGGGACGAATGTAAAGTAAGGTGTGGCAGGAGGGATAATGCGGCGTTCAGCGGGGTTTGGGCTGTACGCAAGGGCGCATTAGGGGCGCCGGATACCGCATGCCGGCGCCTGGCATGGCAAGATCAGCTGGGCTGCTCAGTGCATAGACGCGGTCGACAGATCTTTCAATTCACGAATGCTGATATCTGACTTCTCATGCATCCGCAGCAGAATCGTCGCACCAACCGCCAATTTCCGGTGTCGGATCTTGCTGATGATCGGAGGCTGTACTTCCAGCACCCGGCACAACTCTGCATCGTTCTTCAAGTTCATTTTTTCGATCAAAGTATCAAGCAGCTTGTTCGGGACGAAACTGGATGGTTCCAGCGCCCGAGCACGATTCATGGCTTCAATCAGTTCCAGCTTCTTTTGCCGTACGTTCATGTTTGCTCCTCCTTTGCTCAAAACGTGAATAAAGACGTTTCCTGGCAAGGCTAGCGCCCACATTTTTTTGGTCCGAATGTGGTACGCGACTCAACATTCTTAATAACCATGCAAGTTAATTTCAATAATACTACGCGGAGAAAAAAAGTGCAGGGTTTGCCAATTAAATTATCTTGTTTATTGCGCAAACGGGTTGACGATTGTTGTTTCTTGTATCCCGGTTTGTGATAAATGTAGGATTTTGTCTGTCATTTCGGCAGAAGATTGCGAATGTGTCACCATGATGGCACATGCGCCGGTGGCTTTGATTTCACGGCGCAACAGTTGCAGGATGCTATGCGCGGTGTCTGGGTCGAGGTTGCCGGTAGGCTCGTCGGCCAGCACCAGGGCCGGGCGGTGCACCAGCGCGCGGGCGATCGCCACGCGCTGCATTTCACCGCCGGAAAGTTGATGGGGGAAATCGTGGCCGCGTCCGCCCAGGCCGACGGCATCCAGCATTTCCGCCGCGCGCGCGGTGGGCAGGCCGTTGAGCAGCAGCGGCAGGGCGACGTTTTGCAGCAGCGTCAGATGCGGCAGCACGTGGAAGGCTTGAAAGATGAAACCCATGCGCGCGCGCCGCAGCCTGGTGGCGGCGTCGTCGTCCAGGCCGGACATCGGGACGCCATCGACGACGATCGGCGATTCGCCCGGCGCCGCGTCCGGCGTATCGAGGCCGGCGATCAGGTTGAGCAGCGTCGATTTGCCGACGCCGGAATCGCCCATGATGGCGACGAACTCGCCGGCCTTGAAGGTCCACGACAGGCGGTCCAGCACCGGGCGGCCGCCGGCATACGATTTGGACAGGTTGCGCAGTTCCAGCATGGACGGGCCTTTAATGACTATTTTATGATTATCGGGTGAGGGCGCGGCGCATGGCGAAGCTGATGCCGTCGACCAGCGCGACCAGCAGCAGCATGGCGATGATGACGGTGGCGGCTTTCTGCATCTGGAACAGCGACAGGTGGTATTTGAGCATCTGCCCCAGGCCGCCGGCGCCGACCACGCCGAGGATGGCTGCGGCGCGGATGTTGTTCTCCCACCGGTACAGCGTGTACGACAGCATCTGCGGCAGCGTTTGCGGCAGCGTGGCGTAGAAGAAGGCGCTCATCGCCGAGGCGCCGTTGGTGCGCAGGGTTTGCTCCGGCAGCGGCGCGGCGTTTTCCAGCGAATCGGCGAACAGGCGTCCCAGCACGCCGGCGGTGTGCGCGGCCAGCGCCAGCGTGCCGCCGAACGGCCCGAGGCCCGCCGCGATCAGCAGGATGGAGGCCCACACCAGTTCCGGGATCGAGCGCAGCACGTTGAGCATGGAGCGCATGGCGCCGCGCGCGGCGCCGCCGAAACGTCCGGCCGCAGGCAGCGAGAAGGCCAGGCCGGCGATCACCGCCAGCAGCGTGCCGAGCGCCGACATGGCCATGGTTTCGACGGTGGCCCAGGCGGTCTTGATGACGAAGGGGCCGGACAGGTCCGGCGGCGCAAAGCCTTGCAGCAGCTCGACCGTGCTGTTGACCGCTTCGGCGGTGAAGAACTCGCGCCACTTGAGCGGCAGCGTGGCGAAGCTGGCGACGACCAGCACGGCCAGCACCAGCATCAGCGTCAGCACGGTCCAGTCGCGCGCGGGAGGACGGGGCATATCCTGGTGTTTCATCCGAGCCTCCGGCGCAGGACCTTGGAGAACAGGTCGGCCAGCGCCACCAAGGCCACGAACACCAGCAGCATCGATGCCACTTCCGAGCCGGCCAGCATTTTCATCGATTCATCCATGCGCTGGCCAAGGCCGCCGGCGCCGACAAAGCCCATCACCACCGAACCGCGGATCGCGCATTCCCAGCGGTAGACGGTGTAGGACATCAGTTCCGAGGCCGCTTCCGGCAGCGCGCCGTACAGCAGCGCGGCCAGTCGCCCGCTGCCGTTGGCCAGCAGCGTGTCGCTGGCGTGGGCGTCGGACGATTCGAGGATCTCGGCGTAGACCTTGCCCAGCATGCCGCAATAGGTGAGGGCGATGGCCAGCACGCCGGCCGTCGGGCCGAGGCCGATGATGCGCACGAACAGTAGCGCCCACACCAGCTCCGGCACGCTGCGCAGCAGGACCAGCAGCCAGCGCACCAGCTGGCGCACCAGCCGTGCCACAGGGCGCATGCGGCCGGTGCCGAGCGAGGATATCGACAACTGTTCGTTGACGATCAGCGTGGCGGGAATGGCGCCCAGCAGGGCCAGCGCCAGGCCGGCGGTGGCGATGGCTACGGTTTGCCAGGTTTCGCGCAGCAGCATGGCGAGGAATTCGGCGCCGTGGGCCGGCACGAGGAAGTCGGACAGGAAGCGGCCGGTGGCCGTGAGGCTCTGCCAGTCGAACAGTATCCACGGCTTGAATTCGCTGACCACCAGCATGGGCCACAGTACGATCACGGCGACCGCGCAGGCGATCAGGCGGCTGCGCCATGCCGGGTCGGGATGCTGATTGGTTTCCAGTGCGGTCATTACAGGCAGGCGCCGATGCCGAGCTTGACCGCCATGGCGTCATGCTCCTGCGGTGCGCTGGCGGCGGGCTGCTCGCCGGCGTACAGCGCGGCGACCATCTGCGGCGTGACCTGAGCGCGCGGCAGGTCGAATTCGACGCGGCCGTCGCGCAGGGCGACGATGCGCGGGAAGTGGCTCAGCGCCAGGTCGACCTGGTGCAGGCTGCAGACCAGGGTGGCGTTGCGCGCCTTGGCTTCCTCGCGCAGGGTGGCCAGTGTGAGTTCGGATAGCGCGGGGTCGAGCGCGGACAGCGGCTCGTCCACCAGCAGCGCCTTGGCCGGCGACAGCAGCAGGCGCGCCAGGCCGCAGCGCTGGCGTTCGCCGCCGGACAGGCGGTCGACGCGGGAATACAGTTTGTCGCCCAGGTTGAAGCGCGACAGCGCCTGCCACGCCGCTTCCGGGTCGGCAGGCTTGAACAGCGAGACCAGTGCGCGCCACAAACTCCATTGCGGCAGGCGCGCGGCCAGCACCGCCGTCACCACGCGCTGGCGCGGCGGCAGCGGCGGCGTTTGCGGCGCCAGGAACAACTGCGCGCGCAAGCGGTGACGCGCTGCCTCGCCCAGCGCCCACGGGTCCGCGCCGAAAGCCTGGAAGCTGCCTTCGGCCGGCTTGTGGGAGCAGGCCAGCGTCGCCAGCAAGGTGGTCTTGCCGGCGCCGGATGGGCCGATCAGGGCCAGTTGCTCGCCCTGTTCGATGGTCAGCGTAATCGCTTGCAGCGCGGGAGCTTGGGGTGCGGACAGGTGCCGCACCGTCAGGTTCCGCAGTTGGTAAGTCGCCATAGGATAAGTGTCGATGCGATTACTTCTTCAGCAGGCCCGCGTTCTGTGCGGCGGCTTCGATGTTCTTGTAGTTCTCGGCCTTGGTCGGGATGAACTTGGAGGCGCGCTGCAATTCCATGATGGCCTTGTCTTCCGGCTTGTTGGCATCCAGCGCCAGGAAGGCGTCGGTCAGCTTCTTCTTCAGGTCGGCGTTCATGTCGGTGCGCACGGACCAGTTGTAATCGTAGTAGCCGGGCGTGGTGTAGAACACGCGCACCACGGCTGGATCGACCTTCTTCTCGGCGACCAGTTTTTCCCAGACCGAGATGTTCAGTGCGCCGGCATCGACCTTGCCGCCGGCGACGGCGGCCACGGTGGCGTCATGCGCGCCGGAGAAGGCGATGCGTTTCAGGTCGGCGTCCGGATCGATCTTGGCGGCCAGCAGGAAGGAGCGCGGCATCAGGTGGCCCGAGGTCGACGATTCCGAACCGAAGCTCAGGGTCTTGCCCTTCAGGTCGGCCAGGCTGTTGATGCCCTTGTTGGTGGTGATGAACACGGAGCGGAACTTTTCATCTTCGGCGCGCTGCACCAGCGGCGTGATCTGGCCCTTGCTGCGGTCGTTGGCCTGCACGAAGGTGAAGCCGCCGAACCAGACCATGTCGACTTTCTTGTTGATCAGCGCCTCGACCGAAGCGGCGTAGTCGGTGACGGGAGTGAACTCGACCTTCATGCCGATCTTCTTCTCCAGGTACTCGCCCAGCGGTTTGAACTTACGCTGCAGTTCGGTCGGCGCTTCGTCTGGAATTGCGGAAACGCGGAAGACGCGGTCGGCCGATTGCGCCTGGGACCAGGAGGCGGCCAGCATCAGGCCGGCGGCCAGTACGGATTTGAGTGTGTTCATGGCGGAGATTTTCATTGCGGTTCACCCTTTTTGTAAGATTTGTACTGCTACAGCCACCCAATGTGAAAAGCCGCACAGTTTTTTCTGGGCGGCGCGACAAAATGGATATTCGGCTATCATAACAAAAATGTTATCTGCGGATGACCACCTAGTTAAAGGCAAAGCACTTTATGCAAACGTCCCGCTCCTCGGCGGCCATCGCCGAAATCAGCGCCGGCCTGCTGGCGCCGAACGCCCACCTCTCGCCCAAGTACTTTTATGACGGGCTGGGATCGAAGCTGTTCGAAGCGATCTGCGAACTTCCTGAATACTATCCGACCCGCACCGAAGCCGGCATCTTCGCCGAGCATGGCGCCGACATGGCGCGCAGCGTCGGCACGGGCGCGACGCTGATCGACATGGGGGCGGGCAATTGCGCCAAGGCGGCCTCGCTGTTCCCGCTGCTGCAGCCGGCGCAGTACGTGCCGGTCGACATCTCGGCGGACTTCCTGACCGGCGCGGTCACGCAGTTGCAGCAGCGCTTCCCCGAGATCGAGATGACGGCGCTGGGGCTGGATTTTTCCAACGGCTTTGAATTGCCGGACAATGTGCGCAAGCAGCGCCGCGTGTTTTTCTATCCCGGCTCGTCGATCGGCAATTTCTCGCCGGAGCAGGCCATCGTCTTCCTGCGTGGGCTGCGCGCCAATGCCGGCGAGGATGGCGGTCTGCTGATCGGCGTGGACCTGGTCAAGGACAGCGCCGTGCTGGATGCGGCCTACGACGACGCGCTGGGCGTGACGGCGGCCTTCAACCTGAATATGCTGCGCCACCTGAACCGGCTGGCCGGCACCGATTTCGATGTCGGCCAGTGGCGGCACCGGGCCTTCTTCAACGCGGAGGAAAAGCGTATCGAGATGCACCTGGAGGCGCGCAGCGCGCTGACGGTGCGCTGGCAGGGCGGCGAGCGGCGGTTCGCGCTCGGCGAGCGCATACACACCGAATACAGCTACAAGTACACGCGGCAGTCCTTCGTCGGTCTGCTGGAGCGAGCCGGCTTCGCCACCTCGCATGTGTGGACCGACCCGGCCAACTGGTTCGCCGTCATCCATGCCCGGGTTATTCGCAACTGAGCCGCGACTGAACGGAGAAGATCACGCTTATGGACATGCGCCTGCCGCAGCAACAACTCAAAACCCGCTACGACGCGGTCCGCCGGCGTTCGCTGGCGCTGGCCGAGCCGCTCACCGACGAGGATTGCGGCGCACAATCGATGCCGGACGCCAGTCCGATCAAGTGGCATCTGGCGCATACCACGTGGTTCTTCGAGACCTTTATCCTTGAGCGCATGGAGACGGAATTCGCACCGTTCCATCCGGCGTTCCGGGTGCTGTTCAACTCCTACTACAACGGCGTCGGCGAAAAGCATCCACGCGCGCAGCGCGGCCTGCTGACGCGGCCCGCCATGTCGCAGGTGCGCGCCTATCGCGCCGACGTCGACGCCCGCATCGCACGCCTGCTGGCCGGCGAACTGCCGGCGGAGCAGAGCGCGCAGCTGGCGGAGCTGATCGCGCTCGGCCTGCAGCACGAACAGCAGCATCAGGAACTGATGCTCACCGACGTCAAGCACCTGCTGGCGCAAAGCGCGCTGCTGCCGGAGTACGTAGCGGCGCCGCTGCCGCAAGCCGCCGCCGCCGCGCCGATGGCGTGGCTGGCGTTCGACGGCGGACTGACCGATATCGGCCATGACGGCGATGGCTTCTGCTTCGACAACGAACTGCCGCGCCACAAGCAATATGTGGCGCCGTTCGTGCTGGCGTCGCGGCTGGTGACCAATGGCGAATACCTGGCGTTCATCGCCGCCGGCGGCTACTTCGACGCCTCGCTGTGGCTGGCCGAAGGCTGGGACTGGGTGCGCAGCCAGAACTTGAACGGTCCGATCTACTGGCAGCAGGACGACCAGGGGCAATGGCAGGAATTCACGCTGTATGGCGCGCAGGCGCTGGACCTGCAGCGGCCGGTCACGCATGTATCGCTGTTTGAAGCGGATGCCTATGCCAATTGGGCCGGTGCCCGTTTGCCGACCGAAGCGGAATGGGAGCTGGCCGCCGCGCAGGCCGCCATCGAGACCGGCACGCTGCATCCGGCGGGCGCGCCGCACGGCGAAGGGCTGCAGCAGATGTTTGGCCACTGCTGGCAATGGACCAGCAGCAGCTATGCGCCGTACCCCGGCTTCCAGGTAGCGCCGGGCGCGCTGGGCGAGTACAACGGCAAGTTCATGCTGAACCAATACGTGCTGCGCGGCTCGTCGTGCGCCACGCCGGACGGCCACGCGCGCGCCAGCTACCGCAACTTCTTCCCGGCCGGCGCGCGCTGGCAGTTCACCGGCATTCGACTCGCACAGCGTTGAACATAAATCCGGGGTCAGGTCCAGATCACGGACACGAACTCTGCCGCTAGCGGTTGAGCTCGTGTCCGGGTTTTGGACCTGACCCCGGAGTTTAGGCGGCCAGGCGGAACTGGCTGACGACGTGGTTCAGTTCGCCGGCCTGGTCCTGCATCGCGGCGGCCGCTGCGGCGGCTTGTTCGACCAGCGCGGCGTTCTGCTGCGTGACCTGGTCCATCTGGCTGATGGCGATGTTGATCTGCTCGATGCCGCCGGTCTGCTCGCGGTTGGCGAGCGTGATCTCGCCGACGATCTCCGTGACCTTGCGCACGCTGTCCTGTACTTCGCTCATCGTGCTGCCGGCCAGGTCGACCAGCTGCGCGCCGGCGGCGACCTTGTCGACCGAGTCGTTGATCAGCGCCTTGATTTCCTTGGCCGCGCTGGCCGAGCGCTGCGCCAGGTTGCGGACTTCCGTCGCCACCACCGCGAAGCCGCGTCCCTGTTCGCCCGCGCGCGCCGCTTCCACCGCGGCGTTCAGCGCCAGTATGTTGGTCTGGAAGGCGATGCCGTCGATGACCGCGATGATGTCGACGATCTTGCGCGACGAGTCGTTGATCGAGTTCATGGTGCTGACCACTTGCGCGACTACCGCGCCGCCGCGCTGCGCCACCTGGGTGGCTGATTGCGCCAGTTCGTTGGCCTGGTGTGCGTTGGCGGCGTTCTGCTTGACGGTGCTGGTCAACTCCTCCATCGAGGCCGCCGTCTCCTCCAGCGAGCTGGCCTGCTGTTCGGTGCGCGACGACAGGTCCATATTGCCGCTGGCGATTTCCGCCGACGCCGTGTTGATCGCGCCGGTGCCACTGCGCACGCGGCCGACGATGTTGGCGAGGTTGTCGTTCATCTGCCCCAGCGCCTGCAGCAACTGGCCCATTTCGTCGCGCTGCGCGCTGGTGATGTTGCGGGTCAGGTCGCCGGCGGCGACGGCGCGCGCCATCTTCAGCGCGTCGCCGATCGGATCGGTGATCGAGCGCGTGACGCGCCAGGCGAAGGCCAGGCCCAGCGCTAGCGCGACCAGTCCGATCCAGCCCATCATCTTGCTGGCCGTGGAAATATCCTGCTTGACCAGCTCACCGTTGCTGGTCACCACGCTCTTCTGCAAGTCCGACAGCTCACGGATGCTGTCCTGCAGCCTGGCCAGCTTGGGCAGCATGTCGCCGCGCAGCGCGGCCAGCGCTTCGTCGCGCTGGTCCGCCGCCAGCAGCTTGCCGATCTGCGTGAAGGAGGCCACATAGGCCTTGCGCTGCTCCTTGACGGCGGCCATCAGCGCCTTGCCTTCGTCCTTGTAGATCAAGCCGTCCAGCGTTTCCAGCGCGGCGCTGATGATCTTTTTGTTGATCTCCATCTCGCGGTAGATGCCGGCGATGCGCGCGGCATCGGTGGTGGTGAACAGTTCCAGCGTCAGCGCCGAGTTGGCGCGCGTGGTGCTGCCGACCATGGCCGCCGCTTCCGCCTTGACCCAGTCCTTGTCGATGATGGTTTGATTAAGATTGCCGATGCTGTCGAGCCTTTGCAGGCCGACGCCGATCAGGATGGCCATCAGCACCAGCACGGCGCCGAAGGCGACCGCGAGCCGCGCGCCTATCTTGAGATTCGAGATATTCATGCCGCAGGCTCCCCACAGTCTATCGTCAATCCAGTATATCGCCGGATGCTGCACTGCGGCAAAACTTGTTGTGGGGGTGTTGCGCGGGCGGGACGCTCTGCTTTATTTTTGCTTATCCAGCACGTCCATCACGGCGGCGACGATGGCCGCCGGTTCGCCGCGCGGCACTTCGGCCACCGGCATGTCGCCGAAAGGCTTGCGGGCCGAGCGCATCTGGCCGGCGCTGGTCTCCAGGCTGTCAAGCTCGGATGCGCGGGCGCGCCAGTAGGACGGCTTGGCCACCTGCGCCGCCTGCGCCGCCGCCAGCCTGGCGCCGATTTCGCCGTTGATGCCGGTGGCGGGGTAGCTGCAGCCGGCGCCGGTCTTGCCCTGTTCCGCAGCCGCCAGGCAGGCCAGCGCCGCTTCCAGGCTGGCCGCCCGGTCCTGCGGCAGCGCGTCTTCGTGCATCGCCTCCACCAGTACCAGGCCGGTGACGGCGCCGCGCGAACGCAGCGCGAACTGCTGCGCCACCATGGCGCCGAAACCCGCGCCCACGATGACGTAAGGGCCCTCCATCATGCGCGCGTTCTTGAGCAGGAAGTTCAAGTCCTTGCTGGCGTTGCCGGCGGTCGATGCGCGGATGGCCGGATCGCTGAAGCCCATGCCGGCGCGGTCGTAGACGCAGGCGCGGGTGCGCTTGGCCACTTCCGGCAGCACCGCCGACCAATCCCATCCCGCGCGGCCGCCATCCGCTTCGAACAGCACCGTGGGCGAGCCCTTGCCGGTGCAGTACAGATTGAGCTTGCGGCCGCCGACATCGACCTTGATCTGGCCGCCGGCGAGGGCGTCCTGGCCGGTGGGCGGCGCCGCATGGGCGCTGGCGCCGGTCAGCAGGAAGGTAGCGGCGAGGGTAACGGAGAGCGTGAAATTGGTCATGGATATGGATCGGATGGATGGTGAAAGGGCGCCCTCGTGGGACGCCCTTCAATATCCGGCCTGGCGGCGGCTGGCCGGTGCTTGTTTATGCGGTGGCTTCGGCGCCCGCTGGCGCCGTTGCGGCTTCCTGTTGCTTGATCTGGCGGTTGACGGCGCTCAGCACAGCCTTGAACGAGGCCGTGAGGATATTGCTGTCGATCGCTGCGCCGAACAGCGTCGGGCCATTGGCCAGGCGCAGTTCGACGTAGCAGGCCGCCTTGGCATTGGCGCCGGAGCCGATCGAGTGCTCGTGGTAGTCCATCAGCTTGATGTCCAGGCCGAGCGCGTCGACGAAGGCGTCGATCGGGCCGTTGCCGCCGCCTTGCAGCGCCATCGGCGCATTGCGGTGGGTCAGGGCGATGTCAATCTGCACCGGCTCGTCGCTGGTGGTGTCTTCCACCATCTTGTGCGAGTTGTAGGCGTACGGCGCATGTTGCTCGAAGTACTCCTTGCTGAAGATGTCGTAGATGCCTTCGGCGGTGATTTCCAGGCCGGTGGCGTCGGCCACGGCTTGCACCGCGCGGCTGAACTCAATCTGCAGGCGGCGCGGCAGCACCAGGCCGTAGTCCTGCTCCAGCAGGTACGCCATGCCGCCCTTGCCGGACTGGCTGTTGACGCGGATGACGGCGTCGTAGCTGCGGCCCAGGTCCTGCGGGTCGATCGGCAGGTAGGGGATCTCCCAGATCGCGCCTTCCTGTTGCTTGGCGAAGCCCTTCTTGATCGCGTCCTGGTGCGAACCGGAGAAGGCGGTGAATACCAGGTCGCCCACGTAGGGGTGGCGCGGATGCACCGGCAACTGGTTGCACTCTTCGACGCACTTGCGCACTTCGTCGATGTCGGAGAAGTCCAGGCCCGGATGCACGCCCTGGGTGTAGAGGTTCAGCGCGAGGGTCACGAGATCGACGTTGCCGGTGCGTTCGCCGTTGCCGAACAGGCAGCCTTCAACGCGGTCGGCGCCGGCCATCACGGCCATCTCGGCGGAGGCGACGGCGGTGCCGCGGTCGTTGTGCGGGTGGACGCTGATGATCAGCGAATCGCGGCGCGCCAGCTTGCGCGACATCCATTCGATCTGGTCGGCGTAGACGTTCGGGGTGCTGCATTCCACCGTCGACGGCAGGTTGATGATCATCTTCTTCTGCGGGGTCGGTTCCCAGATCGCGGTGACGGCGTCGCAGATATGCTTGGAGAAATCGAGTTCGGTGGTGGAGAACGATTCGGGCGTGTATTCGAAGCCCCAGTCGGTCTGCGGGTGCTGCTTGATCAATTCCTTGACCAGCTTGGTGCCGGTGGTGGCGATGTTGGTGATCTCTTCGCGCGACATGCCGAAGACCACCTTGCGGAATACCGGCGCCACCGAGTTGTACAGGTGGACGATGGCGCGCTTGGCACCGGCCGCCGATTCCACGGTGCGGCGGATCAGCTCATCGCGCGACTGGGTCAGCACGATGATGGTCACGTCGTCCGGGATGCGGTCTTCTTCCACCAGCTTGCGCACGAAGTCGAAGTCGGTCTGCGAGGCCGAAGGGAAGCCCACTTCGATTTCCTTGAGGCCGATCTTGACCAGCAGTTCGAAGAAGCGCAGTTTCTTCTCCGCGCTCATTGGTTCGATCAGGGCCTGGTTACCGTCGCGCAGATCGGTGCTCATCCAGATCGGCGGCTTGGAGATGATGTTATTCGGCCACTGGCGGTCGGACAATTGGACAGGTGGGAAGGCGCGGTACTTCGCTGCTGGGTTCTGCAACATCATGGGGTGCTCCTGGGTCTTTAAATTTGGAAGTGCTGGGATGCCGGCGGGTGCTGGCGCTACTGTGTGTGGCGAGGGGCTGCCGGGCGGCCACGGGATACTAGGCCAGGCAACCGATCGGTAGTTTTAGCAGTAGCGTCGACAGCGCGCGTGCGCCAGCCGGCAGCGCGATCGTATCGCCGGTGCGGGATGGAGCATGGGTAGCCGTAGTGAACATCGGTGCAAACTTTCCTGGGGTTTGAAGACTGGTGCGGCTTGTGGCCGGCACGGGGTACAACTGAGACGCGGATTAAGCGCGTGCTAGTAGGCGCGCTGCCAGCGATAGGGCGCTAGGCAGCGGCAGCAGGAAAGCGGATAGGTGCAGATGCGAGGTCATGACCCTAAATGTACGAGATAGCTGGCTTGCCTGTCAAGGATTTGTTACTTCCAAGGGCGCTGCGCCGGGAATCCGCCTCACCGCCGCGCGGCCAGGCGCTCCCGCAGAAACTCGATAAAACGCTGGGTCTTAGCCGGCAGCAGGCGCGTTTCGGTGATGGCGTAGACCGGCGTGGGCTTGCCATGCCATTGCGGCAGCACGCGGCGCAGCCGGCCGGCGGCCACGTCATCGGCAACCATCTCTTCGGGCATCTGGATAATCCCCAGGTCCAGCGTGGCGAAACGCCGTATCAGTCCGGCGCTGTTGATCTTGAAACGGCTGCCGACCGCAGGCTGCGCCGTTTCCGTATCGTTGCGCAGCGACCATTGGCCGTTCCTGGACATGCTCAGGCACTGGTGCCGCTCCAGGTCGGACGGCGTTTCCGGCTCGCCCGAACGCTCAAGGTAGGCCGGCGACGCATACAGGTAGGCGGGCAGCAAGGCCAATTGGCGCGCGATGAGCTGCGAGTTCTCAGGTTCGCCGATGCGAATCGCGACGTCGAACGGTTCGCTGACCAGGTTGACCTGGCGTGGCGTCAGGTCGAAATCGAAGGTGATGCCGGGATAGCGGGCGGAAAACTCGGCAATCAGCGGCGCCAGGTAGATCACGGCGAAATCGACCGGCAGCGAGGCGCGCAATACGCCGGTTGGCTGCGCCAGCATGTCGTTCAGCTGTTCATGGGCGATCCTGGCTTCATCGACGATGCGCTTGCAGCGCTCGAAGTAGATTTGCCCGGCCTCGGTCAGCTCGACCTTGCGCGTGGTGCGGTGCAGGAGACGCAGGCCGATGGCCTTCTCGAACGCGCTGATCCTGCGGGATATCGTCGAGTTCGGCATTTGCAGCACCTCGGCAGCCCCGCGAAAACCCTTGGCTTTGACGACCTCGACGAACAGCGCCATGTCATTCAATAGCTCCATCTTGATTGCTCCATTTTTGGATCAGTGTTTTGCAAATAAGTATATTTATCTCATTTGCTAAGCAGTGCATGATATCGCATTGAAATCACAGTGGGTATCACGATGAAGCGAAATATGGCGTTGAAATGGCATGAGCAGCCTTTGCCGGAACTGACGGGCAAGCGTGTTGCCATCATCGGCGGAACCGGCGGTATCGGGCGGGGATTGAGCCGGTATCTGGCCTCGCAGGGGGCCGATGTCGAGGTGGTCGGCCAGACCTTCCGGGACGCCGATGTGCCGGGCATCAAATTCATCAAGGCGGACCTCAGCCTGATGCGCGAGGCGCGCCGCGTCGCCGCGCTGCTGGAGGCCGGGAGCCTGGACCTGCTCATTTTCACCACCGGCATCTTTGCGGCGCCCCGGCGGCAGGAAACCGCGGAAGGCATCGAACGGGATCTGGCGGTCAGCTACCTGAATCGCTTTGTCATCCTTCACGCGATCGCTGCGCGGCTCGGGACGCAGCGAGCGCCATCCAGCGGCAAGCCGCGCGTGTTCGTCATGGGCTATCCCGGCGCCGGCCAGATCGGCGTCGCCGAGGATTTGAATGCCGAGACATCCTACAAAGCCATGCCGGCGCATATGAATACGGTCGCCGGCAATGAAATGCTGGTGCTTGACGCCGCGCGGCGTTATCCCAACGCCGCGTTCTTCGGCCTGAATCCCGGCCTGATCAAGACGAACATCCGGGACAACTTCTTCGGCAAGGCGTCGTGGAAGTCGCGCGTGGTGGAGAGTGTGATCGGCCTGCTCACGCCGACCGCCGACGACTATGCCCGGCGCATCAGCCCCCTGCTTTTCAGCCCGGACATTGAGGGGCATAGCGGCGCGATGTTCAACAACAAAGGGCAGGCCATTCTGCCGTCGGCCGGCTTGAGCCCCGGGCACATCGCCCGATTCATGGCGGCGTCCGAGGCCTTGGCCGCCAAGGCGGCCTAGCCGACGACGACGCGGGCCGCGCCTTCGGTCATGCGGCCGATGATGGCCGCTTCGCCGAAACCTTCGCGGCGGAACAGGGCCAGCACTTCTTCGACGCTGCCGGCGTCGCAGGAGACCAGCAGGCCGCCCGAGGTTTGCGGGTCGGTCAGCAGCGAGTGCTGCGCCGGCGATACCGTCGCGGCCAGCTGCACGTCCTTGCCGTAGGCTTCCCAGTTGCGGCCGGAGGCGCCGGTGAAGTAGCCGTCGTGCGCCAACTGCTCGACGCCCGGCAGCAGCGGGATGTCGGCCATGGTCAGGTGCGCTTCCAGTTTGGCGCCGCGCGCCAGTTCCAGCAGGTGGCCCAGCAGGCCGAAGCCGGTGACGTCGGTCAGCGCGTGCACGCCGGCCATTTCCGACAGCGCCTTGCCCGGCTTGTTCAGCTTGGTGGTGTTGGCGATCATGGCCTGGTAGCCGTCGGCGTCGAGCTGGCCTTTCTTTAGCGCGGCCGACAGCACGCCCACGCCCAGCGGTTTGCCCAGCACCAGCACGTCGCCGGCCTTGGCGTCGGCGTTGCGCTTGACCTTGGACGGATGGATCAGCCCCAGCACCACCAGGCCGTAGATCGGTTCGACCGAGTCGATGGTGTGGCCGCCGGCGATCGGGATGCCGGCTTCGGCGCAGATCGATTCGCCGCCCTTGATGATCAGGCCGATGGTTTCGATCGGCAGTTTGTTGATCGGCATGCCGACCAGGGCCAGCGCCATGATCGGCGTGCCGCCCATGGCGTAGACGTCGGAGATGGCGTTGGTGGCGGCGATGCGGCCGAAGTCGTACGGATCGTCGACGATGGGCATGAAGAAGTCGGTGGTGGCGATCAGCGCCTGCTCGTCATTGAGTTTGTAGACGGCGGCGTCGTCGGCGGTCTCGATGCCGACCATCAGTTCCTTCGGCACCGGGAAGCCGCTGGAGTTCTTCAGGATCTCGGACAGCACGCCGGGCGCGATCTTGCAGCCGCAGCCGCCGCCGTGGGAGAAGGAGGTCAGTTTGATTGCATCATTGCTCATGTTTGTATTCCTCGATTAAGTCTTATGCAGCAGATTATCCACTAACTCCAGCAAAGCTGCCTGCTCGGCGGCCGGCGCGAACAGCGGCGCGCGGGCGTCGCACTGCGCGCGCAGCGTGGCGTGGAAAGCGTCGTCGTCGATCACGCGGTCGATCAGGCGCGCCAGCGCGACCACGTCGCCGGCGGCGAAGTAGCCTTGGTAGTCCTGGCCCAGCATGCCGCGGTTGCCGCTGATGTCGCTGGCCAGCACCGGCACGCCGGCGCAGACGGCTTCGATGATGACGTTGGCGCCGCCTTCCATGTGCGACGTCAGCGCCATCGCGCGGCTGCGCTTGAGGCGCTGGCGCGTGGCCGCATGCGGCATGGCGCCCAGCCACCGGTAGCGCGGATGCAGCGCGGCGGTCGATTGCGCCGCCTCGGCCAGCGCCGGCTCCAGCGCGCCGCCGATGTGGATCAGGCGGGCCGTTCGCGAGCGCACATGGAAGGCGGCCTGCATGAAGGTCAGCGGATCCTTCTCGCTGCGCAGGTGGCCGATCATGCAGATGTCGGCGTAGCGGCGCTTGCTGTCGGCCACCGGTTTCAGGGTGGGGGCGGACTGGAAGATGACGCTGGCCTTGGCGTGCAGCGGCGCGGGCAGCGCGTCATAGCCGGACGGCTGCAGCAGCACCAGCGCGCTGGCCTGCACCAGTGCGCGCTGCGCGGCCGGGTCGGCATGGATGTCGCGATACAGGTCGGTCCCGGTCAGCAGCAGGATGGCCGGCCGCTCGGGCCAGCTGCGGCGCCACGCGTCCAGCGACGGCGCCGAGCGGCGCGCATGCAAGGCGATCAGCAGGTCGGGCGGAGCGGGAAGTGCGCCGAGGTCTTCCGGATCGGGCCATTGTTGCGAGATCGTGACGCGGTAGCGCGTGCGCAGGAACCGCGCCCAGCGGCTGGCGCTTTGCCAGTTGCCGTTGTTGGCGCGGGCGGAGGCGGGGCTGACGATCCAGATGTGTTGTGCGGTCACTGGTGTTTTGCTTGAAAGTCGTTACAATCGGCTCATGAATTCCAGTCCATCCTCATTCAGAAATGCCACGCCGCAGCAGATGGCGCAGGCCCTGCGGCATGCGCGGGATTATACGCTGTCGCTGTTCGATTGCTTTGCCGCCGCCGGCATGGACGTGCCGGCGCGCGTGCCGCAGCTGCGCATCGTCAATCCGCCGTTGTGGGAGCTGGGCCATATCGCCTGGTTTGCCGAGTGGTTCATCCTGCGCGAGGCGGCCTCCAGCCATCCGGCCGACGGCGTCGGCAACTGCTTGCTGAGCAAAGGCGACGACTGGTTCGACTCCGCGCTGGTGCCGCACCGCAGCCGCTGGTCGCTGGACCTGCCCAGTCCCGGTGCGCTGAAAACCTACTGTCACGAGGTGCTGGACCGCGTGCTCGATAAATTGTCGCGCGAACCCAACACCGATGAGGCCTTGTATCCCTATCGGCTGGCGCTGGCGCACGAAGACATGCACGGCGAGGCGTTGCTGTACACCTTGCAGACGCTGGGCCTGCCCGGCCCGGTGCAGGCCATCGGCGATGGCCAGTTGCTGTACGCGCCGTCGGAGATCGGTTTCCCGGGCGGCACGCTGCATCTCGGGAGCGATGCCGGTGCCGGTTTCGTGTTCGATAACGAGCGCAAGGCGCACAACCTGTACGTCGCGCCGTTCCGCATCGACAGCACCCTTGTGAGCAACGCGCAGTATGCCGATTTCGTCGCCGATGGAGGCTACGACAACCGCCAGTTCTGGAGCCAGGCCGGCGCCGAATGGCTGATGCGCCAGGAACGCTCGGCACCGCGCTACTGGCAGCGCGACGGCAGCCAGTGGCGCACCGTGCGCCATGGCGAGCTGTCGACGCTGGCGGGTGCGGAGCCGGTGCGGCATGTGAATCTATATGAAGCCCAGGCCTACTGCGCCTGGGGCAACCGCCGCCTGCCGACCGAGGAGGAGTGGGAATATGCCGCGCTGTCCGGCCATCCGGCTTTCCGCTGGGGGCAGTTGTGGGAGTGGACCGCGTCGCCGTTCGAGCCGTATCCAGAGTTCCAGGCGGACCGCTATCGCGAGTATTCGGAGCCGTGGTTCTATACGCACCAGGTCTTGCGCGGCGCTTCGTTCGCCACGCCGTCGCGTTTTGGCTCGGCCAGGTTCCGCAATTTCTACCCGCCGGAACGCGACGATATTTATGCAGGTTTCCGCACCTGTTCCTGGACCGGATAGTTCAAAAAAGAGAACGCTTTTTGGTGGATGCTCTGCTATGCTTTTTGTTTTCATCAAAACAAAAAGGGCGCACCCATGAAACTGAAGCACCTCCTGATTTCCGCCACCGTCTTGAGCGCCCTGGGCGTGGCAGCAACGGCGGCGGCCGCCGACGCCAAAGTGACGGTGATCCGCGCCGGCAAGCTGGTCGACGTGGTGGCCGGCACGGTCCTTAAGGACCAGACCATCGTCATCACCGGCGAGCGCATTACCTCGGTCGGTCCGAGCGCATCTGCCAACGTGCCGGGCGGCGCGCAGGTGATCGACCTGTCGTCGCAGACCGTGCTGCCAGGCCTGATCGACATGCATACCCACCTGACCAGCGATGCCTACCTGGGCGGCTATAACTCGCTGGGCGTCTCCGATACCCGCGCCGCGCTGTACGGCGTGCGCGCCGCGCGCAAGACGCTGGAAGCCGGCTTCACCACCGTGCGCAACGTGGGCGCCGGCGGCTTCGGCGATGTCGCGCTGCGCGACGCCATCAACGACGGCGATTTCATCGGCCCGCGCATGCGCACCGCCGGCTACGCCATCGGCATCAAGGGCGGCCACTGCGACGAGAACCTGCTGCCGCCGGACATGAACATCACCGGCCGCGGCGTGGCCGACGGCCCGTGGGAAGCCCGCGCCAAGGTGCGCGAGATGGCCAAGTACGGCGCCGACGTGATCAAGATCTGCGCCTCGGGCGGCGTGCTGTCCAAGGGCGACGAGCCGGGCGCGCAGCAGTACACGCTGGAAGAGATGCAGGCCATCGTCAACGAGGCGCACAAGCTGGGCCGCAAGGTCGCCGCGCACGCGCACGGCACCAGCGCGATCCACGATGCGATCCTGGCCGGCGTCGATTCGATCGAACACGCGAGCCTGATCGACGACGTCAACATCAAGCTGGCGAAGGAAAAGGGCACCTACCTGGTGATGGATATCTACAACGACGACTTCATCCTGCAGGAAGGCGAGAAGGCCGGCATGCTGCCGGAATCGATCGCCAAGGAAAAGGTCATCGGCCAGCTGCAGCGCGATAACTTCCGCAAGGCCTTCCAGGGCGGCGCCAAGATGGCGTTCGGCACCGACTCCGGCGTGTATCCGCACGGCGACAACGCCAGGCAGTTCGCCTACATGATCAAGTACGGCATGACGTCGATGCAGGCGATCCAGGCGGCCACCATCAACGCGGCCGACCTGCTGGGCTGGAAGGACCGCGTCGGTTCCATCACGGCCGGCAAGTTCGCCGACATCATCGCCGTCAAGGGCGACGCCGCCGGCGACGCGACCGAGCTGACCAAGGTTTCCTTCGTCATGAAGGGCGGCGAGGTCATTCGCAAGTAATGGTCTGACGGGTCATCAGGCTGGCTCGCGGGGCCATGCGGATCGTGTAGCGAGAAGGTTGTTTTTCTATATACTTTTCGCTTCCATATTGCGCACTGCGAGCCAGAATGAATCTCCATGTCCCGTTGGCGGTACTGCTGCTGGCCGCAGCCTTGAGTTCCTGCGGCGGCGGCTCATCTTCTTCTTCCGGCGACGCCACGGCGGCCGGCACGGTTGTCGGCGCGACGCCGGCGGCCAGCGGCGCGATCACGGTCGCCGATCCGCAAGCGGTGCGCCTGCCCGACGGCGGCGCGGTTGCCGCGATGGCCGACGCACTGGTGGTCGGCGACCATATCGTGGTGCGCTCGCGCTCCGATTCCTCCATCTCCGTCAACGGCAACCTGGTGTCTCCGCGCACGCGTTTGAGCGTGCTGGATGCGCAGGGCAGGCTGACCGCCTCCACCGACTACGGCTTTACGCTGGCCGCTGGCTACACCGGCGAGTGGGTGATGCTGCCTTCGCCGGAGGGCTTCCTGATGGTGCAGGCCAGTACCGGCGCGCGCATGCTGCGCTTCGACGCGCAGGCGAAGCTGGTCGGCGGCGCCACGGATTTATATCCGGCGGTGGCCGCGACGTCCACCACCGAACTGGCCGCGGCTGAAAACGGCGCTGCGGTCGACGGCAACGGCTTCTGGCTGGCCACCACGTTCTCGCTGCTGCCGGTCACCGATAAAACGCAGTACCAGCTCAAGCTGTGCAAGTTCGACTTCAGCGGCAGGCAGTTGACGCCGCCGTTCATGATCTCCACCTCGGCGCTGCATCCGCGCGTGGCTGCGACCGGCGGCGCTGTGCTGGCGGGCTGGCTGGAAAACGGCGGCGCCCTGCTGGCCATGTGGCCGAAAGGGGCGGGCGCGCCGATCATCCGTTCGATCAGCACCGGCGGCTCGCAGCCGTATCCGGTCGCGCTGAACGCGGACGGCAAGATGGGCGTGCTGTGGAACGGTAAATCCACCCAGACCGCGCCCGGCGGCGTGATGGGCGTGGCGGTCGACAGCAGCGGTGCGCCGGTGCTGCCGGACGGCCGCGTCGACCTGACACAGGAAGCGCTGTCGACGGCCTGGCTGGGCAATGTACGCACCACCGATATCGACGCCCATGCGTTCAGCGGCGGGCTGGCGCTGGCGAGCAGCGTGATTGGCGCCTTCAACAAGGGCGATACGCCGGCCGATCTGCTGGTGCTGGCCGATTATGGCGTCGGCGCGGGTGCGCTGTCCGCCCAGGCTTCCACGGTGCTGCGCTTCAAGCCGGCGGCGGCGTTGGGCGCGACGCCGGTATTCCGCCAGATGGTGTTTACCGATCACGCCATCCTGCTGATGGGAGACGACGCCCAGCTCCAGGCGCTGCGCGTCAGCCGCAGCCGCTAGACGCCGGTGCAGGATATCGCTTGCATGCAGCACGTTGCCTATAACATAATTGAAAGATAATTATGATTATGGGAGTGCTGGATGAAGCGTGTCATCAAGTGGATAGCGATCGCGTTGGCGGCGGTGGTGCTGGTTGTCGCGGCGCTGATCGCCCACACCATCTATTTCAAACCGCTTAAGCTGGACTGGTTCTACACCAGGGTGTTCGCCACGTTCGCGATCGAAAGCCCGGAGATGTTGTCGTCGATGCGCATCCTTCCGGGCTGGCTGGATTTCTACAGCGCGAAGCTGGACGACGCATCGCCCGCGCATGAGCAGAAGATGATCGATCAGGTCAATGACGGCCTGGCGACGATCAAGCAGTACGACCGCGAAAAGCTGGACCGCGAAGGCCGGCTGTCCTACGACACGCTGACCTATTTCCTGCAGATCCAGGCCGACGGCGAGGCGTACAGCCAGCATGACTTCCCGGTCAACCAGATGCAGGGCGTGCAAAGCGCGCTGCCGGACTTCATGGTGCAGGTCCATCAGGTAACCAACCAGAAGGAAGCGGAAAACTACATCGCCCGCCTGACCCTGTTCGCGGTCAAATTCGCACAACTGGAGGAGAGCCTGAAGCTGCGCGAAGCGCGCGGCATCATCCCGCCGCGCTTCACGGTGGAGAAGGTGCTCAAGCAGATGAGCGGCATGATCGCCGGCGCGCCGGAGCAGCACACGCTGTACGTCAACTTCAAGGAAAAGCTGGACAAGATTCCCGCGTCCGCCATGGATGCCGACACGCGCACGGTGTTGCTGATCCACGCAGCGGCCGCGGTCAAGGATCAGGTATATCCGGCGTATGGCCGCCTGATCGCCTACTTCACCAAGCTGCAGGCGAAGGCGCTGGAGAACAACGGCGCGTGGAGCCTGCCGAACGGCGACGCCTATTACGCCTGGTGCGTGCGCATGCACACCACCACCGACATGACGCCGCAGCAGGTGCATGACCTGGGCCTGGCCGAGGTGGCGCGCGTCAGCGCCGAGATGGATGCGATCCTCAAGGACCAGGGGCTGGACGAGGGCACGATAGGCGCGCGCGTGCAGCAGCTGGCGCGCAAGCCTGAGCAGCAGTATGCGAATACGCCGGAAGGCAAGAAGGCCATGCTGGCGCAGTACCAGGCCATCCTCGACGAGGTGAACAAGGGTCTCGGCGGCGCATTCGATATCCGTCCGAAGCTGGGCGTGAAGGTGGAGCAGGTGCCGCAGTCGTCGGAAGCGACCGCGCCGGGGGCCTACTACATGCAGGGTTCCTTCGACGGCAGCCGTCCGGGCGTGTTTTACGCGAACATGCGCAATCCGGGCGAGACGCCGAAGTTCGCCATGCGCACGCTGGCTTATCACGAGGGCATACCGGGGCACCACTTCCAGGTGACGATAGCGCAGGAGCTGGAAGGCGTGCCGTTCTTCCGCCGCGTGCTGCCGTTCACCGCGTATCAGGAAGGCTGGGCGCTGTATGCGGAGCGCCTGGCCTACGAGCTGGGATTCCAGAAGGATCCGCTGGATAACCTGGGCCGCCTGCGCGACGAGATGATGCGCGCCACGCGGCTGGTGGTCGATTCCGGCATCCATTACAAGCACTGGACGCGCGAGCAGGCCATCACCTACATGATGGACAACACCGGCATGGGCGAGGGCGATGTGACGGCGGAGATCGAGCGCTACTTCGTCGCGCCGGGGCAGGCGCTGGCGTACAAGGTCGGCATGCTGAAGATCCTGGCGCTGCGCGAGCACGCCAGGCAAGAGCTCGGCGCCAGGTTCGACCTCAAGCAATTCCACAATGAAGTGCTATCGCACGGCGCCTTGCCCTTGTCGGTGCTGGAGCGCGTGATCAACGACTGGATTGCCAAACGCAAGCAAGGATAGCCGGTCCTGCGGTGCGCGAATGCTGATATGCTTGGACTAGAATGGTCTTTTATCCATACGCTGTTGGCGAAGGAGTAAGACATGAGTCCGGAGCACGATAGGCGTCAGAAGCAAGCCCAGACGTCGGATACCGCGGGTTGGCACTCATTGGAGTTTGTCGTGAGGCAGGCGCTGGAGGTGCAGCGCGATGCCGGCACTCCCAGCGCTGTTGAGTTTTTGCAGGGTATCGGCGTGCACGAGCAAGTCATCGCGCGGGTACTCGCACCCGATGCGAAGATACGCGCGTCGGACCAGCAGGCGTTGGCCAATCCGGTGCTGGTTGCCGACCTTCCCATTACGCCACGCCGCATGTTCGGGCGTCGACGGCCTAAGTGAAATTGATATTGGATGAATTTTAAGTTACTGTTGATTTTCCTTGCGCTGCCATTTGCCGGCAACGCGGCCGCGGATAATCGCGACCATCTTGATACGCGCTACGGCCAGCTTGATGTCCGAAGCGGTTCGGATAGCACGGTGGTGACCTTTCGTGGGAATGCCTTGCTGACGCTGGCGGTGGATTCCGCGTCGCTGTATCGCATTACGCCGAAAACCGACCGCGAGTATGCGATTGTCGAGACCTGGCAGCCTGGGTTGAATTGTCATCACACCTACTATCTGGTGGAGCTGTCCGCGAACGGCGCGGCGCAGATTTCCAAGGAGTTTGGCGAGTGCTCTCACTTGGGCGGCGCCGAGTTTATCGGCGATGCGCCTGTCGTTCATCTCAAATCCCTTACCGAAAACCAAAGCTATGTGTGGCGGCGCGGCGAGATCAGTGCGCTGTCCGCCTCGGCTGAGACGTGCAAGTCGCTGGACGCCGCCGCCCGGGCAGGTGCCCAAGAGGTCGAGGCCAGGCGGCAGGTTGCGGGACCGGGACGGTTGCCGTTCTTTTCGGCGCCGAGCGAAGCATGTCCGCTGAAAGGATTGTTTGTGGTGCCGGGCAACCGGCTCGATGTGCGTTTGACGTATGAGGAATTTGTCTTCGCTACTTATGCCAATCCCAGAACGGGGAAGAAAGTTGAAGGTTGGGTTGATGGGAAACGTTTGCATGAATGAGTATATTATTTTTCGACAGGCCACGCGCGGCGACATTCCCGCGATGTCGGCGATTCGTCTGGCGGTGAGGGAGAATATTCTTTCCGATCCAAGCCGGATCACTCAGCAGATGTACATGGACTATTTGGAGCTTGCCGGGCGCGGCTGGGTGGCGGAGATCGATGGCACGATCGCGGGGTTCTGCTACGCGGACAAAAACGATGCGTCAATCTGGGCCCTGTTCATCCCCGAGGAATACGAGGGCAGGGGAATCGCGAAGCGCCTGCTTCAAATGGCCGTCGATTGGCTGTTCGATCAGGGCAATGCGAGCGTCCATCTGACGACGACCGCAGGCACCAGGGCCGATAGATTCTATGCCGCCCAGGGATGGACGCGCACACCGATCAGCGAGCGCGATGCCGGCTTCCGGATTTTCAAGGCTGCGCCGTCGATCGCCTGACCTGCGCGCGCCGCCGGTACCCGCGCGTCCAGTCCAGCTATACTAGTCGACCCGAATGGACGCTGCTCGTCCCCATTTTTTAGGAATACGGTATGTTTCGCACGATGTCGATCGCACGGTTGCTGTTGGTTTTAGCTCTGACGCCGTTGGCGGCCCTGGCGGAATCGCCGCCGCAAGGTTCCCTCGTGATCATCGGCGGGGCGCTGCGGGCGGATAACGCGGCGGTCTGGCAGCGTGTGGTGCAACTGGCCGGCGGCGCGGGCGCCCGCATCGCGGTGCTGCCCGGCGCGGCGGGCAATCCGGAACGTTCCGGCGCCACGCTGGTGAGGTATCTCAATCAATACGGCGCCTCCGCATTTGTTGTGCCGTTGGCGGTGCGGCTCAAGGGGCGCGACTATCGGCGCGACGCCGAGGATGAAGCGCTGGCGCGCTCGATACGGCAGTCCGGCGGCGTCTATTTCACCGGCGGCGACCAGGCCCTGATCACGCAAGCGCTGGTGCGGCCGGACGGCAGCCGCACCGCTGTGCTGGAGGCGATATGGGATATGTATCGGCGCGGCGGCGTGATCGCCGGCAGCAGCGCCGGCGCCGCCATCATGAGCAGCACCATGTACTACGACGCCAAGACCGTGTTCGGCACGCTGAGCCAGGGTGTGCGCGACGGTATCGAACTGACGCCGGGACTGGGCTTTATCGGCAGCGATGTTTTCGTCGACCAGCACCTGCTGGCGCGCGGCCGGTTTGCGCGCATGCTGCCGGCGATGCTCAAGAAGGGATACAAGACGGGGTTGGGCATCGACGAGAACACGGCGATGGTGATCGGCCCGCAGCGCGAGGTCGAGGTGATCGGCTACCAGGGGGCGTTGCTGGTCGATTTGACGCAGGCGAGTTCCGATCCGGCCAACAAGGAATTCAACCTGTCGAACGCCCGCATCAGCTATCTGGATCAGGGTGACCGCTACAATCTCGTCACGCGCCGGTACACGCCTTCGGCCGACAAGGCGGAGGGCAAGGTGGATCCGGCCAAGCCTTACATGGCGGAGCCGGTGTATTCAGCCGACATCCTTGGCCACAACGCGGCGCTGGTGATGATGACAAATCTGATCGACAACGCGCAGGCCGAGGCGATCGGCATCGCAGCGGCAGCGCCGGGCGAGCCGCGTCAGGAGCTCGGGTTCCAGTTCAAATTCAGCCGCGCCCCGGACACCATCGGCTATGCTTCCGAAAGATCGGAAGCCTACACCATCCTCGGCATGCGGCTCGACGTGGCGCCGCTGCACATCGTCCGCCCCTGGTACAGCGACTGGAAGTGAAACCGGTGTCAGTGCCGACATTCGGACACAAGCTCGACCGCAATGCGGCTCAGCCCGTGTCCGAATGTCGGCACTGACACCGGGGGTTGACACCGGGGGTTAGATCAGCGATTCGGCGAGGTCGGTGAGGTCGTCGGCGTATTCGAGCTCGATCAGCTCTTTGCGGGCGACGCCGCTGCGCCAGGCGGCGGTGGCGATCTTCGGCGTGACGCCGCTCAGCAGGCGTGGGTCGAGCAGGCCGGGTACCACGTAGTCCTTGCCGAAGCGGGCGTCGCTGCGGGCCATGTCGGCCAGCGCTACCACGCAGGCGCGTTTCATTTCCTGGTTGATGGTGAAGGCGCCGCTGTCCAGCGCTGCGCGGAACAGGTAGGGGAAGCACAGCGCGTTGTTGATCTGGTTCGGATAGTCCGAACGGCCGGTGGCGATGATCGCATCCGGCGCGACTTCGCGCACCAGCTCCGGACGCAGTTCCGGCTCGGGATTGGCCAGCGTGAAGACGATGGGCTGCGCCTTCATGCGCTGGATGTCCGTTTGCGACAGCACGCCCGGACCGGAGACGCCGAGGAAGACGTCGGCGTCGGCCATGACGTCGGACAGCGTTTTGGCGTCGGTGTCCTGCGCCCATGCGGCTTTTTCGCCGTCCAGCGCGCGCGCGGTGGACAGTACGCCCTTGCTGTCGCAGACGTAGATGTTGTTGCGCTGCGCGCCCAGGTCCACCAGCAGATCCAGGCAGGCGATGGCCGCCGCGCCGGCGCCGGAGCAGACGATTTTTACGGTGGCGATGTCGCGGCCGGTCATCTCGATCGCGTTCAGCATGCCCGCGCCGACCACGATGGCGGTGCCGTGCTGGTCGTCATGGAACACCGGGATCGACAGCCGTTCGCGCAGCTTGCGCTCGATGTAGAAGCATTCCGGCGCCTTGATGTCTTCCAGGTTGATGCCGCCGAAGGTCGGATGCAGCGCGGCGATGATGTCGACCAGCTTGTCCGGATCGCTCTCGTCGATCTCGATGTCGAAGGCGTCGATGCCGGCGAATTTTTTGAACAGGACGACTTTGCCTTCCATGACCGGCTTGCCGGCCAGCGCGCCGATGTTGCCGAGGCCGAGCACCGCGCTGCCGTTGGTGATGACGCCGACCAGGTTGCCCTTGGCCGTGTATTCATAGGCCTTGGCCGGTTCGCGCTGGATCTCCACGCATGGCGCGGCGACGCCGGGCGAATACGCCAGCGCCAGGTCTTCCTGCGTGCTGACGCTCTTGGTGACTTCGATGGCGATCTTGCCGGCGCTGCCGGAACGGTGATAGGCCAGTGCCTTTTGTTCGATGGTGCTCATGTTGTGCATATCCTTAAAAACGAAAAACGCCTGCACGAGCCAAACGGCTGGTACAGGCGCAAACTGCTGGGGATTCAGTGGGTCATGGATACAGGCCGCGTACTTCGCGCGCTTGCAGCACTCGGGTGCAAGCGAGGATGAAGGTGGCGGTACGCAGCGTGACTTTCTTTTCCTGCGCTACGGTCCATACTGCATTGAATGCGTCCTGCATGATGCGGGTCAGTCGGGCATTGATTTCGTCTTCGCTCCAGAAGAAGCTGGAGAAATCCTGCACCCATTCAAAGTATGACACGGTTACGCCGCCGGCGTTGGCCAGTACGTCCGGTACGATCAGCACGTCCTTGTCGGTCAGGATGTCGTCCGCTTCCGGCGTGGTCGGGCCGTTGGCGCCTTCCAGGATGATTTTGGTGCGAATTCGCGGCGCGTTAGCGGCAGTAATCTGCTGTTCCAGCGCGGCCGGGATCAGGATGTCCGATTCGATGCCCCAGAACGCGTCGCGGTCGAGGAAGGCTTCGGCGCCGGGGAAGCCGGTGACGCTGCCCACTTCCGCTACGTGCTGGTGCAAACGGGCGACATCCAGGCCGCCCTGGTTGACGACGGTGCCGGTGTGATCCTGCACGGCGATGACCTTGGAGCCGGCATCCGCGAACATGGTCGCCGCCACGCCGCCGACGTTGCCGAAGCCCTGGATCGCCACTCGTGCGCCTTCGATCGCCACGCCGCGCTTGGCGGCGGCTTCGCGGCCCACCACGAACACGCCGCGGCCGGTCGCTTCGCGGCGGCCCAGCGAGCCGCCCAGCGAGATCGGCTTGCCGGTGACGACGCCGGTCGACAGGTTACCTTCGATCATGGCGTAGGAGTCCATCATCCAGGCCATCACTTGCTCGTTGGTGTTGACGTCCGGTGCCGGGATGTCTTTGTTTGGTCCGATAATCAGGCTGATCTCGCTGGTGTACCGGCGAGTCAGGCGCTGAAGTTCGCCACGGGACAGGGTCTTTGGATCAACGCGGATACCGCCCTTGGCGCCGCCGTATGGCACGTTGACCGCTGCGTTCTTTACGGTCATCCATGCCGACAACGCCATCACTTCGGACAGGGTGACGTCCTGGTGGAAGCGCACGCCGCCCTTGCCCGGGCCGCGCGACATATTGTGCTGTACGCGATAGCCCTCGTAGTGGGCGATCGAGCCGTCATCGCGCTCGATGGGCACGTCGACGGTCAGGATGCGCTTTGGACGCTTCAGGGTTTCGACCCAGCGCGACAGGTTGCCCAGGTGCGGGGTAACGCGGTCGATCTGCTGCAGGTAGACGCCCCAAGGGCCGAGGTCCTCTGGATTGAGGTAGGAAGGCAGTGCGTGTGCGGATGTTTGTACGTGCGCGTTGGTCATGCTCAAAGCTCCTGTGAGTTCGTGGCTGAACGCAGCTTTTGACGGCGTTCAAGTGGGACGAATCATAGGGCTGGAGGCTTTAAACCGGCCAATGCTGTATGCGCATTTGGCTATGCAAAAAACGCATAGTTATCTCTCTGATACCGCGACGCGGCGTTTGCGGCCGGTGTTTTTTTGCTGCTGTTCGAGGAATTCCCACAGCCTTTCGACGATGGCCTTGCCGCGCCGGTGCGCCGACGGACGCTCGCGGTATAGGCGGATTTCCATTTCGATTTCCCAGTCGGCGGTGTCGCCGTCGGCGCGCGCCAGCTGCTTTTGCTTGAGCTCCCGCGTGACCGCCGATTCGGGCAGGAAGGCGATGCCGCGACCTTCCAACGCCATCATCTTCAGACCTTCCGCCATGTCGGTTTCGTAGTGCGGATCCAGGTGCAGCGGGGTCTTGGCGTCGGTGAGGATCAGCTCCACCATGCGGCCCAGGTAGGCGTTGTTGGTGTACGATAAAAACGGCAGCGGTTCCTTCTTGGTGCCCGGCAGCGTGAATTCGGGGACCTTGTTCTTGTCGCAGCGTGCATAGGCGCGCAGCGATTCGCGGCCCAGCACCAGCATGTCGTAGCGGCCCGGATCGAGCTGCACCGGCTGGCGCGGATGGTGATAGCACAGCAGCAGGTCGCAACCGCCTTCGACCAGCTGCAGCACGGCGTCGTGCACGTTGAGCGCCATCAGGCGGCTGCTGATCGGCGCGAAGTCCTGCTCCAATGCGGTCAGCCATTTCGGCACGAAGGTCAGCGACAGCGTGTGCGGCACCGCGAGGTCGATGCTGGTCTGTGCGGCGGCGCGCTTGGAGCGCAGCATGTCGCGCGCGCCGTTGATCTGCGCCAGCATTTCCAGCGCCTGTTCGTAGAACACGATGCCGGCCGGCGTCAAGCGGGTGGGGTAGGATGTGCGGTCGACCAGGTCGGTGCCGAGCCAGTTTTCCAGCGACTGGATGCGGCGCGAAAAGGCGGGCTGCGTGACGTGACGCAGCGCCGCCGAACGGCTGAAGTTATTGGTCTCGACCAGCGAGATGAAGTCTTCCAGCCATTTGGTTTCCATGCACAGATCCTTATTGCGGTTGCGGCGACGTCGAGGTGATGTTGCGGATCGGTGTGAGCAGATACGCCAGCGCCGCGAACACCACCAGTATGATGCCACCGCCGAAGAACAATTGCGATAGCGAGATCGCCGTGAGCACCCAGCCCGTGACTCCCGCCGACAACGGCGCCAGTCCCATGAAGATGAACATGAAGATGCTCATGGCGCGGCCCATCATTTGCGGCGGCACGCGGCGCTGTATCCACGTGAAGACGTTGATCTGCATGAAGCCGGACAGCAGGCCGAGCACCAGCATCAGCAGGGCCGCCTGCCATGCGGCGTGCACGGCGCCGAGCGGCATCACCAGCAGGCCGGCGAGGGCGTCCACCAGCAGGATCATGGTGCCGAAGCTGGCGAAGCGCAGGCGCGCGCCGGCCGTCGCGGCGGCCGCCATCCCGAGCAGCATGCCGGCGCCGTTGGCGCCCATCAGCAGGCCCAATGTCGATGCGCCGTGCAGGTCGCTGGCCAGCACCGGGATCGCCACCTGCATGGCGCCGCCGATGAGCAGCGACACCGTGCCCCAGTAGATGAAGCACAGGCGCAGCGGCACGTCGTTCCATACCATCCGCAGGCCTTCGCCGACGGAGCGCAGCACCGATTGCGGCGCGGCCGCCTGCGCTTTCAGTCCAGTCACCTTGGACAGCGTCCAAGCGGAGAGCAGGAAGCTGGCGCAGTCGAAGCCGAAGGCCAGCGCCAGGCCGCGCGCATCGGCAATCACGCCGCCGCTGTTGCCGGAGAACGCCAGCAAGCCGGCCGCCATCAATGGGCCGATCAGCATCGACAACTGGCGCAGTCCCATCAAGATGCCGTTGGCCGCCTGCAGGTGCTCGGGCGCGATCGCCTGCGGCATGATCGAGGTGCCGGACGGGATGCCGAACGCCTGCGCGAGGCCGATGCAGAAGGCCAGCACATAGATTAGCGTCAGCGTGAGGTGCGGCGTCATGTTGATGGTCAGCGACAGCGAGTCGGACAGCGCCATCGTCAGCGTCGAGTGCGTGTTCAGCACCAGCAGCGTGAGTAAGGCGAGCAGCACGGCATTGGCGTACTTGCTGAGCATGAGCACGCGCTTGGGCGAGTAGCGGTCCACCAGCGCGCCGCCGATCAGGATGAAAACTGCGCGCGGGATGCTCATCAGCGCGATGACCAGGCCGAGCGCCAGCGTGTCGCCGGTCAGCTTGAGCACCAGCCAGGGCAGGGCGATGATGGTGAGCTGGTCGCCCAGCATCGAGATCACGCCGCCGCGCAGCAGCCATTTGAAGTTCGGGTCGCGCTTCAATGCCGCGCGTTGCAGTTTTGGATCGGACATGGTGTCCCTCAGGAGTTGGATGCGTTCATGCCGGCGATCAGCCCGAGCGCGGTGCTCAGGTTGTCGAACTGGTCCGGCGGGCAGCTGCGCAGCAGGTCTTTGCTGATCTGCTCTGCGACCGTGACGGCGTTGAGCAGCAGTTCGCGGCCGGTGGGCGTGATGGCGGCGTAGGCCACTCGGGCGTCGCGCGGATCTTGCTGGCGTTCGACCAGGCCGATCTTTTCCAGCGGCAGCAGGGTGCGGGTGACGCCGGACGCGGTCAGGCCCTGGCGCTCGGCCAGGTCGACGCGGCGCAGGCGGCCGCCCGGCGCGCGGTTCAGGTAGTGCAGCAGCATGAAGTCGCTGAAGCTGATGCCGTGATAGCCGCCCAGCACCTGGTCCAGCCGGCGCACCAGCGTGGCCTGCGCGCGCGCCAGGCGCAGCGCGAATTCCAGGCTGGGGCTGATGGCTGCCGGAATGGGGGTGGTGTTTTCGTCCATGGTGAACTCCTTGTTGATTAATGCTTGAATTATAGTTGAGTAATCAAGTATGTGTGGAGATTTTTTTATTGTTATGTTCTTACAACATAGCGGCAGCCGCATGCAGCCTGGAGGATGGTTGTATTACATAATGTTACGTAATTATGATATCGTTTCCAACGCAATAATCTTTTACTTCAACTACAAAAATAACGGAGACATCAATGCATATGGGGACAACCGAGATCTTCCTGATCGCGATGCTGATCATTTTCAGCGTGCCTTACCTGATTTGGCGATTCGGCAACACCGACTACTACGCGCCGCTGGTCGTGGTGCAGATCATCGCCGGCATTTTGCTGGGACCGGGCATCATGGGTCGCGCCTTTCCCGACTACTACAGCTTCGTGTTCAACCCACAGGTAGTGCAGTCGCTGAACGGCATCGCGTGGTGGGCGGTGATGATCTTCGTGATGATCGCCGGCATCGAGCTGGACTTGAAAAAAGCCTGGGAGCACCGCCGCGAAAGTTCCATCACCGCCGGCCTGGCGCTGGGCACGCCGCTGCTGTTCGGCTGCGTCGCCGCGCTGGGCCTGGTCGGCTATGCCGGCTGGATGGGACCGAAAGCGCAGGACTGGCAATTCGTGCTGGGGGTCGGCATGGCCTGCGCGGTGACCGCGCTGCCTATCCTGATCCTGTTGATGGAAAAGCTGGAAATCCTGCGCCAGCCCATCGGCCAGCGCATCCTGCGGTACGCCAGCCTCGACGATATCGCCATCTGGGGCGTGCTGGCCGTGATCCTGCTGGATTGGGACCGCGTCGGCCGCCAGGCCGGCTTCCTGCTGGTGTTCGCCGTCGCGACCAAACTGTTCCGCATGATGATGGTGCGCCTGGAAGAGCGCGACCGCTGGTATATCTCCTTCATCTGGCTGGCGATCTGCGCGTTTGCCGCCGACTGGGCGGGCCTGCACTACATGGTCGGCGCCTTCCTGGCCGGCGCGGTGATGGATGCCCACTGGTTCAACCAGGAGAAGATGGACTTCATGCGCGCCAACGTGCTGATGGCCATCATGCCGGTCTTCTTCCTGAGCACCGGCCTGCGCACCAACTGGGCGATGGGCGGCTCGGCCGTGTTCATCGTGGCGGCGGTGCTGCTGGCGGCATCGGTCAGCGGCAAGCTGGCGGGCATCCATATCGCCGGCAAGATCCTGAAATGGGGGCCGGGCGAGGCGTCGATCATCGGCTGGTTGCTGCAGACCAAGGCGCTGATCATGATCATTTTCGTCAACATCCTGCTGGACAAGCAGATCATCACCAGCGAAACCTTCACCGCGCTGCTGCTGATGGCCATCGGCAGCACCATGCTGACGGTGCCGATGGTGTATCCGAAATTACAGCGCGTGGCGCAGCTGATCTTCAAAACCAGCTGATATAATGGCGGCATGAACGATACTACTCAACGCCCACCTCTGCCGGATCATCTGTCGATCGATCCGCGCAGCCCGCACCATGTCGCAGCCGTGTTCGAACACGATGTCGGCATCAAGTTTAACGACAAAGAACGCATGGATGTAGATGAATACTGCATCAGCGAAGGCTGGATCAAGGTCTCGTCGGCCAAGAGTCTGGACCGCAAAGGCAACCCGATGCTGATCAAGCTGAAGGGTAAAGTCGAAGCGTTCTACCGTTAAACCGCAGTCTGCCAAATAAAAAAAAGCCACCGGAACAACTCGGTGGCTTTTTTTTATTTGGCGGCATCGCCGCGCAGCTTGTCGAGCATCTCGATGGTGCCCGGGGAGAGGTTCATGATGCCGTGGTAGGCACAGTATTCACAAAACGCTTCCTCGGGGCTCATCGCGTCGATGCTGGCGTCGGAGTGACCCCGGCGGCGCAAGGCCCGCAGACATGCTGCATCCATATTCCTGGAATTCATGCACTACTCCCTTTATATCTCGTAGGTTCGATGGTTATTTACTGTAAAGATTATAAGTCGAAAATAGTGCCATGTGGAAACTATATTGGTTTTTCTTAACTTGTGGAAACAATTTGATACGAGGCGGGAGGAGGAAGGCGGGAGCCGGCTCCGGGCGCGGGGCCCGGAGCGGCGTCAATCAGAGGGCGGTTTGCGGTGCCGGCACGGGCGTGGACATGCCGCGCTGCAGCCGCCACACCAGGGCCACCGCCACCAGCGAGGTCGCCACCACGACGTAGCCGACGGTATCGAAATGCTGCAGCCTGCCGTCCGCGCCCTGCGACACGATATGGCCGGACACCACCGAAGCCACGCCGCCGGCCAGCTGCTGGATCGAGGCGCTGATGGCGTTGTACGAGCCGCGCTGGGTCTGCACCGGCACCGTCGACGACAGCGCCTGGAACGGAATCATGCGCGAGAAAATCCCGACAAACATCAGCGAATTGACCACCACCAGCGCGGCCAGCGGGATGTGGCCGAGGTGGGTGTACACCAGCACCATCACGATCGACAGCACGGTGCCGAACAGGAATACGCGGAACTTGCCGTAGGTATCGGCCGCCTTGCCGATCATCGGCCCCATGAAGATCGTGCACAGGCCGGTGATCAGGTAGACCGTCGGCAGGTGGTGCAGGTCGATGCCCATGTTGTTGACGATGTAGGCGCTGCTGAACGGCATCAGCATGAAGCCGCCGGTGGTCAGCAGGGCGGTGATCGAGAACGCCAGCAGGTAGCGCTTCTCCGTCACCGTGTGGAACAGGTGCATGAACGGGCTGTGCTCTTGCGGCTTGTCCAGGTGGGCGTTGACCGGCTGCATTTGCCAGGCGACCAGCAGGCCGCCGACCAGGCCGAAGGCGGCCATCGCCAGGAAGGGCACGTGCCAGTCCCACTGGTTCGACAGGTAGATGCCGGCCGGGATGCCCAGCACCTGGCTGGCGGCGAACGCGGTCTGGATCAGGCCCATCACGCGGCCGCGCATCTGCGGCGGGAACAGGTCGGTCGAAATCGCCAGCACGATGGAGCCGATCACGCCGCCGAACAGGCCGGTGACGATGCGCGCGGCCAGCAGGCTCTCGAAGGTCTGCGCCATGCCGCACCAGACGGTGCCGAGGATGAAGCCGGTGTAGAAGAACAGCAGCAGTTTCTTGCGGTCGAAGCGGTCGGCGAAGCCGGCGGTCAGCAGGCCGGACGCGCCGGCGCTGAAGGCGTAGGCCGAGACCACCAGGCCGAACTGGCTGGGGCCGATGTTCAGGGCCGGCATGATGACGGCGCCCAGCGGCGACATCAGCATGAAATCCAGGATCACGGCGAATTGCAGGAAGGCCAGCATCGCCACGACGATTTTTTGATAGCGGCTAAAAGGAGCCGCAGGGGCTTTAGTCATCTTGTTTTTCCTCGGTCTTTTGCGGGCGGCACCAGTTGGCGCGCTGCTTGTGGAATTGTTCGCGTTCTTCGGCCGTCATCGCCTGCCAGCGCTGCCAGTGCTCGCGCTTTTCCTGCCAGCTCGGGCCGTGGCCGTGGCCGCGGAAGCCGCCGAACAGGATACGGCAGAGTACCAGCAACCCCAGCGCCCGCCAATAATCGATAGTCATCGCGCCGGTGATCAGGCTGGGCATGATCCAGTTCCACAACCCCATCACCATCGCGCCCATCACGGCGGCACCGGCCAGGATCATCAGGCCTTTTAACAGTTTCATCTTCTTGAAGCTCATTTCCTTACGCATTTTCTTACTCCTTTCAATTTTATTCGTTGTACAGGGCTTGCAGGCGTTGGCGCAGGTACAGCACTGCGTAGCGCTTGCGGGCCAATAAAGTGTTGATCGAGATGCCCGTTTCGGCGGCCATCTGCTTGAAGCTGATGCCGTCGAGTTCGTGGGCGATGAAGACATCGCGCTGGTTGGCGGGCAGGTCGTCGAGGGCCGCTTGCAGTTCTTCGAGCAGCACGGAGCGGGTGTAGGCCGCTTCCGGTCCGGCGTCGAGCGAGGGCAGCATCAGGTCGAGGCGGTACTCGTCGTTGTCCTCGTCGGCGCAGGCCAGATCGTCGAGCGCGACTTCCTTCTTCTTGCGGAAGCGGTCGATGATGCGGTTGCGGGCGACGCGGAACAACCAGGCGCTGACCTGCTCGATGGGCTCGGGCAGGCGGTAGGCCTGGGTGAACTCGTAGAAGACATCCTGCAGGATATCGTCGGCGTCGGTCTGGTCGGCCACCCGGCGGCGGATGAAGTTCCCCAACTTCGAACGCTCACGCAACACGGTCGCGGTGATGTCATCGTCTTTGTTAGTAGTGTTGTATGGCGGTGTCATGCGATTGAAGACGGTTCGCGGCGACGGTTATTGTGGGGGAGGTGCAAATATATAGGTTTGTGGGGCGCCGATGTTAGCTGATTGTCGCGGTACGTCAAAATAGTTTGCCAAATGGCGAACTGTTTTGATATAGTTCGCCACATGGAAAACTATTCTTTAGCACTGAATGACGTGTTCCACGCACTGGCCGACCCTACCAGGCGATCCGTCATCGCCCGGCTCGGGAGGGGCTCCGCATCGATCAAAGAGCTCGCGGCGCCATTTGGTTTGGGCTTGCCGTCGTTCTTGAAGCACATCAAGGTTCTCGAAAGCTGCGGCCTCGTTGCGTCGGTGAAGACGGGCAGGGTGCGGACCTGTGTGCTCAGGCGTGACAACTTGACCGCCGCCGAAAAGTGGTTCGATGAGCAACGCGCGGCCTGGGCCAGTCGGTACGATAATCTTGATGATTTATTAACCACAATGAAAGGTGAAGAAAATGAAAGCTGACCTGCAATTTGAGTTCCTTGTCGACAAAGAGAAAAATACCCTCACGATCAAAAGGGAGTTTGCGGCCGGGCGGCCGCTGGTTTGGGACTGCTACACGAAAAGTGCACTTCTCGATAAGTGGTTCGCGCCCAAGCCCCTGACCACGAAAACCAAGTTTATGGATTTCAGTGAAGGCGGGCATTGGCTGTACGCGATGGTTGAACCCAACGGGCAGGAATACTGGGGGCGCATGGACTATCAAGCCATTCAACCCATCGATCACTACACCGCGCTGGACGGCTTTTGCGACAACACCGGCGCACTGAACCCCGACTTGCCCCGATCGCAATGGAACGTCACCTTTTCCGATCTGGCGACGCATACCGTTGTGCAAACGGTGGTTTCCTATACATCGGCCGAAGCACTTCAGCAGGTCATCGATATGGGCATGAAGGAGGGATTGACTTCGACCCTGGAACGCCTGGACGAGCTCCTTTTGACTCAAAGCTAAGCGTTGGGCGACCTCATGGTTGCAAAATAAACATTCGCATGTCAGCATCGAATATTGAGTCCGATAAAGTTGATGACAATGCGAAGTTTATTTCTGGTGGCGGCCATGATGACGGGCGCTGTTCATGCCCAGCAGGGAAGTGGGATCGGCTACCCCACCGAGAGCAAGCTCAAGCCCGGTCAGCTGGAGAGCTTTCGTGCTCAATTCAACTGTAAGTGACGGACCTCCCGGTGTGCCATGGATTCGTTGATCGCCGCATCCGCACGGGCACTTGCCGCCGGTGACGCGCTCGGGGCGCTGAAGCGGGTCGCCTTGCGCGAGGATCCGCCAGCGCTGGCCTTGCGCGGCATCGCGATGGCGCAGCTGGGCGAGCATCCGCGTGCGCGCGAATTGCTGCGCCGCGCGGCGCGGGGCTTCGGTGCTCACGAGGAATTGTCTCGCGCCCGCTGCATCGTCGCCGAGGCCGAAGTGGCGCTGGCGGTGCGCGATTTCAGCGGCTCGCCGCGTGCACTAACTACGGCCTTGGCCACTCTGGAGGCGCATGCGGATCACGCGAATGCGCTGCAGGCGCACCTCATCGCCGCACGCCGGCTGTTATTGCTCGGACGTCTAGATGAGGCGGAGGCTGCGCTGTCGCAGCTCAATGGTCGCAGCTTGCCGCCCGCCTTGGCTGCGGTGGCGGAATTGGCTGCCGCGGAGCTGGCGATGCGCTCGCTGCATGTTACCCAGGCGCGGACGGCGCTGACGCGCGCGCACACATCCGCCGAGCGTGCCCGCATTCCGGCATTGCTGGCCGAAGTGGTGGAGGCGCGGAACGCTCTCGATCGTCCAGCCGCGCGGCGCCTGCTGGCCGGCGGTGAACAGGCGTTGCGCCTCGACGATGTCGCGGCGCTGCTGGAGTCCGACGCGCTGGTCCTGGATGGCTGCCGCCGTGGCTTGGGCGTCGGCGAAGCATGGCAGCCGCTGGCGCGGCGGCCGATATTGTTTGCGTTGGCCCGCTCGCTGGCCGAAGCATGGCCCGGCGACATCGATCGCGAAACCTTGATCGCCCAGGCATTCCGCACCCACCAACCCAACGAGACCCACCGCGCCCGCCTGCGGGTCGAGATCAGCCGCCTGCGCGCTTTGGTTTCCGCCATGGCGCGGATTGAGGCCACGGCACGCGGCTTCGCGCTGAAGCCGCTCCAGGCGCGCGCAGTCGTCGTGCTGGCCCCGCCCATCGATGGCGACCAGGCCTCGCTGGTGGCGCTGCTGTCCGACGGCGCCGCCTGGTCGACCTCGGCGCTGGCGATGGCGCTGGGCGACAGCCAGCGCACCATCCAGCGCGCGCTGGCCGAACTGGAGACGGCAGGGCGGGTGCGCTCGATCGGCCAGGCGCGCACGCGCCGCTGGTTGTCGCCGCCCTTGGCCGGATACACGACAATCTTGTTACTCCCCGCCGCACTGCCAATCGCATAAAGTTGTCATGCGGCGCCGATCCGAGGTGCCACATAAGGAGACTACGATGACCAGCAAGACCAGCAAGGAAAAAGTGCGCACGGCCGAGATCGTGCGCGAATACGGCCCCTTCGATGGCGCGGAAAAAATAGCCGGCGTCACCCACGACGGCCAGCGCGTCTGGGCGGCCACCGGCGAGAAGCTGATTGCCTTCGATCCCGGCAGCGGCGCAATCGCCCGTTCACTGGACTGCCCCTGCGACGCCGGCACCGCCTTCGACGGCACCTACCTCTACCAGATCGCCGAGCGGCGTATCGACAAGATCGACCCGGCCAGCGGCAAGGTGCTGGCCACGATCCCGGCGCCCGGCGACGGCTACGACTCGGGTTTGACCTGGGCCGAGGGCAGCCTGTGGGTGGGCCAGTACCGCGACCGCAAGATCCACCAGATCGATCCGTCTACCGGCGCCATCATCCGCTCCATCGATTCCAACCGCTTCGTTACCGGCGTGACCTGGGTTGACGGCGAGCTGTGGCATGGAACCTGGGAAGGCGACGACAGCGATATCCGCCGCATCGATCCTGCAAACGGCGCCGTGCTGGAGCGGCTGGAAATGCCGGCCGGTACCTTCGTCAGCGGACTCGAATCCGATGGCGCCAGCCTGTTTTATTGCGGTGGCGGCGGCAGCGGTAAAGTGCGCGCCGTACGTCGTCCCGCCAATTAATCAAAGGAGAACATCATGGATACAGTGACTGCCAAACCTCATGCCGTGGTCTCCAGCGAGCAATGGGTGCAAGAACGCAAAGCCCTGCTGGTGCGCGAGAAGGAACTGATGCGCCTGCACGACCAGATCGCCGGCGAACGCCGCGCGCTGCCGTGGGTGCGGGTCGACAAGGACTATGCTTTCGATGCGCCGGAAGGCCGGCGCTCGCTCGCCGAGTTGTTTGAAGGCCGCCGCCAGCTGGTGGTGCAGCATTTCATGTTCACGCCGGGCGCGGAGCAGGGCTGCGCGCATTGTTCGTACATGGCGGACCATACCGATGGCGCGCTGGCGCACCTGGCGCAGCGCGATGTGACGCTGGTGGCCGTCTCGCGCGCGCCGCTGGCCGATCTTGAGCGCTTCCGCCAGCGCATGGGCTGGCATTTCAAGTGGGTCTCCTCGGACGACGGCGATTTCAATTACGACTTCAATGTCAGCTTCACGCCGGAAGAGATCGCCCAGGGCGAGGTCTATTACAACTATAAGAAACAGGCCTTCCCGCATCCGGACGCGCCCGGCGTCAGCGTGTTCTACAAAGACGATGCGGGCGAGGTGTATCACACTTATTCGACCTACGGGCGCGGCGTGGAGGTGATGATGCACACCTATAACTTCCTCGACCTCACGCCGATGGGCCGCGACGAGGAGGGCTTGCCCTATACGATGGCGTGGGTGCGCCACCATGACCGCTACCAGCCGACTGGCGCGACCAGTTCGTGCTGCCATGGCTAGCGTTTGGCCGTGGCTGGCGGTGGCGGGGCTGGGCGCCTTGCACGGGCTGAACCCCGCCACCGGCTGGATGTTTGCCGCCGCTTCCGGCGTACGGGCCCGCAACCGGACGCAGTCGCTGCGGGCATTGGCGCCGATCGCGATCGGGCATGCGGCGTCGGTGGCGCTGGTGGCTGGCGCCATCGCGCTGGGTCTGGCGATGGATCGCGAGCTGCTGCTGGCGCTGGCGGGCGTGGTGCTGGTGGCGCTGCTGCTGTGCCACCGCCGGCGTGCGGGGTTGGCGATGTGGTCCTTCATCATGTCCACCGTACACGGCGCCGGATTGATGCTGGTGCCGGCGCTGATACCGCTGTGCCTCGCGGACACGCCGGCGCGCGACATCGGCGCATCCGGTTCGCTGATGCTGGCGCTGGCGGCGGTCGGCCTGCATATGGCGGCGATGCTGGCCGTCACCGGTGCGGTCGCGTATGCGGTGTGCCTGATTTCAAGGAACTGCGCGCCGCCCGGCCGGCGCGCGGATGGTATTCCTGGCCGGGGGCCTTGAGCATTAAGACGTGCGTCGAGGAAAATGGTACATTGCTCGGTGTTGTCATCGGCACAAATTTTATGTCTTATACAACCGCCAATAAAACCGAGGCTGCGCAGGAATCACGGCAATCCAGGCCGGAGGATGCCGCGCTTCAATTTGTCGACAGCCGAAGTGAAACCGCCGCGCAATTGGCGCGGCAGGAGATGATGGCGGGCAGCCCGCAAACGAAGGGGCTACGCAGCATGCAGGCGGCGATGAACAATACCGGCTTGCCCAGCCAGCTCAAATCCGGCATTGAATCGTTGTCCGGTTTGAGCATGGATGATGTGCGGGTGCACTATAACTCCGACAAGCCGGCGCAACTGCATGCACATGCGTATGCGCAGGGGAACGAGATCCATGTGGCGCCCGGCCAGGAGCGGCACTTGCCCCATGAAGCATGGCATGTGGTGCAGCAGGCGCAGGGCAGGGTACGGCCCACCATGCAGATGAAGGGCGATGTGCGGGTCAACGACGATGCCGGCCTGGAGGCGGAAGCCGACCTGATGGGACAGAAGGCGCTGCAGGCCGGGGCCGATGACGTTTCTCAAGGAAAGCCGTTGCGGCCGTTGAATCCGCCGGCCCGGCCGGATGCCGCCGCGCAGCGCCGGCCTTGGCTGGACAACCCGGCGACCGGGGTTTACCGGGACACGGCGGGGACCAACTATGCTTTTGTCACCACGCAGGGGGGCAAGGCGAATCGCGGCGTTTTCATTCCTTATGCGAATCTCGACGCGTTGTACGCGCTGATCGCTCCGCTGGTGGCCGATGCGCGAGCGACTCAAGGGCTGAATGAGGCGGCAGCTATCAATCAGCTCAGTAATCTGTACGCGTTCGGCCCCGCCGCCTTGTTCGCCGCGGTCCAGCCGGTGCACATGGAAAGTGGCCGGGTGCTCATTAATATTGGGAACCTGGCCCCTTATCCCGGCATCATCCTGGGGCTGGTCAAGTTGGGAGCGCAGGGCTTTCCGAACCTGCGCAACGAGGGCGGCGGCTCGCGTCTGCCGGCAGCCGAGGGCAGCCTCTACATCAGCAGGCCGCACTTCGCGACCAAGGCCTTGGTGCTGGCGTCGCTGAATATTCCCGTCGATAAGTTTCCCGACTATGATGGCGTCAACGCGGTGTTGGTCGATTCCTTCGGCGATGCCGTGGCGCGCGCGGCGCTCGACAAACAGGCCGGCGCCAACACCTTTGCCGGCGATGGCTTCGTCTATGCCTCCACGGTGAGGGCCCCCGCGTCGGCGTCGCGCAAATACACCGCAAACGGCCGCAACTATGACGACACGTTCTCGAATATCGCCAACCCCAGTCTTGCTTTCACCAGGCTGAACAACGCCTACGAGGCCTTGGCCGGTCCGGCCGACTCCGGCTGGGTCAGCGACCTGGCGGGCGGGCGCGACGGCGATCAGAACACGGTCATGGGCAAATGGGGCGCGCTGGGCGCGGCGGCGTTTCATAATGCGTTCCGCTCGGCGAACGGCGGCGTCGTGCCGGTCGACCAGAACTGGGAGTGGCTGCACATCCGCGGCGCGCAGATCGGCGGCGAGACGGAGCAGGGCAATCTGCTGGCCGGTACCTTTGTCGCCAACAGCCAGATGATCCCGTTCGAAAGCCAGATTCAGCGCTGGCATCAGGGCAACCACGGCAAGATTTTCGCGCGCTTCACGGCGACGGTGCGCGATCGCATCCTGGCCCAGAGCATCAAGATCGAAATCTCCGCGCTGGATCACCCCGCGCTGGGTACCATCCCTCAAGATGCGCCGCTGACCATTGAGTTTTTCCCGCTGGATGGCGTGGTGATCGACAAGCTGACGGGCAAGATTCAACAGAAGAAGTTCCGCGAGCAGGCCGAGGGCCGCGTGCGCGACTTTGAAGTCCGGCGCGCGCGCTGGGCCGAGCCGGAGCGGCCCTTGCCGTTTGGCGGACGGCAGTCCTCGGGGGAGCTGGTTCTCGCCAACGACGAGCGGCAGCTGTTTGACGGATTTGCCCAAAATGGGGTGCTCATTTCCCAAAGCCCCACCGAGCTCAGCGCCGAAGGCAGTTTCGATCATTTCTTCGGCAGTTACTTGCGATTGGATAATCCGCTGCCTGGCTTGGCGTCGCGGCTGCGCTTGCTGGGCCAGCATGGTTTTTCAATTCATGTGCCCGATTTCGGGTTCACGTTCAATGCCGAGCAATTGTCCCAGCCTGAACTGATATTCCAGCGGCTAGTGCCGAACCAATTGCGACTCAATGCGCCGCCGGCCGCCGATGACGATGTGGATGAACCTGGATTGGTGTCCGTCGGCACCAAAAGAAAGCATAGTTCGTCGGTGAAGATTCCCAAGAGGCTGCGCATCAAGATTTACCGCCCGGCCAACTATCAAGCGGCCGATTGGGCGAACCTGACCTCGGGCGCGCCGCCGCAACTGCAATTGCCGCCGTCGGATCAATCGGGAGGGCAGGGCGAGCCGCCGTAGCATCCGATGCGCAAAAAAAACGGCCACCAGATCGCTCTGGTGGCCGTTTCATATGATGCTTAGGTCAGCTGGCGATTAACGGTCGCCGTAGGTGCGACGGGCGCCGTCGGCGCTACGCGGGTTGCTGCCCTTGTAGCCGCCGCCGGTGCTGCCTTCCTTGCGCGGTGCGCCTGGCTTGCTGAACGTGCGCTGGCCTGGCTTGGCGCCGCCACGGTTGTCGCCTGGTTTCCAGCCGCCTGGACGCGAGGTCGAGCGTGGTGCGGAACCGGTTTTCTTCGGCTCGTAGCCTTCGATCACATTCACCGGAATCAGTTGCTTGGTGAAGCGTTCGATGCGCTTGACGTTCATGCCTTCGGCGTGGTTCACCAGCGAGATCGCCAGGCCGTTGCGGCCTGCGCGGCCGGTACGGCCGATGCGGTGGACGTAGTCTTCCGGGAACTTCGGCAGGTCGTAGTTGAACACGTGGGTGATCGTCGGCACGTCGATACCGCGGGCGGCAACGTCGGTGGCGATCAGGATCTTGACCTGGCCGCGGCGCAGGCTGTCCAGGGTGCGGTTACGCGCGCCCTGGTGCATGTCGCCGTGCAGTGCGGCTGCCGAGAAACCGGCGATGTTCAGACGGTCGGCGATGGTGTCGGCGTCACGCTTGGTGGCGGTGAACACAACCGCCTGGTCCAGCGAGTCGTCGCGCAGCAGGTGGTCCAGCAGGCGGTTCTTGTGCGACAGGTCGTCGACGAAGTGCACGCGCTGGGTGATGTTTTCATGCTTGTTGGCGGCGCTCATGATCTGGATGATCTGCGGCTCTTTGGTGATGCGGCGCGCCATGTTGCCGACGACGCCGTCCAGCGTGGCCGAGAACAGCATGGTTTGACGGGTCGACGGGGTCGCTTCGACGATCTTTTCGATGTCGTCGATGAAACCCATGTCCAGCATGCGGTCGGCTTCGTCCAGCACCAGGATTTCCAGTTGCGAGAAATCGATCTTGCCCGATTCCATGTGGTCGATCAGGCGGCCAGGGGTGGCGACCAGGATCTCAGGATTCTTGGCCAGCAGTTGCATCTGTTTCGGGTAAGGCATACCGCCCAGGATCGACACTGCTTTCAGACGACGCAGGTTGACGCTGTACTTGTCGGTATTGGAGGTTACTTGCAGGGCCAGTTCGCGGGTTGGGGTCAACACCAGCATTTTTGGCTGTGCAGCTTTGAAACGTGGGCGCTCGCCGCGCGCGCGGGCGGCTTGCATTTCTTGATTTGGAGTCTTGCCGGCAACTGCCGGGTCGATCTCGGACAAACGGTGCAGCGACGGCAGCATGAAGGCTGCAGTCTTGCCGGAACCGGTTTGCGAGGAAACCAACAAGTCCTTGCCTGCGATAGCGGCAGGGATGGCCTGCTGCTGAACTGGGGTCGGCGCGGTGTAGCCGGCGTCGGTCAGGGCTTTAATGATGGACGTGTTGAGACCAAGTGCTTCAAATGTCATTCTTTTCTTTCGTAAAAATCAGCGTGCGGAACAAAATCCGAACGCGAAATAGCAACGCCTACCAAAACGAAATGACTCAATCAAAATCGAAAGAAATTTCGGCACAAAAGCTTTGCGCCGGGACGGTGTCAGGTGCGACACCAAAGGCGGGAGGGCTTTATAGCGACATCAGGATGATGCGCTGAGGCTTGCGTAGCTGCTAAGTGTTTCAGGCGACTGCTATGTTGCAGCGCACAGGCGACACTATACAGCAGTCATGGCCATCTGTATAGGTCAATTCCGCTTTGCCGGCCCGATGCCCCCATGGCAGGTTGCACTGCAATAACAATAATCATGTTAAATTTACTATTTTCGTTAAGGGAGCAGGCTATGCGGCGTCAGCAGGATCAACAAGATAACAATGCCGTGCCTTCCGATGTTTCGCCTGCCTTCGTGGAGGCCAGCGAGGTGGTCGACTTCCATCATCCGGACGTGGCGGCGCTGGCGAGTACGTTGGCCGCCGATACGCCCGAGGAGACGGCGCGGCGCTGTTTTGAATGGGTGCGGGACCGGATTGAGCACAGCATCGATTTCAAGCGCGAGGAGGTCAGCTGCGGCGCCTCCGAGGCCTTGGCGCTCGGTACCGGCTTGTGCATCGCGAAAAGCCACTTGCTGGTGGCGCTGCTGCGCGCGAACGGCATGCCAGCGGGATTCTGCTACCAGCGGCTGACGTTGCGCGACGCCGGCTCGCCGTTTTGCACGCACGGGCTGGTGGCGGTGTGGCTGCCGGAGAGCGGCTGGTATCGCTGCGATGCGCGCGGCAACAAGGCCACCGTCCATTGCGAGTTCACGCCTGGCCGGGAAAACCTGGCGTTTCCCGTGGTGAACGAAGGGGAATGCCTCTACCCGCAGATATGGGCGCAGCCGTGGCCGGATCTGGTGCAGCGCATGCGCGTCCTGCCATCCATTGCCGCCTATTGCGAGTCGCCCATCGATGCGGAGCCGCCGAAATCCGGTGTCGTGTCCGAATGTCGGCACTGACACCGGACAAAAAAACGCCCTGCATGCAGGGCGTTTTCAGCTTGGCGAGGCGGGCAAGGCTTAGGTGTAGTCTTCCGCGTTCAGGCCCATGACGTGCGAGAAGCCGCCGTCGACGTAGGTGATTTCGCCGGTGATGCCCGAGGCCAGGTCCGACAGCATGAAGGCGGCGGTGTTGCCCACTTCTTCAATGGTGACGTTGCGGCGCAGCGGCGCGTGCGACGAGGCAAAGCCCAGCAGCTTGCCGAAATCCTTGATGCCGGACGCGGCCAGCGTCTTGATCGGACCGGCCGAGATGCCGTTGGCACGGATGCCCAGCTTGCCCAGGTTTTCCGCCAGGTAGCGTACCGACGCTTCCAGCGATGCCTTGGCCAGGCCCATGGTGTTGTAGTAAGGGATGGCGCGCACCGCACCCAGGTACGACAGCGTCAGCAGCGACGAGCCTTCCTTCAGTAGCGGCAGCGCGGCCTTGGCCATCGCCGGGAAGCTGTAGGCCGAGATGTCGTGGGCGATGCGGAAGTTTTCGCGGGTCAGGCCGTCCAGGAACTCGCCGGCGATCGCTTCGCGCGGCGCGAAGCCGATCGCGTGCACCAGGCCGTCCAGCTGCGACCAGTTCTGGCCCAGGTCGGCGAACAGGGCGGCGATCTGCTCGTCGCTGCCGACGTCGCAGTCGAACACCAGCTTGCTGTCGAATTCCGCGGCGAATTCCGTGATGCGGTCTTTGAAGCGTTCGCCGACGTAGGTGAACGCCAGTTCGGCGCCTTCGCGATGGCAAGCCTTGGCGATACCGTAAGCGATGGAACGGTTCGACAGCAAACCAGTGATGAGGATTTTTTTGCCTTGCAAGAACGCCATAGGGACTCCGATTGCGACTGCGCGGCCTGGCTTGCTCTGGGGCGAGCTGGCTGGCTGCGTCAGTGGGGTTGTTTTTTAGTGTGTGAAGCTATTGCCTGACACGCAAGACCAAGATTGTAGGACGTGTCAGCCGCGACTGCAACCTTTGATCGCCGCCGCCGCCCCGTTTCCGCCGTGGCGGGCCGGGGCCGGGCCGGCGTTAATTGTCGTTTTTGCGGCGCGGCTTGGCTTTGGCGGCATTGCGCGGCACGCGCGCCTTGACCAGCGAGACCGGGCTGGACTTCTCTGCCTTGCCGTGGCCCTTGGCCAGTTTGTAGCCCTTGGCCGATTTGCCGGCGGCGCGCTCGGCTTCAAACGCCATGGTGGCGTTGTCGGCCACTTCCGGCGCGATGTCCACCTTGGCCGAGGTCGAGATGCGCGGCACCAGGATGGTGGAGCCGGCTTTCAGCATCGAGCGCTGCGGAATGTTGTTGGCCTGGCGTATCACTTCCGGCGTGGTGTGGAAGCGCGAGGCCAGCGTGCCGATGCTTTCGCGCGCGCTGGTGATCTTGTGCGTGGTCCAGGTCGACAGGTCCTTGCCCCATTGCGCCAGGTTCAGGTGGAACTTTTCGGCGTTTTCCTTGGGCAGCAGGATCTTGGTCTGGTCGTCGCCGGTGATCACCGGACGCTTGAATTGCGGGTTCAGCGCCTTGAACTCGTCCACCGACAGCTCGGCCAGGTGGGCGGCGATGGTCAGGTCGATGTCGCTGGTCTTGTCGACCGCGGTGAAGTAGGGCGTGTTGTCGACCACCGGCAGGTTGAGGCCGAACTGGGTCGGATTGGCGATGATGTTCTTGACCGCCTGCAGCTTGGGCACGTAGTTGCGGGTTTCTGCCGGCATCAGGTCGGCCAGGCTTTCAAAGTCGGTCGGCTTGCCGAGCGACTGGTTTTTCTTGATGGCGCGCTGCACCGAGCCTTCGCCCCAGTTGTAGGCGGCCAGCGCCAGTTGCCAGTCGCCGAACATGTCATACAGGCGCTGCAGGTAGGTCAGGGCGGCGTCGGTCGAGGCCAGGATGCCGCGGCGCTCGTCCTTGAAGGCGTCCTGCTTGAGGTTGAAGTCGCGGCCGGTGCCCGGCACGAATTGCCACATGCCGGCCGCGTTGGCGCTCGACAGGGCTTCCGGGTTGAACGCCGATTCGATGAACGGCAGCAGCGCCAGCTCGGTCGGCATGCCGCGCTTTTCCAGTTCGGTGACGACGTGGAACAGGTAGCGCGAGGCGCGCGCCGTGGTGCGGGCGATGTAGTCGGGACGGGTGGCGTACCAGGTCACATGCTTGCCGACCAGGTCGTTATTAATATCCGGAATGGCGTAGCCGCTGCGGATGCGGCCCCAGACATCTTTCTCGTGGAAAGCATCATCCTCGGCAAGTTTTGCCGGTTTGTTAACTTTGAGGGAGGTGACGTCGAGGGCGGGAGGTTTTGGCAGGGGAGACAGCGGCGCGGTCGCCGCCGGCAGGCCCGGCGCCTCATCATGGGCCAGGCCGATGGCCGGCGCCAGTAGCGCCAGCAGGGCTGCAACAGCCGCAGATTGAGAAATTCGTGATTGCATAGTTTTCCATTGTTGCCGATGTGAAACATCGGGTGGACTATGAATAAACGTGGAGTGTACGAAGGTCATCCGGTCGAGTCAAGAACTATGTCAACCATATGACTAATTCTTATATGTAATAGTTCCAAGCAGATAAGGCTCAGATCGCTACAAAATGGCTGAAGTATGAGATGGCGCAAAGAGTGCGTACAATCCTGCTTTTGAGTAGTCACCTGAGGAATTGCATTATGAGTAGCCCCGCCATCGATCGCGACGTCGTCATCGCAGAGACCGTCACCTGGCTGGAAAAGGCCGTCATCGGCCTGAACCTGTGTCCGTTCGCCAAAGCCGTCCACGTCAAGCAGCAGATCCGCTATGTGGTGAGCGACGCCGAAACGCCGGAAGCGCTGCTGGAAAAGCTGATGGAGGAGTTGCAGTACCTGGCCGACGCCGATCCGGAGAAGGTCGACACGACCATGCTGATCCATCCGAACGTGCTGACCGATTTCGAGGAATACAACGAGTTCCTCGACGTGGCCGACGCCGCGCTGGAAGAGCTGGAACTGGACGGCGAGCTGCAAGTGGCCAGCTTCCACCCCGACTACCAGTTTGCCGATACGCACAAGAACGATATCGACAACTACACCAACCGCTCGCCCTACCCGACGCTGCACCTGCTGCGCGAGGAGAGCGTGGAGCGCGCGGTCGAGGCCTTCCCCGAGGCGGCCGACATCTTCGAAAAGAATATCGAGACCCTGCGCACCCTGGGCCATGACGGCTGGGACAAGCTGATGCAGGTGAAATAATGAGCGATTTGCCAATCCGGCCGGATACGCCCTGCGTGGCGGTGTGCTCGACCACGTTCGACGACGTCTGCCGCGGCTGCGGCCGCACGGTGGTGGAGGTGGCGCACTGGGTGTCCATGAGCGCCGACCAGAAGGAACTGGTGTGGCAACGCATCCTGGCGCAGGGCTACCCGCGCCGGAATACCTGACCCGGCGGCGTCATTCCCGCGTGCGCGGGAATGACGGGCTGGATCAGTAGGTACCGATGAAGTTCTTCTTGCCGATGTCCAGGCCGTTGTGGCGCAGGATGTCGTAGGCGGTGGTGGCGTGGAAGAAGAAATGCGGGATCGCGTAGTGGAACAGATAGGTCTGGCCGGTGAAGTGCTTGGTCTTCTCGCCGCTGCCGGTGGTGATGGCGCGCTCTTCGCTGCCTTCGATCGACGCCTGCGGCACGCTGTCGATGTACGCCAGGGTCTTGACGATGCGCGCTTTCAGCTCGGCGAAGCTGACTTCGCTGTCTTCATACGACGGCACTTCCAGGCCGCCCAGGCGGGCTGCCGCGCCCTTGGCGAAATCGCAGGCGATCTGGATCTGGCGGGTGAACGGCAGCATGTCCGGGAACAGGCGGAACTGCAGCAGCGCGTTTGGTTCGATTTTTTTCTCGGCGGCGTGGGCTTCGGCCTTGTCCAGGATGGCGTGCAGACTGTTCAGGATCTGCTTGAACACAGGAATAGAGGCGGAGTACATGGAGAAGGTGGTCATGGCGAATTCCTTGTGTTGAAAAATGAGCCGCGATCATAGCGCGCCTGTGGGTTTTTTGCTTGCAAGATGATTTTCCGGCCATTTTGCGTGCATAATTCTGGTTAGTAACTATAAAAGTTTGCTATGCCACCCAACTTCAGCCTGATGATGCAAACTTATCACTATCCTGTGCCGGTGCATGACTAGCACCATCTATCAAAGAATGCGCGCCCGCCTGAGCGCGCTATACGGTCTGTCCATCTACGGTGCGCTGCTGCTGGTCGTGTTCGGCGGCCTGGTGATCCCGGCCATCATCGGCAGCTACCTGCTGATCGGCGTGCACGAGCAGCAGTCGGCGCGCGTCGCCCTGAACGAATCGCTGCAGCGCAATGCCGACATCCTGGCGCTGGGCATGCAGGAATCCCTGTGGAATATGAATGCCGAATCGGCCCATTCGCTGGTCGAATCGGTGATGCGCGACCAGTCCGTGCTGCAGGTGCAGGTGGTCGGCCAGGCCGACACCCAGTTCATGCACGTGCATTCGCCGCGCCAGGCCACCGGCAATGTGTTCCGCGCCGAGCGCGAGATCCTGGTGCGCGGCGAGCGTATCGGCCGCATCATGGTCGAGATGGACGACGCCCGCAGCCAGCTGGAGCTGAGCAAGAAGCAGGTGTCCTACGTGTTCGTGCTGGCGGCGCAGCTGACCGTGTCGCTGCTGCTGATCGTGCTGTTCCTGAATTCGCGCCTGATCAAGCCGCTGCGCAAGCTGATGCGCTTCTCCGACCGCCTGTCGCACGGCGACTTCGAAACCCGCCTCGACCTGCGCGGCAGCGACGAACTGGGCCGCCTGGCCGCGCAACTGGAGCAGATGCGGGTGGCGATCAAGCGCCTGTTCGAGGACATCGGCCAGCGCGAGGAACGCTTCCGCACCATCGTCACGCAGGTGCCGGGCGCGGTGTTCCGCTTCCGGCCCGACGGTCCGATCGACTTCGTCTCGGACGCCATCGAGGACATCTCCGGCTACTCGGCCGCGCAGTTCATGCGCAGCACCACCCATTCCTGGACCAACCTGATCGCGCCGGAAGACCGCAAGAAGCAGCGCCGCGCCGTGTCGCAGGCGATCCGCGACGGCCAGTCGTATGAAGTCGAATACCGCATCCTGGACGCCGCCGGCACCGAGCGCTGGGTGGCCGAGAACGGCCAGCCGCAGCAGCACGACGGCGACGGCAACGCGCCTTGGGTGGACGGCATCATCTCCGACATCAGCCAGCGCAAGCACAACGAGATGCGCATCGAGGCGCTGCTGGCCGAGCAAAGCGCGATCCTGGACAACGTGATGTTCGGCGTGATGTTCGTGCGTAACCGCAGCATCGTCTCGGTCAACCGCCGCTGCGAGGAGCTGTTCGGCTACGAGCCGGGCGCGATGACGGGCGCCTCCACCTCGATCCTGTTCCCGAACTCCTTCGACTTCGAATCGGCCGGCGCGCGCCAGTATCCCTCGCTGTCCAAGGGCGACTACTTCAACGAAGAGCGCAACTACCGCCGCCGGGACGGCAGCCAGTTCTGGTGCATGGTCAGCGGCTACGCGCTGGACCACAACCGCGCCAACGAAGGCAGCATCTGGGTGTACGCCGACATCACCGCACGTAAGGAAGCGGAAGAGAAGCTGCGCCTGTCCGCCACCGTGATCGAGCACATCGCCGACGGCGTGGTGGTGCTGGACGCGGCGGGCACCATCGTCGCCGTCAACCCGGCCTTCACCCAGATCACCGGCTACGCGGAAGCGGAAGCGCTGGGCAAGGACCGCACGCTGACGCGCTCCGGCCGCCACGACGAAGATTTTTACAGCGCCATGTGGCGCGAGCAGCTGCAGAACGGCTTCTGGCGCGGCGAGATCTGGAACCAGCGCAAGAACGGCGAGCTGTATCTGGAGTGGCTGACGGTGAGCGCGGTGCGCGACAGCCGCGGCGAGACCACGCACTATGTCGGCGTCTTCAGCGACATCACCAAGGCCAAGGAGTCGCAGGAAAAGCTGGATCACCTGGCGCACCACGATCCGCTGACCGCGCTGCCGAACCGCCTGCTGTTCCACGACCGCCTGCAGCACGCCTTGCAGCGCGCCTCGCGCGACGGCGAGCAGCTGGCGCTGTTGTTCATCGACCTGGACCGCTTCAAGAACGTCAACGACACGCTGGGCCACCACATCGGCGACGAACTGCTCAAGCAGGTCGCCAAGGCCTTGCAGGAGCGCCTGCGCGAAGGCGATACGCTGGCGCGGCTGGGCGGAGACGAATTCATCGTGCTGCTGGAGGATATCGACAACCAGTACGGCGCCAGCCTGGTCGCGGAAAAACTGGTGCAGATGTTCGAGCAGCCGTTCATGGTCGCGGGCCACGAATTGTTCGTCACCTGCAGCGTGGGCATCAGCCTGTTCCCGGACGACGCGACCGATCTGAATATGCTGATCCGTAACGCCGACGTGGCGATGTACCAGGCCAAGGCGCGCGGCCGCAACGGCTACAGCTTCTATGCGCCGTCGATGACGGGCGAGGGCGTCGAGCGCTTGCGCCTGGAGACCTTCCTGCGCCGCTCGATCGAGAAGGACGAGATCTTCCTCAACTATCAGCCGCAGGTGGAGATCGACACCGGCCGCCTGATCGGCGCCGAGGCGCTGGTGCGCTGGAATCATCCGGAGCTGGGCCTGATTCCGCCGATCCGTTTCATTCCGCTGGCCGAGGATACGGGCTTCATCAACCAGCTGGGCAAGTGGGTGTTGTACGAAGCCTGCCGCCAGATGGTGCGTTGGCAGGAAGCCGGCTTGCATGTGCCGAAAATCGCGGTCAACCTGTCGGCCAAGCAGTTCGAGCGCGGCAGCATTGTCAACATGGTGGCCGACATCCTGCGCGAGACCGGCCTCGAGCCGCAGCGCCTGCAGCTGGAAGTGACCGAGTCGGTGATCATGAACACCGGCGACGCGATGGTCTTCATCAACGACCTGCACTCGATCGGCGTCGGTTTGGCGATCGACGATTTCGGCACCGGCTATTCGTCGCTGGCCTACCTGAAGCAGCTGCCGGTGCAGACGCTGAAGATCGACCGTTCCTTCATCAAGGATATTTCGACCGACGCTAACGACGAGGCGATCGCCATCGCGATTATCCAGCTGGGCAAGAGCATGAACCTGTCGGTGATCGCGGAAGGCGTGGAGACCGAAGAACAGGCGGCCTTCCTGCTGCGTCACGGATGCTATCAGGCGCAGGGCTATTTCTACAGCCGGCCGCTGGCGGCGGACGACATGCTGACGCGCTGGAAAAAATAAAAAATACACGGGGAGACCGTCATGCAGGGAGCGCATAAAATATCGCGCCGTCGTTTTATCTTGAGCGGTGCCGCAGCGGCAGGCGCGCTGGTGGTCGGCTGGGGCGTGATGCCGGCCAGGCAGCGCCTGAACGGATCGCATCCCTTGCCGCTGACCGGCGGCGCGGTGGCGCTCAACGGCTGGGTCGCCATCGCGCCCGACGGCACGGTGACGGTGGCCATGCCGCGCAGCGAGATGGGGCAGGGCATCCATACCGCCTTGCCGATGCTGGTGGCGGAGGAGCTGGACGTGCCGCTGTCCAGCGTGCATCTGGTACAGGCGCCCATCGATAAAATCTTCGGCAATATCGCCATGCTCAAGGACGGTTTGCCCTTCCATCCCGACGATACCGGCCGCCTGAAGGCCGCCGTGACGTGGACGGTGGGGAAGGTGGCGCGCGAGCTGGGATTGATCATCACCGGCGGTTCTTCCAGCGTGAAGGATGCCTGGGAGCCGATGCGCGAGGCCGGGGCCTCGGCGCGCGCGCAACTGATCGCCGCCGCGGCCGCGTACTGGAGCGCGCGGCCGGCGGATTGCCGCACCGAGAACGGCCACGTGATCCATGCCGACGGTCGCCGCCGCGCGTACGGCGAGCTGCTGGCGCTGGCCGTCACGTCCGCGCCGGGCGAGGTGCGCCTGAAGTCGCCGGATGACTTCAAGCTGATAGGCCGCGCGCAGCCGCGCCGCGATACGCCGTCCAAGGTGAATGGCACGGCCATCTTCGGCATCGACGCGCGTCCGCCGGGCATGCTGTATGCGGCGCTGCATATGTCGCCGGTGATCGGCGGCACGGTCGCCAGCGTCAATGCCGGCGCGGCGCTGAAAATGCCGGGCGTGGTCAAGGTGGTCGACTTTTCCAGCGCGCTGCCGGAGAAGACCGGCGCCGGCGCGGGCGTGGCCGTCATCGCCAAAACCTGGTGGCAGGCCAGGCAGGCCGCGCCAGCGCTGGAGATCAAATGGAACGACGGCCCGCATGCAGGCCTGTCCAGCGCCGCCATCTATGCCGAATTCGCGGCGCAACTCGACAAGGAAGCCGGCTACGCCTACTACAAGGCCGGCGACATGGATGCGGTGGAGGGCCGGGCGGCCGGCGTCGCCAAAACCGTCAAGGCCGAGTACCGGGCGCCCTACCTGGCGCATGCGGCGATGGAGCCGATCAACTGCACCGCGCAGGTCAAGGATGGCAAGGTGCATCTGTGGGCGCCGACGCAATCGCCCGGCTTCGCGGTGGAAGTCGCGGCCAAGGTGGCCGGCGTGTCTGCCGACGACGTGGTGCTGGAAGTGACGATGCTGGGCGGCGGCTTTGGCCGCCGGCTGGACGTGGACATGATCGCCCAGGCGGTGGCGATCGCCAAACAGGCTGACGGTCACCCGGTGCAGCTGATCTGGTCGCGCGAGGAAGACACCACCCACGATGTGTACCGCCCGGCGGCGCTGGCGCGCTTCAGTGCCACGCTGGACGCGGCGGGCAAGGTGCTGGGCTACGACAACAAGTCGGCGAGCGGTTCGGTGTCGCACCAGTTCTTCAAGCGGAATCTCGGGCTACCTGCGGGCGGACCGGACAAGACCACCGCCGAAGGCGAATTCGATATGCAGTACCACTTCGCCAACCAGCGCATCAGCCACGTGATCGTGGACAGCCCGGTGCCGCTGGGCTACTGGCGTTCCGTGGGCCACTCGCACAACGCCTTCTTCAAAGAGAGCTTCATCGACGAACTGGCGCACGCGGCGGGCAAGGACGGCGTGGAGTTCCGGCGCGGCCTGCTGCTGCAGCACCCGCGCCATCTGGCGGTATTGAACGCGGCGGTGGCCAAGGCCGGCGCCGCGCCGGCCGGGCGCGCGCATGGCGTGGCCTTGCACCAGTCCTTCGGCACTATCGTCGCCCAGGTGGCGGAAGTGTCGGTGGAGGGCACGGAGATCCGCGTGCACCGCGTGGTGTGCGCGGTCGATTGCGGCATCGCGGTCAATCCGAACATCGTCGCGCAGCAGGTGGAATCGGCGGTGGTGTTTGGGCTGTCGGCCGCGCTGTTCGGCAATGTGACCATCAAGGATGGCAAGGTCGAGCAGACCAACTTCCACGACTATCCGGTGCTGCGCATGAACCAGGCGCCTGAAGTCGAAACCATCATCATGCCAAGCGCCGCGCATCCGGAAGGCATGGGCGAGCCGGCCACGCCGCCGATCGCGCCGGCGGTGGCGAATGCTGTCTTTAAATTGACCGGGAAACGCTTGCGCAGCCTGCCGCTGACGCTTTAAGCCTGCGCGTTGCGCATCAACGTGCGCAGGTTGCAGTCGCGCTGCCATTGGGCGCGCTCTTCGTTGTTGGCGATCAGTTCCTGCATTTCGGCGTCGGTCTGCGCGGACTGGGCCAGCACCAGGCGGTGCGCCAGGCCGGCGTCCGGCAGCATGGTGCCGAAGAAGGCCACCAGCTCGTGATGCTGGATCAGCAAGGTGGGGAAGTTTTCCACGTCCAGGTCGCCCACGACGTCGGCGTGATCCTCGATGTCGATCCATACGAAGAACTTGTCCGGATGGCGTCCGGCCACGTCCTCGAACGTGGTGCGGTAGGATTCGCAGGTGCCGCACCAGGCGGCGCACAGGCAGGCCACGATCCAGCGGTCGCCGGCCAGGGCGGCGGCCACTTCTTCGCGGTTGTCGGAATTCAGGGTCAAACTGTGCATGCTGTGATCGGCCAAAGGTGCGCTCAGCGCCAAATCGCGTATTCTACATCCCCTCGCAGGGTCGCGCCTGCAAGCCGGTCGGGTTAAAATACGGGATGCCTATCATTCTTGCCATCGAAACATCCTCCGAACAAGCCTCCTGCGCGTTGCTGCGGGGCGAAACCGTCATTACCCGCGTCTCCGAAGGCGTGCGTACCCATTCCCAGTCGGTGTTGCCGATGGTCCAGGAACTGCTGGCCGAGGCCGGTATCGCACTGAAAGACTGCGACGCGGTTGCCTTCGGCTCCGGCCCCGGTTCGTTTACCGGCGTGCGCACCGCTTGCGGCATCGCCCAGGGCCTGGGGTTCGGCGGTAATCTGCCGGTGGTGCCGGTGGTGACCCTGGATGCGATGGCGCTGGCCTGCCACCAGCAGCACGGCGCCAATGAGGTGCTGACGGTGCTGGATGCCCGCATGGGCGAGGTTTATTGGGCGCAGTACCGGTTCGATGGCGACGCGCTGGCCGCAGTGCTGGCGCCGGTGCTGTCGGCGCCGGGCGACGTGCAGCCGCAGGGCGCGCCTGTCGCTTGCGGCAACGGCTTGTCGGCCTACGCCGATGCATTCCCGGCCGGCGGCCACGCGACAGTGATGCCGCATGCGGCGCAGGTCGCGCAATTGGCGGCCATCGATTTCGCTGCCGGCAAGACCGTGACGGCGGCCGAGGCACAGCCGCTGTATCTGCGTAACAAGATCGCTTACACGCAGGCCGAGCGCCGCGACATGGCAGTCGCCAAAGCGGCCGAAGGTGGCGCATGAAGCAGTTGTGGGACCTGGCTCGACTGAATTACGAGCCGATGCAGCAGTCCGACCTGGCCGATGTGCTGGCGCTGGAGGAAAGCGTCTATCCGCACCCGTGGAGCATGGGGAATTTTGCCGATTCGCTGAGCAGCAATTATGAGGCTTGGGTGCTGCGCGACCAGGATGGCTATCTGCTGGGTTATTTCCTGCTGATGGCGATCGTCGATGAGGCGCATCTGCTGAATGTGGCGGTGTCGGCGGAGAAGCAGGGCCAGGGGCTGGGACGGTTTTTGCTGAATCAGGCCGTGGCGTGCGCGCGCGGGCTGGGCATGGAGTCGGTGCTGCTGGAAGTGCGGCCATCGAATACGCGGGCGCTGCAGATCTACGAGCGCTATGGATTTAAACACATCGGCCGACGCAAGGGATATTACCCGGCGGCGAACCAGCAACGCGAGGACGCAATCGTTATGCGGTTTGAAGTATGAGTCAGTCGGGACGTAGTGCGGTGTTCCTGGAGGAGATGGGCGTCGGCGCGCAATGGAAGTTGCGGCATGTGGCGGCGCTAGCTGAGCGCGAGCCGGCTGACGAGGATGCAGGCGTATCGGCCGCGCCGGTCGCGGAAATGCCGCCGGTCGCCGTTGTCGCGCAACCGGCCGCCGCGCCAGCGCCAGCCGCGCACGCAGCCCGGGCCGAGCAGGAAGCCGTCCCGCCGGCCGCAGCCGCGCAGCCGCAAGCCCAGCCGCCCGCCGCCCGCGTAGCCCCGTCCGCCGAGCCGTCGTCGCCGGCGGACGACGCCACGTATGCTCCTGAAGGCGATTCCACCGCGTGGTTCGACGATGCCCCCGCACCGGCCCGCAGCGCGCCGGTCAGCGACGAGGCGATCGCCGCGATGGACTGGCCTGCATTGAGGAATGCCGTGTCGACCTGCACCCGCTGCACCCTGTGCGACACGCGCCGCAATGCCGTCAACGGCCGTGGCGCCGACGACGCCTCGTGGATCGCCATCGTCGCCGCCCCATCGCGCCTGGATGAAAAAGACAACCTGCCGGTCACCGGCGAAGCCGGCCTGCTGCTGGACAATATGCTGAAAGCGATCTCGCTCAAGCCCGACGCCGACGTCTACGTGACCAACCTGGTCAAGTGCCGCCCCTCCAATCCGGACGGCAGCGACCGCGCGCCAGGCATCGACGAGCTGACGGCCTGCCGTCCGTTCTTCGACCGCGAGCTGGCGCTGACCGGCGCCACGATGGCCATGACCTTCGGCCAGTTCGCCGCCAAGGGGCTGATGATGGGCCCGGCCGCGCGCGGCAAGGTGATGCGCTACGGCGCCGCCGAACTGCCCGTCGTCGCCACCTATCACCCCGACGACCTGCTGCGCAAGCCGGAAGACAAAGCCAAGGCCTGGGGCGACCTGTGCCTGGCGAAGGCGGCCCGTGACTAGCCCGCCGCCCGGCGCGCCAGCAGCGCTGCCGCCGGGCGCGGAGACGTATCAATCCCTGTTTGAGCGGCGCTGGCCGAACCTGGCCAACCCGCACGTGCGCGCGCTGGCCTGGCTGCTGGACGCGCCCGACCTGCTGGACCCGGCCTCGCCGCACTGGCAAGGCCGCATCGCCAGCCTGGGCGCAATGCCGCCGGAGACCGCCGAATGGCTGGCCGCGCTGGAGCAAGACCCGATCCCGCTCGAATCCGCACTCGGCACGCGCCACTACTCGCGCCTCGGCCTGTACGCTGAAAAGCTGATGGCCTTCTACTTCGCCGAGCACGGCAAGCTGGTCGCGCACGGCCTGCAGGTGCGCGCCAACCGCAACGACACGGTCGGCGAGTTCGACTTCCTGCTACGCGATGGCGATGACCTGGTGCACATCGAATTCGCCACCAAGTTCTACCTGCTGGACGCCGATGCGGCGGGCGCCGGCTTCAACGGCCTGATCGGCCCCAACCTGGCCGACACGCTGGGCGCCAAGATGCGCAAGATCTTCGACAAGCAACTCTCGCTGGCCCGGCATCCGGCCGCGCAAGCGCTGCTGCCGCAAGCGGTGGCGCGCGCGCAGGCGCTGGTCAAGGGCTGGCTGTTCTACCCGGACAGCAACGGCGCCGCAGCGATGGAAGGCATCTCGCAACCGCACTGCAACGGCTTCTGGATGACGCTGTCGGAGGCGCGGAACCTGCCGGACGGCGACTACGTCGTCATGCCGCGCCTGCATTGGCTGGCGCCGCTGAAGTCGCCGTCCGACGCGGGCATGAGCAAGCAGGAGTTGTTGGCCGCGCTGGCCGATCACATGGCGCAAATCGCCGCGCCCGTGATGGTGGCGGCGATGCGGCTGGAAGGGGAATGGCTGGTCGAACAGCGGCGGGGCTTCATCGTCCCCGACGACTGGCATGCGCAAGCCGCGCTGCGCCGCCGGGACGGGACGTTGCCTGCTTAAGGCCGCTTCGAGACGAAGTCGACAAACGCCCGCAATGGCGCCGGCAGATGGCGGCGTCCCGGGTAGTACAAAAACGGCCCCGGGAAAGTCAGCCACCAGTCCTGCAGTATCGGTTGCAATCGGCCCGATGTCATATGCGGCTCCAGCCACTCTTCAAACAGATAGATCACGCCATGTCCAGCCACGGCGGCGTTTACCGCCAGGTCGGCTTCGGTGGGGGTGACGATCAATGGGCCGCTGGGTTCGACACTCAGTGTTTGCCCGTCGCGCTCGAATTCCCATGGCGGCATGGCGCCGCTGAGAAATTTGCCGCGCAGGCAGGCGTGCCGCAGCAGGTCGCGCGGGTGTTCGGGCACGCCGCGCCGCGCCAGGTAGGCGGGCGAAGCGGCCACCGAGAAGCGTTGCGTGCGCGGACCGATGGGGACCGCGATCATGTCCTGCTCCAGCCGTTCGCCGTAGCGTATGCCGGCATCGCAGCCGCTGGCGACCAGGTCGACAAAATTATTATCGACCACAATGTCCAGCGTGATGTCGGGATATGCGCCGAGAAACTGATCGACGATGGGCTGCAGGAAAAAACGCGCCGCGCTCACCGGGACGTTGAGCCGCAGGGTGCCGCGCGGGCTGTCGCGCAGCTGGTTCAGGACGTCGAGCGCGCTGGCGACTTCGCTCAGGGCCGGCTGCAGGCGGCTCAGCAGCAGCGCACCGGCCTCGGTCGGCGTGACGCTGCGGGTGGTGCGCAGCAGCAGCCGGATGCCTAGCTGGTTTTCCAATCGGCGGACTGACTCGCTCAGCGCCGACGCCGACTGTCCGCTGGCACGCGCGGCCTGGCGGAACCCGCGGTGCTGGACGACCAGGGTGAAGGTGGACAGGTCGGCCAGGGAGTGTATGTCGGTCATTGTGCGGAATTTCGTACAGCCTGTGTGGGATTGCTGGGATTATCACACACTATCATCGTCGCTATGATTTGCCTGTCACTCACCCCATACAGGAGTTTTCATGAGCACCCAATTCACGCCCGCCCTTTGCGACATCCCCTTCAACCGCATCGGCTACGGCGCGATGCAACTGGCCGGCCCGCATGTGTGGGGAGCGCCCAGGGATCGCGCCGGCGCGGTGGCCGTGCTGCGCGAGGCTATCGAACTGGGCGTCAACCATATCGATACCTCGGATTTTTACGGGCCGCATGTCACCAACGAGATCATCCGCGAGGCGCTGCATCCGTACCGGGATGGCCTGACCATCGTCACCAAGATAGGCTTCCGGCGCGGGGCGGACCAGTCGTGGCTGCCGGCTGCGTCGGCGCAGGAGCTACGCGAAGCGGTGCACGACAACCTGCGCAACCTGGGGCTGGAGAGGCTCGACGTGGTCAATCTGCGCGCGCCAGGCATCGCCGGCCCGGACGGTTCTTCGATAGGCGAGGCAATGGCCACGATGGTGCGCTTGAAGGAGGAGGGCTTGATACGGCACATCGGCCTGAGCAACGTCGATGCACGGCAGGTGGCCGAGGCGCGGCAGGTCACTGGCATTGTGTGCGTTCAGAATCACTACAACCTGGCGCAGCGCGGCGATGACGCACTGATCGACGCGCTGGCTGCGCAAGGCATCGCTTACGTGCCGTATTTTCCGTTGGGTGGATTCACGCCGCTGCAGTCGGATGCGTTGACGCAGGCGGCCGTCACGCTGCGGGCCACGCCGATGCAGGTGGCGCTGGCCTGGCTGCTCCAGCGCGCTCCCAATATCCTGGTGATTCCAGGCACCTCGTCGGTGGCCCATCTGCGTGAAAATGTCGCCGCCGGGGCGCTGCAACTGGATGCTGCGACGCTGGCGGCGTTGAACGCGATGTGATCAGTGCTTGGCTTCGCCGATCAGCGCGATCGAATCGAATTCGCGCTGGTTGGCCTTGTGCTTGCGCATGATGAAGAACATGGTGCCGGCCAGGAACAGGCCGAACAGCAGGATGATGACGTCCAGGTTCAGGTGGCCGCGCAGCATCAGCGAGTACACCGCCAGCATCGTCAGGATGGACAGGTTTTCATTGAAATTCTGCACCGCGATCGAGTGGCCGGCGCTCATCAGCACGTGGCCGCGGTGTTGCAGCAGCGCGTTCATCGGCACCAGGAAGAAGCCGCCCAGCAGGCCGACCAGGACCAGCAGCGGATAGGCCAGCATGACCGAATGGACCATCGTCATGCCCATCACAATCACGCCCATCGCTATGCCGACAGGAATCACGGACAGCGACTGGCGCAGCGTGATGAAGCGCGCGGAAATCACCGCGCCCAGCGCCACGCCGATGGCGACCACGCCGACCAGGCTGGTCGACTGCTCATAGGTCAGGTGCAGCGTGCGGTTGGCCCACTCCAGCACGATGAATTGCAGCGTCTGCGCCGCGCCCCAGAACAGGGTGGTCACACCCAGCGAGATCTGGCCCAGCTTGTCTTTCCACAGCAGCGCGAAGCAATTGGCGAAGTCGGTGATCAGCTTGACCGGGTTGCGTTCCTGGTGGCCATAGACGCAGCCGGTGTCCGGGATGCGCGTATTGAACAGCGCCGCAATCATATAGATGCCGACCACCACGCACAGCGCGGCCTGGGTCGGGGTCTCGATGCCGGTGTCGATGACCGGCATGTCGAAGCCCAGCAGGAAGGACGAGACCCGCCCGCCGACCAGCGCGCCGCCCATGACGGTGCCGAAAATAATGGAAATAACCGTCAAGCCTTCGACCCAGCCGTTTGCGGCGACCAGTTTCTCGGCCGGCAGCAATTCGGTCAGGATGCCGTATTTGGCCGGCGAATAAACCGCTGCGCCAAAACCGACGATGGCGTAGGCCAATAATGGATGGACGTGGGCGAAAATCAGCAGACAGCCGCCAACCTTGATCAGGTTGGAGATGAACATGACCTTGCCTTTGGGCATCGAATCGGCGAAAGCGCCGACAAATGCCGCCAACAGCACGTAAAAGAGGGTAAATGAGAGCTTCAGGAGCGGCGTGATCCACCCTGGGGATTGCATCGTAACCAGCAGGTCGATCGCAACAAAGAGCAACGCATTATCCGCCAAGGACGAAAAGAACTGCGCTGCCATGATGGTATAGAAACCACGATTCATTCTGGGATAGCCTGAAAACTTATCTGGCTTGCTTTATACCATGCTTTGTTCGTATCCCCAAGAATTGAGCAGTGCGTCTGCGCCCGCACACGGTAAAATACGACCTTCGTTTATTTTGTTGAAAAGTCTTATGCCAAGGCCGATAGTCGCAACCATCCACCTCGATTCCATGCAACACAATCTGGCCCGCGCCAAGGCGCAATCGCCCGGCGCCAAGGCGTGGGGGGTGGTGAAGGCCAACGGTTACGGCCACGGCCTGGAGCGCGCGATGCGTGGTTTTGCCGATGCCGACGGCCTGGCGCTGATCGAGTTCGACAACGCGGTCAAGCTGCGCGAAATGGGCTGGAAGAAGCCGATCCTGTTATTGGAGGGTTTCTTCGGTCCGGCGGATTTGAACACCATGGCCGGCTACAACCTGCAGTCGGCGGTCCATTGCGACGAGCAACTGGCGTGGCTGGAAGCGGCCCAGGAGTCGCTGACCGCGCGCGGCATCCGCTTCGACCTGCACCTCAAGATGAATACCGGCATGAACCGCCTCGGCTTCATGCCGGAAGCCTACGCCGCCGCCCATGCGCGCCTGAGCGCGATCACCTGCGTCGGCAGCATCACGCTGATGACGCACTTCGCCAACGCCGACGATGTCGATCATCCATTGCTGCCGATTGCCGAGCAGATCCGCCGCTTCGAGCTGGGCGCGGCCGGCTTGCCGGGCATGCGCAGCCTGTCCAACTCGGCCGGCGTGCTGCTGCATGCGTCGCTGGCCAATGACTGGGTGCGTCCCGGCATCATGCTGTACGGCGGCACGCCGGGCGGCGGCACGGCCGAGGGCTTCGGCCTGCAGCCGACCATGACGCTGACCAGCGAGATCATCGGCGTCCAGGATATCGCCGCCGGCGACGCGGTCGGCTACGGCAGCCGCTTCCAGGCCGAAGGCCCGACGCGGGTCGGTGTGGTCGCCTGCGGTTACGCCGACGGCTATCCGCGCCACGCGCCGCTGGGCACGCCGGTGCTGGTGGACGGCGTCAAGACGCAACTGGTCGGCCGCGTGTCGATGGACATGCTGACCGTGGACCTGACCGGCCTGCCGTCTGCCAGGATCGGCAGCAAGGTCACGCTGTGGGGCAAGGGCTTGCCTGTCGACGATGTGGCGACCGCCGCCGGCACCATCGGCTATGAGCTGATGTGTGCGCTGGCGCCGCGCGTGCCCGTGGTCGAGGGCTGAGCGCATGGCCAAGGCTAAGACCAACTACACCTGCACCGAATGCGGCGGCACCGCCACCAAGTGGACCGGCCAGTGCTCGTCGTGCCAGCAGTGGAATACGATGGTCGAGACCATCATCGAGGCGGGCGGCAATAACCGCTACTCGCAACCGCAGCACTTGTCGCTGGCGCAGACCGCGCCGGTGCTGTCGCTGGCCGATATCGACGCCATCGACGTGCCGCGCTTCGGCACCGGCATCGAGGAGTTCGACCGCGTGCTGGGCGGCGGCCTGGTGGCCGGCGGCGTGGTGCTGATCGGCGGCGATCCCGGCATCGGCAAGTCGACGCTGCTGCTGCAGGCGCTGGCCAATGTGTCGCACCTGAAAAAGGTGCTCTATGTGAGCGGCGAGGAATCCGGCGCCCAGATCGCGCTGCGCGCCAAGCGCCTGAACATCGACGCCCGCGACCTGAAGCTGCAGGCGGAAATCCAGCTGGAAAAAATCCTCGGCACGCTGGCCGACCTGAAGCCGGAAGTGGCGGTGATCGACTCGATCCAGACCGTGTATTCGGACGCGCTCAGCTCGGCGCCCGGCTCGGTGGCGCAGGTGCGCGAATGCGCGGCGCAGCTGACCCGCGTGGCCAAGCAGACCGGCATCACCATCATCCTGGTCGGCCACGTGACCAAGGAAGGCGCGCTGGCCGGTCCGCGCGTGCTGGAGCACATTGTCGATACCGTGCTGTATTTCGAAGGCGACAACCATTCGAGCTTCCGCCTGGTGCGGGCGATCAAGAACCGTTTCGGCGCGGTCAACGAGCTGGGCGTGTTTGCCATGACCGAGAAGGGCTTGAAGGGCGTGTCGAACCCGTCGGCGCTGTTCCTGTCCCAGCACGACAACCAGGTGCCGGGTTCCTGCGTGATGGTGACGCAGGAGGGCACGCGTCCTTTACTGGTGGAAATCCAGGCGCTGGTCGACGCCAGCCACCTGCCAAACGCGCGCCGTTTGTCTGTCGGTCTGGAGCAAAATAGGCTGGCGATGTTGCTGGCGGTGCTGCACCGGCATGCCGGCATCGCGGCGTTCGACCAGGATGTGTTTATCAACGCGGTGGGCGGCGTGAAGATCACCGAACCGGCCGCCGACCTGGCGGTGCTGCTGGCGATCAATTCGTCGATGCGCAGCAAGCCGCTGCCGCGCGGCTTCGTGGTGTTCGGCGAAGTCGGCCTGGCCGGCGAGATCCGGCCGGCGCCGCGCGGACAGGAACGTTTGCGCGAGGCGGCCAAGCTGGGCTTCTCGACGGCGATGATCCCGAGCGCCAACGCGCCCAAGCAGCCGATCGAAGGAATGACCATCATCGTCGTTGATCGTATCGATGATGCCTTCAATAAGCTGCGCGAAATCCAATAACGTTGTATTGTTACGTGTTGTAATCGTCAATACTGCGGATTGCGTAACTATTGCGTCAATAAAAGGATAGGAAATTGTTAGTCGATCAAAGGTCAGGGGCGCGCAAGATCGTGCGCGCCAAAGCAGTCGTGGTGATGGATGGCTTGCCGCCCTTGCAAGGACGCACCATCGATGTGAATGCCGCCGGCCTGTCGCTCAACTTCGAGCACAAGCTGGAAGTCGGCCATATGGGGCAGTTGTCGTTTGAACTGTTCATCGACGGCAAGGGGCAGATTTTGAGCACCCGCGCCAAGGTTACCTACTGTATCTTCAGCGGCGACCATTTCAAGATCGGCTACCAGTTCATGAACCCGGACATGGCGTTCATGGCGACCCTCAATAAATTCCTGCGCTGATCAGGCCGGGCCGACGTAGCGGGCCCGGGGCCGTATCAAACGGTTGGCTTGCACCTGCTCGAGGGCATGGGCAAGCCAGCCGACGCAGCGACCCACTGCAAACAAGATGAACGGCGCATCCTTCGGCAGCCCATATGCGGCCGCCAGCAGGGACAGTGCGAAATCGACATTCGGCAGCTCGCCGGCCTGCGCTTCGGCGGCGATGGACAGGCCCTGGTAGGGCTGCAATTCCGGTAGCAATTTCAATAAGGCACGCGCCCTTGGGTCGCCTTCCGCATACAGCGGGTGGCCGAAGGCGGGCAGCGGCCGTTCGCTGAGCAGCCACTGGCGCACCGCATCGCCGGCGCCGATCTGCCCGGCCAGCGTGACCAGTTGCGCGAATTCGGCCGAGGCGCCGCCGTGCAGCGGACCGGTCAACGTGGTGAAGCCGGCCAGCACGCCGGCCGACAGCGAGGCGCCGGTCGAGATGGCGACGCGGGTGGCGAAGGTGGAGGCGTTCAGTTCGTGGTCGGCCAGCAGCACCAGGGTGCGGCGTATCAGGTCTTCCGCTGCTGCGCAGCGCCAGGCGCGCGCGAGGTGGGTGCCGATCGCGGCGTCACCCGTGGGCCGGCCGGTCATGGCTTGCACCAGCGTGGCCAGCACGTCGGCGGCTTCGGCGCGCAGGGTGCCGCCCGGCCGGCCGAGCGAGGGCCGATCGCTGGCGCCGCGCAGCGCCAGGGCCATCAGGCCGGCGCCCAGCGCGCCCGGCGCCGCATCGCTGCCGCGCGGCGCCGGTGCGGACGGCACACCTCCGCGCACCAGCGCCGGCTCGCATTCCCACAGCAGGGCGGCGATGTCTTCCAATGTGGCGGTCTCGGCCAGTTCGGCCGCGTCTTGCCCGCGATACAGCAGCCGCCCATCGTCGGCGGTGGAGATGGATGACGACAGCACCGGATCGCCATATTGCATGGCTTGCGCTGACACCGCCTCGACCCTGCGCCGGCCGTTGCTGCGCCTGGCCATGCGCAGCACGTCGTCGCGGTGATAGAGGCTGCGGCGCGGATCCTCGTCGTCGGGCTTGGCGCGGATCTTTCCCCGGCTGACGTTGGCGTACAGCGTCTGCGGGCGCACGTTCAGCACGTTCAGGGCTTCCACTGCGGTCATCCAGACCATGGCACTTCCTATGTTGACACTTCAAGTCAAGATTGACGCTCCGGCGCCGGCCGTCCTAAGCTGCGACCATATGCTACCCCGCAGGATAACAATTCTGGAGCTTCCATGTCTGCCATTTCTCGTCACATGCTGCATGCCGCGTCGTCGGCGCTCGATCTGCCGGCAAGCGTGCCGGAAGCCGTCGTCTTCGGCGGCGCCGGGGATTTGCCTTCCCATTTTGCCACCACCGACCTGGCGGCGGCATCGGTCGGCGCTGCGGTGCTGGCGGTGCGCGAGCTGATGATCGCGCAGGGCGGTGCGGCGGGCGCGGTGCGGGTGGACCGGCGCCTGGCGTCGCTGTGGTTCGGCTGGTCGATCCATCCGGTCGGCTGGGAGCGGCCGCCGTTGTGGGATGCGGTGGCCGGCGACTATGCGACCGCCGACGGCTGGATACGCCTGCACACCAATGCCCGCCATCATCGCGATGCGGCGCTGGCGGTGCTTGGCTGCGCGGCCGAGCGCGAGGCGGTGGCGCGCGTCGTCGCGTCCTGGCGCGGCGAGGAGCTGGAAGCGGCGGTGGTCGGGCAGGGCGGTTGCGCGGCGATGATGCGCTCGGCGGCCGAATGGCGCGAGCACCCGCAAGGCCGCGCCGTCGCCGCCGAACCGCTGATCGCGATCGCAACCGCGCCGGCCGGCGCCATCCTGGGCTCGGCCGGCGGCTCGCTTGCCCCGGCAAGCCTCGCGCCTGGCCGGGCCGGTTCCAGACGCGGCTGGGCGGCGACGCCATCGCGCCCGCTGGCCGGCCTCAAGGTGCTGGACCTGACGCGCGTGCTGGCCGGCCCGGTGGCCACGCGCTTCCTGGCCGGCTACGGCGCCGACGTGCTGCGCATCGATCCGCCCGGTTGGAGCGAGCCGGGCGTGATCCCGGAGGTCACGCTCGGCAAGCGCTGCGCCCGGCTCGACCTGGCCCGGCCCGCCGACCGCGCCATCTTTGAAGGCCTGCTGGCCGAGGCCGACATCCTGGTCCACGGCTACCGCGCCGACGCGCTGGAGCGCCTGGGTTATGGCGAGCCCATGCGCCGCCGGCTCAACCCCGGCCTGATCGACGTCGCGCTGGACGCCTACGGCTGGACCGGGCCGTGGGCCGGCCGGCGCGGCTTCGACAGCCTGGTGCAGATGAGCTGCGGCATCGCCCGGCACGGCATGCTGGCGCAGGGTGCCGGCAAACCGGTGCCGCTGCCGGTGCAGGCGCTGGACCACGCGACCGGCTACCTGATGGCCGCCGCCGTGGTGCGCGGCCTGCTGTATCGCCTGCAGCAAAACCGCGCCATGCAAGCCCGCTTGTCGCTGGCCCGCGTCGCCAGGCTGCTGGCCGATATGCCGATCGACGACAGCGCAGCCGGCAGCGCGGCGGGCGGCGGCCCGCAGCCGATGGCGCCGGGGGGCGTTGCCGACCTGGCGCCGCAGCTGGAGCAGACCGAGTGGGGCCCGGCCCGCCGCTACCGCGCCCCGGCCGAGATCGACGGCGCGCCCATGCGCTGGGACCGCCCGGCGGCCAGCCTCGGCTCCGCCGCACCACGCTGGGGCGCGGATTGAGGGGCAAATCCGGCCTTGTTCGCCGTTTTGGAAGTCCTGACCATATTGCATACTAGGTAACTGACCAATATGGCGGAAACGAACTATGGCCACCTCCGGCATCAATTCCAGCACCACGACCAACAATTCGTCGATCTCGACGGATGTGTACAACCGCGTCCAGCAAACGATGGCGGCGCAGAACAGCGCGGCCACCAAGCTGAACGCCACGCTGACCAAGGACCAGACCAAGCTGTCCGCGCTGGGCCAGCTGCAAAGCGCCCTGGCGAATTTCCAGTCGATCGCCGCCGGGCTCACCGGCAGTGGACTGAGCACCAGCGCCGCCAGTTCCGTGAAGACGGTGCTGACCGCCACCTCCACCGGCAGCGCCAAGGCCGGCACCTATGCCATCGACGTCAAGCAACTGGCCCAGGGCCAGTTCCTGACCAGCGAGGAATTCGCCGCCACCGACGCCAAGATCGGCGCCGGCGCCGCCACCACCGTCAAGATCGACTTCGGCACGGCCGGCGGCGACAAGGGCTTCACCGTCAACGGCACGGCCACCAGCAAATCGATCACCATCGACAGCAGCAACAACACGCTGGACGGAATCGCGGCCGCGTTCAAGGCGGCCGGCGTGGACGTCAAGGTGGTCAAGGGCGACGACGGCAAGTTTTCGCTGGCGATCGCCGGCGAGAGCGGCGCCGACAACAGTATGCGCATCAGCGTCAGCGGCGACGCGGCGCTGAAAAGCCTGCTGGCCTTCGATCCCGACGGTACGCAAAAGCTCAAGCAGGCCACGGCGGCGCAAAACGCCATCCTGACCGTGAACGGCGGCGCCGAAGTGAGCAGCGCGAGCAACACCATCAAGGACCAGGGCATCGCCGGCGCCACGCTGGCGCTGTCCGCCGCCGGCAAGACCGACGTCACCATCACCCAGGATCCCAGCCAGATCGGCGCCAACCTGAAATCCTTCGTCGCCGCCTACAACGACCTCAACGCCAAGCTGCAGCAGCTGCAGAAAGGCGACCTGAAGGCCGACACCGCGATCAACCAGGTGGTCAGCCAGATGGGCTTGCTGCTGAAGACCGGCGGCGGCAGCGTTTCAGTCACCGCCCTGAGCGCGGCCGGCGTGACCCAGGACGCCACCGGCAACCTGGTGGTCGACGACAAGAAACTGACGGCGGCGATCACCGCCGATTCGTCGGCGGTGGCCAAGCTGTTCACCAACGACGGCAAGGGCATTGCCGACTTGCTCTCGTCCAAGGCGGCGGCGTTCACCTCGAACACCAGCGTCATCAGCAAGGAAGCGACGCTGGCCAATAACGAGATCACCAGCATCACCGCCAAGCGGGCCAAATTGGCCACCGCGCTGACGGCGCAGGCGAATGCGCTGGCGGCGCTGTACACGGCGCAGGCGCAAACCGGCGCCGGCAGCGCGCTGAACGGCGCGGCCGGCAGCGCCGGCACGCTGTTCGATATGCTGGGTTGATCGTGGCGGGCTATTTTTAAGGAACTCCTTGCATCGAAACTGGCTATGCACGATCATCACGGCTTGTGAATGATTCCACTTTCGGAGGTGCTATGGCAGGGAAGTTCGTTGGTTCGGTGCTGTTGGCGGCAGGTTTGATGGCCGGCGCAGCCCAGGCGCAAGAGGAAAAGATCCTCAATATCTATAACTGGTCGGACTACATCGCCGAAGACACGGTTAAGAACTTTGAAAAAGAAACCGGCATCAAGGTTCGTTATGATCTTTTCGATAACAACGAAATCCTGAACTCCAAGCTCGTCGCCGGCAAGTCCGGCTACGACATCGTGGTGCCGACCGCCCAGTGGGCGCGCCTGCAAATCGACGGCAAGCTGCTGCGCAAGCTGGACAAGTCCAAGCTGGGCAACCTGAAAAACCTCGATCCGGCGATCCAGGCCAAGCTGGCCAACATCGATCCGGGCAACGACTACCTGGTCGACTGGCTGTGGGGCTATACCACCGTCGGCATCAACGTCAACAAGGTCAAGGCCGCGCTGGGCGGCATGCCGATGCCGGACAACGCCTGGGAGTTGATCTTCAACCCGAAATACGCGTCCAAGCTGAAGTCCTGCGGCGTGTCCTTCCTGGATTCGCCGTCCGAGGTGCTGCCGGCCGCGCTGCTGTACCTGGGCAAGCCGGCCTACTCGAAGACCGCCGCCGACTATGCCGAAGCGGGCAAGATGCTGCAAGCCATCCGTCCCTACGTCACGCTGTTCAGCTCGTCGGGCTATATCAACGACATGGCCAATGGCGCGGTCTGCGTGGCGCTGGGCTGGTCGGGCGACATCAACATCGCGCGCCAGCGCGCCATCGACGCCAAGAACGGCAACGTGATCGAGGTGCTGGTGCCGAAGACCTCGGCCGCGCTGGTGTTTGATACGATGGCGATTCCGGCCGACGCGCCGCACCCGAACAATGCGCACCTGTGGATCAACTACATCATGCGCCCGGAAGTGCACGCCAGCCTGACCAACAAGGTGTTCTACGCCAACCCGAACGCGGCCAGCGTGAAGTTCGTGCGCAAGGATATCGCCGGCAACAAGACGGTGTTCCTGTCGGAGGAAGACAAGAAGCGCATGGCCGCGCCGGAAGCGGTGCCGGCGGATATCCGCCGCAACATCACCCGCATCTACACCAAGTTTAAAACCGGCGTTTGATCAAGCCGTAAACGTTGAACGGCGCGAGAGGCGTTGTCCCTGGTAGGGCACGCCGCTTGCGCCGTAGGCTTCAATGAAGCTGATGCTATTCGTGATAGCGGTCCATCAGTTTGTGTTTACTACCGCGCATCTCCTGTACGAGTTCGTAAACAACCAGGGCAATCATTCCTCCGAAGATCCCCATCGTGAGCAAGGTGAATACCATCATAGCCCCCCTCATAGTTGATACAATTAAACTTTAGCAGATGATTGTTGCTTTGCAAGCTCTGCCTACGTTTATTTCACAACGAGGTCGGCCGCCATCACGGCCTTGAGGTAGACGCTCATGGCATCGCCCGGATCGCGTTGCGCAAACCACCACGCGCTGGCTTTGCGGATGTCCCATTCCAGATCGTCGCCCGTCATCAGCATGGACGCCACCTGGCCCAGCGTCGGCTGATGGCCGACCACCAGCACCGAATCCTTGTTGCCCGGCCAGTTGACGGCCTTGAGGATGTCGGCCGGATCGGCGCCCGGCGCGAGATCGGTGTGGATCTTGAATTTGCGGCCCAGCGCTTCCACCGTCTGCAGCGTGCGGATGGCCGGGCTGGACAGGATGCGGCAGCTGTCCGGCAACTGCGAGTCCAGCCACTGGCCCATGCGCCGCGCCTGCTTCTGGCCCTTGACGGTCAGCGCGCGCTCCAGATCGGACATGCCAGGGCCGGCGTCTTCGGCTTCGGCATGCCGCCATAAAATGAGATCCATGCTTTTCTCCTGAGTGACATTTGAAAAAAGATCCCTGCCGGCGCACCTCCCGGCGCGCCTTGTCTTGTTATTCTCCGAGATGGCCGTTGGGAATGCCCAGCGTCTCCATCAGGTGCTGCTGTGCGCTGAAGCTGGCCTGCTTGCCGCGCGCCTTGCGGCGCTGGTAGTGGCCGTCCGCCTCCAGCTCCCACGCATTGGTGTTGTCCTTTAAGTACGGGTTCAAGCCTTCGGCCAGCACCCGCCGCTTCAGCGCCTTGTCCAGGATGGGGAAGGCGACCTCGATGCGGCGGAACAGGTTGCGGCTCATCCAGTCGGCGCTGGACAGCATGACGTCGTGCGCCAGATCGTTGCGGAAGTAATAGATGCGGCTGTGTTCCAGGAAGCGGCCGATGATGGAGCGGACCTTGATGTTTTCCGACAGGCCAGGCACGCCGGGCTTCAAGGTGCAGGCGCCGCGCACGATCAGGTCTATCTTCACGCCATCTTTCGACGCCGCATACAAGGCCCGGATGACCGACTCGTCTACCAGTGCGTTGATTTTAACAATAATCCGCCCCGGGCGTCCGGCCCGCGCGATCCGCGCCTCGTTGCGGATCGCCTTGATGATCTCGTTCTGCAGCGCGAACGGCGCCAGCCACAGATGCGTCAGGCGGTGCGGCTTGGTCAGGCTGGTCAGGTGGATGAACACCTCGTTGACTTCCTGGCTGATGCCCGGATGGCAGGTCAGCAGGCCGAAGTCGGTATAGAACTTGGTGGTGGTCGGGTGGTAGTTGCCGGTGCCGAGGTGGGCGTAGTAGCGCAGCTTCTTGTCTTCGCGGCGTATCACCAGCGCCACCTTGGCGTGGGTCTTCAGGCCGACCACGCCGTAGACCACTTGCGCGCCGGCCTGTTCCAGCTTGTCGGCCCAGTTGATGTTGGCCTCCTCGTCGAAGCGCGCCTTCAGCTCGACGATCACGGTCACTTCCTTGCCCTGGCGGGCGGCGGTGATCAGCGATTCCATCAGGTCCGAGTTCATGCCGGTGCGGTAGATGGTTTGCTTGATCGCCACCACGGCCGGATCGTGCGCCGCGCTGCGGATGAAGTCGATCACCGTCTGGAATGACTGGTAAGGGTGGTGCAGCAGGATGTCGCTCTCGCGCAGTGCCGCGAAGATGTCCGGGCTGCCGGGCTTGAGCGCGCTGTTGGGATAGAACGGCGGGAAGCGCAGCTCCGGATTGCCGACGTGGTCCATGATCTCGGTCAGGCGCACCAGGTTGACCGGGCCGTTGACCGCGTACAGCCGGCTCTGGTGCAGGCCGAACTGGTCGAGCAGGAATTGCGACAGTTCCGGCGGGCAGTTCTTGGCCACCTCCAGCCGCACCGAGGCGCCGAACTGGCGGCCCAGCAGCTCGCCCTTGAGCGCCTGGCGCAGGTTTTTCACCTCGTCCTCGTCGACCCACAGGTCGCTGTCGCGGGTCACGCGGAACTGCGAATAGCCGATCACTTCGCGGCCGGCAAACAGGTCGGAGATGTGGGCGTGAATGACCGACGACAGCAGGCAGAACGAGATACCGCCGCTCTTCGACAAATGGTCGGGCAGGCGGATCACGCGCGGCAGCACGCGCGGCGCCTTGACGATGGCGATCGCCGTGCCGCGGCCGAAGGCATCCTTGCCGGTCAGCGAGACGATGAAGTTGAGGCTCTTGTTAACCACTTGAGGGAAGGGGTGGGCCGGATCCAGGCCGATCGGCGTCAGCAGCGGCCGCACTTCGGTATCGAAATATTCCTTGACCCAGGCGCGCTGCGCTTCGTTGCGTTCGTTGTGGCGCACCAGGTGGACGCCGCTGGCCGCCAGTTGCGGCAACACTTCCTGGTTCAGGATTTCATACTGGTGGGTGACCAGCGCATGGCATTCATTGCTGATGCGCGACAGCGTGGCGACCAGGGCGGGGTGGGTCGACAGCGCGCCGTCGACGCTGCCGGCGGCCAGCAGGCTGGCCACGCGCACTTCAAAGAACTCGTCGAGGTTGCTGCTGGCGATGCACAGGTAGCGCAGGCGCTCTAATAAAGGAATGCTTTTATCTTCGGCCTGCGCCAGCACGCGCCGGTTGAACATCAGTTGCGACAGTTCCCGGTCCAGAAACGCAGAGTTCTTATTTACTTCAGCATGCAAGTCAGGCTTCATGTCTTTTTAATCACTTTGCAGGTTACCTAATTCTATACTGTATTCACAGAAGAATGATGTAACAGTGTAAAGAGGAAATATGACAACTCTGTGACAGGACATGTCATAAATGACCGCTGGAACGCGCCAATTATGACAGGACGGGCGTAACATAGCCGTGCAACATGGCCTGTTCTCAGAGGGGAGCGCAGCGTAAAGCCGAGTCAAAAGACTATTTTTGACATATTTTGGCGATGTCATAAACCTGTCATATTGGGCCGGTAGACTGCGCAGCATCCTAACCTGTCATAACAAAGGACTTGATATGCGACTGAAACAACTGATCTCCTCCCTGGTAGTTGGCGTGTCTGCCGTCATGGCATTCTCGTCGGCCGCCACCGCCGCCGATATGACCGGCGCCGGCGCCACCTTCCCATACCCGATCTACGCCAAATGGGCGGAATCGTACAAAGCCGCAACCGGCAACGGCCTGAACTACCAGTCCGTCGGTTCGGGTGCCGGCATCAAGCAGATCAAAGCCAAGACCGTCGATTTCGGCGCTTCGGACATGCCGCTGAAAGCGGAAGAGCTCGACGCTGAAGGCCTGATGCAGTTCCCTGCCATCATGGGCGGCGTGGTCACCGTGGTCAACCTGGACGGCGTCACTCCAGGCCAGCTGAAGCTGACCGGCCCTGTGGTCGCCGACATCTACCTGGGCAAAGTCACCAAGTGGAACGACGCCGCGATCGCCGCGCTGAACCCGGGCGTGAAGCTGCCGGCGGACGACATCACCGTGGTGCACCGCGCCGACGGTTCGGGCACCTCGTTCCTGTTCACCGACTTCCTGTCGAAAACCAATGCCGAATTCAAGACCAAGATCGGTTCGGGCACCGCTGTGAAATGGGTGGTCGGCGTCGGCGGCAAGGGTAACGAAGGCGTCGCCGCCAACGTGCAGCGTATCAAGGGTTCGATCGGCTACGTCGAGTGGGCTTACGCCAAGAAAAACAAGATGTCGCACACCCAGCTGAAAAACAAGGACGGCAACTTCCTGCAGCCTGACGACGAGTTCTTCAAAGCCGCCGCCGCTTCGGCCGAGTGGACCAAGACCCCAGGCTTCGGCGTGGTGCTGACCGACCAGGCCGGCAAAAACTCGTGGCCGATCACCGGCGTTTCCTTCATCCTGATGCACAAGGCACAGGCTGACGCGACCAAAGGCAAGGAAGTCGTCAAGTTCTTCGACTGGGCCTTCAAAAACGGCGGCGCTTCCGCTACCGAGCTGGACTATGTTCCACTGCCGGCATCGGTCATCAAACTGGTGCAGGATTCGTGGAAAGCCAACCTGAAAGACGCTTCGGGCAAGGCCATCTACTAATCCCGATTTCCCTTCGCCGCCGTGGTCCAGGCGGCGAGGGGGTTAGCCTGCGCCTCCCGACCGGGAGCCGCAGGCTAGCTTACATCCACGAGACAACAATATGAGCGCTGATATCACTTCCACGCCCCTACCCAAATCGGAGCCGGCCATGCAGGCTAGCACCGCACTGGCGACCGCCGCCGAGCAAGCCGCCGTCAAGGCCATGCACCGCACCATGCGCAACCAGCGCATCCAGGACTTCTTCTTCCACAAGACCACCATGCTGTTCGCGCTGTCCGTGCTGGCGGTGCTGCTCGGCATCATCATCTCGCTGATGGTGGGCGCGTGGCCGGCCTTCAAGGAATTCGGCCCGGCCTTCATCACCACCGTGGAATGGGATCCGGTCAACGACCAGTACGGCGCGGCCATCGCCATCGTCGGCACGCTGGCCACCTCCGGCATCGCGCTGCTGATCGCCTTCCCGGTCAGCTTCGGCATCGCCCTGTTCCTGACCGAGATCTGCCCGGCCTCGCTGCGCCGCCCGCTGGGCACCGCGGTCGAGCTGCTGGCCGGCGTGCCGTCCATCATCTACGGCATGTGGGGCTTGTTCGTGTTCGCGCCGCTGTTCGGCGACTACGTCCAGCCTTTCCTCAAGAGCACGCTCGGCACGCTGCCGCTCATCGGCCCGTTCTTCAGCGGCCCGACCATGGGCATCGGCATCCTGACCGCCGCGCTGATCCTGGCCGTGATGATCATCCCGTTCATTTCCTCGGTGATGCGCGACGTGTTTGAAATCGTCCCCGCCGTGCTGAAGGAATCGGCCTACGGCCTGGGCTGCACCCGCTGGGAAGTGGTGCGCAAGATCGTGCTGCCCTACACCAAGACCGGCGTGGTCGGCGGCGTCATGCTGGGCCTGGGCCGCGCGCTGGGCGAAACCATGGCGGTCACCTTCGTCATCGGCAACGCCAACAAGCTGTCGTGGTCGATGTTCGCGGCCGGTAACTCGATCGCCTCGACGCTGGCCAACGAGTTCGCCGAGTCCGACACCGTGCTGCACACGTCCTCGCTGTTCGCACTGGCACTGATCCTGTTCGTGATCACCTTTATCGTTCTGTCCGCCGCCAAGCTGATGTTGGCCGGCATGTCCCGCAAGGAAGGCGTCAAATGAGCAACGCAGCCATTCACCCACCTGTGAACGCCGTCTACCGCAAGCGTTTGCTGACCCACCGCATCGGCATCGCGCTGTCGGTGTTCGCCATGTCGATCGGCCTGGCCGTGCTGGCCTGGATCCTGGTCACGCTGATGATCAAGGGCTTCGGTGCCCTGAGCATCAACCTGTTCACGCAAACCACGCCGGCCCCGGGCAGCGAAGGCGGCGGCCTGGCCAACGCCATCGTCGGCTCGCTGATGATCGTCGGCCTGTCGACGCTGATCAGCACCCCGATCGGCATTCTGGCCGGCATCTACCTGGCCGAGTACGGCGAGGAAAACAAGGTCGCCGCGATCACCCGCTTCGTCACCGACATCATGCTGTCGGCGCCGTCGATCGTGATCGGCATGTTCGTCTGGGCGCTGTACGTGGCCACCGCCAAGCACTACTCGGGCTACGCCGGCTCGATCGCGCTGGCGCTGATCGCCATCCCGGTGGTGGTCCGCACCACCGACAACATGCTGCGCCTGGTGCCCAACAGCCTGCTGGAAGCGGCCTTCGCGCTCGGCGCGCCGCGCTGGAAAGTGGCGATGCTGGTGCGCCTGCGCGCCGTCAAGGCCGGCGTCATCACCGGCGTGCTGCTGGCCGTGGCCCGCATCTCCGGCGAAACCGCGCCGCTGCTGTTCACCGCGCTGAACAACCAGTTCTTCAGCGCCGACATGAACGCGCCGATGGCCAACCTGCCGGTGGTGATCTACGGTTTCGCGATGAGCCCGTATGACAACTGGCGCGACCTGGCCTGGGGCGGCGCGCTGCTGGTGACCTTCAGCGTCTTGGCGCTGAATATCATCTCGCGCACCCTGTTCAGCCAAAAAATCCCGAATTAATACGACCACTTGAAAAGCGATCGATAATGAATACGCAACTGAGCCCAGAAAATGTAGTCGCCATGAACGGCAAACGCAAAACCATCGAAATCTCCGGCCTGAACTTCTTCTACGGTAAGACCCAGAGCCTGACCAACGTCAACCTGGACATCCACGAGAAGCAGGTGACCGCCTTCATCGGCCCGTCGGGCTGCGGCAAGTCGACCCTGCTGCGCACGCTCAACCGCATGTACGACCTGTACCCCGGCCAGCGCGCCGAAGGTTCGATCATGTACCGCGGCCGCAACATCCTCGAAGAAGGCCAGGACGTCAACATGCTGCGCGCCAAGGTCGGCATGGTGTTCCAGAAGCCGACCCCGTTCCCGATGTCGATCTACGACAACATCGCCTTCGGCGTGCGCCTGTATGAAGACCTGTCGAAGGGCGAGATGGACGAGCGCGTCGAATGGGCGCTGAAGAAGGCCGCGCTGTGGGGCGAGGTCAAGGACAAGCTGACCAAGAGCGGCCTGTCGCTGTCGGGCGGCCAGCAACAGCGCCTGTGCATCGCGCGCGGCGTCGCCGTGAAGCCGGACGTGCTGCTGCTGGATGAGCCGACCTCGGCGCTGGATCCGATCTCGACCTCGAAAGTGGAAGAGCTGATCAGCGAGCTGAAGCAGGACTACACGATCGCCATCGTCACCCACAACATGCAGCAGGCGGCGCGCTGCTCGGACTACACAGCCTATATGTACCTGGGCGAGCTGGTGGAGTTCGGCGAGACCGACCAGATCTTCATGAATCCTGCGCGCAAGGAAACCCAGGACTACATCACCGGTCGCTTCGGCTGATCGAATCTATAATAGCAAATCGACTACGGAGCCCAGCATGATCGGTGAACACTCATCCAAGCAGTATGACAACGAATTAGAAGCCATCCGCAGCAAGGTGCTGCTGATGGGCGGCATCGTCGAGACCCAGTTCCTCGACGCCATGACCTGCTTCCGCATCGGCAATCCCGAGCGCGCCGACCGCGTGATGCGCGAGGACGACGCCGTCAACCAGCTGGAAGTGTCGCTGGACGACGCCTGCAGCCACCTGATCGTGCGCCGCCAGCCGGCCGCCAACGACCTGCGCACCATCATGGCGACCATCAAGGTGATCACCGACCTGGAGCGCATCGGCGACGAAGCGACCAAGATCGCCCGCACCGCCAAGTCGCTGCACTCGCGCGGCGCGGTTACCGTCAACCACTACGAAATGGTGCGCGGCATCGCCAACAACACCAGCGACATGCTGCACGACGCGCTGGACGCGTTCGCCCGCAACGACGGCAAGCAGGCCCTGCAGCTGATCGCCCAGGACGCCGTGATCGACCACGAGTTTCGCTCGATCATGCGCAACCTGATCACCTTCATGATGGAAGATCCGCGTACAATCTCGGCGGCGCTGGACACCCTGTGGGTGGCCAAGGCGATCGAGCGCATCGGCGACCACGCCAAGAACATCGCCGAATACGTCATCTATGTCGTCGAAGGCAAGGATATCCGTCACACCAAGACTCCACTGATCCTGGACGACGCACCCCAGCAAGCAGAGTAAGCAGAAAAAATGGCATCTGATAAAACCACCGTACTGATCGTAGAAGATGAACCGGCGATTGTCGAACTGGTGACCTTTTCGCTGCGCGAGGCAGGCTGGAACTGCTGCGCGGTGCAAAGCGTGGGCGAGGCCTGGGACTTCATCCAGACCCGCACGCCGCAACTGATATTGCTGGACTGGATGCTGCCGGATCAAACCGGCCTGCGCCTGCTGGCGCGTATCCGTTCGGACCGCCAGTTCAACGAAATCCCGGTCATCATGCTGACTGCGAAAAGCATGGAAGAGGACAAGCTGGCCGGCCTCAACAGCGGCGCCGACGACTACGTCACCAAGCCGTTCTCGCCGCGCGAGCTGCTGGCCCGCGCCAAGGCGCTGTTGCGCCGCAAGAGCCCGGAACACGCGCAGGCGACCATGCGCGCCGCCAACATCATGCTGGACCCGGTCAGCTGCACGGTCTCGATGGACGAGCAAAAGATCGACATCGGCCACGCCGAATACAAGCTGTTGAAATTCCTGCTGGCCCATCCCGAGCGCGTGTTCTCGCGCAGCCAGCTGCTGGACAAGGTGTGGGGCGACCACGTGGTGATCGAGGAACGTACCGTCGACGTCCATGTCTTGCGCCTGCGCAAGGCGTTGAAGGAAGCGGAACACTTGATCAAAACCGTGCGTAGTGTAGGCTACATGCTGTCTGAAAAATAAGCTTCAAAGTCAAACATGAATCCAAAACTGGTGTTCTGGGTGCCCGCCGCGCTGCGCACCGCCATCATCCTGGCGTGCTGCGCGCTGGCCGGCTGGATGTTCGGCTGGCTGACCGGCCTGGTGCTGGCGCTGATCGCGATGATGGCGCTGGTATTTACGCAGCTATCCTATCTCTACCAGCTCAGCAACTGGATGGACGACCCGCAAAGCGCCAAGCTGCCGGATGGCTGGGGCGAGTGGACCAATATTTTCTCGCGCCTGTACCGCATGCGCCGCGACGACGAAAAGAACCAGACCGAGCTGACCGAATGGCTGGCGCGCTTCCGCCAGGCCATGCACCTGCTGCCGGACGGCGTGGTCATCATGGACGACGTGCTGTTCCTGGAGTGGTGCAACCCGGCCGCCGAAAAGCACCTGGGCCTCACGCACGAGCGCGACAAGGGCATGCGGGTCACCAACCTGGTGCGCAACCCGGACTTCATGGATTACATCATCCTCGGCCGCTACGAGCAGCCGCTGACGATCAGCTTCCGCGAGCGCAAGCTGATCGTGCACATCATCCCGTTTGAGAACCGCCGCCAGATCCTGGTCACGCACGACGCCACCGAAACCGAGCGCATCGAAGAGATGCGGCGCGACTTCATCGCCAACGCCTCGCACGAACTGCGCACGCCGCTGACGGTGATCGTCGGCTTCCTGGAGATCGCCGCCTCGGAGGGGCTGGACGTGGCCACCCGCTCGGCGCACCTGAAGCTGATGACGGAGCAGGGCCACCGCATGCAGCACCTGATCGAGGACATGCTGACCTTGTCGCGTCTGGAATCGGTGGACTACCCGATGCGGCCGGAGCGGATCGACGTCGCCATGCTGATGGAACAGGTGTTGCGCGACGCCCGTGCGCTGTCGGCCGGCAAGCACGAAGTCACGATGGCGGTCAGCGGCCCGGACATCATGGGCAGCTACGAAGAATTGCACAGCGCCTTCGGCAACCTGGCCTCGAACGCGGTGCGCTACACGCCGGCGGGCGGCAAGATCCAGCTGGTGTGGAGGGAATACGAAAGCGGCGTCAAGTTCATGGTGGAAGACACCGGCATCGGCATCAGCCCCGAGCACATCTCGCGCCTGACCGAGCGTTTCTACCGCGTCGACAAGAGCCGCTCGCGCGAAACGCAGGGCACCGGCCTGGGCCTGGCGATCGTCAAGCACGTGCTGCTGCGCCACGGCAGCACGCTGCAGATCAAATCCGAAGCCGGCAAGGGCAGCACCTTCATCGTCTGCCTGCCGAAGACCGCGATCGTCCAGAACCAGCCCGAACTGCAACTGAACTAAACTCCGGGGTCAGGTCCAGAAAGCGGACACGGGCTCTGCCTTTGGCAGTCGAGCTCGTGTCCGCTTTCTGGACCTGACCCTGCCTGCTGCTGCTCCGTTCATTCATCGATACCGAAGATATAGAGTGTTAATATGTCAACGTTGTTCGACGATATACCTACGGAGGAGACTATGGCAGAGAGCAATTTGAACCCCAAGGTCGATGCCTTTCTGGGCAGGGCCAAAAAATGGAATGAAGAACTTGACCAGCTCAGAGCCATCGTTCTCGATTGCCAGCTGACCGAGGAACTGAAGTGGGGCGTTCCCTGCTACACGTATCAGGATCGAAACGTCGTCTTGATCCATGGCTTCAAGGAATACTGCGCGCTGCTGTTCTTCAACGGCGCCTTGATGAAGGATCCCAAGGGCATCCTGATCCAGCAGACGGCCAACGTGCAGGCCGGCCGCCAGATTCGCTTCACGAGTCTGCAAGAAATCGTCAAGCTGAAGGCCACCCTCAAGTCCTACATCCGTGACGCCATTGAAGTGGAAAAATCGGGCGCGAAGATCGACTACAAGAAGACCGAAGAGTTCAGTGTCCCTGAGGAATTTCAAAGCAAGCTGGATGAACATCCGAAGCTGAAAACCGCCTTTGCATCGTTGACGCCAGGACGGCAACGAGCTTACATCCTGCATTTCTCTTCAGCCAAGCAATCCAAGACGCGCGAGTCGCGGGTGGAGAAATGCATGCCGCAAATCCTCAGCGGGAAGGGCCTGGACGATTAGTCTGCTTCAATGTGCTAATGGAGATGCGTATTCAAGAAGGAAAATGGGCGGATGCAGTCGATATTTGCCAACGCATGCGAATTCAATGGGAATCCGGCGTGGAGCCAAACCGCTTCTTTAAACTGTTTGGCGCAGCGATGAAGTCTTCCCGGGTGCAGTCGGCGCTGAATGAATTCAATCGTTCAGAGGGCTTCTGCTTGACTTTATTTGACCCGGATTCGCCGAAATCGGGAAACTACTGCAGTTAGCTGCTATTGCTTGAACCACTGTTTCAACGTCTCCCTGGCCTTCTCGACGTGCTCGTCCTTGATGTGCGCCGCCACCGCGGCGGCGGCGGCGATGAGCACGCCCAAATCGTCCGTATAGCCTACCGCCGGCAGCAGGTCCGGAATGGCGTCGATGGGCGAGATGAAGTAGCCCAGCGCGCCATAGATGGTGGTCTTGGCCCACAACGGCGTGTCGGGATCGGTGGCCGAGTAGTACATCTTCAGTGCCTGCTCCAGCACGCCTTTGCCCGCCGCCTTGGCGTAGGTCTTGACCTTGCCCCAAAAGCCGTCATCGGAATACTGCGATGAGAAGTCGGTGTCTGCCATAGCGCTATCCAGATTAATTGTCGTCGTAGCAGTATATGCGCTGCCCCTGTGAGAATGCGCGTATTTTGCATGTCCCAGAGATGGTATTCTCGTGCAAGTGAGGGTTTGCCATGTCGGCAACACTCGATATTCCGGAAAGAGATCCCGATGTCAGAACTGCGCGCACCGTCCAGCGATGTACCCGTACAAGCATATGCCCGCGCGTCAGGCGTGCTTTACCTGATCATTATCGTCATCGGCCTGCTGGGCGAGTCCTTCATCCGGGGCACGCTGGTGGTCGGCGGCGATCCCGAAGCGACGGCGCGCAATATCCTGGCGGCGAAGTGGCTGTGGCGCCTGGGCGTGGCGGGGCAGGATGTGCTGCTGATCTGCGCCGTCGCGATCACGCTCACCTGGTATGTGCTGCTGCGTCCGGTGAGCAAGAACCTGACGCTGATGGCGATCTTCTTCGCGCTGATCTCGCTGGCGGTGGAAAGCGTCAGCGCGCTGCATCTGCACGCGGTGTTGGCGCCGCTGGAGGATGTCGCCTACCTTGGGGCTTTCGATCCCAGGCTGCTGCACCTGATGGCTTACCAGTCGATCGTCGCGCACAGCCATTCATTCGGGCTGGCGCTGATCTTCTTCGGCGTGGAGATCCTGATAGTCGGCCATCTGATCCGCAAGTCCGGCTACTTCCCCAAGGCGATCGGCACGCTGATGCAGATCGCGGGCGTGTGCTACCTGGTCAATAGCTTCAGCATGATCCTGTCCCCGCCGCTGCAGGACATCCTGTTCCCTGCCATCCTGATGCCGGCCTTGATAGGCGAGAGCGCCTTCTGCCTGTGCTTGCTCTTCAAAGGCGTGCGGGTCTCCGAGTGGCAGCGCCGATACGCCGCTGCCTGACCGCGTATTCATCCTGGCTCAGGGATTCTTGTCGATTTCGTCGTGAGTTCCGCAGTGGCGCATGAATGCGGTACGGTCTTCGAATGTGAAGCTGGCTTTGTGCGAGTCGTTGCTGGAGAGATGGATAGTGTGAACCGAGGGTTTTCCAAGTCGATCCGCTCAATGATGAGCGGACTCATTTTTTGCTGCGCATGGAATCTAGCGCTTGGTCCAATTCGTCCTGATTCCTTACGATCAAGGGAGTGCCGCGTGGGGCGTCAGGCTGGTTTTGGGCTTGCGCAAACGAAGTATAATCCTGAAACCACTGCTTGAACGCCCATTTTCCTTTCAGGAGCTAGTACGTTTGCACATAGTCCTTCAGCTCCTGGATGCGCGTCTCGGCGCGGTTTTGCATGCAGCCGATATACATGACGGTGCGTATCGTGCCGCCGATCGACTTCTGGTACACGGCCTTGCAGTCGGCCTCGCGGAACTTGACCCATGCGCGCTGCGCTTCGATCAAGGCCTTCTTGGTTTCGGGGTCCTTGCCTTCGTCGAGCGACTTCAGCACATCCTGATAGGTCTTGTTGAGCTTGTCCTCGGCCTTCTTTTGCTCGACGGCGGCGCACTCGTTGATATCGGGCGTTGAAACCGCGTTCTTGCAGTCGAGCGCGAAACTGCTGGTGCTCCAGATGGCGAGAAGCAGGGGCAGTGAAAATTTCATGGTGTCCTCAAAAAATCAAAGCGTTACGCGGCCTTTCATGGCGCGTTGGCAGCTTTGCAGCGCGTCGTCGTAGGAATGGACCACCTTGCTGGCGGCGGGGAACACGCATGGCCCCAGGTCCGGATTCTCAAACGGACTAGGCAGCAACACGGCGAACTGTTTGCAGTGCGGCAGGTTCTCGCGCATCTTCTTCAGCGCTTGCTCCATCAGCGCGCGCTCGCCGAGCGGATCGACGCTGACCAGGCAGACGATGGAGACCAGGTCCGGCGTCGCTTCGGGCGGCGCGTCCATGTCGAAATCCTCCACGCTCACGCTGCGGGCGTCGATCTTTTGCTCGCGCAGGATGCGCACCAGGATTTCCGTGGCCAGTTCATCGTATTGCGTGCCCAGGCTCATGGCCAGCACCACGCTGCCCACCGGCACGTCGAACGAGCCTTGCCACTCGCCGCTGTCGAGGATGCGGCGGTCGCGCAACTGGCGGCCGATGCCGACGCCGGTCAGCACCGAACCGGTCTTCTTCTTTTTCCACCATTTTGTATTGCCGCTCAGCGCTTCGATGACGGCGATGATGGCGCTGGTGACCTTGACTTCCTCATCCGGGCTGATCGCCTTGTCCTTCAGGTCGAAGTGGGCCAGGTGCAGCGCCGGCAGCAGCACGGCGTCGCAATAGGTGGCCAGCGACTTGTGCTGCATGAAGCGCTTGGCGCCGGCGACGATCTCGTGCGCGTCGCCCGACAGCGCGCGCTGGTAGAAGTTCTGCGGCATGGTCAGCGCCGGCAGCTCGCCGAACATGATTTCCAATACCTTGAGCGCGCGGATGTAGCGGCCGGCGACCACCAGGCACAGGGTCAGCGGCGTCGACAGCACCAGGCCGACCGGCCCCCAGATCCAGCTCCAGAAGATCGCCGCCACCACCACCGACAACGGCGACAGGCCGGTGGTGTGGCCGTACAGCTTGGGTTCGATGGTTTGGGCGACGATGATCTCGACCGCAAGGAACAGGCCCAGCGTCATCAAGGCCAGCGACCAGCCGGGATCGATGGCGGCGGCCAGCAGGGTGGCGCAAAACGCCGCCATCCAGACGCCGACATACGGTATGAAGCGCAGTACGGCCGTCATCGTGCCCCACAGCAGCGCCTGGCCCAGGCCCATCAGGCTCAGGCCCAGCCAGATCGCCAGCCCGGTGGCGATGTTGACCAGGAACTGCGAGATGAAAAAGCGCGACAGCCGCTCGCCCGCGTCGTTGACGGCGATGGTGGTGGCGCGCAGGTCGCCGCCGCCGGCCAGGCGGATGAAGCGGTCGCGCAGCGATTCATGCTCCAGCAGCACGAAGATCAGCACGACAAAGACGATGCCGGCCATTTCCAGCGGCGGCCACACGGACGCCGCGATCTTGCCCAGCAATTGGAAGGGCTTGAGCGCCGGCTCGTGGATCTCGACCAGCACCGGCGTCTTGACGCTGCCGTCGGCCAGCTGCACCGGCTGGGTGGCGTTGTTGCCGCTGTCCTGCGTGAAGTGCTCGATCAACTGGCCGGCCGGGCCGCCCAGGCTGCCGAGCGAGCCGCGCGTCAGCTCGTCCAGCACTTCGATCTTGCTGGCGATGGTGTCCTGGTACAGCGGCAGGCTGGCGGTCATGCGCGTGACCTGCTGCACCAGCACCGCGCCGATGGTGCCCAGCGTGAGCGTGACGACCAGCACGCCGGTGCAGACCGAGACCGTGGGGCCGAGGCCCAGGTGGCGCAGCGCGCGCACGAACGGCGCGATCAGGAAGCTGAAGATGAAGGCCAGCGTAATCGGGATGAGCACGTCGCGGCCGAAGTAGAGTAGCGCAAGCACGGTTGCCGTTCCGACCAGGCCGGCGACGGCGCTGGGGAGTGTGCGTGAAGTGAGTGAGTCTGACACCGTATTCCTTGCTGAAAGTGCGTCCGCCGCGCTAGGCGCTGTACGGATAGGTGAAGCCGATAAAGTGCACTGCGTTGACCATGATGTGAACGAGGATCGCCGCCTCGATGCGCTGCGTGACCTGATAGGCATACGCATAGCCGAGACCGGCAATAAAGGCGAGTATGCCATACAGCGGGCCGCCCGCGAGGTGCGCCGCGCCAAACAGCAGCGCCGAGACCACCATGGCGATCCATGGGCCGTAGCTGAAGCGCGACAGCGACGCCGCCAGGCGCGCCTGCAGGAAGCCGCGGAAGAACGCTTCCTCCGCCACCACGGTGAAGAACAGGTTCACGGCCAGGAATAGGACGGTCACCGCCGGCAACTTGAAGTCCGGGCGGACAAAGCCGGTCGCCATGGCGAACCCCAGTACCGCAGCCACCGTGACGATCAGCACCGGCCAGGTTTTCTTCAGCATGCCGCCGGGTTCGGACCATGCGCGCATGCGGTTGCACAGCACCGCGAGCAGGATCAGGCCGACCGCGCCCTTGTCGAAATTGGCGTATTGGGTGAAAGGTGCCGCGCCGGGGGAGAGTACGGCGCCGGCGATGACCACTGGGTTGTTGAAGCCGGGCAGCTTGTGCATGGCCAGCGCCAGGGCCAGCACGGCGGTGACGACGCCGGCCAGCAGGCGCACCGGCTGTTGCCGGGCGTTGGCTGTCGCCCACGCCGATGCGCCGAATACCAGCAGTCCGGCAAGCGCGGCAGGGCGTAGCACGCCGGCGACCAGTCCCCAGGCCGCCGCCATGACGAACAGCAGCAGCCACAAGTGAACGGCGACCCGCTTGCCGGCCAGCAGCGGCTTGGACCATACAGCGCACACGGCTAGTGCGAGGAAGAGAAAGGCGGCCAGCGTCAGGATGTGGGGTGTCATTGCGTCAAATATGAATTTTTGGCAATGATACCCCAAGGCCAGGGGGCGGTCAGAACTTGTAGCTGATCCCCGTCATCACCATCGGCGTGGTCTTGCGCTTGGTCAGCGGGCTGTCGGCGGCGTCCGACAGCAGGCGCGAGACGCCGACCGCCGTCTGCACCGACCAGGTCTTGTCGATCACGTGGTTCCAGCTGACGCCGGCGCTGACGTTTTCAAAGCCGGCCTTGGCGGTATAGGTCTTGTAGCCGGAATAGATGGTTTGCGTCGGCGTCACGCCGAAGTAGGTCTGGGCGTGCTTGTTGTCGCCATACACCGCCCCGGCCTTGAAGCCGATCTGGTCGCTGGCGCTGGTGTACAGCGGCAGCGCCGCGCCCAGCGTGTAGGTGGCGCCGTTCTCGCGGTGGCCGAGGTTCTGCGTGGTGCTGAAGCTCAGGCCGACCTTGCCCACGTTGTAGCTGACGCCCAGCACGGCCTGTACCGCGCCCTCGATGTCGCCCATGCCGTTGAGCGCGTCGGAGCCGGAGAAGGTGCTCCGGTTTTGCTTGCGGGCGCCGCCGTAGGTCAGGGCGGCGCTCAGGTTGACCCCTTCCACCGTGGTCTGGAAGCCGACGCCGCGCATGGTGCTGATGAAGGCGCCGTTGTCGAAGGTGCGCTCCAGGAACGGCAGCCCCACCACGCGGTTTTTGTCGGCGCCGGCATATTCCGGCACATAGGCCACGCCCGCGCCGACCACCAGGCTGTCGCCGGCGGCCGGCGCGGTCTTCGGATCGGCGGACGAGGGGATGTCGAGCGCGTCGGCGCGGCTTTGGCCGGTGAAGGCGCACAGGGAGAGAAGGCTGATGGTGAGGACGTGGCGCATGGTGTTTTCCCGTTCAAGGTCTGCCGGCGCATCATTGCCCGGCTTTGGACGGGCTGAAGTGTCGCAACATTTGCCGTCCGCCGCTATCGCCTTGTCTGAAGTATCATTTGTCGAATTGTTTGGTATCGCGTGGCGATGCCGCCCTCTGGAGCCGACCATGTCCCTCACGCTGTATTACCATCCGCTGGCCTCGTTCTGTCATAAAGTGCTGATCGCGCTGTACGAAAACGGCGTCGATTTCGACAAGCGCATCATCAACCTGGGCGAGGAGTCGGACCGGGCCGAGCTGGAGGCGATCTGGCCGCTATGCAAGTTCCCGGTGCTGCGCGACCAGGAGCGGCGCCGCGACGTGCCGGAAACCTCGGTGATCATCGAGTACCTGGACCGCTATTTCCCCGGTGCGCAGCCGATGCTGCCGGCGGACTGGGACGCGGCGCTGGACGTGCGCCTGTGGGATCGTTTCTTCGACAACTATGTGCAGGAGCCGATGCAGACCATCGTCAGCGCCCACCTGACCGGCATGCAGTGCGACCAGAGCAAGGAACGCACCAAGCTGAAGACGGCCTACAAGATGATCGAAAAGCGCATGGCGACACGCGCCTGGATGTGCGGCGAGGCGTTCAGCATGGCCGATTGCGCGGCGGCGCCCGCGCTGTTCTACGCCGCCACGCTGTTGCCGTTCCCCGAGGAATACCACCACTTGCAGTCGTACTTTGAACGCCTGGTCGCGCGGCCGTCCGTCAAGCGGGTGCTTGACGAATCCAAGCCCTACTTCCCGATGTACCCGTTCGTGAACGATATCCCGGAACGCTTTCTTTAACTCCGGTTGCCGCCTTCATCGCTTTGCATGGATGCGGGCTGCTGCATCGAGCTGTTCTGTGCGGCGACGTTGGCGAAGCGGCTGGCTTCCTCCGTCAGATGCTGCCTGGCCGCTTGCTGTCCGGCGCTGGCCAGTTCGCTGGCGGTCCGCGCCGCCTGGGGCGCATGCTGCTGCACCACCTGGTTGAGTGCAACTTGAAACTCGCTGCCCACCTGCGCCAGCTGCTGGTGATAGGCTTGCAGTTTTTGCAGCGTGGCCTGGGCTGCGGGCGCGGCGTCCGCAGTCCGTTCGGATGGCGGCGTCAGCAGGTTGGTGCGCAGCGCGGCGGTGGAACTGTCCAGCCAATCGCGGCTGAACTGTACATTCACCTCGGACAACTGGCGCAGCGAGTGCAGCACCGTCTGCGTCAGGTCGGTGTAATAGTCGATGCGGGCTTCGGCGTGGTTTTTTGCTGCCGGGGATAGTGTTTCCACAAACGATGTCATGAGCTGCTCCTGGTTTGGTTGGGCCAAGATAGGGAAGCGGCGCTTTGGCCGGACGCCGGAAACGTTATCTTGGCAGGTGCCGGAAAAATCTGGCACACCTGAGCTTGCCGGAACTATTCGTTATTGCGGGTTAATAGATGGCGCGGGACGCGGCAGCACGAAGATCTCTTTCTGGCGGCCGTTGATGTAGCGGACGCCGGCGGCGTCGAAGTAGGCGTCTTCCTCCAGCATGATGCGCACCGGCTCCTTCCAGCCCGGCAGGGTGGAGGCGGCATTCAGCTCGATCGAGTAGGCGGTGTTGTAGCGCAGCGTGTCGTCGCCGCTGCCCGGCACGCCACCCTGCATGTCCCACATGCCGATGGCCGGACCTGCCGCGTGGCCGTGGTAGCCGATCGGATGGGTGTAGATGGTCGGCGCGATGCCCTCGGCGCGCGCCAGTTTCAGCGCGTCGGCCAGCATCTGGTTGCCGCTGCGGCCTTCCTTGTATTGCATCAGCAGGATGTCCTGCAGGCGGTTGGCCTGGGAGAAGGCTTGCACTAGCGCGGCCGGCGGGGCAGTCTCGCCGGCTTTGAGCACGTAGGCGTGCTGCTGGATGTCGGTGTTCAGGCGCAGGTAGGTGATGCCGATGTCGACGTGCAGCAGGTCGCCCGGGATGATCACGTCGGGATTGGCCAGGCCTTTGCCGGCGCGCTGGATTTCCACCGATGGATGGAACCAGGTGTCGTAGCCCAGGTCGCGGATCTTCTGGCGGAACCACCACACCACGTCGTCGGTGGTGGTGATGCCGGGCGTGATGACGCGCTCGGAGAAGCCTTCCTCGATGATCTTGTGGGTGGCGTTGACCAGTTGCGGGTAGATCTGCATTTCGCGCTCGGTGCGCGTTTCCAGCCAGCGCACGGCCAGCGGCTCGGCCGATACCACGCGGGACTTGAACTCGGCCGGCAGCGCCTGCAGCAGCTCGGTGTATTCGGTATGGTCGATGCCGTCCGCATGGCCGAAGTGCTTCGAGGTGTTGAGCGCGATCTTTTTCGGATTGCGTGTCTTGACGATGTCGACCAGCGCATCCCACTGCTCCGGGAACTTCTTCATGTCCCAGGCGGCGGCGATGCTCTTGCCGACGTTGTAGCGGGCCACGGCCAGTTTTTCCACTTTCTGTGTCCTGGCGTCGCGGTAGAACACCAGGATCGTGCGGCGGCGGGCGTTGAGCCATTCCGCCGGCAGCATGGTTTTCAGTACCGGATCTTCGTTGTATTCGCGCGAGACCACCACCCACATATCGATGCCGGTCTTTTCCATCATCCCCGGCAGCAGGTTGTCGAAGCGCTCGGCCAGCAGTTCGTTGACCACGACCGCCTGGTCGCGTACCGGCAGAACCTGGGCCTGGGATGCTGTCGCGAGCAGCATGGACATCGCGAAGAGGAATTTTTTCATCGTCAAATCTTGCCCCGGCTTTTCAGCCAAGTCAATCAACAATATTTATAATGGGAGACGTATCGGCAAAGGAGAGAACATGTCAGCACCTTCGGTTTTGTATTTGCATGGCGGCCCCGGACTGGGTCCGGTATTCGAGCGCGCGCGCTATCCCGACGCGCCGCAGGTGCACTGGTGGCACCAGCCGCTGGCCAAGCCTTGCGCGGCCCGCCCGTACCTGGACCTGCAGGATGCGGCGCTGGCGGAATTGCGCCGTCTGGCGGAGGAGCGTGGCGCGCCGCTGACGGTGATGGCCAGTTCCTTCGGTGCGCATCTGGCGGTGCATCTGGCGCGCCGCGCACCCGAGCTTATCTCGAACATCGTGCTGCTGGCGCCGACCTTCAATCCCGAGCAGGCCGCCTTGCGGCTGGCGCGGCGCGCCTTCCGCGTGCATATCGACCACCCCAGTGCGGGCAAGCTGGCCGGCGCGCTGGCGGCCTACGAGGACGATCCGGGCCGCGCGCGCTTCTGGGACGTGTTCGGCGCGCTGTCGCAGCTGCCGGACGTGACTTCCTTGTATTTCGGACCGCAGGGCGCGGCGGCGGCCAGTTCCTTCGTCGAGCTGATACAGCAGCCGGGCGCCTTCGACGGCCCGACCTCGGTGGCGACGTCCGACGACTTCTCCGCCGCCGACCATACGCCGGCGCGCAGCGCCTTTATCGGCCCGGTGGCCGTGCTGTTCGGCGCCTACGATCCGATGATCGACGCCGAACAGGATAGCGCCGTGTGGAGCACCATCTTCCCGCAGGTCGCCTTCCATCAGGTGGAGACGGGCCACTTCCCCTTGCTGGAGCTGACCCTTGAGGAATGCCTGAACCCGAGCTAACGGGCGAAATGGCTTTCGATTTCTTCCAGCGTCTTGCCCTTGGTCTCGGGCAGCAGGAAGGCGGCGGTGAGGAAGTACAGCAGCGTGCAGCCGGCGCCGTAGAAGAACATGGTCGCATAGCCGTATTGGCCCACCGTCGGCAGGAACACGGCGGCGATCACCGTTGAGACGAACTGGTTGATCAGCAGCGCGATGCTCATGCCGTTCGAGCGTATGCGGGTCGGCATCAGCTCGGACAGCGCCAGCCAGACGCACACGCCGGGACCGACCGCGAAGCTGGCCACGAACAGGCACATGGCCAGGGCGACCTGCCAGCCGTGCGTGGCGGACGGCACGGCGGCCAGGTGGGCTTGCTCGATGCGCAGCGGCGCCCTGACGCCTTCGGCCGGATCGGCGAAGGGATTCAGATGCAGTTTGCGGAAGAAGACGCCGATCACGCTGTCCGCCTGCACCGTGTCTTCGCGCGTCATGCGCAGCGGCGGCAGGGCGGCGTCGTCGCTGCGGCGGGTCTGCACGTTGGTGAACGGGCCGTAGGAGTAGGACACCGTCAGCTGCCGCGGTGCGCCGCTGGTGGACGCGCCCAGTGTTTTCAATGTATCGGCGTCGAGGCGCATTTCCAGGCCGTCGGCCTGCACGCGCGACTGCAGCGCGGCGGCGACGTCGCGCTGTTCGCCTTCCACGCTTTGGAACAGCAGGCCGGAGGCCAGCAGGGCGGCCACGATGCCGCCGGTGCCCAGCATCAGCAGGAACTTGCGGCCTTTGCGGTCGACCAGTACCACCGCCACCACCGTCATCACGGCGTTCAGCACCTTGAGCGCGACGTCGGCCATGTTGGCGGTGGCGCCGGGCAGGCCGGCCTGGTTCAGGATGTTGACCACGTAGGCCAGGATGGAGTTGATGCCGGTGGCCTGGTTCAGCGCGAGTATCAGGCAGGCCAGCAGGAAGGGCAGCATGTAGCGGCGGCTCAGCAGCTTGTCGTCGGCGGCGCGGCCGGTGCTGGCGCCGGCCGTCGGGCTTGCGGCGGGCGCCAGCGCCTGCTGGATGTCGCGCAGCTCTGCCTCGGCTTCCTCCGCGGGACGGGTGCGCAGCAGCGCCGTGCGGGCCTGCTCGATGTCGCCCCGGCGCGCCAGCCAGCGCGGTGATTCGGCCAGCAGCAGGCTGCCGACAGTGAATACCACGCCCGGCGTCAGGCACATCCAGAAGATGCTGCGCCAGGCGTGGTCCTTGGCCGCGAACACCGTCGCGGCGCGCTCGATCTCGGACAGGCTCTGGGCCGCCGCCGTGGCGGTCTCCACCGACTGCGCCTGGGACAAGCCGATCAAGGCCGCCGCCACCAGGCCTATCGTCAGCAGCAACTGGAACAGCGCCGCGCCGCGTCCGCGCTGGCGCGCATGCAGGCACTCGGCCAGGTACAAAGGCACCACCACGCCGATCAAGCCGCCGCTGACGCCTTGCAGCAGGCGGCCCAGCAGCAGCGGCACATAGCCGTCGGCCAGCGCGATCAGCGGTATGCTCAGCGTGAACAGCACGCCGGACAGCACCATCGCCCAGCGTCGCCCGATCCAGTCGGCCAGCGCGCCGGCGAACAGCGACGACAGCACGGACCCCAGCAGCACCGCCGCCACGATAAAGCTCAGCTGCTGCGCGCTCAGCCGCCACGCCACCGACGCCGTCGATTCCAGGTAGGGCAGCGCGCCGGCGATGATGCCGACATCGATCCCGTACAGCAGCCCGCCCATGCCGGCGATGAACAACAGGAAGCGCATCGCGGGGACGGTAGGGGCGGGGGACGCTGACTGGGTGGCTTGCATCGAAACTCCGGCTAGTTGGTGGAAAGGTCGATGGCTTCGCCTTCAACGAAGACGGCCACCGGCTGCAGGTCGGCATTCAGCACGACGATATCGGCCCAGGCGCCCGGCGCCAGGCGGCCGCGTTCGGTCTCGCCCAGGTAGTCCGCCGGATACAGCGATAATCGGTTGGAGGCGTCGGCCAGGTCCAGGCCCAGGTCGACGAAATTGCGCAGCGCCTGGTCCATGGTCAGCACGCTGCCGGCCAGCGAGCCGGTCGCCAGCCGCACGCAACCCAGGCATTTGTAGACACGCTGGCTGCCCAGCCCATATTCGCCGTCCGGCATGCCGGTGGCGGCGGTGGCGTCGGTCACGCCGTAGAGGCGCGGGATGGCGCGCAGGGCGGTGCGCATCGCGCCCGGATGCACGTGCTGCAGATCGGGGATGATCTCGGCGTATTCCGCATGCGCCAGCGCGGCGCCGGCGATGCCGGGCTGGTAGTGGTTCAGCGCCGTCATGCCGTTGAACAGATGCGTAAAGCCCGCCGCACCGGCCTCCAGCGCCGCCACGCCGTCCTCGTAGGTGCCGTTGCTATGGCCGATCTGCACGCGAATGCCCATTTCCTTCAGCTGCGGAATCAGCGCCAGGTGGCCGTCCACCTCGGTGGCCAGCGTCAGCACGCGGATAGTCGCCAGTTCGTGATAGCTGCGCACCAGGTCGATGCTGGCGATGGCGATCGCGTCGGCCGGTTGCGCGCCCAGCCGGTGAATGCTGAGGAAGGGGCCTTCAAGATGCGCGCCCAGCATGCGCGCGCCGCCGGCGGGGCGTTCGGCGATCACGCCGGCCAGTCCGTTCAGGGCGCGGCGGATGGAATTGTCGGTGGCCGTCATGGTGGTGCCCAGCATGGCCGTGGTGCCGTGGCGCGCGTGGCTGCGGGCCACCTTGGCGCCGGCGTCGCCGCCCTGCATGATGTCGGCGCCGCAGGCGCCATGCACGTGCAGGTCGATAAAGCCGGGCAGGATGGTCAGCGTGCTGTCGGCGCCCGCGTCTTCCTGGATGTTCTTGATGCGCTGGTCGAAGCCGATGCTGCCGTTGATCCAGCCGTTGGGAGTGAGGATTCTGCCGCTTAACACTGCGTTTGACACTTTTCTATTCCGCTATCAGTAATTCGATGCCGGCTTCCAGCAGGCCGTCCCGGTATTCGGGACTGATGCTGGCGTCGGTGACGACAGTATGGACCCGGTCCAGCTGCACGATGCGGTGCAGGCTGACGCGCCCGAACTTGGAGGCGTCGGTCAGCACGATGATCTTCTTGGCCCGCTCGACCATCTTGTGATTCAGGCTGGCCTCGGCCTCGTGGTGGGTGGTCACGCCGAACTGCAGGTCGAAACCGTCGACGCCGAGGAACAACTTGTCGAAACTGTAGGCCTGCAGGCAGGCCTCGGCCTGCGTGCCCTGGATCGACAGCGACTGCTTGCGCAGCAGGCCGCCGGTCAGGATCAGGTCCACGCCGGGCGCGTCGGCCAGCTCCCAGGCGATATTCAGGCCGTTGGTCATCACGGTCACCTTCTGCGCGTCGCGCAGGTGGCGCGCCAGCGAGATGGTGGTGGTGCCGGAATCGATGATGATGTTATCGCCCGCTTCGACCATGCGCGCGGCCAGGGCGCCGATACGCTCCTTCTGCTCGTGGTTGATCGCGTCCTTCTGCCGGATGGTGTGCTCGGTCGGCGGGGTGCGGGTCAGCGTCGCGCCGCCGTGGCTGCGCGTGGCCAGGCCCTGGGATTCCAGCGCGCTCAAGTCGCTCCGGATCGTCACCGCGGAGACGCCCAACTGTTCCACCAATTCGTTGACCTGAACCGAACCGTGTTGGGTGAGCGCCTGCAGGATCTCGGCGCGGCGTTGACTGGTGTTTCGCATGGGGTGTGTAGTTAATTTGCCAAAAATGGCAGCTTAACAGATCGCAGCCTTCGTGCCATCAGACATTGAGCTTTTGCAACACGAGAATCTATATTTCGAAAGAAAAACAAAGATATTTCACATTAAAACGAAAGAAAACGTAAAAACAACATTAAAACGAAATACTTCGAAAGCTTCTTGTGTTTTGTTTCTTTGCTTATTACTATTCATAACATAAGTCACAACACGCAGCACAAAACGGGAGATTTGCTATGGGTAGTAGGATCGAGACGGGACTTCGGCGCAGCCTGATTGCGGTAGCGGTGGAGATGGTGGTGTGCGGGACGGCGTTTGCCCAGGTCCAGCCCCAGGCTTCAAACCAGCCCCAGGCCGAGCAGGAAGCGCCGGTCGTGGTGGTGAACGGGGCGCGTGCCGCCCTGGCCAAGTCGCTTGAGCTCAAGCGCAATGCCGATGTGATCCAGGACTCGATCTCGGCCACGGAACTGGGCCGCTTCCCCGACGATAACGTCGCCGACTCGCTGACCCACATCTCCGGCATTTCGGTGTCGCGCACGCGTGGCGGCGAAGGCCAGTACATCAATGTGCGCGGCCTCGGCTCCGGCTACAACATCGTCACCCTGAACAAACGCATCCTGGCGACCGACGGCGATGGCCGCGACTTCGCCTTCGACGTGCTGCCGTCCGAAGTGATCAGCGGCGCCGACGTGATGAAGTCGGCCGAAGCCGCGCAGATGGAGGGCAGCATCGGCGGTTCCGTCAACCTGCGCTCGGCGCGGCCGATGGACAACCCGGGCTATCACGCCTCGGTGCGCTTCGAGGCCGACCACAACGACCTGTCGCGCAAGGATGGCGGCAAGCTGTCGGGCGTGGTCAGCAACACCTTCAACAACAACACCATGGGCGTGCTGGTGGGCGCCGTGTTTTCCAAGCGCAAAGTGCGCACCGATTCGCTCGGCTACCAGACGTACAATCCGGACTCGCCGGGCAGCTATGACGTCAATGGCGATGGCGTCATCGGCGCCGGCGAAAGCAACCTGCTGGCGCCGTGCTGCATCTCGTTCGGTTCCGTGTTCGAGGAGAAGAAGCGTGCCGCGCTGTCCGGCGCTTTCGAATGGAAGCTCACGCCGGCCTTCAAGCTGACGGCCGATGCCCTGGCCACGCGCCTCGATTCGCCGCAGGTCGGCTACCAGCAATCCTACTATGTCGAGCACGCGCCCGACCGTTGGTCCGACGTGGTGGTCAAGGACCGCCTGATCACCAGCATGACGGTGCACGACCTGGTGCCGGAGATGTCCAACGTGACCGCCGACCGCGTGGTCGACACCACGCAGTTCGGCTTGCGCGGCGAGTGGCGGCCATCGAGCGACCTGAAGCTGACGGGTGACGTCTATCGTTCGACCTCGAAGCGCAATTCCGGCGGTAAGGACAGCTTCGTGGTGGCGGGCATCGCCGGCCACAACACGGGCTACTACCGCGCCACCAACGGCGGCTTCCCCGACATCCGCGTGACGCTGGAAGATGGCCGCGACCTGGCCACCGAGCTGGCCGCGGGACGCCTGGGCGACAAGGACTACGGCGTCCACTTCGCCGGCCTGACCGGCACCGACATCAAGGACACCATCGACGGCGCCTCGCTCGACGGCCGCCTGGCGCTGGGCGGCGCCTGGCATGTCGATGGCCTGCAGTTCGGCGCCAGCGCCACCAACCGCAAGAAAGACCGCAACTCGATCGGCAACGAAAAGAGCGGCGGCGCCTGCCAGTACTGCGATATGTACTCGACCACGTTCGCTTCGCTGGGCGCCAACGTGGTCCATCCAATGACGCTGCCGAACTACATGCGCAACGCCGGCGGCAGCTTCCCGGGCAGCTTCATCCAGTTCGATGTGCCGGCTTACTTTGCGGCCCTGAAGAGCCTCGATGGCAAGCCTGTCCTCGACGCCGACGGCAACCCGACCGGCGATACCTTCGACGTCAGCAAGTCGCAGCCGGTGTTTGTGCCGACCGATTCGTACTCGGTGAGCGAAAAGACCGCGACGCTGTACGGCCAGCTGGAACTGTCCGGCGAAAACTGGAGCGGCAATGTCGGCGCGCGCCTGGTGCGTACCAAGACCACGTCGCGCAGCGCGATCGACAAGATCGTCGCGATCGACGATCCGACGCCGAACGTTCCGACCAGCAGCCCGAACATCACCTACAGCCCGGCCGTGCCGGTGTCGGAAGACGGCAGCTACACCAAGCTGCTGCCGTCGGCCAATATCAGCTGGTGGGCGCGCGACGATTTCGTGGTGCGCGCGGCCGCCGCCAAGGTCATGGCCCGGCCGTCGCTGGACAAGCTGGCGCCGACCCGCACCGACCAGACGCTGGACCGCAGCTATATCCTGAACATCGTCGGCGATCCGAAACTGAAACCCACCGAGGCGGTGCAGCAGGATCTGTCGGTCGAATGGTACTACCGTCCGAAATCGGCCATCACGGCGGCCATCTTCGCCAAGCAGATCAAGAATTTCGTCACCTACCAGACCGACGAGCATGTGGACATCGGCGTGCCGGGCTACCTGTACACGGTGACCCATCCGGTCAACGGCGACAAGGCGCGGGTGCGCGGCCTGGAACTCGGCATCCAGCATCTGTTCGACAACGGCTTCGGCTTCAACGCCAAATTCGCCAAGACGCTGACCAAGGCCTACCAGAACGGCGTATACGTCGGCCAGCTGGAAGGCGTGGCGCCAACCGCGTCCTCGATCGGCTTCCTGTACGAGAAGAGCGGCATCAACGCCTCGATCTCGTTCGACTACACCGGCGAGTACACTCAAAGCACCAACGTGGTGGCCGGTTTCCCGAGCAAGGTCGATGCCCTGACCTGGGTGACGGCGTCGGCATCGTGGGATGTCACGCGCAACATCACCTTGTTCGTCGAAGGCAAGAACCTGGGCGATGCCGTGATGCGTTCGAACCTGGGCCGCAGCGATGCGCTGAATGGTTTCGAAACCTGGGGCCGCACCTACGTGGCCGGCATGAGCGTGAAATTCTAACGGATGCACATGGACACGACGACAACGATACAAAGCACCGCGCGCCGTCCCGGCTGGCTCGGCTACGCGCTGGCGACCACGCTGCTGTGGGGCGTGTGGGGCGCGTTTGCCGGCCTGCCCAGCCAGAACGGCTTTCCCGAGACGCTGATCTATGTGGTGTGGGCGCTGACCATGGTGCCGCCGGCGCTGTTCGTGCTGGCCCGCGCAGGCTGGCGCGTGCGCCGCGACGGCCGTTCGATCGCCTACGGCCTGACGATCGGCCTGCTCGGCGCCGGCGGCCAGATGGTGCTGTTCTACGCGGTGAAGGCCGGCCCGACCTACCTGATCTTCCCATTGATCTCGCTGTCGCCGGTCATCACGATCGCGCTGTCCTACCTGTTCCTGCGCGAGCGTACCGGCGCGCTGGGACTGGGCGGCATCGTGCTGGCGGTCTGCGCGCTGCCGCTGTTCGATTACACGCCGGGCGGTGCGCCGCAGCAGTACGGCCTGTGGTTCGTGCTGGCGCTGGGCGTGCTGGTGGCGTGGGGCCTGCAGGCCTACTTCATCAAGCTGGCCAACGCCAGCATGGATGCCGAGAGCATCTTCTTCTACATGACGGCCAGCGCGCTGCTATTCATTCCGGTGGCGCTGGCGATGACCGATTTCTCGCAACCGATTAACTACGGTCCGTCGGGACCGCTGCTGGCCGCCGCCACGCAGGTATTGAACGCAATCGGCGCGCTGACGCTGGTGTACGCCTTCCGCCACGGCAAGGCGCTGATGGTGTCGCCGCTGGTGAACGCCGGCGCGCCGCTGCTCACGACGGTGATCGCGATGGCGTTGGCGGCTTCGCTGCCGACCGGCTACCGGTTGGCCGGCATCGGCCTGTCGCTGGCGGCGGCGCTGCTGCTGGCGCTGCAACCGGACGACGGCGGCTCCGCCTGAACCGAATCTATTCAAGGAACTGACGATGGAATACTTATTGAATCTGGTGCGCCGCCACAAGGCCGGCGAACCGGTCGGCATCCACTCGGTGTGCTCGGCGCACCCGCTGGTGATCGAAGCGGCGATGGAGGTGGCCCGTGGGCGCGGCCTGCCAGTGCTGATCGAGTCGACCTCGAACCAGGTGAACCAGGATGGCGGCTATACCGGCATGACGCCGGCCGCTTTCCGCGACTTCGTGCATGGCATCGCCGACCGCACCGGCCTGGCGCGCGACCGCGTGCTGCTCGGTGGCGACCACCTGGGGCCGAACGCATGGCAAGACCAGCCGGCCGATGCGGCCATGGCCAAGGCCGAAGTGCTGATCGACCAGTATGTGACGGCGGGCTTCCGCAAGATCCATTTGGATTGCTCGATGTCCTGCGCCGGCGATCCGGTGCCGCTGCCGGACGCCGTGGTGGCCGAGCGCGCCGCGCGCCTGTGCGCGGTCGCCGAACGTGCGTGGAGCACGGCCGGCGGCGAGGCGCCGGTCTACGTGGTCGGCACCGAAGTTCCGGTGCCGGGCGGCGCCCATGAAGACCTGGAAGAACTGAGCGTCACCACGCCGGGCGCGGCGGCGTTGACCATCAAGGTGCACCGGCTGGCCTTCGCCGCCGCCGGACTGGAAGCGGTGTGGCCGCGCGTGATCGGCCTGGTGGTGCAGCCGGGCGTTGAATTCGACCACCACAAGGTGATCGACTACCGGCCGGAACGCGCGGTGGAGTTGAGCCACCTGATCGAGGGCGAGCCGACGCTGCTCTACGAAGCCCATTCGACCGACTACCAGACCCCGTCGCACCTGGCCGCGCTGGTGGCCGGCCATTTCGCGATCCTGAAAGTGGGACCGGGGCTGACCTTCGCACTGCGCGAAACGCTGTGGGCGCTGGCTGACATCGAGGAGCAGATGGCGGGCGCGGGAAAAGGTTCGGATTTCAAGAACACCGTGCTGGAAGTGATGCGCGCCGAACCGGAATACTGGCGCAAGTATTATGGTGGCGACCCGCAGCGCGCGCGCTTCGACCAGCAATACAGCCTGAGCGACCGGATTCGCTACTACTGGCCGCATCCGGCCATCCAGGCGGCGCAAGCGCGCCTGCTGGCCAACCTGGAGCGCGAGGCGCCGCCGCTGACGCTGCTCAGCCAATACCTGCCGGCGCAGTATGAGGCGGTGCGCGAAGGGCGCCTGCGCAACCTGCCGGCCGATTTACTCAAAGAGGGCGTAGCCAAAGTGCTGCGCCAGTACATGGACGCCTGCGCTGCAGGCGCCGCAACAAAGGAGTTGGAAACATGCTAGTAGTAGACAAGGACATTTTGGGCATCAGCGCGGCGCGTCTCGATGAAGCCGGCGCCGGCCTGACCGCGCGCGAGATCGCGCAGCAGCCCGCCGTCTGGCCGGAGATCGACACGCTGGTGGCGAGCCGGCGCGCGGCGCTCGATGCCTTCCTCGGCCCGCTGCTGGCGCGTTCCGGCCTGCGCATCGTGCTGACCGGCGCCGGCACCTCGGCCTTCCTCGGCGAATGCCTGGCGCCGGCCATGCTGGGCAAGGGCTGGCGCGTCGAAGCCGTGCCGACCACCGACCTGGTCTCCGGCCCGCAGCGCTTCCTGCAGGCTGCGGCGCCGACCCTGCTGGTGTCGTTCGCCCGTTCCGGCAGCAGCCCGGAGAGCCTGGCCGCCGTCACCTTGGCCGACCAGCTGGTGGGGGAGGTGTACCACCTGGTCATCACCTGCAACGCCGACGGCGAGTTGTACCGGATGGCCCAGGGGCGCGGCAACGCCTTCGCCATCCTGCTGCCGGACGCCACCCATGACCGTGGCTTTGCCATGACCACCAGCTTCACCTCGATGCTGCTGGCCGCCTCGCTGGCTTTCGGCGTGCTGGCGCCCGGCGCCGCCGCCGCGCCTTCGACCGCCGCCGCCGGCTTGCTGGCAAGCGCGCTGCCGCTGCTGCAGTCGCTGGTGGCGCGCCGCTTCAAGCGCGTGGTCTACCTCGGCAGCAATGAGCTGCGCGGGCTGGCGCGCGAGGCGTCGCTCAAGCTGCTGGAGCTGACCGACGGCCAGGTTGTGGCGCTGTTCGATTCTCCGCTGGGTTTCCGTCACGGCCCCAAGACCATCGTCGACGCGGACACGCTGGTGGTGGTGCTGCTGTCCAACGACGCGCATGCGCGCCGCTACGATCTCGACCTGCTGCGCGAACTGCGCAACGATGGCCGCGCGGGTCAGGTGCTGGCACTGAGCGGCCAGGCCGCGCCTGAAGCGGGTACCGATGTCGTGGTGCTGCAGGGCGCGGAGGATGCTGGCGAACTGGCGCTGGCGCTGCCTTACATCCTGTTCTGCCAATCGTTCGCGCTGCTGCAGTCGCTGGCATTGGGGCTGCGTCCGGACACGCCGAGCGTGTCGGGCACCGTCAACCGCGTGGTGCGCGGCGTGACCATCTATCCGCTGACCGGAGACGACCATGTTCCTCGGGGTTGATGGCGGCGGCACCAAGACGGCCTTCGCGCTGGTCGACAGCCAGGGCCAGGTGCTTGCGCGCCATGAGGCCAGCAGCGCCTACTATCTCGAAGTCGGCATGGACGGCGCCGCCGCGATGCTGGCGAACGGCTGCGGCGCGCTGTTCGCCGCAGCCGGCGTAAAGGCGAACGACATCGATTTCGCTTTCTTCGGCCTGCCGGCCTATGGCGAAGACCGCGCCATCCAGCAGCAACTGGACGCGCTGCCGCTGGCGGTGCTGGGCCACGGGCGCTACCTGTGCGGCAATGACATGGTGTGCAGCTGGGCCGGATCGCTGGCCTGCGCCGACGGCATCAGCGTCATCGCCGGCACCGGCTCGATGGCGTATGGCGAATTTGCCGGTCGGCGCGCGCGCGCCGGCGGCTGGGGCGAATTGTTCAGCGACGAGGGCTCTGCGCACTGGATCGCGCGCGCCGGCCTGGCGCTGTTTTCGCGCATGAGCGACGGTCGCGCGCCGCGCGGGCCGTTGTATCAGCTGGTGCGCGGGCGCCTGGCGCTGCAGGAGGACCTGGATTTGTGCCAGGTCGTCTATGGCGAGTTGAAAGGGGAGCGCAGCAAAGTGGCCGCGCTGTCACGCCTGGTCGCGGAGGCGGCCAAGCTGGGCGACCATCAGGCGGAAGCCATCATCGAGGCTGCGGCCGCCGAACTGGCGGCGCTGGTCGATGCGGTGCGCGGCGCGCTTGGTGTCGCTGCCGGCGTCGAGGTTGCCGTCTCCTACACCGGCGGCCTGTTCGGCGCCGACGGCCCGTTGCGCGAGCCGTTCGCCCGGGCCTTGGCGATGCGCGCAGTCTCATACCGACTGGCGCCGCCACGGCTGGCACCGGTGCTCGGTGCCGCACTGTACGCCGCGCGCAGCGCCGGTACACCCTTGAGCGCCGCAGCGCTGGAACGACTGGCAGGCGCGCACTGAACGCGCCGCCATCATTGAAGGAGACAGTTATGCGTTGGACCCTGCTACCTACCATCCTTGCGGCGCTGCTGGCCGCACCTTTTGCCACGGCCGCCACCGGCAACGGCTACACCATGCGCGACTTCGACCAGGTGTCGAAGATCGACGCCCATTTGCACCTGCACGGCGCCAGCCAGGACGCCTTCCTGGCGCTGGCGCGCAAGGACAACTTCCGGGCGCTGACTATCAACGTCGACTATCCGGACTTTCCGCCGCTGGACGAGCAACGCCGCGTCGCCAGCGCGCTGACCCACCGGCATCCGCAGCAGGTGGCCTGGGCCGCGACCTTTTCCACCGATGGCTTCGAAAAGCCGGAGTGGAGCGAGGCGACCCTGAAAGACCTGGATGGCGCGCTGGCCGACGGCGCGGTCGGCGTGAAAGTATGGAAGAACATCGGCATGAGCCTGCGCGACAGCCAGGGCAAGCTGGTGATGATCGACGATGCGCGTTTCGACCGGCTGTTCAACGGCCTGGCCAAGCGCGGCGTCATGGTGCTGGGGCACCAGGGCGAACCGCATAACTGCTGGCTGCCGCTCGCGCAGATGACGGTGAAAAACGATCGTGAATATTTCCAGGCCCATCCCGCTTACCACATGTACACGCAGCCTCGGATGCCCAGCTACGAACAGCAGATGGCCGCCCGCGACCGCCTGCTGGACAAGCATCCCGACCTGCGCTTCACCGGCGTCCACCTGGCGTCGCTGGAGTGGGACGTGGACCTGCTGGCGCGCTTCCTGGACGCGCATCCCGGCGTCAACGTCGACGTCGCCGCGCGCATCGGGCAGCTGCAATACCAGTCGCAGCGCAACCGCGCGCGGGTGCGCGCCTTCATCGTCAAATACCAGGACCGGCTGATGTACGGGTCCGACCTGGCGCAGTCGACGGAGCAGGACGATGCCGGTTTCGTGGCCGACCTGGACCAGGTGTGGCGGCGCGACTGGCGTTATTTCGTCACCGCCGACAGCTTCGCGGTGCCCGAGCTGGATAAGCCTGTGCGCGGACTGGCGCTGCCGCGCGCGGTGGTCGACAAGCTGTACCGGATCAACGCCGAAAAGGCTTATCCGCAAGCCTGGCACAAGGCGCCTGGCGCCTGATAAAAAACGAGGAGACCGATGAAAAACCAACATGACCAACGCCGGCGCACCTTGCTGCAATGGCTGGCCGGAGCGGCCGTGGCGACAACCGTGGGCGAGGCCGGCGCCGCCGGGCTTGCACCCAAGGGCAAGGATGTGGCGCGCATCGGCGATGCCGCCATGGCGCTGGAATTCGACAGCCAGTTGCGCTGCCGCGTGGTGTCCAGGCGCGGGCCGCGTCCCACGGCGGTCACCGCTTTCGCGGCCAGCGAGCGACTGGGCCTGCCCAAGGACCGCTGGATCGAGCGTTTCGCGCTGTCGTCGCAGGCTGCCGATAAAGTCGACGGCCCGCACGGACCGGGCGTGCGCCATCGCCTGACCGGCATTGCCGCCGAAGGCGTCGAGAAAACGGTTGCCGTCACTTTCTATGAACGTCAACCCGGCTTCGCCGTGATTTGCGTGGCTTACCGCAACACCGGCGACAAGCCGCTGCCGGTCGCCGCCTGGAGCAACAGCGGTCACACGCTGCGCCCCGCAGCTGGCCGCAAGGCGGAATTTTGGACCTTCTCCGGCGCCACCCATGCTGACCGGCGCGACTGGGTACAGCCGCTGGCCGCCGGTTTCGACCAGCGCAACTTCATGGGCATGAACGCCTCCGACTACGGCGGCGGCACGCCCGCCGTCGACGTCTGGACCCGGGAGTGCGGACTGGCGGTCGGCCATCTGGACACCGTGCCGCGCCTGGTCGCGCTGCCGGTGCGCGCGGTCGCCGGCGGCGCCTCGCTGGCGGTCGAGTTCAAGCACGAAGCGACGCTGCAGCCGGGCGAGACGCTGGAGACGATGGATACCTTCCTGGCGCTGCATACGGGCGACTATTTTTCCGCGCTGGACCAGTACCGCCAGGTGATGGCCGAGCGCGGCTTGCGCGCGCCGGACGCGCCGCCCGAATCCTACGAGCCGATCTGGTGCGCCTGGGGCTACGAACGCGACTTCACGGTGCCGCTGATGGTAGGTACGCTGCAAAAAGCCAAGGAGCTGGGACTTGAGTGGGCGGTGCTGGACGACGGCTGGCAGAACAATGAAGGCGACTGGAAGCTGGACGCCAAAAAATTCCCCGGCGGCGAAGCCGACATGCGCGGCCTGGTGGGCGCCGTCAAGGATGCGGGTCTGAAGGCGCGGCTGTGGATCACGCCGCTGGCGGTCGATCCCGGCTCGGACCTGCTGCACGACCACACCGACATGCTGTTGCTGGACAAGGATGGGGCGCCGCAGCTGATCAGCTGGTGGAACAGCTTCTACCTGTGCCCGGCCTACGCGCCGACCATCGAGATGACCCGCACCTGGATACGCAAGATCTTCGGCGAGTGGGGTTACCAGGGACTGAAGATCGACGGCCAGCACCTGAACGGCGTGGCGCCGTGCTACAACCCGGCGCACAAGCACGCGCGGCCCGAGGAGTCGTTCGAGAAGCTGCAGGACTTCTGGAAGATGGTGTACGACACCGCGCGCGAGGTCAATCCCAATGCGGTGGTCGAGCTGTGCCCGTGCGGCACCTCCTACGCCTTCCACAACTTCCCGTACATGAACCAGGCGCCGGCCTCGGACCCGTTGTCGTCCTGGCAGGTGCGCCACAAGGGCAAGACGCTGAAGGCGTTGATGGGGCGCTCGGCGCCGTATGCCGGCGACCATGTCGAGCTGAGCGACGGCGGCGAGGATTTCGCCTCCACCATCGGCATCGGCGCGGTGCTGTCGACCAAGTTCACCTGGCCGGTCGATCCCAAGCCCAAGGACAGTTTCCTGTTGACGCCCGAGCGCGAAGTGAAGTGGCGCAAGTGGATCGGTATTTATCGCGACAAGATGCTGGCCAACGGCGTCTATCGCGGCGAACTGTACGACATCGGCTTCGACAAGCCGGAGGCCCACGCGGTCGAGAAGGACGGCAGGATGTATTTCGCCTTCTTCGCGCCGCGCTGGGACGGACCGGTCGAGATCCGTGGTCTCGGCGTAGGGCGCTGGCGCCTGCGCGACTACGTCGACGGCAAGGATGTCGGCGAAGTCGAGGGCGGACGCAACCGCGTGACGCTGCGTTTCGAACATGCGCTGCTGCTGGAGGCGGCACGGGTGTAAAGCCCCGGCGCCGCCGGGCGGGTTTGATGGTCTTTATCTTTTCATTTGGAGAATTGCCTATGAACTATGTCAAAGCTTTCGCCACAGCCGCGTGCGTGTTTGCCGGTTTGCTGGCGTCCACGGCGCATGCCGCCATCATCACGGTCAGCCCCGGCCAGTCGATCCAGTCCGCGGTGAATACCGCCGTGGCCGGCGACACGGTGCGCGTGCTGGCCGGTACCTATACCCAGAAGGTGCTCGTTTCCGGCAAGACCGGCACGGCCAGCGCCTTCATCACGCTCAAGGCCGACGCGGGCGCGATCCTCAGCGGCAGCGGGCTGACCCCGTCCGGCCGCGAAGGCCTGATCACGATCAAGAACTCGAACTATGTGCGGGTCGAAGGGTTCGATGTGACCGGTTTGACGTCGAACGGCAGCAATACGCCGGTCGGTATCCTGATCGAGGGCAACGGCTCGAAACTGCAGATCGTCAACAACAAGATCCACGGCATCAAGAACACCAGTACCTGCACCGACCCGTGCTCGGTCGGCGCCCATGGCCTGGCCGTGTTCGGCACAAACGCCACCGGCGTCACCGACCTGCTGGTGCAGGGCAACGAGGTGTACCAGAACGTGCTGCAGGCCAGCGAGGCACTGGTCATCAACGGCAATGTGGACCGTTTCGAAGTGCTGGGCAATAACGTGCATGACAATAACAATATCGGCTTCGACTTCATCGGCTACGAAGGCGAGTGCTCGGGTTGCGGCGAAAACGACCGGGTGCGCAACGGCATGGTGCGTGACAACATCGCGAAAAATAACTCCAGCGTGACCAACCCCTGGTACGGCGGGGAAGGTTCGGCCGGCGGCTTTTACGTGGATGGTGGACGCAACATTATCTTTGATCGCAACACGTCCACCGGAAATGACATCGGCTTTGAGTTCGCCAGCGAGCACAGCGGCAAGGCGACCGAAGACATCCTGATGACGAATAACTTTGTGTACAACAACCGCGAAGCGGGCCTGTCGGTGGGCGGCTATTCGTCGGGCGCAGGCCAGGCGCGCCGCATCAACGTGCACAACAATTCGTTTTACAAGAACATGGGCTGGGGCACCGAGATATTGTTCCAGTACAAAGTCATCGACTCGCGCTTCAGCAATAACATCTTCTCCGGCGAAAGTACTGTCGCGGCAAACTACCGGTCCGACGGCAGCGGCCATAGCGGCAACGTCTGGGGCATCAACCTGTGGTGGGGCACCAGCTCCAGCACCACCAGCCTGCCGGGTACGCGCGTTGTCGCCGACCCGCGCTACGTTGCGCCGGCCAGCGGCAATCTGAGGTTGCTCGATACCTCGCCAGCCATCAACGTCGGCGCCGTCGGCACCGCGTTGACGACCTGGACCTCGCCGTTGTGGACCACTTATTTCCCTTCCGGCTCGATTCCGCTCAACGGCACCAAGGACATCAACGGCCAGGCGCGCGCCGAGGGCATCATCGACCTGGGCGCGGACGAATACGGCACCGCCCCGTGAGCCTATTTGCGCTTGCTGATTTCCGGGCCGAGGTTTTCGTCGATATCGCTGGAGGTTGACTTCACCCGCTTGTAGTCGAGGCCTCCGCTGTTTTCGGGCAGCGGAGGCCCTTTGTATATCAGCGCCAGTTCGGCGATGGCGGCGGTCTTGTCGGCGCCGAAGCCGGAGAGGGCGGTGAAGCGCAGCTGGCGCGCGTTGACCGTCCGGCCCAGTTCGATGCGCTGCTGGTCGTAGGTCGAGACCAGCGCGCCGCGTTTCAGCTCGCGCCAGCTGACGCCGTCGTCGCTGGCTTCCAGCAGATAGTCGCGCACATCGCCTTCATGGTCGCGATGGTTCTGGCGCGGCATGACGAGCAGGCCGGAGAAGGCGACGCTCTGCGGGAATTCGATCGTCAGCGCCTTGGCCGCACCGCTCGCGCTCCAGAGGGTATTGGGATCGCCGTCCAACGCGGCGGCCGCAGCCGCGTCGCGCGAACTGGCGCCAAGCTTCTTCATCACCAGCGTATCGAACAGCGCGTTGCCGAATTCCGCCGCGCTGACGGCGGTTTGCGGATTGAAGCCGTCGCCGGCCATGTAGGCCAGCACCGATGCGCGCAGCTGGCGCGCGACCGCGCGCTTCGCCAGGTCGGTTTCCAGGTCCATGCTGGCGGCCATCAGCTTGCCGTTGCCAACCTTGGCCTCCACCAGCAAGCCTAGTTTGAAGTTGCGGTTCCAGTCGTCGATCGGCTGCACGATGGGCTGCAGCGACTGTGGCAGGCGATCCAGGTTGATGGTGCGCGTGCCTTTTACCAGCTCGTTCCATTGCCAGTCGTTGAAGCGGTCGGTTGGGAACTGCGCCAGCGCCGGGTGCTTGTTGTCGACCCATACGCCCAGCATGCGGCCCCACTGCGGATTCATCAAACGGTTCCAGAACACCGGCACCGCGTCCAGCGGCGGGCCGCTCCAGTCCAGGTCCGCCGCCAGCGGCAGGAACAGGACCTTGCCGCCTTCCGCCAGCCGCGCCTGGGCGGCGGTCCAGCTATGCGTCACCAGCACGCCGGCCGGCTCCTGCGCGGTGGCCGACGGATAGAGCCAGATGTTCCAGTCGTTCCACACCGGCGAGCCGCGCAGGCCGACCACCAGCCGGTAAGCCTGCGGCGCGGGCAGCGCGGCGAGCGCCAGCTGGATTTTCCCGAGCGGGATGTTCTTGCCGATATTGATGGTCTGGCGCGCCAGGTCGCCGCCGGCGGCCACGCGGCCGGCGGCGTCGATCAGCTGCCAGTAGGCTTGCGCGTCGGCCAACGGCGCGGCGCCGAAGTGGGCGATCTCCACATCCGCCGAAAGGGTTTCGCCGGTGGTGTAGGTGCGCTTGGGCAGGCGCGCCAGCGGCACGGTCTGGCCGTTGTAGCGGCGGAATTCCTCCGCCGTCGCATAGCCTTTCGATTCCCAGAACGTGTCCAGTATGCCGACCAGCGCCGTGCCCTGGCCGAGATAGTCGTGCAGGTCCAGCAGCTGGTAGCCCATCAGGCCGGGCGTGCGCAGGTTGGCTTCGATCTCTTCCTTGTAGGCCTGCACCTGGAATTTGCCGGACGCCCAGGCGAAGTCCTTGTTCCGCGCCGCCATGCCGTGGCGCGCCAGCGAGTCGCGGAAGATCTCGTAGTTCCCCGGCCGTAGGTAGCCGGTGAATTTGCCGATGATGTCGAAGTCCGGGTACGCAACCCACTGGCCGGTTTCATGCGACACCACCGGCACATGCACGTCCGCCAGCGAGGCGCCGTAGTCGCGGCCGAACCAGCCTTTGTCGCCGCGCAGCGGTTTCGGACCGATGCGCTGCATGGAGAGGAAGTCGGTGCCTTCGGCCAGTCCCGGCACTTCCTTCTCGGTGTGGCCGGTGCCGTTGGAGTACAGGCGGCGCGGATCGGCCTTGCGGTAGTGGGCGATCCACAGGTCGAAGGCTTCCTTCCATTTGCCTTTCGGCTCATTGCCGGGACTGAGCAGGATGAACGACGGATGATTGCCGTAGGCTTTGATGATGCGCTCCGTCTCCTCGTACAGCATCTTGTCCATCGCGGTGCCGGGCGAGACTTCGTTCCACATGCCGGGTTCCGGCTGCAGGTACATGCCCAGTTCATCGGCGGCCTGGAACGCTGCTTCGGGCGGGCAGAAGGAGTGGAAGCGGATATGGTTGATGCCCCAGTCCTTATTGATCTGGAGGATCTTGCGCCAGTAGGCGACGTCGGTGGGCGGATAGCCGGTCAACGGGAAGTCGCCGCCGTGGTGCGTGCCGCGCAGGTAGATCGGCCGGCCGTTCAACAGGAAGTCGCTGCCGCGCGCGGCGATCTGAGCGAAGCCGAAGCTGACGGTGCGCGTGTCGTCGGCGCCCGCGCCGCGCAGCTTCAGCTGGATCTTGTGCAGCGTCGGGTGGAACTCGTCCCAGGTCTGGGCGTTGGCGGGGAACTTTACCTTGATCTCGGCGCTGCCGCCGCCGGCCTCCCAGCTGACTTTGTGCGCGGCGCCGTTCGCCGTCAATGTGCCGCTGCCTGCGCGGCCGCCGGCATTGCCGATCTTGAGGCGCACCAGCGCGGTCTTGTTCTGCACATCGGGGTAGACCTGCGCGTCGTCCAGCCATACCGGCGAGGTGGCGCGCAGTTCCATCGTGCCGACGATGCCGTTCCAGCTCATGCCCAGCGAATCGGAGACGCTGTGCGCGTCGGGCCGGTAGGCCATCAGCATGCGGTTGTCGACGCGGATCGAGACGCGGTGCTTGCCCGGCGCCAGCAGGCCCAGGTCGTATTCATGTTCGGCGACCAGGCTCAGATTCGTGCCGACGGCGCGGTCGTCGATCCAGACCTGCGAGCCCCAGCGCGGACGCTCCAGATACAGCGCGATCCGCTTGCTGCGCCATGCGGCCGGCACGTCGATGTCGCGCTGATACCAGGCCGCGCCCAGGTAGTGCTTCCGGGGCTGCGACAGGAACGGAACCTTGGTGTTGCCGGCGACGGTGTAGGGCTTGTAGTCCTCGCGCTGGTCCCAGTTTTTGTCGTACAGCGACAGCACCCACGGTGTCTTGGCGCTGATGTCGTCGCCGTAGCCTTGCGCTTGCAGGATGCCGGGGAGGGCGATGCGGTCCGGCAGGGCGCCGGCGTACCAGCGCTTGGCGACGCCTTCGTCGCTGCGGTCGATGGCGAAGCGCCATTGGCCTGACAGGTCGCGTGTGTCCGCCGCATCGGATGCGGCGGTTGTCAGGAGCAGAAGGGCTGCGGCGATGAAGCGAAACATGGCATTCCTTGCAAACGAGGATCGCCCGATTATGCGGCAATCCGCCGCCGCCTTCTGCTCAACTGCTTGCGCGTTTTACGATGCCTGCGCCGCCAGCTGCGCGTTGGACCAGCCGCCGCCCAGCGCCCGCACCAGTTGCACCGCCGCGCGGCGCTGCTTGGTGGTCAGGTCAAGGCTGCTGCGCAGGGCCTGCAGATGGACTGTCTGCGCCGTGACCACGTCCAGGTAGCTGACCGCGCCTTGCTGGTAACGGGTGGTGGCCAGCGTCAGCGCGCGCTGCGCCGCGGCTGCCGCCAGGCCGTCTGACCTGGCGGCCTCGCCGTACTCGGACAGCAGCGAGAGCTGGTCTTCCACCTGCTGGAAGGCGCCCAGCACCACGGAACGATAACGTTGACCGGCTTCGTCCAGCGACGCCTCGGCACCCGCCACCTGCGCCTTGCGGCGCCCGCCGTCGAACAGGCTGTAGGCCAGCGTCGGACCAACCGCCCAGAACAGGTTCGGCATCTCGGCAAAGCGGGCCAGGTCGCTGCTCTGGAAGCCGCCGGCCGCGCTCAGCGTCAGCGAAGGGAAGAAGGCTGTCTTGGCTGCGCCGACAGTGGCGCCGGCGGCGGCCACGCGCAGCTGTGCGGCGGCGATGTCCGGGCGGCGCTGCAGCAAGGTGGACGGCATCCCGGCGGGAATCGATGGCGTGACCGCCGCCACAGCCTTCGGTTCGATGCTGAAGCTGGAGGCGCTGGCGCCGACCAGTGCGGCAATCGCGTGCTCCATGACGGCGCGCTGCGCCTGCACCTGGCGTGCCTGCGAGCGGGTGGACTCCAGCTGCGCCTCGGCGCGCGCCGTGTCCAGGCCGGATGCGATGCCGCCGTCATGGCGCTGCTGGACCATGGAGATGGCTTTGCTGTAGGCGGCGATGGTGTCGGCCAGCAGGCGCGATTCCTCATCGAGCCCGCGCAGCGCGACCAGGCTGTCTGCCAGTTGCGCCTGCAGGGACAGGCGCGCTGCGGCCAGGTCGGCTTGCGCGGCCTTTTCCTGGGCCTCGCCGGCGCTGACCTGCTGCTTCACGCGGCCCCACAGGTCGACTTCATACTCAAGGTCGAGGCCCAGCGTGGCGCTGGTGTACTCGTTCGGCGAGTTCGGTCCGAGCACGCGCAGCGGCTTGAGTTCCGATTGCCGGTCGCGTTGCACGTTGGCGGAGGTCGACAGCGACGGCGATTGCGCCGCACGCACGACGTTGGTCGCCGCGCGCGCCTGCTGGTAGCGCGCCAGCGCGCTGGCCAGGTCGGGGCTGTTGTCCAGCAGTTGCTGCTCCAGCGCGTTCAACTCGGGATCCTTGAAGGCGGTCCACCAGTCCTGCGCCGGCAGATTTTCCACCGCCGGCGCCTGCGCGGTCCTGAACGCCGGCGCGACCGGCACATCGGGCAGTTTGGTAGGTGGCAGCTCCGCGCAGCCGGCGAGCAATGCGGCCAGCGCGGTCAGTACGGCCAGCGCCGCAGGGGAGCGCTTCATCACGACTTTCCTTTCGGCTGGGCGGCGGCGACGCGCACCAGGTCACCATTGGCGATGCCGTCCGGCGGGCTTTCGATCACGCGGTCGGCGCGATCGAGGCCGCTGCCCAGTTCAATCACATTGCCGAAGTCGCGCGCGATGGTGACGCTCTTGAGCAGCACGCGGTTCTCGCGCGTCACGGTGGCGACCTGCGCGCCGCTCTTGCCGAACATGAGCGCGCCCGGCGGCAGCGTCATGCGCGTGGCGTCGGACGAGGTCTCGAAGCTGACCGTGGCGAAACCGCCCGGCAGCAGTTCGCCCGCCTTGTTGTCGGCCACGAGCTGCACCAGCATGGTGCCGGAGCCCGGCGCGATCGATTGCGCCTGCGATTGCACGGTGGCGGTGTAGGTCTGGCCCGGCCGCTCAGGCACATTGAGCTTGACGGTGGCGCCCGGACGCACCAGCGCCACCTGGCGCTGCGGCACGTTGACGTACACGCGCAGCTTACGCACGTCCGAGACCACGAACAATTCGCTGCCCGGCGCGCCGCCGACGTTGATCAGCGCGCCGATGTCGGTATTGCGGGCGGTGACCACGCCGTCGAACGGCGCCGTCAGGCGCGTGTAGCGTTGCAGCGCCTGGACGCGGTCGACGTTGGCCTGCAAGGCGCTGACGACCGACTGCTTGGCCGCCAGGTCGCCGGCTTTTTCATCGGCTTCCTGCTTGGAGACGGCGTCGGAGGCCAGCAACGCCTTCCAGCGCTGCGCGGTGCTGGTGGCCAGCGCAAGGTTGCTGCGCGCGGTCACCAGTTCAGCCTTGGCTTGCAGCAGTTGCTGGTCCAGGTCCGGCGTTTCGATTTCCGCCAGCAGCTGGCCGGCCTTGACCGGCGCGCCGATGTCGAGCTTCCAGCTTTTCAGGTAGCCGCTGACGCGCGCATAGATCGGCGCCCGCGCCCATGGCTCGATGCGGGCCGGCAGTTCCAGCGGGGCGGCGCTGATGTTCGCGGCGTTCAGCAGCGACACGGTCGGCACGCTGTGGTCGGAGGCGCTGTCCTTGAGTTGTTCCGCCTGAAGGTGGCGGCTCGCCAGGCCGGCAACGACAAGTGCGGCGGCGATGACGGTCAGGCTGATGCCAAACAGCTTCTGGCGCGAACTGGAAGTAGAGGTTTTCATGATTGAGGCTCCGTTATTTGTTTTTGCGGCCATGCGCCATGCTGAACACGACGGGCACGAATATCAAGGTGGCGATGGTGGCGAAAATCAGGCCGCCGATGACGGCGCGGCCGAGCGGCGCATTCTGCTCGCCGCCTTCGCCCAGGCCCAGCGCCATCGGCAGCATGCCGATGATCATGGCCAGCGCGGTCATCAGCACCGGGCGGAAGCGCACGAAGCCCGCTTCCAGCGCGGCGGCGGTGGCGTCGCCAAGTTCTGCCAGGCGCTCGCGCGCGAAGCTGATCACCAGCACGCTGTTGGCGGTGGCCACGCCCATGCACATGATGGCGCCGGTGAGGGCGGGCACGGACAATGTCGTCTGCGTGGCGAACAGCATCCAGACGATGCCCGCCAGCGCGGCCGGCAGCGCCGAGACGATCACCGCCGGATCGGTCCACGACTGGAAGTTGACCACGATGAGCAGGTAGATCAGCACCACCGCGCCCAGCAGTCCAAACAGCAGGCCGGAGAAGGCGCGGTCCATGGTGCGGGCCTGGCCCAGCAACTGCACGCTGGCGCCTTTCGGCACGTCCGCCTTGGTTTCCTCGATCGCGCGGCGGATGTCGGCGGCGACGGCGCCGAGGTCGCGGTCCTGCGTGGCGGCGTGGATCTGCACCATCGGCTGCACGTCGTATTGGCTGACCAGGGCGCTGGCGGTGCCGCGCTGGAAAGTCGCCAGGCCGCCCAGCGTCGTGGTGTTGGTGTTGCTGCCGTTGCCGACCGGCAGATTGCCCAGGCTGGCCAGCGAGTCCAACTGATACTGCGGCGTTTGCATGACGATAGGGTAGCTGACGCCGTTGACCGGATTGAGCCAGAAGGTCGGCGCGACCTGGCTGCTGCCGGCCAGGTTGATTACCATGCTGTTGGTGACGTCGCGCGTGGTCAGGCCGACCAGTTGCGCCTGCGTGCGGTCCAGCTCCACGTTGAACACCGGCGCCTTGTTCGATTGCTGGATGCGGGCATCGGCCACGCCGGGAATCGCTTTCACGCGCTTGAGCAGCTTCTGGGCGTATTCGTAGCTGGCGTCGATCTTGCCGCCCCGGACCTGGACGTCGATCGGCGCCGGCGCGCCGAAGTTCAGGATCTGGCCGACGATATCGGCGGGCGGGAAGGAGAAGGTGGTGTCCGGGAACTCGCGCGGCAGCACCTCGCGCAGCTTGCGCACGTAGTCCGCCGTCGGCTTGTGGCCTTCGGCCAGGGCGATCTGGAAATCGCCGTCCTGCGAGCCGATCACGCCGGTGTTGTTGTAGGTGAGGTTGATCGAGCTCGCAGGCAGGCCGATGTTGTCCACCATCGTGACGATTTCCTCGGAAGGGATCACGCGGCGTATCGCCTGTTCGACGCGGGCGAAGCGCTCCGCGGTCTCTTCGGCGCGGGTGCCGATCGGCACGCGGACATGCATCAGCACCTGGCCGGAATCGACCGCCGGGAAGAAGTTGCTGCCGATGAAGGGCACCAGCCCGAACGACAGCCCGACCACCGCGACGAAGCCGATCACGAAGACCTTGCGGTGCGCGACCGCGCTTTTCAGCACGCCGTGGTAGCCGTCGCGCAGCTTTTCAAAGCGCGCCTCGAAGCCGCGCTGGAAGCGCGACAGCGGGTTGTTGCCGGCGGCCGAGTGATGGTCGCCGGTATGCGGCGCGTGTGCGCGCAGCAGGTAGTTGGCCATGGTCGGCACCAGGGTGCGCGACAGGATGAACGAGCACACCATGGCGAAGATCACCGCTTCGGCCATCGGCACGAACAGGAAGCGCGAGACGCCGTCGAGGAAGAACATCGGGATGAACACGATGCAGATGCACAGCAGCGAGACGAAGGCCGGGGTGACGATCTGCTGCGCGCCGTCGAGGATCGAGGTTTCGACGTCCTTGCCTTGCTCCAGGTGCCAGTTGATGTTCTCGATGGTGACGGTGGCGTCGTCGACCAGGATGCCGACCGCCAGCGCCAGGCCGCCCAGCGTCATCAGGTTGAGCGTTTCGCCGAAGGCGGCCAGCGCGATGATGGAGCCGAGGATGGACAGCGGGATCGACACCGCGATGATGACGGTGGAGCGCCAGCTGCCGAGGAACAGCAGGATCATCACGCTGGTCAGCGCCGCCGCGATGGCGCCCTCCATGGCGACGCCCTTGACGGCGGCGCGCACGAACACCGACTGGTCGTTGATCGGCACCACTTTCAGCGCATCGGGCAGGGCGGGCTTGAGGGTCTCCAGCCGCGCGCGCACGCCGTCGACGATCGCCAGCGTGGAGGCGGCGCCGTTCTTCAGTACCGACATCAGCACCGAACGGCCGCCGTCGACGTGGACGATGTTGGTCTGCGGCGCATTGCCGTCGTGGACGTCGGCGACGTCGCGCAGGTAGATCGTGCTGCCGTTGACCACCTTGATAGGCAGGCGGCCCAGCTCCTCGATCGCCGACGGCGCGGTATTCAGGTTGATCGTGTATTCCAGGCTGCCGATCTTCTGCGTGCCGACCGGCGTGAGGATGTTCTGCGCCGCCAGCGCATTGGCGATGTCCTGCGCCGACAGGCCGCGCGCCTGCAGCGCGTCCGGCTTGACGTCGATCTGGACCTGGCGCTGCTTGCCGCCGTAAGGCAGCGGAATGGCGGCGCCCGGCACCGTCACCAGCGGGGTGCGCACGGTGTTGAAGCCAAGGTCGTACAGGTTTTGCTCGGACAGTCCCTTGCCGGACAAGGCCAGCTGCAGGATGGGCACGGTGGCGGCGTTGTAGTTCAGGATCAGCGGCGGCGTGATCCCGGCCGGCATCTGCTTGAGCAGCGCCTGCGAAATCGCGGTCACCTGGGCATTGGCCACCGCGATGTTGACGCCGGGCTGGAAGAAGATCTTGACCACGCTGACGCCGGCGTAGCTATTGGCCTCGATATGCTCGATGTCGTTGACGGTGGTGGTCAGCGAACGCTGGAACAGCGTCGAGATGCGGCCCGCCATCTGGTCCGGCGGCAGGCCTGTGAACTGCCAGGCCACGGCGATCACCGGCATGCGGATCTCGGGGAAGATGTCGGTAGGGGTGCGCATTGCTGTCAGCGGACCGACTATCAGCAAGAGCAACGCCATCACGACGAAGGTATAGGGACGTCGCAAGGCGACGCGGACGGCATCGATCAGCACAAATGGACTCCGAGGGGGAGAGGCGCGGTGGCCTCGGTTGATCAAGTGACGAGTTCATGCGAAATTCGTCGTAAATAGTATATTAGTGAAGCAAATCGTGCTTGACCAGCATTGAAATGTACGGTTTCAGTTACAATCTGGGGCGCCAAATCAGCCCAAGACCCCATACATGCAAGCACGCCGCCTGACCCTTATCGCATTAGCCGCGTTCGCGGCCGCCGCCATCGTCGGCTGCAAAACCAATCCGCCGGTGGAAACGCCGGTGGTGCAGGCGCCGGTCGTGCCGGAGCCGCTGCCGCCGAAGAAAATCAAGATCGGCCTGGCGCTGGGCGGCGGCGCGGCGCGCGGCTTTGCCCACATCGGCGTGATCAAGGCGCTGGAGGCGCAGGGCATCTATCCGGATATCGTGGTCGGCACCAGCGCCGGCAGCGTGGTCGGCGCCATGTACGCGGCCGGCAATACCGGCTTCCAGCTGCAGAAGATGGCGCTGGACATGGACGAGGCGTCGATCTCCGACTGGGCCCTGCCGCTGTTCGGCAAGAGCACGGGCGTGCTGAAAGGGGAGGCGCTGCAGGCCTACGTCAACAAGTCGGTCAACAACCTGCCGATGGAAAAACTCAAGATCCCGTTCGGCGCGGTGGCGTCGGACTTGAAGAACGGCCAGCCGATCCTGTTCCAGCGCGGGAATACCGGCATGGCGGTGCGCGCATCATCGGCGGTGCCGGGCGTGTTCCAGCCGGTGACGATCAACGGCCACACCTATGTGGATGGCGGCCTGGTGGCGCCGGTGCCGGTGCGCTTTGCGCGCGACATGGGTGCGGACTTCGTCATCGCCGTCAATATCTCGACGCAGGCCGACGTGCAGGCCACCGTCAGTTCGCTCGACGTGATCATGCAGACCTTCAGCATCATGGGCCAGCGCATCAACCAGTACGAATTGAAGGATGCCGACATCGTCATCGCGCCCAGCCTGGGCAAGATGGCCGGCAACGACTTCGCCGGCCGCAACCAGGCGATCCTGGCGGGCGAGCAGGCGGCGGCGCAGGTGATGTCACAGATTAAACAGAAACTCGAAGCCAAGCGCAAACCGTAGGCGGTACAATCTCCGCTCCAATAATAAGGAAGTCTTTATGCAAACCAAACCGTACCTGTCGCTTGCCGACGTGAAGAAAATCGCCGCCGCCGCCGAAGCCGAGGCCGTCGCCCATCAATGGGCTGTCGTGATCGCCATCGTCGACGACGGCGGCCATCTGCTGTGGCTGCAGCGCCAGGACGGCGCCGCGCCGCTGTCGTCGCACATCGCTCCCGCCAAGGCGCGCGTATCGGCGCTGGGCCGCCGCGAGTCGAAGATCTACGAAGACATGATCAACAACGGCCGCGTCTCGTTCCTGAGCGCGCCCGCGCCGCAGACCGACGGCATGCTCGAAGGCGGCGTGCCCATCATCGTCGACGGCCACATCATCGGCGCGGTCGGCGTCTCGGGCGTGAAATCGGCCGAAGATGCGCAGATCGCCAAAGCCGGCATCGCCGCGCTGAACTAATTTACAAGGTTTTGCAGGGATGCCGCCCGACAGTCGTCCGGCGGCATTTTTTTCGCCCCCAATGCGCCGCCTGCCATTGCCAAGCGGGGTGGTTTTGGTTATAATTCAAAGGTTTAGCCAATCTCACCTCTACCGTAGCCGACTACCACTCACTCCATATTCAATCTGACCTTCCACCCGGCCTGCGACGGCGGGGATACAACGACGGTCGTCTGACGTGGCGCAGCTACGGTAACTTTATCAGGAGTTGCCCTTGCCGCCATTTTTTTCTGGCCCCGCCGTTCCAGCCATACTGGCCCTCGCTGACGGAACCATTTTCAAAGGTTTTTCGATCGGCGCCGCCGGTCATACGACCGGTGAAGTGGTCTTTAATACTTCCATGACCGGCTATCAGGAAATCCTGACCGATCCCTCCTATAGCCGCCAGATCGTCACCCTGACGTATCCGCATATCGGCAACACCGGCGTGAACCCGGAAGATGTCGAATCCACCCAAGTCCATGCAGCCGGTCTAATCATCCGTGACCTGCCGCTGATCGCTTCGAATTTCCGCTCCACCCAATCGCTGTCCGACTACCTGAAGGCCGAAGGCATCGTCGCCATCGCCGGCATCGACACCCGCAAGCTGACCCGCATCCTGCGCGAGAAGGGCGCCCAGTCCGGCGCCGTCGTGACCGGCACGCTGGGCAACGAGCCGTCGGTGACGCAGGCGCTGGACCTGGCCCGTTCCTTCCCCGGCCTGTCCGGCATGGACCTGGCCAAAGTGGTCACCGTCAAGGCGGCCTACGAGTTCACCGAAACCGAATGGACGCTGGGCGAAGGCTACGGCAAACTCGCGGACGCCTGGCCGGCCGCCCAGTTCCACGTGGTCGCCTACGACTTCGGCGTCAAGCGCAACATCCTGCGCATGCTGACCGCGCGCGGCTGCAAGGTCACCGTGGTGCCGGCGCAGACCAGCGCCGCCGACGTGCTGGCGCTAAACCCGGACGGTGTGTTCCTGTCGAACGGCCCAGGCGACCCGCAACCGTGCGACTACGCGATCGAAGCCGCCAAGGTCTTCATGGACAAGAAGCTGCCGCTGTTCGGCATCTGCCTCGGCCACCAGATCATGGGCCTGGCCTCGGGCGCGACAACCCTGAAGATGAAGTTCGGCCACCACGGCGCCAACCACCCGGTGCAGGACCTGGACAGCAAACAAGTGCTGATCACGTCCCAGAACCACGGCTTCGCGGTCGACCCGGACACGCTGCCGGCCAACTGCCGCGTCACCCACAAATCGCTGTTCGACGGCTCGCTGCAGGGCTTCGCCCGCACCGACACGCCGGCCTTCTGCTTCCAGGGTCACCCTGAAGCATCGCCTGGCCCGACTGACGTCGCTTACCTGTTTGACCGCTTCATCGGCATGATGGAAGCAACGGAGAAAAAATAAGATGCCTAAACGTACAGACATTAAAAGTATTCTGATTATTGGCGCTGGCCCGATCATCATCGGTCAGGCTTGCGAGTTCGATTATTCCGGCGCACAGGCCTGCAAGGCCCTGCGCGAAGAAGGCTACCGCGTCATCCTGGTCAACAGCAACCCTGCGACCATCATGACCGACCCGGAGATGGCCGACGTCACCTACGTCGAGCCGATCACCTGGCAAGTCGTCGAGAAGATCATCGCCAAGGAAAAGCCGGACGCGATCCTGCCGACCATGGGCGGCCAGACCGCGCTGAACTGCGCGCTGGACCTGCATCGCCACGGCATCCTGGACAAGTACAAGGTTGAACTGATCGGCGCCACCCCGGAAGCCATCGACAAGGCCGAAGACCGCTCCAAGTTCAAGGACGCGATGACCAAGATCGGCCTGGGCTCCGCCCGTTCCGGCGTGGCGCACTCGCTGGAGGAATCGTGGGCCGTGCAGCGCGAAGTGGGCTTCCCGACCATCATCCGTCCGTCGTTCACGATGGGCGGCAGCGGCGGCGGCATCGCCTACAACGAAGAAGAATTCGAAGCCATCTGCAAGCGCGGCCTGGAAGCCTCGCCGACCAACGAGCTGCTGATCGAGGAATCGCTGCTGGGCTGGAAAGAGTACGAGATGGAAGTGGTGCGCGACAAGGCGGACAACTGCATCATCATCTGCTCGATCGAAAACCTGGATCCGATGGGCGTGCACACCGGCGACTCGATCACGGTCGCGCCGGCGCAGACACTGACCGACAAGGAATACCAGATCATGCGCAACGCCTCGCTGGCGGTGCTGCGCGAGATCGGCGTCGACACCGGCGGCTCGAACGTGCAGTTCTCGATCAACCCGGCCGACGGCCGCATGATCGTCATCGAAATGAATCCGCGCGTATCGCGTTCGTCGGCGCTGGCATCGAAAGCCACCGGCTTCCCGATCGCCAAGGTCGCGGCCAAGCTGGCGGTGGGCTTCACGCTGGACGAGCTGCGCAACGAGATCACCGGCGGCGCGACCCCGGCCTCGTTCGAGCCGTCGATCGACTACGTCGTCACCAAGATCCCGCGCTTCACGTTCGAGAAATTCCCGACCGCCGACCACCACCTGACCACGCAAATGAAATCGGTCGGCGAAGTGATGGCGATCGGCCGCACCTTCCAGGAATCGTTCCAGAAAGCGCTGCGCGGCCTGGAAGTCGGCGTCGACGGCCTGAACGAAAAAACCAAGGACCGCGAGAAGATCGAAGAGGAACTGGGCGAGCCTGGTCCCGAGCGCATCTGGTACGTGGGCGACGCCTTCGCCCAGGGCTTCACGCTGGAAGAAGTGCACGCGCTGACCAAGATCGATCCATGGTTCCTGATCCAGATTAAAGAGATCGTCGACCTGGAACTGTGGATGGACACGCAGAAGCTGGAGCAGATCGACCGCACCACGCTGTACAAGCTGAAGCAAAAAGGCTTCTCGGACCGCCGCCTGGCGTTCCTGCTGCAGACCGATGCCAAGGCCGTGCGCGCCAAGCGCCATGAGCTCGACATCCGTCCGGTGTACAAGCGCGTCGATACCTGCGCGGCCGAGTTCTCGACCAACACCGCGTATATGTACTCGACCTACGATGAAGAGTGCGAGTCCAACCCGACCGACAAGAAAAAGATCATGGTGCTGGGCGGTGGCCCTAATCGTATCGGCCAGGGTATCGAATTCGACTACTGCTGCGTGCACGCGGCGCTGGCGATGCGCGAAGACGGCTACGAGACCATCATGGTCAACTGCAATCCGGAGACCGTGTCGACCGACTACGATACCTCGGATCGCCTGTACTTCGAATCGCTGACCCTGGAAGACGTGCTGGAAATCGTCGAACTGGAAAAACCGGTCGGCGTGATCGTGCAGTACGGCGGCCAGACCCCGTTGAAACTGGCGCTGGACCTGGAAGCCAACGGCGTGCCTATCGTCGGCACCTCGCCGGACATGATCGACGCGGCCGAAGACCGCGAGCGTTTCCAGCAATTGCTGCACAAGCTGAACCTGCGCCAGCCGCCTAACCGCACCGCGCGCACCGAAGCCGACGCCCTGGCGCTGGCACAGGAAATCGGCTACCCGCTGGTGGTGCGTCCTTCGTACGTGCTGGGCGGCCGCGCGATGGAAATCGTCCACGAGCAGCGCGACCTGGAACGCTACATGCGCGAAGCGGTCAAGGTATCGCACGATTCGCCGGTGCTGCTGGACCGCTTCCTGAACGACGCCATCGAGTGCGACGTCGATTGCATCTCCGACGGCGAAACCACCTTCATCGGCGGCGTGATGGAACACATCGAGCAAGCCGGCGTGCACTCGGGCGACTCCGCCTGCTCGCTGCCGCCTTACTCGCTGGCGCAGGAGACCATCGATGAACTGAAGCGCCAGACCGCGCTGATGGCCAAGGGCCTGAACGTGGTCGGCCTGATGAACGTGCAGTTCGCGATCCAGAAGCAGGACGGCCAGGACGTGGTCTACGTGCTGGAAGTGAACCCGCGCGCATCGCGCACCGTGCCGTTCGTGTCGAAGGCGACCGGCCTGCAGCTGGCCAAGATCGCCGCCCGCTGCATGGTCGGCCAGACCCTGGCCGCGCAAGGCATCACCAAGGAAGTCGTGCCGCCTTACTTCAGCGTCAAGGAAGCCGTGTTCCCGTTCGTGAAATTCCCGGGCGTCGACACCATCCTCGGACCTGAGATGAAATCGACCGGTGAAGTCATGGGCGTCGGCAAGACCTTCGGCGAAGCCTTCGTCAAGTCGCAGCTGGGCGCCGGCATCAAGCTGCCGAAGTCGGGCAAGGTATTCCTGTCGGTGAAGGCGTCGGACAAGCCGCGCGCGGTACAAGTGGCGCGCGACCTGGTGGCGATCGGCTTCACGCTGGTGGCCACCAAGGGCACCGCCGCCGTGATCGCGGCGGCCGGCATTCCGGTCACGCCGGTCAACAAGGTGGCCGAGGGCCGTCCGCACGTGGTCGACATGATCAAGAACCACGAGATTGTCCTGGTCATCAACACGGTTGAGGAAAAGCGCAGCGCCATCACGGACTCGCGCGCCATCCGCACCTCGTCGCTGGCCTCGCGCGTGACCACCTACACCACCATCGCCGGCGCCGAAGCGGCGGTGGAGGGCATGCGTCACCTCGACGAATTGCAAGTGTACGATTTACAAGGGCTGCATAAAACCTTACACTAAGGTTCTCTGACGGCTCGCTGTCAGACCTTTTAACCACAGAGCTCGCGCTGCAGGTTGGCGTGGCCTCTGTGGTTTTCCATTGTAAAAACAGAGTAAATAAACAACATGACTTCAGTTCCACTTACCAAGTTCGGCGCAGAACTCTTGAAAGAAGAGTTGCATCAGTTGAAGACCAAAGAACGCCGTATCGTGATCGACGCGATTGCCGAAGCACGCTCGCATGGCGACCTGTCGGAAAACGCCGAGTACGATGCCGCCAAGGAGCGCCAGGCGTTCGTTGAAGGCCGCATCGCCGAACTGGAAGGCAAGTTGAGCGCCGCGCAAGTCATCGACCCGACCACGCTGGATGCGGACGGCCGCGTGGTGTTCGCATCGACCGTGGACCTGGAAGACCTGGACTCGGGCGCGAAAGTGACCTACCAGATCGTCGGCCTGGACGAAGCGGACTTGAAACTGAGCAAGGTATCGGTGACCTCGCCGATCGCCCGCGCGCTGATCGGCAAGTCGGCCGGCGACGTGGTGGAAGTGCAGGCCCCGTCCGGCCCGCGCGAATACGAAATCCTGGAAGTGCGTTACATCTGATGTTACTCGCGCGCACCCGTTTGCTGGTCGCGACCCTGTGGGCCGGCAGTCTGTGGGCGGTCGGCTACCTGGCCGCGCCGACGCTGTTCGCCACCCTGAGCGACCGCGTGCTGGCCGGCACCATTGCCGCCAGCCTGTTCAAGAATCAAGCCTGGCTGTCGATCGCCTGCGCGCTGGTGATGCTGGTGCTGCTGTGGATCAGCAAGGGCGCCGAGACCGGCGGCATCTTCGCCGGTTCGGCCGCCAACACGGCCGCCAAGGCGCGCCGCAATCTGTTGCTGGTGGTGTTGGTGATGCTGTTGTGCACCCTGATCTCGCACTTCGGCCTGCAGCCGATGATGGCCGCGTTGCGGGCCGCGGCGGGGCCGGGCGGTGTCATGGAAGGGGCTGCTAGGAATGAATTTGGCATGCTGCACGGCATTTCCAGCAGTATTTATCTGGTGCAGAGCCTGCTGGCCGCGTGGCTGGTGGTGAAACAGTAGAATTTCGTCATTCTCGCGTACGCGGGAATCCATGGAGCGCTTGCCTGGCAAGGTCAGCATGGATTCCCGCTTGCGCGGGAACGACTACGGCGCAGGGCTTATTTGCTGCCCAGTGCGCTCTTCTTGGTCGACTTCTGCAGTGGCTTGGCGCGTTTGATGTTGCCGCCTTGGGTCACGCGTTCATTCCCCTTGAGCAGTACCTTGGTCACCGACGGACGTTTGGTGCCACTCGGGCTAGGCTTGACGATGGTCACTTCGCGCAGGCCCTTGCCGGACGTCGAGCGGGCTTTTTCCGCTTCGACCTTCGGACGGTACAGCACCAGCAGCTTGCCGATGTGTTGCACCGGCGCCGCACCGAGCTGTTCGCAGATGGTGTCGTACATGGCGGCGCGGGCTTCGCGGTCGTCGCCGAACACGCGCACCTTGATCAGGCCGTGCGAGTCGAGGCCGAGGGCGATTTCCTTGAGGACGTTCGCGGTCAGGCCCGATTCGCCGATCATGACGACGGGTTTGAGGCCATGAGCTTCGGCGCGCAGGGCGCTGCGCTCAACGGGTGTAAGTTTTAGCATAATAATTTTTAGTAGTTCCCTTAAAGGCAGTATTCTACGCGAATGAAGAAGAAGAAATTAAACAAAAACTGGTTACACGACCACATTAACGACCCTTACGTGAAATTAGCGCAAAAAGAGGGCTACCGCGCCCGCGCCGCTTTCAAGCTCAAGGAGATCGATGAGGACGAGAAGCTGATCGTGCCCGGCCAGGTCATCGTCGACCTCGGCTGCACGCCGGGCAGCTGGGGCCAGTACGTGCGCCGCAAGCTGGCCGGCGCCGAGGGCGGCGGCATCAACGGCACGCTGATCGGCCTCGACATGCTGCCGATGGAGCCGATCGCCGATTTCCACTTTATCCAGGGCGATTTCCGCGAAGCCGAGGTGCTGCAGCAGCTGGAAGACCATGTCAAAGGCAAGAAAGTTGACGTTGTGTTATCGGATATGGCGCCCAACCTGTCCGGCATCGCCTCGTCCGACGCCGCGCGCATGGAACATTTGATCGATCTGGCGATCGAATTCTCTCAAGCCCATTTGAAACCCAGTGGCTCGCTGCTGGTGAAATGTTTTAAAGACATGGGTTTTAACGATATTGTGCTGAAATTCCGCCGCGAATTCAAAACCGTGGTCCAGAAAAAACCGAAAGCCAGCCGGGATAAATCCTCGGAAATCTTCCTGCTGGGCCGGGGCTTGAAAAATCCGACCGACGGCATGGCATCGGCGCAGCCGCTCGATTCCGACGAATTCCACCCTTGATTTTTGCGCTACGGGCCGCACATCCAAGCAGGGAAAAGCACTTTTGTCTTGATTGCATCGGTATTTTGGTCAAATAATGTGTTTTTCCGCTGGGTTTACACCCCCGCGCACGAGTGGGCTTCTGGCACCGCCTGCTTATTGCGAGTAAAATCGGGTTTCTAGCTATAGGTTAAAAGATGCGCCCCGCATCCAAGGAGTTTTCGTGAATAACATGTTTTCCAAATCAGCCATCTGGGTAGTCGTGGTACTGCTGCTGCTCATGCTGTACAAGCAGTTCGACAGCCATGGCGTTGCCGGCGGCGCTAAGACCATCGCTTATTCCGATTTGCTGGATGAGGTGAAAGCCAAGCGCATCAAGGACGTCGTGATCGAAGGCGCCAGCATCACCGCGACCCGCAGCGACGACACCAAGGTCCGCACCACCGCGACCTCGCTGGACCGCGGCCTGGTCGGCGACCTGCGCGAGAATGGCGTGCACTTCGACGTGCGTCCGCCGGAAGAGCCTTCGTTCCTGCAGCAAGTCTTCGTCTCTTGGTTCCCGATGCTGTTGCTGATCGGCGTGTGGATCTTCTTCATGCGGCAGATGCAGGGCGGCGGCAAGGGCGGCGCGTTCTCCTTCGGCAAGTCGAAGGCGCGCATGATGGACGAAACCAATAACACCGTCACCTTCGCCGACGTCGCCGGTTGCGACGAAGCGAAGGAAGAAGTCAACGAAATCGTCGATTTCCTGAAAGATCCAAGCAAGTTCCAGAAACTGGGCGGCCGCATTCCGCGCGGGGTGCTGATGGTCGGTCCTCCGGGTACGGGTAAAACCCTGCTGGCGCGCGCCATCGCCGGCGAAGCGAAAGTGCCGTTCTTCTCGATCTCCGGTTCGGACTTCGTTGAAATGTTCGTCGGCGTGGGCGCCTCCCGCGTGCGCGACATGTTCGAGAACGCCAAGAAACATTCGCCTTGCATCATCTTCATCGACGAGATCGACGCGGTCGGCCGTCATCGCGGCGCCGGCATGGGCGGCGGCAACGACGAACGCGAACAGACGCTGAACCAGCTGCTGGTCGAGATGGACGGTTTCGAAGCCTCGTCCGGCGTGATCGTGGTGGCCGCCACCAACCGCGCCGACGTGCTGGACAAGGCGCTGCTGCGTCCGGGCCGTTTCGACCGCCAGGTCTCGGTCGGCCTGCCGGACATCCGCGGCCGCGAGCAGATCCTGAACGTGCACATGCGCAAAGTGCCTATCGGCACCGACGTCAAGGCCGACATCCTGGCCCGCGGCACCCCCGGCTTCTCGGGCGCCGACCTGGCCAACCTGGTCAACGAGGCGGCACTGTTCGCGGCGCGCCGCAGCAAGCGCCTGGTCGACATGGCCGACTTCGAAGATGCGAAAGACAAGATCTTCATGGGCCCGGAGCGCAAGTCGATGGTGATCCGCGAGGAAGAGCGCCGCAACACCGCGTACCACGAGTCCGGCCACGCCGTGGTCGCCAAGCTGCTGCCGAAGGCCGATCCGGTCCACAAAGTGACCATCATGCCGCGCGGCTGGGCACTGGGCCTGACCTGGCAGCTGCCGGAGCACGACAATATTTCGGGCTACAAGGACAAGATGCTGGAAGAAATTTCCATCCTGTTCGGCGGCCGCATCGCCGAGGAAATCTTCGTCGGCCAGATGTCGACCGGCGCCTCGAACGACTTCTCGCGCGCCACCAAGCTGGCCCGCTCGATGGTGACCCGCTTTGGCATGTCCGACAGCATGGGCGTGATGGTCTACGAAGACAGCCAGAACGACGGCTTCTTCGGCGGCGCGTCGAAGACGATTTCCGAAGCGACCCAGCAAATGGTCGACGCCGAGATCCGCAACATCCTCGACACGCAGTATCAACTGGCGCGCAAGCTGCTGGAAGAAAACCGCGAAAAAGTCGAAGTGATGACCAAGGCCCTGCTGGAATGGGAAACCATCGACGCCGACCAGATCAACGACATCATGGCCGGCCTGGAGCCGCGCGCACCGAAGCCGGGCGTGACGATCCGCAAGCAGCCTCCCAGCGATGGCGGCTCGGGCGTATCGCCCAGCGTGACCGCACCGGCCTAAGTTACTAGCGCCAAGGCGTTCACTACATAAAGGGTGAGGAGCGATCCTCGCCCTTTTTTATTCCTGTATTTATTTCTGCACTACATGCGATCTACACTTCAGTTTGGCCGATTCAACTATCCGTGGCGGGGCGACGGCGTGCGCGCCCGCGTGATGGGCATCCTCAACGTCACCCCGGACTCCTTCTCCGACGGCGGCAACTACCAGTCGCTGGAATTCGCGCTGTCCCATGCCGAGCAAATGATACTGGACGGCGTCGATATCATCGATGTCGGCGGCGAGTCCAGCCGTCCCGGCGCGCCGCCGCTGCCGCTGGAGCAGGAATTGCAGCGGGTCATGCCGGTGCTGTACGCGCTGCGCGACATGGGGCCGGCCATCTCGGTCGACACCTACAAGCCGCAGGTGATGCGCGAAGCCGTCATCGCCGGCGTCGACATGATCAACGATATCAACGGTTTCCGCGCGCCAGGCGCCATCGATGCGGTGCGCGACAGCGACTGCGGCTTGTGTATCATGCACATGCAAAGCGATCCGCAGCACATGCAGCTGGCGCCGTCGTACGCCGACGTCGTCGCCGAGGTGAGCGGATTCCTGCGCGAGCGCGTGGATGCGATGATCGCCGCCGGCATTGATCCGCGCCGGCTGTGCATCGATCCCGGCTTTGGTTTTGGCAAGACGGTGGAGCATAATTACGCCTTGCTCAAAGCCACCGGCCGCCTGATCGCCGAACTCGACATGCCGCTGCTGGCGGGCCTGTCGCGCAAATCGATGATCGGCGCCGTGGTCGACAAGCCGGTCGAGCGGCGCATGGCGGGCAGCGTCGGCGGCGCGCTGGCGGCGGTGGCGCAGGGCGCCGTCATCGTCCGCGTGCACGACGTGGCGGAAACGGTGGACGCGCTCAAGGTATGGCAGGCAGCACACTAAAACCAATAACGATAAAGAGAACTCACAATGGCACGTAAATATTTTGGCACCGATGGTATCCGCGGCCTGGTCGGCGAATCGCCGATCACGCCTGACTTTGTCATGCGCCTGGGCTATGCGGCCGGCAAGGTGCTGGCCAACAAGCGCGTCGGCGGCGCCCGTCCGACCGTGTTGATCGGCAAGGACACGCGCATCTCCGGCTACATGCTGGAAGCGGCGCTGGAGGCGGGCTTCTCGGCCGCCGGCGTCGACGTCATGCTGGCCGGCCCGATGCCGACCCCGGCGATCGCCTACCTGACGCGCGCGCTGCGCCTGTCGGCCGGCGTGGTCATCTCGGCCTCGCACAACCCGTTCCAGGACAACGGCATCAAATTCTTTTCCGACCAGGGCACCAAGCTGCCGGACTCGGTCGAGCTCGACATCGAGGCGGCGCTGGACCTGCCGATGAACTGCGTGCCGTCGGAAAAACTGGGCCGCGCCAAGCGCCTGGACGACGCCCAGGGCCGCTATATCGAATTCTGCAAGAGCACCTTCCCGAACGAGCTGGACCTGCGCGGCCTGAAGATCGTGGTCGACTGCGCCCACGGCGCCGCCTACAACATCGCGCCGCACGTGTTCCATGAACTGGGCGCGGAAGTGATCGCCATCGGCAACAAGCCGGACGGCTTCAACATCAACCTCGGCCACGGCGCCACCGCGCCGGACGCGATGGCCGTCGCCGTGCGCGCGCATGGCGCCGATCTCGGCATCGCGCTGGACGGCGACGCCGACCGCCTGATCATGTGCGACGCCAACGGCCGCCTGTACAACGGCGACGAGCTGCTGTACCTGATGGTGATGGACCGCATGGCCACCGGCCCGGTCGCCGGCGCGGTCGGCACCTTGATGACCAATATGGCGGTCGAGGTGGCGCTCAAGGAGAAGGGCGTCGGCTTCGCGCGCGCCAAGGTCGGCGACCGCTACGTGCTGGAAGTGATGCAGGACAAGGGCTGGATCCTGGGCGGCGAAGGCTCTGGCCACTTGCTGTGCCTGGACAAGCACACCACCGGCGACGGCATCATCTCGGCGCTGCAGGTGTTGTCGGCCTTGAAGCGTTCGGGCCGCTCGCTGGAGCAGTGCGCCGGCGAACTGGTGATCTTCCCGCAGACGCTGGTGAACGTGCGCGTCGCGCCCGGCTTCGACTGGACCAAGAACGCCGCCATGGTCGCGGAAAAAGAGCTGGTCGAGCGTGAACTGGGCGACAGCGGCCGCGTGCTGATCCGCGCTTCCGGCACGGAACCTTTGATCCGCGTGATGGTCGAAGCACGTGATGCCAAGGATGCCGAATCGATGGCGCGCCGCATCGCCGACAAGGTGGAAAAGCTGGCTGCTTAAAATTTCAGCAATGAAATAATAAGATGGCCCTTTCATTGACGGCGCGAGTGGCAAGCGTTAGAATGTCGTCTTCGGAGTGTGGCGCAGCCCGGTAGCGCACCTGGTTTGGGACCAGGGGGTCCAAGGTTCGAATCCTTGTACTCCGACCAAGAACTTTTAAAACGGGTTGTCTCAGGACAGCCCGTTTTTCATTTCAGCGACGTATTCTCGTCGCGACATATCTGCCCATAGCTCAGTTGGATAGAGCATCAGCCTTCTAAGCTGAGGGTCGCAGGTTCGATTCCTGCTGGGCAGGCCAACATTCACTTCGCGTTCGGTTGGGCATAGATGACGATGGGTGTCGGCGCAGGTGCCTTGATAGCGGCAATGTCAATCCTGCTCCAGCTGGCGATTGATCCTGGCTTAAGAGTGGAGCTCGGTCATCCGGCGCAGGCCGGCGGCATCGCGCAGGACGATCTTGCGGTTGCTGACGTTGATCAAGCCCTCGGTGCGGAAGCGGGTCAGCACGCGGCTGATGCTTTCCACCGCGAGCCCCAGATATGAGCCTATCTCTTCGCGCGACATCCGCAGGTTGAACAACTCGCCGGACTCGCCCTGCGCGGCTTGCTGCCGGCTCAAATCCAGCAGGAAGCCGGCGATGCGCTGCTGCGCGGTGGCGCCGCTCATCAGCATGGCGCTTTGCAGTTGGCTTAATTGCAATCCCAGCAAGAGGTGAAACTGCGCCAGCAAGGGCGCTTGCCCGGCCATCAGCGCCGCCAGATCGGCATACGGAATTTCACACACCTCGCTGTCGCACAGCGTGATGGCGTCGAAGCGGTGGCCGTTCATTCCGAGGCCCTCCAGGCCCACCATCTGTCCGGGTCCATAAAAACCGACCACCTTGCGGGCGCCGTCCGGCGCTTCATGTTCCGCCTTGCACTGGCCGCTGCGAAGCACGTGGACATGGGTGAACGGCATGTCTTGCACGAGGAATTTCCGGTGTTTGGCCAGCGGCAGGTGTCCGCTGACGATGTGCTCGAAACGCTGGAGTGCCGGACCGTCCAATTTGGCAGGCAGGCAATGAAGGCGGACTGGACACTCGCGGCAGCCGCCGCGAGCGATTAAATCTGGGGAAGAGTGCATGCCCGAAGCTTAGCAAGCGCTATTCGAAAAAAAATTGATCTCGATCAAAACTATCGCGATCAGCCGGGAGACAGCACGCCTGATACACTACGCCACTTACAATAAAAAGCTGGTGGCATAAATGACTGCAACGACATTACCAAGCTGGGCGACGGCAGAAGAAACGTGTTTATGGCTCGCCGAAAAAACCGGAACTCCATGGAATCTGGCACGTTTGCTGGAGGGCGGTTTGACGCCACACGTGTGGTTGGATTATTCGGAAGAATACAGCGGCCTTTTTGCCGAGGGCGTCAAGCGTTATCCCGCTCCTATATTCTTCGTTGAGGATATCAAACGGCTTTTGGATGGCAGTGCTGACGTCTTGATACGCATGACGCGCGACTCCGATCGCATATCTTTTAAATTGAAACCGCCGGGTATTACCCAGCCGCTGGATGCGCTGCGTTTCTTTCAATGGGATATAGCGCAGCTTGTTGAAGATATTTTGAATCCCAAGGAGATTATTCAATCACCAGTGGAAGTTCCAAAAGGATTGGCCAAGGAGGAAATTATTCATCTATTCGGCGGGATGGTGAAAATGGATCTGGCCAAATCCTTGGCCGACGCCATCGGCATATTCGGCGACGATGGCGCCAGGGTGAGAAAGAATTCGCGTGCCGGTAAAAATTCCTACCTGTGGAATCCCGTGACGCTGGCGTTGGGATTGAATGATGTCTACCGCGTGCCGATGCCGCGTTTGAAGAAGGCGTTCGCCGTCCAGGCCGAACTGCGTCCCTGGAAAGACGCATGGATCGAGTCTTTGCGTTTGTTGGGAGAGTGAAAGCATGCTAAAAATTAGCTTGTACGCGCCGTTTTCTGGCGCATGTCCGGGGAGAGTGTGAATGACCATCGACGTCCTGCATTTCACGCCATGGCCGGCTTTTGCCGGCGGCGTGCTGATCGGCCTGGCGGCCGCTATATTAATCCTGGTGAATGGCCGGATTGCCGGCGTGAGCGGCATCATCGGCGGCTTATTACGCCCCAATAAGGGGGATGTGGCCTGGCGCTTGGCGTTCATTGCCGGCCTGATTCTGGCGGCTGTTATTTACGGCATCTTTTACGCATTACCTGAAGTCCAGGTCGATGCGTCTTGGACAACGGTATTGATTGCGGGACTGGTGGTTGGCGTCGGTACCCGTTATGCATCGGGTTGTACCAGCGGCCATGGTATTTGCGGTGTATCACGCTTATCGCCGCGTTCAATGGCTGCCACGGCGATATTTATGGCCGCCGGTTTTATCGTCGTGTATTTATTGAGGCATCTGTGATGTTGATCTCATTCATCTGTGGTTTGATATTTGGCGTCGGGCTGATTATTTCCGGCATGGCGAATCCGGCCAAAGTATTAGGTTTTCTCGATTTGGCGGGAACCTGGGATCCATCGCTGGCATTTGTCATGGCCGGCGCGGTTTTTATTGGATTCTTTGCTTTTCTTTATGCCGCGCGGCGTAAAACCACTTTGCTGGGCAAAGAATTGAAATTGCCGACCGCAACGAAAATCGACCGCCGCCTGGTGCTGGGATCGATATTATTCGGCGCGGGTTGGGGATTGGCGGGATTCTGCCCCGGACCAGCCTTGGTAGCGCTGGGAACGGTCTCTCCGAAGGCGATTCTGTTCGTTCTGGCGATGCTGGCCGGCATGGGCGTATTCGAGCTGATCGAGCGCCGGCGCGGTGGATAAGTTCCCGCTGCGACAAATTTGCGCAGCGAGGGTTTTTTCATCTGAAACAAGCACTTAGGATCGGGTGGTCCGGCTTGTTAACAAGCTTATCCACAGAATTTGTTAACAACCCGGATCAAAAGCGGTAGCGCGCCGTCAATTGCGCCGAGCGCGGTGCGCCGGGCAGATTCAGGTTCTTGCTGCTGCCGTGGCCGGCCACGATGTACGCGCGATCCAGTAAATTCATCACGTTCAGCGTCAGGTCGATGCCGCTGTCGCGGTAGTAGGCCATCGCGTCCACGGTCAGGTAGCCTGGCAGGACCACCGTATTGCCCGGATTGGCAAAGCGGTCGCCGACGTAGTTCATGCCGCCGCCGATGCCGAAATGGCCGGCCAGCGCCTTGGACAGCCACAGGTTGGCGCTGTGTTTCGGCGTCAGCGTCGGACGCTTGCCCAGTACGAACTGGCCGTCGTCCTTGGCGATCGACGCCAGCATCGACGCGTCCAGATAGGAATATCCGGACCACGCCTGCCAGCCGCCGCCCAGATTGCCGCTGAACGTCAGTTCCAGGCCGTTGGTCCGCTGAGTACCGATAGGAATCAGCTTATTGGTGATCGGATCCGACGATTTCATGTTGGTACGCGTCAATTGGAACAGCGAGACACCCGCCGAAGCTTGGCCTCCGAACAACTCATATTTGGCGCCGATTTCCTTGTTTTTGGTGGTTTCCGGTGCGATGTCGGCGTTATTGACTGCCAGTGCGAAGCCTTCGCCCGACGGCTGGAAGGAGCGGCTGAATGAGGCGTAGTACGACTGCGCCGCGCTCGGCTGGAACACCAGGCCCACGCGCGGGCTCCAGTTGCGGTCGGTGCGCGCCACGCTGGCCACGCCGACGCGGCGCTCTTCGGTCTCCTGCTCAAATCGGTCGTAGCGCACGCCAGCCAGCGCTTTCCATTGCGAAGCCAGGCTGACGAGGTCTTGCACATAAGCGCTGGCGACCTTGAAGATGCCCGTATTGTTCGCTGTAGGCGCTCCACCGGCGGTAAATGGCACGACTGGCGCGACAGGATTGAACAATGAGACGGTCGCCATATTGGCTTGTGAGCGTACCAGCTGATCCTTGTTCTGCTTGCCGAATTCCACGCCGTACAGCACGGTGTGCTGCATGCCGGCCAGTTCGGCGTGCTGTGTCAGCTCGGTCTGGTTGCTATAACCGTCTTCGTCGCGGGCGACATTGCCGCGCGTCAGCGAGGCGGTTTTGGCCGCTTCGTTGACCGAGCCGATCAGCGTATTGTTGCGGTCCAGCGTGTAATCGTAGTGGCGGAAGGCATTACGGATCGAGAATTGCTGGCTAAAGCGGTGATCCAGCGTGAAACCGAAGGCTTTGACTTTGGATGCGCTGTAGTCGACATTCCTGGCGTTGGCCGCGCCGTAATAGGTGCTGGCGGGAACATCCACTGCGCGCCCCTGGTAAGACGGATTGCCGAAGTCGGTCAAGCGCTTGTCGTGCAAGTATTCAGCCTGCAGCAGCAACAGCGTCTCCGCACCCAGTTTGAACTGCAGCGATGGCGCCACCGCCTCGCGCTTGAGGAATTGCTGGTCGCGATAGCTATCGGCATCCTCCACTGCTCCGGTCACGCGGAAGGCGACGCCGCTGTCCTTTAGATTGCGCGCCAGGTCGAACTCGCCCCGTTTCTGGCCCCAGCTACCCGCTTGCAGACTGGCCTCGCTGCGGTCGATGCCGGGTTTCCTGGTGATGCGGTTGATCATGCCGCCCGATGAGCCGCGTCCGTACAGCACGGACGCCGGCCCTTTGATGACTTCCACCTGCTCGATATTCGACAGGTCGCGGAAATACAGGGCATCGTCGCGCATGCCATCGACGAATTGGTCGCTGATGGCGCTGAAGCCGCGGATGGTGACCTGATCGCGTTGGCCGTCGCCGGTCGACATGCCGATGCCCGGCACATTTTTCAGCGCATCCTGCAGCGAACGCGCGCCTTGATCGTGCAGCAATTGCTCCGGCACCACGTTGACGGTTTGCGGGATGTCGCGCAGCGGCGCGTCAATCTTGGTGGCGCTGGTGGAGAAGGTGGGGCGGTAGCCCGTATCGCTGGCGCCGGTAACGGTGACTACCTGCAGGGTTTGCTCCGGCGCCGCGCCGGTTTGCGCCCATACGGGGGAGAGGGAAATACTCGCCAGCATCAACGCCAGCGGGGTCTTGTTCATTGCCATGAAAATCCTTGAAGTAGTTTTTGTGGCTGGCTACTTCGTCGCAGGACAGTTTGCTGGCTTAATGAGAATGATTATCAACTAATTATGCGGCAAAGTTGCAATCGGCGCAAGCAGGAGCTAAACCGCGCAGTGGATAACTTTTGCTGCGATAAATTTACGCAATGGAATAATTTCCTTTAAAAACAATAGTCTGGTGCAGGCGGGGCGCGCTTGTTAACAGCTTTATCCACAGAATTTGTTAACAACCATGGTCGTTGTAATTTTTGTAGTTTTCTTGTTGTGTAAGCAAACGCACAGTTGTCGAGGATGCATCTCTCTATGCTTTGGGTCACCGGTTAAGTGCGTCCGGGAAAACTCATTAATTAATTGCTAACTGCTACGGAAACCAAAAATGAAAATCAAAAATATCGTGCTCGCGTCGATGATCGCAGGCGCAAGCCTGATGGCATCGTCCGCTTACGCTGCGACGGTGGGGAAAACTGTCACCGTGGACCTGAAAACGGACTTGTCGGGCGGCTATAACGCGCATTTCGGCAATGAATTCACCAGCGTCGAGACCAACAACCTGTTCGTCGACAAGTATATGTTCACCCTGACGAACGGCTTCGACTCGTCGGCTTCGCTGACCTCCACCTATCTGAAATCGAGCACGGTCAAGGACCTGTTGATCACCGGTTTCAGTCTGGTGCAATACGATCCAGTCACCAATGCCATCCTGAACACCTATGCGGGTACCAATACCACCACCGGTCTCAGCGCGCATCCTACCGACAATTGGGAACTGACCACGATGGGCCTGTCGGCGGGCAGCTATTTCGTTGAAGTCGATGGCCAGATCATCGGCAATGCCGGCGGCACCTACGGTTCGGATCTGACCATCGCCGTGGCTGCCGTACCGGAGCCAGCAACCTATGGCCTGCTGGGTGCCGGCCTCGGCCTGCTGGGCTTTGTGGCCCGCCGCAAGAAAGCCAAAAAAGCTTAAGCAGCACTGGTCATACGCAAAACGCGCCCGGGACTACGACCCCGGGCGCTTTTTTTTGCTTACAGTTTTGGCAGCCGCAGGGAGTTGACCACGGTGCGGATCAGCCACAGCCGGCCTTTGGTGTAGGGCGGGAAGAACAGCTTGATCAGCATCAGCGGCGACGAGCGTAACACCGCGCGCTCGTGCGAGAAGCTCTTGAAGCCGTATTCGCCATGCGCGCTGCCCATGCCGGAGTTGTTCACGCCGCCAAACGGCAGATTGCCATGCGCGAAATGCGCGACGCAATGGTTGACGCAGGCGCCGCCCGAGCTGGTCTGTTTCAGCACCTTGTCGATATTGTCCTGGCGCGTGCTCCACATGTACAGCGCCAGCGGCTTGGGCGCGGCGTTGATGTCGGCGATCACCCGGTCCAAGTCCTGGTATTCGATGATGGGCAGCAGCGGCCCGAAGATCTCCTCCGACAGGATGGTCGCGCCGGCCGGGATTTTCTCGATCAGCGTCGGCGCGATGTAGCACTGCGCCTCGTCGACCTCGCCGCCGGTATGCACCACGGCGCCGCGCTGCACGGCGTCGGCCAGCAGGCCGGCCAGCCGCTGCGTATGGCGCCGGTTGACCACGCGCGCCAGGTCCGGGCTCTGCTTTTGCGCGGCGGCGTTGACGCCGTAGCGCAGTTGCAGCACCTTGCGGCAGGCGTCGATAAATGCGGGCTTGACGGCGGCATGCACGTAGACATGGTCCGGCGCCACGCAGGTCTGGCCGTTGTTGATGAATTTGCCCCACATCAGCGTCTCGGCCGCCAGCTGCAGGTTGGCGGTCTCGTCGACGATGGTCGGCGACTTGCCGCCCAGCTCCAGCGTCACGCTGGTCAGGTGCTTGGCGGCGGCGGCCATCACCAGCTTGCCGACCGCCGGCGAGCCGGTGAAGAAAATATGATCGAACGGCAGCTGGAGCAGGGCGTACGAAGTCGGCTGGCTGCCTTCAAACAGCGCCACCTCGTCTGCCGGGAACACCTCGGCGATGATCTGCGCCATCAGCGCCGACACCGCCGGCGTCATCTCGGACGGCTTGATGATCGCCGTGTTGCCCGCCGCCAGCGCGGAGACCAGCGGTCCGAAACACAGGCTCAACGGATAATTCCATGGCGCGACGATCAGCACCCGTCCGCGCGGCTGGTACCGCACCGAGGCCGAAGTGCCCAGCATGGTGGTGGTGGGCCAGTGCCGGCGCGGCTTCATCCAGCGCTTGAGCGAGCCCAGCACGTGACGGATTTCCTCCATCACCGGCAGGAATTCGGACGCTTCCACTTCGGCCGGGGACTTGCGGAAATCCTGGCGGAAGGCGTCGTAAAACGCTTCGCGCCGCGCCATCATGGCGTCGCGCAGGCGCTTGACGCGGGCGATGCGCTCGGCGGCGGTCGAGCCGCGCCAGTTGAGCGCGGTCCGCCCCTGGGATTCGAAGGCGGCCTGGATCAGCCGGGGATCGGCCTCGCCATCGGCGGCCTGGTGCAGTACTGCTGTGTTTGCGTCGCTCATATCGTCCCTATGGTTCTTGTTATTGGCGAGTCATTATTGCTGCTATTTGAATGGCAAGCAAGCGCTTGATTGTGCCTGAGTAACGTACTGGGATGGCCGTGAAACCGGCCTAGAATGCGGCATGGGAGGATGCCATGAAAAATCCGTTCACTCTGCTATCGATAGCGTTGCTGGGTATCGGCTTGGGCCTGGGGCATGCCGGCGCGGCGCCGGTGGACCCGCCGTCCGGCGGGGAAAAGGCGGCCAAGGGGCATAAGATCGACCGCACCGGCAAGACGCGCAAGGGCAAGGCTTCGTACTACAGCCGCAAATTCAACGGCAAGGAAATGGCCAACGGCGAGCCGATGGACCCCGCCAGCAACGATGCCGCCAGCAAGGTGCTGCCGATCGGCACCAAGGCCAAGGTCACCAACCTGGAGACCGGCGACAGCGCGGTCGTGGTGGTCAAGGACCGCGGTCCGTATGTCGACGGCCGCATCATCGACGTGACGCCCCGGACGGCCGAAAAGCTGGACATGAAAAAAGAAGGCGTGACCGATGTCGCGGTCACGCCGCTGCAGTTGCCGCCCAAGCCCGAGCCGGAAAAGAAAGCCGATAAATAAGTCCTGGCCTGATACCTAGCCCGGCCCGAAGCTGTCGATCAGCGCCCGGCAGGCTGCCGACATGCGTCTGTGCGGCGGATAAATCAACGAAAACGGCTTGCTGCGCCCGCGCAGGGCCGGCAGGATTTCCACCAGTTGGCCGTTGCGCAGCCGTTCCTCCGCGATGAAATGATAGGTCTGGCAAATGCCCAGCCCTTGCTGCGCCAGCGACACCACGCCCAGCACATCGTCGGTCACCCGCATGCGCGCCGGCGCCATCCAGTCGATATCGCTGCCGTCCATGCGCAGCAGCCACGGCGCCGGCCGGCCGGTGCTGGGCATGGTGAAGGGCAGGCAGGCGTGGCGCCGCAGATCGTCCAGAGTCAGCGGCGTGCCGGCGCGGCGCAGGTAATCCGGCGCGGCCACCAGGCACACCTCTTCATTGCCCAGCCGCTTGGCCGCCAGGCCGCTGTCGGCCAGTTCGCCCTGGCGGATCGCCATGTCGTAACCCTCGTCGACCAGGTCCACATTGCGGTTGCTGATGCTGAGCTCGATCATCACCTTGGGATGCCGGTCGATGAAGCGCTGCAACACCTGTGGCAGGCGGTAATGGCCGTACGTGGTCGGTGCGCTGATGCGTATCGTGCCGGACAGCTCGCTGCCCCGGCCCAGGATCGCCCGTTCGGCGTCGGCGATCAGGTCGAAGGCGCTGCGTGCCTGCTCCAGGTACAGCTGGCCGGCCTCGGTCACGCTCAGGCGGCGGGTGGTGCGGCGCATCAGCTGCACGCCCAGCCGTGTTTCCAGCCGCGCCACGGCACGGCTCAGCACCGACGGCGTTGTGCCCAGCACCACCGCCGCCGCGCTGATCGTGCCCTTGTCGACGATGGTGACGAACGCTTCCACGTCCGCCATGTGATCGAATTGCCTGGCCATCCTCACCTTTCAAGAACAAATGATTTGAGTTTCTGGTTATTTATGTTCGTTTCAATCGCTAATAGAGTAGCGCCATCGACATCCAACCACAAGGAGTACCTCATGACTATCCTCAAAACCGCCGCCGGCGCCGTGCTCAGCCTGGCCGCCATCGGCGCCAACGCCGCCAACGTGCTGGTCGTCCTGTCGGACGAGGCGCAGCTGGAACTGCGCGACCAGCGCGTCTTCGACACCGGTTTCTACGCTAATGAGCTGATGCAGCCGGTCAAGAAGCTGCTGGATGCCGGCCACACCGTCACCTTCGCCACGCCGCTGGGCAAGGCGCCGACGGTGGACCGCGGCTCGGTCGACAAGATGTACTTCGGCAATGACGAAGCCAGCATGCGGCATCACCTGGCGCTGCTGGACAAATTGCAGCTGACCTCGGTGACGAATTCGCCGGTGATCAGCCTGGCGCGCGTGGAGCAGGCCGGCTACGACCGCTATGACGCGGTCTACATCCCGGGCGGCCACGCGCCGATGCAGGATTTGCTGCACAGCGCGCCGCTGGGCCGCCTGCTGCGCGCCTTCCATGCTCAAGCCAAGCCGACCGCGCTGGTCTGCCACGGCCCGATCGCCTTGCTGTCCACGCTGGAGCAGCCGCTGCGGTTCACGCAAGCACTGGACGGCGGCGCGCCGGCCGGCAAGGCCCCGGCCTGGATTTATGCCGGTTACCAGATGACGGTGATCAGCAATGCCGAGGAAGAGGCGGCCAAGTCCATGCTGAAAGGCGGCGCCATGAAGTTCACGCCGCAGACCGCGCTGGAGCGCGCGGGCGGCGTCTACAGCAGCGGCGCCAACTGGCAGGTCAAGGTGGTCGCCGACCGCGAGCTGATCACCGGACAGAATCCGGCCTCCGCCCCGGCCGTCGCAGAGCAGTTGCTGGCGCGCCTGAAGCGCTGATCGCAGGCCGGCAAGCGGCGTCAGCCGGTTTGATATATTGTTGAGCGTCTAATCGAGGAGCTCATGAATATATTGATCTACGGCGCCACCGGCATGGTGGGGCAGGGCGTGTTGCGCGAGAGCCTGCAGGCGGCCGACGTGGCCAAGGTGGTGACGGTCGGCCGCAGCCCATCCGGCGTCCAGCATCCCAAGCTGCAGGATCTGCCGCTGCCGGACTTGATGCAATACGAGGGCGTTGACGCCCAGCTGCAAGGTTTCGACGCCTGCTTCTTTTGCCTGGGCGTGTCCGCCGCCGGCATGGACGAGGCGGCATACACCCGCCTCAGCTACGATCTGACCATGCAGGCCGCGCGGGTCCTGGCGCGCCTGAATCCGCAGATGACCTTTATCTACGTCTCCGGCGCCGGCACCGACAGCAGCGAGAAGGGCGGCTCCATGTGGGCGCGCGTCAAGGGGCGCACCGAGAACGGGCTGCAGACGCTGGGCTTCAAGGCGGTCTACCTGTTCCGCCCCGGAATGATCCAGCCGCTGCACGGCATCCGTTCCAAGACCGCGTCCTATCGCGTGTTCTACAGCCTGTTCAAGCCGCTGCTGCCGCTGCTGCGCGCCTTGCTGCCCAAGCAGATACTGACGACTGAAAGCGTCGGCCTGGCGATGCTGGAAGCGGCCCGCCACGGCGCCCCGCGGCCTGTGCTGGAAACCGCCGATATCTACCAGCTGGCCCAAGGGGCCAGGCATGCGTAAGCTGGTCGGATGGGGATTGGGTGTGCCGGCCGCGCTGGCGCTGGGGTTCGGCGCCGCCATGTTGTTCAGCGGCTGCGCCTCCTTCGGCAAGCACGCCGACGGCGAACGCCTGGCACGCATGCAGCAATCGCCCGAATGGCATGACGAGCGCTTCAACAACAGCGGGCGGGTGTCGCAGGACTTTTACGCGGCGATCAAGCGCTCGCTGGAATCGGTGCCAGATACGGAGCCGTCCGTGCCGGTGCCGGTCCACGCCGGCGACGCCGCCCAGTACGCCCAGCCGCCCGCCAGCGGCTTGCGCGTGACCTGGTTCGGCCACTCGTCCACGCTGGTGGAGATCGACGGCGTGCGCCTGCTGACCGATCCGATCTGGAGCGAGCGCGCCTCGCCGGCGCAATGGGTAGGACCGCGCCGCTGGTTCGCGCCGCCGATGGCGCTGCCGGCGGCGGATGCCGTGGTGATCTCGCACGACCATTACGACCACCTCGACCGCGCCACCATCGTCGCCCTGAAGGACACCAAAACGGTCTTCATCGTGCCGCTGGGCATAGGCGCGCACCTGGCCTACTGGGGCATTCCGGCCAGCCGCATCATCGAGCTGGACTGGTGGCAATCGGCCAAGGTGGGCGCGTTGGAAGTGACCGCCACGCCGTCGCGCCACGCGTCGGGACGGCTGAAGCCGCAGAGCGACCAGACCCTGTGGTCCGGCTTTGCGATGCGGGGGCCGGCGCACAGCGTCTGGTATTCGGGCGATACCGGCTTCTTCCCAGGCATGCGCGAGATCGGCGAGCGGCTCGGTCCCTTCGACCTGACGCTGATCGAGGCGGGCCAGTACGACGCCGCGTGGCCGGACTGGCACCTGGGACCGGAACAGGCGGTGGAGGCGCACCGGCTGGTGCGCGGCAAGATCATGCAGCCGGTGCACTGGGGCTTGTTCAAGTTAGCCCAGCACGGCTGGACCGAGCCCGCCGAGCGGGTGCTGGCGGCGGCGCACTGCGTGGGCGTGCGTGTCATCACGCCTCAGCCGGGGCTGGCGACCGAACCGTCGCTGGCGATGGCGGGGCAGCGCTGGTGGCCGCAAACGCACTGGATGACGGCCGCCGAGCGGCCGGTGGTGGCGACGCTGGACGGCGATCCGTCGCGGCGGGTGGCGCCGTTCAGTTGTGCAGAGGGGAAAACACTTTCCGCTGGAACGGATTGATTTCCTTCTTCAGCATATTCGGGAGGTAGGGATCGGACACGAAGGATTGCGATCTGTAGAACGATTCCGTGCCGTCCCCCGCTTCCAGCAGCAGGCGGCGTATGCCTTGCGCCAGGCAGTACTGCTCGATGCGCGTCATGAACCAGTGGCCGATGCCCAGGCCCCTGAATTTGCTGGAAATAATCAGCTCTGAGACATAGCAAAACTCCGGCGGCGCCAACTCCAGCCGGGCCACGCCGACCTGCTTGCCATTGGCTTCCACGCTCACCCATTGCACCTTGCCGCGCGCGTCTTGGGATTTTTGCTGCGGCACGGTGCCGGACAGGCCGCCGTCCTTGCGGTAGGCCATCAAGGCCTTGGTGGACAGGGGCGCCTTCAAGGGGCGGAATTGCAGGTCTGTGTTCATGTACGTGTTTCAACTAAGTGATTCACTTAGATTAAGGGCTGCACGATTGCCGCGCAAGCCCCCGTTTGTATAAATTGTTGCTGTCAGCGCCTCCCGCGGCCTTGTGCGAAAATGCCAGCTCGACGCCGCCGGGGCGTCCGTATTGCACAGGAACCCCATGGACGACCGCTATTTTTATCAGCCTGCGCAGGGGCACGGCTTGCCGCACGACCCCTTCAACGCCATCGTCGGCCCGCGCCCGATCGGCTGGATTTCGACCCGCACCGCGCAGGGCGGCCTGAACCTGGCGCCCTATAGTTTCTTCAACGCCTTCAACTACACGCCGCCGCTGATCGGCTTTTCCAGCCAGGGCCGCAAGGACACGCTGCGCAACATCGAGCACAACGGCGAGTTCGTCTGGAACCTGGCCACCCGGCCGCTGGCCGAGGCGATGAACGCCAGCTGTGCGCCGGCGCCGCCGGACGTGAATGAATTCGAGCTGGCCGGCCTGACGCCGGCGCCGTCGCGCGTCGTCGCCGTGCCGCGCGTGGCGGAAAGCCCGGTGTCGTTCGAATGCAAATGCAGCCAGATCATCCGCCTGCAAAGCGCGGCCGGCGATCCGACCAACGGCTGGCTGGTGATGGGGGAGGTGGTGGGAGTGCACATCGCGCACGAACTGTTGCGCGATGGCGTGTATGACACGGCGCGCTCGCAGACGATACTGCGCGGCGGCGGCCCGGCCGATTACTTCGAGATCGGTCCGGACAATCTGTTCCGCATGCGCCGGCCCGACTACCCCTGAAGCGCCCGCCGGCGCGGGGCGGCAACCGGCACGACCGCGCGTCCGCGGCCGGAACGCATGGATGGAACGGCCGTTTCCGCCGGCGCGTGAGCCCGGTCGAGCTTGAACACGCCGACCATTGCGGCCAGCGCATGGGCCTGTTCCTGCATCGCGGCGGCGGCGGCGGCCGATTGCTCGACCAGCGCGGCGTTCTGCTGCGTGACCTCGTCCATCTGGCCGATCGCCTGGTTCACCTGCTCGATGCCGGCGGTCTGCTCCTGGCTGGCGCTGGCGATCTGGGCCACGATGTCCGTCACCCGCTTGATGCTGGCGACGACTTGCTCCATGGTGGCGCCGGCCTGGTCGGCCAGCCTGGCGCCGGCATCGACCTTGCCGACCGAGTCGCCGATCAGGGTCTTGATTTCCTTGGCCGCCGCCGCCGAACGCTGGGCCAGCGTGCGCACTTCGGACGCCACCACCGCGAAGCCGCGTCCCTGTTCGCCGGCGCGCGCCGCTTCCACGGCGGCGTTCAAGGCCAGGATGTTGGTCTGGAACGCGATGCCGTCGATGACGCTGATGATGTCGACGATCTTGTTGGCCGATTCATTGATCGCGCCCATCGTGCTCACCACTTCGCCCACCACCGCGCCGCCGCGCACCGCCACGTCGGAGGCGGTGATCGCCAGCTGGCTGGCCTGGCGTGCGTTGTCGGCATTCTGGCGCACGGTGGTGGTCAGCTCTTCCATCGACGCCGCGGTTTCCTCGAGCGCGCTGGCCTGCTGCTCGGTGCGCCCGGACAGGTCGAGGTTGCCGGCGCTGATTTCCTTCGATGCCGTGGCGATGGTATCGGTACCGCCGCGCACCTCGCTGACGATACCCACCAGGCTGTCGTTCATGTGGCGCAAGGCGCGCATCAGGGCGGCCGTCTCGTCGTTGCCGTGGGTGTCGATGGTACGGCTGAGGTCACCTCCAGCCACCGTCTCGGCCAGGCCGACGGCGGCGCGCAGCGGCCCGACGATGCCAGCGGTCAGCAGCCATGAACAGCAGGCGCCGATCAGCAAGGCGGCGATGGCCAGCAGCGCGATCAGTCTGACGCTGTAGGCGCGGATATCCTGGATCGACTGGCTTTGCGCATCCATTTGCTTGTGCTGCTGGGCCAGTAATTGTTCGAGCAGGTCTTGATAGCCTTTCGCCGCCGGGGCGAATAATTTTTCCAGCGCGCTGTCGGCCAGCGCATGGTCGCCTTGCGCCTTGGCTTTCATCGCCGTGCTGGTCGCTTCGCGGTAGAGCTTGCGCTGGGCATTGATCTTCACCAGCAGTGCGGCTTCCTCCGGCGTCGTCAACAAGGGTTCGATCTGCTTGGACAGGGCGGCGGAGCGCTGCGACGCGGCATCGGTCTCATCCTTGAAATAGGCCGCCACGCCGGGATCGCTGCTCTTGACGATGGCGCCGGTGCGGCGCACCGCGCCGAAGATCTGGGTATTCCACTCGGCGATCAGGCGCTCCTTGGCCAGCGGCGCCGACATCGCCTCCGACGCGGCAGCGATGTCATTCATGCGCCAGATACTGAGCACGGTGGTGAAAAGCATCAGCGCCAGCACCAGGGCGAATCCTGCCCCCAGCCTTTTCCCGATATTGAACTTGGCAAACCACTTCATGTCCGTCTCCTCGCCGCAAGGCATTAATCGAAAAATTCTATTAATTAATAGAAAAAATTGATGTCTCAAATCGCGTCAATTATTTCCCGGCGGATATGATGCCGCATGATCCGCCATAGCCGCAATCGATTTCGGCACTATCGGGATGGCCGATGTTTTTCGTAAACAGTGATTGAAAAAAATTATGAATGCGACTTCGGGGGCGATTGAAGGACGTGCGTGGGGACAGTGATAGACACATGAAGAGCTGGCGCCATGCGGCGCCGGACGGTGCCGGCGGGGAGGCCAATTGTTCGGGAAAACCGATTTATCGATAGAATCTTTTTGCTTATTCCAATTTAACTTTTCCCCTATATTGGAGCGACTCCGCATCAAGACGGAAGAAAGAAACTGTCCACGACAATGCTGCGCATTATGTGCCGTTGTTTATAAATCAAAAACGGAGACTATCATCAAATCCCAGATCCTGGTATGCACGCTTGGCGCCCTTGCTTGCGCCGGCGCCTACGCCCAAACCGCCACCCAGTCCAACGTCGTCATGTACGGCAGCATCGACGAAGGCCTCGACTATGTCAGCAACGCCCGTGGCGAACACCTGTGGGGCGTGAACGCGGGCAAGCGTTCGCCCGACCGCATCGGCTTTCGCGGCACCGAAGATCTCGGCGGCGGCCTGAGCGCCTTCTTCAAGCTCGAAACCGGCTTCAATTCCGACGTCGGCACGCAGGCCAATCCGACCAAGCTGTTCAACCGTTACGCCACGGTCGGCCTGTCCAGCAATACGCTGGGTACGCTGACCTTGGGCCGCATGCCCGACTTCGCCTACGACTACGTCGGACCGCTGAACAACAGTATTCCCGGCATCTCCTGGTCTTACTCGCCAGGCAACCTGGATAACCTGGCCAATGTGTACGGCATCGACAACTCGGTGCGCTATGAGACGCCGGTCATCAACGGCCTGCAGGTCGGCGTGATGAACGGCTTTGGCGAGGACCCGAGCAATTTCTCGCGCAGCCGCCAGTACTCGGCCGGCTTCCGCTACAACGGCAGCCAGTTGCGCCTGGGCGGCTCGTATTCGATGTTCCACAACCGCACGGCCGACCTGAAGAGCGTGTTCGGCGTCACCAGCGTACTGGGCCAGAACTTGAGCAGCAGCGTGTTCAACGCCGACCGCTACAGCACCATCGTCCTCGGCGGTTCGTACCAGGTCGGCATCTTCATCCCGCACGCCACCTTTACCCAGGTGTCGCTTGAAAACAGCCGTGGCGAGGAGCAGCAGCGCAACCTGCAGGCCGGCGTGAACGTCGACCTCAGCGGCGGCCAGAAGCGGCGCTTCCTCGGCGTCTCGGCCGCCCATTCGACCTTCATGGACATGAAGTACAACCAGTTGAACCTGTTCGTCAGCCAGCACCTGAGCCTGTACACCTTGTTCACTCAGGTCTATGCTGGCGCTGCCTATGTCCGCGCCAGCGGCAACGGGGCGGTGGCCGGCGCCTTCGGCTATACGCCGTCGAGCGGACCTTCGCAGGTGCTGTTGCGCACCGGCGTACAAGTGCAGTTCTGAGCAGAAGCAGCAATAACCAGAAAGGTGTTACATGTCTCAAAGCATTATCGACGTCCAGCCTGCCACCGGCGTGCCGGATCAGCGTGCCGATCGCGGCGCAAGCTTGCTGACCCGTATGGAAAGCGTGCCGGTTTCACGCTGGCACATCAAGGCCCGGATTGTGATGGGCAGCGCAACATTTTTCGACGCCTTTGACGCTTTGTCGCTGGCGTATGTGTTGCCGGTCCTGATAGGCATGTGGCACCTCAAGCCTGCCGATATCGGCGTGCTGATCGCGACCGGCTATGTGGGCCAGTTGATCGGCGCGCTGTTCTTCGGCTGGCTGGCCGAGCGCGTCGGCCGCGTCAAGAGCGAGTTCTGGACCATCCTGCTGATGTCGGTGATGAGCCTGGCCTGCGCGCTGACCGGCAACTTCGGCGGGCTGATGGTGTGCCGCTTCATCCAGGGCATCGGCGTCGGCGGCGGCAATCCGGTCGCCGCGGTCTACATCAACGAACTGTCGCAGGCGCACAACCGCGGCCGCTTCTTCATGCTGTACGAACTGATCTTCCCGATCGGCCTGCTGGCCGCGGCGCAGGCCGGCGCGCTGATGGTGCCGAATGTGGGCTGGCAGTCGATGTTCCTGGTGGGCGGCATCCCGGGCCTGCTGATCGTCGGCTTCATCTGGTTCCTGCCCGAATCGCCGCGCTGGCTGATCGGCAAGGGCCGCTACGACGAAGCGGAAAAGATCATCGAAGGCCTCGAGGCCAGCACCGACCAGCGCATCGTGCCGAAGCCGCGTCCGGCGGTCGCCCCGGCGGCGCCGCGCAAGGCGGGCATGCGCGAACTGTTCTCGTCGTTCTACCGCAAGCGCACGCTGGTGGTGTGGGCGCTGTGGGGCATCGCGTACTTTGTCGCCAACGGCCTGAACAACTGGCTGCCCAGCCTGTACAAGACCGTCTATCACCTGCCGCTGACCGAGTCGCTGCGGCTGGCCTCGATGTCGAATGTGCTCAGCGTCATCTTCGTGCTGGTCTGCGCCTTCCTGGTTGACCGCGTCGGCCGCCGCCGCTGGGCGATGTGCGCGTTCGGCGTGGCCGCCGTGCTGCTGGCCGCGCTATACCTGACCGGCGCCCATTCGGCCTACACCGTCATGCTGCTGGGCTCGACCGCCTACGCCGTCATCGGCACCGTCACGATCATGCTGTTCCTGTACACGCCGGAAATCTACCCGACCCGCATGCGGGCCATCGGCACCTCGCTGGCCACGTCCTGGTTCCGCGTCGCCTCGGCCGCCAGTCCGGCGATGGTCGGCGTGGTGCTGGGCGCCGACGGCGTCGCCACGGTATTCCTGATGTTCGCCGGCGTCTGCGTGCTGGGCATCGTCGCCGCCATGGGCATGACCGAGACCCGCCAGAAGTCGCTGGAAGAAATCGCGCCTTGATGACCATGCCGGCCTTCTCGCACCCTCGCACCCTCTACGACAAACTCTGGGACGAGCACCTGGTCAGCATCGATAGCGACGGCGCCGCGCTGCTCTACGTCGACCGCCACCTGGTCTACGAAGTGACCAGCCCGCAGGCGTTCGCCGGCCTGGCCGCGAGCGGCCGTCCGGTCTGGCGCGCGGGCGCCACGTTCGGTGTCTGCGATCACAACGTGCCCACCAGCGGCCGCGCCAACGGCATCGCCGATCCGCTCTCGCGCCTGCAGGTGGAAACGCTGGAGCACAACTGCAGCAGCCACGGCATCGCCCAGTTCCGCATGCAGGACCGGCGCCAGGGCATCGTCCACGTGGTCGCGCCCGAGCAGGGCATGACCCTGCCCGGCATGATGGTGGTCTGCGGCGATTCGCATACCAGCACGCATGGCGCGCTGGCCGCGCTGGCGTTCGGCATCGGCACCTCCGAAGTCGAGCACGTGCTGGCCACGCAGACGCTGGCCACCCGCAAGGGCCGCAATATGCTGGTGCGCGTCGAAGGTGAGCTGGCGCCCGGTTGCGGCGCCAAGGACCTGGCCCTGTATCTGATCGGCCGCATCGGCAGCGGCGGCGCCGCCGGACATACGATCGAATTCGCCGGCGCCACGGTGCGCGCGCTGTCGATGGAGGCGCGCATGACCTTGTGCAACCTGGCGATCGAAGCGGGCGCGCGTTCGGGTCTGGTGGCGGTGGACCAGACCACGCTGGACTACCTGCGCGGGCGTCCGTTCGCGCCCGGCGCGGCGCAGTGGGACGCCGCCGCCGCGCACTGGCGCAAGCTGGTGTCCGATCACGATGCTTGCTTCGACTGCGTGCTCGACATCGACGCCGCCGCGATCGCGCCGCAGGTCACCTGGGGCACCTCGCCCGAGATGGTGGCGCCGATCGGCGGCGCCGTTCCCGATCCCGCGCGCGAGGACGACCCCGCGCGCCGCCAGGCGCTGGAACACGCGCTCGCCTACATGGACCTGGCGCCGGGCACGCCGATGCGGGACATCCGCATCGACAAGGTCTTCATCGGTTCCTGCACCAACGGCCGCATCGAGGACTTGCGCGCCGCCGCCAGCGTCATCGCCGCCAGCGGTGGGCGGGTGGCCGACAACATCGCGCTGGCGCTGGTGGTGCCGGGCTCCGGCCTGGTGCGCGAACAGGCCGAGCGCGAAGGCCTGGACCGCATCTTCAAGGACGCCGGATTCGAGTGGCGCGAACCGGGCTGCTCGATGTGCCTGGCCATGAACGACGACCGCCTGGCGCCGGGCGAACGCTGCGCCTCGACCTCGAACCGCAATTTCGAAGGGCGCCAGGGCGCGGGCGGGCGCAGTCATTTGCTCAGCCCCGCGATGGCGGCCGCCGCCGCGCTGGCCGGCCGCCTGGCCGATGTCCGCAGTCTGGGCTTGGCCGGGGAGGGCGCGCAATGAAGCCGATCACGATAGTGGAAGGGCTGGCCGCGCCTATGCGGCGCGATAACGTCGACACCGACGCCATCCTGCCCAAGCAGTTCATGAAATCGGTGGCGCGCACCGGTTTCGGCCCCAACCTGTTCGACAGCTGGCGCTACCTCGACGCCGGCGAGCCGGGGCAGGACCATGCGCGCCGTCCGCTCAATCCGGATTTCGTGCTGAACCAGCCGCGCTACCAGGGCGCGCGCATCCTGCTGGCAGGCCGTAATTTCGGCTGCGGCAGCTCGCGCGAGCACGCGCCGTGGGCGTTGCTGGAATACGGCTTCGAAGTGATCATCGCGCACAGCTTTGCCGACATCTTCCGGCAGAACTGCGGCAAGAACGGCGTGCTGCCGGTCGAGCTGGACGCCGCCGCGATGGAGCAACTGTTCGCCGCCGCCGACAGCGCGGCGGGATGCCGACTGCGCATCGACCTGGAACATCAGCGCGTCACCGGGGCGGACGGCTTCACGGCCCGCTTCGAGATCGCCCCGTTCACGCGCCACTGCCTGCTCAACGGCCTGGACGAAATCGGCCTGGCGCTGCAGCAGCGCGAGCGCATCGCCGGCTTCGAGCGCGCGCGGCTGGAGCGCTTCCCATGGCTGGCCGTCAACCTCGGCGATTGAGGGGCGGCGCTGTCGCCCGCTGCTGCTAGAATAGGATCTTCGCAATCTGCGGCAGCGCCCGCTTCATCGGACTACTCATGAATCTCTCGCTCAGGCAGCTCAAGGTCTTCATCGGGGTGGCCCAGGCCTCCAGCTTCACCAAGACCGCGCAGCGCCTGCATCTGTCGCAGGCGGCGCTGTCGGCCATCATCCGCGAGCTGGAGACCCAGCTGCACTGCCGCCTGCTCGACCGTACCACTCGCTCGGTGGCGCTGACCGAGGCGGGGCGCATGTTCCTGCCCACCGCCACCCACATCGTCGCCACCATCGAGAACGCCGCGCTGGAGCTGCGCAAGATCGGCCGCGAGGAGCAGCGCCTGCTGCGCGTGGGCGTCATGCCGCACATCGCCGTCAGCCTGATGCCGACGGTGCTGAGCCGCTTCGCCAGCCTGTATCCGCTGGTGCGGGTCGACGTCATCGACCACACGCCGGTCGAGTTGCTGCGCATGGTCGAGGATGGCGCGCTGGATGCCGCCTACGGTCCGTTCTTCCGCAAGGAATCCGGCGTCGAGCGCATGCCGATTTTTCCGACCCGGCTGATGCTCGCCATCGGCATGCAGGAAACCGACTGGCCGGACTTCAGCGCCGAAACGGACACCTGGCGCGCGCTGCAGGGCGTGCCGCTGATCTGTTTTTCGGACGAGACGCCGATCCAGCGCATGGTCGAGGAAAACCTCAGCGCGGCGGCCGTCACCACCGGCAAGCGCACCCAGGTCGGCCACCTGGAAACGGCGATCGCGATGGCCGAAGCCGGCTTCGGCGTGGCCGTGGTGCCGTCGATTTCGGCCGCCGCCTGCCAACGCTTCCGGGTGCGCCTGTACCCGATCGTGCCGTCGATCGAACTACCGTTCTACTGCATCACGCGGGCGGGGCGCGGCAGCAATGAAACGCTGGGCCACCTGTCGACCGTGTTCGAGCAAGTGGCCCAGGACTATAGTGCCAAGGCCGGCGTCGCCAAGAAGAGCCGCAGCCGAGGCAAGACCGCGGCCTGACGCCGCCGCATCCCGCTTTTTTCCTTTTCGCATAAGGCCCGGCTTCCCGCGAGGAAGCCGGGCGCGCGTCGTCGTCCATTCATTGTTTTCGATAAATAAAGCGGTCATTGTTTAGACTTTTCGATTAAACGATAAATTCTTTTTGCTTCCGCTCGCCATGTGGATTCTTTATATTGGTTCAGCGACGGGGCCTGTGCGCCCCTTCATAAACAGTATAAAAATCAGCGAGACAGCATATGAAAATCATCATCATCGGGGCCGGACTCGGCGGCCTTACCGCAGCCAGCGCATTGCTCGACCGGGGTTTCGACGTCACGGTGCTGGAGCAGGCCGCGCAACTGAAGGAAATCGGCGCCGGCGTGCAATTGAGCTCGAACGCCACCGGCGTCCTGTACCGCCTGGGCCTGGGCCCGGCGCTTGAAAAAATCGCTTCGGAACCGGCCGGCAAGCGCGTGCGCCTGTGGAACACCGGCCAGGCCTGGCCCCTGTTCGATCTCGGCGCCATGTCGCGCGAGCGCTTTGGCTATCCCTACTTCACGCTGCACCGCGCCGACCTGCACACGGTATTGGCCGACGGCGTGCGGCAACGCAATCCGAACGCCATCCGCCTCGGCGTGAAGGTCGAGCGCCACGAGCAGCACAGCGATGGCCGCGTCACCGTGCACGGCGCCAACGGCGACAGCTGGACCGCCGACCTGGTGATCGGCGCCGACGGCGTCCACTCGCGCACCCGCGAAGCCTTGTTCGGGCCGGATGCGCCGCGCTTCTCCGGCATCATGGCCTGGCGCGGCGTGATCCGCGCCGCCGACCTGCCTGCCCACATGCGCGAACCGTACGGCTCGAACTGGGTCGGTCCCGGCGCGCACGTGATCCAGTATCCGTTGCGCGGTGGTGAACTGGTCAACTTCGTCGGCGCTGTCGAAGGCGGCGGCTGGGAAGTCGAATCCTGGTCCGAGCGCGGCACCCATGAAGAATGCCTGGGCGACTTCGCCGGCTGGCACGAGGACGTGCAAGCCATGATCCGCGCCATCGACGTGCCATACAAGTGGGCGCTGATGGTGCGCGAGCCGATGCCGCAATGGTCCAAGGGCAGCGTCACCCTGCTCGGCGACGCCTGCCATCCGACCCTGCCGTTCCTGGCGCAGGGCGCCGGCATGGCGCTCGAAGACGGCTACATCCTGGCGCGCGCACTGGCGCAATACAGCGGCGACCTGCCGGACGCGCTGCGCCGCTACGAGGCCGCGCGCCACGAGCGTACCGCGCGCATCGTGCGCGGCTCGGCCGCCAACGCCGAGCGCTTCCACAACCCGGCGCTGGCCCATGCCGAAGGCGCCGCCGCCTATGTCACCAAGGAATGGAGCGAGGAGCGCGTCAAGGAGCGCTACGAATGGCTGTTCCAGTACGACGTCGACGCCGTTCCGCTGTAAGCCCAATCAACAAGGAGATCATCATGACCAATACGCCCGCCGTGCGCGGACTGCACCACTTCGCCTGGCGCTGCCGCGATGCCGAGGAAACCCGCGCCTTCTACGAAGACCTGCTTGGCTTGCCGCTGGTGCACGTGATCCGCCTCGACCGCGTGCCCAGCACCGGCGAATACTGCCCCTACGTGCACCTGTTCTTCGAGATGACCGACGGCTCGAACATCGCCTTCTTCGACCTTGGCGACAACGTCAGCGCCGAGCCATCGGCCAATACGCCGGCCTGGGTCAACCACATCGCGCTGCGCGTCGACAGCCTGGACGACCTCGAAACGATGAAGGCGCGCCTGCAGGCGGCCGGCGTCGAGGTGATCGGCCCGGTCGACCACCATTTCGTCAAATCGATCTACTTCTTCGATCCGAACGGTTTCCGGCTTGAGTTCACCACGCCGATCGGCACGCCGCAGATGCACGAGGGCTTCCGCCAGCAGGCACGCGGCGCGCTGGATAACTGGAGCGCTGAAAAAGCGGCGCGTCCGGTACAGGAGGCAAACTGATGACCCAACTGAACGCCACCCACGATCCGGCGCGCCGCGCCTGGGTCGACAGCGCCAACCTGGCCGACGCCGAATTCCCGATCCAGAACCTGCCGTTCGGCGTCTTCGATGACGGCGTCACGCGCCGCGCCGGCGTCGCCATCGGCGACCAGATCGTCGATCTCGCCGCGCTGCTCGAATTCAATCTGCTGGACGGCGACGCCGCCGAAGCGGCGCGCGCCTGCGCCGGCGGCAGCCTCAATGGCCTGATGGCGCTCGGCCCGCGCCACGCGTCGGCCTTGCGCGCCGCGCTGTCGGACCTGCTGCGCAGCGACGGTCCGCGCCTCGAACAGGTGCTGGCGCTGCGCGAACGCATCCTGGTGCCGATGGCGCAGGTGTCGATGGCGCTGCCGTGCGAGATCGGCGACTACAGCGACTTCCTCACCTCGCTGCACCACACCGAACGCCATGGCCGCTACAAGGGCCTGAAGGATCCGCTGCCTCCGGCCTTCAAATCGCTGCCGATCGCCTATCACGGCCGTGCTTCGTCGATCCGCGTCAGCGGCGCGCCGGTGGTGCGCCCGCACGGCCAGTACAAGAACGCCGCCGGCGCGGTGGAATACGGTCCGGCGCCGATGCTCGATTTCGAGCTGGAGCTGGCCGCGTTCGTCGGCCAGGGCAACCAGCTCGGCCAGCCGATCCCGGTCGGCGAGGCGAACGGACATATCTTCGGCTACTGCCTGCTGAACGACTGGTCGGCGAAAAGCATCCAGTGGTGGGAGCAGGTGCTCGGGCCTTTCCTCGGCAAGAGCTTCGTGTCCTCGATCTCGCCGTGGATCGTCACCCAGGAAGCGCTGGCGCCGTTCCGCCTGCCGGCGCCGCCGCGCGGGTCCGGCGATCCCGACCCGCTGCCGCACCTGTCCGATCCGCGCGACCAGTCCCAAGGCGGCATCGACATCGGCCTGGAAGCCTGGTTGTCGACTCCCGCGCGGCGCGCCGCCGGCGATGGTCCGCTGCGCATCACCAGGACCCACTTGCGCAACCTGTACTGGACCTTCGGCCAGATGGTGGCGCACCACACCAGCAACGGCTGCAACCTGCGTCCGGGCGACTTGATCGGCAGCGGCACGATTTCCGGCGCCGATGACGCCGCGCGCGCCTGCATCACCGAGCTGACCAACGCCGGCGCCGATCCGCTGAAAGTCGGGCCGGAGGAATTCCGCACCGCGCTGGAGGATGGCGACGAGATCGTGCTGCGCGCCCGCGCCGCCAGCAAAGGCGCGGTGCCGATCGGCTTTGGCGAATGCCGCGGCCGCATCGAGCCGGCGCGCGACCTGTCCGGCGGGAGCCGCTGATGCTGGGCCACATGCAATTCGGCGACGGCCCGCACAAGGTGATGGTGCTGGGCGGCGCCTTCGGCTGGGCCGATGACTGGACCGGCTTCCTGGCCGGGCTCGATCCCGAGCGCGCCACCTGGGTGTTCGCCGACTATCGCGGCTACGGCCGCTCGCGTGGGCTGGACGGCGAATTCAATTTCGATGAGGCGGCCGCCGACGTGCTGGCGCTGGCCGACAGCCTGGGGTGGGGACGCTTCGCGCTGGTCGGCCACTCGATGGGCGGCGTGGCGATCCAGCGCGTGCTGCTGGCCGCCCGGCCCGGACGCATCGAGCGCATGGCGGCCATCACGGCGGTGCCGGCCTGCAGTTCGCGGATGGACGGGCAGCGCCTGGCGATGTTCGGCAAGGCCGCCACCGACCTGGCGCAGCGCCAGTTCATCCTCGATTTTTCGACCGGCAAGCGGTTGCCGTTTACCTGGCTGCGCCGGCTGGCGCGCGACTCGGCCGCGCAAAGCCTGCCGCAGGCGTTTGAAGGCTACCTGCGCGACTGGGGCACGGTGGACTTTTCCGATCGTGTGCAGGGCAACCTAACGCCGGTCAAGGTATTCATCGGCGCCAACGACCCGACCCTGACGCGCGAGCTGATGGAACGCAGCTGGCTGGCCTGGTATCCGAACGCCGCGCTCGAAGTATTGGAAGGCTGCGGCCACTATCCGATGCACGAGGCGCCGCTGGCGCTGGCCGCCGCGCTCGACAACTATTTGCAACAGCCCTGAACGGGCCGGCCGGCGGCGACGCGCGGCCACTGGAGAACAACGTGTACGCACTTAACTATGTCCGTCCGGACTCGCTGGCGCAGGCGCTGGCTTTGCTGGAAGAACACCCCGACGCCAAGCCGCTGTCGGGTGGTATGACGCTGGTGCCGACGCTCAAGCAGCGCCTGGCGGCGCCGTCGCACCTGGTCGACCTGACCCGCCTGGAAGAACTCAGGGGCATCGCGCTGGAGGGCGGCGTGCTGCGCATCGGCGCGGCCACCCGCCACGCCGAAGTGGCCAACAGCGCCGTGGTGCGGGAAGCGATTCCGGCGCTGGCCTACCTGGCCGGCATGATCGCCGACCCGCAGGTGCGCAATCGCGGCACCATGGGCGGTTCGGTCGCCAACAACGATCCGGCGGCGGATTTCCCGGCGGCGGTGCTGGGCTTGGGCGCGACTGTGGTGACCAGCGCGCGGCGCCTGGCGGCCGACGACTTTTTCGTCGATATGTTCGAGACCGCGCTGGCGCCGGGTGAACTGGTGGTGGCGATCGAGTATCCGCTGCCGCAGCGCGCCGCCTACCAGAAATACCGCCATCCGGCTTCCGGCTATGCGCTGGCCGGCGTGTTCGTGGCCGACTTCGGCGATCACGTGCGGGTGGCCGTCACCGGCGCCGCGCCGTCCGTGTTCCGCTGGGACGACGCCGAGCAGGCGCTGAGCGCCGGCTGCCACGTGGCAGCGCTGGACGGCCTGCGTATCGATCCCGACCTGCTGCTCGACGACGAGCGCACCCCGGCGCGCTACCGCGCCAACCTGGTCGAAGTATTCACCCGCCGCGCAGTCGCGGCACTGGCTGCCCGCTAGAGGCGGCCAACACAAGGAGTCAACATGGAATTCAGCGGAACCCAAACCATCGCAGCCCCACGTGACATCGTGTGGGCGGCACTCAACGATCCGGCCGTGCTGCAGGCCTGCGTGCCCGGATGCGAATCGTTCAGCGCACGCAGCGAGGATGAATACGAGGCCGTGGTGCAGGCCGCGGTCGGCCCGGTCAAGGCGCGCTTCAAGGGCAGCCTGACGCTGTCCGAGCGGCGCGCCAACGAAGGCTACCGCATCGCCGGCAAGGGCGAGGGCGGCGTGGCCGGCTTCGGCAAGATGCAGGCCGTGGTCACGCTGGCCGACGCGGCCGAGGAGGGCGCCACCGTGCTGACCTACGACGCCACGGCGGACGTGGGCGGCAAGCTGGCACAGGTGGGGTCGCGGCTGGTGGCCTCGGTGGCCAACCGCATGGCCGACGAATTCTTCAAGCGCTTCAGCGAGCAGCTGGCGCCGCCGGCCGAAGCCGCCGCCGACACGCCGGCCGCCGAGGGCGCGTCCAAAAAATGGTGGCAGCGCGGCTGAGCCAAAGGCAACGCTCATGGAACAATCAAGAACAGGCAGGTGACACGTGGTACAAGTGAAATTGCAGGTCAATGGGGAACAGGTCGAGCGCGAGGTCGAGGACCGCACGCTGCTGGTCGAGTTTTTGCGGCGGGAGCTGGGCATGACCGGCACCCATGTCGGCTGCGACACGACGCAGTGCGGCGCCTGCACGGTCAACCTTGACGGCGCGGCCGTCAAGTCGTGCACGGTGCTGGCGGCCCAGGCCAGCGGCGGCAGTGTGCGCACCGTCGAGGGCATGGAGCGGGACGGCAGGCTGCACGCGGTGCAGGAAGCCTTCGTGCAGTGCCATGGCCTGCAATGCGGCTTTTGCACGCCGGGCATGATCATGGCGATCGACTATTTCCTGCGCGAGAAGCCGGCGTCGCTGGACGACGAGGCCATCCACACTGCGCTGGAAGGCAATATCTGCCGTTGCACCGGCTATGTGAACATCATCGCCTCGGTACGCCACGCGGCCCGCGCGCTGTATCCGGAACTGGAGGCACAGCCATGATCGGCCAGCCCCTGCCACGTCTGGAAGACCGGCGCCTGGTGACCGGCAATGGCCAGTACACCGACGACATCAGCGTCGACGGCCAGGTCTATGCCGCCTTCCTGCGCTCGCCGCATGCGCATGCGCGCATCAACGCGATCGACACCAGCGCCGCGCGCGCCGCGCCCGGCGTGGTGGCGGTGCTGACCGGCGACGACTACCTGGCCGCCGGCTTCCAGGGCATCCAGCACGTGCCGATGCCGATCGACGCCATCGACCATACCGTGCCGGCGTTCAGGGAGTCGCTGACCGGCTCGGTCTACAGCCGCTTGCACCTGCCGCTGCCGGTCGACAAGGTGCGTCACGTGGGCGAGGCGGTGGTGATGGTGATCGCCGCCAGCGCCGCGCAGGCGCGCGACGCGGCCGAGCTGGTGGACGTCGACTATGACGTGCTGGACGCGGTGGTGCTCGCCGATGCCGCCATGGCCGGTGGTGCGCCCCAGCTCTACGACGACGCGCCCGGCAACCTGTGCTTCCAGACGCAGCTTGGCGACCGCGACAAGGCGCGCGCCATCTTCGCCGGCGCCCATTATGTGCTGCGGCGCGCATTCCACAACAGCCGCGTCGTCAACTGCCAGATGGAGCCGCGCGCGGCGATCGGCGTCTATGATACGGAGGCCGGCAGCTACACGCTGATCTCGGGCAGCCAGGGTGCGGTGCGCCAGAAGATGGGGCTGGTGGCCGCGCTGCGCGTGCCGGCCGACAAGGTGCGCGTGGTGTGCCCGGACGTGGGCGGCGGCTTCGGCCCGCGCAGTTCGCTCTATGTCGAGCAGCTGGCGGTGGTGTGGGCGGCGCGCGAGGTCGGGCGTCCGGTCAAGTGGACCGGCGACCGCAGCGAGGCCTTCCTGTCCGACTACCAGGGGCGCGACGCGATACTGCGCGCGGCGATCGCGTTCGACGCCGAGGGGCGCATCCTGGCCATCGACAACGAATGGATAGGCAACGTCGGCGCGCATACGGTGTCGTATGTGCCGATGTCGAACGGCACCCGTGTCATGACCACGGTGTACCACGTGCCGGTGGCGGCGGTGCACATCAGCGCGGTGCTGAGCAACACGGCGCCGACCGCGCCCTATCGCGGCGCCGGGCGGCCGGAGGCCAACCACATGATGGAGCGCCTGCTCGATCTCGGCGCGCATGCGCTGGGCATCGACCGGGTCGAGATCCGTCGCCGCAACATCGTGCGGCGCGACGTGATGCCTTACCTGAGCCCGATGGGTTTGAACTACGACAGCGGCGATTTCGCCGGCAATATGGAGCGCGTGCTGGAACTGGCCGACTGGAATGGCTTCGCGGCGCGCCGCGCCGCCTCGGCCGCGCACGGCAAGCTGCGCGGCATCGGCCTGGTCAACTATATCGAGGCGCCGGTCGGCGCGCCGCGCGAGCGGATCGAGATGCGGGTGCTGCCGCAGGGTGTGATCGACCTGGTGTCCGGCACCCAGACCCAGGGCCAGGGCCACGCGACCACCTTCGCGCAAGTGGTGGTGGCGCAGTTGGGCGTGCCGATCGACTCGGTGCGCCTGCGCACCGGCGACACGGCGTTTGTCAGCGTCGGCGGCGGCACTCACTCGGACCGCAGCATGCGCCTGGGCGGCACGCTGCTGGTGCACAACGCGGCCAAGATCGTCGAGCAGGGCCGGGTCGCGCTGGCCGGGTTGCTGAAGGTCGATGCCGCCGAAGTGACCTTCGCCGACGGCTCGTTCCGCGCCGGCGGGCACGCGGTCGGCCTGTTCGAGCTGGCGCGCCGGCTGGCCAAGGCCGGCTTGCCGCCGCTCGAAGCCGAGGCCGAATTCAACGGCCGCATGGCCGCGCACCCGACCGGATCGGCGGCGATGGAACTGGAAGTCGATCCCGATACCGGCGAAGTCGAGCTGCTGCACTACATCTCGGTGGATGACGTCGGTCAGCCGATCAATCCGATGATCGTCGAAGGCCAGGTGCACGGCGGACTGGCGCAGGGCATCGGCCAGGCGTTGTCGGAAGGCTTTTACGTCGACCCCGACAGCGGCCAGGTGCTGTCCGGCTCCTATATGGACTATGGCGTTCCGCGCGCCGGCCGGGTGCCGCGCATGACGCTGGAATTCTCCGAGGATCCGACCGCCGGCAATCCGCTGCGCGTGAAGGGCGGCGGCGAGAGCGGCATCACGCCGGCCACCGCCGTCATCTACAACGCGCTGGCCGACGCGCTGGGCGAGGGCGCAGCCGAGGAACTTGAGATGCCCGCCACACCGGCGGTGATCTGGAATTACATACACAGGGAACAGGAACATGGATAAAGAACAGGTAAGCATCATGCGTGATGGCGACGTGCTGGCGATACGCCTTGAACGCGCCGACAAGGGCAACGCGCTGACGGCCCGCATGGGGGAACTGATCGTCGCCGCGCTGGCGGCGCTCGACCCCGAGGTCAAGCTGGTGCGCATCGACGCCGACGGCGCCGACTTCTGCACCGGGCGCGATTCGCCTATCCCCACGCTCGGCACCAAGCCGTCGGCCGAGACGGTGCGCCAGGTGGTGGCGCTGCCGCCGCTGGCGCTGTATGACGCGATCAAGGCGGTGCCGGTGCCGGTGCTGACGGTGGTGCGGGGCCGCGCCGTGGGCGCAGGCTGCGCGCTGGCCTGCGTGGCCGACCTGGTGCTGTGCGCTGACGACGCCGTGTTCCAGATCCCCGAGATGGAGCGCGACATTCCGCCGACGCTGGTGATGGCGGCGCTGGCCGACCGCGTGCCGGTCAAGACGCTGGCGCACATGGTCTACAGCCGCGCGCCGTTGAGCGCCACGCAGGCGCGCGAGGCCGGACTGGTGGCCAGCGTGGTGTCGGCCGCCGAACTGGACGCGGCGGCCGACGCGCTGGTCCAGACCATGCTCGGCAACGGCACCGTCACGCTGCGCGCCGTCAAGCAGTTCCTGTCGCTGGCGCCCGGCATGGCGCCGGCATCGGCCAGCGTGCTGGCCGGCCACCTGGCCGCCACCGCGCTGTCCACGCGCTTCTAACGCTTCTCCATAAAGAATGAGCCGCTATCCCCGGTCCGGGGATGGCGGCTCATTGCTTTTGCGGGGATGGCGTCGCTCAGGCGAACAGGTAGCGGCCTTCGTCGTCGCGCGTGATGGCGCGGGTGGCGCCGGTGTCTTCCAGCCAGCGGACGACTTCACGGCCATCGCGGCTGCCGACGGCGGCCATCAGTTCGGCGAACAGCTTCGGTCCATGTTCCAGCGCCGCCTGCAGCGACTCGAAGCGCGCGCCGTCGAAGACCGGCGCCGCCGGCACGCGGTGCTCGATCGAACGGCCCACGCCCGGACGCACGAACGGCAGCGTCAGGTCGAAGCCGGCCTTCGCCGTGTGGTGCGAACCGGCCAGCGACGGATCGAGCGGCATGGCGCGCATGCGGTCCTGCAGCACCAGGTCGCGGTCGGCCTGGAAGCGGGTGGCCAGCGCCCAGTCGATCTGGTCGTCGGAGAAGATGTCGATGTCGGGATCGACCACGAACACGTGCTTGACGTTGGCCAGGCAGGCGAATACCGCCGCGATGGCGTTGCGCGCTTCGCCCGGTACGCGCTGCTGCAGCGCGACGCGGACGTTGAACATGCCGCCGTTGGCCGCGCTGGCGTACACCGCCTTCACTTCGCGCACGGCCACTTCCAGCGCGCGCCAGACGGTCACTTCGGTGCGCAGCGCGCACAGCTGGGCGGTGTCGGTATAGGCCATGTCGCGGCCGCTGATGGTCGAGGTCTGGAACACCGGGTCGCGGCGGTGCGTGATCGCCGTCAGATGGAACACCGGATTGCGCTTGACGCCGCCGTAGTAGCCGAGGAATTCGCCGTACGGGCCTTCCGGCTCGACGTGGCCTTTCTCGTCAAGGTAGCCTTCCAGGATGAACTGGGCGTCGGCCGGGACCATCAGGTCGTTGGTGACGCACTTGACCACGCCCAGCGGCGCGCCGCGCAGCGACGCCAGCAGCTCCAGCTCGTCGGTCGGCAGGCGCATGGTGGCGGCCACGTGGTCGATCGGGTGGGTGCCCACCGCGAAGGCGATCGGCAGCCGTTCGCCGCGGTTGGCGTGTTCGAGGTAGATCGCCCGCAGGTCCGACGGCGCGATCAGGTCGATGCCGGCGGTGCGGCGGCCGCGCAGCATCAGGCGGCGTACGCCGACGTTGGTCCAGCCGGTGTTCTTGTCGATGACGAAATCGATCGACGACGAGATGTACGGCGCGCCGTCCAGGCCATGCTGCAGGTGCACCGGCAGCTTGGTGAAGTCGCAGTCGTCGCCGGTCAGCACCACTTGCTGCACCGGCGCCACGTCGCGCGGGACTTGCTGGATGCTGGCTTTCTGGCGCAGGCGCTTGAGTACTTCCTGCAGCAGGTTTTCGGAGGTGGTGTCGAAGGCTGCGGCCAGGCGGCTGCGGCTGCCGGCCAGGTTGCCGCACAGCGCCACCGGGGCGGCATCATCGGCGCCGGCGGGGCGGTCGAAGATGACCGCTTTCGGGTTGCCTTCGAGGATGCGCGCGACGTCGGCCAGTTCGACCGGGCCGGCGTGGCGTTCAAATTCGGCCTCGCCCAGGGCGGCGGCAAAACGGCGCAGTTCGAAACGCTCCAGGTCGGGAAGGGCGCGCGCCTGCTCCGCTGCGTTGAAATCGGGGTGGGAACTCAATGTTGTCTCCGTATGTCATGATCGGTGTCGACAGGTGTCGACAGTTGCAATCTAAAGCAGTACGGCTCATAACTGAAGCAACAATATCCGATCACTTCATTAGAAAAACTAATTAATTTGGCGGCGTCGTCCACGGCTGTTTGGCTCTGTTACTATCGGCTCCCCAGCGCTTCAGTTATCCAGACATCGACCATCATGCAACCATCGTCCCGTCCCCGTTTTATCGTCGGCATCAGCGGCGCCTCCGGCGTCGTCTATGGCATCCGCCTGTTGCAGCTGCTGCGCCAGCTGGATGTGGAAACGCATCTGGTGATGAGCAAGTCGGCCCAGGTCACCCTGGCCCATGAGAGCGACCTGAGCATGACCGAGGTGCGCGCGATGGCCGACGTGGTTCATTCCAACAGCGATATCGGCGCCAGCATCGCCAGCGGTTCGTTCCAGGTTTCGGGGATGATCGTGGCGCCATGCTCGATCAAGACGATGTCGGAGATCACCACCGGCATGACCAGCACGCTGCTGTCGCGCTCCGCCGACGTCATGCTCAAGGAGCGCAAGCGGCTGGTGCTGATGCTGCGCGAGACGCCGCTGCACCTGGGTCATTTGCGCAGCATGACGGCGGTGACCGAGATGGGCGCCATCATCTATCCGCCGGTGCCGGCATTCTACGCGCGGCCGCAGACCATCGACGAGATGGTCGACCATACGCTGGGAAGGGTGCTGGACCTGTTCGGCCTCGACGCGAAGACGGTGAGGCGCTGGGATCCCCGGGGTCAGGCGACCCCGGAGTAACAACCAACAAAGAACGCTATTTCAGCCGGCCCGCTCGGGGCCGGATTTCATCATGCGCCGGTTCCGGCGCATTCAAACTTCCCCAACTCGTTCAATAGCTGTAGAACATGCGCTGGATCTGATTGGTGTCGCTGGTCTTGGTCAGCGCCAGCATCAGCAGGATGCGCGCTTTCTGCGGGTTCAGCGTATCGGCCGCCACGAAGTCCAGCTCGTCGTCGTTGGCTTCGCCGTTGCGGGCCACGATGCCCTGGCCGACGCGGCTGGCGCGCACGATCAGCACCCCTTGCTTGCGGGCCGCGACCAGCCCGGTCTTGACCGTGGCGGCCAGGCTGCCGTCGCCGACGCCGGCGTGGATGATGCCCTTGGCGCCCGCGCCCACCAGCGCGTTCAGTGCAATTGGATTAACATTCGCGTAGCCGTAGACGATGTCCACTTGCGGCAGGCTGTCCAGCTTGCTGATATCGAACTCGGTCTCGGTGGTGTGCTTGCGGGCCGACACATGGTAAAAATAAGGCTTGTTGCCCTGGATGTAGCCCAGCATGCCCAGTTCCGGGGTCTTGAAGCTGTCCGGGGTCGAGGTGTTGGTCTTGGTGACGTCGCGCGCGCCGTGGATCTGGTCGTTCATCGCCACCAGCACGCCCTTGTCGATGGCGTCCTGGCTGGCGGCCAGCAGCACGGCGTTGTACAGGTTGATCGGGCCGTCGGCCGACAGCGCGGTGCCCGGACGCATGGCGCCGACCAGCACGACCGGTTTCTTGCTTTTCACGACCAGGTCGAGGAAGTAGGCGGTTTCTTCCAGCGTGTCGGTGCCGTGGGTGATGACGATGCCGTCCACGTCCGGCTGGGCCAGCAGCACGTTGACGCGCTTGGCCAGGGTCAGCCAGTGCTCGTTGCTCATGTTTTCGCTGGCGATCTGGAACACTTGCTCGCCCTTGACCTGGGCCACCTTGGCCAGTTCCGGCACGGCCGCGATCAGGCGCTCGACGCCGACGGTGGCGGCGGTGTAGCCGACCGTGGTGGTGCTGGTGGCGCCGCTGCCGGCGATGGTGCCGCCGGTGGCCAGGATGGTCACATGGGCCAGCTTTTCAGCTGCCCCGGCATAGGAGCTGAGCAATATTGCACAGGCCAGCAGCGCCTTGAGGCAGCGGACGGAATGGAAGTGGGACATGCGATCTCCTGATCAGGCGGTAAAGCTTGGGATATTAACAAATCCGCTGCCTGTCAACAATGCGGGGTGTTGCTGCGTTAAGGTGTGATATTGTTTGGAATAATTATAAAAGAGAAAATATTATGAATTTGGCTATCACGAGCCGCACCGGCTTCTTCGGGACCGCGCTGGCGCTCATGCTGGCGCTGGCCGCCTGCGGCAAGACGGCGGAGCAGAAGCAGCGCGAGGAGCAGGCCACGCTGACCGGCCTGGGCGAGAAGTATGTGAAGGAAAAGATCCTGGAGCCGGGCAACGCCCAGTTCCGCAACCAGTTCATCGGCAAAGGCGGGGCGCCGTGCGGCGAGGTCAACGCCAAGGATGCGTTTGGCGCCTACATCGGCTACCAGCGCTATATCTCGGTGGCGCGCGACCTGACGCTGCTGGCGCAGGATGTGTCGCCGGCCGAGTTCGAACAACAGTGGCAGCAACTGTGCCGCTGAATAAGCGCTATCATTGCCGTACATTGAACGAGGACACGGCATGGAACAGAACCAGGGGGGCGGCAGCAGCGCCAGCCCCCATCTCGCATCATCCGACATCGGCAACCGCCGCCACCAGATTTTCCCGACGCTGAGCGTCGACCAGTTTGAAATCCTGCTACGCTACGGCGAGCGCCGCCATTTTCCGGCCGGGACAGTGTTGTTCCGCCAGGGCGAGCGACATATCGCCATGTACGTCGTCATTTCCGGCGCGATAGAAGTCGAGCGCATCGGGCCGTTGGGCACGACCAAGCTCGGTACCCACGGCCCCGGCATGTTCAGCGGCGAGATGGGCTCCCTGGCCGGCCGCGCCGCCGTCGCCACCGCGCGCACGGTCAGCGACTGCGAACTGATCGTGATCAGCGAAGAATCGCTGCGCACGCTGGTGATCTCGGAGGCGGCGCTGAGCGAAACCATCATGCGCGCCTACATCCTGCGGCGCGTGGCCTACATGCAGGACGAGACCGGCGGCGTGGTAGTGTTCGGCGCGCGCCATTCGCGGCCGACGCTGGTGCTGCGCCACTTCCTGAGCCGCAACGGCCAGCCGGCCGCCTATTTCGACACCGAGCAGCATGCCGAGACGGCGGCGCTGATGGAGCGCTTCGGCATCACCCATGCCGACATCCCGGCGGTGATCACGCCGTCCGGCGAAGTGTTGCGCCAGCCGACGCTGCGCCAGCTGGCCGACGGCATCGGCCTGAGCCCCGACAATCTCGACGGCCGCACCTTCGACGTGGTGGTGGTCGGCGCCGGCCCGGCCGGACTGGCCGCCGCCGTGTATGCGGCCTCGGAGGGCCTGAGCGTGGCCGTGCTGGACGCCAAGGCGCCGGGCGGCCAGGCCGGCTCCAGCTCCAAGATCGAAAACTATTTCGGCTTCCCGACCGGCGTCTCCGGCCAGGCGCTGGCGGGGCGCGGCTTGTCGCAGGCGCGCAAGTTCGGCGCCGAAGTGGCGGTGCCGGTCAGCGTCAGCTCGGTCAATTGCGAGGGCCAGGTGTTCGACATCAGCATCGACAGCGGCGAGCGGGTTGGCGCGCGGTCCATCGTCATCGCCACCGGCGCGCGCTACCGCAAGCCGGCGTTGCCCGAACTGGAGCGCTACGAAGGGCGCGGCGTCTACTACAGCGCCTCGTTCATGGAAGCGAATTTCTGCGCCAACGAGGAAGTGGTGATCGTCGGCGGCGGCAATTCGGCCGGACAGGCGGCGGTCTTCCTCGCGGGACACGCCAAGCATGTACACATCGTGGTGCGGGCCGACGGCCTGGCGGCCAGCATGTCGCGCTACCTGATCCAGCGCATCGAGGCGGCGCCCAACATCACGCTGCATGTGCGCAAGCAGATCGTCGAACTGCAGGGCGAGGACAAGCTGGAACGCATCTGCTGGCAGACCGAAGGCGGCGAGGTGAAGACCGCGCCGGCGCGCCACCTGTTCCTGTTCCTGGGCGCCGAGCCGAGTACCGCGTGGTTGGGTGACTGCGTCGAGCTCGACGACAAGAACTTCGTGCTGACCGGACCTGACGTCGGCGGCGATCAGTGGCCGCTGGAGCGGCCGCGCCACTTCCTGGAAACCAGCCGGCCGCGCATCTTCGCCGTCGGCGATGTGCGCAGCGGCTCGGTCAAGCGCGTGGCCGCCGCGGTGGGCGAGGGCTCGGCGGCGGTGCAGGCGCTGCATCAGGCGCTGGCGTCGGATCTGGGCTGATGTTGTTGGCGCCGGCGCGGGCCGCATCTCGGTAACGCTTGGGCGCCATGCCGGTCACGCGCTTGAAGGCGTTGCTGAAGGCGCTCTCCGAGGTATAGCCGACCGCTTGCGCGATGGCCGCCATCGATGCGCCGCCTTCGCGCAGCGCGCGCTGCGCCAGCCGCATGCGCCAGTTCAGCAGATACGTCAGCGGCGGCACGCCCGCCATGGTCTTGAAGCGCAAGGCAAACGTGGTGCGCGACATGGCCGCCGACGCGGCCAGTTCCTCCAGTTGCCAGGCGCGGGCCGGGTCGCCGTGCATCAGCCGCAGCGTGGCGGCGATGCGCGGATCGCCCAGCGCGCGCAGCCAGCCTGGCGCGAAGTCCTCTCCCTTATCCTGCAGGTGCGCGCGCAGGATCTGCACAAACATCAGTTGCGCCAATTGTGTCGACGCCACGCTGGCGCCGGGCAGGTAGTTCTTGCGTTCAGCCGCCAATTGCGCCAGCAGCCATTGCAGCACCGCCGCCTGCGGCGAGTCGGCGCGCACGTGGATCAAGGGCGGCAGCACGTCGGTCAGCAGGCCGCCGGTGGCCGGGTCCAGTTTGACTTTGCCGCCGATTTGCACGCAGTCCTCGCCCAGGCCGCCGCCGTTGGCGAAGAAGTGCACCGCTTCGATGGGCGGTGCCGCCGGGTCGGTAGCCAGCACGAAGGCGCCGCGCTCAGACAGCAGGATCACATCGCCGGCGTCCAGCCGCAAAGGCTGCTCTCGCAGGAGCCAGCAATGGCCTTTCAGCACGGCGAAAAACTTGATGTAGTCGGCCGCCGGAAAGCGGATCGCCACCGCGCCATCGACGCCGAAAGTGCCGGTGACGACCGTTTGCGCGTTGGTGAAGCGCAGGATGTCTGAAAAGGGATCTGCTGGCATTTCCGTACTATCGCGCAAATAAATGGGATCGACAAGCATTCATTGTACGGAAAATGCCGCTTACACTGGCGGCATGAAAAAAATCAAAGTCATACTAACAGGCGCGACGGGCTACGTCGGCGAGGGGGTGTTGCTGGAGTGTCTGGCGCATCCCGCCGTCGAAGAAGTGCTGGTGCTGACGCGCCGGCCCTGCGGCGTCACGCATCCTAAAATCCGCGAATGTATCGTGCCGGACTTCCTCGACCTGGAGCGCCACGGCGCGCGGTTGAGCGGCTACGACGCCTGCTTTTATTGCGCCGGCATGGGCTCGGCAGGCGTCAGCGAGGAGGCGTATGCACGTGTCACGCGCGACATGACCGTGCATGTCGCCGCCACGCTGGCCGCGCAGAATCCGCAACTGGTGTTCTGTCACGTTTCCGGCCGCGCGGCGGAAGCACGCCAGCGGAAGCATATGTGGGCGCGGGTCAAGTGGCAGACCGAGAACGCGCTGGCGGCGCTGCGGCTGCCAGGGCTGTATAACATCCGCGCCGGCATCATGAAGCCGACGCCGGGCCAGCGCAACGTCAACGCCGCATACCGGGTGCTGTCGCCGCTCTATCCCTTGCTGCGCCGCTGGCTGCCGACGCAGGTCAGCACCATGGGCGAAGTCGGACTGGCCATGATCAACGTGGTGCTGAAAGGCCATTCGTCGTCGATACTGGAAGTGGCGGATATCCGCGCGCTGGCCGCCGCCTAAGGTTCGATACTGCGCAGCGGCTTGCTGTGACGGTTGGCGCGGCGGATCGGCGGATGCTGGCGCGCCGGCCGGGCCAGCGCTTCCTGCGCGCGGTCATGGCCGTATTGCCATTGATCCGTCATGTGCTGCACGAAGGTCTCATAGCTCGGCGGCATGGCCAGTTCGATGCGGTTGCGCAGCCAGTCCAGCTTTTGCTGCATCTGCTGCTTTTCCAGCACCACCGACACGTCCGACGAATCGATGCGCATGTCGGCCAGGTGCGTGTTGGCATAGCGCAGGCGCGCGTTGCCGTCCACGCCCAGCACCGTGCGCCAGGCGGGAATCGAAAACACCTGGTCGAACGCTTCCTTGAATTCCATGATGACTTCGTCGCCGAGCTTGCGCGCGATTTCGACCGGGAACAGATCGAGCACGCCGCCGATGTACTCGCCGCCGCGATATGACTGGCAACGGAAGTAGAGCATGTCGGCGATGGAGATGCGGGCGGCTTCCGCGACCGTCGCCGAGCTGTCGATCAGCATCTCGCGGGCGACGGCATGCTCGCCCCAGCGAGCGTCGGCCAGCGGCGAATCCATGCCTTGCAGCGCGGCGGCGGCGCGTTCGCCGCAGAACACGGTTTCCGCGTACAGCTTGCGGCCGTTGCGCGGCTGGCCGGCGTCCGCTTCATCGAACAGCAGCTTGCCGCCGATGATGGCGACGTCGACCTGCGGCGTGCCGGTGGCGGGCGGGAAGGGCAGTTGCGGCGGGATCTCGAACAGATAGTCGTTGAACAAATCCGGGATCACCGGCGCGCTGGCGCTCGACAACTTACGCTTGGCGGCGCGCAGCAGTGTGCCCAGCAATACTGCGTTTTCGGTCGATTTCAAGCCGCACCAGAAGCGGTACATTTCCGGCGAGGACAGCCAGGCGCGCTGCGCTGCTGGATCCGGCAGGTTGTGGATGATGGCGGCCGCGATGGCGCCGCCGCAGCTGGCCAGCAGCACATCGGGCGCCTTGCCCGCCTGACGCAGGGCGGCGTACATGCCGATGTAGATACCGAACCGGAATCCTCCTCCACCCATCACCATGCAGCGTTTATACGGTTTATACGATTGTGTCATGGCAGAACCATACCACAGCGTAAGTTCAGTCCGGAAATGGAAAGTTTGATGCCATCGATATGCTTCCTGCGCTGTGCTTGACTTGATCAAGGACGAGGACAATCATTCAGTTTATGAACGACCGAAACGCCATGATCGAGGAAACGCTGAGGGCCTTGCTGGCCAGCAATGAGGCTTTGCGTGTAGCAGTCTCGTCAGTACGCAATGGCGTGGAGACGCTGCAAAAGACGGAGGAAAAGCAGCAAGAGAGTATCGTTCTCATTCAGACCGATGTTGCTGCCATTAAGGTCGGCCTGAGCCATTGCGCCACCAAGGCCGAGGTGGAAATGGTCCGTGCCGACTTGTATAAGACTTTGGCAGCGCAAACTTGGAAGCTGTTCACCTTGATATTGGTTCTTGGTTCCGCGCTGACTACCGCCGTCTATTACATAGCCCGCAACGTTCACTGAAGCTGCCATTCCAACATCATGCGCAGGGTGGCGTAGGTCGGCGTGATTGTCGTGCGGCGCCGCTTCGCGTCGGCATCGGCGTAATAATGGGATTCGCTCGCCTGCTGACGCAGCAGGTTGCTGGCGGAGATGCGTAGCTGGGTCTTGGCGTCCGCCTTCCATAGTGCATACAGATCCAGCTCGCGCTTCGGGCTGCCCGCGAAAAATACCTGCGCCGATTGCCGCACCGGACCAGCCGCCTGATAGTTCAGGCTACCGCCGAAGGTCAGGCTGGACCAGCGATAATCCATTCCCAGGTTGGCCGTGAACGGCGTCTGCGTCTCCAGCCGGTTGTCCGGGCCCGGCACGCTGTCGACGCGCGACCAGTTGCGGGCCAGGTTGGCGCGCAGGTCCAGCGCGGATGTCAGCGGCAGCCTGGCTTCCAGCTCGACGCCGCGCACGCTGGCATTGCCGCTGTTGAATGGCGCCTCCACCCACACGCCATCCTGTTCGAACAGGCGCGTCTGCGTGACGTCGCGGATGCGCCGCAGGTAGGTGCTGGCGCTGAGCAGCGCGCCTCCGCCGAGGTAGTGCTCATACGCCGCGTCCAGGCCCCAGGCCAGTTCCGGCCGCAGATTCGGGTTGCCCTGTTCGTCGGGATTGGTCGGGTTATTGTTGTTGTCGTTGGTGTAGCGGCGCGGCACCAGCTTGGACAACGGCGGCGCCTTGTAGGTCCGGCTGAGCGCCAGCCGCAGCACATCCTTGTTGACCAGCGTGTAGCGCGATTGCAGCGAGGGACTCCAGACCGCCGAGCGCGTATCGAGCGCTTCCGGTGCGTTGATCGCGTCGGCCCGGCTGGCGGTGCCCAGCCGCTCGTGCCGCAATCCTAAATAGAGCGAGTATCGATTCGTCACCTGCCACTCGTCCTGCACGAATAGGGCCAGGCGATCGACGTTGGCGCGATAGTCGGCGTTGCTGCCACCGATGTATGCGCCGTCCGCCGAGTACAGGCTTTCGTCGCGGTCTTCGCGGCGCACGGCGCGCGTGGCGTCCCATCCCAGCGCGATCGCATGGCGCTCGCCGACCGGATGACGATAGGTGCCACTGGCTGTCAGGCTGTTTTCGGTGGGGCCCGAATCGACGTGGTGGCGGCCCGCCGGCTTGCCGTCGCTGTTCATGCCGTTGAAGTCGAAGGTGCCGCTGCGGCGGTTGGTACTGGCGCCCAGCTTCATTTCCAGCTTGGCGCCATTGGCCAACAGATGTGTCCAATGCAGGTCACTGCGCAGCATGACAAAGTTGGCGACGAAGTCGGAGACGTTGTGCGGATACTCGCTGGCGCTGCCGATGAATGTTGTCTCGTCGGCGCGATTCTGGTTGTCGACGCGGCGGAGGTTGGCAAAGCCCTGCCAGCTCAGGGTATCGCCGCCGGCCAATGCCCAGTTCAAGCGCGGCGCCAGCGTCAACGCATCGGTGTGGCCGGATTCGGTTTGTGGCGTGCGGCGCAACAGGGTGAGGGCGCCGCCGGCATCGCGCTGTTCTTCCCAGTCGGTGTACGGCTTTTCGTTGCGCTTGCGCGTCAGCGTGGCGGCGAGGCTGTAGGAATAGCCGTCGCTCTGGTCCGAGAGTTGCGCCGTCAGCGCCGGCGTCATCGCGCCGGCCTGGCGGGCGATGCTGGCACCGAGCGAGCGCTGGCCGCGCTTGACCGTCTTCTTCAGCACGATGTTGATCGCACCCGCCACCGATTGATTGCTGAACTCCGCCGTGGTGCTGCGCATGATCTCGACGCGCTCTATCATGTCCGGGGCGATGGAGTCGAGCGAGAAGCCCGCCGGCACTGGCTCGCCGTTCAGCATGATCTGCGTGTAGCCATTGCCCAGGCCGCGCATGCTGATCGCGCCACCCTGGCCGGGAACGCCGGAAATGCTGATGCCGGGCAGGCGCTTGAGCGCATCGGTCAGCGTCTGGTCGCCCTGGCGCACCAGCTCCGCGTGGCTGACGACGATGTTGGTGGTGGTCTCGCGTTGGCGCTGGTCGGCTCGGGTGCCGGTGACTTGTACCTGCTGCGGCTCCGGCACGTCTGTCGCGTTGGCCCATGCGGCGGCTACCAGCAGCAGGCTGCCGGTGGTTCGGTGTAGCGACATATTAGTTCCTTGCTGTGAGTTGCTGGCGCCTGATCCTGAGCGCGCGCTTGGTGGCGTAGGCGTCGAGGCCTGTGAGCATGGTGGCTGGATCGATCAGTTGACTGTCCTGCCGCACTTCGAAGTGCAAATGTGGTCCGGTGGCGAAGCCGGTTTCGCCGACCGCGCCGATCTCCTGTCCCGCGACCACGCGGTCGCCGGTCTTGACGGCGACGCTGTTCAGGTGCGCATACAGCGAGCGGCGCCCGCCATGGTCGATGATGACCGCGTTGCCGTAGCGGCCGCCGTTTTCGGCCAGCGCACCGGCGGCGATGACGACGCCGTCCGCCACTGCGTGGACCGGCGTGCCTTTGGCGGCGGCCAGGTCGATGCCTTTGTGTGGTGTCGGCAGCACGTCGCGGTGCACGCCGAAGAAGCCGGTGACGCGCATTTTTTCCAGCGGATAGCGCCACGCGGTAATGTCTCCCGGCGCGGCGGATGCGTCTGGCGGCGTTGACTGCGTCAACCGCTGCACCGGTCGGGAGTCGGCATTGAAGGCCAGCGCCGGCTGCAGCATGGCTGCTGCGACTACAACGCCGGCCAGCAGTGCGGCGACCAACCAGGCCGCTGAGCGGCTCAACGCCGGCAAGCCGGTTTGCTGCATCTGCCGGATGCGTGCCGCAGCCGTGGCGCCGTCGATGCCGCCGAAGGCGACGCCGCCCGCCGGCAATGATTTCGCTTGCGCTTTCCATTGCGTCAGGAGAGCGGCTGCATATTGCTTGCGTTGTTGCTGCGGGCGCCCGGCGAGGACGTGCTGGTCGCAGGCCAGCTCCAGCGCCCATTGCAGTTTCTGGCCCATCCAGCGCAGCGCGGGATTGAACCAGAAGAGCGTCTGCAATGCCGCAGCGAGGCCGAGGCACAGCGGATCGCGCTGGCGCCAGTGGTGCAGTTCGTGGGCGACGATCATCTGCTGCTGTTCCGCGCTGAAGCCGCGCAGATGCTGCGGCAGCAGCAACAGCGGGCGGCGCAGGCCGACCAGCATTGGGGAGACGGCTGCGCGGGTCTCCATCACGGTCAGGCGGCGCTGCGCGATTTCCGCTAGCTGGCTGGCGTTGAAGGCACCGTGTGCCTGTAGTTGCTGCGGCGACAGCGGCTGCGACGCAGCCAGCAGGCCGCGCCACACATGGCGGGCGCGCAGCAGCCGCGCCAGCGCGAACGCCAGGCCAGCGACGTAGATGGCGAGCCACACGGCCGGCAGCATCAATGCCGGCGATGGCAGGGCGAACTCATTTCCGGCTGCGCTGATGGTGGTCGCGGAGTCGGCCAGCGTGGCGGAAGCAGCGGAAGCAGCGGGGCCGGCGGGGCCGGCAGGCCGCGCAGCGGTAGTTGCCTTAGCCTCGAGGAAGGCGTCGGATTGCGTGACGCGGACTGTCACCGGCGCTGGCATGCCGAGCTGCCCGCCGGACGGCATCAGCGGCAGCAGGAAGGGCATGAGTGCGGCGCACAGCACCACGCCGTATGCCGCCAGCCAGACGGCACGGCGAGACAGCAGTGCCGGCCAGGCGCGCGATGCGGCCGACAGCAGCGCCCACGCCAGCAATCCCGCCAGCAGGCTGCCGGCGCTGGACAGCAGCCATTTGAGCAGCAGCGGCATCATGGCTGTTCCGCCTCGTCGTCCGGCCAGTCGTGCAGCATCTGCTCCAGTTGCGCCAGTTCCTGTTGATCCACCAGTTTGCTGCCGGTGAACATGGCGACCGGCAGCGGCGCGTCCAGCTCCATCACGCGGCGGCCGAAATCATGCGCAAACGCCGCCAGCGTGCCGACTTTTTCCAGCTGCGCACTGTACACGTTGATACCGTGAACGATATGCAGACTGACCATCTGCTTGTCCAGCATGCGGTCCAGCGTCTTGCGGGTCGAAGAAAACGACCACGCCAGTTCTTCGCCGGCGGCGTCGTGAATCTCGCGCGCGCTCAGCGGCTGCCGTTTCCACAGGACTTTCAGCAAGCTCAGCTCGCTGACGGAAGGAATGGGTAGAGTCATGTTGATACCTGTATGCGACGAATGGGATAATTGTGCGACATTTGTCGCAAGCAAGTCAAGTCCACATATGTCAATTTGTAACATTTCTTTTAACTAATTCCAAATATGTTACGATTGAGTAATTGATAACGGCAGCAGGAACCGGCGGTAGGGTGCAATGCGCTATACAATGCCTTTGGCCGCAGCTATCCCAGCCGCAGCCATCATTGCATTGGAACTTTATGTATTACGGAGAGCGCTTCAACAGCATCACGCACACCGTCGGCGCCGCGCTGGCGGCCATCGGCGGCACGCTGTTGATCGTCCTGGCAGCCCGCAGCGGCGACGCCTGGAAAGTAGTCAGCTTCAGCATCTACGCCGCCACCCTGCTGGGCCTTTACCTGACTTCGACGCTGTATCACAGCCTGCGCGGCCGGGCCAAGGACGTGCTGCGGCAGATGGACTACTGCGCCATCTACCTGCTGATCGCCGGCAGCTACACGCCGTTCACGCTGGTCAGCCTGCGCGGACCGTGGGGCTGGTCGCTGTTCGGCGTGGTCTGGGGGCTGGCCCTGATCGGCATCCTGCAGGAGATCTGGTTCGCCAAGGGCGCCCGCATCCTGTCGTTGCTGATCTACGTGGCCATGGGCTGGGTCGGCGTGATCGGCGCCAGCCCGCTGATCGACGCGCTGGGCTGGAACGGCTTTATGTGGCTGGCCGTGGGCGGCCTGGTGTACACCGTGGGCATCGCTTTTTTCGTCACCGACCATAAATGGCGTTACGGTCACGGTGTCTGGCATTTGTTTGTACTTGGCGGCAGCGCATGCCATTTCGGCGCGGTGCTGCTGTATGTGGCGTAAGGACGGAAACCCGTGGAAATCAACTCGGACGATTTAAAAACCTTCATCACCGTGATCGACAGCGGCACGCTGAGCGCGGCCTCGGTGCATCTGGGGCAAACCACCTCGGGCGTCAGCCGCGCGTTGTCGCGGCTGGAGGAGAAGCTGGCCACCTCGCTGCTGACGCGCACCACGCGCCGCATGGAGTTGACCGAAGAAGGTCAGCTGTTCCTCGAACGCGCGCGCGCCATTTTGGGTGCGATGGAGGAGGCCGAGGAAACCATCCGCATCCGCCGCCAGAAGCCGGCCGGCCGCCTGTGCGTGGACGCGGCCTCGCCGTTCATGCTGCATTGCGTGGTGCCGCACATGGCGGAGTTCCGCGCGCTGTATCCGGACATCCGCCTTGAATTGAGCAGCAACGACCAGATCACCGACCTGATTGAGCACCGCACCGACATCGCCATCCGCATCGGCACGCTGATCGACTCGACGCTGCATGCGCGCGCCCTCAGTTCCAGCCCGCTGTATGTGCTGGCCAGTCCCGAATACCTGCGCATCAACGGCACGCCGCAGACGCCGGAAGACCTGGCGCACCATTCGCTGATCGGCTTTGCGCAGTATGAGCTGGGCAACCAGTGGCCGCTGCGCCATGCCAGCGGCAACAGCCTGCCGATCACGCCATCGATCGCGGCATCGAGCGGCGAGACGCTGCGCCAGCTGGCGCTGACGGGGCAGGGCATCGTCTGCCTGGCGGACTTCATGACGCGCGGCGATATCGAGGCCGGCCGCCTGGTCAAGGTGCTGGAGCCGAACTACACCGGCTACCGCCAGCAGATCCACGCGGTCTACTACCGCAACACCCAGCTGGCCCAGCGCATCAGCTGTTTCCTCGAGTTTTTGCAGCAAAAACTCTGATCTGCGGATTGGTGCGGCGCCGTACAGAAGGCGCTTTCGTGCGGCGCTACACTGGCCTTGCGTGCTTAAGCAATCTTTATAAGAAAAGCTCAGCAGCAGGTAAGCCGGTAGCCTCAAGTACCGGCACCAACAACCAAGATGTCGCCGCCGCAGGGAGGTCATCATGACGCACACTACACATCCATCCAAGTATCTGGTACGGGCCTACCTTGAGCGCCGCTCGCAGGATGCGAAACCGCCGCCGACGCCGGAAGAAATCCGGCGCCAACTGGGATGGGGCATGATGCTGTTCGAGCAAAAAGCCGTCAACGGCGGCCGCTCCTGATCGCCTCCCCCGGAAAAACTCACCCGCACGCGGCGTGAGTTTTTTTTCGCCGTTCACCGGCCCTTTTCCGCCATTCGCCGAATAGCTGTTTCCCCGCCTTCCGTTCCCCGGTATTGTTACATCCATACCGAATTGGGGGACTAACATGAATGTAGAAACCGCATACCGCTGGCGCCAGCAACTGGTCTGGGGCATCCTGCTGATTACCGTCGGCTGCGCAGTGCTGGCCGAGCGCGCCGGCTACCTGGAACTCGACATCCATTGGGTACAGCTGTGGCGCTACTGGCCATGCCTGCTGGTGATCAGCGGCGTCACCAAGATCATTCCGCCGACCACGCCGCGCTACCTGCTCAACGGCCTGTGGGAGATCTTCTTCGCCGGCTGGTGGTACGTCTCGTTCAACCGCATCTGGGGCTGGGGCTTCGGCGAGACTTGGCCGGCGCTGCTGGTGGCCTGGGGCGTCGGCCTGATGCTGCGGCCTTTGCTGGACAATGTCTTCGCCTCGACCAAGGAGCAGAAATGAGCACGAATAGCCAGACTAATCCGGCCACCCAAGTCATCATCGGCCTGTTCGTGATCGTGGTCGGCCTGTTGTTCCTGCTCGATAACCTGGGCTGGGTCGACCTGGACTTCCGGCTGCATGTGTGGCCGACCGCGCTGATGTTCTTCGGCGTGCTGAAGCTGGTGCAGACCCGTACCCGCTCCGGCATGATCGTCGGCGGCGCGCTGGTGGCGATCGGCGGCCTAGTGCTGCTCAAGGAGACCGGCCTGATTTACATCAGCTGGCGCACGCTGTGGCCTGTGCTGATGATCGTCGCCGGCGTGGCGGTGGTGTTCAAGTCGACCGGCGGGCGCTCAATGTTCGACACGTTCGGCAAGACCATCGACAAGGACGGCAACGACCCGGCCATCAACATCACTTCCATCATGGGCGCCTACAAGAACCGCATCACCACGCCGGACTTCCGCGGTGGCGAAGTGACGACGGTGATGGGCGGCTGCGACCTGGACCTGCGCCAGTCCTCGATCAACGGCGACGCGGTGCTGAATGTGTTCTCGCTGTTCGGCGGCATCACCATCAAGGTGCCTATCGACTGGGCGGTGCAGCTGGAAGGCACGCCGATCATGGGCGGCTTCGAGGAGAAGACCGTGCCGCCGGCGACCTCCGGCAAGCGGCTGATCATACGCGGCTACGTCATCATGGGCGGCCTGGAAGTGCGTAACTGAGCATGCAGGAGATTTCCTCCACGCGGCGCGGCACCGTCATCTATCTGCTGGTGTGGCTGTTCCTCGGTGGCGCGCTGGGCGGCGTGATCTCGCTGGCCACCGATGCGCCGCTGGTCAACGCCATGCTGTTCGCGATTCCGATGAACCTGCTGTACGCTTTCGCGGCGGGATACTCGGCGTATTACCTGTGCCGCGCCTATCCGCTCGGCAGCCGCAGGGCCGGTTCGATCGCGCTGGTGCTGACGGTGGCGGCGGTGGTGTCGGGCTTCTTGTGGCTGATGGCGGGACGCTTCTGGAACGGCATGTGCGATTTGCTGGGTGTCTCCTGGGGAGGCATCGTCTTCACGCCGCACCTGTCGGCGCTGATCGTCGGACTGGGCATACTGCTGTACGGCTTCGCGGCGGCGGTGCACTACCTGGTGATCGAATTCGTCCGCGCCAAGAACGCCGAGCAGCGCGAGCTGGAATCGCTGCTGATGGCGCAGGAGGCCGAGTTGCGCATGCTGCGCACGCAGATCGATCCGCACTTCCTGTTCAACAGCCTGAACTCGATCAGCGCGCTGACCTCGCAAGACCCGAAGGCGGCGCGCCGCATGACGCTGGAGCTGGCCAGTTTCTTCCGCCAGAGCCTGGGCATGGAGGCGCACAAGAAGGTCACGCTGGGCGAGGAGATGGCGCTGATACGGCACTTCCTGGCGATCGAGCAGGTGCGCTTCGGCGACCGCCTGCAGGTGGAGGAGGCGATTGAAGACGACGCCGCAGCCTGCCTGGTGCCGCCGATGATCATCCAGCCGCTGGTGGAGAACGCGGTCAAGCACGGCATCTGCAATATGCCGGAGGGCGGCACCATCCGCGTGACGGCGCGGCGCAGCGGCTCGATGCTGCAGATCCGCGTCGACAATCCGGTGGACGAGGATATGTCGTCTATCCGCAGCGATGGCCACGGCATCGGATTGAGCAACGTGCGCCAGCGTTTGTCCGGCGCCTACAAACACGAAGCCAGCATCCATTGGGGGCGGCAAGACAACAGCTTTGGCGTGGACATCGCGATGCCCGCGCAAACAAGCGAAGAGAGGGAGTAGAGCAATGCGTATCATCATCGTGGACGATGAAATGCTGGCGCGCGGCGTGGTGCGCGAATACCTGTCCGAACATGCGGACGTGGAGGTCGTGGCCGAATGCGCCAACGGCTTCGAGGCCGTCAAGGCGATCACCGAACTGGCGCCGGACCTGGTGTTCCTGGATCTCCAGATGCCCAAGCTGGACGGCTTTGAAGTGGCCGAACTGGCCGGCGGCAAGGCCCGCTACATCTTCGCCACCGCCTTCGACCAGTATGCGATCAAGGCGTTCGAGTTTCATGCGCTGGATTACTTGCTCAAGCCGTTCAGCCAGCAGCGCTTCGACCAGGCGCTGGCGCATGCTCGCGCGAATATGAGCAAGGGTGTGGGCGACGCCGCCGTCGAGAACATGGTGCGCGAGGCGGCCGGCCGCAACAAGCCGCTGGGCCGCGTGCTGATACGCGACGGCGCCAAGGTCCACGTCATCAACGCCGACAAGATCGAGCATGTCGAGGCGCAGGACGACTATGTGCAGATACGCTCGGAGGGCAAGTCCTACCTGAAGAACCAGCGCATGACGGAGCTGGAAGCGCAGCTGGATGGCGAGCAGTTCCTGCGCATCCATCGCTCGTACATCGTCAACATCGCGTTCGTGGACCGGATCGAGCAGGCCACCAAGGACAGCCACGTCGCCATCCTCAAGGACGGCAGCAAGATCCCCATCAGCCGCAGCGGCTACCAGAAGATACGGGCCGTGATCCAATAGGTCTCGGCGGCGGATTCGGGTGTGCTAAAGTTGGCGCAACTATTTTGAACCGGAGATTCATATGAAGCGGGTTACTGGTATCGGCGGCATCTTCTTCCACGCGAAGGATCCTGTGGCGCTGCGCGCCTGGTACAAGCAGCACTTGGGCATCGACGTGCAAGCGTGGGGCGGCGCGGCATTCACCTGGGCTGACGAGGCGGGAACGCCAACCGGGGGAACAACCATCTGGTCGATCGGCGCGGCCGGCAGCGACCACTTCGCGCCGAGCACCTCGTCCTTCATGGTGAATTATCGGGTCGAGGACCTGGACTCGCTGCTCCAAGCCTTGCGGGAAGAGGGCTGCAACGTGCTGGAGAAAACCGACGACTCCGAGTACGGCAAGTTCGGCTGGGTGGTCGATCCAGAGGGAAACAAGGTCGAGCTGTGGCAGCCGCCTCACGGTCAATAGCCGTTCAGGTTGAGCGTATCGCGGCAGCCAAGGCATCGCAAGCAATCGGCCAAGAGCGGCCCGCCACTAATCTTTGCGACAAAATTGTTCGTTTGCTCGATGAATTGACCCACTCAGTTTGACCCGCCTTCCACTGCCTGGCAAACGCTGCCACGCGATCGTAGGATCCTTCATATCCCAGCTCCTTCAGGTCCGCGTGGATCTGTTTCAAACTACGGCGCTGCTTACGCGGCTTGCCCGTCTCGGCCTTGAGCCATCCTGATAACTGCACGGAATATTTATCCAGCCCGCTCGCTATACGGCGTTCCGCATAGCTAGGCTCGGTGGTCTCCGAACGCAAGTAGCGCCGGACGGTGTTACGTGAGATGCCCAGCCTTCTGGCAATCTCCCGTAGGGGAATCTGGTCACGAATGTGCCAGCGTCGAATTATGCCTAGTAACGCCACGTTGATCACTCCGTTCTCCTGCCGATGAGACAGGTCGAATTGTGCTCTTCACGTGGGTCAGATTCAGTTGCAAATTACTGGGGAAAGTGGGTCAATTTTCGGTGCAAATCAACACCGAGTGCTTGCAAACCATCCGATGGGAAGAGGCGTTGGAAGACCATCACGCTTAGCGCAGATCGCAAGTGCATATCGACGTATGAGAGATGCCCCAGCTCAGCAAGCCGTACCCGTCGGAGCGAACTAAACTATCCCGGTGATCGACGACCTAAGTCGGCCATTACCGGACATTGAATTAAATTAGGAGCGTTCTTGCCAACTATCGCCGAGTTCATCGAACATTACAACACTTCGGAGCACAAGACGATTGCGTTCGCTTGGAATGGAAAGCACGCTGACGAATTTGTCGATGCAAACCAATCGTTTCGTTGGGCCGTTGCCAATGAATGCATTGCGAATTCTGAGCGAGTGCCACTGCCACTGCTTGAAGATCTGTTTCTCGCCGATGCAGATTGGGCCGTACAAGCTTGGGGAGCGCCAGAACACTGACCTGCTACCCCAGTTTAGTACGATGCTAAGCTAGAGTCTGCCAACTGGGAGGCAGGCATGAAAAAGCGATTTACGGAAGAGCAGATCATTGCGGTACTCAAGGAAGCTGAAGCTGGCGCCAAGGTAGGCGATCTGAGCAGGAAGTACGGGATTGCCGAAGCAACGTTCTACAACTGGAAGGCGAAGTTTGCCGGCATGACGGTCTCAGAGGCGCAGCGGTTAAAGGAACTTGAGTCAGAAAACGCCAAGCTTAAACGGCTACTAGCAGACGCGATGTTGGATAACGCGGCGCTGAAGGATGTTGTTGGCCGAAAGTGGTAAGCCCGCAAGCAAAGCGGTTCGCTGTGACACATTTAATGACCGTCCATGCGTTAGGTGTGACGCGGGCTTGCGGGCTGATTGGCATCTCGAGATCGTTGTTCCAGTACGCATCGACACGGCCTGACGACGGGCCATTGCTGGAACGCCTGACTGCGCTGTCAGAACAGAAGCGCCGTTACGGCTATCGACGTTTGCATGTGCTATTGCGGCGAGAAGGCTGGGAACTTAACTGCAAACGCACCTACCGCGTGTACCACGCGGCAGGCCTGATGGTTCGTCGTCGCAAGCGCAAGCGCATCGCCGGGATCGAGCGAGCAGCCAGGGTGCTGGCGACGGCCCCGAATCAGAGTTGGTCGATGGATTTCGTATCGGATGGATTTGTTGATGGCCGCAGGTTGCGCTGCCTGAACATCGTGGATGATTTTACGAAGGAATGCTTGGCAATCGAAGTCGACACGTCACTGCCTGGCTATCGGGTCGTATCGGTGCTGGAACGGGTGGCCGAGAAGCGAGGTTTGCCAATCTCGGTGACCGTTGATAATGGGCCGGAATTTGCCGGTAAAACGCTGGATAAATGGGCTTACGGGAAGCAGTTGCAGCTGAAATTTATCGAACCGGGCAAGCCGCAGCAGAACGCCTATATCGAAAGCTTCAATGGTAAGTTCCGCGATGAATGCTTGAACGAGCACTGGTTCTTATCGCTGCGCCACGCCCGGCAGGTGATCGAGAGCTGGCGTGAGGAATACAACGATGAGCGGCCACACAGCTCACTTGGCTATCAAACGCCGAAGCAGTTCGCAGAGCGATTTTTAACTGCAGACTCTAGTGCGGTTTCGTACTAAATTGGGTAGCAGGTCACAGGGACGGAAGTTTCGGATATCCGAATCGTATGGCCGCGTTGGTACCACAGGATTTGGGGATGGGTATCTCGAAAATTGAGGCCAAATTAAATGCGTTACCATCTTAAGGCTTTGCCGTATTCGGCCAATAGCTGCCTGCGGCGAGTGCATAAATTTCTGGAGCTTTCATGGGGCCACATCGGGTCAACATCATTAACCTTTTGAATCTTATCGCATCACGCAGCGAGCAGCTTGAGTATCAAGAATCAGCGCCAGTGAACGTAGCGACCGAAATGGTTAATCAATGGTTCGATGACTTTTACCATCCAGCAGATGCGCAGTTTGCGAGCCAGTTTTCTGCCGATGAGCTGGTACTGCTGAGACGGTTTGATGCCCATTACAAGGAGCGACTAGCGCTGTTGCCCGACTCTCTGGATGGGCTTCTTAGGAATAGCGCCTGGAACGAAGTAATGGCTTATGCTGGAGGTGTACTCGATGCTTGCAGATGGCGTGGCATTGAGGCACGTTATGAATCGTCAGAAGGCTAATTTCGGTCATGAGCGGTCAGAGTAAAATGAAAATTCCAGAATGGAAAGCAGTGGGAATTATCGGTGAGGGAACTGAATTTCTCATTGAAGATGCGAACGTGTGGGACCAGCAATGGCAAAGCATTTCGGGTTCCCGTATCACGCTACCGCACCCTTCATATTCCGGCCAGACTCATAACTTTGATGTGTACAGTATGACGACCGATACAGGCCAGGTGATGTTCGCTACAGCAGAGGTTTCGGCGAATGTATGGGCGTTTTATGTGCCTAACGTTCCCCGTTGAATTTCCGACCATAACTCCATCCGGCCAGGCTGCTGGTCGGCATCGACGGGTTTGTTAAGGAAGACATGAAACAGGTTTTGCCCTATATTCAAATTGGGATGCACAATGATGAGCATGTCGTCGTCGTTGTGGGCGATTATGAGTTGGCTGACTTCATTGCGGACTATCTCGGTGACGACTGCGACTTGCCTTACGATTACCGTACTACGGTCGAACGGCAAGGCGGCGAAATAATCACCTTACACTTCCCTACATCTGCTCGATTGGAGGAGATAGAGGACAGCCTTAGAAAGATATCCTCAAGCGAGGTTGAAGATATCTACCGCCTCAACAATTAGCCGAGGCCGACGCGTATCTGCCAGAAACCGCCGCTCAACCTATTCACAGGTAATGTATGACAAGTAATCTCCTAATTTTCGACCTGGATGAAACGTTGGTGCATGCGACTACGCAACAACTTGGCCGGGTTGTGGATTTTGAGTATGCGCCGTACTTCGTCTACAAAAGGCCATTTCTTTTCGAGCTTCTTAATGCCGCTAAGCCTCTATACGATTTTGCTGTCTGGTCGTCGTCTTCGCGAGAATATGTCGATGCGGTCGTAGCAGAGATTTTCGCCGGTTTTGATGTGAAGTTCTCTTGGGCGGTGGAACGTTGTATTCAACGCGTGGATGCACAGTCCAACGGCTACGTATATATCAAAGACCTTCGCCGTGTGCAAAGTCATGGTTATCCAGTAGAACACATTACCATCCTTGATGATTCGCCAGAAAAAATAGCTCGTCAACCTCGTAATCATCTGAGGGTAAAGCCCTATTACGGCTTGGAGGGAGACCGAGAACTGCTGGCAATTGCGGAGGAGTTGGCTGTTCGCTCAAAAAGATAATGCTTTTCGACCGGCGGCTTCGGGGCGGAAGCTGCCCCTGGCTGATGCGCGCACCTGGGGACAGCGCGGTAATCCGAGCGCTTATTGGTTGGCGCGGTGGCCGTAGCTCAGCACGCGGGCGATGGCCCAGGCGCCGTCCTTGTAGCGCCAGACGATGGCGAAGTCGGCAAGGCCTTCGCATTTGCCCGAGGCGAACTGGCAGAATTTGTGCGAGCCGGTTTCGATGGCGCCGAAGTCCTTGATCGGATCGACCTTCATGGTGCCGGCGACCAGCTCGCGGCGGAAATTCCCGCAGACGTATTTCCTGGTGTTGGCGATCATGGCGTCGCGCGTCCAGGTGACGCCGCCGGTGTCGTGGTAAAACTCGACGTCGGGTGCGAAATACGAGGCGTGCTTGTCCAGCTGGCCCGGTTGGTCGCACTGGTTGAAGGCGCCGAACGCTTCGGCGTCGAGCCTGGCGATGGTGTCGGACAGTTCGGCGCTTGCGGCCGCACCGGATAGCGCGGCCAGCAGGGCGCCGGCGAGGATGTTCTGGATAGTCGTCACGGTAGTTCCGCCTCCTTCAGGATATTGGGGAAGATGATACCAGTGACTTCGCTGATCTGGTCCAGCGTTGCGCGGTTGCGTTCGAACTTCGGCAGGTCGACGCCCTCGTAGGTCATGCCGTAGGCCTTGACGGCCGGCTCCTGGCTGAAGATGTAGCCATATACCTGCAGCCTGGTCGGCTTGGCCGCCGACTCCGGCACCACGTACACCTTCCAGAATTTTTTCGGGATCGCCACTTTGCCTTTGCCCCAATCCGTTTCGGCGAAGTGCTCGTACAGCAGCGGCCCGGCAAAGATGGTGACCTGGCCGCCGCCTTTTTCCACCGCGCTGGCGAGGTCGCCTTCGAACTCGCCCCAGATGCCCTTGACGCCCTTGTCCTTGTAGATGCTGCTGCCCGGCCGGTTGTCCTTGGGGTTTTCCTGGTTGAAGGCTTCGTGCTGCGGCGTGCAGTTGGTCCAGTGGTAGGTGTCGGCGTTGGCGTAGTCGGTCGGCAGGCCGGCCGCGCCCCAGGCGTTGTCCTCGCGGCGGACGATGTGGCCGCGGTCCAGCCGCTTGGCCGGACCGTAGACGTCGGCGTTGCCGAGCTGGAGCTGCTCCGGCACGCGCGGATCGTAGCGCCAGTTTTCGCCGCCCAGATCGGCGCGCTTGCGCGTGTCCATGCGCTCGACGTCGCGGTAGTCGCAGTTGGAGGCGGTCCAGTGGCACATGCGGTACTGCTTGTTGAAGGCCAGCGAGTAGTGATGGTAGGGCAGTATCAGCGGCTCGTCCGGCGTGCTGTCGCCCAGCGCCATGCGCGGCACGTTGCGGAAGTCCTTGTAGTAGGCCTGGTAGTCGGCCACCAAGTACAGTTCGTCGTGCCGGGATGGATCGATCGCCGGCAGCGGAATCTCGATGTCGAGGAACAGCGGATCGTAGCCCGGCCGCTTGGCGTAGACACTGTCGAACACCAGGGATTTTTCTTCTGCTGAGAATGCCGGTGCCGGCGCCAGTGCGGCCGGCAGCGGCGAGGCCGTCGCTGGCGGATAGACGTTGATGGTGACGGGACCGCTGAAGCTGAAGACGGGCGAGCTCATATTTCCTCCGATAGCACTAAGGGTGACGTTCTCCGCCGCGACCGCCGGCGTGGCGACCGGATCGCTGGTCGTGGTCAGCAGCGTGGACAGCATCGCCTGTTCGGCCGGCGTGTCGGCCGTCAGCGCGCGCAGGCGGCCGACGATGGAGCTGACGCGCGCGCATTCATTGGCCACCCATTGGATGTCCGATTCAGGCTGATGGTTGTCGTCCCACACCGTGTTGTTGATGGTGAGGATATTGCCGTTCTCAACCTTCGGCACGCCGCAGTGGTGCAGGCCGACCAGCTCCCAGTCGATATTGCAGACCGGCGAGCCGGACGAGCCCTTGTCGGTGTCGGTCTCGTAGTGCAGGAAGCCGGTGGACAGGATGTCGAGCAGGCGGTTGTTGGTGAAGGCGAACTGGCGCGGCCCGCCGTTGGGATGCTGGACGATGTTGAGCGCCGCGCCGGTGAGGATCTTGCCGGTCGCTTCGATCAGCAGGATCTGTCCCATTGCGGCCAGCGATTCGCCGCGCAGCCCCTTGGGCTTGACGGCGACGATGGCAAAGTCGAAGTCCTTGTCGGCGATGAAGAAGCTGCGCGGGTCCAGCTCGAAATAGCTGCCTTCGTTCAGGCCGCGCTCATCTTCGTAATAGTTGAAATTGGCGCCGTAGCCGTTGGCGTCGGAGCGGGTCTGGAACACATGGAAATTGGTCAGCAGCAGATTGCCCGGGATCAGGAAGCCGGTCGCCATGCCCTGCGGGACGCGGCCGTCGCCGGGCAGGGTGACGATGCGCGCCACCGGCTGGGCGGCCTTGGTCGCCAGCTGGCTGGGGGCGAACGGGCTGAAGTCGGCGGTGGGGCCGATCACCCGTTCGACGAACAGCATCTTGTTCTGCGCCTTGGCGCGTTCACGCGCAAACCATTCCTGCTGGCGCTTGGGGGTATCGCCCGCGCCGACGCCGCTGCGGGCGATGCTGGACAAGTTCTGCCGGCGCGGTGCTTCGCGTTCGCGCCAGCGCGTGGCGGCGGCCAGCAAGACTTCGCGGCGTGCTTCCTTGAGACGGCCTTCGATCGCACCCATCACAGACTCCCGGTTGAGTTTTTCGGTGTTGAAATGCTAACACTGAAAAATGACAACTCGGTAACATCTGAATCCGGGTAGGATTTTTCCTATGAAAAATCTCGCTATCAACTTGTGAGTAGCCGGTCCGAGGCGCGCCGTTGGTTTTGGCCGGACAGCACGCGCAAGATGGTTTGCTTGGGTACGTTATGGGCCGATAGATAGGCCCAGGCGTGGGCGGCGCCATGTTTGGCGTCGATGGCGATGGCATTCTGGATAGCCGTCGACAGACGGGTATTTTCACGGGCTTGCATGGTAAAACATCCTCAAATACAGAACTGCTCACGGAGCTGGGTGAGGATATGGCCGGAACGGCAGCGGTGGCGCGAAGGCGGGGCGCCGGGGATATGGGGTGAATATATCAGACTTGATAGTCACTCCCCATTGCAAATTGCTATCGGCTGTCTGCCATCGATACGGTCGATACGCCACCAGGCCGGCATCAGCTGCTGGATTTCCGGCCGCCCGAAGCGGTCGTCGATCAGGTGCACGGTGCCGCGGTCGGACTGGGTGCGGATCACGCGGCCGGCCGCCTGCACCACTTTCTGCATGCCGGGATAGGTGTAGGTGTAGTCGTAGCCGGCGCCGAAGATGGCTTCCATGCGCTGGCGGATCTGTTCATTGACCGGGTTGATCTGCGGCAGGCCCAGCGTGGCGACGAAGGCGCCGATCAGCCGCGCGCCGGGCAGGTCGACGCCTTCGCCGAAGGAGCCGCCCAGCACCGCGAAGCCGATGCCTTCGCTGTCGAGCGTGAAGCGGGCCAGGAACCGGGCCCGCTCCGCCTCGTCCATGCGGCGCGACTGGCGCCACACCGGCACGTCGGGATAGCGTTCTTCAAACAGATTGGCCGCCTTCTCCATGTAGTCGAAGCTGCTGAAGAAGGCGAGGTAGTTGCCGCGCTGGCGCTGGTACTGCTCGCCCATCAGATCGGCGATCGGACGCAGCGATTGCTGGCGGTGCTGGTAGCGCGTGGAGATGTGCGACGCCACCTGCACCGACAGCTGCTCGGCCACGAACGGCGACTCGACGTCGACCCAGGCCGTACCGTCGGGCATGCCGAGCATGTCGCCGAAGTAGTTCCACGGGCTGAGCGTGGCCGAGAACAGCGCCGTGGCGTGGGTGCTTTCAAAGCGCGGCTTCAGGTACGGGGCGGGCACGATGTTGCGGATACAGAGCACCGAGTTGCTGTTGCTTGCGCGCGAACCGTCGGCCTTCTCGATATCGAACAGCGCGTGGTCGCCGAAGCTTTCCGCCAGCCGCGCGAACATCAGCGCGTTGAAGTAGAAGCCTTGCAGGTCGGGATCGACATGGCTGGGATGATCGACCATGTAATCGGAGATGGCGGTGGCCGCCGTCTGCAGCGCGCCCATGAATTTTTCCGGCAGCGCGGCGTAGGACTGGTACTCGGCGCTCTGGTCCTTCTCCAGCTGGTTCCATTGCCGGTGCACGCGGTCCAGCGGCTTTTTCAATGCTTCCGGCGCGGCCTTGCGCAGCAGTCGCAGGCTGGCGTGTTCCATCTCGGCCGAGTACATCTTGCGCGCGCGCGACACCATGTTGTGCGCCTCGTCGACCAGCACATTGACCTTCCAGTCGTTGAGCTGCGTGAGGCTGTGCAGCATGGCGCTGCTGTCGAAGTAGTAGTTGTAGTCGCCGATGACGATGTCGCACCAGCGCGCCATTTCGCTGCTCAGGTAATAGGGACAGACATTGTGGGCCAGCGCGATGTCGCGCAGCGTGTCGCGGTCCAGCGCAAGCGGCGTGGCCGATGGCGCCATGATATCCAGCGCCGACTGGCGCGCGGCGGGCAGGCGGTCGTAGAAGCCCTTGGCCAGCGGGCAGGACTCGCCGTGGCAGGCCTTGTCCGGATTGACGCAGGCGGTGCTCTTGGCGGCCAGCTCCAGCGTGCGCAGCGGCAGCAGCGGCGCGCCCGCGCGGATCACGTCGACCGCATCGAGCGCCATCTGCCGGCCCGAGGTTTTGGCGGCCAGGAAGAACAGCTTGTCGACGCCATGTTCGGCGCTGGCCTTGAGCATCGGGAACAGGCTGCCGACGGTCTTGCCTATGCCGGTTGGCGCTTGCGCCAGCAGGCACACGCCGCGATTGCTGGCACGGTACATGGCTTCGGCCAGCTGGCGCTGGCCCGGCCGGAAATCCGCGTGCGGAAAGCGCATCGCCTTCAGTTGCAGGTCGCGTTCCTCGCGGTGCGCCATCTCCTGCCGCGCCCACTGCAGGAACAGGCCGCACTGCCGCTCGAAGTAGGCTTGCAAATCGGCCGCCGTATGGTCTTCATGCAGCACGGTTTCCTTCTGGCTGCCGATGTCGAAGTAGACCAGCGCCAGGCGCACCTTCGCCAGCCCCTGGTCCTGGCACAACAGGTGGCCGTAGATCTTCACCTGCGCCCAGTGCAGCGCGCGCTGGTTGTCCGGCATCTTCTTCAGGTCGCCGCGATAGGTCTTGATTTCCTCCAGGCGGTTGGCGCGGATGTCGTAGCCGTCGGCGCGGCCGCGCACATGCAACGGGCCGAAGTCGCCGGACAGCGCGACTTCGGTTTGATAGTCGTCGCCCCGGCGCGAGGTGACCACGCCATGGCCGGCGATGCCTTCCTGCGCAGTGGGCGAGGGCGTGAAGCGCAGATCGAGATCGCCGGTCTTGGCGGTGAACTCGCACAGCGCGCGCACGGCGATGGTGTAGCCGCCGGTCTTCATGCCGCCCATTGCAGGTAGCAGACCGAGATCGGCATCTGGTGCTCGGCGCAGTATTCGATCCAGCGCAGCTGGTTGTCCTGCAGGCGGTCGCCGGGGCCTTTGACTTCGATCATGTTGTAGCGCCGCTCGGCCGGCCAGAACTGGATCAGGTCGGGGAAGCCGCTGCGGTTGGCTTTGATGTCGAGCAGGATGCGCTCGAAGGCGCGCTTCAGGTGCTGGGCCGGGATGCAGTCCAGCGCCAGGTTCAGCAGCTCTTCGTCGATCGCTTCCCAGTACAGGAAGGGCGACTGGATGCCGGCCTTGGCGGCGAAGTTGGCGCGTATCGTGGCGCGGTAATCGTCGCCGTCCAGCTGCGCCAGGCAGGCGGCGAATTGCTGCGCGCGGCGGCGCTGGAAGTCGGCGCTGTGCAGGTCGGCCGGGCCGCGATGGTAGGGATGGAAGAAGGCGCCCGGGATCGGCGAGAACACGGCCTCCCAGCACAGCAGGCCGAACAGCGAATTGATCAGCGAGTTCTCGACATAGTAGACCGGCGCGTCCTCGCGCGTCAGGTGGTCGCGCACGACGAATTCGACGTAGTCCGGTGCCGGCGGCGGCGGCAGGCTCAGGTCGATGCGCAGCGCTTGCGCCGGCGTCACCGCCGGCGGCTTGGCGTGGCCCAGCTTGCGCGCCAGGCGAGGCGCCATGCGCAGCAGCTGCTGGCGTTCGGCTTCGCTCTCCGGCGCCTGCAGCGCCAGTTGCAGCAGGTCGAAGGCTTGGCGCGGCTGCTCGTTCTTTTCCAGCACCCTCACGGCGCGGGCGCGCGCGCCGGGATAGTTGCAGCCGGCGTAGAGCTGGTGCGCGGCCGGCCAGTCGGCCAGCTTTTCCAGATGCTGGGCGATGTTGAAGGTCAGCTTGTCGCGGCGGCTGCGCAGCCATTCGTTATCGGGCGCGCAGGGCGGCAGGTCCGCGATCACGGCGGCCGGTTCCTCGCCGGCGGCAAAGCGTTCGTGGCACTGGTGCAGCGCGAGGAAGTCGTCGATATCGCGGCGGCTGCGGAAGCCGCGCGCGGCCGGCGAGAACGCGACTTTTTCATACTGGTAGATGCCGAGGTCGGACAGCACGAACTCGGTCCAGTCCTGGTGGTAATTGCCGAAGAAGATAAGGCGCAGGCGGTCGCACAGTTCTTGCGTCAGGTTGCGGTAGGCGTGGTCGCCCGAGCCCTCGTACCAGCCGGAGAAACGGTGCTCGCCGTCGTATTGCCCGCGCAGCGCTTCGAGCTGCTCGGCCTTGCGCAGGTGCCTGACCTGCGGCGTCAGATGGAAGATCTTGCCGATTTCGGGTTTCTGCAACAGGTCGAACAGGGTGTCCAGGTCGAGCAGCGGGTCTTCCTCGATCAGCCCCAGCGCCGCCAGCGGGCGCGCGGCTTCGTGGGCGCTGCCGATTTCGGCATAGACCAGTTTGCTTGCGCGGAAGATCGTACCCTTGCGCATCACCATGCGCACGAACAGCGCGCGCGACGACTGCGGCAGGGTAGGGAAGGCCTGGAGGAAGCTGCGCTCTTCGGGCGTCAGCAGATCGTCGTAACGCTCGGCGATCCACGTGAGCACCAGCTGGAAGTTTTCCAGGTAGTAGAGCGGATTTTCGAGGACTTTGATCATTGCGGGGCTGCTGCGGGCGATTAACTGTATTTATGTACAGTGTATCGTTTTCCACGCCGCTTGCCCAGTAAAATAAAAAAGCCAGGCGCAAGGCCTGGCCGATGAAACTGCTGACAGCTTATTTTTTTGCGGCCTTGGCGGGGGCCGGCGTGTTTTGCTCGACGATGGCGCTGGCCTTGGCGATCTGGGTTTCCACCGCCTGCACGGCTTGCTTGGTGGCTTTGGTCACCTGTTCGTAGCCGGCAAAGGCGTTGTCGATCGCGGTCTTGACGATCTGCACGGCGTTTTCCGAGCCGGGACGGACATTCTTGGTGACGTCGTAAATCAATGCGCTCAGGTTGCTCTTGGCTTCGGCCACGTGGGCGTCGGCGGCGCGGGTGAATTCTTCACGGATCTCGGCGATGATCTCGCCCAGCTGCTGGTTGTAGGCGGCGGCGCCGGCGACACCGGGCTGCACCTTGGCGGCGGCCAGCGACAGCGCGGCTTTGGGATCCTTGGCCTGGCTGATTTCCTTGCCGGTGGCAAGGCCATCTTCGATCTGGGATTTCGCGGTGGCCATGTTCAGCGCCACGACTTGCTCCACGCCTTGCACAGCTTTGCTGGTCAGCGCGTTAAACGTTTCAAGTTGAAATTCAAACAGTGCTTTGGTGGCGTTGGCAAATTGTTCGGGATTCGTAAACATACAGTCTCCTCAAGTGATGTGGGATGTAGCTTGCAGCGATTCCGGGTCAACCGTGTTGTTGTGGGCCCATTATTTAACAAGAACTAACTTTTCGCAACGGCTATCTTTGTACGGTCCGTAAGCCCGCTCCCAGCCGGGCCCCAGCGTGGTTTGCGCGCAGGCGAGGTAGCCGTCGATCTTGCTGCGCCACTTCCACCACGGCGCCGGCGCCGCGCTCAAGCCGCCACAGCACAGCGCCAGTGTCACGATAATCACCATCTTCGTATTGATTTTTCTCATACTTCAAATCAGTTGTTGGACGCAGACGCGGTTGCGGCCGCTGTTTTTCGCAGCGTACAGCAAATCGTCGGCCGCCGCGATCATGTTGAGGTGGGCCGTGTGCGTGGAGTCGGCGAAATCCACGCTGGCCACGCCGAAGCTGGCGGTGACGGCGATGTGCTGGCCGTCGTGCTCGATCGGCGTGGCGGCCAGGCTCTGGCGCAGGCGCTCGGCCAGCAGCTGGCCGCCGGCCAGGTCGGTCTCCGGCAGGATCAGCAGGAACTCCTCGCCGCCGTAGCGCACCACGCTGTCGATGCTGTCGCGCGTCATCGACCGCAGCAGCGCGGAGAAATGCTGCAGCACGGCGTCGCCGCCGTAGTGGCCATAGTTGTCGTTGACCGCCTTGAAGTGATCCAGGTCGCACATGATGACGGTCAGGCTCAGCCGGTAGCGCTGGGCGCGCGAAATCTCCGTTTCCAGCAGTTGCTCGTGCAGGTGGCGCCGGTTGTAGCAGCCGGTCAGCGGATCGCGCACCGACAGGTTTTTCAGCACCATCTGCGCGCTGTATTCGTCGCGCCAGAGCATCTGGTAGCGGCGCGCCGCGACATAGCCGAACAGATTACCCAGCGCCAGCAAGGCAGCCATGGTCGCCAGTTCCACGCTGCGCAGGCCGCCCAGCCGCCAGGCCAGGCCCACGAACAGCACGGTGGCCGCCGCCGAGATCGCCGCGGCGTACAGCAGCCGGTTCGGAATGTAGATGTAGATGACGATGACGACGATGGCCATCGAGATCGCGTGCAGCGAAAACTCCGCCGGCCGCAGCGCGGCGATCAGCAGGAAGCCGGCCGCGCCCGCCACTTCGACGATGTTGGCGGCCACCCGCGTGACGGGGATCGATGCCGGCCGCCGTTGCAGCAGCGACAGGCAGGCCAGCGCGGTCAGCGCCACCGCCATGCGCGCGCCGACCAGCAGGGCGGTCCTGGCGCTGTAGCCGACCCAGACCACGTCGGTGGCGGCGAAGCACAGGTAGAACAGCGAGCAGAACAGGAAGGTGACGCGCAACTGCGCCTGGGTCATCGCCAGGTGGTGGCGCAGGAACGCCGTTTCGGTCTGGGCATCCACAAATTCGCAGCGCAGGGGCGCGACCAGGGGCGCCTTGGACGGGGCAGGATTGAGGGGCACGGCGCGTCTCTCCGCTAATGGGCCGGCTGATTGCCGGTCTGATACTTTCCATTATAGGACTGCAATAATTGCGTGCCGGAAAATTCTTTAGAGGAAGTCGTCAGCGTGGCGCCACCTTGGGCAGGCGCAGCGTGAAGCTGGCGCCTTTACCTTCAGTGCTGGCGGCCTCGATGCGGCCGCCCAGGACGCCGGTGACAATGTTGTGCGTAATATACAGTCCCAGCCCGGAGCCGCCGGAGCCCATGCGCGTGGTGAAGAAGGGGTCGTAGATGCGGTTCAAGTTGTCGGCCGGAATGCCGGCGCCGTCGTCGCTGACGGTGATGGCGATTTCACCGTTGCCGCAGTCGTGCGCGGCGACCGTGATGCTGCCGCTGGCGCGGCCCTCGAAGCCGTGCACCAGGCTGTTTTCGATCAGGTTGCCCAGCGCCTGGGACAGCGGGCCGGGGTAGCTGTCCATTTCCAGCCAGTGCTCGACGTCTTCGACCAGCGCCAGGCCGTGCCGGCGCACCTCGGCCTGCAGCGATTGCAGCAGCTGGGCCGCTAGGTCGCCCAGCACGAAGCGGCTGCGCTGCGAACCGCCGCTGTCGACGGCGATGCGCTTGAAGCTGGCGACCAGCGCGGCGGCGCGGTTCAGGTTGCGCAGCACGACCTCGTCGGCGCTGGCGGCCTGGGTCAGATAGTCGTCCAGCACCGAGCGGCGCAAGCCGCTTTCGACATCGCGCCGCAGGGCGGCGGTGCGTTCGCTCATGCTGCTGGCCATCATCAGGCTGTTGCCGATCGGCGTATTGAGTTCGTGCGCGACGCCGGCCACCAGCGCGCCCAGCGCCGCCAGCTTGTCGCGCCGCACCAGCTCTTCCTGCGTCATGCTGAGGTTCTCCAGCGCCGTGCTCAGCTCCTCGTTGACGTGCTCGGCCTCCTCCTTGGCCTGGCGCAGTTCGGCGGTGCGGGCCGAGACCAGTTCCTCCAGGTGTTCGCGGTGGCGCTGCAATTCCTCCTCGCGGCGGGTGCGGCCGATGGCGATGCCGGCCAAGTGGGTGGCGGCGCCGATCAGCTGGCGGTCGTCGTCGGTCGGGCTGCGCACTTCCTTGTAGTACATGGCGAACGAGCCCAGCACGGTGTCCTCGTCGAGCAGGATGGGCATCGACCAGCAGGCGCGCAGGCCGTAGTGCGCGGCCACGTCCCTGTAGGGCGCCCACAGCGGGTCGTTGAGTATGTCGCTGACCACCACGGTTTGCTTGCGGTGCATGGCGGTGCCGCAGGAGCCGGCCGCAGGGCCGATCGGCAGGCCGTTGAGGGCCGCCATGTAGTCGCTCGGCATGCTGGGGCCGGCGCCGCTCTGCACGGTGACGCCGTCGGGGTTGAGCAGCATGACGGTGCACAGGCCGCCGTCCAGCTGGGCCTCGATCAGTAGCACCAGCCGCTCCAGCGTGTCCTTCAGCGGCGCGCCGCGCGCGATCATTTCCAGCAGCGCGTTCTTGCCGTCGCGCAGTTGGGCGGCCAGCTTGCTGGCCGTGACGTCGACGATGCGCACATGCATCAGCCGGTAGGCCGGCGTGTTCAGCGGCACCATGCGCAGCTCGCAGGCGATGGGGTTGCCCGAGCTGTGCCGCATCGCCAGCTCAAACACTTGCACGTCGCCGGCCATCACCCGTTCCACATAGGTGGTGAAGGCTTGCGCCGACGCTTGCCCGTCCGGCTGCAGCGGCGGGCACAGCGACACCAGATCGGTCTGCACCAGCTCGGTCTCGGTCATGCCGAACAGTTGGCGCGCGCGGCGGTTGACGTCCAGCACCTTGTTGGTGCCGCGCTGCATCAGCAGGATGGCGTCGGGCGAGCCGGCCAGCATGGTGTGGTAGTTCACTTCCAGCGAGGCCATGGTCGGCGTGCCGGGCACGATTGGGGCGGACGCGATCGCCTTCAGTTGCAGCAGGATTTTCTCCGCCATGTCGCCGGCGTCGAAATTCAACGGCAGGTAGGCTGCGGCGCCCGCTTCGGTGGCGCGTTCGCGCTCTTCGTCGCTGGGGTGGGCCGACAGCAGGAACACCGGCAACGGGCGCCTGCTGGCCAGCTTGAGCCGCTGGCATAGTTCGAGTCTGGCGCTGCCGGCCAGCGCCACGTCCAGCAGCGCCAGGGCGATGTCGCCGGCGCCGGCCGCGGCCAGCGCTTCGTCGCCGCGGCTGACGGCCTGGATGTGGTAGTGGTGGCGGGCCAGCATGGCGCCGAGCGCGGAAACGTCATATGCCGCGCTGGCGGCAATCAGGATGGTGTGCGGCTGATCGGAGGAGAGCGGCGGCATCATGGGATCTGGTCCGGTTCCGCGATGCGGAGGTGAATCCAGTGTATTACAAGATTGCGCCTTATGCAGCCTTCAATGCGGATGCTTCCTGGGCCTGTTTGATCAGCGGGAAGTTGTCCTGGATCCAGTCGACCAGCACTTCCAGCCGCTCGGCCGCCTCGCGCCCCAGCGGCGTCAGGCTGTACTCGACATGCGGCGGCACCACCTGGTGGGCGACGCGCAGCACCAGGCCGTCGTAGGCGAGGGCGTCCAGCGTCTGCGCCAGCATTTTCTCGCTGACGCCGCCTACCGCGCGCCGCAACTCGCTGAAGCGATGGGTGCGCTCCAGCAGCATGACCAGCACCAGGACGCCCCAGCGGCTGGTGATATGGCCCAGCACCAGCCGCGACGGGCAGTCCGCCACCATCACTTGGGCGCGCTGGAGTTCGTTGCGCTCGGCGATGGCTGCGCGCAGGGATTTGCTGGTTTTTTGCTGGCTCATGGACGGATTCCTGAATTGGGGTACTTACTAAAATGTGCGTACTTACATTTCGTAAGTATAGCCTATATGATGGATTCAACCGCGCGGAAAGGTCCCTGCGGAATTCGCTGAACTTCGACTGAAAGGAAATGCCATGATTATCGTTACAGGTGCAACCGGCCAACTGGGCCGTCTGGTGATCGCCAAGCTGCTCAAGACCACCCCTGCCGGGCAGATCGTCGCCGCCGTGCGCGATGTCGCCAAGGCCGCCGACCTGGCCGCCCAAGGCGTGCAGGTGCGCCGCGCCGACTACACCGATCCAGCGTCGCTGGACGCCGCCTTCCAGGGCGCCACCAAGGTGCTGCTGATTTCCTCGAACGATCTTGGTCAGCGCGTGGCGCAGCATCGCAACGTGATCGACGCCGCGGCGCGGGCCAAGGTGGCGCTGCTGGCCTACACCAGCGTGCTGCATGCGGACCGTTCGGCGCTGGCGCTGGCGGCCGAGCATCGCGCCACCGAAGACGCGGTGCGCGCGTCCGGCCTGAACTACACCTTGCTGCGCAATGGCTGGTACGTGGAAAACTACACCGGCAGCCTGGGTGGCGCGATAGCGCACGGCGCCCTGGCTGGTGCGGCGGGGGAGGGGCGCATCGCGGCTGCGGCGCGCTCGGAATATGCGGAAGCGGCGGCCGTGGTCCTGGCCAGCACCAAGCCGGTCGAGCAAGTGTATGAGTTGGCGGGCGACAGCGCGTTCACGCTGGCCGAACTGGCGGCGGAAGTGTCGCGCCAGACCGGCAAGCCGCTGCCGTTCCACAACCTGCCGCAGCAGGAATACCTGGGCATGTTGCTGGGACTGGGCTTGCCGGCGCCGCTGGCCGAACTGCTGGCCGATTCGGACGCGCAAGCCGCCAAGGGCGCGCTGGACGATAACAGCGGAACGCTGGGCAAGCTGATCGGCCATCCGACCATTTCTCTGGCCGCCGCCGTCAAAGCCGCGCTGTAATGAAAAAAGCCCTTCCATCAGGCTGAACGCGCTCAAGATCGCGCTCAGTCCAGATGGAAGGGCTTTTTGCGGAATTCTGTGGTGCCCACGGAGGGACTCGAACCCCCACACCTTGCGGCACATGGACCTGAACCATGCGCGTCTACCAATTCCGCCACGTGGGCACTGTTACTGCTTTACTTCTTTTCTCTGCTGCGTGTTCTGCAACAGAGGCCCGAATCTTAAAGGACGTCCGCACGGTCGTCAATAGCGATCTGGTGCTTTTGTGAAATTATTTCATTTTCGGCGAGACTGGTTGAATCATAATGGCGTTTTGATCAACGCGAGAGCGCCGTCCCATGTTTGCTCCCCGCAAGGCGCTGGCCGTTGCCGGCTTGCTGCTCCTGTCCATCGCCGCCCGCGCCGGCGAGGTCTTGACGCTGACCAGTGGCGAGTGGCAGCCGTACATTTCGGAGAAATCGCCGCATTACGGCCCCATTTCGCGCATCGTCACCGAAGCCTTCGCGCTGGAGGGCGTGCAGGTCAACTATGTGTTTCGTCCATGGAGCAGGGCGTATGTCGAGGCCGCTAATGGTAGCGCTAACGGCACCATCGTCTGGAGCGCGTCCAAGCGCGATACCGATCGCAGGCGCGACTTTTATGTCAGCGACGTGGTGCTTGAAGGGCAATCGGTGCTATTTCATCTGAAGACGTTTCAATGGCATGGCAAGTCCCTGGCCGGTGTGCGCATGGGCGGCACCGCCGGCTATGAATATGTGTTCGACAAAGATCCGCGGATCGTCATGGACCGCACGGCCGCCACCGACGAGCTGAATTTCCGCAAGCTGGCGGCCGGGCGTTTCGATGTGTTCCCGGCCAACCTCGATGTCGGCCGCCATATCATGCGCGACTATCTGGAGCCGGAGCAGGCCGCGCAGATTAGCTGGGATCCCAAGCCGTACAACATCACCCGATACCATCTGCTGCTGAGCAAGAAGGATCCGGCCGGCCGCCGTTATCTGGCGCTGTTCAACAAGGGGTTGAAGCGGTTGAGGGAGAGCGGCAAATACGCCGAATATTTACAGGCGCTGAAATGAGAAAAGCCTCCCGAAGGAGGCTTTTCGCGGAATTCTGTGGTGCCCACGGAGGGACTCGAACCCCCACACCTTGCGGCACATGGACCTGAACCATGCGCGTCTACCAATTCCGCCACGTGGGCACTGTTACTGCTTTGCTGCTTTGCTCTGCTGCGTGTTCTGCATCAGAGGCCAGAATCTTACGGGAGGGGCGTACCTCCGTCAAGAGTGAAATGCTTCTTTTGTGAAAGAATTTCGCATACGCCAGACTGTGGCGCACGAAACATTTCCTGCTTGCTTGTTTGCTCACACTTTCGTAAGCTCGTTTCCGTCCTATAAAAAACCGGAGACAGGCGATGGAGATGCTGAGCAGCTGGTTCGATAGCCAGGGATTCATGCCGCACGGCCACTGCTTCCTGTGGATCCCTTCCATCCTCTGGACCAGCGTGATTTCCGACGCGCTGATCGCGTTGGCCTACCTGACGATTCCCATCACGCTGATCTACTTCATCCGCAAGCGCCGCGACATGCCGTTCGACTGGGTGTTCATCGCCTTCGGCGTGTTCATCCTCGCCTGCGGCAGCACCCATGTCGCCGATATCTGGGTGGTCTGGTATCCCGACTATGTGCTGTCGGTCGGCCTGAAGGCGATCACCGCCGTGGCCTCGGTGGTGACGGCCGTCGTGCTGGTGCGGCTGATACCGATTGCGCTGCGCATCCCCAGCCCGGCGCAACTGGCCGCCGTCAACGCCGAGCTGCAGAAGGCCAACGACGACCTGCGCGCCGCGATGGAGCGCGCCGAAGTGGCCAACCGCGCCAAGAGCGCCTTCCTGGCCTCGATGAGCCACGAGCTGCGCACGCCGCTCAACGCCATCCTCGGCTACACGCAGATCCTCAAGCGCGACAAGGGCCTGACCGCGCCGCAGCAGACCGGCATCAGCACGATACAGCAGGGCGGCCACCATCTGCTGGCGCTGATCAACGACGTGCTCGACCTGTCGCGCGTGGAGGCGGGCAAGATGGAATTCCATCCCAAGGCGGTGCGGCTGGGCGAGCTGCTGATGGTGGTGGCCGACATCATGCGCGTGCGCGCCGAACAAAAACACCTGCATTTCGAGCTGGAGCTGGTGGGCGGTTTGCCGATGGCGATCAGTGTCGACGAAACGCGCTTGCGGCAGGTGCTGCTGAACTTGCTGGGCAACGCGCTCAAGTTCACCGATCGCGGCTCGGTGCGGCTGCGCGTGACGCCGCTGCCGGCCGGCGAGGGCGCTGCGGCCGACGTCGTGCGGCTGCGCTTTGAGGTAATGGATACCGGCATCGGCATCGCCGCCGATCATGCCGAGGCAATCTTCCGTCCGTTCGAGCAGGTCGGCGATATCTCGCGCCGCGCCGGCGGCACCGGCCTGGGGCTGGCGATCAGTCGCCAGCTGGTGCAGCTGATGGGTGGCGAGCTCAGCGTGGACAGCACGCCGGGCAAGGGCAGCCGTTTCTGGTTCGATGTGCCGATGAAGGTGGTGGATGAGCCGGGCGCGACGGTCGCCGGCAAGCAGATCGCGACCGGTTATCAGGGGCCGCGCAAAACCATCCTGGTGGTGGACGACGTCGCCACCAACCGCGCCTTGCTGCGCGACTTGCTGGGAGCGCTGGGCTTCCGCATGCTGGAGGCGGACAGCGGCCATGCCGCGCTGCGGCAGATGCAGGTCGCCGCGCCGGACATGGTGCTGCTGGATATGGTGATGCCGGACATGGACGGCATCGAAACCACGCGCCGCCTGCGCGCCGATGCCCGAACGGCCAAGACGCCGATACTGATGATTTCAGCCAGTTCGACGCCGGAGGAGGCGGAGCGCTCGCTGGAGGTCGGCGCCAACGCCTTCCTGCCCAAGCCGGTCAACGAGCATGATTTGTTGCGGGAAATCGGCGCCCATCTGCAACTGGAGTGGTGCCAGGAGGCGTCATGAGCCTGTGGCGGGGCCTTTGGTTTTGTTCAGCCAGATCGAATACGACAGTAGGCCATAAGAGACCGTCATCAGATTGAGTATCGCGAATCCCAGCCAGCCACCCGAGGCTTTGAATTTCAACGCCAGGGCAAAAAGCTCCATGCAGGCGATTGGGCCAATCACAAACAGATACAGCCAGGCCGTCTTGATCCAGGGCTTGTGGGTAACTGAAATGCTGCCGGCCGCCTCTATGCGATCGATGGCGGATTGAAACGGGTCGTTGGGGCGGTAGATGTATTGTTTCTTTTCCAGGGGCTCCGGAACGTCGGATTTCTCCGCAATCACCGGCTGTTCCGCAGAAGGCTGGCGCGAGAGCGTCGTTCCCTCGGTCCGGATCTCCAGATAGAAGTGATCTGTCTTGATGCGCTGAGTCATGCGGACGCCTGGTATCGAATGGAATGCGGTCGATTATAAAACATTAAAAATGAAAAAAGCCCCCATCGACGCCGGGCGCTGATGGAGGCTTTTTTGCGGAATTTTGTGGTGCCCACGGAGGGACTCGAACCCCCACACCTTGCGGCACATGGACCTGAACCATGCGCGTCTACCAATTCCGCCACGTGGGCACTGATGCTTCTTAACAACTCTGCTATTATAACGACGGGGAGAGTTTCGCGCCAGATGAACTTTGACATTCCTTACTGCACATCTACCCTGTCTAGCAATTCTCGTTTTGCTTTCGTTTTTCAACGTTGTCGCTGCGAGAGACCAAGATTATAGAGGAATCCTGAGCGATGTCAAATGCCCTTTGCAATAAATTGCGAAGAAATTCGCGCAAGGGGCGGCAAATTGGTCAATCACAGCGTTTCCAAGTACACTACGCCTGTCGTCATGACATATATATGCACCTGACGAATTTGCCAGGCCGGATTTTCTCTGAATACTGTCAATAAATAACTATAGAAATACTTTTGAACCAATCTACCCACACCATTCCTAGCCGGGAGGAAATTCTCGGCATCTTCCGCAGCGCCAAAGCGCCGCTTGACCTGCGCGCCCTGTCGAAATCGCTGAAGGTGGCGACCGAGGCCCAAGCCGTCCTGTCGCGCCGTCTGAACGCCATGCAGCGCGACGGCCAACTGGTCTCCGACGACAGCGGCTTGTTCTCGCTGGCTGTGGAAACCGGCTTTGTCGCCGGCCGCGTCAGCAGCCACCGCGACGGCTTCGGCTTCGTGATCCCGGATGAGCCAGGTGAAGACCTGTTCCTGCCCGAAAAAGAAATGCAGAAAGTGCTGCATGGCGACCGCGTGCTGGCCAAAGTGGTCGGCGTCGACCGCCGTGGCCGCCCGGAAGGCACCATCGTCGAGGTGGTCAGCCGCGCCAACAGCCACATCATCGGCCGCCTGCTGAACGAGAACGGCGCCTGGATCGTCGCGCCGGAAGACAAGCGGATCGCGCAGGACATCATCATCGAAGGCTCGCTGGGCAAGGCCAAGTCGGGCCAGATCGTCAGCGTCGAGCTGACCGAGCAACCGATGCGCTTCAAGCAGCCGGTCGGCAAGATCTCCGAAGTACTGGGCTCGCTGGACGACCCGGGCATGGAAATCGAAATCGCCGTGCGCAAATTCGGCGTGCCGCACGTGTTCTCGGACGCCGCGCTCAAGCAAGCCAACAAGCTGCCGGACTTTGTGCGCGACATCGACCTGGCCGACCGCGTCGACCTGCGCGACGTACCGCTGGTGACCATCGACGGCGAAGACGCGCGCGACTTCGACGATGCGGTCTACTGCGAACCGGTCAAGATCGGCCGCGCCAACGCCTACCGCCTGATCGTCGCGATCGCCGACGTCAGCCATTACGTCAAGCCGAACGACGCGCTCGACACCGACGCGCTGGAACGCAGCACCTCGGTCTATTTCCCGCGCCGCGTGATTCCGATGCTGCCGGAAAAACTGTCCAACGGCCTGTGCTCGCTGAATCCGGCGGTCGACCGCCTGACCTTGGTGTGCGACGCCGTGGTCACCGCCAAGGGCGAGATCAAGGCTTACCAGTTCTATCCGGCCGTGATCCACTCGGCCGCGCGCCTGACCTACACGGAAGTGGCCGACATCCTCGGCAACACCAAGGGTCCCGAGGCCGCGCGCCGTCCCGGCATCGTGCCGCATCTGCTGAACCTGTACGAGGTCTACCACGCGCTGCTGAAGGCGCGTACCGAACGCGGCGCGATCGACTTCGAGACCACCGAGACCTACATCGTCTGCAATCCGTCGGGCAAGATCGAGAAGATCATCCCGCGTACCCGCAACGATGCGCACCGCTTGATCGAAGAGTGCATGCTGACCGCCAACGTGTGCGCGGCCGATCTGCTGATCCGCCACAAGCATCCAGGCACCTACCGCATCCACGCCAGCCCGACCGCTGAAAAGCTCAAGCAGGTACGCACCTTCCTCAAGCAGGTCGGCCTGAACCTGAACGGCGGCGACAAGCCGACGGCGGGCGACTACGCCGAGCTGATGAAGCAGGTCAAGCAGCGTCCGGACGCGTCGCTGCTGCAAACCATGCTGCTGCGCTCGATGCAGCAGGCCGTGTACAGCCCCGACAATATCGGCCACTTCGGCCTGGCGTATGAGGCGTATGCCCACTTCACCAGCCCGATCCGCCGCTATCCGGACTTGCTGACGCACCGCGCCATCAAAGCCATTTTGCTGGGCAAGAAGTACGAACCGAAAGTGGCGGCGACCAGCGTGTTGAACACCAACGTCTCCAACGCCACCCGCAAGCAGCAAGCCAAGGACAAGGCCGAAGGCAAAGAGAAAAAAGCCGTCGACCTGACCGTGTGGGATGCGCTGGGCGTGCACTGCTCGGCCAACGAACGCCGCGCCGACGAAGCGTCGCGCGATGTCGAAGCCTGGCTGAAGTGTTACTTCATGCAGGACAAGCTGGGCGAGGAATACACCGGCATCATCACCGGCGTGACCACCTTCGGCATCTTCGTGCAGCTGGACCAGCTGTTTGTCGAAGGCCTGGTGCATGTCACCGACCTCGGCGCCGACTACTTCCAGTACGACGATGCGCGCCACGAACTGCGCGGCGAGCGTACCGGCAAGAAGTTCCAGCTGACCGACCGCGTCAACGTGCAAGTGGTGCGCGTGGACCTGGAGTCGCGCAAGATCGACCTGCGTTTGGCCGGCGCCGATGCGCCGCCGCCGCGCGCCGACAAATCCGATGCGCCGTCCAAGGACCGCAAGACCAATATCAAGCCTGGTCCGGCCGTGCCAAAAGCGCAGCCGGCCAAAGCCGCCAAGCCAGCTGCGAAGCCGGCCGCCAAGAAGGCCACGGGCGGCCGCAAGACTAATGCCGCAGCGAGTGCCGCGGTAGCACCCCGAGCAGCGAAGCCTGTCTCAAAAAGTAAAAAGAAGCGATAAATGAGTAAGAATAAAATGATTTTTGGGTTCCACGCGGTGACCTCGCGTTTGCGTCATGAGGCCTCGTCCGTGGAAGAGATTTTTGTCGATATCGGCCGCGACGACCGCCGCATGAAGGACCTGGTCGCCAACGCCAAGGCGGCCGGCGTGCGCGTCATGCCGGTCGATTCGGCGCGGCTGGACAAGATCGTCGGCACCCGCCGGCACCAGGGCGTGATCGCGTTCGCGTCGCAGCTGTCGCTGGCGCGCAACCTGGATGAACTGCTCGACGCCATCGACGGCCCGCCGCTGTTGCTGGTGCTGGACGGCATCACCGATCCGCACAACCTGGGCGCCTGCCTGCGCGTGGCAGACGGCGTCGGCGCACATGCGGTCATCGTGCCGAAAGACCGCGCTGTCGGCCTCAACGCCACGGCCGCCAAGGTCGCCAGCGGCGCGGCCGAGACCGTGCCTTACATCACCGTCACCAACCTGGCGCGCACGCTGCGCGACCTGAAGGACCGCGACATCTGGCTGATCGGCACCTCCGACGACGGCGACAAGGGCCTGTACGAAGCCGACTTCACCGGCCCGACCGCGCTGGTCATGGGTTCGGAAGGCGAGGGCATGCGCCGCCTGACCCGCGAGACCTGCGACATGCTGGTCTCGATCCCGATGTTCGGTTCGGTCGAGAGCCTGAACGTCTCCGTCGCATCCGGCGTCTGCCTGTACGAAGCGCGCCGCCAGCGTATCGCGAAGGACGGCTTGTAAGCCTTCCGCTTAATCGCGACGTACTCCCGGCGGCTCACTTACAGGGCTGCCGGAATTCATTCCCGCCTCCCTCCAAAGCAAGCCGCTTTCCAGCAACTCCCAATCGGATACGCTACCATGAGTGTTTCGGTTGTCATTATTTCCAGCCATGTTCCACCATCTGCGCCAAGACATTAACAGCATCATCGAACGCGATCCCGCCGCCCGCAACGCCTGGGAGGTGCTGACCTGTTATCCGGGTTTGCAGGCGATCGTCATGCACCGATGGGCCAGCTGGTGCTGGTGGCACAGGATGAAATGGCTGGGGCGCTTCATCTCCTACCTGGCGCGCATCATCACCGGGATTGAAATCCACCCGGGCGCGACCATCGGCCGCCGCGTCTTCATCGACCACGGCTTCGGGGTGGTGATCGGCGAGACGGCGGAGGTGGGGGACGACTGCACCATCTACCAGGGCGTGACCCTGGGCGGCACCTCGCTGCACGTCGGCGCCAAGCGCCATCCGACGCTGGCGCGCGGCGTCATCGTCGGCGCCGGCGCCAAGGTGCTGGGCGGCTTCACGGTCGGCGAATACGCCAAGGTCGGCTCGAACGCGGTGCTGCTGAAACCGGTGCCGCCGGGCGCGACGGCGGTCGGCAATCCGGCGCACATCGTGCAAAAGGAAGTGGCGGCGGTCAGCGCCACGGCCAATCTGTTCGCGGCCTACGGCGTCACGCCGAACGGCGACGATCCGCTGTCCAAGGCCCTGCACGGCTTGATCGACCACGCCGTCAAGCAGGAAGAGCAGATCGAGCGCATCGTCGCCACGCTGAAGGCGGCGGGGCTGCAATGTCAGAGCGTGCCCGAATGTGATAAATTGAATTCCGACCAATTGAACAAGCTAGTCGAATAAGGATAATGGACATGGAATTGTCACCCGATGGCGTAGAAATACTGGATCCGTTTGAAATCCGCGTGCTGGCCGTGCTGGCCGAAAAGGAAGCGCTGACGCCGGATAATTATCCGCTGTCGCTGAACGCGATCGTCAACGGCTGCAACCAGCTGTCGAGCCGCGACCCGGTGATGTCGGTATCGGAAGAAACGGTGGCCGACGTGCTGCAGCGGCTGATGCAGGGCAAATACGTCAACGGCATCACGCAGGCCGGCGCGCGGGTCACCAAGTACGAGCACCGCATGCGCATCAAATGGTCGCTGGAGCAGGACAAGCTGGCGGTGCTGACGATCCTGATGCTGCGCGGTTTGCAAACCGCCGGCGAAATCCGCACCCGCAGCGGGCGCGTGCACGACTTCAAATCGGTGGCCGACGTCGAGCAGGCGCTGCAATTCCTGATCGACAAATATCCGCCGCTGGTCTCGCGCCTGGCCCTGGCGCCCGGCACCAAGGAACCGCGCTACGGCCAGTTGCTGGGTGGGGAAGAAGCCTTGGCCCGCGAAGAAACCGCCGCCGGCCTGGGCGGCTCGGTCAGCGCGGGCGGGCAGGGCACGCGCATCGGCGCGCTGGAGCAGGAAGTGCAGCAACTGCGCCAGCAGGTCGAAGACCTGACCGCCCAGTTCGCCGAATTCCGCAAGCAGTTCGAATAAACTCCGGGGTCAGGTCTGAAATGCGGACACGGGCTCTACAGTCGCGTTGCTACTGTAGAGCCCGTGTCTGCATTTCAGACCTGACCCCGGATTGGGTTTTAGCCTTCTTCGCGGCGGCGGCGCATCCAGACGGCGACGGCGATCATGCCGACGCCTGCCACGACGCCTACCCATACGCTGACGCCGCCCAGCGTCGACCAGGATGCGTTGAAGATGGCGTCCGGCAGGGCCAGCTTGTGATCTTCGTGCGGCAGCGAGATGGTGTCCTTGGCGAAGCCCAGCCACGATCCCGGCACCACGCCCAGCAGGATGCGGTTGACGACGTTGGCGGCGAACCAGCTGGCGTCGAAGCCGAAGCTCAGCGCTTTTTCAGCCCACAGCAGCAGCAGCGACGTGACCACCGGCGTGCCGACCGCCCACAGGAAGACCTTGGACCGCGCCATGCTCGATACCATCAGCAGCCAGCCCACCGTCGGCAGCGCCCACAGGATGTACACCGGCAGCAGCCCCACCAGGCGCAGCGGCGTCAGGTAGAAGTCGGGCGAACTGAGGATCGCGCCGAACAGGTTGGTGCCGTGCGCCAGCAGCAAGGCGCAGGCTGCGATCAATATCACCAGCGACAGTAAGATGCCGACAGCCATCGTGATCAGCGGTGCGACCACCAGCGCCGTCAACACCTTGGACAACACCGTCGTCAGGTCCGATACCGGCAGCGATTTCCAGAACAGCAGGCTGCGGTCGGCGCGTTCGTCATGCAGCGCGCCCAGGCAGTAGAAGAACACCAGCAAGCTTAGTATCATGAACACTGGCATCGCCGAGGCCACATAGGCCTGCGACATGGTCTCGGCGATGCGCGAACGCATGGCGCCTTCGATGGTGATGGTGCCGACCGACATCGCCTGGCCGGCGTCGTTGAATTGGACGTGGCGGCCGAAGAAGATGGCGGCCAGCGCCAGCAAGCACAGCAGCGAGGCGATCACGACCGGGGCCCAGAACAGCGAACCCTTGTTTTCCCACATCTCGCGCTTGATCAGCCATTTCATGGTTTTCATGCGTAGGTTCCTTTCATGGTCGCGACGAACAGGTCGGCAACGCTGGGCGTGCGCAGTTCGCCGAAGTTGGACAGCTGCGCGCGGTGAACGCCGTCGAACAGCATGATGGCCTTGCCGAACACGGTGCGCTGGCTGAGCGGCTGCAGCGCGTTGGCGGCGGCGACGAATTGCGGCTCGACCATCACTTCCGTGAAGCGCTCGCCCACTTCATCCATCGACGCGGCCAGCGAGATCTTGCCGTCCTGGATGAACATCAGGTCGGTCAGGATGTGCTCGACTTCCTCGATCTGGTGCGTGGTGATCAGGATGGTCTTGTTTTCGTCGAAGTAGTCTTCCAGCAGGTTCTGGTAGAACTGCTTGCGGTACAGGATGTCCAGGCCGAGCGTGGGCTCGTCCAGCACCAGCAGCTTGGCGTCGATCGCCATCACCAGCGCCAGGTGCAGCTGCACCACCATGCCCTTGGACATGGCCTTGACCTTCATGTTCGGGCTGAGCTTGGTGTTGGCGATGTACTTTTCCGCCTTGCTGCGGTCGAAACGGGGATGCACGCCTTCCACAAAGGCGATCGCATCCTTGACCTTGAGCCAGCGCGGCAGGATGGCGACGTCGGCGATGAAGCAGACTTCGTTCATCAACTGCTCGCGCTGGGTGCGCGGGTCCATGCCGAGCACCGACAGCTCGCCTTCGAACTGGGTCAGGCCCAGGATGGCTTTGAGCGTGGTGGTCTTGCCGGAACCGTTGGGGCCGATGAGGCCGATGATGCGGCCTGCCTCGACCGTGAAGCTGGCGCCGTTCAGCGCGGCTTGCTTGCCGTATCGCTTGCTGAGGTTGGACGCGGTGATGATGGCGCTCATGCCGCACCTCCGGGGGCGGCCGGCTTGAGCAGGGATTCCAGTTCCAGGCCGAGGCGGCGGATGCGCTCGAGCATGGCCGGCCATTCTTCGCGCAGGAAGCGCTCGCGTTCGGTGGCCAGCAGTTTGTCGCGGGCGCCATCAGTAACGTACATACCAAGTCCCCTTCTTTTTTCTACCAGGGTTTCGTCCACCAGCTCCTGGTAGGCGCGCGAAACCGTGATTGGGTTGAGTTGATAATCGGCGGCGATTTGCCGCACGGAGGGCAGGGCATCGCCCGGCTTGAGCAAGCCGTCAAGCATCATGCCGACGACCCGGTCCTTGAGCTGCCGATAAATCGGCGCATTGTCATTCCAGCCTATTGTGGACATACATGTGTACCCCTTGATCTGTGTTAATGAAGTGGTGTTGTAGTGAACTATAACACTAGAAATCAAAAAAACAAGCAATTCATGCATCTTGTTGTTTTTTAAGTAGCGTGAGGGCGTTGGGCAGGGCGGCGCCGCTGGCGGTGTTGTCGAAGATGCACCAGGCGTCCTTGCCGGACAGGTAGGCGGCGACACTGTCCAGATAGTCGTCGTCATAGGAGGAGTGGTACATGCGGGGACTGCCGTGCAGCCGCGCGTAGATGCTGCCGCTGGTCGGCACGTAGGGGCCGGGCTCGCGCGCCGGCGGATCGGCGATCACGCGGGTGACGCCGTGGCTTTGCAGCAGCGCGGTGGCGTCGGCGCCGAACCAGCTGCCGTGGCGCGCCTCGCAGGCGATCATGCAGCCGAACCGGGCGGCGAGGGCGGGGAAAAACACGTCGGCGACGGCCGGTTCCAGCGCCAGGCTGGGTGGCAACTGGACCAGCACGCAGCCCAGCCTGTCGCCGAGGGCGCCGGCCTCGGCGGCAAAGCGCGCCAGCAGTTCGTTCACGCCGGCCAACCGGCTGTCGTGCGTGATGCTGCGCGGCAGCTTGACCGCGAAGCGGAAATCGGCCGGCACGCCGGCGGCCCAGCGCGCATAAGTCTGCGGCTGGTGCGGGCGGTAAAACGAGGAATTGATTTCCACCGCGTTCAGCACCCGCGCGTAGCGTTCGAGGTGGCTGCCGTCAACGGGAAAGCGCGCCGCCGATTCCCTGTCTATACTCCAGCCTGCGCAACCGATGCGGGTGTGGTTCATAATGTCGCGTCAAGCCTTCTGGAAAGAGCACATGATTTATCTTAACCGTTATGCAAAACTCGCCGCGCCGCTGATGCTGGCGTGCCTGCTGGCGGCCTGCGCCAGCCTGATCGGCCCGCGCCAGGTCGAGTTGCCGCAGGAGCGCATGCAGCGCGACCTAGACCGAAAATTCCCCATGCACCATCGCGTGCTGGGCGTGTTCGACGTCGAGCTGAGCCATCCGCAGCTGGCCATCCTGGCCGACAATGACCGTGTGGCGCTGAACGTCGACCTGAACGTGGCGCCGCTGCTGGCGCGCCAGGTCTGGCACGGCAGCATGGCCATTTCCGGCCGCCTGAAGGTCGATAGCCTGCACAACGCCATCTATATCGCCGATGCGCGCGTGGACCGCTTTGTCATGGATAACCTCGATGAAGGCAAGCAGAACCAGCTGGCCAGCGTGGCCAACCTGCTCAGCGATAACATCATCCGGGATGTGCCGGTCCATACCTTCCGGCCGGAGGAGTTGCGCTATGCGGGCGTGCAGTTCGTGCTGACCGGCATCGATACGCGGCCCGGCGGACTGGTCGCCAATTTGCAACCGGCGAAGTAATCGGGCGTTTCGCGCCGTTCCGCCGCATTTCGTCGCATGGCGTTCCGCGCCTGCGGCGGACAGCGCATAGTGGTGACATCTTAACCACACCTGCGGAGCACGCCATGATTCAGCAAATCATTTCCCACACCCCTGTCTACGTCTGGGCCTTGCTGGCCTTTCTGCTGTACCGCGGCTACCTGGCCAGCCGCGACCGCGAATCGTCGCTGCTGAAGGTCGCCCTGATCCCCGGCGTGATGCTGGTGCTGGCGTTGTCCGGCATGAACGCCCACGGCGCGCTGGGCGCCGGCGTGTGGGGCGTGTGGGCGGTGGGCATGCTGGCCGGCGCCGCGCTGACCTGGCAGGTCACCAGCGGCGATATCGCCGTCAACCGCGCCGCCGGCACCGTCTTGCAGCGCGGCAGCTGGCTGCCGTTGGCGCTGATGGTGGCCATCTTCCTCACCAAATACACGGTGGCGGTGTTGTCGGTGATGCATCCCGAACTGCCGCACAGCCTGCCGTTCGCGCTGGGCGTGACCACCTTGTACGGCCTGTTCAACGGCGTGTTCATCGGCCGCCTGGCACGCTATGCCGGTGCCTGGCTGCGCCAGCCAAGCGCCGTCACCGCGTAATCCATTACAATTCGCCTCACTGTTTAATTGTTGGGGCGATTCATGGCAATTTTTGGAATTGGAATTCACGTACTGGTGGCGCTATTTTTCGCCGTCCACGTGATACGCAGCGGGCAGCAGATGTACTGGCTGATGATTTTGTTTATGTTCCCGGGCCTGGGCAGCGTCGTGTATTTCGTCGCGGTCTACCTGCCGAATTCCAAACTGCGGCACGGCGCCCGCAAGGCCGTGACGGCGGCGGCCAAGTCGCTCGATCCGGGCCGCGAACTGCGGGAGGCGCGCGACGCCTACGAATACACGCCGACCGCGCAGAACCATATGCGCCTGGCCAGCGCGCTGCTGGAAGCGGGCAACGCCGACGAGGCTGCGACAACTTACGAGGCCTGCCTGCAAGGTCCGTTCTCGGGCGACCTGGAAATCCGCTACGGCGCGGCGCGCGCCACGCTGGCTTGCGGCCGGGCGGCGGCGGCGGTGACGCATCTGCAAACCATCCGCAGCAGCGACGCCAATTTCCGCGCCGAACAAATCTCGCTGCTGCTGGCGCAAGCCTTGGCGGCGGCGGGCCGGCAGGACGAGGCGAGGGCGGAGTTCGAGTTTGCGCTGGGCCGCTACAACAGCTTTACCGCGCAGGCGGAGTTTGCGATCTGGGCGGCCGGCGTGGGCGATGCGGTCAAGGCCAATGCGCTGCACGCCGAACTGCAGCGCACCATGGAGCGCTGGACGCGCCACACGCGCGACCTCAACCAGCCGCTGATACGCCGCCTGAATGCGGCGATGTCGGCCCTGGGGCGCTGATCATCCGCTGATCACTTTTGCTTGACGCTGTGGCCGGGATTGACGATGCCCCCGGTCGCGGCGATTGCCTTGTTCAGCTTGTCCATCGTCTCTTGCGGCACATCCTTGCTGCACACGATATGCCGCCGCATGCCGGCCGGCATGCCGGGCAAATCGTACTGCACCGCCGCCTGCATGACCTTTTCCTTCTGGCGGAAAAAGTCCCAATCCTCGCGGTCGACGAACATATACGATGCGCGGCCCGCAGTCAGCATGCGCATCATCAGCGTGGTTTCCACGGTGCGGCTCATGACGTGGTTCTTGCTGTTCTTGATCATCAGGTCCAGCGCCGGTCCGTAGGACACGCCGTCCACCACGCCCAGGGTCAGGTCGGGATCGGCCAGCAGCGAGTCCAGCGTGGCATGCGACCTGACGCGCGCGACCGCGCTGGGCGAAATCAGTATCGTGTGCGGCAGGTCTTCATGGATGGGCTGGGTGTACTGCGCGATGGCTTCGCGTTCCGGCAGCTTGTACCAGCTGATCGAGCAGTAGTTGGTGGCGCCATGCTGGAAGTTGGCCCAAATGCGCTTTTGCGGTTCGCTGACGAAACGGGCCGGGACGCCGGCGCTCTTGAAGATCTGCTGCGCCCTTTCAAGCAGGAAGCCCCGGCTGGCGTCCGCCGCGACATAGTGATAGGGCGGCTTGTCGCGCCAGGCCACGGTCAGCTGCTGCGGCGCGGACCAGCCTGTGCCGCACAGCAGTGCGGTGGCGGCAAACATGCTCCAGTGGCGTAACTGCGGACGAATAGTCATGCGACCAATTATAGGCAGGCCGGCCTCGGCTGTCACGAAGTGATGACGGTGCCGCTCAGGTCGTGGCGGGTGATGTGGCCTTGTTCATCGATGGCGATCCAGCCGCCGCGCGGCGGGGTGGCGTCCGCTTCCCAGTCCGGCAGCACGTAGCGGCGCTTGCCGTCCGCCTGGTGCAGGGCGGGGCGGTGGGTGTGGCCGTGGATCATGATGTCGGTGCCGGTTTGCGCGAACACCTCGGCGATCGCCTGCGGCGTCACGTCCATGATCTCGTAGGATTTCGTGCCTTGTTCCTTGCGGCTGTCTTCGCGCAGGCCGGCGATGATGGCCTTGCGCTGCGCCAGCGGCATCGCGGTGAATTGCTGCTGCCACGCGGGCTGCCGCACCATGGTACGGAATTCCATGTACTTGGTGTCTTCGGTGCACTGGGCGTCGCCGTGCAGCACCACCACGCGCAGGCCCGCGATCTCGGCCACCCAGGTTTCCGGCAGCAGGATCAGGTTGGCGGCTTCGGCAAACCTGGCGCCGACCAGGAAATCGCGGTTGCCGGCGATCCAATGGACGGTCACGCCCGCATCGCTCACGCTGCGCAGCGCGGCAATGATTTGCTGGTGGTAGGGATCGCTGATGTCGTCGTCGCCGGCCCAGTATTCAAACAGGTCGCCCAGCAGGTACAACTGCTGCGCGCGCCGCGCATGCCGTTCCAGGAAGTCGAAGAACGCCGCACTGGTGGCGGGATGCGCGGGCTGCAGGTGCAGATCGGAGATAAACAGCGCGCAAACCGGGGCCGCGCGCATGTTGTTTTGGTCCATTAAGCGGCCAGTTCGATCTTCTCGATGACAACGTCTTCCGCCGGCACGTCGGCGAACATGCCGCTGCGGGTGGTCTTGACCTTCTTGATGGCGTCAACCACTTCGGTGCCTTCGATGACTTTGCCGAACACGGCGTAGCCCCAGCCGTCCTGGCCTGGGTAGTCCAGGAAGGAGTTGTTCTTCACGTTGATGAAGAACTGGGCCGATGCCGAGTGCGGCGCCGAGGTGCGGGCCATGGCCAGCGTGTAGGTGTCGTTTTTCAGGCCGTTCTTGCCTTCGTTTTCCACGGTGGCGTCGGCTGGCTTTTGCTTCATGCCTGGCTCGAAACCGCCGCCCTGGACCATGAAACCGTCGATGACGCGGTGGAAGATGGTGCCGTTGTAGTGGCCGGCTTCCATGTAGGCCAGGAAGTTGGCGACCGATTTAGGCGCTTTTTCGTCGTTCAGTTCGACGGTCATGGCGCCGAGGTTGGTGGTGATGATTACGTTGGTCATGTTTTTATCCTGAGTAGTTAGATCAATGTTTTTTACGGCAAGGCCGCTATTTTACTGTTTCGGCTGGATCGGTGTCTTCAAAATCGTCGCGGACTTGATCACGATCGGGATCACGGGGATGTTCTGGAACATGCCTTTGTCGTCCACCAGCACGCCCTTGATCTTGTCGACCACTTCCTCGCCCTTGACGACCTTGCCGAACACCGTGTAGCCGAAGCCGTCGCGGCCCGGATAGTTCAGGGCGTCGTTGTTTTCCACGTTGATGAAGAATTGCGAGGTGGCCGAGTTGGGATCGCCGGTGCGCGCCATCGCCACCGTGTATTTGTTGTTGAGCAAGCCGTTCTGCGATTCGATCGGGATCGCCTTGTTGGTTTTTTTCTGCTTCAGCTTTTCATCGAAGCCGCCGGTCTGGATCATGAAGCCGTCGATCACGCGGTGGAAGATGGTGCCCTTGTAGAAGCCGGTTTTGACGTAGGCGAGGAAGTTGTCGACCGACTTGGGGGCTTTTTCGCGGTCCAGTTCAAGCACGATATCGCCCATGGAGGTCTTGATTTCGACCTGCGGCGTGGCCGACGGCGCGGCGGCCGGGGCCGACAGCACGGCGCCCGACAGGGTCAGGCCGGCGAACACGGTCATCAGTTTTCCGAACAGCGATGGCTGAGTTTGGTGCATTGTTGCTTCCTCTGGTTAGGTGTTGGGCTGATAAAATCCTCTTGCATATTGGGACTATGCTGTTTTTATCAATGCTATACTTGTTCCATTCTACCCCTTAGAAGGTGGAAAGAAGAACATTACCGAGGGTCTGTCAGTCTCCACGGCAAGCGATGAAATCAATGGTGCGCACCCAACTCATGTGCCGCGCCGGGTTATCGTATTGCCCGAGGCTCTGCACTTTTTGACAGCGCTTATAAGAAAGAATACGCAAGAGTCCGATGAGCAATTTAAAGATTTACAACACGCTGGCGCGTGACAAGCAGACATTCGTTCCTATCGAGGCTGGCAAAGTCCGCATGTACGTCTGCGGCATGACCATCTACGATTACTGCCATATCGGCCATGCCCGCATGATGATGGCGTTCGACGTCATGTACCGCTGGCTGCTGGCCTCCGGCTACGACGTCACCTACGCCCGCAACATCACGGACATCGACGACAAGATCATCAAGCGCGCGGTCGAGAACGGCGAGACCATCTCGCAGCTGACCACCCGTTTCACCCGCTACATGGACGAAGACACCGGCGCGCTGGGCATCCTGCCGGCCACGCTGGTGCCGCGCGCCACCGAATACGTGCCGCAAATGCTGGCGCTGATCGAGACGCTGGAATCCAAGGACCTGGCCTACCAGGGCGAGGACGGCGACGTCAACTACGCCGTGCGCAACTTCCCCAACTATGGCCGCCTGTCGGGCAAGTCGCTGGACGACCTGCGCGCCGGCGAGCGCGTCGATGTCAACACCGGCAAGCGCGATCCGCTGGACTTCGTGCTGTGGAAGGCGTCCAAGGACGCCGAGCCGGACGAGGTCAAGTGGGACTCCAAATGGGGCAAGGGCCGTCCGGGCTGGCACATCGAGTGCTCCGCCATGTGCTCGGCGCTGCTGGGCGAACATTTCGACATCCACGGCGGCGGCGCGGACCTGCAGTTCCCGCACCACGAAAACGAGATCGCCCAGTCGGAAGGCGCGTTCGGCCACACGATGGTCAACTACTGGGTGCACAACGGCTTCGTGCGCGTCGACAATGAAAAGATGTCCAAATCGCTGGGCAACTTCTTCACCATCCGCGACGTGCTGAAGAAATTCGATGCCGAAGTGATCCGCTTCTTCATCATGCGCGCCCACTACCGCAGCCCGCTGAACTACTCGGACGTGCACCTGGACGACGCCCGCGTGGCGCTGACGCGCCTGTACACCGCGCTGGACGGCGTGGCAGGCGACGGCGCGGCCCTCGACTGGAAAGAAGCGTACGCGGTCCGTTTCGCCGAGGCGATGGACGACGACTTCAACACGCCGGTGGCGATCGCCGTGCTGTTCGACCTGGTCAGCGAGCTGAACAAGTCGAAATCGCCGGCGCTGGCGCGCCAGCTGAAGGGTTTGGCCGACGTCATCGGCCTGCTGGGCCGCAGCTCGCAGCAATTCCTGCAGGCGGCCGTGGGCGGCGCCGACACCTCGGGCGACGCCGCCATCGTGGCCTCGATCGCCAAGCGCATCGAAGCCAAGAAGGCGCGCAACTTCGCCGAATCGGACAAGATCCGTGCCGATCTGCTGGCGGCCGGCATCATCCTCGAAGACAAGCCTGACGGCACCACCAACTGGCGCCGCGCATAATGGTCACCGCCAAGGATAACGAGGGCGCAGGCAGCCCGGTATCGGCCGTTCCGCCGTACTGGGAAGAAGCCAAGATCGAGCTCATGAAGCGTGACCGCATCATGAAAAAGCTGATCCCGCAATTTGGCGACCTGCACCTGGTCGGCCATGACGACCCGTTTACCACCTTGGCGCGCTCCATCGTCGGCCAGCAAGTGACCACCAAGGCGGCCGACACCGCGTGGAAAAAGCTGCTGCTGGTCAGCCCGAAATGCACGCCGGCGCAGATCATCAAGGCCGGCGCCGAGCAGCTGGCGGCCTGCGGCCTGTCCAAGCGCAAGACCGAATACATCCTCGACCTGGCCGACCACTTCAAGAACAAGCGCGTCCACACCAGCCAGTGGGACCAGATGGATGACGAAGCCGTCATCGCCGAGCTGGTGCAGATCCGCGGCATCGGCCGCTGGACAGCCGAGATGTTTTTGATATTTAATCTGCTGCGTCCCAACGTTTTACCGCTGGACGACCCGGGCCTGATCCAGGGCATCAGCCAGAATTATTTCTCCGGCGAACCGGTCTCCCGCAGCGATGCGCGCGAGGTTTCCGCCAATTGGGAACCCTGGCGCACGGTCGCGACATGGTACTTATGGCGTAGTCTGGACCCGGTTGCTGTAGAATAGACACTCTAATCGCTGTGCGAGGCCTTTTTGTGCCCGTTCGGCTGAGAATAAACACGGAGGTACAATGACCAAAACGACTTTCCTCAATTTTGAGCAACCCATTGCTGAACTCGACGGCAAGATCGAAGAACTGCGTTTCGTCCAGGACGATTCGGCTGTCGACATCTCTGAGGAGATCGATCGCCTGGCTAAAAAAAGCCAGCAACTGACCAAAGACATCTACGCCAAGCTGACCCCCTGGCAGGTCGCGCAGATCGCGCGCCACCCGCAGCGTCCATACACCATGGACTATGTGAATGAAATCTTCACCGACTTCCACGAACTGCACGGCGACCGCACCTATGCGGACGACCTGTCGGTGGTGGGCGGCCTGGCGCGTTTCAACGGCCAGTCCTGCATGGTCATCGGCCACCAGAAGGGCCGCGACACCAAAGAACGCGCGCTGCGCAACTTCGGCATGCCGAAGCCCGAGGGCTACCGCAAGGCCATGCGCCTGATGAAGCTGGCCGAGAAGTTCGGTATTCCAGTCTTTACGTTCGTCGATACGCCGGGCGCCTTCCCGGGCATCGACGCGGAAGAGCGCGGCCAGTCGGAAGCGATCGGCCACAACCTGTACGTGATGGCGGAACTGAAAGTGCCGCTGATCGCCACCATCATCGGCGAAGGCGGCTCCGGCGGCGCGCTGGCGATCGCGGTCGGCGACGCCGTGCTGATGCTGCAATACTCGACCTACTCGGTGATCTCGCCGGAAGGCTGCGCATCGATCCTGTGGAAGACCTCCGAGCGCGCGGCCGACGCCGCCGAAGCGCTGGGCCTGACCGCGCACCGCCTGAAGGCCATGGGACTGATCGACAAGATCGTCACCGAGCCGCTGGGTGGCGCGCACCGCGATCCGAAACAGATGGCCACGCTGCTGAAGCGTGCGCTGGCTGATTCGCTGCGCCAGTTCCACGGCATGAAGACCAAGGACCTGCTGGAAGCCCGTCACGAAAAACTGATGAGCTACGGTAAGTTCAAAGAAACCACGCCGCAGGAGTAAGATACTCAGTATGGATTCCCGCGAAAGCGGGAACCTATACACAATAGCCGGGGGCACGCGCACGCGCTGCCCCCGGTTCGCATTTGGAGCCGTAATTGAAAAAGCAGCAAATCCCGACCTTATCCTCAACCTTTGAGCAGGCCGCCGGCGCCGCATTGCAGCGCGCGGGCGAGGACGGCCGGATGGCCGTCGCCCTCAGCGGCGGCCTCGACTCGTCGGCGCTGCTGCACCTGGCGCATGTCTACGCGCAAGCGCATGGCGTGGCCCTGTACGCCTTCCACATCCACCACGGCATCAGCCCCAACGCCGACGACTGGCTGGCGCACTGCGAACACGCCTGCGCCGCCCTCGGCGTGACCTTCGAAGCGCGCCGCGTGACCTTGGTGCGCAAGGAAAAGACCGGCACCGAGGAAGCCGCCCGCAAATCGCGCTACGCCGCGCTGGGGGCGCTGTGCCGCGAGCACGGCGTCAAGCTGCTGCTGACCGCCCACCACCAGGACGACCAGGCCGAAACCGTGCTGCTGCAACTGCTGCGCGGCTCCGGCACCGCCGGCCTGTCCGGCATGGACGCCGCCAACGCCGCGCCGGAACTGCTGGCCAATCCCGACCTGGTGATGGCGCGTCCGCTGCTGCCGGTCTCGCGCAAGCAGCTGGCGGCCTACGTGGCCGAGCACGCCATTGGCTACGTCAACGACGAATCCAACGACGACCCGCGTTTCGCCCGCAACGCGCTGCGCCACAAGGTCATGCCGGCGCTGGCGGAGGCCTTCCCCGGCTTCCAGGAGCGCTTCGCGCGCAGCGCCCAGCACGCCCAGTCGGCCCAGCGCCTGCTGACCGAACTGGCCGAGCAGGACCTGGCCCTGTGCCTGGACGGCGACTGCATCGACATCAGCAAGCTGCGCACGCTCAGCACCGACCGCAGCTACAACATGCTGCGCCACTGGTTCCACGTCCGCAAGCTGCGCATGCCGAGCGCGGCCTGGCTGTCCGAGATGCTGGCCCAGCTGCTGGAAGCCCATGACGGCGCGCAACCTCTGGTAACGCACCCCGATTGCCACGTAAGACGCCACCGCGACCGCCTGCACATCACGCCCAAGCTGGCCGACCTGGAAGGCACGCGCGAGGACGAGTTCGACAAGGAGCCGGGCACGTCCTTCACCTGGAGCGGCGAGGCTGAAATGGCGTTCCCGGCCTACGGCGGCGTGCTGCACTTCGACGCGGCCGGCGAAGGCGAGGGCGGCCTGGACGGCGACTGGCTGCGCGCGCAGCAACTGATGATCGAATTCCGCAAGGGGGGCGAGCGCCTCAAGCCCGCGCACAACCGTCCGACGCGCGGCCTCAAATATCACTACCAGGCGCTGGACATCCCGGCCTGGGAGCGCTCGCGCCTGCCGGTGGTCAGCACGCCGCAGCAGTTGCTGTTCGCCGCCGGCATCGGCATGGACTGCACCAGCGTGGTTGCCGAGGGCGCAACACGTCTACGGCTGCGTTGGCAGGCTGTATAGACAATACCCCGTATTTGCCGAATTTTGTATGTAGATATGCCTATACGGTATGACTTTATGAGCTTTTTGACTTGTTATTTTGCAGTGCGGCATGTAGAGTTTAGGGTTCCATTTACCTTTATTTGAGCGGAAAACTCTCTGTTATGGCTTTAATCGTGCACAAATATGGCGGTACGTCGATGGGTTCGACGGACCGTATCAAGAACGTCGCGCGGCGTGTCGCCAAGTGGCATGACGCCGGGCACCGCATCGTCGTCGTGCCGTCGGCAATGTCGGGCGAGACCAACCGTCTGATTTCGCTGGCCAAGGAAATCCAGGCCCAGCCTGACCCGCGCGAACTGGACATGATCGCCTCGACCGGCGAACAAGTGTCGGTCGGCCTGCTGTCGATGGCACTGCTGGCGATTGGCAAGAAAGCCGTGTCCTACGCCGGCTGGCAAGTCGCGATTAAAACCGATTCCGCTTTCACCAAGGCCCGCATCCAGTCGATCGACAATGAAAAGGTCAACCGCGACCTGGACGACGGCAAGATCGTCATCATCACCGGCTTCCAGGGCGTGGACGACGGCGGCAACATCTCGACCCTGGGCCGCGGCGGCTCGGACACCTCCGCCGTGGCGATCGCCGCCGCGATGAAGGCGGACGAATGCCTGATCTTCACCGACGTAGACGGCGTGTACACGACCGATCCGCGCGTGGTGTCGGAAGCGCGCCGGCTCAAGGCGATCACGTTCGAGGAAATGCTGGAACTGGCGTCGCTGGGCTCGAAAGTGCTGCAGACGCGCTCGGTGGAATTCGCCGGCAACTATCGCGTACCGACCCGCGTCCTGTCGTCGCTGACCGACCCTATGCTGGACCTGGAAGTAGAAGCCAACTCGGGCACCCTGATTTCGTTTGAGGAAGACACACACATGGAACAAGCAGTCATCTCCGGTATCGCGTTCAACCGCGATGAGGCCAAAATCACCGTGCTGGGCGTGCCGGACCGTCCGGGCGTGGCCTATCACATCCTCGGCCCGGTGGCCGACGCCAACATCGAAGTCGACATGATCATACAGAATCAGTCGGTCGACGGTAAAACCGACTTCACGTTCACGGTATCGCGCAACGACTACCAGCGCGCCATCGACGTGCTGAACGGCACCAAGGCCGAACTGGGCGCCGCGAGCGTCACCGGCGACGCCAAGGTCTCGAAGATCTCGGTGGTCGGCGTAGGCATGCGTTCGCACGTCGGCGTCGCATCGCAGATGTTCCGCACCTTGTCGGAAGAGGGCATCAACATCATGATGATCTCGACCTCCGAGATCAAGATTTCGGTACTGATCGACGAAAAATACATGGAACTGGCCGTCCGCGCGCTGCACAAAGCGTTCGAGCTGGAGAAGGCATAAATTTTTCGAAAAAAATCGTCACCTAGCCTTGACCAATAGGGTTGCGGTCTATACTATGACGGTCGTCTGCTCTAGCGCAGTTTGGTAGAAAAGACATAGTTGAGCGATCGACTAGGAGACGTGGCCGAGTGGCCGAAGGCACATCCCTGCTAAGGATGCATACGGCTTATACCTGTATCGTGGGTTCGAATCCCACCGTCTCCGCCAGTATTTTGAAAAAGCCCTTGATTTCAAGGGTTTTTTTTCGTCCATTGAAAAGCTACCCCCATCTGTACCCACACGACTACTTGCGACTTCCGGCACGGCCTTCCTTGATGCAGTTGACCTGCCAAGCCGCGATCGCACCGGCATCCCACGCTACGGCGCGCGGCCCGATCGAGATCGGTGCCGGAAAGATGCCCGCCTTGATCCTTTCGTATATAGTGGTGCGCGATAGGCCGGTAGCCGCCATTACCGCTGGCAAACGGACGAAGACCTTCATTTCGGCCATATTCATTTTTAGTTCCTTTCGGTGGTGGTGGATGTGGTTGTGGCGCGCTGCCGCGCAGCTGCGACAATCGCCTCGCGAATGGTTGTCTTGCTGCCGATGACCGACTGCACGGACAGATTGCCGGCCGGCGCCACGCCGACACGCCAACCCATGTTGAGGCGTAAATTCCGGTCCAGGAAGTCCAGCAGCGTCGTGTCGCGTTCGCCGTCAGGATCCGGCGGCGCCGCGCGGATCCGCGCCGCTAAGTCCTGCTTCAGCGCCTCGTAGCCGGCCGGGTTCAAGCTTGGCCCGTTGAGCAGCGCGCCCAGCAGTTCGTGCGCCAGCTTGCGCGGCATGGTGAATTGTTCGCTCATGGCTTTGCTCCAAGCGGCGCACTGGTGATCAGCTGCAGGTCCGGCTTCTGGCCGAACAGGCTGTAGGCCCGGGCGCCGAAGACGTCGACCATGACCTTGTCGGCGGCCGCACGGCCCTCGGCGGTGCTAGACATCTGGATGATGATCTCCAGCTGCACCGCGTCGAACAGCGTTCCGCTGTGGTGGTGCTCGCCGCGGCGCGCCGCCGAGTCCTCCAGGCAGTGGCCGGCGATGATCATGACCAGGCCGGCGCCGTGTTCAATCGCAGCGCGGTCGGCGACGTTCACGTTCAGCAGGTCCAGCCGCTGCTCGAAGGTGGTCACGACATCGAACGCCGGCGCCATGGCCAGCAGCTTGCGGCCTAGCTGGCGGATATAGAGGTTGTCCGCGTGCCAGACTTGATCGAGCGCGTCGGCGCGCGCGGCGATCGTTGTCGCCCGGGCCTGCTCGAAGACGGTGCCTTTTTTGAGGAGGCCGACATCGCGCCGCGCGCGCCGCACCGTCCAGTAAATCTGCGTGTTGAGCTGCTGGCGACTGCGGATTTCGCGGCGCAGGCGCAAGAAAGCCAGAATAATTTTGTGAGTCATTCAGTGCATCCAATCCAGTCGTTGAGCGTCGTGGACAGGTCCAGCAACGCGAAAAATTCATCAGGGCCGCCAATGCGGTCGACCATCTCGGCGGCCAGCTCCTCGATCAGGCCGGTGTAGCGCCGGCGCACGGCCAGCGCAATGATCAGGTCGCCGTCGCCGAAGCCGCCGCCCATTGCTGCCATCGACAGGCTGGCCAGCACGGCGCCGGCGCGCGCCGTCTCGTCGGCATCCAGCAGGCCAAGGTGTGGTGCGGCGGCCAGCGCGATCACCAGCTGCGCCGCGCGCACCGCCGGCGTGGCGCCCAGCGGATGCATGCGAGCTGACGAGGTCACGCTGCACCGCCGCCGACAAGGCGCAGCGCCGGCCGCTTGTGGCGGGGGCGCGCCTCCGCGATATCCCTCATCATATTCAGCATGGCCGCCTGAGTTCCGTCGTCCATAGACCCAAACAGATGGGCCACCCGCAACTGGTCGGCGGTGAGCGCCGCCGCCGGCGTTGGTGTAGCAGGGGCGCGGCCTGGTTTCTTCGGCACGGTCATTGGACACCTTCCTGTACCAACTGGAACTTCGGCTTGTTCTGGGCGATGCGCTTCTCGCGGTCGCGGCTGGCCTGCTTCGCGAATAAGCGGGGCATGAGGGTGCGGCCGGCGTTTCCCATGCCGCGGAAGTCCTCGATCAGCTGGCGTTCGACGGCGCTCAGATCCACGCCTCCGATGCGCGCCGTGTGCGCGGCCGGTAGCACGCTGACGAGTGCGCGCTGGTCGCCGGCGGCGGTGTCGACGCGGCGGCTCATTGCGCAACTCCAGCCACGCCGGCCGTTTCGACCTGGTCGCGCAGCAGGTCCAGATCGTTGGCGACTTCCTCGGCCTGGCCGGCGCCGTGCTTGCACAATGTCTTGATGTCGCGGTTGTCTGTCGTGAGCGCGATGCTGCGCAACAGCGCCGCCATCGCTTCCACCTTGATGAACGAGATCTCCAGCGTTTTCTCGATGTCGCCGGCGGTGGCCGGCTTGACACCGGTGTCCACCGTGGGGATCAACAATTTTGCGTCGGCGCGGGCGTTCATGCTGCGGCTCCTTGAGGAGCTTGAATTTCACGCCAGTGCGTGACGGCGCCGTCGTCGAGCTGGCTGCCGTCATACTTCGAGAACCAGCAGCTCTCGGCAACGGCATAAAAGGCGGGCAGCGGCATCTGGTCGGCACCGTGCCAGACGAGGACATCGCGGTCGCTATCGGGAGTGGCGCCCAACATCGCCTTGAGCCAGCCGCAGCCGTCGGCGCCGATGACCGCGACGTCCAGCAGCGCGCCGCCGGCCAGATCAACAGCTTCCTGGATCAGCTCGACGTTGCGGCAGATGGCTTTCAGCAGCGCATCGAGGCAGAGCACCGCACTCAGTCCGGTCTGGTCGTTGAGGACGCCGACGACGCGATCGAGCTGTTCGAAGCACAGCTCGCCCAGCGACTTCGCTGCGATGGCCTGCGATTCGACATCGCCGAGATGCTGGCGGAGTGTTTTGAGCTGAGTCAAAGTTTCGATGGTTGCCTTTATTGCTACATTGCTGGTATCATTAGAATTCGCCATGGCTTTTTCTCCAAAAATTTAGGGCGTACAGGTCCGCTCGGTGCTCGAACACCGAGTGGGCTTTTTTATTTCTGCTGCTGGGTTACTACTAGAAGCTCAGACCTGCTTGCGGGCCTGGTGGTTCGGCGGCGCCCGCTGGGCGACTGGGGAGCTGTGTTAGCTTGAATCGGCCGTCGATATAAGGGTGCGTGGCCTGGGTGGCTGTGGCGCGCTGGCATTCGCCAACGAAGCGTGCGAACACGGCGCTGACGTCTTTGATCCAGAAGCAGGCGTAGCTGCCGCCCATGGCGTCCTCGTGCGCGTTCTTCACCATCACCGGCTTCAAAGCGTACGGAGACTGCCGGATCACCTCGTCGACAATGCGCGCGGGCAGGCCGTAGAGCTTGCCGATGCGGATCCGGATGTGGACGATGGACTCAGCCGCAGACGGCCGCGTCAGCAGCACCTGGCCGGCTGCGATATCGTCGACGCGCTGCTCGACGCGGTCGATCTGCTCGCCTTGGGCGAGCTGCCGCTGCTCGATATCGACCATCATCTGCGCGTTCTGGAGAAACATCTCGGCGGGCGTGAGCGCACGCACTGGAACCGAGTAGCTTCCTGTCCTTCGGATCGACGGCAGTACCTCCTCAAACACCCAGCGTTCGAATGCTTCGGCCCCCGGCAGGGCGCTGCTGACGATTAGGCGTAGCACGTCCGCTTCCGCAAGTACGCGTAATTCCTGCACACCGCCACTGGTTTGAAGGGGGGAGCGTTTCGCGACCCCCTTGCAGTGGCGCGTGATTGCGTCAGTTGCGTTGGCGTAGCCGAGGGCGTCGCAGATGTCCTTGCCGGCGAAGTGTGGTTCGCCGTCGATGTGCACGACGCGGACATCGTATTTCTCGAAGCGGAAGGGCATCAGGTCACGTGCACTCATTTTTTCCTCTGTGGTTACAGTTTTTCGGGTGATGCTGTTGCTGATCTTACGATGCGTTCGGTGGCGCGGTTGCACCGAAACCTGGTCATTATCGAATCTGATTCGCCTGGAAAATCCTGAAACCACGTGGTTCTGGGATATTCCGATTTCTACTTTTCGTATCGAATCAATGGCTTATCGATTGACCCGCCCATCTGGTTCCCGTCATGCTGACCCGGTTGTCGTAGATGTTCTCGTCGTTCTTGTCCGAGAAGAACAGCGGTTGTCGCCGTCTACGGCCTGACTGATTAGCAACAAAAATCAGCATGATTAACTAAAGTTCGGCCCGCCAAAAAAACATCGAGGCAGATTTCTCCTGCAAATTCAATCGCCTAAGATATTTTTTCAGGAACACCGTGTTTCGCCACGTGGTTTGTGGCCGCCTTGCGGCTCGCGTTCTCCAGTCGGCGGCGGACGTTGTAGGCCTTGCGTTTCGCGAGCAGGAACTGCTCATATTCGGCCTTGGTATACTTGATCAACTTAGCGTGTTCCGGCTTGAGCGGATCGATGCGCGAGTCTGCACGGCCGTGCACCGCCTCGAACTTGTCGATCTTTTCGTGGTAGTGGTTCTTCGCCATCTTGGCAGCATGCTCGGCCCAGTGCAGCTCGACAGCCAACTGGCCGACGGCGATCAACGATATCAATTTGGTGACGCTGCTGGTGCCGGTCATGCTGTTTCTCCTGGTGGGTTGAACTGCTTGGATTTGAGCTCGGCGAGCAGGCCGCTGACCATCGACTGCATCAGGTCGACGCCAATCACTTCGCCGAGGCGGGTAGCGATCCACAGCGCCTGTGCGCTGTAGTGCTCGCCGTTGGCGACCAGTTCCGCGAGGTCATCCGCGAGCGTGAAGCCGCGACTCGCAGCAATTGCCACGACCCGGGCGACATGGTCTTGAACGATAGCGTTACGCGGTTGGGTGGGATCGTTGGCGGTGATGAAGAACCCGTAGAACACCACGATGCAGTGCGGGCACTCTTCTCCTTGGCCGGGTGGTCGATGCTGCGCGCTCATGCGGCACCTGCCGCTTCAGCCTGGGCCGCGCGCCAGATGGCGTGGCCCTCGGCGATACCGGCGTAGAACGCATCGTCTGCGGCAGTGCCGGCGCGGTACGGCCGGCGGATCGGCAGGCCCTCGATGCGGAACTCCAGCGCGGTCCGGGCACCGGCGCGGTACTCGGCGCTGCGCGGGTCGCGCGGGCCGGCGAAGGCGGCGTCGAAGAGCTGGTCGACCGTGGCGGTGACGACGGCTTGGCGCTGCAGCATGTCGCCGTGCAGCTGGTAGACCGCCAGCACGCCGTTGATGTTGCGCAGCGTGATGGTGGTGAAGCCGTCGACGTCGACGACGACGGATTCGCCAGGCTGCTCGCGGCCGCCGGCCTTGACGTAGGCGATGCGGGCGCGCTCGATGAGCTGGTCGGCACGGCGGTCGGGTGGGGCGGTGGAAGCAGGCATCTGTTACTCCTTCGTAAATGATGGAGTAACTTTAAAGCCATTCTTGTTTAATTACAAGTAAAACTTTAAATTATTTAAAGTGTGCAACTACCCAAGAATTTTCATCTTCATCGGTAGCACCCGGATGACTTTGGCGCGGATGTAGAATCCTTTAATGCGATCTACTTCATTAACGTACCAAGTTTCATACAGGGGATTGTCTGATTTTACAGCGATTTGATCGCCGACTTTCTGCAGTCTTCGCACTCGCATTTTGTCGTCGGCATGAAGTGTAAAAACGTAAATTCCGTCTTCTGGCAAGTCACGGTAGTTGGCAAGCCTCCTATCAAGGAACAACAGATCTCCAAGTGCAAAGGTCGGGTCCATTGCATCATCGGGTGCGAATCCAAAATGGATGTATTCCAATTCGCGCGGCCCCACTAAGGCCTGAGCTTCCGCTATCGGCAACTCAAGCGCGCGGAAAGGCGTACTTGATCCGATCTCCCATGCTTCCACCCGAAAATCCTGATCGTGAGCAGCGACATTATCAGAATCATCAACTGGATGATCAGCGGAAGTTTTCAACTGTTCTTTGGCTAGTCTGGTGAAGTCTAGGCTCTCTATTTCCTCACCTTTCGCCATAAAAACAGCGAACTCTAACTCAGTCATACCGAAGTAATTGGCGACTTTTTTTAGCCGCAAACCACGTGGAGTAGTGACCCCAGTAAACCATTGTTGAACAGCCTGCGGCGTGACATCGCAAGCTCTTGCCACATCAGACATTGATGCGCCAGGTTTCGCGGCAAGAAGGTGGGAGAGGGCGTATTTGATTTTCATGGGCGTAATTTACAAGTTTTCCTTTCATCTGTCATTGAAAGAATAACTTGTATTGATGAAAGATTTGCTTTAATCTTCAGCTATGGAAAATGCTATTGAAAAAGCCGCTCGCCTGGCGGGCAACAGAACAGCGCTGGCAAATTTAGTTGGCGTGACGCCGCAGGCAGTTCAACAATGGGTGAAACGCGGGCTAGCCCCTGCTAAACGCTGCCTGCGGATTGAAGCGGTTCTTGATAGTGCTGTTACCAGATTTGATTTGCGCCCGGATTTATTTGGAGCAGCGCCTGAGGCTGCGCCTCCCACCAAGGCCACCCCATGACCACCGCCCAAGGCAATCTCCGGAGATTGCTCATGAACCGATTCCGCTCACTTCCGGTATGGCAGGTAGCTCAGCAGATCGTGAATAGCCGATTTGATGTGCTCCGTCGACGAGTACTCGTAGGTCATGATTGCGATGAATTCACTTTTCGGCAGGTACGTGTGCTCGTCGTGGGCCTTCTGGTAGCGCTCCACGGCGTTTCGAAAGCCAGCGCGGTGCTTGGTGCTGAGCATGTGTTCGAAGCGGTCGATGTCCGCAGCGCCCGGTCGCTCGGCGTCGGGAGAGAGTTCCCGCAGCTCCCTGTCGAGAACAACCCGAATCTTTTCGACTTGGGCATTCCACTCTTTGCGCACGTCGCGGCCGAGAGCCTGCCGGTTGCCGCCCCACCAGCAAGCCACGCCAACGGTGGCGGTGAAGAGGGGCCAGAGGTCAGATGCGATCAATTTTTTCTCCAAGTGTTGGTTTATGGTTTGCCGCCAGCGGTGATCGGAGCCTGGCTTGGCGGCATCACTGGCAAGCGCCGCGCCACGCGCGAACGCCGTGAGCGAGACAGGTTATTCGGCCCTCTCAAGGTGGATATCGATGACTGATTATTGCGCACCGAAACCCTCGCCAGATTTTGTAGAAGTATCGCATCCATTCCAAAGGAAAAAGCCATGACCACCACCGACCACGCCGCCCAGCTGCGCCACGCCATCACCGAGACGCGCATCGTCTTCGAGTCCGAGCCGGCCGCCGGCGAGGCGCTGGACTACCTTGAAGCGGTGCTGGCCAACATTCCCGCGCAACCGGGAACCGCTGGTGCCGCACTGGTGGTGGGCGGCGAGTGCCATCGTGGCTTTGCAGGGAACATCCCGCTGGCGGCAGACAAGGCCACCGCTGCGATGGCCGCCGAGTCCGCGCAGCTGGTCGCGGATGCGGAACGCAGCGTCGCCGCGCGCGGCGAACCGGCGGCGCTCGCTGAGTTATCGCGCGAGGTGTTCAGCCTGTCAAGCAAGTTGCAGCAGCCGGCCGACCTGGCCGTGCAGTTGCTGGTGCTGGCGGAACTGCGCAGTCAGCGCCGGGATATGCACGTCGCTGGCCGGACGTTCAGTGTGTAACTGTATTTTCGAATGTGCGAACGAGATTTCGAATGCCGATCAGCTCGTCAAAGGCTTTTCGCACGAAGCCAATTTCGGGATGCTCGCGATCCCACTGATCGATGAGCGCCTGACGGTCCGCAGTACTTGGATTGATCTTCTTTATGAATTCAGCGCGTTCGTACGACGACATATTGATGGCTAGTTCACGAATTTGACCTGCAAGAATCAGCTCTAAATAGTCCATGGGAACTTCCTTTCAAATTATCAAGTGGAATTGCTAATTTAACACGTAGGGAAGTTCCCACCCATTTAACCGTCCGACCGTCGGACAAACCACAGAAGAGGTTTTCATGTCCGCAATCGATAAAGCGCTGCACCAGATCCTGGCCACGGCCATTACCCTCGCGCCGGCGCACCGCTGCGATCCGGTCGAAGCTGCGAAGACCGCGGCGCGCGCCTTCCGCGCCGGCCTGGCCGAGTTCGAGCTGGCGCTGGCCGCCAAAGCGGTGAGTGCGACGGTCGACCCGCACTTCGTCCTGATCCCGCAGACCACGCTGCAGCGCGCTGATGGCTCCTCGCTGGTCGTCCCAGCGTTCTGGTACGCCCGCTACCCGGCCAGCAAGGGCGCCGACGGCAAGGTGGTGCACGACATCAGCGCCAAGCCGTGGGTGAACATCGCCTTCGACGCCGCTGGCAAAGCCGCCGAAGCGGTCGGCATGCAGGTGTCCCGCGAGACGCAGGAGCTGGTCGTGCGCCACCTGATCTGCCAGCAGCCGGAGAACTGGATCAGCGGCAAGGTCGGCGAAGGCGCGGTCTATCAGGGCCTGCACCGCGGCACCGTCAGCAGCGCGCAGGCCGCCGACTACCAGGCCGCCGAGAACGAGCGTAACTGGCACGTGCTGCCGGGCGGCGAGCGCGTCTACGGCGTGGCCGGCAACGTCTGGACCTGGGCGCACGACGACGTGCAGGGCGACGCGCGCGGCCTGGTTGCCGACCGTATGAAGGCCGATTCGATCTCGCTGACGACCGCACCGTACCCGTCGAACAAAAAAGGCATGGGCTATCGCACCAGTGGCGGCGAGAGCTGGTCTGGCGTTGCGCTCCTCCGTGGCGGCTTCTGGGTCGACGGCGACGACGCCGGCGTGTTCCGTCTCAGCTACCTGCATCCGTCCCGCGCGGTCGACGACGTCGGCTTCCGCTGCACCAAACCCGCATAGGTCTCTGGTCCCGGGTTCCCGGTCCCAAGCCACCGCGTAGCGGCGGCGCTGTAAAAGTTACCAATTTCGCCTAGATCGATTTTCGCTACGCTGCAGGTACGGCACTACAAGTTTCAAACGGGGCAGCGGCTGCGCAGCCGCGACTAGGCGATCCCAGCCCGCCGGTCACGCCCCGACCTTTTTTAACGGCTGGTGGAAGGTTGGATGATGATTGTTTTTGAGCAGACGGAAGAGGCAGGTAGCAAGTGAAGCGGCCGTCATTTCAGTTTTATCCCGCAGACTGGCGGAACAACTCCAAGCTGCGCCGCTGCTCCGAGGCGGCGCGCGGCGCGTGGGTTGACGTCATGTGCGTCCTTCACGACTCCGACGAGTATGGCGTCTGCCGCTGGCCGCTGGATGAAGTCGCGCGCGCCGCCGGCGTGCCGCTGAAGCTGGTTCGCGAGCTCGTAAGCAAGGACGTCCTCAAGGGCGCGGACAAGGGTGCCGCTGATTACATCTACACGCCGCGCCATGCGGGCAAGACTGGCGCCCCTGTGACGCTGGTGGTGGCCGGAGACGGATCATGCTGGTATTGCAGCCGCTTTGTACGCGACGAATACATACGGCAACGACGCGGCCAAGGCACCCGTTTTTCTGAAGATAATCAGCCACCGAAGGAAGCACCCAACCACACACCAAAGCCCCCCATTGGTACGCGGCATGGTGACGGCCCTACATCTACATCTACATCTACAAAAGAACTACCTACCCCTAGCGGGGTAGGGCCTTCGGCTGCGCCGAAGAGCGCACGCAAGAAAGCCAAGACGCCATTGCCGGAAGACTTCGCGATCTCCGACGCCGTAAGGTCCTGGGCGGCTACCAAGGGCCACGAGAACTTGCAAGCGCACTTCGATTCGTTCGTCGGCAAGGTGCGCGCCAACGGTTACGTCTACGTCGACTGGGACCAGGCGCTGCAGAACGCGATTCGCGACGACTGGGCGAAGCTGAGCCAAAGGCAGCTTCCGCTGACCGGCGCTGCCGGCCCGCCGACGCGCCCATCACGACACAGCGGCTTTGAAAACATCGACTACTCGGAAGGGATTGAAAATGGACGGATCACGTAACCCTGCACCGGTGTCCATCACGACATCGCAGAAGGACGCCAACTGTGAGCAGCACGGCGCCTACGTCAGCCAAGGCTTCCAGATCGGCCGCACGATGCGCTGGCAAGGCTGCCCCGAATGCTCCAAGCTGCACCAGGAGGCCGAGCAGGCGAAGCAGTCAAAGGAAGATGCGGAGCGCGCGCAGCGCTCGCTGGAGCGCCGCCTGGATTGCTCCGGCATCCCGTTGCGCTATCGCTCGAAGACGTTCGAGTCGTTCGTTGCCGACACCGATGGAAAGGAGAAGGCACTGGCCGTGGCGATGGAGTTCGCCGCGAACTTCGGCACGCACCTGAGCGCGGGCACATCGCTCGTTATGTCGGGCATGCCAGGCACCGGCAAGAGCCACCTGGCCATCGCTATCGCGCAAACGATCATGGGGCAGCACACGGCGTTGTACACCAGCGCCATTGATGCGGTGCGCATGATCCGCAACACCTGGCGCCGCGACTCGCCACAGACCGAGACCGACGTGCTCGACATGCTGGCCAGCGTGCATTTGCTGGTGCTGGACGAGGTTGGCGTGCAGTACGGCACCGAGGCGGAGCAGGTCAGCCTGTTCGACATCATCGACAAGCGCTACCGCGACATGATGCCAACCCTCCTGCTGACGAACCAGAACAAGGCCGGCATGAAGGCGTTCCTGGGAGACCGCAGTTTCGACCGCCTGCGCGAGGGCGGCCTGTGGGTAACGTTCGATTGGGAATCGCACCGCGGCAAGGCCCTGGCCTGAGCATCCACCACGCGCGGCACAGCGCCCAGCACCACCAACCAAAACACGGGAGCAGTAGATGAATCAAGAATTTAACATGCAGTCGGAGAAGCGCCATGGATGATCGCCTGCTGAATCAGTACTGCCTGGACTGGGTGTACTGGTGCTACACCCGCCGCTACTACATCGCCCCGGGCGGCAAGTCGGTGCTGGCCAGCATGCAGCCAAGTAAGACGGGGTTGCCGCCGAACGCGCGGTTGGACCCTGACATGCAGTTCTTCAATATGGCGGTCCACACGCTCGCTGACATGAAGGAGCACCGCGACGCGATGGTGTGCTTCAACCTGTACTACGTCGAGCAGGCTGACAACGTGAAGCGGCTGGCTGACCAGTTGGGCATCAGTCGGCCGACCTACTACAACCGCGTGAAGTCGTTCGCGCGCAAGGCGCTCGTGTTGGCACAGAGCCTGAAAAAGGTGCATGCAGAATCGATGGACGGCGGCCCGCCGGCGCCGACGGGTGCGGCGGACTGAGTGTAAAGTTTTCGTTAGACATAATAGTCCGTGACTTGCCTTTACACTTTGGGCGAAAATAGCCTCAGTTTTGGTAGTCTGAAAAATTGACCCCAAAGGATCGCTACTTACAAGATATGTCTGAGCGAAATGCCCGCGACGACAGCTGCGGGCATTTTTATTTCTTGTACTACATTCGTATTCCCTGTAAATTGTAAATTTCATAACAACTAGGGGATATCATGTACGACAATCGTCTGATCATAGCTTTCTCGAAATCGGCGGAGGAAGTCAATTCACTTGCGGAGCGCTTCATCAGCGCATTGCTTGGACAAAAGCCTCATCCTCGCAGCCAGGGCCAATACATTGAATACTCAAGCGTCGGGGGAGCGCAGTTTTCCTTTGAGGCTTCAGCGCATCTAACTAAGATGCGCTTCAAGTTGCGGCACGCTATCTTCGACGATGGGGAAAGCAAATATTTGGTAGGTGAATTCGACTGGTACTTTCCCGACGCGCAAGGGAAGTTCCAACTTTCGGGGAATGGTATCCAATTAATCCCTACTGTGAATGTGCTTCTTCCTGGCGGTACGTACTTCGAACTTTATAGCGGATCCGATGAGAGCGAGTTGGAACGGTTAGAATTGGCGGTATCGCAGCTCGTTATGCACGAGATTCAATCGAGAATGGTGCTGATTGAAAAGCACTGAGAGTATTTTTTTGCATACCATGGAGCCACCCTTGAGGTGGCTTTTTCTATTGCTGTCGGTCTAAACCTGCGAACCGATATGTCTATTGATTGTGGCGTGGCACAACGATCAGCTTCCATTCGATCGGTTTGTTGGCCGGATGAGCGGGATGTGTCTGCGGAGGAAATGTGTTTCCTTGAGTGGAGACAATTTCATGTGTGCAGTGTGCGCAGCGGAAGATGCCGGATTCTGGTACGTTGTCCCCTGGTTTATGCACTGCATTGAACGCAGCGTGGGTAAGTTTTTGAACTACTGACGTGTCTTGGGCGTATGCCATGATTTCTCCTTGTTAGTTATCGGGCTGATAACGAGTAAAGTTTAACGGAAACATTCCGCTCCAATTGTCACAATTGTCACGCTTCCCTGCAGATACCGCGGGAGCACCCGAAGCCACCCGTGCGGTGGCTTTTCTTATTTCGGCGCCACTTCGCGAGACAGCCAAGACGCAGATGACGCACCCGACTCAGCAGTTCGTTCGCGACTACATGGACGCACGCGCTCCACGGAGCCGCTTTCGCGGCGGCGGTCGCCGATGTCACTGGATCCAGCATGGGCTCCCTGCTATCGCTCTTGAAGTATTCGAATGGCACCGCGCACAAGCTGTTCGAGGCTGCAATCAAACTATGCGCGCGCTGCAATTAGTCTTCGTCAGACGTAGCAGATTTTTTGTCTTTACCCAGTGCTTTCTTCTTATCCGTAAGCACGTCCAAGAGTTTATTGATCAGCTCTTGCGTGTTGATCGGGTAACTTTCTTTCACGACGTGACTAAACGATTTGGGCGCGAAAAGTTTAATAGCAATTTCCTTTTTTATTTCGTCACGTGTGTCACTCGGCAGCGTTGAAATGTACGCGTCAATGGCCCCGATATCGAGTGCTGTCTGACGTAGTGAATATTGTTCGTGCCTGTGTTTTGCAGATTCTCGCGCCAAGTAGGCAGCGGGCACCGATAGCACCAATGAAAACGCGAGACGGAGCAAAGCTTGTTCTAGAGTTAACGTACTTTTCGTCGCTTCGTACAATGCGAGGGCGATTGGAGTAACGGCAGCTGTCATCACTAGTAGTGCGCAAATACGCAGGACATTTGCTGCCCATTGTTCTTTTATGGCATCTTTATCGTAGCTTCCAGCGAGAACTTTTTTCCCGGCGGTTCCTAACAGTTTGTCTAGTTCAGTCAATCGGGTATTGAATGCCGGCTTTACGGCATCGTACGCATCAGATGCCGTCCGATATTTGTCTTTTAGAGGATCTAAGTCTGCCCTTAGAGTGGCTCCAATCGCACCTACTGTATTTCGTAAATCGGTCAACTCCTCGGTCATCATCGAAATATCTGCCAGCAATTTAGACACCTCGGGTGTCGATTGGCGCGACTGCATGCCGCCAGGTAAGGTCGCTCCATTCGTCCTTTGTTCGTGTTCACGTAATTTCGACTCGACCTGAAACAAAATATCCAACGTTGCGGCTTCCTCAAGCGATACATCGAGGTCTGTCCTAGTTTTTGCCTCGGCAACTAGGACCTGAGTTGCCTCCGTAAATTCGCGAAGTCTCTGGCCGATAATTGCGTATTTCATTCCGCTTCCGAGCGCTGTGCCTAGATTGGAGTGGCGCTCATGAAAAGTGATGATTGCGTCGCGAACGGTGGAAGGTTGCTGGACGTGTTTGAGTCGATTAAGAAGAGGCGATATGGCCTCAACGGTCATTAACTCTGCGTCACGGGCAATTTGAAGCAGTTCTTGGAGGGGAGTTTGGGACATATGGGTTAAGGGCAATTTTTATAGTTGCATTGAAGATACCATATCACTCATTAGGCATTGCAGAATATTGTTACTTAACTGGTCCAACGCACTCGCGTCGGTCGTTCGCCGCCTCCGCACCCATGCGCTGGCGGCTTTTTTATTCGAGGTCCACATGTTCGGTCTGTTGAAATCCGTGGTTGGCCTGGCCGCCGACGCGGTGCAGGTCGCTGTGGCGCCTGTCGAGATCGTCGCCGACTTGGCCGGTGCCGCCATGAAGCCGGTCACCGAGGTGGCCAAGGACCTGGTCGCCGAGGTCAAGAGCCTGAAGGACTGACCGTGGTGTTCATGATCCACACAGCTGCACTGCCATAAGAAAGACGCGCGCCCACGCTGGGCCGCTTTGGATAAGTGCGAGATAGAGTTGGAACTTCTGATCTTGAGTAAGCATAGGCTTCCTGTGGTGGTGAAGGTTGAAGTGTAGGAGGGCACCACAGTCGGTTCTTGTGGTGGGTTTTCCGCACAAAGGACATCGTCGCTGGTTATGGGCTTTGGTTCCTCTGGTGGGTTTTCCAATGCTCATCGCGCGGCGTCCTACTGTGGGGGTTATCTCTCCATATTATGTTGCTCTAACAAATAGCCGGAGTGCATGAGGTGGCTCGCCTGCAGACATTGAAGCCACGCATCGGCACCGCGCCGGCCAGGCTGGCGACCATGCAGCCCGGTAGTTGGCGCACTGACAAAACAAGCAGCACCGCACGCGGCTACGGCTACAAGTGGCAGCAGGCCCGCGCCGGCTACTTGGTGCTGCATCCGTTCTGTGCGTACTGCTTGCGCGAGGCCAGCATCAGCTACGACCAGGCGGCCGTGGCCATCGGCCTGCAGTGCACCAAGACAGGTATCGGCCTACCGTATGCCCAGGTGGTCGACCACGTGATCCCGCACCGCGGTGACATGAAGCTGTTCTGGGATTCGGCCAACTGGCAGTCGCTGTGTTCGACGCACCACAGCCGCGACAAGCAGCGCGAGGAAGCCGGAGGTTGATGGGTCGATGCAGGTCAGGATCGAAGCGCCACGGGGACTGTGACGAAGCGGCAGAGGCATGGATGAAGGGGCCGAGAGGCCAAAAGGGGAGGGGGTGGGCAAATGTCCGCAGAGCAACACCCTCTAGACCGCATGGTACCGCACGCGCAGATTATTTCCCCGGTAGGAGATTGAGTTAATGGATTTAACAGGCAAGCGGAGGGCCTTCGCGGACGCCCGGCTTGCCGGAAAGTCCAACAAAGAGGCGGCGATAGCGGCCGGCTATAGCGCCGCGACCGCCGGCCCGGCCGGCTCGCGACTGGCGAAGGACCCGGTCATCGCGGCATTCATCGCGAAGTATCAGAAGCCGGGTGCAGAAGCGCCGCCAGCGCCACCGCTACCACCGGCCGCGCCGTCGTTCGATGTCCAGGCCGCGATCATGCACTCGGACCCGAAGAACTTCCTGCTGGTGGCGATGAATGACCCCGCGGCGCCGGCCAAGCTGCGCGTCGAGGCGGCCAAGGCGCTGATGCCGTTCATGCACAAGAAGCCCGGCGAGGCCGGCAAGAAGGAGCAGCGCGACGCGGACGCGAAGAAAGTCGCTGGCAGGTTCGCGCCGGCGGCGCCGCCGCAGCTCAAAGCCGTGAAGTAGGGCATCGAAATGGAATGGTCCACAGCCTGCGTCGATTGGGCCGCCAGGCTGGTCGCGCGCGAATCGATCATTCCACCGCCGATCTTCCCGGACCAGGCGGAGCAGGCCCTGGCGATATTCAAGGAACTGCGGGTGGTCGACCTGCCCGGCAAGCCGACATTCGGCGAGTGCAGCGAGCAGTGGGTATTCGACTTCGTGGCCGTCATCTTCGGCGCCTATGAGTCGGACACCGGCCAGCAGCTGATCCGCGAGTACTTCCTGCTGATCAGCAAGAAGAACACGAAATCGACGATCGCGGCAGGCATCATGCTGACGGCGCTGATCCTGTGCTGGCGCGAGGAGGAAGAGCACCTCATCCTGGCGCCGACGAAGGAGGTCGCAGACAACAGCTTCAAACCTGCCGCCGGCATGATCCGCGCCGACGAAGAGCTGTCGGCACTGTTCCACATTCAGGAGCATGTGCGCACGATCACGCACCGCGTCAACCGCGCATCGTTGAAGGTGGTGGCGGCCGACACCGACACGGTATCGGGCAAGAAGTCGGGGCGCATCCTGATCGACGAGCACTGGTTGTTCGGCAAGCGCGCCAACGCCGATGCGATGTTCATGGAGGCCACCGGCGGCCAGGTGTCGCGTGACGAAGGCTGGGTCATCTACCTGACGACGCAGAGCCAGGAGCCACCGGCTGGCGTGTTCAAGGAGAAGCTGCAGTACTACCGCGACGTTCGGGACGGCAAGATAGTCGACCGGAAATCGCTTGGCGTGATCTACGAGTACCCGGATGCGCTGGTCAAGTCGAAAGGCTATCTCGACCCGGCCAACTTCTACATCACGAATCCGAATATCGGCCGCTCCGTGAGCGCCGTCTGGCTGGAAGACCAGCTGCGCAAGCAGCAGCACAAGACGGATGGTTCGCTGCAAACCTTCCTGGCGAAACACCTGAACGTCGAAATCGGCCTCAACCTGCGCACCGACCGCTGGCCGGGCGCCGACTTCTGGGAGGCGCAGGGCATCGAGGTACTGACACTGGATGAGTTGCTCAGGCGGTCCGAGGTCGCCGTGGTCGGCATCGACGGCGGCGGCCTGGATGACTTGTTGGGCTTGGCCGTGATCGGCAGGGAGCGCAAGACCCGCCGTTGGTTGTTGTGGATTCATGCCTGGGCCCACGAGATCGTTCTGGAGCGGAGGATGGAGATCGCGCCAGCGTTGCGGGATTTCGCCGCCGACGGCGACCTGACCATCGTCGAGCAGCCAGGCCAGGACGTCATCGAGGTGGCGGACATCATCTGCCGCGTGCGCGACGCGCGGCTCCTGCCGGACGAGAAGTCGATCGGCGTGGATCCGGCCGGCATCGGCGATGTAGTGGATGAATTGACCGATCCGGATATCTCGCGCGGCTTCACGATGGAGCAAATCATCGGGATCTCGCAGGGGTGGCGGCTGAGCGGCGCCATCAAGACGACCGAGCGCAAGATCGCCGGCAAGGAAATGGTTCACAGCGGCTCCAGGCTGATGGCGTGGTGCGTCGGCAACGCCAAGGTGGTCCCGGCCGGCAACGCGACATTGATCACCAAGCAGATATCCGGCACCGCCAAGATCGACCCGCTGATGGCGGTGTTCAACGCGGTGTCGCTGATGTCGCTGAACCCCGAAAGTAACGCAATCGACCAAGGCTTCGTTTCCCTCTGATGATCAATCCACTGAAAAAGCTGGCGGCCATGTTCGGCGCCGGACCCGCCACGCCCGTCGAGAACAGCGTGACCGTGGTGACGTCCAACGACCCGCAGGTCATCGCGACGCTGGGCGGCTCCAGCTCCGCATCCGGGTTCCCGGTCACGCCGGAGAGCGCCATGCGCGTCTCGGCGGTGTATGCGTCCGTTCGATTGCTGGCCGGCGCACTCGCCTCGATCCCCGTGGCGTTGTATCGCGAGAAGGAAGGCGTGCGCGAGTCCATCAGCCCGGAACTATGGTGGCTGCTGAACGAAGAGCCAGCGCCCAGCTGGACGGCGGCGTCCATGTGGGAATGGATCATGCTGTCCATCTGCCTGCGCGGCGACGGCTATGTGGAAATCCGCCGCGCTGGCCCTGCCGTGAAGACATTGCGACCGCTGCATCCGGACCGCGTGTCGGCGCGCAAGGTGGGCGACTACCTGATCTATACGGTGTGCGACGACGATGGCGGCATCCGGCCCGTTCACCAGGACGACATGCTGCACTTCGCCGGCTTCGGCTTCAACGGTATCCGCAGCATGTCCGTGATCCAGTGGGCGGCCTTCCAGTCCATCGGCGTCGCGCTCGCGGCCGACACGTTCGCGGGAAGTTTTTTCGCCAATGGCGCCGCGCCCAAGCACGTGATCAAGGCCGCCGGCCGCATGGATGAGGAACAGGTCGAGCAGCTGCGCGGCGAGTACAAGAAAAAATATGCCGGCGCGAACAACGCCGGTACGCCGATGGTGCTCACCCAAGGACTCGACATCAAGGAAATGAGCATGACGGCGGACGATGCCCAGCTTCTGGAGACGCGCAAATGGCAGGTGATCGACATCGCCCGCGCCTTCGGCGTTCCGCCGCATCTGATCGGAGCCCAGGAGACGACCAGTTCCTGGGGAACGGGTGTCGAGCAAACCACCCTGGGCTTCATCAAATTCTCGCTGCAGCCGCACATCATGCGGATCCGCCAGGAGCTGAACCGCAAGTTGTTCCGTCGCGCCTCGCCGTTCGTGGAGCACAAGATGGAGTCCTTGTTGTCGGGCGACTTGAAGGCCGAGGGCGAGTACATGCGCCAATCGGTCGGCGGTTCGCAAGGCCCCGGCTGGATGACGATCAACGAGATCCGGAAAATCAAGAATTTGCCGCCGATTGAGGGCGGTGACGTGCTGTACCGGCCAGAAAAGCTGGCGAAACCACCAACATCCGCCAACAAGGACACCAATGAAGAAGATAGCCCAGTTGCTGCGTAACGGCGGCACCGCCACGCCGGCCAAGATCACTGCGGAAGGCGAGGACGCCACGCTGTACCTGTACGACATCATCGACCCTTATTGGGGCGTCAGCGCGGTCCAGTTCAACAAGGCCCTGGCCGGTATGGCTGGCAAGAAGGTGACCTTGCGCGTGAACTCGCCGGGCGGCGACGTGTTCGACGGTCGCGCGATGGCCGCCGCCATCGCCCAGCACGGCGACGTGCACGCCATTATCGAAGGCCTGGCCGCGAGCGCGGCCACCTATGTCACCGTCGCCTGCGCCTCCGTCGCCATCGCGCCCGGCAGCTTCTACATGATCCACAACGCCTGGACCATGGCTTATGGGAACAAGGACGACCTGGTCAAAACGGCCGCTTTGCTGACCAAAATCGACGATTCGATCATCGACGACTACGAAAAGAAGACCGGCAAGACGCGCGACGAGATCGCCGCCTGGATGAACGCCGAAACCTGGTTCAGCGCCGACGAGGCGGTGGCCAACGGCTTCGCCGACAAGGTCAGCGATGGCGCCAAGGTCGAGAACAAGTGGGACTTGAGCGCTTACAGCAATGCGCCGAAGCCGCCACCATCGGATGACACCAAGGACTGGGAGACGGTCCGCCAGCGCAACGCCAACCGCCTGCGCCTCCACGAAATCGGATAACGCACTCGCGCAATCCATACCCAGCCGCCCCGAGCGGCTTTTTTTACGCCCGTAGAAAGGGAAATACGATGAAATCGATTCAAGCACTGCGCGAGGAACGTCAGCAACTCGCCAAGGAAGCCCGCAACCAGATGGAGCAGAAGGGCGACCGCGCCTGGACCAAGGGCGACCAGGCCACCTTCGACGCCCGCGCCGACAAGATTGACGCGCTGGAAAGCGAGATCGTCGCCGTCGAAAAACTGATGAAGTACGAGGTCGAGAACAACGTCACCGACGTCGAAGAATTCCGCCGCAAAGCGGACACCAAGGCCGAGTCCAAGGGCCGCGAGCTGTTCGCAAAGCTGCTGCGCAACGGCCCCGCCGGCATGACCCATGAAGAACTGGTGGCCATCCGCAATACGATGTCCACCACCACGCCATCGCAGGGCGGTTACACGGTGCAGACCGACGTGGCGAAGGAGCTGATCGACGCGCTGAAGGCCTACGGCGGCATGCGGGCAGTGTCCAGCAGCATCACGATGTCGCAGGGTAACCCGCTGGGCTATCCGACCTCCGACGGCACGACCGAGACCGGCGAGTGGGTCGCGGAAAACACCCAGGCGTCGTCGGCCGACATGTCCTTCGGCACGGTGGCCCTGAACACGTTCAAGGCCAGCTCGAAGATCATCACCATCCCGATCGAGCTGCTGATGGACAGCAGCATCGACATCATCGCCATGGTGAACAAGCGCATCCGCGATCGCATCGGCCGCACGATGAACGCCGGTTTCACCACCGGCACCGGCACCGGTCAACCGAACGGCTTTGTCACGGCCGCGAGTGTGGGCAAGACCGGCGCCACCGGCCAGACCGTCACGGTTCTGTATGACGACCTGGTCGACCTGCAGGAGTCGATCGACCAGGCCTACCAGGACGCCGGCACCTGCCGTTTCATGATGCACCAGCAGACCCGCAAGGTTGTCCGCAAGATCAAGGACGGCGCCGGCCGCCCGATCTGGGCCGAGTCCTACGAGGCCGGCATCAAGACCGGCATCCCGGCGCAACTGCTGGGCTGGGACGTGGCCATCAACAACGACATGGCCGTGCCGGCCGCCAACGCCAAGACCATCGGCGGCGGCGATTTCTCGAAGTACATGATCCGCGACGTGCTGGACATCACGATGTTCCGCTTCGAGGACAGCGCCTTCGCCACGAAAGGCCAGGTCGGCTTCCTGGCATGGTCCCGCGCCGGCGGCAACCTGCTGGACGCCAACGGCGTGAAGCTGTACCAGCACTCCGCAACTTAATCCAATCCACCTCGGCGGCGGGGTTAACCCCCGCGCGACAACAGGAGAAATCATGGCAAAGAACCCACAGAAAGACGGCGAGATCAAGGCGCGCGTGCTGGTCGATTGCGACCTGGGCAAGTGCAACGATGTCGTGCTGATCTCGGCCGCGCAGACGGAAGCATTGGCGGGCCTCGTCGACACCGATCCTGCCGCTGTCGAATACGCCGAATCCCTCGCGAAAGAATAATCATGACCATCCGCCTGCTGTGCGCCTATTCGAACTATCCGCAGAACGCCATCGTCACGCTCGATGCCGGCACCGAGGCGGGCCTGGTCACCGCAAAGATCGCGTCGACCGATCTGACCGGCGGCGTAGCGTATGTGCCGCCGACTCCCCCGACCCAGTATTCCCGCGCATCGGTGGTCAAGGATGGCGCTGGCGCCGTAACCGGCATCGCCGATGCCAACGGTGCGCGCGTGGTCGTCATTTCGAGCGCTGCGCCAGACAATGGCGATGGCCGCCCTGACGGCACTCTGTACATCCAGACTGCCTCCTAAGCCATGGCCGGGCTCACTACGAAGAAGGCCGGCGCCTACGCCGCGCCGGTAGCGCTGTTCACGAAGAAGACCGGCGTCTATACGGCCGTCGCTCAGGCTTGCTTGAAGATCGGCGGCGCCTATCAATCGATCCTGAACATGGGGAAGGATCGCGTGGTTGGCAATCGCACGCGCTCCCCGGTGGCGTCGGCCACGCTGGGTACCGCCATCAAGCAGATGAACTGGCTGTACCTCGGCTTCTGCCTGTTTTCGCCGTACGACTTTCGCGCGGTGTACCCGACGCACTACACCAACGCATCGAATCTCGAAATCAATGCCCCGAACAATCTCACGTTCGAGGGCTGGTCGATCATGTACAGCGCCACCAAGGACGTCAACGCGGCAACGCGGGTGCTTGGTTCGGTCGCAGGCAGTACGGCGGCCTTTACGATCGACCCTACGGTCAATTCCGTCGGTTTCATCACCGACTTCAACGTTGCCAAAGATGTGATTCCAGCGGGCCGACACATCTGGATCGGCCAGGCCTTCGCCACCCCTTCCGGCGGCGCGGTGCCAGGAGTCTACAACTTCGGCCCAAGCTCGACCCTGGAGGGTTCGGTCGGATCCGCGGTGACTTCGCAGGCCAGCAAACTGACTTCGGGCACGCTGCCCGCCACCGGCGCCAACGGCAGCGCTAGTAACTGGGGTCCGAGCATGATTACGTGCAAGGGCAATCCGAACAAGGCGGGCATGGGCTGGGGCGACAGCGTCGGGTTCGATGCGAATGAGTCGGCCTACACCCAAACCGATGGCGTCTCTGGCTGGCTGAATCGCGGCATGGCGATGAACGACGAGTTGTATTTTGCCAATATGTGCATTCCCGGTTCCAGCCCCGGCTACTGGGTGGATACCGGTCGTGTCGCGGTCGCCAAGAAGTTGGACCTGATTCACCTGTTCCCGACCATCCCGTTCGACTTCATCGTCGACCAGGCCAGTACGAACGGCTGGGGCTCCGGCGGCACCACCTACGCAAATCTGCTGGTGAAGTTCAAGGCATACATCGCACTGCTGCGCGCCGAGTTCCCGGGCATCCCGATTCACCAGTCTCTGGTCATCTGTAAGGCATCCGCAACGACTGACGGCCTCACCTCGGTTGCGGGGCAAACGCCATCGCTTCCGATTGGCAGCGGCCAGCAGCAGCTGGCGGACAAGCTGCTGCTGGACCGCGCAGACGGCACAGTAGATGGTGTGATTGACATCCGGCCATATTTCAGCGCCGTCGGCGACGTGACCCGCTGGCCGGTCAATCCGTTCAGCACCACGATCGCTGTCGACTACCCGGCGAATCAGGGCTTCATCATCCTGAGCGCACCGCCGCCGGCCGACGTGGGTTTGATTCTGGATCCGCTCGGCTGGGGCGCGAACATTGCCACCAGCGTCAGCGGCCGCAGCATCAAGTTTGTCACCGACCTGGGCAACGGCACATGGCGAGTCGATGTCAGCTTCGGCTGGACGATAGCCAAGGCTGCAGGCATCGCAGTGCAGGGCGCCGACACCATCGACCTGGTTCACCCGGCTGCCTGTTCGCACAAAAAGGGTGCTGTCGGCATGGACGCTTATAAGGCGAATTTTTAGCTTCCAGGTGGCGTAAATTTCCCCATCACTACTTCGTAGGGCGGAACGCCGTAAGAGGCAAAAAGATGTACCAGTATCGTAAGAACTCCACCATCGCGGTATCGTGGCAATAGCTGATGGAGGTCTTGTCCATCCATGCGCTCTTTCGCTACTGGCTCACCTACAAAGTTGTAGACGTCAATGCGCTCTCCGTTTAGGAGTTGGCGAATTTCAGTTCCATCAAACCCGTCGATCCCAAACTCACCAACCGCGAAGCAGTACGCGGCCTTGGCGAGTGCCAATCCGAATGAAGTGGGTTCGCCCGATGTTGTGTACTCCTGCCGCTCTGAAATTCTGACTGACTGAGGGTAGTAGCGGGTGATGTTGATAAATATAAACCGAAAGTTCGACACGCCGTCACCGACGTCAATGCCCCGCAGTTTTCCAGCGACGGGCGGAACGAACATGCTAATCACCTTCGGGAAAGTGGCCAGCGTTGCCGGAACAACTTGGTTTCCGTAATAGATCGGCGGGAAGCTGCGCGACGGAGCTTTGTTTGTGAGTCGGATGAGGTTCCTGATGACAAGGAAGTCTGTGTTGATAGCTAGTTGCTCAAAGCGTTGATTACCAAATCGGGCACATCGAGTACATGTTCCACCGAGGAATAACAGCGTCCCGCCGAGTGTTTTTGTGACGATATGCTCAATAGTGAGGGCTGACAACGGGTCATCGCTTGGAGGCTTGAGGCAAAAAATGCAAAACCCCAGTGAAGGGTATTTGTGCTTGCGCATCTTAAGCGAAGGCATTTTCATCTTGTCTCTCCAATTTGGTGGTCTATTTAAACACATATTTTCTGATGGTCATTCTTTTGGGAATGGACTGAAAATTTTTATCATTGAAACTGGCACCAACCTGCCGAATGCTAACTGGAGTCCAGCATGACCAAGATCCGCACCGTCGCGCCAACCGTCCTCGCCGTCACGCTGGACGCCGCCAAGTCGGCCCTGCGCATCGATGGCGCCGACATGGACGCACTGGTGACCACGTGGACCAAGGGCGTCATCGCCCAGTTGGAGCACGAAGTCGGCCAGTGCATGATGGAGCAGACGTGGGAGGTGCGCCTGCCGGCATTCCCCGGCGTTCCATGCTGGGCCATCGGCCAGCCCGCGCCACGCCTGCAGGACAACGAGATCAGCCTGCCGCATCCGGTGCTCGACGTCACCTCCGTGCAATACATCGACGTCGACGGCGCCACGCAGACGCTGGCGCCGGAGGAATATCGGCTAAACAGTGGCCGCTACGCCAGCAAGCTGTCGCCCGCGCGCGGCGCCAGCTGGCCGGCGACGGCGGAGGATGATGCGGCCGTGGTGGTGGCCGTGCAGTGCGGCTATGGCGACGATCCCGAAGCGACGCCGGAAGAGGTGCAGCTGTACATCCTGGCAAAGCTGGCGGAGCAATTCGACCCTGCCACGCGTCTGGAGCGCGATACGGTGCAGTCGAAATTCGTTGACGGGCTGCTCGACCGCTGCAGGACCTACGGATGAGCCTGTCCTCCCGCCTGAACAAGCGCATCACGCTGATGATGCCGCCAACCGGCCAAGACGCCGCCGGCCAGCCGCTGCTCGATCCGGTGGAGTTCGACAAGGTGTGGGCCGAGGTGATCGACATCGGCGGCGACGCGACAGTGGCCGCTGACCAGCTGGAAAGCGTCACCCGGACCGAAATGCTGATCCGCGCACGCGGCGACCTGCCGGCGAAGCTGCTGGTTTCTTATAAATCGGTGATGTACGACGTCAAGGCGGTGCTGAGCAGGAACGACCGTACGCTGAAACTGATCACCGTCAAGGTGACTTCGTGAGCGGCGGCTTCACGGTCGACCTGTCGCAGCTGGTCACGCTGCGACAGGACATCCGCGACTTCGGCGTCGCCGTCAAGGAGGAAGTGGCGATGTCCGGTGTGGCCGCCGGCGCCAAGGTGCTGTACGACCACGCGCGCATGCTGGCGCCGGTCTCGGAAGAGGCGCATATCTTCTACGGCCGCAATTCGAAACGCACCGGCGTGACCTACACGTTCCTGCCGGGCAACCTGCGCGCGTCGATCTATCGCGTCTACTCGCCCGAGAAGTCCGGCGACGACCGCAAAGAGTACCGGATCAGCTGGAACCATATCAAGGCGCCGTATGGTCACATGGTCGAATTCGGCACCGTGAACGCGCCGGCACACTCATTCCTCGGCGCGTCGCTGTCGGTGCTGCCCCAGGCCTACCAGACGGCAAAGATCGAGATGGGCGCGAAGCTGTTGACGCTGCAGAGGCAATCATGACCATGGAAACGCTGATCTTCGACACACTGCGCGGCCTGGTGGCCGATCGTGTCTACCCGGGCGTCGCGCCCGACGGCGTCGGCGACGCGCCTTACATCACGTGGAGCATAGGCGGCGGTCAGCCGGTGAACTTCGTGGACGGCAGCCAGCCGAGCAAGGGCAATGGCCGGCTGCAGATCAACGTCTGGTCCAAGACCGTCATGCAGACCGCGCTGCTGGCGCAGCAGGCCGAGACCGCACTGCGCGGCAGGGTGGAATTGAGCACCACCGTGCTGACCCAGAGATTTACCCGCGTGGACGAGGTAACCAAGCGCCACGGGACGTATCAGTTCTTCAGCTGCTGGGCGGACATCCCAGCATAAATAGAGACTCAAAACACCCAGGCCCGCCATCGCGGGCCTTTTGCTTTCTGGCCCTTCACGGGTGCCATCAACCAGCCGCCGCGAGCGGCTATTTTTTCGCCCATCGAAAGGAACTCTTATGAGTGTAGCACTCCCCAATGGCATCACCTGGGCGCTGGCTGTGGCCTATGCGTCCGCTCTGACGGTGACCGCCGCCAGCAACGCGGCTGAATGCGTGCTGACCGTTACCAACACGCTGGCCGCCGGCGACATCGTCGAATTCACCTCCGGCTGGTCGCGCGCCAATGCGCGGCTGTTCCGCGTGAAGTCGCCGGCCGGCGGCACCGTCGTGCTGGAAGGTTTCGACACCACCAGCACTGTGCGATTCCCTGCGGCCAGCGGCACCGGCACCATCCGCAAGGTCAATACCTGGACCTCGATCCAACAGATCATGGATGCGACCAGTTCGGGCGGCGACCCGCAGTACGCGACCTACTCCTTCCAGGAGGACGACTACGATCGCCAGATCCCGACCACCACATCCGCGCAATCGCTGGCCATCAACATCGCCGACGATCCGACCCTGGCCGGCTACCAGGCAGTGAAGGCCGCGGCCGAGTCGCGCCTGACCACCGGCCTGCGCGCGTCGATGCCGCAGGGCGGCTTCATCTACTACAACGGCATTTTCGCCTTTGACGAGACCCCAAGCATGTCCAAGGGCAACGTCATGCAGGTCAAGGCCGGCTGCGCGCTGCAAGGCAAGCCGGTCCGCTACGCATCCTAACCACCACTGTCGCCTTGCCCGTCGCAATGCGGGTTTTACGCAGCCGAGGAGCAATTCCCCGGCTGCTTTTTTACACCCAAAAAATAGAGAAAACATCATGGCCATCAAACTCGGCAAGAACCCGAAAAACTTCACCCGCGACATCCCACTGGTCACCATGGACGGTGTCGCCGATGTCCTGGTGATCACCTACAAATACCGCTCCCGGCTGGAATTCGCCGAGCTGCTGGACGAGCGAGTGGCCGCCGAGAACATGCTGAACGCGCAGGAGGCAGCGCAAGCCGCCGCCATCGCCGACGGCGCCGCGCCGGTGCAGAAAAGCGCCGCCGAGGGCTTCACCAAGGCTTCGAAGGAAGCCGCCGAGAGCGTGCTGGAAATCGCCACCGGCTGGGACATCGACGACCCCTTCACGGTCGACAAGCTGATGGAGCTGGAATCTGACTTCCCTGGTGCGCTCATGGACATCCAGAACATGTACCAGGCAGCCCTGCTGGAGGTCCGCCGAAAAAACTAGAAGCCGTCGCGCGGGAAATGTATACGCCCCAGCCGTCGGCCCAACAGCTGGCGGGTCTGGGGCTTTTACCTTCCGACTTCGCGGCGGTGGAAGTCTTCGACGACAACATCCCGGCCTTCGACCTGTTCCTCTACGTGGGGACGCAGTGGATGTTTGGCGGGAACGGCCCGACGGGCCTGAACTACATGGTCGTCCACCACAAGCTTGACCGGGCCAACCTCGATCCGGACGAGTACGAGCGTCGCATGCAGGACCTGCAGATCATGGAGCGGGTCGCACTGGCGACGATGCGAGAGCAGTAAAAAGGAGAAGTGATATGTCAGATCAAATCGGCACCGCCTCAATCGGCTTGGCTATAGATTCAAGCGGTGTCGATGCTGGTTTGAACCGGATGGAGGCCACTGTCGAGCGCACCGGCCGCTCGCTCAGCACCTTGGGCCGTACAGGCGCCGCGGCGGTGGAGAACATCGGCACTGGCGCGGGTTCCGCTGCAATACGCGTTGATGGCGCCACCCGTTCGATTCAGGGCAGCATTCAGCGCGTCACGGCCGCCACCGAGGCCGGCGAGCGCAATACGCGCTCCTACTTCGAATCTCTGGCCAATCAGCGCGGCGCGAACCTGAACGCGCTTCGCCCGTATCTGGATCAACTCGAACAGGTACGCACTCGCCAGCAGGAAGCCGCCACCGCCGCGCTGCGCAGCGGCCAGGCCTTCAACACGCAATCCCAGTCGGCCGCCCAGCTCGCGGCCAATCTGCGTGGCGTGCCAGCGCAACTGACCGACATCGTGACATCTATTCAAGGTGGTCAGGCGCCGCTGACCGTCTTCCTTCAGCAGGGTGGCCAGCTGCGCGATATGTTTGGTTCCGCGGGAGGCGCCGCGCGCGCTCTGGGGGGCTATGTTCTCAGCCTGGTTTCGCCGCTGACCATTGCCGCCGTCGCCGTCGGCGTGCTGGCCTTGGCATACAACCAGGGTAGCAAGGAGGCCGACGCCTTCCGCAAGTCCATCATCCTGACCGGCAACGCCGCCGGGACCACCACCAGCCAACTGGCCGGCATGGCGAAGCAGGCGTCGGACGTCGCCGGCACGCAGGGAGCTAATGCCGAGGCGCTGGCGCAGTTGGCCGGCACCGGAAAAGTGGCCGCCGACCAGCTGCTGAAGGCGTCGATCACTGCGGTGGAATCGCAGAAATATCTGGTCATCGCGGTCGAGGACACGGTAAAGGCGTTCGCCGACCTGGGCAAAGATCCGCTTCAGGCCACGCTCAAGCTCAACGATCAATACAATTATCTCACGCTGGCCACCTACAAGCAGATCAAGGCGTTGCAGGACCAGCAGCGCATGTCCGAAGCCGCCAAGATCGCGCAGGTCGCCTATGCCGATGCGATGGATAGCAAAAACAAACAGGTGGCCGCGTCGCTCGGCATCCTGGAGCGGGCATGGAACGCCACCGGCGCCGCCGCCAAGGGTGCATGGGATTTCATGCTCAACGTCGGCCGCGAAGACACGATTGACGACAAGATCAAGCGTGCGCAGGAGGCGCTAAAGGCCGCCCAACTGGCGCGCTTCTCATCCATCGGCACCCAGTCCGAGCGCAACTCGGACCGCGACGAGGCACAGCGCAATCTGGACCGCCTGCTGAACATCAAGAAGGTCGGCGATCTGACGGCGCAATATCAGGCCGAGGATGCGAAGAGCCGCGATGCCGCGATCAAGTTCGAGCAGCAGGGCGAGCAATATCTGTCGCGCCGCGCCAAGATGGAGAAGGATATCGCGGCGGCGCGCGCCCTTGGCCAGCAGGCCGCCCAGCGCGGCGAAGACCCGGCCGCTACCGAACAGCGCGTACAGGATCGCATCGCGCAGATCCGCCAAACCTATGCGGCGCTGGAAAACGAGGGAATCCAGAAGCGCATCGCCGATATCCAGCGCCTGGGCGTCATCCAGGAGGAACAGGCGAAGCGAGATCTTCTCATCCTGCAGGGCCGCGATGAGGCCGGGCTAAATAAGGCGCAGGATTCCAAGGAAGCCTACATGAAGGCGGTCTCCGATGCGGACGAGGCGGCGCTGACGCGCGAGAAGTCGCGCGCGCAGCAACGGCTTGCCCTGCTGGCCCAGGAGGTGGTGAGCGAAGATGGCCGCGCCGCGCAGCAGGAGCGCCTGGCCAACGTGCGCGGTGAGATCGCCGCGAAAGATCAGCAGATCCTGAACCGCCAAGCCCAATTGCAAAAAGATCTGTTCGTCCTCGACGTGCAGAACACGCATACGGCCATTGAATCATTCAACCAGTTATACGACTCCCGCCGCAACGAACTGGAAGCGGTGGAGCAGCAACTGCAGGCACAGAAGGACCAGAATGCGGCGCTCGGCCTGAATGCCAAGCAGCTCGAAACACTCAACACCCAGTTGGTCGAGGAAAAGGCCAACCGCCTGGAGGTCAAGGCGGAAATTCTCGATACGATCCTGGGCCGCGAGGAAGAGGCGGAAGTGCTACGTACGACTGCGCAGCGCATGCGTGAGCTGAACGTCGCCCAGATCGAGGGCGTCCGCAAGGCTGCTAACCTAGATGCCTACAAGACGTTCTGGTCCTCGATCGATAGCGCCGCACAGGAGGCTTTCACCCACATCGGGGAAGGCGGCAAGTCCATGCTCGATCGCTTGAGCGACAGCCTGAAATCCGGCCTGTTGGACCTGCTCTACCAGCTCACCGTCAAGCAGTTCATCATCAACGTCAAGGCCAACGTCAGCAGCGATGGATTCGGCGCCATCACCAGCGCGCTAAGCGGCGGCGCTAGCGGCGGTGGTTCAAGTCTGTTCGGCACGGCCGCGAACCTGTTCAGCGTCGGAAAATCGATCTATTCCGGTTTCAGTGCTGGTATCGCGAGTTCTCTCGGCACGCAGATCGCCGGGCTGGGGAACCTGTTCGGATCTTCCGCGGTATCCGCCTTCGGCACCGGCATGACGCTGACCACCGGCCAGGCTGCGACGGCTGCAGCAGCATATGGCGGCACCGGAACAGCAGTAGGAGGGGGGCTGACTGCCGGCGCCAGCGCCGCCTCGGCAGTTCCGATCATCGGCTGGATCATCGCCGGCATGATGGCCAACGACAGCTTCTACAAACAGGGCTACAAGATCGACGGCCAGCGCGGCGACATCACCAAGGAGCTTCTGGCCAGCACTCTGAAGGGCAACTTCCTGGGGCCGATCGGCGCCACCGCTACGGTTGGTATCGGCGCCGCCGATTCGCTGCTGCAAAAGCTGGGTCTGGATGGCCGCACCGCATCGCTGCTATCCGGCAGTTCTCTATGGGCGAAGGCATTCGGTCGCCAATCGCCAACAATCGAAGGGGAGGGTATCAGGGGGAATATATCGTCCTCCGGCGTTACCGGTGAATCGTTTATCCAGATTCTGGAGAAAGGCGGATGGTTCCGCAGCGATAAACATACCGAGCAAACCGTTGAGCTGAATGATAGTTTTAAGAACTCCCTTCTTTCCGCATTCCTTGATTCCAAGACATTTACGCAAGGCTTTGGTAAAACCTTGGGGATCGATACCAGTGTATTGGATAGTTATTCAAAACCATTCGACATTAAACTTACCAGCGAAGAGGAACGTAAGGCTAGATCTGATAATAAAAGCCAAGCTGATATCGATGCAGCTATCGCGAAGGATCAAAGCACAAATATCGGAAACGTTACAAAATTCATTGATCAAATAAGCTCTGATCTCGCAGTCAAGCTTATCCCCAACTTGGCGGATTTTTCGAAGTATGGCGAGAGTGCAGGAGAAGCTCTCAAGCGTGTGAGCGCTGATTTCAGTGCCACCAACACGATAGCCAGTCTTCTGGGTAAAACCGCAACGGAGGCTTTTGGTTCTGCGGGGTTATCTTCGATTGCGGCGCGCGAACAGTTTGTGAACTTGTCCGGTGGGCTGGATGCGCTGTCTTCAAAAATCAGCAGCTATTCTAATAATTATCTTACTCAAGCCGAACAACAGGCTCCTGTAATTCAATCATTGTCAAAGGCATTTTCTGATTTAAATATTGCTGCTCCAACTACAAGGGATGGATTTAAAGACTTAATCAACGGATTGGATCTCACTAACGAAAGCCAAGTGAAGACATTTAATTCGTTGATGGATCTGCAAGAAGCCTTTGCACTTGTCACCCCACAGGTTGACAAGGCCGCGCAACTCCAGCAGCAGCGCCAGCTCGATATACAGTTAATGGAGGCGCTAGGCAACGCCGAGGGTTCGCTGGCCGCGACGCGGACCGACGCGCTGGCAGCGCTACTATCTGACCAGGCACGGATCACGCAGGCCCAGGTCTACGCGGCGCAGGATGCCAAAAAGGCATACGACTCTCTGGTGACCGTGGCTAACAGCGCGCTGACTGGCCTGACGAACTCGATCAACGCCGAGAAGGAGCGTATAAACGCTGCCTACGCAGCGCAGGCCGCCGCGATCCGTGATGCGGCGCAGGCTTCCGTGGATAGTGCGCAGGCCAGTCTGCAGGCGGCACAAACTCAGGTATCGGCGCTGCAAACCGTGTTCAACGCGCTGGACTCGGCGTTGTCGTCCACACAGATCGAGTCCGATGCGGCGACGTTGGCGCGACGTCGCGCCGCTCAAGGCGTGATCAATGCCAACGTGGCAAACCCGTCGAATCTCACCGACAACAAGGCCCTGACCGATGCTATTGGCACGATCAACGGCCAAGGCAACACGCGGCTCTTCGGCACCTTTGAGGAATACGCCCGCGATCAGGCGCGCACCAACAACGCGCTGGCGGCGCTACGCGATGCGGCTGGCGGCCAGATCGACTATGCACAGAAAACCGTCCAAACGCTGGAAGACACTATCGAGGCTATCCAGAAATCGGGCGAGGCCCAGCTCGCGCAGTTGCAACTGAATAACCAAGCCGAGCTGGACGGTCTTGACCAGCAGCTTGCCAACGATACTGCGCAGCTCGATGCGCTGAAGGGCATCAACAATTCGGTGCTCAGCCTTAAGGATTCGATGGCGGCCTTTGCCGCAGCGGTTGCCGGTCTAAAAGCAAACGCAACGGCGATCGATAAAAGCAACGATGCGGCTACGAGTAGCAACCTGGGTGCCAGCGCTACTACGGTAGAGGAATTGTACGGTGCCATCCTTGGCCGTCACAGCGAGGACGATGGTTTGAAATTCTGGACTGACGCGCTGGCCAGTGGTACCAGCTTTGAAGATATCCGCCAAGCCTTCCTGCACTCGGACGAGTACAAGAAACTGCGCGGTTTCGCGGTCGGGACCAATCGCGTGCCGTACAACATGCCGGCATATATCCACGAAGACGAGCGGATTATCCCTGCCGCTGATAACCGCCAGTTGATGGCGCTGATGGCACGTGCGACCAACCCGGGGCAAAACAATGCCGTTCTGCTGGACCAGATCAAGCGGCAGAACGATCTGATCGAAGCGCAGCAGGCGACGTTGGCGGCCATCGCCGCGAACACCGGCGCAGCCGCCGATACCCTCGATTCCGCCCAGAAGGGCCGTCCATTCCGCACGGTGCAAGTATGACAGCAATTCTGAGCATCATGGTACCAGTCCCCGTCACCGACAGCATGCTGATCAGCAGCACGCTGCCTGAAGCGGACTATCCCGTATATGACAACGCGCATGCCTACGCCTTAGGCGATCGGTGCATTGCGGAACACCGCATTTACGAAAGTCAATTTGCGACGGCGAACACCGGCCATCCTCCCACCGATCCGGTCAATCAGTTCGGCACCGTCGTGTACTGGCTAGACGTCGGCCCGACGAATCGGATGGCGATGTTCGATAACGAGGTGAGCTCGCAATCGACCGGATCCGGGTCCATCACCGTCGTGATCATGCCGGGTGCCATCAACACCATCTACTTGGGCGGCATGCAGGCTGCAGACCTCTCAGTGGTGGCGCGTGACACGCCAGGTGGCAACGTGATCTTTACCTTCGATGGCACGCTGGAAGCATCGAAGCCAGCCGACTACTACCCGTATTTCTTCAGCGGCTTCTCGTTCCTGAAAAGCAAAGTCCTTGCCGGCATTCCGGCGTACCTGCAAATGGAACTGACAGTGACGTTGACCAATGGCGTAAGCGGCACTGTGCTGTGTGGGTTGTTGGCCTTTGGTCTTCTACAGCGTTTGGGCCGTACACAGCAGGGAGCCAAGGCCAAGCCCAAGACCTACAGTTATGTGGACATCGACGCCTATGGCAAGGCAACCATCCGGAGGGGCAAAGCGGCCACCGATGTAACCGCCAGCGCCGTGATCGACAGCGGCGAGGCTCGCTTGGTGCAAGCCATTCTTGCCAGCGCGCTGGACATCCCTTGCCTGATGTCCTGCAGCAGCAATCCAGACTACTCCGGACTGAACAACTTCGGGCTGATCAGCGGCGAGGTGGTCTACAAGACGCCGGAGACGAGCGAAGTTTCCATCACTTCAGAAGGACTCATTTAAATGACTATCACTAATCCCACTCCAATCGATCCGGCGCCAGCGCCGCCGCCGCAGCGCGGCGACCCGGATACCTTCTCGGATCGCGTCGACGCTTTCGTTACCTGGCTGACGCTTGTCGTTGCGCAGTTCTACGCGCTGGCCGTCAACGTCTATGGCAACGCTATGGCCGCATTTGGTTTGGCTAACGATTCCGCCAGTTCGGCTGCGGCTGCAGCTACGTCGGCCAACCAGGCGATGACGGCGGCCGTCACCAGCGTGGCGGCCGTCGACCTAGTGGCGACCAGCACCACGTCGACCAACGTCGGGCCTGGGGTAAAAAACATGATCATCCAGGCCGGGAAGGGGTTCCGCCCAGGCATGCCGATTCGCCGAGCCATCACCGCATCGCCTGGCAATCGCATGGATGGATTTGTGATCACGTATGACATCGCTACCGGTGCATTGTCGATGCAGGTTGAGCAGTTCCAAGGCGGCGGCACCAGCGCTGCATGGACCATCACGATCAGCGGACCGACGTATCAATCCGGGACGACCGGGGGGCTGACCCGTACCCAAGGCGCAACTGGAGACATCGCAGTATCGTCTGGCGGTTCCGTTATGCAAGAGGCCTCGGCCGCCTCGGGTGTTTCGTTCCAGCTCATCGACCCCTATAACATGGTCGCGGGCGCCAACGTCTTCACGCTGGCCAATGTCAGCGATACAGGCTATTCCTGCGACATGGGTATCAAGGACGAAAATGGTGCGGTGATGGCGTTTCTGCCGCCCGGCAAGACGACGCCCGCTCACCTGCTCGATACCACCTCGCCTGGCGAATGGCTATTCCCGGAAGCATCGCCAGTTGGTAAGCCGGTCCGCTTTCAGGGGACGGCCAGCTCGCGCCTCGCTGGAGCAAACGGCGCTTTCGTCCGCGTGGTACCGCTCGATGCAGATCGCCTCCTTTTTATCGCACATGGCATCAGCATGCATGCCGTGGTCTACAACCAAACAACTAATGTCTGGGGCGCGCTGACGCTGATTCGCACCGCTTGGGCCGGTGCCGGCAGCATCGACAACGTGGTAGCTGCGCTGATCGGCACCGATACCGTGCTGGTTGTCTCGTGCCCGGAAAACACGGTCACCGCGCAAGCCGTAGTGCTGACGATGACTGGTGCAAGCATTGCGCCCGGCACAGCGCAAACCACCGGGTTCGGAGTCGCCGCTGTGCGCCTATTAGACATCCTGATCGTCGGCACAACTTACGTCATCGCCTACCTCGCCGCCAGCAATTCATTGCGCCTTCAGGGGCGGACGATTTCCGGTACCACGGTCAGCGCTCCGGGGACAGAACTGACCGGTGTGACCGGTACCGCCGCGCCGGCCATCTTCGCTATCACAGGCAGCGGCGCGGCATTGGGCTTCGCGGCGTTGACCTCGACCACCAGCACTATGACGATCACCGTCTATACGGTCTCAGGTGCCACGCTCACGGCGGGCGCCGCCACGACTGCCGCCGTCACGAGCATTTCAGGGATCACGATTAGGTTGACGGCGCTGGGGCGCTATCTGATCACATTCATCAACACCAGTGCCAGGGGGGCCGCGCTCAGCTTTACATCGACCACGCCGGCATTGTCTGCGTCGACCGTCGTCTCGTCGCTAGTCACTACTATCTCAGCAATCCAGTCGCAGCAGTTCAATTTCAATTTGGTGACGGCAGTCACTGGGACGGATGCAGCTGGCGGCTTTGTCACGGAGTTTGCGGGCCTGTCGGACAGTGGCACTGGCGCGCCGGTCTTGCTCAGCTCGATAGTGCCCCGCAACTCGCCTGCTGCACAGGTTGTGGCCCCTGTCGGCAACAATTGGGATGGCATCAGCACCACGGTCTTCCCTGTTTGGATGATCTCGACCTCCAAGGGTATCGAGTTGTATTCATTCTCCGTCAGCAACGTACTGTTTCTCGCCTATAGGGCCGCCCGCATGGGGCCTACCAACGTGGCGGCCGCCATTGCGCCGTTAGCCATCTATCCGAAGGATGCGCTGCATCGGTCGGTACTGAGCAAGTTCGGCGCCTTCAGCTTGTGCACCTTGGGCGACGGCAGCAAGCCGGCGCTGTACTCCGGCGACCTGCTGGACCTGGGCACTATGCGCACCAGCCCGGCGCTGATAAACGACCCCGCCAACGGCGCGAAAGGCCCGGACCAATCGACGCTCTGGATTCCCCTGTCGTACGGCACTGACGCAGTTCTAACCCTTGAACAAGTGAGGATCGCATGATCGTTGTTACCCAAAACGCGGGCCTGTTCGGCCCATTCGCCTCGGCCGAACTGCTGGCCGACCGTGTGCTGTGCGATGGCGCCGAGATTCCCTTCACCGTGGTCGGTGCCTGCACCCTGCTCGACATCGAGGTCCCGGCCGGCAAGCGCGCCGAGGACTACGACCTGGTCGACGGCGCGCTGGTCCGGAAGAACCCGGCCGAATAACCCTACCCAACTCGCCCACCATGAAAGCTACCATGCCAATTGAAACCACCACAGCCGGCGGTGCCGCGCTGATTAAAATCTTCGGCGTCCCTGTGCTGGCCGGCGCCGCGGCGACCGCGTTCGCCTTCCTGTTCATGTGGCCGAAGACGCTGAAGGAAGCGTTCATGCGCCTCATGTGCACCATCGCCACCTCCGGCATCGCTGGCCCGTTCCTGGTGATCGCCGTGCACAGCTGGTGGCCGTCGCTGTTCGATTCCGCCAAAGCCGTCGCTGCGCTGTATGGCGCCGACCCGGCATTGGGCGTGCTGTTCGTGGCCGGCCCGCTGCTAGTCGCCGCCGGGCTGCCTGCCTGGTGGGTTATCGGCGGCCTGGTCCGTTGGCTTGATCGCCGCAAAGACAAGGACCTGGGCGAGATGGTGCAGGACGCTGCTGCTGTGGTCCGTGATGCGCGAGGTGCCCTGTGAACCTCGCTAAGAACTTCACATTGGCCGAGCTGACCCATTCGGATAAAGCCGCGCTGCTCGGCCTGGACAACACGCTGACCCCGGCCATCATCGAAGAGCTGCGGCTGACGGCCGCCATGCTGCAGCGCATCCGGGACTACCTATCCACGCTGCGCGGCCGCGACACGCCGATGTCCGACATCAGCGGCTACCGGTCGCTGGCGGTAAATCGCGCCGCGGGCAGCTCGGATACGAGCGATCACGTCAAGGGCAAGGCTGCCGACTTCAAGACCGCAGGCATGTCACCCATCGAGGTCTGCCAGGCGCTGCTGCCGAAGATGGCAGAATTCGGCATCGAGCAGATGATCAACGAGTTGACCTGGGTGCATGTTGGTCGCGGCAAGCAGGCCAACCCCATCAACCGAGTGCTGACGATCGATAAGCACGGCACGCGGCCGGGCATCGTGCCAGTGCGGCCATGAGCGCGCTCGGTGAGGTGGTTGGCGCCGCCGGCGGGGCGGTGACGGGCGGCCTATGGAAGGTCGGCGCCATCGTGCTGGCCATCCTGCTGCTTGTCACAGGTGGCGGCCTTGGCTTCGGATGGTGGCTGGCGGCGCACGATCGAGACGTGGCGCGTGCCGACTTGAAGACGGAGCAGGGTGTCAGCGCCGCGCTGCGTGCCGGCATCAATACCCAGAACGCAGCGATCATCACGCTGGGCCAGGAAAAGCTGGAAGCCGAGAAGCGCGGCCTTGCCGCTCAGCAGCTCGCCGCGGCGAACGGGCGCCGCTTCGACGGCGCGCTGGCCAAGCTGGAGGGGGCTCGCGCGATCACGTGCGCCGAGGCCATGCCGGCCGTCAACCAGCTGCTGAAGGATATCCGATGAATGTTTCGAAATTGCGAAATTTCGCAAGTTGCGGTGCTGTTGCTCTGCTGGCCGGCTGCGGCGCCGCGCCGCCGATCACGCAGCAGGTCGACGTTCCAGTCTACGTTCCCTGCGTGAAGGCGGCGCCGGCGCGCCCGGAGTTCGAGTTCGATAAGCTGCCTTTGGACGCGCCCGACGGCGAGAAGGTTCTGGCGCTGGCGCGGGACTGGCCGCGCGGTCGGACTTACGAGGGAAAGCTGGAGGCAGTTATTTCTGGCTGTTTATAAAATCATTTTTCCTTCGGTTTTTTCGGTTCGATAGAAGACACCTGTCCACCCTTGAGAAGAATATTCGAATTCGTGACGCCTTTTAAAACAAGTTCATACGGGTGCTCTGCCCCTTTTTCTCTTTCCGAACGATTGACTAGAAGCGTTTTAATAATCTCCACGTCGCGATCCGTAGTTGGTTTTCCCGCAGGCAGACGGTGAAGGAAATCAGAAACATCATGATAATGTTTTTGCGCTTCCTTAATGCCTATAAGCGTCAAAATCCGAGAATTAGAGGAGCGATATACGTAGATAATGAACGTCGCTAAACTAATATACAAACCTAGGATAACTTGCTTTGTGACATCCGTCGTCTCAATTTTAAAGACTGCGAAATTCGAAATTATCACAAGATTGAAGACGATAAAAAGGTTGATCATCGCAGTCCGAACGCTAAGGGACGTTCGCAAATTTCGTTCTGTAGTCTGGTCAAGCTCAAATCTTGCGTCATCACGCGAAGTTTGTTCACCTAAGGATGCCCGAATCGATAGTAATGTATTCAAATCAAATACAGCTGTATCGTCACGCAATAAATCTATTATTTTTTTATCTAACACCGACTGCAAGTTTGCTGGGCTTTCTATAGGGGTATGATCAAATTCCATATTAATTTTTTGATCAAGCGCCGGATCAGTGGATTGCAAAGTTGCTTCGGAATGAATCGCTACTTCTTGGGAAGTCGCGTTAAATCTCTGTTCCATTGTTTGTTTGAGATTTCTTATTTCGTCGAGTAACTCATCAATTTGGCGTCTTGTTCGCTTACTTTCCACCGTCTTGAGACTGACGAAGAAGTTTTCGAAGATGGTATTTGCCGCTCGAATTATGACATCTGGAAATTTAATGGCGAATACAAGAGCCGCAACACCAGTGACTACAATTTGCGGGATGTTGTTACTGAGCAAAAACTCTATGAAATGCTTGAAATTTTCCATTTTGATTTGGCAATATTGTTTGAGCAAGCGAATGGATTTCGCTTGCTTGGTCGGGCAGCTGTTGCGAGATCGTACGCGGTACTTGGATTTTTGGCAATGCTCATAGGAAAGCAAAAGTCAAGCAACCGTGTCGCTTGAGGGGCGCCTTGGGCGAAATTTTGGCGAAAAAACAGACCGCAACCGACCTCCACAAACCCATATGAATTGTTTAGATGCAATATCTATAAGGCCTGCGTCGGTCTGCGTCAGTTTTTGTTTCTAGCATCGCATTTGCTTATTGGAAGCGGTGCCTGTAGCTCGCCCAAGTTCGACTACTTCCCCCACCGCGCTATCCATTCGTCGACGGCCTTTAGATTGATCCATAGCCGCCCATCCACAAGTTTGCACTGATTCCCATCGAGCCACTTGCCGGCTTTGCGGCGAGACTGGACCGCATCCACGGTGTCCCCCGAAATATCGATGTAACGATCCAGCTTCACCCACGTCATCGGGTATCGATCGTCCATGGCCTTCGCCGCCGCATCTTGCAAGGTATGCTCGATCCGCTCAATCAGGTGTGCGATCGAGCGCGCTTCTTGCCCGTGATCGCGGTCATACACGCTAGACAGCGGCGCATCACTGAAAGCCAAACCCTTCAGCGCTCGCCTACGGCCGTGCGCGGCCAACTCTCTCTCATCCATATCGGCGATGTCGCGGAGCACGGCTTGTGCCACCTTCAATTTTTCTTCAATTCCCATCTAACTCTTTCGCAGGCCTGGAGGGATCCACTCTTTCTTCAGTGGCTCGATGACTGACTTGCCACCCTCGACGGTCGATCGCGCCACCACGGCATGTCCGATCCCGTTCACGAAGAATGGTACGCTCATGGCGCGCAGGGCTTCAATCTGGCGCGATTTGCTCTTGCGGCCGGTCAGGACAGTTATTTCGTCTGGAGTAAGAAATGTCCTCGGGGCAGCCTCCAATCGCTCCACGCGCCGCAATAGATCGGCAATCAGTTCACTGTAGCTCATATAGATTCCACCTCCTCTTCCGCGGATGGTGCACTGAGTTTACCTCACTGGGTTAATATGGGATTGAAACCGATTGATTAGGAGCGAAGGTGACTGTACTGGTACGTGAAGAACTGCATACACAGGTTTGGCATGTGCCGCCCGGCGTCCTATCTCGCCGGCTCGGAATCACTTCAGCCAAGCTTCGAGAGGCTTGCAGGAAAATGAGCATCCCGGTGCCTCAAGCCGACTACTGGCGCAGTTTGAAGGCTGGCGGCGGGGTGGTGGTCCCCGACCTTCTTCCCCATGACGGCGAGGACACCTTTGAATTCGACCTTCCGAGAAAACAGTCCATTGTCGAATGGGTCCTTGAAAGTAAGCAGCCGAGGCAGCAGTCAGAGATCGCGGCCCCGCAGCCTCAGGTGAAACCGCAAGCGCCGCCGGCCGCGCCGTGATACCTACCGTTGAAGGTTTGGGCGGACCAGGTCTTCGGCGAGCACCCACCGCACTACAACACGTTGCTGCGATGGATCCATGAGGGCCGCATTCAGCCGCCGGCGAAGAAGATGGGCCGGCACTACTACCTTCGACCGGAGGCGGAATATCGGGAAGACTAGGAGGCCTACGCCGCCACGCCGCGTATTGGTGTCACCTTGGACGCCACCGGCACGACCGCGCAGTAATCGGCCCAAACCTGCATGAGCATCACGCGCTTGTCCAGCAGATCGCCACGCCGGTATGCTGCCTCAGTTTTATCGGGCAGGCTGTGGGCCAGCGCGTGTTCGCAGACCTCGCGGGGGAACGAGTTGGCGACGGATTCGGAGCACCAATCGCGGAAGGTCGACCGGAATCCGTGGACGGTGATGTCATCGTGGCCCATGCGACGCAAGACGGCCGTCAGGCTCATATCGGACAATGCCGAGCTCTTTTTTTGCCCAGGAAAAACCAGCGCATCCGTTTGTGGCATAGCCTTGATCAGAGCCAGCGCTGACGTGGACAGCGGCACGCGGTGCTCACGTCCGGCCTTCATGCGCTCTGCAGGGATCGTCCACACCGCTTCTTCGAGATCGATCTCGTCCCAAGCCGCACCGCGCACTTCGCCCGATCTTGTCGCCGTCAGAATCGCGAAGTTCACCGCGCGCGCTGCGACACCATCACGCGCGCGCAGGCTGACCATAAAGGCCCCCAATTGTTGCCAAGGCAGAGCAGGGTGATGTACCACCTTCGATACCTTCCCTGGATCGGCGAGCAAGTTCTCAAGATGACCACGCCAGCGCGCTGGGTTTTCTCCAAATCGAAACTTGCTGACCGTCGCCCAATCCAGGATGCTTTCGATGCGGCCGCGCAGCCTGGTTGCAGTTTCCGTCTTCGATTGCCAGATCGGACTTAGGACCTTGACGACCAGTGCTGTGTCGACGGCCGCCACAGGCAGGGCACCGATGATCGGGCCGGCGTAGGTGGCCAGAGTGCTTTTCCATTGACTAGCGTGCTTGACGTTCTTCCAACTGCTGCGGTGCGCTTCGATGTAGGCCGAGGCGCATTGGTCGAAGGTAACCATCTTCGCGCGCTCGATTGCGTCGGTTAGTCTGGTGGCATTGCGGGTCTCCAGCGGATCTCGGCCGTCGAGTAAAACAGAGCGGCACTCCTTCGCCTTTGCGCGCGCTTCGGTCATGTTGACCGTATGCACGGCGCCGAGTCCCATCTCACGTTGCTTGCCGCCGAAGGTGAAGCGAAAAATCCAGCTTTTGGACCCAGACTTGGACACCTGCAGCCACAGACCTGCGCCATCACCGTAGTATCCCGGCTTTGTCATTTTGCTTATCGCCATTGGGCTAAGCTTTTCCACCTTCTTCGCCATTTCTACCCCCATCTGTACCCACATCTGATGGCTGGATTGTAGCGTACCCTACCGAATCCTAACGGACAATATTTTCTCTCTAGCCCGGAGAATCACCAAGCGTAGCGGACTCATCAGGATTGTATCGGACAACATCTAGGCGGACACCGTCTCCGCCAGAATCAGAAAAAAAGCCCCAGAAATGGGGCTTTTTTTCGTCCGTCATAGGCAGCTCGCTTGATCTTTGTCCGGGGACGTCCGGTAACATCCGGTGCGATCTTTGGTTACAAGGTAGATAGGCGGGACAGGCGGAGGGCCGAATATGTCGAGGCTACTCAACAAATTGTCCGCGCTGCGGGTGGCCCGGCCGAGCCCGCCGGGACTGTACGGCGATGGCGGCGGCCTGTGGCTGCAGGTGTCGGCGACCGGCTCGAAAAGCTGGGTGTTCCGTTACTGTAATGATCCAGTGAAATCTGCTTCAAATTGCGTCGCTGTCTGCGCGGCTTGAGCATCTCGGTCTCGAGCCATCCCGATAGCTGCAATGAGTATTTGTCGAGCGTGCCGGCGCTCGCCGCTCCGCATAGGAGGGCTCTGTGATTTCCGAGTGCAGATAGCGCCGGACGGTGTTGCGCAAGATGCCAAGTCGCCTGGCGATCTCTCTAAGGGGACCTGGTCACGAAGGTGTCCGGGTGGCTCAAGGCCGAAGTGACTAAGCCGCGTAAGCAGCGAGGTAACTCCGGCGCAAGGCCGGAGTGTTCTCACTTCCACGCAATTACGGCCGCAACGGTGTATCAGGGAATAACGCCAGTCACCGTGAAGCTGCTGGAGTTGTTTTTCAAATGCGCCTGCGGCACACCGGTTACCGTGGTGGTGTTGAAGGTTGCCGCTCCCACCGCCGTGGCACGGATCTCAACGCCGTAGGTACCGCTGGTGACAATCTGGGCACCGGTGTGCGTCACCGTAGCCCCGGTCGACGGTTCCTCGATAAGCACCGCCGCATACGTGCTGTCCTCGATGAGATTGTTGTTCAACGTGATCGTCGGGTTGGCGATCTTGCCCGAGCTGGCAACCCAGTATTCCCAGATCGCGCCGATGTTGTAGAGATAGTCATGGTGGTATGAACCCGCACGCACCAGCTTATTGCCGGAAATGTCCAGCGTGCCGGTGAGCGAAGGCGGACTGAAGTTAGTGCCGAACTGGATACCGCCGCCATTGTCGATGATGTCGACAATCAGGTTAGCCTTGACGACATTGTTCTCACCGCCGTAGATGCCTATGCCATTGGCCAGGCCAGGCAGCTGGATCGTGTTGTTCTGGAACGTGTTGCCGGTATTCAGATGCGTATCCGACCACATGGCCAAGCCATCGTCGCCCGTGTTGCGCACGACATTGTTGGACACCGTGCTGTTGCTCGTGCCGTAGTGGAGATTCAAGCCATCGGCCCAGGTGTCGCGGATGCGGCAGTTGGTGATGGTGGCGCTGCTGACCAATCCGGCCTGGCTGTACGACTGGGTGGTCCACACACCCACCTTGGTATGTTCGAACCACACGTTGTTGATCGTCGAATTGCTGAAGTTGCCTTCCGCACCCGACACGCCATCGTCGTCATCACGCAGCACATCATCAGCCGAGATTTTCAGGTCGGACAAATTGCTGCCGCCGCCCTTGGCATAAACGCCGGCGAAGTCACCTTGCAGCGTGCTGGTCCAGATCCCGGTGCCCCGGAGGGAGACCCCTGCTGGCAGGTAGATACGGGTGCCGGCGCCACTCCAGCCCGGGCCGGCGACGCCATTGTTGAAGTCGAAGGTGCCCGCAGGAATCCAGACGCCGACCTTGGCGCCAGCCGAAGTAACGACCGCGGCAATGGCGTTGTTCATGGCCGTGGTGTCGTCGATGCCGTCGTTGGCGACGGCGCCGTAGGCGTTGATGTTGACGAAATTCGACGGCATGGTCAGCGCGGCAGGGATAGGCTCGAGTTCCACGAAGTCCACCGTGACACTGGCCGTGGTCGAGAAGTTTAGATTCGACGTTTCCCGCATCAGTTTGATCGTCGTTCCGGCCGGGTAGGAGGCGTCGAGGACGACGGCGACTTCGTCATAGAAACGGTGCGGATTGGCCGGCGTGGCCGCTGGATTGTTCGACCAGTGCTTGTTGCCGCCTTCGGTGCCCCACGTGCCGTAGATCCAGCTGTACTTGTTGGTCAATACCAGGTCGGTCTTCTTGACGCCGTTGACATACAGGCTGAGACCGGCGTTGTAGGCCGCGCCATTGGCGGTATCAGGGATGGAGTAGCGCAGCACCAGCCCTTGTCCCGCGGCGGTCGTGGTGATTTGCGCATATTGGCCCGCGGAGCTCAGTTTCACCGCGGCCCGGCCCGATGCTTCGGACGACAGCTGACCCCATGCGCGGCTGCCCGAGATCAAGGCGCCGGTGTAGCTGCCCGCTTCAGCTTCGTAGGTGATGTACGGCATGGAAGCACCGTAGGCCGCAGTGCTCAGGATGGTGCTGAACGCGTTGTTCGTCTTGTCGGACTCGGCGATGGCGTTGTTGCTGTCGACCACAGCGGTGATGGTCGGCGCCGATCCGGCCATCGCCCAGGTGCCGGTGTCTTGCGCCAGGGTGATCGAGGCGCCGGCAGCCAGGGAACTGCTATAGTTGCTGACCGACGCGACCACGGTGCCATTGACCGCGAACGTGATCTTGTTCGTCGTGCCGGCCGGGGTAGCGCCCGGTCCCTGATTTTTGACGGTGGCGCTGAAGGTCACGGCCTGGCCTGCCGACGGCACTGCCGGACTCCAGGTGATGCTGGTGACAACCAGGTCCGGCTTGGCCGCTGGCCGCGCGGGAACCGCCCCCTTCATTTCAAAGGCCCATTGCGTGCTGCCCCAGGCGTTGCTGATGGCGTAGCTCTGGACAAATCCCTTCTGCCCTTCGATTGTCGCATACCACGAGCTCTGCGCCACGCTCCGGAGGTTGTAGTAACCCGAGTTCGATGCTGCCGGTATGTCGAACAAGACGTTATTCGGCGCCGGGTCCGAATAAGTCGTCGTCAGCGAATCGGCGGAGCTTGCCACGCCGGTGATCGAGATATAGTTGCCGGTCGAAGCATTCCAAAGCGCCTTGTGCCCGCCCTGATCCACCAGCGCCCATTGCGAAGTCGGGTCGCTGGCCGCCGGCGTTCCGTACATGACCTTGCCGCCGGACTCGTACAGATAGAGGGTCGGTTGCCAGAAATTCCGAATCCGGTACAGGCCGTTCGACAAGGCCGGCGCAGCGCCGACAGTCAGGGAGGCTGACAAGGTATTGTTGGCCTCGTTGGTTTCGGCGATCAGGTTTTGGTCGTCGACATAGGCTTGCACCGTGTGAGTTCCTCCCGTCGAGGCCCAGGACGCTGTGCCCGCCGGTCCATTGTTGGCGGTCAACGTGACGGAAGCGCCGGCGGCCAGCGATGTGGTAGCGGTGTCGGACCAATTGACCTGGGTTCCGTCGACACTGAAGCTAACGCCGATTTTTACGCCCGCAGGCTTCGCTGCCGTGCCCTGGTTTTTGACAACGGCCGTGAACGTCACCGCGCCAGGCGCTTGCGGATTGGTCGGAGTCCAGGTCAGGCTCGTGACCACCAGATCGACGCCGCCCGAAGGCGTGCTGACGGTGAAAGGCGCCGACAGCGTATTGTTCGATTCATTGCCTTCGGCGATCAGGTTCTGGTCGTCGACATAGGCTTGAACCGTGTGGGCCCCCACTGTTGCCGTCCACGTGGCGCCCGCAGGTCCGCCATTGGCGGTCAGGGTCACGGAAGCACCGGCTGCCAGGGACGAGGTAGCGTTATCGGACCAGGCAACTTGGACGCCATCCACGGTGAAGTTGACGCCATGCTTGATCGATGGGGTGGCGGTGCCTCCCTGGTTCTTGATGGTCGCGCTGAAGGCCATGGCGTTGTCAGTTTGGGGCGAGACCGGGGTCCAGGCTACGCTGGTCACCACCAGGTCGGCCGGGCCGGCCCCGGCCGAGGTCACCGTCAGGCTGTCGAGGTTGGCGTTGCCGCTGTCGGTCGTGTCGTATCGATACGTGACGGTATTGTTTCCGGCATTAAGCGTCGCGGTCTCGTTCTGTGTCGACCAACTGTTCCAGTCGGCGGTCGCATTCAGCGTGGTCTGCTTGAGCCTGGTGCCATTGATGTACAGGCTCATGGTCCTGCTCGTACCTGTGCCGTTCGCATAGCGCAGTCCCAAGGCGTACGACCCAGCCGCCGCGACATTCACCGTCATGGCCGTTTGCGCGTTGCCTTTATTGGCATCGATGAAGCCACCGGCAAAGCCCGTGCCGGTGTAACCGGAATGGTCGGTTTGTACAGTTGCGCCGCCTGTCAACGCACCCGATTCCGCCTGGTAAACGGCGGCGCTGGCCGTTGACGAGAAACCTGGCAAGGCTGCGCCAAGGATCACCAACCAGAGCAGTGCCAAAAAAAGCCTCTGGTGAAAAGACTCCTGATTTAATCTCATGTCATATCTCCTTTTTATGGTTTTTTTTTAATCGCGCGAGGCCGCTATCCGCACTTAATTGTGCAGCCAAATTTCAAACACTGTCTTCAGGTCAGCTTTACGTCGACTTCAGGCGGTACCGCCGACTAAGGCATCGCTCATGGCAATGCCCTTCGCAATAAAGTACTATTTATGAAATTGAATCGGACCGGAAATCCGGGCGGCTCCAATCTTTGAGAGAAAGGAGCCTATGAACAAGAAATCTGTACGTTTTTCCTCGGAAGTAATTGAGCGCGCCGTGCGCATGGTCGAGTAATCGGCCAGCCAGCATGATGCTCAGTGGGCCGCGATCACGTCGATCGCCAACAAGATCGGCTTTACGCCGGAAACGCTGCGACGCCGGGTACGGCAGCATGAAGCCGAGGCAGGCCTTCGTGTCGGGCCGACAACGGCCGAGCAAGAGCGAATCTGCGCCTGGCCAGCGCTTGTTTCGTCCAGGCGGAGCTCGACCACCGCTTTAAGCCTTGATGGCTTTTATCGATCAGCACCGCAGCATGTACGGCGTCGAGCGGCTTTGTAGGCTGCCGCAGCTGCTGCGCGAGCGCTTTGAGGTGGCTCGCTGCACCGTGGAGCGCTTGATGCGCCGGGCTGGACTGCGCGGGGTGATACGAGGCAAAGTCGTGCGCACCACAGTGAGCGATGCGGCCGCGCCTTGCCCGTTGGATCGAGTGAATCGTCAGTTCCGGGCCGACCACCCTAACCAGCTTTGGATGTCTGACTTCACGTACGTATCGACATGGCAGGGTTTTGTTTATGTTGCCTTCGTCATCGCAACGGTTTGTTCAAAGCGAACTGATCCACCGCCGCGTGCCGAGGGCGCGACGTATGCGTCAACTGCGGCGTCATGGCCCCTATGCCTGAGCGCATTATCACTTCCCTAACGGAAACATGAGTTACACTGTTTGCAATTCGACAAACAACAGTTTCCATCGGGGGAGGGCCTTTTTCGTCATGAGCTTAGAAATCCTGCATACGCCACCTGAGAAGGCCATCCAACTGGCCACCTGGTCACCAAGCGCCACATTCAGGAGCGCCGTCCTGGCCTGCGTCGCCGGCGCGGCGCTGGCCGCCTGCGGCAGCGGCGACCACCCGCCGCCGGCCGTGGTCGCGGCGCCGACGGTGACGCTGCTGTCGGCCAAAGCCGAATACGCGGCGGGCGGCTCGGTGCTCATCGGGATCGTGCCGCCGCCTTCCAGCGGCGCGACGTCCACCCCGTCGACGATCGTCGTGACGCTCAACGGCAACAACGTCGCCTCGGCATTCTCACCGGACCCAGCCAACCCCGGCCACCTGATCGGCGTGGTCAGCGGCTTGAAGGACGGCGCCAATGTGCTGTCCGCATCCGCCGGCGGCGACACCGCCTCGCTCACCGTCACCAGCTATCCGGCTGCCGGCCCGGTCCTCTCCGGCACCCCGATCGCGCCCTTCAACTGCCAGACCCAGGACTTCGTGCTGCCCGATGGCGCCAAGCTGGGCGCCGCGCTGGATGCGAACTGCAGCGTCGCCACGCGCGTGCACTACCTCTACCTGGCCAAGGGCGGGACGGCGCTGCAGCCGCTGCCCGGCACGGCCGCGCTGCCGACCGATGTCGCGACCACCACCACCACGGCGGGCGTCAGCGTACCCTTCATCGTGCGCGTGGAGACCGGCTCGATGAACCGCGGCGTCTACCAGAGCGCCATCCTGTTCAATCCCGTCTCGGACGCGCCACCCGGCCCGCGCAGCGCGCCGCCCGCATGGAACCGGCGCCTGATCGCGGTCCACGGCACCGGCTGCGCCGCCGGCTGGTACATCCAGGGCGCGGCGATGGGCGTCAGCCCCTATACGGCGACCAACATGCAGCGCCTCGGCGAAGGCTACGCGGTCTTCACCAACACGCTCAATCACCCGACCAACAGCTGCAACGCGCACCTGGCCGGCGAGACCACGATGATGGGCAAGCAGCACTTCATCGAAACCTTCGGCGTGCCGGCCTTCACGGTCAGCGTCGGTTCGTCGGGCGGCGCGTACACCAGCCTGCAGATCGCCGACGCCTTCCCCGGCCTGTTCGACGGCGTCTTCGTCGATGCGACCTTCCCCGACGCGATGGTGATCGCCATGACGGCCATGGACGACAAGCTGCTCAACCACTATTACACCGGCGCCAACGCCGCCGGCGTGAGCGAACAGCAGATGGTCGGCGTCTCCGGCCACAAATCGGCGCGCGCCTGGTACGACCTGGCGGTGCAGGCCGGCCGCACCGATCCGCTATCGGGCCGCGTCGAAACCATTCCGACGCAGGGCTCCCTGGGCGGCGGCTATCTATCCGGCGCCTTCAACGCGGCGGTGCCGGTGGCGCAGCGCTGGGATCCCGTCGCCAATCCGACGGGCGCGCGTGCCACCGTCTTCGACGCCAACCGCAATGTGTATGGCGTCGACGCCCAGGGCTATGCCTTGCGCCCGTTCGACAACGTCGGCGTGCAGTATGGCCTGGCACAACTGAACGACGGTACGCTCACGCTCGACCAGTTCCTGGACCTGAACGAGAAGATCGGCGGCTACGACCGCGACGGCAACTACACCAGCGCCCGCACCACCGGCTCGCCGACGGCCATCAAGCGCGCCTACCGGTTCGGCTTGCAGCTCGGCGGCAACGGCGGCCTGGCGACCATCCCGGTGTTCGACCTGTCCAACTTCTACGACGAGGATAACTATTACCACTACCAGTGGTTCCACTTCGCGGTGCGCGAGCGCATGCTGAAGGCCAATGGCGACACGCGCAACCATGTCATGTGGCGCGGCGGCGCTTCGTTCGCCGACCTGTTCGGACTCAGCACGCCGGGCAAGGCCGAACGCGCGGCCATCAACGCCAAGGCCCAAGGCCAGGCCTGGCCGCTGTTCATCCAGTGGGTGGCCGCGTACAAGGCCGACAAGGCCGCCGGCGCGCAGCGCGACAAGGTCATCGCCGGCAAGCCGGCGGCGGCGGTCGACGGCTGCTTCACCTTCTCCAGCGCGCCGCAGTTCATCGCGGAGACCCAGACGCCGGCCAGCACCGGCGCGGCGGGCGGTTGCAACGCGATCTGGCCGACCTGGAGTTATCCGCGCGCGCAGGCCGGCGCGTCGATCGCCGCCGATAAACTCAAGTGCGAACTCAAGCCGGTCAGCATGGCCGACTACAAGGTCGTCATCGACGCGGCCCGCCTGGCCCGCCTGAAAGCGATCTTCGCCGACGGTGTCTGCGACTGGAGCAAACCGGGCGTGAACCAGACCGGCGTGACGGCCTATCCGTCCGCAGGACCGTCTGGCGTGAATCTGATCGAGCGTTGATGCGGTGACGATCAACCCCAAACGGCCGCGCGATCGTCAGCTTGACCTTCGCAGAGCTGGGCGGCATCGGAAGTCGGCAGGGGGTATTCCAGCGATGCAGACAGCATCCTGATGCATGGAACCAAGCGCGCCTTGCAGCGCACTTATGGCGGCAAGGGCGTCGTCGCGCGGACGGCGCCGGCATGCATCTACTTTCTTGAGGAGGGACGCCGAAAGCCGGCGCGGTCAAGTCCGCCGGCGGGAAGCGTCCGCATCGACACCATGGCACCGTCACGACGCCCGCTACGCTTTCCACCACTTACTCCCGCAGCCCCGGTGCTGCCGCCCGATCCAGCCTCGGACCCCAGCCCGCGCCGCCGCAGGGGGCTGGAGCGGAAGGCCGCCGTCGGCCCGCGTCCGCTGTAGCCGCATCATGGCGATACAATCGATCTCCACCATGGCGCAGCAGCCGGCCGCGCTGACGGCGGTGCAGGCAGCCGCAGCCACCGCCGCGCCGGCCGCAGCCGACAGCAAGGCCATGGGCAAGGCCGGCTTCGACGACCTGGCCGGCATGGGCGCGGTCCACCACGTGCATACCGCCAAGGTACGCACGCCGCTGGCGCGCCGCCTGTCGCGCACGCTGGCGCCGCAGCATCCCGCCGGTCATGACGATCACGACACGCCGCTGAAGACGGCGGCCGTGCAACTGATCGAGTCCCTGTCCCGGCCCGGGGACGATGGCCTCGAACGCTGGCAGGGCACGCACGATCCGCTGCAGCAGCAGATGCTGCTGGAGCAGGCCCGCCAACTGCTGGAACAGCAGCCCGACGACGACGGCCGGCGCGAGCGCCTGGGCGCCAGGCTGGATGCGATGCAGGCCGACCTGGCCGCGCGTCACGGCGCCGCCGTCGCCGAGGGCAAGCGCCACGCCGAGGCATTCGAGGGCGCGCTGGCCACGCTGGACGCCGCCGCGACGGCCGGCGACGGCCCCGGCACGCTGTCCGATTTGCGGCGTCAGTTCGGCGCGCCGGCCAGCGGCCGCCGCGACGCGCCGCTGGCGCCCACCGCGCTGCTCGACGCCATGCTCAAGCATGCTGGCCCGGCTGGCGCCGGCGCCGCGCTGGGCCGGCCGCCGGCGCAGATGCATGAGGAATTGCGGCGCCGAGGCCGCTCCGGTCCGCGCCTGTGGCTGTCGCTGCAGGACGCCGCCTGCTTCCAGCTGGTGAACACCAGCTATGCGCTGGCCGGCGACCTGCGCCGCGAATTGTCGGAGCAGGCCGAAACCGCGCCGCTGGCCGGGCAGGGCGCGCTGGCCAGGCTGTTGCTGCGCCTGGGCGAACCGGAAGTCGGCCAGGCCGAGCCGCTGCTGCGCCAGCTGGCCGACATGCGGCGCCTGACGCCGCGCCAGCGCGCCGCCGCCTGCCGCGCGTTGCGCGGCGTCATCGCGCGCTGCCCGGATGGCATGTGGGGCGGCGAGGCGCTGCCGCAGCGCAACCGCCTGCTCGACCAGTTGCAGCAGATGACCATCGAACACCATGCCGCGTTGCCGACCCTGTCGACAGCGCCCGACGACGCGCTGCAATCGCGGCTGCGTCTGGACCACCAAAGCGCCGGGAGCACATGATGGAACAAGCAGCAGCCCAGCTGGTGCGGCAGGCCAGGGATGGCCAGGTCGTGATGCAGCAGGCACAGGCCGATGACCTGCAACTACTGGCCTACCCGCTGCCGGACGGCGCGCTGGTGGCGCTCGGCTTCGACCGCGACAGCGCGCACCGCGTGCTGCCCGAGAGCGCGCTGCGCCGCCGCGCCGCCATGCCGGCGCGCTATGCCGGCTGGCTGCCGGCCATGCTGGGCGACGGCAGCTGGTACGTGGTGCGGCGCCTGCGCGACGATGCGTCCGGCGAGGCGGCGCTGCCGGACGCGGCGCAATGGCAGGCGGCGCGGGAGCTGCTGGCATGAGCCGCGTCTCATCGAGCGGCGCCGGCCGCGCCGAAGGACTGGCCGGCGACGGCTACGGCGACATCGCCGGGCCGCCGGCCCTGGACCGCAGCCAGCCGGTCAACCGCACCGACCTGACGCCGTGGGAGGAGTCGGCCTCGCTGCTGCCGTCGACGCCGGCCGGCCAGGAAACGCTGGCGCCGCTGACGCGCTTTCTCGGCGCCGCGCTGACGGTGGCCAATCCGGCCTGGTCGCGCGACCCCTTGCCCGGTCTGCGCGCGTTGCAAAAGCGGCTGGTCGACTATTCGCTGGCGCTGGATCCAGAACAGCGCGACGACAGCATGGCCGCGATCCTGGTGGTGGAGGACGCCGTGCGGTTGCGGCTGCGGCTGCAGCAGATGGAACTGGCCCGCTATGGCGCCGACGCCGAACCCTCGTTGCCCACCGGAGCCGACGCATGAAACTACGACAGCGCCACACCCCGATGCCGGTCGACCTGAGCGTGGCCATCGGCCTGCTGTGGGGCCACCTGAACACCGGCCAGTTCGAGCAGGCCTACCGCCTCGGCCGCGTCTGCCGGCGCATCTGGCCGGACGAGGAGCGCCTGGCGTTGCTGGTGGCCTACGCCCAGGTCGAATTGTTCGACGGTCCCGACCAGGACACCGGCGAACTGCTGGCGCGCGACGCCGGCTGCCCATCCTGGACCGCCGTGCTGGCGCGCCGCTGCGGCGCCGGCGGCTGAGCCCATCCCCTCCACCGGAACCGCCGGCCCGGCCGGCGGCTGTTCCACCCCGTTCACCGCGCAAGGAAACCTCATGCTCAACAAAATCGTCATGTCCCTCAACGAGCTCGCCGCCCGCATGGCGAAGCGGGCCGAACTGGCGGCCGCCGCGCTGGTGATCGCCATCGTCTTCATGCTGGTGCTGCCGATGCCGGCCTGGCTGCTCGACATCCTGATCGCGCTCAACCTGTGCGCCGCCGGCTTGATGGTGGTGGTGTCGATGTACATGGCCGGGCCGACCGCGTTCTCCACCTTCCCCACGGTGCTGCTGCTGACCACGCTGTTCCGGCTGGCGCTGGAGGTCGCCACCACGCGCCTGATCCTGTTGGAGGGCAACGCCGGCCACATCGTCGAGACCTTCGGCAACTTCGTCGTCGGCGGCAACCTGGTGGTCGGCCTGGTGATCTTCCTGATCCTGACCGTGGTGCAGTTCATCGTCATCACCAAGGGTTCCGAGCGGGTCTCCGAAGTGTCGGCGCGCTTCTCGCTGGACGCCATGCCGGGCAAGCAGATGTCGATCGACAGCGATCTGCGGGCAGGCATCCTGACCGCCGACGAGGCCAAGAAAAAGCGCGCGCTGCTGGGCCAGGAGAGCCAGTTGCACGGCGCCATGGACGGCGCCATGAAGTTCGTCAAGGGCGACTCGATCGCCGGCATCTTCATCGTCGTCGTCAACCTGGTGGGCGGCATCGCCATCGGCATCCTGCAGCACAACCTGACGGCGGCCGACGCCGTGCGCGTGTATTCCATCCTGTCGATCGGCGACGCCCTGATCGCGCAGATCCCGGCGCTGCTGATCTCGCTGGCGGCCGGCATGATCACCACCCGCGTGCCGGCCAACGACGAGAAGCCGGGCGAGGCCGCCAGCAACATCGGCCAGGACATCGCCGCCCAGCTGTTCGGCGAGCCGCGCGCCTTGCTGACGGCGGCCGCCATCATGCTGCTGTTCGGCTTCATTCCGGGCATGCCGACCACCGTCTTCATGCTGCTGGCGCTGCTGCTCGGCGCCGGCGGCGCGGCCGGCATGCTCAAGCCGCGCGCGATGGCGGCGCGCCAGCGCAAGACGGCCGAGGTGGAGCGCAAGAACGCCGGCATCGTCGACCTGACCACCTTCACCGCGACCCGGCCGTTCACGGTGCGCATGCCGCTGGCGCTGCGCGGCACGGCGGCGGCCAACAGCATCACCAGCGCGGTGCGCGTCATGCGCAACAATGTGCTGGACCAGAAGGGCATTCCGGACCTGCAGCCGATCGACTTCGAATACCAGGCCTCGGTGCCGGCCGGCCGCATCCACTTCCTGATGGCGGAAGTCCCGCTGATCGACGTCGAGATGCGCAGCGGCTGGGCCGCCACCACCGAATCGGTCGAGCGCCTTGACGAGCTGGGCTTCACGGCGTTGGAGGACAGCCTGGCCGGCACGCGCCGCCGCCGCGTCTGGGTGCCGCTGAACGACGAAGCGGGCCTGCGGGCGGCCGGGGTGCGCTACCTGGGCTGGGAGCTGGTGTTCGCGGCCGACGTCGAAGTCGAGATGCTGCGCAACTGCCAGATGTTCATCGGCGTGCACGAGGTGCAGCGCTTCACCGCCTGGGCCGACCGCCGCTTCCCGGAGCTGGGCAAGGAAATCGCCAAGACCGTGACGCTGCCGCGCCTGACCGAGGTGATCCAGCGCCTGGCGCGCGAGGGCATCTCGTTACGCAACGCGCGCCTGCTGCTGGAAACCACGCTGGAGTGGGCGCCGAAGGAGCGCGATCCGGACGTCATCGCCGACTACGTGCGGCTGGCGTTCAAGCGTCAGCTGTGCCATGAAGTGGCGCGCGACGGCCTGATCGAGGTGGTGCTGCTGGCGCCGGAGCTGGAGGAGCAGTTGCGCAGCGCGTTGCGCCAGACCAGCCAGGGTACCTACCTGGAGCTGGAGCCGGAGCTGGAGCAGGCCATCCTCGACCGCCTGGGCCAGCTGTCGGGCACCGGCGGCACGCCGGCCGCGCCGCCGGTATTGGTGACGGCGGCCGACATCCGCCGCGCGGTGCGTAACCTGATCGAGGAGGAGTTCTTTTCGGTGCCGGTGTTTGCCTTCGCCGAACTGACCCAGCATAGCCGGGTGCAGCCGGTCGGCATGATCGAGGTCTAGCGGGGAAGGAAAGAAGACCAACGAAAAAGCGGCCCGTCGGGCCGCTTTGCTGTTTCCGCCTTGCTGTTTTCAGATCGCGCTGGTGGCGATCTGGTTGGCGCGCTTGTTGATATCGGCGACCATCTTCATCATCGACAGGATGTTCTCCATCAGCATGGCCATGCGCATTTCAATTTCCTTGGCCCTGAGCTGGGCCGACGGGCTGTGCATGTCGCCGTCGAGGGCGAGGGCGGCCTGCTCCTTCTCCAGCGCTTCCAGCTTGCTCAGTTGCTGCTGGATGCTGCCATGGTGCGGCTGCTGCGACGGTTGCGATACGTGCGGATGCGGTTGCGCGGGATGAAGCGGCTGCGTGGCCGTGGACGCTGGCTGGGGTTGGGCGGGTGGCGACGTGCCATTCTGGTTTGCTTCGAGTTGCAGGATCCGCGCATGGAGGTCGTCGATTTCGCGCTGTTTCGCCTGCATATCGGGATCGGCCGCCAGGCTGTCGGCATGCTGCTCGATCAACGACTGGACGCCTTCGGGCAGCGATTTCAGGAATTCCCCCGCCTTGCCCAGCAGCTCGTGCTGATTGTCTCCCTTGCTCTCCTGGAGTTGTAACAGCAGCAAGCCCGCTTGCTCCTCCTGTACCTCGTCGAGGGATGCGAAGTCGATCGCGTGCGTCAGCTTTGCTTCCATTTTGTTGTTGTAGTCCAGGCGCAGGTTCCTTTCCTTGACGCCGCCTCTATGGCGCGCGGCCGCCAGCGATGCCGAGGAGTTGCCAGGCGGCGTGTGCGAGGGGGGCGGCTGCGGCGCAGGTTGCGGTTCGGAATTGACATGGCTGGGAATCATGTGCGCTGGGGAGGTGGAAGAGGAGGTGGCGGGAACGGCAGGTGGCATGGTGTCTCCAGGGAGGGTGGGTGGAACTGCGAAGACGGCGTTGTCGGGCGCCGTCAGGAAAGGGGAATGTCGTCGTCGGTGTCGATTGCCGGCAGGGCGGCGCGCTGGAACGCCGCCCGGAGCGCGGCGGCGCCCGCCGTGAAATCGGCGCGCCATTCGCCGCCGCCCGCTTCCAGGCGGCAGGCGCCGCGCGGCAGCGTGGCGTCGGTCTTGCGCTCCCAGGCCGGCTCCGCCGGCGCCAGCGCGCTGTCGTCGGGATGCAGGTACAGCACCGGCTGCGCCAGCGTGCGCGGGGTTTCCTGCAGCAGGCGGCGGCAGCTGGCGGCCAGCCGCTCGCGCGGCGTGGTCTCGGCCAGCACGCGGTCGAATAGGGCCAGCGTCAGGTCGACCGCGATCGCCTGCGCGCCCTGCAGCAATTGCGCATGGCGCTGTTCGAGTTGCAGCAGCAGCGCGGCCGCGCTGGCCAGCGCCTGCTGCTCGGCGTCGCGCACCGCCTCGCGCGCCTCGTCGGCGGCGCGCAGGCGCAGTTGGTCGGCCTCGCGCCTGGCGTCGTCCAGGATGTGACCGGCGGCGGCGCGCGCGTCGCGGGTCAGCGTCAGCGCCTCCGCGCGCCACACGCCGTGCTCGGCGCGCAGCAGGGACTCGGTGGTGATCTTGGCGACACAGAAGTCGTTCATGGGAGTGCCTTGTTCAAGGTGGAAAAGTGGCGGCCCGCTCAGGCGGCGTGCATGGCGCGCGCGCGGCACAGCAGCCAGCAGCGCCGGACGCGGGCCGCAGTGGCGGCGCCCAGCGGCAGCGGCATGGCGGCCAGCAGGTCGGCGATGCGGGCGGTGGTGGCGGCGTCGAGGCCGGCGCGCAGGCGCGGCCACAGGCCGGGAAAGGCCGCCTGCAGATGGCAGGCCAGTTCGCACAGGCCGCGCAGTTCCAGCGTGTCGCTGGCAACGTAGGATTCCCGGCCATAGCAGGCCAGCGGCTGGGTGGCGGCCGTGCGCAGGCACCAGCCGCGCTCGGCGGCGGACAGCTTGGCCAGCGCCGCCGCGTCCTGCGTGCGCGCCGCCAGCAGGCCGCCGAACAGCCGCGCGGCGGGGCCGAGCGCGGCGGGATCGGTGCCGGCGGCCTCGGCCCAGGCCGGATCGAAGCTGGGCGGCAGGCCGGGCGCCAGGTCCAGCTGCGCGCACCACAGTCGATAGCCGTCGCGTAGCGACAGGGCGCCCGTCATGGCGGCGTGCGGCGACCGGTCCGGGGCGGCGCGCCAAGGGGCGAACCACCAGTCGACAAAGGCGTCGGGCAGCGGCGCGCAGGCCGGAACCTGGGCGAATGAGCTGGCGGCGGTCATCGCTTATTCCTGCGCGGCGGCGTCGGCGGTGAAGGCCGGCGGCTTGCCGAAATGGCTCTTGATCCAGGCCGCCATGCCGGGGTGGTAGCGGCACAGCGCAAACAGCAGGCCGACCAGCATCAACGCCATCAGCAGCGCCAGGCCGAGCAGCGTCAAGCTGAGCGCCATCGCCGAGCCGGCCTGCACGCGGAACGGCCCGACATTGCTCCATTCGATGACCGGCGCCGTGTAGGCGCTGGACGCCATCACCACCGATACCTTGGCCCGGCCGTTTTCACCCGACAGCCCGGGGATGCTGGAGGCCACCAGCTGGCGGATGCGCGGCAGCAGCGTGTCCTCGTCCACCGTGCCGTGGTACTTGAGGAATACGGCGGCCGACGACGGCTGGATCGGCTCGCCCGGCGCGATGCGCTCGGGCAACACCACGTGCACCCGCGCCGAGATGACGTTGTCGAACTGCTGCAGCGTCGATTCGAGTTCGGCCGACAGGCCGTGGATGTAGCGCGCCCGTTCTTCCAGCGGGGTGGAAATCATGCTGTCCTTCTTGAAGATCTGGCCCAGGTCGGACAGCGCGCGGCGCGGCAGGCCGGCCGCCTGCATCGCCGTGGTGGCGCGCGCGATGTCGTCGGCGTTCAAGGTCAGCGTCACGCCCTCCTTGGTGGTGACTTTCTGCGCGTCGATGCCATAGCGGCTCAGCAGCGTGACGATTTCGTTGGCGTCGGCGTCGTTCAGGCCGACCTGCAGGTTGGCGCGGTTGCCGCAGCCGGCCAGCAGCGCGCACAGCGCCAGCGGCAGGAGGGTGGCCAGGAGGAGGCGGAGCGGCTTCATGGTTATTGCAGCTTGGTGAGCTGGTCGAGCGCCGTGGCGGCCTTGGCGGCGGCCTTGGACACGAACTGCACGCGGGTCTGGTAGTCGCTCAACGCCAGCATGGCCTTCATCAGCTGCATCGAGTCGCCCGAGCGGGTGGCTTGCTCCAGGGTCTTGGAAATATATTGCTGGTCTTTCTGCAGCTCGCCGGACAGGGCCGTGGCGCGCTGCATCACGCGCTCGCCGAGCGTGGCCGGACCGGCGCCCGGGTGCGCGCCGGCCACCGGGCCTGCGGCCTTGGACACGGCGCCGCTGTCTTGGCCGATGTGGCGCGCCATGATCTCGCGGAATTCGGCGTCGCTGACGGGACTGAGGTGCAGCACGTCCTTGCCGGCGGCGGCGCTGCCTGCGGCGTCGGGGACGGGGGCCGGCAATTTGCTGCTGAGAATATCGGGCATGTGCATGGCTGTACTCGCGGTTGGTGTAGGGGAGGTGAAAACGCGCCCGGCTTGCGCCGGGCGCGCCGGCCTGTTTACATGTTCAGGCCGGATTTGGCGGTCGCCAGCACGGCCGCGTACGCGTCCGGACTGATGTCCTTGCTGATGACGCGGCGATGGCCGTCCGCCGTCTCATAGGCAACCACGCCCGCGTCCTCCATGGCCGGCGTGGTGTAGGCGCGGTAGACATCGTTTGGCGGATTCTTGTCGCGGTTCAGCGAGAAGCTGCCGTCGCCGTTGTCGCCGGCGCCCGGTTTCGCCGTTTCCTTGCCGTCGCCCACGCGCTTGTCGCCCAGCGGGCCCCATTTGCCGGACTGGTTCGCATCGAGATTCCAGCGGTTGGAGTCGTTGGTCAGGTTCCAGGTGTTGATGTTTTTCATCGTAGCCTGGAAGCCGGCCGGATTGTCGTAGGCGCTGACGAACTTGTCGCCGACCTGGATCACGGTGTTGTTGGTGCCCTCGACGAAGCCGTAGGTCTTGCCCTGGAATTCGGTGACCGGAATGCCGTTGGCGCTCATCACCTTGTGGTCGGCGTCGGTCGACGTGTCGTCGTCGGTTTCGCGGTAGCTGGCGATCTTCTCGTTGTATTTCTGGTCGGAGAAGCGGCGCGTTTCCGGATCGTTCGGAATCGGCGGCGGCGTGTAACCCGTTGGCGTCGGGGTGGGTGTCGGCGTCGGGGTTGGCGTTGGCGTTGGCGTTGGCGTAGGAGTCGGCGTCGGCGTAGGCGTAGGCGTAGGCGTAGGCGTAGGCGTAGGAGTTGGGGTTGGCGTCGGGGTAGGCGTAGGCGTAGGAGTCGGCGTTGGCGTAGGCGTAGGCGTAGGCGTAGGCGTCGGGGTTGGAGTCGGCGTAGGTGTCGGAGTAGGGGTAGGCGTCGGAGTAGGCGTCGGCGTCGGCGTCGGCGTCAGGCCGCTCCACTGCATGAAGGCCTGGAACAGGCCGGTTTTCTTGGTATCGCCGGACTCATGGCCGCAGGAAGAATGTTCGCCGGCGTCCGCTTCGGCCGCCAGCGCCGCCTGCTGGGCGCCGATCACGTTATCGCCGTGCTGGGTTTTGCTGCCGATGACCTGACCGTCCTGGATCAGCGTCTCGGTGGTTTCGTCGCGTTCCTTGTCGTAGCTGATCTGCAGCTGGACCTCGTTGTGGGCGCCGCCGGTCAGCGTCACCTGATTGGTAATAGCCATCGTCTTTCCTTCATAAAAATGGTTGAGCGGAGAATGTTCTGAATGCAGCGGATAAGTGTTGCGGCCGCCGCGAAGGTTCCGGCCGCCCGGGCTGGATATTTTTTTTCGTTTTAAGCGAACTAAATGGGAACGGGCTGCCACTCATCAGCAATGCCGGGCTGTCGCCGCTGCCGTTCATCATCCGCCACGAGGAAGAAATAGCATGTCCCACGATAACAATCCGATCACGCATGCGCTGCGGCGCCTGGAAAAACACTTCGACGAGAGCGACCGCCAGATGCGCGACTTCATGGCGGCCGACGCCGCCGGCGAACAGCCGGACCCCAAGGATTTCATGCAGATGCTGGAGCAGCGCTCGGTCAGCCGGCGCGCGATGGAAGCGCAATTCAAGCTGCATGAAAAGCCGCTGAAGACCGTCCTCACCGAGGCCAAGTAAGACATGGACGATCACGACCAACTGGCCCGGTGGCTGCAGGCGCAGCCGCTTGGAGCGCGGGTCGCCATCGACGGCGAGTCGGTCTGGCTGCAGCCGGGCGAAGGCGGTGCGGAGCTGGCGGCATGCCTGTGGCACGATCCCAGCCGCGAACAGGTGCTGGCGGCGATGCGGTATGGCTTTGCCAGCGCACAGGAATTCTATGCCGGGCTCAGCCTGGCCGACGACGGCCGTGGCCTGGTGCTCAGCTGCTGGCTGCCGTCCTGCCGCGGTTGGAGCGACGCCGCGCCGGCGCTGGAGCAGTTGCTCGATCAGCTGGCCGTATGGCGCGCCGCGTTGGCGCCGCCTTCCGAGCGCCAGCGCCCGGGCGGCGGCAGCGCCGCGCGCCACGAGCAGCGCATGCGCAATCTGCTGACCGGAGCATGGTCATGATGTGGCCGCGCCTGGCCGTCATCGCCAGAGGCGTGCTGCTGGCCGCGTGCCTGGTACAGGCGGCACCGGCCGCCGCCGTGGCGCCCGCCAGCTGGAACGACACCGGCTTCGCCATCGACGCCAAGGGCATGCGCCTGGGCCGCGTGCTCGAGCAGTTCGGCGCCGCCTACGGGGTCCAGGTCAACAGCAGCGTCACCGATGCCGTGCTGCCCAATATGCGGCTCAAGGCGGCCACCGGCACCGAGTTCCTGGACCGCCTCGCCGCCAGCGCCAACTTCCGCTGGTTCGTCTACAACGAGACGGTGTATGTGGTCCCGCGCGGCGAGCAGATCTCGGTGCGGCTGCAGGTGGGCGAAGATGCGGTGCAGGACGCCAAGACCGCGCTGATCGGCGTGGGCCTGTTCGACGCACGCTTCGGCTGGGGCGAGCTGCCCGACGAAGGCGTGATCATCGTCAGCGGCCCGCGCGTCTACGTCGACCTGGTGCGCTCGCTGCTGCTGCCGGACCGCAAGCAGCAGGAGGCCGCCGCCAGCGGCAGGCAGGTCATGGTGTTCCGGCTGAAGTACGCCAGCGCCGCGGACCGTACCATCACCACCCGTGGCCAGAAGGAGCTGGTGCCGGGCATTAAAAGCATCCTGGCCCGGCTGCTCGACAGCGACCAGGCGCAGAAGGAGAGCGCGGTGCCGGGCAACGAATTCGACGCCGCCAGCAGCAAGCATTCGCGTCGCGGGCCGGTCGGCAAGGGCGGTGCGCAGGAGGCCGGAGCGCATGCCGCCGATGCGGCCGAGGACAGCCGCCGCGCCAAGGCGGCCGGCGCCGCCCGCAGCGAGCGGGTTCGCATCGACGCCGATCCTTCGCTCAACGCCATCATCATCTACGACGACGTCGCCAAGCGCGCCACCTACCAGGCGCTGATCGCGGAGCTGGACATCGAGCCGCGCCAGATCGAGATCGAGGCGCTGATCGTCGATATCGACCGCAGCAAGTTGAGCGAATTGGGCGTGGAGTGGAGCGTCAAGAGCGGCAACACGACCTCCACCATCAACGCCAGCGGCGGCGATTCGCAGGGCGTCGATTTGCCGCTGCCCGGCGCCACGCTGCTGATTAATAACGCCGGCCGCTTCTATGCGCGCCTGAAGGCGATGGAGGGCAACGGCGACGCCCGCGTGCTGGCCAAGCCGACCGTGCTCACACTGGACAACGTGGCGGCGGTGCTGGACCTGAGTCAGACCGCGTATGTGCCGCTGGTCGGCGAGCGCGTGGCCGACCTGGCCGACATCACCGTCGGCACCATGCTGCGCGTGGTGCCGCGCATCGTGCAGGAGGGCGCGGTGATGCGGGTGCGGCTGGAGGTCGATATCGAGGATGGCTCGATGGACAAGAACACCACCAAGAACAGCGTGACCCGTTCCAACATCAGCAGCCAGGCCATCGTCGACGCCCAGCAGACGCTGATGATCGGTGGCTACCATGCGGAGTCGGTATCGCGGCAAAACCAGAAGGTGCCGCTGCTGGGCGATGTGCCGCTGCTCGGCAACCTGTTCCGCAGTTCCAGCGAAACGCACAGCACGCGCGAGCGCCTGTTCCTGATCACGCCGCGCATCACGACCAGCGCCGGCATGGCGGCGGCCGAGCTGTCGAAGGCGAACAAGGCGGCGCGCCGCCTGGCTGCGGCCGAACAGCGGCAGCAGGCGCGCGCGAACGAGGCGGTTGCCGCCGCACCTGCCGCACCCGCTGCCGCCGTTGCCGCACCCGCTGTATCCTCCGTATCCGCCGCCGGCGCGCCGGCGGTGGTGGCGACAGGCGCTTCGACAACCGCCAACGCGGCGCCGCCGTTCCGCCGTCTGTCGCTGGCCGATACGATGTGGCCGAAAAAGCCGCGCACCGTGGTTTGCAAGCGGCAGGCGCTGGCATGGCAATGACCGGCGCCATGGCGCGGCGCCTCGGCTGGCTGCTGCTGGCGATGCTGGCCATGCCGGCGGCGCAGGCGGCGCTGTTCAAGTATGTGGATCCGCTCACGCGCATGGCCAGCTACACCAATTTCCGTCCGTCCCAGCCGGGTGCGCGGGAGCTGGTGTTGCGGCCGGAACCGCCGCCGCGCCGTGCCGCATCTCGCGGCGGCGCCACGCCAACGACGCATGCCGCACCAGGCGGCCGAACGCCGCCGCCGATGCTGGGCGCTGCCAACTTCCCCCGCATCGACGCGGAGCGCCAGCGCGAGCTCGACGCCGACAGAAAACACATCATCGGCAGCGAGCTGCTGGCCGCACAGGCCGAGCTGGCGCGCCTGCTGGCCGGTCGGGCTCCGGCCGACCGCGTCGGCCGCCGTCGCAGCGATGTCGCCGCGCTGCAGCGCGAACTGGCGCGCCTTCAATAATCAACCGGCGCGCGCGCCCATCCTTCCCCCCCATCCGCATCATTCCTCCGGTGTGTACTCAAGCCGGTAGCCCTGGCTATACGAGGTGCGGATGATCACGCGCCGCTCCACGCCGAACTGCAGCTTCTTGCGCAGCTTGTAGACATGCTGTTCGATCGTGCGTCCCGCCACCTCGCTGTCGGCGCTCCAGATCGACGCGCCGATGGTGCCGCGTGAGATGAACACGCCCGGCGACGAAAAGAACAGCCAGGCCATGGTGAATTCGCGTGGCGTCAATTCCACCACCGCGCCGTCGTAGGCGGCGCTGGCCGCCTCGCGGTCCAGGGTGAACTTCCCCAAGGTGATCGTGCGGCGCACGGTGTTCGGATGATGGCGCCGTATCACGGCCCGAATGCGCGCGATCGCCTCCACCGCCTCGAACTGCGCGCCGATGAAGTCATCGGCGCCCGCGTTCAATGCCAGCGCCGCCATCTCCGGCGTGCCTTGCGACATCGCGATGACCGGCGTGCTGTTGCCGGTGCGGCAGTTGAGCCAGGAGACGAAATCCTCGCTGTCGTCGCGGTGGTTGCCGATGTCGATCATCAGCAGCGCGAACTCGCGCCGGCTCAGCATGCGCGACAGGCTGTTCTCCGACGCGAAACGCTCGCAGCTGAAACCGGCCTGCTGCAGCGTTGCCTGCAGCTTGGCGAACAGGCTGTCGCTACGCACGTAGCAGCCTATGCTCTCGGATTTATTCAGCATGCCATACATCCCCGCTAGTAGCCCTGTTGAAGAGGTTAATGTTGCGTCAGCAGTTGTATCAGTAAAACGTATCGCGCTGCAAGGGTTTTTTGCGTAGGGCCAGCAACGGCGGCCTGTCTGCGGCATGCGGGAAAAATATTTTCAGATTGATGGAACCGTCGCGCCGCGCACGACACTCATTGTCACGAGAGGCGCCGCTTGCGCGCGCCTCGATGTTGGCGAGGCCGGGTTCATTTCTTCATGTGATGCTTCTGATTGATGCTGCTTATGCTCAAGTCCCTGTTATCTCTCTCCCGGCTTGGCCTGCTGTCGTGGCTGGGCGTATGCCTGTCGCTGCCTGCCGCTGCCGGTACGCCGTCCGCCATCCCGCAGCCGCTGCTGTTGCCCAGCTATGGGTATTGGATCAACGAGGCCGACTGCGTGGAAGAACCGGCAGCCGCGCAGCCGGCAATGGCGGTGTTGGCCGCCGCCGCGCCACAACCGCAGCCGGTGGCGCCACCGCCGCCGCCAGCGCCGCCAACCTGGCAGCTCAAGGCCAGCGACCAGACCCTGAAGACCGCGCTGCTGCGCTGGGCCGCCAGCGAAGGCTGGCAGCTGGTGTGGGAAGCGCCGGTCGACTACGCCGTCGAACGCGACACCACCGTCACCGGCAGTTTCGAACAAGCGATCGAAGCGGTCGCGCATAGCATGGCCGGCGCCGAGACGCCACTACAGGCGATTTTCTACAAAGGCAACCGCGTCATACGCATCGTCGTCAAAGGAGCGCAATCATGAAGGCCGGACTGATACCAGCGGTACTGCTGTGCTGTAGCCTGGCGGCCTGCTCCGACATCGCGCGCCGCGACAGCCAGAGCTTCGGCGACCCGGGCGGAAAGATCACGGAGCTGTCGCGCCAGGTCGGCACGACCAAGCCGGTACCGGCGGCGCCGGCGCCGGCCGTGGTGCACGAGGAGGGCATCTGGCTGGGTCACAAGGTGGTCAAGGTGCCCAGTGCGCCGGTGCTGCCGCCGGTGTTCCGCGAACCCGCCAACTTCGACCGCACCGTCTCTTCGCTGTCGGAACTGGCCGAACGCATCACCATGCGCTCCGGGATTCCAACCAAGGTCAGTCCCGGCGCGCTGGCCGTGGCCGGCGGCGCCCTGCCGCCGTCCGCGGCGGCAGGGGCGGGCGTGGCCGGTGCCGGCACCGTGACGCCGATCGTGCCGCCGCTGAACCCACCGCCGGCAAAGAACGGCGCGCACAAACCCGAGCCGGTGCACATCGCCTACAGCAACGGCAGCTTCCAGAACTTCCTCGACACGGTGGCCGCGCGCTACGGCGTCTACTGGAAATACGCCAACGGCGCCATCCTGTTCTTCCATACTGAATCGCGCTCGTTCCAGATCAACGCGCTTCCCGGCGATTCGAGCTTCAGCGCCACCGTCAGCAGCGGCGCCAGTTCCAGCGGCGGCGTCTCCAGCGGCAGCGGCGGTGGCAGCGGTGGTGGCGGCAGCGGTGGCGTCAGCGCGACCAACAACCAGAACACCGCCGTCAGCTCGCAGCTGTCGGTTTATTCGAACCTGCAGAAATCGATCAGCGCCATGCTGTCGCCCTATGGCCAGGTAGTGGCGTCGCCGGCCACCGGCAGCATCACGGTGGTCGATACGCCCGACGCCATGGAGCGTATCGCGGCCTTCATCGACAGTGAAAACCAGGCCATGGCGCGTCAGATCGCGATCAACGTGACGGTGCTGTCGGTGACGCTCACCGACGCCGACGAGTACGGCATCAACTGGAATCTGGTCTACAGCAACCTGCTGAACAACTATGGCATCCGCAACACCATCGCCGGCTCGCCCGGCAGCAATCCGGTGGCGTTTTCGGCCGGCGTGCTGGCCTCGTCCGGCAGCAAGTTCGCCGGCAGCTCGCTGATGATCCAGGCGCTGTCGCAGCAGGGCAAGGTACGGCGCCAGACCAGCGCCACCGTGGTGACGCTGAATAACCAGCCGGTGCCGGTGCAGGTGGCCAAGCAGACCAGCTACCTGAAGTCGTCCGATACCACCACCTCGCCGCTGGCGGGCAGCACCACCTCGCTGACGCCCGGCGTGGTGACCTCGGGCTTCAACATGAGCATCCTGCCGCATCTGCTGGACGACGGCACGGTGATGCTGCAGTTCTCCACCGACATTTCGGCGCTGCGCCAGATCCGCACGGTCAAGAGCGGCGACGGCGCCAACAGCAACAGCATCGAATCGCCGGAGCTGGACACCCGCAACTTCCTGCAGCGGGTCTCGATGAAGTCCAACGAGACGCTGATCATCAGCGGCTTCGAGCAGACCGACGACGACCTGGACCGCCAGGGCGTCGGCCATCCGGCCAACTTCCTGCTGGGCGGCGGCCTGGCCCGCAAGACCAACAAGGAAGTGATCGTGATCCTGGTGACGCCGACCGCCATGGCCGGTTCCTGAGGCGCGCGCCATGACCAGCCCCATCATCCAGCTCGGCCGCCACAAGTTCATCTGCGGCCTGTTCTGGCAATCGCTGTCGCGCCCGCGCGAGCTGGCCCGCGAGGCGGCGGACCTGGCGCGCAAGATCGATTGCGACCTGGCCGTGCTGCGGCGCGAATACTCCACCGCGCAGGCCGGATTCGCGCACAGCGGTCCCGGTCCGCGCCAGCCGCTGTATTCGCTGGCGGCGGCGGTGGCCAGCCGGCTGGCGCGCGACGGCGCCCACTACGACGGCGAAAACCAGCCGGTGCACAACTGGCTGGCGGCGTTCCGCCTGCCCGACGGTAACTGGGCCTACTTCGCGGTCCGCGACGCCAACTTCCTGCCCAACGGCGACTTCGCCGGCAGCCGCGAGGAAGTGTTCGAACGCCTGCACGGCGACTACGGCCTTGGTGGCTGGAACCTGGTCATCGGCGACGCCGAGCTGGAGCACTACGGCTTCCATAACTTCCGCGAACGCAGCATCGAAGACGTGCTGGGCGAGCCGGGCGGCGGCCAGATCAAGATCAACAAGGCCTGGTTGCTGCGCCCGACCGTGCCGCGCATCTCGCCGCGCATGGTGGCGGCCGGCGTCGGCGTATGCGCTGTGCTGGCGCTGGCCGCCGGCCTGGGCTGGCGCCACTACCACGCGCGCCAGCAAGCGTTGCGGCTGGCGGAAGAGGCCGAGGTGCTGCGCCAGGTCGAATTGCGCCGCCCCAAGGCCGCGCCGGCGCCGCATCCGTGGGCGCGCAGCGCCGGCCCGACCAGCGTGGCGCGCGCCTGCGTGGCCGGGCTGTCGCAGCTGACGCCGGGCGGCTGGGCCCTGACCGAATACAGCTGCGGCGTGCCCGAACAGCGCTATACCTGGACCCGGCAGGAATCCACGGTCGACTTCCTGCTGGCGCAGGTGCCGGGCGCGCAGGTCGATATCGGCGGCGACACCGCCACGCTGGCGCGGCCGTTCGCGCCTGGTCCCGGTAGCGACGAGGCCCTGCTGCCGCAGCAGCAACTGGTGGCGGGCATCCAGTCGCGCCTGCAGTTGATGAACCTGAGCCTGCGCCTGGCCATGAAGGAGGCGCCGGCGGCCGCGCCGCCGCCCGGCGCGCCCGCCGATGGAACCGTCCGGCCCGATTGGCACACCTATAGCTATGTGATCGGGCCGGTGGGCATCTCGCCGCTGGAAGTGGCATCGATCCTCGACATGCCGGGCATCCGGCTGGAGAGACTGCGCTACCGCGCCGGAATATGGTCTTTGGAAGGAGTCATCTATGCGAAATAGCCTGCGCCTGCTTTTCCTGGTGGCGGCAGTGGCGGCCGCCGGCCGCCCCCCCGCCGCCCCCGTTCCCGCTGCCACGCCGGCGCGGGCGCCGGCCGCCGTCAACGCCTCCGACGCGCTGACCCGCATCGAGTCCGAAACCCTGGTGCTGAAGGCGCGCGAGCGCCAGCTGGCGGTGCAGGCGGCGATCCTGCAGCGCCAGAACGAGATCGCCGGCAAGCAGGACGAGGGTGCGCGCCTGAGCAGCGCGCCGGTCAGCGGCAATCCGGTGGTGCAGTCGCTCGAAGGCATTGGCAAGAACCAGTACGCGACGCTGCTGTTCGAGAGCGGCTCCCTGGTCGAGGTGCGCGCCGGCGATGTGCTGGCCGACGGCATGCGCGTGGTGGCCATCCAGTCGAATGGCGTGATCGTCGAGACGGCGAAGAAGAAGCGCATGCGGCTGCACCTGATGGGCGGCGCGCCGGCGCCGTTCAATCCGGCGCTGCCGCGTCCCGCGGTCGGCCTGCCGCCGCTGTTCCCCGGCGCCAAGGGGAGCGAGCGATGAGCCCCTTCGCCAGCTTCCGCAGCGCGCCGGCGGCCAAGGCGCCGCCGCCGGCCATGATGGCCGGGCCCAAGGCCGCCGCCGGCGCGCCCGAAGTGCTGAGCCGTTCCGGCGCCTTCGAGGGCAGCGCCGAGGAACGCAAGCTGCTATGCCTGCTGTCCGACGGCCGGCTGCTGATCGCGCACGGCCAGGAATCCAATCCGCACGTGCTGTCCTACCGCGCGCGGCTACAGAGGATGGCGCGCGAGTGCACCGTCTGCGTGGTCGACATCGAAACCATCGCCGCCCTGTACAACAACGGCGCGGGCGAGCAGGGCGGCCGCCGCCACGAACATTCGATGATGCAGGTGACGGCCAAGGAGCTGCTCAACCGCGCCTGCCGCGAACGCGCCTCGGACATCCACATCCGCGTGCGCCGCTGCAGCACCGAGACCTATTTCCGCATCCATAACGACCTGGTGCGGATCGGCAGCCAGACCTCGGAATACGGCGAGCGCCTGCTGGCCACGCTGTACGGCGCGATGACGTCGGTGTCCGACAGCTCGTACAAGCCGACCGAGCGCCAGGACGCCAGCATCGCCGACCGCGACAAGTTGCCGCCGCAGCTGTACGGCGTGCGCATCGCCACCGCGCCCACCAACGAGGGCACGCTGATGGTGCTGCGGCTGCTGTACAACGACGCCGGCGACACCGTCGACCTGCGCCCGCTCGGTTTCGGCGAGCTGCACGCCGAGCAGCTGCAGCGGCTCAAGGAGCAGCCGACAGGCATGAACATCATCAGCGGCCCGACCGGTTCCGGCAAGTCGACCACGCTGCAGCGGGTGCTGACCGGCGCCATCCAGCAGGCCGAGCACAAGCTGCACGTGCTGACCGTGGAAGATCCGGTCGAGTATCCGATCGACGGTGCGGTGCAGACCTCGGTGACCAACGCCGGCAGCGAGGAAGAGCGTTCGCGCCTGTTCTCGGCGGCGATCAGCAACGCCATGCGGCTCGACCCGGACACCATCATGATCGGCGAGATGCGCGACAAGGCTTCGGCCCAGAGCGCGCTGCGGGCCTCGATGACGGGCCACCAGGTCTGGACCACGGTGCACGCCAACAGCGCCATGGCCATCGTCGACCGCCTGCTCGACCTGGGCCTGCCGCTGAGCATGGTGGCCGACCACATGGTGGTGACCGGCTTGATCAGCCAGCGCCTGGTCAAGCTGCTGTGCCCGCACTGCAAGGTCAAGCTGCGCGACCAGCCCGACGCGCTGGCCGCGCCGCTGCTGGCGCGGGTGCGCCAGGCCACCGGCGCCGCCTTCGACCAGGTGTGCGTGGCGGGGCCGGGCTGCAAGGCCTGCCGCGACCAGGGCACGGCGGGGCGTACCGTGGTGGCCGAGGTGATCACGCCGGACGCGCGCTTCTTCGACTACATCCGCAGCGGCGACAAGGGCCAGGCGCTGGAATACTGGCGCCGCGACCTGGGCGGCCAGACGCTGCTCGAACACGCGCTGGCCAAGATCACGGCCGGCCTGGTCGATCCGCGCATGGCCGAGAAGGTGGTGGGCCACCTGGCCGCCGACGCCCCGCGCGCGGAGCGCCACCTGAACGTGGTGGAGTCGGTCCATGCAGGTTGACCTGCACCGCTGGTGGGCGCGCACCCAGTTCGGCGAGGCCGTGCGGCTGCGCATGTACCGCAAGATCGCCGCCATGCTGGGCAACGGCCTGCCGCTGCTGAAGATCCTCGACGAGCTGTGGGAGCGCGCCTCGCTCCAGGGCCGCAAGCCCAACGAGCCGCTGGCCATCATCCTGGCCGAGTGCCGGCGGACGGTGCAGAACGGCCGCTTCCTGGGCGACGGCCTGGAATGGTGGATACCGAGCACCGAACGGATGATCATCCTGGCCGGCGAGCAGTCCGGCCGGCTGGAGGTGACGCTGCAGGTGCTGGCCGGCGTGGTCAAGTCGCAGAAGGAGATCAAGCGCGTGATCATCGGCGGCCTGTCCTACCCGCTGGCGATCCTGGCGATGGTGCTGGCCTACCTGTATGTGTTCGGGGTGACGGTGGTGCCGCAGTTCGCGCGCATGGTCGACCCGGAGAAGTGGCACGGCTCGGCGCGCTCGCTGTACCTGATGTCGCAGCTGGTGCAGCAGTGGATGCTGCCCATCGTCGCCGGCATGCTGCTGGTGCTGGCGGCGATCGCCGTGTCGATGCCGCGCTGGCGCGGCAATGTGCGCGTGGTGCTGGACCGCTACGCGCCGTATTCGATCTACCGGCTGCAGGTCGGCAGCGGCTTCCTGATGGCGTTTTCGGCGCTGCAGTTCGCCGGCATCACGGTCGAGAAATCGCTGCAGCGCCTGTCCGGCCAGGCGCCGCCGTGGCTGCGCGAGCGGCTCGACGGCGCGCTGCTGGGGGTCAAGTCCGGCCTCAATTGCGGCGAGGCGCTGCGCAACGCCGGCTACGGTTTTCCATCGCCGGAAGTGGTCGACGACCTGTGCGTGTATGCCGAGTACAAGGGCTTCGCCGACGCGCTCAAGATCCTGGCCGACGAATGGCTGGCCGAGGGTGTGGAGACGGTGAGCGCCCAGATGAAGGTGCTGAACGGTGTCTCGGTGGTCGCGCTGGCCGTGGTGATCGCCTGGCTGGTGACGGGCTTCTTCGGCATCCAGCAGGAGATCGCCGGCATGACGCGCGCGCTGCGCTGAAATGAATTTGCTCTATCCGTAGTTTTTTCTCAATTGCCTCAACCACTGGAGAACAACATGAAACTGATCCGCCACCCACGCCGCCAGCGCGGCGCCTCGCTGCTCGAAGCCATCGCCTACCTCGGCATCGCCGCCATCGTCATCCTCGGCGCGGTCTCGCTGCTGACCGGCGCCTTCAGCAGCGCCCAATCCAACCAGGCAGGCGAGGAAGTGACGGCGATCCGCACCGCCGTGCGCAAGCTGTACATGGGCCAGGGCTACGGCGCGGCGGCGCTCAATGCGACGCTGAGGACCGCCGGCGCCTTCCCCGGCACCTTGGCCGTGACGGCGGCGGGCGTGGCCACCAACGTCTGGGGCGGCAACGTCGTCGTCACCGGCAACACCGGCACCTTCACCATCAGCTACCCGGGGCTGCCGCAGGACGTCTGCGTCTCGACGCTGGTTGGCGCCAGCGGCTGGCAATCGATCGCCTCGAACGGCGCGGCCGGCATCGTGGCCTTCCCGGTCACGCCGGCAATCGCCGCCGGTGCCTGCAACGTCAACGCCGCCGCCGGCAACACGCTGGTCTTCACCTCCAATTAATCAACCATCGGCCATCCCATGCTTGACGCCACCGCAGTCCGACAACTGGTGTTTTCCGACCTGTACCTCGGCCACCCGACGCTGGAGGACCGCTTTTGCGATGTCCCCGGCGCCGCCGCCAATCCGCTGCGCGCCAGCGCCGCGCTGCGCGGTGACCTGGACCGGCTGATCGCGGTGTGCAAGGCGGCGCTGGCGGGGCCGCGCGCGCCGGCCCGCTGCCAGGTGGCGCACGACGGCGTCAACTACCACATGACGACCATGCTGACGGCGGGCGGCCAGGTGTTCGTGCTGCGCAAGATCGCCAGCGTGATCCACACGCTGGCCGAACTGGGGATACCGAACGCCTACATCCCGGCGCTGCTGGCGCGGGGCTTGTCCGGCCTGTTCATCGTGGCCGGCCCGGCCAAGTCCGGCAAGACCAGCAGCGCCTGCGCCATGGTCAAGGACCGGCTGGCGGCGCACGGCGGCGTGGCCGTCACCGGCGAGGCGCTGATCGAGCTGCCGCTGGAGGGCAGCTACGGCGACGGCGTCTGCTACCAGACCGCCACCGGCGGCGACGGCGGCTTCGCCGAAGCCTTCCGCCGCGTGCTGGGCAGCGGCGCGCACATCATCATGCTCGACGAGATACGCGACCAGGAGGCCGCCGTCGCCGTGCTGCGCGCCAGCATCGACGGCTACCTGCTGATCAGCACCATGCGCGCCGACAGCGCGACCCAGGCGGTCGGCAAGCTGGAGTCGCTGGCGGCCGAGCGCATCGGCGCCGTCCACGCGCGCGCGCTGATGGCCGACGGCCTGGCCGGCGTGCTGCACCAGCAGCTCGGCGGCGGCGCCAAGAAGACGCTGAAGACCGAAATGCTGCTGCTGAAGGACGCGCCGTCCGCCCGCAGCCACCTGCGCAACGGCCAGTACGACCTGCTGGCCGCCATCGCCAGGCAGCAGATGGCCGCACTGATCGCCGGCAGCGCGGCCATCCCCGTGCTGCAGCGCTAGGCCATGTTCAACGCCATGATCGTCGCCGTGATGCTGGCGCTGACCACCTGGTACAGCGCCGGCCAGGTCGACGCCGGCGCCATGGCCGCGCAGACGGCGCAGCGCGGCCAGGCCAGCGCGATGGCGGCCTACCGCCAGGCCGTGGTGGCGTACTTCAGCGCCCATCCGGCCCAGTACCAGGCGGCGCCGGCCGCCCAGCTGATGGCGGCGGGCGCGCCGATGGCGGGCGCCAACCAGGGCGGCTTCGCCAACTACCGCCTGGCCGACGGCACCATCGTGGTCTATGCGCTCTCGCCGCAGCCCGGCCTGACCGGCGAGCTGCTGGCGCTGTCGCAGCGTTCGCGCATGGTCGGCCAGTTCAGCCAGGGCTTCTTCCGGCCGGCGCTGTCGGCCGCATCCAGCACCATCGCCACGCCGGCGCTGGCGATCCCGAACGGCGGCCCGGTGTGGCTGGCCGCGGCCAACTGAGGACAACACCATGCACCACAAACAGCGCGGCATCGCGATGATAGAAATCCTCGGCGCGCTGTTGATCGGCGCGATGCTGGTGGCGGGGCTGTCTGCCATGATCGACACCGGCATGGAGGACGCCAAGGCGCAGCGCGCCGCGCAATACCAGTCGCAGATGGCGGCCGCCGCGGCCACCTACCTGGCCGACCAGTACGGCGCGCTGGCGGTGCCGGCCAAGGTCGGGCAGACGCTGGTGATCACGCCGGCCATGCTGAAGGCGGCCGGCATGCTGCCGCCGGGGATGGCGGCAGCCAATCCCTACGAGCAGGGCGCCTGCCTGCTGGTGCGCCCGCGCGTGAAGTCGCCCGCCGCGCCCACCACCATCGTGCTCGACGCGCTGGTGGTCAGCGAAGGCGCGGCGATCCCGGACCGGGTGCTGGCCTTTGCCGCCGCCAGCGCCGGCGCCGGCTTCATCACCAGCCGCGACCCGACCCGGGCGCAGAGCGCGTCCGGCGCCTGGACGCTCAGCGCCACCACCTCGCCCACGCTGGCCAGCTTCATATCGGCCAACTGCAGCGGCACGGCGGCCGGCGGCGGCAGCCTGGTGTCGGCACTGTTCTTCGACGGTCCCGGCCAGTCGGCCGATTTCCTGTACCGTAACCGCGTGCCGGGCATGCCGGAGCTGAACCAGATGAACGCACCGATCGGCATGGGCGCGGCGGCGGTGGTGACGGCCGAGGATCCCTGCACCGGCGCCGGCATCGCGATCGACGCCGACCGCAACCTGATGAACTGCACCAGCGACAACCGTTGGCGCCAGGTGGCCAGCCTGACGTCGTGGAGGGAGCCGGTGGCCGCCTACGCCGACCTGGCGCTGCAGCCGGGCAGCAAGGAAGGCGACGTGCGGCTGGTGACGGCGCTGGGCCTGGCCTTCAGCTACCAGGCCGCGACCAACACCTGGCGGCCGCTGGCGGTGGACGAGAACGGCAACCTGAACATGACCGGCACGCTGACGGCGGGCGCCGACGTCAACGCCGGGCGCGACCTCAATGCGGGGCGGGATGTCACCGCCGTCAGGAACGGTTCGATCAAGGGCGACCTGGAGGTGTTCGACCATATCCACGCGTACACGCTGATCGTCGATGACTACATCTGGGCCGCGACCTATTCGATCGGCAGCCATTACTGGCCCGGCGACGGCTGCAACAAGGTGCTGGCCGGCTCCAATCCGCCGGTGCGCGTCAACATCATCGGCACCATCGTGCTCGACTCGTCGTCGCCGCCGCTGCCGCTGATCTGCACCGGCACCAATCCGGACAACGCGGTGTGGAAGTACATCGACGGCTCGCTGACGCGATGACGGCGCGCCGCCGCCATCCATGGCTGTTGGCGCTGGCCTTGCTGTGCGGCCGTGCCGACGCCTGCTGGCAGGACGCGGCCGAGCGCTACGGCGTCAACGCCAGCCTGCTGTACGCGATCGCGCGCACCGAGTCCAGGCTCGATCCGCTGGCGCGCGGCCGCGTCAACGCCAACGGCTCCTACGACATCGGCCTGATGCAGATCAACAGCAGCTGGCTGCCGACGCTGCGCCGCCACGGCATCGAGGAGCAGCAGCTGTACGACGCCTGCACCAGCATCCACGTCGGCGCGTGGATACTGGCGCAGAACATGCGCCGGCTGGGAAATTCCTGGGATGCGGTGGGCGCCTACAACGCCGCCGATCCGAAGAAGCGGCTGGCGTATGCGCTCAAGGTGTACCGCAACCTGCCGCAGGATCCTGCGCCGGGGCGCTAGCGGCCGGCGAGGCGCTCGGCGCGGCGACGGCGGAACACGTGCGGCGCGCTGCTGCTCAACAGGTAGGTGATGTATTGCTGGTCTTCGGCGATGCGCTGCCAGCCGCCGCAGTCCATGAAACGGATGCAGCGCGGGTTGTCCCGCTCGATGCGCACCGGCACCGGGTCGCGCAGCGCGAACAGCCAGTCCAGCGTGGGCTTGAGCAGCCACGCCCAGCGGCCGTGGAATTGCGGCAGCACGGCCAGGTGCAGCTCATGGCCGTCGAACACGGCGCCGCCGGCGGCGACGCCATCGATCTCGTAGCCGACCGACGGACATCCTGAGTAGTGGGCGACGGCGTGTTCGCGCGTCACGGCGGCGATCAGCGCGCTGTCGTAGCGCTGCCGCTCGATATCGTACATGAGGCCGAGATCGGCCTGGTCGGTCAAACGCAAGTCGGCCATGGGGGAACTCCGTGCGGAAAGGGAAATGCGCAGGACCGCGCGTTCGCGGCCCCGCGCTATTCGCGGCCTTAGATGATGGCGCCGCCGTCATCCGCTTTTGGCGGTGGTGGTGGCGGTGGGATCATCGATGCGGCGGTGGAGGCGAGGGTCGCGAGAGGGGCGAGCATAGGCATGGTGCTTCCTTTCAAAGTGGTGGACAAGACTCCGGTTGGAGTATCGATGAGTGGGCGCTGGCGGCGCGTGGTTCCATGCGCCGGCGCGATGACGGCTTATTTTTCTGATTTCCGATAACCCAGCACATTCCCATTCGGCCCGCCGCATGCGCCGCGCCGCGGCACCGCCGCACCCACGATGCCCCCGCCTGGCCTGTCGCGTGTTGTGCGATGGCAACATCTCGCGCGCCGTGTGCGGCAACAACACCCGCCAGCGGGCGCCCGAAGGCCGGGATGTCGGCAAACAATCGCAGCAATTGTTGCCGCAGCGCGAAGAGTTGCATCGCCAAATGGCCGAAACTATCAACAAGTAAGATAAAGAGGCGCGCGCGGAACGCCGCGTCGACTTTGAACCACAGAAACAGGCGTTGACGAAAAGTATCGCAGAGCAGGAGAGCTGATCGTTGCGGGCACGGTTGCGCCGCAAGGGGCGCCGGCGCTGTTTGACCTTGGCGATGAGCCGCAGAAGGCGTAGCATTCGTCTACCGCCCCTGCCCATCGCTCCGACCGCTTACTTATCCGATAAGGTATTATGCAGCAACACAACTATGTCCCACCAGAGGAGTTCGGTGGCTCCGTAGCGGCCGTCCTGCGCTGTATGCGCGAACTGGTCGAACTGACGGGCCAGGGCCGGACCGACGGTCCTCCGGTGCTGGAGCTGCAGTTCGACGATATCCTGACGGTGACGTCGCTGGCGGCCGAGGCGCCGCAGCCGTTCCTGTGCGTGTCGGTGTACCTGCCGCGCCGCGCGCTGTTGCCGGAGGCGGCGGCGCCGCTGTCCAGCCCCGGCTATCCCGGCGGCGAATGGCTGTGGGACGCCAGCGAAGGGCGCTACATCATCCTGCACAACATCGGCATCGAGCGGCTGGTCGACGAGACCGGCCTGCTGGACGCCATCCTGGCCGCCAAGGACCAGGCCGCCGCGTGGCTGCTGTCGGTGTCGTAGTTGGCGCAGCGGGGGAGGGGAATCCTGCCGAGGGGGAGACAGGCGGAAGCAAGGCGCCGCCGGACGGCGGCGCCGGAATTACTGCTGTTCGTTGACCTGCTTGGCCATGGTGCTGAAGATCTGCAGCTTGGACAGGGCCTGGCCCTGGGCCGCCGCCCAGCGCACCAGGTCGGCGTCGCCGCCGGGGGCGGTGGGCCGCTCGATGGCGCCGCCGCCTGCCTGCGCCGGCAGCTGCTGCGTACGGTTATTCAGATAAGTCATCGCGACCTCCTGTTTTGACGGGAATGAAAAATGCTGAAGGCCGGAGCGGGCCCCGGCCTTCAGCGCTGTTTAGATGGCGTTCACCGCTGCGGTGTTGGCCTTCTTCTGGATCTGTGCCGCCATCTCGGCCGCGGTCAGCGCCTCGTTGGCCGCCATACCTGCGCCAATAGTTGCCAGACCCGAGGCGGTACCTGCTGCTGCTGCTCCTACGACTGCTGCGCCCATCGTGTTCTCCTTAAAGGTTGATTGAGGTTGCCGCCGTAGCCATCGCGGCCGTGGCGGTCCTGCATATGTCGTCCGACAACGCGCGAAGGTTCCGGCGCCGCGCGGGTTTTTTCGCGGGCCGGGCCGGCGGTGAGATTTGTTGAGGAATCGCCGGCCCGGGCCACGTATGATGGATCCTGCATGCGCCACCGGGGCGCGATACTTTGGGATGCATCATGAGCGACGAATTTTTGGCAGAACGCGATCTGCTGTCCGAGCTGATCGCGCTGGTCAACCAGGGCGAGGTGTTCTCCGACATCCATATCGAGCAGGACGCGCGCATCATGATCAAGACGCCGCGCGGCTGGACCGCGGCCGGCGACGAGGCCGTGACGCTGGCCGAAATGACGCCGCTGCTGGCCGCCATCGACGAGGACTGGGAAGACAAGATCCTCAGCGCCGCCATCGACCGCTCCTTCGTGCTGACCAACTGCCGGCTGCGCTGCAACCTGTACCGCATGTCGGGCGGGCGCGCGATCGGCATCGCGATCCGGCGCCTGCCGATGGAGCCGATCTCGATCGAGAAGACCGGGCTGCCGTCGTACGTGCGCACCATGCTGGAGGCGACCAAGGGCGTGATCCTGGTGACCGGCCCGACCGGCTCCGGCAAGACCACCACCATGGCCGCGCTGCTCGACCACATCAACCGCACCCGCAGCGCCCACATCGTGACGATCGAGGAACCGATCGAGTACCACCTGCGGCGCGACCAGTCGATCGTCTCGCAGAAGGAGGTACCGACCGACACCGCCAGCTTCTCGACCGGCCTGCGCGAGGCGATGCGGCAAAAGCCGGACGTGCTGATGGTGGGCGAGATCCGCGACTTCGACACCGCCGACACCGTGCTGCACGCCGGCGAATCGGGCCACCTGGTGCTGGCCACCATGCACACCAACAGCGCGCTGGGCGCGATCGGCAAGCTGCTGGGCTATTTCCCGGCCGAGCAGCAGGCGCAGCGCGCGGCGGCGCTGGCCAACTCGCTGGTGGGCGTGATCTACCAGAACCTGCTGCCGAGCGAGGATGGCCAGAGCTTCGTGCTGGCCAGCGAGATGATCTTCAACCACAACCAGCAGGTGGCGCCGCTGATCAGCGATCCGTCCAAGCTGCACCTGATCGCCGATTTCCTCAAGCGCAAGGAAGACAATATGTCGCGCAGCCTCAACGACGTGCTGGCGCAGCTGGTCGGCAAGAAGCTGGTCAGCGCCAAGGACGCGATGCGTTCGGCCTACAACCGGCTGGAGTTGCACGAAATGCTGAGCAACAAGCGCTAGCCGGCGCCGTCCCCCCCAGAGTTAAACCAGGTCGCGGCCCGCCAGGCAGTATTCGCCGCCGCAGCCGCTCGGGCTGGACGGATCGCAAAAGCCGTTGCTGCCGCAGCGGCGCATGCACTCGATGCGGCTGCGCGGCCGCGCCGCCGTGATGGCGCGCTCGCGCTCTGCCGGGCTCATGCGCAGCGGCGGCACCGAGGTGGCCGCGACCATCGCCAGGTAGCGCATGCGGTCCTCGCCGCCGCCGACCAGGTTGTCGGCCGGGGCGGCTTCACCCCGCGTTCCACCCAGCGCCTGGCCATCGCGGCCATGACGCTGGACGGCGATGACGTCGGCGGCGCGCAGGGCGCGGCGCGGTGGCAGCGCTTCCATCGGGATTAACGGAGCGGCCGCCGGCGGCGGAGGGATGGCCGGGCCCAGCGTGTCGGCCGCCGCGCCTTGCGGCGGCGCGGTGGACACCGGTTCGGCGCCGGAGCCCACCGGCATCGACGCCGGTGCTGACGACTGTAGCGACACGGGCGACGGCACCGGGACCGGCTCCAGCAACGGCGCCGGTACGATGGCGGCCGGCGCCAGGCCAGGAAGAACGGCGTCAGGGCGCATGGGACTCCGGCGCCTCGCCACGGCTTTCCAGCTCGACCTCGCGGCCGGCATCGTTCTGTTCCATCAGTTCCTGCACCACCGCGTACACGTGGGCCACCGACTCGTAGCTGGCCCTAGGCACGTAGTGGTCGGCCTGGCCGGTGGCGTACAGCGTGCGCGCCAGCCAGACATGGCGGATCACCGGGATGCCGCGCGCGCGCGCCTCGCGTATCATCGCCTGGGCCACCTCGTCCTTGCCCTTGGCCAGCAGCAGCGGCGCCGGTGTCTGCGCGGCGTCGTAGAACAGCGCCACCGCGAAGTGGGTCGGGTTGACCACCACCGCGTTGGCGCCGGCGGTCTTGGCGGCCGGCGCTTCCGAGGCCCATTGCCGCGCCAGTCCCTTGCGCGTCTGCTTGAGCTGCGGGTCGCCTTCCGATTCCTTGAATTCGCGCTTGATCTCCTCCATGTCCATCTTCAGCGACTTGATGTGGAAGTATTTCTGCAGCGCGAAGTCGATCAGCCCCAGCACCAGGCACACGCCGGCCACCGGGTGCAGCACCATGCGCAGCAGCGCGATGAAGCCGAAATAGATATCCTTCGGTTCGCCGTTGGCCATCTGCAGAATCGACGGCAGCTGCTCCCGCACCATGATCCAGATCATCACGCCCAGTGTGCCGGCCTTGAACAGCGCCATCAGCAGCTCGCCCAGCTTCTTCTTGGCGAACAGCTGCTTGACGCCGTTGACGGGATTGATCTTGTCGATCGTCGGCGTCAGCGACTCGGGCGCGATCAGCACGCCGAACTGGCCCCAGTGGGCGGCGAAGGCCACCACGCCGCACAGCACGAAGAACGCGCCGAACACGCCCAGCAGCAGGGTGCCGGCCGCCATCAGCATGGCCGGCATGGCGTCCCGGAACGGCTGGCCGATCTGCCGCAGCGACAGCTCGAACAGCGCGTCCAGCGCCGCGCGCCACTGCGGCTCGGCGGCCAGCGCCAGCTCCGCCACGGCGATCAGCATGGCCACCCGCGCCAGGTCGCGGCTGATCGCGATCTGGCCCTTGTCGCGGGCGTCGCGCAGCTTCTTGTCGGTGGGTTGTTCGGTCTTTTCGTCGCTCATTGCTTGCCGTAGTCCAGCATCTGTGGAATGAAGTCCAGCATGTGGGCGAAATCGCCGGCCACGTAGTGCGAAAAGATCGGCCAGTACACCAGCAGGATGAACAGCCCGGCCAGGCTCTTGACCGGCGCCGAGATGAACGACACCTGCAGGTTGGCGGCGAAGATGCCGATGATGGCGAAGCCGAAATCGACCATCAGCAGCGGCATGATCACCGGGCCGCCGTAGACCGCGACGTGCCAGAAGAATTCGCCGAAGCGGCGTATCAGCAGGTCCAGGTGGCCGCTCTCGAACGGCGGCGTCAGGCTCAGCGCCGGCCACAGGCCGTAGCTTTCGATCAGGATGCGCACCAGCGCCACGAACAGCCCGGCCTCCACCATCACCAGCACCACCGCCTGCAGCAGCATGCCGCCCAGCGCGCTGGCGTCCTGGTCGAGCGAGGGGTTGTTGGACTGGATCTGGATCGGCGAGCGCTGGGCGTCGAGGATGGAGCCGATCGACTGCGCGACCCACACCGGGATCGCCATCAGCACTCCCAGCAGCAGGCCGATGCCGGCTTCCTTCAGCGCCAGCGCGGCGGCCACCAGCAGGCCGGGCGTGGAATGCTGCAGCGACAGGAAGGCCGGCGCCACGGCCGGCAGCGCGATGGCGAAGGCCACCGCGTTGCGCATCATGCCCTGCAGCGTGCGGGCGCTGAAGCCGGGCAGGATCGCCAGGCAGACGGCGGTGCGCGGCACCGTCAGCGCCATGGCGACCAGGAAGGTCTGCAGGTCGACCAGCAGCGAGGCGGGCATGCGCTAGCGTCCGATGGTGGGGATCAGCAGGAAGGCCTTGTCGGCCAGCTGCATGATCTCGGCGCCGAACCAGCGCCCCAGCACGGCGACGGTGAGCGCCACCGACAGCAGCTTGACCACGTAGGGCAGCGTCTGGTCCTGGACCTGGGTGATCGCCTGCACCAGCGAGACGATCACGCCGAACAGCGTGGCGATCAGCAGCGGCGGCGCCGAGATGATGATCGCCAGCCACAGGCCCTGTTGGAAGAATTGGAGTGTTTCGCCCATGGCGCGCCTCACGGATAGGACATCACAGATACGACATGGCGAGGGCGTTGAGCAGCTTGCCCCAACCGCCGACCATGGCGAACAACAGCAGCTTCAGCGGAATCGTGATGGTCTGCGGGCTGACCTGCTGCATGCCCAGCGCCATCAGCAGGTTGGACACCAGCAGGTCGATGACGACGAAGGGGATGTAGATCAGGAAGCCGATCTGGTAGCCGGTCTGCAGCTCCGACACCACGAACGCCGGGACCAGCACCAGCAGGTCGCTCGATGTGGCGGCCTGCGCCATGTCCTTGGGCCACAGCTTCCTGGCCGAGTCGAGGAACAGCGCGCGCTGCTCCGGCTGGCTGAACTTGAGCATGAATTCGCGCAGCGGTTCGACCGCCTCGCGCGCCTGGGTCAGCAGCTGGCCGCTCTGGCCGGCGCCGCCGCGCGCCTCGATGGCCAGCGCGCGGGTGCCGATCTGCTGCGCCGTGGGGGCCATGATGAAGATGCTCATCGACAGCGCGATGCCGTAGATCGCCAGCGTCGGCGGCACCTGCTGCACGCCGATGGCGTTGCGCAGCACCAGCAGCACCAGCGAGATCTTCAGGAAGGAGGTGGTGACGACGACGATCAGCGGTATCAGCGACATCATCCCGAGCAGGATCGCAAACGAGACGACGTCGTACTGGCTGCTCATCATGCCGCGCTCCATTCGGTGATGCGCACACCCAGCCGGCCGTCGACGTCGACCGCTTCGCCGCGGCCCAGCAGCCGGCCGGCGCAGCGGATTTCCAGCGCGGCCGGATCGGCGCCGGCCAGCAGCAGCGTGCTGCCGGCGGCCAGCCCGCGCAGCGCGCCCAGGCTGAGCGTGAGCTTGCCCAATTCGATGTCCAGCGTGGCGGGCAGCTGGTCCAGCGCGGCCGCCGGCACGGCGGGCACGCCGTCCAGCGGGCGTTCCAGCATATCGGGCGCGGCGGCGGGCTGCGGCAGGTCCTGCGCCATGTCGTGTGGTGCGTCCATCTGGGTCTCCAAAGCTAAGATGATCAAACTGGCTGGCGCCTGGTAGCGCACGGTGGCGCGCAGGCCGCCCAGGGTGACGTGGCCCTGGCCGCTGCGATCGAAGGCGCTGCCGTCCGGCAGCAGCACGTCGCCGGGGCGCAGGCCGGCCAGCATGGCGCGCGGCAGGCGGTGGCGGGCCAGCCGCAGCGGCAGGTGCAGCGGCAGGCCGGCGTAGCCGTCGAACGGGCTTTGCAGCCGCAGCCAGTCGCCGCCGGCCAGCAGCCGCAGCCAGTCGGCGGCGCTGGCGCGGCCGTGGGTGGTGATCAGGTGGCAGGCGCCGCGCAGCGTCAGGCGCAGGGTCACCAGGCCCGGTGCGGCGACGGCCAGCTGGCCTTGCGCCAGGCTGTCGGCGCCGGCCAGCGGCGTGCCGTGCAGGCGCGCGCACACGGCCGCCTGCAGCCATTCCCACTGTGGGCCATGGTTGTCGTCGCCGAGGTCGATGCCGGTGAGCGCGCGCAGCAGCCGCGCGCCGCGCACCAGTTCAATCCGGCCGAAGCTGCCTTGCACCGACAGCGGTTCGAGCCACGACGGCGCCGCGTCGCTGGCCGCCTGCAGCGTCAGCAGGGCGTCCGGTGCCAGCGCCGGCAGCGCCGCCTGGCGGCCGCGGCCGATCTGGCGCGCCAGGTCGGCCTGTTCGCGGCTGATGCTGGCCACGGCCAGCGGCCGCAGGGCGTGGGCGGGCGAGGAAAGGATAATCGGGGAGCTCGGCATCGTCATGAATCCGGGTGGGCCAGCGGCGCCGCGACGGCGGCGCCCGCATGGCGGATGCCGACGGGGTGCTACAGCACCGCGATCCGCACATCCTTCTGCATACGTTGCTGTAAACGCCGTTCCAGTTCCATTTTGTTTTGACGAAGGCGCTGTTCGAGCGCGCCGCCGCCGGCGCTGAGCAGGAAATGCACGCCGGCCGCCGCCGATTGCACCACCACCCCGACCGACTGGCCGCCCGGCAGCAAGAGCTCGAAGATACCTTGCTGGTCGTGCAGCCCTTGCAGGCCGGCTTCCAGTTCGGCGTCGTCATTGGCTGCGCCGGCGCTACCGGCCGCGCCGCCGGTGCCCGTGGTCCCGGCCGGATCCGCGCTCGCACCCGCACCCGCACCATCGTCGCCGCTTTCCCGGCAACTGTCGCGCGGCGGGGCGAAGGCCTGGATGCCGGGCGTTTGCGGATCGGCGTCGGCCAGGCCGCCGGCGGGGCGCTCCCGGCGCAGGTCGGCCTGCCGCCCGTCACGCGCCGCCTGGGCATCGCGCGCCCTGGCGCGGGACGGCGGCGCGGCGGTCCGCGCGGATGCCGGCGTGCCGGCGACGGCCTGCGGCGGCGGCTTGGCGGCCGGTTTGGGCGCATAGCGCGGCGGCTGCCGGCGGCGGGCCGGCTGCGGCGCGTCGTCGTCGCCGGCGGGGGCTGGGGCGCGGGGGCGCAGCTCAATCGTCATAGCGGCGCTCCGTCGCCCGGATGTGTTCGCGCAGGATGTCGAGCTTTTCCTGCTGCCGCCTGGCGTCCCGCAGCTGCCGGTGGGCGGCGAAGAAGGCGGCGCCGGCTTCGCGGCTGGCGACGGCGGTCTCGCGCCATGCCAGCAGGCGCTGCCCGGTGTCGCGCTTCATGCGTTCGTAGCCACCCTGCGCGGCGCGGAACTGCAGGCTGTCCGTTTCCATCGCGAAGAATTGCTGGCGCGCCTGCTGCCAGTGGGTGGTCGCGGCCTGGCGCGCGCCGCGCCACAGCAGCTTCGCCAGCCGCAGCGCGGTGCGCTGCTGGCGCCAATGCTCGCGGGCGTCGCGGCGCTCGCGTTCCAGCCGCTCCAGCCGGTGCTTGCGCACCCCGAGCAGGCGTTCCAGCGTGCGGTCGGGCAGGCGCGGCTCGACCACTTCGACGGCTTCGCGCCGGACGGCGCTGCGCGTGATCATGCCGCCAACGCCGTCAGGCGTTCCAGTGTCTGCGCATACGGCGTCTGGCCGCTGGTGTCCTGGCGCAGGAAGTCGAGCTGGGCGTCGCGCAGCGCCACCGCCTGGTCGGCCAGCGGATCGCCGCCGCTGCGGTATTCGCCCAGCCGTATCAGCAATTCCATCTCCTGGTAGCGCGACTGCAGCGCGCGGAAGCGGAACGCGGCCTTGCGGTGCGCGCCGTCGGTGACGTTGCCCATGGTGCGGCTGATGCTGGCGAGGACGTCGATGGCCGGGTAGTGGCCCTGTTCCGCCAGTTTTTTGCTGAGCAGGATATGGCCGTCCAGCAGCGACTTGGCTTCGTCGCCGATCGGGTCGGACGCCGATTCGCCGTCGACCAGCACCGTGTACATGGCCGTGATGGCGCCGTCGGCGGTGGCGCCAGCCCGCTCCACCAGCCGCGGCAGCATGGTGTAGACCGACGGCGTGAAGCCGCCGCGCGCCGGCGGTTCGCCGGCGGCCAGGCCGATCTCGCGCTGGGCGCGGGCGAAGCGGGTCAGCGAATCGACCAGCAGCAGCACCTGCTTGCCGCGCGCGCGGAAGCCCTCGGCGATGGCGGTGGCGGTGAAGGCGGCGCGCGCCCGTTCCATCGAGGTGCGGTCCGAGGTGGCGCAGACGATGATGGTCTTGCTGACCAGTTCCGGATCCAGCTCGTGTTCGAGGAATTCGTTCAGTTCGCGGCCCCGTTCGCCGATAAGGCCGAACACGATGGCGTCGGCCTGGCAGCCGCGCGCCACCGCCGCCATCAGCGTGGTCTTGCCGCAGCCGGGGCCGGCGAACACGCCGACCCGCTGGCCCCGGCCCAGCGTCAGCAGGCCGTCGATGGCGCGCACGCCGGTCGGCAGCGCGGTGGCGATGCGCGGGCGGTCGATCGCGGCCGGCGCCTCGCGCACCACCGGCACCGTCTCGCGCCAGCCGTCGGCGCGCAGCGGCGGCGCGTGCGGCGAGCGGAACATCACGCGGCCGAAACCATCCAGCACGCTGCCGAACAGGTGCTCGCCGCTGTCGATGGTGTGCACGCGGCCCAGCGGCTCGATGATGGTGCTGCGCGAGACGCCCTCCAGCGGGCTCAGTCCCGACAGCAGCGTGGCCTGCTCGGAGAAGCCGATCACCTCGGCCAGCATGGGCTGGTTGCCGGGGCTGAGCAGGTGACACAGTTCGCCGATCCGCGCCGGCGGCATGTGCGCCTCGATCAGCGTGCCCACCACCTGCGCCACGCGGCCGTAGCGCTGCAGTCCCGGCGCGGCCGGCAGGCCGGCCAGCCAGGCCGGCGCGCGGGCGGCCAGCGCGGCCAGGCGCTCGGCCACCGCCTCGTCGCGGCTCACCAGATCACCTCGATCTTGCGCTTGCCGAAGAAGGTCACGCGGTTGGGCTGGATCGCCACCAGCCGCACGCCGCGATAGTCGTCGCCCACGTAGAGGCGGGCGCCGTCCTGCGTCACCACGCTGGCGTTGGCGCCGGAGATCACCTGGCCGATGCGGAACGGCAGCATCGCTTCCGCCGTCACCGCTTTGGCGCTGACCGGGAAGGTGATGTGGTGTTCCTTGATGAAGCTGTTGAGGATGCGTTCGAAGCGCGCCGTCTCTTCGTCGTCGAGATGGGCTTGCATGGTCCAGGCGCGCGCCTCCAGCGACAGGTCGAAGCGGTTCAGCAGTTCGGCGTCGGCCAGGCGCTTGCGGAACAGCGCGGCCAGCGCCGGCGTGGCGGCGGCCGGTTGCGCGGCCGAGGTGGCGGGCGCCGATGCCGAGGGCGGCGAGGCCGGCGCCGGTGTGGCTGGCGACGAGGCGGCGGCGTCCGCCGCCGGCGGGTCGAGCGTGACCGGTGCGGGCAGCGGCGGGCGCGTGGTCAGCGCATAGGCGGTGGCGGCCAGCATCGCCGCGACCGCGACCAGGATCGCGCCGACACCGCGCCGGCGCCACTTGCCGCGCGGCTTGCTCTTTACCGCCGGCTGCGGCGCGGCGGGCAGGGCGGCGCCATCCGCGGCCTGCGTGGCGGCCGCCGCTTCATCGGCCGCCGCGCGCGCATCGAATTCCGGTTCCGGTTCGGGCAGCGGCGGCGGCGCCTCCCACGGCGCGCCCTGCCAGGCGACGCTCAGCCAGATATCGCCGACGCGGGCGCAGTCGCCGGGCGACAGCTCGACCAGTTGCTGCGGCTGGCCGCTGTCGGCCCCGTAGACGGCGCCGCCGGTGGCCGACAGCAGCCAGCCGCCACCGTTCGGCGACAGCAGCGCGTGGTCGGCCGCAATGCCGTGGTCGGCCATGACGACGTCGGCCGCTTCGTCGGCGCCGATGTTGACGGCCTGCGCGTCGAGCGGCAGCGTGGCGCCGCGGTGCAGGCCGTTGAGTATTCGCAGTTCTTGCATGAGGGGTCCCCGGTGGCTGGTTGGATACCGGTAAGTGACGGCCGCCGGGCTTTGGTTCCGGCCTCGGCGCGCCATGCGGCACGGCTCGCGCGGTCGGCGCGGCGGCCCTGCGGTTCCCTTGGCGCGCCGGTTTTTTCTCCCGATTTCCTCAACGTTTTTCAAAGTCTCACGAATCCTCATGGTTCGGCGGAAACGCGTTTTTTTGCTGCTACCTTGGCTTCCATGCTGCTTTGCACCTCTCATCGCCGCCAACCCATGGAGATCGAATCATGACTATCGAACACGCCGCCGCCCCGACCACCACCCCTGCGATCGATGTCCAGCGCCTGTTCATGGCGCACCGCCAGCACCTGGTGCGCTTTGTCCAGCGCTACACCCGCAACACCGAAGATGCCGAGGACGTGGTGCAAAACACCTTTGTCGAAGCGATGCGCTGCGCCGACCGTTTCTCCGGGCTGTCGAAGCCGTCGACCTGGCTGTTCGGCATCGCGCTGAACCTGGCGCGCAACCAGGTGCGCCGCAACAGCGCCGACCTGTACGAGACGGTGGAGGAGGGCTACATCGAACAGATCGCCGACCAGCACGCCAATCCGGCCGACCTGTTCGAGTCGCGCCAGATCACGCTGCAGGTCGACACGCTGCTGCGCAGCCTGCCGCCGAAGATCCGCGAAACCTTCGACGTGGTGATCAACGGCGACGCCACCTATGAGCAGGCGGCCGAGTATCTGGCGATTCCGGTGGGGACGGTGCGCTCGCGGGTGTCGCGGGTGCGCGCTGCCGTGCGCCAGCAGTTTGGCAGCGTGGCATGATGGCGTGCTTTTTATGCAGCTTTATCAAAGGATTATTTTTTTGACGGGAATGTCGCCAATCTTCTCAACGATGCTCAAAAATCGCATAAAGATACAAAGCAAAGTGCCAGCGGCGGCGTTTTTCCTGATACATTGCGAAACGGAAATTAAGATTTCTTAAGAATAATCATTCGCTTTTCGCCACTGCCCCTCACCCCATGGAGAAATTGTCATGATGTCCGCGCCTGTTTCCTGCACCGCGTCGTCGCCCGCCGAACCGGCCGTCGACGTCCAGCGCCTGTTCCTCGAACACCGCCAGCACCTGGTGCGTTTCGTGCAGCGCTATACGCGCAGCCTGGAGGACGCCGAGGACGTGGTGCAGAATACCTTCATCGAAGCGCTGCGCTGCGCGGACCGCTTTGCCGGCATGTCGAAACCGTCGACCTGGCTGTTCGGCATCGCGCTGAACCTGGCGCGCAACCAGGTGCGCCGCAACAGCGCCGACCTGTATGACACGGTGGAGGATGGCTACTTCGAACAGATCAAGGACCAGCGCGCCAATCCGGCCGAGCTGTGCGAGTCGCGCCAGATGAGCTCCAGGGTCGACGCGCTGCTGCGCAGTTTCCCGCCGAAGATACGGGAAACCTTCGACGTCGTGGTCAGCCGCGACATCACCTACGAGGAAGCGGCCGAGTATCTGGAGGTGCCGGTGGGCACCGTGCGTTCGCGGGTGTCGCGGGTGCGCGCCGCCGTGCGCGAGCAGTTCGGCGGCAGCGCCTAGCCGTTACGCCGCCTGCCCCTGGCTCCACTTGCTGATGCGCGTCTTGTAGCGGTACGAGGGCAGGTAGCGCATCTCGCAGTATTCCACCGGCTCGCGCCGGCTCGACAGCATGATGCGCTCGCAGACCAGGATCGGCGTGCCGATCGCGATGCCCAGCAAGTCGACGTCCTCGCGCGTGGCCGCCAGCGCGCCGATGCTCTCCAGGCTTTCGGACGGCTCGATGCCCAGCTTGTCGACCAGCAGCCGGTACAGCGAGCCGCTGCGTTCCAGCTCGTGGCGGGTCAGCGTCTCGCCCGGCGGCAGCCGCAGATAGGAATCCTGGATGCCGATCGGCGCGCCGTCCATCATGCGCACGCGCTTGAGGTGGAGGATGGTGGTGTCGGTATCGATGTTGAGCAGGCTGGCGATCGCCATGCTGGCGACGACTTCCTCCATGACCAGGATCTTCTGGCCCGGCACGCCGCCGCGCTTGATGGTGTCCTCGGTGAAGCTGTCGAGGAAGCGCGACATCTTGCGCACGGCGGTCGGCGCGGCAAAGGTGCCGCGTCCATGGTCGCTATACAGCACGCCTTGTTCTTCCAGCAGCTTGATCGCCTTGCGCACCGTGTCGCGGCTGACTTCGTGGGTGATGGCCAGGTCGCGTTCGGCGGGAATGGCGTCGTTCGGGCCGATGTGGCCCGCTTCGATCTCGGCCCGCAGCCGGTCGGCCAACTGGCGGTAGATCGGTGTCGCATTGGAAAAGGCGGTCATGCTGCTCATCGTCAGGTTGGTTGAAATATTTGTCCGGCGTCCCGGCGCCGACGGTCCATGTCATGCAGCCGTCATGTAACTGTGGCACATTGGCGGCTTGTTTCGTGTGGATTATATATTGGTTTGTACCAATCTCGGGCGAAATAAAAATTTCACTGGATATTCCGGTGGAATTTTTTTTGTTCCTATTGATTAGTGGTACGTACCACTATAGAATCAATGCATCAGCCCGGCGCGCCGGCAGGCATCTCGAAACGCGGTAGTTAATTCATAACCTAGGGGGTATCGTGTATAGAAAAATCGGACTGCTGGCGGCTGGATCGGCCGTCATGCTGCAATGGAATCTGCCGGCGTCGGCGCAAGAGGCGGGCGAAGGTCGCGCGCCGACCGTGGTCGAGATCACCGGCCAGGTGATGGGCAAGGGCGAGGCGCGCGCCAACAGCGTCATCGACGAGGAGGCGATCAAGCAGCAGCCCGCCGGTCTCGATCCGCTCAAGCTGCTGGCGCGCGTGCCCGGGCTGCAGGTCAGTTCCAGCGACGCGCTGACCGGCAGCTTCTCGATGCGCTTGTCGATGCGCGGCTTGAACAAGGAGCAGATCGGCATTTCGGTGGACGGCATTCCGAACGGCTCGACGCTGTCGAACGGCGGCACCATGCCGAACCGCCTGCTTGAACCGGCCAACCTGGTCAGGGTCGATGTGTCGCAGACGGCCGGCGACCTCGGCACGCCATCCGGCCAGGCGCTGGGCGGCTACATCGACTACCGCACGCGCGATCCGGCCAAGGTGCGCGGCGGCGATATCGAGCTGTCGGCGGGCAGCTTCGGCTACCAGCGCGAGTTCGTGCGGGTCGACACCGGCAAGTCGTCGCTCGGCACCAGCGCCTACATGGATTACTCCCACGAGTACGTGCGGACCTGGCCGGGAGACGAGGCGGGCCGCAACCGGCGCCAGCATGCCGACCTGCGGGTACTGCAGGACCTGGGCGGCGGCTCCAGCCTGCGCGCCACCGTCAGCTACAACGACTTCACCGACAACGACTATGACGCCGTGGCGCTGCGCGCGATTTCCGCACCGCTGTATAAGGCCACGTTCCAAGGCAACCCGGAGACGGACGGCCTGACGGACCACTGGACTGGCGACCCCGCCATCGACCAGAACTTCCGCGGCACGCGCGGCATCAACAGCACCGACACGCTGGCCCACATCGACTGGACCCAGCGTTTCGGCGAGACCGGGAAATTCACGCTCAAGCCCTATCTGCACAAGCAGGACGGCAACGGCTGGTTCTATGTGCCGTATGCGCAGCTGCCCAGCAACGGCCTGGCCTACAGCACCGTCGCTCCGGGCGGCGCGGCGACGGCGGTGGTGCAGGAATGCTACAAGAACCAGTACCAGCGCACGGCCAGCGGCGCGCTGGTGCCGGTGGCGGCGGTGGCGATTCCGGCCGGTTCCAGCGCGGCCGCGCTGAAGACCGCCGGCTGTCCGGTCGCGGCGAAGTATGCGATGAACCCGGTGTCCGCTTGGGGTGCGCGCGAGGCGACCACGCGCCGCAGCGACAATTCGATCGACCGCAAGGGCGCGCTGGCGGAAGCGGCGGTGACGTTCGCCGACGTCCATCGCGTGCGCGTCGGCGGCTGGTATGAGCACATCACCCGCGAGAAGGTGCGCAACTGGTTCGATGTGGTCGATCCCAAGGTCAGCGGCGCCTATGCCGACGGCGCGCCATACTCGGTCACGCAGGACCGCCATTATTCGTCGAACACGGCGATGGCCTACGTGCAGGATAAAATGAGCCTGATGGGCGACCGCGTCGAGCTCGACCTGGGCGCCACCTACCAGCGTTTCAGCGAGTCCTATCTGTCGCCGGTGGAGTTCTCCGGCACCCGCTCGCTGCGCGTGTCGTCCAAGCTGCTGCCCAAGCTGGCCGCGCTGTATCGCGTCAGCGACGAGTGGGAGGTGTTTGCCAGCGGCTCGAAGAACTTCAGCGCCATACCCGACAGCGTGTTCGAAGGCACTTCGGCGGTCGACGCCAAGAACGGCATCAAGCCCGAGACCTCGATCAACAAGGACATCGGCCTGCGCTGGGTACGCGACCGCTATGGCCTGGCGCTGACGGTCTACGATATCGACTACCGCGACCGCATCTCGATCCAGAACGGCAATCCGAACGGCGACATCTTCTCGCGCGACGTCAAGACCACCTTCCAGAACCAGGGCGGCATCAGCTCGCGCGGCGTCGAGCTGACGGGCCGCGCCACCGGCGATACCTACGAACTGTACGCCAACGCGGCATACAACGACGCGCACTACGTCGCCGAGACGGCGGCCGAGGGCATCAAGGCCGGCGATCCGGTGCTGGGCGCGCCGCGCCGCACCGCGTTTGTCGAAGCGGTCTGGAAGCCGCTGGAGACCTGGCGCGCGAGCGTCAACGCCAAGTATGTGGGCGAATCCGCCGGCACCTACGGCGATGTCGCCAATACCGTCATCACCGGCGGGCCGGCCTTCTACCCGCGCGAATACATGCCCGCCTATACGCTGGTCGGCATGTCGCTCAGCTATCGGCCGAAAGGCAGCTTCCTGGGCTACATCCGCAATGCCGAACTGGCGTTCAACGTCGACAACCTGTTCGACAAGCGCTATCTTGGCGGGGTGGGAGCGGAACTGACGACCTCCAATCCGCTGACGTCGGGCCGTTATTTCCTCGGCAGCCCGCGCACGCTGTTCTTCACCCTGAGGGCATCGCTCTGAAGATGAAAGGCATGGGACTTTGAAGCAAAGCGCGTATTCGTTGTTGCGGCAGCTATGCTGGCTGGCCGCGGTGGTGGCGGTGCTGTACCTGCTGGCCTGGATCGGCCGCCGGGTATATGCGCCGCCCGCGGCCGGCGAGCGGCTGCGGGTCGCCCTGTTCATCAACGGCACGCGCGGCGACAAGTCGCTGTTCGACTCGGCCGCCGCCGGCATGGCGCGGATACGGGCGACGCTGCCGGTGCGGACCAGGGTGATCGAGGGCGGCACCGACCCGACCCGCTGGGAGGCGGCGCTGAGCGACCTGGCCGACAGCGGCGAGTACGACATTGTGGTGGCGGGAACCTTCACCATGGTGCCGTATGTGCAGAAGCTGGCGGCGCAATTTCCGGCGACGCGCTTTGTGGTCTTCGACGCATCGGTCGATTACGCCCATTGCCGCTGCCGGAACGTGTACTCGATGCTGTTCCGGCAGAACGAGGGCGCCTATCTTGCCGGCTTCCTGGCCGCGCGGCTGATGCAGCGCGGTTTGCCCGGCGCGCCGGCGGGCAGCGCGCTGGGCGCGGTCGGCGGCATGCCGTTCCCGGTGATCGAGGATTTCCTGGTCGGCTACGGCGCCGGCGCCCATGCGGCGTGGCCGGACGCGCGCATCTTCAGCCAGTACGCCAATGCCTTCTCCGACCCGGCCGCCGGCAAGGAGATCGCCAAGGCCCAGTTCGGGCAGGGGGCCGGCCTGGTATTCCATGCCGCCGGCGCCACCGGGCAGGGCGTCACGGAGGCGGCGGCGGAAGCCGGCCGCTATGTGATCGGCGTCGATATGGATCAGTACCAGCTTTACCGCGACAGCAATCCGCAGCGGGCGGCGCGCATCGTGACCTCGGTGATCAAGGACGTCGATGCCGGCCTGCTGCGCGCCGTGCAGCTGCAGCTTGAGGACAAACTGCCATACGGCCGCGCCGAGTCCATCGGCCTGGCCGAGGGCGGCATACGGCTCGCCCTCGGTTCTCCGGTGATGGATGCGGCCGCGCCGGAACTGCGGCGGGAAATCGAAGCAATACAGGATGGCATCGTGCGGGGGCGCGTGCGCGTGCCCAGCGCTTTTGCCCAAGCGATGTGAGGGCGCGCTTTCAATGATGCAGACCATAACCGAGACGGTATCCGATACGGGCACGCCGCGCCTGGCGTTGCGCGCGGTGTCCAAGCGCTACCCCAACGGCACGCTGGCCAGCGACGACGTCAGCCTGCAGGTGCGGCGCGGCCACATCCACGCGCTGGTGGGCGAGAACGGCGCCGGAAAATCCACCGTGATGAAGATGCTGTACGGCCTGGAGCAGCCCAGCGCCGGCACGATCCTGCTTGACGGCGCGCCGCTGACGCTGCGCACGCCGGCCGATGCGATCGCGGCCGGAATCGGGCTGGTGCCGCAGCACCTGCAGTTGGTGCCGTCGTTTACGGTGGCGCAAAACGTGGTGCTGGGCAGCGAGCCGGGACGCTTCGGCATGCTCGACCGGCGCGCCGCGATCGAGCGGGTGCGGGATCTGTCGCTGCGCTTCGGCCTTGACGCCGATCCGTTGGCGCCGGTGGCGGGCCTGTCGCTGGGCGAGCAGCAGCGCGTGGAAATCCTCAAGACGCTGTATCGCGGCGCCAGCATCATCTTGCTGGACGAGCCGACGGCGGTGCTGACGCCATCCGAGGCGCAGGCCTTGTTCGGGGCGCTGCGCGCCTTGACGCTGCAGGGCGTGACGGTGCTGCTGATCACGCACAAGCTGTCCGAAGTGCTTGAGGTATCGGACCGCTTCACGGTGCTGCGCGGCGGCCGCGTGACCGGCCAGGCCGCCGCCGCCGAGGTGGACGCCCGCCAGCTGACCGAGATGATCGTGGGCCGTCCATTGCCGCCGCTGCAGGTGGCGCGCACCGCCGCGCGCGGCCAGGCGGCGCTGGTCAGCGCGCGCGGCATCGGCGTCCGGGGCCGGGATGGCAGGGCCCGGCTGCATGACATCTCCTTCGACATCGCGGCCGGCGAAATCCTCGGCATCGCCGCCGTCGAAGGCAATGGACAGGGGCTGCTGGCCGATGTGCTGGCGGGCTTGCTGCGCCCCGATGCCGGCGGCGCGACGGTGGACGGACGCGGCGTCACCGGCGCCGGCGTGCGCGCCGCGCGCGCGGCAGGCGTCGGCGCCATTCCCGAGGACCGCCTGCACAACGGCGTCGCGGCCGACATGAGCATCGCCGACAACGCCATCGCGGGCGCCTATCACCGGCGTCCGCTGTCGCGCCTGGGCTGGCTGTATCCCGACGCCGCGCAAGCGATGGCGGCGGGCCTGATCGAACGCTTCGGGGTGGCGTCGCGCGGGCCGCAGCAGGCCATCGGCGCGCTTTCCGGCGGCAATCTGCAGAAGATCGTACTGGGCCGCGAAATAGAGCGCGCGCCGCGTTTTCTGGTGGCCAGCCAGCCGACCCGTGGCGTCGATCTCGGCGCGGCCCAGGCGCTGCGCCGTTCGCTGGTCGAGCTGCGCGACAGCGGCGCCGCCGTGCTGCTGATCTCTTCCGACCTCGATGAAGTGCTGGCGTTGTCGGACCGGATCGCGGTGCTGGTGCAGGGGCGCATCGTCGGCCATTTCAACGGCGGTGCCGGGGCCGCGACCGTCGGCGCCTGCATGACCGGCGGCCACCAGCCCGGCGCCGAGGCGACGCTGGACGCGCCTTTCACCGGCGGGGTGGCGGCATGATGCCCTCGGCGCAGGTCAAGGCGTCCAACGCCTGGCGCCTGGCGGCCGCGGTCGGCGCGGCCTTGCTGGCCGGGCTGGCGATCACGGCGCTGGTCAGCCGCGAACCGTTGCGCGCCTATCTGATCCTGTTGACCGGGGCGCTGCCGGAGATCGGCTGGAGCGCGGAGCAGGGCTGGCAGCTGCATCGCATCGTCCGTTTCGGTACCGTCATCGAAGACGCTGTCACGCTGACCTTCCTCGGCCTGGCCGTGGCCTTGCCGTTCCGCGCGCGCCAGTTCTCGCTTGGCGCCGACGGCCAGATGTTCCTGTCGGCGCTGGCCGCCGCCGCCGCCAGCCTGTATTGGCTGCAGGTGGGGGCGCCCGCCTGGATGCTGCTGCCGGCCGCCGCCTGCGCCGCCATCCTGACCGGCTTCACCTGGGGGCTGCTACCGGGACTGCTGAAGGTGCGCTGCGGCGCCAACGAGATGGTCACGAGCCTGATGCTCAACCTGATCGCGGTGCAGTTCTACCGCCTGGCGGTGGCCGACTGGATGGCCGATCCGCATGCCGGCTACCAGGTCACGCCGCTGCTGCCCGCGCCGGCGGTGTTCTCCGCGCTGATCGAGCATACCAACGTGACCACGCTGCTGTTCGCGGTGCCGCTGGCCGTCGCCGCCGCCGCGCTGCTGCTCAAGCGCACCACGCTGGGATATGAAATCCGCGTCACCGGTTCGGCGCCGGCGTTTGCGTTGCAGTCCGGCTTGCCGGTGGGCCGCGCCATGGTGCTGTCGATGGCGGCGGGCGGCGCCTTTGCCGCGCTGGCCGGGCTCCACATCAGCAACGGCCTGCTCAAGCGCCTGCCGGTCGACCTGAATCCGGGACTCGGTTACGACGGCCTGCTGGTGGCCCTGCTTGCGCGCAACGAGCCGCGCGCGATCCCGTGGGCGGCGCTGTTCTACGCCTATCTGCGCACCGGCGCGCAGGCCATGGAGCGCGGCACCGACGTCTCGCGCGAGACGGTGCTGGTGATCCAGGCGTTGATTATCCTGTTCGTGGTGGCCGACCGGCTGCTGCCCGCGCGCTGGACCGGGAGCCGCGCATGATGCCCGACCTGACCGGCGCGACAGGCGCCGGCGCGGCGCTGGTGCTGCTGGCCGTGCTGCGCGCCGCGACGCCCATCCTGTTCTCCGCATTGGGCGGCCTGGTCTCGGAACTGGCTGGCTGCATCAACGTCGGGCTGGAAGGCGTCATGCTGATCGCCGCCTTCTTCGGCGTGATCGGCGCGATCTATATGCAGCGCTGGTTCCCCGGCCTGGCGCCATGGCTTTATCCATGGCTCGGTTGCGCCGCCGGCCTGGCGGCGGCGCTGCTGTTGACGGCGTTGCTGGCGTTCTTCCACCTTGAACTGGGCGCGGACCTGATTGTCGGCGGCATCGCCATCAATCTGCTGGCCGCCGGCCTGACGGTATTCCTGCTGGTGTCGCTGGTCGGCGACAAGGGCTCGACCGCCAGCATCGCCACGCCGGTGCTGCCATCGCTGTTCGTGCCGGGACTGGACGGCCTGCCGCTGGCGAACCTGCTGTTCAACGGCGAGACCGGCCATGGGCATCATGTGCTGCTGATCGCCGCCTTTGCGGCGGTGCCTTTGCTGTCGCTGTTGCTGACGCGGACACGCTTCGGCGCCTGGCTTCGCGCGGTGGGCGAGAACCACGCCGCCGCGCTGGCGGCTGGCATCCCGGTGCGCCGGGTCCGGTATGCGGCGCTGCTGCTGAGCGGCTTGCTGGGCGGCTGCGGCGGGATCTACCTGAGCATGGGCTATCTCTCGCTGTTCCAGGCCGACATGACCGCCGGCCGGGGTTTCCTGGCGCTGGCGGCGGTCTTTCTCGGCGCCCGCCGGCCGCTCGGCATGCTGGCGGCGGCGCTGCTTTTCGGCGGCGCCGGCGTGTTGGCGACGCGCCTCGGCGCGATCGGCTGGCCGACGCAGGTGGTCTACATGCTGCCGCCGCTGGTGACCATCCTGGCCCTGGTGCTGGCTGGACGGCGCCGCGCGCGTCATTCATTCCACTAAGTTATTCGAATAAATTATGCCAATAAGAGGACACACGTGAACATCAACATACTGCAGGACCGTATCCATGCCTCGCTGGCCTTGGCCGGCATGGGCGACGCCCTCGGCGCGCCGACCGAACAATGGAGCATCGACGAAATCGCCGCCAAGTACGGCGGCCTGGTGACGGCCTTCGACGAGCCGCCGTCCGACACCTTCGCCGGCGCAAACCTCGGCCACCGCGCCGAGGTGACCGACGACGCCAGCCAGATGTACTATCTGGCGCGTGCCGTGATCGAGGCCGGCGGCCAGCTGAGCGGAAAACAATGGGTGGACTGCCTGCTGGACTGGGCCGAGCACAGTCCCAAGGCCGGCTTCATGGGGCCGAGCACCGCCGGCATCGTCAAGGCGCTGCGGGAGGGCGGCGATACGGCGCTGGTCGGCGTGATCGGCCAGTCGCGGCGCAAGATGACGACGGTCGGCACCACCAACGGCGCGGCGATGCGCGTGGCGCCGGCCGGCCTGCTCTACCCGGGCCGGCTGGAAGCCGCATGCCGCTTCGCGCTGGTGACCTGCCTGCCGTCCCATGATACGGATGTCGCGATTTCCGCCGCCTGCTCGGTCGCCGCCGCGACCTCGCTGGCGCTGGTGACGGACGACCTGGCGGGCGTGCTGGAGGCCGCCGAGAGCGGCGCCCGCTTCGGCGAGCAGCTGGCGCGCGAGCATGCGCGCCTGGTTGCCGGGCCGAGCTACCTGGCGCGCCTGCGGATGGCGCTGCGCATCGCCCGCGAATCGCACAGCGACGACGCCTTCCTGCGCAGGATGGAGAGTGAAGTCGGCAACTCGGTGCTGGCGGCCGAATCCGTGCCGGCGGCGCTGGGCGTGGTAGCGTATGCCCAGGGCGATCCGCTGCGCACCATCGCGCTGAGCGCATCGATCGGCAACGACACCGATTCGATCGCGACCATGGCCGGGGCGATCGTCGGCGCCTTGCGCGGCACGGCGGCGCTGCCGCAGGAACTGATGCACGAGTTCAAGCGGGTCAACGCGGCGGAATTCGACCTGGACAGCCTGTCCGCCGGACTGGCGTCGCTTGCCATCAAATGATCGGGGAAAGAGCAGCAATGGAGACTGGAATCGGGACGGAGATACGGGGCGACAGCCGGCGGCGCTGGCAGTTGCTGTCGTTTGGCGATCCATGCGCCGACATCGTGATCGCGGCCGGCGAGCCGCCGGCGCTCGGCGAAAAAGTGCTGGGCCGCGCGCTCGGCACGCTGGCCGGCGGCACCACCGCGAATGTGGCTTGCGGCGTGGCGCGCCTGGGCATGCGCTGCGCCGTATTCGGCCGCACCGGCGCGGATGCCAACGGCGATGTGCTCAGGGATTCGTTCGCGCGGTTCGGCGTGGACATGACCTATCTGCGGCGCGAGCAGGGCGCGGCGTCGGCGTCCGCGATCGTGATCGTGACGCCGTCCGGCGAAAAATCCGTGATCTACCAGCCGATGGAGACGGCGCCGCTGGACCGGCCGGCGCTGGCCGAGGCGCTGGCCGAGTCGCGCGTCGCCTACGCCATGCCGTACGACCTTGAGGAGTACGCCGCGCTCAGCGCGACCGCGCGCGAGCGGGGCGCCTTGGTGGCGATCGACCTGGAGGCGGCGGTCGCGCCCGGCCCGGACGCCATGCGCGCGCGGGCCGCGCTTGCCGATATCGTGTTCTTCAATGAATCCGGCTTCGAGGCCGGCAACGCCGGCGCGGTGTCGTTCGACGCCATGCGCACGGTGCTGGCGCTGGGACCCAGGGTGGTGGTGGTCAGCCTTGGCGCGGCCGGAGCGATGGCGGTGAGCGCCGGCGAGGAAGCATCCCGGCCGGCGTTCGCCGCGCGGGTGGTCGATACGGCCGGCGCCGGTGACAGCTTCAACGCGGCCTTCCTCTCGGCCTGGCTGGACGGAGCGGCGCTGGACGCCTGCCTGCGATTCGCCTGCGCGGCCGCGAGCTGCACGGTCGCCGCGATGGGTGCGCGAACGGCGCTGCCGGACCGCGCGCGCGTGGCCTCGGTGCTGTCGGAGGGCGCCGCATGATCTGCGTATTCGGCTCCATCAATGTGGATGTCGGCGTGGCGACGCCACGCCTGCCTTTGCCGGGCGAGACGGTGCTGGGGGGGCAGGCGCTGCTGTCGCCCGGCGGCAAGGGCGCCAATCAGGCGCATGCCGCCAGGTGTTTCGGCGCGCAGGTCAGGATGTTCGGCGCGACGGGCGACGATGGCTTCGCCGCGACGGCGCTGGCGGCGCTGATCGCGGCCGGCGTGGATATTTCCGGGGTCGCGGCGCTCCCCGGACTCGCCACCGGCATGGCGCTGATCATGGTGGATGCCAGGGGCGAAAACTCGATCGTGGTGGCGGCGGGCGCCAATCTGGCCGCCGCCGCGGGACAAGTGCCGGATGAGGCGCTGGGCGCCGGCGATTGCCTGCTGCTGCAGCTCGAGACCGACATCGGCGAGACCATGGCGCTGGCGCGGCGCGCCAGGCGCCTCGGCTGCAAGGTGATATTGAACGCTTCGCCGCTGCAGCCGGAGCGCCTGCCCGACCTCGATGCGGTCGATATCCTGATCGCCAATGCGCACGAGCTGCAACGGCTGGCGGGCTCCGGCGCGGCGCCCGCCGAGCTGGCCCTCGCGCTCGCGGCCCGCCACGGTTGCGAGGTGCTGGTCACATTGGGCGCGCAGGGCGCCTTGTTGGCCGATCCGGGCGGCGGGCTGTTGACGGCGGCGGCCTTCGAGGTCGCGGTGCGCGACACCACCGGTGCGGGCGACACCTTCGCCGGCGTGTTCGCCGCCGCCATATCGGAGGGCGCCGACCGCCGGCGCGCGATGCGCTATGCCGCCGCGGCGGCGGCGCTGGCGTGCACGCGGCCCGGCGCCCAGGCCGCGCAGCCGCTGCGCGCCGACATCGAACAGTTCATGACATCAAAGGAAACCGCATGAAACACATTATTATCGACTGCGATCCCGGCATCGACGACGCACTGGCGCTGCTGCTTGCCGCCGGCAGCGATGCGTTCCAGGTGCTGGCCGTGACCACGGTGGCCGGCAACCGTCCCGCCGCGACCACCGCCCGCAATGCCCGCAAGATCATGGACCTGGCGGGGCAGCCGATGGTGCCGGTGTATGCGGGCGCCGCGCGGCCGCTGGGATACCCCGCCGCGCGCTGCAACCTGGTGCACGGGGAGGACGGCCTGGGCGGCGTCGATGTCGGCCCGGGCGCGCCGGCGCAGGAGGGCCATGCCGCCAACCGCCTGGTCGAGCTGCTGTCGGCGCACCCGGCGCACACCGTCGAGCTGGTGGCCACCGGGCCGTTGACCAACCTGGCGCTGGCCGAGAGCCTGTCGCCGGGGATATTGCGGCGTGCGCGGCGGCTGCTGATCATGGGCGGCGCGCTGCGCTTTCCCGGCAATATCACGCCCGCCGCCGAATTCAATTTCTACGCCGATCCGGTGGCGGCGGAGATGGTGCTGGCGTCCGGCGCCAACGCCGTGCTGTTCCCGCTCGACGTCACCAGCTCGGCGATCATGACGCCGGCGTGGATCGCCTCCTTCCATACCCTGGACGGCGCCTGCGGCAAGGCCGCCGCCGGCATGCTGGAAGCCTACGCGGAGCTCGATCCGCTGTTGCACGACGCCTGTCCGGTGGCCTACCTGATCGACGAGACGCTGTTCACGGGCGAGCCATGCCACATCGAAGTCGACTGGCGCGCGGGCCCGACCGAGGGACATGCGCTGGCGTGGTTCGGGGAACAGATCGACGCTGCGCATCCGGCCAATCTGCTGGCCATGACGGCGGTGCGCAACGATGCGTTGCTGGCGCTGGTGCACGCCGCGATTGCGCGCCTGCCGTGACGCGGCCGTTCGCTGGGGTGTTCGGGGCGCTGCTGCTGTGCGCCGCGATGGGCGGCTGCGGCGTCGCGCCGGTGCGGCCGTCGTCGGCCGCGCACGTGCCGGGCGCCGGCCTGCGCTTGATCGGCGAGCAGCGCCTCGCATCGCGATTGTCCTTCAAGGACACGGTGGTCGGCGGCCTGTCGGGCATCGACTATGACCCGCGCAGCGGCGAGTGGATCATGGAAAGCGACGACCGCTCCGAGATCGGCCCCGCACGTTTCTATTCCGCGCGGCTGGACTACGACGACCATGCCTTCAGGGCGGTGTCGCTGAGCGATGTGCACTACTTCCGCCAGGCCGACGGCACGCCGTATCCCGGCGCGGCGACGGTGCAGGCGGTCGGCGGCGAGGTGCCCGATATCGAGTCCATCCGCTTCGATCCGCTGGACGGCGGCATCTGGTACAGCAGTGAAGGCGACCGCAAACGCAACCACCAGCCATTCGTGCGCCAGGCGTCGGCCGATGGCGGCTTGATGAAGGATCTGCCGATGCCGGAAATGCTGCGCGTCTGGCCAACGCGCGAGGCGGGGCCGCGCTCGAACCTGTCGTTCGAGGGCCTGGCCTTCGCGCCCGACGGACGCTCGCTGTGGCTGGCGATGGAGGCGCCGCTCTACCAGGACGGGCCGGTGGCGACGCCGGCCGCCGGCGCGATGGTGCGCATCAGCCGTTTCGACCGCGACGGCAGGATGCTGCGGCAGTTCGCCTACCCGATCGACGCGATCGCCCATGCGCCGCCCGCCGGCAGGTTCGCCGACAACGGCGTGTCCGAGATCCTGGCGATCGACGAGCAGCACCTGTACGTGATCGAGCGCTCCGGCGTGCAGGATGCGGCGGGCGATTTCACTTTCTACATCAAGCTGTATGAAGTGGATTTTTCCGGCGCCACCGATGTCGCGTCGCTGCCAACGCTGCGGGGAGCGACTTATACGCCCGGCCGCAAGCGCCTGGTGCTGGACTTCGGCACGCTGGGGCTGCCCTATGTGGGAAATATCGAGGGCATGTCCTGGGGCCTGCCGCTGGGAGGAGGGCGCGAGTCGCTGGTGTTTGTTGCCGACGATAATTTCCTGTCGAGGGAAGTGACGCAGTTCCTGGTGTTTGAAGTCATGCGTTGAAGCTGGTCCGCAGCGGCCGGGAGCGACCGGCCGCCGCGAACTATCCCATGGGCTCAGTTACACCCGGGCCGACAACCAGGCCTGCATCGGCTCATACTCCGCGCCGACATACGTCTTGAGGCGTTGCAGCAGTTGCCCCGCGCTGTGGTGGACGGGGTCCTGATCCTGATCGGCCGGCTGGGGATAGTAACCCGGTATGGCCTGCTCGGACGCCAGTTGAACCTGATGCGTCGTCTTCAGGCGGCCGTCGTGCACCTGGTAGCGGCTGTCGGCCGGGTTCGGCAAAGCCGCCGCGGCGATGGCGTGCAGCAGGTTGCCCGGCGTGTGGCCGCCGGCGCCGATCTCGATCGGGATCGCGGTCAACTCGCCGTCCTTGTAGCGCATGTGGTAGTAGCCCTTGGGGCCGACGCCGATCAGCGCATGGCCCTGCTTTTCCCAACGCAGGTCGACGCCGTCGAATCCTTCCGCGATATTGGCGAGGATTTGCGGTTCGGTCTTGGGCGGAGCGCCGTCTGTGCCGCCGGGCACGTCCTGCGTGAGCACCTTGCCGTCGCCATCGATCCGCACCATCTTCAGCGGCTGGCGCAAGGCGCTTGCGGTCGTCTCGGCCAGCAGCTGGCCCTGGAAAGACTGGCCTTGCACGACGGGCATGGCGGTGTTCATCTCCAGCTCGTCTATGCGTTCGGCCACCTGGCGCGCGTTCGCGCGCACCAGGTCGCGCTGCTGATCGTCCTCCTGCTTGAACCTGTTGGCCGGCGTGCCCCTGGTGTAATAACCGTCGGCCCGCTTGTCAACTTCATAGGAAGCGTTCTTGGTCATGTCGTCCAAATAGGGCACGGCGCTATCGCCCAGCAACAGCATGGCGTTGATTTCATCTTTCAGACCGCGCGGACTCTTATCCGATGTGAAGGGGAAGCGGGTGCGCGATTTTTGTCCGGGGTCGTCCATGCCGGTGCCCAGGAAGTAATTCTTGGCCTGGTGAGGCTCCAGCTTGCCGGTGGTGCCGTTGAAGCGGCTGAAGGCGCCGCTGTCCTTGTCCATGGTCAGGGTGCCGTCCTTCAGGACCACCCCGGAATGGTCGAAGGAATATTTTCCATCCTCGCCCTGTGTCAGCCCTTCCGCCTTCTGGACCGCGGACAGCGCGTCGTAGTTGCGCTGGAGGGCTTCCGCTTTCCACAGGTTGACCCGCTTGAAGTGGATGACCTGGCCCAGGTTCTCGCCCGGCTTCTGGGCGTCGGTTCCCGGCGCCGCGGGTTCGCGCACGATGTTGCTGACGATGAATGAGGTGCCCGGCATGAGCAGGCTTTCCGCCTGCTTCAGGTCGGTCTCCCTGGAGATCGATACCGCGACCGGTTGATGGTCGCCGTTGTCGATCACGATGCGCGCGCGGCGGGCGCCGTCGGCGGCGTTGAAGCCTTGCGGCGCGAGGAAGGAGGCGGCGAGCAGACTGGAGCTGGTGGCGGAAAAGATTTCCGTCAGCGATACCTGGTCGCCTATCGTGACCACCTTGTCGCTGGAATGCGGGGGCGGCGGGCTATCGGGATGCTGGTAGAAGGCCTCCGTCACCACGGCGCGCACCACCGGGGTCGGATGCGGCGTGCCATGCAGTACCGCGTGGTTGACCAGCAGCGCCATCCGGCCCGTGACCTGGCGGCCGCGGTCGCCGGTCACGTTGCCGCGCTCGTTCATGGCGGTGGTGCGGATGGGAATCCCGTCGGCCAGCATCTGGAAGTGGTTCTGCCCTGTTTCGCCCCAGCGCAGCTTGTAGTGGAAGGGGCTGGACTGGACGGTGTAGCTGACCAGCGCATCCCACTGTTCGCGCAGGATGGCGGGCGTCAGCTGCCGGTAGTCGGCTGGGTTGTCGCCGCTGGTGTTCGGCAGGCTGTGGGCAGGGCTGCCCGGCAAGCCGTTCAGGGTCACCATCGCGTCGTGGATGGTTTTGATGAATTTGGCCGGTTCCCGCGTAAACGTGCTCAAGTCGTTGACGATGCGTTCGGTGTGCCCGCCCAATCGGGTCGACGGTTCGCTGCCGGCGGGCAGCGGCGCCGACAGGAAGTCGGAAGCCGGCTTGACCGGATACAGCCCGGGATTGGTCTCCGGGTTCGCCTTAATCAGCTCCAGATAGCGGGCCGTGATCTGCTCGAAGCCGTCACGCATATTCTCCGGCAGGTTCTGGGTATGATTGGTGATGGCCCGGATAGTGTCCGCAATCTCTGTGGCGGTGCCCGCCGTGTCTTCGCTGAGCTTCACCCGGCGCGCGATCTCTTCCTCGAACTCTTTCAGGATGGCCTTGCGTGCCGCCGGATCCGTTGTGTTCTGGTAGGCGATGGCCTTCTGCACCCAGTGCTCATCGTCGGCGTCCGCCTGCTCCGCCTGCAGCACGATGGTGTCGGTCAGCTGGTGCAGGCGATGCGCGGCCTTCTTCACCAGATGGACGGCGTTGGCGGTCGCCTCGATGTCTTGCAGCTTGTCGGCCACTGTTTCGCCAAACACGTCCAGCGCTTTGGTGATGTCGTGGCTCCAGCTGCGCAGCGCGCCCGCCGGGCTGAAGCGCGCTTGCTGGTTGAGCTGCGCATCGTAGGCGTTGGCGTTGGTGCCGGCCCAGCCCAGGGCGTTGAGCATGGTGCGCAGCATCGGCGCCCCCGCCTTGTCGTAGCCGCGCGCGATGGCGCGGGTGATGTAGGCTTCCCCGAAGTTCCTGCCAAAATTGGACGGGTCCTCCTTCCAGTGTTCGGTGCCGACCACGGCGCCGGTCGACCGGCCCACCAGGTCGGCGGCCAGGAACTCCGTCAGTTGGCCGGCGGCCTCCAGCCAGGGGTGGTTTTCCGCGTTGCCCATGCGGTTGCGGGCGGCGCGGACGCTCACGGTCAGCGCCGATGTCAGCAGCAGCACCGCCAGTTCGGTCGTGGTGCCGCGCGGCAGATGCAGGCGTTTTTCCAGGCCGTAGTTGATCATCAGCCGTACCGTTTCCTCGACCCATGGCAGCAGCAGCTCGTTGACGAACTGGCCGACGCCGGTTTCCCTGGACTTGGCGCTTTGCGGCAGCTTGTCGAGGATGAAGGCGACGCCATAGGTCAGCGCCTTTTGCACCACAACGATGGGCGCCACCGCGCCGGCCAGCGTGAGCGGCGTGACATGGCCGGCGCCGGACGCCGAAAACACGTCGGCCCCGGGGACCAGGGTGCCGCCGGTGTGGGCCTTGACCTTGTCCAGCAAGGCGTTGGCGAGATAGACGCTGGCGGCCGTCATCGTCGCCTGCAGTCCCGTATTGACGGTCGCGCCGGACCAGCCGTCGTGGTTGCCGAACGACGGCGACAGCGTCACCAGTTCCAGGAAGGCCTTGGTGGCGGCCTTGAGCATGCCGGTGCCGGTCGGATCGCTGACGAGCGTGCCGGCGGGCAGCACTTCGCCGGTCGACATCACCAGTTCCGGGTCGGCATAGCCTTGCAGGCTGCCGTGCGGGCCGGTGTTCGCGCCCTGGTAGAAATACAGGCTGATGTCGGCATTCTCGAGCGGCGCCATCGGGTCGTCGCCGCTCGGCGCGGGATGGATGCGCTTGAGCGTGGCGCCCTTGGGCGTAAAGGTCAGTTCGTGCACGGCGTCGTCTTCGGTGGTGATGCGCAGCACCTTGTTCTGGTCCTTCTCAAAGTGCACGCGGAACGACGCCAGCTTGACGCCCTCGACCACACCGGCCGGGCCTATCGTTTCGATCCGTTTGATGCCCTGGATCTGGGCCAGGATCGGGCCATCCATGTTGACGCTGGCCGGTACCTCGATCTTGTTCTTGCCATTGCTGTCGGCCGGATGCGGCGGGCGGGTCTGTTGCGGGCGTCGACGCGCATGGACCTCATCCTTGTTGAGGAAGAAGATCAGACGGTTTTCCACGCCGTTGTAGTCGACGTAACCCCGGTGGAAGTCGCTCTTGCGGGGTGTCGGCGCGGCGCCGGGCGTGGCTCCGGGCGTGGGGGGGGCGGTCACGTCCGGTTTTTCGCCAAAGCCGTGCAGCGATTGCTCGCCCATGGCCCAGGTGCTTTGACGCGGCATCGGCAAGGGATTGGGCGGGACTTTCATGACCGGCCGGTCCGACTGGTCGGCCCGGCTGCGCGCATACAGCGTCGCCGTTTCCGAATGCTTGCGCAGGTGCGTGCGGAACGAGGTTTCCATTTCAGTCGGCCGGGGCGCCGGCGCCCCGCCCGCCGCATCGGCCGCGGCGGCGGGCGGATGCTCGTAATCCTCCGCCTGGAATCCGGTGACGACCGAGAGCGGGACCAGGCGGTTGCCATAGCCTTTGACGAAATACCTTTCCTGCTTCACGCCCTCCGGACTGGTGACCGTATCCTTGACCACGGCCAGCATTTCGGCAATTTTGATGTTCTTGTTTTTTGCCGGGAAAACGATGACGCCCGCATGGTCGTTCAAGGACGCCAGCGTCTTTCCTTGCGACGCGGATGGAATGAACTTGCCGCCTATCGCGGCGATGTCACGCTCCAGCGTCAGCTGCGATACGCCGATGTGGGCCATATTGTTTTCCAGGTCGCGTACCGCCTCGGACTGGGGGACGCCAGCCGCGCACACCGGCGCCATGACCTGGGTGCGGCTGTTGGCCGCCAGCGCGCTTGCCGACCGTGCGGGATGTTGCGGCACGACCGCGCCGCCCGATGTCGTGCCGGAGGAGGATGGTATAGGGGGCGGCGATAACGGCGGACCAGACGCAATCTCGTCCTGGGTCAGGTGGCTGTGGGAAGGGGGCGTCCGGAATTGTGTGGAGTGATCGGGAAACATATTATCCTGGGAGATGGATGTAGTTGGCCTGACGGCGGGATGTCATCCATCTGTGGCGCGGGCCGGTGCCAGAGTTCCCAGGCGCGGAGCAAACCGCCATCACTCTCCGAGGCAGCGCACCATGTCACCCACGTGCGCCATATGCGTTTGCACGGTGGCCAGCGGAATTCCGAGATATTCGGCGGCGTCCGTGTGACTGGTTTCGCCGTTGACCACAAGGTCGAAAGTCTCCAGTACAGCTTGGGGGAAGGCGCGCAGCGACGCCTCCACCCTGGCTTTGAACTGGTGTAATGCGATCAATTCAAACGGATCCTGCTGCAAGCGGCGCTGCTGCGCGGCGAGGTGTTCGCCTGGTCTTGCGCCGTGTTCCAGCGCGTGATTGCGCATCCTGTCGCGCGCGAGCATGAGTGCGGTACCAAACAGCGATTTGGGCAAGGTGTGTTCCGGCGCGCCGCCGCTCTCCGTGGATAGCGCCTGAACGAAGGCCGCCTGCACCACGTCTTCGGCATCTTCATGGCTGCGCGTATAGCGCATGACAAAGCAGACCAGCAGGTGGCGATAATTCTGGAATAGATGCTTCAGGTCGGCGCTGGCGTTGACGTCCGCAGCGTACTCGCCGGTAGTAAAGATGTCGGTCACTGAGTTCATTTTGCGTTCACTTTTTGTCAGGAGCGCTCTCACCGCGGGCGTATCGCAGCGCATGCCCGCGCCGCAGTTCCGGAAGCAATGGCAATATCGGCGGGAAACCAGTGGCATGGCCGACGTTGTTGATTGTACAGTGGTACGTACCACATTTCAATTCAAAAAGAATATTTCATGAATCTTAACAATTTCTGCGATGGGAATGGTACGGACCATGGCGTGTTGTTGCGAGGCCAGGCGCAATGTGACACAGTTGCGTTACGACGGAATGACACGCCGATGACGGCGCGGAGGTGGGATGGGGGGGATGGGCGCGGCCGCAGGTTGCGGCCGGCGGTGTCGCCGCCCCGCGCGCGCGCGGCGCACGGGGATGAATCATCGTCTGAAGGAAGCGTTACGCCGCCATGCGGGTATCGAGCTGGGCGCCGGACAACAGGAAGGGCACCATGTTCCGCGTGGTTTCCAGCACGCTTTGCAGTGCTTCGCGGTCGGCCAGGATGCTTTCCTTGGACGGCAGGGTACGTATCGCAGGCACCTGGTCGGCGCGCAGCGTGATGCCCAGCGCGGCGAGAGCGCCCACTGGATCGGCCACCAGACGGGCGCGGAAGACGTCGTCCGAGGCCAGTTTGTCGAGGATGGAACTCAATTCGCTAGAAGTATTCATGAAGTGTAATCCTTTAGCTAAAGTTGCATGGAAGTGAGGGCGCTACAGCCAAGTAGCCAGTCCAATGCTACGGCAAACCTTGCCGCTTGCCAAGCGGATTGCGCAAGGGCAACATACATACTTCAACTTGAAATTACGCTAGACTCAGGCTTCCGCTGTGGCCGTCCCCAACCCTTGCCGAGGTGACTTGCATGAAGATACGACGTTGTGCCGTCCTGTACCTTGAATCACGCGAAGAATTGGCTGTCGACTGGTCGGCGCTGTTTGCCGGCGGCAGCACGCTGGCGGCCTCCAGCCGCTGGATGGCGCTGGCGCCGCATCTGGATCTGGAAATCGAAGTCGACGCCGCCGACCTGACGGTGCTGGGCGCGCTCAGCCAGACCGTCTGGCGCGAGCGCGGCGCCTGCGAAGAGCTCCACGACCCGGCCCGGATCGGCCGCCTGCTGGAGCTGGGCCTGCTCGTCAGCGACGATCCGCTGCACGCCGCCCTGCGCGCGCGCGACGACACCCTGCGCGCCGCGCACTGGCGGCCGGTGTCGGCGCTGGCCCACACCTTCAGCCGCTGGCGCGACGTGCGCAGCGAGACCGGCATGGAGGCGCCCAGCTTCCAGGAATTGCTCGACACCTACGGCGAGCCGCCGCCGAACACGCTGGAACTGGGCGTGGAGGGCGGCGCGGTCAAGCTGCCGGGCGTCGCCAGCGGCGTGCTCGACGAGACCTTGTTCAAGCGCTACACGGGACGCAATTTCGATACCACGGCCGGACTGGCGCTGCCGGTGGCGGCGCGCCTGCTGCAACGGACCTTCGGCGCCCAGGAGCTGCGCCAGGTCGGGCCGCACGCCTCGGTGCTGAAGAAGACCAGCCCGTCGGGCGGCGGCCTGCACCCGGTCGAAGCCTTCGTGCTGGCGCAGCGCATCGACGGCGTGGCGCCCGGCTTGTATCACTATCATCCCATCGACCATGAGCTGCGCCTGTTGCGCGCGCTGGACCGCGAGCAGGCGGCGGCGGTGGCGCTGCAAATGGTGGCCGACCAGACCTGGCTGGCCGACGCCGCCATGCAGGTGGTGCTGGTGGGCCGCGCCGAACGCACTTTCTGGAAGTACCGCAACCACCACAAGGCCTACCGCGCGCTGGCGCTGGATGCCGGCCACCTGTCGCAGACCTTCTACCTGCTGGCGGCGGAGGCCGGCCTGCCGGCGTTCATCACGGCCGCCGTCAACGACGTCGACATCGAGCGCCTGCTGGCGCTGGACCATTTGCGCCACGCCGTGATCGCGGTGTGCGGCTGCGGGCCGTCGTCCGGCCAGCGCAACCAGGTGGAGCTGCGCTACGGCGAGACCGGCGTGATCTGAACCAGGGCGGCGCGGTCCAGCACGTGGACGCCGTCGATCACCGTTTCCAGCGCGGCGCCGAAGGCCGCCAGCGGCTCGTCCAGCCTGGCGGGCGGGGGCGACAGCAGCAGTTGCTCCAGTTCGCTGGCGGTGCGGTGCAGTTCCGGCATCGACAGATTGCCGGCCGCGCCCCTGACCTTGTGCACCAGCGCCGCCGCCTGTTCGAAGGCGCTGTCTTCGATGGCCGCCAGCAGCCGTTCGGGGCTGGGTTCGAAATCGGCGACAAAGCGGTCCAGCAGCGCCGATAGCAGCTGGCGGTTGCCGCCCAGCCGGTCCAGCGCGGCCACCATGTCGATGCCCGGCACGAACGGCGGCGCGTCGGCCGGCGCCGCCGGCGCCGCCGGACTGGCGGCGGATCGCGCCGGATCGCGCCGTATCCAGCCGGCCAGCACCTTGAACAGCCGTTCCGGCTCGATCGGCTTGGTCACGTAATCGTTCATGCCCATCGCCAGGCTGCTTTCGCGGAAGCCGGCCACCGCGTGCGCCGTCATCGCGATCACCGGCAGGCGCGCGTGCTGCGCCTTGGCGCGGATGCGGGCGGTGGCTTCGTAGCCGTCCATGCCGGGCATCTGGATATCCATCAGCACCGCGTCATAGCTGGCCTGGTCGACCATCTGCACGGCGTCGACGCCGTTGCCGGCCAATACCGCGTGCACGCCGGCGCGCATCAGCACCTCGCGCGCCACCTGCTGGTTGATGACGTTGTCGTCCACCACCAGCACCAGGGCGCCGGCGATGTGCTGCGCGGCCTCCGACGGCGCCGTGGACGGCTGCGCCGACGCCGCCAGGCCGGCGCCCTCGACGCCGAGCGCGCCGAGCAGGGCGGCCAGCAGCTGCGGCGGGTTGACCGGCTTGGCCAGGCAGGCGCTGATGCCGGCCTCGCTGGCGGCCTGCACCACCGGCTCGCGCGCGAACTCGTTCACCATCAGCACCACCGGCAGTTGCGCGCCGCCGGCCAGGGCGTGCAACCGCTGGGCGGTCTCGATGCCGTTCAATTCCGGCATGTCCCAGTCCGCCAGCACCACGTCCGCCGGCTCGCCGGCCAGGCGCGCCAGCGCGGCGGCGCCGCTGGCGACCGCGTGCGCCGTGAAGCCGTCGTGGCGCAGCTGGCGCTCCAGCATGTCGCGCATCAGGGCGTTGTCGTCGACGATCAGCACGTGCTTGCCCTGCGCCTTGGCCGGCAGCGGCGCGGCGGCGGCCTGCGGCTGGCGCGGCAAGTCCAGCTCGAACTGGAAGCGGCTGCCGTCGCCCGGCGTGCTGTCGAGGCCGATTTCGCCGCCCATGGCCTGCACCAGCTGCTGCGAAATCGCCAGCCCCAGGCCGGTGCCGCCGTACAGCCGGGTGGTGCTGCTGTCGGCCTGGGAGAAGGCGCGGAACAGGCGCGCCTGCTGGTCGGCGCTGATGCCCACGCCCGAGTCCTCGACGCTGAAGCGCAGCCGCACCGGCTGCGCGTCGGCCGGCCCGGCCAGCTCCACGCGCAGCATGATGTGGCCGTGCGGGGTGAACTTCAGCGCGTTGCCCACCAGGTTGACCATGATCTGCGTCAGGCGCAGCGGATCGCCCACCAGGCCGGACGGCACTTCCGGCGCCGCCCACACCATCAGCTCCAGGCTTTTCTCGGCCGCGCGCCAGGAAAACAGGTCGGCGATCTGGTTCAGGATCTCGGCCAGGTCGAAGGGCACGGTTTCCAGTTCCAGCTTGCCGGATTCGACCTTCGAGAAATCCAGCACGTCGTCGATGATGCTGAGCAGGTTTTGCCCGGCGCGGCCGATCTTGTTGAAATAGTCGCGCGGCTTGGGCGGCAGGTCGAGGTGGCCGCCGAGGCCGGCGAAGCCGAGGATGGCGTTCATCGGCGTGCGGATTTCATGGCTGATGTTGGCCAGGAACTCGCTCTTGGCGCGGGTCGAAGCCTCGGCGTCGGCGCGCGCCTGCTGGATGGCGCGGATCGCGCTGGCCTTCTGGAAGGCCGAGACAAACGGTTCCTTCAGCGCCTTGAACATGTCCAGCTCGCCCGGCGCGAAGCGGATGTCCTGCTCGAACACCAGGTAGCCCTGCGCCTGGCGTTCGACGCGGATGCGCACCGCCAGCGTGGTGCCTTGCTTGAGGAACATGTCCGGCGCGATGACGACGGCGCCGTCGACCAGCTGGGCCTGCGCTTCGGCGTGGCGCATGCCGGCGCGCACCAGCGGCAGCGCGCTGCGGTGCCAGCTGGCGCGCACGGCCAGCGCGTCGCCGGCGCCGTCGCCGATCAGCGCGTAGGCCGCGCGCACGTGGCCGATGGCGCTCGACTCGCGCAGGATGGTGTGCAGCAGGGCGTCGAAGTCCAGTTCGTCGTTGATGGACTTGACGATGGCGTGCACCCGCTCCAGGTGCAGCGTGCGCAGGTAGACCTGCTGCTGCAGCTGGCGCACGCGCCAGCGGTACAGGACCCAGCCCAGTCCCAGCACCGCCAGCGCCGCGCCCAGCCGCGCCCACCAGGTCTGGTACCAGGCCGGCAGGAAGTGCAGCTGCATGCTCAGTTCGTGCGGGCTCCACTCGCCGTCGCGGTTGCTGCCGCGCATGCGCAGGCGGTAGTGGCCCGGCGCCACGTTGGCGTAGGTGGCGACGCGGTGGCTGGAGTCGGCCTCGACCCAGTCCTTGTCGTAGCCCTCGAGCAGGAAGGCGTAGCGGTTGCGCTGGCTGGCGGAAAAATCCAGCGCCGCCACCTCGACCTCGACCCGGCGGGTGCCGGCCGGGATGCTCAGGCCCGGCCCGCCCGGCGCCAGCAGCGGCGCGGCCGGCACGGCGCGCTGGTCCAGGTGCACCGCGCTGACCGCCAGCGGCGGCTGGTAGCGCCAGCGCTGCGGCGGTTGCGGATGCACCACCGCGTAGCCGCCGGAGGTGCCGAACACGATATCGGACTGCGCGGTCCGCCCGACCGCGCCGACCACGTAGGGCTGGAACACCAGGCCGTCGGCCCGGCCCAGCGCCTGCGCGCGCAGCGTGGCGGCGTCGATCACGGCGATGCCGTCGGAGGTCGAGGCCCAGATGCGGCCGGCGGCATCGGTGCTCAGCGCGCCGATGCTGTTGCTGGGCATGCCCGATTGCCGGTCCATGCGCAGGAAGCGGCGCGTGCCGTCGGCCGCCTTGCCGTCGAGGATGCCGATGCCGCCGCTATTGGTGCCGACCCACAGGCGTCCCTGCGCGTCGAAGGTCAGGGTGCTGACGAAACCGTGCGGCAGGGCGCTGGCGCTGGCGGGATCGGGCAGCATCTGCTCGGCCATGCCGCTGGCCGGGTCGAAGCGGTTGACGCCGTTGCGGGTGCCGACCCATAGCGCGCCGTCGGCGGCCGGCAGCAGGGTGGTGATGCGATTGTCGCTCAGGCCGCCGGAGCCGGGGGCGCCTTGGCGGAACGCCTGGAGGGTGTGGGCGCGCGTATCGTAGCGCAGCAGGCCGTTGGCCGTGCCCAGCCACAGCACGCCGCCCTGGCGCACGATGCTGCCGATGCGCGGCAAGGGATCGGCCTGCGGCAGCGGCACCCGGGTCACGCGCGTGCCGCGGCCGCTGGTATGGTACAAGCCCAGCTGGGTGCCGATCCAGGCGTCCTGCGGCTCGGCCTCGGCCATGGCGAGGATCAGGCGGTTGGGCAGCGAGGTTTCCGGCCGCGCCGGGTCCGGACGCAGGCCGGCCGTGCGGGCGCCGTCCGGCGCGATCAGGTCGATGCCCTTGTCGGCCAGCGCCACCCATAGCCGCCCGCCGCTGTCGGTCATGAAGGCGAAGGCGGACACCTCCTGCAGGCCGACACCGTCGAGGACGGTTTCGACGGTGCGGTGGGTCGGATTGTGGATATCGACGCCGCGCTCGTTGGCGGCCCACACCAGGCCGCTGCGGTCGCGCCACAGGGCGGCCACCCGGTCATGGGCCAGGCTGACCTGGATCGCCGGGCGGTGCACGATGCGGCGGCTGTGGCCCTTGGTGTCGAACTCGATGATGCCGCCGCCGTAACTCGCCGCCCACCAAGTGCCCGGCAGGGTCTCGGTGATCGACAGCACCATGTTGCTGTTCGCGTCCGGCACCTGTTCCAGCGTCAGCAGGCGCGCGCCGGCGCCGGCGCGGGCCAGGCCGACGCCGTTCTTGAAGGTGCCGAACACCACCTCGCCGCCGCTGTTGCTGGCCAGCGACAGCACGGTATCGTCGACGCCCGCCAGGTCCTCGAAACGGCCGCTGGCGGCGTCGCGCCGGGCCAGGCCGGCGGTCGATCCTATCCACAGGTCGCCGTCGCGGTCGACCAGCAGGGCGCGGATCTGGTTGGCCGGCGCGCCCGCCGCGCCGCGCGGATGGTGGGTGATGGCGTTGCCGCGCGCGGTGTCGATATAGTCGAGGCCGGCGGAGGTGCCGATCCAGATGCCGCCGCGGGCATCGCTGGCGATGGCGTTGACGGCCGGGCTGCTCAAGCCTTGCGGGCCGGCCGGAAAGCGCACGAAGCGCTCGGTCTGCTTATCGTACATGGCCAGGCCGTCGATGGTGGTGCCGAGCCACAGCCGGCCCTGGTGGTCCACATGCAGGGTCTGGATGAAGTCGCCCGGCAGCGAGTAGGGATCGTCGGCCTGGAAGAAGAAATTGCGCATGCGGTAGCCATCCCACCGCCCCAGGCCGGTTTGGGTGCCGAACCAGATGAAGCCGTCGCCGTCCTGCACCACCGACATCGTGGTCGGGCTGGGGAAGCCCAGTTCGGCGGGCACCAGGTGTTCGAACACGGTGGGCGCCAGCGCATGCCAGGGGCCGGGCGCGGCGGCGGCCGCCGCGTCGGCCAGGGTGGCCAGCGAAAAGGCGGCCGCGATCGTCCGCGCGATCAGCAGGCGCCGCAAGCTGTTGCCGCCAGCAGATGAAAGGTCGATGAAATCGCGCACAACGAGGAACCGTAGAAGCCTGCCCTGAGTTTTACCATGCCTTATGGCAAGGGGTATTCTGCCTCAAAGCATACGGAATTGTTGGGCAACTGTCTATTTATTGACGCGGCGCAAATCCGGGGTCAGGTCCAAAACCTGGACATGAGCTCGTGTCCGGGTTTTAGACCTGACCCCGGAGTTTAGTCGAGCTTGAGGGCCTTGGCGACGTCGTCCCAGGCCAGGTACTTGAAGTTTTGCGGGCCGTCCGGCAGGCGCTTGTAGCCGTCCTGGATCACCAGCATGCCTTTACTGTAGGGGCCGCTGAAGTTGGCGGAGCTGACTTCCAGCCCGTCCGTCTCGGACGTGCCGTCGATGCCGGCCGCCAGGTTGTAGCCGACCCGGAAGCTGCCGCGCACCCGGTAGGGGGCCTGCGCGTCCATCACCAGGTAGCTGTTGTCGCCCTGGCTGGAGACGATCAGGTAGCCGGCTTTGTCGCCGTGATACAACGCCATGCCTTCGACGTCGGCCACCAGCTGCGCGCCCACCGGCATGATCAGGCTGAGCCTGGCCGGGGCGTCGCCCCTGGCCGAGACGGTCCAAACGCCGCGCTTTTCCTCGCCCAGGAACAGGCGCGCGTTGCGGTCGTCGACCACGCAGCCTTCGGGCTGGCTGGCAACCTTGAAGCGGCGCAGCAGCTTGCCCGCCATGCCTTGGCCGTCGGCGCCGGCCTCGATGCGGTATTGCAGGAAGCTGCCGTCCTTGTCGTTGATGAACGCTTCCAGGCCGCCGTCCGCCGGACGGTACAAGCACATGCCGTAGATGTTCTCCAGCCCGGTCGCGAAGGCGCCGGCCGGCGCCACCAGGCCCTGGGCGTCGATGGTGAACAGCATCACGCTGTTGTCGTCGCGCCGGGTGGCCACGGCCAGGTCGAGCTTGCGGCCGCCGACCGTCACGTCCTGGCGCACGTCGACGTTGTTCAGCCGTCCCACTTCCAGCAGTTGCAGCTCCTTGCCGTCCAGGTTGTAGACCAGCAGCCCCTGCTTTTTGTTGGTGCCGAGGATGCGCGCGCCGGCCGGATCGGCCGGATTGCGCCAGATGGCCGGATCGTCGGCGGCATCGCCGGTGCGCGCCACCGGTTCGGTCTGCGCGCGCGGCTCGATGATGGCCTTGGCGGCCACCGGCGCCGCGGTTTTCTGCGGCTGCCTGATCAGCTTGCGTTCGGGCACGCCTTCCGCCTCGGCGTTGTAGGCCCACACGCCGACCTTGTCTTCGCTGACCAGCAGTTGCCGCGCCTGGTCGTCGGCGCGGCAATGCCTGGTGTGCGGCGGCAGCGCCAGCTTGCGCACAAGCCGGCGCTGGTCGCCGTGCATCAGCCACTGTTCGGCCTGGCCATCCTTGCCGATCATGAACAGATGGTCGATCTGCTGGGCGTCGCGGTACAGGCAGGACGCTTCGATGCCGAACGGCGGCGCCGGGAACGGCGCTTGCGCCGCCAGGGTGCCGGCTTTCAGGTCGACCAGCACCGGCAGCACCTGCTCGCTGTCGGCGTCCATGACCACGGCCAGTACGCCGTCGCCTCGCGGACGGGTGTCGAGCTGCTTGGCGCGCATGGCCAGGCGGGCGCGCTCCCGGCCCTTGGCGTCGAGCAGGTGCAGGCCTTGCTTGTCGGCGCTGAGCCAGCCGCCGTCGGGCATGGCGGCCCGCTCCCCGGCTTGGGCCGGCACGCCGCAGGAGACCAGGGCGCCGAAGAGAACGCTGTTGAAGAGTGTCGATTTCATTAGAACAGGCTGACTTTCAGGCTGAGTTTATAGGTGCGGCCGTATTGTTCGTACTGCGCGTTGTAGGCCTTGCTGCCCAGGTAGACGTAGTATTTCTCGTTGTTCAGGTTGGCCGCTTCGAGGTTCAACTGCACCTGCTTGCTCAACTGGTAGGACAGCGAGAAGTCGACCTGCTTCTGCGCATCGACGATGCGGTCCTGGCTGGCGTCGAGGATGTCGTCGCCCATCTCCAGCAGGTACGGCGACTTGTAGTTGACGGCGATGCGCGTGCTCAGCGGTCCCTGTTCGTAGCCCAGCATCAGGTTCAGCACGCGGTCCGACTGGCCCGGCAGGTGGATGCCGCGCGAGCGCATGCGGCCGGCCTCGGTGTCGTAGCGGGCGACGTTGGCGTCCGAGCGGGTCAGGCTGCCGTTGGCGCCGACGATCAGGCGGTTGAACGGCGACGGCAGCATGCGCAGCGGCTGCGTGTACGACAGCTCGATGCCCTTGACGGTGGCCTGGTCGCCGTTGGCGTAGGTGATCGCCGAGGTGTAGTCGGCCCACTGCCCGCTGCCGGCCAGGTTGGTGGTGTAGGTGAAGTTCTTGATGTCCTTGTGGAAGACGTAGGCCGAGACGCTGCCGTCGTCGCCCAGCACGCGTTCGATGCCGAGGTCGAGGTTGGTCGACTTCAGCGGCGCCAGGTCGGGATTGCCGATCGTGGCTTCGGTCTCGCTGGCCTGGCTGATGCCCGGCGCCAGCTGGTCGAAGTTGGCGCGCACCACGGAGTGGGTCCAGGCCGCGCGCACGCTGGTCTTGGCGTCGAGGTCGTAGCGCGCCTGCAGCGCCGGCAGCCAGTTGGTGTACGAGCGCTTGTGCTTGACCGCCGCGATGGTTTCCTCTTCCTCGTCGACGCGCGAACCGGCGGCGTCGAAGCGGGTGCGTTCGGCGCGCACGCCGGCCAGCAGGTGCCAGGCGTCGAGGTCGACGCTGTTCTGCAGGTAGGCGGCATCGATGTCTTCCTGCATGCGGTAGTCGTCGATGGTCGAGTCGGCCAGCACGCGCGCACCGGCGCGGTTCAGGCCGGCCACCAGGCTGCGGATCGCGGCAGGATTGATGGCGTTGCCGATGCGGCCCAGCTGGTAGTCGAGCTGGTCGGCGGTGACGTAGTCGCTCATCGAGGTGCTGGCGCTGCCGATCTGCTTGGCGCTGTACGACCAGGCTTCCTTGTCGTTGGTCTTTTCGCGGTTGCTGGTCTTGGCGCCGAACTTCAGCGTCGCGCTGCCTTCGCCCAGCTCGAGCTTGCGGCTCAGGTCGAACTGCAGATGGTTTTCCTTGTCCTTGGCGTCGCCTTGCTGCAGCGCGATCGAGTTCAGCTTGTAGTTGGAGGCGGTATACAAGGCTTCCGGCGCGGTCAGGCGCGGGACTTGCGTGCCGCTGAAGCCGACGCCGGCGAAGTCCTTGCTGCCGCGGAAGCGGGCGTCGTTGATCGATTCCGGCGCGTGGTCCTTGGAGCGGCTGGCGCCGCCGTTCAGCTCGAGCTTCCAGCGGTCCCACTTCTGTTCGGTGCCCAGCACGGCCGAGCTGATGGTCTGAGTGTATTTGCGCTGGCGCAGGCGGCGCTCGCCGCGCGCGGTGGCGGTCTTGCCCTCGGCCACGCTGCCGCCGGCGATGTTGCTGATGGTCAGGCGGTCGCGCACTTCGTCGTCGCTGAAGTCGCTGATGAAGCCGCGCAGGAAGTACTTGCTGGCGTTGTCCGGGTGGTAGTCCAGGTTCAGCGCGGCGGCGCGGCGTTCGCGCGTCGGCTGGTATTCGCGCAGTTCGACGCCGGCCAGCTTGCCGTCTTCCCAGGCGCCGCCGGTTTCCTCGTTGTCGGAGCCGAACTCGCGCTTCTCATAGCTGAGGCCGCCGGCCACGCCCAGTTTGCCGTCCAGGAAGCGGTCGGCGAACAGCACGCTGGCGTTCGGGCTGGTCTTGCCGATGTTCTGGTCGCGGCTGGCGCCGACCGTGGCCGACAGCAGCTTGCCCGGCAGGTCGAAGCCGGTCAGCGTCTTGACCTCGACCGTGCCGCCCAGGGAATTGGCGTCATGGTCCGGGGTCAGGGTCTTGCTCACTTCCAGCGTGCGGATCAAGCCGGCCGGCAGCACGTCCAGCGCCACCGCGCGGCGACCCGATTCCGGCGACGGCACCAGCGCGCCGTTGATGGTGACCGCGTTCAGGTCCGGACCCAGGCCGCGCACGCTGATGTAGCGGCCTTCGCCCTGGTCGCGCTGCACCGACACGCCCGGCAGGCGCGCCAGCGCCTCGGCCGCGTTCTTGTCCGGCAGGCCGCCGATGTCGTCGCTGCTGATGACGCTGACGATGTTGTCGGCCTTCTCTTGGGCGGCGATGGCGTTGCGCAGGCTGGAGCGCTGGCCGGTGATCACCACGCTGCCGGCGGCCGCCACGGTGCTGTCGCCCGCGTCGGCATTGACTTGTGCGCCGGCGTGGGAATAGGTGGCCAGCATGGTCAGCACGCCGATGGTCAGCATGGACAGGCGCAGGTTGGGTTTTGGATAGTGGGTTTTCATGAGATGCCGTCGTAGTAGGTTGGAAGACGGGCGGATTCTAGGTAGCCAATATGTCAATCCCGTGACAGGTCATGGCGGGCAGGCGGCGAAATGCCCGCTTTCAAGATGAAATGAGCTGGATTGACCTGCGGCCCCCGCCAGCGACAGCATCCGCATGGCGCGATTTGCGGCGTTTGGCAGGCGCCGGTGAGCTGTTTGCACCTGCTGTTGTTTGTGCATGCTTGTCATGCCGCCGTCATAAAACCGGTTTATGCTGCGGCCGCAATCATTCCGCCCACCGAAGAGATCGCCCATGCTGCAACTGCACCGTTCGACCCTGATCGCCGCCGGCCTGGCGCTGCTGGCCTGCCTGTTCCTGTACGCCACCCTGGGGGCGGCCAAGTCTTTCCATCTATGGAAGTGGACCGACATCATCAGCGAAGGCGGCACCGCCGTCATGGCGGGCAGCTGGGTGCTGTTCACGCTGAGCAGCCGGCCGGGCGGCCTGGTCACGCGCCTGCTGGCGGGCGGCCTGGCGCTGATCATGATCGGCTCCTTCGCCGACTGCATGGACGAGTTCTTCATCATCAGCAAGACGGCGATGTGGGACCACTGGCTGGAAGGCATGGTGCCGATCGGCATGCTGGTGGTCACCATCGGCATGTATTACTGGCGCCACGAGCAGTTCCGCCTCAACGAGCATCTGCAAAAGCGCGAGCGCCTGTTCCGCGACCACCGCGCCTTCGACCGCGTCACGCAGCTGGCCAACGCCGACTACCTGCGGCGCCAGATCCGCCACGAGCAGGCGCGCCGGCCGGGCCAGCAATGCGCGCTGGTGCTGCTCGACATCGACGGCTTCCATATGATCAACCGCGAATTCGGCCAGCCCGAGGGCGACCGCGTCTTGCAGGCGGTCGGCCACATGCTGCTGCTCAACCTGCGCAACGACGACCTGCTGTGCCGCTACGCCGGCGACCGCTTTGCGCTGCTGCTGTCGGACACCAGCGTGGACCAGGCCGGCGCGCTGGCCAGCCATCTGGCGGCGATGGTGGGGCAGATGCGCCATCACGCCAAGGGCGGCCGGGTCAACATCACCCTGCGCCACGCCTGCTCGAACGCCGATGCCGCGCCGGATGTGCTGCTGGCCGACCTGAGCCGGGCGGTATCGCAGCCGGCGGCGGACATCAACGTCGCGGCAGCCGCGGCGTGATCGCCTACCGCCAGATCGTCGACAGTTTTATCCCGGCCCGGCACCAGCCGGCGCTGGTGCTCGACTACGCCCGCAGCCGCGAGCTTGACGAGCAGGGCGAGCTGGTCCTGCGCGGCACCGGCCTGCGGGGATGGGAGATGCCGGCCGCCGACAGCATGCTGAGCCCGGCGCAATACCTGCAACTGCTGTCCAATGTCATGCGCGCGCTGGACAGCCCGGACACCAGCTTCATGCTGGGCCAGCAGATGCTGCCCGGCCACTACGGCGCGCTCAGCCATGCCTTGCTGCAGGCGCAGAACCTGCGCCAGGCGCTGGAGATCCTCGGTGCCGGCCAGGCCCGGCTCTGTCCCTTGCTGACGCCGCGCCTGCGCCACGAGGGCGGCATGGCCGTGCTGTACTGGACCGACAGTTTCGGCGCGCCCAGCCAGATGCCGGCGCTGGTCGAGATGCACATGACGGCGGTGACGGCGATGTGCCGCTGGCTCAGCGGCGAGCGGCTGCCGTGGCGCTACTGCATGAACCGCGGCGCGCCGGCGCATGTCGAGCAGCACGAGGTGCACCTGGGCAGCGACCTGCGCTTCAACTGCCACCTGGACGCGATGCTGATCAATCCGGCCTGGCTGGACCGCCCCTGGCCGCGCGGCAACGGCATGGTGGCGTCGGTGGCTGCGGCCGAAGCCGGATCCGGGGCGCTGATGCCGAGCCTGCTGACGGCGTTGTATGACTACCTGCTGGACCACATCCGGCTGGGGCCGACGCTGGAACTGAGCGCGGCCGACTTCGGCATCAGCCCGGCCACGCTGAAGCGCCACCTGGCGCGGCACGGCAGCCACTTCCAGGCCGAGCTGGACCAGGTGCGCGCGCATGTCGCGATCCAGTTGTTCCAGATGCGCGGCTACGACAACGAGGCGGTGGCGCAGTATCTCGGCTTCCACGACGCCACCAACTTCCGCCGCTCCTTCAAGCGCTGGACCGGCCTCACACCCAGCCTTCTGCGTGATGGCTTGATGAGTATTCCCAACTTGACCTGACAGCCGGCGCGCCATGCCGCGGCCGTTTGATTGAGCGCAAAGCCGCGTTTCGATTTACGCCTCACATTGGTTCCCTGCGCAGATTCCTGCACAGCGTCCCAGGAGCCATCATGATCGATTATCGCGCCAATATTGCTGCACTGGATACCTTCCGTTTATCGCTGCAGACCAGCGTTATCGCCGGCGGCGACTTAAGCGCCGCGCGCGACAGCCAGCTTGCCGCCGTCGCCAAAGAACCGGGCATGGCCATGTTGGGCGCCCTGGTCAATCACCTGATGTGGCATGCGGCGTCGGATGGCGCCGAACTGGCCCTGGTCGAACGCGCGGCCGAGCTCTGGCGCACCGGCATGGCCTTGTACGGCAAGCTTGGCGAGTTTCGCCACGACCTGGAGCAAGCCCTGGTCCATCCGAACGCCCCCGATGCCGTGCAGCGCTTCGACGCGGCGTGGCGCAAGCGCTCGGAGTTCGAGGCCGCGGTCTTCGGCAAGGAATTGGAAGTCAACGTGCTGGGCGACGATATCTACGCCGCCGCGCTGCCGGACGCACACCCGCGCCAGCGGAACCAGCGCCTCGACCAATGGGGCTGGGGGGATATCTTCCTGGCCCGGCATACCGATGCCTTTTGCCATCAGGTGTGGCAGGACGCCGCCGATGACAGGCAAAAGGCGTTTGCCTTCGGCGTCATGTCGAGCTACGGCGCCAACGTGTTCGGCTCGGCTTATCTGGGACAGGTGGTCGGTGGGCCGCGCCGGGCGCACCGGCACCGCGACCGCATGGCGCGCAATGCGGTGGGCAGCAGCTATGCGCTCACCCATCCGCAGACCAGGTCGCTGTCCGGCATCGCGGCGCAGATCCGTTACGGATTGTTTTCGCCGCAGCTGCCGGCGGCGGTCGCTTCGCTGGTGAGCGGCGGCGTAGCCGCGCTGTACGACCTGTCGCGGGTTCCGCCGTTGCCGGATCTGCAGACCGGCTACACCCGCATGCTGCGCCATCTGGACGCGCTCGACACCTTCAAGATGCCGCCCAAGGCGGCGTTGCCGCCGCAGCCTTTGCTGGGAAAGATCTATGGCGACACCGCCAATCCGTCGTTCTCGGTGGTCGAAGCCATCATCGAGATCAAGACCGCCAGCCCGCCCGGGTCGGGCGGCGGGGGCGGCGTCAAGCCGCAGAACAAGCCAGGTTCCGGCAACGTCGGCCAACAGGATTCGCGGCGCAATTCCAAGCTCGATTGCGGCGCCTTCTTTGAAGGCCTGGCGCGCTTTATCGCCGGTACCGGCGTGCTGTGGGGGCCGTGCTGGGAGGACTGGGGCAACGGCCGCCACTGCAAGCTGTGGGACGACATGGAAGACAATTTCGCCGACTGGTGGGCTTCGCTGGGCGGAGGGCAGGGGGCCGGCGAGCCGACCGGCACCACGGGCCAGATGCTGGCCACGGCCGCCAATTCCCAGCAGGTGATCGACCTGGTGCATAGCTTCTACGATCTGCACAACTATTTCTGGGAAGTCATGAACAGCGCCTACGTCTACCTGTGCCGCACCGGCATGATCTACCCCGACGAACTGCTCGACCGGCCGCTCTACCGGCAGTTCCTGCAGGCGCCAAACGCGATGCCGGGCGCCTGGCCGCACACGCCGTCGCCGTTCGGGCCGGATGACGCGCACCTGTATCCGCAGACGAGCATCGAGCAGGCTGCCGTGATGACGCAGGCGTTTCATCCGGGCGCCTTGCCGGCGGTCTTCCTCGGCGGCGAGGCCACCGGCGGCGGTAATGCGAGCCAGCTCTCGATGGCTGTGTGGCGCCAGGCCGCCTCGCGCACGCGCGATACCGGCAACTACGATCTGGATGCGGATCGCGGCTTGCGGCACGCGTGCTGGAGAACCAAGGGTTCCATCGATGACAATCCGGTCAACGTGGTGGTACTGAACTATTCCGAGACGTGAGGCAGCCATGAACGACCAATACCACGACCAGCCCAAGGATCAGCGCATAGACAATCCCGACGACCCCGACGAGCGTTACGCGCGCAATCTGCCGAGCCTGCTGATCCCCTATTGGGAGCCGGGCGAACTCTTCGTCGGCGACCCCGGCGACCGCGGCGATATCCGGCCGCCGCCGGGCGGCATCGTTTCCTATCTGTGCGCAGGCATCGCCACGCTGGCGCCGTATCAACCCGGCAACGATCTCGACGTCACCGTCGCCGTCAGAAACTGGGGTGGCGGCTCGGTCGGCAGCATCGCCGTGGTGCGGCTGTGGTGGGAGTATCCGGGCACCAGCTTTGTCAAGATGGACCCGGCAAGGCTGATGGGGGTGGCGTCGGTGCTGTTGCCGCCGCGCGGCGCGACGGTCGTCAGCGACGTCATGCATTACAGTTTTGCCAGCCTGCCGCCGCCGCACATCTGCCTGGTCGCGTGTGTCGATCATCCGCTCGATCCGGCGCCGCGCGATCCGGCGCCGCCCCACGCGCTGCTTCCCGCGCCGGGCGTGGAGCGCCATTGGGCGCAGCACAACCTGTCCTACGTGGCGCCGGGAGAGAACGGCATGATCGATTTCTTCTTCCAGGCGGGCAATGTGCTGGAGCGGGAAACGGAATTCCTCTTCGAAGTCGTGCCGTTCTCGCGCGATCGTCTTGAGGGCTTGCAGCGCGTCGTGCGTGCCGAACCGGTCAGGGCGAGTGTGCGCTATGAGATCGCGGCGCAAAGCAAGGCGAGGGATGCTGTCGTCCCGGACCGTTCGGCGGGTGCGGGCATGGTGGCGTTGCCGGCGGGGCGTCAGACGGCGATGCACTTGCGCATGCATCTGGCCAAGCCCCTGCAGGCCGGCCAGTTCAGCGCGTTCGAACTGGTGCAGCGCCATCCGAACGAAGACCGGCTGGCGGGCGGCATCGCGCTGATCGTCATGGCTGCCGATAGCGCCGGGCGCTAGACGGCATCAGCTTTCGTTGACAAAGCCCCGCACATTCTCGGTGAACACCGGCGTCCCGGTGATGGTCTTCACTTTGATGTTGCGCAGCGTGACGTCCTTGACCGGCAGTTCCGCCTCGGCCTTGATCGCGCAGAGGAACTTGGCATGCTCGACCGTGACGTTGCTGACATGCAGGCCCTCAATCGGCGTCAGGCGCCGCTCGTAGGTGGGTACCAGGTTGCGCCACTGGTACAGCACATCGGTCTCCACGCTGAGCACGCCGCCGGCGATGCGGGTCGCGCTGACGTTCGAGACGAAGATGTTCTTGACGTAGCCGCCGCGCCGCTCGTTGGTCTTGACGAACAGGATGTTGTTGATGGTGCTCGGCTTTTCCGAGTCGCCGTGATCGAAGTGGCAGTTGTCGACGAAGACGTTCTCGATCCCGCCCGACAGCTCGCTGCCGATCGCCATCAGCTGGTGGCCGTTCTTGACCCGGCAGTTGCGCATGATGATGTTGCGGCTGGCGACGCCGAGGCGCCAGGCGTCGCGGTCGCGGCCGGACTTGACGGAGATCGCGTCATCGCCCTGATCGAAGACGCAATCCTCGATCAGCACGTTCTGGCTCATCTCGGGATCGACGCCGTCGTTGTTATGGCCGTTGGCCTTGATCTTCACGCGGCGGATCACGACATCGCTGCACAGGTAGGGATGCAGCACCCAGAACGGACTGTGCTCGATGCTGACGTCTTCGATCAGCACATGCCGGCAACGGTTGAACTGCACAAACTGCGGCCGCAGGTTGGCCTGGCCGCCGGTCATCTGGCGCTTGGCGACCTCGACCCCGGTGGCCGACATATGGTACAGCGCGACCAGCGCATCCATGTGAGGCTTGGGCCGCGCATACCAGACCTGCCAGACGTCCAGCCGGGCTTGCAGCTTGCCTTCGCCGCTGATCGCCACGTTTTCGCATTCGAAGGCGTACACCAGCGGCGAGTAGTTGTAGCACTCCAGGCCTTCCCAGCTGGTCATCACGGCGGGCAGGTAGTCGGCGGGATTGGACGAGAACAGCAGGGTGGCGCCCTTGGCCAGGTGCAGGTTGACGTTGCTCATCAGATGGATCTTGCCGGTCGGCCAGACGCCTTCGGGGATCACCACGATGCCGGAACCTGCGGCGTTGGCCGCCGCGATCGCGCTGGCGATGGCGGCCGAGGTTTTTTGCTGGTCGTCCTGCGCGGCGCCGAAGTCGGTGATCGGGAAGCGCCGGCTGCCGCTAAAGTCCGGGATGTCGATGGCCGGCATGTCGAACGGCGCCGCCGCGCGCACCTGGGTTCGCGCCGGGCGCAGCGTCATGCTGCCACAGCCGGCCAGCAGCGGCACGGCGAATCCGGCAAACATGACCTTGCGCCGATAGGCTGAATGCGGAACCATGGGACATCTCCGTAGGACGAGGACTGCCGAGTGTAAGCGAATCGATAAGAACGCGGTCCTGGCGGCGTAAAATAATCAGCACCATGACCGTTTTTATAAGGAGACGCGCGATGTTACGAGGCAGCTGTCTATGCGGCGGCATAGCGTACCGGGCCGAGGGGCCGGTCAGCGGCGCCAGCCATTGCTACTGCATCATGTGCCAGAAGCAGCACGGCGCCGCCGCCGGCTCCTACGCCAATGTCGCCAGCGCCGGCTACGTCGTCGAGCGCGGCGCCGACCTGGTGACCGAATATGCGTCGTCCGGCCATGGCCGCCGTGGTTTCTGCCGCATCTGCGGCTCGACGCTGTTCTGGCGCAGCACGCAGACGCCGGACCGCATCGCCGTCACACTGGGCACGCTGGAGCCGGAATACGACGGTTCGGTGGAGGAAGAATTGTTTACAGAAACCAAGCCTCATTGGCTTCCTGTCATACGCCTGTAATTTCTATGTGGCAATATGCTCCTGTCTCTCTCGTTTTTCGAACGTTTTACTGCCTCTGTTGAGGCAGTTTTTTTTTACGGAGCCGCCGGCATGTCCACCGCAGAGGTTTTGTTTGCCCGTCATGGGGACGGCGTCGAAATGACGCTGCGCATCAACGGCCACGACGTCGCCGCCAGTGCCAGCCAGGAACACATCGCGCGCGAGCTGCAGATGCGGCGCATCCGCCATATCACCATCGACGGCCTGTTTGAGACCGATCTGCCGACCTCGGACCGGACCGTGAAAGCGGCGTCCGAGGTGAATTTCCAAGAGCCGATGGCCGCCCTGAAGCTGATCGCCGCCTGCGCCTCGATGGGCGAGGTCGCGGCTTATCCCTTTCCGGAACGCCGCGCCAAGCCGCGCCCGTCGGTCGATCCGGCGCCGCCGGTCAAATTGTCCAGGCAGGATTGAGGGCTAACGCGCCGCGGCGGCAAAGCGTTCGGCGATCCAGTCGATGAACACGCGCAGGCGGTTGCTCAAATGCCGGTTCGGCGGATACACGACGTGGAACGGGTAGGGCGCCGGTTGCCAGTCTTCCAGCACCGGCACCAGCGCGCCGCTGGCGATCTGCGCGCGCGCCGTGTAGGCGAAGGTCTGGATGATGCCCAGTCCCGCCAGGCCCGCCGCGAAGTGGGCATTGCTTTCGTTGACGCCGACCGCGTGCCGTAGCGAGACTTCCAGTTTCTCCCCCGCTTTGTTGAACCGCATCGGCGTCACGCGGCCGCTGCGGGCCGACAGGTAGTTGACCACCCGGTGGCCGGCCGCCAGGTCGTCCGGATGCGTGGGCACGCCGTGCCGCTTCAGGTAGGCGGGCGTGGCGCAGGTGACCCAGCCGGCGGCGCCGATCTGGCGGCCGATCATCGACATATCGGTCAGCACGCCGCCCCGTATCACGCAATCGACGTTGTCGGAGATGAGGTCGACATGACGGTCGCTGACGCCCAGGTCGATCTGGATGTCCGGGTAGCGTTGCAGGAAGTCGGGCAGCGCCGGGATCAGCAACAGGCTGGCCGTCGAGCCGCCACAATCGATGCGCAGGTGGCCGCGCGGCTTGGCCTGGGCGCTGCCGAAGCTGCCGTCGATATCGCCCAGTTCCTTCAGCAGCCGCCCCGTTTTTTCATAGTAGGCCGCGCCGTCCGGCGTGACCGACACCCGGCGCGTGGTGCGCTGGAGCAGCTTGACGCCCAGGTGCGATTCCAGCGACTGGATCAGCTTGGTCACCGTCGCATTCGGCATGTGCAGCGAATCCGCCGCCTTGGTGAACGTGCCTGCTTCCACCACGCGCGCAAACACGCGCATCGCCAGTAATTGGTCCATTGTTGTCCTTGATTATTCACATAGGGGAATAACGTATTTGGTTGTGGCTACTTTATTCAACAATCTTACAGGCATAAAGTAGCCACATCAATCACCCAAGGAGTAGATCATGAGCAAGAAACTGGAAGGCAAGGTAGCACTGGTTACCGGCGGCACCACCGGCATCGGCCTGGCTTCGGCGCAGGAATTCGCGGCGCAGGGGGCACAGGTGTTTGTCACCGGCCGCCGCCAGACCGAACTGGACGCGGCGGTCGCCGCCATCGGCCACGGCGCCATCGGCGTGCGCGCCGACAGCAGCAAGCTGGACGACCTGGATCGTTTATATGCGGAAATCAAGGCCAAGGCCGGCCACCTGGACGTGGTGTTCGCCAACGCCGGCGGCGGCGACATGCAGCCGCTGGGCAGCATCACCGAAGAGCATTTCGACCGCGTCTTCGACGGCAACGTCAAGGGCACGCTGTTCACCGTGCAGAAAGCGCTGCCGCTGCTGAAAGACGGCGGCTCGGTGATCCTGACCGCGTCGACCACCTCGGTGCAGGGCACGGAGAACTTCAGCGTCTACAGCGCCAGCAAGGCCGCCGTGCGCAACTTCGCCCGTTCCTGGCTGCTGGACCTGAAACCGCGCAACATCCGCGTCAACGCCATCAGTCCCGGTCCGGTGCGCACCCCCGGCCTGGCCGGCCTGGTGCCCGCCGAGCATGTCGACGGCCTGCTCGGCCACCTGTCGACGCTGGTGCCCATGGGCCGCCTCGGCGAGCCTGCGGAAATCGCCAAGGCCGTGCTGTTCCTGGCCTCGGCCGACAGCAGCTTCGTCAACGGCATCGAGCTGTTCGTCGACGGCGGCGCGGCGCAGATCTAGGCGATCTGCGCGATACGCAGCAGGTTGGTCGTGCCGGGCGTGCCGAACGGGATGCCGGCCGAGATGACGATGGTGTCGCCAGTCCTCGCGATGCCTTCGCGGCTGGCGGTCTGGCAGGCCCACGCGCTCATTTCAAGCACGTCGACCACCTCGTGGCACAGCACCGGATGCACGCCCCAGGCCAGCGCAAGGCGGCGGGCGATGGCCTGGCGCGGCGTCATGCCGACGATGGGCGCGTGCGGCCGCTCGCGCGCCATGCGCAACGCCGAATAGCCGGAGCTGGTGTAGGCCACCACCGCCGCCACGTTCAAGGCCTGCGCGACGCTGCGCACCGCGATGCCGATGCCGTCCGACGCCAGCGCCGCCGTACCGCCGTCATGCGCCGCCAGCGCCTCGCGATAGTACGGATCGGCCTCGGTCTGCGCGATGATCGAGTGCATGATGCCGACCGCCTCCAGCGGATACCGGCCGGACGCCGATTCGGCCGACAGCATGACGGCGTCGGCGCCGTCGTAGATCGCGGTGGCGACGTCCGAAGCTTCGGCGCGGGTCGGCACCGGCGCGCCGACCATCGACTCCAGCATCTGCGTGGCGACGATGACCGGCTTGCCGGCCTTGCGGCAGGCGCGCACGATGCGCTTCTGGATCGCCGGTACCTGTTCCGGCGGCATTTCCACACCGAGATCGCCGCGCGCCACCATCACCGCGTCGCTGGCGGCGACAATGGCTTCCAGGCTGGCGATGGCGGCCGGTTTTTCCAGCTTGGCGACGATGCCGGCGCGGTCGCCGACGATGGCCCTGATTTCGGCGATGTCCTCGGCACGCTGCACGAACGACAGCGCCACCCAGTCCACTCCGAGGCTCAAGCCGTAATCGAGGTCGGAGCGGTCCTTGGCCGTCATCGCCGACAGCGGCAGCACCACGCCGGGTACGTTGACGCCCTTGCGGTCCGACACCCGGCCGCCGATGACGACGTGGGTTTCGGCATGCTCCGGCCCGAACGACTCCACCCGCAGCCGCACGCGGCCATCGTCGATCAGCAGCTCGGTGCCGGTCTCCAGCGCGCTGTAGATCTCCGGATGCGGCAGCGCCACGCGGTGCCGGTCGCCGGCCAGTTCGTGGTCCATGTCCAGGCGAAAGGCGTCGCCCGGCGTCAGCGTGACCGTGCCGTCGCCGAAGACGCCCAGGCGCAGCTTCGGTCCCTGCAGGTCGAGCAGCACGCCGATGGGGCGGCCGCTATCGCGCTCGATGGCGCGGATGATGTCGAGCCGCTGTTTGTGGTCGGCGTGATTGCCGTGGCTGAAGTTCAGGCGGAACACGTCGGCGCCGGCGTTGAACAGGGCGAGGATGGTGTGCTTGTCGCTGCTGGCCGGGCCGAGCGTGGCGACGATCTTGGCGTTGCGGTTGCGGTGCATGATGGTGTCCGGTTAGCGCGTCACGAGCAGTGCGCGGAAGTCGTTGACGTTGGTGAGGGTGGGGCCGGTGACGACGCTGTCGCCCAGCGCCTGGAAGAAGCCGTGGCCGTCGTTGTCGGCCAGGCTGTCGCTCGGGCGCAGGCCGGCGGCCCATGCGCGGGCCAGCGTGTCGGGGGCGATCCAGGCGCCGGCGATTTCCTCCTGGCCGTCGACGCCGTCGGTGTCGCCCGCCAGTCCGTGCACGCCGGCCTCGCCTTGCAGGGCGATTGCGCAGGACAGCAGGAACTCGACATTGCGTCCGCCGCGCCCCTGGCCGCGCACGGTGACGGTGGTTTCGCCGCCGGACAGCAGCACGCACGGCGCCGCGAACGGCTGGCCGCGCCGCGCCGCCTGCAGCGCGATGCCGGCCATGACCTTGCCGGCGTCGCGCGCCTCGCCTTCCAGGCTGTCGCCCAGGATGTAGGGGGTGACGCCGGCGCCGGCCGCCACCCGCGCGGCGGCGTCGAGCGCCATCTGCGGCGTGGCGACGATGCGCACTTCGGCCCGCGCCAGGCGCGGATCGTCCGGCTTGACCGATTCGCCGCGGCCGCTGCGCAGCACATCCATCACATGCTCCGGCAACCGCATGCCGTAGCGGCGGATGATGTCCAGCGCGTCGGCGCAGGTGCTGGCGTCGCCCACGGTCGGGCCGGAGGCGATGTCGCGCGGGTCGTCGCCGGGCACGTCGGAGATCAGCAGCGTGACCACCCGCGCCGGATGGCAGGCCGCGGCCAGCCGGCCACCCTTGATGGCCGACAGGTGGCGGCGCACGCAGTTCATCTCGCTGATGCTGGCGCCCGATTGCAGCAGCAGCTGGTTGACGTGCTGCTTGTCTTCCAGGCTGATGCCGTCGGCCGGCAAGGGTAGCAGCGAGGAGCCGCCGCCGGAGATCAGGCACAGCACCGTGTCATCGGCGCTCAAGCCCTGCACGCGGTCGAGCATGCGGCGCGCGGCGGCCAGGCCGGCGGCGTCGGGTACCGGGTGGGCCGCTTCGATGATCTCGATGCGTTCGCAAGGCACGGCGTAGCCGTAGCGTGTGACCACCAGCCCGGTGAGCGGGCCTGGCCAGTTGCGCTCCACCGTGCGCGCCATCTCGGCCGAGGCCTTGCCGGCGCCGATCACGATCAGCCGCCCCTTCGGCGCCTCGGGCAGGGCGGGCGGCACGCACAGCGCGGGCTGTGCGGCGGCGATCGCGGCCTCGAACATATTGAGCAGCAGCTCGCGTTGGTTCATGGTGTTCTCCCGTTCAAGCCGAGGCCTTGTGCACGACCGCCAGTTCGGCCGGTGCGTGCTCGGGCTCGTCCTGGGTGTACAGCGCCTGCATCTCTTCCGGCGTGGATTCGCCGTTCAGCACGCGGTGCATGCGGTCGCGGTCCAGCGCGCCGACCCAGCTGGCGATCGCCATGGTGCCGACCGCGTTGCCGATGGTGTTGGTGATGGCGCGCGCTTCGGACATGAAGCGGTCGACGCCGAGCAGCAGCACCATGCCGGCCACCGGGATCTTGCCCATCGAGGCCAGCGTCGCCGCCAGCGTGATGAAGCCGGAGCCGGTCACGCCGGCCGAACCCTTGGAGGTCAGCATCAGCACGCCCAGCACGATAAACTGGTCCATCATGGTCAGCGGCGTGTTGGTGGCCTGGGCGATGAAGATGGCGGCCATGGTGTAGTAGATGCATTGGCCGTCCGGATTGAAGGTGACGCCGGCGGGGATCACCAGGCCGACCACCGGCTTGGAGACGCCGATATGTTCCAGCTTGCGCATCATCTGCGGCACCACCGACTCCGACGAGCTGGTGCCCAGTACGGTGAAGATCTCATCCTTGATGTAACGCAGGAACTTGAGCAGGCTGAAGCCGGAGACGCGCGCCACCAGGCCCAGTACGACAAACACGAACACCACGCAGGTCAGGTACATGGAACCCATCAGCTGGCCCAGCGACACCAGCGAACCGAGGCCGTATTTACCGACGGTGAAGGCGATCGCGCCAAACGCCGCCAGCGGCGCGATGCGCATGATCATGCCGACCACGATGAACATGCTGTTGCTGAACGCCTCCAGGAAATCGACCACCGGCTTGGCGCGCCGGCCCATGTGCGACAGCGCCACGCCGAACATCGTCGCGAACACCAGGATCTGCAGGATGTCGTTCTTGGCCAGGGCGTCGACCACGCTGACCGGGATCATATTCAGAACGAAGCCCATGAATGTGTCGTGCTTGGCGGCGGCGGCCGTGTAGCTGGCGATGCTGGTGGTGTCCAGCGTGTGCGCGTCGACGTTCATGCCGGCGCCGGGTTGGACGATGTTGACCACGATGAGCCCGAGCAGCAGGGCGAAGGTGGACATCACTTCAAAGTAGATCAGGGCGCGCACGCCGACGCGGCCCAGCTCTTTCATGCTCTCCATCTTGGCGATGCCCAGCACCACCATCGCGAAGATGACCGGTGCGAATACCATCTTGATCAGGCGGATGAAGCCGTCGCCCAGCGGCTTCAGGTCGCTGCCGAGCTGCGGGTAGAAAAAGCCCAGCAGCCCGCCGGCGATGACGCCGATCAGGACCTGGACGTATAGTTTTCCAAAAAAACGCTTGTACATGATAGGTCTCCTATTCTGTTGTGCTACGCGGATCGCGTCCCGCCATGCTCTGCGGCTGGTCGGGAGGCGCCACTCAGGCTGCTTTGCGTTGCTGGCCCGTGCCCAGGAAGTCGCACACGGCGCGGGTCACGTCGGCGGTGGTGGCCGTGCCGCCCAGGTCGCGCGTGTGCAGCGACGGGTTGGCGGTAACGTGTTCGATCGCTTGCATGACGCTCTTGGCCGCGTCGTGCTCGCCGAGGTGATCCAGCAGCATCACCACCGACCAGAAGGTGCCGACCGGATTGGCCAGGCCCTTGCCCATGATGTCGAACGCGGAGCCGTGGATCGGCTCGAACATCGACGGATAGCGGCGCTCGGGATCGATGTTGCCGGTCGGCGCGATGCCCAGGCTGCCCGCCAGCGCGGCGGCCAGGTCGCTCAGGATGTCGGCGTGCAGGTTGGTGGCGACGATGGTGTCCAGGGTCGCCGGGCGGTTGACCATGCGCGCGGTGGCGGCATCGACCAGTTCCTTGTCCCATGCGACGTCCGGGAAATCGCGCGAGACTTCCAGCGCGATCTCGTCCCACATCACCATCGCGTGGCGCTGGGCGTTACTCTTGGTGATGACGGTCAGCAGCTTGCGGGGGCGCGACTGCGCCAGCTTGAAGGCGAAGCGCAGGATGCGCTCGACGCCGACGCGGGTCATCATCGAGACGTCGGTGGCGGCTTCGATCGGATGGCCCTGGTGCACGCGGCCGCCGACGCCGGAATACTCGCCTTCCGAGTTTTCGCGGACGATCACCCAGTTCAGGTCTTCCTGCTTGCAGCGCTTCAGCGGGCCGTCGATGCCGGGCAGGATGCGGGTAGGGCGCACGTTGGCGTACTGGTCGAAGCCCTGGCAGATCTTCAGGCGCAGGCCCCACAGGGTGATGTGGTCGGCGATGTCCGGGTCGCCGGCGGAGCCGAACAGGATGGCGTCCTTGCCGCGCAGCGCGTCCAGGCCGTCGGCCGGCATCATCACGCCGTGCCGGCGGTAGTAGTCGCCGCCCCAGTCGAAGTCTTCGAATTCGAACTTGAAGGTCTTGCTGTCGGCGGCCAGCGCGGCCAGCACCTGTTGGCCGGCCGGCACGACTTCCTTGCCGATGCCGTCGCCTGGAATGGTTGCGATGTGGTAGGTCTTCATGGGGTGTCTCCTGTGTATGGGTGGCGGGTAGTGGGTGCACTGTAAGGGCTGGACGGCACTGTTTAAGAAGGCTAAACTCAAGCCATTGTTAACCTCCAGCTCAACAATCATTCATGAGTACCAGCGGATTCCAGCCTGCGGAACTGGGCTTTATCGTCTCCCTGTCGAGCGCCGGCAGCCTCAGTGGCGCGGCGCGGGAGCTGGGCATCACCACCTCGGCGGTCAGCAAGCGGTTGTCGATCATCGAGGCGCGGGTGGGCGTGCCGCTGGTGAACCGCACCACGCGGCGCATGAGCCTGACGCCGGAAGGAGAGGTCCTGCTGGAGCATGCGCGCCGCATCCTGGGCGAGATCGCCGACCTCGATCAGTTGCTGACCACGTCCAAGGGCATGCCGAAAGGGCAACTGAGGGTCAATGCGACGCTGGGATTCGGGCGCCTGCATATCGCGCCGGCGATTTCCAAGTACGTTCTGCGGTATCCGGAGGTGGACGTGCAGCTGCAGCTGTCGGTCGATCCGCCGGCGCTGACGGACGACCAGTTCGACGTCTGCGTGCGTTTCGGCGCGCCGGCCGATACGCGCGTGATCGCCAAGCGGCTGGCGTCGAACCGGCGGCTGCTGTGCGCGTCGCCCAAATACCTGGCCGCGCGCGGCGAACCGAAATCCCCGGCCGAACTGCGGCGGCATAACTGCATCTGCATCCGGCAGGGGGACGAGGCCTATGGCCTGTGGCGGTTGTTCAGCGGACGCGAGTCCGAGCGCGACGCGGAAGCGGTGAAGGTGCGCGGCAACCTGGCGACCAACGATGGCGAGATCGCCGTCAACTGGGCGCTGGACGGCCACGGCATCCTGATGCGGGCCGAATGGGATATCGAGCGCTATCTGGAATCGGGCCGGCTGGTGCAGGTCCTGCCGGCCTACCGCACGCCGGACGCCGACATCTATGCGGTGTATCCGCAGCGGCACCAGCTATCGGCGCGGATCCGCACCTTTGTCGAGTTCCTGACCGAGGTCTTCGAGCGCTTCGACTGAAAAACCGGATGCCCGGCGCGGCGCGGGTAAAATAACGAGGTTTGCGTCAGATTCCCTTTCATATGCGTGATTTTTCCGCCATTGCCGATGTGCGCCAGGACCTGGTCCGGGGGCGCCAGCTCATCGCGCCCGCGTCGCTGGCGGCGATGATCGCCGCTGCGCCGGCTGGCGGGTGGCGTTTGTTTGAAGTCGGCTGCGGCGGCGCGGCGCTGTTCGAGCAGGCGCATATTCCCGGCGCGGCGTATGTGGATACCTGCCAGGTCGAGCAGGCGCCCTTGTGGAACAAGGTGTCGGACGACGCGTTGCTGGCGCTGCTGCTGGCGCGCGGCGTGCGCCACGATACGACGGTGATACTTTACGGCCGCAATAACCTGGCGGCCGCGCGGCTGGCGCATTTGCTGCTGTATGCGGGCGTCGGCGATGTGCGGCTGCTCGATGGCGGCTTCGCGCTGTGGCAGGCGGGCGGCCATCCCTGCGAGCGCGGGCCGGCGCCTTTGAGCGTAGCCGCGCGTGACTTCGGCGTGGCATTCCCCGCGCATCCCGAGTACATGATCGATACCGCCCAGGTGCGCGCGTTGCTGGAGCGGCGCGACGGCACGCTGGCCAGCATCCGCACCGAGGCCGAATTCACCGGCAAGGTCTCGGGCTACAGCTACATCAGCGCGGCCGGCGATATTCCCGGTGCGCGCTGGGGGCAGGCCGGCGAGGACGGCGACGTCAATAGCATGAGCACCTATCACTGCGCGGACGGCAGCATGAAGCCGGCAGCCGACATCGGCCGGCAGTGGGCGGAGGCGGGCATCGTCGGCGGCCAACGCACCGTGTTCTATTGCGGCACCGGCTGGCGCGCTTCGATGGCGTTTTTTTATGCGTGGCTGATGGGCTGGAGCGATATCAGCGTCTATGACGGCGGCTGGTGCGAGTGGAGCAGGTCCGGCTGACGATTATCAGATTGATGATTTTTTCGCGGCGCGTTGCCGCTGCGGCCCGATGCTCTCTACAATAAGGGCATGATAAATCGACTTGTCCTCTTCTTGTGCGGCTGCGCGCTGACGCCCGCGTTTGCGGCTGATTATTATGTGGCGCCAAACGGCAGCGATGCCGCCGCCGGCACGCAGGCCGCGCCGTGGCGCTCGGCGACGCACGCGCAGGAGCGCGCGCAGCCCGGCGACACCGTTTATTTTCGTGGCGGCCGCTATGTCTACACGGCGGGCGTCAACGCCTGCGCCAGCCGCACCGCGACCGTCAACGCCGTCACGCTGGACAAGGACGGTAGCGACGGCAAGCCGATACGCTACTGGGCCTATCCCGGCGAGACGCCGGTGTTCGATTTTTCGGCGATGAAGGATGATTGCCGCGTCAAGGGCTTTAACGTCACGGCCAGCTGGATTCACATGAAGGGGCTGGAGGTGACCGGCGTTCCCCAGCAGCCGGAGAACCGGCTGAATCATGAGTCATGGGGCGTGTGGATCAGCGGCAGTCACAATATCTTCGAGCAGCTCAACCTGCACCACAATATGGGGCCGGGACTGTTCATCAAGGACGGCGCCTACAACCTGGTGCTCAACAGCGATTCGCATCACAACTACGATCCCTATACCTCGAACGGCGCGGGGCAGAGCGCCGACGGTTTCGGTGCGCACATCAAGGCTGGCCAGCCGGGCAATGTGTTCCGGGGCTGCCGCGCGTGGGCGAATTCGGACGACGGCTTCGATCTGATCAACGCGTATTCACCGGTGACCATCGAGTATTCGTGGGCGTGGCTGCAGGGCTATCTGCCGGGGACCATGACGCCGCTGGAGGCGGGCAACGGCAACGGCATCAAGGCCGGCGGCTACAGCGGCAAGTATGCCGCCAATGGCGTCAAGCACACGGTGCGCTACTCGGTCGCATTCGCCAACAAGGCGGCGGGCTTCTACGCCAACCACCATCCGCTGGCGGTCGATTTCTTCAACAATACCGCCTTCGACAACCGGCCGGACTACAACATGCTGGGCATCGCGGCGGACGGCAGTCCTGTCAACCTGGGCAACCTGCGCCGCAACATCGCCTACGGTCCCAAACCGACCGCCAACACGGAAGGTCTCGACATGGCCGGCAATTCATGGACCTTGCCGACGCCGGTCGGCGCCGCCGATTTCGAGGACATCTCCAGCGCCGGCTGGGACGCGCCGCGACAGGCCGACGGCAGCCTGCCGGTGCTGCGCAGTTTCCATCCGCATGCAGGCGGCGCCTTGACCGGCATGGGGGCGTTTTCCGCACCACGTTGAGCGCTGCGGTCACTTGCATCGCATGATGCAAGTGACGCATGTCCATGGCAAAAAAAATCATTGCGCGCAACACTGGCAACGCTGTTTTCACCATACAATCAACCGGCGATGTCCACGGGGGAGCGTATGCAAATCACTCAATTCCAGATCACCCAGAGCGCCGCGCTGGCTGAGCTGGACCTTCCGGCCGATGCCGATCTGATATTGGTGTTCGGCGCGCGGCTGCTGCTGCAGGATGCCGCGCTGTTTCCCGCGTTGCGCCGCGCGTGTCCGCGCGCCTTGATCGCCGGCTGCAGTACCGCCGGCGAGATTCGCGGCACCGAGGTGCATGACGGTAGCGTCGTGATCACGGCGCTGCGCTTTGCCGATACCCGGGTGCGCATGGTGGCCGCCAAAGTCGAACTGAGTTCCGACAGCCGCCAGGCAGGGGAGTCGCTGTCGCGCCAGTTGCTCGGCGAGGGACTGCGCCACGTGATGGTGTTGTCCGACGGCTTGCACGTCAATGGCAGCGAGTTGGTGCTTGGGCTGCGGGCGGCGCTGCCGCCGGGCGTCAACGTCACCGGCGGCCTGGCCGGCGACGGCGCCGACTTCGGCGCCACGGTGGTGCTGGCCGATGCACCTGCCGCGCGTCAGATGGTGGCGGCGATCGGATTTTACGGCGAACGCCTGCGCATCGGATACGGCTCGGTCGGCGGCTGGGATGCGTTCGGGCCGGAGCGCCGGATCACCCGTGCCGAGGGCAACCTGCTGTTCGAGCTGGATGGCGAGTCGGCGCTGACCTTATACAAGACCTATCTCGGCAAACAGGCCGACGGCTTGCCGGCGTCGGCTCTGCTGTTCCCGCTGGCGCTGCACCAGTCGGACACCGACACGTATGTGGTGCGTACGGTGCTCGGCGTCGACGAGGCCGCGCAGAGCATGACCTTCGCCGGCGACATGCCGGTCGGCGCCTCGGTCCAGCTGATGAAGGCCAATTTCAACCGCTTGGTCGACGGCGCGATCCTGGCGGCCGAGGACAACCTGGTGCAGCTGAACGGCAGCGCGCCCGAGCTGGCCATCCTGATCAGCTGCATCGGCCGCAAGCTGGTGCTGCAGCAGCGCATCGAGGAGGAGACCGAGGGCGTGGCCGATGTCCTGGGGGCGCAGGCGGTGCTGGCCGGCTTTTATTCCTATGGCGAGATCGCGCCGCACAGCGCGTTGACCCGATGCGAACTACATAACCAGACCATGACAGTGACCACCTTCAGCGAGGAGTGAGGCATGCATCCGCTACTGGAGCGTCAGCTGCGCAAGTACTGCCGCAACGGCGAAACCGATATCACGGGCCTGAGCCAGGCGATCGACAACGCTTACCAGGGCTTTGAAAACGACCGGCTGCTGATCGAGAATTCGCTGGAAATCATGTCGCAGGAACTGGGCAAGCGCAACCGCCAATTGGCCGAGCAGCTGGCCGACAAGCAGCGCATGATGGACCAGCTGAGCGCCAGCAACGACAGTTTGCTGGAACTGAACCGCAAGCTGGAGGCCGCCCGCAATCAGCTGCTGCAGTCGGACAAGATGGCGTCGATCGGCCAGCTGGCGGCCGGCGTCGCCCACGAGATCAACAATCCGATCGGCTACCTGTATTCCAATTTCAGCACGCTGCAGAATTATGTGAAGCAGCTGTTCGGAATGCTGCAGGCCTACCAGGACGCCGAGGCGGACATCGGCGCGCCGGCGGTGGCGCAGGCGCTGGGCGCGCTGCGGCAGGACATCGACCTGGATTACCTGCGCGAGGATATCCCGCAACTGATGGACCAGTCCAAGGACGGCCTGGAACGGGTGCGCCGGATCGTCCAGGATCTCAAGGACTTCTCGCACGTCGATGCGCAGCAGACCTGGCACTGGTTCGACCTGCACCGCGGCATGGATTCGACGCTCAACATCGTCGCCAACGAGGTCAAATACAGCGCCGACGTGGTCAAGGAGTACGGCAAGCTGCCCGATATCGAATGCCTGTCGTCGCAGATCAACCAGGTGATCATGAACCTGGTGATCAATGCTGCCCACGCGATCGCGCCGGCGCGCGGCACCATCACGCTGCGCACCGGCGCGGAGGACGACAAGGTCTGGTTCTCGGTGAGCGACACCGGCGCCGGCATCGCGCCGGAACACCGCTCGCGTATTTTCGATCCGTTTTTCACCACCAAGCCGGTTGGCAAGGGTACGGGCCTGGGCTTGTCGCTGACCTATGCCATCGTGCAGACCCATGGCGGCAGCATCGACGTCGAGAGCGAAGTGGGGCGCGGCACGACCTTCAAGGTGACCCTGCCGGTCCATCGCGCCGAGGCCGAGGCGGATCAACCCGGATAGCCTTGTGCAGAATTCGTCATTTTTTGCGGGCCGCCGATGCAAGACGGCCGAGGCGCTATGGCGTTACATTATCCCTTGGGCTGATTTTTCAAGGATAGGTATGCGCGCGTCTCCATCGTCTCGTCAACGCAGGCTGCTGTTGCAGGGCGCCGCCAGCCTTGGGCTGGTGTCCGGATGGAGCATGCGGGCCAGCGCCGCCACGGCCGTCGGCGGCGTGCCATCGGCCGCGAAGGCGGTGCCGCTGTCGGCGGTGCGGCTGCTGCCGTCGGTCTATGCCGATGCGGTCCAGGCCAACCTGGCCTATCTGCTGCGCCTGAGCGCCGACCGCTTCCTGCATAACTACCACCGCTTTGCCGGCCTGCCGACCAAGGGCGCGCTGTACGGCGGCTGGGAGGCCGACACCATCGCCGGCGAAGGGTTGGGCCATTACCTGTCGGCGCTGTCGCTGATGCATGCGCAGACCGGGCTGCCGGCACTGAAGCCGCGCATCGATTACATCGTCGCCGAACTGGCGCGCGTGCAGCAGGCACAGGGCGACGGCTACGCGGCGGGCTTCATGCGCAAGCGCAAAGATGGCACGGTAGTCGACGGCAAGGAGATCTTCCCCGAAATCATGCGCGGCGAGATCCGCTCCGCCGGCTTCGATTTGAACGGCTGCTGGGTACCGCTGTACAACTGGCACAAGGTGTTCGCCGGCCTGTTCGATGCGCAGACGTATGCCGGCAACGCGCAGGCGCTGCAAGTGGCGCTGGACCTGGGCGGCTATATCGGGAAGGTCTTCGCGGCGCTGAGCGACGAGCAGGTGCAGCAGGTGCTGGGGTGCGAGCATGGCGGTATCAACGAGAGCTTTGCCGAGCTGTATGCGCGCACCGGCGATAAACGCTGGCTGGCGCTGGCGCAGCGGCTCTATCACCACAAGGTGCTGGACCCGTTGGCGCAGGGCCGCGACGAACTGGCCAACCTGCATTCGAACACGCAGATACCGAAGCTGATCGGCCTGGCGCGCCTGCACGAGCTGACCGGCCGCCGCAGCGACGCCGACGCGGTCGGCTTCTTCTGGAAGGCCGTCACCCGGCATCACAGCTATGTCATCGGCGGCAACGGCGACCGCGAATACTTCTCCGGACCGGACACTATCGCCGCCCACATCACCGAGCAAACCTGCGAGGCCTGCTGCAGCTATAACATGCTGAAGATGACGCGCCACCTGTACAGCTGGGCGCCGGACGCCGCGTATTTCGACTACTACGAGCGCACGCATCTGAACCATATCCTGGCGCACCAGAATCCGCGCACCGGCATGTTTACCTACATGACGCCGCTGATGTCCGGCACCGCGCGCGAGTTCTCCAGCGAGGAGAACGATTTCTGGTGCTGCGTCTTGTCGGGCATGGAGAGCCACGCCAAGCATGGCGATTCGATCTATTGGGAGAATGCCGACACGCTGTTCGTCAACCTGTACATTCCTTCGATGGTGGACTGGACGGCGGCGGCCGCGCGGCTGGAGTTGACGACGCGCTATCCCTTCGAAGGCGACATCGACATCAAGGTCAAGCGGCTGGCGGGGCAGCGCTACTACACGCTGGCGCTGCGGATTCCTGCCTGGGCGACGGGCCACACGCTGCTGGTCAACGGCAAGCAGTTCGCGGCGCCCCGCGATAAGGGCTATGCGCTGATACGCCGCCGCTGGCGCGCGGGCGATACGGTGCGCCTGTCGCTGCCGCTGGACCTGCGGCTGGAGTCGGCGGCCGGCAACGACCGTGTGGTGGCGCTGTTGCTCGGCCCGATGGTACTGGCGGCCGACCTGGGCGCGGCCGACAAGCCGTTCAATGGACTGGCGCCGGCGCTGGTCGGCACCAACATCCTGTCCTCGTTCGCGGAGGGCGACAAGGCGAAAGCCGTGTACCGCAGCGTCGGCAGCGGACGGCCGGGCGACATGAAGTTCACACCGTTCTTTGCACAGTACGAGCGGCGCGCGGCGGTCTACTTCAATGCCTATACCGAGTCGGAGTGGGCGGCGTCGGAGGTGGCGTTCCGAAAGGAGGAGGCGCGGCTCAAGGATCTGGCGGCGCGCTCGGTCGACGTCATGCACCTCGGCGAGATGCAGCCGGAGCGGGACCACGACCTGCAGTCGGATATCTCGTATCCGGTATCCTATCGTGGCCGCAACGGCCGCGATGCGCGCACCGGCGGCTACTTCAGCTTCCGCATGAAGAGCGGCCCGGGTGCGCTGGCGCTGCAGGCGACCTACTGGGGTGAGGAACGCAACCGCGACTTCCACATCAGCGTGGACGGCGAGCGCATCGCCCATGTGGTACTGGACGGCAGCCGGCCCGGTGAGTTTATCGACCAGGATTATCCGGTACCGGAGCGGCTCACCAGCGGCAAGTCGACTATCGTGGTGCGCTTCGATCCGGAGCCCGGCCACACGGCGGGGCCGGCCTTTGGCGTGAGACTATATACGCGGTAGTTTTCTTTAGCGCTTGACCTGCGGCTGCACGTTCTGCGCGTTCGCTTGCGGCGCCACTTTTTGTGGCTTGGCTTGCGTCGTCCTGGTTACGTTGCGGGTTTGATTTGCTTCCTTCAACGCGGCGGCGCAATCGACCGGCTCCACGCGGCCCGGATTCACCAACGGCAGGATGGCCGCGGCGGGCCCCATGACGGTGGCCAGCGCCACGGCGGCGCCGGCCTTGAGCGCCAGCGGGCCTTTGTACGGACCCACATCTGGATTGGAGAAGGTGCCCTTGGCGTACAGCGGCGTGCGCAGCGAGATGATGCGCACACCCTTGGTCTTCGGCCGCACGTCGAGATCGAGCGTCTCCTGCGCCAGGTCGATGCCGCCGGTGATGTCGATCACCGCTTCCTTGGTGTCGATGACGAAGCGGCGCGTTTGCGCCTTGCCGTGTTCGACCACGAAATCGCCGGCAGCGCAATTCAGCTCGATCTGCTTGTCGCCGAACAGCTTGACAAACACCACGTTGGCCAGGTTCAGGCCCGCCGCTTCCAGGATGAATTTGCTGATCGAGCCTTCGCTGACGGTCGCACCCAGTTCTCCGCTGGACGTGGCCAGCATCGAGGAAATCGAATTGCCGGTGCCGACCAGCGCGGCGTCGCCGTTGACTTCACCGAAGCTGGCCTGCATCGATTGCAGCTTGGGGAACAGCTCACGGATCTTCAGGTGGCGCGCTGCCATCTTGATTTGCGCATCGATCTGCTTCTTGCCGCCGTCCAGCTTGATGTTGGAGGTGATGTCGCCGCCGGCCATGCCGAAGTTCAGCGGCGTCAGGGTCAGCACCTTGTTCTTCATGACGATGCGCGTTTCGATATCCTGCAGAGGAATGTCGTGCGTGCGCACCAGTTTCTTGCCGGTGAATTTGACGTCTGCGTCCAGCGCATCCCATTTGGCGGTGTTGAATTGTTCCACCGGCAGGGCTTTGCCGGCCGGCTGGTTCTTCGCCTTGCCGCGCGAGGCCTTGCCGGCATTGCTCTCCGCGCCGATGGTCGGCCCCAGGTCGTCCAGGCGCAGCTGGCGCGAGGTGAGGGCACCGGTCAGCAGCGGCCGCGGTTTGCGCGGACTGTAATTCAGCGTGCCTTCCAGGTCGCTGCCGCCGACTGTGCCGATAAATTCGCGGTAGGTCCAGTCCCATAGCTCGCCACGTTTTTTGCCAATCAGGCGGCCGGTGGTGGCGTAGGCCGGCGTCTCCGGCAGCAGCACGCCGGTCAGCGGATACAGGTCGGCCATGCTGGCGCCGGCCAGCGACAGCTTCAGATCGAGGCCGGACAGCGTGCGTGGATCGGTCAGCGTGCCGGAGATGCCGATTTTGTTCTTGCCCAGCGTGGCGTTGGCCTCCAGCGGGAAGTTGGTGTGCTCAGCGTCCAGCGTCAGTACGGCGCCGGCGCGGCCGCCGCCGCTGATCGGCGCGTTGTGATAGGTGCCGCCGAGATCGAACTTCATGCCGTACTTCGGCGCATTCGCATCGCTGAGCGAGATGGCCTTGGCGCGCAGATCGAGGCCGATACCGCCGTCGACGTAGCGCAGCGTGCCGTTGCTGAAGGCCAGCCGGCGGATATCGACGTCCCATGCGGAGGGGCCGTTGTCCTTGAAGGTCCAGGTGTTGCTGCCATCCGCGCGGCGTTCGGCGGCGACGGTGACGCTGTCCAGCGCCAGGTCGCTGATGACGACTTCCTTGTGCAGCAGCGGCAGCGGATGCACGGAGACGACGATGCTGCCGACATCGGCCAGTTGCGGGCCGGCCTTGGTCCAGTCGGGATTGACGATATGGACTTCCTTGGCGCTGATCTCGGGGCGTGGCACATAACGCCGCCAGCCGCTTTCGGTGGCGTCGCCCTGGTGCCAGCGCACGCGCAGGTCGCCGTTGATGGCGAACTCGCGGCCGATGGTCTCCGATACCTTGTGATTGATCCACGGGCGCGCACGGTTCCAGTCGTAGGTCAGCACGAAGACGATGAGCGCAGTGACCACCACCAGCAGTGTGGCGAGAATACCGAGCAAAATATTGATGGGTCGAGATGTTCTCATGAGCACATGCTACGCCCCGTGCAAGGGGCGCAATGTGCGTTATGCCACAGTGCGGGGTAAAACGTTGCTCCCCTTGGCCCGGGCGGCGTATAGTGATATCAGAAAATCCACTCGGGAGTAGAAAATATGAAATGGGAAGGCAATCGCCAAAGCGACAACGTGGAAGACCGGCGTGGTGAAGGCGGCGGTGGCGGCCGGAGCGGCTTCGGCGGGCGTTCGATTGGCATCGGCACCATCGTCGTCGCGCTGGTCGGATCGTATTTTCTCGGTATCAGTCCGGTCACTCTGCTGAATTTGTTAAGCGGTGGTGGCGGTGGGGGCATGACTTCGGAGCAGCAGGCTCCGGCGCATGCGCCGCCTGCTTCCGACCATGAGGCGAAATTCGTGTCGACCGTGCTGGCCGATACCGAGGACACCTGGACCGCGTTGTTCAGTGCCGGGGGCGAGACCTATGTCAAGCCGAAGCTGGTTTTGTTTTCCGACAGTACTCCGACCGCCTGCGGCACGGGAGATACGGCAACCGGTCCGTTCTACTGCCCCGGCGACCAGAGAGTGTATATCGACCTGAGCTTCTATCGCCTGATGCAGGAGCGCTTCAAGGTTTCCGGCGAATTCGCCGAAGCCTATGTGATCGCCCATGAGGTCGGGCACCACGTTCAAAACCTGATGGGAGTCTCCGGCAAGGTGGACCAGGCGCGGCGGCGCGCTTCGGAAAGCCAGTCCAACGCGCTTTCCGTGCGGCTGGAACTGCAGGCCGACTGCTTCGCCGGCGTCTGGGCATTTCACGCGAACCAGGCGCGCCATATCCTTGAGCAGGGCGACATCGAAACCGCGCTGAAGGCGGCCACCGCGATCGGCGACGACGCCCTGCAGCGCCAGGCACAGGGGCGCGTGGTGCCGGACTCGTTCACGCATGGCACCTCCGAGCAGCGCGTGCGGTGGTTCAGGAAGGGGATAGAGACCGGTCAGGTCGCGCAGTGCAATACCTTCGAGGCGCGCCAGCTGTAGACCGGCCAACTGCGCGGCTAACCGCGGCCGACCAGGCGGGCGTGCAGCAGTTCGCGCTCCTCGCCGCCGAGCAGGTAGTTGAATTTTCCCGATGCCTGGGTGGCGACCAGCACGCCGTCGCGGAACAGCAGGCGGTTGCCGGCCAGCGCCGGAACTTTGTCGCCCTGCAGCAGCGTGCCGCAGAGGTTGAGCGGGTCGATGCCGGAGATGCATACCAGGCCGCCGTCATGCGGGCGGCGGCGCATCTCGCGCAGCAGCGGGATCGCCTCCGGCAGCGCGAACTGTTCGCCGGACAGGCCGGATACGAAACGCCCGCCGCGTATCTCGCCACGTGCCTCCAGCCGGTGGTAGACCGGCAGCAGCTCGCGCCAGGATGGCAGCCATGCGGCTTCGCGCTCCAGCAACCGCCAGAACATGACGCCATAGCGGCGCAGCAGCGTCATGGCGATATGCTCCAGCGTCGCCGGATCGGTGCGCGGCTTGCGCACCGGTGCCGCGGGCCTGGCTGCCGGCTGCGCTGTCGCGCCGCCGGACGTTTCGACGATGGCCGCAACCGGGGTGACGGGTAGTGCGGTTTCCACCACGCGCTCGGTGATGGTGACGCCGTCGCCGCGCCGCACCAGCGCCCAGCGGCCGGCTTCTTCCATCGTCGGCGCCGCGCCACGGCGGCGGCGCTTGTCGTTGCTGGCGCGCTTGTTGGCCGGAACCAGCATGGCGCGCAGGCCGGCATAGCTGTCGGCGTTGACCAGGCCCGTCGCCACCAGCTCGCCCAGCGTGTTCTCCAGTTCCACCGGCAGCAGGCGGGCGTCGTTCGCCAGTTCGTCGAAAAACATGGCGCCGTCGCGGCGCAGCGCCGCCAGCACGCGCGCGGCGCGCGGCGAGACTTCGACTTCGGCCGGCACTGCGGGCAGCGCATGCCACAGGCCGAGCTGACGGCGCGGCAGCAGCACCAGCGGCGTGCTGCGTACCGGACCGCCGGCGGCGCTGGACGGCGCGCCGACGCGGGTCCAGACGATCTTCCCGGCGCGGCACAGGTCATCGAGCCATTGCATCTCGTAGTCGGACACGCGCAGTGCCAGCAGCTCGCTCTCCCATGCGCCTGCCGCCGCTTCATAGCCTTCCAGCTGCGCCAGCGCCTGGGGCAGCGCGTCCACGCCCTGCAACTGCGTGTCCGGCGCCAGGTGCTGCCATTCGAACAGAAAGCGCATGAAGTCCTGCCGCTCCACCGGCTCGATCTCGCGCCGCAGACTCTTGATGGTGTAGCGGTGGATGCGCGCCAGCAGGTGGCGTTCGCACCATTCCTCGGCCGTGGCGCCGGGGTTGAAGCGGCCGCGCATCACATAACCTTCGCTTTCCAACTGCGTGAGCGCGATGGTGGCGGTGGTTTCGGGTAGCGCCAGCGCGGCGGCGATGTTGGCCAATGGCTGAGGACCGAAGCCGCTCAGGCGCGCGCGCATGATCTCGACCAGCGCGGCGTCGCGGGTCCATTCTTCGTCGCCATTGACGAGCAGGCTGTCGGGGATCGCCAGCTCCGGCTTGGCGACGGCGCCGGGATAGGCTGCCTGCAGGCAGGCCAGCCGTTCCAGCGCGCCCCAGAAATCGACACCGCCGCGCGCATCCCGCAGGCGCGTGGCGCGGCCGCCGGCGGACAGGCCTTCGAGCCATGCCAGCCAGCCTTCTTCCCGCACCGCTTCGTCGTGCGTGACGCAAGCCAGCGAAGTCAGCGCTTCGTGCATCTCGTCGCTGTTGCGCACATGCGGCCAGGCTTCGTCGGCCACGGCGGCGATGGCGCCGGCGTCCAGCGCGCCCAGGTCGTCGGTGGAGGCCGGATCGGTCCAGCGGCGGTTGATGACGGCTTGCGTGCGGCGCTCTTCCAGCGGCGCATCGTCGAGGAAGGCGTAGGGACGGGCGTTGAGTATCTCCATCGCCAATGGCGACGGCGCCGGCAGGTCGCGCGACAACAGCGTCACCTCGCCGGCTTCCATGCGGCGCAGCAGGGCGAGCCAGCCTTCGCTGTCCATCGCCTCGTGCAGGCAGTCGTCCAGCGTCTGGTCGACCAGCGGATGGCTGGGCAGCTCGCGCTCGCCGACGATGTTTTCCAGGCAGGCCGCCTGGTCGGGGAACACGGCCGCCAGCAGGTCGTCGCTCTTCATGCGCTGCAGCTGCGGCGCGACCTTGCGGCCGCCCGCATAACGCGGCAGCGCGAGAGAGGTGGTGGCGTTCCAGCGCCACCGCACGTTGAACAGCGGCGCATCGAGCAGGGCCTGTATCAGTATGTGTTCGGCGCTGGTGGAACGCAGGTAGCGCCACACTTCATCCAGCGGGAAGCTGTGGCTGTCCGACAGCGACAGCACGATGGCGTCCTCGGTGGCGGCGGCCTGCAGCTCGAAGTTGAAGGTGCGGCAGAAACGCTTGCGCAGCGCCAGGCCCCAGGCGCGGTTGATGCGGCTGCCGTAGGGCGAATGCAGCACCAGCTGCATGCCGCCGGATTCGTCGAAGAAGCGCTCCATCACCAGCGTATCGCGGGTGGGCAGGGCGCTCAGCGCGGCGCGGGCGCGGGCGAGATATTCGACGATCTGGCGCGCGGCGGCTTCGTTCAGGCCGAGATGCCCGATCAGCCAGTCGACCGCGCGCTCGATCGCCGCTTCGCCATCTGCTGCGCTGGCCAGCAGCCGGTCGATCTCGCCGCGCAGGCGGGCCACGCCCATCGACAGCTCGTCGCTGCGGCCCGGCGCTTCGCCCAGCCAGAACGGGATGTTCGGCGCGGCGCCGTGCGCGTCCTCCACCCGCACCTTGCCGGCCTCGATGCGCTGGATGCGATAGGAGGTGTTCCCGAGCTGGAAAACGTCGCCGGCCAGGCTCTCGACGGCAAAGTCCTCGTGCACCGTGCCGATATTCTGGCCCTGCGGTTCCAGCAGCACCGTGTAGTCGGCGTTGTCCGGTATGGTGCCGCCGGAGGTGACGGCGGTCAGCTTGCCACCGCGCCGTCCGCGCAGCGTGCCGCTGACGGTGTCGCGATGCAGGTAGGCGCCGCGCACACCCTGGCGGCCGGTGTAGCCGTCGGTGAGCATGCGCAGCACGGCGTCGTACTGCTTGCGCTCCAGCTGCGCGTAGGGCGAGGCGTTGCGCAGCAGCGCGAACAGCGCATCCTCGCTCCATTCGCGGCAGGCCACCTCGGCGACGATCTGCTGCGCCATCACATCCAGCGGGGCGACGGGGATGCGCAGCAGATCCAGTTCGTCGCGCCGCACGCAATCCAGCAGCGCGGTGCATTCGATCAAATCGTCGCGCGATTGGGGGAACAGCCGGCCCTTGGGCAGGCCGCCGACATGGTGGCCGGAGCGGCCGACCCGTTGCAGGAAGGCGGCGATGCTGCGCGGGGAACCGATCTGGCACACCAGGTCGACGTCGCCGATATCGATGCCCAGCTCCAGCGAGGCGGTGGCGATCAGCACCTGCAGCTCGCCGCGCTTGAGGCGTTGCTCGGCGTCGAGCCGGTATTCCTTGGCCAGGCTGCCGTGGTGCGCGGCCACATGTTCGGCGCCGAGGCGCTCGGCCAGGTGGCGCGCCATGCGCTCTGCCATGCGCCGGGTGTTGACGAAGATCAGCGTGGTGCGGTGCAGGACCGTCAGCTCGGCCAGGCGGTCGTAGACGCGCTCCCATACGTCGTTGGCCATGATGGCTTCCAGCGGCACCGGCGGCAGCTCCAGGTTCAGGTCGCGCGCGCGCACATGGCCGACGTCGACCACCGCGCAATCGCGCCCGGCGCCGGTGAGGAACCGCGCCACGGCCGACAAGGGTTTCTGCGTGGCCGACAGGCCGATGCGCACCGGCCGCCGCGCAGACAGCGCATCGAGCCGCTCCAGGCTCAGGGCCAGGTGGCTGCCGCGCTTGCCGCCGGCCACCGCGTGGATCTCGTCGACGATCACGGTGCGCACCGTCGACAGCATGGCGCGGCCGCTGTCGGAGCCGAGCAGCACGTACAGCGATTCCGGCGTCGACACCAGGATGTGCGGCGCGCGCCTGCGCATGGCGTTGCGTTCCGCCTGCGTGGTGTCGCCGGTGCGCACGGCGCTGCGGATGCCGTGCGGCGGCAGATCCATCGCCTCCAGTTCGCGTGCGATGCCCTCCAGCGGCGCCAGCAGGTTGACGCGGATGTCGTTCGACAGCGCCTTCAGCGGCGACACGTACAGCACCCGCGTTTCATCGGGCAGCGGGCCGGTGCCGCTTTCGCGCACCAGCGCATCGATCGCGGCCAGGAAGGCGGTCAGCGTCTTGCCCGAACCGGTCGGCGCGGCGATCAGCGTCGGCTGGCCGCTGCGGATCAAGGGCCAGGCCCGTTGCTGGGCTTCCGTTGCGTTTTGGAAAGTCAAGCGAAACCACGCCGCCACGGCGGGGTGGAAGTCTTGCCACAGTTCGGCGGCGGTCGGCAGTTTGCTCATCCCCCTATAGTTGGGGATGTCTCGCTGGATGTCAATCGCCGCCGCGCACCGCGCGGAAGCTGTCGCGGTACTGGTTGGGCGTGACGCCGAAGCGCTGCGCGAACACCAGCCGCATGCGCGCCGCGCTGCCGAAACCGCAGCGGTAGGCGATGGTCTTGAGCGCCAGTCCGCCACCCTCCAGCAGATTGCGCGCGGCGTCGATGCGGGCGCGCTGCACGAATTCGGCCGGCGTGACGGCCATCTCCTCGACGAAGCGGCGGGCGAAATTGCGCGGGCTCATGCCGGCCACTTCGGCCAGGCGCTCGACCGACAGCGCTTCGGCCAGGTGGTCCATCACGTAGCGCTGGATCACCGCCGCCAGTTCGTTCGGCGCGGCGGCCTCGGACAAATAAGGACTGAACTGCGACTGGCCGCCCTGGCGCTGCGCCAGCACCAGCAGGCGCTTGGCCACCGCCAGCGCGACGGCGGGCCCATGGTCTTCCGCCACCAATGCCAGCGCCAGGTCGATGCCGGCCGTGACGCCGGCCGAGGTGACCAGCGCGCCGTCGCGCACGTGGATGCGGTCATGCTCGATCTGCGCCAGCGGGAACTGAGCGGCCAGCTGGGCGGCGTCGCTCCAGTGCGTGGTGGCGCGCTTGCCGTCCAGCAGACCGGCGCGGCCCAGCAGGAAGGCGCCGGTGCAGATGGAGCCGTAGCGCGGCACGCTGTGCGCCACGGTGCGCAGCCAGGCCGACAGCTGCGGGTGGTCCGGCGCCTGCGGCAGCTGCGGCCCGCCGGCGACCAGTACGATGTCGTAAGCGTGGCCGGCGTCGTCCAGGCCAAGGTCGGCGCCCAGTTGCTGGCCGTTGGAGGCGCGGATCGGGTAGGGCGCGGTGCCGACCGTGACCAGCCGGTAGCCCTGGCCTTCGCCGACGTAGGCGTTGGCTTCGGCGAAGACGTCCATCGGCCCGGAGACGTCCAGCGACTGCACGCCGGGGAACAGCACCAGGGCCAGCGTCTTCATCATGTGCCGGCTACCGCTTGCGGGGCGGCGGGCAGGTAGCTGCCGCGCGCCAGCAGCCGCAGCGAACCCCAGGCCACGTACAGCACCAGCAGCAGAGTGGCTGCAAACACCGCGGCAGCGACGGCTTCCAGCACGGGGCTGCGGCTATGTTCCACCATCAGCATCAAGCCCTGGCCCAGCGTGGCGATGCCGAAGGTGTAGGCCCAATAGCCGGGTGCGAAGTCTTGCTGCGCCAGCCAGCGCGCGGCGAAGGCCAGGCCCGCGAACACGAACAGCGCGTAGCCGGCCAGCGCATACGTGACCGCCGCGTTGGCGCCGGCGCCGGCCAGCACCTGGTAGGCCACCAGTGCCACCACCGGCGGTGCGCTGTAGATGCCCATGAAGTTGCGGGTCTTGTCGGCCAGGCCGCCCGTCATCAGCTGATGGGTGATGGCCGAATCGAGTATCAGCCACGAGATGGCGCCGGCGCCGAACAGCATCCAGCCGTAGTCGATGTAGCCGAACACGCCCGCCGCCAGCGCATTGACCAGCACACTGGCGGTGTACGGCAGGAACAGCGGCGGCACGATCTGTACGGCGTCGCGCCTGGCGCTCCAGTGCGCGGCCAGGCGCCAGGCGCCGTAGGCCAGGTTCAGGGCGGAACCGGTCCAGAACAAGGGCTTGGCGGCGGCCAGCCAGTACGGCTGCAGCGCCAGCGCGACCAGGATCAGCGATTCCGGTATCAGCGCCAGGAAGGCCGATTGCACCGGATCGCGCGTTTCGGCCACGGCGCCGGCGCGGTGCGCCAGCCATTTGTGCGCGTAGAGGGCGAGGAACAGCAGGAAGGACAGCACGGCCAGCGCCTGCAGCACTTCGCCCGCCAGCGGCGGCAGCGCCCACAGGTTATGTGCGAAGCGCCAGGCGTTGCCGGTTTCGGCCAGCCCCAGCGTCAGCGCGAAGAAGGAGGCGGGCAGCAGTTTGGTTTTCATGGTTGTCAGTTTTCGGTGATTGAGCGATGAACTGATTCTAGGTCGTATGCGCGCCGGCATAAACCGCTCAAAGGGATCGAATCCTGCCAATGTAGCATTGAATTCCGCCGCAGCGGCGTGCCGCACCACCTATACCGGAGTATAGGATGCGTATAGGCAATTCCGCACTATAATTGGTGGGATTGCCAACATAAACTACAAGGACAGGCATGTTACGGGTACCTAGCACTCCCTGGATGTCTGCGCTGCTGATCTGTCTCACGCTGCTGATCTTCGCGCTGGACACCTTCTCGCCGCTCGACATGGCGATCGCCGTGATGTACGTGGTGGTGGTACTGCTGTCGGCCAGCGTGTGGCAGCGGCGCGGCGTCCTGCTGGCCACCGCCGTCTGCCTGGCGCTGACCGTGGCCTCCTACCTGCTGACCCACACCGAAGTGTTCTCCGGCGCCGCCTCCGGCCGCATGACGGTCGGCCTGCTGGCCATCAGCATCACTTCCTTCCTGGCGCTGCGCGGCCAGGCCGCCACCAATGCGCTGCTGGCGCGCGAACATGCGCTGCGCCGCAGCGAGGCCTTCCTGGCCGGCACCCAGCGCATCAGCAAGACCGGCAGCTTCAGTTTCAAGGCGCCGACCGGCGAGATGTACTGGTCCGACGAAGCGGCCCGCATCTTCGGCTATCCGCTGGACGTGACGCCGACCATGGAACGGGTGCTGCAGCACACCGCGCCGGAGGACCGCCATCACGTGCGTGCGGCGTTCGAACAGTCGCTGCGGGGCGAGGGCGTAGTCGACCTGCGCCATCGCCTGCTGATGCCGGACGGCGAACTGAAATACGTGCATGTGCTGGCGCACGCCCAGTACAACCAGGACGGCTCCTGCGAGTACCTGGGCGCGTTGACCGACGTGACGGCGGCGGTGCTGGCCGAGCAAGCCTTGCACCGCTCGCAGGTGCAGCTGGCGCATGCCACCCGGGTCACCATGCTGGGCGAACTGGCCGCCTCCATCGCGCACGAAGTCAATCAGCCGCTGGCGGCGATTTCCACCAACGGCGAGGCCTGCGTGCGCTGGCTGAACCGCCCGCTGCCCGACCTGGCCGAGGCGCGCGCCACCATTTCCAGCATACTGGAAGCGAGCCAGCGCGCCACTGGCGTGATCAAGCGCATCCGCGCACTGGCGCGCCGCAGCGACCCGCAGCACGCGGTGCTGGACTTGAACACCGTGGTCGAGGAGAGCGTGGACCTGGTGCGGCGTGAACTGGACAACCACCACGTCGCCCTGATGCTGTCGCTGGCGCCGGACCTGCCGGCGGTCGAGGGCGACCGCGTGCAGTTGCAGCAGGTGATCATCAACCTGCTGATGAACGCCATCCAGGCCATGTCCGGCTGCGCTCCCGGCCAGGCGGTGCTGACGCTGCGCACGCAAGCCGGCGAAAGCGGCTGCCCGCAGCTGAGCGTCAGCGACTCCGGCCCCGGCATTCCGGCGGCGGCGATGCCGCGTTTGTTCGAAGCCTTCTACAGCACCAAGGAGGAGGGCATGGGCATGGGGCTGCCGATCTGCCGCTCGATCATCGAAACCCACGGCGGCCGCATCTGGGTGCGCCAGCCGGCGCCGGACGGTCCCGTGGCCGGCGCCACCATCTTTTTCTCGTTGCCCGCCCATGAACCAGCTCGTGCATCAGCTCATGAACCAGATTGACTACGCCGACGCGCTGGTTTACATCGTCGACGACGAGGCGCCGCTGCGCGACGCCATTTCCAGCCTGCTGCGCTCCGTCGGCATGCGGATCGCCGCCCACGCCTCGGTGGCGGAATTCCTGGCCGCGCCGCGTCCCGAGCTGACCAGCTGCCTGCTGCTGGACGTGCGGCTGCAGGGCGTCAGCGGGCTCGATTTCCAGGCCGAGCTCAATCGCGACGGCGTGGCGCTGCCGATCATCTTCATGACGGGGCACGGTGACATCCCGATGTCGGTGCGGGCCATGAAGGCCGGCGCCATCGACTTCCTGGCCAAGCCTTTCCGCGACCAGGACCTGCTGGACGCGATCCACGCCGCGCTGCAGGCCGACCGCGAACGGCGCCAGCGCGACCAGGCGCTGCAAGGGCTGACCACGCGCTACGCCACCCTGACGCCGCGCGAGCGCGAGATCATGGGCCTGGCCGCGCGCGGCCTGATGAACAAGCAGATCGCCGGCGAGGTCGGCACCAGCGAGATCACCGTCAAGATCCATCGCGGGAACGCCATGCGCAAGATGGAAGCCAAGACCTTCGCCGACCTGGTGCGCATGGCCGAAGCCCTTGGCCTGGCTTGAGCTTCCGGCATACCTATACCCTTGTATAATTTCGGTAAAGGTCACCGAACTGTATTGTTCTCCCATGCGCTGGATGGCCGCGAGCCGCCGTCCGAACATGGGAGTAGCTAGTGACTTATCCGGAACCACATTTATGCAATATCGCCATCGTCGACGACGACGACTCGGTGCGGATTGCCCTCAGCAGCCTGCTGCGCTCCTATGGCTACACCGCCGACGCCTACGATTCGGCATACGCCCTGCTGGCAGCAGGCGGCCTGGGTGACTACCACTGCATCGTCACCGACCTGCAGATGCCGGGCATGAGCGGCATCGAACTGCTGGAGCAGCTGCGCCGCCAGGGCAACCAGCTGCCGCTGATCCTGATGACAGCCTTTCCCGAAGCAGCATTGCGCAAGCGCGCGCTGCAAGGCGGCGCCTCCTGCTTCCTGAGCAAACCCTTCGAGGCGAACGAACTGCTGCGGTGCCTGCGCCAGGCCGGCGGCGCCGGCTTCCCATCCCCACAGGAATAGTCATGACCAACGCCATCAGCAGTTCACGCCGTCTCATTTACATCATGTTGTTGCTGGTGGTCGCGGCCAGCGTGACGCTCTCGGTGGTGATGGAAAGGACCGCGCACAATATCCGCCGCAACGAGACGCCGCTGCTGACCAAGACCATTCCGCAGCTGCGCTACCTCGGCGACTTTGAAAGCGCCATGCTGCGCTACCAGCTGGCGTTCGACAAACGCTTTACCGCATCGATCACGTCGGAGCGCTTCCATGTGCTGGAGAACATGGGCCGGGGCGAACTCGATGCCTCCCTCGCGCAACTGCGGTCCAGCCTGGGCGATGGCCCGGAGCTGGGCGCACTGCGCGAAGGCTACCTGGATATCGTCAAGCTGGCGCCGGACTTCGAGCGCGGCGTCGATGCCGATCCAGCAGCCGCGCGCCGCGTACTGATCGCGATGAACAACGATGTCAAGCGGCTGCGCGCGCAGATCGACGGCATGCAGCAGCAGGTGCAGGATGCGATCAACGACAAGGGCAGCATGGCCAGCCGCAGCATCGCCGGCATCACGCTGCTGGTGCATTTGTTCGACGTGCTGGCCTTGCTGACCTGCCTGTTCATGCTGCATCACGTGCGGGCCCGGGTGCGGATCGAGGATGAACTGAAACACCAGGCCGGCCACGATCCGCTGACCGGCCTCGCGCACCGCCGCAGCTTCGAGGCGCGGCTGGCGGCCTTGCCGGCGCAGCAAGCGCACGTGGTGGTGCTGGGCACCATCGACCGCTTCTCGCGCATTGTCGGCGGCTTCGGCCACGCCTTCGGCGACCGCGTCATGGTCGGCCTGACGGGCCGGATCCGCGCCGCTGCGGAGCGCTGCGGCGGCGAGGTGTTCCGCCTGGACGGCGCCAACTTCGCCATCCTGTACGGCATGGATTGCAGCAGCGACGAATTCCGCGCGGCGATGGACGGCCTGCGCGAAGAGGCATGCAGCCCGTTCGATTGCGAAGGCCACGAAATCTTCACCACCCTGAGCCTGGGTGCGGTCACCTATCCGCACAACGGCGCCACGCCGGACGTCCTGCTGCGCAACGCCGACGCCGCGCTGCAGGCCGCGCGCAAGGCCGGCGGCGACCGGCTGGTGGCCTATTCGCAGCAGCTCAACGCCGAAGCGGGCGAGCGGCTGGACCTGGAATCGCTGCTGCGCCACGCCATCGAGCGCGACGAACTGGAATTGCATTATCAGCCGCAGCAAGCCTTGCACAACGGCGGCTTGATCGGCTTCGAAGCGCTGGTGCGCTGGCGCCGCAACGGCCAGCTGATCTCGCCGGCCGACTTCATTCCGCTGGCCGAGGAATCCGGCCTGATCGTCGCCATCGGCAACTGGGTGCTGGAAGAAGCCTGCCGCCAGGTCAGCGTGTGGCAGGCCGAAACCGGCCAGCGGGTGGTGGTGGCGGTGAATATCTCGCCGCGCCAGTTTGCCGCGCCGGGCTTCCTGGCGCACCTGGAGGACCTGCTTGCCACCACCCACGTCGACCCCTGCAGCATCGAGCTGGAGATCACCGAAAGCGTGATGGTGGAAGACGCCGAAAGCGCCATCGCCTTGCTGCACCGCCTGCGCGCGCTCGGCCTCAAGCTGGCCATCGACGATTTCGGCACCGGTTATTCCAGCCTGGCCTACCTGTCGCGCTTCCCGATTCACAAGCTGAAGATCGACCAGTCCTTCGTGCGCAATATGCACTCGGTGCGCGAGCAAAGCGCCATCGTGCAGGCCACCATCGGCCTCGGTCACAGCCTGGGCCTGACCGTGATCGCCGAGGGCGTGGAGACCGAAGCACAGCGCGGCATGCTGAGCGGCTGGCGCTGCGACGAGATACAGGGCTACTACTACAGCCGCCCGTTGACGGCGGAATCCGCACTCACATTCCTCGAAGGCAGCCTGCAACTGCAGGCCGCCTGATGGCTATCCGTGATATAAAAGCCTATTCAGATCTCGATCAGGTGTTTCATGCGGATTCGGTATGTTCTGGCAGCGCTGCTGCTGTGGGCGACGGCGGCGCAGGCTTCGGCTGCGCAGGTGGCCGGCGTGGTGGTGCAGGCCAGCGGCGCGATGAGCGCGCGCTCGCCGTCCGGCGCGCTCAGGGCGCTGCAGGCCAGGTCGGAAGTGGAGGGCGGCGATACGCTGACCACGGCCGCCGGCGCCTACGCGCTGGTGCGCTTCATCGACAACAGCGAGCTGACCCTGAAGCCCGGTTCCACGGTCGTCATCGACCAGTTCTCCTTCGACGGCGACAAGCCCGATGCCGACCGCGCCGCCTTCACGCTGCTCAAGGGCGGCCTGCGCTCGGTCACCGGCATTCTCGGCAAGCGCAGCAAGGACAAGTTCGCGCTGAAGACACCCAGCGCCACCATAGGCATACGCGGCACCACCTTCTTCCTTGAATACCTGACCGGCAAGGGCGACCTCGATCCGTCGCCGGGCCTGGAGCCGGGCCTGCACGTCCACGTCAGCGAGGGCGGCATCTCCATCGTCAACGCGGCCGGCCGCTTCCAGTACGATCCCGGCCAGTTCGGCTTCATCAAGAACGACAAGACCCGGCCGGTGAAGATGTTCACCAATCCGGGCATGAAGTTCGCGCCACCGCCGTCCTTCGGCGAGGCCGATACGCTTACGCCGTAGCGACTTCCACCACCACCTTGCCGCACGCCCTTCCTTCGACCAGCGCGGCATGGGCGGCATTGGCGCCGGCCAGCGTGTAGACGGCCGGATCCAGCATCACTTTCAGCTTGCCGGCGGCGACCAGCGCGCCGGCTTCTTTCATGATGTCGCCGTGATGCGCGCGGCCTTTGCCCGATAATAGCGGCAGCAGCGTGAACACGCCCGAATACGTCGCGGCCCGGAACGACAGCGGCGCCAGCGCATGCGTGCCCCAGCCGAGGCAGCTCACTACATGGCCGTGATACTGGCGCGCGGCGCGGAACGAGGCGTCCAGCGTGGCGCCGCCGACCGTGTCATAGACGATGTCGAAGCCTTCGCCGTCCGTGTATTGCTGGACGTATTCTTCAACGCTGGCGGCGCGGTAGTCGATGAATGTCGCGCCCATGGCCTCGATGGCCCCGCGCTGGCCTGCGCTGCCGGTGGCATGGACCGTGGCGCCCAGCGCGATCGCCAGCTGCACCGCCATGTGGCCGACGCCGCCGGCGCCGCCGTGCACCAGCACCGTCTTGCCTGGGCCGACGCGGGCGCGGTCGACCAGGCCTTCCCAGGCGGTGATGAAGATCAGCGGCAGCGCGGCGGCTTCGCGCATCGTCAACCCCGGCGGCATGTGGGCCAGCAGGCGCGCGTCCACAGCCGCATACTCGGCCAACGAGCCCTGGACGCCGCCGATGCCGCCGGTCATGCCGTAGACCCGGTCGCCCGGCGCATAAGACTCGACGCCCGCGCCGACGCTGTCGACCACGCCGGCCATGTCGATGCCCAGTATGGCGGGCAGCTGGACGCGGGCGTGATCGGCCTTGCCGGCGGCGATCTTGGTGTCGAGCGGATTGACGCCGCTGGCGCATACGCGCACCAGCACCTGGCCCGGACCGGCGGCGGGGCGTTCGATCTGCTGGATGACGAGCGGGGCGCCCGCGTTATTCAGTACGACTGCTTGCATGATGTGCTCCTCGGTGATTGATAAAGCCAGTCTAGGGCAGGGCGGCGGCGGGAAAAACGGGGCTGGTTCGCATGCAGTATCCCGAAATCGTGAATAATCACGCTAGAGTGAAAAAAGGGGGAGCGGGATGGATCGTCTGGATGCCTTGAAGGTTTTTTGCGCCGTGGTCGATGCCGGTGGCTTCAGCCGCGCCGCGGCCAAGCTGGGGATATCGACATCCTCCGTCACCCACCAGATCGGCGTGCTGGAGGCGCACTTCGGCGCGCGCCTGCTGAACCGCACCACGCGCAGCATGTCGCTGACCGAGGAGGGGCGGCGCTGCGTCGAGCAGGCCCGCCGCCTGCTCGACGAGATGGATGAACTGGAAGCCAGCATGAGCGATGCGCGGCAACTGCCGCGCGGCAGCCTGCGGGTCGACATGCCGGACATCCTGGCGCGCCGCTTCGTGGCGCCGGCGCTGCCGCGCTTCCTGGCGGCCTATCCGGAACTGAGCGTGCGCCTGACGGCCAGCGACCGCCTGATCGACATGGTGGACGAGGGCGTGGACGTGATGCTGCGCATCGGCGAGCTGCCCGATTCTTCGCTGGTGGGACGCAGCATCTTCAAGAACAACTACATCTGCTGCGCCTCGCCGGACTTCATCGCCAGGCATGGCCGGCCCGGCCACCCGGACGACCTGGAGCACCTGCCATGCCTGAATTTCGTCTATCCGAAAGCGCGCCAGCTGCGGCCGTGGACCTTCCAGCAGGACGGCCAGCCGTTCACCAGCACGCCGCGCGGCGCGGTGGCGATGGATCATGTGGAATCGCTGATCGAAATGGCGCTGCAGGGCGGCGGCATCGTCCAGCATCTATCGGTATCGCTGATCGAACCGCTGCGCAGCGGCGCGCTGCTGCCTCTGCTGGAGCCCTGGCAGGCGCCGGGGCCGGACGTGTCGGTGCTGTACCCGCAACGCCATCAGCGCGCGGCCAGGATCAAGGTGTTCGTCGATTTTGTCGAGGCGCTGTTCAGGAACGCCGCATCTTCTTGACGCTGGCCAGCGGGTTGATGGTGGCCGCGCAGTCGCCGCAAAAACCGTACAGCGACAGCGAGTGCTCGTGCAGCACGAAGTTGCGCTCCCTGGCCACCGCCTCCTGGCGCCGCTCGATTTCGGCGTCGAGGAACTCCTCCATGCGGCCGCAATTGGTGCAGATCAGATGGTCGTGGTGGCTGCCTTCATTCAGCTCGAACACCGAGGCCACCGATTCGAAATGGCGGCGGATCAGGATGCCTGCGTCGGCGAACTGCATCAGCACGCGGTAGACCGTGGCCAGGCCCATGTCGATATTTTCGTCGTGCAGCAGGCGGTAGACGTCGTCCGCGTTCAGGTGCTTGCTCTTCGATTCCTGGAACAGCTGCAGGATGCGCAGGCGGGGCAGGGTGGCTTTCAGGCCGAGTTTGCGCAGCTCTTGAGGGATATCCATGTGTCTCTTTGATTTCTCTTTAATGATAATGATTCCTATTCTCAGGATAGCTGTAATTTATCTAATTGGCAATGCACGATTACTCCCGTGCGCAAGTTTTCTGTATAGGACAACGCTATAATCGTCCGATGACTCATTCCTTCCTTCAAGGCGGCGGCCAGCTAGCGCAGATTATTGCTTCCTTTAACTGGGGGGCGACCGCGCTGGGTCCGATCGACGGCTGGCCGCAGTCGCTGAAGACCACGATCTCGCTGATCCTGCGCTCGCCGGTGCCCATCGTCACGCTGTGGGGCGAGGAGGGCGTGATGATCTATAACGACGGCTATTCGGTGTTTGCCGCCGGACGCCACCCGGCCTCGCTGGGCGCCAACGTGCGCGAGGCCTGGCCGGAGGTGGCGGACTTCAACCAGCACGTGCTGCAGGTCTGCCTGGGCGGCGGCACGCTGGCCTATGTCGACCAGGAGCTGACGCTGCGCCGGTCCGGCAAGCCGGAGCAGGTGTGGATGAACCTCGACTATTCGCCGCTGCTGGACGAGCAGGGCGCGCCGGTCGGCGTGATGGTGATCGTGGTCGAGACCACCGGCAAGGTCAAGGCGGAGCGCCGCCTTCGCAACGAGGGCGAACGGCTGCGTACCATGTTCGAACAGGCGCCGGGTTTCATGACCATGCTGTCCGGCCCCGATCACGTGTTCACGCTGGCCAATCGCGCATACTCGGCATTGATCGGCCACCGGCCGGTGCTCGGCCTGCCGCTGCGCGAGGCGCTGCCGGAGGCCGAGGCCCAGGGCTTCGCCGCGCTGCTCGACCGGCTGTACGCTTCGGGCGAGAGCTGGTCCGGCGTCGCCGTGCCGTTCTCGATCGACGCCACCGGCGAGGCGCCGGCGCGCGAGCGCTTTCTCGACTTCGTCTACCAGCCGCTGCGCGACGACAGCGGCAGTGTGCTGGGCATCTTCGTGCAGGGCGCCGACGTCACCGACCGCGTGCTGGCCGAGAACCTGATGCGCGCCAGCGAGGACACCTTCCGCACGCTGGCGCAGACCATGCCCAACCAGGTATGGGCCTCCGCCGCCGACGGCGGCGTCGACTGGCTCAACGACCAGGTGTACCGCTACTCGGGCACCCGGCCGGGCCAGCTGGACGGCGTCGGCTGGGCCGACATCGTCCACCCGGACGACCGCGACGCGGCCGGCGCTTCGTGGTTCGCCGCCGTGGCGGCCGGGCAGACCTACGAAACCGAATTCCGCATCCGCCGCGCCGACGGCGCCTACCGCTGGCACATCGTGCGCGCCCTGCCTATCGTCGACGACAACGGCGCGGTGCAGCGCTGGGTCGGCACCAACACCGACATCCAGGACCAGAAATCCACCGCCGCCATGCTGCAGCGGCAGGTGGCCGAGCGCACCGCGGAGCGCGACCGCATGTGGCAGTACTCCACCGACGTCATGCTGGTGGCCGAACTTGAAGGCTGGATCACCGCCATCAACCCGGCCTTTACCCGATTGCTGGGCTGGGAGCAGGCCGAGATCGTCGGCACTTCGCTGTACACGCTGGTGCATCCGGACGACCTGGCGGCGACGTCGGCCGAAATGGCATCGCTGGCCGGCGGCGCCAACACCTTCAAATTCGAGAACCGCACGCGCCGCAAGGGCGGCGGCTACGCCATCCTGTCGTGGACGGCGGCGCCGGACCAGCGCTTCGTCCACGCGGTGGGCCGCGACATGACGGCGGAACGGGCGGCGGCCGAGGAAATGCGGCGCACCGCGCTGGCCTTGCAGCAGTCGCAGAAGATGGAAGCGATCGGCAAGCTGACCGGCGGCGTGGCGCACGACTTCAACAACCTGTTGCAGGTCATCTCCGGCAATCTGCAGCTGCTGGCCGGCGACGTGGCCGGCAATGCGCGCGCCGAGCGTCGGCTGGACAACGCGCTGGCCGGCGTCACGCGCGGCGCCAAGCTGGCCAGCTACCTGCTGGCGTTCGGCCGGCGCCAGGCGCTCGACCCGCGCGTGGTCAGGATCGGCCGCTTCATCAGCGGCATGGAGGACATGCTGCGCCGCAGCCTGGGCGAGGAGATCGAGGTGGAGACGGTGATCTCCGGCGGCTTGTGGAATACGCTGGTCGACACCGCGCAGGTGGAGAACGCGGTGCTCAACCTGTGCATCAACGCGCGCGACGCGATGGAAGGCGTGGGCAAGCTGACCATCGAAGTGGGGAATGCATTGCTGGACGACGCCTACGCCAGCGCCCACCCGGAGCTCAGCGCCGGCCAGTACGTGATGATCGCCGTCAGCGACACCGGCAGCGGCATGAGCGCCGAGGTGATGGAGCAGGCCTTCGATCCCTTCTTCTCGACCAAGCCGGAAGGCAAGGGCAGCGGCCTCGGCCTGTCGATGGTGTACGGCTTCGCGCGCCAATCCGGCGGCCACGTCAAGATCTACAGCGAACCGGGCAACGGCACCACGGTCAAGCTATACCTGCCGCGCTCCCTGGATGTCGAGGACGCGCCGCTGCCGCCGGAGGCGCGCGCCGTGGTCGGCGGCCAGGAGACCATCCTGGTGGCGGAAGACGACGAGGGCGTGCGCGCCACCGTGGTCGAACTGCTGAGCGAGCTGGGGTACCGGGTGCTGAAGGCGGGCGACGCCGCCAGCGCGCTGAGCATCGTCGACAGCGGCATGCCGATCGACCTGCTGTTTACCGACGTGGTCATGCCGGGCACCTTGCGCAGTCCCGAGCTGGCGCGCAAGGCGCGCGAGCGCCAGCCCGGCATGGCGGTGCTGTTCACCTCCGGTTACACAGAGAACGCCATCGTGCACGGCGGCCGGCTCGACCCCGGCGTCGATTTGCTGGGCAAGCCGTACACCCGCGAGGCGCTGGCGCGCAAGGTGCGCCATGTGCTGGCCAACCGCCGGCAGCATGCGCAGGCGGCGGCCGATATCGCGCTGGCCGTCAGCCAGCCGGGCGGCATCCGCATCCTGCTGGTGGAGGACGAGCCGGAGCTGCGCGCCACCACCGGCGAGCTGCTGGAGCTGCTGGGCCATACGGTGCTGCAGGCCGGCGACGCGGCCGGCGCGCTGGCGCTGCTGGCGCAAGGGCCGGTCGACGTCCTGTTGACCGATATCTCGCTGCCCGACTTGTCCGGCGAGGTGCTGGCGGGCAGGGCGCGCGCCGCCCAGCCCGGCCTGCGCATCATCTACGCCAGCGGCCAGCACCCGCGCTTCGCGCTGGAGCAGGCGCAGTTGCTCTTGAAACCATACAGCGTGGACAAGCTGAAGCAGGCGTTGGCGCATCCATAAGATGGAAATTAGAGCAAGCCATCCGATAATGTATTGACATTGGAAATGTCTAAAAGTCACTGAAAAGTGTGATTTTTGGAGAGAATTTTTGGTATATTGCTCTAATTCATCGACAGTTGCCGAAAGGCAGTATAAAGTTCATTCATCCGAATCAGTTCTTCGGACCGGCACCCCGGCTCCGTGCCCACGTAACCCTCCCACCTTATTAAACAGACATTCCGCTGTGCGGAAGGCGGGCATTCGTTTGCCGTATGCCGATAGACAGGAACCACAATGACCGTTGAATTTTCGCCGTTGCGCGCCACCGTTGCGACCTTGATGATGCTGAGCTGCCGCATGGCTCCGGCAGGCGAGGTCGTGGACGACGACCGGGCACGCTGGACCTTCGGCGGCTTCGGCACGCTGGGCGTGGCGCACAGCAGCGAGCACGCGGCCGACTTCACCGCCAACGTCCTCAATCCCGGCGACGCCGGTTACAGCCGCGACTGGAGCGCCGCCGTCGACAGCCGCCTCGGCATGCAGCTGGGCGTGAACCTGGACGGCGCGTGGTCGGCGGTGCTGCAGCTGGTGTCCGAGCGCACGCTGCGCGGCGGCTATGCGCCCAGGGTCGAGTGGGCCAACCTTCAGTACCAGGCCACGCCGGACCTGAGCGTGCGCGCGGGCCGCATCGCGCTGCCGCTGTTCCTGAGCGGCGACTACCGCAAGGCCGGCTACGCGCTGCCGTGGGTGCGGCCGCCGGTGGAGCTGTACGGCGCCATCCCGCTGAGTAACAGCGACGGCGTCGACGCCAGCTACCGCTGGCGCGCGGGCGAGGCCAACAACCTCACGCAGGCCTTCTTCGGCCGCACCGACCTGTCGCTGTCGCCGGGCGCGCGGGCCCAGGCGCGCGCGCTGAGCGGCCTGTCCAACACCACCACCGCCGGCGCGCTGACGCTGCGCGCCAGCTTTCTGACCACCCAGCTCAGCGTCGACATCGCGCGCGAGCTGTTCGACGGCCTGCGCGCCTTCGGGCCGCAGGGCGCGGCGCTGGCCGCGCGCTACGACGTCAACGCGGTGCGCGCCGACGTCGCCGCGATCGGCTTCAACTACGATCCCGGCGCCTGGTTCGCGATGGGCGAGATCGGCCGCATGAACGCGCGCTCGTACTTGGGCGACAAGACCGCCGCCTACCTGAGCGCCGGCTACCGCATCGGCGACGTGACGCCCTACCTGGCGTATTCCGTTTCGCGCGCGAACACGCCGGCCAGCACGGCGGGCCTCGACCTGGCCGCGCTGCCGCCGCCGCTGGCCGCCGCCGGCGCCGGCTTGAACGCCGGCTTGAACCAGCTGCTGGCGGCGATTCCGCGCCAGCGCAGCGTCGCCGCCGGCGCGCGCTGGGACCTGTGCCCCAACTATGCGCTCAAGCTGCAGTACGACCGCATCACGCCGCAGCAGGGCTCGACCGGCACCTTCATCAACGTCCAGCCGGGGTTCCGACCGGGCCGGCCCATCGCCGTGCTGAGCGCGGCCGTGGACTTCGTGTTCTGACGGGGGCGCCCATGCATATGATGCTCCTCACGCTACGCCGTCTTGCGCTGGCCAGCCTGCTGCTGTGGGCCGGCGCGGCCGGCGCGGCCGAGCTGGTGGTGATCGTCTCGGCCAGGAATCCGGTGACCGCGCTGCGCCCGGAGCAGGTGGCCGAGATCTTCCTGGCGCAGACCGGCCGCTTCCCCGGCGGCGAGCAGGCGGTGGCGCTGGACCTGCCGGTCGGCAGCCCGCTGCGCGACGAGTTCTACGACAGAATGGCGGCCAAGTCGCCGGCCCTGATGAAGGCTTACTGGACCAAGATGGTGTTCACCGGGCGCGGCCAGCCGCCGCGCGAGCTGGCCAGCAGCGCCGCCGTGCGCAGGATGGTGGCCGACAATCCGGCCATGATCGGCTATATCGACCGCGCCGCGCTGGACGCCAGCGTCAAGGCCGTGCAGGTGGCGCGATGAACGCGCCGGCCAGGAAGGATACGCTGCGGGCGCGCTGGCTGCGGCGCGGCCTGGACACGCACGTGTCGCTGCCGCTGTTCGCGCTGATGCTGCTGGTGGCGATCTGGCTGGTGTCGTTCCACGAGATCGACGCCGAGCGCGAGCACGCGCAGGAAGCCGCCGCCGATACGCTGCGCGAACTGCTGGGCACCTACGAGGCGCAGGTGGCGCGCAGCCTGGACGGCATCGACCAGACGCTGCGCATGCTCAAATACGCGGTCGAGCGCAAGGGCGCGCTGGGCGCGCTGCCGGAGCTGGGCCGCGAAGGCCTGCTGCCGCCGGGTGTGGTGTTCGTGGTCAGCATCGTCGACCGCAACGGCATGACGGTGGCCAGCAATCCGCGCGCGCTGCCGATTTCGGTGGCCGGCCAGCCTTATTTCACCTTCCACCAGGAGCGCGACAGCGGCGTCACCTACGTCAGCCAGGCCGCGCGCGACGCCGCCAACACCGAATGGCATTTGCACTTCACGCGCAGGATCGATGACGCCGCCGGCAATTTCGCCGGCATCGTCATCGTCGAGACCGACCCGGCCTACTTCACCAGCAGCTATGAGCGCAGCCGCCTCGGCGAGCGCGGCATGCTGGGCCTGGTCGGCGCCGACGGCGTGGTGCGCGCGCTGCGCATCGGCGACCAGATGTCGTTCGGCCAGCGCATGACCCTGCGCGCGGAGCCGGCCGGCTTGCCGAACGCGCTGAACCGCTACAGCGGCATGCGGGCGCTGCATGGCGTGCCGCTCAACGTGCTGGTCGGGCTGGATGAAACGGAACTGATGGCCGGCTTCGAGCGCCAGCGCCGCGAAAAACTGTGGGAGGCGGGGATCGCCAGCGCGGTGCTGGTGTTCGGCACCGCGCTGTTGTGGCTATGGTCGTGGCAGGGCGCGCGCAACCGCGCCCACGTGCGCCGCGCGCAGGAAACCTATGCGGCGGCGTCGGCCGCCAGCCTGGACGCCTTCTTCGTCATGCGCGAAGTGCGCGACGCCGGCGGCGACATCGTCGACTTCATCTTCGTCGACGCCAACGTGCGCGCCGAGCAGATGACCGGCTACAGCAAGCAGCGGCTGTGCGGCATGACCTTATCCAGCCTGATGCCGCAGGCGCGCAGCAACGGCATGTTCGAGCACCTGGTGCACGTGACGCGCATCGGCGGCGTCCACGAGCAGGAATGGGAAAGCACCATACCGCAGCTGCGCGCGCGCTGGCTGCACCAGCAGGTGGTGCCGGTCGAAGGCGGCATCGTCGCCATCGTGCGCGACATCTCGGAGCGCAAGCTGGCCGAGGAGCGCATGCTGCACCTGGCCCACCACGATACGCTGACCGGGCTGCCGAACCGCAGCCTGATCGCCGACCGCCTTGAGCTGACCATCGCCCAGGCGCAGCGCAACGGCGGCGCGGTGCTGGTCGCCTTCATCGACCTGGACGGCTTCAAGCTGGTCAACGACTGCCTGGGCCACAACGCCGGCGACGAGCTGCTGAAGGTGGTGGCCGAGCGCATGGCCGGCTGCCTGCGCGCCGGCGACACCGTCGGCCGCTTCGGCGGCGACGAGTTCGTGCTGCTGCTGAGCGAGGCCGGCCTGGTGGCCGACGCGGCGCCGGTGCTGGAGCGCGTGCGCGAAGCGGTGCTGCAGTCGATCAGCCTGTGCGGCCAGGAAGTGCAGGTCAGCTGCAGCATCGGCGTGGCGGTCTATCCGAACGACGGCGGCGACGCCGAGACACTGCTGATGCACGCCGACGCGGCGATGTACCGCGCCAAGGACATGGGCAAGAACAACTGCCAGTTCTATACCGGCGAAATGAACGCCCACATCGAACAGAAGCTGGCGCTGCTGGAGGGCTTGCGCGGCGCGTTGGACGACAACCAGTTCCGCCTGGTGTACCAGCCCAAGGTTGACCTGCGCAGCGGCCGCGTGTTCGGCGTCGAGGCGCTGGTGCGCTGGGAGCATCCGGAGCACGGCGTGATCGGGCCGGACCGGTTTATCCCGCTGGCCGAGGAGAGCGGCATGATCGTCGCGCTGGGCGAGTGGGTGCTGCGCACCGCCTGCGCGCAGAACCGCGCCTGGCAGGACGCCGGCCTGGCGCCGCTGTGCATCTCCGTCAACGTCTCGCCGCGCCAGTTCGAGGAGCAGCAGCTGGTGCCGCGCGTGGCGCGGGCGCTGGCCGACAGCGGCCTGGCCGCGGAATGGCTGGAGCTGGAAGTGACGGAGGGCGTGATCATGCGCGACCTGCAGGGCGCGGTGGCCAAGATGGCCGAACTGCGGGCGATGGGGGTGTCGCTGTCGATCGACGATTTCGGCACGGGGTATTCCAGCCTGTCGGCGCTGAAGTCCTTCCCGATCAGCACCCTGAAGATCGACAAATCCTTCGTGCGCGACCTGGGCCGCAGCGAAGGCGACGAAGCCATCGCCAGCTCGATCATCGGCCTGGCGCACCGGCTCAAGCTGCGCGTGATCGCCGAAGGCGTGGAGACCGAACAGCAGCGCAGCTTCCTGCGCGAGAACGGCTGCGACGAAATGCAGGGCTACCTGTTCAGCCGTCCGCTGCCGCCGGAGCAGCTGCTCAAGCTGCTGCCGCCGCCCGCGCTTACAGCACAGCCAGCGCTTCGTTCGCTACCGGCGGCAGCGTGAGGTTGTTGGCCTTGGCGTAGGCGACGGCGGCCTGCAGCGTCTGGCCCACTTCCCTGACGGAGCCCGGCAACGCTTTTGACAGGTACAGCACGGAGATGGCCGCGCCGTTGGCGCCCTTGAGCGTCTTGCGGATGTCCACCAGGTCGCGCGACATGCCGGCGCTCGCGATCAGGCCGTGCGACAGCGCTGTCACGCCGGTGATGAATTGCAGTTTTCCGGCAGCGCTCAGCGCCTCTCCGGCGGCCAGTTTCTGCGTCAGCGCCTGGCCGCTGTCGGCCTGTATCTTGAGCGCATTTTCAATCTGGCTGCGGCTGGATTGCGGCGTCAGGTTTTGCGCCTCGGCGCCCGCCCTGGCGGCCGGCTCGCTCAATCCCACGGCGCTGAGCAAGTCCTTGTTTGCGTTGAGCAGCGCCTGCGCGTTCCCGATGTAGATGTCGAGGATTTGCGACGGGTTGGGATTGGCCTTGTTGACTCCTGAGAAGAGAGCACCGCCATTGCCGATGGGCAGTTGGGCTGAAGCCAGGCCGCAAGCCAGCAGCAGCGCGGCGCCTGCCAGTGCTTTGAAACATTTTGCCATGTGTATTTCCCTGTGTCGTTTTGATGATGAGGCGTTGCGCCGGACGCCATTGTGACGGCCCGGCGCGCGCAGATCATATCAAAATGTCACAGCGGAAAAATATTTCAATGGCGCATCAATAATTCCAGCTCAGCGTGGCGCTGCCGTTGCGCGGCGCCGCGTACAGGCTTTGCGTCCAGTACAGGCTGGTCAGGTACTTCTTGTCCGTCACATTGTTCAGGTTTAGCGACAGGCTCAGGTGCTTGTCGATCTGGTAGCGCGCCATCAGGCCCAGTGTCGCGTAAGACGACTGGGTGGTGACGATGCCCGGTTCCTGGTCGATATGGATCTCGCTCTGCCATGCCGCCGTGGCGCCGACCTTCAGCGCCGGCAGGCCTGGCAGCTGGTAGGTGGTGTTCAGGCGCAGCGTGGTGCGCGGGATGTAGGTGCGGGCGGCCTGGCCGTCGTCGCCGTGGATGGACAGGCGCGTCGCGCCGGCGCTGGCTTGCCAGCCCTTGGCCAGCTCGCCGGACAGGTCGAATTCCACGCCCTGCGATTCGGCGTTCACGCCGCGATAGTAGGCCTTGGCGCCGACCATGCCGGCCTGCTCGGCGGTGTTGTCCTGCCTGGTCTTGAAGACCGCGCCCGACAGGTTCAGTCTGCCGTCGAACAGCGCGCTTTTCAGGCCGGCCTCGCTGGTGCTGCCTTCGATCGCCTTCAGCACTTGGCCGCTGGCGTCGGTCTCGCTTTGCGGATTGAAGATCGCCGTGTGGCTGGCGTAGGCCGTCAGCCAGCTGTTGATGTCGTGGACCAGGCCGACGTAGGGCGTGGTCTTGTGGGCCGCCAGCGACTTGCTGACGCCGTAGGCGGCGCCGCTGCTCCTGGCGCGCGTGGAGTTGAGGCCGCTCAGCAGCTTCCAGTCGTCGGCCAGGTTGAAGCGGGCGGCGATGAAGACGCTGTTGCGGGTATCCTCGAAGCTGCTGCCGTCGGTGCCCGCATCGAAGGATGGCAGCGGGTAGCTGCCGTCGAAGGCGGTCTGGCCCGGCAGCTCGGTGCCGATGCCCTGGCCGTAGAACGAGACGTCGCTCAGATGGGCGCGCGAGCCGTTGTAGCCGAAGCTGATGTCGTGCCGGCGGCCGGCCAGCACGAACTTGCCGTCGACCGTGACGTCGAGCAGCGTCTGGCGCTGGCGCGCGTTGTACAGCGACGGGTAGGCATACAGGCCGCCGCCGGCGGTCTTGTCCGGCGTGCCGTAGACGTATTGCAGCGTCGAATCCGATTTGTCGGTGATGTAGCTCAGCGAGGACCTGAGGTTCCAGTCCCGGCCCAGTTTGTGGCTCAGTTCGGCGAAGCTGCTGTTGGTGGTGGTGTCCCAGCGCGACCAGTCGGCCGAGGTGCTGGTCGAGACCGGATAGTTGGTCGGGCTGCCGTCGGTGTAGTACAGCGGCAGCGCGCCCCACATCACGCCCTTGTTGCGGTTGGTTTCGTAGGTGTGGCCGACGGTCAGCAGGGTGGCGTCGCCGAGCTGGGCTTCGACCACCGCGTAAGCCACGGTTTTCTTCGGCGCATAGCGGTCCAGGTAGGAGTCGCTTTCCTGTTGCACCAGCACGGCGCGGCCCTTGACGCTGCCGCTCTCGTTCAGATTGGTGCTGACGTCGCCTTCGGCACGGCGCGCATTCCACGAACCGAGCGTGACGCTGGCGGCGGCGGTGGTGCCGTTGGTCGGACGCTTGCGGATGAAGTTGACGGTGGCCGACGGATTGCCGGTCGAGGCCATCATGCCGTTGGCGCCGCGCACGATGTCGATGCGTTCGTACAGCGCGGTGTCGAGGTCGCCCGAGACGTTGCCGAAGACCTGGGGCGCGCCGATGCCGTCGTACTGGAAGTTGACGATGTCGAAGCCGCGCGCGGTGTAGTAGGTGCGGCTGGTTTCCACCTTCTCGACGGTGACGCCGGTGGTGGTGGACAGCACCTGGTTGATGTTGCTGAGGTGGAAATCATCCATCAGCGCGCGCGTGACGACGGACACCGATTGCGGCGTTTCGCGCAGCGTCAGGTCGAGCTTGCCTGCGGACTTGGTGTTGCGGGCCGTGTAGCTGTCTTCCTGCGTGCCGGTGACGGTGACCACCTGCATGGTGGTCTCGGGCGTGTCGGCATCGGCCGGTTCGGCGGCGATGGCCTGGCCGGAATAGGCCAGCGACAGCGCGATGAGCATAGGACGCAGGGGGACGTGACGGGGCATGCGGGACTCCTGGAAGATGATAATAAGAATGAGAATGATTCTTATTATATCTTCTTGATGACATACACGCAACGGCGCGCGCCGGCCAGCATGTGCTCGACCCGTCCCACCGAGCAGTCCGGCCCCAGCACGCGCTGGAACACGTCCAGCTCGGAGCGGCAGAATTGCTGGCATTGTCTGGCGGCGGCGCAGATCGGGCAGTGGTTCTCGATCAGCAGCAGGCTGCCGTCATCCTGCTGCTCGATCTCGGCCATATAGCCTTCGGCGCTGCGGGCCTGCACCAGCGCCGTCACGCGCTCCGGCAGCGACTGGGCGGCGGCCAGGTGCTGGCGGTATTGCAGCTCGCTGGCGGCCTCGCGCGAGCCGATCAGCTTGTCCAGGCCGGCGTCGCCGAACAGCGTGCGGACCTGGTCGATCAGCTGCAGCGTCAGGTCCGCGTGGCGGTCGGGGAAGCGCGCGTGGCCGGCCTCGGTCAGCAGCCAGCGGCGCGACGGGCGGCCCGGCTTGTCGGCCACGTCTTCGTAGGTGACCATGCCTTTTTCCTGCCAGGATTCGAGCTGCCGGCGCGCACCCATCGAGGTCAGCTCCAGCAGCACGGCCAGTTGCTGCGCGGTTTGCGGGCCGCGCGTCTTGATCAGGAACAGCGTCTGTTCGGCGGTGTTCATGGCAGCGCCGCTTCCGGCCTGGCGTTCATGCTGTGGTGCCAGGCCTGCATGCGCCAGGCCGACCAGGCGGTCAGCGCCGCGCCCAGCAGCAGGATCAGGCGGGTATCGATCAAGGTCAGCACCGCGCCGATCAGCGCCATGATGATGTTGGCCAGGCAGAAGGTGGTGGAGATCAGGCCCATCACCGCGCCCTGGCCGTGGGCGCCGAAGCGTTCGGCGCACCAGTTGGGCACGATGGCGTTGTAGAACGAGTGCGGAATGCCGAACAGGACGATGGCGGCGATGCCGATGCTCGCGTTGCTGGCCGCCAGCAGCGTGATGATGGCGGCGGTGATGAAGGCGAAGCGGCGCGCCCTGAGCAGCGGCTCGCCCTGGAAGGGGCGGCCGGCGACGATGGTGGTGGTGGTCATCACGGCGCACATGGCGGCGGTGGTCCAGGCGATGCCCTGGGCGCTGTAGCCGGGCACCTCGACCAGCCACAGCGGGTAGAACTCGTAGAAGCCGGTGACGCCGCAGGTGTAGGCCAGCGTGACGATGAACAGGCTGCGCAGGTCGGGTTCGCGCAGCAGGTTGAGCGAATGGCGGTCGCGCGCCACTTGCCACCACGAGGTGGTGGCGCCGGTGGCCGCTTCGCGCGGCAGCGTCACGGCCACCAGCGCCGCCACCAGCAGCAGTGCGGCGACGGCGACCCAGAACGGCGTGGTCAGGCCGAAGCCGAGCGTGGCGCCGGCCAGCAGCGGGCCGGCCAGCCAGCCCATGTAGAAGGCGCCGTTCAGCCAGGACAGCGCTTTGCGGCGCAGGTCGCCGGTCAGGCGGTCGGCCAGCAGCGCGCGGGCGACCGAGCCGCTGCCTTCGAGCAAGCCGGTGGCGAAGCGGGCGACGATAAACAGCGGATAGGATTCCATCAGCAGCGCGCAGGCGGTGACGGCGTGGCCGATGGCGGCGCCGACCGCGGTGACCAGCAGCACCGGGCGGCGGCCGTAGCGGTCGGACATCGGGCCGAGCAGGGCGGAGCCGATCAGCAGGCCGAGCGGGTTGATGGTCAGGGCCAGGCCGAACAGCAGCTTGGGCGGCAGGCCGAGGAAGGTGTTCAGGCCGTTGCTGGCGCCGGCGGCGAACAGCGGCGGCAGGATGGGGTAGGGCAGCGATGCGCCTATCGTGGAAAGCAGGGCCAGCAGGCAGGCGGCGCCGATGAGCAGTGGTGTTTTCATATCGCCACTTTAAACTTTGCCCATCAATAAGTAAACAAAATTGTTTACAAATGCCGCGCCGGTTCAGTGAAAACCTTCCAGTGTTTGTTGAGGTGCCATTGTAGCGACGCTGTATGATATCGGTCATGTCGATACACACCCATCCAACATGAAACAATGGCTAGCCGGCGAGCGCGGCGCGTATTTCTTCCTGCTGCTCGGCATAGGCTTGATCTTGGTGTACGCCGCGCTGGAATGGCGCTTTCCGGCCGCCGACAAGCTGGAGACGGCCAGCGGCCGCGTGACGTGGAGCCAGTCCACCCGCGGCGCGCTGTATTTCGCCATCGGCGACGGCAAGCAGCGGTTTGTCCTGTATGCCAAGGGCGACGCCGAGGGCCGCCAGCGCGAGGCGGTGCTGGACGCCGTCATGTATCCGCTCACCGTCCGCTTCGACCGCCGCCAGCCGGCCCGCAGCGGCTTTGCGCCCGGCGACTTTTACACTGCTTACGGTATCGAAGTCGGCGGCAAGGAAGTGGCCGGCCTGGACGCGGTGCGCGGCAGCTACCGGCGCGACAACCTGATCGCGCTGGTGATGGGCGTCTTCTTCGCGGCCTACGGCGCGCAGCGCGTGCGCCGCGCTAGCGCACGTCGCGCTGCCGGCGGAACGCCAGCCAGCCGGCGATCACGGTAAAGCTGGCGACGATCGCCACCACCACCCAGAAGCCGTGCGCCTCCTGCGCCAGCGGGATGCCGCCGACGTTCATGCCGAACAGGCCGGCGATGATGTTGATCGGCAGGGCCAGCACCGTCACCACCGTCAGCACGAACAGGCTGTGGTTGTTGGCTTCGGCGGTCAGCGCCGCGATCTCCTCCTGTATCAGCTTGATGCGCTCCTGCAGCGAGGCCATGTCCGCCAGCACCATCGAGAATTCCTCAGTCGACTGGCGCAGCTCCTGGGCGTCGATCTCCGCCACCCAGGCCGGCGGCCGTTGCAGCAATCGGAACAGCGCCGCCGGCTCCGGCGCCAGCAGGCGCTGAAGGCGCACCAGCACGCGCCGCAGCGAGCCAAGGCTGGCGCGCTTGGTGGTCAGCTTGCCGGCCAACAGATTGTCTTCGATGCTGTCGACCGTGGCGATGGCGTCGCGCACGATCTTGATCAGCGCGTCGGCCTGGTCGCGCAGCAGGTGGATCAGCAGTTCGACCGACGAACGTATCGGCTCACCGCCACGCACCGCGTTGCGCAGGCCGTCCACCGCCTTCAGCGGCTTGCGCCGCGCGCTGATGACGATCTGCTTGTCGACGCTCAGCCACAGCGTGGAGATGTCCGACGGCTCGAATGAAAAATCATGCAGCACGTCGTTGACCACGGCGATCAGCGTGTTGTCGGCCAGTTCGATGCGGGTCGAGCGCGGGCCTTCGTGCAGGGATTCGTAGAATTCCTCCGGCAGCGCGGTGTGCTCGTGCAGCCACTTCTCGCTGGCGGTGTTGGCCAGGTTGTAGTGCAGCCAGACGAATTCCTGCGGGTGCTGTTCACGCGATGCCAGCCAGCGGCTGGCGGCGTCGGTATCCAGCGGCTGGCCCTTGCAGTCCGGCGTGCGGCCGAACAGGTAGCCGCATACCAGGCCGGATTGGTCGGAGCCGTAGGACGGTGGTGTGCTCATCAGACCAGCAGCGCCGCGCTCATTTCGGCGGCGTCGATCCTGGCCTCTTCCAGCATCGAGGCCAGCTTCTCCTCGTCGATGAACAGGTCGATGGCCGAATCGGAGTGCGGCGGCAGGTCGCGCTGCGGTTCCTGCAGCGGCGACTTGACGTTGGTCAGGTGGTTCGCCAGCAGCAGCGTGTCGAGCAGGGTATCGGGCGGGATCGACATGAAGCTGTCGCGCAGGCCTTCGATGGCTTCCGACACCGGCTCGGGGATGCACAGCTTGCGCATCACTTCGCGGGTGATGATTTCCTCGCTGGCCGAATGCCAGTTCTCCGGGTCCTCTTCCAGCAGGCCGGGGAATTCGTCGGCGCGCGAAAGCAGGTAGAAGCCGCCCACTTCGTGCACGATGCCGGCGAACAGCGCGGTGTCCGGGTTCACGCCGGTGACCTGGCGCGCGATGATGCGGGCCAGCGCGGCCACGGCGATGGTGTGGTCCCACAGCCTTTCGGCCTTGGCGCGCACGGCGGGGTCGGTGATCTTGCTGCCGAACTGGCGCACCACCATGGCGGCGGCCAGCGCGAACAGGTTCTGGTAGCCGATGCGCATGATGGCGCCGCGCACGTTGGTGATGACCGGCGCGCCGGCGCGGTTGAACATGGCCGAATTGGAGATGGCGACGGTGCGCGCCGCCAGCAGCGGCTCCGCCAATACCAGGCTGATGGCCGTGTCGACCGGGCACTCGGGATCGTCCAATGCCAGTTGAACGCGGAGCGCCGCGTTTACGCTGGTAGGGAATACCAGTTCGCCACGGATGGCCAGGGCCGCGATATGGCCGAATGCTTCGAGTTTATTCATGGTCAAAATTATACGCAGGCTTGGCCTCAATCTCAACGCCATGATCGCGTTGTTGCGGGTTCGGAGACAGATAAAAGGCGGCGATGCGACAGTCTCGACGCCGAGGCGTCATTCAGCGCGGGGATGGGGCGCGGGAGGGGTGCCGTGCGCGGCGCCTTGGTTGGGCGCCGCGCACGGGGTCAAGCTTAACCTATCTTCAGGCGTTCACCAATTCCGGCTGGCGCGGCGCGCGGTCGGCGCTGTAGCGGCTGACCGACAAATCGTCCGACAGGATGGCCGGGCGGCGGGCCGAGATGATGTCCGACAGCAGCTGCGCCGAGCCGCAGGACATGGTCCAGCCCAGCGTGCCGTGGCCGGTGTTGACGAACAGGTTGCGCAGGCCGGTGCGGCCGACGATCGGCGTGCCGTCCGGCGTCATCGGGCGCAGGCCGGTCCAGAAGCTGGCCGAGGCGGTGTCGCCGGCGCCGGGGAACAGGTCGTTGACCACCATTTCCAGCGTTTCGCGGCGGCGCGGATTGAGACGCTGGTCGAAGCCGGCGATCTCGGCCATGCCGCCGACGCGGATGCGGTCGTCGAAGCGGGTGACGGCGATCTTGTAGGTTTCGTCCAGGATGGTCGAGACCGGCGCGGCGCCGGCGTTGACGATCGGCACGGTGATCGAATAGCCCTTGAGCGGATAAACCGGGATCTTGACCAGGTCTTTCAGCAGCGTGGTCGAGTAGGCGCCCAGCGCGACCACGTAGGAGTCGGCGGTGACCAGTTCCGGGCCGCACTGCACGCCCTTGATCGCGTCGCCGGCGGTGAGCAGGCCGGTGATGTCGACGCCGTAGCGGAACTTGACGCCGAGCTCTTCCGCCATGGCGGTCAGGCGGGTGGTGAACAGCTGGCAGTCGCCGGTCTCGTCGTTGGGCAGGCGCAGGCCGCCGACCAGCTTGTTCTGGTCGAGGCCGGGTTCGGCGGCGACCAGTTGTTCACGGTTCAGCAGTTGATACGGCACGCCGGTTTCTTCCAGCACCTGGATGTCCTTGGCGGCGTCGTCCAGCTGCTTCTGGGTGCGGAACAGCTGGGTCGTGCCTTGCTGGCGGCCTTCGTATTCGATGCCGGTGGCGGCGCGCAGGGCTTTAAAGCAGTCGCGGCTGTATTCGGCCAGGCGCACCATGCGTTCCTTGTTGACGGCGTAGCGCTCCGGCGTGCAGTTCTGCAGCATCTGCCACATCCATTGCAGCTGGAACAGCGTGCCGTCCGGGGTGATCGACAGCGGGGCGTGGCGTTGCAGCATCCATTTCATCGCTTTGAGCGGAATGCCGGGCGCGGCCCACGGCGAGGCGTAGCCGGGGGAAATCTGGCCGGCGTTGGCGAAGCTGGTTTCCAGCGCGGGGCCGGGTTGACGGTCGAGCACGGTCACATCGTGGCCGGCCTGGGCCAGATAGTAGGCGCTGGTGACGCCGATGACACCGCTACCCAAGATAACAACGCGCATTGCAGTCCCCCGATTATTTAATCACGCCAGATATTCCGCTATGGTATTCTTGTATCACTAGTGTTTGTTACTGTATAACTTGATAAAAACAGTGGATTTTCATGAGAATTCAGAAGGAATCGGTCCGCAGCCTGGACAAGCTGGACAGAAAGATACTGCGCATCCTGCAGGAGGACGGGCGGATCTCGATGAAGGACTTGAGCGAGCAGGTCGGGTTGTCGATCACGCCGGCGATCGAGCGGGTCAAGCGCATGGAGCGCGACGGGGTGATCACCGGCTATCACGCGCGCATCGATCCGCCGTCGCTCGGGGCTAAGCTGCTGGTGTTTGTCGAGATCACGCTGAACCAGAAGTCCGGGCCGGTGTTCGAGCAGTTCCGGCGCGAGGTGCTGCGGATACCGGAGGTGCAGGAGTGCCATCTGGTGTCGGGCGATTTCGACTACCTGATCAAGGCGCGCATCCACGAGATGGCCGAGTACCGCAAGCTGCTGGGCGACATGCTGCTGTCGTTGCCGGGTGCGGCACAGTCGAAAAGCTATGTCGTGATGGAGGAGATCAAGGAAACCTTGATACTGTCCACCGAGGTGGTGCAGGGTTGATATGGCTCAGGGTATCCTGCTTGCGTATGCCGTCGCGAGAGGGATAATGACAGCATGCTGTGGGAGCCCATCATGACCGGTTTCGATACGCTCAGCTATACCAAACGCCTTGAATCGGCCGGCGTGCCTGCGGAGCAGGCGGAGGCTCATACCATGGCTTTGGCCGAGGTGCTGTCGGCGCAAACAGTCGGCAAGGCCGATTTGACGTCAGTGAGTGTCGATCTGAGTGCTAGACTCGACCGGGTGAGCGAGGAGCTGAGCACGCGCATCGATAATGTGAGCAACGAACTGAATGCGCGCATCGACCTGGTTGAGCTTTTTGTGAAAGAGCAGGTGGCGATACTGCGGACGGAGATGAAGGAACAAAAGGCGGAAATTCTCAAATCGATGTTCGCTTCGGCCGTGGGCCAGGTCAGCGTCATCGTCGCCGTGCTCCGGTATATGCCTCATTGAGCTGATGCTTCAGTTAGAATGTCATAATGACATTGAACAAACTGGAGCAGGTGTGAACAGTCAGCACGGTACTCCATCCAACCTCAGCGTTCGTTCGCTGGACGAACACATGTCCTCGGACCAGAGCTTCAGCTCGGCCTACGCGCGCGCGGTCGGCGCGATCGCCGGCAACGAGGGCAGCCTCACGCTGGCGCAATTCGCCGCCGTGACCGATATCGCCGGCGACGGCAAATCCTCTGCGGTCTTCACCGCCCTGGTGCTCAACGCCATCGAATCCGGCGTCAATATCGACTGGGCCTTCAACGCGCTCAGCCGCAGCTGCACCGGTATCGAGCAGGCCGCGCGCGAGAACGCGCTGAGCATGACCATCCCGCTGCTGGCGCTGCACGGCGCCGACGCCCGCGTCGTCGCGCAACGGCTGGCCAAGGCGCTATCGGTGCGGCTGTCGCCGGAAGACCTGAACCTGCTGCCGGCGGCCGAAGAGCGCGGCATCCTGGCCAACCTGGGCGAGCAGGCGCGCCGGCTGGTGCGCGGCCGTTCGCTGGCCGATACCGTGGCCGACTTCGGCCGCATCGCCGGCCAGCCGCTGCTGGTCGACCACGCGCGCAATTTCCAGTCCGGCGATATCGACCAGGCGCAGTTGCGCGAGCTGGTCGTCAGCACCACCTCGGCGATCACGCACGACATCAGCACCTACCTGGAGCAGGCGCGCATGCTGTCGGTCGGCGAAGCGACCGCCGCCACGCTGGTCGACGCCGCCAACGGCTTGAAAAACCAGGTCATGCAACGCCTGGCGCTGGTGGAGCAGCGCATCGCCCACGAGCGCCGCCTGCTGATCGAGGAAATCGACGACGCCGTGCACGACGCCGGCAACGCCATCGAGCTGGCGATCACCGACCGCCTGAACACGGATCAATGGAAGGACGAGGATGTGTGGGCCAGCATGGGGCGCCAGCAATTCGGCCAGGAGATGGAGCGGCGGCTGGACCGCATCGTGCGGCGCAAGGAGCAGTCGCTGCACCTGATGCAGGAGGACCTGCGGCTGTTCCAGTCGGCGATGCGGCTGAATCAATCGTCGGTGTTCCAGCGTCAGCACCATTCGACGCTGGCCAAGCTGATGCCGCGCCTGCGGGTCGGCACGCGCATCGTCAACAGCGTCGATACGGCGGCGAATGTGACGCTGATGAGCGGCGCGGTGGTGGCGGCCGGCACCGGCACGGCGGCTTACCTGATCGGCGCGGCGGTGGTGCTGCCGGTGGTGGCCCCGGTGGCGCCGTTCGTCGGCGGCGCGGTGCTGCTGGCGGGGGCGTTCAAGTGGTTCACCGACGGCGGCAAGCGCAAGCGCACCGAGATCCGCGACAAGCGCGCCGCGTTTGAAGAGGAGTTGCGCAAGCAGCTGCAGGCGGCGGAGCAGTCGTTCAACACGCAGCTGGACCAGGTGGCGCGGGGATTCCATGATTCCGCCTTGCAGCTGCTGACGCCTTTGCTGCTGGAGGCGGAAGCGGCGGGACGCGTGCCGGGCATGCGCCAGCGCATCGCCGACCGCGTGATCACCCAAGCGCAGGCGGCGATCCGTCAACTAGACGCCGAACTGCGCAAGGGCTGACTAGCTCACAGGTTGTGGGCGATGATGGCGTCGGCCGCCAGCGCGGCTTGCTGCAGCGGCAGCGTCAGCGCCTGGGTGGTGTAGACCGGCGCCTGCGGCATGGCCGCGCCCAGCACCGGGCCGTCGGTCTTGCTGTTGTCGACCGACACCGTGGTCGACAAGCCGATGCGCAGCGGATGTTCCTTCAACTCCTTCGGGTCCAGCGCGATCCGCACCGGCAGGCGCTGCACCACCTTGATCCAGTTGCCGCTGGCGTTCTGCGCCGGCAGCAGCGAGAACGCGCTGCCCGTGCCGGCCGACAGCCCGACCACCTTGCCGTGGAATTCGACCTTGCTGCCATACATATCCGCTTCCACCTTGGCCGGCTGGCCGACGCGGATATTGCGCAGTTCCGATTCCTTGAAATTGGCGTCCACCCACAGCTGGTCCAGCGGCACGATGGACATCAGCGACGTGCCGGGCGTCGCGCGCGCGCCGATCTGCACGCTGCGCTTGGCCACATAGCCGGATACCGGCGCCAGGATCGTATTGCGGCGGGCCGCCAGCCAGGCCTGCACGTAGTCCGCCTTGGCCGCCTGCACCGCCGGATGCGCGGCGACGGCAACGCCCGCCACGCCGGCCTTCGCCGCATCTTCCTGCTTGACCGCCACCGCGATGGCGGCGCGCGCATTGTCCACCGCCTGGCGCGCATGCTCGACTTCCTCGCCCGACACCGTGTGGTCGGCGGCCAGCGGCTTGCGGCGCGCCAGGTCGTCTTCGGCGTTCTTCAGCTGCAGCTTGCGCAGCGCGACGGTGGCGTCGTACTGCGCCACGTCCGCGTAGCGCTGGCGCTGCTGGCGCACGGCGGCGCCCAGCCTGGCGTCGGCCTGGGCCAGCGCGACATCGGCATCGGCCGAATCGAGCTTGATGAGCGGCGCGCCGGCCCGCACCATCTGCGTTTCGTCGGCGCCGATCTCGGTGACGTTGCCGGTCACCTGCGACGACAGGTTGACCAGGTTGCCGCCCACGTAGGCGTTGTCGGTCTCCTGTATCTTGGACAGCACGACCTGGTAGTACGCGGCATAGGCGGCGCCCACCGCGATGAACAGCAGGGTGATGCCGGCCAGGACGGCCTTGCGTTTTTTGTCGTTGGGTTTGGTGGTTTCAGTGCTCATGATGTCAGGTCCGTTGTACTTGAATTATTTGGAGGCGGTCGCCAGCGGCGCTTGCTCGTGATAGCCGCCGCCCAGCGCATTGGTCAGCGCGACTTCGGCCAGCAGCTGCACCTGCTGCAGGTAGACGTCGGCGTCCCGCTGCTTGAGCAGCGCCAGGCGCGCATTCAGCACGCTGCTGTTGTCGGCCAGGCCGTGGTCCAGCCGTGCCTGCGCCGACACCAGCTGCGCGCGCGCCGAGCCGGTGGCCGCCGCCTGCTGCGCAATCTCCTGCTCGATGCCCTGCAGCTGGGCGCCGCCTTGCGCCACTTCGCGCACCGCCTCGACGATGGCCTGGTTGTATTCGGCGATGCGCTCGTTGCGGCCGGTGCGGGCGCTGTCGAGCTGCGCGTCGAGCCGCTTGCTGTCGAACAGCGGCAAGGTCAGCGTCGGCCCCAGGTAGACGGTGCGGCTGGCCGCCTGCAGCAGGTTCTCGATCTTGACGGTATCGAGGCCGATCGAGCCGGTCAGGTTCAGGTCCGGATAAAACGCCGCCTTGGCCGCGTCGATCTTGCTGAGCGAGGCTTCCAGCTTCCAGCGCGCGGCCTGCAGGTCGGGACGGCGCGCCAGCAGGTCCATGCCCAGGTGGGCGGGCAGGGCGTGCGGCGTCGCCGCCAGCGTGACCGGCTTCAGGTCGGCCAGCGCGGCGTTGCCGGCGCCGGCCAGCGCGCGCAGCGCTTCGCGCTCGTGGGCGATGTCGGCGTTGAGCAGGGCCTGCTGCTTGCGGATCAGGCTCAGTTCCGCCTCGGCGGCGCGCTGTTCGTCGGCGTTGGCCAGGCCGCGCGCGATGCGCCTGGCCTTGTCTTGCACCAGCGCCGTTTGCGCGGCCGCCAGCTGCCCGGCATTGTCCAGGCGCGCCCACGCGCCCTGCAGGCGGAAGTAGCTTTGCGCGATGGCGCCGGCCAGCGACTGCTCGGCTTCGGCATATTCGGCGCGGCCGGCGTTGAGTTCGCCGACGGCGGCGGCCACCTGCGCGCGGTTCTTGCCCCACCAGTCGAAGTTGTAGCGCAGGTCCAGGCGCAGCGTCTCTTCGGTGAAATAGGCGCCGCCGATCGGCGCCGGGAACAGGCCGGTGCCGGAGTAGCGCTGGCGGTTGGCGTTGGCGTAGGCCGAGACGTCCACGCCGAGATCGGCCGCGCTGCGCGACAGCGCCGAACGCGCGCTGCCGATGTGGGCCGCCGCCACTTCCAGGCTCGGGCCGTCTTTCAGCGCCTGCGTGATCAGGGCGTTCAGCTGTTCGTCGTAGTAGGCGGTCCACCATTGCGCTTCCGGCCAGCCTTCGTGCGCGAGCTTGATGCCGGCCGACAGTTCGGCGCTGGCGATGTCGCGCCGGGTTTGCGGATGCATGTCGGGCGTGATCTGGGCGCAGCCGGCCAGGGCCAAGGCCAGCGCCGTTGCCAGGATAGGGGCGGTTATCTTCACTTGAGGTTCCAATCGTTTCATCATCAATCCATCGCGGCGTGGTCGACTACCGGGGCCGCGGTCTTCGCCGGCGGCTTGACCAGCAGCAGCAGGGGCAGCACGCACAAAGTCAAAATCATCATCAGCCAGAAGTCGTCCACGTACGAGATCATCGACGCCTGGCGGGTGATCTCGTTGTTCAGCGCGGCGGCGGCCTGCGGCGTGGCCAGGTTGTCCAGCAGCGCCGGGTTGGTGGTGGTGACGTGCTCGACCAGCGAGGCGTGCACGGTCTGCGTGTTGCGCACCAGCAGCGTCTGCACCAGCGCGATGCCGATCGAGCTGCCGATATTGCGGATCAGGCTGTAGATCGCCGTGCCCTCGGCGCGCATTTCCGGCGACAGCGTGGCGAAGGTCGCCGCGCTCAGCGGCACGAACACCAGGCCGAGGCCCAGGCCCTGGATCACGCCCGGCCAGACGATGTCGCTTTGCGACAGCACCAGCGTGTACCGCGTCATCTGCCACAGCGAAAAGGCGGTGATGGCGAAGCCTATGCCCAGCAGCAGGCGCAGGTCGACCTTGCCGACCAGCCGGCCGACGAACATCATCGCGATCATGGTGCCGATGCCGCTGGGCGCCGTGACCAGGCCGGCGATCTTGGCCGGATAGCCCATCAGGCCTTGCAGCATGGTCGGCGTCAGCGCGCGGGTGGCGAACAGCACCAGGCCGACGATGAAGATGAACAACAGGCCGCTGACGTAGTTGGCATTGCGCAGCAGCCGGTAATCGAAGAAGGACTTGCCGGCCGGCCGCAGCGCGGTGTGGGCGACAAAATAAGCAAAGCTCAGCGCCAGGATGATGACTTCGATCCAGGTCTCGGTGGCGGCGAACCAGTCGTTCTGCTCGCCCCGGTCCAGCAACATCTGCAGGGCGCCGATGGCCAGGCTGAGGGTGGCGAAGCCGAAGGCGTCGAAGCTCATCTTGCGCGGCGCGGCCACCGGGCGGATGTAGCGCCAGATGCCGTAGAAGGCGACCGCGCCGATCGGGATGTTGATGAAGAACACCCAGCGCCAGTTGTAGCTGTCGGTCAGCCAGCCGCCCAGGGTGGGGCCGAGGATGGGGCCGATCATCACGCCCATGCCCCAGACCGCCATGGCCGAGCCGTGCTTCTCGCGCGGGTTGATGTCGAGCAGCGTGGCTTGCGACAGCGGCACCAGCGCGGCGCCGAAGATGCCCTGCAGCAGGCGCGCGGCGACGATCTGCGCCAGCGAGCCGGACAACCCGCACAGCACCGAGGCGGCGGTGAAGCCGGCCACCGAGGTGAGGAAGATGTTCTTCTGGCCGAAGCGGTCGCACAGCCAGCCGGTCAGCGGCGTGGCGATGGCGGCGGCGACGATGAAGGAGGTCAGCACCCAGGTGATCTGGTCCTGCGAGGCCGACAGGCTGCCCTGCATGTGCGGCAGCGCGACGTTGGCGATGGTGCCGTCCAGCGCCTGGATGATGGTGGCCAGCATGATCGAGATGGTGATCATGCGGCGGTTGATCTCGCCTCCGGCCGCGGGGGCGCTGGCTGCGGCGGCGCTCATATGCGGGACTCGATATCGGCCAGCATGGTCTCGAGGAATTCGGTGGCGATGCGCAACACGGCCGGATCGGCCTGGCCCAGCAATTCCCGGCGCACGGCGTCGGCTTCCTGCTTGACGGTGTTATAAATTTCCTGGCCCTGTTCGGTCAGGCTGACCAGCTTGACGCGGCGGTCGGTCTCGGACGGCGTGCGCACCACGTAGCCGGCCTTGACCAACCGGTCGATGGTGGAAACCATGGTCGGGTCCTCGACGCCGACGCAGGAAGCCAGCTTGGTCTGCGACATCGATTCCTTTTGCTTGGCGACGTAGGCGATCGCCATCCAGCTGGCCTGGCTGATGCCCAGGTGCTTGAGGCGGCGGTCGATCGCCAGGCGCCAGTTGCGGGCGGTGCCGTGCAGGGCGGCGGAAAAGCGCTCTTCGATAGAAGACATATGATTCACCAGCTAATCGTTAGACATCGAACCATTAGTTTAGCACAGACAACTTATGTTCGCTAGCGCACGGTAAAATGTCCCGGCGCTTGCTAATATGCCGAGTGAGCAAGTTCGCTCACACTATAAGAAGACACATCATGAAAGCCAAGATCATTGCCGCCAGCCTGCTGGCACTGTCGTTCACTTCCGCCTTTGCCGCCGATGTCGGCGTGTCGATCAATATCGGCCAGCCGGGCTTTTACGGCCGCATCGATATCGGCGACTACCCGCAGCCGCAGGTGATTTACCGCCAGCCGGTGATCGTCGAGCGCCCGGTGCGCTACGTCGAGACCGCGCCCATCTACCTGCGGGTGCCGCCGGGTCACGCCAAGAATTGGTCCAAGCATTGCCGCAAGTACAACGCCTGCGGCCAGCGCGTGTATTTTGTGCAGGATAAGTGGTACAACAACGACTATGCGCCGCGCTACCGCGCGCAACACGGCGACCATGACCGCCGCGACGACCGCCGCGACGACCGCAGGGACGATCGCCGCGACGACCGTCGCGATGACCGCCGGGACGACCACGGCCACGACAAGGGCCATGGCAACGGCCACGACAAGGGTCACGGCCACGACCGCCGCGACTGATCACCCGGCGTACGCCGCCGCTACAGGAGAAGCGTTTGCATAGCAAAATCGTGATAGTAGGCGGCGGGGCGGGCGGGCTGGAGCTGGCCTGCAAACTCGGCCGCAAGCTGGGGCCGGAAGCGGTCATGCTGGTCGACAGCCGGCTGTTCCATATCTGGAAGCCGTCGCTGCACGAGGTGGCGGCCGGCACGCTGGACGTGCACCAGGAAGGCTTGTCCTACCAGATGCTGGCGCACGACAACGGCTTCACCTTTGTCTACGGGCCGATGCTGGCGCTCGATGCGGCGCAGCGGCAACTGACCGTGGGCGCCATCTTCAGCGGCGACCGCCAGGACCGGCAGCAGGAGCAGGTGCTGCCCGAACGCCAGGTTCGCTTCGATTCGCTGGTGATCGCGGTCGGCAGCACCTCCAATTATTTCGGCGTGCCCGGCGCGGCCGACAACACCATTTCCCTCAACGCCACCGAAGACGCCGAGCGCTTCCGCCTGACGCTGCTCAAGCTGCTGACCTCGGCCGAACTGAAGAAAAGCACGCAGATCGAGGCCGGCGTCGACGTGGTCATCATCGGCGGCGGCGCCACCGGCGTCGAGCTGGCGGCCGAGCTGCGCGAGGCCAGCGGCGTGTATGCCGCCTACGGCTTCCGCCAGTTGCAGGCCGAGCGCGACGTCCGCATCACCCTGCTGGAAGGGGCGCCGCGCATCCTGGCGCCGCTGCCGGAAAAAGTCTCGGCCGCCGCGCTGGAATTATTGAAGCAGCGCGCCGTCACCGTGGTCACCGATACCCGCGTGACCGCCATCGCCGCCGACCGGGTGACGGCCGGCGACACCGTCTACCCGGCGCAGATCGTGGTGTGGGCGGCCGGCATCAAGGCGCCCGATTTCCTCAAGGAGCTGGGCTTGCCGACGGCGAAGTCGGGCCAGCTCGACGTCGGCGGCGACCTGGCGGTGCGAGGGTACGATTATATTTACGCGCTGGGCGATTGCGCCGCCTGCGCCGGCGCGGACGGCAAGCTGGTGCCGCCGCGCGCGCAAGCCGCGCACCAGCAGGCCGATTACCTGCTGCAGACCTTCATGCGCCAGCAAAACAACAAGCCGCCGCAAACGAAGCCCTATGTGTACCGCGACTATGGCTCGCTGGTGTCGTTCGGCCAGACCACCTCGGTCGGCAGCCTGATGGGCTCGCTAAAGGGCTTGAGCTGGTTTGTCGACGGCTTTGTGGCGCGCATGATGTATGTGAGCCTGCACCTGATGCATCACCAGGCCGTGCTGGGCACGGTGCGCACCGGCGTGCTGGCGCTGGCGCGCTTCCTGATCAAGCGCACCACGCCGCTGGTCAAGCTGCACTAGGGTTTTTCGGCAATACCATGGTCAGCGTGACGCCGCCCTCGGCGCCGGCCGACAGCGTCAGCGTGCCGCCCAGGTAGGCCGCGCGTTCGCGCGCCATGCGCAGGCCGAACTTGCCTGTGGCCTGGCCCGGCGTGGCCGATACCGGCCCGCTCAGGCCGACGCCGTTGTCCTTCACCGTCAGCATCACCTCGTCCTCGTTGTCGTCGACGATGACATCGACCTCGGTCGCCTGCGCGTGCGCGGCGATGTTGCGCAGCGCTTCCTCCAGCGTGTGCAGCAGCACGATGCCGTGGCTGCGCGGGCAGTCCAGCTCGTCGTCCGGCAGGCTGCAGCGCGCGGCGATCTGGTGCTGCTGGCCAAACTGCCCGGTCAGCTCATCGAGGGCCACGCGCACGCCGAGGAATTCCAGCTTGTCGTTCCACAGCTTGATCTGCATCTGGCGGTTGGTTTCGACGATCTGCATCAGCAGCTTTTTCATGTGGGCGGCGCGGTCCTGCAGGGCCGGCTCCTGCGGCATCTTCTGCATCAGCAGGCCGAGGTGCATGGTCAGCGCGGTCAGCGACGAGCCCAGGCTGTCGTGCAACTGGCGCGACAGCGAGCGGCGTTCATTGTCCCAGCAGGTATGCACATGGCCGAGCAGCTCGCTCAAATCGGCGCTGCGCAGGGCGTCCTGTTGCTGGTTTTGTTGTTCTTGCGGGGCCGGTACGGACATTGTTTTCTCTGTTAGGTCGAACGGTGCGGACTACGCTGTGTGCCGATCATACCCGAGCTTTGCAAGTCGTGGCGCACTCCGGGGCGGCAAGCGTGCCGGGCCCTGCCGTCTACTGCTTGACGGGCACGCGGGCGCAGCTGCCGATCACTTCCATCAGCTGGTCGATGTCGACCGGCTTGACCAGGTGGCGGTCGAAGCCGGCGTCCATCACGCGCCGCAGGTCGTCCGCCAGGCCGTAGCCGGTGAGGGCGATCAGCTTGATGTCGCGGGTGGCCGGATCGGCGCGCAGGCGGCGCGCCACCTCGTAGCCGTCGATGCCGGGCAGGCCGATGTCGACCAGCGCCAGGTCCGGCTGGAAGCGCTCGGCCGCTTCCAGGCCCAGCAGGCCGTCGGCGGCCGAGCGCACGTCATAGCCGTAGCAGCTGAGCATCATGGTCATCATTTCGCGGCCGTCGTCGTTGTCTTCGATCAGCAGCACGCTCGGCTTGCCGTGCTCGGGCGCGCTGACCGGCGCCGGCGCGGGGGCCAACTGGTGCTCGATGCGCGGCAGGCGCAGCGTGAAGGTGCTGCCGCCGCCCGGACCCTTGCTTTCGGCGTCGATGCTGCCGCCGTGCAGCTCGGCCATGCGGCGCACCAGCGACAGGCCGATGCCGAGCCCGCCTTGGGAGCGGTCCAGCGTGCTGGTGCCCTGCACGAAGACGTCGAACACATGCGGCAGCAAATCGGCGGAAATGCCGACGCCGGTATCGCGCACGCTCAGCACCACGTCGTCGTTCTCGGTCCAGGTGCGCACTTCGATGCGGCCGCCGGCCGGCGTGTACTTGAGCGCGTTGTCGATCAGGTTGCTGGTGATCTGCTCCAGCCGCGTGCTGTCGCCGTCGATCCAGCCGGCGTCGAGGTCCTGCACCAGTTCGTAGTCGGTGCTGCGGCCGGTGGCGCGGTAGGTTTCCAGCGAGGCCGTGACCAGGGTGGCCAGGTCCAGCGGCACGCGGTTGAGCAGGATCTTGCCCGACATGGCACGCGACAGATCCAGCAGGTCGTCGACGATGCGGCCCAGGTGCTGGCTCTGGCGCTGGATGATTTTCTTGGCGCGCTGCACGCCGTCGGCCGATACGCCCGGCAGGCCGATCAGCGAGGCGGCGCTGCTGATGGCGCTGAGCGGATTGCGCAGCTCGTGGCCCAGCATGGCGAGGAACTCATCCTTGGCGTGGTTTTGCCGCTCCGCCACCTGGCGCTCCTCGACCTCGCGCGTCAGCTTCTTGTTGGCGGCGGTCAGTTCGGTGGTGCGCAGGCTCAGCTGGCGTGCCTGCTTTTTCAATTCCTCGTTCTTCATGGCCAGCGCGACGAACACGGCGATCTTGGCGTGCAGCACTTGCGGGATGACCGGCGTGAACAGGAAGTCGACGGCGCCGTGCTGGTACGCCTTCAGGCGGTCCAGCTCGTCGGCCAGGAAGGCGGTGATGAAGATGATGGGAATGTCGGCCGAGCGCGCCCGCGCGTGGATCGCCTCGGCCGTTTCGAAGCCGTCCATGCCCGGCATGTTGACGTCCAGCAGGATCACGGCGAAGTCGTGCATCAGCACCTGGCGCAGCGCGTCCTGGCCCGAGCGTGCCGCCAGTACCTCATAGGATTCCTGCCCGGCCCATTGGCCAAGCAAGCTGGTCAGCGCAAACAGGCTGTTGGCATCGTCGTTGACGACCAGGATCTTCGGTTTGTCTAGTTTGGGCACGGGGTCTCTGTACGATGCTGACACGGCGAAATCTTCGCGGCCTGGAAGCTGCCAGAGAAGCACCAATCGATCATAGCAATTGCATATATGAATGTCAAAAGCGCCCGGTCAATCGAGCGCGGCAATGGTGTCGCGGCGGCCGGCGCCGACCCAGTGTTCGCCCGCGCACAGACCCATGGCGGGGGCGCTGGCACAGTGAATCGGTACGTTAACCCAAAGGATCCCATCATGAATATCGATACTGTCGTGGACAAAGAGTACTTAGGCCTGAGTTTCCGCGCGCTGGCCGACGCGCCGACCAGCGCCCTGCGCGGCATCAGCGCCAAGGACGCCAAGGCGCTGGCGCAGGCCTTCAACGTGCACACGGTGCGCGAGCTGGCCAATCTGGAATTCGTCAAATGGGCGGCGGCGATCGCCACGCTGGCCGAGCATGAGCAGGCCACGCCGGAAGAGCAGGCCAAGGAGACCCTGCTGGACGGCGGCCTGGAAATGACGTTCCCGGCCAGCGATCCGATCTCGGTTGATTCCGGTATCACGCGCATCGAGGTGGCTCCTGACATGGTGAACGCGCACGACGACCATCAGCACGCGGGCAAGGTCGACGAGTGCACCGAGGCGGGCCAGAAAAAAGAAGAGGCCGCCGCGCATTAAGCATCAAGCATCAGCCGGCCATGGCGCGCGGGGGCGGACCCCGGCGCCTTATGCCGGCGTGGTGGACATCGTGTGGAGTGGGGCGGGCTGCTTGCGCACCATCTGCGCGGTGCAGTAGCGGTTCTTGCCGGAGCGCTTGGCTTCGTACAGGGCGGCGTCGGCCGCGGCGATCACCGAGGCCACCTCGTCGGCGTCGTCCGGATAGATGCCGATGCCGATGCTGGTCGACAGCTGCAGCGTCAGGCCGTTGACCACGTAGGGCTCGGAGACCGCTTCGATCAGCTTGGCGGCCGGCTCCTGGGTGTCGCCCAGTTGCGTGATATTGCCCATCACGATGACGAACTCGTCGCCGCCGACGCGGGCCACGGTATCTTCCTTGCGCGAGCAGCCGATCAGGCGCTGCGCCACCATCTTGAGGATTTCGTCGCCGTAGGCGTGGCCGTGGGTATCGTTGATGGTCTTGAAGCCGTCCAGGTCCAGGTACATCACCGCCACCTTGTTCTGCTGGCGGGTGGCGTGCTGCAGCACGGTCGAGATGCGGTCTTCCAGCAGGCGGCGGTTGGGCAGGCTGGTCAGCGGATCGTGCAGCGCCAGTTCCTGCTGCTGGCGGCTGTACTGCGCCAGCTCCTTGTACAGCAGCCGCACTTCCAGCATGTTGTGGATGCGCTTGTGCACCTCCAGCAGGTCGAAGGGCTTGCTGATGAAGTCGCGCGCGCCCGCTTCCAGCGCGGCGATCTTGAAGCTCGGCTGGGCGGTCAGGGCCAGCACCGGCAGGTAGCCGCCTTGTTCGATTTCCTTCAGTCCCTTCATGACCTGGAAGCCGTTCAGGCCCGGCATCTGCAGGTCCAGCAGGATCAGGTCGTAGCAATGCTGGCGGTGCAGCGGGCACACCTGTTCGGGCAGCATGGTCGAGGCGACATCGGTATAACCGGCTTCGCGCAGGATCTCCAACATCAGCTCGACGTTGTCGGCACTGTCATCCACCACCAGGATTTTGGCGTGCAGGATTTCATCTCGGCTCGGCATAAGGTTCTCTGTCTTGTCTCAATAACGCGCAATAGTATTTCGATAATAACCCAAGCTTCCGTGCTGCGGCGCACACAAGCGTGCATATATTTCCGTGTGGAAATTATTGTACCCGTTTTTTCGTGTTCCTGTAGTTTAACAAGGGTTCCTCAAATTGCTTGTAGGACATTGCCGCGTCTAAAAGTAGGAGTGAGAACAATTGCAATATAGATATTTTGTCCATGGCCGTTGACACCCGCATATCGCTTTCAGGCGTGGCGCTGGGCCGCGCCCATCGCCGCCACCTTGGCGATCAGTTCGTTCGGCTCGACCGGCTTGGAAATATGCGCCAGGAAACCGCTGGACAGCGCCTTGATGCGGTCTTCGGAGCGGGCGAAGGCGGTCAGCGCGATGGCCGGCAGGTCGCCGCCGCGCGCCGGTCCCAGCGCCCGTATGCGGTCCAGCAAGCCGTAGCCGTCCACCTCCGGCATGCCGAGGTCGCTGACCATCAGGTCCGGCCGCGCATGTTGCAGCAAGCTCAAGGCTTCGGTGGCGGTGGCGGCGGTCAGCACGTCGGCGTTGCAGTCGGCCAGGATGCGCTTGATCAGCTCGCGGGCGTCGTCTTCATCGTCGACCACCAGCACCTGCAGGCCGGATAAATCGTGCGCTGCAGCACGAAGGTTCGGGCGCTGGCCATTGGCGGCCGGCTCCTCGTCGCGGCCGCCGCGCCGCGGCAGCCGCACGGTGAAGCAGGCACCCAGGCCTTCGCCCTCGCTGGCGGCGCTGACGGTGCCGCCGTGCTGCTCGACCAGGTGCTTGACGATGGACAGCCCCAATCCCAGGCCGCCGTGCTTGCGGGTGGTGGTGGCGTCGGCCTGGCGGAAGCGCTCGAAGACATGGCCGAGGAAGCCGGCGGCGATGCCGATGCCGCTGTCGCGCACGCTGATGGCGATGTGGTCGCCCTCGCGCCGCACGCCGACCTTGACGCTGCCGCCGCGCGGCGTGAACTTGAGCGCGTTGGTCAGCAGGTTCCAGACGATCTGCTGCAGGCGGTTGGCGTCGCCGGACACCATGCCGGGCGCGCGGTCGAAGTCCTTGTCGATCTCGATCTGCTTGGCCTCGGCGGCCGGGCGCACGGTGTCGATGGCGGCGGCGACGATGGCGGCCGGCGCCAGCGGCAGCATTTCCAACTGCACCTTGCCGGACGTGATGCTGCTCATGTCCAGCAAATCCTCGATCAGCTGGGCCTGGACGCGGGCGTTGCGCTCGATGGTTTGCAGGCCGCGGTGCAGGTCGGCCTGGTCGCGGCTGCCGCGCCGCAGCACCTGGGCCCAGCCCAGGATCGCCGTCAGCGGCGTGCGCAGCTCGTGCGACAGCGTGGCCAGGAACTCGTCCTTCATCTGGCTGGTGCGCTCGGCCTCGGCGCGCGCCTGGCGCTCGCTGTCGAGCAGCACCTTGCGCTCGGCGGCGGCCTGCTGCGACGCTTCGTACAGGCGCGCGTTGTCGATCGCGACGGCGGCCTGGGCGGCGATGCCGCCGATGATGCGCTCGGTGCGCTCGGTGAACATGTCCGGCTCCGGGTGGCCGAAGAACAGGCAGCCGATCACGGCGCCGCTGCGCAGCGCCACCGGCACCGCCAGGTAGCTGCGCACCGGCGGGTGGCCGCGCGGCACGCCGTGGTGGGGCGCGTTCAGGCCGTAGCGCGCATCCTTGAGCAGGTCGTTGCTGCGCACCGTGCCTTCGCCGCGCAGGCTGGGACCGAACAGCGCGGTCGCGCGCGGCTGGCCGAAGGCGGCGAAGCTGTCCGGCGCGCCGCTCGACAGCGTGTGCAGCATCAGCGTATCGCCGTCGGCGCCGGTGTCGTGGTAGAACAGCGCGCCGAAGCGCGCGCCGCTGATGCTGGTGGCGGCGTCGGTCACTTCCTGCAGCAACGGCTGCAGGTCGCGGGTCGAGGCCATGGCGCTGCCGCTGCGGTTGAGCAGTTCCAGCACGGCGGTTTCGTCGCGCAGCGCTTCCTGCACCCGCTTGACCTGGTCGACGTCGGTGCTGGTGCCGAACCAGCGCAGCACTTCGCCGTCGCTGCCGTGGACCGGATTGGCGCGCGTCAGGAACCAGCGGAATTCGCCGCCGGCGCTGCGGATCGGCACCTCCAGTTCGAACGGCGTGCCGTTGCCGCGCGATTCATCCCAGTGCTGCTCCATGGCGTCGACGCAATCGGGGGCGTAGACCTGCTTCCAGCCGTCGCCGGCCATCTGCGCGGGGGTGGTGCCGGTGTAGTCGTACCAGCGTTCGTTGTACCAGACCATGGTGCCGTCCTGCTCGGCGATCCAGGCCAGCTGCGGCATGGAATTGGCCAGCGCGCGCAATTCCATCTGGCTTTGGCGCAGCGCCGCCCGCGCGTTCAACAACTCCCGGTGCATGGCCTCAGGCGTGGTGAGCGTGTCATCGTCCGCTATGCTGCGCGGCAGTGTTTCGATAGGCTCATTTGGAAGAATCATGTGGGGGGCTGCCGGCTGCCGCGATCGCTGCGGCAGCCGGGCGGCGGCCACAGTTCGGCAGACTAACGCTGAACGTTGAACGGTTGCCTTATTGTAGCTCCAAGCCTCGCAGCGGCACCGCACGGTTGACCGGCGGATGCGGCCTCAGGCCGCGCGGGCGGAGCGGCGGCTGCCGATCTGTTCCAGCGCCGCCTGCAGCTGTTCGATATCGTAGGGTTTTTGCAACGATTGCGCGGGGAATTCCAGGTGGCGGGTCAGTTCCTCGCCATAGCCGGAGGCGAACAGCAGTTCCAGCCCGGGCGCCTGGCGCAGCGCCTGGCGCGCCAGGTCGACCCCCGACATGCCGGGCAGGCTGACATCGGTAAACAGCACGTCGAACGCTTGTGCGGCCAGCTGCGGCAGCGCTTCCTCGCCGCTGCCGGCGGCCTGCACCTCGTGGCCCAGCGCGCGCAGCGTCTCGCACACCAGGTAGCGGGCGTCGGCGTTGTCCTCCACCACCAGCAGGCGCAGCGGCGCGACGTTGCCGGCGGCCGGCGCGGCGCGGGCCGGCGCCAGCGTGCACAGGATGCCGGCCACGCGGTCGCCGTCGCCGCGTACCGGGGTGTAGTACAGGTCCAGCGCCAATTGCTGCACGCCGCCGTTGCGCCAGACCGGCAGGCTGCGGCCGCGGTAGCTGGCGCCGCGGCCCTCCCAGGCCAGGCGGATGGCTTCGCTGTTCCAGCTCCACGCGGCTGGCTGCATGGACGGCACGCCGCCGCCGGGCGCGCGCAGGCTGGGCAGGCCGGTCAGTTCGGCGTAGGCCTCGTTGTAGACCATGATTTGTTCGGGGCCCCACATCAGCAGCATGGCTTGCGGGGAATTGAGCAGGATGTCCACCGTCACCCGCAGGCTGAGCGGCCAGCCGGCGGGATCGCCAAGGGCGGTGCGCGACCAGTCGGGGGCGGGCGGCACGGTGGAGTCGGTAGGGTTCATACGGTGCGACCTGTCAATTTGTCATCTCTCTTATGGAAAGGCAAAGCTGATCGAATCGTACACGGTAAAAAAAAAGCCCGCTACAGGAGCGGGCTAAATCTATTTCCTTGGAGGAGAATAGAGGAGACAGATGAATCATGCTGCAACGCGCAATCGAAAGCAAATTTTTATTGATGATGATCGAGATCACCGTTATGAATGAGGCGGCCGGCGCTGTCCCGCGCCGGTCGTGCGGGGCACCATCTATACTGGCATAAAGGAGGAATGCAGATGGCGACAGTGGTGCGGCACCGCAGGGTCAATATTGTTGTATTGGAGCAAAACGAGCAGATTGCCGGCAACTGTCGCGACGGCGATATCGCCATCGTCGCCGACAGCGCCGGTTGGTGGGTCAAGTTCGTCGGCGCCGGGGACCGGGTCGATTGCTACGGCGATCCGTATCCGTCCTACAACGAGGCCCTGTGGTCGGCCAAGGCCGCGGCCGAATTCGGCACCTGACAGAGAGTGCTGGACAAGCCGGGGGAGTGTCCCTATAATGCTGCTTCTTTCGAGCGGCAAGCTGCTTGAAGGAAGATGCGGTAAAGCAGTTTGCAGGGTGGTTGATTCGGCTTTTCGTAAGCCTGACCAACTAAACGATAGAAAATATCGAACTTTGCAAAACGAAATTAATGCTTTATAATGCATGCAACGCGGCTGTAGCTCAGCTGGATAGAGTACTTGGCTACGAACCAAGGGGTCGTGGGTTCAATTCCTGCCAGCCGCACCAAAATTCGTGAGTAGAAGGGCCTGGAGAGCGATCTCCAGGCCCTTTTCCTTTAAGTGTAAGCACCTGATTGCCAATGTAGTTCTCTCAGGAAAATGCTTCGCCAAACAGGAAAACGCTGTTATAATCTTGTTTTTCGCGGCTGTAGCTCAGCTGGATAGAGTACTTGGCTACGAACCAAGGGGTCGTGGGTTCAATTCCTGCCAGCCGCACCAAAATTCGTAAGTGGAAGGGCCTGAAGAGAAATCTTCAGGCCCTTTTTCTTTGTGCCGCGCCGGCGACCAGCGCCAGGCCGGCCAGCAGCAGGGCATAGCTGGCCGGCTCCGGCACTGCGGCGACCGGGCTGCCGCTGACGGCCCAGGTGCCGATGTCGGTGGTGGCCGCTTCGCGGCGCTGGGCGTAGTGGGCCGCGCCGAATTCATGCAGCAGGCTGTCGCCGTTGGTGCTGGAACTGGCGACGTGGATATCCCAGTTCGGCGCGCTATAGGCTTCGCCCGGCAGCACGCTGATGTCCCAGGCGTCGATGACGTTGCCGCTGCCGACGTGCAGCGAGACCGTCAGGCGGCTGTCGAGCCAGGGATCGAAGGCGCCGATGTTGTCCAGCTGGATGTGGCCGCTGCCGCCGAAGGCGCTGTTGGTCAGCGTCCAGCTGGCGCCGGCGCCCGGATAGTCCGCTTGCAGCCCGTACAACGGCCCCGACAGTTCGCCGGTGATGCCGGTGTACGTAATGCTGCTCCAGCCGGTGGGGATGTAGACCGGCGTGGTCAGCGTGATGCCGATGTGGTCGTTCAGCAGGATGGCCTTGGCCGCCGCGCTCTGGGCCAGGGCGACCTCGGGCGGCACTTCGGGGTCCAGCCAGGTTTGCACATTGACGTCGTTGAAGGTGGCGCCGGTATAGGTGTAGGTGACATCGGCCAGTGCCGCAAGCGGCATGGACAGCGCGCCGACAAGCGCGCCGAGCATCAACTTCGTTGCCATGATCTGTGCCTTTACGTGGGTGACGGGTCTTCAATATTAAAACGATAGCGGCGCGCTCACATGCAAAATCGCCAATCGTGCTCGCTTGAAAAGAATGTTCAACATAGCCCTTCTGGATTTGAACTTGCACTGCTATAATGTTGTCTTTCGCGGCTGTAGCTCAGCTGGATAGAGTACTTGGCTACGAACCAAGGGGTCGTGGGTTCAATTCCTGCCAGCCGCACCAAAATTCGTAAGTGGAAGGGCCTGAAGAGAAATCTTCAGGCCCTTTTTCTTTATGCGCGACGGTGGCGCGCCAGTGTGCCGACGGCCGCCAGGCCGGCCAGCATCAGCGCGTAGCTGGCAGGCTCGGGCACCGGCGCCACCGGGCTGCCGCTGACCGCCCAGGCGCCGGCGTTGCCGTTGGAGGCGTCCTGGGTGCTGTTGCTGAAGCTGGTGAAGTAGACGTACGATAATTTGTCGCCGCTGGTGCTGGAACTGGACAGGCTGGCATCCAGCGAGAAATTGCTGTGTATGTAGCCAGGCGTCATCGAGATTTCCCAGGCGTCGATCTGATGGTTCGTATCCACATGCACCGACACGGAGATCGCCGCCGGCGTGTAATCGTCGGGGGGAGGGGCGTTGGACGGCTGCAGAGAGATGTGGCCGCTGTCGCCCACCAGGCTGGAACTGCCGCTCCACGTCACGCCGGGATCGGCGTAGCCGCCGGCTTGTAGCGCCATCAGCGGCGCGGCCAGGGCGCCGCCGATGGGGGCCGTGCTGGAAAACGAACTCCAGCCTTGCGGAATGTACACCGGCATGCTGAACGTAAACGACGTCCGGTCCGTCAGCAGCGCGGCTGCGGCGGCGGCCGAGGCCTGCGCGACGCTCTCCGGCGGCGCATCTTCCCACCTCACCAGCGCGTGCGAGTCGGTGAACGGATTGCCGGTGTAGGTGTAGCTGACGTCCGCCATTGCGCTCAGCGGCAGGCACGCCGCGGCCGTCAGCGCGGTTGCGATCAATCGAATAGCCATGATTTCTCCTTTCGGCTTATGCGCGACGGCGGCGCGCCAGCGTGCAGATGGTTGCCAGGCCGGCCAGCATCAGCGCGTAGCCGGCAGGCTCGGGCACCGGCGCCACCGGGCTGCCGCTGACCGCCCAGGCGCCGGCGTTGCTGTTGGAGGCCTGCTGTTCGTTGCTGAAATGCCTGTCGATGTAGTCGTAGGATAATTTATCGCCGCTGGTGCTGGAGCTCGACAAGCTGGCTGTCAGTAGGTACGTGGCGGGGATATAGCCGGGCGCCAGCGAGATTTCCCAGGCGTCGATCTGATTGTTCGTCCCCACATGCACCGACACCGTGATCACCGGCGGCTGGTAATAGGGTGGTTCCGGATCAGGGATGGGGGCTGGCTGCAGCGAGACGTGGCCGTGGTCCGCCACCAGGCTGGAACTGCCGCTCCACGTCACGCCGGGATCGGCGTAGCCGCCGGCTTGTAGCGCTATCAGCGGCGCGGCCAGGGCGCCGTTGATGGGGCCCGTGCTGGAAAACGAGCTCCAGCCTTGCGGAATGTACACCGGCACGCTGAACGTCAATGACGTCCGGTCCGTCAGCAGCGCGGCAGCGGCGGCGGCCGACACCTCCGCGACGCTGTCCGGCGGCTGGCCGTCCCAGGCCACCAGCGCCTGCGAATCGGTGAACAGATTGCCGGTGTAGGTGTAGCTGACGTCGGCCAGTGCGCTCAGCGGCAGGCACACCGCCGCCGCCAGCGCCGATGCTATCAATCGAATACCCATGACTTCCCCTTTCGGCATGATATAGGATCAATAATATTATTATTTATTTACTGAAAGTGCACGAGATTTATTGTTTTTTTAGTATTTTTCGGCCGGTGCCGCAGCCGCCGCGCAGGCCGGTGATTATTTGCAGGGGAGAATTTCCATCTTGCTTGGCATTTTTGCTGAAATGCCCGATGATCTGACGACATCGTTCCGGAGGAGAGTGCATGACCATCATCACCAACATTGAAGACCTGCGCAAACTGGCTCAGAAGCGCGTGCCGCGCATGTTTTACGATTACGCTGATGCCGGCTCCTGGACCGAATCCACCTACCGCGCCAACAACGAAGACTTCGGCAGGATCAAGTTCCGCCAGCGCGTCGCCGTCAACCTGGAGAACCGCACGCTGGCCAGCACCATGATCGGCCAGGACGTGGCGATGCCGGTGGCGCTGGCGCCCACCGGCCTGACCGGCATGCAGCACGCCGACGGCGAGATCCTCGCCGCCAAGGCCGCGGAAAAATTCGGCGTGCCGTTCACCTTGTCGACCATGAGCATCTGCTCGATCGAAGACATCGCCGCCAACACCAGCAAGCCTTTCTGGTTCCAGCTGTACGTGATGAAGGACCGCGAATTCATCAACCGCCTGATCGACCGCGCCAAGGCCGCGCGCTGCTCGGCGCTGGTGCTGACCCTGGACCTGCAGGTGCTGGGCCAGCGCCACAAGGACCTGCGCAACGGCCTGTCGGCGCCGCCCAAGCTGACCATCGCCAACCTGCTCAACCTCGCCACCAAGCCACGCTGGTGCCTCGGCATGCTGGGCACCAAACGCCGCAGCTTCGGCAACATCGTCGGCCATGCGACGTCGGTATCGGATATGTCCTCGCTGTCGTCGTGGACCAGCCAGCAGTTCGACCTGAGCCTGTCGTGGAAGGATGTCGAATGGATCAAGCAGCGCTGGGGCGGCAAGCTGATCATCAAGGGCATCATGGATGCGGAAGATGCGCGCCTGTGCGTGGAAAGCGGCGCCGATGCGCTGATCGTCTCCAACCACGGCGGCCGCCAGCTGGACGGCGCGCAATCGTCGATCGGCGCGTTGCCGGCGATCGTCGACGCGGTCGGCAAACAGATCGAAGTACACATGGACGGCGGCATCCGCTCCGGCCAGGACGTGATCAAGGCGGTGGCGCTGGGCGCCAAGGGCGTCTACATCGGCCGCCCGTTCCTGTACGGCCTCGGCGCCATGGGAGAGCAGGGCGTGGCCAAGTGCCTGGACATCATCCGCAATGAAGCCGACCTGACGATGGCCTTCTGCGGCCTGCGCGATGTGCGCCAGGTCGACAAGAATATCCTGCTGCCCGGCACCTTCTAAGGCGGGGGCAGTTCCGGCAACCGGCCCCGCTTTTAAACCACGTTGCGCGGCGCGCCGGCGACCCAGGCTTCGAGGTTGTCGATCAGCTGGTCGACCAGCACCTGCATCGCTTGCGAGCTGGCCCAGGCCGAGTGCGGCGTCAGGATGAAGTTCGGCAGCCGCAGGTTGAGCAGCGGGTTGTCGGCCGGCGGCGGTTCCGTCACCAGCACGTCGAAGCCGGCGCCGGCGATGACGCCCGCGCGCAGCGCGTCGGCCAGCGCCAGTTCGTCCACCAGCCCGCCGCGCGCGGTGTTGATCAGCAGCGCGTTGCGCTTCATGCGTATCAGCTCCTTGGCGCTGATCATATTGCGCGTCTTGTCGGTCAGCGGCAGGTGCAGGCTGATGATGTCGGAACTTTCCAGCACCTCGTCGAAGCCAGCCTCGCGCACGCCGTCCGCCTGCGCGTCCGGCAGCGGCGAGCGGTTGTGGACCACGACTTCCATGCCGAACGCGCGCGCGATCTGCGCCACCGACTTGCCCAGCGCGCCGTAGCCGAACAAGCCCAGGCGGCTGCCGGCCAGGTCCGAGACCGGATGGCCGAACAGGCAGAAACGCTCGGATTTCTGCCACAGCCCCGCCTCGATGTCGGCGCGGTAGGCGACCAGCTGGCGGCGCAGCGCGAGGATCAGCGCAAAGGTGTGCTCGGGCAGCGTGTGCACCGCGTAGTTGCGGATGTTGGAGACCACGATGCCGCGCTCCTGCGCCGCCTTCAGGTCGACGATGTTGGTGCCGGTCGCCGCCACCGCGATCATCTTCAGCTCCGGCAGCTGCGCCAGGTCCTGCGCCGACAGCGGCACCTTGTTGGTGATGGCGATGGTGGCGCGGGCGTCGCGCAGGCGCTGCACCGCGTCGGCCGCCTTGGTGGCCGGATACTCGGTCCATTCGTGCGCGAACGCGGGCTTGCGCACGTTGGCGATGACGCTGTCGCGGTCGAGGAAAACAATGCGGTGCGGTTCTTTTGCTGCGGTCATAGGGCAACCTCAAATGGTATGGCACGCGCGGCCGGCGGCGGCGCTTTCGGCAGACGCATGCCTGGGTGGTTGGAAAACAGTTCGGCGACCCACTCGACAAACACCCGCACCTTGGCCGACAGGTGGCGGTTTTGCGGATAGACCACGTGCACCGGCAGCGGGTCGGTGGTCCAGTCGTCGAGCAGCGTTTCAAAGCGGCCGTCTTTAATCATCGGCTCCATCAGGAAATTCGGCATCTGCACGATGCCCAGTCCGGCCAGCCCCGCCGCCGTGTAGGAGTTGGTGTCGTTGAGGGCGATGTGGCCGGGCAGCGCGACCTGCACCCGTTCGCCGTCGCGCGTAAAATCCCAGTCGAAGATTTTACCCGTGCGCGAGGAAAAATAATTCACGCAGCGATGGCGCATCAGTTCATTCGGGTGCGACGGCTTGCCGTAGCGCGACAGGTAGTCCGGCGTGGCACAGGTGACGAAGTGCAGGATGCCGACCCGCCGCGCGATCAGGTTGGAGTCGCCCAGCTGGCCGCCGCGCACCGCGCAGTCCACGCCTTCCTCGATCAGGTCGACGGTGCGGTCGCTGGAACCCAGCTCCAGCAAGATGTCCGGGTAGCGGGCGAAGAAGTCGGGCAGAGCGGGCACGATCACCTCGCTGGACAAACCGGTCGGCGCATCGACCCGCAACCGGCCGCTGGGGCTGAGCCGGGTGCGCGACAGCGATTCCTCGGCCTCGCGCACGTCCGACAGGATCCGCAGGCAACGTTCATAATAGGCGGCGCCGTCGGCCGTGACGCTGACCTGGCGCGTGGTCCGGTGCAGCAGCTTGACCGACAGCGCCCCCTCCAGCGACTGGATCAGGGTCGAGACCGTGGCCTTGGGCAGTTGCATGTTTTCAGCCGCGCGCGTGAAGCCGCCGGCGTCGACTACCTGCACGAAGACCTCCATCGCTTGAAGTTTATTCATCTTTCATCCCCATTGTTCGGAATCCTGAACAATCAATTCAACATTGCACTATTTATCGGATTGTAGAACAAGTTTAAGATTGTTGTACTGCACCATGGAAAGTACGAAGGAAAGGGGAATCATCATGAAATATCGGGACGGAATTTTTGCAACGATCGCACTGGCGCTGACTTCGGTCGCCCTGGCGGGCGTCGTCTATACCGATGCCTACTCGCAGACGGCCAAGGCCGAGGTGAGCGGCTTTCGTGCCCTGACCCAGCAGGTGGAGATGGGCGACGCCGTGGCCTGCGACGATACCGCCATGCTGTCGACCGCCCAGCCGACGGTGCCGCGATGAATAACCCGGTCGACGAATTGCGCCCGTTGTCGGATCAGCTGAAGATCCGCAACCTGGAAGTGCGCGGCGCGGAAGGTCCGCTGCCGGCACGCCTGTACACCAGCGGCGAAGCTGGCGCCAAGCGCGATTCGTTGATCGTATTTTTCCACGCCGGCGGTTTCGTCGGCGGCGACCTGGATGACGCGGATATGTTTCTGCGCTATCTGGCCGACGACAACCAGGAGCACGCGGTGCTGGCCGCCGGCTATACGCTGGCCACCACCAGCCCGTTCCCGGCGGCGGTGGAAGACGCCCACGCGGTACTGTTGTGGGCCAAGAAGAACAAGGGCAAGCTTGGCTGGAGCGGCAAGCAGCTGCTGGTGGCCGGCATCGAAGCGGGCGCCAACCTGGCAGCCGTCTGCGCGCTGATGTCGCGCGACCGCGGCGGCCCGGCGCTGGCCGGCCAGATCCTGATCATGCCGATGCTGGATCCGGGCCTGAGCACCTGCTCGATGCGCGAAATGCAGGCTGCGCCGGAACTGCTGGACGTGGCCGACGCCTGCGCGGCGGCCTACCGCGGTTACCTGCCGAACGCCGCCGACCGTACGCACCCGTATGCGTCGCCGCTGCAGTCGAGCCGCTTGAAGAACCTGCCGGCGGCCTTGATTTTGTCGACCGAAGACGATCCGCTGCGCGACGAGGCGGAACAATACGGCGCCAAGCTGATTTCGTGTGGCGTCAAGACCACCGTCATCCGCATGCCGCCAGCGCCCCTGCATGACACGGGGGCGCGTAACGAATGCGCGTGCAAGTGCTACGCGCTGGGAGAAATCGCCAGTTTCATCACTGGCCTGGAACGGTCCGAGACGCCGCCAGCCTCATAGGGATAGCCCAAACCATCTGCAGTATCTGTAGTCACGTCCCCATTGGCTTGCCAGCGGGGCGCTAGTACCGTGTTTTCTCGATTTTCGTTGAGGCAGCCGGTGCCGCCATTTCTATTAAATATTTTCATATAAAAGGGAATTAACATGAAAAACATTAAACAATTCACCGCTGTGGCACGGCCTTTGGCCGCCGCTATGGCGCTGGCGGGACTGGCCGCGTTCGGCCTCTCTGGTTGCGACGATGCGACCGGCAAGACGGCCGAGGCGCCTGCCGCCGGCGGGCCACCGATTTCGGCCGCCGCCGTGGTCGAGAAAACCATCACCGAGACCCAGGAGTTCTCGGGCCGCCTGGAGGCGATCGAGCAGGTGCAGATCCGTCCGCGCGTCGGCGGCTTCATCACCGCGATCAACTTCAAGCCGGGCAGCCAGGTCAAGAAGGGCGATACGCTGTTCGTGATCGATCCGCGTCCGTACCAGGCCGAAGCCAACCGCGCCGAAGCGGCCGCCGGTTCGGCCCGCGCCAAGGCCGACCTGGCCAAGGTGGAGCTGGCCCGCGCCGAGAAGCTGCTGGCCGACAAAGCCATCGCCCAACGCGAATACGACGCTTCGGCATCGGGCTTCAAGCAGCTCGACGCCGACGCCCGCGCCGCGCAAGCGCAGTACGAGGCGGCGAAACTGAACCTGAGCTACACCCAGGTGACGTCGCCGATCAACGGCCGCGTGTCGAAAGCGGAAATCACGCTGGGCAACCTGGTCGACGCTTCGGCGGTCCTGACTTCGGTGGTCTCGCTGGACCAGATCTACGCCTCCTTCGACGGCGATGAGGACACCTACCTGCGCGTCGGCGCCGCCGCCCACCAGGGCAAGCCCGCCACCGTCAAGATCGGCCTGGCCAACGAAACCGGCTTCCCGCACGAGGGCAAGCTGGAATTCGTCGACAACCAGCTCGATCCGCGCAGCGGTTCGGTGCGCATGCGCGCCACCTTCGCCAACACCGACGGCGCGCTGGTGCCTGGCCTGTTCGCCCGCGTGCAGCTGGCCGGTTCCACCGGCGCCAAGTCGGCGCTGCTGATCAACGAGCGTGCCGTCAGCACGGACCAGAACCGCAAGTTCGTGTTCGTGGTCGACAAGGACAACAAGGCCGAATACCGCCCTGTGACCCTGGGCCCTCAGATCGACGGCCTGCGCGTGGTGCGCGACGGCCTGAAGCCGGGCGAGAAGATCGTCGTCAACGGCCTGCAGCGCGTGCGTCCAGGTGCGCCGATCACGCCGACCGTGGTGCCGATGGATGCCGATCCGCTGGCGGCCAGCATGGCGAAACCGGAAGCTAAAAAAGATGAAAAAGTAGCCGCAGTCACGACCAAGACCGGCACTGCCAAGGAATAAAACAATATGAACATATCTCGATTTTTCGTCGACAAGCCGATTTTCGCGGCGGTACTGTCGATCATCATCTTCGTCGCCGGCTTGATCTCGATCTTCAAGCTGCCGATCTCGGAATACCCGGACGTGGTGCCGCCATCGGTGGTGGTGCGCGCGCAGTATCCGGGCGCGAATCCGAAGATCATCGCCGAAACCGTGGCCGCGCCGCTTGAGGAACAGATCAACGGCGTCGAGAACATGCTGTACATGTCCTCGCAAAACACCTCGGACGGCGCGCTGGCGCTGACCGTCACCTTTAAGATCGGCACCAACGTCGAGCAGGCCGAAACGCAAGTGCAGAACCGCGTCCAGCGCGCTCTGCCGCGCCTGCCGGAAGAGGTGCGCCAGATCGGCGTGACGACCGTCAAGTCGTCGCCCAACCTGACCATGGTGGTCCACCTGCAATCGCCGAACGGCCGTTACGACGACCTGTACCTGCGTAACTATGCGGTGCTGAACATCAAGGACCAGCTGGCCCGCCTGCAAGGCATGGGCGAGGTACAGCTGTTCGGTTCCGGCGACTACGCGATGCGTATCTGGCTCGATCCGCAAAAAGTGGCGCAGCGCGGCCTGACCGCAAGCGATGTGGTGAATTCGATCCGCGAGCAGAACGTTCAGGTGGCTGCCGGTGTTATCGGCCAGGGTCCGACCAAGAACGCGGACTTCCAGCTGACCGTCAACACGCAAGGCCGTCTGCAAAGCGAAGAAGAATTCGGCAATATCATCCTGAAGGTCAACACCGACGGCGCGGTCACGCTGCTGAAGGATGTGGCCCGCATGGAGATGGGTTCGAACTCCTACGCGCTGCGCTCGCTGCTGAACAATAATTCGGCGGTGGCGATCCCCATTTTCGAAGCACCCAACGCCAACGCGCTGCAGCTGTCGGCCGACGTGCGGACGACGATGGCCCGCCTGTCGAAAGATTTCCCGGAAGGCGTCACTTACAGCATCGTATATGACCCGACCCAATTCGTGCGCGAATCGATCCGCTCGGTGATCCACACCCTGGTTGAGGCAATCATCCTGGTGGCGCTGGTCGTGATCATATTCCTGCAAACCTGGCGTGCATCGGTGATTCCGCTGCTGGCCGTTCCTGTCTCGGTGGTGGGTACCTTCGCCGTGATGCTGGCCTTCGGCTTCTCGATCAATACGCTGTCGCTGTTCGGCCTTGTGCTGGCCATCGGTATCGTGGTCGATGATGCGATCGTGGTGGTGGAAAACGTCGAACGTAACATCCAGAACGGCTTGTCGCCGCATGACGCGACCATCCAGGCGATGAAAGAGGTGAGCGGTCCGATCATCGCGATTGCGCTGGTGCTGTGCGCCGTGTTCGTGCCGATCGCCTTCGTTTCCGGCTTGTCGGGCCAGTTCTACAAGCAGTTCGCGCTGACCATCGCCATCTCGACCGTGATCTCGGCATTCAGCTCGCTGACCCTGGCTCCGGCCCTGGCGGCATCGCTGCTGAAACCGCACGACGCGCCGAAGGATGCGCTGACCCGTGGCATGGACAAGGTGTTCGGCGGCTTCTTCGGCTGGTTTAACCGCTTCTTCAACCGCGCGTCCCAAGGCTATGAAACCGGCGTGACCGGCGTGTTGAAGCGCAAGGGCGGTTCGCTGGTGGTGTACGCCGTGCTGGCGGTGGCCGCAGGCTTCATGTTCAAGATCGTGCCGCCGGGCTTCGTCCCCGCGCAGGACAAGCAGTACCTGATCGGTTTCGCGCAATTGCCGGACGCCGCTTCGCTGGACCGCACCACGGCCGTGATCCGCAAGATGTCGGACATCGCCAAGGAAATTCCAGGCGTGGCTGATTCGGTGGCTTTCCCTGGCCTGTCGATCAACGGCTTCACCAACGCGCCGAACGCCGGTATCGTGTTCACGCCGCTGAAGCCGTTCGAGGAACGCACCAAGAAGAGCGAATCGGCTGAAGCGATCGCCGCTGAAATCAACAAGCGCATGGGCAGCATCGAAGGCGCGTTCGTGATGGTGCTGTCGCCGCCGCCGGTCAATGGCCTCGGCACCACCGGTGGTTTCAAGGTGATGATCGAAGACCGCGACAACCTGGGTTACGACGCGCTGTACAAGGCGATCCAGGCGGTGCAGATGAAGGCATGGCAGAACCCGAAACTGGCCGGCGTCTTCTCGAGCTACCAGATCAACGTGCCGCAGCTGTTCGCCGACATCGACCGCGCCAAGGCCAAGCAACTGGGCGTGCCGCTGCAGACGATCTACCAGACCCTGCAGATCAACCTGGGTTCGCTGTATGTGAACGACTTCAATCAGTTCGGCCGTACCTACCAGGTGCGCGTCCAGGCTGACCAGCAGTTCCGTTCGCACGCCGAGGATATCGCCCAGCTGAAGGTCCGCAACGAGAAGGGCGAGATGATTCCGCTGTCGTCGCTGATGCGCGTCAAGGACAGCTATGGCCCGGACCGCGTTCAACGCTACAACGCCTACGTGGCTGCCGAGATCAATGGCGGCGCCGCCGCCGGCGTATCGTCGGGCGAAGCACAGGCCGAGATGACCAAGATCCTCAACGAGGTGCTGCCGAAAGGTATCGGCTACGAGTGGACCGAACTGGTGTACCAGGACATCCTGTCCGGTAACACGATGATGTATGTGTTCCCGTTGTGCGTGCTGCTGGTGTTCCTGGTGCTGGCCGCCCAGTACGAAAGCTGGACCCTGCCGCTGGCGGTGATCCTGATCGTGCCGATGTCGATCCTGTGCGCGCTGGTCGGCGTGAAGCTGACCCACGGCGACAACAACGTGTTTACGCAGATCGCACTGTTTGTGCTGGTGGGACTGGCGTCGAAGAATGCGATTCTGATCGTGGAGTTTGCACGCGAACTGGAACACCATGGCCGCACCATCGTTGAAGCGGCGCTGGAAGCCTGCCGCCTGCGTCTGCGTCCGATTCTGATGACGTCGATCGCATTCATCATGGGCGTGCTGCCGCTGGTGTTCTCGCACGGCGCCGGTTCGGAAATGCGTCATGCAATGGGTGTGGCGGTGTTTGCCGGCATGCTGGGCGTGACCTTCTTCGGCCTGTTCCTGACGCCGGTGTTCTACGTCCTGCTGCGCAAGCTGGCCGTGCGCCTGGAGAAGAAAAAACCTGCCGTGGCCGGCGACGCCGCTGTGGCAAAACTGGAAGGGACTCATTAATATGAACAAGCTGCATATGATCGCAAAAGGTGTAGCGCCTGTATTGGCAGCCTTGCTGATGACCGCATGCGCCGCGCCGGAATTCAAGCAGCCTGCGATGGACGTGCCAACCGCGTTCAAGGAATCGCAGCTGCCTGAAGCAGCGGTAAAAGTCGCCGCCGACGGCAGCACCTGGAAACAGGCGCAGGCCGCCGAAGCGCAGCCGCGCGGCGAGTGGTGGCTGGCTTTCAACGATACGGCCCTGAATGAGCTGATCGCGGAAGCCACCAAGGCCAACGCCAACCTGGCGGTCGCCGCGGCCCGCGTCAAGCAGGCCCGCGCCATCGCCGGCGTCGCCGAAGCCGACCGCATTCCGCAAGTCGGCGTCAACGTCGGCGCCGCGCGCCAGCGCCAGTCCGACGTGGCGCTCGGCCTGCCTGCCGGTACGCCGGTCGCACCGGGCAATGTGTTCCAGGCCAATCTGACGGCCAGCTACGAAGTCGACCTGTTCGGCCGCGTATCGTCCAACGTCAGCGCCGCCCGCAACGACGCCGCTTCCATCGAAGCGACCTATCGTTCGGTGCTGCTGTCGGTGCAGGCCGACGTGGCGCAGACCTACTTCCGTCTGCGCGCCACCGACGCCGAGCTGGAAACGTTGAACCGCACGGTGCAGACCCGCGAAGAAAACGTCAAGGTCAACCAGCGTCGCTTCGACCTGGGCGACATCGGCGAGTTCGACCTGGCACGCGCCAAGACCGAGCTGGCCACCACCCGCGCCGAAGCCATCGGCCTGCAGCGTCAGCGCGTGACGACCGAGCATGCGCTGGCGGTCCTGCTGGGCAAACCGGCGGCCAGCTACACGGCCGGCGCCAGTCCGTTGCTGGATACGTCGCTGCTGCCGGCGATTCCCGCCGGCCTGCCGTCGTCGCTGCTGGAGCGCCGTCCCGACATCGCCGCCGCACAGCGCGCGATGGAAGCATCGAACGCCCGCATCGGCGTCGCCAAGTCGGCGATGTTCCCGGCGCTGACGCTGAACGCCAACGCCGGCGGCATTTCGGGTGATACCGTCGCCGACGTGTTCAAGTGGAGCAGCCGTTCGTGGGTGCTGGGCGCGCTGATGTCGATGCCGTTGATCGATGGCGGCCGCAACAAGGCCAATATCACGCGCAGCGAAGCGGCGCTGGAGGAATCGGTCGGTACCTATCGCCAGAACGTGCTGGTGGCGTTCGCGGAAGTGGAAGACAACCTGGCGGGCCTGCGTATCCTGGCTGGCCAGACGGCGCAGATCGAAGATGCGCTGGTGTCGGCCCGCCGTTCGGCGGACCTGGCGCAGAAGCTGTATTCGGCCGGCCGTTCCAGTTATCTGGATCTGCTGGACGCTCAGCGCAACCTGGCGGCGGTAGAGCGTAGCGCGGTGCAGTTGCGCGGCAATCGCGCGGTGACCACCGTGGCGCTGATCCGCGCGCTGGGCGGTGGCTGGGATGGCGCGAATGCGCCGGGCCAGCCGACGATAGCGCAGAAGTAAAAGCGGAAGGTAGAGCCCAAGGCGGACCGGAAACGGTCCGTTTTTTTTTGCCATCGGCGCGTAAGAAAAATGCCAGTGAATGTCATTTCTGTGCAAACGTGCGCGCCATTTTCTCCAATATGATGATCTCCGACCGCACGATTTTTTCCAGCGGTTCTACAAGCGTTGACCAACGCAATACTAACGGGGACATCATGAAATCAACGACACTAGCGTGGGTGGCGATCGCGGCCGCGTGCATTTTTTCGCCGGCGACGGCCGGCGCATCACCCAAGGGCAATATGCTGCTCAACCGCCTCGGGCCGGTGAGCTCGGAGCTGTATGTGGCCAATGCCGACGGCACCGGCGAGCATAAGCTGATATCCGGCGCGGGCTATGACTATCACGCGTCCTTCTCGAAGGATGGCCAATGGATCGTCTTCACCTCCGAGCGGGACGGTCTGGGGCAATCCAACATCTATCGCGTCAAGACCGACGGCACCGGCCTGCAGCGGTTGACCGACCACCCGGCGGTGGATGATGCAGCGGTGTTTTCGCCGGACGGAGGCACCATCGCTTTCGTCTCGTCGCGCAGCGGCTCGGACGCCTTCGGCACCGCCAATATCTGGACCTTGAAACTCGCCACCGGCGCGTTGACGAACGTCACCGGCGCATTGCCGTTCGACGCCAGCAAGCCGCACGGTTATTTCCGTCCATCGTGGTCGCCGGACGGAAAATGGCTGGCTTTCTCGTCCGATGCCGGCACCGACTGGCGCGGCCACAATTTGCCGGATGGCTGGGAACGCACGCAGGAAAGCAGCATCTACATCATCCGCCCCGATGGCGGCGGGTGGAAGAAGATCGTCACCAATCCCGGTTATGCCGAGGGCTCGCCCACCTGGTCGCCGGACGGCGCCAGCCTGGTGTTCTATGAAACGCCGGTTGAATCCACATGGGGCGCCCATCGTCCGGAGCTGATCAACTCCGTCACCTCACAGCTGGTATCGGTCAATGTGACCAGCCTGGCCAGGGCGACGGTGGGAACGGTCGATGGCTTCAAGGTGTTCCCGCAATTCCTGAGCGCGACCAATATCGCCTATCACATCAAGGGAGGGGCCAACGAGGGCCTGTACACCACCGCCGGCGGTGCGCGTTCGACCGCCGGCAGCGGCCTGCGCTCGCCGCGTTATTCGGCCAACGGCGCCCAGGTGGTCTATGAAAAAATCGCGTTCGCTCCGGCGCGCGCGAACGGCACGGCGCTGTTCAGCTTTGACAAGGACTGGAACTACAAGTATACCGACGTGTTCCCGCAGTTGTCCAAGGATGGACAGAAGCTGGTGTACACGGAAAAGGCCATCAACTCGTCGATCGCGATCGTCAACCCGGCTGATTTTTCCGGCTACCAGCGTATCTACGATCCCGCCACCAGCGGCGTCGATCCCGTCCTGATCGCCAAGGGCCTGGCGGGCGCCTTCCAGCCGACATGGTCGCCGGACCGCCAATGGGTCGCCTTCGGTGTCGGCCAATGGTTCCTGACGCGCGCCGCCGGCCCGGGCAAGATCGTGCGCATCAAGGCCGACGGCAGCATGAATGGCGTGGCAGAGGCGCTGACCGACGGCTCCGTCAACTCCGGCTTTCCCAGCTATTCGGAAGACGGCAAGAAGCTGGTGTACCGCGTCTGGAGTCCGCTGGAGAAGGGACTGCGCGTCCTCGATCTCAACAAGCGCAACATCACGGTGTTGACGACCGAGCCGGATAATACGCCAGGCTGGTCGCCGGACGGTTCGCGGATAGTCTTCACCCGCAAGTTGATCGATGCGCAGGATTCTAACAAATTCAATTACGAGGTGTTTACGATCAAGCCGGACGGTTCGGAGCTGAAACGCCTGACCAACCACGGCGGCAACGACGCGCACGCGGTATGGACCACCGACGGGCGTATTCTGTACAGCTCCGCCATCTACGGCCACAAGGACGAGCTCTCGCTGTACGACAATACCTTCCAGCCCGACGGTCAAAACTGGGTGATGAATGCCGACGGCTCCAACCAGCATCCGGTGACCGACACCTACTGGGAGGAGGCGATGCCGTTGTACGTTCCGCTCCACTGAGGCAGCTTGTCGCGGACGAAAAAAAGGATCATCGCGGGTGCCCGCGATGATCCTTGTACAGCCCGAAGGCCGGATGTTTACTTGGTGACGACAGGGGCGGGAACGGCATCCGCCTTGGCTTCGGCCTTGACTGCCTTGGTGTGGGCCTTGGCTTTGGTCTTGGTGGACTTGGCATGAGCATCGGCCTTGGCGGCTTTTTCGTCAGCCTTGGCGACGGCGACGTCCTTCTTGGCTTCGGCGGCGACTTTGTCGGTCTTGGCTTCAGCTTTGATGTCGGCCTTGGTTTCTTTCGCATCGGCTTTAGCGACGGCCTTGGTTTCTTTGGCTTCGGCTTTGACAGCGGCGGCAGGAGCAGCTGGAGTGGTAGCTGGAGTCTGCGCAAATGCTGCGGTAGCGAACAGGCCGGCGATCAGGGTAGCGATAAGTTTGTTCATGATGAAATCCTCATTCAGGTTGATTTAGGGCCGGGACAATTCCCGTGTCACTGAGCAGAAAACGCAGCCTGAACCCGCTACGTTGACGGCCTTTACAATCGCTTACATGTTCGCCAACGCACGGTGCGCGCAACCGGACGGGCATAGTCTGGCGACATGACAGGCTCGCTGAAAACCTATAAATCCAAACGCAACTTCGCGATCACGCCCGAACCTGCTGAAGGCGGCGAGGAGGGCGGCGCCGCGCGCACGTTCGTCATCCAGAAGCATTGGGCCAGCCGGCTGCACTACGATTTCCGCCTGGAGCTCGATGGCGTGATGATGAGCTGGGCCGTACCCAAGGGGCCCAGCTACGACACGCACGACAAACGCATGGCGGTGCACGTCGAGGATCACCCGATCTCCTATAACAGCTTCGAAGGCACGATACCGCCCAAGCAGTACGGCGCCGGCAAGGTGATCATCTGGGACAAGGGCGTATGGCGCCCGCTGGACGATCCGCACAAGGCGCTGGCGGCGGGGAATCTGAAATTCGAGCTGGCGGGCCACAAGATGCACGGCCGCTGGGTGCTGGTGCGCATGAAGGGCAAGGGCGAGAAGCAGGAGCCCTGGTTGCTGATCAAGGAGAAGGACGAATACGCGCGGCCCGCCGACGAGTTCAGTGTGGTGGACGAGATGCCGGACAGCGTCAAGGCGCTGCCGGCGCCCGCACCGCCTGGCAGGCCGCCTGCGGCAGCCAGGCTGCAAACCGCTGCCGACGCCGCAGCCGCGCCCAAGGCGGCGCTGCCCGACAGCCTGTCACCGCAACTGGCGACGCTGGTCGATGCGCCGCCGGCATCGCCGGACGAGTGGCTGTTCGAGATCAAGTTCGACGGCTACCGCCTGCTGGCCCGGATCGACGGCAAGGACATCCGCCTGATCACCCGCAACGGCAACGACTGGACGCACAAGCTGCAGCCGCTGCGCGCCGCGTTGGAAAAGATGAAGCTGGCGCCGGGCTGGTACGACGGCGAGATCGTCGTCCATGACGACAACGGCCGCCCAGACTTCGGACTGCTGCAAAACGCCTTCGATGAGGAACACCCCGGCGATATCGTCTACTTCCTGTTCGACATCCCGTTCCACGACGGCCGCGACCTGCGCGATCTGCCGCTGGAAGAGCGCCGCGCCATCCTGCAAGACATCATGAGCAAGCGCGCGACGGACAACGTCCGCTTCAGCGCAGCACTGCAAGCCACGCCGCAGGAGATGGTCGCCGCCGCCTGCCGCATGGGCCTGGAGGGCATCATCGGCAAGCGCCGCGATTCGCGCTACACCTCGCGCCGCGGCGGCACCTGGATCAAGCTCAAATGCGGTCAGCGCCAGGAATTCGTCATCGGCGGCTACACCGATCCGCAAGGCACGCGCAGCGGTTTCGGCTCGCTGCTGCTCGGCACCTACGACGAAGACGGCAAGCTGCAGTACGCCGGCAATGTCGGCAGCGGCTTCAACGCCGCCACGCTGGGCGACATCAAAAGCAGGATGGACAGGCTGGCCACCGGCCAAAGTCCGTTCGCGCCCAGCCGGGAGATCGACAGGAAAGCTCACTGGATCAAGCCCGCGCTGGTGGCGGAAGTCAGCTTCGGCGAATGGACGCATTCCGGCTCGATCCGCCACGCCGTGTTCCAGGGGCTGCGCAAGGACAAGAAGGCCAGCGCCATCAGGCGCGAGCTGCCGGCCCACCTGACCGAGGAGAAAACCGTGGAACCTGCCATACTGGGCAAACTGCCCGCATCCCTCAAAGTCACCAATCCCGACCGTGTGATCGACAAGCAAAGCGGCGCCACCAAGATAGCGCTGGTGCGCTACTACGCGCTGGTCGGAGAACTGATGCTGCCACACCTGAAAGGGCGCCCGGTATCGCTGGTGCGCGCACCGGACGGCGTCGGCGGAGAGCTGTTCTTCCAGAAGCACGCCGACGTCGACAAGCTGCCCGGCGTGAAGCAGCTCAAGCAGGCGCTCGATCCCGAACACCCGCCGATGCTGGAGATCGCCACCGGGCTGGGCTTGTTGTCGGCGGCGCAGATGAACGTGATCGAGCTGCATACGCAGAACGCCAGCGCCACCAGCTACGAAAAACCGAACCGCATGGTGTTCGACCTCGATCCCGGCAAGAACGTCACCTGGGCGCAGGTGCAGGAAGCGGCCCAGCTGATGCACGCCTTCCTCGATCATCTCGGACTGCCCGCCTTCCTGAAGACCAGCGGCGGCAAAGGGCTACACGTGGTGGTGCCGATCAGGCCAGGTTACGGCTGGGATGACGTCAAGGCCTTTTCGCAAGCCATCGTCGCGCACATGGCGCGGAACATACCGGAGCGCTTCGTACTGAAGAGCGGCCCGAGCAACCGTGTCGGCAAGATCTTCATCGACTATCTGCGCAACGGACGCGGCTCGACCACCGCCAGCGCATGGTCGGCGCGCGCGCGGCCGGGCCTGGGCATCTCGGTGCCTGTCGCTTGGGATGAATTGGGCGGGCTGCGCGGCGGCGACCACTGGACCGTGGCGACCGTTCATACCCGGCTCGATGCCGGCAATGCGCCATGGGGTGATTACGCCAGGTCCGCCAAGGGCCTGGCGCCGGCGATGAAGCTGATGGACTTCATGCCCGGCGCCGACTAAGCGAGGTTCAAGCAGCTTTGCTGCTCGCGGCACTCCTGGCGCGCGCGGCGGGCTTGTGGGCTACTGGTTTGCGTGCCGCGGTGGTGCGTGGCTTGGGCTTGTTTTCTTCCCCGGCGGCGGCCCTGGCCGGCGCCTTCCTGGCCGTGCCCTTGCCGGGACGCTTGCCCAGGCTGTCCTGCAGCAGCGCGACGAGATCGACCACGTTGGATGGCTTGGCCGCTTTTTCTTCCGGCTCTGCCGCGGTGATGGTCTTGGTCTGGCCGGCCTTGACCTTCTTCTTCACCAGCGCCAGCACGTCGTCCTTATAGGTGTCGTGATACTGCTCCGGCTTCCACTCCTCGCTCATGCCCTCGACCAGCGACAGCGCCATCTGCAGCTCCTTGTCGCTGATGCCGGCCGCCTTCATGGTGGCCGGCGGCAGCTTCAGTTCTTCGGTGTCGCGCATTTCCGCCGCATAGCGCAGTGTGTTGAGCACGATCTTGTCGTCGATGCAGACCAGCGCACACAGATGCTGCTTGGTGCGCATCACCACCGTCGCGATGCCGATCTTGCCGGCCTTGCGCAACGTCTCGCGCAGCAGCGCATACACCTTGGCGCCGCCTTTCGCCGGCGCCAGGTTATAGGGGTGCTCGTAATATGTCAGCGGCACGTCGGCCGCATCGACAAAGGCCTGGATGTCGATGGTCTGCGTGGCTTCCGGGTTGGCGCGCTTCAGGTCCTCGTCGCTCAGTACCACATACTCGTTGTCCTCGTACTCATAGCCCTTGACGATGTCGTCCCAGGTCACTTCCTTGCCGGTCTTCTTGTTGTAGCGTTTATAGCCGACCGGTGAAAAATCGCGCCGGTCCAGCATCGTCAGGTCCAGTTCATGCTCCTGCACGGCGGAATAGACCTCGACCGGAATGTGTACCAGGCCGAAACTGATCGCTCCCTTCCACAATGCGCGGGTCGCCATGATTTACTCTCCCACCGAACCGGTCACCGGCAGCACGATGCCGGTGATATAGCTGGAGCAGCAAGGCGCCGCCAGGAACACATAGGCCGGCGACAGCTCCTGCGGCTGCGCCGGCCGCCGCATGTCGGTGTCCTCGCCGAATTCGCTCACTTCGCCGGCCGGCTTGTCGGCCGGATTCAGCGGCGTCCAGACGGGGCCGGGCGCGATCGCGTTCACGCGGATGCCCGTGTCCAGCAGGTTCGACGCCAGCGACATCGTGAATGCATGGATCGCGCCCTTGGTGGTCGAATAGTCCAGCAGATGCTTCGAGCCTTTGAGACCGGTCACCGAGCCGGTGTTGATGATGGACGCGCCGCGTTTCAGGTAGGGCAGCACCGCCTTGGCCATGTGGAAGTAGCCATAGACGTTGGTCTTCATGGTCATGTCGAAACGGTCTTCGGTCAGGTCGGTCAGCTTTTCCGCGTGTTCCTGGAATGCGGCGTTGTTGACCAGGATGTCGAGCCGGCCGAAGCGCTCGTGCGTCTGCCGGGCGGCTTCACGGCAGAACGCCGCATCGCGCACGTCGCCGCGCAGCAGCAGGCAGGTCTGGCCTTCGGCCTCCACGTAGCGTTTGGTGTCCTCGGCATCCCGGTCCTCGTCCAGATAGATGATGGCCACGTCCGCGCCTTCGCGCGCATACAGCACCGCCACCGCGCGGCCAATGCCGGAGTCGCCGCCGGTGATCAGGGCCGCCATGCCGGCCAGCTTGCCGCTGCCGCAGTAGTCGGGTGCGAGGAACTCCGGCTTGAGACGCATATCGGCCTCCAGGCCGGGCTTTTCCAGATGCTGGGCCGGCAGCGGCGTGCCGGGATAGTCGTGCCGGGTGGTTTGCACCGGCCCGCTGTTGTGGATGACGCTGGCGCGCGGCTCCTGTCCGGCGCGCCGGTCCGACTGGTCCTGGCGCCGCTGGATCTCGCGCTGTTGACTGGCGGTGCCGGGATCAGCCTTGCTCTCGGAATTAGCCATGATGTTCTCCTTCGTCTTGAAGGGACAGTATTGGCGCTGGCGGCCGCGAAGACGGTGCGCTTGTTCACATAAGCGCGGCCGACGCGCTGCGGCATTAAAAAAATCTGATCTTTAATGCAAAATATATTGCTAATTATGAACTTTATGGCACACTAGCAAAGGAGTCATTTTAATAACAGCCAGAAATGCGTAGGAGTAACATCATGGCGGATGTGTACGGCCGGACTGACAGCGTAGGGGTATTTTTCAATGCCAGCGGCGAACGCCGCGCTGAGTTCCAATCATGCTGTGGGGAAATGTTCTCCCAGCTCATGCTGACTGACAATGTGGACGCCGCCGCAGTCGCGCTGGGCAAGCGCGCGGCCGACCTGCTGATTGTCGACTTGAACGGTTACGAGCAATTGAGCGACCTGAGCGGCGTGGGGGCCCTGATCCGCAGCCGCGCCGGCGCGCCTACCCTGGTGCTGTGCAGCTACGATCACAGCGCCTGGCTGCCGGACCTGATGGCTTACGGGTCGTTCAACTACCGCATCTGCCCGCTGCTCAGCGATGAATTGCAATTGGCCATCAAGCAGGCGTTGACGGTGCCGGCCGATGCCGCCGCCGCCATGCAGCAGCAGTTGCTGGACAAGGAAAAAGAACTGCGCGACCTGCTGGGCGTGCAGCGCAGCCTGCAGCGCGCGTTGAGCGGCATCGACAGTGTCGAGACGATGTCGGCGCAGATCTGCCTGGCGCTGTGTAACTTCCCCGGCGTGCGCCACACGGCGCTGCTGCACATGAAGGAGCGCGGCGACCTGCAACTGGTGGCGCAGGAGGCGCGCAACCACCTGGATATGGCGCGCCTGCTGCAGCGGCGCGACCGCCTGCTGCAATCGCCGCTGCGCGACGTGTTTCCGCCGCTGATGGCGGTGGCGCGCGGCGAGATGGTGCTGCTGGACGCGCCGGAAAAATCCGGCGATCCCGAACTGGCCATGAGCCTGCACGACCGCAATGTGCGCATGGTGTTGGCGCTGCCGCTGCGCGCCGATCCGGGCGGGCCGGAAATGGGTGCGATCTGCCTGATGTTCGACCGCCACATCGTCTTCTCGCGCGAGCAGTTCGCCTGCTTCGCCAGCCTGGCGCAGTTTGTCAGCTTTGGTTTGGGCATGAGCGAATTGAAGCATCAGAACGACGCGCTGGCCGGCCAGCTGTCGCAGATGAGCACCGTCGACGCGCTGACCGGCGCCGCCAACCGGCGCGCCGGCGAGGACATGCTGGACAACGAGATCCGCCGCGCGCGCCGCTACGGCCTGCCGCTGGCGGTGCTGTCCTTCGACGTCGGCAGCTTCAGCTCCGCAAACGATTTATACGGTTCCGCCGTCGGCGACTCGGCCCTGCGCAAGATCGCCGACATCGTCAAGGAGCGGCTGCGCACTTCGGACCTGCTGGCCCGCATGCGCGGCGACGAGTTCCTGATCGTCGCCACCCACACCACGGCCGACGATGCCGTGCGGCTGGCGGAGAAGCTGCGCGGCGCCATCGCCGAGGCCGACCTGCCGGGCAATGGCTTGAACGGCGCCACCGTCAGCGTCAACCTGGGCGTGGCCCAGGTCGGGGTGGAAGAGGGCAGCGGCGGGGTGCTCGATCGCCTCGACGCAGCGCTGCACCGCGCCAAGCGCGCGGGTCGCAACTGCATCGAAGTGGCCGTGCAGGGCTAGTCCGCTAGATCTTTTCCAGGATCGTCGCGATGCCCTGGCCGCCGCCGATGCACTGGGCGGCCAGCGCGTAGCGGCCGCCGGTGCGCGCCAGCAGCGATGCGGCCTTGCCGGTGATGCGGGCGCCGGTCGCGCCGAGCGGATGGCCGATCGCCATGCCGCCGCCGTCGATATTCAACACCTCCGGCTTGATTCCCAGCTCGCGCACGCAGGCCAAGGCCTGCGAGGCGAAGGCCTCGTTGATCTCCGCCACATCGATATCGCTGGCTTGCAGGCCGGCGATCTTCAGGGCCTTCCGCGTGGCGGGAATCGGGCCGATGCCCATCAGCGCGGGATCGCAGCCCACCGCCGCCATCGAGACGATGCGCGCGCTTGGTTTCAGGCCGTGCTTGCGGGCGAATTCCTCGCTGGTCACCAGTACGGCGGAGGCGCCGTCGGTCAGCGGCGACGAGGTGCCGGCCGTGACCACGCCATGTTCCGGATCGAACACCGGTTTCAGCGCGGCCAGCGCTTCGACCGTGGTGCCTGGACGGATGCAGCCGTCTTCGGCGATCACTTCGCCGGCGGCGGTGGCGATCGGGACGATTTCATCTTTCAGCAGGCCGGCGGCGCGCGCGGCGGCGGCTTTCTGGTGCGACTGGAAGGCCAGCAGTTCCTGGTCGGCGCGCGCGACCTCGTACTTGCGGGCGACGTTCTCGGCGGTGTCGCCCATGCTGATGTAGGCGTCGGTCTCGGCCAGCAAGCGCGGGTTGGGAGAGAAGTTGAAGCCGCCCTGCGGCACCATCGTCATCGACTCGATGCCGACGCACAGGTAGACCTCGCCCAGGCCGGCCTCGATCTGCGCGGCGGCGATGTGGATGGCGGACATGGACGAGCCGCAGAAGCGGTTGATGGTCATGCCGCTGACTTCATGCGGGAAGCCGGCCAGCAGCGAAACGATGCGGGCCAGGTTGTTGCCCTGTGACGATTCCGGGTAGGCGCAGCCGAGGATCACGTCGTCCAGCAGACGCGGATCGAGCCCGGTGCGTTGCATCAGGCCCTTGACGACTTGCGCGCCAAGGTCGTCGGGACGGACGTCGGCCAGCTTGCCTTTGCGGGAAAAGTGGAAGGGCGAACGGGCGTAGGCGCTGATGACTGCTTTCATGGTGGAATTCCTTTAATGACGATCATAATGAATGATATATTACGCTCGTCATGTATAATGTCAATAGAGATTCAAGAAGGAGAAGGACATGAAAGTCAGCAGGGAGCAGGTGGCGCTGAACCGGCAGCGCATCGTCGAAACGGCCGCGCGGCTGTTCCGGGAAAAGGGCTACGACGGCATCGGCGTGGCCGATCTGATGAAGAGCGCCGGGCTGACGCACGGCGGTTTCTACGGCCACTTCGAATCCAAGGAAGATTTGCTGGCCGAGGCCACGGCGCACGCGCTGAAGAAATCGGTGGAGCGCTGGGAGGGCTATGCGGCCCAAGGGCCGGAAACGGCGCTGGATAAGATCGGCAAGGGTTATCTGACCGAGCAGCACCGCGACCACCCCGGGGCCGGTTGTTCGGTCACCTCGCTGGGTGCCGACATCGCGCGCCTCGGTCCCAAGGCGCGTCACGCGCTGACCGAGGGCGCCTGCGGCCAGATGGCGGTGCTGCAGAAACTGATGCCGGGTGAAGACGACGCCGACAAGCGCAAGCAGGCGCTGGCCAAGTACGCATCGATGGTCGGCGCGCTGGTGCTGTCGCGCGCCGTCGACGACGACGCACTGTCGCTGGAAATCCTGCAGGCGGTCCAGGATAGCCTGGCGACCGCATCGCGCTGAAACTGATGCGGTGACTATTTGTAACCCTCGGTAACCCTCGGTGTCAGTGACAATTCGCGCATTTTCTATTTCGACAAGATGGTATTCTTGCGCGCGTCTACCTACATGAGTCGAGTCCATGCCAAATTCTAAGGAACAGTCTGCTCCAAGCGCCACTGCGGCGCGGCGCGCCACCGGCGCCATGTTTTTTTCTGTGTTTGGCGGCGCGTGGCTGATGTTGTGGGCCTATCGCAGCTTCGGCGCGACGCCATGGCCGTCGTTGGCGATTGGCGCGGTCACCATTGCCCTGTTCCTGTTTTGCCGCCGGCGCTACGCCCAGAATAAAGGTGCGCTGTTGCTTGAACAGGACGGGCCTGCGCAGGCCCGGGTGGGGCGCATTTTCAATATCATCAACGCGGCGCAGTGGATTGGCATCCTGGTTGTCAACAACGTCTTGATCAATATTGGACTTGCCGACTGGGTCGTGCCGGCCGCCATCCTGATCATCGGCTTGCACTTCCTGCCGTTGGCAAAACTGTTTTCCAATCCTCCCCATTACATCACCGGCGTGGCGCTGATCGCGCTTTCGCTGGTCTATCCGCGGCTTGCTCCGCAAGGTCCGCTGGATGCGATCGGCTGCCTGATGGCCGGCCTGATACTCTGGGCCAGCGCGCTGTGGGCAGTGCGTGCCGGGCAAACCAATGCCCGGTCACTGATCCAGGAAACCTGATCCCGGAGTGTTATGGGCAGGCACCGATGATGTAGTAGCCGGCCGAGGTTTGCGCTAGCGTGGTGGTGTAGAAGGTGTTGTACAGCCCCATGTTCTGGTTCGAGCCCTTGGCCAGCGCGTAGCCGCCGCTGTTGACCGCGCGCCCAGCCGTCACATGCGCGTAGTTCGACGCCGTCGTCGTGCTGCACGTGAAGCCCGATTGCGTGGTGGCCGTCACGGTTGCCGATGGCGCGCTTTCATTTCCTCCCGCGTACGATGTCACCGCATAGCTGTAGCCGGTGCTGGCCGCCAGGCCGCTGTCGACATAGCTGGTGGCGCTGACCGGGCTGGCCGTGACCTTGCTGCCGTTGCGGTACACGTGGTAGCCGCTGGCGCCCGCCGCCGCGCTCCATGCCAGCGTGACCGTGCTGGCGGTCGTGCCGCTGACGCCCAGGCCGGTCGGCGAGGCCAGCGGCGGCGGACTGCCGCTGGTGGTGCCGCTGACCGCCGCCGAGGCCGCGCTGCTGGCGCCGCCCGATGTCACCGCCTTGACGGTGTAGCTGTAGCCGGTGCCGGCCACCAGTCCGCTGTCGGTGTAGGCGGTGCCGCCCACCAGCGCCGGGTTGACCTTGGCGCCGCCGCGATATACGTCGTAACCCGCCGCCCCCGTCACGCCGCTCCAGGCCAGGGCGATCGTGTCGTTGGTCACGCCCGTCACTTGCAGGCCTGTCGGCGCCGGCAGCGCGACAAAGCCGCTGGTCACGCGGTCGACCATGGCCTTGATCGCCACCATCTGGCGGCCGCTTTTCTTGGCGTAGTTCGCATCGTCATAGCCCCACCAGTCCCAGCATCCGTTCGGATTGCCGGTGCTGCTGGGCGCGGTCTGCGGATACAGCACGACGATGTTGTTGGTGTCGGCCCAGCGGTTATAGCCGGTGCTGCGGTAGTACTTGTCCTGGATCTTGGTCGGGTCCTGCTGGCAGCCGTGCAGCGCGACGTGCACCTTGCATTGCTGGCCGGCGCCGCAGTTGGCCGGCACGTAGGCCCAGCCGCTGGCGGCCATGCCGTGCGTGGCCGGGCTGGCGATGAATTCGGCTTGGTTGAATTCGACGAAGCTGCCGCCCAGCGTGCCGCTGTTTTTTGCGTTGAGCGTGCCGTAGATCCACTGGAGGATTTCGCCGGCCAGGTCGAAGTTGCAGTTGTTGATGTACGGACTGGCCTTGGTGCTGCAGGCGCTACCGAAGTAGTCGGTCACCATCGCGTGCTCGGACGCCAGGTTGTTCTTGTAGAAGATATTCGTGCCGCTGACGTAGTTTTGATAGTAGGTGTTGGCTTCGTTCATCACCAGCTGCTTGACGGTGCTGTCGATGGTGCCGGAGTACAGGTAGACGCGCGCGTTGGCCAGGTTGCTGGTCGGATCGATCAGGCTCTGGCTGGCCCAGGTGTTGGTGGTCGAGATCAGGCTGGCGGTCGCCGGTTTGCTGGCGCTGCTGGCGGCCATGCAAGGGCCGGTCGCGGTGACCACCGAGCCTTGCGCGCAATAGAACGGTCCGCCGGCGACGATGCCGGCGCCGGCCTTGAAGGTCGCCGAGTACGCGACATGCAGCTGCGCCGCCATGAAGGCGCCGGAAGACAGGCCGGACACCGAGCTTTGCGCCGGATCAATGTTATACGACGGCAGGGCGACGGGCGCCGCAACCGCCAGCGACATGGTGTGCTGGCAGCCCGCCAGCAGCGAGGTCAAGACAATACTACAGATACGGGACTGCCTAACGATGGTCGTCATTCGAGGTCTCCTGTTATCGGTTTTTTTGTCTGGTGCCAGGGCGGCACAAGGAATCCGATAGTAATAGAAAATGCAACGCGCGCCACAGACCCAGTATTTCTACTGTCTCGCCGGCGCAAACAGCTCGCCTTATGCGTTTTTCGAATTACGTAATGTAAAAATCTTCTAAGGAGGCTGGGCCGGTCGAGCCCGATGGCGTAGACTGGCGGTATTTTTCAAGTACCGTGGACGAACAATGCTGCATTGGTTGAAGCAATACCGGCGCGCCCAGCTGCCTGGCGATATCAGCGCCGGGCTGGTGGTGGCGATGATGATGATCCCGCAAGGCATGGCCTACGCGCTGGTGGCCGGGCTGCCGCCGGTGGTCGGGATCTACGCGTCGATCCTGCCGCCGATTATCTACGCGCTGTTCGGCAGCAGCATGACGCAGTCGGTCGGCCCGATGGCCATCGTGTCGCTGATGACGGCCGCCGTCATCGGCCCTCTGGCGCCGGCCGGTTCCGCGCTGGCCACCGTGCTGGCGGCGCAGCTGGCGCTGGTGTCGGGCGCGGTGCTGCTGCTGTGCGGCCTGCTGCGCATGGGCTTCCTGGCCAATTTCTTTTCCCGTCCCGTGATGAGCGGCTTCACCGTCGGTTCCGCCATCGTCATCGCCTTCGACCAGGTGCACACCTTGCTGGGCGCAGAGCTGCCGCACTTCCATGCGCCGAGCGCGATGCTGGGCCTCGGTTCGCTGGCGCTGCTGGTGCTGGCCAAGCTGTACCTGGCCGGCCTGCTGAAACGCTGCGGCCTGCCGCCGATGGCCGCCGATATCGGCGCCAAGCTGGCGCCGATGCTGGTGGTGCTGGGCGGCATCGCGCTGATGGCCTTTACCAGCCTGCCGGAGCTGGGCGTGCGCGCCACCGGCGCCGTGCCTGCCGGCCTGCCGCATCTGAACCTGGCGTCGTCCAGCGCCCACTGGCGCCCCTTGCTGCAACCGGGCCTGCTGATCGGCTTCATCATCTTCCTGATGTCGATGTCGGCGGCGCAGACGCTGGCGCTCAAGCGCAACGAGAAACTGGTCAGCAACCATGAGCTGATCGGCCTCGGCGCGGCCAATGTGGCCAGCGCGCTGTCCGGCGGCTTCCCCGTGACCGGCAGCCTGTCGCGCTCCGCCGTCAACTTCGCGGCCGGCGCCAATACGCCGCTGGCCAGCCTGATCACCGCGACGCTGCTGGCCTGCGCGCTGATGGCGCCGACCGGCTGGCTGGCGCTGCTGCCGCTGCCGGTGCTGGCCGCGACCATCATCATCGCCGTGCTGGGCATGCTGGAACTGGGCATCCTGCGCACCGCCTGGCAGTACGACCGCGGCGACGCGCTGGCCTGGGGCGCGACCTGCCTGGGCGTGCTGGTGCTGGGCGTGGAGGCGGGCGTGATCATCGGTGTGGCGCTGTCGATGGGCACGCTGATCTGGCGCGCCAGCCGGCCGCACATCGCGGTGCTGGGCCGCATCGCCGGCAGCGAGCATTTCCGCAATATCGAGCGCTATCCGGCCGAGACCCAGCCCGAGCTGCTGGTGCTGCGCATCGACGCCAACCTGTTCTTCGGCAACGTCGAGGCGGTGACCGAGCGCATCGAGTGCGAGTTGCAGACCCATGCCAGCGCGCGCCACCTGGTGCTGGTGATGACGGCCGTCAGTTCGATCGACACCACGGCGCTGATGGCGCTGTCCGAGCTGAACCAGAGCCTGAAGCGGCGCGACATCGGCCTGAACCTGGCGGAAGTGAAGGGGCCGGTGATGGACCGGCTGCGCAACAGCGAGCTGCTGCGACAGCTGAACGGCAAGCTGTTCCTGAGCACCGCCAACGCCTGCGACCATTTGCATCCTGTCAAGGATGTTGCTTGAATGCGCAAAATATTGTTTTTTGAGAAATTAAATCCTTTTAGGCAATAAAAGGCATGGACTTGCAGTCGTTTTAAACCTATGATTTAAGTCGTAGCAACGCAGATTAACCCCCAAAGAATGGTTTTCCGATGTTGGTCCGACTTGCCCGCCGTGCAGGAAGAGTATCTATAGCCGTGTTCGTTAGCGTCACGTTGACGGCGGTGGTGACGCTGGTGCTGACCACGTTCGCGCTGTACTTCTATCAGGTCGAGCGGGCGCAGCGCTGGGAGCAGTTGCACAAGACGCTGGCCAACAGCGCCGACGAGCTGGCCGCCGCCGTGGCGCTGCCGGCCTGGAACTTCGACGAAACCCAGATCGTCACCATCATGAAGAGCGGCTTGAGCAACCGCGACCTGTACGCCAGCGCGGTCGCGCCGGCCGCCAGCAGCCGTCCCTTCATCCTGACCCGCAACGCCCAGGCCCAACTGGTCGCCGCCACGCGCCTGCCGGAAAATCCCGAACTCCTGTCCGAGCGGCGTGCCATCGTCGCCGGCGGCCAGAACATCGGCACCATCACCGTGTACGCCTCGCCGGCGGTGCTGATCGAGCAGCTGCGCCAGCGCCTGTACACCATCGCCGGCATGATCTTCGTGCTGGACGTGACGCTGGTGGCGAGTCTTTACCTGCTGCTGTGGCAACTGATCCTCAAGCCGCTGACCACCATCGAGCGCTATGCCGCCAACGTCAAGGCCGGCCAGAATCCCGGCGCCTTGCCGCCGCGCGACTGGTTCTTCGGCGAGCTGAAAACCCTGAATGCGTCGATCCGCGACATGGTGCGCCTGATGGACAGCCGCTACGTCTCCATGCACGCCAGCGAGGAGCGGCTGCAGATCGCCTCCAGCGCGGCGGCCATCGGCATCTGGGACTGGGACATCATCAACGACGTCGTGGTGTGGGATGAGCAGATGTACCGCCTGTACGGCGTCGATGGCCGCAAGGTCGACAAGCCGTTCGGGCTGTGGCGCCAGATGATGCACCCGGACGATGCGATGCCGACCGAGGCACTGCTGCAGCAGGCGCTGGACGGCACCGGCGAATTCGATGGCGAGTTCCGCGTGATCTGGGAGGACGGCTCGGTCCATTACCTGAAGGGCGACGCGATGATCTTCCGCGATGCGAATGGCAAGCCGTCGCGCATGGTCGGCGTCAATTACGACGTCACCGCCAGCCGCGTCGCGCAGCACGAGCTGCGCCGCCACCGCATCCACCTGGAGGACCTGGTGGCCGAGCGCACCAACGCGCTGTCGGTCGCGGTGCGCCAGGCGCAGGCAGCCAACCAGGCCAAGAGCGTGTTCCTGGCGAACATGAGCCACGAGCTGCGCACGCCGCTCAATTCCGTGATCGGCTTCTCGCGCCTGATGGCGGACTCCAAGAACATGCTGCCGGAGGAGAAGCGCAACCTGGCCATCATCCACCGCTCCGGCCAGCACCTGCTCACGCTGATCAACGATATCCTCGAACTGTCCAAGATCGAGGCCGGGCGCGCGGTGCTGCAGACCGAGGTGGTCAAGCTGGACGACATGCTGCAGGAAGTGATGGACATGGTCAGCATGCGCGCCGGCCAGACCGGCGTCGAGCTGGAGCTGGACAGCGCCGGCCTGCCTTCCGGCGCCCGCGTGGACGGCACCAAGCTGCGCCAGGTGCTGCTCAATTTGATGTCGAACGCGGTCAAGTTCACGGCCCAGGGCAAGGTCACGCTGCGGGTGCGCGGCATCTCACGCAACGGCCACTGCGAGCTGGCGTTCGCCGTGATCGACAACGGTCCGGGCATCTCCGCCGAGGACCAGGCCCGCATCTTCGAGCCGTTCATCCAGGCCGACGGTCCGGGCGCGAAGGAGGGCACCGGCCTGGGGTTGACGATCTCGCGCGAGTTCGTCCAGCTGATGGGCGGCGCGCTGTCGGTGCAATCGACGCTTGGCGCCGGCGCCACATTCCAGTTCACCGTCGCGGTGCAGGTGGCGGACAGCCCGCAGGCGCAGGGCGAGGACGAAGTGACCGCGCTGGAGCCGCAGCAGCGCGGGCGCCGCATCCTGGTGGCCGACGACAACGCCGACGGCTGCGCGCTGCTGGAAAGCCTGCTCAAGCCGCTGGGCTTCGAGGTGGCGATGGTCGGCGACGGCGCGCAGGCGCTGGCGATGGTCGATGTCTGGCAGCCCGACCTGGTGTTCATGGACTGGCGCATGCCGGCGCTGGACGGCTTGAGCGCGACGCGCCAGATCCGCGCCAACGCCGCCGGTCCGCAGCCGCGCATCGTGATGCTGACCGCGTCCGCCTTTGCCGAGGAGCGCCAGGAGGCGCTGAACGCCGGCGCCGATGAATTCATGCGCAAGCCGGTGGAGCAGGATCGCCTGTACGCGGTGCTGGAGCAGCAACTGGGCCTGCACTTCGTGCGCCGCCATCACAGCGCGCGCCAGCATCTGCCGTCGCCGCTGTCGCGCGCCGACCTGGAACTGCTGGAGCCGGCGCTGCGCCGCCAGTTGAAGATCGCGCTGCAGGAGTTGAACCTGTCGCGCGTGGCGTTGCTGCTGGCGCCTTTGCCGCCGCAGCTGGCCGGCGTGGTCGAACGGATCGAACACATGATACAGCTGTACCAATACCCGCAGTTGTGCGCCTTGCTCGACGAGGCGGGTACCGAACTGGAGGCGCAAGCCTGACAGGTATATGATAGCGACAGCAACCACAGTAGCAGCGAACCAGGCGAGAGAGTTTTACATGCACCGGGATTTGTCGGACCAACATACCAAGGGCGAAGTGCTGATCGTGGAAGACACGCCGGCCTCGCTGAAGCTGCTGAGCGACCTGCTGACGGAGGCCGGCTATTACGTGCGCCAGGCGCCCAACGGCGAGCTGGCCCTGTGGACCGCGCAATCGCGCCCGCCGGAACTGATCCTGCTCGATATCCGCATGCCCGGCATCGATGGCTTCGAAGTGTGCCGCCGCCTGAAAGCCTCGCCGGAACTGAGCCAGGTGCCGGTGATCTTCCTGTCGGCCCAGCATGACACTGACGACAAGGTGCGCGGCTTCGCGCTGGGCGCGGTGGACTTCATCGCCAAGCCTTTCCAGACCGAGGAAATCCTGGCCCGCACCGACGCCCACGTGCGGCTGGGGCGCGCGCAGAAGGCGCTGGCCGCCGAACGGGCCTTGCTGGAGGAGCGGGTGGCCGAACGCACCGCCGAACTGGCGAGGGAAATCGAGCAGCGCCGCGCCAACGAAGAATTTTTGCGCCTGGCCAGCCAGGTGTTCGAGGCCACGCAGGACGCCATCGTGGTCACCGACCGCGAGGCGCGCATCGTCGCCACCAATCCGGCCTTCACGCAGATTTCCGGCTACACGGCGCAGGAAGTGATGGGGCAGAGCGTGGGTATCCTGCATGCAGGCACCCAGGATGCGGCCTCCTTCGAGCAGATGGTGCAGTCCCTCGTCCATACCGGCCACTGGTCGGGCGAGATCCTGGCGCGCCGCAAGAACGGCGAAACCTATCCGGGCCTGCTCAGCGCTTCGGTGGTCAAGGACGAAGCCGGCCATGTGATCAACCACGTGGCGGTGTTCATGGATATCACCGAGCGCAAGGCCGAGCAGCACCTGATCGATTTCCTCTCCAACCATGACGCGCTGACCGGCCTGCCGAACCGCATGCTGGCGCGCCAGCGCTTCGAGCAGACGCTGGCCGCGGCGCGGCGCGAAGGCCGCTGCGTGGCCGTCATGTGCCTGGACCTGGACCGCTTCAAGAGCATCAACGACTCCTACGGCCACGACATGGGCGACAAGGCATTGAAGACGGTGGCCACCTTCCTGAGCGGCGTGGTGCGCGAAGGCGACACCGTGACCCGTCAGGGCGGCGACGAGTTCCAGATCATCGTCTCCGACGATGCCCAGCTGGGTGCGACGATGGCGCTGGCGCAGAAGATCCTGTCCGGCCTGCGCAAGGAGCTGGTGATCGACGAGCAGCAGATCACCGTCACCTCCAGCATCGGCATCGCCGTCAGCCTGACCGACGGCGACAGCTTCGATGAACTGGTGCGCAACGGCGACACCGCCTTGTTCCGCGCCAAGGAGATCGGCCGCGACAACTACGCCTTCTTCACCGAGCGCATGGACGCCGAAATCCGCGACAAGCTGGCGATCCAGGGCCAGCTGCGCGGCGCCATCGCGCGCGACGAATTCGAAGTGCACTATCAGCCGCAAATGTGTTTGAAGACCGGCGCGATGGTCGGCGCCGAGGCGCTGCTGCGCTGGGATAGCGCGGTACTGGGCAAGGTGCCGCCGAACCGCTTCATCCCGCTGGCCGAGGAATATGGCCTGGTCAATTCGATCGGCGAATGGGTGCTGGAGAGCGTGTGCGCGCAGATGAAGGTGTGGCACGACCAGGGCCTGGGCGACATCAAGGTCGCCGTCAACCTGGCGGCCGGCCAGTTCGCCAACGACGCCACGGTGCCGTATGTCGAGAGCACGCTGCGCAAGTTCGGCGTGGCGGCCGAGTACCTGGGCCTGGAGATCACCGAGGGCACGGTGATGGGCGATCCGAACAAGGCGGTGGCGGCATTGCGGCGCCTGAAGGACATCGGCGTCAGCATCTCGCTGGACGACTTCGGCACCGGCTATTCCAGCCTCAGTTACCTGAAGCGCTTCCCGATCGACGTGCTGAAGATCGACAAATCGTTTGTCGACGACGTCACCACCAACACCGCCGACGCCGCGATCGCGCTGTCGGTGATCTCGCTGGCGCACAACCTGAACATGCGCGTCATCGCGGAGGGTGTCGAAACGCGCGAGCAGGTGCAGTTCCTGACCGAGCGCGGATGCGACGAGATGCAGGGCTATTATTTCAGCCGCCCGGTCAACGCCGAGGCGTTTACCGCGCTGCTGAGAGAACGTCGTAATTTGTTGGATATGTGATTAACCTTTCCCCCTGGAGCATTATGGAAAAGAAGTTCAACGCCGCGATCGCCGGCGCATGCATGCTGTTGTGTCTGGGCGCCACAAGCGCCGCAAACGCGGCGGCCCCAGTAGTCAAGGCCGGCCCGGCCGACGCCCAATTCAAAGCCATCTACACCCAGGAGTGGAAGTGGCGCATCAGCCAGAAACAGGAAGAAGACGAGGATGACGACAACGGCGTTTCATCGTCGCTGCCGCGCATCGACGTCGGCACGCAGAACAAGCGCCTGGCGTATTGGCAGGGCGTGATGAAAAAGCTGGACGGCATTTCCCAGGACAAGCTGTCGGCGGAAGAGCGTATCAACTACCAGGTCTACAAAGCGCAGATCGCCACGCTGATCGCGCAGCAGCAGTTCCGCGAATACGAAAAGCCGCTCAACGCCGATACCGCCTTCTGGTCCAACATGGCCGGCGGCGCGCGTCGTCCGCTGACCACCGAAAAGCAGTACAAGGACTACCTGAAGCAGCTGAACGACGTGCCGCGCTACTTTAACGAGGAAATCGTCAACATGCGCGCCGGCCTGGCGCGCGGCTTCACGCCGCCGAAGGTGACGTTGGTCGGCCGCGATGGCTCGATCACTTCCGTGACCGAGGCCAAGACGCCGCAGGACACGGTGTTCTACACGCCGTTCAAGACCATGCCGGCCACCATGCCGGCGGCGCAGCAGGAAGAACTGCGCGCGCAGGCGGTCCAGGCGATCCAGACCCACGTGCTGCCGTCATATCAAACGCTCCTGAAGTTCATGCGCGAAGAGTATGTGCCGAAGGCGCGCGAAGAACTGGCGGCCGAGAGCCTGCCGGATGGTAAAGCGTATTACCAGTCGAAGATCGTCGAATTCACCACCACCTCGATGAGCGCCGACCAGATCCACCAGATCGGCGTCAGCGAAATGGCCAAGATCCGTGCCGAGATGCAGGACGTGATCAAGCAGACCGGCTTCGAGGGCGACCTGCCGGCCTTCCTGCAGTTCCTGCGCACCGACTCGCGCTTCTACGCCAAGACGCCGGAAGAGCTGCTGATGCGCTCCGCCTGGGTCGCCAAGAAGTTCGACGCCAAGGTCTCGCAGTACTTCGGCTATCTGCCGCGCCGCCGTTTCGCCGTGATCCCGGTGCCGGACGACCAGGCGCCGTTCTACACCTCGGGCCGTGGCGGTCCGGGCGTCTACCTGGTCAACACCTACAACCTGCCGTCGCGCGCGCTGTACAGCATGCCGGCGCTGACCTTGCACGAATCGGCGCCGGGCCACGCCTTCCAGATGCCGATCGCTCTGGAGCAGAAGGGCCGTCCCCCGTTCCGCAACGGCTACATCTCGGCCTACGGCGAAGGCTGGGCGCTGTACACCGAGCGCCTGGGCGTCGAGATGGGCATGTACGAGACGCCGTATGAAGTGTTCGGCATGTTGAGCTACCAGGCATGGCGCGCGTCGCGTCTGGTGGTCGACACCGGCGTGCATAGCAAGGGCTGGACCCGCAAGCAGGCGCAGGACTACCTGCACGCCAACACCGCGCTGTCCGATCACGAGATCGAGACGGAAGTGGACCGCTACATTTCGTGGCCGGGCCAGGCGCTGTCCTACTACCTGGGCGAGATGAGCATCATCAACGCGCGCAAGAAGGCGGAGCAGGCGCTGGGCTCGAAGTTCGACATCCGCGCCTTCCACGACACCGTGCTGCAACTGGGCTCGGTACCGCTGCCGGTGCTGGAAGCGCGTATCGACCTGTTCATCGCCGAAGGCGGCAAAAGCCCATATCCAAACCTGGATTGATACAAGCCTTGTGGAGATAGTCGATTTTGACTATCTCCGAAGGGCATTGCGTTAGCCAGCGAGAAGGGCGTGACAATAAGCGTATTTGTCACGTCAGAAAAATGCTATCGTGACTGCGCTGGTCGATTTAGGCCAGGAGCCGCCGCTGTTACCATTCAGCGGACAATGACTGAACCATAGGGGGAAAGATGGATGAGGAAAATGTCCGACACGGGATGACTGCTGTAGTCATTTTGTTGGGATTGCTAATTGGCGGCGCGGTGGTCTGGGACTGATTTCGCCGAACTCTCACTTCGCTAAGGCTGCCGGTTTCGTGGCATTCGGTGGGCTTTGCATCTTCCTTCGCGCTCTGCCGCGAAAATTTCTGATACCTCTGCCGAAGAAGTAGCGCGAGCTTCCGCCAACGGCAGGAGCAAACATGCCGCGTGAGCGCCTTAGATGAAAACAAAGCTTCCCGCTTTCCTGTCCATAGTTATCCTTGGTTCCGCGGCTATTCTCTTCAGTGGGCAGGCAGGTGCATGTAAGTTAGCGCCAGAGGCGTTTGACTTGGCAGTCTTCATGTCTTCTGACCACGCTAATAAGGTTGTTTTCAAGGGCGAGGTCGAGAGCGTAACAATGGATGCGCCGGCCAAACACGGAGAGCAGGTACAAATCATTCACTTCAAATCAGAGCGATGGTGGCTCGGTCAGGCACGTGAAAAACTAAGCGCTCGCGGTGTCATGGGAAGTGTACCCGGCACATCTTGCGCCGGAGTGTTTGATTTCACCGTAAAAAATCGCGAGGTTTGGCTAATCGCTGGATACGAAGAGAACGGGGTCATCTACCCATCTCCGCAGTTAAGCCGTCGTCTTGTAAACGGACAGATACCAGCCGATCTTCGAAAGCTGCTCCAGTCCAGGCGCATCGGCCCGGGGCATTGATTGTTTCCTGCAGCTAGAAAGTCGCCCGAAGAGTCTGACTGCAGCCGGCCAACAACAGACGGTTATTTCTAACCGAGAAACAGGGTATGTCTGATGAGTAGCATTGACGCAGAAAGAGGAAAGCTGGCAATTGGGAGATACAGGCGATGAGACATTTTTTATCAATATCGATCCTGCTAATATTGGTTCTGACGAATCAATCCGTGTTTGCATCAATAACAGCGCCTACCGTTGAAACAGGATCCGCTACGAAAGTGCCCGCTAGGAGCATTCGGTCTGATTTCTCGTTTCTGTATCGTATGCTGAAAGAGGCGCACATCGACCTGTATGCACATCGATCTAAACTTGAGTACGATAACTATTATCGGGCGCTGGCAGCGACGATTCGAGGGCCAATGACATCGGTGGCGGTCGCCACGCTATTCCAGAAGTTCGTGGCCTTCGGGCGTATCGGGCATGCGCATATCGATGCGCCCATCGTCGCGTTCGTTAGCTATCTGCAAGGCGGCGGAAAGCTGCTGCCTATTTTCGTACGCATTGATGGTGCCAGGGTGTTGCTGACGGAGCCTGCGGAGGACAGCGGCACTCTGCGCGCAGGCACAGAAATCACCGCCATTGACGGCATCCCGATTCATAACGTACTGAACCGGCTGAGCTCATACGTTTCTGCGGAGCGGCCCTATATGGTGTATGCGCAAATGGAGGAGAGCTTCCCAGCGCTCTTATGGCTGGACCTCGGCGGAGTCAGGTCGATCATGGTAACAGCGAGCGTCGCCGGGAAAGCACTAACGGTTCCCGTCTCGGCGGTGACGCTCGCACAGCGCAGCGCCTTAGGTGCAAAATTTTCGAGCCCGAGCCTTTCCACCGACTTCTCCACACGCGATTACAAGCCGCTCGATAACGGAATTGCCTATCTCCGCCCTGGTCCTTTTTTTAACACCGAGCAACCGGTGAGCGGGGCCCAGCCTTCCTATCAGGCGGCGTCATTCCTGACCTTCATTGACGACAGCTTCCATAAAATTCTTGCCAGCCGCGCCACCGATCTAATAATCGACCTACGCAATAATCCGGGAGGGGACAACAGCTTTAGTGACCCAATGGTCGCCTGGTTCGCCACCCGAGCATTCCGCTTTGCCTCATCTTTCACATTGAAGGCGAGCGCCGCGACCAAAGCCGACTATGCCCGCCAACGTGCGGCCGGCACTAAGATAGACCCAAACTTCGCGCATCAGATGGACGCCGAGGCCCGCGAGCCAAACGGCACGCGTTACAAATATGACCTTCCCCTGGCACAACCGCGTACCGGCCCCCGCTTCACAGGAAGGGTGTGGATCCTAGTCAACCGGCACAGCTACTCGAACGCGGCGTCGGTCGCTGCACTCGTTCAGGACTATGGTTTCGGCAAAGTCATTGGTGAAGAAACCGCAGATGTGGCCTCTAACTATGCGTCGGTCCAATCCTTTACGCTGCCGAATACGAAAATATCGGTCACCTACCCCAAGAGTCATTTTGTCCGGCCCAACGGCAAGGATGAAGTTTCGGGAGTCACGCCCGATTTTTCGATCCCACGGGCACCGATCACGGGCACGAACGATCAAGTCTTGTACGATGCAATTGCGCTTATCCAGCAGCACTAGATTGGGCGTATTTCAGTTGCAGACTTTCTATAATTTGAAGGTCTGCAATGGGGCCGACAACAGCCGGCCACAAACGGACCTTATTGGCATTAATTTTTTGACTCGAAACCATGCAGGTACACGAACAGCTTCGCAGTGTTCCTTTCCTGCGGGAAGATATACGAATAGGCTTGCTGGTCTTAGAGGCAGGCGGTCAGGGGATGACGCGTATTAAAGGACGAGATTCCAAGGTGAGTCGGATGAATGATATGAATCGCGAGGAAGCGTGCACAGCCGCGCACTTGCCGGCAAGCCTGTCGGCCGAGCTGATCGGATATGAATGGGGACGCGACACTGTAGGCGCATCGGGTGGAGCCGTGTACCGGCTCCACAGCAAGGCACATACTCCCGAATTGTTTTTGAAACACGGCAAAGATGCCATTGCCGATGACATCGCCGATGAAATGGTCAGGCTGCGTTGGCTGGGCAGGTACGTGCCAGTGCCCGCCGTTGTGCAGTTCACCCGCAACGATGAGGAGGCATGGTTGCTCATGACGGCAGTTCCCGGAAAAACTGCTTACCAGATCCTTGAAGCATATCCCGAACGCCGAACCGCCGTCGTGGACGCTATCGCAGGGTTCCTGCGACGGATACATGCAATTCCGACTAGCGAATGTCCTTTCACGAGCGGGCATGCATACCGGCTGGCCCGTGCGCGAGCACGCATCGATGCACATCTGGTCGACGAAGACGATTTCGATGACGAGCGTGAAGGCTGGACGGTGGAACAGGTCTGGGACGCGATGCAAGCCCTGTTGCCACTCACGCCGGATGCGGTGGTCACGCACGGAGACTTTTCGCTCGACAATCTGCTCCTCCTCGACGGGGAGGTGCTTGGTTGCATCGATGTGGGTCGAGTTGGCATTGCAGATCGCTATCAGGATCTCGCCATCGCTTGGAACTGCCTCGCAGAGTTTGGCGCATCGCTTCAGGAGAGATTCCTGGAGCGATACGGTGTCCTCAAGCCTGATCGGGATAAGTTGCACTTCCACTTGATGCTCGACGAGTTATTTTAACCTCGCCCCAATTCACGTCCGCTTAAGTGGGGCTGATGAGGTGAGATCAACACTCCGAACGAATCGCCATCAATAGGCCTCACTCGCGCAGCATGTCGTTCGCGATCCACTCCAACACGGACGGGCGATGCGGCTTCCAGCCAAGCTGCGTGCGTGCGCGCTGGCCGCGCACGCGGCTGTTGGAGCCGAGGCCGTACGAGGCCATTTCATAACCCCATTCTTCCTTGGCTTCGTCCAGCGGCCAATCCTGCGGTTCGCCCAGATTGAGCGCGCGGGCGATGGCGGTGCTCATGTCGCGGAACGAGGCCTCGCCGCTTTCGACGAAGTAGAAGGCGCCGGCTTCGGTCTTTTCCAACGCCCGCAAATACAAATCCACCACATCGTCGATGTGAACGTTCGACCAGATATTCCGGCCAGGACCGACGTGACGCACGATGCCGCTCTTGCGCGCCTGCTTGAGCAAACGTGGCAGCTGCACGCTGTCGCGCGGCAGCGCGCCGTGGCCGTAGATCAGCGTATTGCACAGCACCGCCGAGCGCACGCCTTTATCGGCTGCGGCCAGCACCAGGTTATCGATGGCGACGCGGGCCGCCTTGTCTGCGGTTGGTTCCGGCAGCTGGTCCTCGAAGTAGATGCGCTCCGTGCCTTCACCGCCGGAGGCGTCGCCGACGATGCTGGAGCCGCTGGTGTGCAGGAACGCCTTGCCTGTGCCGGACAGGGCGTCGACGAAGGCTTCCACCGCCGCGCGGTTGTCGCTGCTGGCGGCGTTGATGACGGCGTCGGCCGCCTGCGCCTGGGCGATCAGCAGCTCGCGATCATTGAGGGCGCCGACCACGCCTGCCACGCCGATTTTGGCCAATGCATCCAGCTGCTCAGGCTTGCGCACCAGGCCAACAACTTCATGCCCGGCTTTCACCAGCCCCGCCGCGATCGAACCGCCGATAAAACCTGCCGCGCCTGTGACGAATACTTTCATGCTGTGCTCCCGGATTCAATTCAAGAAGCTACCAGTATGGGGACAGTCCCACCGCACACAAAGACCGCGCGGCGCAAAGCTCCCTTGAGCGCGGATCAATAATCAGAAGTACACGGTGGCGGTGATGGTCGACTTGTAGGTGTCCGGCTGTGGCGTTGCCTGCGCCGGCACGACGCCGTACACGGTGTGGTTTTGCACCGCGCCGGTGCCGGTGCCCGATAGCGTGTCGGTGCCCTGGGTGTTGCCCCAGTTGCCGCCGCCGGCGGTCAGGTTCAGGTTGAAGGCGACGGTGCTGGTGTTGGCGGCGGTACCGCTCATCAGGCGCGCCGCCGTCGACGAGCCGGTGCCGGTGCCGGCACTCAGGCCGACGTTATATGGCGTGGTGTTGGTGCAGGTGACGTTGAGCGTGGTGTTGACGTTGACGTTGGTGGCCAGCACGCCCTGCGACTGGCCGAAGTCCAGCGGATTGGCGTTGATGGTGCAGTCGGTGATGATCTTCATCGTGACGTCGAAGGTCGAGGTTTTGCTGCCGTTGCTGTAGACGGCGGCGCCGCCGATAACGGGCGCCAGCATGGCGGTGACGATGGCGGCGGTGGCGATGCGGGTCAGGGTACGACGGGTCATGATGAACTCCAGTAAAGTAAAAGATAGGGGCCGGACGCAAAGGGTCGAAGCAAGTGAGATGCTGCCGCTACGCTTGGGCGGTATCGATACAAAACTGGGGAAAATCTAGCGCGGGGTTAGGCGCTGGGGATGCTGCTGGATCGCGTCGGTGAGCCTTGGTTGGGGGCTGCCGGCGGAGGGTGTTGCAGGTATTAGAAGTACACGGTCGCGGTGATCGTCGACTTATAAGTATCCGGCTGCGGCGTGGCTTGTGCCGGCACGTTGCCGTAGACGGTATGGACTTGTGCGACGCCGGTGCCCACGCCGGATTTGGTGTCGGTACCCTGCGTGTTGCCCCAGTTGGTGCTGCCCGATGCCTGGTACAGGTTGAACGCCACGGTGCTGGTGTTGGCTGCGGTGCCGCTCATCAGGCGCGCCGAGGTGGTGGAGCCGGTGCCGGTGCCCGCGTTCAGGCCGATGTTGTATGGTGTGGTGTTGGTGCAGGTGATGTTGAGCGTGGTGTTGACGTTGACCGCGGTCGCCAGCACGCCTTGCGATTGGCCGAAGTCCAGCGCCGTGGCCGCGATCGTGCAGTCGGCGATGATTTTCAGTGTGACGTCGAATGTGCTGGTTTTGCTGCCGTTGCTGTAGACCGCCGCACCACTCAATACCGGTAACAGCATCGCGCCGATTGCGGCGGCGAGTACGGCGCGGGACAGGGACTTGCTTGCCATGTTGACCTCCTTTAAGTAAAAAATAAGATTTTGTTTCTTTGATTTAATGAATCAATTATTCCTGAACAAAAAAAATCATGCTTTTGCGGCGCGCGGCAGAACTTTTGCGGTCGTAGAAAAACACGAAATATTTTGCCGCAGGGAACATATTTACAACAGCCGTCAGCAAAACCCGGGATTTTTTTACTAATAATGATTTTTACGCACCGCAGTGGTGCATTTGCTTCGATTTGGTGCGTAAAGCTGCTGTTGCCCGGCATCAGCGGTGATTTGGGCTGGCACGCGGATTGCATAGGACAAGGCATTATTCATAGTTAGCACTGCCATGCCCGATTGCACCGCACTCCGAGATCTCGCCGCCGGTCCCAGCGCCTGGCAGGCCAGCCTCACGCTCGGATTCGCGGATGACGCCGGCACCACGCGGCTGTTCAACAATATCCACTACGGCCCGCTGCGCGTGCAGAAGGCGCTGTATCCCGAAGACCGCAAGGTCTGCCACGCCATCGTGGTCCACCCGCCGGGCGGCGTGGTCGGCGGCGACCGGCTGGAAATCGACATCGGCGTCGGCGCGCGGGCGCACGCCTTCATCACCACGCCGGGCGCGGCCAAGTGGTACCAGGCCAACGGCAAGGTGTCGCGCCAGTCGGTGCACCTGCATGTGAACGCGGACGCCGCGCTCGAATGGCTGCCGCAAGAGACGATCTTTTTTGATACCGCTAACGTCGTGCTGGAACAGGACATCGAACTGGCCGCCGGCGCCACGTTCATCGGTTGCGAAATCCTGTGCATGGGCCGGCGCGGTTCGGGCGAGGTATTCGACAGCGGCATGATCACGCAGCGCAGCAGCATCCGCCGCGACGGCCGCTTGATCTGGTGGGAGCAGGGCGCCATGCTGGGCGGCCGCCTTGACAGCCCGCTGGCGCTGAACGGCCGGACCGTGTGCGCGACGCTGATCGCCGCCGGCAAGACGCTGCCGGCCGTCGTGCTGTCCGACTTGTTGTCCCAAATTCGCGCCGACATCGGCGCCGACGGCGACCACGTTTTCGGCGTCACGCACACCAAGGGCGTGCTGGTGGCGCGCCATCTGGGCGACGACAGCGAGACCGCGCGCCGCCTCATGCTCACCGTGTGGCGCCGCGTGCGCCCGCATCTGCTGGACCGCGAGGCCATCACGCCGCGCATCTGGCAAACCTGACACTGGAACCACCATGGACCTGACGCCAAGAGAAAAAGACAAGCTGCTGATTTTCACCGCCGGCATCGTGGCGGAACGCCGCCTGGCACGCGGCTTGAAGTTGAACTACCCGGAAGCGGTGGCGCTGATTACCTGCGCCATCATGGAAGGTGCCCGCGACGGCAAAACCGTCGCTCAACTGATGTCCGACGGCACGCGGATACTCACGCGCGCCGACGTCATGGAAGGTATCCCCGAAATGATCCCCGACATCCAGGTCGAAGCGACGTTCCCCGACGGGAGCAAGCTGGTGACCGTCCATAACCCTATCCCGTAAAGGAGATCGCTATGATCCCAGGCGAATACGTGCTCGAAGAGGGCGAGATCGGCATGAACGAAGGCCGGCCCACCGCGACCGTCGTGGTGACCAACAAGGGCGACCGGCCGGTGCAGGTCGGCTCGCATTTTCATTTTTTCGAGGTCAATACGGAGCTCAAGTTCGAGCGCTGGCAAGCCTACGGCATGCGGTTGAATATCGCGGCCGGCACCGCCGTGCGTTTCGAGCCGGGCCAGCAGCGCACCGTCGAACTGGTGAAGCTGGGCGGCGACCAGAAGGTCTACGGCTTCAACGGCAAAGTCATGGGCAAGCTGGATACCACACCACCTAAAAGCTAAAAAAGGCTGACATGGCTACAATCTCGCGCCGCGCCTATGCGGAGATGTTCGGCCCGACCAAGGGGGACCGCATCCGCCTGGCCGACACCGAACTGTTTATCGAAATCGAGCACGATTACGCCACCTACGGCGAGGAAGTCAAATTCGGCGGCGGCAAAGTGATCCGCGACGGCATGGGCCAGTCGCAGCGCGTGGCCGCCGACGTGATGGACACGGTGATCACCAATGCGGTGATCATCGACCACTGGGGCATCGTCAAGGCCGACATCGGCCTGAAGAACGGCATGATCGCCGCCATCGGCAAGGCCGGCAATCCGGACATCCAGTCGAATGTGACGATGGCCATCGGCGGCGCCACCGAGATCATCGCCGGCGAAGGCATGATCGTCACCGCCGGCGGCGTCGACACGCACATCCACTTCATCTGCCCGCAGCAGATCGAGGAAGCGCTGATGAGCGGCGTGACCACCATGATAGGCGGCGGCACCGGGCCGTCGGCCGGCACCTCTGCCACCACCTGCACGCCGGGTCCGTGGCACCTGCACGCGATGCTGGGCGCGGCCGACGCCTTCCCGATGAACCTGGGCTTCCTCGGCAAGGGCAACGTCAGCCTGCCGGAGCCGCTGGAAGAGCAGGTGCGCGCCGGCGCCATCGGCCTGAAGCTGCACGAGGACTGGGGCAGCACGCCGGCCGCCATCGACAACTGCCTGTCGGTGGCCGACAGGATGGACGTGCAGGTGGCGATCCACAGCGATACGCTGAACGAGGGCGGCTACCTGTCCGATACGCTGGCGGCCTTCAAGGACCGCACCATCCATACCTTCCACACCGAGGGCGCGGGCGGCGGCCATGCGCCGGACATCATCGCGGCGGTGGGCGAATCCAATGTGCTGCCGTCGTCGACCAATCCGACCCGTCCATTCACCGTCAACACGCTGGACGAGCACCTGGACATGCTGATGGTGTGCCATCACCTGGACGCGGCGATCGCCGAGGATGTGGCGTTCGCGGAATCGCGGATCCGCCGCGAGACGATCGCGGCGGAAGACATCCTGCACGATCTCGGCGCGATCTCGATGATGTCGTCGGATTCGCAGGCCATGGGCCGTGTGGGCGAAGTCATCATGCGCACCTGGCAGACGGCGCACAAGATGAAGACGCAGCGCGGTCCGCTGGCGCCGGACTCCTCGCGCAACGATAACTTCCGCGTCAAGCGCTACATCGCCAAGTACACCATCAACCCGGCCATCACGCACGGCATCGCGCATGCGGTCGGATCGCTGGAAGTGGGCAAGATCGCCGATCTGGTGTTGTGGAAGCCGGCCTTCTTCGGCGTCAAGCCGTCGACGATTTTAAAAGGCGGCATGATCGCCGCCGCGCAGATGGGCGACCCCAACGCCTCGATCCCGACGCCGCAGCCGGTGCATTACCGGATGATGTTCGGCGCCTTCGGCGGCGGCTTGAAGAAGTCGTTCACGTTCGTCTCGCAGGCGGCGTATGACGACGGCATCGGCGACAAGCTTAAACTGAACAAGACGCTGATCGTGGCCAGGAACATGCGCGCGCTGCGCAAGTCCGACATGATCCACAACGGCCTGACGCCGAAGATGGACGTCAATCCTGAAACCTATGAAGTGCGCGCCGACGGCGAGCTGCTGGTTTGCGAAGCGGCGACCGAGCTGCCGATGGCGCAGCGCTACTTCCTGTTCTAAGTTCACTATGCTGACATTGCACACCAAGATTCCACATGCCGACGCGATTTCCGCGCAGCTCGTGCTGCCCTACGAACTGCGCGAGAAATGCCGCCTGCGCGCGACGCTCGACACCGGCGAGGATGTCGCCGTCTTCACCGTGCGCGGCACCGTGCTGCGCGACGGCGACCTGCTGACCGGCGAGGACAAGCGCGTCGTCAAGGTGGTGGCCGCGGCGGAGCCGACCTACAAGGTCACCTGCGCCGACGCCCACACCTTGCTGCGCTGCGCCTTCCATCTCGGTAACCGCCACACGCAGGCGCAGGTCGGCGACGGCTTCCTGCGCATCCGCGCGGACGCGGTGCTGAAGGAGATGCTGGCGGGCCTGGGCGCGACGGTGGTGGAGGAGAAGGCCGCCTTCGAGCCGGAGTCCGGCGCCTACGGCGGCGGGCACGCGCATCACGATGATGGCGGCCATCATCCGCTGGCGCCAATCCCGCTGCGCCAGAAGATCCACCGCCCGAGCGACCCGAAATGAAGTCGGCGGCGTCATCGTCATTCCCGCGCAGGCGGGAATCCATGGAACGCGTCGCGGCCCGCCCGGCATGGATCCCCGCCTGCGCGGGGATGACGACGGCGGGGGCGTGATGCAAGCATCCGCGCTGCTCAACCTCCTGCAATTCGCCAGTCCGGCCCTGCCGATCGGCGCGTACAGCTATTCGCAGGGGCTGGAGGCGGCGCTGCAAAACGGCGCCGTCCACAACGCCGGCACCGCGCGCGCCTGGATCCTGCGCCATCTGCATGAAGTGGTGGCGCAATGGGAAGCGCCGGTCTGCTGGCGCCTGATGCGGGCATGGTCGCGGCGCGACTGGCCGGCGGTGGCCGAATGGAGCGAGCGTTTCATCGCCTCGCGCGACAGCGCCGAGTTCCGCGCCGAGACCATCCAGATGGGCTACTCGCTGACCAAGCTGGTGGCCGAACTGGGCTTCGTCGATGCCGAGATGCTGGCGCAGCTGCAAGGCGAGCCGGAAGTCGCCTTGCCGACCGCATTCTCCTGCGCCGTCGCCGCGCTGGAGATCCCGCACGAGGCCGCGCTGCTGGCGATGCTGTTCGCGTGGGCCGAGAACCAGGTGCTGGTGTGCGTCAAGTCCGTGCCGCTGGGGCAGGTGGCGGGCCAGCGCATGCTGCTGTCGCTGCGCGCCGATATCGAGGCAGCCGCACGCCACGCGCAAACCGTCGCCGACGATGACATGAGCAACTGGGCGCCGGGCCTGTCGCTGCTGTCGATGCAGCACGAAGTCCAATACAGCCGTTTATATAGATCTTGAGAGACAACCCACCATGACTACTTCCAATCCCCTCCGCGTCGGCATCGGCGGCCCTGTCGGCTCCGGCAAAACCGCCTTGTGCGAGATGCTCTGCAAAGGCATGCGCGACCACTACGACATGGCCGTCATCACCAACGACATCTACACCAAGGAAGACATGGAGATCCTGCTGCGCGCGGACGCCTTGCCGGCCGAGCGCCTGATGGGCGTGGAGACCGGCGGCTGTCCGCACACCGCGATCCGCGAAGATGCCTCGATCAACCTCGAAGCCATCGCCCGCATGCAGGCCGACTTCCCCAAGCTGGACCTGATCCTGGTCGAATCCGGCGGCGACAACCTGGCCGCCACCTTCAGTCCCGAGCTGTCCGACTTGACCATCTACGTCATCGACGTGGCCGGCGGCGAGAAGATCCCGCGCAAGGGCGGCCCCGGCATCACCCGCTCGGATCTGCTGATCATCAACAAGACCGACCTGGCGCCGCACGTCGGCGCCGACCTCGATGTGATGGCGCGCGACGCCAAACAGCAGCGCGGCGCGCGTCCGTTCATCTTCACCAATCTGCGCAGCGGCGACGGCGTGACCGCCGTCATCGACTTCATCCGCGAACAAGGCCTGCTGGGCCAGACCCCACACTAAGGAGACACTATGAAAAAGATCGCGGCCCTCACACTGGCGCTCATCAGCGGCGCCGCACTGGCCCACCCGCAAGCGGGCGGCGTCCACACGCACGGCTTCATCGCCGGCTTCGCCCATCCGTTCACCGGTCTCGATCACTTGCTGGCGATGCTGGCGGCCGGCATCTGGAGCGCGCGCCAGTCCAACGCGCGCTGGCTGCCTTGCGTCTTCATCGGCATGGTCATGGTCGGCATGGCGAGCGGCGCGGCCGGTCTGGCGATCCCCGGACTGGAAACCGGCATCGCCGCCACCGTGGTCCTGACGGGCGTGCTGATCGCGGTCGCGGCCCGCCTGCCGGCGGCGGCCGGCGCCGTGATGGTGGGCGCCTTCGCTCTCCTGCACGGCAACGCGCACGGGCACGAGCTGCCGCAGGCGGCCAGCGCCTTCGGCCTGTTGCTGGCTAGTTCGCTGCTGGTATGCGGAGGAAGTGTGCTGGGCCGCGTGGCCCCCGCGCTGGCGCTGAAGGTATCCGGCGCGGCGATTGCCGCCACCGGCGTGATGCTGGTGGCGGCGGTGTAAGGCTGGTCAGCCGCGCGTCTCGGTGCGGCGTTCCTGCAGCACGATGGGCGCCTGGTTCTCGGGGTACAGGCCGCGGTGGCCTTCGAAGCCGGCGCGGATGGCGGCCATGTCGGCTTCCTGGTCGCCGGTCAGGAACACATGATCGACCAGGCCCAGCGTCTTGTTCGGATAGTCGATATACACCAGCGCCAGCGGCACCTTGGCTTCCAGCGCCAGGTGATAGAAACCGCTTTTCCAGTTGGGGCGGTAGCCGCGCGTCGCTTCCGGCGTGATGCCGACCCAGTACCAGTCGGCCGCGTTCATGCGTTGCGCCTGCAGCTTGATGGTGCCGCTCGGCGTGCCGCGTTCGACCGGCTCGCCGCCCAGCGCGCGGAACCATTTGCCCAGCACCGGCAGCTTGAACAGCGAATCCTTGGCCAGCCAGCGGAACGGCAGCTTGAGCGTCCACTTGCCGAACAGGCCGACCATGAAATCCCAGTTCGAGGTGTGCGGGTAGATCACCGCGATGCCGCGCGGGCCGGGCAGTGGGCGGTACAGCATGCGCCAGCCGAACAGGTTGAGGACGCGCAGCGACATGCGCTGGCCCCAGCTCGGCAGATCCGCCGGTTTCAGTACAAAATCGCTCATCTCACATACCCCGTCGTTGTTTTAACTTATTTTCACTATTGACAGGTTGGCATAGACCTCGTCAAAAAACCGCGCACGCATTCTATATTGGGGCCGACGGCCGGGCAAGCGATTCGTCATTTGCATAGCCGGAAAGATTGAACTTTATTTATTGTTTCTCATCCAATGTGGATGACGACAAAAACCATACTGTGCGTGGCGATCGGCGATCGCATCTTATTGGAGGCGCCGAATGCGGCAGTGGACGGATGGGAGGTGTGCCGGGCCGCTACGCTGGCCGAAGCCAGCCGTCAGTTGAGGGCGCGGTCATTCGCCCTCGGCCTGCTGATGGTGGACGAGGCGGCGGCGGGCGAGCCGCTGGAGGCGCTGGACCATCTGCTGCACGATCACTGGCAGACGCACTGGATCGCCGTGCTGCCGGCGCCGGTGCTGGAGCAGCCGTTGTGGCGCCAGCTGGTGCTCGATCATTGCGGCGACTTCCACACCTGGCCGATCGACGCCGCCAGGTTGCGTTACGCGCTGGGCCATGCGTTCGGCCTGGCGACGCTGCGGGCCGCCGTGCCGGCGCCGCATGCCGGCGACGAACCGTCGCTGACCGGACAAAGCAGCGCCATCGTGCGGCTGCGGCGGCAGATCGTCAAGGTGGCGGCGGCCAGCGCGCCGGTGCTGATCTGGGGCGAGAGCGGCAGCGGCAAGGAGCTGGCGGCGCAGGCCGTGCATGCGCATTCGGCGCGCCGCAAGGGACCGTTCGTGCCCATCAATTGCGGCGCGATCCCCGCCGCGCTGATCCAGTCCGAGCTGTTCGGCTACGAGCGCGGCGCCTTTACCGGCGCCGCGCACGCCAAGCGTGGCCTGATCGAATCGGCGCAGGGCGGCTCGATTTTCCTCGACGAGATCGGCGACCTGCCGATGGAGCTGCAAGCCAACCTGCTGCGCTTCCTGCAGGAGAAGACCATCTACCGCCTGGGTTCGACGCACAGCATCGCGGTGGACGTGCGCGTCATCGCCGCCTCGCACGTGGACCTGGCCCAGGCGGTGCGGCGCGGCGTCTTCCGCGAAGACCTGTACTACCGCCTCAACGTGCTGGCGCTGGACGTGCCGTCGCTGCGCGAGCGCAAGGAAGACCTGCTGCCGCTGGCCGAACATTTTTTCCGCACCTTTTCCAGCGAGCGGGCGCGCCGCGTCAAAGGCTTCAGCGGCCGTGCCGCGCAGGCGATCCGCGACTACGACTGGCCCGGCAACGTGCGCGAATTGATCAACCGCGTGCGGCGCGCGATGGTGATGGCGGAAGGGCGCCTGATCGTGCCGCAGGACCTGGGCCTGAGTCCGGTGCGCGCGCCGGACGGCGCCGCGCAGCTGGACGACGCCCGCATCCGCGCCGAGCGCGACGCCATCGACGCCAGCCTGCTGCGCGCCGGCCGCAACATCACGCTGGCCGCGCGCGACCTTGGCGTATCGCGCATGACGTTGTATCGCCTGCTGGCCAAGCATGGCATACCCGCGCCGTCGCGTGTCTGTTACACCTCCGCGCCCAATGAGAAGGGCGGCGCGCCGGGGCGCTCTGTCACAGGCAAGTGACGCTCAACGCCGGAAAGGGCCGGGCTCAGGCACGCGGCGCGTCGAATAGTCTTTAGATTTCAATGTCTTGCCACCGCTGGCACCAAGTTTGCGAAAGAAGTCTGGCCGGGAGATCGGTCCCCTGGCGCCACGATTCTTGATCAACCCATGAACAACAAGGTAGGGAGCAACCATGAAAAAATCTCTGATCGGCGCAGCGATTGCGCTGGCTTTTGGCACGCAGGCTTATGCGCAAACCACGCCGCCAACGACCACCCAGTCCGGCGCGGGGGCGCACGCCAACGACGCCTCCAGCGCCATCCAGGACAGCAGCACCAAGAACCGCAACAACAATAACAACAGTACTGGCCAAGCCGCCGCCAATGCGATCGGCGGCGTCGCCGCCAACAACGGCGGCACGGCCACGTCGACCTTCAGCAATGCCTTCAACACCTCCAGCGCCGACGCGACCACCACGCTGACCGGCACCGTGGGCGGCAACACCGTGCACGACATCGGCAACCGCGCCACCAACAGCGGTAACAGCACCGGCGGCTATGGCGGCAACGGCTATGGCGGCAATGCGACAGGCGGCAATGCCGCCGCCACCGCCGGCGCCGGCGGCGCCAGCTACGGCGGCGCCGGCGCGGCCGGCGGCGCGGGCGGCAGCTCGACCAACGGCAGCGCCTACAACGGCTCGCCGGTGGTCGGCGCCACGGCCGGCGGCGCCGGCGGCGCCGGCGGTTATGCGGCCGGCGCCAGCACCGGTGCGGGCGGGGCCGGCGGCGCGGGCGGTTACGGCGGCTACGGCGGCGCCGGCGGCGAGACCTACGGCGGCTACGGCGGTAATGGCGGCGCCACCGGCGCGGCAACCGGCGGCGCCGGCGGCGGCATCGGCGGCTCCAACGGCGGCAACGGCGGCGCCAGCGGCGCTGCCACCGGCAGCAACGGCGGCTTGGGCGGCAGCACCGGCCTGGCCGGCGGCGGCTCGGGCGGGTCGAGGGGTTCGGCCGGTGCCGGCGGGGCCGGCGCGGCCGGCGGCTATGCGGCGAGCGGCTCCGGCGGCGCCACCAGTTCCGCCTCCGGCGGCGGCGCCGGTTCGGGCGCGGCGACCGGTACCAACACGGCCGGCGTGCCGACCGATGGCGGCACGGCAGGCACGCCGCCGTCGCAGACCGCGAACGGCGGCTCGGGCGCGGCCACGGGCGGTGGCGCCGGTTCGGGCGACGGTACCACGACCACCGGCTCGGCAACGGGCGGTGCCGGCGGTGCGGGTGCGGCGGGCGGCGCCCGCGGCGCCGGCGCGGCGGGCACGGGCGGCCGCAATACCGCCGGTAACGGCGCGGCAGGCGGCGCGGCCACCAGCGGCTCGGGCGGCGCGGGTGCGGGCGTGACGCAAACCGGCGGTGCCGGTGCGGCGGCGGCCTCGGGCGCGGGCGGCTCGGGCGCCGCTGGCGGTAGCGCCAGCAGCACAGGCGCGGCCGGCGGTGCCGGCGGCGCGGGCGCGGGCGGCGGCAGCAGCGGCGCGGCGGCCAATACCGGCGGTGCCGGTGCGGCGGGCGGCGCGGCCACCGGCGGCACGGCCAGCAACGGCGATCCGACCAATGGCAGCTCGACGGCGGGCGCCGGCGGTGCCGGCGGTGCCGGCGGCGGTAGCAACACCGGCGGCGCAGGCGGTTCGGGCGGTACCAACACCGGCGGCACAGCCACCGGCGGTGCGGGGACCGGTGCGGCCGGCGGCGCGGGCGGCGCGGTGACGGTCGATGCGGGCACCTTCAATATGTCCAATACCATGAACAGCGTCGGCCAGTCCGCCGCCGGCATCATGGTGGCGTCGCAAAACAGCGGCATCGCGGCGCTGGTGCAGCAGAGCGTCAACGTGCAGTCCAACCTGTCGGTAGGCAGGTAACAAGCAGGCGGGGCGCGCGCAGTCCGGCGCGCGCTCCGCTACAGCCAACGACAGGAGGGATGGTATGCGCAAATATTTATGCGTGGTTCTACTGCTGGCCGCCAGCTGGCAGGCCGGCGCCGCGCCGCCGCTGGTGCCGGAGATCGTCATTACCGTGGCCGATCCGGCCGGCTTTGACGGCAAGGCGGTGGACGTGGGCGAGCTGGCCGCGCTGCGCGGCGGCGCCGACACGGTGACCAACACCATGCGGCTGGACGGCACGGTGACCGACAACACGGCGGTCAACGTGCTCAGCGGCGCCAATTCGATCAACAGCGGCTCGTTCAGCAATGCTTCCGGACTGCCGATCGCGATCCAGAATTCCGGCACCAATGTGCTGATCCAGAACGCCACCATCATCAACATCCAGATGCAATGATGAAGACCCTGGCGAGCGTGTTCATGGCCGGCGCCGCGTTGTGCGCCGCCGGCCTGGCCGGTGCGGCGGAGCTGCCCGGCGTCGGTGGCGGCGGCAGCTACGCGCTGCCGGTGACCAGCCTGAAGGAGGCGCGTTTCCGTTCGACGGTGCGGCAGAAGGACGACTTCAGCTGCGGCTCGGCGGCGGTGGCGACGCTGCTCAGCTATCACTACGACAAACCCGTTACCGAACAGCAAGTGTTTGCCGCCATGTACGCGAGCGGCGACCAGCAGAAAATACAGCGCGAAGGCTTTTCGCTGCTGGACATGAAGCGCTACCTGGCGCAGCAGGGCTTCATCGCCGACGGCTACCTGCAGCCTTTGCAGAAGCTGGCCGAGGCGAAGCTGCCGGCCATCGTGCGCATCGTCGAGAACGGCTACCTGCATTTTGTCGTCATCAAGGGCATCGAGGACGAGCGCGTGCTGCTCGGCGATCCGGCCGGCGGCACGCGAGCGATGCGGCGCGCGGACTTCGAGGCGATGCGGCCGGACCGGTTGCTGTTCGTCATCCACAACTGGCCGGGGCAGCCGCACTTCAATCAACAGGCCGACTGGGGCGTCGCGCCGCGCGCGCCGCTGGGCGAGGCGATCAACCGCTCCAGCCTGGCCAACATCACCTTGTTCAAGAACGGCAGCGGCAACTACTGACAGGAGGCGCTGCCATGCGCAACACTTTATTGACCGTGCTACTGGCCTGCGGGACGGTGGCGCACGCCGGTGAAGCTTTACCGGACCCGACCGGCGACTGGGGCGCCGTCGACGACAGCACACTGGAGCAGGCGCGCGGCGGCTTCGACCTCGGCAACGGCATGCTGGTCTCGCTAGGTGTCGAACGTTTGGTTTCGATCAATGGCAGTGTTGTTGTAAACAGTCGTTTCTCGATCGCCGATATGACACAGTTGAGCGCTGCGGAAGCAAGGACGGTCAGCGATGCGCTGGCCGCCGCGGTGGTGCAGGTCGGCCCTGGCAACACGGTCGATCCGACGCTGCCTGCGCAAACGCTGGGGGCGCTGCTGATACAGAACAGCGCGAACGATCAGGCGATACGCAGCCAGACCACGATCAACACCACGGTCGGCAATCTGGCCATGCTCAAGGCCGTCAATTTTGAAAGCGCTCTGCGCGACGCCTTGAGCAGTGCGGTAGGCAAGTAGAGAGGGTAGCGATGCAAGCAAGAGCGATGGCGTTGGCCGTGGTAATGACGATGGGCGCGATGAACGGGACCGCACTGGCGCAGCAGGGGCAGGGGCAGGCGGTCGGCGCGCCGCCGCCGCAGGATGGCAGGCCGCCGGCGGTGGCGCCGCTGTTCGAGCAGCCGGGCGTGCTGACGCCGCGCGGCAAGCTGGTGCTGGAGCCGTCGATGCAGTTCGGCTATTCGTCCAGCAACCGCGTGGTGCTGGTCGGCTACACCATCATCCCGGCGCTGCTGATCGGCCTGGTGGACGTGAGGGAGGTCAAGCGCAACACGCTGACCGGCGCCATCACCGGCCGCTACGGCCTGACCAACCGCGCCGAGCTGGAGCTGAAGGTGCCGTATGTCTACCGTTCCGACTCCACCGTCAGCCGCGAAGTGTTCACCGGCACCGGCGTCGACCGCGTGTTCGACACCAGCGGGCGCGGCGTGGGCGACGCCGAACTGGCGGTGCGCTACCAGCTCAACGACGGCGGCATCGACAAGCCGTATTACGTGGCGGGCCTGCGTTTCAAGTCGCGCACCGGCACCGATCCGTTCGAGGTGGTCACCGATTGCAGCCAGCGCTGCGTCGGGCCGAACGCCACCGGCACCGGCCTGCCGCTGGAGCTGCCGACCGGCTCGGGCTTTTACGCGCTGCAACCGAGCCTGACCTGGCTGTATTCCAGCGACCCGGCGATCTTGTTCGGCAGCGTCAGCTACCTGTACAACTTCAAGCGCGACAATGTCAGCCGCCAGGTGTTGAACGGCGAATGGGAGCCGCTGGGCAAGATCGAGCCGGGCGGCGTGATCGGCTTCAATTTCGGCGTCGGTCTGGCGCTCAACGACAAGTCGCTGATCAGCTTTGGCTACGACCACAGCTCGATCGCCCGCACGCGGCAGAACGGCAAGCCGGTGGCGGGTTCGGTGCGTACGCAACTGGGCACGCTGCTGATGGGATTTTCCTACCGCCTCACCGACAAGCGCACCGTCAACATCGCGGTCGGCGCCGGCCTGACGCGCGATACGCCGGACGTGCAGCTGTCGTTCCGCTTGCCGATGACGTTTTGAAAAACGGGGTGGGTTCTAACGTGCTCTGCTAAATCCGTGCATTTGAGGTATTGTAGCGTTCCTGACAATTCTCAAAATAAGGGGAGCCATGATCTCGACAAAATTGACCCAAACGGCAGCCATCGCTGCGGCGCTGGCTGCCGCCTTGGCGGGCGCGCCGGCCCAGGCCGCCGCGCCGATGGCCAAGTTCCAGGCGCCGGGTTTCTATCGCACCACGCTGGGCGATTTTGAAGTCACCGTGCTGAACGACGGCACCCTGGACTTGCCGGTCAACAAACTGCTGAAGCAGCCGGCCGCCAAGACCGACGCCGCGCTGGCCAAGTCTTTCGAGAAAAGCCCGCTGCAAACCTCGGTCAACGGCTTCCTGATCAATACCGGCAGCAAGCTGATCCTGATCGACACCGGCGCCGCCAGCCTGTTCGGCCCGACGCTGGGCCAGCTGCTGGGCAATCTGAAGGCGTCCGGCTACAAGCCGGAGCAGGTCGACGAGATCTACATCAGCCACATGCACGGCGACCACGTCGGCGGCCTGGCGGCCAATGAGCAGCGCATGTTCCCGAACGCCATCGTCCGCGCCGGCAAGCTGGACGCGGACTACTATCTGAACCCGGCCAACCTGGACAAGGCGCCGGCCGAGGCCAAGGATAATTTCCAGGGCCCGATGGTGTCGATCAATCCCTACGTGAAGGCGGGCAAGTTCCAGCCTATCGTCGCCAACAGCGAGCTGGTGCCGGGCATCAAATCGTATTTCAATGGCGGCCACACGCCGGGCCACATCACCTACGTGGTCGAAAGCAAGGGCCAGAAGCTGGTGTTGCTGGGGGATTTGCTGCACGTGCAGGCGGTGCAGTTTGAGGATCCGGGCGTGGGTATTCAGTTCGACAGCGACAGCAAGATCGCCATTGCCGAGCGCAAGGAAGCGTTCGCGGCGGCGGCCAAGGGCGGCTACCTGATCGGTGCGCCGCACCTGGCGTTCCCGGCGCTGGGCCATGTGCGGTCCAACGGCAAGGGCGGTTACCTGTTCGTGCCGGTCAATTACACGCAGCCGCGATAGTTCTGTTCAGCATGGATTCCGGCGAAAGCGGGAACCCATGCTGAATTTGCGGTTACGCCAGGGCAGGGTAATCGGTATAACCTTCCTCGGCCGGCGCGTAGAAGGTTTCAGCCTTCCACTCGTTCAGCGGCGCGTCCAGTTGCAGGCGGCGCACCAGGTCGGGATTCGAGATGTAAGCCTTGCCGAAGGCGATCGCGTCGGCCGCACCGCTGTCCAGCACTTTCTGGGCGGCCTGCTTGTCCATCTTTTCGTTGGCGATGTAGACGCCGCCGAATTCCTTTTTCAGCAACGGGCCCAGGCTGTCTTCGCCGACGGCTTCACGCGCGCAGATGAAAGCGATCTTGCGCTTGCCCAGTTCGCGCGCCACGTAGCCGAAGGTCGCGGCAGGATTGGAATCGCCCATGTCGTGCGAATCGCGGCGCGGCGCCAGGTGCATGCCGACGCGGTTCGCGCCCCACACTGCGATGCAGGCATCGGTCACTTCCAGCATCAGGCGGGCGCGGTTCTCGATCGGGCCTCCGTAGTTGTCGGTACGCTGGTTGGTCTTGTCTTGCAGGAACTGGTCCAGCAGATAGCCGTTGGCGCCGTGGATTTCCACGCCGTCGAAGCCAGCCTTCTTGGCGTTTTCCGCACCTTTCTTGTAGGCCGCGACGATGCCGGCCAGCTCTTCGGTATCCAGCGCGCGCGGCACAGGGTAGGCGCGCTGCGGACGCAGCAGGCTGACGTGGCCGTCGGCGGCGATCGCGCTGGCCGAGACCGGCGCATCGCCGTTCAGGAAGCTCGGGTCCGAGATGCGGCCCACGTGCCACAGTTGGGCGAAGATCACGCCGCCGGCTTGATGCACTGCCTCGGTCACTTGCTTCCAGCCCTCGACCTGCTCGTCGGACCACAGGCCCGGCGTATCGGCGTAGCCCACGCCTTGCGGCGTCACGGCGGTCGCTTCGCTCAGGATCAGGCCGGCGCTGGCGCGCTGCTCGTAGTACTTGGCCATCAAGGCGTTCGGCACGCGGGCGCCGCCGATGGCGCGGGCGCGGGTCAGGGGCGCCATGATGACGCGGTTTTTCAGCGTGATATCGCCAATGGTGATCGGGTCGAAGAGATTTGCCATGATGCGTTTCCTTATAGTTGCATTTGGTCGATGAAGGCCTGGATGAGGGCTTCATCGCGTTTAAAGTAATTCCACTGGCCGACGCGGTGCGACGTGATCAGGCCGGCCTTGAGCAAGGTGGCCAGATGCGCCGACACGGTCGACTGCGACAGTTCGCAGCGGCGGTCGATCAGACCGGCGCATACGCCCAGGCTCAGCGGATGCTGCTGGTCCGAGAAATACACCTCCGGCTCCTTCAGCCACGCCAGGATCTGGCGCCGCATCGGGTTGGCGAGGGCTTTATGTATAGCGTCTATGTCCATCTGCATGTAACGATATATAGATCGTGTTTTTCCGATTTCAATATCGCCATCTTACGATGTAAAAGAAAAATGTGCTGGCGGCCGAAAAATCCTTTATGTTATGGGAACATTGTATTCAGGATAACGAGGTGTATATGTCGAGTCATTACCTGGATGTGGCCATCGGGCTGTCCTACACTTTTCTGGCGGTGAGCCTGCTGTGCAGCGCCACGCGCGAAGCGATCGCCTCGCTGTTCCAGACGCGCGCCAAGGTGCTGCTGGATGGCGTGTTGACCATGCTGCACGAATCGGCGGGCAAGAAACGGGTGCGCGGCATCTGGCCATCGATCCAGCGCTTCCTGCGCATGGACGCCGGCTTCGGGCTGGAGAAACTGGGGTCGCATTCGCTGACCAGTGAAGTCATGAGCCATCCGCTGATTATCGGCATGGCGCAGAAGGGGCGCATGCCGTCCTATATTCCGTCCGCGATATTCGCACGGGCGTTTGTCTCCACGCTGACTGCCAAGTACGGCAAGACGCAGACCGCCGCCGCCTTGCTGGCCAAGCTGGGCAATGACGGCCTGAGCCGCACCTTGCTGGCCATCATGGGCGAGGGGCCGGAGGACATCGCGGCGCTGGAGAACGCCGTGCGCATCTGGTACGACACGGTCATGGACCGTATCTCGGGTTGGTACAAGCGGCGCTCGCAACTGGTGTTGTTCTGCGTCGGCCTGTTCTATGCGTGCGCAATGAACATCGATGCGCTGGAATTGTCGCAGCGCTTGTGGCGCGACTCGGCCGTCACAGCCGGCCTGGTGCAGAAAGCGAGCGACGCCAAGCCGGCCGCCGCGACGCCGGCCGCCACGCCGACGGCGCAGACCGCGCAAATGACACGCGAACTGCAAGAGGTCAAGGCGCTGCCGATAGGCTGGCCGTCGCCGCGCTTCGACGCCGCCGACGGCAAGGGTGTCGGCGCCTTCCTGGCCGCGTTGGCCTTCGCGCTGATCGGCTGGATCATGACGGCCTTCGCCTCATCGCTGGGCGCGCCGTTCTGGTTCGACGGCATCGGCTGGCTGCTGGCGCTGCGCGGCAGCGGCGCCAAGCCGCCGGATACCACGCCGGCCGTGACGCCGCTGGTGTTGCCTGATCTGAGGAAATAAACGAAGTGGCGTCGAAAGATTAAGGTGATAGTGGTCTCGGTGGAGTGCCACCCGAGCTACTTGAGCTTTCCGGTCCACCAGCTACACATAGATATTCCTCTACTGTGAGTTGCTGAATGGCAGGTTCGTTGCCTACTTTTTCCGTCACCGAAAAACTAGTTTTGGGAACTGCGCTGAATGACGGATTTTTATCAGATACAAAGAAAGAAAATATGCATAATTCATTTCCTGGCTAGTGTCGCCAAAATTTATCGGATCTTATCAATCGCGCCAAAAACTGTTGCGCCAGACGCTCAGGCTCGTCCCCGCTCTGCGCATTTCGAAGCCAATATTGCTCGCTCAGTGATGTTCGGAATACTTCTAATTGCGTCCTTTTCACAGGACGCTTGATTGACCTCGTGCGATGTTGGCTTGTTGGTTAGTTGCGCATAACCAGCGGTCCCAATGCCAATTGCTGCACAGATCAACAGTGCGGTGTTTGCTTTCATACTCTTCAATATGGAAGTTCTTGAATGTCTATTGTGCTGTTAGCGGTGGGCGCTTATGGAGGTTTTTGGGGATCGTTCTGGACCTGCGGGCCACCGGGCACGGCATGGCTCTCGCCCTCTGTTAGATTTTGAATTGGTGCCATATTAGCCTGACGCGCATCCAGGCCGATAGAAGGCGAAAATATTTTTTTGATGTTCGAAATGAGGTTCATGGTTTACCACTCCTTATTCTTGAGTTAGCCAAGTTATGCTCAGCGAGGTTGGGGATCGTTTTGAACCTGTGGGCCACCAGCGATCGCGGAATACTCCGCCGGTTGAACTTCTTGAATGTCTGTGGCAGTGTGGGTCGTGGCTGTTTTTAAGACGCTTTCGGTAAAGAACGTCAAAATAGAAGTCTTGCAACTTTGAATGGAAGCTATACGCATGTAAATATCCTCAGTTAATCAAACACGCATCTCAGAAAGAGATCCCTCGACGTAAATTATTTTTTGGTAAACAACGTAAAAAGACTAACAGAGGTCTTTCGCTTATGCAACGAAGAAATTGCGTGCGTCTTATCACGGGTAGATCGTTGCGTAATCAGGTCAGGTCCGGTAGCATTCATTGCGAATTGAAGCAGAGCAATTGGTTTTGATCGCCTATTCAACGCCAGATAGATTTCTTCACTGTGGACGCTTGTGCGTCCACTTTTTTTGCACATGAAAGACCTTGATGAGTCGACTGTTTCGCCCTGAAGCCGTGGAGCACAAGAATAAGCGTCTGCACGGCGTGGTTATATTGGCGTATACCTGGTCGTACACTGCTTTGACCGTATTCTTTTGCTGCATCGTCATAGCGCTGATTGTGTTCGCGTTCAGTCATGGCTTCACACGCAAGGAGACGGTGAGTGGGGTGGTGGTCCCTGATCGTGGCGTGATCCGACTGGCTGCGCCGCAGTCCGGCGTGGTTACCCGCATCCAAGCTAAAGAAGGCGACTTGCTTCAGGTCGGCGACCCGGTATTTGTACTGACCAGCGAACGCACGAGCGCCAAAGGAGATACGCAGGCCTCCATCAATGAGGCGCTGTCGTCCCGTATGGCGCACCTGAGCAAGGAGTTGGAGCAGCAAGGCATTCAAAGCTCCAACAAGGGACAGGAAATTGCCTTTCGTCTTGATAATCTCAGCACCAGCCTGAAGCAGTTGGATGCGGAGTTGGCTTTGCAGCGGCGCAAAACGGAAATCGTGCGCGGATTGTCGAATAGCCTCAACAGTCTTGCAGCGGAAGGAAGTGTTTCTAAAAATACGGCCAGTCAAAAGGCTGCTGAGCTGCTGGAGCAGGAAGCCCGGACATCCACTATCGAAGGACAACGCCTGAGCATTCAGCGCGATATCGGCGCGCTCACTGCGCTGCGCAGCGACTTGCCGTTGCAAAGCAGCCGCGATGCCTCAACACTCAAGCGCAGTCTTGAGGAGCTCAAGCAGCAAGCCAGCGAGAGCGAAGCCAAACGTCAACTCGTGGTTCGCGCCGACGAAAGCGGTAGGCTGGCGGGTATCGTCGTCGACCAGGGACAAGCCGTTTCGATCGAGCAGCGACTGGCAAGCTTGCTGCCTAAAGACAGCAAGCTTGAAGCCGAGCTTTATGTCCCGACGCGCGCAGCCGGATTTGTGCGTCCTGGTACGGAGGTTTTGCTGCGGTACGACGCGTTCCCTTACCAAAAATTCGGACAGTTTCATGGCCGTGTGCGTGAAATTTCCTTGACTACGATTTCGCTCGGCGAATTGCAGCCGGCCAGCGCTACGTCCGAGCCTGTCTACCGCGTGCGCGTGAGTCTGGATGCGCAAGATGTTGTTGCCGCAGGCCTGCCTTATGCGCTCAAGCCTGGCATGCAGCTATCAGCCACGCTGGTACTGGAACATCGCACATTGGCGGAGTGGGTGTTGGAACCCTTGCTCGGTATTTCTAGCCGTTTATGATGGAGCTGTACTGAATGGAACGGATCGGATTGCACCGCAAAGTGCCGATTTATTTGCAGACCGAGGCCAGTGAGTGCGGGCTGTGCAGCCTGGCGATGGTGGCCGATTATCACGGCTATCGCACGGACCTGGCATCGCTGCGCTTGCGTTTTCCGATCTCGCGCAAGGGCGCGACGCTGGAGAGCCTGATTCGCATCTCGCAGGTGTTGAAGCTGGACAGCCGCCCAGTCAAACTGGATATGCACAACTTGCCGCAACTGCGGCTGCCTTGCATTATCCATTGGGATATGGACCACTTCGTGGTGCTGGTCTCGGTATCGAGTCGTCGTGCCGTGATTCACGATCCCGCGATCGGCGTGCGCAGCTTTACGATGGCTGAATTCAGCAAGCACTTCACTGGCGTCGCGCTCGAATTGAGCCCCGCCACCGATTTCACACCGGCCGACCAGACGCTGCACTTCACGCTGCGCGGCTTGATGGGGCATATCACCGGCCTGAAGCGCGGCCTGACGCAGATCCTGCTGCTGGCGCTCGCCTTGGAGGCGGTCTCGATTGCGCTGCCATTCTTTTTGCAGTGGGTGGTCGATAATGCGCTGGTATCGGCGGATCGGGATTTGCTGACCACGCTAGCCTTGGGCTTCGGCCTGCTCATATTGATACAGGCAGCCATCAGTGCCGTGCGCGGCTGGTTTGTTGTGGCGATCAGTACCCAGCTCAATTTCCAGTGGTTGGGCAATGTCTTCGGCCATATGGTGAAGCTGCCGCTGGAGTATTTTGAGAAGCGCCACGTCGGCAACATCATGTCGCGCTTCGGCTCGATCACAACTATCCAGAAAACCCTGACCGGCGGCTTCGTGCAGGCGATGGTTGATGGCGTGATGGTAGCCGGGACCTTCGCCATGATGATGCTGTATAGCCAGCGGCTGGCCTGGATTTCCTTGATTGCGGTGGTGCTATATGCCTTGATGCGTTGGGCTTTATTCCACGGATTGCGCGCCGCGACGTCCGAACAAATCATTCACGCGGCAAAGCAAACTACCCATTTCTTTGAAACCGCGAATGGCATACAAAGCGTACGTTTGTTCGGCAAAGGCGAACAGCGGCGCTCGGGATGGTTGAACATTCTGGCCGAACAATTTAATGCCGAGCTGCGCATTCACCGGATTCGGATTAGCTACGAAACGGCGCAAACCTTGCTGTTCGGCCTGGAGCGTGTTCTGGTCGTGTGGCTCGCTGCGGCTGCGGTGATGGACCATGTGTTCACGACCGGTATGCTGTTTGCGTTCATTGCCTACAAGGATCAGTTCTCCACCAGGTTGGCGGCGCTGGTGGATAAGGTGGTTGAATTCAAGATGCTGAAGCTACACGGCGAGCGCGTGGCGGACATCGTGCTGGCGGAAGCTGAAGTGCTGGGCAGTCATGATGCCGATGAGGTGGACCTGGACCAACTGTCGCCGAGCATCGAACTGCGCGGTATCTCCTTCCGCTACTCGCCGACCGAGCCTTATGTGTTCGAAAATGTCGATCTGAAGATTGGGGCAGGGGAGAGCGTCGCCATTACCGGCATTTCCGGAGGTGGCAAGACGACCTTGGTGAAAGTGATGCTGGGTTTACTCGCTCCCACGCATGGTGAAATCCTGGTGGGCGGCCAGCCGATTCAACGGCTGGGCTTGACCACCTATCGCAACATGGTCGCGACGGTGATGCAGGAGGATCGGCTGTTTTCCGGATCGGTGGCGGAAAATATCAGTTTCTTCGACCCCATGCCAGAGTGGAAGCGGATCAAGGAATGCGCGCGATTGGCAGCGGTCGGAACGGAAATCGAAAGCATGCCGATGGGATACAACACCATTACAGGCGACAGCGGTGTTGGCATCAGCGGTGGACAGAAACAGCGCATATTGCTGGCCCGCGCGCTGTACCGGCAACCGCGCATTCTGGTCCTGGATGAAGCGACCAGTGAGTTGGACATCGACAACGAGAAGAGCGTCAACACGACTGTCAGGTCAATGGGGCTCACACGCATAGTCGTGGCGCATCGGCCGGAGACGATAGCCAGCGCGGACAGGGTGGTGGTGCTGAAGTCCGGCAAGCTGGTTTCTGCAGACGAGCCGGCCGGTCTCTACGCTAGTGCTTAGCGAGCAAGATGCAGCGCCAGCGCGATCACCGCCGGCAGCGTCTGGATCAGCAGGATGGAGCGTTTGACGGTCACGCCGCCCCAAATGCCGGCCACCGCCACGCAGCACAGGCCGAACACGGTGAAGGCCGAAGCGATCGCCGCGTCCGGATGCGCGAAGCCGACCACCAGCGCGGCGACCAGGAAACCGTTATAGCAGCCCTGGTTCGACATCGCCGGCTGGACGATGTCCGCCTTCTCCTTGCTCAGGCCAAACACGCGGCGGCCGCGCGTCTGGAACAGCACGGTTTCGAGCAGGACGATATAAACGTGTATCAGCGCCACCAGTGCGGTGACGATCTGCGCTGCTAAATGCATGGGTGCTCCTTATTGTTATGAATGTTGAAGAAACATTATCGCCCGGAAAAAGCTGCAGCGGCTAGAGGCTCTGCACCAATTTTGCACCCTTGGTATAGTACGGGCTCTTGCGCTTCTGCGGGGACGACCCCGCCACAGATAGAAGTACCGCGCCCGTGGTGGCGTTTTCCAGGCGGGGACGACCTTGCCGCAACAAGGAACTCTGATGACCTGGATGATTCTGATCCTGGCCGGCCTGCTGGAAGTCGTATGGGCGGTCGGACTCAAATACACCGAAGGCTTTACCAAGCTGATCCCGTCGGCGCTGACGCTGGCCGCGATGGCCGGCAGCGTCGGCTTGCTGGGCCTGGCGCTGCGCACGCTGCCGCTGGGCACGGCCTATGCGATCTGGACCGGCATCGGCACCGTTGGTACGGTGATTTACGGCATCGTCATGCTCAACGAGCCGGCCAGCGTCGTCAGGCTGACGTGCATCGCCATGATTGTTGGCGGCATCATCGGCCTGAAGATTTCCGCCGTTTAAAACGAAGGATTGGCGCGGGTCAGGTAATACCACTCGCTGTTGGCGTTGGCCGCGGCGTCCGGGAACAGGATGCGGCCGTCGAACTCGGCCAGCACCGGCGTGCCGTCGGCGCGGGTGCCGATCTGCTGGCCCTGCACGACCGGATCAAAGCTCGACCACTGGCGGCTGAAGCTATCGTCGGCGTGCTGCTTGTCGTAGACCGCGACCATGCTCAGCGCTTCCATGTCTTCCATCGCGATCGGCTCCGGCGACGGTGCGTCGATCAGGCCGTGGAAGGCCAGCGTGTTCATGATGGCGCGGTAGGCTACTTCCGGCGCTTGCGGGTCGGCGTGCTGGCCGCACTCCAAGGTCAGTGCGTAGCCGCCGGTGCTGCGCATGTATTCGGTGGTGCCCATGCCGTAGCGCAGCACGGTTTGCAGCTCGCTGCTGCCGCTCATGCGGCGCTGGACGCCGGCGCCATAGGTGCGCAGCCAGCCGTCGACGAAGCGGCGCACGCCGAGGCGGCGCGCCATCGCGCGTTCCTTTTCCTCGTGCTTGAACGGTTCGAGCGGGCCGTCGTTGTTGCGCGGGCCGACCATGACGAACGGTTCGCTGTTGGCGTTGAACGAGTGCAGGTCGAGCAGCACGTCGTGCTGGGCCAGAAGAGGGCACAGCCAGTTGGCGATGCGGTCTTCGAAATCCTGCGGGTTGGAATTCGGGAACAGGTTGCGGTTCAGGTTGCGTTCTCCGGAGCGTTCGCCTTTTGCATAGGCCAGCGGGTTGGTGATCGGGACGAAGGTGACGCTGCCGTTGCGTATCAACAGCTTGCCACTGTCGAGTTCCTGCATCACGCGCTGGATGGCCTTGGTGCCGCAGGTTTCGTTGCCGTGAACGGCGCCGGTGATGATTAGTCGCGTGCCGGGTTGCTGGCCGCTATATTGCTGAGACTTGAATTGCAACGCGTATGTTACTGTCATGCTCTGCCCATCAATTTGTCAAAAATGCACGGTATCTCAAGCGACAGCGAAGCTGCCGCTTGGGCAGCTTCGTCGTGCAGGGGATTAATCAGACCTGAGGATCGTTTTTTACTTGCGGATCATGCATGAATTCCACGCCAGCAGCATTCTTAAAGTTGAGCTTAAAGCTGATCGTGACAGTGGATGTGTTTGAATCGCAGAATGTCAACTGCTTGCCGCTGAGACTGACGCTCGGCGCGCTCAGTTGAGGATTCCCCAAAGTCGTGATGGTCATGCCAGTGAAGACGATACCCTCATTGTCGTCATCATAGATCTGGTAGTTAATGATCGTATCCTTCTGCGTGGCACACGGCATTTCCGGAGCCGTGTGTACGTTATAAGTGCCAGGCGTGTCGCCAGCTTTGACCTTTACCATGACGTTGATGAACGGTGTAGAGGCGTGGATTTTGCTCATAAGTTCGCTTTCTTTGGTTGGTGGGTAGATAGATATTGCAGATAGGCTGCATCACGATAGGACATCGCTTCAAGCTGCTTCTTTATGTGACCTACTTGCTCGCTTTGATCCATGCAGACGTTGGCCTTGACCCAGGGCGCCAGCAAATGGAAATCGGAACTGTCGCTTATCAGTGGACGCAGCAACGTACGCACGGCATCACAATGACTCAGCGCGGTGGCATCGGCCTGCAAGCCGCCGAGGTCTGCGTTGAGCAATAGCGCATCACTGAGCGCGTTGAGTATCACCTGGTCGGCCGGGACTGCGTCGTGAAGCTGCTGCAGTTTGTTCAACGCCGGTTGAAGTTCCTTGGCGGCGGCGTCCGCTTGCCGCTGTTGGAGCAGTACGGATGCTTTGCGCTGTTGCACCATTGCCACTAATGTCTGCAAGTTCAAGTGCTTGGGTTCAAGGCGACTGAGCTCAGCAAAGCGCCCTTGCAACTGTTCCAGATGAGCCAATGCTTGGAAGGGCGTGCGCGGCTTGGTGTCGGTATCGAACATACGCAGTTCGGCGATGTAGAGATTGCGCTGCCAGTTACGATTACTCCGATCTTTTTCGACGATCGCCTGCAATAGTGAATGCGCTTGCTGCGCGTGGGCATAGGCGTCGGTCAACTGGCCTCGCGCCTGCCTTAAGTCCGATTGATGGGACCAAGTTGCAGCTAGTTCGTTGACCCACGATACTTCGTTAGGATAGGTCTCATGCAGCGCTTCCAGTAGCGTCAAACCGCGGGAGTACAGCGCTTCTGCCTGCGCCAACTTACCTTGTTGCATCTGAGCGCTGGCTAGCCAAGATAGACTGTCGGCCAAGTCGGCGGTGATCTGTTTGTCCTTAGGCTTTTGCTCGTGGGCGCGAGTTTTCAACTCTACCGAAAGCGCAAATTCGGTGACCGCGTTAGCAATGTCGCCGCGCCGTAGGGCCACTGTACCCAAGCTGTTGTGCGCGAACGATTGCTCGATCCAGCCGTCGACATCGGCGGGTGCCGCAGCCGCCAGTTGATCGCTGTGGTCGCGGTACTCGCGGAAGTAGCGTTCAGCCTCAGCCCATTCTTTCTGGTCGAGATGGATCTGGCCCAGCCAGAAGGCGTTTTCGCCGGCGCTCTTGCGCAACGTAGGGTCGGTCGGTTGGCCTTGCAATTGCCGCTGTAGGATAGCGTGGCCAGCCAGCAGCGCGGCGTTGGCTCCGGCCGGGTCGGCACGGGCGATGCGTACCTCGGAAATGAGCTGCAGCGATCGGGCGCGCTGAGCCAAGGCTACATCGCCGTCGTTGCTGCGCGCCGGATCGGACAGATATTTCAGCGCGCGGTTGCTAATGCTGTCGAGGAGGTCTAGCTTGCCCAAAGGTCGAAGCTTGTCGACGAACTCGCCCAGCATGTAGCCCATCAGCCCCTCCGCCTCGGTACGGTGCGCTTCGGCCTGTGTTTGTGCCGATCGTGCGGCAGCACCAAGACCACCGGCCAGCACGGCTAGACTGACCACTACGATCATGATTCCAAGCCGTAGCCGTTCGCCGCGCCGCACGCCCATCAACGATGCCTGGACGAAGTCCTGCTCTTGTTGCGTAAAACTGAATCCGCTCGTCTTCAATAGATGGCGGGCTTGGTTGGCTTGTGTGCCCGACGGCAGCAGCATGTCCCGCTTGCGGCCGCTGTCTTGCCAGCGGTTGGCTTGGGCGCTGATGCGGCTGCGGACTTGCAAAGCCTGGCGATGCTCGTCGATCCACGCGACCACGCGCGGCCAACGGCGCAGCAGGGCTTCGTGGGCGATGCCGAAGGCGGGCGTGCCGCCTTGCAGGTCGCTGACGAACAAGTGGGCATCCACCAGGGCTTGCACCAGCTTGTTCTCGGCGTCGTTGCGCAGGGCGGACCAGGGAACCCGGCGCGAAGTCACGGTCGATTCATCGTCAGCGACCAGCACCAGTTGCGACAGTACATGGGGCAGGGCGGCGATCTGCGCCGGGCCCAAGGCGGAAATGACTTGCTCGGCGCGCGCGCCGATGGAGCCTTCGAGACCGCCCATTTCATGGAAGGCGGCGTGGCTCAGCTCGCCGTCTGCGCTGCGCAGCCGGTATAGCTCTTGCAGACAGTATTGCAGCAACGGCAAGGTGTCCGGGCCGGATTTCGCGGCGCTGATCAGCAGCTCGTCCAGACTTTCGCCGCGCTCGTCGGTCGTGTAACGCAGCTGTGCCACTTGTGCCGGGTGGCGGATGATTTGCGCGATGTCGGCGCTGCCGGGCGGCGTCAAGTCGAAGTGGCCTCCGCGCAGCTTCATGCTCATCAGTGCCGGATAGGCTGTCAAGTGTGGGTAGAAGTCGTTGCGGCAGGCCAGTATCAGCAGCACGCTGCCGGAGCGCGCCAGCTGGTCGAGCACGTTGATGAAGACGGCACGTTCCTGTTCGCTGATGTGCGGCAGCCGGAACACGGCTTCGAAGCGGTCGATAAAGACCAGCAATTGAATCGCCGGCATTTGCTTTTGCAATTGCTCGATCACGCCCGGCAAATCCTGCGCCAGACGTTGCGCCAGTGTGACGGCGCTGGTGTTTTCAAACAACAAACGGTCGCCGATTTCGGCATCCAGCAGCACGCTGGCCAGGGTTTCCAGCAGCCCGGCCTGGCCCATGTCGGCGCAATCGAGCTGGAGGTGGGCGTTGATAGCCAGTCCGGCATCGGCCGGCGCGGCGCCCGCTTTCAGCGCGGGAATCAGGCCGGCCTGCACCAGCGAGGTCTTGCCGGCGCCCGACGGCCCCAGCACCAGAACCATCGCACAAGCGGCCTGGACCTGCGCGACCACGACCTGCACCAATTGGTCGACGCTGATCTTGCGGCCGAAGAAGATGGAGGCGTGCTGTTCTTCAAATGCTTCCAGCCCGCGGAACGGCGAGGCGTGCAACCAGCTGCCGTTGCTGACGTCGTCGTCGTAGCTGAGCTCGGCCAGCAGGCGGTAGCCGCGCTTGCGGATGGTTTCGATGTAGCGCGGTTCGGTCGCCGAGTCATCCAGCGCGCGGCGCAGCTGGGTGATGATTTTGTGTACGGCGTTATCGCTGGGCGACACATCGCCCCAACAGGCGTCGAGCAAGCTTTCGGCGGAGACGACGACATGCGGGTTGCGGCAAAGATGCAATAAAACATCCATGGCGCGGGGTTCCAGCTGCCGGCTCAGGCCTTCGCAGCTGACGGTATTAGTTGCCGGATCGACCCGCCACTGTCCAAAACGAAAACTTTTATGGTTCACACTAGCCTTCTTTGCTCGGTAATAAGTGATTTGTAATCAATGGCTTAGCTATCGGAAGGTTTTCGGAAGGCCGATTCATCGCCAACTGGTTACAGTTGTTTCACTCCTGCATAACTCGGAAATATTAACATTATGTCGAGGGAAATAATTAAACAATCTTGCAGTTTTAAAATTCGGCCGATCCCGTCGCATTGGCGCACCCATCAGTCATCGATCACCCCTCAACCCTCTGGAGCCCCTATGACTGTTTTGACCGGCGTGAAAGCTCCGTTCGAACTGACGCAGCATGCAATAGCAATCAAACAACAAGGTATCGATTTTGCAATTCGCTCGTATAGCCACCAGGCCGGCAGGAATCTGTCGCTGGCCGAGGCGCGGGCGCTGACCGACGCCGGCATCCAGATCGGCGTGGTGTGGGAGGCGGCCGGCCCGCACCTCAACTATTTCAGCCGTGCCCAAGGGTTGGCCGATGGCGCCGCCGCCTATTTGATGGCGCAGTCGGTCATCACCCAACCGTCCGGCTCGGCGATTTACTTCGCGGTGGATTTCAATCCGGGCAGCGACGAGATCGAGGGCCCGATCATGCGCTATTTCGAGGGCGTGAACCAGGCGTTCGAGGCGGCCTGGCCGGGCGAGCAGCGGTATCAGATCGGCGTGTACGGCTCCGGCGCCTGCTGCCAGGCCATGATCGGCGCCGGTCTGGCGACGCTGGGCTGGCTGTCCGCGCCCCCCGAGTTTCTGGGATCGCAAGGCTATGCCGCGTATAACCTGAAGCAGTTGGACGCCGCGACCTTGCCGGTCGATGATGGCAAAAAGATCAGTGTCGATCTGGCGAGTAACAACAACGGCTTGCCGGCCGGTCTTTTCAGGGTGCTGTAGTGGTGAAGATTCATTTTACTGAAACACATTCGTTGAAAACGGTCAAACCGGCCAGGACAGTTTTTTTGAACAACACGGGGCAGGATTTGACGCTGAAGTTTGTCACCGCCCCGGATATGGTGCTGTCCGCCTACACCATCAGCTCCGGCATCAGCGCGGCCATCGATTGCATACGGCTGGGCATGACCAACTATTATTCCTGTCACAGCCAGAATTATGCGATTGCGCCGGAAAGCACGGCGGTCTTGTCGGTTTCTAATAACGTCCTGACAATGGCGGTATCGCCCTGATAAAATGCGGTCGATGAATTCATTGACCACCAGCCGCAATGCCGGCCTCGACACCTTGCGCGCGCTGGCGATCGTGCTGGTGTTCATGAACCACTACATGATTTTCGTCAGCAACACGCCGACCTTCGGCTGGATGAGCGAGATCGGCTGGGCTGGCGTCGACCTGTTCTTTGCGCTGAGCGGTTATTTGATCGGCAACCAGATCCTGGGCGCGATCCGCCGCCAGCAGAGCGGGCCTGAGCGCTTTTCGCTGCCACGTTTTTATGCGCGCCGGCTGTTGCGCACCTTGCCCAACTTCTACGTGGTGCTGGCGCTGTACGCCTTGTGGCCGTATTGGCGCGGCGCCAGCGTGATGCCGCCGCTGTGGAAATTCCTGACTTTTACGCAAAACATCCACCTGAATCCGGGCACGGCGTTCTCGCATGCCTGGTCGCTGTGCGTGGAAGAGCAGTTCTATCTGCTGCTGCCGGCCTTGGCCTTGCTGATTGCCGCCTGCCGCAAATCGTTGATCTGGGCGTGGGTGGCGGTGATCGGCACGCTGGCCGCCGGCATGGCGATCCGCGCCTACCTCTGGACCACCTATGTCGGTCCGGGAGAGCAGGGCGGCTACCACTACTACACGCTGATCTATTATTCATCGCTGTGCCGTTTCGACGAGCTGGTGTGCGGTGTGGCGTTGGCGCTGCTGAAGAATTACCACGCCGGCGTGTGGGCGCGCATCACCTCGTTCGGCAACTGGACCTTGGCGGCCGGCGCCGCGTTGCTGGCGCTGACCTGGAGTTTGCTGCTGGAAGACCATTATGGCCTGATGATGACCGTGATCGGTTATCCATTGCTGGGGCTGAGTTTCAGTCTGTTGCTGATCGCGGCGCTGAGCGCCGGCTCGCTGTTGCAGCGAATACGCGTGCCGGGCGCGGCCAGCATCGCGCTGTGGTCGTATGCGATCTACCTGACCCACAAGCAGCTGTGCGTGCTGATGCGCGTGCCGCTGCAGGCCGAAGGCTGGGGCCCGGATTCCTGGCAGGCTATCGCCATCATGAGCGTGGCCAGCATCGCCGCCGGCTGGCTGCTGCATTTATTAGTGGAGACGCCGTTCATGAAGCTGCGCGACCGCTACGTGCCGGGCAACTTCGCCAAGCCGGTAGTGCCGGCGGCCGTCCCGGCCTAATTCAACTCGATCACGTCGAACGGCGATTGCATCGATCCCAGGAAGGCCATCACGCTGCGCGCGCGCTCGCCCATGTCTTCATGCCGGGTGGCGGCGATGGCGGCGCGCAGGCCGGGCACCACTTCCGTGATATGCGGGCTGTCATAGGCCGTCACCAATAGCGCGGCCAGTTCGGTGGCGCGGCCGCGGTTGTTGCGCATGCGTTCTTCCAGCATGGCCAGCAGCGCACGCTGCATGCGCGGCGTCGGATTGGTGATATAGCCGAACACCAGCGGCGTGTTGCCGATCGCCTCGCACAGGCGGCTCTCGATCTGGTCCGGCTTCACATCCGAAGCGATATCGAAATAGGCGCCGTTCCAGCGCGTGCGTTCGTACGGGTGGCCGGGCGGGAAGGAATCGGCCGTCTCAAAGCCGAGAATGTGGCTCAGGTAGCGCAGCCATTTAAGGATAGTGGGCATCATGCCGGCATTTTATCCTGAGATGCAACTCCGGGGTCAGGTCCAGTTTCCGGACACGAACTCTACCGTAGCGGTCACTACGGTAGAGTTCGTGTCCGGAAACTGGACCTGACCCCGGATCTTTTACGCCTGGGCTTCTTCGCCCAGCTTGCCGGCGCGGAAGTCTTCGACGGCGGCGAAGATTTCCGCTTGCGTGTTCATCACGAACGGGCCGTATTGTGCGATCGGCTCGTTCAGCGGCTGGCCGGCGATCAGGATCAGGCGGCTGGCCTCGGTCGCATGGATGGTTACGCCGTCCGCACCCGCCGTGTTGGCCAGGATCGCCATGCGGCCCGTGCCGACCGCCTTGTCGCCGACATTGACCGCGCCGCGGTAGGTGAAGATGAAGGCGTTGTGGCCTTCCGGCAGCGACTGGCTGAACGAGGCGCCGGCCGGGATATCGATGTCGATATAGATCGGTTCCGTCACTTCGCGCTGCACGGCGCCGGTCACGCCATGGCTGCTGCCGGCGATGACCTTGACCTTGACGCCTTCGGCCGTGGTGAACACCGGCACTTCATCGCCGTTGAAATCGCGATACCACGGCGCCCGCATCTTGTCCTTGGCAGGCAGGTTCAGCCACAGCTGGAAGCCTTCCATCACGCCGTCTTCCTGTTCCGGCATTTCGGAGTGGATCACGCCGCGGCCTGCCGTCATCCATTGCACGCCGCCGTTGGTCAGCAAGCCTTCGTTGCCGGCGCTGTCTTTGTGGCGCATGCGGCCTTCCAGCATGTAGGTCACGGTTTCAAAGCCGCGGTGCGGATGGCTGGGGAAGCCGGCGATGTAGTCGTTGGCCTGGTCGCTGCCGAAATTGTCCAGCATCAAAAACGGATCCAGGCGGCGCTGCAGGGTCTGGGTCAATACGCGGTTGATCTTGACGCCCGCGCCGTCCATGACGGCCTGGCCTTGGATGATGCGTTCTACGCTGCGTTGGTTTTTCACTTGATCAGTCATGGTATTTCTCCTTAATTGGTTGCGCCGCCTGTCTTGCTTACACCAGTACGGCGTTGATTTCCGCTTCCGCCTGCGCTTGCGCCTTGGCCACGGCTTCCGGACCCATGCCCAGGCCTTCGGCGAAGACGTACTGCACGTCGGTCAGGCCCACGAAGTTCAGGAACATCTTGATGTGCGCCAGCTGGGTGTCGGTCGGCGCATCGCGGTGCAGACCGCCACGCGACAAGGCCACGTAGACTTTTTTGCCGGTCAGCAGGCCGACCGGGCCGGTTGGGCCGTACTTGAAGGTCACACCGGCGCGGGCGATCGCATCGAACCAGCTTTTCAGTTGGGCGGTGATGCCGAAGTTGTAGGTCGGCGCGCCGATCACGATCACGTCCGCTGCCTGTGCCTGGGCGATCAGTGCGTCGTCCAGCGCCACGCGGGCGGCTTGGGCTTCGGTGCGCTGGTCGGCCGGGGTGAACAGGGCCTGCAGCGTTGGCTCGTCGATCACCGGATGTGGATCAGCGGCCAGGTCGCGGCGGGTCAGGGCGGCGGTCGGGTTGGCCGCGCGCACCTTGGCGACGATGGCGTCGGCCAGGCGGGTCGATTCGGAACCGGTGCTGCGGGCGCTGGAATTGATTTGCAAGATGTTCATGGCTTACTCCTGATGTCTGGTTAGTGATGCGATGGAGTTACTTTAATCGTTTCAAATTTATTCCGGAAGTCGTTAAAATGGATAACATTAATCCACTGATGGAACAATCCTATGGAAATCGACCCCGGAGACCTGCTTTTATTCGCGCGCATCGTTGAATGTGGCAGCTTCAGCCTGGCGGCGGAGCGGGTGCAGTTGCCGAAATCGACGGTGTCGCGCCGGATTTCGCTGCTGGAGGCGCACCTGGGCGAGCGCCTGCTCCAGCGCACCACGCGCAAGCTGGTGCTGACCGAGTTCGGCGCCAGCCTGTTGGAGCACGCGCGCAAGGTGGCCGACGAGACCGAGGCGGCCGGCGCGCTGGCCCAGCACCGGCAGGGCGCGCCCAGCGGCCTGCTGCGGGTGTCGATGCCGGCCGACTTCGCCAACGTGGCGATGAGCGCGACGCTGGCGCAGTTCATGAACCGCTATCCGGCCATCTCGCTGGAGCTGGACCTGTCGCCGCGCCGGGTGGACCTGGTGGCCGAAGGCTACGACCTGGCCATCCGCATGGGCAACCTGCCGGACGATGCCACGCTGGCCGCGCGCCGTATCACCTTCAGCTCGCTGGCGCTGTATGCATCGCCGCTGTACAACGGCTTGCGCGGGTTGCCCGAGCATCCGGACGACCTGTTCAAGCATGATCTGTTGAGCCTGCCGCCGCGCCTGAACGGCCTGATACGCTGGACGCTGTTGCGCGGCAAGACCACCTGGGAGCGCGAGTTGCCGGTGCGGCTGCTGGCCAATTCGCCGGAACTGCTGGTGCGCATGGCCAGTACCGGCATCGGCATCGGCGCGTCGACCGAGGCCATCGCCAGGCCGTACCTGCAGACGGGGGAGTTGGTGCGGGTCCTGCCGGAGTGGGCTTTCCCGCAGGTGACGGGCTGGGCCGTCTTCCCGGGCCGCCGGCTGATGCCGGCCAAGACCCGGGTGTTTATTGATATGCTGGAGGCAGCCTTCGATACCGGCGCGCCGGCCGGCATGTAGGCTTGTTGAAACCGAGTTATTTCAGCTGAGCCATCGCTTCGCCCAGCTGCACCGGGCCGGCCGGTTGCCAGGCTGGATTGAAGCTCAGCACGTCTTTCGGGAACAGCATGACGACGGTGGAGCCGAGCAGGAAGCGGCCCAGTTCCTCGCCTTTCTTCAGTACGATGTCCTGGTCCTCGTAGCTCCACTCGGTGACCTTCGGCAGGCGCGGCGGGTTGACCACGCCATGCCAGACGGTGGCCATGCTGCCGACGATGGTGGCGCCGACCAGGGTCATCACGAACGGGCCGTGGGCGGTCTCGAACACGCAAACCACGCGCTCGTTGCGGGCGAACAGGCCCGGAATGCCGCGCGCGGTGGTCGGGTTGACCGAGAACAGCTCGCCCGGCACGTAGATCATGCGGGTCAGCTTGCCGTCGACCGGCATGTGGATGCGGTGGTAGTCGCGCGGGCTCAGGTACAGATTGGCGAAGCTGCCGTGCTGGAACCTGGCGGCCAGCGCGGCGTCGCCGCCGACCAGCGCGGTGGTGCTGAACTGATGGCCCTTGGCCTGGAAGATCTGGTCGTCATCGATGGCGCCGAACTGGCTGATGCGGCCGTCGACCGGGCAGATGAAGGCGGCGTCGGCCAGCGGGCGGGCGTCGGCGCGCAGCGCGCGGGTGAAGAACTCGTTAAAAGTCTTGTAATTGGCGATATTCGGATCGAGCGCCTCGTCCATGTTGACGTTGTAGCGGCCGACGAACCAGCGTATCAGGGCGGTGGTCCGGGAACCGCCTTTGGCGCCGGCGACCCAGCCAGCGAAGTTGGTCAACGCTCCCTTGGGGAGCAAATACTGCGGCAATACGGCAAGGCGGTCGGACACGGTAGGCTATCCATACAAGATTAACGATCGCGCATTATATCGTTGTCGCCAGGGGAGATTCATGTTTTCGGGATGGCCGTTTATGAAATTACGCTAAACAGTTTCTCGGGCTTGTTATTTACTGAACATTTCGCCCAAATCAAGGCATAATGCAAGTTCCCACTTGTCCTACAACTTGCCAATTTCATATGAAGACACTTCATCTGACGCAGATCGCTGCTGCCGTCGCCTCCCTTTGCTTTGTTGCCGGCGCCGCGCGTGCCGATGATGTGGTTAAAGAAGCCGAGCCGCAGCCGATGCAGAAGGTGGAGGTCAAGGGCGCCGCCGCCAGCTATGACGCGCGCCGAGATGATACCGCTAGCAAGACCGTGGTCAACAGCGAGGAAATCCAGAAATACGGCGATACCTCGGTCAACGACGTGCTCAAGCGGTTGCCTGGCATTACCGTCGGCGGCGCGGCCGGCCGCAGCGGCGGCGAGATCCGCATGCGCGGCCTGGGCGCCGGCTATACCCAGATCCTGATCAACGGCGAACGCGCGCCGGCCGGCTTCGCCATCGACAGCCTGGCCCCGGACGTGATCGAACGCATCGAGGTGCTGCGCGCGGCCAGCGCCGAATTCAGCACCCAGTCGATCGCCGGCACCATCAATATCGTGCTGAAGAAGGCGCTCAAGGCGGCCCAGCACGAAGTCAAGATCAGCGAAGGCAAGGGCAGCAATTTCAGCTCGCCCGGCCTGAGCCTGCAGATGTCGGACAAGATGGGCTCGACCTCGTATTCGTTCGGCGGCAACGCCTGGCGCTATATGTACAACCGCATGACGCCATCGTTCGAGACCGGCACCGATGCGGACGGCGTGGCCAACCTGGACCGCTCCTCGACCTGGCGCGACCAGGGCCGCTCGGACGGCTTCAACCTGTCGCCGCGCATCAACTGGACCCTGCGGAACGGCGATACGCTGACCTCGCAATCCTTCTTCAACCTGAACAAGTTCGCCAGCAACAGCCATAGCCGCACCACGACCGAGCTCGGCGCCGGCCCCGACTACGACCGCATCGACAGCACCTACAGCGCCCACAGCGGCTTCGGCCGCACCGACCTGAACTGGGTGCACAAGCTGGCCGAAGGCGCCAAGCTGGACCTGAAGGCCGCCGTCAGCGATGCCCGCAACACCAGCGATTCGCTGCAATTGGGCGGCAACCACGGCGATCCCGCGACCCTGTTCCGCACGGTGGTGTCGGAAAGCTCGGAGCAGGGCTTCAGCACCCAGGGCAAGTATTCGACGCCGCTGACCTTCGGCAAGCCGGCCGAGGGCGAGGCCGAGGCCGTCGAACACGCGATCTCGCTGGGCTGGGATGCCGGCATCACGCAGCGCGACGACAGCCGCATCCAGCGCGACGCCGACCTGCCGGGCAGTGCGCCGATCAACAGCGACGAAGGCTTCTCGGCCAAGGTGACGCGGCTGGCGCTGTACGGCCAGGACGAATGGAGCCTGACGCCGCTGTGGTCGATCTACACCGGCCTGCGCTGGGAAGGACTGGACACCCGCAGCGATGGCAATACCTTCGACGCCGTGCAACAGCGCTCCAGCGTGCTGAGCCCGCTGATGCAGACGCTGATCAAGATGCCGAACAAGAAGGACCAGATGCGCCTGGCGCTGACCCGCACCTACAAGGCGCCGTCGACCGCCAGCCTGATTCCGCGCAAGTTCACCTCGACCAACAATAGCCCGACCGAGCCGGACCGCCGCGGCAATCCGCGCCTGAAGCCGGAGCTGGCGCTGGGCCTGGACGCGTCGTTCGAGCACTACTGGGGCGACGGCGGCCTGCTGAGCGCCAGCGCTTCCGTGCGCCGCATCGAGAACTACACTCACCAGGGCCTGCTGTTCGAGGACGACCGCTGGGTCTCGACCGCGATCAACGACGGCCGCGCCGAGACGCGCGGCATCGAGCTGGAAGCCAAGTTCCCGATGCGCGCGCTGATCGACGACGCGCCGTCGCTGGACCTGCGCGCCAGCGTCAGCCGCAACTGGTCGCGCGTGGAGAGCGTGCCGGGCCCGGACAACCGCCTGGACCAGCAGACCCCGCTCAGCGCCACGCTGGGCATCGACTACAAGACCCGCGACGGCCAGCTCAGCACCGGCAGCAATTTCAGCTTCCGCAACGGCGGCCTGGCGCGCCTGAGCGGCACCCAGGGCGGTTACAGCTCGGTGCGCCGCGACCTGGATGTGTACGCGCTGTGGAAGCTGGACCCGCAAAACAACCTGCGCGTGGCCGTCTCCAACCTGCTGGCGCAGGACTACACCACCGAAAGCCTGTACAGCGACGCCAACGGCAGCCTGAACCGCATGTCCATCGCCAGCGGCGAGACCCAGCTGCGCGTCACGGTAGAGAAGCGATTCTGATGAGTGGTATGATTCTGCGGTGAACTTTTTTGCCGTGGGACTACCCTGAAAACGCCGAAAGCAGCCGATATGATCCAGGACGACGACGCCGGTTTGCGTCTGGCGCTGGCCGAGGTGCGGGATTTGCAACGCACCGTGGTTGTGTTGCGCTCCGAGCTGGAAGCGGCGCATCTGGAGCGCCAGCGCCAGGTGCAGGACGCCGCGACCACCGCCCACAATGAATCGCAGCAGTTGCGCGATACCATTTCCGCCCTGCGCTCCAGCCTGGAAAAGCTGGCCCAGGAAAAGGCCGACGCCGTCCAGGCCGCGACCACCGCGCTGCACGCCGACATCGCCCAGCTGCACGAAACCATCCGCGCCTTGCGCGATGCGCTGGAGGCCCGGGCATGACGGCCAGGATCCCTTCCGACCTGGCGGAGACCGCCGGCGCGCAGCGCAAGCGCCTGCGCCAGGTCGAGCTGCTGCTGGAAGTGTCGCGCCGCATGGCCGCCTACGACACGCTGGACGAAATCCTCACCGCGCTGATCGAAGTCACCACCGAAGAGCTGGACGCCGAGCGCGGCTCGCTGTTCCTCAACGATGCCGAGACCGGCGAGCTGTTCTCGCGCGTGGCGCAGGGCACGCACCAGCGCGAGATCCGCTTCCTCAACCACACCGGCATCGCCGGCCACGTGTTCACCACCGGCGAGGCGGTGATGATCGCCGACGCCTACGCGGACGCCCGGTTCAACCGCACGATCGACGAGCAGACCGGCTTCGTCACGCGCAACATCCTGTGCGTGCCGATCAAGACCTTCAAGGGCGAGATCATCGGCGTCTCGCAGACGCTGAACAAGCGGCGCGGCAAGTTCACTCGCGGCGACCTGCAGTTGCTGGAAGCGCTGACCACCCAAGGCACGCTGGCGCTGCAAAGCGCGCGCTTCCTGGAGAGCATGAAGAAGATCCGCCGCCAGGAGCTGGAGTTCATCGACGTCGTCTCCGAAGTCACGGCCGACATCAAGCTGGGCTCGCTGCTGCAAAAGGTGATGGGCGAGGCCACGCGCCTGCTCAACGCCGAGCGTTCGACGCTGTTCCTCAACGATGAGAAAACCGGCGAGCTGTGGTCGGAAGTGGGGCAAGGGCTGGAGTCGCTGCAGATCCGCCTGCCGAACAGCGCCGGTATCGCCGGCGCCGTGTTCACCTCCGGCAAGACCATCAATATCCCGTATGCCTACGCCGATCTGCGCTTCAACCCGGCCTTCGACAAGCGTACCGGCTATTTCACGCGCTCCATCCTGTGCGTGCCCATCGTCAACAAGGCCGGCAAGATCATCGGCGTGACGCAGGTGCTGAACAAGCGCGGCGGCCCGTTCAGCATGGAAGACGAATCGCGGTTGCGCGCCTTCACCGCGCAAATCTCGATCGCGCTGGAAAACGCCAAGCTGTTTGCCGACGTCCAGCAGATCAAGAACTACAACGAGGCCATGCTGGAGTCGATGTCGAACGGCGTCATCACGCTGGACAGCCAGGAAAAGATCGTCACCTGCAACGCCGCCGGCTTGCGCATCCTGCGCACCGACGCGGCCCGCATCGTCGGCCGGCAGGCGGCGGAGTTCTTTGGCGCGGACAACACCTGGGTGATGGACAAGCTGCGCCACGTCGAGGAAAACCAGTCCGCCGAGCACCTGATGGATGCCGAACTGGTGCTGGACGACGAAACCCGCTCGGTGAATTTCAGCGTGCAGCCGCTGCTGTCGATGGAGCAGAAGCGAATCGGCTGGATGCTGATGATCGAAGATATCTCCAGCGAAAAGCGGCTGCGCTCGACCATGTCGCGCTACATGGATCCCGGCATCGCCGACCAGATGGTGGCCAACGGCGCGGAAATGCTGGGCGGTAAAAACGTGCCGGCCACGGTGCTGTTCTCGGACATCCGCAGCTTCACCACCATCACCGAGCAGCTCGGCGCGCAAGGCACGGTGACCCTGCTCAACGAATACTTCACGATGATGGTCGACTGCATCCAGCGCGAAGAGGGCATGCTGGATAAATTCATCGGCGACGCCATCATGGCCGCCTTCGGCATCCCGGTCGGCCACGAAGACGATGCCGACCGCGCGGTGCGCACCGCCATCGCCATGATGACCGAGCTGCGCGCGTGGAACCAGGTGCGGGCGAGCGAGGGCAAGCCGCCGGTGGAAATCGGCATCGGCCTCAATACCGACCTGGTCGTATCCGGCAACATCGGTTCCAAGAAGCGCATGGACTACACCATCATCGGCGACGGCGTGAACCTGGCGGCGCGGCTGGAATCGGCCTGCAAGCAATACGGCGCCCGCATCCTCATCAGCGAGTTCACCTATCGCGCGCTGCGCGGCACCTACCGCATGCGCGAGGTCGACATCGTGGTGGTGAAGGGCAAGACCAAGCCGGTCTCGATCTACGAAGTGCTGGACTTCCACAGCGAGGACAGCTATCCGTCGCTGGTCGAGGCGATGGGCTTGTTCCGCAACGGCCTGCAAAGCTATCGCAAGCGCAACTGGGCCGCTGCCGCCGGGCTATTCCAGGAAGTGCTGGCGCTGAACCCGCACGACAAGGTCGCCGAGCTGTACATCGAACGCTGCGGCCATATGGCGGACAATCCGCCGCCGCCGGATTGGGACGGCACTTTTATCATGGAATCGAAGTGAAGATACCGAGGAGCACGCTGGAGCAGTGGCAAGTCCTGCAAGCCATTGTCGAATGCGGCGGCTATGCGCAGGCGGCCGAGGCCTTGCATCGCAGCCAGTCGTCGGTCAGCTACATGGTGGCCAAGCTGCAGGAGCAGCTGGGCGTGGAGTTGCTGGAGATCGACGGCCGCCGCGCGCGGCTGACGCCCAACGGCGAAGCGCTGCTGAACCGGGCGCGTGAACTGTTGGGCGATGCTTTCCAGCTGGAGCAGCTGGCCGGCAGCCTGGCCGAGGGGTGGGAGCCGCAGGTCAGCATCGCGGTCGACAGCCTGTTCCCGGTCGAACTGCTGGTGCAGGTGCTGCGCGATTTCGAGCCTTGGGCCAAGCATACCCGCGTCAACCTGGAGGAGACCGTGCTGTCCGGCTCCGAGGATGCGCTGGTGGAAAAGCGCGCCGACATCGCCATCGTCAGCCGCATTCCGCCGGGTTTTCTGGGCGACGCGCTGATGGACATCGAGTTTGTCGCCGTGGCCCATCCGTGCCATCCACTGCATACGCTGGGCCGCGAACTGGAAATGGACGACCTGAACCGCAACCTGCACATCGTCGTGCGCGACTCCGGCACGCTGAGTCCGCGCGACCACGGCTGGTTGTCCAGCAATCAGCGCTGGACGGTCACCAGTCCGCATACCCGGATGGAAATGATCTGCAGCGGCCTGGGCTTCGGCTGGCTGGCCGAACACAAGATGCAGGCGCAGCTGGCGGACGGCTTGCTCAAGCCGCTGCCGTTGCGGGTGGGGCAGCGCCAGAAGCTGTCGCTGTCGCTGATCGTCGCCAGTCCCGACGTGGCCGGCCCGGCCACCTGCCGCCTGGCCAACCTGATCCGCAAGGTGGTGAAGGAGGGCGTACAGCTACGCCCGCTGTGCGATGACCCATGCGCCCCGTAGCGTGCGCCGGGCCTTGCGGCCGGCGGCGGTGTGGCTGCACCGCTGGCTGGGCCTGACGCTGGGTCTGTTGATCGTGCTGGCCGGCCTGAGCGGCAGCCTGCTGGTCTACAACCACGAACTCGACGAGGCCCTGAATCCCGCGCTGTTCCACAACCGCGTACCATGCGCGGCGCCGCTCGATATCGGCGGCGCCGTGGCCAGCCTGCAAACTTACTGGCCCAAGGCCAAGGTCAGTTCGGTCTACCTGCCCAGCCACGCGGGCGCCGGCTATTCGCTGTATTTCAAGGCGCCAGGCGCCACCGCCAGCGAGGCGATGCTGGATTCGTGCAGCGGCGCGTTGCTGGGCAGCCGCGACCGCGAGCAGTTTGCCTTCGACGCGCCGCATCTGATGCCGACGCTGCAGCGCTGGCACGCCAACCTGTTGCAGGGCAAGCCCGGCCGCGCCGCCCTGGGCTGGCTGGCGCTGGCCTGGCTGGCGATGCTGCTGGCCGGCCTGCTGCTGGCGTGGCCGACGCCGGCGCAAGGGTGGAAGCGGGCGCTGCGCGTGAGATGGAACCAGAATGCCTACCGCAGCCATTTCGACCTGCACCGCTCGGCCGGGCTGCTGGCGATCATGCTGATGGTCGTCGTGGCTGTGACCGGTTTTTACAACGGCTTGCCGGAACTGGCGCGCGCCGTGGTCGGGCAGGTGGCCGAAGTCAGCGTCGAGCACCGCAGCATTGCCCGGCCGGCGCTGGACAAGGGCGAGGCCGGCATTTCGTGGAACGATGCGCGCTCCATCGCGGAGCAACATTTGAGCGATGGCGCCATATTGCTGGCGATGAATCGCTTGCCTGATCGCGGCATATATCAAATCCGCCTGCGGCGCGCCGATGACTGGCAGCGCACCGGTACTTTACGCTTGCTGATTGATATGCGCAGCGGCGACATTATTGAAATAGTTAATCCCTTGTCCGGCCCGCGCGGCGACCGCTTCCTTGCGGCTTTATATCCGCTGCATTCCGGCCAATTCGGTTCCGTCATAGGACGCTGGGTAATGGTAACCGCCGGTCTGTTGCCGGCCCTATTCTTTATTACGGGCTTGAGCACCTGGGTAATCCGCCGGCGCCGCCAATCCGCCTGATTCGGTACAAACAGTTGTGGAAAATATTCGTTTTTATCGCTATATTGGAATTTCTTAGTAGATATCTGGAGTAATGCCGCAAAATTATGGTAAATTGCGCCTATCAATTCTCACACATTGTCACTTGTGGTTTTTAAATCTAACCCATCGATAAAGAAGGAAATAAGATGACGACTTACCAGGAATACAAAGCAAAGATCGCCGAACTGGAAAACCTGGCTGAAAGCGCCCGCAAGAATGAAATCGCGCAGGCCAAGGAAAAAGTCACCGCGATCATGCGTGAACACGGCCTGACCGTTGCCGATCTGGGCGGTGTCGCCAAGGTAAAGACCGTTAAAACCCGCGCACCAGTGCCGACCAAGTACCGCGACGACGCGACCGGCCAGACCTGGACCGGCCGCGGCCGCGCACCGAAATGGCTCGAAGGTAAGGACAAGAACGATTATCTGATTAAGTAATTCTTCTTCAAAGCCGGCAGACTCGGGTTTATGTTCTATAAACCGGGTGCCGGCTTTTATTTTTTCGGACGCTATCCATGATGCGACGCCGTGCCGTAGTCTTATTCTCCGCTTTAATCTCCATATTCTCTCCCGCCGTTCAGGCTGCTGATACTTTGTTAAGCCCCGAGCGGGTCTGGACAGGCGACGGCCAGCCGCACGCGAATTGGTCGGTGCTTATCGCGGACGGCAGGATCGCGGCGGTCGGACCCGCCGATAAAATGAATATTCCGGCCGGCGCCGAGCGTATCTGCCTGCCCGGCGCCACCCTGATACCGGGTTTAATGGACCTGCATTCCCATGTGTTGCTGCATCCATATAACGAAACGTCGTGGGACGACCAGGTCTTAAAGGAATCGGTGGAATACCGGACTTTGCTGGCCGGCCGCCACGCGGCGGCGACTTTACAGGCCGGATTTACCACCTTGCGCGACCTTGGCACCGAAGGCGCGCTGTATGCCGATGTCGCGATTAAAAAGGCGATTGCCGACGGCGTCATTCCCGGGCCGCGCTTATTTATCGCCACCCGCGCGATCGTGGCGACCGGCAGCTATGGTCCGTCGCCGCGCGGCTATCGCGCCGACGTCGACCTGCCCAAGGGCGCGCAGGAAGCCAGCGGCGTCGACGAGGTGGTCAAGGCGGTGCGCGAGCAGGGCGCGCGCGGCGCCGACTGGATCAAGGTCTATGCCGACTATCGTACCGGCGCCGACGGCGGCGCCCACGCCACTTTTACCCAGGTTGAACTGGACGCGCTGGTGCGGGCCGCGCATGAATCGGGCCGCAAGGTATCGGCCCACGCCAGCACCGACGAGGGCATGCGCCGCGCCACGCTGGCCGGAGTCGATACCATCGAGCACGGCTACGGCGGCAGCGAGGCCACCTTCCGCCTGATGGCCGAACGCAAGGTCGCCTATTTCCCGACGCTGACGGCGCCCGAGGCGACCAGCGAGTACTTCCAGAAATACCAGCGCGGCGGTGCGCCGACACCGTCCATGCAGGCCGCCGCGCGCGCTTTCCAGCTGGCGCGCAAGCTGGGCGTCGTCATCGGCAACGGCAGCGACGTCGGCGTGTTCGCGCACGGCGACAACGCCCGCGAGCTGGAGTGGATGGTCAAGCTAGGCATGACGCCGCTGGAAGCCTTGCGCGCGGCCACCGTGGTCAACGCGGCGGTGCTGGACCAGGCGGCGTCGCTGGGCCGGATCCGCGAGGGCTACCTGGCCGACGTGGTGGCGGTGCAGGGCGACCCGACCCAGGATATCGCGGCGCTGCGCAAGGTCGGCTTGGTGATGAAGGGCGGCGTGGTCTACCGCCGGCCATAATCCTGAGGCGGCCTCTGCCATTTCATGCGATCATGGCGGAATGGCATCGATTCCTCTCTTCCCACTGAACACGATATTGTTCCCCGACGGCCACTTGCCGTTGCAAGTGTTTGAAGTGCGCTATCTCGACCTCGTCAAGCGCTGCATTGCGCGGGGGGAGGAATTCGGCGTGGTGTCCCTGCTGGACGGCAGCGAAATACGCGTGCCGGACAAGCAGGAGACGCTGTCCGGCGCCGGTACCATGGCGCGCATCATCGACTGGACCGCGCCGCTGCCGGGGCTGCTGCAGATCTCCTGCATCGGCACCACGCGCTTCCAGGTGCGCTCGGCCGAGCAGCTCAAGCACGGCCTGTGGATGGCGGAAGTGGACCAGGTGGCCGAGGACATGGTGGTGCCGGTCCCGACCGAGCAGCAGGACGTGGCCAATGCGCTGGGCTCGCTGATCCGTTCACTGCAGAAGAAGCAGATCTCCACCGCCAACATGCCGCTGGCGCCGCCTTACCGGCTCGACGAGGCGGGCTGGGTCGCCAACCGCTGGTGCGAGCTGCTGCGGCTGGACCTGGAAGAGAAGCAGCGCCTGCTGCTGCAGGAAAATCCCGTGCTGCGGCTGGAGCTGATCCAGGACGTGCTGAGCGAGAACGGCCTGCTGGACTAGTGGCTCCATCGCCGCGTGCGCGGCTGGCTCTGTGAGCGCCGCGCGGCTGCTGCTACACTCGGCATAAGCTCAACGCACGGAACGCCGACATGTATTTGCCTACCGCCTTTGCCGAAGACCGCCTCGACGTCCGCCACGGCCTGATGCGCGCCCACCCGTTGGCGACGCTGATCATCGCCGGCGCCGACGGCGTCACCGCCGACCTGATTCCCTTCATGCTGTACGCGGACGAGGGCGCGAGCGGCCTCGGCCTGCTGCGCGCCCACGTGGCCCGCGCCAATCCGCTGTGGCGCAAGCTGGAGACGTCGCCGGCCTGCCTGGTCGTGTTCCAGGGACCGGAAGCCTACATCAGCCCGAGCTGGTACGAAACCAAGCGCACCACGCACAAGGTGGTGCCGACCTGGAACTACGCGATGGTGCAGGCGCGCGGCACGGCGCGCGTGGTCGACGACGCGGCCTGGCTGCGCCGCCAGCTGGACGACCTGACCGCGTCGCAGGAAGGCCGGCTGCCGCAGCCGTGGCGGCCGGCCGACGCGCCGGCCGACTTCCTGGCCGCGACCATGAAAGGCATCATCGGCATCGAGATCCCGATCGACAGCCTGGTGGGGAAATGGAAGGTGAGCCAGAACCGCGGTGCCGAGGACCAGCGCGGCGTGGTCGAGGGATTGCAGTCGCAATCGGCGCCGGCGATGGCCGAGCTAGTGGCGGGGCACATCGCCGGCGGCTAGCCGCCGTGCGCCTCGTGGGCGTCGTCCAGCGCATGCACGCGCACCGACCACATCACGCCCGCGACCAGCAGCAGCATCGCGGCGATCTCCAGCCCGCGCGGCAGCTGGTGCCGGTAGATAAAGCCGTACAGCAGCGCGAACAGCGTCTCGAACAGGATCAGCTGGCCGGACAAGGTCAGCGGCACCTTGCGGCTGGCCACGTTCCACAGGTGGTTGCCGATCACCGACGCGCCCAGTGCCAGTACGGCGTTGACGATCCAGAACACAGTCCAGTCGCGCCCGCTGGCCACGGCGCCGGCGCCGGTGACGTCGGCATGGAATACGGCCAGCGCGCCCAGCGCGATCGCCAGCGCGATCAGCCCGCTCGACACGCCGTACAGGGCCGACCACTCGCCGCTGCTGAAGTGGGGATTGCGCTTGAGGTAGCGCGCGTTGTCGACCGAGTACCAGGTCCAGCACGCCAGCGCGCCGGCCGCGCAGGCCACGCCGATCAGCTTTTGCGCCAGCGGCATGCCGTTGCCCGCGTCATGCGTGAAGACGTCGATATTGATGCAGACGATGCCGGCGGCCACCAGCAGCAAGGGCAGCGTCAACTGCCTGAGCGGCACCGAGCCGTGGTCCTTGTGCCCCATCAGCGTGACCGTGATCGGCAGCACGCCGATGATCAGCGAGGTGGCCGAGACGCCGGCCAGCTGCACGCCTAGCGCGAGCAGCATGTAGTAGACAATGTTGCCGGACAGCGCGTGCTTGATCATGGCGATCACGTCGTCGCGGTCCAGGCGGCGCAGCAGGGCGGGCAGGCGCGGCAGCATCAGGCCGGCGGCGATCAGGCCGTAGCAGATGTAGCGCCCGCAGGCCATTTCCAGCGGCGTGAACGCGGTCAGGAAGGCCGGCACGATGAACACCATGCCCCACATCGCTCCCGCCAGCAAACCGCATAAGACGCCGTGCCACATGCTTGAAATCCTCAGTAGAGAGTGCTGAGCCACCAGGCGGCGGCCAGGTTGGCGGCCACGCTGCACCAGTAGGCGATTTGAAACGAGGTCTTGACCGTCTTGTGGCGCAGCCAGCGCTGCGCCAGCAAGCCGCCGGGCCAGCCGCACGCCAGTCCGAGCAGCAGCAGGCTGCGCTCGGACATGCGCCGGCGCTGATGGATGGCGGCCGACTTGTCGACCGCGTAGGCGATAAAGCAGAGTACGCTGGCGACGCCGTAGAGCGACGCCAGCCACCACAGCAACAACGTCTGCCGCGCGATCAGAAGTAGCTCAGGCCGAGCGCGGCCTTGACTTCATCGGCGGTCTTGGCCGCCACTTCGCGCGCGCGCGTCGTGCCTTCCTTCAGCATCTGCATGATGTAGCCCTTGTCCTGCGCCAGCTCTTCGCGGCGGGCGCGGATCGGCGCCAGCATTTCCTGCAGCACCAGTTCCAGGCGCTTCTTGACGATGGAGTCGCCCAGGCCGCCGCGCACGTAGTGGGCTTTCATCTCTTCCAGCTTGTCCTTTTCAGGATCGAAGGCGTCCAGGTAGATGAAGGCGACATTGCCTTCCAGGTGGCCGGGATCTTCGACGCGCAGGTGCAGCGGATCGGTGTAGACCTTCTTGACGGCGGCGGTGATTTCGGCGGCGGTCGCACCCAGGTTGATGGTGTTGCCCAGCGACTTGCTCATCTTGGCCTTGCCGTCTGTGCCCGGCAGGCGGCCGATTTCCGGCACCAGCGCCTTGCACTCGACCAGTATGTCCTGGTTGACCAGGCGGTTGAAGCGGCGCACGATTTCGTTGGTCTGCTCGATCATCGGGATCTGGTCTTCGCCGACCGGCACGATGGCGGCCTTGAAGGCCGAGATGTCGGCCGCCTGCGAGGCGGGGTAGGTCAGGAAGCCGGCCGGGATGTCGCGCTCGAAGCCGCGCAGCGCGATCTCGGTCTTGACGGTCGGGTTGCGCTCCAGGCGGGCCACGGTGACCAGGTTCAGGTAGTAGAAGGTCAGCTCGGCCAGTTCCGGGATCTGCGACTGGATCAGGATGGTCGACTTGGCCGGATCGATGCCGACGGCCAGGTAGTCCAGCGCCACCTCGACCACGTTGCGGTGGACCTTGTTGGTGTCGTCCATATTGTCGGTCAGCGCCTGGGCGTCGGCCAGCATGATGAACTGCTTGAAATCATGCTGGTAAGCCACGCGGTTGCGCAGGCTGCCGACGAAGTGGCCGAGGTGCAGCGGGCCGGTCGGGCGGTCGCCGGTCAGGATGACGGAGCCTTTGGTGGGGGCGGTGGTTACGGCTTTGACTTCGACTTCGGACTGTTCGGGCAAGCTCATCAGGGGTTCCTTTACGTTGCCCCGGTCCGGCGCGACGATGTGAAAACGCCACCAGACGAGGGCGGCGTTGATAAAAATATCACATCACTATGGGTAGACAGTGGCCGCGTGCTAGGAGCGGCGCCAATTCAGGCAGGCGTGAGGTGTCGGGGCAAAATTCATGCGCGTATGGTTGCAGTTCGAGGCCGGTCTGTCAAGGTTTTGAGCGGGTTCAGGGAAAGCGACAACTAATTGGGAACAAAGTTCAGGCGCGGTCAGCGCGGGCGCACGCTGTCGCTCAGCACGTCCGGCCGGAAGTAGCGCAGGTAGCCTTCCATGACCTGGTTCGATTTGCCGGCCTTTTCCAGCATTTCGCGCAGCGCGGCCTGGTCTTCCGGCTTGAGCGCGTGCGAAATGTAGGCGCCACTGTAGTGCCATGGCAGCTCGGGGATAGCCTCCGTGCGCAGCTTGTCCTGCAGGTTGTTGACGCGCGGATCGCGGCGGATCGCGCCGGCCAGCAGCGTCGGCCCCATGATGGTGACGTCGGCCGAGCCGGCGTGCAGCAGCCGCGCCACGGCAATGATATCGACCTCGACAAACAAGCGCCCCTGCTTGCCCAGCTCATTGATCAGCGCCGTGTACGGCTCGCCATAGTCGAAGCCGCGCACCACCGCCACGCGCAGTTCTCGCCGCTCCAGCAGTTCCTGGGCGCTGGCGATCGGCGCCCGGCTGCCGGCCACGGAAATCAGCATGGCCCGGTGGCCGATCATCGGCACGAACGTGCCGAGCTGGTCGCGCGCCGGCGTGCGCGACGCCGGCACCAGGATATCGGCCTGGCCGGCCTTGAACATGGCCACCTGGCGCGCGCGCGGCACCACCGTGAAGACGAAGTTGCAGCCGGTCTTGGCGGTCAGGCTGCGCATCACGTCCGGGTAGATGCCCTTGACATGCTCGCCCTCGACGATGACGCTGGCGCCGTTGGCCGACACCGGCACCGCGATATCGCGCGAGCACTGGCCGGTGGCGCCGGCGCCGGCCGCCGCGCCCAGGGCGGCCAGCAGGACCAGAAGATGGCGGCGCTTCATGGCTTCACCGCCGTCAGGTGATGGCTGCTGAAATAGCGCCGCGCCACTAGGATGGCCGCCGCCTGCATCGCCGCGCAGACAAAGAAGGTGCTGCCGATGCGCCAGTCGTTGGCCGGCAGGTGGCTGACTTCGGCCAGGATGGCCGAGCCCAGCAGCGGCATGAAAATCACGCCGATGCTGCTGATCGATTGCAGCGACCCCATCAGCTCGCCCTGTTCGTTGGGCGGCGTGGACTTGGAGATGATGCCCTGCAGCGCGGGCCCGATGGTGAACGACAGCATATTGCAAAGGATCAGCACATACATCATCCAGCCATGCGTGGCCAGGCCGTACAGCAGGTAGGTGATGCAGCCCGAGACCAGCCCCAGCTGGGACAAACGCACCTCGCCGAAGCGCTTGATCAGCAGGCCCAGCAGGCCGGCCTGCACCACCGCCGCCGTCATGCCGACGCAGAACAGCGCGGCGCCGTTCTGTCCGGTCGTCCAGTTGAAGCGGAAGGTGGTGTACAGCACCCAGGTGGTCTGCAGCATCATCTGCGCGCAGGTGACCAGCGCGAAGGTGACGATCAGGCCGCGGATGTCGGTGCGGCGCCCCAGCTTGATCAGCGCGGTGAACGGGTTGATCTTGGCGATGCTGAACGGCTTGCGGCCGGCCGCCGGCAGCGATTCCGGCACCCAGAAATAGCCGTAGATGAAATTGGCGGCCGACAGCGCGCCGGCCACATAGAACGGCAGGTGCAGGTCGACCCCGCCCAGCAGCCCGCCCAGCATCGGCCCGCAGATGAAGCCCAGGCCGAAGGCCGCGCCGACCTTGCCGAAGCTCTTGGCGCGGTTGTCCGGCGTCGAGATGTCGGACGCATAGGCCGACGCCACCGACATGCTGGCCGACGACATGCCGCCGATCACGCGGCCGATGAACAGGCAGGCCAGGTTGGGCGCCCAGGCCGTGGTCAGGAAGTTGATGCACATGCCGGCCATCGAATACAGCAGCACCGGGCGGCGGCCGATGCGGTCGCTGACGGCGCCCAGCATGGGCATGAAGACGAACTGCATCAGGCCGAACACGGCGCTCATGATGCCGTACCAGTAGGCCTGGTTTTCGCGCGAGCCGGTGAATTCGCCGACCAGCGCCGGCAGCACCGGCACGATTAGGCCGATGCCCAGCATATCGATGAAGACGCAGATCAGGACAAAGTTCAGGTTGCCGGGTGCGACAGGTGTGGCGGGTGCGGCCGGGACAGCGGAATCAGGTGTACTCATGAGAACTCAAATAAGGGTGGATCACGGCGCGGCCGGGCTGGCGGCCCATTCGGCGATGAAATGGTCGCGGAAGGCGGTCAATTCATTGAGCCGGGTCTGGGCCAGGCGGCGGCCGGCGGCGGTCTGCATCTTGCCGGGCAGGGTGGCCAGCTTGGTATCGATATGGTCGAGCGCATAGGCTTTTTCGTCGAGGTCGCGGTGCAGCGCCATCGGGTCGTCTTCGTGCGCCAGCGCGGTGCCCATGCGGCCGGCGGTGTAGAACAGCCGCGCCAGCCCGACCGCGCCCAGCGCGTCGAGGCGGTCGGCGTCCTGCACGATCTTGGCTTCGATGGTTTCGGGGCGGATGCCGGCGGAAAAACTGTGGCTCTCGACGGCGTGGGCGACGGCGGCCAGCTTGTTCTGCGGGAAATCGAGCTCGGCCAGCTGGCGGCTGGCCAGCAAGGCCGCCTTGCGCGACGCCAGGTGGCGCTCGGGATCGTTCTTGGGCAGGTTGACCAGGTCGTGCAGGTAGCAACCGGCCAGCACGACCAGGGCGTCGGCCTCCGGATAGTCATCCAGCAGCAGGGTGGCGTTACGCCACACGCGGTGCAAATGGTTGGTGTCGTGCGCGCCATCGTGCCCTTGGGCGGCGCTGGCCAAGGCGACCAGACGCGGGTGCCAGCTGCTGAGCAAGCTATTCATCGTTCTCCCGTGATGTTTCTGACGATCTGTTTTAGATAATACAGCCTGTCGCAATGCTTGTGCAGGGGAACTTGGGTCCTACTTGCGCTACGGTAGTGCTGCCTATTGTGCAATGACAATGGCTTTAAAAACAAGCTGATAATTGCAATAAGTCTATTTGTTGCCATAACGCATTTATTTGGTGCGATATGTCTTGACTTGAGGTAACATTGCGGCCAGTCACTTTAGCAATGAAGGAAAATCCCATGTCTAGCAATGTTAGCGAACTGCACGCAACGAACCCCACCGGCGAGTATTTGGCCTTCACTCTGGGCCAGGAAGAGTACGGCATTGACATTCAAAAAGTCAGCGAAATCCGCAGCTACGAAACCCCGACCCGGATCGCCAACGCGCCGGAATTCGTCAAGGGCGTGGTCAACCTGCGCGGCATCATCGTGCCGATCGTCGACATGCGCATCAAATTCAACCTGGGCACGCCGTCGTACGACCAGTTCACCGTCGTCATCATCCTGAACATCGGCCACCGCGTGGTCGGCATGGTGGTGGACCGCGTCTCGGACGTGACCACGCTGCTGCCTGAACAAATCAAGCCGGCACCGGAAATCGGCTCGGCCCTGAACACCGACCACATCGTCGGCCTGGGCACGCTCGACGAGCGCATGCTGATCCTGGTCGATATCGACAAGCTGATGTCCAGCGCGGACATGGGCCTGATCGAAAACACCGCACTGGCGGCGTAATCACTGCCCGCTCAAGCCGGGCATGACCCGATGCTGCTCCCGTAGTTTTATTTTTGATCTTAGAGGCACAAGAATGAATATGTTGGCGAATATCAGTATCGGCAAGCGCCTGGCTTTGGGCTTCACCATCATCCTGGCGTTCGCCATGCTGATCACCGGGATCAGCGTCTGGCGCCTGCAGGGCGTGGCCACGGCCACGCGCGACATGATGCAGGTGCCGCTGGCCAAGGAGCGCATGATCTCCGACTGGTATGGCAAGGTCGATAGCGGCATCCGCCGCACCACCGCCATCGCCCGCAGCAGTGATCCGGCGCTGGGCGCCTTCTTCGCCGAGGAATCCAAGGCTTCCTCCGCCATCTCTTCCCAGTTGCAGAAAAAGGTCGAGGAACTGATCGCGCCCGACGACACCGTGGAAAAGGCGCTGTTCACGCGCATCGGCGAGCAGCGCAAGGTTTACCTGTCGTCGCGCGACCAGGTCGCCAAGCTGAAGGCCGCCGGCGAACTGGAACAGGCCGACAAGATCTTTGAAACCGTCTTCCGTCCGGGCACCGCCAGCTACCAGGCGCTGATGATGGACCTGCTCAACCTACAGCGTTCGCGCATCGACGCCACCGCCGCCAATATCGACGCCATCGCCGCCAGCAGCCGCAATCTGCTGTACCTGCTGGCCGCGCTGGTGCTGGCCTTCGGCGTGGTGTGCGCGTGGATGCTGACCACCGGGATCACCGGCCCGCTGCGTCAAGCCGTCAGCGCGGCGCGCCGCGTCGCCAGCGGCGACCTGACCGGCCATATCGACGACAGCGCCAAGGACGAAACCGGCCAGCTGCTGTCGGCGCTGAAGGACATGAACGCCAGCCTGCTGGGCATCGTGACCGAGGTGCGCAGCGGCACCGACCATATCACCACCTCGTCGAGCGAAATCGCGGCGGGCAACCAGGACCTGTCGCGCCGCACCGAGCAGCAAGCCGGCGCGCTGGAGGAAACCGCATCGTCGATGGAAGAGCTGACCTCGACCGTCAAGCACAACGCCGACAACGCGCGCCAGGCCAACCAGCTGGCGTCGTCGGCCGCGCAGGTGGCGGTCAAGGGCGGGGAAGTGGTGGCGCAGGTGGTCGGCACCATGGATTCGATCAATCAATCGTCGCGCAAGATCGTCGACATTATCTCGGTCATCGACGGCATCGCCTTCCAGACCAACATCCTGGCGCTGAACGCCGCCGTTGAGGCGGCGCGCGCCGGTGAGCAGGGCCGCGGCTTCGCGGTCGTGGCGTCGGAAGTGCGCAACCTGGCGCAGCGTTCGGCGTCGGCGGCGAAAGAGATCAAGCAGCTGATCGGCGATTCGGTGGAGAAGGTCAACCAGGGCAGCAAGCTGGTGGCCGACGCCGGCGTCACGATGGACGAAATCGTCAGCAGCGTGCACCGCGTCAGCGACATGATCACCGAGATCACCGCCGCCAGCACCGAGCAAAGCGCCGGCATCAACGAGGTGTATCAGGCTATCGGTTCGATGGATGCGGTGACGCAGCAGAACGCCGCGCTGGTCGAGGAGGCGGCGGCCGCTGCGGAATCGATGCAGCAGCAGGCGGCGGCGCTGGCGCAGGTCGTCAGCGTGTTCAAGGTGAACGATAGCGTGAAGGCGTTCTCGCGCAGCGCTCCGGCGCGCGCCGTGGCCCCATCCCGCCCGGCACTGAAACTCGCGCGTCGCGCTTAATCCGCTATCGAGTTGTCGATCGCCTGCTGCGACAGGCGGTCCGCGTCGCCGTTGCGGTGACGCGGCACCCAGCGCAGGCTGACCTGGCCCAGCGTCGACATCAATGCCACCACCTGGGCGCGACGCGCTTCCAGTCCTTTGGCGCCGCGTCCGGCAGCAATCGCCTGCGCGCTCAGGTTCACATCGTTGATCACCACCTGGCTGTCGCCGTACGCCACCAGGCCGGTCGCGCCCATTTGTCCAGCCGCCTCCAGCAGCGCCGCCAGCGCCAGGTATTCCGCCTCGCCGCTGTTGCCGTGGCCCGCGCGGCGGCTGATCTCGATCCGTTCTCCGGCCGGCCCGCACAGCAGCGCGCCTATGCCTATCAGGCCAGGATTCGGATGGGCCGAACCATCGAACCAGCCGCGCCATGCGCCGGCGTCGGACTGCATGCCGGTCCTGGCTTTGCGCAGGGCCAGCTGCTGCAACTTCTCTTCGCTTTTTGCCAGGCGCCGCGCGTCGTCGCGCAAGCGCAGTTGCTCGCGCTCGGCCAGCAGCGACGCCAGGCCTTGCGCACCCGCCGCCAGCGTCAGCACCTGGCGCAGCGCTTCCGCTTCCGCCATCCGCATGCGCGACGCCAAACGGCGAGCGGCCACGCGCTCGCCTTTGTAGGCGGCCGTGGCCAATACGTCAAACGTTGTTTCGCTCATCGGCGCGCCGTTCAATCGCGGCGCGGATTGTCCGGGCGGCGGTCGACGCGGTTCGGTACGCCGTCGCCGTCGCGGTCACGGTCGTAGCGGTTAGGCACGCCGTCGTGGTCCTGGTCGCCGCGTCCTCGGTGGTCGCCCCGATAGTCGCCACGGTTGTCGTGACGGTCGTAGCGGTTGGGCACACCGTCATGATCCCGGTCGCCGTTCGGGCCGCGCTCCCAGCGCGCTTCCTCGCGCTGCCAGTGGCCGTCATGCTGCACCCAGCGCGGCTGGTTATAGATGTAGCCGGGACGCGAGACGATCCAGTTACCGCCTATCCATTGATGGCGGTTGCCGCGCCATTCCCAATAGCCGGGCGACCAGATGTAGCCGGCGCGAGGGCCGGGGACGCGCTCATAGCGCGGTGGCGGCGGCGCGACGGTGATGTAGTCGACGCGGGTCGGGCCGTTGTCCACCATTACCCAGCCGCCCTGGTCGAGGCGCCAGCCGTCGTTGTCGCGGATCCATTCAGCGCGGCGATACTGGCCGCCGGCGCGCTCAGCTTCCCAGCGTCCCGATGCCCAGACGTGGCGATGGCCGTCCCAGTTCCAATAGCCCGGTGCCCAGACGTAGCCGCGGCGCGGCGCCGGCATGCTTTCGAAGCGCGGTGGCGGCGGGGCGTTGCCGATCACGACGCTGACGCCGACTTGTGCGGTCGCGATGGCTGGGGCAAAAGCTGCTGCGCTCAGCGCGAGCATGGCGGCGGCGTAAATAGTGTGCGAGCGTTTGATCATGATGGTGTCCTCCGTGTTTGTCCGCGTCTTGTTGCAACGCTTGGACGAACTATATCAAGCGCTAAAACGGCTTGCGTTGAATGATGCAACTTTTTACATATGACACAAAGCTGTGTGGCGAATTGTACGCTGGCGTACAGACCGGTAGGCGGAGGGGAGGAAGGCGGGGTAGGGCGGAGGTGTGATTGTGGAACGGGGCTTCGCCTGTTACGCGGCAGGGCTGCTGTGCGTACAGGCGAAGGGAATACGGGCGCTCAAATTTTGCTCGCGGCGGTGTTGGCGGCCATCGCGCTGCGTTCGTCGATCAGCGATTGTTTTTTCTGTTCGGCGCTCAGGCGTTTGGCGCTGACGACCACGACTTGCATGTTTGGCGCTGCGGCTGCCGCTGCGACCGGCGTTGACGTTGAAGCTTCTACGGCGGTGTTATCTAGCGCGTAGTTGGCGGCGCAGGCCAGGCCCAGGGTCAGGACAAACAGGGCTTCGAAGTTTTTCAGGACGTTCATTTTGCTTCCTTTCGGTGGTTAAAAGTGTGTTTCGATGTGCTCACTTTATGCAAAGCCCCGTCAAGCCGCCACCGGATTGCGACGAGCCGCGTTTTTGGGCGCCCGAAATGCATATCGGCGCGATAAGACGGCGATAACGCGCTGTTTTTCCTTGCCCCTCTGCTAAGTACCGGCAGACACCGACCACCAGCGCGAGGGGCATATGCCGCGATTTTTCAGCAATATTCTGCAAGCTTGGGCCGACCGCCGCCGCGCCCGCCGCCGCCAGGCCAACCTGCGCGCCGGCGCTCGCGGCCGGCCGGCGATGACGCTGGTGCCCCCTGGCCGTGACGCCGCGGGCGGCCGTTCCGGCCCCGCCTCCCGCCGCACCGTCTGGATCGCCGTCGCCGGCCTCGCCGTGGCGCTGGGCGGCGGCGCGCTGATCGCGGGCCATGCCCGCCACCTGGCCGCCGCCACCGCCAGCACGCCGCAGGCCGCCGCCAACGTCCGCGCCGCCAACGCCTACCAGTCCGTCCTGCCGGGCATCGCCTTCACCGTGCCGGTGCAGCCAGGCGTCAGCGCCAGCCTGCATGTCGGCGGCGCTTTATTGATCGCTTCAGGCATGCAAGCCTCGCCGCCGGTGCGGGTCGACCTGTGCAGCCAGATGCGCAGCCCCTCCGATACCCGCTTGCTGCCGCTGCGTCTCGGCTACCGCTTCGACGACGTCAAGCGCTGGGTCGCGCGCAACCATGAGTCCAACGTCCAGATCGCGCTACGCAACGTCCTGCTGGTGGCCGACCGCAGCGCCGGCGCGGGTGCCGAAGCGATGCCGGAAGTGCAGATCGAAGGCACGGCCCGCGCCGATTTTTACGATCCTGTCAGCGAGCCGCTGCAACTGAGCTGGCATAGCAAGCAGGCCGACGTGCGCTGGCTGAGCGACGCCAGCTTCGGCCAGATCGAGCAGGGCGCCAGCGGCCAGGTCGCGCTGCGCCAGCAGGGCTGGCTGCTGTGGGGCGCCACTTCGGCGCTGCGCATCGAACGCCGCGCCAACGTCATGTGCCCGCAAGGCGGCGAGCTGCTGGTGCAGATGTATCGGCAAGCCGCGCCGGCGGCGGGCGGGGTGGCGGACGACCCTGCGGCCGGCCCGGCCGCCGCGCTGGTCACCGCATTCCCCGCGCGCGGCCGCGCGGTGGGCGCCTATCTGGCACCGGGCCAATACCAGGTGCCGGCCGCCGCGCCGGGCGCGCTGGAAGACCAGTCCTTGTTCCATGAACTGCAGGCCCAGAGCCTGGTGCGCCTGAACGCCGCCGGCGCGATCGAACTGGCGCCGCGCGACCTGCCGCAATGGCAGGCCGCCGCCGCGTCGGCACGTGTGGCGGAGTTGGACAGCTGGAAGCAGGTCAAGCCCGGCGCGGCCACGCAAAAACTGTTCAAGCGCTTGTACTACCAGGCCGACGGCGCCTACGTCCGCCAGCAGATCGACATCTATAACAGCGAGCGCCGCCTGCTGGCCTGGCGCGTCAAGGCGTCCGCCGGGCTGCAGCTGGACTGGAGCGCCACCACGGGCGGTGGCGCCTCGTCCGCCGCCGGAACCGCGCCGGTGATGGTCGCCACCACCAGCCAGATGCCGGTCGCCGCGTCGCGCCTGTTCGCGTCGCTGCCGCAGGGCTGGCAGCCTTGGACGCGCGTGGCGCGTTGGCCGCAGGCGGGCGAAGACAAGAGCGGCCGCCCGGTCGTGCACCTGACGCTGGCCTTGCCGCGCGCGGCGGCCGGCGGCGAAGTGATTCAAATGATGGTGGCCGGCCGTGTCGGCAGCGGCGTCACCGGCGCGACCGCGCAGTTCGCGCCGGCCTGCACCGGCCGCGCCTGCGCCGGCGGTGCCGACGTCCAGCAACTCACGCTGACGCTGGAGGCTGGTGCCGGCAGCGTGCAGCTCGACGTGCAGCCGCTGGACTTCAGCGCGCCGGAAGACCAGAAATACCGCCACCTGCGCGTGGCCGACGGGCGCCTGACCTGGCAGCCGCTGGCGCTCATGGACGCCGCAGCCAGCCTGCCGCGCGCCACCACGCCGGCGCCGGTGCAACTGGCGGACCGCAACGGCACCATCCTGTGGTCCGACGGCGCGCCCAGCGAAGCGGCCATCGATGCCGGACTGGCGCCGCTGCTGGGCGTTAGTCCCGAACACGCCAACAGCATCGCCGGCATGCTGGGGCGCTTGCCCGCATCCGGCGAAGCGGTCAACGCCAGGCTGACGCTGGACCTGCCGCTGCAGGCGTTGGGCCAGCGCGTGCTGGAGTGCGTCGGCATGCGGCATGGCCGCTGGGATGGTGGCAAATGCAGCGGCGGCCAGGCGGCGCCGGAAGGCCGTCACGCCGGTCTGGTGATCCTCGACGCCGAGACCGGCGACATCCTGGCGGCGGCCGGTGCCGGCGCGGGAGGCGTCGGCAGCGCCAACTGGGCCGAGGTGCGCGACTTCGACCGCACCAGCCCCGCGCGCAGCCCGCTGCGGCTGCCGGCCTTGCAGCATGACGGCGGCGCCCATCAAAGCCCCGGCTCGACGTTCAAGGTGGTCAGCGCGTTGGGCCTGGAGCTGGCGGCGCAGACCGATCCGCAGATCGATGCGCTGTTGGGCGGCATGCCGCTGCCCGCCATCAACCGCCTGGCGCAGCAGCGCGGCTTCGGCTTCCAGACCGACGCCGCCAGCTACCCGATGAATCCGCGCCTGGCCCACATCACCAACTACCGCGAGCAAAGCCTGGACCGGCGCGCGCAGGAAGGCCGTCTCGGACTGGCGCAGGCGCTGACCTACAGCCTGAATACCTGGTTCGCCTGGTCCAGCGAGTTGAGCGACCATAGCCTGTTCGGCCGCCCCGACGGCGGCGCGCCGGACCTGCAGGCGCTGGATGCCGATGCGCTGGATTCCGTGCGGCCGATCGCCGCCGCCGCGCACCGTCTCGGCTTCGAGCGGTCGCTGCGCCTGGATGGCGGCCTGTTGCCGGCCGATTTCAACTGGCGCACCTGGGACGCGCTGCAAGCCACGCCGGCCCATATGGACCCCATCCACACCCGCCATGAACTGCGCCAGATGGCCATCGGCCTGCGCATGCAGGTGACGCCGCTGCAAATGGCGTTGGCCTCGGCGGCGGTCGGGCAGGGCGGGGTCGTCACGCCGCGCATGCTGCTTGCGCTGGGCCACAACGACAGCGCCGTGCCGGCCATGAAGCCGATCGGCATCCGCCTGGACCGTATCAAGGCCGGCATGAAGGGCGTGGTCGATGTCGGCACCGGCGCCGGCGCGTTCGGCGGTGCGGCGCTGGCCAGCGTGCGTCCCGGCTTGTACGGCAAGACCGGCACCGCGCCCAGCGGCGAGGACACGGCCACCGTCTGGTTCACCGGCTGGCTGGAGGCGGGCAGCCTGCCCGGCCAGACGCACCGGCTGGCGATGGCGGCCTTCGTCAGCCACTCGGCGGGTACCGGCGGCGAGCACGCGGCGCCGGTCGTGGCGGCGGTGCTGTCCACGCTGGCGGCGCAACAGGGGGAGCAGAAGCGGGAACAGAAGGGGAAATAGGCTTGTAAACGGGATAATGAAATGGCCGGTTTTATGGCATGATTTTGTAGCATTCGCCATAGTGCGTTTTTTATCTTTTTTCATCACTTACAGGACTTTATGCGCTTGCCAGGAACCCGGTATCAGGAGCACGGCTGGGAACAAGTGCGCAAGCTGCTGGGACTCTGCTCGCTGCAGGCTTTCCGGCAGGTTGAGATGCACCAGGTGCTCGACCCCGCGCAGCACGCGGCGCTGCTCGACAGCTATACCGATGCGGTAGCCGCGGCCCTGCGCGCGAACATGCGGTCGGCGCGCGCCGAAGCGGAGGGCAACAGCTACGGCGAGAGCGTGTATGAGCTTGCACTGGGCCTGTTGTTCGAGCTTCAGGCCCAGCCGGCGTTCTGGCAAGCCTTCGCGGTGGCCGTCGCCAGCGAGCATGCGCGCAACGGCGCCTTCTGGCTGGAGGTCGCGGCCGAAGGCGTGATGCGCAAGAAGGTCAACGATATGTACGCCAGCCTGCGCGACAAGGTCGATGCCGACAACTACATCGTCGCCACGGGGCGCGACTGCTCGCCCAACAAAATCTACACTTATCGCATGCTGGACACGGCCTATCGCGAGGTCGCCGGCCTGTTCGCCGCATGGGAGCAGCACGCCGCGCAGGTCGGCGCGATCCTGGACCGCCCGCTGGCCGGCAGCCCGATCGAGGTGCGGCAGATGAAGTCCGTCGCCGGCTGCAAGGCCGAGTGGATCATTCGCTGGAGCGAGACGCTGGAGCAGTTCGGCGGCTCGCCGGGGCCGCTGCATACCAAGTCCAAGCGCTTCGCCAGCCTGAAAAATAATCCGGACAAGATTGCGGCGATGCTGGCCGAAATCGGCGATTATGAGGAGTTGTCCGCCAATATGGACCGTGCCGACGACTGGCAGGGCGAGGCCGGCGAGGCGGCGCTGTGGCTGGAAGATTACTGGCGCGTGGTTGGCGACTCCGAGGCATTGGAAGCGCAGGGCGGCGCGCAGGACGACGACCGCATCCTGGCCGCTGCGGCGCCTGACGAGTTCGACGACGGCGACGAGATTGCCGCCGGCGCGCCGGACGATGCGGGCGATCCAGCATTCGATGCCGGGGAACTGGCGGCGGAGCAGCAGCGCGCGGACGCGCTTTCCCTGCCCCTCCGCTATATGGAATTGGCCCGTTCAGCGCAGGAAACCGGCAGCTGGACCTTGCGCATGCTGCGGGACGAATCGCTGCCGATCCGGCTGGCGGTGTACCACAAGCTGCTGGGTGCGTCCGACGATACCTACCCGGACGCCTGGCTGGATCCGGCCACCGGCGAGCTGCCGACCTTGCAGCAGTTGGCGGCGCTGGACGAGATTTCGATGCCGACGCTGCGCAAGCGCCGCAATGAAGCAATCGCCAAGCTGTACGCGGCCAACGCCGCAGCGGCGCAATGAAGGAGAACGAATTGAAATCAGCACAAGATGAGCAAGACGCCAATGCGCCAAATTCCCTGACTGCGCTGGATGCGCGCCTGCGCGAGCGCGCGCTGCTGGGCCGTGCCGTGCCCGGCGACCATCTGGTGCTGGCCGACGCCACGCTGCGATCGGCGCTGGACGGCACGCGGGCGCTGACGCCGAATGAGCGTCAGGCCTTGTCGGCGTCGCCGCTGACACTGCGCCGTTTCCGCCAGTTGTCGCTGGAGCGCCAAGCGGCGGGGCAGTCCCGCGCGCATACGGCGGCCAATGACCCCGTATGGTCCGGTAGCACCGGCATGCTGCGCGCGGCGGCCACGGCGACCGCGCTGGAGTCGCTGGTCACCGACGACAATTGCTGGACCTTGCACTTCCTGCCGCAGGACGGCGGCTGGCAGGTCATCCTGAGCCTGTCGGCGGATGCGCCGTTTGCCGCGCGCCTGTTGAACGAACAGCCGCTGCTGCGCGTGATCGACGGCGGCGGGGCGATCGTCCTGCAAGGCCGCCTCGATGCGGACGGCGAATGCGAGCGCACCTGGCCTTTCGCCACTGCGCCGGCGCCGCACTTCCAGCTGTATGGCGCTGGATTTGCCGTCGAGCCGGTGGCGCCCTAGATCATGGGCTTGTTCACCCGGCGCCGCAAACAGGCCACCGATACCGGTGGCCTGGGAATCAGCCTGATCGCGCTTCGGCTCGATGAGGGGGATGCCGCGCCGGCTCACAGTACGGTTGTCGTCTTCAACGCGGTCGGGCTTGCGCGCCGCGCCGCTGCGGGGAGGGTGTCGTGCGAGCAGGGCGAATCGGTGTTTTGTTTTCATCCGGGGCCGTACACGGTTGACCTGGTGCCGTTCGCCGCCGCGCCTGAGTGGGGGCTGCGGCTGCGCTTCGTGATCGATGCCGCCAATCCGCGCGTGACGCAACAGCGGTTTGATTTGTATTTGTACAGCGAGACGGCGGGGCGGCTGGAGCTGGCGGGGTTTGGCGTGTCGGTCGAAGCCGCGCTGCAAGCCGAGCTGGCGCAGGGTGCGCTGGACCTGCCGCCGTGCACCTCGCTGGAAGAGTGGCACGCCTTCCGCGCCGGCTTGAATCAATTGATGTACACGCGCTACGGCGTGACGGTCGACGATTGCGTGCCGGTCGATCTGGGCGAGCAAATCGACTATGCCGACGTACTGAAAACCCGCGCCCAACGCGCCGCCGAAGCCGAGCGCCTGGCCGCCGCCACAGCCACTCGCGCGCATGAGCCGCCGGCCATCAGCGCCGCCACGACCGTGCCGGCCACCGCGATCCACACGCTTTCCGCTCCACCGCCCGAAGCCGGGGAGCCGACGCGGTCGCAGCGGAGCCCCGAGTCGCGCGGCGCGGCATCGGACACCGCCGCCTCGCGCGCCGCTGCCTCGCACGCCGCCCCGGCGGGCATCGCCGCATCGCACGCCACGGCATCGCACGCCGGCCCATCGCTGCCTCCGTCCATCATCGCGCCGCAGCCATACGCCATGCAATCGCCTGCGCAGCAAGACGCACGGGCCCTGCGCCGCCTGTTCCTCGAACTGCCGGCCCTGAGCAGCGCGCTGCGGCTGCTGGTCCTGCCTGCCGGCCTGCCGATCTTCCAGCAGCACCAGGCGCTATTGCTGCGCCTCGGCATGGCCATCCTGAACGTCAACACCATGCCCGCGCTGGCATGGGCCGCTCCCGGCCAGCCGCTGGCGCCTGATGCTCAGGCCCGCCGCACCGCGCAAACCCTGATCGCGCAGTCCGCGCTCGACGAAGCCTGGTCCCTGCTGGCCCGCCTTCAACTGGCCAGCCCGCAGCAATGGCCCCAGCTGCTGGACGAAGCGGACCGCATCTGCGCCAACCTCGAAACCGGCCTGTCCTTGCGCCGCAGCCCACACATCCCCCGCACGGAACCATCGCTATGACCACGCTCTCGATCACCGCCGTGCCGACCAACGCCGAATGCCGCTGCATGCTGGCCGATGGCCGCATCCTGACCATCACCGCCAGCCGCCGTCCACGCGCCAACCGCGCCGACGTCAAATGCACCGTGCCCGGCGCGCCCGCGGTCGCGGAGCGCATGCAGGAAGTAGTGCGCCTCGCGCGCCACACCGAAGCCCGTCTCGACAGCCGCGACCAGGTCGTCCTCAGCATGGACATCACTCCGGCCATCGAAGACCGCGAATGGGAACTGGCCGCCGTCCTGGCCGACCGCATGGTACGCGGCCTGCACACCGTCCCGGCCAAGCCGCTTTACGCGCAAGGCCGCTCGGACGCCTGGCACCTCGGCAGTGTCGACGGCGAAGTCAACACCGATCCGCCAACCTCGGTGGCGCTGCTGATCACCCACCTCGGCGCGCTGAGCGGCCATGCCGACCCGTCGGCCTCCGTCTCCACCGTGCGCACCTGGTTCCCGCTGCACAGCGGCGGTGTCAACGACGCGCTGGGCTGGGTGGAAGTCAGCGTGTTCCCGATCGACAGCGAAATGCCGGCGGTCGACGAATCGGCCAACGCCACGCACACCGCCGCCGCGACGACCGAGGAAGACACCATCGCCGCGCCCGGCCTGGACCTGACCGTCCAGCAGGAAGTGCGGCAAACACTGGCCGGCGCTCGCCATTTCGACGGCAAGGGACTGGGCCGCTGGCGCAGCGTGGTGCGCTTCGGCCAGCCGCGCTTCCAGGGCGGCTCTTACCAACTGGCGCTGGTCATGGCCGACCGCCTCGCGCGCGGCAGGGAGTTCGTGCCGCGCGGACGCATCATCGCCACCGGCTGTTCGACCGCCTGGCACGCTGGCCGCGTCGATACCGTAGATGGCCGCGAACCCAAGTTGAAATTGATATTAAGGCAAGTTGGCGCCGGCGACAGGGTGTTGCTGCCCAAGGACTGGCAGGACGAGCTGCCCCCCGGCTTCGCGGCTGAAGTGCGCCAGAAAGGCGCCAGCATGGCCTGCATCGACCGGATCGGCATGATTTGAACCGGCGTTGAATCGTGCGCAAGAATGAATCGGGCTCGCCCTGCTAAAATCGGCTGATCGCAGGGCGGCTCGCAAGATGAATCGAAGAAGGAGTCTGGCATGTTCCAAATGTTTGGTTTTGGCGGCGTTAAATGCCCGCGGTGCGAGCACAAAAACGATGACCAGTCGGGTTACTGCAAGCACTGCGGTTTGACCCTGGGCGCACCGCGCAATGAGCCGGTGCTGCGCGATAACCGCTGGATACCCGGCGACGACGAGCTGGCCGTGTATTTCGGCGTCAGCGCCTTGTCCGGCATCTTCACCAAGACGCTGCGCGTGCCGGCGACCTCGCGCGCCTACATCCTGCAGGCCGACAAAGCCACCGAGGTGCCGCAAGGGGAATACGAGATCGAAGGCTTCTTCACCCGCTTGAACCACTTGCTGCGCAACCAGAATGCCGAGATCCTGATCACCCGCAGCGCGCCGCTGCCGGTCGAGTTCTCGTTCGGCGACCTGCACACGGCCGAGCACCTGAAAATATCGGCCCGCTTCACCGTTTCCATCCGCATTGAGAACGTGCCTGCGTTCGCGCAGCACTTCATGACGGTGCCGGGCGTGGTCAGCACCTTGCACCTGCATGATTTGCTGGAACCGTCGGTGCGCCAGCTCGCCGCCGAATTCGTCGGCAGCCGTTCGATGCGCGAGATGGCGCACAACGCCGACCTGCGTTTGCAGCTGGACGAGCGCCTGCAGGCCGCGCTGAAACTGCGCCTGTCCGCATACGGCCTGGCGGTGGAGCGGGTGGAAACCGCCGCGCTGCGGCACGATAAATTCGATCACAACCGCGAGCGCATCGGCACGCTGTGGCTGGTCGCCGATGAACGCCATGTGCAGCTGGAGCACGTCAAGCAGCTGGACCAGATCTACGACGAGGAAGAATGGCAGGCTATCTGGCGCGAAGAGCAGAAGATGCGCGCCGACTTCCGCCGCGCCGAGCTGCGCCAGGACGCCAGCGTCCAGAAGGCCGAGCTGACGCTGAAGGAATCCGAGCGCGTGCAGGCCTTGCGCGCGCGCGAGGTGGAGCTGTATAGCCGTATCATGGACTCCAAGACCCGCAAGGTTGCGGTGGATAAGGGCGCCGGCACCGTGCTGGCCGAGTTGGAACACGAGCTGGCCAGGAACAAGGCCCACCGCCAGGGCGAGCAGGCCGATTGGGACCACGTGCGCCAGCTGGCCCAGATCAAGATGCGCACCGACCTGGAGGTGTTGCAGCAGACCGCCGCCGAGCAGCGCCAGTTGGCGCAGCAGCGTTTGTCGCATCAGCTGAAACAGCAATCGATTGAAAGCCAGATCGCGCAAGCCCTGCTGATCGAGGACGAATCGCACCGCCGCAACGAGCTGGCCGCCTTGCGCCAGCAGGAGAAAGACGAGAAGGCGCGGGAGCTGCAGATCGAGGCGCAAGCGCACGCGACCCGCATCCAGGGCATGTCGCTGGCCGGCGCCGCGCAGCGCCGCGAGGCCGAGCGCGTGCAGGAATGGGAAGACCAGTTGCAATTGGCGCGCCAGCGTGAACTGCTGCGCGGCGATGCCGTCAAGGATGCGTCCAACGCCGTGCAGGTGGCCGAGATCAACCAGAAGGTCGAGGATCTCAAGCGCACCGGCGCGCAGGCCGATTCCATCGCGCAGTACGAAAAGCTGCTGCGGACCATCGAGGCCGATGGCATCCACGCGCGCCAGAACCAGGCCAACGCCAAGCAGGCCATGCTGGACCAACTGGCCGTCGACGAGCAGCGCCAGATACTCAAGCAGCAGGAGCAGGAAGCCGCGTGGCAGCGTGAATTGAAGAAGTTCGAGCACGAGCGGGCGGCGGCCTTCTCCAGCCAGCAATCGCAGCAGGACCACGAGATCAAGCGCATGGAGACGATAGGCCGTCTGAGCGACATGGCCATCGCCGCCGTCGCCGCGCCGTCGAACGTGGAAGCGGTGACGCAGATCATGAAGCTGCAAATCCAGGGCGGCATGACGGCCGATCAGATCCAGGCGCTGGCGCACGTCATCGCGGCGGAGCACGGTGTGACGCCGGCCGAAGCGGCGCGCCTGGCGCATGAGCGCGTGCTGGAAGAGCGCGGGCACCGCGATACGGAGCTGGACAAGGACCGCCGTCACCAGCTTGATCTGCTGAACATCCAGAACAGCGCCAGCGCCAGCGCGCTGACCACGCAGAGCCAGTTGGGTGTCGGCGTGGCGCAGGCCGGCGCGCCGGTGCATCACCACCACACGGCCGCGCCGGCGGCGGTGCGGCGTTGTCCGAACGGCCATCCGGCGCGGGCCGGCCACCCCGAGGACAAGTTCTGCGCCGAATGCGGCGCGCCTTTAGCTTAACGACTTTCAGCCGGAACGGTTACACTTCGCTTAATGATGCAAACAGCAAGAGACAAGATCCGTGAACTGCGGGCCTTACATGATGACGGTCTGTTGAGCCTTCAAGAGTTCGACCGTCGCAAGAACGCCATCCTGGACGCGGAGTACGCGCCGCCGGGAGGCAGCGCCACGCCGGTCGCGCCGCCGGTGCGGCAGGGTACGGAGCTGGGCCTGATGTCGGGCCAGGAGATCGGCCCGCAGAATCGCCGCTATCGGCTGGATCGCCTGATCGGCATGGGCGGCATGGGCCAGGTTTGGCAGGCCACCGACCTGGCCACGCACGCGGAGCTGGGCCACAGCGACCTGGTGGCGCTGAAGATCCTGCCGCCGCAGCTGACCCAAAGCGCGACCCACGCCAAGCTGCTGATCGAGGAGGCCACGCAAGCGCGCAAGCTGGCGCATGAAAACATCGTCCGCGTCTACGAGTGGGCGCAGGATCCGGCAACGTCCAGCTATTTCATCATCATGGAATACCTGGAGGGCCAGGACCTGGACGCCTACCTCGCCGCGCAAGGCCCGCTGCCGCTGGAGGCCGTGTACCGGCTGCTGTCGCCGGTCGGCGACGCGCTGCAATACGCGTGGGACAAGCACAAGCTGGTACACCGCGACATCAAGCCGGGCAACGTCTTCCTGACCGCGCGCGGCGAAATCAAGCTGCTCGATTTCGGCATCGCCTCGCGCGCGCGCAGCGCCGGCAGCAGCCTCGGTTTGCAGACGCCGAACGCCGGCACCGCCGGCTACCGCGCGCCGGAGGCGGGAACGCATCAACGGCAGCCCGCGCCCAAGCTGGACGTGTACGCGGTCGCCGTCATGATCTATCAGCTGCTGGAAGGCCGCATGCCGTTCGACGATATGCGGCCCGCCGATTTCCATCCATCGCCGCCGCAAGGCTTGAACGAGCGCCAGTGGAAGGTGCTGAGCAACGGCTTCGCCTATGCGCAGGAGCGCCGTCCCGAGTCGGTGAACCAGCTGCTGGCGGAACTGCGCCGCGCCGCCGGGCCGAACGAAGAAGAGCTGGCCGTGCAAGCCGCACAGGCTGAGCGGGAAAAGCAGGCGCGCGAGCAGCAGCGCCAGAAGGAGCAGGCCGCGCAGGCGGAACAGGCGCGCATGGCGGAGATGAAGCGCCAGGCGCAGGCTGTCGAACTGGCCGCGCGCCGCCAGGCCGAGGCGCAGGCCGCGGCGGCGGAAAAAGTCCGGCTCGACCAGCAGCGCCGCGCGCTCGAAGCCAAGCAGCGCGCCGACGCGGAAGCGGCGGCGCTGGTGCGCAAGCAGGCCTTGCGCGAGCAGCTGCAGGCCCGGCGCGACGCCGATGCGCAGAAGGCCCGCGAAGAACGCGAGGAGCAGCAGCGAAAAGCGGCGCAATTGAAGGCGGAGGCCGCGTACCGCATGGAGCAGGAGCGCCACCGTAAGCAGCAGGCCGAGCGCAATGCGGCCGAACTGGCGGCGCTGATGCCGAGCGCCGGCAGTCCGGTGGCGGACCCCAGCGGCATCCTGCGCGACCGCTTTGTGGACGGTACTGGAACCGGTCCCGATCTGGTGCTGATCCCGACCGGCCGCTTCCAGATGGGTTCTCCCGAACATGAGCAGGCGCTGGCGATCAAGGCCGGCGCGCAGAAAAACTGGCTGGAGCGCGAGAACCCGCAGCACTGGGTCGGCATCGAGCATTCGTTTGCGATGGGCCGCTTCCCGGTGACGGTCGGCCAGTGGCGGCAGTTCGTGCGCGCTACCGGCTGGGAGTCGCAGTCCGACACGGATTGGCGCGCGCCCGGCTTCGCGCAGGACGACGAGCATCCGGTGATCGGCGTCAGCTGGATGGACGTGCAGCTTTACCTGCGTTGGCTGTCCGAAAAGACCGGCCAGGTCTACCGGCTGCCGAGCGAAGCGGAATGGGAGTACGCCTGCCGCGCCGGCACCAAGAGCGCCTTCAGCTTCGGCGACACCATCACCACCGAGCAGGCCAACTACGACGGCCACTACACCTACAACGGCAGCCCGCGCGGCGCCTACCTTCAGGGCACCAACAAGGTCAGCGCCTTCCAGCCCAATCCATGGGGGCTGTTCGACATGCACGGCAACGTGTGGGAGTGGACGCAGGACGTGGTGCACGATAACTACGCCGGCGCGCCGGCCGACGGCAGCGCGTGGGAAGAGGGCGGCGATCCGGTGCGGCGCATCCTGCGCGGCGGCTCGTGGCTGTACAATCCGCGTTATCTGCGCTCGTCGGTGCGCAACGGTTTTTCCGCCGTGCTGGCCAACGACATCGTCGGCTTCCGGGTCGCGCGCAAGCTCGTATAGAGTATACTGCTGGCCTTCTTTTTTACTCTCTGGATCCAAACGATGAGCGCTCTGCCACCATGCCCGAAATGCCATTCCGAATTCACGTATGAAGACGGAGCCCAGCTGGTATGTCCTGAATGCGCGCATGAATGGACGCCGGGCGCGGGCGACGCTGCCGAAGAAGGCGCGCGCGTCTACAAGGACTCGGTCGGCAATATCCTGCAGGACGGCGACACCGTCACCGTCATCAAGGACCTGAAGCTGAAGGGCGGCGGCGGTACCGTCAAAGTAGGCACCAAGGTCAAGAACATCCGCCTGGTCGACAGCGACCACGATATCGACTGCAAGATCGACGGCTTCGGCGCCATGAGCTTGAAGACGGAATTCGTCAAGAAGGTGGTTTGATCGTCACTGTGGAGTAGTGCGACCGCACTTTCCAGCCGAGCGTTGAATAGAGCGATCGTCCCGCTTCGGTCGCCACCAGCACACGCTGCGCGGCCTTCGATTGCTGGGTCCCGCCCAGCGCCGCCATCACGGCCGCGCCCAGGCCCTGATGCTGGTGGGCGGGCTCGGTGGCGATGCGGTCAAAGACAAACACGCCGCCGTATTCCACCGCATGGCCGCTGGCGACCAGCGAGCCGTCTTCCGTGAAGATGCGCGCAATGGTCGTCTGGGATTCGATCAGAACCTGCAGCCGGTAGCCCGCCGGCAAAGACGGCACCGGGCTGCGCCAGCCATCGATGGTCATCAAATAAGCGCCTGGCTGCAGTTGCCATCGGTGCGGAACGAGCGACAGCAATTGCTGACCCGGGCCGCACATCTTGATGAAAATGTGCGGCGCATCGATCGACTCGGCCAAATCCCGGATACCTTGCGCCGGACCGGCAAAAACGTAGCGGCGGCGTTCGTCCGGCAGGCCCGTATCGACGCGCAGGCCGCCGTGCTCGGGCACCGGTGGCGGCAAGCCACGCGCAATGGAACGCGCCGACAACCATCCTGTCAGAAGATCGGCGTCAACGTAGTGAGAAGTGCTGGGTTTTTCCATCATCCTGTCCTGATATTTCATTTTAAATCATCCCAGCCGGTCCAGCACGAAGTCGACGAAGCTGCGGACCTTGGCGCTGGGGCGCGATTCGGGCCGGCGCAGGATGTGCAAGGGGCGCGACGGCAGTTCCCATTTCGGCAGCAGCCGTTTCAATTTTCCCGACGCCAGCGCAGGCTCCATCAGCAGGTCCGCCTGCACCGCCACGCCCATGCCGGCGATGGCGGCGGCGACCAGCGATGCGCCGGTGTTGCTGACCAGCGTGCCGCGCGCCTGCACCGGCACCTCCTCGCCGTCGCGCGCGAAGCGCCACGTCGCACTGGCTCCCGCAAACACCAGGCAGTTGTGCATCGCCAGGTCGGACGGGTGCCTGGGCGTGCCGCACCGTTTCAGATAGTCGGGGCTGGCGGCGGCCAGCACGCGTCCCGGCCGCAAGGGCCGCGCGATCAAGCCCGTATCGGCGATGGGGCCGGAGCGGATCGCGACATCGATGCCTTCCTCGGCCATGTCGACCACGCGGTTGCTGAGCACCAGATCGATATGCACCTGCGGGTACAACGCGGCATACGCGCCGATGATGGGCGCCAGCCTTTGCTCGCCGTAGGTGGCGGGCGCGGAGATGCGCAGACTGCCCTGCGGCTCGGCGCGCAGGTTTTCGGCCACGCGGTCCGCCGCGTCGACACCGGCCAGCACGTCGCGGCAGCGTTCCAGGTAGGCCGCGCCGATCTCCGTCAGCGCCTGGCGGCGCGTGCTGCGTTCGATCAACCGCGCCCCCAGTTGCCGCTCCAGCGCCTGCACATGCTTGCCCACCATGACGGCGGACATGCCAAGCTCCTGTGTGGCGGCGGCAAAGCTGCCCGCCGTGGCGGCCGCCACGAACACCTGCATGCTGCGTAGCTTGTCGCTCATATTCGGAAGTTTTAGTTAGGGATGAGCGAAATTCTATCCCATTTATGCTTCAGGGGCTTCTGATGATAATGAAGCCTCATACACACATCGGGAGAACATCATGGCAGCATATGCAATCGGTTCGGCCACCCTGCGCAGCACGGAGTGGCAAAAGGAATACGGCGCCCACATGCCGGCCCTGACGGCCAAGCACGGCGGCAAGCTGGTGGCGAAGTCGCCGCCGCAGGCGATGGAGGGCGCGCCCGCCCTGCCGGGAGCGATGGTGGTCATCGAATTTCCGTCGGTCGCGCACGCCCAGGCCTGGTACGACGATCCGGCGCACGCCCCGCTCAGGGAACTGCGCCAGGGCGGCGCGGACTTTTCGATGGTGCTGGTGGACGGGGTGTAGACGTTTAGCAGAGGCGCAAATCCTCCATTCGGTGTAAATTGTGGGTTCTGAACTCTACGCTCACAAGGAACACCGAATGACTATCAAAGCCCTGCGTGACCAATCCCTGCCGATGCGCCATATCGTCCATGTGCGCAACCACATCATCTCGACCGACGGTTCGGTGGAAGAGGGCGGCAACGATGCCGGCCCGTCGCCGCACGACCTGTACGACGCCGCCCTGAGCGCCTGCAAGGCGCTGACCGTGGTGTGGTACGCCAAGCGCAAGAACATCCCGCTGGAACACGTCGAAGTGAGCATGGAACGCGACGCCAGCGAAGAGCGCCAGGGCACCTACCGCCTGGCCGCGACGCTGCACCTGACCGGCAACCTGAGCGAGACCCAGCGCGCCGAGCTGCTGTCGGCCGCGCAGAAGTGCCCGATCCACAAGCTGATGACGTCCGTGACCACCGAAGTCACGACCGTGCTGGCGTAAGGGCGGGGAGACGATCATGACCATCTCGAATCTGTTGAAGGGCCACGAAAAGGACCTGGGCGGCGGCTTCGTCGTGCGCCGCTACCTGCCGTCCGCCGTCAAGCAGGCGGTCGGGCCGTTTATCTTCTTCGACCATTTCGGCCCGGTCGACGTGCCGGTCGACGCCGACCACGACGTACGCCCGCATCCGCACATCGGCCTGGCCACCGTGACCTATCTGTTCGAAGGCGCGATGGATCACCGCGACAGCATCGGCACCTTCCAGCGCATCGAACCCGGCGCGATCAACTGGATGACGGCCGGCCGCGGCATCGTGCACTCCGAGCGCACGCCCAAGGATCTGGTCGGCGTGCCGCACCGCACGCACGGCCTGCAGCTGTGGGCGGCGCTGCCGGTGGCGCATGAGGAGGACGCGCCGGGCTTCTGCCATACCGCCGCCGCCGACATCCCCGAGCTGGACGTGGACGGCGCGACCGTGCGCGTGCTGGTCGGATCGGCGTTCGGCAAGACCTCGCCGGTGGCGACCTACAGCCAGACGCTGTACCTGGACGTGAAGCTGAAGGCCGGCCACGAGCTGTCGCTGAGCGACCTGCCGGCCGAGGCGGCGATCTATCCGATCAGCGGCGAGCTGGAAATCGACGGCGCGCCGCTGGCGCTGCACAATATGGCGCTGCTCGACACCGGCGGCACGCAGCTGGTCAAGGCCGGGTCGGAAGCGCATTTCGTGCTGATCGGCGGCGAGGCGCTGGACGGCCACCGCTATATGTCGTGGAACTTCGTCTCGTCGAGCAAGGAGCGCATCGTCAAGGCGGGCGAGGATTGGGAGGCGCAGCGTTTCGACAAGGTGCCCGGCGAAACCGAGTGGATACCGCTGCCGGTCAAAAAGCCCGCCTAGGTTTTTTCTTCCAGGGCGTTGATGGCTTGGTGCAGCACGCCGCGCAGGTTGCGCGCGGCGTGCGCATCGATGCGGCCCAGGTCGAGGTACAGGTCCAGGCCGTCGCCGTGTTCGCTGAACACCTGCAGCGTGTTGCCGTCGCCATCCAGCAGGCCGTCGATCTCGTACGGCACCACTTCGCGCGCGATGCCTTTCATGCTGACCGGCGCCAGCGCATGTCCCGCCACCATGTCGCGCACCAGCGCATAGGTTTCGTAGCTGACCACGATGCCGCCGGCCGGGGCGATCGATTGCAGGCGCGCCGCCAGGTTGGCTTCCGCGCCCAGTATCGTGTAGTCCATGCGGTCGATGCTGCCGAAATTCCCGACATTGCAAAAACCGGTGTTGACGCCCATGCGCACCCGAAACGGCGCTTCCACCCCCATCTTGCGCCAGCGGACGTTCAACTGCGCCAGTGCGTGCTGCATGTCGTTCGCCATGCGCAGGCAGTTGCGCGCATCCTCGGCCGCGCCCTTTGATTCGGGATCGCCGAAGAACACCAGGATGGCGTCGCCGATGAATTTGTCGATCGTGCCGCCATGGCGAATCGCGATGGCCGACATGGCCGTGAAATATTCGTTGATCAGCTCCGTCAGCGCTTCCGGTTGCAGCGATTCGGTCAGCTCGGTGAAATCCTTGATATCGGAGAAGAAGATGGTCAGCTTCTTGCGTTGCGTGTGCAGCGCCACGTCCATCTCGCCGCTGAAGATGCTCTTGTAGATCTGCGGCGACAGGTAGTGCGAGATCTTCATCGACACCGAAGCGAGAAAGTCGTTGGCGCCGGCCAGTTCCTCGTTCATGCCGCGTATCAGCGCGTTCTGGCGCCGCTGCAGTAGGATGAAGCCCAGTCCCGTCGCCGCCGCCAGCAGGAAGTAGGCGAGGCTGTACTTGAAGGACCAGATGCTGGTGCTCACCTCGTCCTGGATCTCGACTTCCTGCAGGCCGCGCACATCGCCGATCTTCCAAGCCTTCCTGATGCTGTCCGGATGGCTGTTGTGGCAGGCGACGCAAGATGCACTCATCAGCACCGGCGCGATCAGGCGTACCCGCGTGGCGGTGCCGGCGCTGGATGCCAGGACGATGGGCGGCTGGTCCGGGCTGGCGCGCAGCGAGGCCAGCGAATGCTTCTCGAACGCGTCCAGCACGTGCGGAGCGCGGCCGCGGAACGGATAGTCGGACACAAAACGGTAGCTGACGTTGGACTGCTTGTCCGAGATCACGCGGCCCAGCTCCAGCGACAGCGTGGCCGGAATCGGCACCGCGCCGGGCACGGTTTCGTAGTTGTGGATGACCTGGGTGTCCTTGCCGTGGTTTTCCAGGATGCGCCCGACCACGGCGCTGCCGTAGTAGCCGCGGATGCTGGAGATCATGGAATTGAGGTCGCCGGCCTGGCTGCGCAGGCGCGCGGCGGCGATATTCTGCATGTCCATCCAGACCGCCAGCGGCAGGCCCGCCAGCAGCAGGATCAAGGCGGCGAGCGAGATGCGCTCCCAGCGGCGGGTGTTCAGGTTTTTTGGAGCGCGCACGGCGAGGCCCGATGTGGTTTAACGGCGGGCGGATAGTAGCACGCGCTGTGACGGCGTGCAGCAGGCGGCGGTGGATTTATTCAGGCGGTGAACAGCGCGTTCGCCGCCACGGTGCTGTGCAGGTCGGTGGCGCCGGTGCGGATGATCCAGTGCTCGGGATACGGATCGCTGGCGAAGCGGTTGTGGCGCGGGATGCGGCTCAGCTTATCCAGCGGGACGGTCGGCGCCAGCGCGGTTTCCTTGCCGGTCAGCTGGTCGAGGTGCCAGAAGCCGCCGTCGCGGTGCAGCAGCAGCGGCAGCGCGGCCGCGTGCGGCGCGGCGGCGAACGACTTGACCGGATAGCCGGGATGGGTTTCCGGCGCCAGCAGGTAGAAGCATTCGGCGTTGGCGCCCTGGTCGACGCGGTGCAGGATCACGCCGTGCGGCATGATGGCCGATACCGACAGCGCCACGATGCCCTTGATGCTGGCGCTGAACTCGATGCGCATGCCGAGGCGCAGCGCGGTCGGCTTGTGCTTGCCGGGCCAGACGCCGTCCAGCAGGATGCCGTAGCGCGACACGTCTTCAATTTCAAAGCCCTGGCCGCTGCGTCGTATCACCGCGTGGCGTCCCGACAGGCGGCGCGTCAGGCCGTTGGTTTCCTGGCCGTCGGCGCTGTAATGGGTGAGCAGCACGTCCGATTCGGGATCGACCAGCTCAAAGCGCCCCAGCACGCATTCGGCCATCGCGAACAGGCGGATCTGGCGCTGCGCGCCCGCTTCCGGCGCGGCGTTGACCAGCGAGGCCGCGCGGCTTGGATGCGGGTGCATGGCGGCGGCCAGCGGCATGTCGATTTCGATCAGGTCTTCGTCCCACGCGATGGTGGTGAAGCCCATGTCCACCTTGCCGGCCGGCGCGTTCAGGTCCAGGTGGGCGATGCCGGCGTTGCGGGCGGTGACGTCGATATCCAGGCTCTCGCCGCCTTGCGCGCTGACGCGGGCGATCGAGGCGTCGTCCGCCATCACGCGCACGTTCTTGTGGGTGCTGAGGAAGATGCGGTGGATTTCGGTCAGCGTCGCGTCCAGCCGCGGCACCAGGATGACGAAGGTGCAGACCCATTTGCGCGAGGCCATGCCGGCATGGCTGCTCAGCAACTCGATGCTGATCTGGTACTGGCCATGCTCTTTGCCGCGCGAGGAAAACTCGACGAACACCGGACGCCATTCGCCGCTGGTGGCGCGCACGAAGTGCTGGCGCGAGGCGCCGTTGGGGATCAGGTCCGATTGCAGTTGCAGCGCCAGTTGCGGCGCGCAGGCTTCCGGCATGCCGCGCAGTTCCATCTTCAGGGTCTGGCGGCCGCCGGCGGCGCGCGGGTCGAAGCCGCTGATGTGCAGCTGCGGACGTTCGGATTGGGCGCGCTGCAGGGGGCGGGCGTAGCTGGCCGGCGTGGGGAGCGCCGGGTCGGCAGGGGCGGCATCCAGCATCGTGCCGGACGCGCCGGAACGGGAACTGCGCAGTGCATTCAGCAGGTCAAAGCTGGACGGCTCTGCTTGGGCGTGACCGCCTTCGCAAGCTTGTTCTCCAGCCATGACCCAGTAAGTGCAATGCGGGTGCTGGGCATTACTGCATTTTTTCATGGCATACCGACCGATGGAATACTCGTCAGTTTATGCGGTTTCCACTCTTTTTGGCAATGAAAGGCGCATGCAAAGTGCGTATTTTTGCGCCGCGTCGTGCGGGTATCAAAAATGCGACGGAATTGATGCTGTCGGCAATGCTGTTTCGTCAACATTTCCCGACGGTTGAGGGCGATTGGCGGGGACGAAGCGCAGCACGATCGCGCTCAGGTTGTCGATGTGGAGCTCGGGCGGCGGATGGTCGGCGTAGTCGTTGAACAAGGCGTCGAGGGCGGCGCCGGCGGAATGGCCGGGCTGGGCCAGCAGCGCGGGCCAGCGTGCCGTCCACAGCCGCGGGCGGGCGCAGGACCAGAAGCCGTCCGTGGCCAGCAGGTAGGTGGCGTCGGCGCGCACCGTCAGGGCGCGGCGGTCGGCCAGGTGGTGCAGGAACGGCGGCAGGTTGGATGCGTCCAGCGGCAGCAGGCGGTTCTCCAGCACCTGTGGATTGAGGAAGGCGTTGCCGAGGATGTAGGCCTGCGAGATCTGCGCGCGGTGCTCGCCGTGCACCTGCTGCCACCATTCCTGCTCGCCGAGCAGGCCGTGCATGGCGAAGGAGGTGGCGGGCACGTGGTCCACCGTCAGCGGCTGCGCGGCTTGCGCGGTGATTTCGTACAGGCGCGAGTCGCCCGCGTGGTACAGCATCGGCTCCTGGCCGTGTGGGATTTCCAGCAGCGTGAGCGTGGTGCCGGGACGGCGGAAGCTGTCCTCGTCGCCGGGCTGGCTGAAGCGGGCTTGCAGTTCGCTGTGCAGCTGGTCGAGGCGGACGCCCAGCTCATCGAGCGTGGCGCACGCCGGAATGCGCAGCAGGCCGGCGGCGACGGCTTCGGCGGCCTGGCGTCCGTGGCCGTGCCCGCCCATGCCGTCGAGGACCGCCAGCCGCACATGGCCTCGCGGCCAGCCTTGCAGCACGGTGGTTTGCGCGGCCTGGTCGCGCAGCAGCACGGCGCGGCCGTCGGCGTCGATGATGAGCAGGTTGTCCTGGTTCTCCGGCACCTGCAGCTTGCTGATGCTGGCGCTGCTGCGGGCGGCGACGTCGAGGCCTGGGCCGAAGTTCAGCATGTCGGTAATGCGTGTCATCGTGGCGGGCGCCGGGGCGCGGGATGCGAAAGGCCACAGCTTAGCCGAAATGGACAGGGTTTGCGTCATTCGCCGCTCCGGCGCAGCCACAGGCTGCTGACCCAGCCGGTGTTGTCGCGGCCGGCCACGCTGGCCTTGATCTGCCACCAGTCGCCGCTGCGCATGCCGGTGGGCGTGACGGTGGCGCCGGCCGGCACGGTGACCAGGCGCGGCGAGTCGACGCCGGCGGTGACGCGCAGGTTCAGGTCGCGATGGACCTGGAATGGCTTGCCGGCGATCGGCGCGGCTTCGGCTGCGATGACGGGCGGCTCGGCTGCTGCCGCCCGCGCGGGCACGGCCGCGGCAGCGTGCGCGCCGTGGGCCGCGTACAGGATCAGGCTGCCCAGCCCCCAGGCGCCGACCACCATGATCAGCAGCGCGCGCGCGTTCGGGCGGCGCCACCAGCTGCGCGGCGTCAGGTAGGCGGCCAGGAACAAGGTGATCGCCAGCCCCGCCGTGAACGCGAGGGCGGGGTAGAGTTGGACGGTTTCCATGGTGCTCAGGCGTCGAAGCGCAGCACGTAGTGGCCGGCGACCAGGTGGTGGCCGTTGGGCAGCAGGTAGGATTCGTCGGCGATGCAGGCGACGAAGTCCATTTTTTCATCCAGGTGGTACAGCGCCTGCGTGGCGCTCAGGCGGCCGATCTTATAGCCCTTGGCGGTCGCTTCAAAGCTGAAAGCGTTGCGCGACAGGCCGATGCGGTCCGCGCTGGCGGCGCTGGCGCCGTTGGCGCGCTTGAGGTAGCGCGGCGAATCGAGCAGGCGCAATGCGGCCAGCATCGGCGCATTGCGGCCGAAGGTGAAGCGCGCGCCGCTGGCTACGCCGGCCGCGATGGGGTGCGCCAGGCAGAGCATGGCGCGGTAGCGGTCCGCCATCTCGGGCGCGGCCGGCAGCAGGCGGATCGCCCGCGAGTCGACCGGCGTGAAGGTGGCGGGGGCCTTGATGCGCTGGCGGCCCTCGGCGGTGCAGGCATACAGCTCATCGGCGGCATCGACGACGAAGCTGATGACCGGCTGAAGGGTATCGGTATCGGCGGACAAGGCCAGCGCGCGGTCGAACGGCAGCTCCAGCGCCTGGGCGCCGGTGTCGCGATAGCGGCTCAGGCGCGGCAGGGCCAGCGCCACCAGGCTGACGCGCTGCTGCGAAACCGGCGCATACGTGGCGTCGCTTTCGCCGAGCTGGTTGGCGGGTTTGTGGCTGGCCGCCACCGGCACGGCGGTCAGGTCGATCGGTGCGCCGCCGGCGCGGCTTTGCCACACGGCCGGCTTGGCCGATGCTGCGTGCGGGGTGCCGGCTGGCCTGGTGTTTGAAGCGGCCTCGGGCGGCGCCGACGGCGGTGCGACGCTGGCCGCCATGTGGCGCATGGCCGGCATGGCGGCGGTACGGGCGATCTTCAGCAGCAAGCGCGGGCTGCCTCCCGGCGCCTCGCGCAGCGATTTGATGGTGTAGTAGCCGCTGCGCGGATCGTAGCGGCAATCGAAGGCGTCCTTGGGCCGCATCTGCACCACCGGCTGCGCATCGGGGCCGTCGTTGATGACCAGGATCGCGCCTTCGGGCCCGAACGGCCAGCCGCTGGCGGCGAAACTGGCCTCGCCGCCTTCGCCGCCGATCAGCGCCAGGCGCTGGTTCGGATAGATCGGGCAGACCGGATGCCAGATCGCGCTGTCGCGCGAGACGCTGACGTTGTAGAGGATTTTTTCATCCGGCGCCGGCAGGTAGACCGCGTGGCCGAACTTGACCTCGATCTCGCCCGGCGCCAGCGACGACGTGCCGATCACGTCGTAGCGCACCTGGTCGCCGCCCAGCAGGTCGCCGAAATCCTTTTGATGCAATGCGGTCAGCGTCTGCGCCAGGTCGCGGGCGCGGGCGCCGCGCGTGAGGTGGTAGTCGTCGTCGACTTCTTCCTGCGGCAGCATCAGCGTCACGTGGGAGAAGCAGCGGGTGGCGGCGCGGCCCTTGTGTTCGCGCGGGCTGCGTTCCAGCAGGTCGCGCAGCAGCGGGCGGCGCGAGAACAGCGCCAGGCCGGGCGCCTGCCAGATCGCTTCGGCATTGAACACGTCCTGGATGCGGCCCAGGACCTCGTGTTGGACATAGATCGGCATGGTTCATTCTCCTTCTAAAGATGGCGCGCTGATCGCACTAAACGCTAGCAGGGGGCAAAGGAAAAACAGCAAGTGGCTGCCGCCGGCGGACAGGAAACTCATCGGCTGGCCCATGATGGGGAAGATCGCCAGGTTGGTGCCCCATGACAGCAGGAAGTGGCCGAGCACGAAGGCGCCGCCGCCGCACAGGGCGAAATAGCGGAAGCGGCCGGACCAGGCGTGTCGGAAGTCGCGCGCGGCGGCGCCGGCCTTGTAGGCGCGCAGCGCGGCCAGCACGATGCCGGTCAGGAAGGCCGCCTGCGCAAGCCACAGCAGCAGGCCGCCCGCCAGGCCGTGGCGGTTGAGGAAGAAGGAGGCGGCGAAGTCGTCCTGCACGGCGGGGATCTGCATCACGCCGCCGGCGGCCTGGCCCAGCGAGCGCAGTCCGAGCCAGTGGTCGGCGCCAAGCCAGCCGCCTTCGCCGATGGCGCGTGCGCCCAGCAGCAGTTGCTGGCCGGTGTGCGGATGCTCGGCGGGATTGAGCCAGACCAGGAAACGGTCGGCGTAGAAGCCCCAGCGTATCAGATCGTCGGTGCCGACCATGCGCAGATAGACGATGGCGCCTGCGGCCAGCAGCGTGCAGGCGATCAGGGCGGCGGCCAGCAGCCGGTTGCCGGCGGCGGTGGCGTAGGCGAAGGCCATGCCGGTGCTCCAGATCAGCAGCAGGATCAGCGGCGAGAAGTCGTCGACCTGCACCAGCGCGAGGCCGAGCAGCGCGAGGAACAGCAGGGCCGGGGCGATCAACTGCAGCCAGCGCGCGCCGTGTTCGGCCAGGCGCTGCGGGCCGCGCTGTGGCCCATTCAGCCAGCCGAAGCGCAGCGCGAGGCAGTGGGCGGTGAGTGCGGTCAGGGCCAGCTTGGCCAGTTCGACCGGCTGCAGGTCGAAGACGCCGGTTTCATCGCCCCACAGGACCTGGGCGGCCAGCGCGGCCAGGGCGATTGCGGCGAACAGGGCGAGTATCCATTCGATGCTGCGCTGGCGGAGCGGCGCGCCTTGCGCGGCTTGTCGTTGCGCCCACTGGCGCAGCAGGCCGCCAAGGCCCGCGCCGATGGCCAGCATGGCGGCGCTTTTCTGGTAGTAGCGCAGCCAGGAGGATTCCTGCGCGCCGAGGCCGAGCTCCAATTGGCTCAGCAGGCCTGCCGCCAGCAGGACGACGGCGGCGGAGGTCAGCAATGTCAGGCGGCCGGGCAGGGCGAGCCACAGCAGCAGCGCGCTGGCGCCCAGCAGCAGCGAGCAGGCGGCGCTGGGAGGATAGCCGGCGCGCTGCGAGATCAGGGCGATGACGCCGGTCGCCAGCAGGCTGGCCGTGGCGAACAGCGCGCCGCCGCCGGCGATGCGGCCGGCCCACGGTGTCGCGGTGGGCGCCGCCGCGCGTGCCGCACCAGTCGCCCGCGCCGGGATCGTCGCCGAGCGCATCGCCTGCGCGGCATGCCGGCTAGTCGGCCGGCTTGTCGCGCCGCCGCGGCCGACGAGCGTGCATGCCGCGCAGACGGCGATGCCCGCCAGGCAGGCCGCAATGCCCATCCAGATGGCGTTGGCGTGGCCGGCCTGCCACAGGTCGCGCTGCTGCCATTGCCAGCTGACTTGCGCCGGCAGCTTCAGCTCAGGTTCGTTGAACAGCTTGACGTGGCGGCCGGGATTGAGCGTCAGCTGGTCGCCGTTGGCGGCAACCTGGAAGCGCGTGCGGCCGACCTGGATCGCGGTCACGCCGGCCAGCGATGCTTCCTGTTTGCGTAAATCGGTCTGGCCGGAGGCGGCTCCCACCAGTACGGCGGCGCGGTCGCCATCGGGACTGCCGGCTGAAAGCTGCAAGCGGCGATCCACGCGCGCCAGCTGCGCGGCGCCAGGCGTCACTTGCGCCAGGCCGAGGCGATTGTCGCAATACAGGTTGCCGCCGAAGGTCAGCGGACGCGCAATCGTCAGCGCCAGCGGCATCGCGCGGTTCCACAGCGTCAGTGCTTTGGCCGCCAGATGGGATTCCGGACAGTTGGCTTGCGCGTGGCCGTCGCGGTAGAGCACGGCGCCGTCGTAGCGCCATTCGTGGCCGTCGCGCGTGAATGTCGCGGTGCGTGCATCAGCGGAGCGCAGGTCGAACAATGCGCCATCGATCTGGAAGCGCTGCTGGTCTTGCAAAGGCACGCTGCCTATGTGCTGCTCGGTCGAGCCGCGCTGCAGCACGACCTGCTTGCCCGCGCTGAGATTACGCAGCATCCAGGCGCCTTGCGCATCGCGGCGCAGCGATAAGTGATTGCGGTCGGCCTGCGGCGCGGCCAGTTCGCGCTGCCCCAGTGTGATGCTCTCGCCGGCCGCGAGTTGCACGGTGACGGCGGAGGGCAGCCACATGGCCGGAGCGCGCAGCAGGGCCAGCGCCTGCAAGCCGCACAGTGCGGCCAGCAAGGCGAGGGTGACGGCAAGGCCGATGTTGCGCGCGGCGGCGCGGACCAGCGACAGCGTGGCGCCGGCGAGCAGCGCGCCCGCAGCGCCGACGGCCGGACGGCTGGCGCGCCGCCGGCTGCCCGGCGAGGTGCGGGGCAGGTCGCGCTGCGGGGCGCTCGACGATGGCGTGCGTGTCATGGAGATCGGCATCATGCCCCCTGGATGGTATGCCAGCCGTTGGCGGCGGTTGGGCGGCGCATGCCGTGGACTGGATCGGCGGCGTTGAATACGCCGCGCTCCGGCTTCACGCCCTGTATCGCATTGAGCATGCGGCTGATCTGGATCGCGTGGCGCGGACGCTTGGCGGGATCGATATGCAGCAGCGCGCGCAGCAGCTCCAGCGCGGCGTCGCGCATGGCGGCGGGAATCGCCGCTGCGAAGCGTGCTTCCTCTTCCGCATGCAGCGCGGCGGGAATGGCGCCGCCGTGCGTGCGGCGCAGCAGGTCGGCGCCTGCCACATGATGTTCGCGGTAGGCCTGGCCGCAGTCGCTGCAAAAGCGCAGCGGCAGGCCGCCTGTGACGAGGAAATAGAGCATCGCGCCCAGCGAAAAGTAGTCGCTGCGGGCGCCGGTGGCGTAGCCGCCGCCGTCGGCGGGGAAGAACTGTTCCGGCGCCTGCCAGTTGGCGGTGCCGGCATACGAGTGTGCTTGAAGGCTGCCCAGATGGCGATTGGTGCCGAAATCAGCCAGTTTGACGGTGTTCAGGTGCTGGTCGAGCAGCACGTTGGCCGGCTTCAGGTCCAAGTAACGCCAACCGTATTGGTGCACCTTGGCCAGCGCCTGGTTGATCTGGGCGATCCAGCCCAGCGCCTGCGGCAGCGGCACTTCCTCGTCGCGGCCCTTGAGCGCGGCCATGTGCTTGCCCAGGTCCGCGCCCATCAGTTCCAGCGCCAGCACCGGCAGGCCCTCGTGCCAGCCGCTGTCGAGCAGGCGCACGATATGGCGCTCGTCCCACGGCTCCAGCGATTGCAGGAAGGCGATTTCGTTATTGGCGCTTTGGGTCCAGCGTTCGCGCTGGGCCGGCAGCGCGCGCTCCATCTGCTCCTGGTTGATGAGCTTGATGGCCACGTCGCGCGTGCCGTGCGGTCCGCTGGCGCGCCAGATGATGCCGTAGGCCGATCCGCCGATCTGCTCGCGCAGGCGGTAGTGGCCCAGTTCCAAAGCGATGATTGCGTCTGCTGTCGTCATGATTTCCCCCGTCAGCCTGTGCTAGCGGAGGGAGGGGAAAAGGTTCTTGCCGCTATGTTCACTGCCCGCGAGGGAGGTGTTTTTTTGGGGTTTTACTAAAATATGCGATTCCATGCTACCTCGCGATAGTCGTCGCTATTTCATCCGGGTTGTCACTATTCCGTGAACTAAAGCCCACTAACTGCCTCTAACGATAGGCCGTTGAACTTTAGTGTTATTTAGCGTCCGGCACGGCAATTTTAGTAATCGATAGCGCGCTATAGTAAGTGTTCGCAAGAGTTAGCAGCGCTTAGAAAAAACCGTTTTTCGGGAGCCCCTCATGCCTACTCCTCAACCACCCCTTCAGTTTCCCATCCGCGTGCCCTCCGATGTGCTGGAAGCGCTCGGTGAATTCACGGGCCATTTCTGGTCGGACTCGCTCTCGCTGGAGCCGTTCATCTGCGATGCGATCCGCGCGTATATGAAACCAACTCCGGCAGCCCGGCAGCAGCCGGCGGCGCCATCCGAGGCGGGATACCAATGGAAGGAGCTGTTTCTGCCAGAAGGAACCAGGCTGCGCGCGAGCTTCGGCCAAAAGCACTATTTCGCCGTGGTGGAAGGCGCGGAAATCAAATACGGCGAGCACGCTTTGTCGCCGTCATGCTTTGCGAACCTGCAGGGGGGCGGCAACCGCAATGCATGGAAAGCCATCTGGCTGCGCCTTCCAGGCAGTGATCAATGGCTGCTTGCCGATGTTTGCCGGTCAGCGCGGAAAGCTGCGATAGCGCGCTTGTTCGGAGGCGACGCAGAGGGTAGCAAGCGCCGTGCGACGAAGCACATTCCCGGGAATGCATGAGGAACAAAAAAAAGCCCCGATAACGGGGCTTTCTGGAGAATCTACGAATTAACGGTCCCAGCGATCGTGACGGTCATGGCCGTAACCGTGGCCGTGGCCACGATCCCAGCGGTCACCGCGATATTCGCGATAGTACGGGCGGGCCGGCTCAACGTACACCACGCGCGGAGGCGGGGTGTAGTAGCGTGGAGGCGGCGCGTAGTACACCGGGGCCGGCTCGTAGTAGACCGGCGCAGGCTGCGAGTACACGCGGGTCTCTACATAACCGCGGCCGCCGCCGCGATGATAGCGGTCGCCGGTGTCGATGCTGTTGCCGACCGCCGCGCCCACCAGGCCGCCGACGATGGCGCCGTCACGGCCGCCGGCGCTGTTGCCGATGGCTGCGCCGACCACAGCACCGGCGACCGTGTTGAAATCACGGTCGCCTGCGAAGACCGGCGACGATACTGCTGCTGCGGCCAGTAACGCTACACCCATAAATTTTTTGCTCAACATGGTAATTCCCCTTGCTGCGGCGCGGATCGGAATGATTCGTTGGCCAGTGACTCCACTATAAATCGCCGGGGGAAAAGCGCCATGTCTTATACACATGCTTACAAAGGGACCGCTGCGGTAATGGCTTGTAACATTTAGAGACGTTGCGCTTCCCACTCCGGGCGCAGCAGGCTGAACACCTCGACATCCTGGTATTTGCCGTTGATGAAGAAGGCCTGGCGCAGCGTTCCTTCGGCCCGGAAGCCGCATTTTTGCGCGACCCGCACCGAGGCGACGTTCTCCGGCGCCGACAGCAGCTCCAGCCGGTGGTACTGGTGGACGTTGAACAAATAGTCAACCAGCAGCCTGCAAGCTTCGGTTACATATCCGCGTCCGGCCAGCTTGGGGTCGAACAGGCGGTAGCCGATTTCGCGCGAGACCGGCGTGCGGCACTTGAAATGGGTGATGACGCCGATAATGTGGTGCAGGCTGTCCTCGATCACAAACAGCTCGCTGTCGTCGGTGACGAAGCTGTTCTGCATGAACTCCTTGCGCATGGTTTCCGGCGACTTGAAATGGGTCGAGAAATAATCGCCGCGCGACGGCAGGTCGTTGACCAGGGCGATGAAGGTGTTCAGGTCCGCGGTCAGCAGATGGCGCACGGTGCAGAGTTGACCCTTGAGCATAAGCGCTTTCTTCTGGCAGTTGAAGTTTCATGTTAGAGCAAGCGCCATAACAAATCAACATGGATGACAAGTTCATCATGATGGGTTATCGTTTGAGTCGCTGTCGCTACCCACTTCTCTCTTTCACAGGAATCGCATGAAATCCGTCTTCAAACATCCCCTGTCCCTGACCTTGCTGGCCGGCGCCTTGCTGAGCGCCGGCGCCAGCGCCGCGCCGGCCAACGATCCCGCCACGCTGGCCCAGATTCGAGACAGCGCGATGAAGAACGACTGGGCCTACGAGCGCCTGGCCGACCTGACCGACCTGGTGGGCCCGCGCCTGTCCGGTTCCGCCGGCGCCGCCGCGGCGGTGGAGCAGGTGGCCGACGCCATGCGCAAGCTGGGCGCCAAGGTCACGCTGCAGCCGGTCAAGGTGCCGCACTGGGTGCGCGGCGCGGAGACGGCGGAACTGGTCGACTACAGCGGCCGACCGGCCGGCATTTCGCAGAAAATCGTGCTGACGGCGCTGGGCGGCTCGGGCGCCACGCCCGCCGCCGGCCTGACCGCGCCGGTGATCGTGGTGCGCAGCTTCGAGGAACTGAAGGCGCAGGGCGACAAGGTCAAGGGCAGCATCGTGCTGTTCGACGTCGCCTTCGACCAGGAGATGGCCGATCGCGGCCATGCCGGCCCGGCCTATGGCCGCGGTTCGGGCTTCCGCTTCGGCGGTCCCAAGCTGGCGGCCGACATGGGCGCGGCGGCGGCGCTGGTGCGCTCGGTCGGCGGCGCCAACTTCCGCATCCCGCACACCGGCGCCACCGGCGTGGTGGACGGCGCGCGCATTCCCGCCGCCGCCGTCACCTCGGAAGACGCTATGCTGATGAGCCGCCTGTCGGCGCGCGGCCCGGTCAAGATGCACCTGACCCTGACGCCGCAGAACCTGCCGGAGGCGGACAGCTTCAACGTCATCGCCGACTGGCCGGGCAGCGACAAGGCCGATGAAGTGGTGATCGTCTCCGGCCACCTCGATTCCTGGGACCTGGCCACCGGCGCCAACGACGACGGCACCGGCGTGGTCGGCGCGATGGGCGTGATCGAGACGCTGAAGAAGCTGAACCTGAAGCCGCGCCGCACCATCCGCGTGATCGCCTGGATGAACGAGGAAAACGGTACCCGTGGCGGCAAGGCCTACTTTGACGCCAACAAGGACAAGCTGGACAAGCACTTCGCCGCGATCGAGTCGGACAGCGGCGGCGGCCGTCCGTTCGGCTTCATCGGCAGCGTGACGCAGCCGATGGTCAAGTACTTCGCGCCGCTGCAAACGGCGCTGCAGCCGATCGGCGCCGGCATCTTCGAGCGCCACGACATCGCCGGCGCCGCCGACACCGGCCCGCTGGAGCGCGCCGGCGTGCCGGTGTTCGAGCCGCTGGTCGATTCGAGCAGCTATTTCAATTATCACCACACGCCGGCCGATACGCTGGACAAGGTCAATCCGCTGGAACTGAAACGCCACGTCGCTGTCATGACGTCGCTGACCTGGTACCTGGCCAATATGGAAGAGCATATCGGCCGCGTACCCCAGCAGGATTGACCGGCAGGCGTGCGCGGTCGGATCGCTACTTCTGATAGTCTGTTTGCTAATCTAGGAGAGCGAAATGGACAAGATTCACTATAAGGGCTGGGAGATTGTCCCGACCGCGCTGCCGACTACCGACCACAAGTGGACCGCCAGTTGCGATATCGAACGGGCCGGCGCCGACGGCCAGGAAGTGTTCGAGGGCGCGACCATGCAGTTCGTGCGCGATACCGAGGACGAGGCGATCGCCGCCGCCTGCGAGGAGGCGATCCGCCAGATCGACAACATCATCGCCAATCCGCTGGTGCGGCTGGCCTGACCGCGGCGGACGGCTTGTGATAACATAGCCGCATGACTGTCCTGCTCAGATCCCTCGTCGTTTGGCTGATGCTGCTGGCGCTCCCTTACCAGGGATACGCTTCGGCGGCGATGCTGCTGTGCCTCGCTCCGGCGACGGCGGCGCAGTCAGGCCCGACCGCCATGCCGTCCGGCCCGCACGATCACGCGGCGATGATGGCGGCGCAGGCGCACGAGGGCGGCAAGTCCGGCCACAACGCCAGCCACCACGGCGTCAAGTGCGGCGGCACGGCCTGTTGCGCCGCCGCCGCGCCCGTGCCGGCGCTGGCGATGAACGAACCGGCGCTGCCGCTGGTGTCCATCGCCATCCCGTTCTACTCTGATTTCCTTCCCGCGGTCGACCTGGCCCACCCTGAACGTCCCCCTCAAGGCAAGTACGCCTGATCACGCGACAGCTCCGTCCGCGGGCTGCGCATCCCTTTCCGATTCAACGTAACTTGAGGTGTGAGACATGATCTGTCTGCATAAACTCGCGGCGGGCGCCGGCTTGGCGCTGCTGCTTGGCGGCTGCGCGTCGCTGTCCGGCGATGGCGGCTTTGGCGCCGCCGCCGGCGTCAGCGAACAGCGTACCGGCTTGAGCGCCAGCGTCGCCGGACGCCTGCCGCGCAACGAGGACGACGCGCGCGCGCTGGCCGCCGTCATCGACAAAAAACTGGAGCAGCCGCTGGCTGCCGACGACGCGGTGCATATCGCGCTGCTGAACAACCGGGGGCTGCAGGCCAGCTACTGGTCGCTGGGCGTGGCCGAGGCGGACCTGGTGCAGGCGGGCCGCCTGCAAAACCCCGTGCTCGATTTCAAGCGCAGCCACGGCGGCGGCGAAGTCTCGATCGAGCGCACACTGACCTTCAACCTGCTTGGCCTGATCACCGCGCCGATGGCCAGCCGTATCGAAGGCCGCCGCTTCGAGCAAACCAGGCTGCTGGTGTCGAACGACGCCTTGAAGGTCGCCGCCGACACGCGCCGCGCCTGGGTGGATGCCGTGGCCTCGACCCAGATCGCCGACTACGCGCAGCAGGTGGAAGCGTCGGCGCAAGCCAGCGCCGAGCTGGCCGAGCGCATGCGCAAGGCCGGCAACTGGAGCGCGATGGACATGGCGCGCGAGCAGGCCTATCACGCGCAGACCGTCGCCGACGCGGTCCACGCGCGGAAAGCCGCCGTATCGGCACGCGAGAAGCTGACGCGCCTGATGGGACTGAGCGGCGCGCAGCTCGCGTACCGCCTGCCCGAGCGTCTGCCCGATCTGCCGGCCGCGCCGCGCGAGCTGGCCGATGTCGAGCAGGTCGCCGTCAGCGAGCGGCTCGACATCCAGGCCGCTCGGCTGGATACCGAGCACACGGCGTCCACGCTGGGCCTGAGCAAGACCACGCGCTTCATCAATGTGCTGGACCTGGGCGCGGTGCGCAACAGCGACGGCGGGACCCGCGCGCGCGGCTACGAGCTGTCGCTGGAGATCCCGCTGTTCGACTGGGGCGCGACGCGCGTGGCGCGCGCCGAAGCGACCTATATGCAGTCGGTGAACCTGCTGGCGCAAGCCGCCGTCAACGCCCGCAGCGAGGCGCGCGCGAGCTACGCCGACTATCGCGCATCCTACGACCTGGCGCGCCACTACCGCGACAATGTCGTGCCGTTGCGCAAACAGATATCGGATCAGACCCTGCTGCGCTACAACGGCATGCTGATGAGCGTCTTCGAACTGCTGGCCGATGCGCGCGAACAGGCCACGGCCGTCAGCGGCTACATCGCCGCGCTGAAAGACTACTGGACCGCGCAAGCCAACCTGGAGGTCGCGCTTGGCGGCCGCCTGCCAACCAACCAAGGAGTACAACCATGACCACCCGCAGATCCTTCCTGAGCGGCGCGGCCCTGATCGGCGCCGGCATGGTCACCAAGGCCGGCGCGGCATCGCTGCCGGAAGCGCCGATGCAATCGTCGGCCGCCACCCAGCCGCCGCTGCCGCCGCCCAACGGCCGGCCGTACAATCCCGTCGTCACACTCAACGGCTGGACGCTGCCGTGGCGGATGAAGGACGGCGTCAAGGAGTTCCACCTGGTGGCGGAACCGGTGGTGCGCGAGATCGCGCCCGGCATGACGGCCAACCTGTGGGGCTACAACGGCCAGAGTCCCGGCCCCACCATCGAAGTGGTGGAGGGCGACCGCGTGCGCATCTTCGTCACCAACAAGCTGCCCGAGCACACCAGCGTGCACTGGCACGGCCAGCGCCTGCCGAACGGCATGGACGGCGTCACCGGGCTGACGCAGCCCGGCATCGAACCGGGCAAGACCTTCGTCTACGAGTTCGTCGCCAAGAACGCGGGCACCTTCATGTACCACCCGCATGCGGACGAGATGGCGCAGATGGCGATGGGCATGATGGGCTTCTGGATCACGCACCCCAAGGATCCGGCGCTGCATGCGGTGGACCGGGACTTCGTCTTCCTGCTGAACGCCTACGACATCGAGCCGGGCAGCTACACGCCCAAGATCAACACGATGACGGACTTCAACCTGTGGACCTTCAACAGCCGCGCCTTCCCCGGCGTCGATCCGATGGTGGTGCGGCGCAACGACAAGGTGCGCATCCGCGCCGGCAACCTGACCATGACCAATCATCCGATCCATCTGCACGGCCACACGTTCGAAGTGACCTGCACCGATGGAGGCTGGGTGCGGCCGTCGGCGCGCTGGCCGGAGGTCACGACAGATATCGCCGTCGGCCAGATGCGCGCCATCGAGTTCGTGGCCGACGAGCCGGGCGACTGGGCCTTCCATTGCCACAAGTCGCATCACACGATGAACGCGATGGGACACCAGGTGCCGACCATGATCGGCGTCGATCACGCGGGCGTGGCGCAGAAGATCAACAACCTGGTGCCGGGTTATATGGTCATGGGCGACAAGGGCGGATCCATGGGCGATATGATGATGCCGCTGCCGGAAAACACGCTGCCGATGATGACGGGTGACGGGCCGTTCGGCGGCATCGACATGGGCGGCATGTTCACCACGGTGAAAGTGCGCGAGGGACTGGCGCGCAACGATTACAAGGACCCGGGCTGGTACCAGCATCCGAAAGGGACGGTGGCACATGAGTGGACCGGCGCGCTGCCGCCGGCCCCGCGCGCCCCGGGCGCGCCGCCGGCCAAGCCGGATGAGGCCATGAACGTCAAGCGCGACGGCGATATGCACCACCAGCACTAGCCGTAGTACGGTTTGGCGGCCATGACCAGTATCGCAAGCGCGATGCCGATCTGGCCGCTGACGCCCCAGCGGGTGAAGGAACGCGTTTCGCGGACCATCTCCCGCATTTCTATCTCGATCCGATCGAGGCGCTTGTTTGTCTGCTCATGGCGCTCTCGTGCATCGTCGAAGCGTCGGCCCACACCATCAAAGCGCTGGCCTACGCCATCAAAACGTCTGTTCAGATCTTCCCGCAATTCATCAAAGCGGCGGTTTATGTCTTCTCGCAGCTCTACACCCACCTTGCTACGGCGGAGTTCAGGCAGTTGGTCCTCCAGGTGTCGAAATCGATCATTCATTTTGATCTCCATTGCCGCCAGCCTGGCGGTGGTGCTGGCGGCCTCGGCTTCCAGTTTCGATATACGTTCTTCCATGATGAATCGTCCTCTTGCTCGCAGCCAGAGGCAATGCCGGGCTGATAAGGTCTTAGACCCATCTGGAGGCGATTTGATCCATCTCAGGAGATCGGTTGCCGCTGGGGGGCTTATTTGCTAGGATGCAAAGCTCTATGAGACCAGCCCGCTATCCCGAACCCATCGCCATGCTGCCGTATATCGGCAAATGGACCTTCATCGCCTGCCTGATCGCGGCGCTGGGCGGCACCGCGTCCGCCTTCTTCCTGTTCGCGCTGGACTACGCCACCCGCTGGCGCGAGGCGCACCGCTGGATCATCTGGCTGCTGCCGCTGGCCGGCTTCGCGGTCGGCTGGGTATATCTGAAAGTGGGCAGCTCGGTCGAAGCGGGCAACAACCTGCTGATCGACGAAATCCACGATCCCAAGAATGTCGTCCCGCTGCGCATGGCGCCGCTGGTCTTGATCGGCACCGTGGTCTCGCATTTGTTCGGTGCCTCGGTCGGCCGCGAAGGCACGGCGGTGCAGATGGGCGGCACGCTGGCCGACCAGCTCACCCACATCTTCCGCCTGCGCCACGCCGACCGCCGCATCCTGCTGATGGCCGGCATCAGCGCCGGCTTCGCATCCGTATTCGGCACGCCGCTGGCCGGCGCCATCTTCGGCCTGGAAGTGCTGGCCATCGGCCGCCTGCGCTACGACGCCATCTTCCCCTGCATGGTCGCCGCCATCGCCGCCGACCAGGTGGGCATGGCCTGGGGCGTGCATCACACCCACTACGCCATCAGCGCCATCGCGCCGATTACCCTGTGGAGCGTGGCCGCCGTGCTGGCCGCCGGCGTCGTGTTCGGACTGGTGGGCATGGCCTTCGCCAAATCCACGCATGCCGCGTCGGGCCTCATGAAGCGCCATATCCCGTATGCGCCGCTGCGCCCGATGCTCGGCGGCGTGGTGGTCGCGCTGGCGGTGTGGTGGCTGGGCACGCGCTACATCGGCCTCGGCATCCCGGTCATCGTCGAATCGTTCGCGCAGCCCGTGGCGCCCTGGGATTTCGTCGGCAAGTTCGCCTTCACCGTGGCCTCGCTGGGCAGCGGCTTCAAAGGTGGCGAGGTCACACCGTTGTTCTACATCGGCGCGACCTTGGGCAACGCGCTGGCGCCGCTGCTGCATCTGCCGTTCGCCATGCTGGCGGGACTGGGCTTCGTCGCCGTGTTCGCGGGCGCCGCCAACACACCGTTGGCATCGACCATCATGGCGATCGAATTATTCGGCCCGCAGATCGGACCCTACGCCGCGCTGGCGTGCGTGGTCGCGTATCTGTTCTCTGGCCACGCCGGCATCTATCGCGCACAGCGCGTCGGCCTGCTCAAGCACCGCCTGCCGCCCGTCGGGCGCGACCGCAGCAAGCCCTAAGCCAGTTCGTCGTGCGGCGCGACCGCCGGCGCCGCGTGCCAATTCTCTTTCGGGATCACATGCGACGTGGCCGGCTCCTGCGTGAAGTGCGGCGAGGTGATCGCCACGCCGTATTCGTTGAACACGTCGATGATCTGCTGGTGCAGCTGGTTCAAGACGTCGGCGCGGCGGCGAGGCGTCTCCACAGTGGAGTAGGCCACCAGGCGGTATTCGGGATAAAAGTCCGACAGCCCGATCTGCATCACATACGGCTTGGGCATGTTGGCGATATCCTCGGTGCGCGCCGCCGCCAGCTCCAGCATCGCGTGCACCTGGCGCCACGGCGTGTCGTAGCCGATGGTGACGGTGGTGTCGAGCACATAGCCGGTGCCCGGATACGCGCGCGAATAATTCTTGGTGGTGTTCGACAGCACCCAGGCGTTGGGCATGGTGATCTCTTCACCGAGGCCGGTGCGCAGGCGGGTCTCGAACATGCCCAGCTCCACCACCGTGCCCTCCGATTCGCCGATGCGCACGTACTCGCCCTTGCGCAGCGAGCGCGCGTACATCAAGATCAAGCCGCTGGCGCCCTGGCCGACGATGCTCGACGCGCCGATCGACACCATCAAGCCCACCAGCACCGACACACCCTGGAACGCCGCCGTCTGCGCGCCGGGCAGGTAAGGGTAGGCCATCGCCAGCGCGAACAGCCAGATCACCACATTGGCGATGCGGCGCGTGGGCGCGGCGGTGTCGCGGTCCAACCATCCCACTTGCAGCTCGCCGCTTTCGACACGCTTGAAGACCGAGCCCAATGTCAGCATCACCAGCCGCGCGATGGCGGCGATGACGGCCACCAACACCAGGCCGGGCAGGGCGTTGACGATGCTCTGGGCGACACCGGTGACGACGTCGATCAGGTAATCCTGCAGCCGCTCGCCCCAACTGCGCGAGTAGGGGATTTTGCCCAGCACGAAAGCGACCCACAGATAGGTGGTGATCAGCCGCAGGCCCCAGATCAGCAGGTTGACCAAGTGGCGCATGAAGCGCACATAGTGTTCGGCGTCGAGCACGCGCACGTTCTTGAGTTTGACCTCGCCGAGACGGTGGCTGATCGCCTGCGCCGAACGGGTGCCGACCCAGCGATGCAGCAGGTACAGGCAGCGCAGGATCACGCCGTAGGCCAGCGTGGCGGCGATGCACAACGCGGCGGCGATCAGCAGGTAGCGCGGGCTGGCCTGTTCGCGGCGCTCCGCCAGCGCCTTGCTCAGCAGCGCCGCACTCTCGGTGGCGACGCTGTCGGTGGTGTCGCCGGCCAGCGGGTTGATGTCGGCCGGCGAGACCAGGAACAGCAGCGCGCCGTCGAGCATCACCTGTGTGCCTTCGTTGATCGGATGGATGCCCGCTTGCTGCGGGCCGTTGCGCGACAGGGCCGCCTCAAGGCGCTTGCGGGCGCCCTCGGCGCGGTCGTCCGGCGAGAAGCCCGACATCGCGGTGCGGAAGGTAAAGATGGTGCGGTTGGCGAAGACCAGCTTGGCCTGGGGTGGGGCGGTGGACGCGGCTGGCGCGGGCAGGGCCGGCGGATCGGCTGCGGCAGCGGCGCCGCACAGCGTGGTCAGCAGCAGGGCGCACAGCAGGCGGCACAGGGCGGTCATAAGCATCCTCAAGGCATCGATGTTAGCAATGATGCCATGTTATCGGATTCAATAGTTGTCGGTATGGCAGTTGGGGGCCGTTCGTGGCATAATATCGGGCTGCGTGGGCTCCGATGGTGAAATTGGTAGACACTGGAGACTTAAAATCTCCCGCCGCAAGGCGTGCCGGTTCGATTCCGGCTCGGAGCACCACCCGCCTGTTTGATCGACATCATAAAACGCCATAAAGCCTTGTGAATCAGGGGTTTATGGCGTTTTTTGTGCATTGGCCATTAAATTAAACTCGGCAAGGACACGGCCCGTATGCTTGCCATTTGGGGGCTCCTCCAACAATTTCTTTGTAAATATTTGTGGACTATCAGCATACTTCGCCATACGCGCTTGCGCCCGCCGGCGACGTCGGCGTCGGGACCATCTACATTTCCGGGGCGATTCACCACAAAAACACCGTGCATACCGTCGCGGCGTCGAGAAGCGCATAATCAACCGACAAGTGGCGGTATTCCGGCCACTCGGCACAAACCGGTTCCGCCACCACAAAGTGCAGCTTCGCATTGGATGCGTCGATAGCCTGCAATCGCAATGCGGAAAATTCAAGAACCCGCCCGCAATGGCGGCTTACGGCTTTGTAAAAACTCTCCTTGGCTGAAAAAGCCATGGTCGCCGCCATCTCATATGGCAGGGCGGCCGAACGCAGAACGCGTTCCTCTTCGGCGCACAGGAATACCGTCGCGGCATCGGCCAGATCCGGCGCCGCCATGCGCCGTTCCACATCCAGGCCCAGTCCATTCCACTGCCCGGAGGGCATGACCGCCGCGATGGCGAGCGAATCGATGTGAGAGATGCTGCCGACCACTGCCGCTGGAAACACGGGCGCGCGCAGCGCATCGCTGCCGATGTTGGTTTCGCCTACCCCGATGGCAAGCAAGGCATGCCGGGCCGCGAGCCGGCCATGGAAGTATTCGCATTGTCGTTTGAGCACGCTGCGGCGTATGTGGACCGGCGCGTTTATTTTTTCCATCGCAAAACGGGCGGTTGAAAACGTCGACGCTTGAAAGTCGATGGCATGAATCAGGCATTGGGACGTTCCCGCCGGTTGTCGCCAGGTGCGGTGGGTGCGTTCGTTATTCATCGGATCGCATGGGATTTCTCGCGCTTGTCTCAAGTCCCCGTTTGCAGCACGACGGGGCGGTTGGCGAGCCAATGCCGCACCCAAGCCGAGAGCAGGTGGGTGCTGCGGTCGCCCAGTAATTTCGCCATCTGTTCAAACGACGCTTCGGTAAAGCGCCGGGTGTGGCTGAAGTTGCGCAGCTTGTCGCGCGTCCATTCATCATAGAGGCATTGAAGCCGGTATTCGGGATGGCCCAGTACGATGTACATCGCGTTGTCATGCGACTCCAGCACCAGCGGGCCATATTCCGCATGTTCGGCGATGCTATGCAAGCGGTCGCCGAGCAGCGGCGCCAGGCTGCTCCGGCGGGGCAGGGCCCATGTGGCGACCGCCATGTGGCACGGCCGATCCAGATAACGGCGGGCGCGCCCCGGATCGCCCGGCGTGAGTTCGGCCACGCCAAACCGCTTTTCGGCGAAGACCTCCTTTTCCACCCCCAGGCTATGCAACAGCGCCAGGCCGCCGAAACAGATCCCCATCAGGGGCACTTGCGCGTCCACGCAGCGGGCGATGATGGCCGATAGCTCCGGCCAGTAGTTGATGTCCTGGAAGTCCAGGTTTTCAACGGGAGCGCCGGTAATGATCAGCATGTCCACCCCGGCGGCGGCGACCTGGTCAAAGGTCCGGTAATTGGCGATGTTGCCCGCGCTGCTGAGATATTGATGGGTCTCCAAGCGAACCGGCTGGAACACGAAGTGATCACCGACATCGGCCAAGGCTTCGCGCAGTTGCGGCTCATAGTCATGCGCCTTCGGCATGATGTTCAGCAATCCGATTTGTAGCTTGGTGTCCTGCATGTCATCTCCAGTGCAAATATTATGCGCAGCTTATTTGCTGCGCTGCGTCATGCGCTTCGCGCGGCGTGCAGCCACGGATCAATGGTGAGGCCGACGCTTCCGCCCCATGCAACGTGCCTTGTGGGATTGCTGTTCCCGGCCGGTGTCGCAAGGGTGGAGGAGCGTGAGCTTGTCATGGGCGTCCGAGCGGCGAACTGCTGCTGCGGGCGCCGCCGCGGCACGGGAAGCGGGTTGCCAATGTCCATATTGTCTTAATATTAGCGCAATGTGAAAATAAAAACATTCTCTCGTTGGGTATTTGCAACATGAAACTTTTTTCAATGTTTCATGCGGTTGAACTCTGACTTTTTATCAACAATTTTCATTCGGTAAATTTTAATAAAAACTGTTTAAAATCAAATGATTGAACTTACTATTAATAAAAAAGTAATTAACTTCATTTTGTATAGTTAATGCCGCGTTACTTGCATTTTGCTATTAGTATTTAGTAAATCTTTCTTGACTAGTTAATATTTGCGCCTTTAACATGGTTTCGCCAGTGGAAATATGGGTACTCGGCTTGGTAAAGATTGTGTCGTTGGCTGTTAAAAGCAGGACCGCGTCACATGCGGTTCAAAAGGCCTTGTTAAGGGTCTGTGTATATTTCTGCGGGGAACTTCTTTCGTGCTCACTTTGCGTGCTCAAAAACAATTCTGGGTTGAAGTATGTATGGTGCTGGGCTTGCTGGGGGCGGCGCTGCTGGGCTTGCGGTCGGCCTCTGTTGCTGCGTCGCAGCATGCGGAGGACGCGCCCGGCGCATTCTCCGCTGGACGCGCGCTGGAGAGCCTGCGCGTGATCGCCCGGGAAAGTCATCCAACCGGAACCAAGGCCAACGCCGATGTGCGCGCCTACCTGCTGGAGGCCCTCAAGGCGCGCGGTGTCGACGCCGAGGTGCAAGAGGGCGTGGGGGTCTATGTCTCGCAATACAAGAACAGCGCCGGCCACGCCGCCAACATCGTCGCCCGGCTGCCGGGGCGGAACGCCGGCAAGGCGGTGATGGTGGTCGCCCACTACGACTCGGCGCAAAACAGCTATGGCGCCGCCGACGACGGGGCCGCCGTGGCGGCCATGCTGGAAACCATCCGCGCGCTGAAATCCGGGCCGCCCCTTGCCAACAACCTGATCTTCCTGTTCACCGACGCCGAGGAAAGCGGGCTGCTGGGCGCGGACGCCTTCGCCGCGCAGGCCTGGGTCAAGGATCAGGTGGCGCTGGTGCTGAATTTCGATTTCCGTGGCAACAGCGGGCCACTGTTGATGTTTGAAACGCATGGACGGAACGGCGGCCTGATTGACGGCCTGGGCCAGGTGCCGCAGCCCAGGGGCAACTCCCTGATGGCGGAGATCTATCGCCGCATGCCCAACGACACCGATCTGTCGGTCTTCAAGCGCCTGGGGTTGCCGGGCATGAATTTCGCCGCCATCGAGCACGCCACCGACTACCACACCGAACTTGATAACATCGCGCGCCTCGACCAGGCCACGCTGGCGCATACCGGCGAGACCATGCTGGCCCTGGTTCGCCACTTTGGCGAGCAGCCCCTGGCGACGATAGGCCAGCAGGGCGAGCGCGTGTATTTCACGCTGCCGGCCGTCGGCCTGGTGTCGTATCCGGTCCTGCTCAACTGGCCACTGGCGATCGGCGCGCTGGTCTTGCTGGCGGCGCTGGTCCGGCGCGACGTGCGCGCCGGCCAGGTAGGCGCGCGCAAGGTGCTGGCGTCGCTGCTGGGCGGCACGCTGGGCCTGGCCGCCTTGTATTTTCTGTGCCAGTCGCTATGGGGCGGCGTGCTCAAGCTGTATCCGGGCTACGGCCGCCTGCTGCTCGGCGAAACCTATAACAGTCCATGGTATGTGGCGGGGTTTGCCCTGCTGGGCCTGCTGATGGCATACCTTATCCACCTGCTCGCCAAGCGCTGGCTCAATCCGCGCGAACAATTCCTGGGGGCGGCGGCGCTATGGTGCCTGCTGCTGCTGCTGGCCACCGTCCTGGTGCCCGGCGCCGCGTTCCTGTTTGCCTGGCCGCTGCTGGCGATGCTGCTGTTCGCCACGCTGCGCGCCGATGCCGGACAGCAGCGGGGCGGCGTCTTTGCCCGGCTGGCTTTATTCCTGCTGGCGGCCTTGCCGGCGATGCTGATCGTCGTGCCGGTGATTCACCAGGTCGCGGTGGCCTTGACGCTCAGGCAGATCGGCGTGGTGATGCTGGTCGAGGGCTTGCTGCTGCTGTTGCTGGTGCCCATGCTCGGCCTGTTCAGCGGCAAGCGTGTACTGCCGCTGAGCCTGGCCGCCGCCGTGGTCTTCTGCTTTGTCGCCGCGGGCACGCGCGCCGCTTTCGATGCGTCCCATCCGGCGCCGAACGCGCTGGCTTTGGTGCAGGGCCCGCAGCAGTATAGCTGGTGGCTGTCGACGGATGACGAACTGGATGGCTGGACCAGCCAGTTCATCGGCAAGGACCGCGTGCGGCGCGAACTGCCGGAAGTATTTGGCGCGCGCAGCTGGGAATATTGGACCGCGCCCGGACCGGCGCTGGCGCTGGCGGTGCCCATCGCCGAGGTCGAGCGCGACGAGCTGACCCCGGCCGGCCGGCAAGTGCGCCTGCGTCTCAAGTCGCCCGACCTGTCGCCGAAACTGGTGGTGGAGGTCGATGGCGCGACGGTGCTGCGCGCCAGATTCGGCGGGCGCCTGGTGTCCGACCAGGCGAACGAGCGCTGGCGCCTGGAGGCCTACGGCATGCCCGCCGACGGGGCATTGCTGGAATTGACGATGGCGCCCTCGGCGGCCATGCAACTGCGGCTGATCGACGTGCGCTACGGCTTGCCTTTGCAACCGCGGCAGCGGCGTCCGGCCGGGATGATCGCCCAGCCCTTCGTCGGCAGCGACACGCTGCAGGTGGTCAGGCTGTTGAACCTCTCGCCGGCTCCGGCGGCCGCCCTTTCTTCCTTGCCCTGATATGCGCAAGCTGCCAAATCAACTGCCCGCGAGCGGTGCGGCGATGGATACGGTCGCACCGATCGCGCCGCGCAAGGCGGCCCGGCGGCGCGTTCTGCCGATCGCGCTGGCGCTGGCGCTGGCCGCCGCCGGGTGGTGGTATTTCACGCCCAGCGGCTTGCGCGTCGCCGCGAAAGAGGTGCGCATGGCACAGGTCAGGCGCGGCATGTTCCTGGACCAGATCATCCTGCGCGCCAGGGCGTTGCCAAGCAAATCCATTGTGCTGGACTCGATCGAGTCGGGCAAGGTGGAGGAATTGTTCGTGCGCGACGGCGCGCCGCTCAAGGCCCAGCAACTGTTGTTCCGGCTGTCGAATCCGCAGCGGCGCCTGGAGTTGCTGGCGCGCGAGGCCGACCGCGCCCAGCAGATATCGAACTTGTCGAACCTGCGGGTGGTGCTGGAGAGCACGCGCACCGAGCATGAGCGGCGCACGGCGGACCTGGCCTACGACCTGAGCGAGGCCGAGAAGGGCCTGGAGCGCACCACGGCGCTGGCGCAGCAGGGCTTCATGGGGCAGGCCACGTTGCGCGACGCGGCCGACAAGGTCGGCAATGTCAAGCGACAGCAGAGCCAGCAATTGCGCAGCTTCGAGGCGGAGCTGGCGATCAAGACCGCCGCGGTCAAGCAGATGGAAGGCGCGATCGCCACGCTGGACTCGGGCTTGACGCTGATGGGACAGGCGCTGGATGCGCTGACGGTGCGGGCGCCGCTGGCCGGGCGCCTGACCGACTTCCATCTGCAGGTCGGCGAAACGGTGCAGTTGGGCCAGCACCTGGGCCGGATCGACGATCCCTCCACCTTCAAGCTGGAGGCCGACATCGACGAGTTCTATCTGCCGCGCATCAAGGAAGGGCAGGTGGCGCAGGCCGGGCATGGCGGCGCCACCTATGCGCTGCACGTGGCCAGGATCTTCCCCCAGGTGAAAGACGGGCGCTTCAGGGCGGAATTCGAATTCGCGGCGCAACAGCCCGGCGGCATCAGCCCGGGACAAGCCCTGGATGTGACGCTGTCGCTCGGCGAGCCGGCCGACGCGCTGCTGTTGCCGAACGGCGCCTTCGTGAACGACGCGGGCGGGGCCTGGGTCTATGTGGTCGGCGCCGACGGCGGCACGGCGACGCGCCGTCCGGTGCGCCTCGGGCGGCGCAGCACCGCTCAGGTGGAGGTGTTGTCCGGCGCCCAGCCGGGAGAGCGCGTCATCGTGTCGTCGTACGCCGCTTTCGGCGGCGCCGCCAAGCTGCTGTTGGACAAGTAAGGCAAGCACTGTATCGGCAATCACGTAAAGAGGACAGCTATGTTGAATTTGAAGAGCATCAAGAAACTCTACCGCGCGGGCGACGTGCTGACCGCGGCCCTGCGCGACGTCAACCTGGAGATCGCGCGCGGCGACTATGTCGCCATCACGGGCCCCTCCGGCTGCGGCAAGTCCACCCTGCTCAACATCCTGGGCTTGCTCGATGTGCCGGACGAGGGCCGCTACGAGTTCGACGGCCGGGCGGTGGAGGGCTTGAACGAGCGTCAGCTCAACGAGCTGCGCCGGGGCAGGGTGGGGTTCATTTTCCAGAGCTTCAACTTGATCGAGGAATTGACCGTCGCCGAGAACGTCGGGCTGGCGCTGGAATACAGCGGCGCGCCCGACCAGCGCGAGCGGGTGGCACAGATGCTCGACAAACTGGGCATGGCCCACCGCGCCGGGCATTATCCGTCGCAGTTGTCGGGCGGCCAGCAGCAGCGCGTCGCCATCGCGCGGGCCCTGGTGGCCCGGCCGCTGCTGTTGCTGGCCGACGAGCCGACCGGCAATCTCGACCAGGCGCACGGCGAGGAAGTCATGGCGCTGCTGAAAAACATCAACGACGAGGGCACCACCGTGGTGATGGTCACCCACTCGGTCGAGCACGCGGCGCAGGCGGGCCGCACGGTCCATATGCTGGACGGCAGCATCCTGTCCGACGAGGTCAGGCAGGCGGCATAAGGTGGCGTGGCAACGACAGGCGGCTTTGGGGGAGTGATATGCATAGGCAGGATTTTCATGTGGGATGGCGGCAACTGCGCAAGCAAGGCGCATACTCGGCCGTGGTGATACTCGGGCTGAGCGTCGCGATCGCGATCGTCTTTTTGCTGCTGGGTTTTGTGCGGTTTTCCTTCAGCTATGACGCGCATGTGCCGCAGGCCGGGCAAGTCTACCTCGTCAACACCAAACTGAATTTCAGCGAAGCGAGCCAGAACTGGACGCAGGAAAGCCCGCTGGCGATCGTCGCGCAACTGCGGCAGAGCGGCGTGGCGGTGCAGGCCAGCGCCTATCTGCAGCAAACCCGTTCGGTGGTGGTGGGAAGCCAGGTGCAGGAGCTGGACCTGCACCTGGTCGATCCGGCTTTCGTCGACGTGTTCGGCGTGAAGGCGCAGCAGGGCGACCTGCGCGCCACGCTGGGCAGGCCCGATGCGCTGGCCGTCACGGCCGATACCGCGCGCCAGTTGTTCGCCGACCAGCCGCCGCTGGGCCAGGTGGTGCGGATCGCCGGGCGCGCCTACACCGTGGGCGCGCTGCTGCCGAACCCGCCGGCCACCACCACCGTTCCGTACCGGATACTGGCTGGCGTGCAAGGCACCATACTGGCGCCGGAAAAACGCGCCGACCTGCTGAGCAACTGGGCCGCGCTCGACGGCCGGGTCTATCTGCGCCTGGGCGAGACGCTCGGCGCGGCCGGCGTGACGCGGCAGTTGCAAGACGCCGCCGACCGTTCGCCGCTGCGCAACAGCGTGCCGCCGGAGGTGTTGACGCAGCTGGGCGAGCGCAAGCTGCTGGAAACCCGTCTGATTCCGTTGCGCGACGCCTATTTCCGCGACGATGTGCAATTCGATGTCAGCGAGCGCACCCATGGCGACCTGCGCGCGATGCTGGGCCTGTGCGCGGTGGCCGCGGTGATCCTGGCGCTGGCGGTGTTCAATTTCGTGAGCCTGTCCACCGTGCGCACCCTGCGCCGCCAGCGCGAGATCGCCGTCCGCAAGGTGCTCGGGGCGCCGATGGTGCGCATCGTCGGCTTGTTCCTGGCCGAGTCGGTGATGACCGCGCTGGGCGCGGCGGTGCTGGGATTGCTGCTGGCGTGGGCGCTGCAGCACCCGTTCGCCAGCCTGGTCAATCGCACCGCGCTGCAACTGTTCGACGTCGCCGGCGTGCTCGCCTGCCTGCTGGGCAGCGTGCTGCTCGGCCTCGCCGCCGGCGCCTATCCGGCGTGGGTGGCCTTGAACGTGCGGCCGACCCAGGCCCTCGCCGGCCGCGACAACGCCGAAACGGCGAGCGGCCAGTGGCTGCGCCGCGCCTTGACGATCGTGCAGTTCGGCGCCGCCATGTGCCTGAGCGGCTGCTGCATCGCGATCGCCTGGCAAACCTACTACATGGCCCGGTCCAGCCCGGGCTTCGATCCCGCGCCTTTGCTGCAGGTGGAACTGGTGCCGTCGACCAACCTGGGCAGCGAAGTCAACCGCAGCTTCCGCGACGCCGTCGCGCGCCTGCCCGGCGTCACCGAAGTGGCGGCCGCGCACGAGATTGTTGGCCGTCATCGCGTCAAGCAGCTGGAGCACATTCGCCGCCCCGGCGGCGCGGCGGTCAGCATGACGCTCAAGGGCGTCAGCGGCGAGTTCTTCGCGGCCTACGACGTGGGCGCGCTGGCGGGACGGGTGTTCAGCGCCAAGCTCGACCAGCCCGGCACCGACGCCGTGGTGGTCAACGCGCGCGCCGCCGCCGCCCTGGGTTTCGATTCGGCGCAGGCGGCGGTCGGGCAGTACGTCCAGGATGGCGACGGCGGCAATCTGCGGGTGGTGGGAGTGGCCGGCGAGATGCGCCACACCTCGCTGCGCGAAACCGGCGAGCCGGTGCTGTACTTCCTGGCCCAGGCCACCCGCGTGCTGACCGTCCGCACCGAGGGCGGGCGCGCCCCGGTGGCCGAGGCGATCGAAGCATTGTGGAAGCGGCATTTCCCGCAGGATGTCCTGCATTTGTCGACGGGCGAGGCCGCCTATGCGCTGGATGCGGAAGACGACGCCCGCATCGCCGCCATGCTGGCCGTGTCGACGGTCGTCGCCAGCCTGATCGCCGGCTTCGGCATCTATGTGCTGGCGGCCTATGCGGTGCAGCGGCGCAAGCGCGAGATCACGGTGCGCAAGCTGTTTGGCGCGCGCTCCTGGCAGATCGCCGCCTTGCTCGGCAAGGAATTCACGCTGATCGTCGCGGTCGCCGCCGCCGTTGGACTGCCGCTGGCGGCCGTCATCATCCATCGCTACCTGCTGGACTTCGTCGAACGGGCGCCGATCGGCGGCTGGCCGCTGCTGGCGGCGCTGGCCGCGTCCTGCCTGGTGGCCGCGGCGGCGACGTCGCGCCACACGCTGGCGGCGATCCGCATGCGGCCCAGCCTGTCGCTGCGCGATTGACGTCGGGCATCCCGCTGACTCTTCATGGCTTAAGCCGGAACCTCTCCCATGCCTACTTTCAACCACCTACTTTGCCAGCGCGGCCGGGACCAGGCCGACCTGGTCGCGTATCGCTTCTTCTCGCCGGGCACCGGACAGCCGGAGGAATTGACTTATGGCGCGCTGGTGGCGCAAGCCCAGGCCATGGCCGCGCGCCTGCAGGCGGCGGGCATGGCCGGCAACTGCGTCTTGCTGGTGTGCGAAACCCAGCGCTGCTTCGTGCTGGGCTTCTTTGCCTGCCTGCTGGCCGGCGTGATCGTGGTGCCGACGGCGCCGCCGCGTCGTCACGTCGCGCAGGACCGCTTGAGTTTGCTGGCGCGCGACGCCGGTTGCCGCCATTTGCTGTGCGACTACGCCTTGCCGCCGATCGAGGACGGCCACGGGGGCGTGCTGGCCGTGGGCGACCTGCGCGCCTGGCAGGCCACGGCGCAGTGTGACGGATGGCGCGCGCGCTGGCAGGCGCCCGAGGTGGAGGCCGCCACCACCGCGTTTTTGCAATACACCTCGGGCTCGACCGGAGATCCGAAGGGCGTGATGGTCAGCCATGGCAATCTGGTCAGTAATTGCGCCGACATCCGGCGCGCGATGGACATCGGCCCCGGCTCGTCGATCCTGGTCGGACTGCCGCTCTACCACGATATGGGCTTGATCGGCGGCGTGCTGCAATCCGCGTATGCCGGCTGCACCTCCCACTTCATGTCGCCGTCGGAGCTGGTCCAGTTCCCCGAGCGCTGGCTGCGGCGCCTGTCGGATTACCGCATCACCCACAGCGGCGGGCCCAACTTCATGTTTGAGCTGGCCGCGCGCAACGTGGAGCCGGAGGAACTGGAGGGCGTGGACTTGCGCGCCTGGGAGGTGGCGTTCTGCGGCGCCGAGCCGATCCGCGCCGGCACGATGGCGCAGTTCGTCCAGCGCTTCGCCGCGCATGGCCTGCGGCCGGGCGCCTTCTATCCCTGCTACGGCATGGCGGAGTCGACCCTGTTCATCACCGGCCACCGCGTCGGCGCCGCGCCGGCCGTCAGCACGCTGCACGGCCGCCCGGTCGTCGATTGCGGCGCGCCGCAGCCCGGCGCGTGCGTGGCCGTCGTCGATCCCGCCAGCGGCCTGGAGCTGGCCGATGGCGCCGAGGGCGAGGTGTGGGTCGCCTCGGCCAGCGTGGCGCAGGGCTACTGGCGGCGTCCGGCCTTGAGCGAGGCGATCTTTGGCGCGCAACTGGCGGGGCGGGGCGGCGTGCGCTTTTTGCGCACCGGCGACCTGGCTTATCGCGACCAGGGGGGGCTCTACATCACCGGCCGGCTGAAGGATGTGCTGATCCTGTATGGCAAAAAGTATGCGCCGCAAGACATCGAGGACGCGGCGCTCGGCCACCCGGCGTTGCGCCGGGACGGCGGCGCGGCGTTCACGGTGACGGCGGGCGAGCGGGAGCGGCTGGTGGTGGTGGTGGAGGTCGAGCGGACCTGGATGCGGCGGCTGGACCAGCATCCGGCCATCGTGCAGGCGCTGCGGGCGGGCGTATCGGCGCAGCACGGCGTGCACGTGGATCATGCCGTGCTGATACGGCCCGGCGCCTTGCCGCGCACGTCCAGCGGCAAGGTGCGGCGCAGCCAGTGCCGCCTCGATTACCTGGCCGGCGCGCTGGATGTTGTGGGCACGGTGGCCGAACCCGCGTGACCGGGCTTATTTCATGACTCTTGAGGAAAAGATGAGCAAGACTGAACAACTGTTGTTACTCACACTGGCACACCTGTTGAAGGCGCCCGCCGAATCGCTGTCGCTGACCGTCCCCATCGACGAGCAGGGCGTCGACTCCTTCCTGGGCTTGCGTTTTGTGCGCGCCATCCAGAAGGCGACCGGCTTTGAACTCGACCTGACGACCTTGACCGACCGCCCCACCTTGCAAGAGCTGGCCGCGTTGATCGACGCCCGTCCCTGACCCTAGCGCTGGCCGCGGCCAGCTAACGTGCCTCAAGAAGATAGCCATGAACAGTCATACGAGCGAATCGCACTTTCCCTTGTCCATCGCCCAGCGCGGACGTTGGCTTGCCTACCAGCGCGAGCCGCATAGCCAGGGCGAACACAATATCGCGTTTGCCGCCCGGGCGCCGGCGGGCGCGCTGGATCAGCAACGCCTGGCGCGGGCGCTGGGCGCGCTGATTGAGCGCCATCCGATGCTGCGGGCGCGCGTCGTCAACGGCGACGCGGGACCGTCGCAGGTGATCGGGGACGATTGCACGCCGGCCTTGCTGGCCGTGCCGGTGGACGGACTGGACGAGGCGGCGTTGTCGGCGCTGGTCGACGCCGAGGCTGAACGCCCGTTCGAGCTGGCCGGCGCTTCCTTGTTCCGCACGGTGGTGTTTCGTTCCGCCGCCGCCGACGTGCTGCTGCTGGTGTTCGATCACCTCATCTGCGATGGCTGGTCTTTCTGGCAGTTGCTGGAAGAATTGGGACAGCTGCTTGCGCACGCGGGGGCAGCGCATGGCGCCGATGGCGGGGCCGCGCAATACCGCGACTATGTCAGGTGGCAGGATGCCTGGTGCCGGGGCGAGGAAGGCGCCGCCCAGCTGGCGTTCTGGCGCTCCCGTCTGACGGGCGACGCCGAGGTGCTGGACATCGCCTGCGCGCGCCGCAAGCCGCCCGGCGCGCCCGTGGCGGCCGGGGTCGTGAGCCGCGTCCTGGACGCCGGCCTGACCCACGGCTTGCGCGACTGTGCGCGCCAGCATCGCCTGGGCTCCTTGTTTGCGGCCCTGCTGGGCGGCTATCAGTTGCTGATGCACCGCTACTCCGGGCAAGCGCGCATCGTGGTCGGCTCGCCGATGCCGGCCCGTACGGACGAACGCTGGGATGAGGTGGTTGGCGACTTTGTCAATCCGGTCGCGCTAGGCGCCGATTTCAGCGCCGATCCGAGCGTGGCGCAATTCCTGGCCGCGCTGCGGTTGGAGGTTGCCGGCGCCATGGCGCATCAGGATTATCCCTTCGCCGCGCTGCTGGAGCAGCTCGCGCTTAAACGCGACAGCGGGGCGGCGCCGGTGTTCCAGACCATGTTCGCCTTTCAGCATGCGCGCCGGGGCGAGGCGCTGACGCGCCTGTGGCGCTCGGACGGCCAGGCCATCGCTTGGGGAGGACTGAGCCTGTCCTCCTATCCGCTGCACAAGAGCGGCGGCAGCGGCGGCCTGGGCATCGCGCTCGAAGTCCTGGTCCTGGACGACGAGATCCGCTGCGACTTCAAGTTCGACCAGGGCGTGTTCGAGCCGGCGGCGGTCGAGCGCATGGCGCGCCACTATGCCAGCCTGCTGGCGGCGATGGCGGCCCATGCGGAGCTGCCGGTGAGCCGCTTGCCGATGCTGGATGCCGGGGAGCGGCAAGCCTTGGTGAGCGGCCCGGCACTCGGCGCGCCGTTCAAGGCGGGCCTGGTGCACGAACTGTTCGAGGAAAAAGTGGCGCGCGACGGCACGGCGACGGCGCTGGTGTGCGGCGCCGAGCGCCTGAGCTATGCGCAGCTGAACGCGCGCGCCAACCACCTGGCCCGCCATCTGCGCACGCTGGGCGTCGGCCCGGAGCGGCGGGTGGCGATTTGCCTGCCGCGCAGCGTGGAGATGGTGGTGGCGATGCTGGCCGTGCTCAAGGCCGGCGGCGCCTACGTACCGCTGGATCCCGACTTCCCGCTGCAGCGGCTCGCCTTCCTCATCCAAGACTGTGGCGCGCGGCTGGTCTTGAGCCATGCCTCGTACCAGGCGGCGGAAGCGGACTTCGGCGTGCCGGTGCTGGCGCTTGACGCCGGCGAGGACAGGCTGCCGGCGGCGGACGACGGCAACCTGGCGGCATCGGACACGGGTGTGACGCCGGCCCATCTGGCCTATGTCATTTATACCTCGGGTTCCACCGGCCAACCGAAGGGCGTCATGATCGAGCACCGCAATGTGCCGCCGCTGGTGCTGGGCAGGGAGTATATGACGGTGGACTCCGGGGATGCCCTTGCGCTGTGCTCCAATCCCGCCTTCGACGCCTCGCCGTGGGAAATGTGGAGCGCCTTGCTCAACGGCGCCCGCTTGTTGATCGTGCCGCCCGCGGTGTTGCTGGACGCGCAGGCCTTTGCACTCGCGTTGACCGAGGAACGGGTCAATATCGCGCTCTTGCCCACCGGTCTCTTCAATGCCTACGCCGGACAGATAGGGCCCGCCTTGCGCGCGCTCGACTACCTGCTGGTCGGCGGCGATACACTGGATCCGCGGCCACTGGCGCGCTTGCGTGCCGGCGGCAAGGGGCCGCGCCATCTCTTGAATGCCTACGGACCGACGGAAGCGACGACGATCGCCTCCACGTTTGAAATTGGTGCCTTGTCCGAGGATGCGCGCAGCGTCCCGATTGGCCAGCCGATTGCGGGCACCCGCATCTACATCCTGGACGCTCGGCGACAAGTGGTGCCGAAGGGCGTGGCCGGCGAGATATATATCGCCGGCGCCGGCGTGGCGCGCGGCTATCTTGGACGGGAGGATTTAACGGAGGAGCGCTTCCTGTCCGATCCGTTTGCCGCCGACCCTGAGGCGCGCATGTACAGGACCGGCGATATAGGGCGTTGGCTGGAGAGCGGGGCGATTGAACATATGGGCCGCAACGACTTCCAGGTCAAGCTGCGCGGCTTCCGCATCGAACTGGGCGAGATCGAGGCACGCCTGGCGGCGTGCGACGGCGTGGGCGAGGCGGTGGTGGTGGCGCGCGGCGAGGGCGGCGACAAGCGGCTGGTGGCCTATCTGGTGCCGGCGGCGGGGGCGCAGCTGGAAGCGGTGGCCCTGCGCGCGGCGCTGGCGCGGCAAGTGGCCGAGTACATGATACCGGGCGCGTTCGTGATGCTGGAGGCGTTGCCGCTGACGCCGAACGGCAAGCTCGATCGCAAGGCCTTGCCGGCGCCGGATGCGTCGGCGCTGGCGGTGCGCGAATATGCGCCACCGCAAGGGGCGGCGGAAGAGGCGATCGCGACGATCTGGCAGGAACTGCTTGGCGTGGAGCAGGTGGGCCGGCACGATCACTTCTTCGAGCTAGGCGGCCACTCCTTGCTGGCGATCCAGTTCCTGGCGCGGCTGCGCCAGGAACTGGGCGTGGATCTCGCCGTGCGTGCGCTGTTCGCCGAGCCGACGCTGGCGGCGCTGGCCGCGCTGGCGCGGTCGGCCCAGCCGGCGGCGCAGGAAGTCATCTTGCCGGCCGACCGCAACGCGGCGTTGCCGCTGTCGTGGGCGCAGCAGCGCCTGTGGTTCCTGGACCGGATGGACCCGGCGGCCAGCGCCGCCTACCACATGCCCGCGCGGCTGCGGCTGCGCGGCCGGCTCGACGCCGACGCCTTGCGCGCCGCGCTGACGCGCATCGTGGCGCGCCATGAGGTGCTGCGCACCCGTTTCGTCGAGCAGGCAGGCCAGCCGACGCAACAGATCGACGCGCCGGCCGCATTCGCGCTGGCGGTGAGCGACCTGCGCGCCTTGGCGGGGCATGAGCAAGCCAGCGCCGTCGAGCGCTACAGCGTGGACGAGGCGAGCGCGCCGTTCGACCTGGCGCGGGGACCGCTGATCCGCGGCCAGTTGCTGCGACTGGCGGAAGAGGAACACGTGCTGCTGCTGACGCAGCACCACATCGTGTCGGACGGCTGGTCGGTCGGCTTGCTGGTCGAGGAAGTACGGACTTTATATACCGCCTTCAGCCAGGGCCAGGCCGATCCGCTGCCGCCGCTGGCCGTGCAGTACGCCGACTACGCGCAATGGCAGCGCGGCTGGCTGCAGGGCGAGCTGCTGGAGCGCCAACTGGCGTTCTGGCACGGCCACCTGGGCGGCGCGCCGTCGCTGCTGGAATTGCCGCTGAACCGTCCGCGTCCGGCGCAGCAAAGCTATGCGGGCGGCGCGCTGCCGGTGCGCCTGCAGGCCGCGTTGGCCGATGGCTTGCGCCAGCTGGCGCGGCGGGAAGGGACGACTTTGTTCATGACCTTGCTGGCCGGTTGGTCGGTGCTGCTGTCGCGCCTGAGCGGGCAGGGCGAGGTGGTGACCGGCACGCCGGTGGCGAACCGCCAGCGTGGCGACGTCGCGAACTTGATCGGCTTCTTCGTCAACACGCTGGCCCTGCGCGTGACGCTGGAGGACGATCCCACGGTGGCGCAGCTTCTGGCCCGGGTCAAGGCCAGTACGCTGGAGGCCTACAGCCACCAGGATGTGCCGTTCGAGCAGGTGGTCGAGGCGCTCAAGCCGCCGCGCAGCACCAGCCACAGCCCGGTCTTCCAGGTGATGCTGAGCCTGAACAACATACCGGCGCGCAGCCTGGAACTGCCGGGCCTGACGCTGGATAGCATGCCGCAGGACGGCAACAGCGCGCAGTTCGAACTGATTCTGGCGTTGGAAGAGCAGGACGGCTTGCTGCACGGTTCCCTAACCTACGCGAGCGCGCTGTTCGATGCGAGCACGGTGGCCCGCTTCATCCAGTACTTCGAAACGATCCTGGCCGGCATGGTGGCCGACGCGCAGCAGGCGGTGAGTCGTCTTCCGCTGCTGGACCGGGCCGGGCTGGCACAACTGGCCGGCTTCAACGCGACGGCGCATCCTTATCCGTCGCGCCTGGTGCACGAGCTGTTCGAGGAACAGGTGGCGCGCGACGGCACGGCGACGGCGCTGGTGTGCGGCGCCGAGCGCCTGAGCTATGCGGAGCTGAACCAGCGCGCCAACCGCCTGGCGCATCACTTGCGCGCGCTGGGCATCGGCCCGGACGAGCGGGTGGCGATCTGCGTCGAGCGCAGCGTCGAGATGGTGGTGGGGCTGCTGGCGATCCTGAAGGCGGGCGGGGCCTACGTGCCGCTGGATCCCGACTATCCGGCCGAGCGCCTGGCCTACATGCTGGCCGACAGCGCGCCGCGCGCGCTGTTGACGCACAGCGCCCTGCGCGAGCGACTGGATGCAGGCGCGGTGCCGGTGCTGGAACTCGATGGCTTGGAGGCGGCGCTGGCCGGTCTGCCGGACACCAATCCGGAACGCGGCGCGCTGCGCTCGGACCACCTTGCCTACGTGATCTACACCTCCGGTTCCACCGGGCAGCCGAAAGGCGTCATGGTACAGCACAGCAGCGTTTGCAATTTAGCCCTGCAGGACGGCTATGCTGCTCTTGGCGACGACGATTGCGTGGCGCAGTGTGCGAATGTCGCTTTCGATGCTTCGACGTGGGAAATCTGGGGCGCGCTCGCGAACGGCGCACGCCTGCTGGTGGTACCGCAGGCGACCCTGCTCGATTGCGAAGCGTTCGATGCCTGCCTGGACCAGGAAGGCGTCACCGCCATGTGGCTGACGGTCGGGTTGTTCAATACCTACGCGGACCGACTGCAGCGCGCATTCAAGCGTCTGAAGTACTTGCTGATCGGTGGCGACCGGCTCGATCCCCGGCCTGTTGCCAGGCTGCTCGCCAGCGATTACGCGCCGCGTCATTTGGTCAATGGCTATGGTCCGACCGAGGCAACCACCTTCTCCACGACCTACGAGATCGTTCAGGGAGTGGTCACAGGACACAATATTCCGATAGGACGGGCGCTTGCCAATACTAGTGTCTATATTCTGGATCGGCATCGTTGCCCCGTGCCGCCGGGAGTGGCCGGGGAGATCTATATCGGCGGCACCGGTGTGGCACGCGGTTACTGGAACCGCCCCGAGTTGACGGCCGAGCGCTTTGTCATCGACCCGTTCAGCAGCGTGCCGCGAGCGCGCATGTACAAGACGGGCGACGTGGGACGCTGGCGCGAGGATGGCGTCATTGAATACCTGGGCCGCAACGACTTCCAGGTCAAGCTACGCGGCTTCCGCATCGAACTGGGCGAGATCGAGGCGCGCCTGGCGGCGTGCGACGGCGTGGGCGAGGCGGTGGTGGTGGCGCGCGGCGAGGGCGACGACAAGCGGCTGGTGGCGTATCTGGTGCCGGCGGCGGGGGCGCAGCTGGAAGCGGCGGCCCTGCGCGCGGCGCTGGCGCGGCAAGTGGCCGAGTACATGATACCGGGCGCGTTCGTGATGCTGGAGGCGTTGCCGCTGACGCCGAACGGCAAGCTCGATCGCAAGGCCTTGCCGGCACCGGATGCGTCGGCGCTGGCGGTGCGCGAATATGCGCCGCCGCAAGGCGCGGCGGAAGAGGCCATCGCCGCGATCTGGCAGGAACTGCTGGGCGTGGAGCGGGTGGGCCGGCACGATCACTTCTTCGAGCTGGGTGGCCACTCCTTGCTGGCGATCCAGTTCCTGGCGCGGCTGCGCCAGGAACTGGGCGTGGATCTCGCCGTGCGTGCGCTGTTCGCCGAGCCGACGCTGGCGGCGCTGGCCGCGCTGGCGCGGTCGGCCCAGCCGGCGGCCCGGGAAGTCATCTTGCCGGCCGACCGCAACGCGGCGTTGCCGCTGTCGTGGGCGCAGCAGCGCCTGTGGTTCCTGGACCGGATGGACCCGGCGGCCAGCGCCGCCTACCACATGCCCGCGCGGCTGCGATTGCGCGGCCACCTCGACGCCGGCGCCTTGCGCGCCGCACTGACGCGCATCGTGGCGCGCCATGAGGTGCTGCGCACCCGTTTCGTCGAGCAGGCAGGTCAGCCGGCGCAGCAGATCGACGCGCCGGCCGCATTCGCGCTGGCGGTGAGCGACCTGCGCGCCTTGGCGGGGCATGAGCAAGCCAGCGCCGTCGAGCGCTACAGCGTGGACGAGGCGAGCGCGCCGTTCGACCTGGCGCGGGGACCGCTGATCCGCGGCCAGTTGCTGCGGCTGGCGGAAGAGCAACACGTGCTGCTGCTGACGCAGCACCACATCGTGTCGGACGGCTGGTCGGTCGGCTTGCTGGTCGAGGAAGTACGGACTTTATATACCGCCTTCAGCCAGGGCCAGGCCGACCCGCTGCCGCCGCTGGCCGTGCAATACGCCGACTACGCGCAATGGCAGCGCGGCTGGCTGCAGGGCGAGCTGCTGGAGCGCCAACTGGCGTTCTGGCGCGGCCACCTGGGCGGCGCGCCGTCGCTGCTGGAGTTGCCGCTGGACCGGCCGCGCCCTGCGCAGCAGGGCTATGCGGGCGGCGCGCTGCCGGTGCGCCTGCCGGCCGCGTTGGCCGATGGCTTGCGCCAGTTGGCGCGGCGGGAAGGCGCGACCTTGTTCATGGCCTTGCTGGCTGGCTGGTCGGTGCTGCTATCGCGCCTGAGCGGGCAGGGCGAGGTGGTGACCGGCACGCCGGTGGCGAATCGCCAGCGTGGCGACGTCGCGAACTTGATCGGCTTCTTCGTCAACACGCTGGCCCTGCGCGTGACGCTGGAGGACGATCCCACGGTGGCGCAGCTGCTGGCCCGGGTCAAGGCCGACACGCTGGAGGCCTACAGCCACCAGGATGTGCCGTTCGAGCAGGTGGTCGAGGCGCTCAAACCACCGCGCAGCACCAGTCACAGCCCTGTCTTCCAGGTGATGCTCAGCCTGAACAACACACCGGCGCGCAGCCTGGAACTGCCGGGCCTGACGCTGGATAGCCTGGCGCAGGATGGCTGCAGTGCGCAGTTCGAACTGAATCTGGCGTTGGAGGAGCAGGACGGCTTGCTGCACGGTTCTCTCACCTATGCGAGCGCGCTGTTTGACGCGAGCACGGTGGCCCGCTTCATCCAGTACTTCGAAACGATCCTGGCCGGCATGGTGGCAGACGCGCAGCAGCCGGTGAGCCGTCTGCCGCTGCTGGACCGGGCCGGGCTGGCACAACTGGCCGGCTTCAACGCGACGGCGCATCCTTATCCGTCGCGCCTGGTGCACGAGCTGTTCGAGCAGCAGGTGGCGCGCGACGGCGCGGCAACGGCGCTGGTGTGCGGAGCCGAGCGCCTGAGCTATGCGCAGCTGAACCAGCGCGCCAACCGCCTGGCGCATCATTTGCGCGCGCTGGGCATCGGCCCGGACGAGCGGGTGGCGATCTGCGTCGAGCGCAGCGTCGAGATGGTGGTGGGGCTGCTGGCGATCCTGAAGGCGGGCGGCGCCTACGTGCCGCTGGATCCGGACTATCCGGGCGAACGCCTGGCCTACATGCTGGCCGACAGCGCGCCACGCGCGCTGCTGACGCACAGCGCCCTGCGCGAGCGGCTGGACGCAGGCGCGGTGCCGGTGCTGGAACTCGACCGCCTGGAGGCGGCGGTGGCCGGCCTGCCGGACACCAATCCGGAACGCGCCACGCTGCGTCCCAACCACCTGGCCTATGTAATCTACACCTCCGGCTCCACCGGGCAGCCGAAAGGCGTGATGAACCAGCACGACGGCGTCGTCAACCGCTTGCTGTGGGGGCAGGACACCTACCAGTTGACGGCGCGGGACCGCGTGCTGCAAAAGACGCCGATGGCGTTCGACGTCTCGGTCTGGGAATTCTTCCTGCCGCTGCTGGCCGGGGCGCAACTGGTGATGGCGCGGCCGCAGGGGCACCTGGATCCGCAATACCTGGCCGAGGCGATCGAGACGGCGGGCATCACGATGATGCACTTCGTGCCGTCGATGCTGCAGCTGTTCCTGCCGCAGGCCGACGCGCGCCGCTGCGCCTCGTTGCGGCGCGTGCTGTGCAGCGGCGAGGCGCTGCCGGCGGCGTTGCGGCAGCATTTCCACCGCAGCCTGCCGGACGTCGAACTGCACAATCTGTACGGGCCGACCGAGGCGGCGGTCGAGGTCACGGCATGGCATTGCCTGCCGGGGCAGGCGGGAAGCAGCGTGCCGATCGGACGTCCGATCGCCAACACGGCGATGTATGTGCTGGACCGCCAAGGGCAGCCGGTGCCGGTGGGCGTGGCCGGCGAACTGTATATCGGCGGCGTGCAGGTGGCGCGCGGTTATCTGAATCGGCCTGAATTGACGGCCGAGCGTTTCGTGCCCGATCCGTTCAGCGGCGTGCCGCGGGCGCGCATGTACAAGACGGGCGACGTGGGCCGCTGGCGCGAGGATGGCGCCATCGAGTACCTGGGCCGCAACGACTTCCAGGTCAAGCTGCGCGGCCAGCGCATCGAACTGGGCGAGATCGAAGCGCGCCTGGTGGCGTGCGACGGCGTGGGCGAGGCGGTGGTGGTGGCGCTCGGCGAAGGCGGCGACATGCGGCTGGTGTCCTATCTGGTGCCGGCGGCGGGAGCGCAGCTGGAAGCGGCGGCGCTGCGCGCGGCGCTGTCGCGGCAAGTGGCCGAGTACATGATACCGGGCGCGTTCGTGATGTTGGAGGCGTTGCCGCTGACGCCGAACGGCAAGCTCGATCGCAAGGCCTTGCCGGCGCCGGATGCGTCGGCGCTGGCGGTGCGCGAATATGCGCCACCGCAAGGCGCGGCGGAAGAGGCCATCGCCGCGATCTGGCAGGAACTGCTGGGCGTGGAGCAGGTGGGCCGGCATGATCACTTCTTCGAGCTGGGCGGCCACTCCTTGCTGGCGATCCAGTTCCTGGCGCGGCTGCGCCAGGAACTGGGCGTGGATCTCGCCGTGCGTGCGCTGTTCGCCGAGCCGACGCTGGCGGCGCTGGCCGCGCTGGCGCGGTCGGCTCAGCCGGCGGCGCAGGAAGTCATCTTGCCGGCCGACCGCAGCACGGCGTTGCCGCTGTCGTGGGCGCAGCAGCGCCTGTGGTTCCTGGACCGGATGGACCCGGCGGCCAGCGCCGCCTACCACATGCCCGCGCGGCTGCGGCTGCGCGGCCGGCTCGACGCCGACGCCTTGCGCGCCGCGCTGACGCGCATCGTGGCGCGCCACGAAGTGCTGCGCACCCGTTTCGTCGAGCAGGCAGGCCAGCCGGCGCAACAGATCGACGCGCCGGCCGTATTCGCGCTGGCGGTGAGCGACCTGCGCGCCTTGGCGGGGCATGAGCAAGCCAGCGCCGTCGAACGCTACAGCGTGGACGAGGCGAGCGCGCCGTTCGACCTGGCGCGGGGACCGCTGATCCGCGGCCAGTTGCTGCGACTGGCGGAAGAGGAACACGTGCTGCTGCTGACGCAGCACCACATCGTATCGGACGGCTGGTCGGTCGGCCTCCTGGTCGAGGAAGTACGTGCTTTATATACGGCCTTCAGCCAGGGGCATGCCGATCCGCTGCCACCGCTGGCCGTGCAGTACGCCGACTACGCGCAATGGCAGCGCGGCTGGCTGCAGGGCGAGCTGCTGGAGCGCCAACTGGCGTTCTGGCGCGGCCACCTGGGCGGCGCGCCGTCGCTGCTGGAATTGCCGCTGGACCGGCCGCGTCCGGCGCAGCAAAGCTATGCGGGTGGCGCGCTGCCGGTGCGCCTGCCTGCCGCGCTGGCCGATGGCTTGCGCCAGCTGGCTCAGCGGGAAGGCGCGACCTTGTTCATGACCTTGCTGGCCGGCTGGTCGGTGCTGCTGTCGCGCCTGAGCGGGCAGGGCGAGGTGGTGACCGGCACGCCGGTGGCGAATCGCCAGCGTGGCGACGTGACGAACTTGATCGGCTTCTTCATCAACACGCTGGCGCTGCGCGTGACGCTGGAGGACGATCCCACGGTGGCGCAGCTTCTAGCCCGGGTCAAGGCCAGTACGCTGGAGGCTTACAGCCACCAGGATGTGGCGTTCGAGCAGGTGGTCGAGGCGCTCAAACCGCCGCGCAGCACTAGCCACAGCCCGATCTTCCAGGTGATGCTGGGCCTGAACAATACGCCGCCCGGCAAGATGTTGTTGCCGGGCCTGGCGTTGGAACTGATGCCGCTTGACGTCGACACCATTCCGTGTGATTTGCACCTCGCGTTTCAGGATGACGGCGAAACGATCGCCGGCAATTTCCGCTATGCGAGCGCATTGTTTGACCGGGCTTCGATCATCAGCCTGCGCGAGCGGTTCGAGCAGGTACTGTGGAGCATGGTTGCCGATGCGGCGCAGCCGGTGAGCCGCCTGAACCTGCTGGGCGAAGGCGAGCGGGCGCTGGTGCTGGAGCGGTTCAACGCGAGCGAAGCGCCGTTCACGCCGGGACGCACGATACACGGCGTGTTCGAGGCGCAGGCGGCGCGCACGCCGCAGGCCCCGGCGCTGGCCTGGCAAGGCCGGGTGTGGAGCTACGGCGAATTGAACCGGCAAGCCAACCGGGTCGCCCACGCGTTGCTGGCGCGGGGCGTGCAGCCGGACCAGCTGGTCGGGCTGTGCACGCCGCGCGGGGAAGAAATGATCGTCGGCTTGCTGGGCATCCTCAAGGCGGGCGCGGCCTACGTGCCGCTCGATCCGGCCTATCCGCCCGAGCGGCTGGACTACATCGTCGGCGATTGCGCGCCGGCGGCCGTGCTGGCGGCAAGCGGCTGGACGCAGGCCGCGCGCTGGCACGGCGCGTGGTGTCCGGTGCTGTACCTGGACCAGGACGGCGAGGCGCTGCGCGGCCAGCCCGCGCACGATCCCGACGCCCGGGCGCTGGGGCTGCACGACGAGCACCTGGCGTATGTGATCTACACCTCGGGCTCGACCGGCACGGCCAAGGGCGTGATGGTGGCGCACCGTTCGGCGCTCAACTTCTGGGAAGAGACGCGGCGCAGCACGCACAGCGCCTGCCCGGCGGGCGCGCGGGTGGCGCTGAACGCGTCGTTCGCGTTCGACATGTCGCTCAAGGGCATCCTGCAGCTGTTGTCGGGCCACTGCCTGCACATCGTGCCGCAGGAGATCCGCGCCGACGGCGCGGCGATGGTGGCGTTCCTGGCCGAGCACCGCATCGACGCCTTCGATTGCACGCCGTCGCAGCTGGAGGTGCTGCTGGCGGCCGGGCTGCTGGCGCGGCAGGACTACCGGCCGGCCAGCGTGCTGATCGGCGGCGAGGCGCTGGGCGAGGCGACATGGCAGGTCTTGCGCGCCAGTCCGGTCACGCGCTTCTACAACATGTATGGGCCGACCGAATGCACGGTCGACGTCACGCTGGGGCTGGTCAACGGCGCCGGCGCCACGCCGCACATCGGCAAGCCGCTGGGCAATGCGCGCGTCTACATCCTCGATCCGCAGGGGCAGCCGGTGCCGGTGGGCATGGCGGGCGAACTGTACCTGGGAGGGATGGGCGTGGCGCGCGGCTACCTGAACCGTCCGGAGCTGGACGCCGAGCGTTTCGTGCGCGATCCGTTCGCCGGCCGGGAGGGGGCGCGGATGTACAAGTCGGGCGACCTGGGGCGCTGGCGCGAGGACGGCACCATCGCCTACCTGGGGCGCAACGATTTCCAGGTCAAGCTGCGCGGCTTCCGCATCGAGCTGGGTGAAATCGAGGCGGCGCTGCGCGCCTGCGACGGCGTGGCCGACGCGGTGGTGGTGGTGCGCGAGGACAGCCCGGGCGACCGGCGGCTGGTGGCCTACGTCACGGCGCGGGGGGCGCAGGCGCCGGCGGCGCGCGCGCTGCGCGAGGCGCTGGCGCGGCGGCTGACCGAGTACATGCTGCCGGGCGCGTTCGTGGTGCTGGACGCGTTCCCGCTGACGGCGAACGGCAAGCTGGACCGGCGTGCGCTGCCGGCGCCGGACGAGCAGGCCGCCGCGCACGGCGCCTACGCGGCGCCGGAGGGCGAGATGGAGCAGGCGATCGCCGCCATCTGGCGGGAACTGCTGGGCGTCAGCCAGGTCGGCCGCGACGACAATTTCTTCCAGCTGGGAGGGCATTCCTTGTTGGCGGTGCAGTTGCTGTCACGCATAAATGAGCTATTCAGCGTCGACATCGGCCTGGCAACGATTTTCCAGTCACCGGATGTGCGCCAGCTTGCGGCCATCACGGCGCAGCACATCATTGAACAGTGCGCGGCCGACGATGTGGAACGAATCGAACGGGAAATGGCGCAATTGTCACCCGAGCAAATGCAGGCATGGCTGGACGCCCAGCCGGAATAAGCAACGTGAACATGGCCCAGATAATCGACATTTATAGAGAAGAATAAACGTGTCCAGTCTAAACATCGAAGAAGTGCGGAGAGAGTACCTGCGCCGCCGCCTGGCGGGCGCTGCAGCGGAGAAGCGCGCTGGCCAGGCGTTGGCGGCGGACCGCCGCGCGCCGCTGGTCCTGTCATCCAGCCAGCAACGGCTTTGGTTTTTGTCCCAGTTCGATCGCGCGGCCAGCAGGGCCTACCATATGAGTGCTGCGCTGCGCCTGCGTGGCGCACTGCGCCGCGACGTGCTGCTGCGCGCCTTGAACATGCTGGTGGCGCGCCATGAAAGCCTACGCACAACGTTTGTGCAGACGGGAGAGGCGGCTTTTCAGGTGATCGGAAGCGGCCACGCCGGCTTTTCCTTGCGCGAACAGGATTTGCGCAGTATGCCGGCAGCACAACAGGAACCGGCCATAGCGCGGGCATGCAGGGCGACAGCCGAGGAACACTTCGACCTTGAGCGGGGGCCGCTGATCCGCGGCTGCCTGCTCAGCCTGGCCGACGACGAGTGGCTGTTGATCATCGCCCAGCATCACATTATCTCCGACGGCTGGTCGCGCGGCATCTTCGTGCGCGAATTCAGCGCCCTGTATGAAGCGCTGTGCCGTGGCGAAGGCGATCCGCTGCCGCCGTTGGGTGCGCAGTATGCCGATTACGCCGCCTGGCAGCGCGCGTGGTTGCAGGGGCCTGAGCGCGCGGTCCAGGCCGAGTTCTGGTTGCAGCACCTGGCCGGTGCGCCCGCCTTGCTGCCGCTGCCGCTCGACCGGCCGCGCCCGCCTTCACCGGACTTCGCGGGCGCTTGCGTTTCTTTTGTGCTAGCTCCATCGTTGAGCGCCGGGCTGAAGGAGCTGGCGCAGACGCACGGCACCACGTTGTTTAGCGTGCTGCTGGCCGGCTGGACGATATTGTTGTCGCGCCTGAGCGGACAAGGCGATATTGTTACCGGCGTGCCGGTGGCGAATCGCCGGCTGCGCGAGACGGAAGGCTTGATCGGCTTCTTCGTCAATACGCTGGCGCTACGCGTCCAGCTGGACGACAGCCTTACCGTGGCGCAGCTGTTGGCGCAGACGAAGAGCACGACGGTGGCCTGCTTCAGCCATCAGGACTTGCCGTTTGAGCAGGTGGTGGACGTACTCAGGCCGGAGCGCAACACGGGCCATAGCCCGGTCTTCCAGGTGATGCTGAGCTTGAATAATACGCCTGGCGGGAGCTTGCAATTGCCGGAAGTGTCGTTGACGGACTTCCCCTTGCCGCATACCACCAGCCATTTCGATCTGTCGGCCGTCCTCGAAGATAACGGTGACCACATCGTCGGTGGCCTGGAATATGCGAGTGCGCTGTTCGATGCGGCGACGGTCGAGCGTTTCGCACGGTATTTCGAGACGATCCTGGCCGGCATGGTGGCCGACGCGCGGCAGACTGTGGGCCGGCTGCCGCTGCTGGACCAGGCGGCACTGGCACAACTGGCCGGCTTCAACGCGGCGGCGCGCACATACCCGTCACGCCTGGTGCACGAACTGTTCGAGGAACAAGCTGCGCGCGACGGCATGGCGACGGCGCTGGTGTGCGGCGCCGAACGCCTGAGCTACATGCAGTTGAATGAGCGTGCCAACCGCCTGGCCCACTATCTGCGCGCCGCCGGAATAGGGGCGGAAGACCTTGTCGGCCTGTACCTGGAGCGCTCCTGCGCGATGATCGTCGGCATGCTGGCCATCCTGAAGGCCGGCGCCGCCTACCTGCCGCTGGACCCGATCAATCCGCGCGACCGCATCGACTTCATGCTGAAGGACGCGCAGCCCAAGCTGGTGCTTACCCAGTCCAGCCTGTCCGATGCCGTCGGCGGCCTGCCGTATCTGGCCCTGGATACGGGCTGGGATGCGGTGGCGGCATATCCCGCCACCAACCCCCGTGGACTGGCGGCGCCGGCGCATCTGGCCTATGTCATTTACACCTCCGGTTCCAGCGGCAAGCCGAAAGGCGTGCAGATCGAACATGGCAATGTGCAGCGCCTGTTCGCCGCGACGCAGCCGTGGTTCGACTTCGGCCCGCGCGATACATGGACCATGTTCCACTCCTTCGCCTTCGACTTCTCGGTATGGGAGATCTGGGGCGCGCTGGTCTACGGCGGCAAGCTGGTGATCGTGTCGCGAGAGGAGGCGCAGTCGCCGGAGCTGTTCCATGCCTTGCTGGCGCACGAGCGCGTGACGGTGCTCAACCAGACCCCGTCGGCATTCCAGCAGCTGATCGCGGTCGATGCCGCCGCCGGCGCCAAGCTGGCGCTGCGCAAGGTCATCTTCGGCGGCGAGGCACTGAACCCCTCGGCGCTGGCGCCCTGGTTTGCCGCGCATGGCGACGCCATGCCGCAGCTGATCAACATGTACGGCATTACCGAGACCACGGTGCATGTGACCTACGAGCCGTTGCAGGCCGCGTGTGTGTCGCAGGGCGCCAGCATCGGCAAGCCGATTCCGGACTTGTCGGTTCATATCCTGGACGCGCATATGAAT